>NZ_CP034152.1:3410000-4367500 GCF_003860625.1 Rhodococcus sp. NJ-530
ACCCCGAAAGGCCTTACCGCTCGACTTGCATGTGTTAAGCACGCCGCCAGCGTTCGTCCTGAGCCAGGATCAAACTCTCCGTTGAAGACTCTAGATATCACCAACCCGAAGGCCGGCTAATCAGTCATAGACAAAAAGAGTCAAATCACTAGCAAAAAAACTCAACTAGCAAAAAATGTGTCGGCAACCATTCAGACGGAAGAATGAACAATCACCGACGAAAAATACTCACACCACACACAAACCAACCAAACCCCAAGAGGCGGTTGATCATTCGCGGATGTGAAGTACCAAAAAAAATTTGGCACTGACATTCATCGACACACTGTTGAGTTCTCAAAGAACACGCACACACCATCACTTCAACCAGGTTGAAAGCTCCGGGGCAAGGGTTACAATCTTAGCTTGTTCGCTCCAGGGAAGCAAGTTCCCGCTGAGCGTGATTGTCTCCGACTTCGTCCAACCGCGTTTCCCCGGCCTGTCGGTCGGGGTTGGTGTCCGTGTCGCTCTGACTTGGACAAAGTTACGCGAATGAAAACTGAGCGTCAAACGTGCAGGTCGCAGATGTTCGACAGGTTAAATCCGCTGGTAGCCCGCCCGGAGGCGGGCCACCAGCGGCCACAGGAGCCCCGCTAGACAACTGTGACCCCACACACGTCAGTTCGGAAGGATTCTCACGCCGGCGAAGTTGCGCTTTCCGCGCCGGACGACCAACCAGCTGCCGTGAAGCAGATCGGATGCGGTGGGCTCCCAGTCGTCGGCCGACACCTTCTGGTTGTTCACCGAAGCACCGCCCTCTTTCACGGCGCGTCGAGCGGCCCCTTGCTCTCGCACAAGCCGCTCGTCACGAGCAGATCGATGATCGTGCGCGGCTCCCCCGGCGCCAATTCGCTGACCGATGCTTCTTTCAGCGCCGCGGCTAGCGTCGACTCGTCGAGTTCCGCCAGCTCCGCCTTGCCGAACAACGCCTGACTGGCGAGCTCGACAGCACGGGTGTTGTGTTCCCCGTGAACCAAGGTCGTCATCTCCGCGGCAAGTCGCTTCTGCGCTTCTCGCGCATGCGGCCGCTCCGCTGTTGCAGTCTCCAGCTCCGCGAGTTCGTCCGCAGTCAGGAAGGTGAACCAGCGCAGGTACTTGATCACGTCGGCGTCGCCAGTGTTCACGAAGTACTGGTACCAGGCGTACGGGCTGGTCATCTCGGGGTCGAGCCACAAACTTCCGCCACCGGTCGACTTTCCGAACTTTTTGCCATCGGCCGAGGTCACCAGCGGAACCGTCATTGCATGAACGCTCTCACCGTCGACACGACGGTTGAGTTCGACGCCGGCAATGATGTTGCCCCACTGATCGGACCCGCCGACCTGCAGAGTGCAGCCGAGGTCGCGTCGCAGGTGCAGGTAGTCGTTGGCCTGGAGCAGCATGTAGCTGAACTCGGTGTACGACATCCCGTCCGACTCGAGACGACGCTTCACGGTGTCACGCGCAAGCATGACGTTCACGGAGAAGTGTTTGCCGACATCACGCAGGAAGTCGATGGCCGACATCTTGCCGGTCCAGTTCATGTTGTTCTCGATGACCGCGCTCGTCGGCGAATCGTCGAAATCCACGAATCGTTCGAGCTGACCACGGATGCGACCTGCCCAGTCCGCGACGGTATCGGCGGAGTTCATCGTCCGTTCCCCGACGTCACGGGGGTCTCCGATCAGGCCCGTTGCACCGCCGGCAAGAACGATCGGGCGGTTGCCGGCGCGCTGAAACCGCTTGAGCGCGAGGAGCGGAACCAGGTGACCTGCGTGCAGGCTCGGTCCGGTCGGGTCGAAGCCCGCATACAACGTGACCGGTCCGGCCTCGAGATCTTTACGCAAAGCGTCGAGATCGGTTGATTGGGCGATCAGCCCGCGCCAGGTCAGTTCGTCGAGAATATTCTCAGTCACGGACTCGATCATCCCATCTTCACGAAATGACCGGCGCTCGCGGGCTTCGGCGATACGCGGACACCGCTCGCGAGTCCGGAATCCACAGGCGCCACGGAACCTCCGCCGCGGTACTGACCCCCACCCGCGGTCCACTGACCCATTCCTTCGACTCCCCCAATTCGAGCCGAATCCGCGAGGCAGGGTTGAACACGTCTGTTCCGTTGTCCGCCAACGTGATTGCGACAGAAGCACCGAGATTACCCGGCCCTCTGGCCCATTGGTGAGATGGTCGATCCGGCGATCTCCGAGCAGACACCACATCGTGACCGGCCTCGATTTCGGCCGCTCGGAGCAGAACACCACCCGCGACACCATCCGGGCCGTACGAGATGTTCATACAAAAATGCATTCCATAGCTGCGGTAGACGTAGAGACGCCCCGCCCGCCCGAACATCACGCTGTTCCGCGGCGTTCTCCCCCGATACGAATGTGCTGCCGGATCCGGCCATGGCCCGTCCTTCTCCCCTCCGTACGCCTCGACCTCGACGATCCTCAGCGAGATGTCGTCGACGGTCAGGGTCGAGCCGAGAATTGTCAGGCCCGCTTCCAACGGGTTCTCCACATTTTCCAAGGTCTCGATGCTCACCCTTCGATTGTGCCCACGCCGTTGACTCATCGGTCGGCCGAGTCGCATAATTCAACAAGTGATGAATTATTGAAACGAGGCGAACCGTGACCACAACGCCGGCAATAGATATCCGCGGACTACGAGTCATTCGCGGCAAGCACGAAGTTCTTCACTCGCTTGACCTGCAGGTATCAGCAGGATCGATCACCGGACTGCTCGGCCCGTCCGGCTGCGGCAAGACAACCCTGATGCGCGCGATTGTCGGAACACAGATCGTCGAAAGTGGTGAGGTCAGAGTGCTGGGCGATCTCGCCGGTTCCGTTGCTCTTCGCCACCGGGTCGGATATGTCACCCAATCCCCCAGCGTGTACGGCGACCTGACGGTCACTCGAAACGTCCAGTACTTCGGCGCTCTTTACGGCAAGTCCGGCGCCGACGTCGCAGCAGCGGTCGACGCCGTCGGATTGAGCCGATACGCCGACCAGACCGCCGCCGATCTGTCTGGTGGTCAACGCGGGCGAGTCTCGCTGGCTTGCGCGTTGGTGGCGTCACCTGATGTGTTGATCCTCGACGAACCGACCGTCGGCCTCGATCCGGTGCTTCGCGTCGAATTGTGGGAACGATTCGCTGACCTTGCTCGCAGCGGAACCACCCTGTTGGTCTCCAGCCACGTCATGGATGAGGCCGACCACTGCGCTGAGCTGATCCTGATGCGAGACGGGCACCTCCTCGCTCAACTCACACCCGATGAATTGCGCGCCAAAACCAGATGTGAACGGCTCGAGGACGCCTTTCTCGAGCTGATTCGGACTTCACCCGTCGGAGGCGAAATATCATGAGCATCAGGATCTTCGGTGCTACGACCGTACGCATTCTGCTTCAGCTCCGCCAAGATCACCGCACGGTGGCCATGATCTTGTTGGTCCCGTCGTTACTGATGATTCTGCTCTATTTCCTCTACCAAGACGTCCCGACGCCACCCGGCCAGGTTTCGCTCTTCCAACGAGTGGCGATCACGATGTTGGGAATCTTGCCGTTTGTCGTCATGTTCCTGGTCACGTCCATCGCCATGCAGCGCGAACGCAGTTCAGGAACCCTCGAACGCCTGCTCACCACACCGATGGGCAAACTCGACCTTCTCGCCGGATACGGGGCGGCATTTTCGCTCTCCGCCGCCGCCCAGGCAGCCCTCGCGTGCGCGGTTGCTTTCGGATTCCTCGGACTCACCATCGCCGGCAGTCTTGCCTGGGTCATCGTCATTGCAGTTCTCGGCGCAATACTGGGCGTTGCGCTAGGCCTGTTGGCCAGCGCATTCGCGAAGACCGAGTTCCAAGCGGTGCAATTCATGCCGGTAGTTGTGGTTCCACAGCTCTTCCTCTGCGGACTCCTGGTACCGCGCGACCAATTGCCGACCTGGCTCGAATGGATCAGCAACGTCCTCCCCTTGAGCTACGCCGTCGACGCACTTCAGCAAGTGTCGATGCATGCCGACGCGACGGGTCAGATGTGGCGTGATCTCGCCGTCATGGCGGGCTTCGCCGCCGCCGCACTCTCGCTGGCCGCGGCCACACTCGATCGCCGCACTCCATGACCGACAAGGACACGAGTCCTGCACCGATTCGTTCGGGGCGACGACCGGGCAAGTCGGAGACTCGCGCGCAGATCCTCGATTCGGCGCGACGGGCGTTCTCCCAGAACGGTTTTCGACGAACAACCGTTCGATCGATAGCTGCGGCCGCTGACGTCGATCCGGCTATGATTCATCACCATTTCGGGAGCAAGGAGCAGTTGTTCACCGCTGCGATCGCGCTACCGATCGATCCAGCAAAGGTACTGGGACCGGTTCACACCTCCCCGACCGAAAACCTCGGCGAAAGCCTTCTCCGGGCGGTGATCGGGCTATGGGATTCGGAACACCAGCCGGCGATTCTGGCGGCTTTTCGATCAGCCATTTCCGGCGACGGATCGCAGTTGATCCAGAGCTTTCTGCTCGATGTCGTATTGCGCGACATCATTCCGCGGGTGGACACACCACCTGGTACCGGCTTGATCAGAGCGGAATTGGTGGCCTCTCAGATGGCCGGACTGCTTGTCACGCGATATGTGCTCGGACTCGAACCACTCGCATCATTGAGCGTTGACGCGTTGGTACCGCTGGTGGCGCCGAACCTCCAGCGGTACCTGACCGGTGAATTACCGATCTAGCCTTCAGCCCGCGCGAGCAACTTCTCGTGTTCGTCGTCCGCTACATCGCGTGCCTCGTCGATCAACAGAACGGGAATGCCGTTCTCGATCGGGTAGGCACGCCGCAGGCGCGGGTTGTAGAGCAACTCGTCCCCGACCAGCAGCAGCGGGCCTTTGTCCTGGGGGCAGGCCAAAATGCTGAGCAACGTCGAATCAATAGCCACGTGAGTCCTCTCGAACCGATCAAACAGAATGTCCTCAGGCTACCGTGCTCCGGTGCTCACCCTCGTCGGCATCAACTGCGCGGCGATTGCCTTGGTCAGCCGCTTGTACGACTGCGACTCGGAATCGAGGAACCAGGTCCGTGGCCCCGGCGCCGGCAATCCGGCCGCAGCCAACGCAGTGGAGCTCGGACGGTACGACGAACCCACCGGGATCTCGTCAACCACGTGCACGATATCCGGACGAGCGTCGAAAGCGATGCGCGAGAGGGCCTCTGCAAGCTCGGCAGAACGGAACTGCCGTCCCGGACGCCATGTCACGGCAGCGACCGCCAGCTGATGCGGCGCGTCACCGACTCCGTATGCGACGGCAAGATCCACCCGCGCCACACTCGACAACGCGTCGACGATCGGCTGGGTGAACACGGGACCGCGGAGCGTGGAAATGACCGTGTTCTTGTGGTCGATCAGCCAGTAGTCGCCGTCGGCGTCCCGGCGGAAGAGATTTTCGGTGGGAATCCACGAATCGCCGGCTTGGAAGAGACCTCGCATGGCTCCGCCCGAAAGATCGGCGGTGAATCCCGCGCGCCCGAGCAGCAATCCGACCTCGTCTTCGGCGCACTCACGGACAAATCCGTTTCCGTTCTCGAGGAGCCGACCACTCAGCGGGTCGTATGCCGCCAACCGCACCTGCGCGCTACCCGGCAGCGGGCGCCCCTTGGAACCAACTTTGGAGCCTGCAACATTGGCAAGAATCACGTCGCCTTCGGTCGACGCATAGAACTCGAGTACCTGCGCGGGGTCGAACGCCTCCGTTGTCCGCTTCCACAGACCATGGGGCATGCCCGAACCGATGAACAGGCGGACCGGATGACTACCGTCGATGAGAAGAAGATCCTCGTCGAGTATCTCGCGCATCATCGACCACGTGTAACTCACGACCGTCACGCCGTAGCGGTGGATTTCCTCGACGAACCTCGCGGGGTTCAGTCCACGTGAGAGCGCAATGCGTGAGCCACCGGCCATGGCACCACCGATGGTCGCGAGCAGACTCGACGAATGATGGAGTGGCGCAAGGCAGTACACGGTGTCACCGCGATCGAGATCTGCCGCCGTGGCCGTGCCGAAGGCCGACAATGCCCACCGGTAGTTGGTGATCTGCTTGGCTTCGAGCACACCGCCGGATTCCGCAAAGATGATGAAGGCGAGTTCGCGGGCGACACCGGGATCCGGTCGGTACCACCCGGGCAGATTGACCTTCGTCGGATCGATTTGTTCGAGATCGATCACGTCGTGTGACGGATCCACCTCGAGGCCACGGGCATCGCCGCCGCCGAGCACCAGTACCGGCCGACCGGTAACCACTGCAGCATCGACGTTTTCCGGATCGGTGATGATCCGATCGACCGACCCCAGCTTGACCGCCGCCGTGATGTCGGAGCCTGGCGGAAGCATGACCGCGACGGCACCAAGTCGCGACAGGGCCGCGATGGCCGCGAGTGCGCTGGGGCGGGTCTCCATCAGGACACCGACATGCGCTGCCGGACGCACTCCCACGGAGATCAATCCACGCACGACATTGTCGATACGCGCGTTGACCGCTTCATAGGTGTGCACGCGATTGTCGAAGAGGAAGCACTCGCCGTTCGGCGCCTTTCGACGCTGCTCCGCCAGCAACTGGCTCAGCGAGATCTTGGTGTGCGGCTGAATCTGGTTGAGTCGAGCCAGACGTGGCAACGCTCGTGCCGCTTCTCCCGACAATTCGAAAGTGCCGCGCAACGCACCGGCGGCAAGGTCACTGATTCCCTTGGTGACTCCTGCACCTACTTCAGCGACCGAGGCGACGGTGTGGATGATCCGATTGCTGATCGACACACCGGTCTGGTCTTCGAGGTCGGCGCCGTAGACCATGTTCGCGATACGGTCCGGGAGGGGTCCACCCGTCTCGGTCCACTGTACGAATTCACCGGTGCTCGGCCAGGTGTGATTGGCCGCGGTGGAACCGACAACCAAACCGAAATGGCCTGCACGCAAGGTAGATTCGTAGACCTTCGCCCGCGGAGCGGCTTGACTGATGCCTCGAACCGCTTGCGGCTGGCCGATGTCGTCGACCTCGCCGACGAATGCCAGGATGGGGCAGGTGATCTCGGCGAGCGAGACCAATTGATCCTTGATGACGAACCCACCGGTCATCATTCGGTTATGCACGATGAACTGCTTGAGCAGTTCGGCTACCGCGGGCCCCGACCACGCGACCCAACCCTCGGTCGCGAGGAAGCGTCGTTGCTGCTCCCGCGGAAGCAACGCCTCCCGGTCGTGCAGTTGAAGCAGAAAGTCGACGCGCATCTTCAGCGTCTTCACGGGATCGAGCAACTGGAACCCGGTACGGGCCATCCACCCGGTGACCGCCAGGCGATTGAAGACGTGATCGGCGAGGAAATCTGCACCCTTGGTTGCCAATCCCGCCGGGATGCCGAAGGGTAGCGCGGCGAGTGTGTCGACCGGACTGCCGAAGGTGATGACGCTGGCGATGTTTCGACTACGCCGATAGGCGGCAGCCTGATAGGCGAACATGCCACCCTGCGAATAACCGGAGATGTGAACATCTTTTCCGGTGTGACGGTGGATGTGATCGACGATGTCGCTGAGAGCGATGATGTGATCGGCGAGGTTACGATCCCAACCGCCCTCTTCGGAGTCGGGCGAACCGAAATCGACGACCCAGGGATCAAGGCCCATCTCGTGCAGAATTCCCACAGCGCCCTGGTCACGGGTCACGTCGTACACGTTCGCCGACATCATCATCGGCGGGATCAGCAAGATCGGTGCGCCGACGGTTTCCGGGTCACTGTCCGGGAAGTAGCGCCGTAGCCGATACATCGCTGCGCGTTCGACGATCTCGAACGGCGACGTGGTCGCATCCGTTTCCAGCCCACCCAACCGGACGACCTCGAGGCCGTTTTGTGCTGTCGCAACCACCCGACGAATCGGGCCCAGCACAGACTTGGAATTCAATCCCACCATTTCACTCCCAAGTTACTCACCATGTGACGTCAGTCTCATTTTTCCCGCGCGCGACAAGCCTACTGACGACGAATACGCGTACGCGGTCAGGGAGCAAATTCTGCTACCTGACCGCGTACGATCGAAGGACTACTGCCGAAAAGAGAGCGACAACACTCGTGACCGCGAGGTCACAGGGTCCATTCCCGCAGTGACTGCGCCACTGCTTTGACTCCGTCCAGCTGCTCGGCAACCCGCACCCCCGCAGTGCCGCCTCGCGCGTTGCGCGAAGCAATGGAACCCTCGACTGTCAGCACCTCACGAACAGCGGGTGTCAGCGCGCTGTCGACGCCGGCCAGCTCCTCGTCGGTGAGATCTTCGAGTCCGACCCCTCGTGCTTCGGCGACACGCACGCACGCTCCGGCAGCCTCGTGGGCAACCCGGAACGGCACGCCCTGACGCACCATCCACTCCGCGATGTCGGTGGCCAACGTGAACCCTGCCGGAGCTAGTTCCGCCATGCGCTCGGTGTGGAACTCGAGCGTCTGCACCAGACCGGTGATGGCCGGGAGCAGCATCTCGAGCTGCGCAACCGAGTCGAAAACCGGTTCCTTGTCCTCTTGCAGATCGCGGTTGTACGCCAGCGGCTGAGCCTTGAGCGTCGCCAACAATCCGGTCAGGTTGCCAATCAAACGACCCGACTTACCGCGCGTGAGTTCCGAGACATCCGGATTCTTCTTCTGCGGCATGATCGACGATCCCGTCGACCACGCGTCGGCAAGCGTGATGTAGCCGAACTCCGGTGTGCTCCAGATGATGATCTCTTCCGCCATACGGGAGAGATCGACACCGATCATTGCGAGCACGAACGCTGCCTCGGCTGCGAAATCACGCGAAGCCGTTGCGTCGATCGAGTTCTCGGCCGAGCTGTCGAACTTCAGTTCCGCCGCAATCGCTTCGGGATCGAGTCCGAGTGAGGAACCGGCCAGTGCACCGGAACCGTACGGGGACACCGCAGCTCGCACGTCGAAGTCGCGAAGGCGCTGCACGTCCCGCAACAGTGGATGTGCGTGAGCGAGCAGGTGATGCGCCAACAGGACCGGCTGAGCCGCCTGCAGGTGCGTCTTGCCCGGCATCACGGCATCCGGATGCGCCCCGGCCTGAGTCGCCAATGCGTCGACCACGTCGAGAACTCCGGTGGAGATGCGGCGGACTGCATCGCGAAGCCACATGCGGAACAGCGTGGCCACCTGGTCGTTTCGCGAACGTCCAGCACGCAGGCGCCCACCGACCTCAGGCCCGACACGCTCGATCAGACCACGCTCGAGTGCGCCGTGTACGTCCTCGTCCGACTCGCTGGGCCCGAAGGCGCCACTGGCAACATCTGCCGCCAGGCGGTCGAGGCCGTCGAGCATTGTCACGAGGTCGGCTTCGCTGAGCAGGCCTGCCTTGTTCAGCACACGCGCATGCGCCTGCGACGCCCGCACGTCGTACGGAGCGAGGACCCAGTCGAAGTGAGTCGACTTGCTCAGCGCCGCCATGGCAGCGGCCGGTCCGGACTCGAACCGCCCGCCCCACAGCGCACCTTCGTTGGTGCCGTGTTTTTGAGCGTCTCCGTCACCGTGAGCCGTCATGGCTCAGAGTCCCAGATCGCGCTTCGCGGCGACCTTCGACGACAGACCGTGGATCTCGACGAAGCCCTTCGATGCGGACTGGTCGAAGCTGTCGCCCTCGTCGTACGTCGCGAGGTTGAAGTCGTAGAGCGACTCCGGGCTGCGACGACCGTTGACGGTGATGGCTCCACCGTGCAGGAAGAGACGGATGTCGCCGGTAACGCGTTCCTGCGTCTTGTCGACGAACGTGTCCAGTGCGTCCTTGAGGGGCGAGAACCAGAGGCCGTCGTAGACCAGCTCGGACCAACGCTGCTCCATCTGACGCTTGTAGCGACCGAGTTCGCGTTCGAGGGTGACGTGCTCGAGTTCCTGGTGTGCGGTGATGAGAACCATGGCGCCGGGAGCTTCGTAGATCTCACGGCTCTTGATGCCCACGAGACGGTCCTCGACGACGTCGAGACGGCCGACGCCCTGAGCGCCTGCGCGCTTGTTCAGTTCCTGAATGGCTTCGAGAACCGACACCGGGCGGCCGTCGATGGCGACCGGGCGGCCCTTGTCGAAGCTGATGATGAGCTCGTCGGGTGCGTTCCAGTTGACCGTCGGGTCCTGGGTGTAGTCGTAGACGTCCTTCGTCGGCGCGTTCCACAGATCCTCGAGGAATCCGGTCTCGACGGCGCGGCCCCAGACGTTCTGGTCGATCGAGAACGGCGACTTCTTGGAGACGTTGATCGGGATGTTGTTCTCTTCGGCGAAGGCGATGGCCTTCTCGCGGGTCCAGGCGTAGTCGCGGACCGGTGCGATGACCTGCAGGTCGGGTGCGAGGGCGCCGAATCCGACCTCGAAGCGAACCTGGTCGTTGCCCTTACCGGTGCAACCGTGCGAGACGATGGTGCCGCCGTGCGAGCGTGCAGCTTCGACGATGTGCTTGACGATCAGCGGACGGCTGATGGCCGAGACGAGCGGGTAGCGGTCCATGTACAGGGCGTTGGCCGCGATGGTCGGCAGGCAGTATTCGTCCGCGAACTCGTCGCGGGCGTCGACGACAACGGATTCGACTGCGCCGCAGTCGATCGCGCGCTGACGCACGACCTCCATGTCCTCGCCACCCTGCCCCAGATCGATGGCGACGGCGACAACTTCAGCGCCCGTCTCCTTACCGATCCAACTGATGGCAACAGAAGTGTCCAGCCCGCCCGAGTAGGCGAGTACGACGCGATCGGCCATGGTTTTTGTGCTCCTTCGGTTGAAAATCTCTATCAAAGAATAAGGGGTCAGGCGAGCGATTCGATCATGGCCGCGAGTTCCGCTCCGGAAAGCGGTTCCCGGGCCACTACGAAGATGGTGTCATCTCCGGCGATCGTGCCCACGATGTCCGGCATCGAGGACCGATCCAGTGCGCTCGCGAGGTAGTGCGCGGCCCCCGGCGGTGTCCGGAGGATCGCCATGTTGCCGCTGAAATCGGTGGAGACCAACAACTCACCCAACAGCCGTGAGAGACGGTCGGTACCGCCGGACACACCGCGTACCGGGTTCCCGTCCTCCGGCACCACGTAAACACCGGCGCCGCCGTCGGCGGCGCGCAGTTTCACCGCTCCCAACTCTTCGAGGTCACGCGAGAGAGTGGCCTGCGTCGCTTCGATGCCCTCGGCACCGAGCAACGCCGCCAACTCCGTCTGACTTCGGACGGGGTGCGCCGCCAGCAGCGCGATGATGCGCGACTGGCGACCGGCCCGAGTGGGAGCGACGCTCACGCCTGGTCCAGTTGGGTTCGCTGTTCCAGCAGCCACACGAGCAACGCCTTCTGGGCGTGCAGACGGTTCTCCGCCTCGTCCCAGACGACGCTCTGGGGTCCGTCGAGAACCTCGTCGGTGACCTCTTCGCCGCGATGGGCCGGCAGGCAGTGCAGGACGACAGCCTTCGGATCTGCTTTTGCGAGCAGTTCCTTGTTGATCTGAAACGGACGGAAAGGTCCGACTCGATCGAGCCCGTCGTTCTCCTGACCCATCGAGGTCCAGGTGTCGGTGACCAACGCGTCGGCGCCGACGACGCCGGCCTGTGGGTCCTGCGTCAGGGTGATGGTCGCGCCGGTTTCCTCGGCGCGTTTGCGTGCTGCTGCCACGACCCAGTCCGCCGGTTCGAAGCCGGCGGGGCTTGCGATGGTGACGTCTATGCCTGCGGTCACTCCGCCGAGCATCAGCGAGTGAGCCATGTTGTTGGCGCCGTCGCCCAGGTAGGTCAGCTTCAGCCCCTTGAGCTCACCCTTCTGTTCGATCAGCGTTTGCAGATCGGCCAGAACCTGACAGGGATGAAATTCGTCGGACAATGCATTGACGATGGGAATCGTTGCACCCGTTGCCATTTGCTCCAAGCGCTTCTGGCCGAACGTGCGCCACACGACGGCGTCGACATAACGGGAGAGAACGCGTCCGGTGTCCGCCAACGTCTCTTCACGACCGAGTTGAGTGCTGCGCCCGTCGACGACGACAGCGTGACCGCCCATCTGTGCGATGCCCATCTCGAACGAGAAACGTGTACGCGTCGAGTTCTTCTCGAAGATGACACCGACTCCGCGGGGACCCTCGAGCGGACGCCGAGCGAACGGGTCCTTCTTGAGAATCGCTGCGAGTTCGAGAACTTCGGCCTGCTGCGCAGGAGTCAGATCGTCGTCCCTGAGAAAGTGTTTCACCACGGTAGTCACTTCTCCCCCGGCTGGTCAGCCGATAGTGCACTGTCGAAGATGGCAGGTAGTGCTGCCACGAAGGTTTCGGCCTGCTCGTCCGTGAGGATGAGCGGCGGCGCCAACCGGATCACTCCGGGTTGCGCTGCATTCACAAGGTACCCGGCTTCGCGCGCTGCGTTTTCCACTGCCGGCGCGACGTCCTCGGTCAGCACGACACCCAGCAACAGTCCTGATCCCCGTACGTAGTCGACCAACGGATGGCCCAGATCTTCGATGCCCGCCGAGATCGATTTGCCCAAGCTGTCGGCGCGTGAGATCAGGTCTTCCGCTGCAATGGTTTTCAGCACGGCAAGCGCCGCCGCAGCGCACACCGGATTGCCACCGAACGTCGTACCGTGCTTGCCCGGTCCGAACAACTCTGCCGTTGCCCCGGTCGCGATGCAGGCGCCGATCGGCATTCCGCCGCCGAGTCCCTTCGCAAGAGTGATGACGTCTGGCACGATGCCGACTGCCTGATGTGCGTAGAACCAGCCGGTCCGGCCGATGCCGGTCTGCACTTCGTCGAGTACGAGCAGCGCACCACGTTCGGCGGTGATCCGCCGAGCCTCGACGAGGTATCCCTCGGGTGGCACCACGACGCCGCCCTCACCCATGATCGGTTCGAGGAACACAGCGGCGGTGTCGGAATCGACGGCCTGCTCGAGTGCCTCGACGTCGCCGTACGGCACGAACTCGACACCGGCGGGCATCGGTTCGAACGGCGCCCGCTTGGCCGGCTGACCCGTCAGAGCGAGTGCCCCATCGTGCGACCGTGGAAGGAGCCTTCGGCTGCGATGATCTTCTTCCGGCCGGTGGCGCGAGCGAGCTTGAAGGCAGCCTCGTTCGCCTCGGTACCGGAGTTGCAGAAGAACGCGCGCCCGGTGACGTTGCCGAGATGAGCGAGCAGCTGCTCCGCCAACTCGACGACCGGCTCGCTGGCGTACAGGTTGGACACGTGGCCGAGTGTCGACAGCTGAGTAGTCACGGCTTCGACGACGGCCGGATGTCCGTGTCCGAGGATGTTGACGGCGATTCCGGCCAGGAAGTCGACGTACTGCTTGCCGTCGGCGTCGGTGAGTACGGCGCCGTCACCGCGGACGAGAGCAACCCGGGGTACGCCGTAATTGTTCATCAGCGAAGCGGACCACCGCTGCTGCAGATCGATCGTGCTCATGAGATAGCTCCCTGCTGGGGACCGGCGACCGAGGAACCCGGCACGACCATCGTGCCGATTCCTTCACCGGTGAAAAGTTCGAGTAGGACTGAATGTTCGAGCCGACCGTCGATCACGTGCGCCGACGGCACACCTCCGCGCACCGCGCGAAGGCAGGCCTCCATCTTGGGCACCATGCCGGCATCGAGACTCGGCAACAACTGAGCAAGGGCGTCGGTGTCGATCTCGGTGGCCAGCGAGGATCGGTCCGGCCAATCGGTGTACAGGCCCTCGACGTCGGTGAGGACAACGAGCTTCTCGGCACCGATCGCCTCGGCCAGTGCGGCAGCAGCGGTATCGGCGTTGATGTTGTGGACGACACCGTCGGCGTCGGGTGCGATGGTCGAGACCACCGGAATACGTCCTGCTGCAATGAGATCGAGTACCGCGTCCGGGTTCACGGTAGTGACGTCTCCGACCAGGCCGATGTCGGTCTGCTCTCCCTCGACCGCAACAGTGCGTCGAGTAGCGGTGAACAGGTGCGCATCCTCACCGGAGATACCGACCGCGTAGGGACCGTGCGCGTTGATCAGCCCGACGAGTTCACGGCCCACCTGACCGAAGAGCACCATCCGGACGACGTCCATCACCTCGGGCGTCGTGACCCGGAAACCACCGCGGAACTCACCCTTCATGCCAAGGCGTGCCAGCATCGCGTTGATCTGCGGGCCGCCGCCGTGCACGACGACGGGGTGGATGCCGACAGTCCGCAGGAACGCCATGTCGGCGGCAAATGCCGTTTTGAGCGTCTCGTCGATCATGGCGTTTCCGCCGTACTTGACCACGACCACCTTGTCTCGGAATCGCTGCAGCCACGGCAGCGCGTCGGCGAGGACATGCGCCTTCTGATGCTCGCTGATCACGGGATACGTCTCGGTCATGACGAATACGCCGAGTTCTCTTCGACGTAAGCATGCGAGAGGTCCGTGGTGCGAATGCTCACGGACTCGTTGCCGATTCCCAGATCGATGTCGAGTTCGATGTCGATCCCACTCAGGTCCACCTCACGCGCCCCCGGAGCACCGACGCCGTCGATGCAGACGGGACTCCCGTTGAAGGACACACTGATTCGATCGGGATCGAGCTCGATGGGAGCGATACCCACTGCGGCGAGAACGCGACCCCAATTGGGATCGGAACCGAAAAGCGCTGTCTTGACCAGGCTGTCGCGGGCGATGGTCCGGGCGCCGATCAACGCATCGGACTCGGACGCCGCGCCGCGAACCGTCACCTTGACCCGCTTGGTGACACCCTCGGCGTCTGCCATCAACTGATCCGCGAGATCATCACACACGGCCAGCACTGCGGCGTTCAGTTCGTCCTGCGTCGGCGTGACACCGCTGGCGCCGGAGGCCAACAGGAGCACTGTGTCGTTGGTGGACGTGGCGCCGTCGACGTCGAGGCGATCGAAGCTCAGGTGGGTGGCGGCGCGCAGAGCGGTATCGAGCTGATCCGCCGTTGCGACAGCGTCGGTCGTGACGACGCACAGCATGGTGGCCAGCGCAGGCGCGAGCATGCCTGCGCCCTTGGCCATTCCGCCGACGTTCCATTTGTTCGCGTGGTGCAGCGACGCCTGCTTCGGCACGGTATCGGTGGTCATGATCGCGTATGCCGCGTCGGTGCCGCCGGAGATTCCGCCGGCCAGTTCGTGCACCACCTCGGTGACACCGGGGATCAGCTTGTCCATGGGCAAGCGGTCACCGATAAGTCCGGTCGAACAGACAGCGACCTCGATCGCGCCCGTCTCGGTGCCCCAATTACTCAGTGCCGAAGCAACTTCCTCGGCAGTCTTGTGTGCATCCTGGAATCCACCCGCGCCCGTGCAGGCGTTCGCGCCGCCCGAGTTGAGCACCACCGCGCGCAGCTTGCCCGTCGTCAGGACCTGCTGAGACCAGAGCACCGGAGCTGCCTTGACCTTGTTCAGGGTGAAGACGCCGGCAGCGGCCAGATCGGGTCCCTCGTTGAGCACCAATGCGAGGTCCGACTTGCCACTCTTCTTGATACCGGCAGCAATTCCGGCACCGCGGAATCCGGCAGGTGCGGTGACGCCCTGCGTGCGGAGCAGACGTCCCCGGCGACGTGAACCACGTCTGCAACGGTCGCGTCAGGCTCGATTGCGTTGTCGATCTGCTGCGGATTGTCGGTGCTCACGGAGCTACTCCCACGGTAGAGAGACCTGCGGTCTCGGGTAGGCCAAGGGCGAGATTCATCGATTGCACCGCGCCACCGGCGGTGCCCTTGGTGAGATTGTCGATTGCCGAGATGACAACGAGCTGACCGGCGTCGGCGTCCACGGTGACCCCGATCTGCACGGCGTTGGATCCGATCACAGCGCCGGTCTGCGGGAAGATGCCGGCAGGCAGCACATGAATGAACGGCTCGTCGTTGTATGCCTTTTCGTAGATTTCGCGTGCCTGCTCTTCGGTGGCCGTGGTGGCTGCCGTGCAGGTCGCGAGGATGCCGCGCGGCATGGGCGCGAGCACCGGAGTGAAGGAGACACTGATGTCCTTGCCGCCTGCGGCCGAGAGATTCTGAATGATCTCAGGGGTGTGGCGATGGACGCCGCCGACGCCGTACGCACGGACGGAGCCCATGACCTCGGAACCCAGCAGATCAGCCTTCGGTGCCCGGCCGGCGCCCGAAGTGCCACTGACCGCAACCACGTTCACGTGTGAGTCCACGATCCCCGCGGCAACGGCGGGGCCAGCGCGAGGCTCGCTGCCGTCGGGTAGCAGCCCGGAACGGCGATGCGGGTTGCGCCTACCAATTTCTCACGGGCACCGGGCAATTCAGGAAGACCGTAGGGCCAGGTGCCGGCATGAGCGCTCTTGTAGTACTTCTCCCAGGCTGCGGGATCCTGCAGCCGGAAGTCCGCGCCGCAGTCAATGATGACCGTCGACTCGGGCAGCAACTTGGCGTACTGAGCCGAATTTCCGTGTGGGAGACCGAGGAAGACGACGTCGTGACCCGAGAGGATCTCGACAGTGGTCTCTTCGAGTACCCGCGAAGAGAGTGGAAGCAAGTGCGGATGATGCTCACCGAGCGTCGAACCGGCGTTGCCACCGGCGGTCAGCGAACCGATCACCAGACTGCCGTCGGCATAGGAGGGGTGCCCGAGGAGCAGACGCAGAACCTCACCACCGGCGTACCCACTGGCGCCGGCAACGGCGACTCTGATCGGCTTGCGTGCGTTCTCGGTCGTACCACCTTCAGTCATGTCACACAGTATGCATCATTGTGCATCGGAATGCATAATTACTTACCCATGGATCGCCGGATCTCCTCGAGCTTGGCCTTTGCGGCCTTCTGGCGCTCGTCCCACCGCTCGTCCACGGACTTTCCGGCAGGACTCTCGTGCGCCAGTTCGGACGAACCTATTGAAGTACCGAAGCGCCCTCTATCTTCTCCCGAACGCGGTCGAAAGTGGGCACTCCGCCTTCGGTGTAGTCGGGTTCGGGAATTCTCGGATCGGTCGCAAGTACCACCGGGACGTCGATGATCTCGTCGACCTCCACAACGGTGTCGGGCAGTTCGACTTCTTCGGCGTCGGTGATCTCGTTCTCGTCCTCGACGCGGTTCGGCTCGAGGCTCGCGGCAGCGGTGTCCACCACGGAAAGAAGGACCGACAAACTCGGACGGCGCTCGACCACTGCGCGGACGACCGCGAGGAAGTCCTTGTCGTCGAGTGCACTGGCGGCCTCGACTACCTGGTGCACGGAACCATCGTGCTCGGACCCATCATGTTCGGACCCATCATTTCGTGACACTGTCAGTCCCTTCTCGAAAACGCCGACGGACAATTCCGATCCTTCCACGACCGTCCGTCGAAGGGGTCAGCGTGACGCGAGATACGCGGCAAACGCTTCCTCGCTCGAATATTCGGGGACGTATCCGAACTGTTCCTTGAGCCGCCGATTGTCGAGAACCGGTCGGTACTGGAGAAATCCGACGCGCTCCGGACCGTGTTCCGTTACGCCCAATCGCCGTCCGACGCGTAGAACGCCTCGCAACAACCATGCAGGAAGCGTCACCGTGCTCTTGCCCATCCGGGAAGCCAACTCGTCGACGGTCAGCACGCCGTCGCCCGCGACATTGAAGATGCCCACTTGGTTTCCGGTCACGGCCTCCGCAAAAGCGCCCGCGACATCGGTGTGCCAGACGAAGACGAAGGGGCTGTCGCTCCCGGCAACCTTGAGCAGCTTGCGGCGATCGAACAACGCGGTGATCTGATTGTCGACGCTCTCACCCAAGATCGTGCCGATCCGGAAGACAACCTGTTCCAACTCCGGGTGTTCGACGCGATATTCGGCGAGCATCTCTTCGACCAAGCGTTTGTGGCGACTGTATGTGAATTCGTCGTTGCCTCGGACAGGTACGTCCTCGGTGATCCACGGTGGGTTGTCGGAGTGGTAGCCGTACGCCGCTCCGGACGAAGACACGACGATCCGTCCAACCCCGTGTTCGACGCAGGCCGCGAGCACGTTTCGTGTCCCGTCGACGTCGACGCGATACTCCTGCTCTGCTGTCGTGTTCTTGCCGGGATTCACGATGGACGCAAGGTGGATCACGACGTTCGGTCGGTACTGACCGAACACCCGCCCCAACTCTGTGGGGTCGCAGACGTCCGCCCTGACGCGGCGGATGCGATCGTCCGGCGTGTCCTTGACCGTGAGGTCGACACAGACGACGGCGATGCCCTGCGCGATCAGTGCGTCGATGACAGCGGTACCCAGGAACCCGTTCCCGCCCGTGACGAGTGCGACGGTCATGCCGGTACCGCCTTTCGGGCGCGTCGCTTGGACCAGATCGTCGCCAGAGCCAACCCGGCGATGATGTCCCAGATTCCCCACCAGCCGGCCACGATGGCCATGCCACCGAGCCCGTCGAAGAACGTGAACACCAGGCCAAGCCCCAGTCCGGCATTACGGATGCCGACCTCGAAAGAGACGGCGCGACGGCTGTATTCGTTCAACCCGGTGACGGCGCCGCAGAAGTATCCCAGTGCGAGGGCAACCGTGTCGTGCAGGAAGACCGCGAGCAGTACCACCCCGATGTAGTCGACGAAGTACGACGCGTTCCCCGACACCCCCGCGACGATGAAGATCAACAACGCCACCAACGAACCGTTTTTCACCCAAGGCTGCGCTTTCGCGGCGATCTCCGGAAACCTTCGTGCCGCCCAGATGCCGAGAACGAACGGCACACCGATGATCAGGGCGATTTGCGCGACCATCTCGAGCGCATTCAGGTTCACGGACTGCAACAGAGCGTCGGTCTCCGGGCGTCGGCTCCCCCAGAACGCAAGATTGAGCGGCATAAGGAAGATCGCGAGGACGTTCGACACCGCCGTCATGGACACCGAGAGTGCGACGTCGCCGCCCGCCCGGTGAGTCAGGACGTTCGAGATGTTCCCTGGCGGGCAGCACGCCACCAGGATCATGCCGAGTGCTACCGACGGAGCCGGCGAGAGAATCAGCGTCAGGAGAAAAGTCACTGCCGGCAACAGCAGGAACTGCGCAGCAATACCCACCGCCATCGCCTTGGGTTTGGTGAGCGCACGACGAAAGTCGTCGACCGAGGTGTCGAGGGCGATCCCCAGCATGATCGTGGCCAGCACCACGTTGAGGATCATCAACGATCCCGGGTTGAAGTTGAGCACCACGTCGTCGATCGGCATCACTGTCCTCCCTTCGTCAGAGCGGCATCAAGCAGTCCGATGTGCCGCTTGATCGCCGAGCGGTAGGCGTCCTTGTTCACGTAGTAGGCCATTCGTCCCAACTTCAGGTACTTGTATCCCCCGGACAGATCTGGAGGAGGACCGGCCGCCGCCGCCGAGAATTCCCGCGCCGCGGCGGGGGCTTCGGTACGTGCGGTGATCAATTTGGCCACCAACTCGGCCTGCTCGAAACGGCCCTGCCACCCGAGACCGGATGCTTCGACCATGCCGAGAACAAAGAGATTGTCGTGGCGGCGACTCGCGACGTTGAGGAACAGGTCCGGGGCAGCGCCCGACCAGTCCAAGTCCTCGCGCGCGATGAAGGGATAGTCGAGGTGATACCCCGTGGCGCAGAGAACGAGGTCGTAGTCGGCAGACGATCCGTCGACAAACCGCACCGTCTTCCCCTCGAACCGGTCGACGTCGGCGCGCACGTGCACATCACCGTGCCCGATGTGGTGCAGGATCAACGAGTTCACGACCGGATGCGATTCGTAGATCTTGTAGTCCGGTGCCGGAAATCCGAACCGCACCGGATCACCCGTGAACTGCTTGAGTACCAAGGCGTCGACGCGTTGTTTGATCCACGGCGGCAACGGCTTTCCCTGATTCAAGGTGTCCGAGGGTCGGCCGAACAGATACTTGGGGACGAAGTAGTAGCCTCGCCGAACGCTCAGGTCGACGCACTCGGCCTGGTGGACGGCATCGACGGCGATGTCGCATCCACTGTTGCCCGCCCCGATGACCAGTACCTTCTTCCCGCGGAAGATCTCGGCGCTGCGGTACTGGCTCGTGTGCATCAACGTGCCGGTGAAGTCGCCCCGGAAAGTCGGCATGTTCGGCTTCGACAGCGTTCCGTTCGCGATGATCACGCCTCGATACCGCGCGACTGTTGTCTCACCGCTGCGACTGCGCGTGGTGACCTGCCACAGCGAATCGACCGGCGAGACGTCGACGACGGTAGTGCCGAAGGCAAAGTGCCTGCGAAGATCGTGAGTATCGGCGTAGTCGCGGAAATAATCGGCAAGTTCCACGTGGCTCGGGTAGTCGGCCACCGAATCCGCCATCGGGAACTCGGCGAATGCGGTGGTGCCCTTCGAAGAGATGAGGTGCGCCGACTCGTAGACGGTGCTGTGCGGGTTGTCGATATCCCAGAGCCCACCGACGTCGTCGTGGCTCTCGAAGCCGTCGAACGCTATCCCGGCCCGATCGAGGTTTCGCGCGCCGGCCAATCCAGACGGGCCCGCTCCGATCAGCGCGTACTTCTCCTCTGTGATCATCCGTCGAGCGTCGCAGATAGTCCGAATCTTGCAGAAATATGCCGGATAATGACGTTATGAGCGCACCAGATACCGGCAACGGTCGCGGGATAGATGAAATCGATCTGAGGATAATCAATGCGCTCCAGCTCGCACCGCGATCGAAGTGGCTTTCGTTGGCCGGACCACTCGAACTCGACGCCGCGACTCTCGCCCGTCGTTGGAATCGACTCTCCGAATCGTCGTTGGCCTGGGTCACGGTCACTCCAGGGCCACAGGTGCTGGGCAGCATCGTCACAGCGATCATCGAAATCGATTGCTCACCTGCTCTTCTCGACACCGTCGCGGCACGGCTGACTCGCTCGGCCCACGCCGTGACCATCGAAGCATCAACGGGCAGAGCAGATCTGCTCGTCACAGCCGGTACCGCGGATCTGGCGTCGATGTCGCGCTTCATCTCGGAAGACGTCGCAACGATCGACGGTGTACTGGCGACACGAACCTCGATCATCACACGCTGGTTCACCGAAGGTGGGCGATGGAGACTCAATGCGCTGGCACCGTCCGAGAAGGGTGTGCTGACCACCAGCGAAAACCGTCCTGCCGTGCGCGCTCGGCCGACCGGGATATCCGAACAGGATCGCAAGGTTCTGACGAAGCTCGCTTACGACGGGCGCACTCCCATGAAGGAGTTGGCCGACGCGATCGGTGTCAGTCCCGCTGCGTGCAAACGCCAGATCGACCGGCTCACGTCTTCGGGGTTGGTGGCGCTGCGGTGTGAATTCGCGCGGCCGCTGGCCGGCCTTCCCGTGCTCGCCACTTTGTGGTGCCGCGTCGAACCCGAGCTTCTCGATACGGCGGGACGAGTGCTGAGTCGGGCGTCGGAAGTTCGAAACTGCTTCGCTGTAGTCGGCCCCGACAACCTGGTGGTTCAGTTGTGGCTGCATTCTCCTGCAGAACTCGATGCATTCGAAACTCGTCTGCGCAAGGAGATTCCGGGTCTTTGCGTCACGGAACGATCCATCGTGCTGTATCTGCGCAAACTGCTCGGCCACGTGCTCGACCAGCAAGGGCGACGGACGGACACCGTTGCGCCAGATGTGTGGCTTTCCGATTCGCCTCAGTCGAAAAGCCGATAACACGACAGAGCCCACGACCACCGGCAACGGTCGTGGGCTCTGTGATCAGTTGAGGAAATCAGCCACGCATCTGCGCACCGACAGCCTTGGAAGCCGCCTCCACTGCTGCATCGCGCGCGGCACTGGCCTCGTCCTCGGTCAGCGTCCGGTCGACACCACGGAATCGCAATGCGAACGCGAGCGACTTGCGGCCTTCACCGACCTGCTCGCCCTCGAAGACGTCGAAGAGGCGGATGTCTTCGAGAAGCTCACCGCCGCCGGAACGCAGAGCTTCCTGCACCTTGGCTGCCGGAATGTCGCGATCGACAACAACTGCCACGTCCTGGAGCACTGCGGGGAAGGGCGAAATGCGCGGCGCCGGCAGGTTCTCGACCAACGGCAAAGCGTCGAGGTCGATCTCCAGTGCGCAGGTGCGCGCGGGCAGTCCCGCACGCTCGAGAACAGCCGGATGCAGTTCGCCCGCATGACCGACTACGTTGCCGTCAACGACAACCTCGGCGCAACGGCCGGGATGCCACGGCAGGTACTGCGCCGCACGCAGTTCCACCTCGACGCCTGCTGCAGCTGCAATGACCCGCACGGCTGCAAAAGTGTCCGAAGCCTCGGCCTGACGGCCAGGACCCCAGGGGCCGCTCGGCTCACGCAAACCACTCAACACTGCAGCGATGTGCACCGGCTGTGCCGGCAACGACGCGATCAGGTTCGCGATCTGCTCGTCCGTCGGGCGACGATCCACCGGCAATGCATCCACCGGTTCGGTGTCAGGGCCCGGCAGGACGACCTGCGCGATGCCGTACAGCGACAGATCACGCTGACCGCGAGAAGCGTTGCGAGCCAGGATCTCCAGCAGACCCGGGAGCAGCGTGGTCGCCAACTCCGGACGATCGGCTTCGAGCGGGTTGAGGACCTTGCTGGTGTTGCGGCGCGGATCATCCGCGTCGAGGCCCCAGACGTCGAAGACGTTCGTAGGCAGGAAGACCGGAGGAAGGACCTCGACGTAACCGGCGTGAGCCACGGCCTTCGAGACCGTGCGCTTTCGCCGCTGCGACGGAGTCAACCCACGTCCGGCCGGAGCGGCGGGAAGCACAGACGGGATCTGCTCGAGACCTTCGAGGCGAAGAACTTCCTCGACGAGGTCCGCAGGCTGCACCAGGTCCGGACGCCACGACGGCGGCGTCGCGACCAACTGGCCGTGTCCCTCTTCGCTGACGCCGACCTCGACGTTGCAGCCAACCTGGGTGAGGCGGCGAGCTGCGGTGCCGTTGGGGTACGTGACTCCGGCGACACGGTCGGGCAGGTCGATATCCATGCGAATGGCAGCGCGAGGGGCGACATCGCCCACGTCGGTCAGGACCGGTTCGATCCGTCCGCCGGCAATCTCGACCAGCAGAGCGGCTGCGCGGTCGACGGCCGCGAGCGGAATTGCCGGATCGACGACGCGCTCGAAACGCTTGCTCGCCTCACTCGGCAGCTTGTGCCGGCGCGCCGTCTTGAAGACTGCGAGCGGATCCCAAGTAGCTCCTTCGAGGAGGATGTCCGTCGTTGCCGTTCCCACCTCGGTGGTTGCGCCGCCCATGACGGCAGCCAGCGAGATGACTCCGGAATCGTCGGCGATGACAACGTCTTCGGGATCGAGCGTGCGTTCGACGTCGTCGAGCGTCGTCAGCTTCTCCCCCGCCTTGGCGCGACGGACCACCAGGTCGCCCTGCACTGCGGTCGCATCGAACGCGTGCAGAGGCTGACCGAGTTCGAGCATCACGTAGTTGGTGACGTCGACGGCCGGCGAGATCGGGCGAACACCCGAGAGCAGAAGTCGACGCTGCAGCCACCACGGGCTCACTGCCTGCGGATCGATACCCGTGATCTTCCGCATCACGAAACGCGAAGCCTTGGACTCCGGTTCGAGGCGCACCGGCCAGGCTTCACCCTCAGCCGGGTGCGCGGGAACCGAAGCAGGATCGGCGTATTCGAGATCGAAGCCGCACGCGAGCTCTCGCGTGAGACCGCGGACCGAGAAGCAGTAGCCACGGTCCGGGGTGATGTTCAGTTCGATGATCGTGTCACCGAGACCGAGCAACTCGTTGCCGTCGGCGCCGGGTTCGGCGGTACCAGGCTCGAGCACCAAGATGCCCGAATGGTCTTTGCCGATACCGAGTTCCGAGACGGAGCAGATCATGCCGTCGGACACCTGGCCGTACGTCTTGCGAGTGGCGATTTCGAATCCGCCGGGCAGCACCGCGCCGGGCAACGCAACGACGACGAGGTCACCCTCGTTGAAATTGCGCGCGCCACAGACGATGCCACGTGGCTCGGGTTCGCCGACCTCGACCTGGCAGAAGCGGATCGGCTTCTTGAACTCGGTCAGTTCGGTGATGGAGACGACCTTGCCGACGACCAACGGGCCGTCGATCGCCTCGAGTGTGTCGAGTTCCTCGACTTCGAGTCCCACCCGGACGAACCCGGCGTCCAGCTCTTCCGGGGTCACCTCCCAGTTGGGAGTTGCCCGCTGCAGGATCTCGGTCAGCCAGGATTGCGCTACTCGCACGTCTGCTCAGCTCTCTCGTTTGTCGATAAGTCTTTGTGAAGGTTCCGCGGACCGGATCGGTCAGCCTGCGACACCGAAGGGCAGCGTGAAACGCACGTCACCTTCGACGATGTCGCGCATGTCCGGGATACCGTTGCGGAACTGCAGGGTCCGCTCGAGGCCCATGCCGAATGCGAAACCCGAGTACTCGTCGGGATCGATACCGCTGGCGCGCAGAACGTTCGGGTTGACCATGCCGCAGCCGCCCCACTCGACCCAGCCTGCGCCGCCCTTCTTGTTCGCGAACCAGACGTCGACCTCGGCCGACGGTTCCGTGAACGGGAAGTAATTGGGGCGCATACGGGTACGCGTCTCGGGGCCGAAAAGGGCACGAGCGAACGCGTCGAGAGTCCCGCGCAGGTTGGCCATGGTCAGGCCCTTGTCGACGGCCAGGCCCTCGACCTGCGAGAAGACAGGGGTGTGGGTCGCATCGAGTTCATCGGTGCGGAACGTGCGGCCCGGGCACACCACGTAGATCGGCACCTCACGCGAGAGCATGGTGCGGACCTGCACCGGCGAGGTGTGGGTACGCAGCACCTGGCGAGAGTTCTCGGGTGCCAGGTGGAAGGTGTCCTGCATCGTGCGCGCAGGGTGATCCGGCAAGAAGTTGAGTGCGTCGAAGTTGAAGTGCTCGGTCTCCACCTCCGGACCCTCGGCAACTTCCCAACCCATCGCGACGAATACGTCGGCGACCTGCTCGGAAATCAGGCTGATCGGGTGACGCGCCCCGACTGGGTGACGATCGGAAGGCAGAGTGACGTCGATTGCCTCGGCAACCAACACCGCGGCGTCACGCTCGGCGAGGAGGACCTCACGACGAGCGTCGTACGCGTTGTTGATCCGAGTGCGGAAGATGTTGACGCGCTTACCGGCGTCCGCCTTTTCCTTGCCCGGAAGGCTGCCGAGTCCCCGGCGAGCGAGGGCGATCGGGGACTTGTCCCCCAGGTGCTCCACCTTGACGTGCGCCAGCGCATCCAGGTCAGCGGCGTCCGCCAGCGCCTTCTCGGCGTTCTCAGCCGCAGCGGTCAACGCCTCTTCGGTGAGTACACTCGCGTCGACCTCCGGCGGTGTCGCGCCCTCATTTTTGGCCACGGCTGTGACGCTCCTGTCGCTTCTCGGTTTACTTCTCGTACTGCGTGCTTCTTGTACTGCTTACTTCTTGTACTGCGAGCGAGCATTCGAACTCGCTCGAGCATTGTCTCTGCTCTTGTATTGTCTCAGGCTTCCGCAAATGGGATTCCGTGAGGTCTTCGCGTGCGTTTTCAGCCGTGATCGGTGGCGCGATTTTGCACCCGCGCGCTTGCGTACAGGCAAATTGCCGCCGCTGTCGCGAGGTTCAAGCTCTCGGCGCGGCCATGGATCGGAATCCTGACCCGATGATCAGCCTGCGCGGCGATCGCCGGATCGAGACCGTGCGCTTCGTTACCGAACAGCCAGGCCGTCGGCTTGCTCAGCAACTCGTCGGCCTCGTCGAGATCGACCTCGCCGTCAGCTGCAGTCGCGAGAATCTGAATGCCGGCTGCGCGAATCTGCTCGATCACCGACACTGTGTCTCGATCGCGGACGACTGGCAGGTGAAACAGGCTGCCCGCCGACGAACGAACGACCTTGCCGTTATGCGGATCGACGCTGTCGCCGGCGAGGATTGCCGCGTCGGCACCCACTGCGTCTGCGATGCGAATGACGGTGCCCGCGTTACCTGGTTCGTTGACCTCGACCGGCACTGCGAGCAGGCGGGTCTCCTGATGGACGGCTGCGCTCAGCGGTACATCCAGTAGATCGCTGACGGCAACGAGTCCGGGCGGCGTGACGGTATCGCTGAGAGCTTTGATGGCTCGATCGGTCACAAGAGCAACACGAACTCCAGCGGTCAGCGCCCGATCGATGACGTGCTGATAGCGCTCGGCTGCGTCCTCGGTGTAGAAGAGGTCGTGCACCGGGCGGGCCTCGCCATTCGAGAGTGCACCGTTCAACAGTTCGGTGACCGAGTTCTCGCCCTCGACGAGGAAACGTCCTGCTTTGCGTCGTTCTGCTGTGCGCAGGAGCTTGACAGCAGAAACGACCCGCGGAGTCCGCTCGGTGAGCGGGTCCACGGGCCGTTGCTGTGATGCGTGAATCAGGCTGCTTCTCCGGCAGGAGCGTTCACGTCAGCCGGCAGAGCGGCCTTCGCGAGTGCGACCAGGCCGGCAAAGGCCTCGGCATCGGAGACAGCGAGCTCGGCCAGGATCTTGCGGTCGACGTCGACCTCTGCCAGACGCAGGCCCTGGATGAGGCGGTTGTACGTGATGTCGTTTGCACGAGCTGCAGCGTTGATACGCGTGATCCACAGCTTGCGGAACTCGCCCTTGCGCGCACGACGGTCGCGGTACGCGTAGGTGAGCGAGTGGAGCTGCTGCTCCTTGGCCTTGGTGTACAGACGCGAACGCTGTCCACGGTAGCCGCTGGATGCAGCAAGAATTGAACGACGCTTCTTCTGGGCGTTGACCGCCCTCTTTACGCGTGCCACTTGAAAAATCCTGTCAATCTAGGGGCTGAAAGTACGGCCCCGGGTGGTCAGTAAGGGGGCGACTCAGATGCCGAGCATGCGCTTGATGCGCGGAGCGTCGTCAGGGCTGACAACAGCGACACCGTCGAGACGACGGGTAACCCTGCTGGACTTGTGCTCGAGAAGGTGGCGACGGCCGGCCTTCTGGCGCATGAGCTTTCCGCTGCCGGACACCTTGAATCGCTTCGAGGCGCCGCTGTGGCTCTTCATCTTGGGCATGGAGTCCTCAGTTCTTGTTACGTGGTGGATCTTGGGAAATCGACTAGCTGGCCGGAGCCTCGGGAGCGGCATCGCCGGTCGCCGGTGCTTCCGGAGCTGCTTCACTGGAAGCCGGTGCGGCCGGAGCCGGACGCGGAGCAGCCTGAGCCACTGGCGCCTGAGCGCTCTCCTGCGCCTTGACACGAGTCTTGGCGCCCTTGTGCGGTGCCAGGACCATCGTCATGTTTCGGCCGTCCTGCTTTGCCGAGGTTTCGACGAATCCGAGATCTGCGACGTCTGCTCCCAGACGCTGCAGAAGGCGGTAGCCGAGTTCGGGGCGTGACTGCTCACGTCCGCGGAACATGATCGTGACCTTGACCTTGGAACCGGCTTCGAGGAAGCGAACGACGTTGCGCTTCTTGGTCTCGTAGTCGTGGTCGTCGATCTTGGGTCGGAGCTTCTGCTCCTTGATGACCGTCAGCTGCTGGTTCTTACGTGACTCACGTGCCTTCTGTGCAGCCTCGTACTTGAACTTGCCGTAGTCCATGATCTTGCAGACCGGTGGACGGGCGTCAGGAGCTACCTCGACCAGGTCGAGGTCGGCCTCAAGGGCCAAGCGGAGTGCATCTTCAACACGCACGATGCCTACCTGTTCGCCGCCAGGTCCGACCAAACGAACCTCGGGAACGCGGATACGATCGTTGATGCGGGTCTCAGTGCTGATGGGGCCTCCTAGGTTGAACGGTGCGGTCTTCATGACCGCACGCAGCCCGTACCGCCCGCACCCCAACAAAAAAGCCCCGCTGTGATGATTGCTCATCCGCGGGGCCCGATGTCGACCGATCACATAAGATCCAGCTCACGCCGAAACCTATCTCCTCGACTGAGCGAGGAACCTGACGAAGAATGATCTCCGATAACAGGTGACCGGAACCACTGAACTGCAGTTTCACCTGCCGCGCAGAGGTGGGAGTCGGACTCCACTTGCTGCCCCCGAACAAGTCGGAGGCGGTCGTTGCAACAAGAGTAACAGGTCGCCACAGATGAAAGAAATCGGTGCCGCTCCCAGTACTGCCGGGAGAGGCCCGATTCAACACCGTCACGGCCTGATGGAATCCTTACATCCATGAGTGAGAACTTCGAGGCAGAACAGAACACCGACGGCGCGAACCCCGACGTCCGCGAACTCTCCGAAGTTCCCGCGGTCGAGGTCATCAGCCGTGCTGCAGTGATGCTGATGAGTTCGGCTGCCGAAAAACTCGGCCTCTCCGACGCCGATCCGTCTTCCAGCCCCTACCTGGACCTCGACGAAGCGCGTCGAGTCATCACGGCACTTGCCGGACTCGTGACTGCGTCGGTCGAATACCTCGGCCCTCATGCCGGACCCATCCGTGAAGGCCTCCAAGCCCTGCAGCGCGCATTCCGTGAGGCCTCCTCGCACCCGGACGAGCCAGGAAAGGGACCGGGCGAGAAGTTCACCGGTCCGGTCTACTGAATTGGCAACCGCCAACAAGACTCAACCGACGCCCGAGGACGTCGACGCATTCATTTCACGCGTCGACGACCGCAAACGCGCCGACGCCGTGGAGCTGATCTCCCTGCTGTCGGCCGCAACCGGCGAGCCTGCTGTCATGTGGGGCTCGAGCATCATCGGATTCGGGGCACGGCACTACCGATATGCGAGTGGCCACGAAGGTGACACCCCACTGATCGGATTCTCCCCCAGGGCCACCGCGCTCACGTTGTACTTGTCGCTGAACTTCGACGACTACACCGACACGCTCGCTCGCCTCGGCAAGCACAAAATCGGCAAGGGCTGCCTGTACGTCAAACGGCTGAGCGACGTCGATATGACGGCCCTGACCGAACTGATCACGGATTCCGTTGCCGCAGCCCGCAACATGATCGACTGAGTCACTCACCTACGGGGAGAAACAGGCCGAGCGTCTTCGGGCGGTTGCCCGAAGACGGTCGAATCGCGTGGTGTGAAGTGATCGTTCGTCAGCGTGGCCCGACGCATTCGATCGAGTCGAAACCACCGCACGGCGTCGCGCTCGCGACACCAGCCGATGAGAAACCACTGACCACGGTCCTGCGCCAGAATGTGCGGCTCAACTGCCCGCACCGTCTCCGCACCGTCCCCATCCACGTAGTGCAACGACACGACGCGACTCTGCTCGAGACCCTGCTCGACGGCCTGCCGGTTCGCGCGCGAATCCGTCAGAGCCCCGCCGTCACCGCGAATCCACACGCGGCCACCGAGCTCCGCGACCTTGCGACGACTCTCCTCGTCCATCACATCGAGCAGTTTCGCCAGCGCTGCTCGCCCATCCGGCGCAAACGGAGCATCACCCATCGCCGTCAAGGCCAACGCGATCGAAACTGCTTGCGGAACAGTGAAATTCACCGGCGGTAGCGTAGCGCGACCTACGAGTCGGTAACCACCCCCGGGGCCTGAGCGCGCTTCGATCGCCGCACCCGACATCATCAGCGTCTCGATATCCCTCTTGATCGTCCGGGTGGTGACACCGAATTCCTCGGACAATCGGGAGCACGTAGTCCCTCGATCGCCCTGTCGCCGAAGTTCCTCGACGAGAGCATGCAATCTCGCAGCTCGATTCACGTTCACCAGTGTCTCAGATTCCGATACCAAACGGTGACATAATTGGTGACACTCTGTTGTCACCAACCCGGGTGCACTGTGAGTCCATGAAAACTCACATCGTTCTTGTTCCCGGATTCTGGCTCGGTTCATGGGCTTGGGATGCAGTACTCCCACACCTCGAACGTTCCGACACCCGCGTGACCAGCCTGACACTGCCCGGGCTCGACGCAGTAGACACAGATCGATCAGCGGTCACCTTCGACGCTCACGTCCGTGCAGTCGTCGACGCCGTATCGGACTCCGACGAGCGCACGGTCTTGGTCGTACACAGCGGCGCCGGCCCGGTGGGGTACGCCGTCACCGATCGCATCCCGGATCGCGTCGCTCGGATCGTCTACGTCGACTCGGGCCCCATGCCCGACGGCGCAGCGCTGCGACCGGATCTGGCCGCTGACGTCGTCGAGATACCGCTGCCGACGTGGGCAGAACTTGAAGCAGACGGCAGCAGCCTCGAAGGACTCGACGAGAAGGCTCTCGAGGCGTTTCGCGCCAACGCCGTCCCCGAACCGGCCGGGCCGGCGCGTGAGCCGATTGTCCTGACGAACGAAAAGCGCTACCAGGTGCCGTCAACCGTCGTTTGCAGCACGTTCCCGTCCGCGGTGATTGCCCAGATGGCCGACGGAGGTCATCCGATGGCCGCCGAACTGGCGAAACTTCCCGTGACGTACGTCGACCTCCCGACCGGCCATTGGCCGATGTGGTCGCGCCCCGAAGACGTCGCCCAGGTGATCCTCGAGGCCGCCGCTTCCTGATCGACAAAGCAGTGATGCCGGATCGGATTCCGACCCGGCATCACTGACCGATTTCTACTTGCTCACGTTCTACTAGCTCACGGAAGCGGCTTTCTTCCGTGGCGCGGCCTTCTTTGCGGCAACTGCCTTCGTCGCACGCTTCTTGGTGATCGGCTTGGCCTTGACCGGCGCGTGCTGTGCGGTGAGAACCTCACTGAGGAACTTGCCCGTGTAGCTCTCGGGGACCGCGGCAACGTCTTCCGGCGTACCTTGCGCCACAACGGTTCCGCCGCCGGATCCACCCTCGGGTCCCATGTCGACGACCCAGTCCGACGTCTTGATCACGTCGAGGTTGTGCTCGATCACGATCACGCTGTTGCCCTTGTCGACCAGACCGTTGATCACGATCAGGAGCTTTCGGATGTCCTCGAAATGCAGACCCGTGGTGGGCTCGTCGAGGATGTACACCGTGCGACCGGTGGACCGCTTCTGCAATTCGGCGGCGAGCTTGACGCGCTGCGCTTCACCACCGGACAGAGTCGGAGCCGGCTGACCCAGTCGGACATAGCCCAGGCCGACGTCGACCAGCGTCTTGAGGTACCGGTGAATTGAGGTGACCGGCTGGAAGAACTCGGCTGCTTCCTCGATAGGCATGTCGAGTACCTCGGCGATCGACTTGCCCTTGTAGTGGACCTCGAGCGTTTCGCGGTTGTACCGAGCGCCGTGGCATACCTCGCAGGGCACGTACACGTCCGGCAGGAAGTTCATCTCGATCTTCAAGGTTCCGTCGCCGGAGCACGCCTCGCAGCGTCCACCCTTGACATTGAACGAGAATCGGCCGGGCTGGTAACCGCGGACTTTCGCTTCCGTCGTGGCCGCGAACAGGGTTCGAATCTTGTCGAACACACCGGTGTACGTCGCCGCATTCGATCGCGGAGTCCGGCCGATCGGAGACTGATCGACCTGCACGAGCTTGTCCAGCTGATCGAGTCCGTTGATTCGTGTGTGACGGCCAGGCACCTGGCGTGCACCGTTGAGCTTGTTCGCCATGACGGTCGCGAGAATGTCGTTGACCAACGTCGACTTGCCCGAACCGGAGACACCGGTGACAGCGGTGAGAACACCCAGCGGGAAACTCACGTCGATGCCGTCGAGATTGTGCTCGCGAGCTCCGACGACCGTGACCTGGCGTTTGCGATCCACCGGCCGACGAATGGCCGGAACCTCGATGAAGCTGCGACCCGACAGGTAGGCGCCGGTCAGAGATTCTTCACACGTCAGCAGTTCTTCGTACGGTCCGCTGTGGACGACCTTGCCGCCGTGCTCGCCGGCGTACGGTCCGATGTCGACTACCCAGTCGGACGTGCGGATAGTGTCTTCGTCGTGCTCGACGACGATCAGCGTGTTGCCGAGGTCGCGCAAGCGCGTCAGGGTTTCGATCAGTCGTCGATTGTCACGCTGATGCAGGCCGATGGACGGCTCGTCGAGTACATACAGCACGCCGACGAGTCCGGAACCGATCTGCGTTGCCAAGCGGATTCGCTGGGCCTCGCCACCGGACAACGTGCCAGCGGCACGCGAGAGGGAAAGGTATTCCAAGCCGACGTCGAGCAGGAACCCGAGTCGTGCCTGAACTTCCTTGAGGACCTGACCCGCAATCGCCTCTTCGCGCGAACCGAGAGTGAGGCTGTTCAAGAAGTCCGCGCAATCGGAGATCGACAGTTCACAGACCTCGGCGATGGACTTACTGCCGAAGTCTCCAGCCGCGATAGTTACCGACAGGATTTCCGGGCGCAGGCGAGCACCACCACACGCCGGGCACGGCGTGTCGCGCATGTACCCGTCGTACCGTTCCTTCATCTGATCCGATTCGGTCTGCTCGAGCCGGCGATGCAGGAACGGCATCACACCTTCGAACTCCGCGTAGTAAGAACGGGTACGGCCGTACCGATTCTTGTACCGGACGTGAACCTGCTCCTCGCTGCCTTCGAGGATTGCTTTGCGGGCCTTCGCCGGCAACTTGTTCCACGGCGTCTTCATGTCGAAACCGAGGATGTCGCCGAGGCCGGAGAGCAACCGTCCGAAGTACTCCGAACTCTGGCCCATCGACCACGGCGCGATCGCTCCGTCTTCGAGGCTCAGGTCGGGATCGGGAACCACCAGATCCGGGTCGACCTCCTTGCGGATACCGAGGCCAGTGCATTCCGGGCAGGCGCCGTAGGGCGAGTTGAAGGAGAACGAGCGCGGTTCGAGATCGTCGATCGCGAGTGCGTGGCCATTCGGGCAGGCCAGCTTCTCGGAGAAACGACGCTCACGATCAGGTGCATTTTCTTCACGGTCGACGAAGTCGAGGACCACGATGCCTTCAGCCAAGCGAAGTGCGGTCTCGACCGAGTCGGTCAGGCGCTGCTTCGAACTCGCCTTGACCTGCAATCGGTCGACCACTACTTCGATGTCGTGCTTTTCCTGCTTCTTGAGCTTCGGCGGATCCGCCAGCGAATGGACGACACCGTCGACGCGCACTCGCGAGTAGCCCTGGGTATTGAGCTGATCGAAAAGGTCGACGAACTCGCCCTTACGAGTACGGACTACCGGTGCGAGGACCTGGAACTTGATGCCCTCTTCCATCTCGAGCACCTGGTCAACGATCTGCTGGGGCGTCTGACGTGCGATCTTCTCACCACACACCGGGCAGTGCGCCGAACCTGCGCGGGCATAGAGAAGTCGGAGGTAGTCGTAGACCTCGGTAATGGTGCCCACCGTCGAACGGGGGTTGCGGTTGGTCGACTTCTGGTCGATCGACACCGCAGGAGACAATCCCTCGATGAAGTCCACATCCGGCTTGTCCATCTGACCGAGGAACTGACGCGCGTATGCCGAGAGCGACTCGACGTAGCGGCGCTGACCTTCGGCGAAGATCGTGTCGAACGCGAGGCTGGACTTGCCGGAGCCGGACAACCCGGTGAAGACGATCAGGCTGTCTCGCGGGAGGTCGAGATCGACTCCTCGCAGATTGTGCTCACGCGCACCCCGCACGATCAGGCGATCCGCCACACCAATTCCCTTCATTGTCAATCGTCCGGGGCCGTCCCCCCGGAGAAGTCTCGAGTGGCCTCGCAAACGCGAGTCCTCGAGCGATCGTCATCGTAGGCCGAGCCACCGACACGTTTTTCTCACCAGGCGAGCCCATCGCTCTACCTGCCCCTATTCGAAGGTAGCCTGCGTTTCATGACGAATCAGCCCATCGTGATCGACGACTCCTACACCGGTCAGGTCTCCCCCGATTCTGCCCCTCAGCGGCGCACAGTCGAAGGCGCCGTCATCACGAAGATGTCGGTCGGCCCCATGGACAACAACACTTACCTCGTCGTCTGTTCCACGACCGGGAAATCTCTCCTGATCGATGCGGCCAACGAAGCCGAGAAGATCATCGCGCTCATCGAACAGGAAGCACCTGTTTTCGATTCCATCGTCACCACCCACCAGCACGGCGATCACTGGTTGGCCCTCGAAGACGTTCACGCCGCAACCAAGGTGCCGACCGCCGCGCACCCCCTCGACGCAGAGGTCCTTCCCGTCACCCCGGACGTGCTCCTCGAAGACGGCGACAAGGTGACCGTTGGCAACTTGAGCCTCGACGTCATTCACCTGTCCGGCCACACGCCCGGCTCCATCGCGCTGGCTCTCACCGAACCGAGCGGACAGGTTCACCTCTTCACCGGCGACTCACTCTTCCCCGGCGGAGTAGGCAAGACCGCCGACCCCGAGAAGTTCACTTCTCTGCTCGACGACGTGGAAAACAAGCTGTTCGGAAGGTACGACGACGCGACCGTCGTCTACCCCGGGCATGGCAAGGACACGACGCTCGGCGCCGAGCGCCCGCACCTGGCGGAGTGGCGCGAACGCGGTTGGTGACGTTTCACCTGTTCCGTACTGGACCCCGCTAACCGACTTGGCTGTCGACCTGTTCACCGTTGACTCGAAGTCGCGGAAGCCAGGTCGACAGAGTCCGGCCCAGTCCTTCGACCATCCGTTCCCCGAACACACACAGCGTGCGTTCCCACGGATGGCCGAAGGTCCCTTCCGTGAAGTCGTCCCGACTGAATATGTAGTAGTCACCGTTCGGATAGACCGGGACACGCCACTCCGCAAGCTCCTTCGCAGCAGCGTGTGCCTCCGCGTCGAAGGTGTAGCCCGGATGCTGCCAATCCAGAACGACGAAGTTGGGATCGTCGTTCCAATCGGTGACAAAACAGCGCAACGCTTCGGCGTTGATCGCATCCACGCGAGCGGCCCACGCCCCTGGAGTCGCAGCTGGCGCCGCACCCAAATCGAAGACCACGGACGGGATGGGCTCGGCGATGGCGGGCCAAGATCGTGCGTCGATGCCGGGCGTGAACCCAAAGCGGTCACGAAAGATCGCCCAGTTTCTCTCGTTCTCCTCGTCCGACAGCTGTCCCCAGCCGGTGGGAAGGGTCGAGCCGAAGTTCTGAGTCATCTTGGTGGTCACAACACCATCGTGCTCGAACGGTGCGCATACTGTGACACCTTCGAACACGCCGTATGCGGATACGCGGTAACGGATACTTCAGAACGGTGTGTCCGGATCAGTGGAGAAGTCATCGTCGCAGTACAGCGCGCTTCGGCGACCAGGAATCCGGCGACCGGGTCAGGCGTGCCGGGATCGCCGAACCGGACCAATTCCTTGTGAGATCGCTAGGGTGGAAAACGAACCTACATCGGGAGGCTTGAAACATGCTGGTACGTCGAATTGCTCGTCCACTGCTTTCCACGATCTTCATCGCCGGGGGAATCGATGCTTTGCGCAACCCTGCTCAGCGAGCAGCCAAAGCGTCACCGCTGATCGACAAATCCGTCGAGACGCTGCCAGGAGCAGTGACGCAGAAGGTGCCTGCTGATCCGGAAACACTCGTCAAGATCAACGCCGCCGTCCAGATCGGCGGCGGTGCCCTGCTGGCCACCGGCAAGGCGCCGCGGCTCGCGTCGTTGGTGCTCGCGGGGAGCCTGGTACCGACCACGCTTGCCGGTCACGACTTCTGGAACGAAACCGATCCGTCACTGCGAGCGATGCAGCGCACAAACTTCATCAAGAACGTCAGCTTGCTCGGCGGACTGATGATCGCCTCCGTCGACACCGAGGGCAAGCCGTCGCTCGGCTGGCGCGGCCGTCGCGCCGCGAAGAAAGCCCAGGCGTCTATCGCCGCAGCACTTCCATTGGTCGCATCGCAGACCGATCACACGAGCGATCGCGTCGAGCATGCTCTGTCGGTGGCGTCCGAACGCGGTTCCGAGCTTGCCGAAACCGCGAAGGCACACGGCACGGATTGGCTCGAACTTGCGAAGGAGCGCAGCTCCGAGTTCGCGGAGATCGCGAGCAAGCGAGCCGCGGAATTCGGAGAGGTCGCCAAGGAACGCGGCCCGGACATCCTCGAAGTCGCGCAGAAGCGCGGCTCCGAACTGGCCGAGACCGCACGCGAGCGCAGCGCCGAACTGGCAGAGCTGGCGAGCAAGCGCAGCTCGGAGTTCGCCGAACTCGCCCTCGAGAAGAGCAACGAGTGGGCCGAAACGGCGTCGGAGCAGACCGAGGTGCTGGGTAAGCGTGCTCGCAAGCGCGCAGAGAAGGCGCTCGAAAAGGCTCGCGCCAAGAAGGACGAATTGACGCACTGAGTGCACCGAAAGACACGGTCAGGCCACCTTCGGGTGGCCTGACCTGTATCTATGCGGCAGTTCATCTGGGGGAACTAGACTGTCTTGGCGCTTTTGCAGCGCGTGAATTTCTCATCAAGCCTAGGAGATCCTTTGCCCGACGCGGACCCGTCACTGAACGAGCAAGAGCTCGAGCAGCAGTACGTGACGATGTTGTACTCCCGTCTCGACGATCTTCGAAAGTATGCCCAAACTCGCTTGAGCACGGTCCTCCTCGAGACCGGCGGAACCCCGCAAGCACGCAGCGAACGCGAATCCTTCAACGCCATGTACACCGAGGATCTCGCCAAGTACGACGCAGCCGAGAACGGAATGTGTTTCGGACGCATCGACTTCGACGACGAGCGACGCTACGTCGGCCGACTGGGAATCCTGGACACCGACAACGACTACGAAACGCTGCTCCTCGACTGGCGAGCTCCGATGGCACGCCCGTTCTATCTGGCGACGCCCGCGGCACCCGAGGGCGTGAAGCGGCGACGCCATATTCGCAGTCGGAGCCGCACAGTCACCGGCATCAACGACGAATACCTGGACCTCGACGCGGCCCGCGCCGCAGGCGTGGTGACCGAAGCCGGCGGCGTCGCCGGTGAGAGCGCTCTCCTGGACGCTCTGAACGCAGCGCGTACGGGTCAGATGAACGACATCGTCGAGACCATTCAGAGTGAGCAGGATGCCATCATCCGCTCCGAGCACAAGAGCGTTTTGGTCGTCCAGGGCGGTCCGGGTACCGGCAAAACCGCAGTCGCCCTTCACCGTGCCGCCTTCTTGCTCTACACCTACCGCCAGCAACTGGCCAAGGCCGGTGTTCTCATCATCGGGCCGAACGCGACGTTCCTCGACTACATCAGCCAGGTCCTTCCTTCACTCGGTGAGACCGGAGTTCTACTCTCGACGATCGGGGACCTGTACCCCGGAGTGCGTGCGACTCGTACGGATTCCCTCGCCGCCGGTGAGATCAAGGGTTCCCTCGCGATCCTCGACGTGCTCAAGAACGCCGTCCGGGATCGGCAGGAAGTTCCGTCGAAGCCGATTACCCTTCGATTCGACACGTACGACTTGAAGCTGGATCGAAAGACTGTCACGAAGGCGCGCGGGCGTGCTCGGTCGTCGCGTCGCCCACACAACCTGGCGCGCCCGATCTTCGTGGCAGCAGTCATCGAGGCGTTGGCACTGCAGATGGCCGAACTCATCGGCGGAAACCTCGTCGACGGTGGGTCACTCCTCAGTCGGGACGACATCGCCGACATTCGCGACGAGATGCGTGAGGACCCGGACATCATGTCCGCCATCGGAAAGCTGTGGCCCGAATTGTCGCCGCAGCAAATCCTCGCGGAACTGTGGACGTCGCCGGCGAGGTTGGCCAAGGCAGCGCCGCAACTCGACGACGCCCAACGCGACGAGCTTCTGCAGAGCGTCGGACCGGGTTTCAGTGCGGCCGATGCTCCCCTGCTCGACGAACTGGCCGAGATTCTCGGCGTCGACGACGCCGCCGAACGCGAACGCGCACAACGTGAATGGCGCGCGCAGATCGCCGACGCCCAGGGCGCCCTCGACATCCTCACCGGGTCTGCACCACAGGATCTCGAAGACGAGATGGATCCCGAGATCTTGATGGCGTACGACTTGATCGACGCCAGCCAACTCGCCCAACGCCACGATCAGGGCCAGCGCCAGACCACGGCAGAACGCGCTGCCGGCGACCGAACCTGGACCTACGGTCACGTGATCGTCGACGAAGCCCAAGAGCTCTCCGAAATGGCGTGGCGAATGCTGATGCGGCGCATACCGAATCGCTGGATGACGTTGGTCGGCGATACAGCTCAGACCGGTGATCCCGCGGGAACTTCGTCCTGGCAGAAGATTCTCGAGCCTTACGTCGCCAAGCGCTGGAAGCTCACCGAACTGACCGTCAACTACCGAACTCCCTCGGAGATCATGGATGTCGCGCACCGTGTGCTCGAAGAGATCGACCCGGAGCAATCCGTGCCCCGGTCGGTACGCGACAGCGGATTCGCGCCGTGGGCGCTCAAGACCACGGCCGAAGAATTGGAATCGACCGTGCGCCGTTGCATCGAGTCCGAGTCGCATCCCGGTATCACCGCAGTGATCGCCGGTTCCGAGGTCGTTGCCGATCTGGCGGGCATTGCGAGTGACACCGTAAGCGTCCTGTCCGTCAAGGACGTCAAGGGACTCGAGTTCGACACAGTGTTGATCGTCGAACCTGCCGACATTCTCGACGAGTCACCACGCGGAATGAACGACCTCTACGTCGCATTGACCCGCGCTACCCAGAGGCTCGGCATCATTCACGTCGAGTCGCTCCCCTCGGTTCTCGACGGCGTCGAAGCAGCAGAGTTGGCCTTCGATTCGTGAGCATCACGGAGTAGGTTCGTGCGTGACACCACGAATGGTGGTGTCACTCCAATTTGTGTCGACGACTGAAGGAATGACCCCTCGTGCTTGGCCTGCCCGCAAGTTCCGCCGCACCCATCCGCAAGATCGCTCGCGTGGTGATCGGCGTCGGGATGCTTGCGGCGGTGACAGCCGGTTGCTCAGAGGATGATTCGAGTTCGACGGCTGCTGCCGGCAGCGACGACATCGCTGCTGTTGCTGCCGCACCGACAGAAAAACCGGTAGACGAGGCAGATCGGCTGCGGGCGGCGCTTGCGTCTACCGGGGTCACGCCCGCCTTTTCCGACGACATGTTGCAGGCGCTCGGTGACGGCGTCTGCCAGCAGCTCGCGGCCGGAACGGATCGAGCGATGATCATCGCGAATCTGCGGGCGGTATCGCTGAACGGAGCAAGCGAACCAATGGTCACCTCCGGAAACGGCTCGGCCGCATCGACAACACCCCCAGCGCCGATCAGCTGGCTGAAGTGTTCGTCGATGCGGCCGAGGCCGACTACTGCCGGTAGTTCAGCGAACGGTGTGCACGATCAGGACATCGGACGTCGCCTTGCGAGCGGCATCGGAAGGCACCGATCCGAGTAGACGCCCGGTCAACGTGTTCAATCCGCGATTTCCGACGACCAGCAAGTCGCCCTTCACCTCGTCGAGCAAAGCGAGAAGCGATTCGACGGGAGCGCCGACGACGGCGCGCTCGACAACATCCTTTGCCCCCTGGGCATGTGCGCGCTCACGAGCGGTGCGAAGGATCTCGTAGGTCGGAGCGGAACCGGTGACCTGGTAGGCCTCGTTACCCAACGCATCAGCGGCAGCGCTCACGTCCTTGGGATCAGCCGGGTAGTACGCACACGCGATGACGAGCTGAGCGTCCGAGCCACTGGCAATGGCGGCAGCTCTGTCGACTGCCTTCAGTGACGACTCGGAGCCATCGGTTCCTACGACAACGGTCCGGTAGGCACTCATTCATTCCTCCATGGTTACGGGACGGACGGTACGGCCGGCACCGGGCGCAACGCTGTTGCGCCCGCTCGACAACCGCTGCGCTGACATTAGCGGGATTGTGCCGCGGATAGTGTTATTTGCAGTACACGCCACAAGCCCACAGTGAATGTGATTCTTCGTCACAGACACATTTGTTCGGTGGTGACCACTCAGCGAAGTTTGCCGAAGCGGGGCCCGAACAGCGCCGCCGGAAATACTTCCTGCTCGACCAGGGCGGTACGCCACGGCGTCGCCAATTCCAGCAACCGCTTGGCACCCTCCTCACCCAGCGCATCCCACGGAGCCAAAGCGAGGTCGTCCGTCAGGTCTTCGACGACGTCACGCAAGTCCTGCCCGTCCTCGGTCAGCGCACCGGACGAACGATCCAGCAGTTCGCGGTCCTTCAAACTCTCGACGGCCTCGTCCCACTGTTCCTGCGACCATCCGCGACGAGTCTGCGCGAATTTGCGCTGAAACCCGATTCCCGTCGCGGTGTGCGTGATCAACGCGTCCAGGCCGTTCAATCCCGCGGTCTGAAGGGCCGCAATGTGGCCGTCACCGCGATACTCACGCAGCAGTGTCAGCGCGTGCCAGAAACGCAGGTGCGGCTCGGCCGGCCAGTCGAGCGACGCCCAACCCGCGTACAGGGGGCGGCCGTCCACTCCAGGGATGTTCTGGGCAGCGATCGACACGAGTTCGGCGGCCTCGGCCATGTCCGCCGATCCTGTCACGTCTGCACCGAACAGGCGGACGTACGCCGCGTCGATTGCCCGATACCGCGCGGCGACAACCTCTGTGGGCCTTGCCAATTCCCAGGCACGTGGGATGACGCTGGCGATCAGTTCGGGATTGAAGTTGAAGAAGGTGGCCGTGACGACAGTCGCGGGTGGAGCGCCGAGCGGAGCTGATCGCCCGGCAAAGTACACCATTCGGCCAGGCTCCAACCCGACGCCGACAAGTTCCTTCTCCGTCTCCGGGACGAAGTACGCCAAGGAATGGAGAAGTTCGAGAGTCCGCGCGGTCTTGCCTGCAGTCTGTGCATCCATACCTGAAACCGTAGCGGTCGAAAGCACGAACGCACGCGAGGCGACCTACTTGAGACCCGCGGCGTCCATTCCTCGAAGCTCCTTCTTCAAATCCGAGATTTCGTCTCGCAATCGCCCAGCCAACTCGAACTGAAGGTCACGTGCAGCGTTCATCATTTGATCGGTGAGTTCCTTGACCAGATCTGCCAATTCGGCCCGAGGCATCGATTTGGTGTCGCGCCCCTCGTACACACCCGCACTGACCGCACGACCGGCCTCACCCTGCGCACGCCGACCACGCGTCGCATTGCGACCCGAACCACCGACGTCCACGGACGCCGCAGTGTCCTCTGCCTCCTCGTACACCTGATCGAGAATGTCCGCGATCTTCTTGCGTAGAGGTTGTGGGTCGACGCCCATCTTCTCGTTGTAGGCGACCTGCTTCTCGCGTCGTCGCTCGGTTTCCTCGATGGCCTGCGCCATGGAAGCGGTGATCTTGTCCGCATACATGTGCACTTGACCGGATACATTTCGAGCCGCTCGGCCGATCGTCTGAATGAGGCTGGTGGAGCTACGTAGGAAACCTTCTTTGTCGGCATCGAGAATCGCGACCAGCGACACCTCGGGAAGGTCGAGTCCCTCACGCAGGAGGTTGATGCCGACCAGCACGTCGTACTCCCCCAGGCGGAGCTGACGGAGCAACTCGACTCGCCGGAGCGTATCGATATCCGAGTGCAGGTAACGGACGCGAATACCGAGTTCGAGCAGGTAATCGGTCAGATCTTCCGACATCTTCTTGGTCAACGTCGTGACCAGCACACGCTCGTCACGTTCCGCTCGCTCGCGGATTTCGTGAACGAGATCGTCGATCTGTCCCTTGGTGGGTTTGACGATGACCTCGGGATCGATCAATCCGGTCGGGCGGATCACCTGCTCGACGAACTCACCGCCGGACTGACCCAACTCGTACTTACCTGGTGTCGCCGACAAGTAGACGGTCTGACCGATCCGCTGACTGAATTCTTCCCAAGTCAGAGGGCGGTTGTCTGTTGCCGACGGTAGCCGGAATCCGAACTCGACCAGGTTTCGCTTGCGCGACATATCGCCCTCGTACATGGCGCCGATCTGAGGAACCGTCACGTGCGACTCGTCGATGACCAGAAGGAAATCTTCCGGGAAGTAGTCGATCAAGGTTGCGGGGGCAGTTCCAGGGCCACGGCCGTCGATGTGGCGCGAGTAGTTCTCGATGCCGGAGCAGAATCCGACCTGTTTGATCATCTCGAGGTCGTACTGCGTACGCATGCGCAGACGCTGAGCCTCGAGGAGCTTGCCCTTGCCTTCGAGCTCGGCGAGTCGCTCTTCGAGTTCCGCCTCGATGTCCTTGGCGGCACGCTCCATGCGTTCAGGGCCGGCGACGTAGTGCGTCGCCGGGAAGATACGAACCGTGTCGACCTGGCGAACGATGTCACCAGTCAGTGGATGGAGGTAGTACAGTGCCTCGATCTCGTCACCGAAGAATTCGATGCGGACCGCCAGCTCTTCGTACGACGGAATGATCTCGACCGTGTCGCCGCGCACGCGGAACGAACCTCGCGTGAACGCCATGTCGTTGCGGTTGTACTGAACGTCGACGAGCAGACGCAGGAACGCATCCCGCGGCACCTCCACACCGACGTCCAGCTGAATCGAGCGATCGAGGTACGACTGCGGTGTACCGAGGCCGTAGATGCACGACACCGATGCCACCACGACCACGTCCCGTCGTGACAGAAGGCTGGACGTCGCCGAGTGGCGCAGCCGCTCGACATCGTCGTTGACGGACGAATCCTTCTCGATGTAGGTGTCCGTCTGGGCGATGTACGCCTCGGGTTGGTAGTAGTCGTAGTACGAGACGAAGTACTCGACCGCGTTGTTGGGTAGCATTTCCCGAAGCTCGTTCGCGAGCTGAGCCGCCAAAGTCTTGTTCGGAGCCATCACCAGAGCCGGGCGCTGCAGCTTCTCGATCAACCACGCAGTCGTGGCCGACTTGCCGGTACCGGTCGCACCGAGGAGGACTACGTCCTTCTCCCCCTCGTTGATCCGTTTCTCCAGCTCGGCGATAGCTGCCGGCTGATCGCCTGCCGGTTCGTACGGGCTGACGACCTCGAAGCGCGCGTCTGAGCGCTCGATGTCACCAACCGGCCGAAACTCGGAATGCGCGACCACGGGATGTTCGGAAGCAAACGCCATGAAACCAGGGTAAGCGCACCTACCGACACAATGCCCGCTCGTCCGCGTTCAGCCGAAAATGCAGTTCGGCGGTAGGTTCTTCGACCATGAGCGAGGAACGTCCCCACATTCACCGGCCGAAGGTCGAAACCTTCGACATCGCAGCTCGCACCAACGTCGATCCCAAGGGCTTCGTTCGCCCGGTCGAGCACTACCGCGAAGAACCGTGGGGGCTGTACATGGCGCGCCACGCCGACCATCCCCGGTTTCACTACCTGGAGTCCTGGATCATTCCCGAACTCGGAATTCGGGCGTCGATCCTGCACTTCACCCCGGAACACATCCGAGACTGGGATTTCTATGTCGACATCGGCGACTTCATCCGCGGCGACCAGGTCTGGACGTCCGAGGACCACTACCTCGACCTGATCGTGCAGACCGGACGCAGCGTCGAATTGCTCGACGTCGACGAATTGCTCGAGGCGAACACCGCCGGGATTCTCGACCCGAAGACGTCAGAGCGTGCGATGCTGAACGCGGCCCGCGCTATCGAGGGCATCGCCGCCCACGGTCACGATCTCGACGCCTGGCTCACCTCGGTGGGCATGCCGGTCACGTGGCGCTGAGTGGTTAGAGGGACCAGCCTGATTTCTCGGCCCACTCCCATGCCCGGTGGAAAGCGGCGTCGAACCACGGCGTCTTGACTCCCAGGTAGGCATCGATCGCAGCGGCGTAGTCGTCGATGCCGGCGGCACTCTCGGCTGCCTTGACCTTGAGTTCGGCATATTCGGCACGCGCCGCTGCGTCGGCGCGAAGCCAGTCACGGAAGAGGATCGCGAACTGCTGACCCGGCCAACGGTCCACCCGAATGTGGATGTTCGCGCGGCGCCCTGGATCGGCGCTTCCGTGAATTCGCTTCGCCCACACCGCCGGATCGGTCTCGCCACCGAGGTACGACGGTTTCGGGTCGTCGGCGACGATGTGCTCGATCCGGGGGAACCCGGCAGCGGCCAGATCTTCCGCGAGGTCGTCGGCAACGCCGAGGTGCTCGACAGTGATCTGAATGTCGATCACGTCCTTGGCATCGAGACCAGGCACTGCGGTCGATCCGATGTGATCGATACGGCGCGCACGGTCACCGGACGCCAACGACAACCGGCCGATGATTCGTTCGGCCTGCGCCGGCCACGACGGGTCGGCTGGAGTCAGCTCGGGCAGTGCGCGCACTACCGTGCCCTCGCGGAGGTTCTTCTCGAAGGGAACAAGTCGATTCGCCCACAAATCGCGGACCACGTCGTCGAGTGAACCCGGCTCTCCGCTGTTGTCGAGCCACACGTCGGCAACAGCACGACGCTGATCGTCATTTGCCTGCGCTGCGATGCGCGCACGAGCGTCGGATTCAGGCATGCCGCGCGAGCCCACCAAGCGCCGAACTCGTTCCTCCTCGTCGACGTAAACGATGACGACCAGATTGAATGCCGGCGCCATCGAACCCTCGACCAACAGCGGAATATCTTGAACGAGCACTGCATCCGACGGCGCAGACGAAATCTGCTCCATCGTCCGCGCACCGATCAGTGGGTGGAGGATGCCGTTGAGAGTTCCGCGTGACGTGTCGTCGGCAAACGCCAACGACGCCAGCGCGGGTCGGTTGAGGCTGCCGTCCTCGGACAGAATCCCGTCGCCGAATGCATCGACCAGAGCGGCAAGTCCCGGAGTACCGGGCTCGACCACTTCTCGGGCGATCAGGTCGGCGTCGACGATGACGGCTCCCAGTTCGCTGAGGATTTTCGACACTGTCGACTTGCCGGCTCCGATGCCTCCAGTGAGGCCAACTCTCAACACACTCGACAGTCTCTCATCTCCGCGCCCGAGAGATTCAGACACGCCTACTGATCGAACACGCCGGGGCGTTCGAGGCTCAAATACCACAATTTCGGTGACCGTGCGGTTATGTTCTAGCGAACGCACCTGTACCTGCACCTTCTCGAGAAAGTGGACGCCATGCGAGCAGATCGCGACCATCACGGTCAGCACCGCCTCGGAATGCCGAACGGCGTGCACTGCATAGAGTTTCCCGAAGTTGCTTTTGCCCTGGCAGAGCACCGTCGTACGTGGTTCACGATGCTCGTGAGCCAAGGCCGACACAGCTTCGCGTCGATGCGTAAGCGCACAGCCGAAGCGACCGCCACCTACTGGGTGCCTGCTCCCGCAAACTGAGTTCTCTTCACGAAGTACAAAATGACCGGCAACCCTTCGGTGCCGGTCATTTTTGTGTTCACTCACTGAATTGATTCTTCGCTCGCAAGTGACACCTGGCAGAGAAAAGAACCCCGCCCCTGCACGTGCAGGGGCGGGGTTCTTCACAGATCTCGCCTGATCAGATCAAGCGGTAATCCTTATGCGTTGCCCGACAGCTTCTCGCGAAGTGCGGCGAGCTGTGCATCGCTGGCAAGCGATCCGCCAGCGGACTCGGCCGGAGCGGAGCCGGCAGCAGCCGGAGCCTCGGCGTCGTCTGCAGCAGCCGTCTCCGAGGAGTAGCCGGCAGCAGCGGTGGCAGCCTCAGCGGCCTCGTCTGCAGCGGTCTTCTCCATCTGAGCGGTGTGCATCTTGTGGCGACGCTCAGCCTCGGCGTAGCGGTTCTCCCACTCTTCACGCTGCTTGTCGAAGCCCTCGAGCCATTCGTTGGTCTCGGGATCGAAGCCCTCGGGGAAGATGTAGTTGCCCTGCTCGTCGTACGAGTCGGCCATGCCGTACTTGGACGGATCGAACTCGGCGTTGTAATCCTCGTTGGCCTGCTTCAGCGACAGCGAGATACGACGACGCTCGAGGTCGATGTCGATGACCTTGACGAGTGCATCGTCGCCGACGCCGACAACCTGGTCCGGAACCTCGACGTGGCGCTCAGCGAGCTCCGAGATGTGAACGAGGCCTTCGATTCCCTCTTCGACGCGCACGAATGCACCGAACGGAACCAGCTTCGTGACCTTGCCGGGCACGATCTGGCCGATGGCGTGCGTGCGGGCGAACTGACGCCACGGATCTTCCTGCGTTGCCTTGAGCGACAGGGAGACGCGCTCGCGGTCCAGGTCGACGTCGAGAACCTCGACGGTGACCTCGGTGCCGACCTCGACAACCTCGGACGGGTGATCGATGTGCTTCCAAGACAGCTCGGAAACGTGAACCAGACCGTCTACGCCGCCCAGGTCCACGAATGCACCGAAGTTGACGATGGAGGACACGACGCCCTTGCGGACCTGGCCCTTCTGGAGCTGGTGCAGGAATTCGCTGCGAACCTCGGACTGAGTCTGCTCGAGCCATGCGCGGCGCGACAGGACCACGTTGTTGCGGTTCTTGTCGAGCTCGATGATCTTGGCCTCGATCTCCTTGCCGACGTACGGCTGGAGGTCGCGGACGCGACGCATTTCGACGAGCGAAGCGGGGAGGAAGCCACGAAGACCGATGTCAAGGATGAGGCCGCCCTTGACGACCTCGATGACGGTGCCCTTGACGGCCTCGTCCTTCTCCTTGAGCTCCTCGATGGTGCCCCAGGCACGCTCGTACTGAGCGCGCTTCTTCGACAGGATCAGTCGACCTTCTTTGTCCTCCTTGGTGAGGACGAGAGCCTCGACCGCATCTCCCACGGAGACGACCTCATTGGGGTCGACGTCGTGCTTGATGGAGAGCTCACGAGAAGGGATGACGCCTTCGGTCTTGTAACCGATGTCGAGCAGAACCTCGTCGCGGTCGACCTTGACGATGGTTCCTTCGACGATGTCGCCATCGTTGAAGTACTTGATCGTGGCATCGATGGCGGCGAGGAAGTCCTCGGCGGAGCCAATGTCGTTAATGGCAACCTGCGGCGAGGTGACGGTTGTGGAGGGCATATGTTGAATTGCTCCGGACGAGTTGTGGTCGGTTGATGGATTTTGTCGGACGAGATGCGCAACTGTGGCGTACAAATGTTGGAAGTACTTTGTGAAGTACTAGATCGAAGTACCCAGCTGCATCAATAACGAACAACCGAATACCGGATCACATTCCACACCGCGGAAGCGCACCGCGAGCTCCCTCGGTCCGACTGATTCCGAGACCTTGGTAAAGATCTCGTATAGACAATCGGTCGGATGACAGACACTCGCGTGAGTAAGACTACGCGTCGGCTATCTTGCCGGGCAAACCCGGGTACCCTGCGCCCGCATCACCCGTTCTACTGTGTTGTTCATGTCTGACGAGCGCCATGCCGCTGCCAATTCCATTCTCGGTACCAGCGGCGTCGGCCGAGTCCGTGTCGATTCGAGTGCCAGCGACCGCGCCAGCCGTGCGTGGTGGGACGCCGACGCCGACGATTACCACCGAACCCACGGCGAGTTTCTGGGCGTGAACAGCGCGGAAGGTGAATTCGTCTGGTGCCCCGAAGGGCTGCACGAGGGCGATCACCACTTGCTCGGCGACATAGTCGACAAAGACATATTGGAAGTGGGTTGCGGCTCGGCACCGTGTGCCCGATGGCTCGCCGGACATGGTGCTCGGGCCGTCGGTCTCGACATCTCGATGGGGATGCTCGCCCGCGGGCAGGACGCGATGAATGCCGGCGGACCGGCAGTCCCGTTGATTCAGGCAAGTGCGGAACTCCTGCCGTTTGCCGACGGGAGTTTCGACATCGTCTGTTCCGCGTTCGGCGCCGTCCCGTTCGTTGCCGATTCGCAGCGAGTGATGAACGAAGTCGCCCGGGTTCTGCGTCCCGGCGGATCGTGGGTCTTTGCCGTCAACCATCCGATTCGATGGATCTTCCCCGACGATCCCGGGCCGAAGGGCTTGACCGCGACCCTCCCCTACTTCGACCGCACCCCGTATGTCGAGGTCGATGACAACGGAGTCCCCACCTACGTCGAGCATCACCGCACCATCGGCGACCGGGTTCGTGAGATCGTCGCCGCCGGACTTCAGGTGCGCGACATCATCGAGCCCGAATGGCCGGAGTGGTTGGACCGCGAATGGGGACAGTGGAGTCCCCTGCGCGGCCAACTCTTTCCGGGCACTGCAATTTTCAGCGCCGTCAAACCCTGACGGCTACAGCAGCTTCGACAGGAAAGCCTTGGTCCGGTCGTGCTGAGGATTGGCCAGGAGTTCCCGCGGCTCGCCTGCCTCGACCACAACTCCCCCGTCCATGAACACCAACTGGTCGGCGACCTCGCGGGCGAATCCCATCTCGTGGGTGACGACCACCATCGTCATACCTTCTTTGGCCAACTGCTTCATCACGGTGAGAACTTCACCGACCAGTTCGGGGTCGAGCGCGGACGTCGGCTCGTCGAACAGCATGAGCTTCGGGTCCATCGCGAGAGCGCGGGCGATGGCAACTCTTTGCTGCTGACCACCCGACAACTGGGCCGGGTAGGCGTTGGCTTTGGCGCTCAACCCGACCTGATCGAGGAGGTCCTTCGCTCGTTCGACAGCCTTCTTCTTACTGACGCGCTTCACCTGCGTCGGCGCTTCGATGATGTTCTCGAGAGCGGTGCGGTGCGGGAACAGATTGAAGTGCTGAAACACCATCCCGATGTCGCGGCGCTGTTTGGCCGCTGCTCGCGGGTGAAGTTCGTACAGTTTTCCGTTCTTCTCCGAGTAGCCCACCAGGTCGCCGTCGACGTACAGTCGGCCGGCGTTGACCTGCTCGAGGTGATTGATGCAGCGCAAGAACGTCGACTTGCCCGACCCGGACGGCCCGACGAGGCACAGAACTTGGCCGGGATCGATTTCGAGTGAGACCCCTTTGAGAACCTCGAGCGCGCCGAAGTTCTTACAGACCCGGTCTGCCTTGACCATCGGTGTCATCTGCGTTCTCCTCCTGGAATATCCGGGAGTGTCTCCACTACCGTTTCTTTGCCCTGTGCGTCGGCGAGTGCCTGAAGCTGGCGAGTGGTGAGCGTCCTCGTCGACCCTTTCGAATAGTGGCGTTCGACGTAGTACTGGCCGACCATGAGAACACTGGTCATTGCGAGGTACCACGTAACCGCGACCATCAAGAGTGGGATCGGCTCGAAATTTGCACCGGATATGTCTCTCGCTCGTCCGTAGAGTTCGGTACTCAACGGCACTGCGGTCACCAGCGAAGTCGTCTTGAGCAAGCTGATCAATTCGTTGCCGGTCGGTGGGATGATCACCCGCATCGCCTGGGGAAGGACCGTTCGCCGCATCGTCTGGCCCCACGTCATTCCCAAAGCCACTGACGCTTCGGTCTGACCTTCGTTGACCGAGGCGATACCTGCACGGACGATTTCGGCCATGTACGCCGCCTCGTTCAATGCGAGTCCGATGACTGCGAAGAGAAACGCCGCCTGGAGATCCTGCATGTCGAAATGCACGAACTGATGGACGAACGGAACGCCGAGATCGATGCTCTTGTATATGGAGGGGAAGAGACCCCAGAAGACGAGCTGGACGTAAACGGGCGTGCCGCGGAAGACCCACAAATACACCCAGGCAGCGGACTTCAGCACCGGGTTCGGCGACAGCCGCATTACCGCGAGGACGATGCCCAGAACGATCGCGGCTGCCATCGACAGAATTGTCAGTTGAATGGTGACCCAGGCGGCCTTCGAAATTCGAGCGTCGAAGAGGTACTGGCGGTAAGTCGCCCAGCCGAACTGTTCATTGGTCGCCGAACCGTAGATAAAGAGCCCTACCAGGACCACCACCACGACTGCTGCGACCCATCGGCCCGGTCTGCGCAGTGGGATCGCCTTGATCGGCGCCGGATCGCCAGTCTCAGTTGTTGTCATGTTCATCAGCTTTCCGCGCCGTTGATCTTGGATACTTCGATGACGCCGGCCTCGACACTCCAGGTCTGCGCGATCTGTTGATAGACACCGTTGTCGATCAGGTACTGCATTGCCTGCTGCAGGGCGGGACCGAGGGCGGAACCCTTCACGATCGGCCAGCCGTACGGCGCGGAATCAAAGGGCTGACCCGCAGCTTCCATCCGCCCCTTACTCCGTTTGATCGCGTAGCCGGTCACCGGTGAATCAGCGGACAACGCGTCGACTCGACCCAGGATGAGTGCGTTGGCCGCGTCGTCCTGACTGTCGTACTTGATCTTCTCGATGGGCGGCTTGCCCGCAGCAACGCATGCCTCGCTCTTGGCGGGTACTTCGTCGATGTCCTCGGTAGTTGTGGTCTGCACCGCCACTCGCAACCCACACGCATTGTTCGGGTCCACGGGATTGTCCGGCCGCTGAGCCCACTGGATACCTGCGCTGTAGTACGTGACGAAGTCGACCGACTTCTCCCGCTCCTTGGAGTCGGTGAACGAAGACATGCCGAGGTCGTAGCTTCCCGACTGGATAGCGGGGATGATCTTGTCGAAGTCGGCCTGGTTATAGACAGCTTCGACCCCGAGCACAGTCGCCACTGCGTTCATGATGTCGACGTCGAAGCCGACGATTTTGCCATTCTCATCTTTGAATTCGTTTGGTGCGTAAGGAATGTTGACCCCGACCTGCAGCTTGCCCGACTCCCTGACGTTCGGGGGCAACAGGGCGGCGATCTCGGGCACCTTCTGGATGTCAAGTGGCGGCCCCTCCGGAACGAGGCCCTCGTTGTTGGTCACACACCCGCCGCACAGTGCGACGATCAAGCCCACCAACAGGACTCGCACCACGTTGGTGCGGATACGCCCGCCACTGCTCGAGCCATAACTCACGCCACGTGGCCTTGGTGCCCGTGCGTTTTCATCGACCACGACTCTGCTCTCCACTCGTCGATCGCCGCACTTGCAACGTCCATCCGAAATTCAGTCGAACGGTAGGTTACGGCAGGAGTTCCACCGTCGCCGACTTCGCAAGATTCCGGCCTGTCGTACAAGAATCAGCGACGCAGAGTGTGTGCGTACACGACTTCGGAAAATTCGCTGGTCGATGCCAAACCGCCGAGGTCGGCGGTCGCGATGCCCGACGCGATGGTCGTGCGAACGGCATCTGAAATCCGGCGTGCTGCCGCAGACAACAACCGATCGCCACGCGCATCACCGAGCCAGTCGAGCATCATTGCACTCGAGAGGAACAGTGCCGTCGGGTTCGCCCGATTCTTCCCGGCGATGTCGGGTGCGGCACCGTGCGCAGCCTGAGCCATGACCTGCGTCTCGGAAGCGTTGATCGACGGCGCGGTTCCGAGTGAACCGGACAGCTCGCCCGCCAGATCCGACAAGATGTCGCCGAACATGTTTTCCGTCACCACGACATCGAAGTCGCCGCCGCGCCGAACCAGGTGCGCCGCCATCGCGTCGACGTGCTCGTCGTCGACGACTACGTGTGGGTACTCCGCAGCGACGGTTCGGCAGGCGTCACGGAACAGGCCGGTGGTCAGTGTGAGGACGTTGGCTTTGTGGACGATCGTGACGTGATTGCGCCGTCGCGACGCCAACGCGAAGGCAGTGCGTGCGATCCGTTCACACGCAGCGCGGGTGAACACACCGACGGCCAGCGCGATGTCGGGCGTCGGCATGAATTCACCACTGCCGACTGCCATGTTCCGATCCGCGTACAACCCCTCGGTGTTCTCGCGGACGATCACCAGATCCATGTCGGGGACCATCGCCTTGACACCGGGGAACGCCGCTGCCGGTCGGATGTTCGCGAACAGCTCGAACTTCTTCCGGATGACGCCGCCGGGTGTGAGTTGTCCGCGAAACCTCTCCGGATAGGACGCACTGTCGTGGGGTCCGAGAATCCAACCCTGCAGCTGCCCCAACCCATCGATGGTCTCGTCGGGAATCGGCGTGCCGTGGCTGTCGATGGCCGTACTCCCGAGCGGAAGCTCGACCCACTCGACGGGCGGAGCATGAACCGCTGACAACGCCGCATCCACGATCTGCCGTGTCGCCGGGACGATTTCGTGGCCGATTCCGTCGCCGTGCATGAGTCCCAGCCGCATGGCCGAAGTACCGATTGCGCTCGCACCTGTCATCAGGCAATCATTGCTCACCATGGTCCAGTCGGTGGAATTGCTCCTCGATCCAGTGAGTGAGTCGGAAGTCCGAGCACAGTGGCAGCTTCTCGCCGACGCCGGTTTACCAAGTCAGGCCTCTCATCACAGCCCGTCCAACCGTCCGCACATCACACTGTTCGTCGCCCGTGAGATCCCCGCGGAGGTCGACGAACTGTTGAAGCGGCGCTTCTCGGCCCCGGACTTCGAGGTCCGACTCGGTGGCTACATCGTGTTCGGCGGCAAGCAGATGGTCTTGGCGCGCTCGGTCATTCCTTCGCGCGCACTCCTTCACCTGCACCGAGAAATAGCCGAGGCAACCGTTGGTTCGACGGCGCTTCCCGCCCACGTCGAGCCCGGCGGGTGGACGCCTCATGTAACGCTCGCCCGACGCGTCGAACCTGCACGTCTGGGTGAAGCCATCGCCCTGCTGGGCACCGACGTGATTCAAGGGCGCTGCGGCGCGATCAGGCGCTGGGACGGCGAACAGAAGACGGAGTGGTTACTGACGCCGCCGCTGTGACAGAGCGGGTTGCACGTCGGGTCACCAGGATTCCCGCGATCACCGCGAGTGCACCAACCGGCTGATTCCAGCCAACGCTTTCGTTCAAGACTATTGCGCCGAGAGCGACGCCCACCACTGGACTGAGATAAGTGACGGTGGACGCCGCAGTCGGCCCCCACCCTGAACGACATTGGTGTTCCAGATGAATGCGAGCCCGGTCCCCAGTGCGCCCAGAGCGATCATCGACAGGACAACTGCCGGCGTCAGGAGCATCGGCGTGTTTGCGATGACCGGTGAGGCCAGAACCATCACGAAAGCTCCGATACTGATCTGTAATAGCGCGACCGTGCGGGTGTCGACGCCGAGAGGAAGCACGAAACGTCTGAGGTAGACAAACGAAATCCCGTACGACGCAGTCGCTCCCAGGCAAGCGACCTGAGAACTGACACTTCCGCCGACGCCGAGATTCCACGGCGCCAATACGATCAGCACCCCACCGAACCCGAGAAGCAACCCCAGCGATTTGTATCGCGTCAGCGTGTCCCCCGGCAGAAAGGCAAGGGAGACAGCCATAGTCATCAGTGGTGTGGTGGCGTTGTAGATGCTCGCGAGTCCCGAGGACATGTTTTGCTCCGCCCAACTGAACAGCAGCCACGGCACGATGCATTGTGTCGCTGCGAGAAAAGCCATGTGTTTCCAGACGCGAAAGTCCCTCGGTAGGCCGATCCGGCTGACCGCTGACACGAGAACCAGCGCGAGCGCACCGAAGACCAAGCGCCACAGAACTACCTGCGTGAAGGACAGACCTTCGAGCCCGATCTTCATGAAGAGGAAACTAGCTCCCCACACCACCGCAGCTGCGGTGTATTGAAAGGCCAGACTTGCCCTCAAAGGGTGAAGTCTCCGTGCGGACTGACGTCGTGACGAGTGTCGGGCGTTCGGCCGGCAAGAGCTAGTACGTTCAGGACCAGTAGGACCAAGACGCTGACGACGATGATTGCCATGTGTCCAGCCTGACGGAATGTCCCACGTGGCAGTAGTGGCAGAAAAGCCAGACTTGGACGATTTTCTGCCACTTTCCTGTTTTTCTGTCACACTCGAAAGATGCTCGCGAAAGTGGTGGTCCCACTGATGCCGATGACCGAGGCGTTCGAACTCGGCGTGGCATGTGAAGTCTTCGGCTTCGACCGATCCGACGACGGCCTCCCCACGTACGACTTCTCTCTGATCGCCGCAGTTCCGGGTCCGATCCGAACGCGGTTCGGGTACAACATCGATGTTCCGTACAACCTCGATTCTCTCGACGACGCCGATCTCATCGTCGTGTCCGCCGGCGGAACCTACGACGCCGGCGACGCGTACATGTGCTCACCGAGTCCCGACTCGAGTGTCGATCCACTGTTGGTCAAACTCAACGAGGCCGTAGCCCGGGGCGCCAAGGTGGCGAGTCTGTGCACCGGAGCGTTTGTCCTCGGGGCGGCTGGACTATTGAACGGAAGGCGATGCACGACGCATTGGCGGCATGCAGAGAGGCTTGCCCAGACGTATCCGGAAGCCAAGGTCGATCCGGACGTGTTGTACGTGGACGAAGATCCGGTGTTCACCAGCGCAGGCACCGCGGCAGGAATTGACCTGTGCCTGCACATCGTCCGAAAAGAACAGGGTTCTCGCGTTGCCAATGGCATCGCGAGAAGGATGGTGGTGCCGCCCCATCGTGACGGTGGGCAAGCCCAGTACGTTGCCACTCCCCTCGCCTCGACGCCGAGTGCAACCCTTGCCCCGCTCCTCGACTGGATGACGGAGAACCTCGCCCTCGACCTCACTGTGGGCATGGTCGCGGCCCGCGCGAACATGTCCGCGCGCACGTTCGCGCGCCGTTTCCAAGCGGAAACGGGAACAACCCCCGCCCGCTGGCTCAGCGATCAGCGAGTACTGGCCGCCCAACACCTCCTCGAGAATTCCGACCTCTCCGTCGACGTCATCGCAGAACGCGTCGGATTCGGCGGCGGTGCCGTGCTTCGCCAGCACTTCATTCGTCTGCGTTGCACCACGCCGCAGGCCTACCGCCGGACGTTTCGGGCGACCGAGAACGCAAGCTGAAATCGGCTCAGGGAAGAATCAGCGGTTCCGGGGCGTTGCACACACCAACAGCCCGCACAATGGAAAGGACCCCTGTGGCCACCCAGACTCTCACCCAGCAGAACTTCGACGAAACGATCAACGGCAGCGACGTCGTCCTCGTGGACTTCTGGGCCTCCTGGTGCGGCCCGTGCCGCCAGTTCGCACCGACGTTCGAAGCGTCTTCGGAGAAGCATGCCGACGTCGTTCACGCCAAGGTCGACACCGAGGCCGAGCAGGGAATCGCAGCGGCCGCCAACATCCGCTCCATCCCCACGATCATGGCCTTCCGCGAAGGCGTACTCGTGTTCAACCAGGCCGGCGCGCTTCCCGCCGCTCAGCTCGAGGAGCTCGTCACTCAGGTCAAGGCACTCGACATGGACGAGGTCCGCAAGCAGATCGCAGAGCAGACCGCATCTGCTGAATAGCGTGAAAAGGCTGGGCCGGAATCGAATTCGATTCCGGCCCAGCCTTTTTCGTTGCTCCCTAGTGAGCCGCGCTGTCCCAGCTTCGACCGGTTCCCACCGAAACATCCAGAGGTACCGACAGCTCGATGGCTGTGGCCATCTTGTCCTTGACCAGCGCGGTGACCTCCTCCAACTCGGAGGCAACCACTTCGAGCACCAATTCGTCGTGCACCTGCAACAGCATGCGCGACTTCAATCCGGCGTCGGCGAGAGCCTTCTGCACGTTGATCATCGCCACCTTGATGATGTCGGCCGCAGTGCCCTGGATCGGCGCATTGAGGGCAGCACGTTCGGCAACCTCACGACGCTGACGGTTGTCGCTGTTGAGGTCCGGCAGGTAGCGACGACGACCGTAGAGCGTCGAGGTGTAGCCGTCCTTACGTGCCTGCTCGACCACCGCGTGGAGGTAATCCCGCACGCCGCCGAAACGAGCGAAGTACGCATCCATCTGCTGCTTCGCTTCTTCGGTCGAAATCTTCAGCTGCGACGCCAATCCGTAGGCACTGAGCCCGTAGGCCAGACCGTACGACATCGCCTTGACCCGGCGCCGCAGTTCTGGAGTCACCTCTTCGATCGGTACACCGAATGCGCGCGAGCCGACAAAGCTGTGCAGGTCCTCACCGGTGTTGAATGCCTCGATCAGCCCCTCGTCGCCTGACACGTGCGCCATGATGCGCATTTCGATCTGGCTGTAGTCGGCAGTGAGCAGAACGTCGAACCCCTGCCCGACTACGAATCCGTCGCGAATCTCGCGCCCCGCGTCGTTTCGCACCGGGATGTTCTGCAAGTTCGGATCGGTCGACGACAGGCGTCCGGTCGCGGCAACCGTCTGATTGAACGTCGTGTGAATGCGTCCGTCTTCGGCTACGGCCTTGAGAAGACCGTCGACGGTCACCTTCATACGCGTCGCATCACGGTGCGCGAGAAGGTGTTCGAGGAACGGGTGTCCTGTCTTGTCGAACAGACCCTGCAACGCCTCGGCGTCGGTGGTGTAGCCCGTCTTCGTCTTCTTCGTCTTGGGCATGTCGAGTTCTTCGAACAAGACCACCTGCAGCTGCTTCGGCGAACCCAGGTTGATCTGCTTGTCGATCACCTCGTAGGCCGAGTTTGCGGCGTCGGCGACCTGGGAAGCGAAACGGCTCTGAAGATCGTGCAGATGCGCGCTGTCGACGGCGATGCCGGTGGCCTCGATCTGAGCGAGCTCGATCGTCAACGGCAGTTCCATGTCGGAGAGGAGCGACTTGGATTCGATCGACTCCAACTCGGTGTCCAGTGCAGCCGCCAAGTCGAGAACGGCCTGAGCGCTGAGCATCGCGGTCTCGGCCGCTTCGGCATCGAGCTGTTCGGTGTCGTCGAGCAGTGAAAGCTGTTCCTGGCCGGATGTTTCGGCGCGCAGTTCACGCTTGAGGTAGCGGAGCGAGAGGTCGTCGAGATTGAAGCTGCGCTGGCCCGGCCGGACGAGGTACGCGGCCAGAGCAGTGTCGCTGGTCAGTCCACCGAGCGTCCAACCGCGCCCACGCAGAGCATGGATCGCCCACTTGGCTTCGTGCAGTGCCTTCGGCTGCGATGCGTCGGCGAGCCAATCACCGAGAGCTGCTTCGTCTTCCGGTGTTGCCGTCGACGCCGCGATGTATGCACATTCACCGTCGGAGGCCGCGATCGCGAGTGCAGTGACGTCGCCGGCGAACGGAGTTCTGGTTCCGAGCACCGTCACGCCGTGACGCTCACCGGTTCGTGCGTGGGCGTCGAGCCACGCGGCAACCGCACCCGGGGCGAGTGCGTCGCCGCTGACCTCGAACCCTTCCTCTGCTTCGGGCTCGGACGACGACAGGGTCGCGAACAGTCGATCGCGGAGAACCTTGAACTCGAGATCGTCGAACAACGCATGAATCTTCTCGCGGTCCCACGGGGCCAACACCAACTGCTCGGGCGTGTACGGCAAGGGAACGTCGCGAACCATTTCGGTGAGCTGACGATTGAGCAGGACGTTCGCGAGGTTCTCCCGCAGTGAGTCGCCCACCTTGCCGCGGACCTTGTCCACGTTGTCGACCAGTCCCTGCAGGTCGCCGTACTCACGGATCCACTTGGTAGCGGTCTTCTCGCCGACGCCGGGGATGCCGGGGAGGTTGTCACTCGGGTCGCCGCGCAGGGCAGCAAAATCCGGATACTGCGACGGAGTGAGGCTGTACTTCTCCTCGACGGCCGTCGGCGTGAATCGGGTGAGCTCCGAGACACCCTTCTTCGGGTAGAGCACAGTGACGTTGTCGGTCACCAGCTGCAGCGAGTCGCGGTCGCCGGTCACGACGAGAACCCGGTATCCGAGTGCCTCCGCCTGCGTGGTCAAGGTGGCGATCACGTCGTCGGCCTCGAAACCTTCCTCGGCCATGACCGGGATGCCCAGCGCGCCGAGAACGTCCTTGGTGATGTCGATCTGGCCCTTGAATTCGTCCGGAGCCTTCGCGCGCTGCGCCTTGTATTCGGGGAACAGGTCGGCGCGAAACGTCTGACGCGACACGTCGAAAGCCGCGGCCAAGTGGGTGGGCTGCTCGTCACGAAGAAGGTTGATCAACATCGACGTGAAGCCGTACACCGCGTTGGTGGCCTGCCCACTGTGTGTCTTGAAGTTCTCTGCAGGCAGCGCGTAGAAGGCGCGAAACGCCAACGAATGCCCGTCGAGAAGCATCAGAAGAGGGCGATCGTCCGCCTTGCCGGTGGTGCCGGCTGGAGCGGTGGACGTGCTGGACCGAGTTGTGGTTGCGGGGCTCACGGTTCATCAGTCTAGGGATCGCGACCGACATCGACGCCTTCGCCGTTGTTTACGCAGGAACAGACACAAGAATCGGACAATTGATGCAGCCTTCGGCCTTCGATACGGAACCGAAACATCCCGGAAATCTCAGAACCCCATCTGAAGCGAACGGAGCCGTTAGAGTCCGGAAATCGCAGCAGCGAAACAATCCCTCTGCTGCGCGGCACTTTGTCCAGACGCGCTATTCCCGACCCGCTCGGAGGACGTACGTGGCCCCACCCGTAGTGAAACGGCAGACCCTCGCGACACTCAGCCGACTACTGGCCTTTGCATTACTGACGTTCTTCGCATTACTCAGCCTGGCCGGAACTGCTTCGGCTCAGGAACCGACCACTTCCCCTACACCGCCGACCCCGACAGCATCCGCGCCACCGACAGCACCGGTTCCCGACAACGCTGTCCCCGTCAGCGGCAATCTCAACAACGGCGGCACACGCCTCGAGGGCGTCACCGTGCGTGCACTCGATTCTTCCGGCACGGAAGTCGCCACCGGAGAATCGGCATCGAACGGCCGTTGGGAACTGGCCGTGGCACCGGGCACCTACACCTTCGAGATCGTTGCCGACACACTTCCCGACGGGGTCAGTGTGCAAGCCGCTGTCGAACGCGAGGTGGTGGCCGGCCGCGCGAACACCGTGATCTTCTCGTTCGGCGAGGTACGTACCGCCTCGAATGTCAGCTTCGGCGAGAAGCTGATCCGCACGACGGTCGACGGTCTGCGGTTCGGCCTCGTGATCGCGATCGCCGGTGTGGGTTTGAGCCTGATCTACGGCACCACTGGCCTGACCAACTTCGCTCACGGCGAGATGGTGACGTTGGGAGCCGTTGCTGCCTGGGTGATCAACACGTCCTTCGGCGTTCCGCTGATTCCCGCCACGATCCTCGCGATCTTCGTCGGCATCGGCATCGGCCTGCTGACCAACGGAATCGTCTGGAAACCACTGCGTAAGCGCAAGACCGGGTTGATCGCGCAATTGGTGGTCTCGATCGGTCTCGCGATTTCATTGCGCTACTTGATCCTGATCTTCTTCTCCGACCGCGCCGAACCGTTCGACGACTACCAGGGCCAGGTCGAGAAGAACTGGGGCCCGATCGCACTGACCGACGCCAACGCGATAGTCATGATCGTCAGTCTGGTCGTCCTGGTCGGCGTCGCACTGCTTCTGCAGAAGACTCGCATCGGAAAGGCCATGCGTGCCGTCTCCGACAATCGTGACCTCGCCGCTTCGTCCGGTATCAACGTCGAGCGCGTGATCATGTTCGTCTGGGGTCTCGGCGGCGGACTGGCCGCCCTCGGCGGTGTGCTGTTCGGTATCTCCGAGCTCGGCGGACGCGTCCAGTGGGAAATGGGCTTCAAACTGTTGCTGCTCATGTTCGCCGGAATCACCCTCGGTGGTCTGGGAACCGCGTACGGGGCGCTACTCGGCTGCGTCATCGTGGGACTTCTGGTCCAACTCTCGACGCTCATCATCAACCCAGACCTCAAATACATCGGCGGACTTCTCGTCTTGATCGTGATCCTCGTGGTTCGCCCCCAGGGCATCCTCGGATCCAGACAAAGGATCGGGTGACGAATATGGACATCATGGGAGCTTTCCAGGTTTCTTTCGCCCAGCTGATCGGGCCGTCGGCAATCTTCTACGCACTGTTGGCAATCGGGTTGAACCTGCACTTCGGCTACGCCGGACTGCTCAATTTCGGTCAGATCGGTTTTGCCCTTCTCGGCGGCTACGGCGTCGGCATCATGACCGTGACCTACGACCAGCCGCTCTGGCTCGGCATCCTCGTCGGACTCACCGCAGCCGGCCTCCTCGCGCTCGTGCTCGGTATCCCGACGCTGCGTCTGCGCGCCGACTATCTCGCCATCGTGACCATCGCCGCTTCGGAGATCCTGCGTCTGATCTTCCGCTCGACCGCGTCGGATTCGGTGACCGGTTCCACCAATGGCCTGTTCGGTTTCGCAGACCCGTTCACCGCACTGAGCCCCTTCGACTCGGCCAAGCAGTACTCATTTCTCGGCGTGAAGTTCTACGGAGACGACCTCTGGTCGATGGTCGTGGGGTGGACGCTGGTCTTGATCTTGTGCGGATTCGTCTACCTGTTGACGCACAGTCCGTGGGGGCGCGTCCTCAAGGCGGTTCGCGAAGATGAGGACGCAGCGCGATCGTTGGGCAAGAACGTGTTCGTGTACAAGATGCAGGCGCTGGTTCTCGGCGGCGTGATCGGTGGTCTGGCCGGGGTGTTCAACGCTTTGCAGACCAAGTCCATCAACCCGGACTTCTACTCGACCGCGCAGACGTTCTTCGCGTTCGGCGCACTGATTCTGGGCGGGGCGGCAACGGTATTCGGCCCGGTGGTCGGCGCAATGTTGTTCTGGTTCCTCCTCGCCATCCCTGATGCCTTGCTGCGTCAGGCGATCTCCGGCGAGAATCCGCTGCTCTCGCTGACCGAACAACAGGTCGGAGCCACCAGGTATGTCCTGCTCGGATTGATGATTGCTCTCCTGATGGTCTTCAGACCGCAGGGAATACTGGGTAACAAGCGGGAGGTGCAACTCAATGCTTGACGCCGATACCAGAGCACAGATCTTTGCCGACGTTCCTCACCTTCCCGGATCGGCGAAACCCGACCCGGTGTTGGTCGCTGACAACGTCTCGCGGACGTTCGGCGGTCTCAAGGCCGTCGACGTCGATCACCTCGAGATTCAACGAGGGTGCATCACGGGTCTGATCGGTCCAAACGGTGCCGGAAAAACGACGCTCTTCAACCTCCTTACCGGATTCGACCGGCCGGACACCGGTACGTGGTCGATGGACGGTCAATCGCTGGGCCGCATGTATCCCCACCAGGTAGCCAGGAAAGGAGTGGTACGGACGTTCCAGTTGACCAAGGCGCTCTCCAAACTCACCGTGCTGGACAACGTGCGTCTCGGTGCCACCGGCCAACGTGGTGAACGCATTTTTGCATCTCTCGTCCCGTGGATCTGGAAAGGCCAGGAACGCGAGATCACCGAACGCGCCAACGAACTCCTCGCACGATTCAAACTCGACACCAAGGCCGACGACCTCGCCGGTTCACTCTCCGGTGGGCAGCGCAAACTGCTCGAAATGGCTCGCGCACTCATGACTTCGCCCTCGGTGGTGATGCTGGACGAACCGATGGCGGGGGTCAATCCTGCTCTGACGCAAAGCCTGCTCGGACACATCAAGTCATTGCGCGACGACGGAATGACCGTCGTGTTCGTCGAGCACGACATGGACGTAATCCGAGACATCAGCGATTGGGTGGTGGTCATGGCGCAGGGCAGCGTCATCGCCGAATCCACCCCGGACGAACTCTCGTCCAACACAGCCGTCGTCGACGCATATCTGGGCAGCCACCATGACCAGGCCCTCGAGTTCGACGACAACGGAAATCCGGTGGGCGAGACGGCCGTTCTGGCCGCCGCCCTGGCTGAAGCCGAGGTCGAAACCCTCGAGTCGGGCGGGGACCTGTCGGAACCCGACGTCGACAACCTTCCGGCCGATCTCGCCGCGACGCTGGAATCGAGTCCCGAGGAACCGCGCGGAAGGCACGAGAAGCCATGAGCGAGAACCACGCACGTTCACTCACGCCTGCAGAGTTCGCCGCGACGGCCGAGGAGCATCAGCGACTGTCGGCAGGTGCCCTGCTCCGCGCCGACAGCCTCGTCGCGGGCTACATTCCCGGCGTCAACATCCTGCGTGAATGCAACTTCTTCCTGAAGGAAGGGGAAATCGTCGGGATCATCGGACCGAACGGCGCAGGCAAATCGACACTCCTGAAATCACTGTTCGGACTGATACCGGTACGCGAAGGGTCGGTCACCCTACGCGAGGACAACATCACGTCTGCGCCCGCTCACGTCCTCGTTCAGAAGGGAGTCGGGTACGTCCCTCAAACGCAGAACGTCTTTCAGACTCTGACCATCGAAGAAAACCTCGAAATGGGCATTTATCTGCGTCCCAAGGCATTCGCGGAACGATTCGCCTTCGTGAGTGAACTATTCCCTCTTCTGAGTGAACGACGAAAGGTGAAGGCCGGCGCACTCTCGGGTGGCGAACGCCAGATGGTCGCGATGGGCCGGGCCCTGATGATGGATCCGTCGGTGCTGCTGCTCGACGAACCGTCCGCGGGCCTGTCCCCCATGTTCCAGGACGAGGTGTTCATCCGCTGCAAGAAGATCAATGCTGCCGGTGTCTCGGTCATCATGGTCGAGCAGAACGCGCGCCGCTGCCTTCAGATCTGCGACCGCGGTTACGTACTCGATCAGGGTAAGAACGCGTACACCGACACCGGCGCCAATCTGATGAACGACCCCAAAGTGATCGAGCTGTACTTGGGAACGCTTGCCGGAAGCAAAGAGAAGTAGGACAGACACGAGAATGGGCCAGGGTCGCGAGACCCTGGCCCATTCTCGTTGGCTGCTTACCTGCCCACGACTTACTTGCCCACCACCACGAATCCTTCTGTGGTCAGGGTGTTCTCAGGGCCGAACTTGAGCTTTCCGTACGAACCGATGGACGGCTCCCCCGAATCGTTGAAGTCCAACTCACCGGTGATGCCGTCGTAGTCGATGTCGGTTCCCGCCTTCACCAACGGCAGGCACTCGACGTAGGACGTGCACTTGGTGCCGCCTTCGGTGACGCTGTTGATGTTGGCCGCGATGTCGGTACCGGCCGTCGACTTCGCCTGCTCGGCAGCGAGCGCTGAGATCACCACCGCGTCGTATGACTCTCCGGCGTAGTTGAAGTCGATCAGAGAGGGGTTCACAGCCTTCAGACGATCCTGGAAGGCAGCTCCGACGTCCGTCAGGGGCGTCGTTCCCTGCATGGTGTCGAGCAACGGCTTCGCCACGGATTCGCCGAGAGCGTTGCCCATGTTGCCGTCGACGCCGTACATCGCCATTCCGTCCGACGGGCCGATGCCCACTTCGTGCATGCGCGTGATGATCTTCGCCGACTCTTCGAAGCCCACCAGTGCCACTGCATCCGGATTGAAGTTCTTGACTTGATCGACTTCGGAGTTGAACGACTGCGCGTTCGGGTCGTAGATGATCTTCTCGATCTGATCGGAGGGGACACCCGAATCGATCAGATTCTTTTCGATGTTGTCCGCCAGACCCGTCCCGTACGGGTCGTTGAGGGCCATGATCGCTACGCGCTGACCACCGTCGTCCGAAATGAGCTGTGCGACGGCCTGAGCCTGCAGTACGTCCGTCGGAGCGGTGCGGAAGTACATGCCCTTGTCTGGGTAGCAGACGAATTGGTCCGAGGTGTTGGCAGGCGAGAACATCACGACGCCTGCGCTGGCGATCTTGTCGATCACCTTGAGCGAGACCGAAGACGACGCGGCGCCGACGATGACCTGAGTGCCTGCAGCCAATTCGCGGTCGACGGTGGTATTGGCGGTGTCCGTTGTGGTGTCACCCGAATCGCCGGGAATCAGCTGGACCGGTTGGCCGAGAACGCCTCCGGCTGCATTGACGTCGTTGACTCCCAGCTGGGTGCCCGCGACCATCGGCGGCCCGAGGAACGACAAGCTGCCTGTATCGGGAAGAAGCGTGCCGATGCGCAGCGCTTCCGTGGACGGGGTGGCGCCGGCCTTGGCCTGCTCCGGGGTGCAATCAGTCGTGACGGATGTCGTCGCGGCAGAAGCGCCGGACGTAGAGCCACTCGAAGACGAGTCATCCGACTTGTCCGAGCTACAGCCTGCAAGTGCCAGTGATGCCGCGCCGAGAACTGCAGCAGTACGCACAAGTGTTCGTCTAGCCATCCCACGCTCCTAAGATCAGCCGGTGCTCGCGCCACCCGAACTGGCGCTCGCTGTGGGATCAGACGCTAGACCTTGGAACCGTTTCGCGATCCTTCAAGAAAGCCCTGTGACCTGACTGTTATCTGAAGGTGCACAGTGTTTACACGACTGTAGCGCTGCGCGACGTTTCGACGGTCGACGCAGCAACCGGGTAACCCGGACACTTTGCTCAAGCGTCCGGTTCACCGCCCAGAGTTTCCAGTACGACCTGTGCGACCGCCTTCATCGTGGAGCGCCGATCCATCGCGGCGCGCTGAATCCACTTGAACGCCTCAGGTTCGGTGAGCGCTTGGCGAACCATCAGAACACTCTTGGCTCGCTCGATCAGCTTGCGTGCTTCGAGCCGGTCCGAAAGATCAGCGACCTCACGCTCGAGCGCCGTCACCTCGCGGAAACGACTGACCGCCAATTCGACAGCGGGAACGAGGTCACTGATCGAGAACGGCTTGACCAAGTAAGCCATGGCGCCGGCATCGCGTGCGCGCTCGACCAACTCGCGCTGACTGAACGCTGTGAGAATGACAACAGGAGCGATGCGTTTGGCGGCAATCTCCGAAGCGGCGTCGATGCCGTCTCTCCTGGGCATTTTCACGTCCATGATGACCAGATCAGGCTTGAGCGACTCGGCCAACTCCACCGCAACCTGCCCGTCACCGGCCTCACCGACGACGTCGTAGCCCTCTTCGCGGAGCATCTCGACCAGATCCATGCGGATCAACGCCTCGTCTTCAGCGACGACAACACGACGGGGTGCGAGCTGATTGCCTTGCGGCTGCGGCGAATTCATGGCCACCATCCTCCTCCATCGAACCGCCCCGACACGAGACGCGAACGATTAGAGGGTACCGGTGTTTGACATTGAAATCGCATCTTCTAATGTAGTCATCGCAACAAGCCCTCGTATCCCAATTGGCAGAGGAAACGGATTCAAAACCCGTCCAGTGTGAGTTCGAGTCTCACCGAGGGCACCACCTGCCGCAGCTGGCCGCACCGCAAGGTTTCGGCATTCGGCTGTACCCCAGATCGACCGCCGTTAGATTCGATCCATGAACGGTCGTCGCCTGATTGCTCTGCTCGGAGCCATATCTGTTTTCGCGCTGCTCCCCGGATGTCAGACTGACGACCAATCCGACACTGCCGGCGAATCCAACACTGCCGGCGAATCTTCCACCCAGACCGTCCTCGATGCTGCAACACAGACAGGCGCCCTTCAGGTCGGCACTCCCCCGATCGATGCCCCACCAACCGAGATCTCCATGCCTCCCCCGTTCCCGAACGACACGGAGGTCCCTTCACCGACTCCGCGCGTCGATGTGACCGAGATCGACGTGATCGATCACGATGGTTTCACCCGCATCACCTATCGCTTCGACGGAAGCGGATCTGTGTTCTGGAAAACCGAATACGTCAGTGAAGCAATCCGAGCGGGTGACAGCACAGTCGTGGACGTCGGAAGTCGATCGATACTTCAAGTCGACCTGATGGGAGTCCAATCGGATTCGTCGCTCAACTCCGTATCTCACGAGGGCGAAAACATCACGCGCATAGACAGTGCAGCCAGGAACAGTGCGATCCTGCAGTCGTTTGTCGGCACGGTCGACATCCGTCCGGCATACACCGTATCGACATCCGATTCACCGTCCCAGTTGACGATCGACATCCCCAAGGCAGACAGCTGACTGTCGAATACCCAATTGCGCGCTCAGCTCAGCCATTCCAGCGCAGCGGTGCTCGACGCGGTAATTCGGTTATCGCGGGGCGGATGAATACTCCGTCTCGAAACCGAGGTCTCACAATCGATCCGAGGCGATTGCGGGGTCCGGTTCAACACGACTGTCATGATTCTCACTGCATGCCCGAACTTCCGCTGCTCGAACTGCTGCTGCCAGTGTTTGTTCCAGCAGGACTGCCACCGTCATGGGGCCGACGCCACCCGGCACCGGTGTGATCGCACCGGCATGTGGGAGCGCAGCGGCGTACTCCACATCTCCGACGTTGCCCTCGTTGTACCCCGCATCGATCACCACTGCCCCAGGCTTGATCCACGTCCCTTTGATCAGTTCCGGAACACCGACGGCCGCGATGACGACGTCTGCCGAGGCGACGTGTGCGGCCAGGTCGACGGTGCGCGAATGGCAGTATGTCACCGTTGCGCCTCGACGCAGGAGGAGCATTCCCATAGGCAATCCGAGTATCGGGCTTCGGCCGACCACGACGGCATGCTTTCCGGAGAGTTCGACGCCTGTGGCGTCGAGGAGGCGCAGGATGCCACTCGGTGTACATGATTCGAATCCCCCACCGGTCAACGCCATTGCCGCGAACGCTGCCGAGGTAACGCCGTCAACGTCTTTGTCGGCCGAGATGGCATCGAACGCGGCCCGTTCGTCGATGTGGCCTGGCACCGGGTGTTGCAGCAGTATGCCGTCGATCGAAGGGTCCGCCGACAACGCTCTCAGCACGTCGACCAGTTCTTCGGTGGTTGTACTCACCGGGAGTTCGACCGTCCGCGACGTCATTCCGACGGCGACAGATCGTTTGGCCTTCATCTGTACATACGCCTTCGAGGCCGGGTCCGCTCCCACGATGACGGCGGCCAGGCAAGGAACGTGCCCCGCCTCATCACGAAACTGCCTGGTGCGCACTGACAGGTCCGCGAGCGCAGCATCGGCAATTGCGCGTCCGTCGATTATTCGAGCGGGCGCGGTCTGGGTCGACAGATTCTTGGTCGAGACGTTTTCGGTAGGCCGATTCTCGGTAGACATGGATCCCCCTTCACACAAGATGTGTGAAGCACCCAGGCGGTCGATGCCTCGCGATGTGCACTCCCCGGTGGTAATCCCCACCCGCGCCAGTCGTGCGTGGTCAGCGTACCGCGCGTTTGTCTCACTGCCACGAAACGCATCCAGAACGCCGCTCTCAAAACGAGACAAATCGACATAACCTATCAATAGGTAACGATCTGACCTGCAGTTATTCCATCCTAAGCAATTAGATGGCACGATGGGGGCAACCGCACGGGCACCAAGCATTGGAGGCACCGATGGACAACGGCAAGATAAACCTGACCTATGACGGTCGGGTGTCACTGAGCTTCCAACTGGCAATTCCGCACGCACCGGACAAGGTCTGGAAAGTGATAACGGAACGCGAGTACCTCGACGCCTGGTTCCCGGCGGACGTCGATTTCAACCTCACTCCCGGCGCGGATCTGCTGTTCAAGGTGACCCCGGAACAAGTCGAGCGATTCGGACTGCCAGCAGATCACGTGACGCGCGGGACGGTCATCAGCGTCCACCCGCACCGAATTCTCGAATTCCTCTGGGACGCAGATACTCTGCATTGGGAACTGGCACCGGACGGCACCGGCGGTTGCTGGCTGACCCTCACCCACACGATGGAAGACGAAGAGTCCGCGTACGCCCACGCTGCCGGCTGGCACGCGGGCTTGGAAGTTGTTGCGGCCCAACTCGATGGACGCGAAGTCGACTGGTCTCCGTGGGACCGCGCCGACGAACTCTCACCGCAATATCGCAAGTCTGCTTGATTCTGGGCCCGAGTTCAGTCTCGGGCCCGCATCTCATTCCCCTTTGCGCGGGAAATGCCTGATCAGTCCTTCTTGGACCACCGTCGCCAACAGCAGTCCTTCCACCGAGAAGTACCGTCCGGTTGCCAGACCGCGCGAACCTGCGGCGACCGGCGATTCGGTGGCGTACAGAACCCAGTCGGTGAACCGGAACGGGCGATGGAACCAGATCGAATGATTGACCGTCGCCGCGACGATACGATCATGACCCCAGGACAAACCATGAGTGGTCAGAATCGAATCGAGCACGGTGGTGTCGGACGAATATGCCAGCGTCGCAGCGTGAATGAGCGAATCGTCCGGCAGATCACCGTCGGGGCGCATCCATACCCGATTGTGGTTGAGTTTCTCGCCGGTGCCCTTGAGGATCCACGCCGGATCGTTGGCGTACCGCATGTCGATCGGCTTGAGCGCCGCACTGAAATGCGGCAGTTTTTCCTCGTACCCCACCAGATGATCGCCGATGGGAGGCAACGACTCCGGAAGTGGAACATCCGGGATCTCGACAGCATGGTCGAGCCCCTTGCCGGAGTCCTGGAACGCCGCGAGCATCACGAACAATTCGTTCTCACCCTGATAGGCAGTCACCTGACGGTTGGCGAACGCCCGCCCGTCGCGATGACGATCCACCCGATACTCGATGGGCGCCTTGACATCTCCGCCGCGAATGAAATGGGCATTCACCGCATGGATGGGGCGATCACCGTCGACGGTCCGCCCGGCGGCCATCAGTGCCTGAGACACCAACTGACCGCCGAACGTCCGCGAACCTACCTGTTTCGGGTGGTATCCACGGAACGCGTCTTCACCGATCTGCTCCAGATCCAACAGACCGAGGAGAGTACCGAGGTCGGTGGACGCGTTCGCGTGGGTCACTCAGTGGTCCTCTTCGCCGATACGGTGGACGTGAATGAGGTTGGTGGAACCGACAGTTCCCGGAGGGGATCCGGCAACGATGACCACGAGGTCGCCCTTGACGTACCGCCCGAGGGAGAGCAACGCACTGTCCACCTGACGCACCATCTCGTCGGTGGTGGCCACCGCATCGACCAGGAACGTCTCGGTTCCCCACGTCAGCGTCAGCTGACTGCGCACCGCGGGCAGCGGTGTGAAGGCGAGCAACGGCAGCGGCGTGTGCAGACGAGCCAGTCGACGCACCGTGTCACCGGACTGAGTGAACGCAACCAAGGCCTTGGCGTCGAGACGTTCGCCGATGTCGCGTGCTGCGTACGAGATGACTCCGCGCTTGGTGCGCGGGACATGGGTCAACGGTGGGACACGGGTTGATTCGTTCTCGACGGCCTCGACGATGCGGGCCATGGTGCGAACGGTTTCCATGACGTACTTGCCCACCGAAGTCTCGCCCGAGAGCATGACTGCGTCGGCGCCGTCGAGAACGGCGTTGGCGACATCGGATGCCTCTGCGCGAGTGGGACGTGAGTTCTCGATCATCGACTCGAGCATCTGCGTCGCGACGATGACCGGCTTCGCGTTCTCACGAGCAATCTGGATTGCGCGCTTCTGAACGAGCGGGACCTGCTCGAGCGGCAACTCGACACCGAGGTCACCGCGGGCGACCATGACGGCGTCGAACGCGAGCACGATGGCTTCGAGATTGTCGATGGCCTCGGGCTTCTCGAGCTTCGCGATGACGGGAACGCGGCGCCCGACTCGATCCATGATGGCGTGAACCAATTCGACGTCCGCCGGTGAGCGAACGAAGGAGAGTGCAATGAAGTCGACACCCAGCTTGAGAGCGAACTCGAGGTCGGCGATGTCCTTGCCCGACAGGGCTGGAACGGAGACGTTCATACCGGGCAGTGAGAGGCCCTTGTTGTTGCTGACCGGACCGCCTTCGGTGACCCGACAGACGACGTCGTTGCCGTCGATGGACGTGACGACCAGGCCGACCTTTCCGTCGTCGACCAGCAGTCGATCGCCGGCCTTGGCGTCGCGCGCCAATTCCTTGTACGTGGTCCCGACGCGATCGTGCGTTCCCTCGACGTCGTCGACGGTGATACGAACCTCTTCACCGTTGGCCCAGGTGGTCCGCTCGTCCTTGAATCGGCCGAGGCGAATCTTGGGCCCCTGAAGGTCGGCGAGAACACCGACGGCCTTTCCGGTGGCGTCCGACGCGGCGCGGACGCGAATGTAGTTTTCTTCGTGATCGGCATGCTCGCCGTGGCTGAAGTTGAGGCGCGCCACGTCCATGCCGCTCTCCACGAGCTCACGGATGCGGTCGCCAGAAGCTGTCGCAGGTCCAAGTGTGCATACAATTTTTGTCCGTCGGTTCACGGCTCGAGCCTAGTCGCTACCCCACCGCACTTCTATCCGGCATTTGCGACCTGCACTTTCTGTACTTACTCGATTCAGTTGGTCAGCTCACGAACAGCGGAAATGCCTTTGGAGGAACCGGAGCCGGAAGCGCCGACTCGCCTGTGAGAAACATGTCGACGGCACGTGCGGCCGACCGTCCCTCGGCAATCGCCCACACGACCAGCGACGCCCCGCGATGCGCGTCGCCGCAGACGAATACGCCGGGTGTCCGGGTCTGCCACCCGACATCACACTCGATTCTGCCGAGTGGATCGGTGCCGACATCAAGGTCGGTGAGCAGCGGGGCGGTTTCGACGCCGTCGAAACCCAGAGCGAGCAGGACCATCTCGCACACCAGATCCGTCGTGTCGCCGGTCTCCACCAGGGTCCGTTGTCCGTCCTTCGCTCGTGACACGGCTACCGGAACCATCCGGATTGCGCGGACCGCACCCCCACCGTCGTCGAGAAATTCCTGCGCCGCCCATCGGAATCGTTTGTCACTGCCCTCCTCGTCCGCCGGCGAGGTGCGCAGGACCCGCGGCCACAACGGCCATGGGTCGCGATCTCGATCGCGGCGTGCCGGAGGTGGGACGTGGTAATCCAATTCCGTCACCGAGAGCGCACCCTGGCGATGCACCGTGCCGAGGCAGTCGGCGGCCGTGTCGCCGCCACCGATGATCACGACGTTCTTACCTCGCGCCGAGATGCTCGACGCACCGTCACCCTCGCATTCGCGGTTGGCCGCACGCAGGTACGTCATCGCACGATGGATTCCGCGAAGACTACGACCCGGTACGTCGGTGTCTCTGGCACGATCAGCCCCGACCGCCAGGACTACCGCCTCGAATTCCGTCGAGAGGTCGTGCGCGCTCACGTTCACTCCGACGGCGCAGTCGGTGACGAACCTGGTCCCCTCGGCGGTCAGTTGGTCCAGCCGCCGGTTGATGAGGGCCTTGGGCAACTTGAATTCCGGAATTCCGTAGCGAAGCAGTCCCCCGATCCGATCGCTCCGCTCGAACACCGTGACACTGTGTCCGGCTCGTGTCAGTTGTTGAGCCGCGGCCAGTCCCGCCGGTCCCGAACCGACAACCGCAACACAGTTTCCGCTGTGAACTACCGGTGCCTGCGGCCCCAACCAACCCGACTCCCAGGCGTTGTCGACGATTGCCTGTTCGATGCGCTTGATGGTGACACCCCCCGACGTGTGCTCGCCGTCGAGTGCGAGAACGCACGCCGTTTCGCACGGTGCGGGGCACAGATGTCCGGTGAACTCGGGGAAATTGTTGGTGGAATGCAGATTCTCCGAGGCTTCGGACCACCGTCCACGCCGAACCAGGTCGTTCCATTCCGGAATGAGATTGCCGAGCGGACACCCCACATCGGCCGAATGGCAGTACGGCACAGCGCAGTCCATGCAACGCGAGGCCTGTGCAGATACGTCTCGATTTCGCACGACGGGATCCAGCGACTCGTTTACCGACGCCCAGTCGCCGACACGCACATCGGGCGGTCTGGTCGGTGCGTCGGATCGTTTCACGTTGAGGAACCCGCGTGGGTCAGGCATGAGCCGGCTCCACCAGTTGGTTCTCTTCCACGACCTTCTGATAATCGACAGGCAAGACTTTGGTGAATCTCGGACTCTGTCCGCCCCAGTCGTCGAGTAGTTTTGCCGCCACCGGCGAACCGGTAGCGGCCAAATGCGCGCCGAGAATGTCGACCAGCTGACGACAGTCTTCCGCCGAGGGCTGCTCCAGAACGACCATGTCGCGGTTGACCTTTTCTGCCTTCACGTCGAGTACGAAGGCAAGTCCGCCGGACATTCCCGCAGCAAGGTTCCTACCGGTTGGGCCGATGATGACGACGCGACCCCCGGTCATGTACTCGCACGCATGGTCGCCGACGCCTTCCACCACAGCGACCGCACCCGAGTTGCGCACCGCGAATCGTTCCCCGACACGCCCCCGGGCATAGAGCGCACCGCTCGTAGCGCCGTACAGCAGCGTATTGCCGGCAATCACCTGCTCCTCGGCCACGAAGGGTGCGTCCTCACTCGGCCGAAGCACAATTCGTCCACCCGAGAGCCCCTTTCCCACGTAATCGTTTGCATCGCCGACAACGACCAGCGAGATGCCCGGTGGCAGGAACGCACCGAGTGACTGGCCTGCCGTTCCACTGAGCACGACGTCGATGGTGCCTTGAGGTAGCCCGACGGCGCCGTAGCGTCTGGTCACCTCAGCGCCCAGCCTCGTTCCCACCGCTCGATCCGTATTGTGTACTGGCAGTTCGATATGCACGGGTCGAGCGTCCTCGAGCGAGTTCGCAGCCAACTCGATCAGGGTGCGTTCGAGTTCGCTCGAAACAGGTACATACGGTTGGTAGGCCGCGCCGGCCGGCGTGGCCGGAACGTCGAAGAGTGGTGAGAGATCCAACGTCCGACTCTTCCAATGCGCCACCGCCGGAGACATTTCCAATACGTCTGCGTGCCCCAGCGCATCGTCGATACTTCGAAACCCCAGTTCTGCCAACAAACGTCGTACCTCGGCGGCGATGAAGCGAAAGAAGTTCTCGACGTACTCGGGCCGGCCGGTGAATCGCTCACGCAGTTCGGGATTCTGCGTCGCTACTCCGACGGGGCAGGTGTCGAGATGACATACCCGCATCATGACGCACCCGGCCGCGATGAGTGGCGCCGTGGAAAACCCGTACTCCTGCGCCCCCAGCAACGCGGCGACGACGACGTCCCGCGCCGTGCGCAAACCCCCATCACACTGGACGACGATCCGATCGCGTAACCCGTTGAGCACCAGAGTCTGCTGAGTTTCGGCCAGCCCGATCTCCCAGGGCGTACCAGCGTGGTGGATGGACGAGAGTGCCGCCGCCCCCGTCCCGCCGTCGTGACCGGAGATCAGCACCACGTCGGCGTGCGCTTTGGCCACACCTGCCGCAACAGTCCCGATTCCGACTGCGCTGACCAACTTCACGTGTATCCGCGCACGATCGTTTGCGCATCTGAGGTCGTAGATCAATTGGGCGAGATCCTCGATCGAATAGATGTCGTGGTGCGGGGGCGGAGAAATGAGCCCGACTCCAGGTGTCGAGTACCGGGTTTCCGCGATCCACGGGTACACCTTGGACCCCGGAAGCTGCCCTCCTTCACCGGGCTTGGCGCCCTGGGCCATCTTGATCTGAATGTCGGTGGCATTGACCAGGTAATCGCTGGTCACCCCGAAGCGACCACTCGCGACCTGCTTGACTGCGCTTCGACGCTTGTTGTCACGCAACCGCTCCGGTGACTCTCCGCCCTCACCGGTGTTCGAACGTCCGCCGAGAGCATTCATCGCAACCGCCATCGTCTCGTGCGCCTCGGCAGAGAGGGAGCCGTAGCTCATCGCACCGGTGTTGAATCGAGCGAGAATCATCTCGACGGGTTCGACCTGATCGAGGGGAATCAGCTGACGAAACTCACGCCGAAATCGAAACAATCCCCGAAGTGTTCCGCCCTGCGCGCTCAGTCGATCGACTTCATCGCTGTAGCGACGAAACATCTCACTTCGCCCCGTCCGGGTCGCATGCTGAAGGAAGAACACGGACTCGGGTGTGAACACATGCAATTCACCACCGCGGCGATACCGGAACTCTCCACTGCTGCTCAACTGACGATGCTGCACGGTACGATACGTGGCCGCGTGACGCATCAGAACTTCTCGCGCGACTTCGGTGATACCGATCCCGCCGATCCGGCTCCGTGTGTTGCAGAAGTATTCGTCGACCAACTCTCGACCCAAGCCCACGGCCTCGAATACCTGTGCGCCCGTGTAGGAGTGAACCGTAGCGATTCCCATCTTCGACATCACTTTGCGCACGCCGGAATTTGCCGCTTTCAGATAGTTGTCCGATGCCTTTTCCGAATTTATCCCGGGAAGTTCGTCTTGCTCGCTGAGTGCTTCTACCGATTCGAGAGCAAGATACGGGTGGACAGCCGCCGCACCGTAGCCGATCAGCAGCGCGATGTGATGAACTTCGCGCGCGTCACCCGACTCGACGACGAGGGAAACCTTGGTCCGCAGGCCATGACGAACCAGATCGTGGTGCACGGCTGATACTGCGAGCAATGACGGAATGGGAGCCTGCTCAGGGCCTGATCCACGGTCGGAGATCACCAGAATCTCGATACCGGCTGCGGCGGCTGTTCGGGCGGACTCACGAAGCCTCTCGACGCCTTCGGCGAGACTGCCTCTCGGATCGAAACCTCCCCGTAGGACAGCGCTTCTCGGAGTTCTTGCGCCGCATAGTTCGGCGACCTTCGCCATCTTCACCGGTCCGATCACCGGTTTATCGAGAACAATCCTTCGGCACGACAGCGCCGACGCTTCGAACAAGTTCTGCTCAGCGCCGAGGGTGACACCAAGCGTTGTGACGACTTCCTCGCGAATCGCGTCCAAAGGCGGGTTGGTCACCTGAGCAAAGAGCTGAATAAAGTAGTCGTACAACAGCTTCGGCCGATCCGAAAGAACGGCGAGAGGCGTGTCGACACCCATCGATCCCAACGGCTCCGATCCTGAGCTTGCCATCGGGACAAGAATGTCCCGCAGGTCCTCGGCGTGGTATCCGAAGAGCAACTGCCGTTGCAACAGCGGAGCCGGATCGCCTCGGGCAGGCGCAGTCTCGGGGATTTCCTCGAGGTCGACCAATCCCCCGTCGACCCAGTCCCGGTAGGGGGCTGTGCTCGCGAGTTCGGACTTGATCTCCGCATCGGAAACGATCCGATGGCGAGCGGTGTCCACGAGAAACATGCGTCCCGGTTCGAGGCGCCCCTTCTCCAACACCTCGGACGTGGGAGCGTCGAACACACCGCTCTCACTGGCCAACACGATACGGTCGTTCTTCATCCGCCACCATCGCCCTGGGCGAAGACCGTTGCGATCCAACACGGCCCCGACAACAATGCCGTCGCTGAACGTCACGGACGCCGGACCGTCCCACGGTTCCATCAGACAACCGTGAAATTGGTAGAAGGCCTTTATCTCGTCGGGCATCGAAGAATCGTTCTCCCAGGCTCCGGGAATCATCATCGCGATGGCGTGTTGCACACTGCGGCCCCCGAGCGTCAAAAGCTCCAGTACTTCGTCGAACGACGAAGAGTCGGATCCTCCCGGGGTGCAGATCGGAAACAGGCGATCGATGTCCCCACCTAAAAGTGTGCTCCGCAGCATCGGCTCGCGAGCGCGCATCCAATTCCTGTTTCCCACAATCGTATTGATCTCGCCGTTGTGGGCGATGCAGCGATACGGCTGAGCGAGTGGCCACGACGGAAATGTGTTCGTGGAGTATCGACTGTGCACTACTGCCAACGCAGTTCGCATTCGGTCGTCGCGTAGGTCGGTGAAGTAACCGGGTAACTGCGTCGGCGTCAGCATGCCCTTGTACACGATGGTTCGGGCGGACAACGAGGGGAAATACACTGCAGTGTCGCCACAGTGAATCCGCTCGGCTTGTCTCCTGAGGGCAAAGACTCGTCGGTCCAAGGCAATTCCGCCCACACTACGATCTCGTGACTCGGCGCACGTCACAAAACACTGACTGATGTACGGAGCGCACTGCGCGGCAACGGTTCCGACGCAGTCTCGGTCGACCGGCACCTCTCGCCACCCGATAATCTGCAGTCCTTCTGCCGCTGCGTACCGGTGTATCCGAACTACCGCGCGCCGACGTGCTTCCTGATCCACCGGGAGAAAGCAGTTTCCGGCCGCGTAGGTGTTCTCACCCATCGCGTTGGGTGGTGGAAGCTCGAACTCGGTCACCGCGTCGAAGAACTCCGTCGGCAGCTGAATCAGAATGCCCGCGCCGTCTCCGCTGTTGGATTCGCGCCCAACTGCGCCGCGATGGGAGAGATTGCCCAGGACCGCGAGCGCATCGTCGACAACGGAATGCAGGTGGCGTCCAGAGGTGTCTGCTACCACGGCTACACCACACGAATCGGTTTCCTGATCGGGGTCGTACAGGCCTCGAGGTTCAGGTATTCGAGAAAACGGCACTCGGCGACCTCCACGCGGACATGCAGCCGACGAGCGCTAGTTTATCAGCCCATAACCGCAGGTCGCGAGAGCAAAACGGTGACCCCCTGACAACGAGGCATCAGGGGGTCACACTTGCCGACGGTCGTTTCGATCAGCTACGCAAAGGGCGGTTGTACTGATCGCGCACACTGCCGGTCAACATCATGATTCCGTCGATGAGCGGCCAGATGCCACCGATTCCACACGTCAACCAAGTGACCGCGATCTGTGCGACAGCCATGCCGGGCTGGTTGAGATAAAAACGTCCTGCACCGAATCCGCCGAGCAGAATGCCCAGCAATCCGGCAGTCGTCTTCGACTTGTCCGAGAACGGTTCACCCGTCAGCGGATCACGGCCATAAGGCGCGGATGCATCAACCAAACCGTAGCCGGGTTGGACGTACCCCTGAGCTTGTGGGTACCCCTGAGGCTGACCGTAACCCGGCTGTGAGTATCCCGGCTGGGGGTATCCCTGCGGCGGAGCCGCGTAGGGATTCGGAGTCTGATCTGCCGGTGCACCGTAGACGGGACCGTCCGTCGGGGTTTGGGTCGGCCTCGAGTAGTCCGGCGCCGGATAATCGGTCGCCGGATAGTTCTGAGCGGCGTAGCTTTCCTGCGACGTGTACGGCGCTGTGGGCTGATTCGGGGTGGAATCAGAATCGGCAGCGGGAAACGCTGTGGTCGATTCGGTTCCGGTCGGCGGCGGGTAGATGGGGTGGTTTCCCCACCCCGGACCGTTTCCGACTCCCGAATAAGTGTCCCAGCCTGGACCGGTGCCGGTGGTCTCCGTCGACGGCGTCTTTTCGGTGGGTGCCGAGGTTTCCGTCAACGACGCATCCGCCGTCGCGTCGTAGTCGAACGGCGACCCGAACTGCGGTGGAACCGGCGGCTGTGATCCAGACGAGTCCCCCGACTCGGAAGGTTCCGGATTCTTGTTCAAGTTAGGCAACGTACTTTCCTTCGATTCGACGACGGTACGTAATAGCTTTTGTTATCGGACTTCGAGAAGGTTCGACCTTCTCGAGGCCAGTCCCCCACACATGTTTCCTCGGTTCGCGCTCGCGACTCATCCTCGCAATGGCCGGCGAGCACCGTCCCGCGCATTGCCCGAAAGTATCACGATGCCGTCGATGAACGCCCAGATCCAGATTCCGATCGCAAATGGAATTCCGATGAGGAACGCCGACATGAACAGCGCGAAGAACATGCCGAGCAGTTGGCACAATCCGATGCCGACACTTCCGATATAGAGGCGCCCGACTCCACAGATTCCGAAGAAGCCCAGCAAGATCTGCAACAGTCCAGCCGTGGCCTTCGACTTGTCGGAATACGGTTCCCCGGTTACCGGGTGCCGACCGTACGGGGCGTAGGGATCTCCAAACCCGTACATCGATGGAGGCGGCAATGGCTGCTGATATCCGTACGGATTGGGCGCGCCGTAGACCGGTCCCTGATCCTCGGGGAATCCCCCCTGCGAATAGGGACCTGTCACGGCTTGTCTTTCTTCGACAGCTTCACCGCGTCCGACGACTCATCCGACGCTGCCGTGGAGTCGCTTGCCTCACTGGAAGCGGATTCAGCAGCATCGGATTCAGAATCTTCAGCGTCGGCGCCTTTCGCGTCGGCCTTCGCCGAATCAGTTTCGGTAACTGGCGCCGCGACTCCTGCTTCGCCGGCAGCTACCGCAGCGACGTAGTCCTTCGACTTCAAATCAGCCGGATCCTCACGCCCCTTCTTCGCCAGGAAGAAGTAGGCCAGTGCGGCGAAGAACACGATCCCCGAAGTGAATGTGTTGACTCGAATGCCGGCGATCTCGTAGGCGAAATCGTCGCGCATCAGTTCGACGACGAACCGGCCCAGGCAATAGCCCGCGACGTACAGAGCAAACAGGCGTCCGTGGCCGATCTTGAATCGGCGGTCGACGAGGACCAGCAGGATCACGATCAGGACGTTCCACACAGCTTCGTAGAGGAAAGTCGGGTGAACGACCCGAATGACTTCTCCGTTGGAGACACCTGCCAGTTGATCGAGCTGGCCGGAAGAGTTCACACGCTCGAAGATCTCGAGGCCCCACGGGACGGTGGTCTCGCGACCGTACAACTCCTGGTTGAAGTAGTTGCCGATACGACCGATGGCCTGCGCGAGCAAGATTCCGGGCGCAATCGCATCACCGAGCGCGGACACCGGAATGCCGCGTCGACGGCAGCCGATCCACGCACCGATGCCGCCGAGGAACACTGCTCCCCAGATTCCGAGGCCTCCCTGCCACACCTTGAGTGCGTCGAGTGGCTGACCGTTCTCGCCGAAATAAGCGGGCCAGTCGGTCAAAACGTGGTAGAGCCTGCCACCGATCAGACCGAAGGGAACGGCCCAGATCGCGATGTCGAGAACGGTCCCCTTCTCGCCGCCGCGGGCGACCCAACGACGATCTCCCCACACGATCGCGACGATGATGCCGAGGATGATGAAGAGCGCGTAGGCGCGAAGCGCCACCGGTCCGACGTACCAGACGCCTTGGGGCGGGCTGGGGATATAGGCCAGCAGGTCCACAGTTGAGGTCACGACGCCACGGTAGCCGAGCGGACGCCCTCGGCGAGTTCTTCGGTGAGCGAGCGAACCGCTCCCAGGCCGTTCTCGACCGCGGAGACCAGAGCCGAGCCGACGATGACGGCATCGGCGTATGCCGCGATTTCGGCAGCCTGTGCGCCGGAGCGAACTCCCAATCCGACGCCGACGGGAATGTCGGAATGCGCGCGGATCCGTGCGGTCAGTTCCGGAGCCATCGAAGACACAGCGTCGCGAGCGCCGGTGACACCCATTGTCGAGGCCGCGTAGATGAATCCACTACTCGCATCGAGTGTCATCGCGAGCCGTTCTTCCGTCGAGGACGGGGCGACAAGGAAGATCCGGTCGAGGTGGTGCTCCTCGGATGCTTCCATCCAGGCGCCGGCTTCTTCCGGAATGAGGTTGGGGGTGATGAGTCCGAGCCCGCCGGCGGAAGCGAGGTCTCGTGCGAACTTGTCGACGCCGTACTGCAGTACCGGGTTCCAGTAGGTCATCACGACGGCCTTGCCGCCGACCGAACTGATCTGCTCGATCACGGTGAAGATGTCGCGAAGGCGAACGCCGTTGGTGAGTGCGGTTTCGGCTGCACGCTGGATGGTCGGACCGTCCATGACCGGATCGGAATACGCGACACCGACTTCGATGATGTCGCAGCCACCGTCGACCATCGCCTTGAACACGTCGATCGATTCGGGAACGGTCGGATAACCGGCAGGCAGGTAACCGACGAGGGCGGCACGTTTGTCAGCCTTGCACGCGGCAAAGGTGGGTGCGAGGCGTGATGGTCGTTCGCTCACTTGTCCGAGCCTTCCGTGTTGTCGTTCTCGTCTGCTGCATCATCCGGAGCGGCTGCCTGACCTGAGGCGCCGTCGAAAAGACCGAACCAGCTTGCGGCGGTGTCCATGTCCTTGTCACCGCGACCGGAGAGATTGACGACGATGATCGCGCCCTCACCGAGTTCTTTGCCAAGTCGGAGTGCGCCGGCGACGGCGTGGGCCGATTCGATGGCCGGGATGATGCCCTCGCGGCGCGAGAGCAGCAGCAGCGCATCCATGGCTTCACTGTCGGTGACGGGTTCGTAGGTCGCACGCCCGATATCGCTCAGGTAAGCGTGCTCGGGTCCGACGCCCGGGTAGTCCAGACCAGCAGAGATCGAGTGCGATTCGATGGTCTGACCGTCTTCGTCCTGGAGCAGGTAGGAGTAGGCACCCTGAAATGCACCAGGGGTACCGCCGGCGAACGTTGCTGCATGCCTTCCGGTTTCGACACCGTCGCCGGCTGCTTCGTAGCCAACCAGCCGTACCGACAGATCGTCGATGAACGGGTGGAAGATTCCGATTGCGTTGGAGCCGCCTCCGACGCAGGCTGTGACTGCATCGGGCAGGCGGCCGGTCAGTGCCTGAACCTGGACGCGTGTTTCGAGGCCGACCACTCGCTGGAAGTCCCGAACGATGGTGGGGAACGGGTGCGGGCCTGCCGCGGTACCAAAGCAGTAATAGGTGTTGTCCGCGTGGGAAACCCAGTCGCGCAAGGCTTCGTTGATCGCGTCCTTGAGCGTGCGCGAACCGGTCTCGACCGAGACGACCTCCGCGCCGAGCAGGCGCATGCGTGCGACGTTCAGTGCTTGCCGTTCGGTGTCGACAGCACCCATGTAGATGACGCACTCGAGACCGAGCAGTGCACAGGCGGTGGCCGATGCCACACCGTGCTGGCCCGCTCCGGTCTCGGCGATGATGCGGGTCTTGCCCATACGCTTTGCCAGCAGAACCTGACCGAGAACGTTGTTGATCTTGTGAGAACCGGTGTGGTTCAGATCTTCACGCTTGAGAAGGATGCGCGCACCGCCGGCGAACTCGCTCATTCGCGTTGCCTCGAAAATCGGCGACGGACGCCCGGTGTAATCGCGCTGCAAGCGATCGAGTTCGTTCAAGAACGTGTCGTCCGCTCGAGCCTTTTCGTACTCCGCAGTGACTTCCTCGATAACCGCCATGAGGGCTTCCGGCACATGCCGTCCGCCGTAGACGCCGAAATGGCCTCCGGCATCGGGATCGTGGGAGCGCTCGGTGAGTCCCGCGCTGGCCGGCGGCAGATTGCCGCCCTTGAATATTGCACCGGAGCCTGGTTCCTGAGTACGTGAAGTCACCCCACCAGTCTGCCCCAACGGTGTCGCTGGTCACCGCCCGGGTGCATCAAAGCACGCCGGGCGGGTGCAGCGATTTATCGAGACGGTTTGGGGCAGGACGGGTGCGCACCTGCATTGACCAGATCTGCGACGGCCTTGCGAGGGTCGCCGCTGGTCACGAGGCCTTCACCGACGAGCACTGCGTCGGCGCCCGCCCCGGCGTACGCCAACAGATCGGCAGTTCCGCGAACACCGGACTCGGCAATCTTGATCGTCTCGGTCGGAAGACCGGGAGCGATGCGACCGAAGGTGTTCTTGTCCACCTCGAGAGTCTTGAGATTGCGGGCGTTCACACCGATCACCTTGGCGCCGGCTTCGAGCGCGCGGTTGGCTTCTTCCTCCGTGTGCACCTCGACGAGGGCAGTCATTCCCAGAGATTCGGTGCGATCGATCAACGAGGCGAGCGCCTGCTGCTCGAGTGCCGCCACGATCAGCAAGATGACGTCGGCGCCGTGAGCGCGAGCCTCGTGAATCTGGTACGGCCCCACGATGAAGTCCTTGCGCAGCACCGGAATGGTGACCGCTTTACGGACTGCGTCGAGGTCGGCCAACGAGCCGTGAAAACGGCGCTCTTCGGTGAGAACACTGATGATGCGTGCGCCACCGGCTTGGTAAGCCGCGGCAAGCTCTGCGGGATCGGCAATGTCGGCCAGCGCACCCTTTGACGGGCTCGCTCGCTTGACCTCGGCGATGACGCCGATGCTCGATTCCAGAAGTGCTGCTGCAGCATCGAGTGCAGGCGGTGCAGCGGCCGCAGCAGCCTTGACTGCAGCGAAGTCGAGTACGGCTTCGCGGGCGGCGACATCAGCGCGCACCCCGTCGAGAATCGAGTCGAGTACGGTCATCGTGGCCCGAATCCTTTCTGGGCAAGAGCCCGATGTGAGATACGTCATCAGGGTGGTCTCAGCCTAGTGGGACGAAATTTTGCTACTCCGTCGGGGTACCCACGCAGGTGAGGGTTCAGTCTTACTCAGTGGGACGACCCCGGTTTCGCGCCGTTGTCTCCCCCAACTCCGTCGTCCCCGTCAGTCGCTGTCGGGTCCTCTCCGGCGTCGAGCGCATCCCACAACATCCGTTGTGTCACAGGCTCGTCCGATGCAGGTTTGTCTCCCTGACCGAGCTTGGCTGCGGCCTCGCGGCGCGCGGCAGGGTTGTCGTATTTCGACGACAACCCGCCTCGCACTGGAGGTTTGCGCATCAGAAGTACTGCCGCGCCGAGCGCCGCCACCGCTCCGAGCAACGCAAGCAAGGCAGGCAGTACCGAAACAGTTGTCGAGAGATCTTCCGGGTGACCGGACAACTCGGCCAAGTCCACCGCTCGGTCCGCAGAGGCTCCGGACACCAACAACTGCACTGCCGGAACCGCTACCGCGACGGCGACGAGGGCAACCAACAGTCCGACTACCCGAAGTGCCCAACCTCGCACCGCAAACGACGCCGCGATCGCCGCCAGAAGCGCGAGCGCGAGCGGAGTCATCGCCGCCGCCCAGGTGCTGCCGTCGAGATCCGTCGTCCTCTCCAGCGTCTTGCCGTCGCTCGAGGTCAGATGAACCCACGTCATTCGTGAGCTGCCCCACAGAGCTGCTGCCGACAACGCCAGCAGAAGCGTTCTCGGCACGGCGGTGCCACGAGACGCGCTTGTAGGCTCCGCTGCACTCGACTCGTTCTCACTCACTGATCGTCACCTCCGATGGTGCGCAGGGTGTGCGCCGACGCAATCGCGCTCAGCACTGCCATCGCCTTGTTGCGGGCCTCGGTGTCCTCGTAGACCGGATCCGAGTCGGCGACGACGCCGGCGCCCGCCTGGACGTATCCGATCCCGTCCTTGATCAATGCCGTTCGGATCGCGATCGCGGTGTCGGCGTCGCCGGCGAAGTCGAGGTAGCCGACGATGCCGCCGTAGATACCGCGCCTGGTCGGTTCCAGTTCTTCGATCAGCTGCATCGCACGGACCTTGGGCGCCCCCGAGAGGGTTCCAGCGGGGAAGCATGCGGTGACGGCGTCGAGAGCGTGCTTTCCCTCGGCCAGATGTCCGGTGACCGTCGATACGAGATGCATCACGTGGCTGTACCGCTCGATGTGCCGGTAGTCGTGCACCTTCACAGTGCCCGGGCGACAGACACGACCCAGATCGTTTCGCCCCAGATCGACGAGCATGAGGTGCTCGGAGTTTTCCTTCTCGTCGGCGAGGAGATCTTTCTCGAGCAGGATGTCGTCCTCCTCTGTGGCACCGCGCCATCTGGTTCCAGCGATCGGGTGTGTTGTCGCGACGCCCTCGGCGACGGTTACCAGAGCCTCAGGGCTCGAACCGACGATCGAAAACGCCGTCTCTCCATCACCGTTCGGCACGTTGAGCAGATACATGTACGGGCTGGGGTTCGACGCTCGCAGCATCCGGTACACGTCGATCGGTGCTGCAGTGCAATCGATCTCGAATCGCTGCGAGAGAACTACCTGGAATGCCTCGCCCGCTTCGATGTCGCCGATCAACTTTTCGACATCGACACCGAAGCTCTCGGTGGTGCGCTGACGACGGTAGTTCGGAGTCGCTTTCGAAAATGTCGACACCGTCGATTTCGCCGGCGCCGCGAGAGCACGAGTCATCGCGTCCAACCTGGCGACTGCGTCGTCGTACGCCGTGTCGACGCGCTCGTCCGTGCCGTCCCAGTTGACGGCATTGGCGATGAGGGTGATCGCCCCTTCGTGGTGATCGACTGCGGCGATGTCGGCGGCAAGCAGCATGACCATTTCGGGGATCTGCAGGTCGTCGACCGCGGAGTCACCCAATCTCTCGAGGCGCCGCACCGCGTCGTAGCCGAGGAATCCGACCATTCCGCCGGTCAGCGGGGGCAGGTCGGGCAGCCGCTCCGAACGAAGCAGCTCGAGGGTGGCACCGAGCGCGTCGATCGGGTCGCCGCCGGCCGGAGCGCCGGCCGGAACGTTGCCGTACCAGGCCGCCTCTCCGTCCACGACGGTCAGTGCAGCCGGACTCCCGACGCCGATGAACGACCACCGCGACCACGAACGACCGTTCTCGGCCGACTCGAGCAAGAAGGTGCCGGGACGATTGCCGGCCAACTTCTCGTACGCCGAGAGCGGAGTTTCGGAGTCCGCCAACACTTTCCGAGTGACCGGAACGACCCGGTGCTCAGCTGCGAGGGCTCGGAACTGCTCCCGGGTCGTGGTGGAATCGGACGCGTCACCGACGATCGCGGTGTCGGACGACCGTGCGGACATGGAGGTGGGCTCGCCGTGCATGGCTCCATCATCCCAGGCTCCCCCATGTGGCCGTCGTGCGCGGGTAACCTCGGCCGAATGAAACCAGGCCAACTCGCTCCCGATTTCTCACTGCCCGACCAGGACGGGACTCCGCGCTCGCTGACGAGCCTGCTCGAGAACGGACCCTTGGTCCTCTTCTTCTACCCGGCAGCCTCGACGCCGGTGTGCACCGCCGAGGCGTGCCACTTCCGTGACCTCGGCAGCGAATTCGCCGCGGTGGGCGCTTCGCGAGCGGGCATCAGCACCGATACGGTCGAAGCTCAGTCCACCTTTGCCACCGCACAATCCTTCGACTACCCCCTACTCGCCGACACCGAGGGCAAGGTAGCCGAACAGTTCGGCGTCAAGCGCGGACTCCTGGGCAAGTTGGCTCCGGTCAAACGCTCGACCTTCGTGATCGACACCGACCGCACCGTCCTCAAAGTCATCTCGAGTGAACTACGCGCCAACACCCACGGCGACCAGGCGCTCGAGTTCCTTCGCAATCGAAGCTGACTCACCTGGGCGACCTGATTCTCTGCGCAACCTGACTTCTCTGCGCGATTTGAAATCTCTAGGCGACCTGAATCGAGCGCTTCGCAAGCCCCATCCAGAATCCGTCGATCACCTGGGTGGGCACCTGTTCCGGATCGGACGACGCACCGAGCGTGACGAACAACGGGGCGAAGTGCTCGATGGTCGGATGCGCGTACGGCATCCCGGGAGCTTGAGCGCGGAAGTCGATCAAGGAATCGACGTCACCGGCAGCGAACCTCTCCCCTGCCCACGCGTCGAATTCCGCCGACCATCCCGGGGCCTGCGCCTCCGGTGACGGATCGCGCAGGAACGGTAGCCCGTGCGTGGTGAATCCGGATCCCACGATCAGTACACCTTGCTCACGGAGTGGCCGTAGGCGCTGTCCGAGATGGAGCAAACGCTCGGGATCGAGGGTGGGCAGCGAAATTTGCAGTACCGGGATGTCTGCGTCCGGGTACATCACCGTGAGCGGCACGTAGGCACCGTGATCCAGGCCTCGATTCGGCTGCTGAACCACGCGTTCGTTGTCCGGCATCAACGCGGCAACCTGGGCGGCGAGTTCCGGAGCGCCGGGAGAGTTGTACTTCGCGCGGTAGAACCTCTCGGGAAAACCACCGAAGTCGTAGATGAGCGGGGTGCCCATGGTCGTCGATCCGATCGTCAGCGGTGCTGATTCCCAGTGCGCCGATACGACGAGGATTGCCGTCGGCCGCGGAAGATCGCCGGCCCACGCCCCCAACTGGTCAACCCACAACGCGCTGTCCACCAGCGGCGGAGCACCGTGGCTGAGATACAGCGCAGGCATGGTTGTGGTGGACATACGGACTCCTCGGGATAGACATTCGTCGTAAGTTGAAGGTTCAACCTAATATAGAACTCAACACTTGCGTCCCGCAACTATTCCCGCAGGATTCTTCTGGACATGCGTCTGAGACGCTGTACACAAGCACGCTCCGTGCACGAAGAATGCTCGACCCGAAGGAGAAGTCACCGATGAGTGAACCGACCGCGCAGCCCGACGCGCAGTCTCAGACGAAGTGGCTCACAGCCGAGCAGCAAGAAGCATGGCTGACACTGATCGCTCTCGTGACACGGTTGCCTGCCGCACTCGACACTCAACTACAACGCGATTCGGCACTCACACACTTCGAATACTTCGTACTCGCGGCACTCTCGGACGCCCCCGACCACAAGCTCCAGTTGTCGGTACTGGCCCAGCGCGCGAACGCGTCCCTGTCCCGCCTCTCGCACGTGATCACGAAGATGGAGAAGGCCGGCTGGGTGAAACGGGAAGTCATTCGTGGCAGCCGCGGCTCCAACGCAGTGCTCACCGACGAGGGAATGGCAAAGGTTGTCGCGGCCGCACCGCCGCACGTCGCCTCAGTTCAAGGTCTCCTCTTCGAGGGCCTCGACGATCGCCAGGTCGCCCAGCTTTCGTCGTTGGGTACAGCAATGCTCACCCAACTGGACAAGGGAATCGCCGCCGGACTCGGCAAGGCCTGACCACATCCCCGAGACGAGCGACTGATGATCAAGACGGCAGCTTCGCGAGGTCGAGTGCAGCCAAGTGACTGAACAGCATGCTCGCTCCGATCGGGTTTCCACCGCCGGGGTACGTAGTCCCGCTGGCCGCTGCCATCGTGTTCCCCGCCGCGTACAACCCGGCAATCGCCGTACCGTCGGCTTTGAGCACCCTCCCGGTCGCGTCGGTGCGTAGACCACCTTTGGTCCCGAGGTCGGAGATGCCGAACGCGGCAGCGTGAAACGGCCCTTGATCGATCGGTACGAGCGGCGAAGCCCCCTCGGAGAAGGCGCGGTCGTACGCAGTGTCTCCTCGACCGAAGTCCGTGTCGACGCCAGTCGCCGCAAACGCGTTGAATCGCTTCACGGTCTCCACCAGTTCCGCTGCGGGAACATCGATCTGGGCAGCGAGGTCTTCGAGTGTCTGTGCACTCTTCCACAACCCCGCATCCACATACTGCTCCGCCTGCGCCATGGGTACGTTGGGCGCCTTCACCGGCGGCACTGCGCCTTCTCTGTTGTCGTAGATCATCCAGTACGGCGTGGTTACTTTCCCTGTCCGCATGTGTTCGATGACGGCGCGACCCAAGCGGTCGTACGGCGCTGATTCGTTGACGAATCGGCGACCGTCGTCGTCCACGAAGATTCCGCCGGTGAACCACAGCGCAAACGCGGAGCGGCCATCCGGATGGGTCAGTCCCGGCGACCACCAGGCCTCTCCCATGAGGTCGGTGTCGGCGCCCGCGGCGATGGCCGCCTGGTGTGCCTTCCCGAGGTTGCCGGGGCAACCCATCGTGTCGAGAGCGGATCCGGGGACACCGAATTCGGCCCGCAAGGTCTCGTTCTGCTCGAATCCACCGGCGGCGAGGATCACTCCTCTGCGTGCCTGAATGGTTCGACGCCGACCATCTCGGTCGACGACGGCTCCGACCACCACTCCGTCCTCGACAACCAGTTCCTCGAGAGTGGTCTTCAGGTGCATGGTGGCGTTCGGGAGTTCCGCAAGAGCCAACAGGAATCGACCGATCAACGACTGGCCGCCGACGAGGTACTTCGGCAACTCCTCCCCCAGCCGTTCTGTCGCCAGCGGCGGACGAAGCGAATCACGAAGCGCACCCAGCTTGTTCGCGTTCATCGGCTTGGGAACAATGTGCCGTCCGCTCGCTCGAGCCTTGGGCTCTTCACCGAAGTAGTCGGGCCACGGCAGTATCTGGAACTCGAAGTTCGAGTCCTCCTCGAGGTAGTCGATCAACCCGGCGCCACCTCGAACGTAGGCTTCCTGAACGTCGGCGGGTGTACGATCACCCACCACTGATCGGTAGTACTCCAGCGCATCCTCGATGGTGTCGACGTCCCCGCCCCGACGAAGAACGGCGTTGCACGGGAACCACATTCCGCCGCCGCCCGAGTACGCCGTTGTTCCGCCGTACTTGTCGGTTGCTTCGATCGCAATGACGTCGAGGCCTTCGCGGGCTGCCGTGTACGCGCCGGTGAGTCCGCCGCCTGATCCCACAGCGAGTACGTCGCACGTCTCGTCCCACCTCGTCATCGTCAGCCTCTCTGATTCTGGGCACAGTTTCCGAACATGTTCTAGAAATCGTTCTAACACATGGACTTAGCGATCGCGGGGGTTCGAAATTCTGTCCCACCGAGCGGGAGCGAGACGTGACACCGAGCGGGGAGCGAGAACGAGCAGCGATAGCGCACACTTTGCTCGCACGGGCCTGATCCCGTAGTGTCTGGACACATGTCTGGTAAGACCAAGTTCGAGTCCACTCGTCGACGGCTCACACAGCAGCAAGCCGAAACCGTCGATCGATTGACCGCGGCAGCGATCACGGTCCTGCGCGACAAAGGGTTTGCCGATCTGACTGTGCGAATGGTGGCAGCGGAAGCCGGTGTCGCCGCAGCCACGGCATACACCTACTTTTCGTCCAAGAGTCACCTTGTGGCAGAACTGTTCTGGCGCCGACTCGACGCGGTACCTCACGAGCCCTCCCCCGAGGCGGAACGAGAAGCGCAGGTCTGCTCGGTCCTTCGAAGCGTCGCACTCCTCGTTTCCGACGAACCGGAGCTGGCCGCGGCCGTGACCACGGCGATGATGGGCAACGATCCCGACGTCGAACACCTTCGGGGACGTATCGGCAAGAACATCCGCGAGCGACTCATCGAGGCACTGGGTCCGTCGTACGATCCCGACGTACTCGAAGCACTCGAAATCTCCTGGTCCGGAGCGCTTGTCCGAGCCGGCATGGGATACGAGTCGTATTCGCAGATCGCAGATCGTCTCGAAGTCACTGCCAGGCTGATCATGGCGGGTCGCGACAACCTCCACTAGACCGGAGTCATGGCACTCACCAACCATGTTCCCTCGACTCGATCGAGTGTCACCTCGACTCGGCTCGACGTCGACGCTGGTGCCGGCCGCGCGATACTCGTCGTGATCTGATCGACGAACAGGAGCAATTCCGCTCGGTCTGCAGCAGCGGAGAGCACTCCCACGTCGACTACTCGCGCCTTCGTGCTGATTCCTTGCTCCTTCGACTGGGGTGCAACGGTTTTCGATCCGAATTCAGCGAAGCGGTCCTGAAATGTTCCACTTGCGCCCTCGGCAGCATGTGCAAGATCCTCGTCCACCGTGTCGCTGTTGTAGCTCAAGAGATTCTCGACGAGCATCGGCGCCACACCGATCACCTCGACACGTGCGGTTTCAGCGGCTGCCGAACGTTGGTGACTCCAGAGCAGAGTCCCGCCGGCTCCCACCAAGATCAGCGCTGCAAACGCCAAGACCACGCGCTTCACGGGACGAACTCCACACTCGACATCAGTACCCGACCGTCGACCTCCTCGACACCGACGCGAAGACGGTAGGTTCGCGCCGAAGATTCTCCCGCCGAATTGCCGACCTGAGCCGATGCCGCGATCAGCACCACCCCCGAGGTTCCGGATTCCGATGCCAAGGCTGCGGTGTCGACACGACCGTCGGAATCGACGGCAAAATCACGGATCGATGCGACGAACGCAGATTCACCGGACTTCAGTTCGTCTGCAAAAGTTCCCGTACTCAGCGACTTCAGCGCCGCGAGATCCTCGTCGAGCGTGGCAGAGTGAACGTCGATCAGAGCAAGGGTTCCTGCGACAGCACCGTCGACGAACCCTTGACGCTGGGACTCTCGCGCGCGGTCCGATCGAACTGCCAGAGCACCGAAGACGACAACGACGCTCAGAGCCACGAGTGCAATCCAGACCAGGGCAAGGAGTACACCGCGCTTCCCTCCGACCGGATCCAGCACCTCGCCCCTCAGCGATTCGTCGGCATCAGCAACTGTTGCCACGGCTCACCCTCCCCCGAATCGGAAGCAGCAGGAGCCAATTCCGTGTGTTGATAGTCGACTCCGTCTGGCCCCGTGTACAACTCGCCGGGCGCATTGGTTCCCGAGGGGACGTACGGATCTGGGCTCCGACAGATCTCCGGGCTCGGTGCTCGTTTACCCGGTACCTCCATACAGGGAATGTTCCGGGATCCACGAACTGCGAAGACCGAGTTCTGCGGAACTTTGCAGTACAAGTCGGCCGGGGTGTCCGGGACACTCATCTCGGTCGGGTCTCGTCGCTGATCGGCCGGAAGGTAGCCGGTCGAGCAGGCCGCAGGGTCCTGCGCTTGGAGGTGGAAGTTGACATTCGCGGCGCCGTCCACCTGCCCGCGTTGGACAACGGTTTCCTGTGCCGCGACCAGTGGCGGCAAGATGACGAGCACCTGCTCCAACCCGGCGTTGTACGTCAAAGCCACCTGAGCGGTGCTGGTGAAATTGGCAAGCAGCACAGGCAAAGTGGGTTTGAGGCCTTGAAACAGCAGGTCGGCTTCAGTCGCGAAGCCCGGTCCGGTCTCGAGGATCTTGCGCACGGACCCGTCGGCGACCTCCAACTGTCCACTGAGTTGAGCGACACTGGACGCCCACTGGCGAATCTGATCGCCCGTCACCACCTGTGTCTGAAGGAGCGGATCCAACTGCTGTACGAGCGTCGTGGCCGGGGTTGTGGCAGCAGACATCTGATCGACGAACGAGGTGGTCGAATCCAGCAGACGAGCCAGGTCCTCTCCCCTGCCACCGAATGCTGCCGCGGACTCGTCGATCACCGACCGCAACTTGTCCTGCGGTACCGATGCGAGCATCGCCTGCGCCTGATCGAGGACCGGTCCGATCTCGGTCGGGATCGTGACAGCGTCGGGGCCGATCACGTCTCCGTCGGCCAGAAAGGGTCCGTCCGCGGTTCTCGGTTGCATGTCGACGTATTGCTCGCCGATGGCCGACACACTTCGCACCGCTACTGCGAGCCCGCTGGAGGGAACGGGAACCGCACTCTCCAAAGATAATTCGGCGCGTACCACTCCCGGAGATAGACGCACCGATCTGACCTGACCGATGGTGTCGCCGCGATAGGTCACGTTCGCGTTCCGATACAGGCCACCGGCGTCCGGCAGTTCGACTGTCACCGAGTAGCGCCCGATTCCGAGCATGGTCGGAACTCTCAGGTACGAGATAGCCGCTGCGCTCATGCCTATCACCGCCAGGATCGCGAAGATCGTCAATTGCCTTCGCACCAGCTTCGTGAGAATCATCGTCCACCGTCCTGGGCGGTCCGCCCTGTGCTACTTGGGTCGGTCCGCCCGGTGTCACTTGGGGCGGCCCGCCCGGTGTCACTTGGGGCGGCCCGCCCGGTGTCACTTGGGCGGACCGCCCGGTACCCAGAGGCGCGGTCAAAGGATCGACCAGTATTCCGTTCTCCACCGGAGTTTGCGGCGCCCCGAACGGAGTGCCGAAACCGAGCCCCGACTGCAGACGATTACTCGTGAGGTCGATCAGCGCCCACAAATTGGTGTAATCACCGCGCATTCCGTCGTCGATGGTCGTCTGGGGAAGGGGAAGGTACTCAGATTGCCCAAATTGTTGATCAGGTCCGGTCCTGTTTCGACCACCTTCTGCAGCGTCGATTCCAAGGAGCTCAAATTGGCTTTCAGATCGTCGCGGGTCCGGTCGACCAGATCGGTCCCGACGTCCCCGAACCTGCCGACCGCATCGAGGGCGGTGGTCAGGTCGACGCGTTGGGCGCTCAGTTCCGCCAAGGCCGGATCAAGGGTCTCCAACGCCTCACCGAGAACGTCTCGCTGAGCCGTGATCTCGCCGGCGAAGACGTCGAGATTCTCCATGGTCGTGACCATCGCATCACGTTGGCGGTCGAGTGTTTCGGTCACGGTATCCATCTGACTCAGCAGGTCGCGAGCCGCGTCGGTCCGTCCGCCGAGCGCCGTGTTCAGCTCCGTGGTGATGCTGTGAATCTGAGCGAGCCCGCCGCCGTTGAGGACCAATGACAGTGCCGTCAACGCTTCCTCGGTGGTGGGATAGACACTGGCCGATGCAAGGGGAATCACGGATCCTTCCGACAACCGCCCTTCCGGCGCCACCTCGGTGGGCGGCGCGAGCGCGACGTGTTTGGATCCGAGCAGACTGGTTTGGCCGATCTTGGCAGTCGCGTTGGCGGGCAGCGACACCGAGCCGTCGAGCGCAACCGTCACCCGTGCGTGCCAGTTGTCGGTCTCGATCGCACTGATACTTCCGACTGTCACGTCGTTGACCATGACCGGAGAGTTGGGACTGATCGACGTGACGTCCGGCATCTCGATCACGACCGAGAAACTTCCCTCACCGCGGCCGGCCGCGCCCGGCAGCGACACCGAATTCAGCCCGCTCCATTGACAACCCGTCAGAACGAGCACGGCGCTCGCCGCCACACACACTGTTCCCCACCGGCGGCCAGTCATCGTGATCCTGTCGACGGCATGAGCAAGCCGGTCAGATCAGACGCCACCGGTACCGTCGGAAAGCCCAAGGCGCCAGTCGGTTCCAGATCAGGCTCGCTGTACACCAGTTGGTCCGGAAGAGCGCCGAGCGCCCGGGTCGGATTGATGCTCAGGTCCGGGTAGTTGGCCTTGATCGTGTTGAGCAACGGGCCGAGGTATTCGATGCACAAATCCGCGCCCTTCTTCGAGGTGTCGTTGGCCAGGCCGGCGATTCCGCCGCAGATCAAGTCGATCGGGTTGCCGACGTTCTGGAATGCGGGCACACCCACCATCGCTCCTTGGGCCGGCCGGTAGACGTTGTAGTAGTTCGACAACGCTGTCGGAGCCAGATGCAGTACCTTCTCGAGGCCTGCGCGCTTGTCGACCAGTACCTGGGACACGTCGGCCAACTTCGCGATCTGCTCCGTCAAGCCGGTTCGGTTCTGTTCGACGAACCGCTGTACGTCGACGACGGCGGCGTCCAGATCGGCGAGAGCCGGAGCCAATTGCGTCCGGCTCTCGGCGAGCACACTCGAGACATTTGCCAGTCGTCCTTGGAACTGAACGATCTGTTCGTCGCTTGCGGCGAGTGCGGTCGTGAAGGTCTGCAGGCCGCGGATGGTGCCGAACAGATCGGCTCCGCCTTCGTCGAGTGTGCTCATAGCCTCCGAGAGTTCGGTCACCGAGCGCCCCAGCGCTTCCCCGTTGCCGGCCAGTGCGGATCCGGCACCGTCGAGGAAGTTGGCGGCGGGACCGCGATCGTCCCCGACGGGACCCAAAGCATCGGCAGCCCGGCCCAGCTGTTCCTTGATCTGGTCCCACTCGACCGGGACGGCCGTTCTGTCGAGTGGGATCTCCGCACCGTCATTCAGTGCGTCGGCGCCGTCCGTCACCGCCGGCGTCAACTGCACGAAGCGGGCCGAGACCAGCGACTGGGCAACGATCACCGCTTTCGCGTCCTCGGCGACGGGAACCTCGCGCGCCAATTTCAGTTCGACGCGCATTCGATCTCCCTGTGGGGCGATCGCGGTGACGCGGCCGACGTCGACTCCCACGACACGAACGTCGTCACCGACATACAGACCGGTCGTCGAGGTGAAGTAGGCCGTCACGTTGTAGTAGCGCAGATGTTGCACCGCAAGGTATCCCGACACGACGACGATCGCCGCACCGATGACGCTTCCACCAACGGCGGCGATTCGACGCCAGTTCACCGGTTTGCGAACTCGTAAGGCACCCATCATCGAACCTCCGGAATCGGTAGCGGCGCAGGTGGTAGCCCGAACAACGCGTTGATCAACGGTTGGGTGTATTGCGCCGGCACCAGGTTCTGAACGTAGGCGTAGTAGAAGGGGCCGCTGGCCACGGTGTCACCGAGCGTGCCCACGTACGTACCGAGACCGTCGATTCCCTGAGAAAGGTTGTCCTTGTTGTTCTGCAGAATTCCGACAACCGTGTCGAGTTTGCCGAGGACCGGCTGCAATTGCGCCTCGTTGTCGTGGACGAGTCCGCTCAGCTGGGTCGACAACGCCGAGATGTTCGTGATCACTTCCCCCAGCGCCGCCTGTCGCCGATCCAGTTCTCCCAACAAGGCGTTGCCGTCGACGAGTAGCGCGTTGACCTGTGGTCCACGCTCGGCCAGCGTCCCGGCGACGTCGTTTGCATCGGACAGCAAGGTGCGCAACATGTCGTCGCGTCTATTGACGCTGTCGGAGATCCGTGCGACACCGTCCAGCGCCGGCCTCAGGTTCGGCGCACTGTCGGACATCACCTGCCCCACTGCGTCGAGCGATTCGGAGAGTTGGTCGAGATCGATGTCCTCGACCGTCGTGGTGAGGTCACCGAGCACGTCGGGCAGCGAGTACGCCGATCTTGTTCGCTCGACCGGGATCTCGCCGCCGACCGCGATCCTTCCCGGACCGTCCAGATCGAGCGATACCGCTCGCTTGCCGAGCAACGACATCGTGGTGACGGCCGCCGATGTGCTTTCTCCCAAACCGATCGAGCCTTCCAGTGTGAAATCCACGCGCGCGAGTCCGTGCTCGACCTCGATCCGATCCACCGTTCCGATCTTCACTCCGGCGGCGTTGACTTCGTCTCCCGGCGCGAGACCGCTGGCGTCGGCGAACACCGCGCTGTACCCGACACCCGATTTCAGGAACTGCAGATTCTGATACTGGAGCGATGCCAATACGACGGCGGCCCTGACGACCAATCCCACGACCCCCACGCGTACGGCCTGGCTCTGTGCCATCTCTCTCATCGTGGTGCGCACCTTCCGGTCGTCTGATCCACCAGGTCGACAGTGAGCGGCGTACCGTCGGCACCGTCGACCTTCAGTGCGATTCCGCACAGATAGAAGTTGAAGAACGACCCGTACGAGCCGACTCGGATCAGCTGCTTGTAGTTCGAGGGCATGGACGCGAGAATCCGATCGAGCTCACTCTGTTGCTCGATCAGCGGATTCAGGCTTGCGTCCAGCTTCGACAGGTTTCCCGCGATGTCCGGGCGAACTCCGGCGAGGAGATCGGCGAAGGTGCCTGATGCGGTGTTCACACTCTCGACGGCAGTCCCGATCATCTCCCGGTCCGCCGCGAGCCCGCTGACCAGCTGTTGTAGGTGATCGAGAGTGTCACTGAACTGACCACCGCGGCTGCGCAATTCGCTGAGCACACCGTCGAGGTTGCCGATCACTCGACCGATCAGTTGGTCGCGGTCTGCGAGAGTGTTCGTAATCGATCCGGTGTGCGCCAGCACCGATGCCACAGTTCCGGACTGGCCTTGAAACACCTCGAGCAAGGACATCGACAACGCGTTGACCTGCTCCGGGTCCAGGGCTTGAAACAGCGGCTTGAAACCACCGAGTAGCGCATCGAGGTCGAGTGCCGGTGCGGTGCGATCGACGGGGATGCTCTCGCCCTCCGGTTGCGGTTCCGCGATCCCCGGATCGTCGAGCAATTCGAGGTATCGATTACCCACCAGATCCTGATATCGAACAGCGGCTCTGGTCGATACGGTCACGGTGTCACCCGTATCCACACTGAAACTCACGTGGGCACGGTGATTCCCACCGAATTCGACGGAGCCGACAGAACCGACCGGCACACCGGCGATGCGCACCTTGTCGCCGGCTCTGAGCCCGGAGGCGTTGACGAACTCCGCCGAGTACGACCTCGCGTCGCCACCTCGCATCTGGCCGAACACGAGGATCAGCCCGGCGTTGACGAGGATCATCACCAGAACAAAAATTCCGAACTTGACGGTGTACCCACGAACTTTCATCGGATCTCCGTCCCGAACAGGTAGCTCATCAGATCCGGGACCGTGTTCATCGGTTGCCCACCATTCGGCTGACGCTCGGGCGCAAACGGATTCACCCCGGTGTCGGTCACCAGGTACGGAGCATTGACGTTCGGGTCGCGCAGTGGAAGGCCCATACACTGCGGGCCACCTGTTGCCGCGACCTTCGGGAGGTCGTCGGGATATCGGTACGGTTCGGTTCCGGCGATCAGACCGATCGACATCTTGATTCCTGGTTGTCCGTTGTAGGCGCCGTCGCCGATCTTCTTGCTCTCCTGCAGTCCGTGGAACATGCAGGGAATCACCGGGGAATATTCCTCGAGCAGTGCGGTGGTCGGCCGCAGTAACGACAGAACGGTGTCGATACCGTCGGCGTTTTCTCCCAGTACATCTTCTCCGGTGCGGGCGACCCCGATCACGTTGAGCAAGAGGAGATCAAGATTCTGCTGCTCGTCGAGAACAGTGGTTCCCGTCGTCGTGAGCGAGTCGAGTGTGTCCATCAAGTCGAGAACAGCGTCGCGGTAGGTCTGTGTGACGGCTGGTAAATCCGTCAACACATGATCGAGAGCCTCACGTGCAGTGTTGAATTCGAGCAAGGAGGAATCTGCTTGTTCGAGTGCGACCCCGAGCCGTTCGCCGCGTCCTTGCAGAGCAGTCGAGAGGGCACCCAATGTCGAATCGAGTTTGCCCGGGTCCACCGTCCGGAGCACGGCGGTGAGTTTCTCGAACACCGTGTTCAGCTCGACAGTAACCCGGGATGCGTCGATCGTCGCCCCGGCGGCAAGTCGCGCGCTGCTCGGCTGCTCCGGCGAGGACAGGCTGACGAACTTCGCGCCGAAGGCCGTGTTCGACGTGATCGCCACATCCACGTTTGACGGAATCGACTCGAGCGCTTCGGGATCGATCGACAACGACAGTTGTGCGGTGGCGTCGTCAGTCGGCGTGATGGACTCCACCGAGCCCACGGTCACCCCGGCCATCTTCACCCGCGCGCCCGGATCCATCACGAGCCCCGCGCGCTCCGCGATCACCGTGATCGGGACGCGAGCGACAAACACCTGGTTGAAAGACGCGACCGACAACGCGATGACCCCGACGATCGCCGCAGCCAAGCCCAGAGCAGCCAACTTGTAGCCGTATCTGTGCACGCAGTCCCCCTAACCGGACAGATTGAAGTTGCCGGAACCGCCGTAGAGCGCGAGTGAGACGAGCAGGGTCACCGCCACGACGCAGATCAGCGAGAGCCGAACCCCGCGGCCCACTGCAGTTCCCACGCCCGACGGTCCCCCGGACGCGTTGTATCCGTAGTACGTGTGGATCAGCATCACCAGTAGTGCCATCACGAGCACTTGAACGAAGGACCATGCGACATCGACCGGATCGAGGAACGTCGTGAAGTAGTGGTCGTAAAGACCGGAGGACTGACCGAACAGCACGACCGTGGTGAATCGTCCGGCCAGAAATGATCCCACGAGCGCCAGTGAGTACAGCGGCAAGATCGCGATCATCCCTGCGGTGACGCGGGTGCTGACGACGTACGGGACCGAACTGATCGCCATCGATTCGAGGGCATCGATTTCCTCACTGATGCGCATGGCACCGATCTGCGCGGTCGAACCTGCGCCGATCGTGGCCGACAGGCCGATTCCCGCGATGACCGGCGCAGCGATACGAACATTGATGAAGGCGGAGAAGAATCCGGTGAGCGCTTCGACTCCGATATTTCCCAGTGAGCTGAAACCTTGGATCGCAATGGTGCCGCCCGAGGCGAGAGTCAGAAATCCTACGACCGCAACCGTGCCGCCGATCACTGCCAAAGCTCCGGTGCCCATGCTGATCTCGGCTACCAGCCTCAACACTTCTTTCGGGTGTTTGCGAATTGCCCACGGGATGTGAGCGATGGCGCGCGCGAAGAAGACAGCTTGTCGCCCGACGTCGTCGATCGAGCGTGACGTTCGAGCCACCCGCGCCCGCGTGCGTCCGAACTTGCCGATTTGTGCCAGCGAATCCGACAGCGTCACCTCGATCACCCCGCCGTCAATCGGATGCCGACCGCGGTGACGATGGTGTTGACGACGAACAACGCCATGAATGCGTACACCACCGTTTCGTTGACGGCCTCCCCCACGCCTTTCGGCCCACCCCGTACCGACAGTCCGCGATAGCAGGCCACCAATCCCGCCAGCATCCCGAACAGTGCAGCTTTGACCATCGACAACGCCACCTCGGGCAGGCCGGTCAGCAACGTGATTCCCTCGACGAAGGCGCCAGGGTTCACGCCCTGGAGAAACACCGAGAAGGCGTAACCGCCGGCGATGCCGATGACGCAGACGAGTCCGTTGAGCAGCAAAGCCACCACGGTCGACGCGACCACCCGAGGAATCACCAGCCGAGTGATCGGATCGATCCCGAGCACCTCCATGGCGTCGATCTCTTCACGAATCGTTCTCGATCCCAGATCGGCGGCGATGGCTGTCGCGCCCGCACCTGCCACGATCAGCACCGTCACCACCGGACCGACCTGAGTCACGGCGCCGAGCGCGGCCCCGGCGCCGCTGAGGTCGGCGGCACCGATCTCGCGGAGAAGGATGTTGAGGGTGAAACTCACCAGGACCGTGAACGGCACGGCCACCAATACGGTCGGCACGATCGACACCCGGGCGATCATCCAACTCTGCTCGAGAAACTCCTGCACCTGAAAGCGGGTGCGGAACAAGCCCACTGCGACATCGGCGCCCATCCGGTAGAACTGGCCGAGTTCGCGCATCGGGCCCGCAAGTGCAACTCTTCCGCTGTACACGTCAATGCCCCGAAGGACATGACGTGGAGTTGCCGTAGTCGACCTTGAATTCCTTGATCCCGTTGAGCCAACCGGACGAGAGCCTGCTCGGATCGCCGAGCTTGCTGATGTCGGGCATGTGATCGGCGATCTTGCCGAAGATCAGATCGACCTCCATTCTGGCCAGGTTGGCGCCGACGCAGTAGTGCGGCCCGGTTCCTCCGAACGCGAGGTGCGGGTTCGGGTCTCGGGTGATGTCGAAGACGTCGGGGTTCCCGAAGACGGTTTCGTCGAAGTTCGCCGAGCCGTAGAGCAGTACGACACGCTGCCCCTTCGCAATCGCAGTGCCGGCAATCTGTGTGTCCACCACTGCTGTTCGTTGCATCGACGTCAGTGGCGAAGCCCAGCGGATGATCTCGTCCGCGGCGGTGCGCGGACGCTCGCGCTTGTACAGTTCCCACTGATCCGGATGCTCGAGAAATGCCATCATGCCGAGGGTCGTTGCGTTTCGCGTCGTTTCGTTGCCCGCGACAGCCAACATGATGACGAAGAAACCGAACTGTTCCGGGGTGAGTTTCTGCCCGTCGATGTCGGCATGCACCAAGCGCGAGATGATGTCGTCGAGCGGTTCCTCCCGCCTCGCCTCAGCCAGTTGATAGGCGTATCCCAATATCTGCGCCGACGCCATCCGAGACTCGCCGGCGAGTGACTCGTCGTCGTATCCCGTCATCTGATTCGACCATTCGTACAGCTGACGGCGCCCGTCCTGCGGTACACCGATCAGCTCCGAGATCGCCTGCATGGGTAACTCGCTGGCGACCTGGCTGACAAAATCACCGCTACCTTCCGCCACGGCAGCCGACGCTATGTCTTCTGCCCGCGCTTCCAACCCGGCCCGCATCGCTTCCACCGACCGCGGAGTGAACAAGCGTGCCACCAACTTGCGCAACTGTGTGTGCTCAGGGGCGTCCTTGTTGATGAGGACGTGTTTCGTCGCCTCCAACTCCTCCGCCGAGATGTTGTCTTCATGCCGCGGAATGCAGCCGTTGACGTTGCTCGAGAACTCCTCGCTGCGCAACGAGACGTCGCGGACGTCTGCGTGGCGGGAGACAACCCAACAACCACCGTCGTGAAATCCGCCGGTACCCGGTTCCTGGGCGTTCCACCAGACCGGAGCGCATCGTCGTAGTTCGGCGAACTCGGCAAGCGGGACGCGCTCGCCGTACAGATGTGGGTCGGTCACGTCGAACCCGTCGGGAAGGTCGATCTCAGGCATTGCAGATGCTCCTTTACGGATGGGTGCCGGGTGCCGGGTGTTGCGTGTGAGCGCTAGTCGATCCGGTGGACCGGGTCGCTGTTCTGTGAGAACTCCTTGGCCCAGCGGTAGTCCGGCTTGCCGCTCGGCGCTCGAACGACCTCGTCGGCGGTCCAGAAGGAACGCGGAATCTTGTAGCCGGCGAGGTGACTGCGGGCGTGCTTCTCGATGGATTCGAAATCCGGTTCCACACCGTCGCGGATGCGAAGCACTGCCGCCACCCGATTGCCCCACCGCTCGTCCGGAACACCGATCACTGTCGCGTCGTAGATGTCGGGATGGGCCTTCACCACTGCTTCGACTTCTTCCACGAAGACCTTCTCGCCGCCGGTGTTGACCACCATGTTTCCCCGTCCGAGGAGGGTGACCGAGCCGTCGTCCTCGATCCGCGCCCGGTCTCCGGTCACCACTGCCCGTGCGCCGTTCACCTCGCGGAATATCTCGGCCGACTTCACCGGGTCCTTGTAGTAGCCGAGTGGAACGTTTCCGAGTTTCGCCAGCCATCCTTCGGCGCCCGAGCCCGGCTCCAACACTCGGTTGTCGTCGTCGACGACGACCGTGAATCTGTTGGCACCCACTTTGGGTCCGCCACGCTGCTCGAGCCCTTTGGTTGCGAATCCGATTCCGCCGAAGCCTGTTTCGGACGATCCAACCGAATCGGAGATCATCAGATTCGGAAAGACGTCGAAGAACGCATCTTTGACCGATCCGGAGAAGAGCGCAGCGCCAGAGGCGAGCACAGCCAGGCTCGACGCATCCGGTTGCAATTCGTGATGGGCTTCGACCAGTGGACGGCCCATGGCGTCGCCGGTGATGACCATGACCTGCGGCCGATACTCGGCGACGACTTTCCAGACCTGTGCCGCATCGAACTTCGGTTCGAAGATGACGGTGTTTCCGGAGAACAGAGCGTTGAACGTCGGCATCAGTGCCGAGGTGTGGATCAGCGGTGGAAGCATGCACCACCGCATCGGTTCGGCTGCCGCGGCGCCACCGCGCGACTGCTGGTACTCGTCGGCGATCGGCTCACCCGAATAGAAGTCGTAACCGCCGGCCAATACGCGCCAGATGTCTTCCTGCCGCCAGACGACGCCTTTCGGTCGTCCGGTTGTTCCGCCGGTGTAGAGAACGTAGACGTCATCGCCGGAACGCTCGGGAAATGCATGTTCACCTGTGCGAAGCGAGGATTGGTTGCCGAGCGCATCCTCGTACGCCACTGCCCCCGGAATCGACGGTTCGTTCCCGAGAGCGAGTTCGTCCGCCGCCTCGATCACGTACTTGACCCGCGGCGTGGCCACCAAGGCCTCGGCGACCCGCTCAGCGAAACCACGATGGAAAACCAACGCCGTGAGATCCGCGTTCTCGTACAGATAAACCAATTCGTCGCTCGTGTAGCGGTAGTTCACCGTGATGGGAACGCCGCGGATCTTGAAGACCGCGAGGACAGCAACCATCGCCTCGATCGAGTTGTGCAGCTGAATACCGATGTGCGAACCGACACCCAACCCGACGGACTGGAAGTAATGCGCCAATCGGTTGGCCCGCTCGTCGAGCTCACGGTATGTCACCTCCTCGCCGGAAACGATCAGCGCGAGGCGATCGGGCATCACATCGACGGAATGCTCGAACAGGTCTGCAAACGTGTACGCCATAGGTTGAGTCCTTCGGGTTCGGCCGGTCAGACGACGAAGAGAGGCAAAGGGATTCCGCGATCTTCGAATACGAATGCCGCGCCGGTACTGACCTTCGTGATGGCGACTTCGACGCATTCCGGAGCGGGAGCTTCGGTGATGTCGACGGCCAGAAGAAGCCCCGCGGCATCTTCGGCCACCACTCTCACGGTGAAGTGCGGATTCACGCCGCGGACCAAAGCTTGGAGAGGATCGAGGTGCTCGCTGCCGAGCAAGGTCGGCCAACCGCCGTCGCGGTCGACAAGAGCTTCTCGCGAGATCCGCAGCTCCAGAGCACCGCCGTCCTGTCGAATCTCGCTCTCCACATACTGCTTCGGATTCAGCAAGGGATGCACGGACAGGACCAATGCCAACGATTCCAGCGTCGAAGGAAGCCCGAGCGCATCTCGAATACGCTGTGCCGCAACTCCCGCGATTCCGGTCAATTGCTTTCGCGTGATCTCGCGAGCCTTGTCTTCGTCGGCACGGCGGCGAACCGCTGCCAGAAAGCCCAACGCCAACAGATGATGCTGCACGCAGATCTCCTCTGCGATACGAACCAAGGCTGATCGCGAGAAGTCGGAAAACCTCAGGTCGGACAACAACGGACCCGAGTAGTCCGCCCTACCGTCCCCACCGTGATCGATCGGGCTCAGCTCGACCGTCACCGCGGCGGTGCGTCCGATCTGCTCGGTGTGCGCGGTCATCACGGGAGGCGTGTGCGACGGGTCGATGGACACGGTCCAGGCGCAGTGCGGATGTCGGTCCGCGGGCCTGCGCGGTGGTCGGTGAATCGGCCGGATCTGGGCGCGCGGGTTGGTCGCGATGGCCGTTGCATCGAAAGTCGGATCCTCGATGTCGTGACACATCGAGGTCACGAACTCATCGCCCAACGGCTCGACGTCCATGAGTGCTCCGCAATGATCGAGCCAGAATTCACCGTGCAGCGGATCGTCGACCCGGTATCGAAAGTCCATGAACTGTGGCGGAGCGCCGATGTCGAGTTGTAAACCTTTGAAGATCGTCACGACGTCGTCACCCTCGTATCCGAGAGCCTTCTGCATGCGGCGGGTGTACCAGGGGCTGGCCGACTCCCACTCCTCGACGGCCACCTGTGCCATACCCTCGCGTCCGAATTCGACGATCAGATGCGCCATGCCCGATCGGTCGATCAGCTGCCCGCACAGGAGCAACTCGGGCACCAGCACGGCAAGGTCGCGCTGCGAGAGTGCCTCGAAGGAATCGCGCACCGACATCGGACTCACCACAGCGAAACCGGCGCGGTGCCCACCGGATACCAGCCCGGCAGCGGGTCGCCCGAGATCGATCGCTGGATCCGCCCCTGCATCCCCTTCGAGAGAGCATTGTTGCCGATCATCTCCATGAACAATGCCGACACGTTCCCGAAGTCGAAGAAGTCACGCTGCCAGGACCATTGGAAATCCCCGCCGTAGCGGAACCAACTACCACCGATACCGTAGACGGAGTAGTTGCTACCGTCCTCGCGCTTGGCATCGGAAATCTGCTTCCACAAGCCGATCACGTTTCCGCTACGGTCGTCGATCACAAAGTCTTGATACGGATACTCCCAGCCTTCGAGGCCCTTCATCTCGAGACCGAGCGCGACTTCGCGAATCTCCTCGCGCCCCACCGCCATGAAATCCTGCTTGGGGCCGTAGTTCCACCCGTACGTGGCGTCCTCGGTATACATGTCCGCCAACGGTTTCCAATCGCCGGCGGCTTCGGCCTTTTTGTTCGCCTCGATCCAGCGTTGGACCATCTCGTCGAGCTCTGCGCGGTCGAAACCCGTCATCTGAACTTCCTCCCTCGAGCACATGAATTCGCTGCAATCAATCGACAATTCTCAGGGCGCCGGTCGGGCAGTACCTGACCGCCATCTCGGCTTCACCGCGGAGCGACTCGGGTGGGTCCGAGTCCAGAAGACTGACCTTCCCCCGCTTCGGGACGACAAAGATCTCCGGTGCCTCCAGCTCGCATGCCGCATGGCCTTGGCACAGGTCGAGGTCGACTTCGACGTGCATGATCACCCCTCACGCCCGGGACGTGTTCGGCGCCGGTACCTCACCGCGCACGGCTGCTGCAACTGGACGACCATCTTGCTGTGGTCGTTTCGGTAGGATTCCGACGGCTGCGCCATCTCGAACTCGAAGTCCCGCAGCAGGATCGAGAAGATCGCTTTGAGCTGCATCTGGGCGAACGCAGCGCCGACGCAGCGATGCCGGCCGGCTCCGAACGGAATCCACGTCCAGCGGTTGACGATGTCCTCTTGATTCGGGTCGATGTACCTCCCGGGATCGAAGGTGTCCGGCCGGGGAAAGTCCTCGGCGATTCGATTGGAGATCGCGGGTGTCGCGGCGACAAGATGGCCCTCTCGGATCTCGAAGCCGCCCACTTCGAAATCTCCACGTGCCACCCGCAACAGGATGATCAACGGCGGATGCAGTCGAAGGGTTTCCTTGACCACAGCCTCCAGAACCGGAATCTGGCGCAGGGCATGAAAACTGATATCGGCGCCGTCGGAGTACAGATTGTCGAGTTCGTCGACGACGTCCGTCATGGTGTCGGGATGCCGCAACATCTCGATCAACGACCACGCTGCCGTGCCGGAAGTCGTGTGGTGGCCGGCGAACATCATCGAGATGAAGATGCCGGTGATCTCGTCGGCACTGAACCGGAGGTCGCCGTTCTCGTCCTTGACCGAGACCAACACGTCCAACATGTCGCGGTCATCCTTGCCCTGCGGAGGATTCGCGATGCGCCCGTTCATGATGTCCTGTACCAGAGCGACCAACGCCAACCGGGCCTCGTCGCGGCGGCGGAAACTCTCGATCGGCGCGTACGGATCCACGAAAGCCAATGCATCCGTTCCCTGTTCGAGCTCGTGATACAGCTTGGCGAAGCTATCATCCAGTTCGTCGCGGAACTTCTTGCCGATCAGGCACGCCGACGAGGTGTAGATGGTCAGCTCGGCGAAGAAGTCGAGCAGATCGATCTCGCCTTCGTCTCCCCACTGCGCGACCATCGCCTCGACTTCGCGGCCGATCGTGGCGGCGTGCCCGCGCATCTGTTCGCCGCGCAGAGCCGAGTTGTGCAGCATCTCTTTACGCCGCTCCGGGCTGGCGTCGAAGACGACGCCTTCACCGAATATCGGCTTCATGAAGGGGTAAGCCGCTTGTTGGTCGAGATCCTCGTCGGTGGAGCGGAAGAAGAACTCGTTTGCCTCGGCTCCGGACAGCAAGATCACTGTGCGGTCGGCAAGTTGAAAGGCGCCGACGTCACCACATTCCTCACGCACCCGGCGCATGAGCGCTATCGGGTCGGTTCGCAGTTCCTCGAGATGCCCGTGCGGGAGATCCCCGCCGGACACCCGCGGCGGCTCTGGCAGTGTTCGCGACGTCTCTTGCACTCCGTGCGTCATGTCGTCTCCTGTGAGTTCGCAGTGGGAAGTTTGTCCAGTGGCGCCTCGGGCTGAACTTCGACGAGCACGATGTGTGCTCCTCGCGGCGCCGACACAACGGCGACGATGGCATTGGCGATGTCCGAGGCGCGCAGAAAGTAACCATGGCGGGCGAACCCCCACTTGCTCCACGATTCCCCGACCGGTCCGATGATCTCCGGCGTCGTGTCCATCCCCATGCCGGTCAGTGTCGGCCCGGGTCGCACGATCGACGCGCGAATGCCTGTTCCCTCGAGCTCCATTCGCATCTGACGCCCCATTGCCTCGAGCCCGGCCTTCGCTGCGTCGTACGCACCCATGAGTGGACGCTGGCGCTCGGCACAATCCGAGCCGATCAGTACGAAGTCACCGCGCTGTCGTTGCCTCATACCGGGGAGAACACGATGCGCCAATCGCTGCGCACCGACGAGGTGAACTTGGATCTGCCGTAGAAACGCCTCAGGATTCATCTCGTCCGCAGCCCCGAATTCGAGGTCTCCGGCACCGGAGACGACGATTTCCGCGGGGCCGTGGACTGCCTCTGCGGCCGAGACGAACCCGTCGACCGAATCACCGTCCGTGACGTCGAGGAAGTGGGCGAACGCTTCACCACCGTTGCTGCGGATCTTCTCGGCGATGGCTTCGCATTCGGCGACTCGACGCGCACCGAGTGCAACCGGATGCCCGAGTTCGGCCAGGGCATACGCGGTGGCTGTGCCGATTCCCGACGACGCACCACTGATCAGTGCCGGCCGGCGAACAGGATTGGGTTCGAAACGAGGCATCAGCGCACCTGCACTTTCACCGGCAGGGCCGCAAAGCCCCGGACATTTGTCGAATGAACACGCTCGATTCCGGACTCGACGACTTCGTAGTCGCTGACCCGACGCCCGAACTCCGCCAGGGCGATCTTGGCTTCGAGCTTGGCAAGGTGGGCACCGAGGCAGAAGTGCACGCCACCACCGAAACTCGCGAGTTTTCCCGACGAACTCCGGCCGATCTGGAAGCTGTCGGCATCGTCGAAGACGTCGGCGTCTCGGTTGGCCGATCCGATCAGGAGCAGGACCTTCTCCCCCGCTGGAATGGTGCGCCCGTGGTATTCGAGGTCGACAACCGAAGTCCGAGCCACGATCTGACTCGACGTGTCGTAGCGAAGAGTCTCTTCCACCCATTCCGAGGCTCGTTCGGGATCGTCGAGGACCGGTGCGATCTGCTCCCGGTGGTGCGAACCCCAGTACAGAGCGTTTCCGAGAAGCTTGGTCGTGGTCTCGTTTCCGGCCACGACCATCAGAAACATGAATCCGAGGATCTCCTGGTCCGAAAGCTTGTCTCCGTCGATCTCGGCGTCGAGCAAGGCCGAGGTCAGATCGTCCGTCCGCGATCGGCGACGCTGCGCGATCATCTCCTTGTAGTAGCCCATCAAACTGATCGAAGCCTCCACCGCAGGTTGCGGCACGTCGAGAACACCCGCCTCTCGATGCACCACCAGATCCGCCTTGCGCCGCAGTTCGGCTCGGTCGGGTTCGGGGACACCCATGAGTTCGGAGATGACGTCCATCGGCAGCTTTCCCGCCACCTCCGTAATCCAGTCGAACTCCCCCGCGCCCAGCGCGGGTATCAGATGTTGCTTCGTCAGTTCGAGTATCCGGCCGTCGAGCTCCGCAACACGCCGCGGTGTGAATCCGCGAGAAACCAACTGGCGCAACCGCATATGGCGGGGATCATCCATAGCGAGAAACGACATCACATAATGCGCGTGTGGACCGTATGCAGCGGGGTCGAGTGATACTCCGTTTGCGCTCGACAGACGCTTGTTGTCCTTGAATCCGTCGACCACGTCCGCATATCGCGACAATGCCCAAAATCCCACGTCCGGATTGTGATACAGGGGTGATTCTTCGCGCAGACGCTTGTACGTCGGATACGGATCGTCGTGAAAGTGGTAGTCGTACGGATTGAAGACCACCGGATCGATCAAAGCTTCTGTCATGATTTCTCCAGGATCAGTAGAGCTGAGGCCTCGAGGCGTCCAGCGATTTGCGCGTAGGTTCCGTAGCCGATCCCTGCCCGCAGAAGCGCCCCGGCATAAAGCATTTCGAGCGCTTCCAACACTTCGGGTTCGCCATTCGGATCCAACGCCGAGGCGAGTCGTTGATGGATCTCGAGCCCGATCCGGCCGCGAAGATGTTCCACTTCAGGGTCGGATCCGAGCAGTGCATTGGTCACGGCGGCCGATACCTCCGGTTCGTCCGCGAGAAGCAGCGCGATATTTCGAAGTACAGACAGCACGTGCGCGGTGCGATCCAACCCTGAGCCATCAGGCGCCGACGAGTTCTGAAGTCTTCGCCAGAAAACCTCTGCGACGAGATGCTCCTTGGACGCGAAATACGTGTAGGCGGTCGCAGTTCCTACACCCGCTTCGGCCGCAACCGAACGGACAGTCAGCCCGGAAAACTCTTGTTTGCGTAGAACTTTCACTGTTGCTTCGGCAAGCCTGGCCACAGTTTCCGCTTGTTTGCCCGTGAGGCGCCTGCGAGTGGATTCGTAGACAATCGATCCCCCGCCACTTGAATCGCCCCGTTTGCTGGACACGTGTCTGGACGTTACTACAGCGTCCTGTCCAGGGCAACGAAATGGGGAAACTTGGAAAATTCACCACGAACAGGCAGCAGCGACGCGAAAAGTTCTACTACAGACCGATCTTCATCCCGGCACCAGCGTCCACGCGCAGTTGCTGGCCGGTGACGAATCGCGACTCGTCCGAGGACAGGTACACGACTGCATGCGAGATGTCCGCGGGTTCGACCCACGGGATCGGCATCGCCTGCATGAACGGGAACGTCACAGCCGCATCCTCGGCGGTCGGATTCTCGAGGTCGGGACGGAACGTCCGGTACATCGGCATGCTCTGCAACATGTCGGTGTTCACATTGGTCGGATGAATCGCGTTGACGCGAATGGAACTCGGCCCGAGGGTCAGCGCCAACGAACTGGTGTAGGCCTGAATCAGCTTCTTGGCCAGGCCGTATCCGTCGCCACCCGGACCCTGGAGCGCCTGTTGCCCGTTGAATCCGGTCTGCGGCACCAGACCGGCAACAGAGCCGATCGCGATGATCGAACCCCCTTCGCCGAGGTATTCCATCGACGCGTGCACTGTATTGACGACACCGAGAAAGTTCACATCGAAGGCGTCGACGAAACCGGCGGTCGACACGTGTTTGCCCAGCGGACAGATACCGGCGTTCGCCACGACGACATGCAATCCGCCCAACTGCCCTACCGCCTCGGCAAGTGCTGTTTCGAGTCCGGCGCGATCACGGACGTCGACACGCGCCGTCACCACCTGCTGCCCGGCCTCCTTTACCAGGCGAGCGGTTTCCTCCAGATCGGCTGGACTGGCGAGCGGGTATTCGTTGCTGGCGATGTCTGCGCACAGATCGAAGGCGATGATGTGCGCGCCCTCCTGCGCGAGACGGACGGCGTGACTGCGCCCCTGACCTCGAGCAGCGCCGGTCACCAACACCACTTTTCCGTCAACTCTGTTCATTTCGACCTCTCTCCTGTGGATGTGAAGACGTGGTTGTGAATGTGCGGTGAACCGTAGCGGCGCCGCACCGGACACGAGGCGCTTTTCGTCGAAGCAGATCCGAGACCCTCTCGAGACCGCTGGGCTCTCGAAATCTCTTATGCCCCAAAAACCATTGCCTCAACCACAAGTGTGAACTAGAGTCCAGACACATGTCCAGAAAGAGAGGGTTTGCGCTATGACGCTTCGACCCGCAGACAGTTCTGCACTTCTCGTCGACGGGAAACTGGTTCCCGGATCCGGCGGGACCTTCGAAGTTTTCAACCCGGCGACCGAGGAACTGATCGGCCGTGCGGCCGAAGGCACCGCCGCGGACATGGACGCGGCCATCGCCGCTGCGCGCCGTGCGTTCGACGACACCGAATGGGCACGCGATCACGGGTTTCGCGCTCGCTGCCTGCGCCAACTGTGCGATGCACTCCAGTCCCACATCGAGGAGTTGCGTGAGATCACCGTCGCCGAGGTCGGCGCACCGGTCATGCTGACGAGCGGTCCGCAACTCGAAGGCCCGATCGAAGATCTTCGCTACTGGGCCGATCTGATCGAAACCTATTCGTGGGAACAAGATCTCGGGCACGCGTCACCCATGGGGATTCCGACCCATCGCCGACTGCTCAAGGAAGCCGTCGGCGTCGTCGGCGCAATCACACCGTGGAACTTTCCGCACCAGATCAATTTCGCCAAGCTCGGTCCCGCCCTCGCAGCCGGCAACACCATCGTTCTCAAACCCGCGCCGGACACGCCCTGGTGCGCCGCGCTGGTCGCCAAGGTGATTGCAGAAGAGACCGAGATCCCGGCCGGCGTAGTCAACGTCGTGACGTCGACGGATCACTCCCTAGGCGCGCAGCTGTGCAGCGATCCGCGCGTCGATCTCGTGTCCTTCACCGGTTCCACCGCCACCGGACGCACAGTGATGGCCACGGCCGCGCAAACTCTCAAGAAGGTCTTCCTCGAACTCGGGGGTAAGTCCGCATTCATCGTCCTCGACGATGCGGACATCAAAGGTGCATGCTCGGTTGCCGCGTTCTCCGTCTGCGTTCATGCCGGTCAGGGATGCGCGCTCAGTACCAGACTTCTGGTGCCGCGCGCTCGGTACGACGATGCTCTGGCCGTGGCATCTGCCGCGATGGCGGGTATCCGAGCCGGCGACCCCAGCGCGCGCGGAACGGTGTGTGGCCCGGTCATCTCGGCGCGCCAGCGCGCCAGGGTGGAGAGCTACCTCACCCTCGCGGTCGAAGAGGGCGGCACGATCGTGACGGGTGGGGGCCGTCCCGACGATCGCGAGAGGGGTTTCTTCGTCGAACCCACTCTCATTGCCGGGCTGGACAACTCGTCTCGCGTAGCGCAGGAGGAGATTTTCGGGCCCGTCCTCGTGATCCTTCCGTACGACAACGACGACGACGCTATCCGGATTGCCAACGATTCCCCCTACGGCCTGTCCGGGTCGGTGTGGGGCACCGATCCCGATCGCGTCGCGCACGTCGTTGCCGGTGTCAGAACCGGAACGCTGAGCGTCAACGGTGGCGTCTGGTATTCGGCCGACGCACCGTTCGGCGGCTACAAACAATCCGGGATCGGCCGCGAAATGGGCCTCGCGGGTTTCGAGGAATACCTCGAAACCAAGCTCGTCGCTTCACCTTCCTGACATTCCACACCCTCACCCCACACCCTCACCACAGAATGATCACCACGAAAGTAGGTCGACATGGGACGTTTCGACGGTCGCACCGCGATAGTCACCGGAGCAGCGCAGGGTATCGGAGAGGCGTATGCCCGCGCTCTGGCCGCGGAGGGGGCCAACGTGGTCGTGGCGGACCTCAATCGCGAACTCGGTGAAGCTGTCGCCAAGCAGATCACGGCAGACGGTGGAAGTGCCGTGTTCAAGGACGTCGACGTCGCCGACGGGGAGTCGACTGCGGCACTTGCCGACTTCACGATCGAGCAGTTCGGCAGCATCGAGCATCTGGTGAACAACGCTGCCATCTACGGCGGAATGAAGATCGATTCCCTGTTGACGGTGGACTGGGACTACTACCGAAAGTTCATGAGCGTCAACATGGACGGCGCATTGCACGTGTGCCGGGCGGTCGTACCTCATATGCGAGCGAAGGGCGGTTCGATCGTCAACCAGTCCTCCACAGCAGCCTGGCTGTACTCGAACTACTACGGACTCGCGAAAGCCGGTGTCAACAGCCTGACACAACAACTCGCGACCGAACTCGGCTGGTCGAACATCCGGATCAACGCCATCGCTCCCGGTCCCATCGACACGGAGGCGACTCGAACCGTCACCCCCGGCAACATCGTCAAGGACATGGTGAAGCGAATCCCGTTGCAGCGCATGGGAACGCCGGAGGATCTCGTCGGCATGTGCCTGTTCCTTCTCTCCGACGACGCAGGCTGGGTGACCGGGCAGATCTTCAACGTCGACGGAGGCCAGGTGTACCGGTCATGACGCAATCGGCGCCGAAAGCCAGCGCTTCGAAAACCAGACTGGGATACATCGGCCTAGGCAACATGGGCGCGCCGATGGCGCAGCGCCTCCTGGACTGGCCGGGCGGACTGGTGGTGTGTGATGCCCGCGCAGAAGCGCTCGAACCGTTCACCGCTGCGGGCGCGAGCGCAGCATCGACGCCCGCCGACGTTGCAGCGAAGGCGAGCATCATCTCCGTCACGGTGCTCGACGACGCGCAGGTACGCGAGGTTGTGTGCGGGCCGCACGGGATTCTGTCGACCGCACAGCCAGGCACTGTCGTCGCGATTCACTCCACTATCTCGGACACCACGGCGGTGGAACTCGCTGACAGCTGTCAACAGCGTGGTGTTCTGCTGGTCGACGCGCCGATCAGTGGCGGTGCCGGCGGCGCAGCGCAGGGCAGGCTGGCAGTGATGATCGGCGGCTCCGACGAGGCGTTCGGAGCCGTCCGCGAGCCCTTCGGATCCTGGGCCGAGCTGGTGGTTCACGCCGGTGACGTCGGCGCGGGAACGCGAATGAAGCTCGCACGCAACCTTCTTCACTTCGTCTCGTTCACCGCCACGACCGAGGCCGCGCGACTCGCCGAAGCAGCAGGACTCGATCTCCGCACGCTCGGAAAGGTCGTCAGGCACACCGATGCGATCACTGGTGGCGCGGGCGCGATCATGCTCCGCGACACCACCGCACCGGTCTCGGAGGACGACCCGTGGTTCTCGATACTGCGGCATGTTCGCAATCTCGGGGAGAAGGACTTGGCCTTGGCCATCAACCTCGGTGATCGGCTGAATCTCGACCTGCCGCTCGCGCACCTTGCGCTCGCCGGACTCGGTGCCGGTCTGGGCGTCGGGAATGACAGCGAAGTCAGGCCGGCCGAACCTTCAACGGCATCTACTACTCGGGAGCACGCATGACCGACACCACTCACATGACCGATGCCGGTGGAACCGACGAAAGCCGCATCTCCGAGGCCCGTGCTCGTGGCGTCGCGAAGATGAACGAGGTGTACGGCTGGGAGCTTCCCGCCGACGTTCCCGGCGACTTCTTCGCGGTCACCGCCGACCACCTCTTTGCCGACATCTGGACGCGACCGGGACTGTCGGTACGTGATCGACGACTACTCCTGATCGGTGCCATCACCGCCCAGGGGCAGAACGATGTGGCGAAGATCCAGATCAACGCTGCTCTCCACAACGAGGAGTTGACCGAGCAGCAGTTCGAAGAGGCCGCAATCTTCCTGTGCCACTACGTCGGCTGGCCGCTGGCCACCGGGCTCAACAATGCGCTGATCGCCGTGAAGGCCGACAGACGTAAAGCCGCGCGCGCCAAGGAGAAGGCCGCGGCCGATTCCGCGAAAACGGACACCGACTGACTTTCGGTCGAGATACTGCCATCAGGGCATCGATCACGCCCACCGATTCCCCCACCAACCAACCAGAAGAACGAAGGATCCGAATCCATGGCCGAGGCCAGCTCAATCCGTCCGCAGTCCTCCGCAAACATCGAGCAGTGGCACTTCGAGGCTGACGTCGTCGTCGCCGGCTACGGCATTGCCGGAGTGAGTGCTTCGATCGAGGCCGCGCGAGCGGGCGCCGACGTGTTGGTGCTCGAGCGCACGAGCGGCTGGGGCGGCGCTGCGGCGCTGGCAGGCGGATTCATCTATCTGGGCGGCGGGACCCCGTTGCAGCAGGCACTCGGGTTCGAGGACTCCCCCGCCAACATGAAATCGTTCATGATGGCCGCACTCGGTCCCGGCGCCGACGAGGAGAAGATCACTGACTACTGCGAAGGCAGCGTCGAGCACTACAACTGGCTCGTCGACAACGGTGTGCCGTTCAAGGAGAGTTTCTACGGCCAACCCGGCTGGGAAACACCCTTCGACGACGGACTCATGTATTCCGGCGGCGAGAACTCGGCACCGTTCAACACGATCGCGACACCGGCCCCTCGCGGGCACGTTCCACAGATGAGCGGCAAGCGCACCGGGGAGAAGGGCGGTGGTTTCATGTTGATGAAGCCACTGATCGAGACGGCCGAAAGCCTCGGCGTACGAGCAGAATACGACATGCGAGTCCAGCGCCTGGTCGTCGACGGAGATCGAGTGGTCGGCATCATCGCCAAGCAGTACGGCAAGGAAGTGGCAGTTCGAGCACGCACGGGTGTCGTTCTGGCGACGGGAAGCTTCGCCTACAACGAAGCGATGATCCAGTCGTACGCCCCACGGCTGATCGGGCGCCCCGGTGCGGCTATCGAAGAGCACGACGGAAAGTCCATCCAGATGGCGCAGGCTCTCGGGGCCGACCTCGCGCACATGGACGCCACCGAGGTCGCATTCTTCGGCGACCCCCAGTTGATGATCCGCGGCATTCTCGTCAACGGACGCGGCCAGCGCTACGTCAACGAGGACACGTACCCGGGAAGAATCGGCCAGGAGACGCTGCTGCGCAACGAGAATCAGGCCTACCTGATCATCAACGAAGCTTCCTACGAAGAGGGCTGCGCCGCCGACAGTTCCACACCGTTCTTCAGATTCCAGCCCAAGTGGGTGGCCGAGACCGTCGAGGAACTCGAATCCGACATGGGTCTGCCGGAAGGCACCCTCCAGTCGACCGTCGAGGTCTACAACCGCCACGCCGCCCGTGGTGAGGACCCGGTATTGGGAAAGAAGAAGGAGTGGGTCAAGCCGATCGGCTCACCCGTCGCTGCGCTCGATCTTCGCAATTTCACCGCCGGATTCACGCTCGGCGGTCTGCGCACGTCGATCAACTCGGAGGTCATGCACGTCTCCGGCGAACCGATCCCGGGTCTGTTTGCCGCTGGACGATGCACCGCCGGTGTCTGCGCTGGCGGGTATGCCTCCGGAACGTCCCTCGGAGACGGCAGTTTCTACGGGCGACGCGCCGGAGTCAGCGCTGCCAAGGGCTGAGCGTCTCTTCTCAGATGTCAGCGTCCTCGCTGCGACGTTCGAGGAACAACGTGTCACGCCACCGCCCACCCAGTTGAGCGATACGCGACCGAGTGCCGACGACTCGGAATCCGACGGCCTGATGCAAGGCGACGCTTGCCCGGTTCTCCGGGAAAATCGACGACTGCACTGTCCAGATCTCACTGGCGTCGGCGGCTTGCACCTGTCGGCGAAGCAGCAGCTTGCCCACGCCGCGCCCGCGAGCGCCGCTACCGATGTAGATGGAGTTCTCGGCGACCCCGCGGTAGCAGTCTCGCGAGGACACCGGGCTGAGGCTCGCCCAGCCTTCGACGCGGCCGTCGATCTCGGCCACCCATCGATGATCGGGTAACCATTGCGCGTCGAGCTTCTCGGCGGATGGCACCGAGGTGGTGAACGTCGCGGTTCCGGTGTCGATTCCTTCGCGGTAGATCGAGCGGACGGCATCCCAGTCGCCGGATTCCATGCGGCGCACCACCACGTCATCGGGAAGAACTCCCAGTGTGTCTTCGACCGGACCACGAGCAGCCACGACGGCGGCCGCTGCCATCAGATCGGAGTATGCCGTTCCGGCAACACTGACAACCGAAGTGCCTTCACGCACCGAAGCCTCGACAAAACCGACCTCGATCAAGGCCTCGAGGTGGGCACTCAACGCCGACGGCTCGAGTGATGCGGCGTGTGCAATCGTCTCGACGTCGATCGGACCGCCGGCAGCAAGTCGGAGCACTCGCAGCCGCGTCGGATCACCCAGGCACACAAACCTGCGCGCAAGTACGTCGGTGTCGAGGGGAGCGAGTGTTTCTGAACTCATGAGGCGACTATAACGCCGCTGACCTGCAGTTCGGTCGGCTAGGTTCGGCAAGAGTGTCCCGGAGTGAGAAACAACTCAGCCACCGACCCCAGGGTTCGCCGGCTAACGCGCACCGATCGACGCGGCAATCATCGACCACGAGTTGTGAAGATCGTCCTGCCAGTAACCCCAAGAGTGAGTGCCAGTTGCCCGGAAATCATAGGTGGCCGGGATGCCCAAGGAGTCGAGCCGCTCGGCCAAACGCTGGGTGCACTGGTTCGTCCCGGCCTCGATGACTCCACCCACGATCACCTGGTTCGCCAGAACGCCGAGGTCGCCGTTGACCATCGGTCCGCCCAGATTCTCGTGTGGGCCGGGCAGGCCCGATCCATTGCTGATGTAGAGGTCGACCCCCCGCAATCTCTCGGCGTTGACCACAGGATCGTTGGCTACCCAGCCCGGACCGCCGGGAGGACCCCACATGTTGTCCACGTTGCCGCCGCGGAATCCGACCACGAATCTCACGTAGTCCTGACCGGGTTGAGTACTCGTCTCGGCACACCCGCTGAAAGCACCGACGGCACGGTAAACGGATGGCGCCGCCTCGGCCAGGCTCAGAACCGAGGTACCTGCCATCGACAATCCGGCAACGGCATTCGTACCCGTAGTCCCGAGCGTGGCATCGACGATCGGTGGCAACTCCTGGGTGAGAAATGTGGTCCACTTGTTCAGTCCGAGAACAGGATCGGGCTTCTCCCAGTCGGTGTAGTAGCTGTAGGCACCGCCGATCGGGTTGACGACGTTGACGTTCTTGTCGCCGAAGAAGTCGACGACGTCTGTCCGTGTCTGCCACGTCGCCGTGTCCTCGCCTCCGCCGGCGCCATTGAGTAGATAGAGGGTCGGCCGGGGCGCACTCGTGTCTGCCGGCCGAATCACCTCGAGCGGAATCACCTTGTCCATCGCAGCCGAGTAGACGTACATAGTCAGCTGACGGGCGTTGATCTCCTCGACGTGATCGAGAGCTGAACCGCCTGAAGGGGATGTCGGGGCCGGGTCAGCCGAGGCCAACGCTGCTTCGCCGAACAGTCCCGTCCACGCGACGAGTGCGACGACAAGCATTGCCCGAGTACGTCCGATTCTTCTCATTGCCGCTCCTCGTGCTCGATTGCGGTGCCCGGCAACAGCTCGGTGGCGCTCGCTTCGCGGGCGTGCGGCTTGGTGGCTTGAAGTTGTCATGCCCGTTCGGGGTATCCGGAAAACATCGAGAGCACCCGGGCGAGCTCCGGTCCGATGACCGCCATGGCCGGAGGTTCGATCATCTCGTTGTGTTCGCAGCGCACGGGCACCTCCACGATCCGGCCCGTCACGAGTGGGCTCCATTCCTGCGGCGACCTGTCGCGCGGAATTGTGTCGTCTTCTCCGGATGCCAGGAAGATCAGCAGATCTCCTTCGTAGACCTGGGGAACGAACTGGTGCGTGATTCTCTGTGAAGTCTCGTACCCTCGGGCAATCCGTTCGAGGTCCCGACCGTCGACTCCCGTCTCGGGCCCGAGCCTCCGGGCCAACACGGCCGCCGCCTCGTCGAAGGTCAGATCTCGGTCGGTCTGGGGTTCGAGGCCGAGTCCTCGCAGTAGGTCTCGGACGTCGAGTTCGGCTGACGCAGGGGCATCGCCGTTGTCGGGGTAGCTGTCCATCATCGCCAGTGTGGCGACGTCGCGGCCGGACGATTGCAATTCGACGGCCATGGCGTGCGCGATGACTCCGCCGAGGGACCAACCGAGCAAGTCGTACGGCCCGTCCGGCGAAACGGCCTCCATCTCTTCGACGTAGCGATGGGCTAACTGTTCGATCGACTGATAGTCACCGTCGTCGCTGAGAGCGGGGAGCTGAAGTCCGTACACCGGTCGGTCCTCGGGCAGATACCGCACCAAGCCGGCGTACCCCCAGGACAGGCCGATACCGGGGTGCACACAGAACAGCGGTCGCCCAGTCCCTTTCGTCCGCAGTGGAACAACCACGGCGAGAAGCTCTTCCATACCGGCGTCGGCTGTCGGCATGTCGAGGCGTCGAGCGATTCCAGCGGGTGTCGGGTCGAGGAACATCCACTGAAGCGGGATTCTCCGTTGGAAACGAGAGTGCAGTGCGCTGACGATTCGGGTGGCCACCAGGGAGGACCCGCCCAGGTCGAAGAAGCTGTCGGTAGTGCTCACCCGGCTGACACCCAGAACCTCGACGAACGAGTCGACCACGGCACGCTCGGTGTCGGTGACCGGCTCGCGGAACTCGGCTGCAGCCGAACCGAATTCGGGTTCCGGTAAGGCCTTTCGGTCGAGCTTGCCCACCGGTGTCATCGGAATCCGCTCGAGAAGCACCACTGCCGACGGAACCATGTGCGAGGGTAGTCGGTCGGCTGCGTACGCCCGTATCTCGTCAGTGCCGGTGGCGTCGGCAGCTGACGCACGCACGTACGACACCAGGACCGTTTCACCCGACGGTCCCGTGTGGCCGACAGTCGCGGCGAAGTCCACCGACGGATGGCGTGAGAGAACTGCATCGATTTCCCCGAGTTCGATCCGAAAACCACGGACCTTGACCTGGAAGTCGCTGCGCCCGATGTATTCGAGCGTGTGATGCACTCCATCGCCGGAGCCAACGATTTTGGCACTGTCACCGCCGGATTCACGCCAACGCACGACATCTCCGGTGCGGTACATCCGGCGCCCCGGCGACCCGTACGAGCACGCGACAAATCGTTCCGACGTGAGCGACGCCCGATTATGGTACCCACGTGCCATACCTGGACCGATGATGTACAACTCCCCCGGCACGCCCACCGGGACGGGCTGCAAACGCTCGTCCAGCACCAGGAAGCCGAAGCCCACTGCCGGCGAGCCGATATTCACTCCCGCACCGGGTTTCATCGAATCGCTGACGCTCGCCTGCACGGTGGTTTCAGTCGGGCCGTAGCCGTTGTGCAGCCTCCGACCCGGCGCCCATTGCGCGACGACCTCCGGCGGGCAGGCCTCGCCCACCAGATCGAGAACACGGAGCGCCTCGAAACCGTTGTCACCCAACGCCGCCAGCGCGGTCGGTGTAATGGTGGCATGAGTGACCTGCTCGCGCCGGAAAACATCGGCCAATTCGGCGCCACCGTACACAGCAGGCGGAACGATCACGACTTGCGCCGAGGCGCTGAATGCCATCGTCAACTCGAAGATGGAAGCGTCGAAACTCGGCGATGCCAACTGAGAGACATGAGAGTCGTGAGTGACCTCGAACCTCTCACGAGTTTCGGCCGTGAAGCTCGCCAAACCTCGATGAGTAATGTTCACTCCCTTGGGTTTCCCGGTAGATCCCGAGGTGTAGATCAGGTAGGCCGGATGATCGAGGTTCAGTTCACCGGTTCGATCGTCATCGGTGATCGGTTCCGGCGACAGCGCGGCTACCCGCCGGGCGAAGTGTGGGTCGTCGAGTTCCAGCCAGGGAACAACGTCGGGTAGGTGAGTTCGGCTGGTCTGAACAGTCAAACCGAGCGAGGCTCGGCAATCGGCGAGCATGTATTCGACGCGCTCGCGCGGATAGGCCGGATCGACAGGCACAAAAGCCGCTCCGGCTTTGGTCACCGACCAGATCGCCACCACCGATTCGATCGAGCGAGGCATTCCCAGTGCCACGAAGGTCTCCGGGCCCACACCGCGACCGCACAACTCCCGGGCAACACGATTCGACCACTCGTCCAGGTCGCGATAACTGAGCTGCCGGTTCTCGAGCGACAGGGCCACCGAGTCAGGATCGATCGCCACGGCGTCCGCCAACAACTCAGGCCACAATTTCGGAGGTACTTCGGGGAGCCCATGCGCCGGCGTCAACTCGCGACGTTCGAGATCGCCGAGTAGGTCGATGTCACCGATCGGTACCTGCGGATTCCGGGTCACGGCCTCGAGCACACGAACGAACATGTCGGCAAAACCGCCGACCGTACCGGGGTCGAAGAGATCAGTGGCAAAGTCGACGGCTCCGCTCATCCCTCCCGGTTCACCGCGATCGTCGTACTCCTCGGCCAGAAGGAATTCCAGGTCTACCTTCACTACCTCGAGTTCAGGGTCGATCCCGCGGACTTCCAGTCCCGGTAGCTTCAGAATCGGTCGTTTGTTGTTCTGGAATTCCAGCGACACCGAGGAAATCGGTGCATAAGCGCTCGACCGTTTCGGCCCGACCGCGTCCACTACCCGCTCGAAGGGCACGTCGGAATAAGCGAACGCGGCGAGGTCGACTTCGCGGCAATGCTCAACCAACTCGCGGAACGATCGAGCCGGATCCACCTGTGTGCGCAGTGCGAGCGTGCCGACGAACATGCCGACCAGATCATCGAGGGCACGATCTCCCCGTCCGGCGATCGGCGTGCCGATCACGATGTCGTCGGTGCTGCCCAAACGTGCCAGCAAGAGCGCGAGCGCTGCATGCACAGTCATGAATGCAGTGGACTCGTGCTGCCGCGACACGTTCAGAATACGGCGGTGAAGATCACTGCTGATCGAGAAGTGAATCCGCGAGCCGTGAAAACTCTGTTGCGTCGGCCGGTCTCGATCGAGCGGAAGTTCCAAGAGGTCGGGAGCACCTGACAATGCACGTCGCCAGTAAGCCAACTGCTCACTGATCACCGACCCGGGGTCGTCGACTGAGCCCAGAATCTCCCGTTGCCAGAGCGCGAAGTCGGCGTACTGGACTGGAAGCGGCGTCCACTGGGGATCCCCGCCGTACGCGTGGGCCTCGTATGCAATCATCACGTCTCGGGTCAACGGAGACATCGAGAAGCCGTCAGCCGAGATGTGGTGCACCACTACGGCAAGCACGTGTTCGCGCTCATCGATGGTGAACAACGCTGCCCGCAGGGGAATTCGTGCGGCGACGTCGAAACCGGCCGAGACCATCCGGGCAAGCTCGTCACGGAGATGATGTTCGTCGGTCACCGATGTCTCGGTCAGTTGCGGCAGCTCGGCGCTCTCGGTGGGCAGGATGTGCTGGACCGGTCCGTCACCGTGGACCGGGAACATCGTTCGCAGCGATTCGTGGCGGGCGATGACATCGGACATCGCTGATCTCAAGGCCGGTTTGTCGAGTTCACCGCTCAACCGCACCACGAGCGGAATGTTGTATGCAGGAGAACTGGTGTCGAGTTGATTGACGAACCACATCCGCTGCTGAGCAAACGACAAGGGGATGCTGTCGGGTCGGGGGCGCGGTCCCAGTCGCTCCGACCCTTCGGCAACCGACTGGCCGATCACCGTAGCCAACTCGGCCACCGTCGGCGTCTCGAACAGATCCCGCACGCCTACGGTAGCTCCGAGCACCGCCCGTAGCCTCGCCGCGACCGAAGTGGCGCTCAGAGAATTTCCACCGAGCTCGAAGAAACTGATGTAGGTACCGACTCGTTCGAGGCCGAGCACCTCGCCGAACACGTCCGACACTGCCTGTTCGACCGGGCCGACCGGGGGACGGAAATCCCCTGTGGTCGTCTCGATTTCGGGTCTTGGCAACGCCGAACGGTCGACTTTTCCGACAGCGGTCAACGGAATGTTCTCCAGCACCGTGAGAACGGCAGGCACCATGTGCGAAGGCAAGCGCCGGGCCACGGCGCGACTCAGGATCCTGGTGTCCAGTCGACCCGCCGTGGGCACGACGTACGACACGAGTCGGGTGTCTCCAGTGGGGGCGGAATCGGCAACCGTAACGGCAAAACCGACGTTGGGCTCCGACATGAGCACACTGTCGATCTCACCGAGTTCGACACGGAAGCCTCGAACCTTGACCTGGAAGTCGCTTCGCCCGACGTACTCGACACACATGTCCGCCGTCCATCGCACGATGTCGCCGGTGCGGTACATCCGCGTTCCTGGGTCAGCCGGGTTGGCAACAAAGCGTTCTGCCGTCAACCCCGCCCTTCGGTGATATCCCCGTGCCACGCCTGGTCCGGCCAGGTACAGCTCGCCGGGGACCCCGACGGGAACCGCTTGAAGTCGAGTGTCGAGCACCAGTTCGCTGACGCCCCTGACGGGTCCACCGATGGTGATTGGTTCTCCGGCGGTCATCGGCGGGCTGACGTTGGACATGATCGTTGCTTCGGTCGGTCCGTACGCGTTGTACAGGCGGCGGCCAGGTGCCCAGCGAGCGACGAGGTCGGGCGGGCACGCCTCGCCCCCGAATACGACTTCCGAAAGTTGTTCCAGCCCAGCCGGGTCCACCGATGCCAATGCCGCTGTGGTGACGAACGCGTGCGTGACGGCGTGCTCTGCCAGAAGTTGCGCCAGGTCCTCGCCCCCGTAGATCCCGGGTGGAGCGACAACCATCGTCGCCCCGGCTCCGAAAGCCTGCAGATATTCGAAGAGCGACCCGTCGAAACTCGGAGTGGAGAAGTGCAGCGTGCGTGATTGTGGAGTTGCGCCGTAGCGTTCGAGCTGGTCTCGGGCGAAGTTGTCGAGCCCTCGCTGCGTGACCACGACGCCCTTGGGTACGCCGGTCGACCCCGAGGTGTAGACCACGTAGGCAGCTGAATCCAACCCGATCGGACGGAGTCGGTCGTTGTCGGTCAACGGGCTCCCTGAGAATCCCTCGCACTTCTTAGTGAAATGCGGATCGTCGATAATCAGCCACTCCGCGATATCGGGCAATCGATCTCGGCCCGCGGTGGTGGTCAATCCGAAGCTGACCTTCGAATCGATCAGCATGTGATTGATCCGCTCGTCCGGATAGTCGGGATCGATCGGCACGAACGCAGCGCCTGTCTTGGCGACGGCAAGTATCGACACCACGGACGCGAGAGAACGTGGGACACCGACCGCTACATAGTCCTCGGTTCCCAGGCCGTGCGAGACGAGCATGCGAGCAATGCGATTGGAAAGGATGTCCAGCTCGCCGTAGGTCATGCTGCCGTCCGCCGATTCCACGGCCGGTGCGTTCGGATCACGCTGGGCTGCCTCGTCGAAGATCTCCGGGAAGACGCGCGACGACCCGCCGGCCGTGCCACGGACTGGCACCAATTCAGTATGTTCGGAGGCTGCGAGCACCGACACCACAGCCAAGGGACGATCCGGCTGGGTACACGCTTCGAGTACGCGCCGCAGTCGTCCGGCGATCTCTTCGATGTCGGCGGCACCGAAAACCTCGGGTATGTACTCGAATTTCAGGCGGAGCCTGGTGTCGACCGATGCTACGAGGCTGAGCGGGTAGTGGGCAGCGTCCTTGGCTTCGACATCGGTGATCCGGACCCCCGCAATATCGGTATCGGACGAAAGCCCCTGACGGTCAACGGGATACGATTCGAAGACAGTCAACGTGTCGAATCCGATCTCCGGCCCCGCGCCTACGTGGATCTCGGAAAGCCCGAGACAGTGGTGATCCGACAGCTCTGCTTGCTCGGCCTGGATCCGCGCGAGGAGTGTGCCGATACTTTCACTCGGGCGCAGCGTGATTCGGACCGGAATTGTGTTGATGAACAGCCCGACCATGGTTTCGATCCCGGTCAGCTCGGGAGGTCGACCCGACACCGTCGCTCCGAACACCACATCGTCTCTCCCGGTCAGTGCAGCAAGGACGATCCCCCACGATGCCTGAACAATCGTGTTGATCGTCAGCCCGAGTTCACGCGCCATTCCGCGAAGTGAGGTTGTGAATTCCTCGTCCAGATCGAACACCCACTCGGCCGCCATGGTGGAGAGTCGACGCGATCGAACCGCTGGAGCCAACAGCGTCGGTCCTTCGACTCCGCTCAGCGTCCTCGCCCACACAGCTCGGGAAGCTTGCTGATCGCGGCGGCTCATCCAGGTCAGATAGTCGCGATACGCGCGCGCGTGAGGCAAGGCCGCCACTTGACCGTCGGCGGCATAGAGCGTCGCCAATTCCCGGATCAGCAGGGGCATGGACCAGCCGTCCAGAAGGATGTGATGATTGGTGAGCACGAGCGTGAACTTCTCGGGGGCGAGAGCGATCAGGGTGAATCGGATCAACGGCGCCCGTGCCATGTCGAACGGGCGCGCTCGGTCCTCGGCCAGCGCTCGATCAATTTCCTGATCTGGTGCACCAGTGAGGTCGATTTCCTGCCACGGCGCTGCCACGTTGCTTCGGACCACCTGGACGGCACGGCCGTCGGCGCTGTGAAGGAAGGCGGTACGCAGGTTCTCATGCCGGCCGAGCAGCGCGTCGGCGGCGCGGCGCAGGCGCTCCGAATCGACTGCGCCGGCTAGATCGAGAGCCACTTGTACGAGGTATGCGTCGACCGATCGTTCGGCCAATTCGGCGTGGAACAACAACCCCGCTTGCAGTGGAGAGAGTGGCCAGACATCGCTCAGGTCGGGACACCGACTTTCGAGGTCGTCGATCGCCTCCTGTCTAAGATCGACCAGATCGAAGTCCGAGGGTGTGAATCCGCCGCCGCCCGCCGCGAACTCTCCGAGCCCGGCCAGTGCGTCGAGCCACCACTGCCCCAGTTGCCGAACGTCGTCCGCACCCAGAATGTCCGGTGGGAACGTCCAGCCGGCAACGAGCTGCGGACCGTTCTCGGTATCGCTGTCGACCGTCATCACGTTGACCTCGAGGACGCTGGCGAGTGGAAGATCGACGGCCGCAACCGTCCGCAGGTCCTCGTCACGGATCGGTACCCATCCCACTGTAGCGTCGGCCTCGGATCCACCGACGCGTCCGAGGTAGTTGAAACTGATCTGGGGCTCCGGAAGTTGCGAAAGTGTTGGTGCCGTTTCGCGGTTCAGATAGCGCAGCAACCCGAAGCCGATGCCGCGGTCCGGCACCGCCCGGAGTTGTTCCTTGACGGCCTTGGCAGCGACGCCCGCAGCCGGGCCGCCGGCGAAGGCGTCGCTCGGATCCACTCTGCTCAGATCGATCCGCACCGGGAAGATCGACGTGAACCATCCCACCGTGCGAGCGAGATCTGCCCCGGGAACCACCTGTTCCTCGCGTCCGTGCCCCTCGAGACTGATCAATGTCTCCGGATTGTCGATGCCGCGGTCCATGCGCCAGCGGACCATCGCAAGTGCCAAAGCCGTCAGCAATCCGTCCTCGACGCTCCCGTGAATCGCCTGCGGAACTGTCGTCGACACGGCCTCGGTCAATCCCGTGGGAACTCGTACTTCGATGTCAATGGTGGCCGAGGCGGTGTCCCTCTTCGTCAGGGCGCGCACACCCAGAGTCGGATCCGGGCCCTCGAGCACCTCTCGCCAATAGTCGATTTCAGCGACCCGATCCGGCTCGCGCGCGGCGTCGACGAGGCCATGTGCCCATCGACGCATCGAGGTTCCGACCGGAGCAAGTGACGGGTCGACGCCTGTCTGCACCTGCGCACAGGCAAGTGCAAGATCGGGGATCAGGATTCGCCAGGAAACGCCGTCCGTCACGAGGTGGTGCGCCACGATTAGCAACTGTTTCCGGCTCTGCCGGTCCTTTTGAATCTGTCCGTCGGTGTCGAGCAGGACTGCCTGCACCATCACACCTGCCTCCGGGTCGAGCCGCCCCAGAGCTGCGTCGAGTTCTGTCGAGACCGTCTCCGCGGCAGAACCCCGAGGCTCCCGTGGCGTACGACGGTCTCCGCCCGCACCGTACCTACAGGCGCAACGTCCATCCGCCGAGCGGATTCAGGATGATGCGTCGCCCGGATGCCCGCGCGGAGGATGTCGTGGTGGTCCAGCACAGCCTGCATGGCCAGTGTCAGCGTGACCTCGTCGAGCGTGGCAGGAACCGAGAGCAGAACAGATTGGGAGTACCGGCGAAAATCTCCACCACGGTCAAGCATCCATTCGACGATCGGCGTCAATTCGATCTCACCGACGCCGCCGCCAGGCAATTCGTCGACGACGACACGGTTGCCAGCCGTTCCGGCCGTCTCGGACAGCGCCGCAACAGTTTTGCGTTCGAACACCTCGCGCGGTGTGATCAGAACTCCGGCAGACCTGGCGCGCGTCACCAACTGGATGGACATGATCGAGTCACCGCCTAGAGTGAAGAACGAATCGTCGACCCCCACCTCCTCGAGTCCCAGAACTTCGGCGAACAGACTCGCAAGGATGTTTTCCGTCGCGGACGCGGGGCCACGACTTACGGTTGCCTGTCGCCCGAAGTCAGGTTCAGGCAATGCATTCCGGTCGAGCTTTCCGTTCACCGTCAGCGGCAAACCCTCGAGAACCGTCACGACAGCGGGGACCATGTGGGGCGCCAACCTCTGTGAGACATACTCGAGCAACGCCGCCGGAGAGATAGTGGCACCGGACTCCGGCACCACGTAGCCCACCAACCGGTCTCTGCGGGCTACCACCGCCGACTGAGACACGCCCACTCCGGAGAGCAGTGCAGCCTCCACCTCGCCGAGTTCGATTCGGTACCCCTTCACCTGCACCTGCAGATCGTTTCGTCCGAGGTACTCCAGCTGCCCGCTGTCGTTCCAGCGCCCCAGGTCACCGGATCGATACATACGCGCACCACTGACCGCGAGGTCGGGAATGAACCGCGCGGACGTCAGACCGAACCGGCCGAGGTATCCGCGTGAAACCTGATCACCGGAGACATACAGTTCACCCACCACACCGGGCGGCACCGGGTGCAACCGCTGATCCAACACATACACACGCAATCCGGGTAACGCCCGACCAATCACCGAGGCCGATCGTTGACGCACCAGCACACGATCGAGCGGTAAATGGCTGACGTGCACAGTGGTCTCCGTGATGCCGTACATGTTGACCAGATCTGGTGACGAAGTCCCGCGACGGGCGTACCAGCGCGTCAACTGTCCGAAGTCGAGCGCTTCTCCGCCGAAGATCACGTAGCGCAATGACAGGGCCGCACCCCCGGCAAGCCGGTCGGCTTCCGCCAATTGATAGAAGGCAGTGGGAGTTTGATTGAGCACCGTGACACGTTCGTGCCGTAGCAATTCGAGGAATGCCTCTGGTGAACGGGCCGTGAAGTAGTCGACCAGTACCAGTCGGCCACCGTGTGCGAGTGCGCCCCACATTTCCCAGACCGAGAAGTCGAATGCCTCCGAATGGAACATCGTCCACACATCGCCGCTGCCGAAGCCGAAGAGCGCTCTGGTGTTTGCCAGCAACGTCACTACGCTGCGGTGAGAAACCTGCACCCCCTTCGGGCGCCCGGTGGACCCGAGGTGTAGATCACGTAGGCCACCGATTCGGGTCGGAGCGGTAGCAGCCGATCTCGGTCGGTCACCGCAAGCGGAGAAAACCTGTGCAGCGCATCGAGAATCACCGGGTCGTCTACCGCAATCACTGGAATCTCGCTGTCTGCGATTGCGTCACTGTCTCGTATGTAGTCGCCGTCGGCCCGGGTGGTCAACACACACTTCGGCCGGGCGTCACGCAGCACGAAGTCCACCCGGTTTACCGGAGAAGTCGAGTCCACCGGTACGTATCCGCCACCCGCCTTCACCACCGCCAGCAATGCCACCATCAGGTCGATCGAGCGGGCCATCGCGACTGCCACCAAGGTTTCCGGCCCCACCCCCTGCGCCACCAACAGTCGAGCAAGGCGGTTTGCTCGCTCGTCGAGTTCGCGGTACGTAACCGACAATCCGCCGCAGCGCACCGCCACGGCAGCACCGGACGTCCGCGCCGTGCGATCGAAGAGATCCGACAACGAATCCTCGTCTGTTCCGGCGCCAGAGGGCGTGGGCGCAACCAGCAACCCGCTGAGTTCGCCGGCCAGAATCATGTCGATATCACCGACGACCACCGACTGGTTCTCAGTCACGGCGCCGATCACTCTTTCGAAGCGCGCCGCGATGCGCGCCACCGACATTCGATCGAAAATATCTGTTGCATAACGGAAACCGGCGCTGATACCAGCGGGCTCACCGTGCTCGTCGACGTGCTCCATCACACTCAGTTGCAGATCGAATTTCGCAACCGCGAGATCGACGTCGAGCGAGCGAACCGTCAGTTCCGGCAAGTCGAAGCGCAGTCCCGTATCGGTCTGGAATTCGAGGAGTACCTGAAACAGAGGTGAATGCTCGGTGGAACGGTCGGGCGAGAGGTAATCCACCAACCTCTCGAAGGGGATGTCTGCATGGTCCAGAGCACCGAGATCCGTTGACCGCACCGCGGCCAACACCTCGGCAAAGGTTGCTCCGGATGAGACAGGTGTGCGAAGGACGAGCGTGTTGACGAACATCCCGACCACATCGTCGAACACCGATGCACCGCGACCTGCGACCGGAGTCCCGATCACTACGTCGTCCGCTGTAGTGAGCCGTGCCAGCAATACCGCCAGAGCCGCATGCATCACCATGAACAGAGACGAACCGTTCTGGTGTGCGAGTTCGTTCAAAGCTCGATGGATCTCGGGCGAGAAGTCCATCGAAACCACCGCGCCCTCGGCAGACCGTTTCGAGGTTCGTGGTCTATCGAGAGGGAGCGGCAAGACGTCCGGAATACCCGACAGCTTCGCTGTCCAATAATCGAATTCGGCCGAGGGCGAAGTTTCCGGACCAACGTCTGCGTCGACGATCTCACGCTGCCAGAGGGTGTAGTCGGCGTACTGAATCGGCAGCGGCACCCAGTCCGGGCTCCGACCTTGCGTGCGCGCGGTATATGCACTCATCAGGTCGCGTGCCAGTGGTGCCATCGAGAAGCCGTCTGCGGCGATGTGGTGAACAACGATCACGAGTACATGCTGCTCCGGTCCGGTTCGGAGTAACCTCACGTGCAGCGGGAACTCTTCGGACACATCGAATCCGATGTCGAAGAACGCGTGCAAGTCCGTGAAAAGCCCCTCGCCGGGAATCGGCACGGGGTGGATTCGAGGAGCAGCGACCGCGGGTTCGGCGATCACCTGGTAGGGCCCGTCTGCGGACGCAGGAAAGATCGTTCGAAGGGATTCGTGCCGTTCCACCACATCACCCAGCGCGGCTTGGAGCGCACCCGAATCCAGGAACCCGTCCAGTTGTAGTGCGACGGGGATGTTGTAGAGCGGAGACGACGTGTCGAACTGGTTGACGAACCACATCCGCGATTGCGCGAACGACAGCGGAATACGTTCTGGCCGTGCCCTACTCGTGAGGGGCACACGAGTAGCTTCCTCGAGTCCAGGCTCGCCCGGCGCGGAGTCGATTGGATCTATCGAGGCCGCCAGGTCCGCGACCACGGGGGCGTCGAACAGTGCATTGACCCCCATATTGGTGTGCAATGCGGCGTTGATGCGGGCGATGACTCGAGTGGCGCTGAGGGAATCCCCGCCGAGTTCGAAGAAACTGTCGTCGGCACCCACCTGGTCGAGACCGAGAACGTCGGCAACAGCACGGGCGATTCCGATTTCGGCAGGAGTGGCGGGAGTCCGAAACGCAGCGCTCGCAAAATCAGTGTCCGGGAGGGCTTTACGGTCCAACTTCCCATGAACCGTCACCGGAAACTCCCCCAACACCACCACCACCGACGGCACCATGAACCCCGGAAGAGACCTCCGCACCCCCTCCAACACCACCACCTCATCGACCACCACCCCACCTCACCCACCACAAACCCCACCAAAAAATCCCACCCACACCCGACCGCAACACCACCACCGCACCAGCCACCCCCACCTGAGCAGCCAACACCGCCTCCACCTCACCCAACTCCACCCGCTGCCCCGCACCTTCACCTGAAAATCCGTGCGCCCCACAAACTCCAACACCCCACCACACCCCCACCGCACCACATCACCCGTCCGATACACCCGAGCACCCACCACCCCCGACACCGGATCCGCCACAAACCGACCCACCGTCAAATCCACACGACCCTCATACCCCCGAGCCACCTGCACCCCACCCACATACAACTCCCCCACCACACCCACCGGAACCGGCCGCAACCGCGAATCCAACACCAACACCCGCGTATTCCACACCGGCCGACCAATCGGAACACCCACCCCCACAACACCCTCCACCACATGAAACGTCACATCCACCGACGCCTCCGTCGGCCCGTACAAATTCACCAACTCCGCACCACACACCCCCGCAAACCGCCCCGCCAACACCGACGACAACCCCTCACCCGACACAAACACCCGACGCAAACCCGAACACCCCACCCCCAACTCCCCCACGCTCAACTCCCCCACGAACACCTCCAACATCGACGGCACAAAATGCACCACCGACACCCCCCACCGCTCGATCACACCCACCAAATACACCGGATCACGATGCCCACCCGGATCCGCCACCACCAACCGCGCACCCACCATCAACGGCCAAAACAACTCCCACACCGACACATCGAACGACACCGGCGTCTTCTGCAACACCACATCCCCCACCCCCAACGGAAACTCCCCCTGCATCCACAACAACCGATTCACCACCCCCGCATGCGACACCACCACCCCCTTCGGACGACCCGTCGACCCCGACGTGAACATCACATACACCGCATGCTCAGGCAACAACACCCCCAACCGATCCCCCACCCCACCGGACCACCCGAAAACCCCGAAACATCAACACAACCCACATCAACAAACCCCACCCCCACCGGCAAACACCCACCATCACCAACCCGCGACAACACCACCACCGGATCCACCACCCCCACCACAAACCCCACCCGCTCCACCGGCGCACCCACATCCACCGGAACAAACACCCCACCAGCCCGCACCACCGCAAACACCGCCACCAACAACTCCACCGACCGCGACAACGCCACACACACCCGCGACTCCGGACCCACCCCCAACGAAATCAAAAACCGCGCAAAACGATTCACCCGAACATCGAACTCACCCCACGACAACACCACCCCACCACACACCAACCCCCCACCACCCACACCAGCGAACCGCCCATCCAACACATCCACCAACGTCAAACCCCCCACCACAACCCCCACACCATCCCAACCACCCACCACCAACCCACGCTCACCGGCGACATACACGTCGACCTCACCGACCGGTGTATCCGCGTTCGCTGCGAAGGCGGCAAGAATCCGCGACATTCGCTGTGCAATGGTGTCGACCGCGGCGCGGTCGAATGCCGCCGGCTGGTACCGCAGGCTGACCTGCAGCGTCGGTTCCGCGACCGACAGCACGGTGAGCGGGTAATGCGTGGCGTCGCGGGCATTCACAGCGGTGACGCGCATACCGGCAATGTCGGTGTTCCCGCCCATCCCCGAGGTATCGATCGGATACGACTCGAAGACCGACAGTGTGTCGAACAAATTGCCTGTCCCTACGACAGATTGAATCGCGCCGAGTCCGACATAGTGATGATCGAGCAGAGCTGTCTGCTCGCTTTGCAGTCGAGCGAGCAGCTGCGTACACGTCTCGTCCGGATCCAGTTGCACTCGGACAGGCAACGTGTTGATCAGCAGCCCCATCATGTTTTCCACACCAGACAACTCGGGTGAGCGGCCCGAAACCGTGACGCCGAAGACTACGTCGTCACGGGAAAGCATCCGAGACAGTAGGACACCCCACGCCGCCTGGATCACCGTGTACATCGTGATCCCGCTCCGCTGGACCAGCGCACCGAGTCCGTCGCGCACCGAATCCGGTAGATCGACGGCAACCTCTTCGGGCACCAGCTGCTCCGCGATCGGCGTCGAAGGCGCCAACAACGTCGGCTCGTCGACGCCTTCCAAGGCGTCCTCCCACGCCGCGAGCGAGGTCTCCATATCGCGGTGCATCAACCATTCCAGATAGGTGCGGTACGACGGAGTCTCCGGAAGATCGGCCGGGCCCTCTCGACCGGGAGACCGTCGGCCGCGTATCTAATCAACAGTTCGCGAACCAGCAACGGTATCGACCAACCGTCGAGGACGATGTGATGGTTCGTCACCACCAACACGCACCTCGTCGGCGAGGTTCGCAGCAGCGTCAGCCGAAGCAGTGGCGGCGAAGCGAGGTCGAAGGGTGCACTGCGATCCTCGTCGAGGCGGCGCTCCAAATCTGCGTCGGTTGCCGATCCGCGATCACTCAGGTCGACCTCGGTCCAGGGAATCACTGCATCGTCGACAATCAACTGCACCGGTAGGCCGTTCACGTCGTAGAGAAACGCTGCACACAGATTCGGGTGGTTTGCGAGTAGTCCGGCAGCAGCGCCGCGCAAACGCTCGGAATCAACCGCTCCTTCGAGCTCGACGCACAACTGCGCTGTGTAGACGTCCGTCGACGTGGCCGCCAGTGAGGCATGGAACATCAGCCCGGCCTGAAGGGGCGACACCGACCAGACATCGCGCAATCCGGGGAAATCGTTCTCCCAGCGTTCGATCTGTTGTTGGTCCACCGAGACCAGGGGAATGTCCGACGGCGTCAGACCGCCCGCATCAGGTCGCGACGCGTGCGCGGTGAGTCCGTCGAGCGCACGACGCCACAGTTCCGCGAACTCCGCGACGTCAGACCTGTCGAGCACTCCGCGGGGAAAGGTGAAAGATGCTGTCAGGCAGGGCCCGTCGACATGGTCCTCAACCGCCGCGTTGATGTCGATCACGGACGCCACAGCCATGGACGGGTTCTGGGTTCCGCCGAGCCTTCGATTGCCCTCCACCGGCAGCCAGTCCTGTGTTCCGTCAGAGGAGCTGATCCGGCCCAGATAGTTGAAACTGATCTGAGGAGAACGGAATCGGCCGAGTGGGTCGCTCTCGCCCGACAGGTACCGCAACATCCCGAATCCGATTCCATGATCGGGGATCGCACGCACGTATTCCTTGACGGCTTTGAGAGCCCGTCCGGCGTCGGCGCCACCTGCCAGTGCGTCGTCGACGTCGATTCCGCCGAGGTCCACGCGCACCGGGTAGAGCGTGGTGAACCAACCAACGGTGCGAGCGAGGTCTGCACCAGGAACCGCTCCTTCCTCGCGGCCGTGTCCTTCGAGCGTGACCAGGGCGGCAGCGGTATCCATACCGCGGCGTCGTCGCCACCCGATCGAGGCCAACGCAACAGCGGTGACAAGTCCGTCGTTCACGCCGGCGTGGAATGCCGCAGGAACCGTGGTGAGAAGGTTCCTGGTCGCCGAAGGCGAGATGTCCACTGTAACGGTGTCGACCGTGTCGTCGACGTCGATCGTGGGATCGAGTGGGCGCGAACCGATCAACGGGTCATCGCCGTCCAGGATCGTTCTCCACATGTCCAGTTCGACGCTCCGGTCGCCCACGTGCTCGACAAGCCCATGCGCCCATCGCCGGAACGACGTTCCGATCTGTGGCAGTTCGGGCGTGACACCGGCCTGGAGTTGTGCTGTCACCGACGCCAGGTCGGCGACCAGAATGCGCCACGAGACGCCGTCGACAACCAGGTGATGAATCACCACAAGTAGTCGGCCCCGCCCGGTCGACACGTCAGGTTTGTCGGCCAGGTCGAACCAGATCACGCGCACCATGTCAGCCGTGGCGGGATCCAAGCTGTCGGCCACGGCCTCGAGTTCTCCCGACGCCAAGGCCATGAAACCTTCGTCGTCCACCGAATCGACAGCTACGCGGTGGATCAGTCCTTCGGCCGAGATCGAGCCGGGTGGTAAGACTTCCATGACCCGGTCACTCTCAACCAAGCGAGCTCGAAGCATTCCGTGGCGGTCCAGCAACACCTGGAGACCACGGACAAGGAGGTCCTGGGTGAGATCAGCGGGAGCTGTCAGCAAGAGCGCCTGGGAGAACCGTTTCACTCCGCCGCCACGCAGCCCGCCACTGCTGCGGTCGAGCATCCACTGCGCCACCGGGCTCAATGGAACAGTTCCGACAGCGGATCCCGGTAGCTCCGCGAGTACATCAGGCCTGTCCTGCTCAAGGTGCGCCGACTCGGCAAGCGCGGCGACGGATTTGTGGTCGAAAACATCTCGGGGTGAGATGATCACACCCGCATCGCGAGCGCGGGCCACCAATTGGATGGACATGATGCTGTCGCCACCGAGCTCGAAGAACGAATCATGCACTCCTACCGCGTCGAGACCGAGAACCTGCGCGAACAGAGCGGCAAGAAGATTCTCGGTTTCCGTTCGCGGTGGCCGGTCGGGTGTGGCGGCGGACGAGAAATCGGGTGTGGGAAGCGCTGCGCGGTCGAGTTTTCCGTGAACCGTCAGCGGAACGGCGTCGAGCACCACCACCGCCGCCGGCACCATGTACGACGGCAGGCGCTTGCCTGCATGGGCGAGGACGTCTCGCGGATCGACACTCGCTCCGCGATCGGGAACCACGTAGCCGATCAACCGATCCCTGCCGTCGCCGTTCCAGACGGCCGTCACCGCCTGGGCCACGCGCGGGTGCGTCTGCAGTGCCACCTCGACTTCCCCGAGTTCGATGCGGAACCCACGGACTTTGACTTGGGCATCGGTGCGCCCGAGATACTCCAGCCGTCGGTCGGGCGTCCACCGCACGCGATCGCCCGTGCGATAGATCCGCGTTCCCGGCGCACCGAAGGGATCTGCGACAAACTGCGTGGCGGTCAACGGGTATCGCCGGTGATAGCCGCGAGCGAGAGCCGGCCCGGCAAGATACAACTCCCCCGCGACACCTACCGGTACCGCTCGCAGACGCGAGTCCAGCACTACCTCGCTGAATCCGCGAGTAGGTGTGCCGATAGTGACCGGGTCGTTCGGAGCCAGTGCCGCACTGATGCTCGACACGACAGTTGCCTCGGTAGGACCGTAGGCGTTGAACATCTTTCTGCCCGGCGCCCAGCGGGCCACCAATTCCGGCGGACACGCTTCCCCACCTGTCACGACACAACCGACAGTGGTGAGACCGTCTGGGTCGACGGACGTTAAGGCCGCCGGAGTCACAAAACAATGGGTGACGCGCTCGCGCTCCAGTAACGCCGCCAGTTCCGACCCGCCGTAGACGGTCGGTGGCACGATCACCATCGTGGCTCCAGCACCAACGGCCATCACGAGCTCGAGAACCGACGCGTCGAAACTCGGCGAAGCGAAGTGCAGAGTTCTGGATCGGGTCGTGGCGGCGAAGGTCTCACGCTCCTGGAGCGCGAAGTCGCTCAACCCGCGATGTGTGACCGTCACGCCCTTGGGTGTTCCTGTCGACCCCGACGTGTAGATCAGATAGACCGGATTGTCGATGCGAATCGGTGCCTTCCGATCCGCGTCGGTGACTTTCGATGGCGAGTACGCCCGCAGCCGTTCCTCGAAACCGGCATCGTCGAGGACCAGCCACGGCACGAGGCCGGACAATGCCGCGGTGTGAGCTCGAGACGTTATCCCCCACCCTGCACCGGAGTCGCCCAGCATGTGCTCGATACGAGCAGCAGGATGTCCCGGGTCCACGGGAAGGAATGCCGCACCTGTCTTGGCAATGGACCACACCGCCAGAACGGACTCGATGGAGCGTGGGAGACACAACGCCACCACCGATTCGGGACCCACTCCGGATTCGATCAGCATGCGGGCCAAGCGGTTCGACCGCACGTCGAGTTCGAGATAGGTCACTTCACGTTCCTCGAACACCAGCGCGACGGCGCCGGGATCCTGGGCGGTCGCCATATCTGTTGCTGCAGTCAGCAAATCCGGAAGGGTCTGAACAGCGGCGGAAATCTCACCTCGCACGGGTACCAGTTCGGCTGACTCATAGGCGTCGAGGATCTCGATATCTCCGATCCGTGATTGCGGATACGTGATAACGCGCTCGAGAATCCGTTGCAGGCGGTCGGCGAAGCCCGCTACCGTTTCCTCGTCGAAAATATCTGTGGCATATCCGAATTCGGCGCGAAGACCGTCGTATCCGCCGGCTGCGCCGGCGTTCCGCGTCACCGTCAACTGAAGATCGAAGTTGATGGTGTCGATCTCGACGCCCACGTCGGTCACCTGCAGGTCGGGGAGTTCGAGTGCAGGCCGTTCGATGTCTTGGAACTCCAACATGACTTGAAACAGGGGCGAGTACGCCGTCGAACGTGAAGGATTCACGATCTCGACGACTCTTTCGAACGGCACGTCCGCGTGAATGAAGGCGCTCAGATCTACGTTTCGGACCTGGTCGAGGAAGTCTCCGAAAGTTGCGCCGCGGTCCACTGCAGTGCGCAAGACCAACGTGTTGACGAACATGCCCACCAGGTCGTCGAGTTCGCGCTCCCCACGCCCGGCGATGGGAGTTCCGACGGCTACGTCGTCCTCATCACTGAGCCTCGCCAGCAGCACTGCCAAGGCTGCGTGCACAACCATGAAGACCGTGGCGTTGTGTTTGCGCGACAGGGCAACCACACCGGCATGCACCTTCGGACCGAACTCGAACCTGATCCGTCCGCGTCGAAGCGAACGCACATCACCGCGCGGTCGATCGGTCGGAATGTCGAGAACCTCAGGTGCGCCCGCAAGATTCTCGGCCCAATAGCCGAGCTGTTTCGAGATCAGAGACCGAGAGTCCGATTCCGAGCCCAACCAACCACGTTGCCACAACGCGTAGTCGGCATACTGGATCCCGAGCGGCGCCCACTGCGGTGCCTTACCGTTCACACGGGAGGAGTATGCGCTCATGAGATCTCGGGCCAGCGGTACCGTCGAGAATCCGTCGGCGGCGATGTGGTGAATCACGATCACCAGGACATGCGAGTGGACCTGGTCATCTCGCCGCAACAAGGTGGCGCGCATCGGGACCTGCTGCGTGACGTCGAAACCATCCGAAGCGATCTGCCGGCTACGCTCGCGCAGCTCTTCCTCTCCCTGCACAAGTATCGGTGCAAGATCCGATACCACCTGTGAGGTGGACATGATCACTTGACGCGGGCCGTCGTCAGTGAGAGGAAAAACAGTGCGCAAGGACTCGTGCCGCTCGACGACGTCGACAAATGCAGTCTGAAGCGCACTCACGTTCACTGCACCTTCGAGCCTCAACGCGCACGCGACGTTGTAGGCGGCGGACTCGGGGGCGAACTGATTCGCAAACCACATTCGCTCCTGCGCCGGTGAAAGTGGGATATCCGTCGTCGTACCCCGCGGCGTCAACGCCGGCTTGGCCCCCTCTCCTCCGCGACACTGCGCCAATTCGGCCAGCGCTGCAACGGTAGAAGCATCGAAGACGTCACGAATGTTGATCCGTTCGCCGAGAACAGAATTCACTCGCGCAACCAGCCTGGCCGCACTGAGAGAGCTCCCACCCAGGGCAAAAAAGTCGTCGTTCACGCCCACCGTCGACGTTCCCAGCAGATCATCGAAGATTGCGGCAACCGTCTCCTCGACCGGCGTTCGTGGCGCAACATACTGCAGCGGTTGAGGTTCGAAGGTGACGTCCGGGAGGGCTTTACGGTCCAACTTCCCATGCACCGTCACCGGAAACTCCCCCAACACCACCACCACCGACGGCACCATGAACCCCGGAAGAGACCTCCGCACCCCCTCCAACACCACCACCTCATCGACCACCACCCCCACCTCACCCACCACAAACCCCACCAAAAAATCCCCACCCACACCCGACCGCAACACCACCACCGCACCAGCCACCCCCACCTGAGCAGCCAACACCGCCTCCACCTCACCCAACTCCACCCGCTGCCCCCGCACCTTCACCTGAAAATCCGTGCGCCCCACAAACTCCAACACCCCACCACACCCCCACCGCACCACATCACCCGTCCGATACACCCGAGCACCCACCACCCCCGACACCGGATCCGCCACAAACCGACCCACCGTCAAATCCACACGACCCTCATACCCCCGAGCCACCTGCACCCCACCCACATACAACTCCCCCACCACACCCACCGGAACCGGCCGCAACCGCGAATCCAACACCAACACCCGCGTATTCCACACCGGCCGACCAATCGGAACACCCACCCCCACAACACCCTCCACCACATGAAACGTCACATCCACCGACGCCTCCGTCGGCCCGTACAAATTCACCAACTCCGCACCACACACCCCCGCAAACCGCCCGCCAACACCGACGACAACCCCTCACCCGACACAAACACCCGACGCAAACCCGAACACCCCACCCCCAACTCCCCCACGCTCAACTCCCCCACGAACACCTCCAACATCGACGGCACAAAATGCACCACCGACACCCCCCACCGCTCGATCACACCCACCAAATACACCGGATCACGATGCCCACCCGGATCCGCCACCACCAACCGCGCACCCACCATCAACGGCCAAAACAACTCCCACACCGACACATCGAACGACACCGGCGTCTTCTGCAACACCACATCCCCCACCCCCAACGGAAACTCCCCCTGCATCCACAACAACCGATTCACCACCCCCGCATGCGACACCACCACCCCCTTCGGACGACCCGTCGACCCCGACGTGAACATCACATACACCGCATGCTCAGGCAACAACACCCCCAACCGATCCCCCACCCCCACCGGACCACCCGAAAACCCCGAAACATCAACACAACCCACATCAACAAACCCCACCCCCACCGGCAAACACCCACCATCACCAACCCGCGACAACACCACCACCGGATCCACCACCCCCACCACAAACCCCACCCGCTCCACCGGCGCACCCACATCCACCGGAACAAACACCCCACCAGCCCGCACCACCGCAAACACCGCCACCAACAACTCCACCGACCGCGACAACGCCACACACACCCGCGACTCCGGACCCACCCCCAACGAAATCAACAACCGCGCAAAACGATTCACCCGAACATCGAACTCACCCCACGACAACACCACCCCACCACACACCAACCCCCCACCACCCACACCAGCAAACCGCCCATCCAACACATCCACCAACGTCAACCCCCCCACCACAACCCCCACACCATCCCAACCACCCACCACCAACCCACGCTCGGGCGCGCCCAAAATTTCCGTATCCCCTACTGGCACTGTTGGATCCGACACGACCGACCGGAGGAGGCGGACGAAACGCTCGCCGAACTCGGCGACTGTGGTGCGCTCGAAGATATCGGAGGCATAGGTGAAGGCGGCATCGAAACCCATGGGGACGCCGTCTGGGTCTGTCCAGAAAACGGTGTAATTGATTGGTTTCTAACTACTTTCGTCCGGCAGACAGCCGTCCGTCGAACGTTATCTCGAAGGCATTCAGTGCTGCCTTCCATCGGTTGGACCAGCGCCTGCGGGCGGTGCCTTTGGGATCGAGGCTCATGATGGCCAGATACACGCATTTCAAGGCCGCGGCCTCGGTCGGAAAGTGTCCACGGGCCTTGACAGCCCTGCGGATTCGAGCGTTGACACTCTCGATGGCGTTGGTCGTGTAAATGACCTGCCGGATGGCGTTGTCGAATTGTAGGAACGGCACGAACTCAGCCCAGGCGTTAGTCCAGAGCCTGATGATCGCGGGATAGCGTTTCTCCCATTTGTCACTGAACTCTGCGAATCGGTCGAGCGCGGCCTGCTCCGACGGAGCCGTGTAGACGGGTTTGAGGTCCTTGGCGATCTCGGACCAGTCCTTGCGGGAGGCATAGGCGTAGGTGTTACGGAGAAGATGGACCACACAAGTCTGCACGATGGTCTGTGGCCACACTTGCTCGATCGAGTCGGGTAGATGCTTGAGACCATCGCACACGACGATCAGAACATCTTGCACACCACGGTTTTTCAGCTCGGACAACACCCGAAGCCAGTACTTCGCTCCCTCCCCGTCGCCGTGCTCACCGACCCACAGTCCGAGGATGTCGCGGGTGCCGTCGACAGTCACCCCCATCGCGACGTAGATCGGCCGGTTGGCGACGTTGCCCTCGCGGATCTTGACGTGGATGCAGTCGATGAACAACACCGGGTACACAGGATCCAACGGCCGGTTCTGCCACTCGGCCATGCCTTCCATCACCCGCTCGGTGATCGTCGAGATCGTCTGCTTGGACACATCAGCTCCGTACACCTCGGCCAGGTGTGCAGCGATCTCACCGGTCGTCAAACCCTTGGCCGACAATGAGATCACCATGTCCTCCACGCCTGAGAGCCGACGCTGCCGCTTGGCCACGATCTTCGGCTCGAAGGAGGAATCCCGGTCACGGGGCACCTCGAGTTCGACCGGGCCGGCCTCGGTCAACACGTTCTTGGCTCGTCTGCCGTTGCGGGAGTTGCCGCTGCCCCTCCCTGCCGGGTCGCTCTTGCCGTATCCGAGGTGGTCGTCCATCTCGCCTTCGAGCGCGGACTCCACGACTAGCTTGGTCAGCTTCGACAGCAATCCACCATCTCCGGTCAACTGCAGCCCTTCGGCTCGCGCCTGCTCGACCAGCTCTTTGAGCCGCGCATCGCTGATACCCGGCTGAGCCGAGTTCGTCTCTGTCTCACGTTCAATCACGTCAGTCATAGTGGCGTATCTCCTTTCAGAGTTACACCGTTGTTCTTACAGTCCCCGCCGTCTTTGCCACGCTGCTCGGAGAGCGACAGTTGCAAGTCGAATTTGGCGACACCGACGTCGACTGGAACAACATCGACACCCAGTCCGGGTAGTTCGAGGTGGGGATCTGCGGTGTTCTGGAATTCCAACAGAACCTGGAAGAGCGGTGAGTGAGATGACGAACGCTCCGGCGCAACTGCATCGACGACTCGCTCGAACGGCACCTCGGCTTGTCCGAACGCTGCCAGATCGACTTCGCGAGTTCGTGAAAGGATCTCCTCGAAAGTCGCGGCGGTGTCAACGGTGATTCGCAGGACGACTGTGTTGACGAACATCCCGACCAGATCGTCGAGGACTTGCTCGGCGCGCCCTCCTACCGGAGTCCCGATCGCTATGTCCGGCGAGGCGCTCAGCCGTGCCAACAGAACCGCCAGCACTGCGTGCATCACCATGAACGGTGTCGTGTTGTGATTCCGAGCGAGTTCGAGGAGTTCACTGTGCACGTCTGCGGGCACCGAGAATCGGACCGATTCACCGCGCATGGATCGTTCCGCCGGTCTCGGTCGATCCAGCGGAAGGTCGATCACGTCAGGTAGACCGGCCAGGGTGGACGTCCAGTAGTCCAACTGCTTCGCCTCGAGCGTGTCCGGATCGTCGTCACTGCCGAGCAGTTCGATCTGCCATTGGCTGTAGTCGGCGTACTGCACAGGCAAAGGCGACCAGTCCGGTGCCCGTTTCGCAGCCCGCGCCGCGTAGGCGCGGGTCAGGTCGCGGGCCAGCGGCTCGAGGGATGCTCCGTCCGCCGAAATATGGTGAACCACCAGCGCAAGGACATGATCGTCCGGCGTGACCCGAAAAAGGGAGCCGCGCAGGGGCACGTTCGCGCTCACGTCGAACCCCTCGCGAGCGAGATCGGCGATGCGCCTGTCCAAGGCTTCCTCGTCCACGGATACTTCCCACGCGATCTTCGACGTCACGCGTTCCGAAGGCACTACTATCTGATGTGGGCCGTCGACCGACGCCGGGTAGACGGTACGGAGCGATTCATGCCGATCGACAACATCTCCCACCGCGCGCTGCATCGCAGCGACATCCAAGGCACCTGACAGTCGGACGACCATCGGAATGTTGTAGGCCGGGGACGACGTGTCGAACTGATTGACGAACCACAGGCGTCGTTGTGCCACAGACACCGGAATCTTGTCCCTGTACGAATGTGCCTGCAGGATTGGACGCTTCGAACGCGTGCGATCAACGCGGGATGACGTCGCATCCCGCACGTGACGGGCCAATGATTCGATAGTCGGTGCTTCGAACAAAGTCCGCACCCCGAAATCGATTTCTTCAGCGGCATTTACGCGAGCGATCAGCTTCGTGGCAATCAGTGAGTTCCCGCCCAGATCGAAGAAGTCGTCACCCGCACCCACCGTCTCGACGCCTAGAACATCGGCAAAAATCTCGGCGAGCACTAGTTCCTCAGCGCCCTCGGGCGGTCGAAAGTCGTCCGACCGAGCATCGAGCCGAGGTGCCGGTAACGCAGCGCGATCGACCTTTCCCGCCGGAGTTACCGGCAACTCGTCGAGTAGAACAAATGCCGCAGGAAGCATGTACGACGGAACACGGCTCGCGACGTACCGCGTCAGCTCGGCCGTCGAGAGCGCACTTCCGCCGGCAGGCACGACGTACGTGGTGATCATCGCTGTCCCGGAGGGAGCCGCACGCGCCACGGTGACTGCGGTCTCGACCTGCGGACACGACCGCACGACGCTGTCGATTTCCCCGAGTTCGATACGAAATCCGCGAACTTTCACCTGGAAGTCACTACGACCGACGTACTCGAGTCCACGGCCACGGCGCCACCGCACCAAATCCCCCGTTCGATACATCCGCTGCCCGGGGAGGCCGAAGGGGTCTGCCACGAATCGTTCTGCGGTCAACGCATACTTCCGGTGATATCCACGTGCGAGCGCGTCTCCCGAGATGTACAGTTCGCCCACAACACCGTCGGGGACGGGGTGCAATCGCTGATCGAGCACGATCTCCTCGAAGCCGCGGAGCGGACCGCCCACTGTGATGTTCTCCGACGACACCATCGGCTCGCCGATGTTCGACATGACGGTGGTCTCGGTCGGCCCGTACGCATTGCACAGCCGTCGGCCGGGAGCCCACCGCTGCACGAGATCCGGCGGACAGGCCTCACCACCGACCACCACTTCGCCGAAGTCCGAAAGGCCCTCGGGCGAAACTGTTCCGAGCGCCGCAGTAGTGACAAAACCATGCGTGACACGCTGGGATTCGAGGAAGTGAGACAACTCGTCACCGCCGTAGATCGTGCTCGGCGCAATCACCATGGTCGCTCCGGCACCGAAAGCCAGCAGGTATTCGAAAATCGAGGCGTCGAAACTCGGGGTCGAGAAGTGCAATGTTCGCGCATCCTGGGTCGCACCGAACCGCGAACGCTGTTCGGCAGCAAGCGCTTCCAGTCCACGATGCGAGACCGTCACCCCCTTGGGGAGTCCGGTGGAACCCGAAGTGTAGATCACGTATGCAGGATTGTCGGGCCGGATCGGGTGCACCCGATCGACATCGGAGATGGAGCGCACGGACAACCGTGCAAGTCGGCCACGGAACTCAGCGTCGTCGATTGCTATCCAGGAAATCGAATCCGGCAAACGATGAAGTTCGGAAACGACCGTGAGCCCCAGTACGGCGCCGGAATCGGTCAGCATGAAGCGAACACGTTGACCCGGATAGGTCGGATCCACCGGCACGAATGCCGCGCCGGCTTTGGTCACCGCCAACATCGCGACAACCGATTCGATCGAACGCGTCAAACCCAGCGCCACACTGTTTTCCGGACCGATGCCGCGGTCGATCAAGACTCGGGCCAACTTCGACGAACGCTCGTCGAGTTCTCGATACGTCAACTCGGCATCGAGATACGACAGGGCCACGCCGTCGGGGTGTGTGCGCGCCGCACCGTCGAACAGTTCGGCCAGGGTGCGGTGCGAAGCGCGAGGGTCACTGCGTACAGGCTGCATCGCGGATCGCTCGTCGTCGGACAAGATGTCGATGTCGCCGACCATCATTGTCGGATCTGTGGTGACGGATTCCAGGACGCGCGCGAACCGCAAACCGAGGCCACGTACCGTCTCGGCGTCGAACAGGTCGGTGGCAAACGCGAGCGTCACCGTGATTCCTGACGGCGTACCCACCTCGTCGAAAGTCTCGACTGCAGACACTCCGAGATCGAAGCGGCCGAGGTCGGGAGGGTGCTCGTCAGCGCCGGCGACGGACTCGAACGTCACCTGTATCACCGGCGCATACGCAGGTACATCCTCCACCTCGAGCGACTCCGCCACCTGCTCGAGCCGTATCCCACTGTGCGGCAGCGCATTACTTCGGACCTCGGCGACACTGCCCAAGAGTGCCGTGAACGGCGTCTCCAGATCGATGCGACTCCGGATGGCGACGATGTTCGCGTCGGATCCCGCGGGCGTACCGATCACAACATCCGAAGCACCGGACAACCGGCTCACCAGGAGAGCAAAGCTTGCATGTAAGACCGCACGAGTGTCCGTCCCGAGATCACTCGCCATCGCCGTGATCCGCGCGTGGGTGTCGGCGGCGATCAGGACCTCAACCCGTCCGTTCTCCAGCGATTGCGTTGCAGGCCTGGGTCGATCGAAGGGAAGTTGCAACAGTTCGGGCGCGCCGGTGAGCTCGTGTCTCCAATATTCGAGGTGCCGCACTTCGCGTTGTCGTCGCTCGCCCTCCCGGGCCGTCGGGCTGTGAATGTCTGCGAGTTCGGCACCGGAATCAGACGCGATCAACTCTTCCAGCAAGCCGACAAAATTCCGGTGGTGCTCGCGTAAACCCGCCTCCTCGTATCGGATCGGGTTTGCCCGGAAGTCGACACGCAGCCTGTCGCCGCTCGGATACACGTTGACCAGAAGGTCGTCCACCGGCCCGGAGGTGACGATGTGATACTCCCCAACCACCTCGCCCAACTGCACCTCCTGGCGAAACAGCATGACGTTGACCATGGGCCCGGCATATGAGTCTTCGCCTTCCAGACCGCTCGTCACGCCTGCGTCCCGACGGATGTCGTCGAGGCTGCAGCGCTGGTGCCGCAATGCACCCATGAGCTCATGTTGGACCTGGGCGAACAGTTCACCGACGGTGTCGACCGCTGCGACACGGATGAGCAGTGGCGTGACGTTCACCATCATGCCGCCCGAGTCCCGCAGCACCGCCGTTGTCCGTCCGGACATCGGAACATGAATCTGGACAGTCTCTTTCGCCGTCATCCGCGCGAGGTACAACGCGAGCGCAGCGATGACCGGTGCAGCGTGGTTCTCGGATTCGTAGAGAAGGGCACAACTTCGGTCCGACATCAGTGTGCTTTCGAGTCGGCTCTCGGTTTGCGCGGGCCCAGAAGCCTCCGCCAGGCTGGATCCGGCGAGGGTGGTATTGCGCTCAGCCCAGTACTCCCGGTCGGCGGCGAATCGATCCGACATTCTGTACCGCTCGTCGATGTCGTACAGCGTCCGGAGTGTCGCGGCACGACTCGGCTGCGAGTCCTTTCTCGCCGCCGAGGCCGAGTACCGATGCGCAATGCGGTTCATCATGGTCATGGCACCGAAACCGTCGAGCGCAACATGATGGATGCGGCTGTACCACAGATAGTGCGCGTCGCCCACGCGCAGCACAGCGGTCGCGACGATTCCGTCGACTGCCAGGTCGAGCTGTGTCCGGCAATCTCGGCGCATCCACCCGAGGGCATCCTCGATCGGATCGGGGGACCCCCGGAGGTCGACCAAACCGACCGAGATTTCGGCCTTCTCATCCACGTACTGCATCGGTTGACCGTCGATCTCGATCACTTTGAGCAAAGGAGATTGAAACTCGTATGCCACCGCTCGCGTTTCGCGATCCAGCAGTTCGACGTCGAGTTCGCCGCGCAGCTCCACGTAGTGCGCTATCAGAATCGGGACTTCGGGATCGAATTGCTGAGCGAACCAGGTTGCCCGTTGGGCGGCCGAGAGCGGAAAGAGCGTCTCATCAGAAGGGTCGGTCCGACTTACCTCGAAGGGTTTCACAGCGCCCCGCCCCGCATGATCTCCGCGGCCGCCGAGTGCGTAGCCGCGTCCGAATCAACAGCGCGAAAGCAAGAGGCTGATCGCGCCTCTCAAGCAGTCGTACCCAGAATCGGCAAGCGCATGCACCGCCCCACCAGTCGATGTCACGTACGTATCGCTCCTGTTTCGCGTGCCCGATATGTACTAAAAGTGTGAATGTGTCTCGTCACCTCGGTAATGTCCCACTCCGAGAAGACACATCCCCGAGGGGAGCAGGCGCATGGACATCACCACCATTACCGACGTGATACGCCGACCACCGGATCGCCCAGGGGACGTGTGGCGTCCCGGCGACGCCTGGCTCGCGGGAGGAACGTGGCTGTTCTCAGCGGAACAACCCGACACCCGTCGACTCGTCGACCTCACCGCGCTCGGCTGGACATCACTGGAGGTCGGCGCGACTCATTTCGGCGTCGGGGCCACGTGCACCGTTGCCGAACTGTATGCGTTTGTCCCGCCGGACAATTGGCGTGCGAGCCCACTTATTCGCGTCAGCTGCGAGTACTTCCTCTCGTCCTTCAAGGTGTGGAATTCGGCAACCGTAGGCGGCAACATCTGTATGTCACTTCCGGCCGGACCGATGATCACCCTGGCAGTTGCACTCGAGGCTTCGTTCACACTATGGGCTACCGACGGAACAGTGAGGACCGTCGACGCGTGCGACTTCGTGACCGGTGACCACCAGAATGTCCTGGAGCCGGGCGAAGTCCTTCGGAGCATCGAGTTCCCGGTGCACTCACTCACCAAACGGCATGCCCACCGCCGCTTCAGTCTCACGCACCTCGGCCGTTCGACGATCTTCATGATCGCGACGCAGACTCCTGGCGCCGACGACTTTCACCTCACCATCACCGCCGGCACCACCCATCCGATCCGGCTGACGTTCGACACGATGCCGGACGAGCACTCTCTGCGACGAGCCGTCGACTCCATTTCGGCCGACAGTTGGTTCGACGATCCCAACGGAACCCCCGACCACCGCCTCCACCTCGCCCGCCACTACGCCGACGAGCTCCGAAACGAACTCACGGGGAGCCAGTCATGAGCTACACGGTGAACGACCGGCAGTTCCACGAGGAGCCGTTCCCGGGACAGTGCCTCCGGACGTTTCTTCGGCACCTCGGACACCACGGGGTGAAGAAGGGGTGCGACGGCGGGGACTGCGGGGCGTGCACAGTGTGGCTCGACGGAGCGCCGATACACAGCTGCATCACGCCCGCCTTTCGCGCCGACGGTCGCGCGGTAACCACGATCGAGGGACTCGGCACGCCCGAAGATCTCCATCCGATTCAGCAGCAGTTCCGGGATGCACCCGGCTTTCAGTGTGGGTTCTGCACCGCCGGGATGATCATGACCTCGGCGGCGCTCACCGACGCGCAGAAAGAAGACTTGCCGCGAGCGCTCAAGGGAAACCTGTGCCGCTGCACCGGTTACCGATCCATCGAAGACGCGGTCAACGGTGTCGGTGCTGTCGAAGTTGCCCTCCCGGGACAGGCCGTCGGAACCAGCGTCGGGGCGCCGGCGGCCACCGACGTGGTGACCGGCCGAGCCGAATACACTATGGACACCGCCATCGACGGCATGCTGCACCTGAAAGTGCTGCACTCGCCGCACGCACATGCACGCATCACTTCCATCGACACCACCGAGGCGCTCGCCGTCCCCGGTGTCCATCGCGTCTACACCTGGAAAGACGTGCCGCGCAAGCTCTTCACAACGGCAATTCATACCGACCACCTTGTTGATCCGGACGACACGTACATCCTCGACAACGTCGTGCGGTTCGTGGGTCAGCGTGTAGTGGCCGTCCTCGCCGACTCCGTCGTCGCTGCGGAAGAAGGCCGTCGGAAGGTGAAGGTCGATTACGAGATCCTGCCTTCGGTGTTCGATCCGGAAGAGGCCATGGCCGACGGCGCCCCAGCCCTGCACGGATCCGACGATCCCTTTGTTCGGGATCCCGAGCACAACATCCTGCTCGAACTTCACGGTCATGTGGGCGACGTCGAGGCCGGGTTCGCCGAGGCCGACGTCATCCACGAAGGCACCTACTTCTCGCCGCGGGTTCAGCATGCGCACCTCGAGACGCACGGTTCGATCTCCTGGATGGAAGACGGACGCCTCCACGTTCGCACAAGTTCGCAGTCCCCCTCCATCGCCAAGGTCAAACTCGCCCATCTCTTCGACCTCCGCCCGGATCAGCTACGCGTGTTCTGCAAACGCGTGGGCGGCGGGTTCGGAGGAAAACAGGAAGTGATCAGCGAGGATCTGGTGGCGCTCGCCACCCTCGACACCGGTCGTCCCGTCTGCCTCGAGTTCACCCGAGAAGAAGAGTTCACCACCGCGTCGCCGCGTCATCCGATGAAGCTCACGATCAAGCTCGGTGCCAAGTCGGACGGAACCCTCACAGCCTTTCAGTACCGAAACATCTCGAACACCGGTGCGTACGGAAACCACGGTGGAGAGACACTCTTTGCCGGCGGCGCGGCGGTCTCGCTCTACCGCTGCGCCAACAAGAAGTTCGATGCGTATTCCGTGTACACCAACAATGTTCCGAGCGGCGCTCTACGTGGGTACGGGATGACGCAACCGGCCTTTGCCGTGGAATCGGCCATGACCGAATTGGCCATCGCGCTGAACATGGATCCGCTCGAACTGCGTCGACGCAATATCGTACGACCAGGCGACTCGCTGATCGCACTCGAAGACGGCCCCGACGACGTGATCTTCACCGAAGACGGACTGGGGCAATGCATCGATCTGATCGACACCGCGTTGAAGCGCCAACCGGTTCCCTCACTCGGAGACGATTGGCTGATCGGCACCGGTACCGCCAGTTCACTACATGAGACCGCGCCACCCACCGAGCACATTTCCGAGGCTTGGCTCACCCTCGGCGAAGACTGTGTATACGAACTTGCTATCGGCACAGTCGAATTCGGTGAGGGTACTTCTACCGCCCACGTGCAGATCGCCGCGAATCAGCTGGGCACAACACCGTCACGTGTACGAATCATTCAGTCGGACACCGACCGAGCCGGTTTCGACACAGGCGCTTTCGCCAGCGCCGGCCTGTTTGTCGCTGGGAACGCGGTACTTCGCGCGTCGAATGCGCTCCGCGATCGCCTACTTGCCTTCGCCGCGCACCACACCGGCGTGTCGATTGACCAGTGCTCGATGGACGACGACAAGATCGTCTGCGGTAGTACTCGATTAACACTGCAAGAGATACTCGAGGCCGCACGCCCGCGCGGGATCCGATTCACCGAGGCGCGGAAGGCATACGGATCTCCGCGCAGCGTGGTGTCCAACACTCATGGCTTCCGGATTGCCGTCCATCGCATCACCGGCGAGATCCGCATTCTCTACAGCGTCCAAGCCACCGACGCTGGGGTGATCATCAATCCAGCGCAGGTGCGGGGACAGATCGAAGGTGGCGTCGCCCAGGGCATCGGCTTCGCACTCACCGAGAACTTCCACGTAGACGCAAACGGCGCGATGATGAACCCGAATCTACGTAACTATCGGATCCCGACATATGCAGATATCCCACGCACGGAGGTGATCCTCGTCGAGTCATCAGACTCCGTCGGCCCACTCCGCTCCAAGGGCATGGCGGAGTGCTGCATCAATCCGGTTGCCCCTGCATTGGCGAACGCACTGCAGGATGCAACCGGGTCACGATTCCGGTCACTACCGCTCACCCCGGAACGCATCTACTCAGGCCTGAACCGATGACCGCGAACACGTCGGCGGACAGCGCCGCGACGGTCATCATCGGCCAGCGAGTGCGTGCCGGACTGGAGAAAGAATTCGAGGTCTGGCAGAAAGATCTCAACCGAGCCGCCGCAGATTATGCAGGCTTCCTCGGGGCAGAAATCGCTGCTCCGACGCCCACCCAACCTGATTGGGTGATCGTGTACCGCTTCGACTCCATCGCTCATGTTCAAGCGTGGATCAACAGCGCGACGAGGCAGAACTACCTCGACAGCGGGCGTCAGTACTTCGACGGCCCGGCCACGCAGCAGGTAGTGAGCGGTGGGATCAGGCCTCCGGACCCACTGCTGACCGTCGTAGTGACGCACCGAGTCGGTGACGACAGCATCGACGAGTTCCTTGCCTGGCAGGATCGCCTTCGGGAGGTGGAGAGTGCTTTCGACGGATTCCGCGGCACCGAACTGTTTCGCCCCGTCGACGGTGTGCAGGATGAATGGACCCTGCTGTATCGCTTCGACAATGCTGCCCACCTCGATACGTGGCTGACTTCCCCTGAGCGACAACAACTCCTCGCCGAGGGCCGCAAGTTTCACGACTTCGAACTGCGAACCGTGGACAATTCGTTCGGCAGTTGGTTTGCCTTCGACGAGAACGGAAACGAGGCCCCTCCACCTTCGGAGACAAAAACCTCGATCGCGGTCTGGGTCGGTCTCTACCCGACTGTCGTCTTGCTTACTTTGGCGCTGTCACCGCTGAAGCTGCCACTCTGGCTCGGATTGTTGATCGGCAATCTGCTGTCGAGCTTCATCATGAGTTTCTTCACGATGCCGTACTACGTGAATCGACTCCTGCGCCGTTGGCTGCGTCCGCCTCCGGGGATTCCTGTCGCAAAAACCAACGCACAAGGGGTGGCAATCGTCGCCGCTGTGACCTTGTTCTGGGTTATCGTCTTCTACCTCGTGACTACTCAGTTCTGGTCGCTGCCCTGAACTCTCCGGAACACGAAAAGCCAGCGCATGTAACGGGGCATGATTCTTCCCCGGTGCATACGCTGGCATTTTCAGTTATGTCCGTTCACGCGGCCGTTGGTGGGCTGTTCCCGCCGATCGGCTGCTGGAACGGATCGATCGACATCGGTGGATAGAACACCGATTTGCGATCCGGACCGATCTCCACCCGCCATTCGGTGTGGTGCAGTGTCCGGTGGTGATGGCCGCACAACAAGATCAGGTTGTCGAGATCTGTTGGGCCACCAACATTCCAGTGAACAATATGATGAGCATCGCACCACCCCGATGGTGTCCCGCATCCCGGAAACGCGCACCCGCCATCACGAACCGCCAACGCCCGCCGCTGGGGCACCGTCGCTGTTCGCGCTTCCTTACCGCAGTCGAGCGGAACACCATTCTCGTCCAACAAAATCCGGGTGACCGTGCAGTCGCACGCCAGCATCCGGGCAGTATCGATACTGATCGGACCTACCCAATCCGTCCACGCGAAACCCAGTTCCTGAGTCGACGGCAGTAGATCCTTCAATGCTTTGAGGTCTGTCATGTCTTTTGCGCTGGCGGTGACCGTGATGTGCGGTTTCACCCCGCCCTCGATCGGACCCAGCCCCGCCCGCTCGTACCGCCGCAACAATTCGCAGAACCCATCCGCCCGCCGCAGCGCCGGAGTACGCGTGTCCTTGACGCCGTCCTTCTCCGGCGTCGGCGCAGACAGACTCGACAGCAACGTGATCAGACGTGCCCCGTTCACCGCATCCAGATCACCCTTCACGGTCACCCGCCCGTACAAACCTTTCGAGGCGTAGGACTCGTTACGCTCCGAATCCTCACCCACCGGAACGCCGTCCTCACGCTTGCCGTACTGCTTCTCGATCCGCCGGATCGCCGCCCGCACCGCATCACAATCGGCAATGTTCTGCGACGCCAACCCCAACAGAATCCCGCGAGCCTTGTCCACATCCGCCAGGGTCATGTTCTTCGGTGGATGCTGACAAAACGACGCCACCTGACGGGCTTTCAACGCATCCACGTCACCACGGTGAAACGCATCGCCCACAACAGGCTCGAGCATCAACAACCTCGCCAACCCGACCAACAGACTGCACTCACCGATCTCCAAATTCGTCGAACCATGCAACCACTGCGCGATCGCCCGAAAACCCTTCCCACCGAGAACCTCCCGGGAAAACATCTCCACGATCAACAACACCATCCGCGACTGCAACTCGTGCCGGACACGCACCAGATCCAGAACCTCACCCTTGAGGTCCTCGCCATCCAGCTGCCACGCTCCCCGACTGTCCATACCGAAAGTTTAATCGAACACACTTTCGATAACCAGAGACAAAACGGACAACTTCGAGAACAGGAAGGCTCGAGACACGGTGATATGAAACTACTTTCAGCAACTCTCAAAACCGGATCATCGGCCGCCGAGCGGCAGAACTCCCCCGCCGACGGGATAGGGCGGCAGCGTTCCCACAAGCGTCGGTGTCAATGTGGTCGCAGACGGATCGGCACGACCGAGAGTGAATTTCCGAACTTCGGCACCCGTTCCGTTGCTGCCGCTGACGAGGAGATCCGCGCCGGTAGTCGTGCTCGTCGTGGCCACTCCCACACCCGACTCTGGAGCGGTGAACGGGTCGAAAGCTGCAACCTCCCGAAATGCCACGTCCGTCGAATGGTGATCTGGACTCTCGAGGTACATCTCGGGTGCACCGTCGAGCCTGGATCCACTCGAGAAGACGCGGATTGATCCTTCTCCTCCGAGCATGCCTGCCACTATCGACTTTGCGCCGCCCTCGGCGCCGGCCACCCAACCCGTCGACAGAGACACCCCGTCGCGGTAGCCCTGATCGAATGCCAAGAACTGCGACGTCATTACAGGACCAGCCGTATGACCTGCGTGTTCATCGGAGCCGCCCTGCGCAGCCGCCGTCGGTTCGTACAGGTCGTAGCGGAACGTCTTGATCAACGGCTCCTCGCCCGCACCCGGTGCGGTCACGATGCTCGCTCGACCGGACTGACTGTCAACCATTCCGGTTGCGAACGTGACTCCGCTACTCGATCCCGGGTACGGCGAGAACGAACCGAATTCTGCGGGTGCGGACCTCTTGTCCGCCGGAAGATCGGTGGAGTAAATCTTGACCTGCGACTCCATCCCTGGGCCCGAGGCAACGATGATGTTGTCCGCCAGTGCGTTTCCGTCGATATCGACGCCGCCGATGTTCACTCCGCCACGAAAACCCACATCGAAGGGGGCAAATCTTGCCAACTCGTCGGTGAACGGCACGCCGCCGACTGCGTTGTACGCCACCACTTCCGGAGCCGAGCCTGCTCCTGTTCCAGTGACCAGATCAAGCACCATGTCTCCATTCACGTCCGCCATCGCAACACTCGGCGTGCCTTCGAACGACGGGAAGGGCGTCACAGCAGTGATCAGTTTGTCGCCGTTGGCATCGAATATCTGCACCTTGGCGGGCACGCCGGCCGAACCAGGTATCGCGACGGCATATGTCGATACCTCGGGAATCACGTTGACAGTCGCCATCAAACCGTTGTCCTCGTGATTGAGTCGGTGGCAGTGAATCACAAAGGTTCCGGTGTACTCGGTGAACTTCGTCCGCAACGTCACCGATGCTGGTTCCAGCGCATTCTCGTTCTCGTCCGTCACCGGCGCCGGCACGTTCACGTTGTCGATTCCCCAGGGCTGAACGCCCGTCGTGGTACCTGCGACGGGATCCACAACTTCCGTTACCTGGAAGTCGTTGACGTGAATATGCATCGGGTGTTCGTCGTTGTTGAGGTTCGTGATCTTCCATTCCTCAACGGAATTCAGTCGCGGTTGAATCAGCGGAATGTTGGGGAACGTGTTGTCGGCGAATTCGTAGGTGAAGGCCTTCGGATCGCTGTTGCTGGCCTTCTCGTTTCCGAACCCACCGGACACTGTGAGATTGCGGGTCACGTCGGGCGTCATCGCTGCGGTATCCACGAACGAGGTGTAGGTATCGAGCTTCTGTCCGAACTCGAAGGGAGTCGTCTTTCCTTCACCCTCGTCTGGCGTCGCACGGATCAACTGCTGAGTCGGGAACGTGAAGAATCCGTCCGCGTAACTGATCACCGACGGGTCGACGGTGACGGTTCCGAGTTCGGCGGGCGGATTGTCGGTACCGTTGTTGGTGTAGAGAATGCCTGGATTGCTCACCGGCTTCGCACCTTCGAGCGGAGGCATCTCCAGCACCAGATCGCCGGACTCCGGCATCGTCACTGCGATTGCGTATCGCGAGGCCGGCGGAATCACCAGCCTGGTTCCGTCCCCGTCCACGGGTGGCCTGACCTCGTCGAACGGGTTTCCGTCCTGCCCTACGATGGCGAACTTCGGATGGGCGCCGGTTGCGGTTTCCGTCAACGTGACCGGCATGTAGGCAAAGTCGCTGATGTTGGCAAGCACCCAGATCTCGGTCTGCCCCGGCTTCAGTTTCAGCGACGGCTGGAACTGACCGTTCACGGTGTACTGCACATCGCGTTGGTTGTCCGGCAGTGAAGGATCGGCCGGTACAGTCGTCGATTCACCCACGAAGCTCTGCAGATTGCCTGGAACGAATTGATTCTGTCCACGATGATTGGCCGGGGACAACGGTCCGGTGTACCAGTTGGTGAAATACTGCGCACCCTCGGTGGTGTCCGAGAAATTCACCGGAGCAAGGCTCGGACGGTACGTCCCGTCGGCTAGTTCCGTACCGGCGGATGGCGTCAACGTACTGACGAATTGGGGCCAGTTCGCGTCGTTGAGCTGTCGGCCCTTTCCTTTGCGGTCGAATACGAAGTTGTACTGCAGTGCCATATCGCGAATCGGAACGTCGTTTGCCGTCACGACAGGCAGATTGCCGTCCGGCCGGCCGATTTCCAGTAGCCCGGCCAGGCCCATGTAAGTCTGCTGCGCAGTGAGGGTGTGCCGGTGACTGTGATACCAGTACAGACCGTTCGGCATCGTCCCCGGAATCGCGTAGTCGTACACGTTTCCCTGGCCGGCTGGAATGTTGAGCAACACGTTGTCCGCATTGCCGTCCGGACTCACGTGCACTCCGTGCGTGTGCAGATTCAGCGGAGCCGACGTCAGCGCCGGCGGATAGATCGGCACGTCCCCGCCCGCCGGTGTGAATGCCGGATCGTAGAAGTCCTGGATCGTGAGATCCTGCAAATCGTTGTCGTAATGAATGATCAATCGCTCTCCGGGATTGACGCGGAGAGTCGGCGCCGGATAGACGTCACTCGCCGAGGTCGATCCGTCCGACGCCGTACCGCGGATGACCTCGTACCCGAAGAGCAGAAAATTCGACACGGGCGCCGAAGCGGTATCGAGCGGAATCACTCCCTGATGAGCGGACAAGCGCACCTCGAGAACACCATCTCGGCTACTCAGTTTCACCGGCTCCCGATAGTCGACGGCGGTTCCGCCAGAGCCGTAATTGCCGCCCACCTCGGGCGCCGATTCACCGGAGGTACACGCGGCCAACGCCATCGTCATGGACACCACTACTGCTGCGGCTAACGACTTTCCTCGCAGTGCGATCACTGGTTTCCCCGTTCCATGGTGGCGTGAGGTACGTCCGATCAGCGCTCACCAGCCTATCGAGAAAACATCGGCTGAACAGGATATTCACGACAAATCGCCCACCTAAGGCCTGCGTGAGTGCTGCACCTTGCAAGCAGTCTCAGCAAACCGATCAGAAATCGAGAAGCACAGCCACGGGACCCGCAATTACGTTGAAACACATGAACACACCACAGAAGTCCACTTCCGACCACAAATCGCCAATCCACACATCAGCAGGGAGCGCCCAGATGACCACCGCGAAATCCGTGATACTCGACGTTCCCGACCTCGCGGCAGCCGAAGCCTTCTACAACGCTCTCGGCGTCGGAGATCGAATCCAGCTACGCGAATCGAACGAACCGACAACAGGGTTTCGTGGGTACACCCTTTCGCTCGTCGTCTCCCAACCGAACATCGTCGACGCCTTCGTCGGCGCAGCACTCGCAGCCGGTGCCACCGCCTTGAAGCCTGTGAAGAAATCCCTCTGGGGATACGGCGGAGTCGTCCAGGCTCCAGACGGTTCGATCTGGAAGATCGCCACGTCGTCGAAGAAGAACGACGGGCCGGCCACCCGCACGATCGACAGCCTCGTGCTGCTGCTCGGCGCCGAAGACGTCAAGGCCAGCAAGCAGTTCTACCTCGACCGCGGACTCGAGGTGTCCAAGAGCTTCGGTCGCAAGTACGTCGAATTCACCAGTGCAGCAAACAATGTGACACTCGCACTGTATGGTCGCCGCGCTTTGGCAAAGGATGCCGGGGTTGCTCCGGAAGGCACCGGATCACACCATCTGACCGTTGCCGGCGCGTCTGAAACCTTCACAGACCCAGACGGTTTCGCCTGGGAAGCCGCCTGCGCTTGACATCAAGCACAGATCACCGGGAAGGCGGCCGGTATCAGACTTCGGAGTTGGCCGCGTCATGCGCCGGGTACGCATGCACCAAGGCAGTAGCGAGTTTGGGCACCGCGTGAGTGAGCGAATGCTCGGCGCTGTGTGCAATCGCATGAGCTTCGGCAAGTGTTGCCCGGGGATCGATGTCGAGTTCTGCATCGGCATGCAGTCGGTGTCCGATCCACCGCATCTTCAGATCACGAACACTGAGGACTCCAGGTTCGTGCATCAATGCATGCTCTGCGTCGTCCACCAACTCAGGTTCGACGCCGTCCATCAACCTCCGGAAGACGTCTCGCGCTGCAGTCCTGAGCACCGCCACGATGGCAACGGTGATGACAAGGCCGATGATCGGATCTGCCAACGGGAAACCCAGCGCAACTCCCCCCGCCCCCAGAAGGACTGCGAGCGAAGTGAATCCGTCGGTCCGAGCATGCAATCCATCGGCCACCAGGGCCGCTGAACCGATTTGCCCGCCGACCCTGATCCGATACAACGCCACCAATTCGTTTCCGATGAAACCGATCAAACCTGCCGCCGCTACCCAACCGAGGTGCTCGATCTCGACCGGGTTGATCAATCGCCTCACCGCCTCGACACCGGCGATCACTGCCGACAGTGCGATCATGGCGAGCACGAACAGTCCGGCCAAATCCTCCGCACGCCCGAAACCATAGGTATAGCGCCTGGTCGCAGCGCGCCGACCGAGCGCGAAGGCAATCCAGAGTGGGACTGCCGTGAGCGCGTCGGAGAAGTTGTGAATGGTGTCCGCCAGCAGCGCCACCGAACCCGAGATCGCCACGATCGCAACCTGAGCAACTGCGGTGACTCCGAGCGCGACAAGACTGATCTTGACCGCCCGGATGCCGATTGCGCTCGATTCCAATGCGTCGTCGACACTGTCGGCAGCGTCGTGACTGTGCGGCGAGAACACTTCGCGGACTGCCGATCGAAATCCCTTCGGCCCGTGGCCATGGGGGTGGCCGTGGCCGTGGGACGTCTTGGGTTCGTGCGTCACGACGCACCTTCTTCTTGATCGGTCCGATCGACGTTCGCCGAGCGCTCCGGGTGTATCTCCCGAAGCTCACCTTCACTACGGTGATGCCCCGGCAATCCGGGTCCGGCATGCTCCGCATTGAAGACCGCGTCCGTAACCAGTTGGCGCACATGGTCGTTCTCCAGGCGATAGAACACCGTCGTACCATCGCGGCGGGTTCGTACCAACCTTGCCATGCGCAATTTCGCCAGGTGCTGCGACACCGAGGGCGCCGGCTTGCCGACGCGTTCCGCCAGTTCGTTCACCGAGCACTCGCGGTCGACCAATGCCCACAAGACCTGCACACGGGTTGCGTCGGCCAGCATGCGGAACACCTCGACGACGAGGTCGACTTGATCATCGGGAAGCTTGCGGCGACAAACACCACTATCTGCGTTCATACGTAGATAGTAGATCATGCTGGACGCCGAAGATGACCTCTCGTCGATTCACCAGTTGTGCAAAGCTTGGCGGCAGAGCCCTTCGCCACTCGCAGACCGGGAGACAACGATGAGTACCGACGACTGGAACGCAGGAATCATTGCGGAATTTCGGGAGAACGAGGGCAAGGTAGGTGGCCCCTTCGAAGGTGCGCCCATGGTGTTGGTCCACCACACAGGACGCAAATCCGGACGCGATTTCGTGAGTCCCATGATGTATCTGGCAGACGAGCAGGATCCGAAGACCATCTACGTTTTTGCATCCAAGGCCGGTGCCCCGACCAATCCCGACTGGTACTACAACCTCGTTGCCACCGACCAGGCAGAGGTCGAGATCGGCACCGAAACATACCCGGTCTCCGTCAGCGAAGTAACCGGCGAGAAGCGTGACCGCATCTACGACGAGCAGGCCAGTCGATACCCGGGATTTGCCGAATACGCGGAGAAGACCGCTGGGATCCGCACAATCCCGGTGGTAGCCCTGACTCGCGCGTAAATCCTGGTAGCACCTCCCAGTCGTTTCCATTCGGAAACGGCTGGGATCGTTTGTACGGAATCAGGTCGCTGAAGAGGCTTTGACCTCACCCTTCGCATGCCGTCCGAGCAGCACGTATCCGACCCAGGATCCGACAACCACTGTCGCCGCGAGCGCCTGTACAAGGCCTTCGATACTCGCCGGATAGAACACGCCGGTGATGTAGTGCGAGATGAATCCGGTGGACGGCAACTCCGCGATCCCGGCCATCCGGCGGGCCCAGTTCTCGAGATTGGTCAGCGGGCAGTCATATCCGACCGCTATCGAACCGGCTCCCCAGACGACTGCAAGTAGGTGGAAACCGATGGTACGACGCCACTTCCACGCCACGAACCCACCCAGCACCACATAGAGGACAAACCCGAAGTGAACGAACACCGTTACTACTTCGATGAGCCGATACACCATCGTCGTCTCCGCTCGTGGCGCGGAAGTCCCGCAACAACCAGACTAATCCGATGTTAGTCCTCGTAGAGGTGATCTACCCGGTGTATGCAGCGGTCGTGCGAGCAGCGGCGGCTGCAGCCGCATCTGGGTCATCGCCCGATGCGATCGCAGCTTCGGCCCACAGTTCACTGCTTCCCGCGATGAATGCCTTGGCCTCGTCGCTCGCCGACCACTCGGGTGTCTCGAGTGGCGTCGCGATCCCCAGTTCCACGTGTCGAGCCAACCCGAGCAGTCCCATGTCCCACCCGACGCCGACGGCACCTGGACCGTACTCGGCCCACCGATCCGGCTCCACGTCCGCGGCATGTTCGAAATCGAACAGCGTTGCACCACTGCCCTTTTCGGCGAGATTTACAGTCACATAGCTCACATCGCCGCCATATTCCCAGGTGATGCGAAGAGTTCGAGGAGCTTCGCACGCCAAAATCTCGCCGCCGGCGTTGCCCTCGAGCTGATAGTGGCCGCCGATCATGGCTTCTCCCGCGACCGGCATGAACCATTGGCGAATGCGGTCGAACTCGGTGATCGCCGCCCAGACCGTGCCTATTGGTGCCGCGAGAGTCCGCGACATGCGCAGCATGCGCGTTTTCCCCTCGTCTCCGCCGAACGGGCCCAGTTCTCGCGCCACCAACTGCAACGAATCAACTGCTGTGTCGACCATGAGACTCCTCGGTTCGAGCGAAACTTTCAGCTCAGGCGCTGCTGTAGATGTACCGCTACCTCTTCTCCAGCGGCGCTCTTGCCGATCGCCTTGCACAGCGCCACGCGCAGCGGAAGCCAGTGAGGTCCGTCGCCGGAGGGCATCAGCGTCGCCTCGAAGGGATGCTCACCATCGAGGGTCCCGACCACCTTCACAGCGCGTCTGGTTCCCAGAAGTTCCGCCGAGCCGGGCACGGTCAAGAACGTTGCGAACGCACCGTCTTTCTCGATGGGAGCGGTGAACGAGTAATCGAGCGGTTGTGGAGTCTTGTCAGTGGCCATCTCGCGTCACTGCTCAGCAGCGAGCAGGACGTCGGTGTCGAAACACGTGTGAGTGCCGGTGTGGCACGCGGCGCCCTCCTGATCGACGATCAGCAAGACGGAATCGCCGTCACAGTCGAGGCGCACCTCGTGCACGTACTGGGTGTGCCCGGAGGTCTCTCCCTTGACCCAGTACTGCTGCCGCGAGCGCGAATAGTACGTCCCCTTACGGGTTTCCAGTGTTCGCGCGAGCGCTTCGTCGTCCATCCACGCGACCATCAGCACATCACCGGTCGACTTCTCCTGCGCAACCGCGCTGAACAGTCCGGCGTCGTTTCGCTTCAGCTTCGCCGCGATTGCGGGATCAAGGCTCATATGACGTTTATACCTTCCACCTGTGACTTCCGTGGAATTCCCCTGCTTGTTCGCCGTAGAATGGAAGTTCCTTCGCTGTCACCGTGGAAGAAGATCCGACATGAACCATCAACGTCATGACGGCCCACACCCGGAGTACACCTGCCATATCGTGAACCCGAGTACCGATCGCGTCCGAACCCGCCACGTCGTTCTCGGCATCGGCCCAGGTGCTACCAGCAAGAATGTACTCAGCTACGCACTGACGCTTGCCGCCAAGGAGGATTCAGCACTCCACGTCGTTCACTGCATCACGTCCGAGGACCTACCTGTCGAAACCGACTCACCAGAATTCGAAACGCGTCTGCACGACGAGATGGCGTCCCAACGTGAGCAGACAACCTCGACACTTGCCTCGCACACGGACACCTGGACCTACGACTGCACCTACGGCGACCCGGCCGGTGTCATCCTCGCGACCGCGGACAAGTACGACGCCTTCACCATCGTGATCGGCTCACCGCGAAAAGGCGCTGCCTCTGCGGTGAGCCGACTGATACACAGCTCGGTCTCTTCCCGACTGAACCGGCAGAACCGCTATCCCGTGATATCGGTTCCGACCGGAGTCAGCTCGGCAAGATAGCCGAACGCGGGACAAGCCCGCCTAGACGATCGAATAGTCCTCGAGCGGAAAGCGTTTCGCTTCGACGAACGCATTCCGTGTCGACGTGGGCCGCAGAATCGCAGCCTCGCCGTGCTGATTGAAGTAATAGCTTCGTGCAGTCTGGCAACTACCGCCGTAGAAGACAGAGTCCGCCAGGTTCTCGGTCATCCGGTCGAGAAACTCGGCGTTGGCAGTTTCGGTGACCTCGAATGTTTCGGCGCCGCGCCGTTTCACCTCGCCGAACAGTCGATCCATGTGCTGCATCTGGGATTCGATCGTCGTGAAGTAGGACAACCCGCTGTACGAGTACGGACTGGCGAGCGTGAGGAAATTGGGGAAATACGGAACCGCGACCCCTTCGTAGGCCTGGAAACGGTTGTCGCGCCACCACTTACCGAGGTTTCGTCCCTCGCGACCGATAACCTCGATGGCTGGAAAATTCACATCCCAGAGGTTGAATCCCGTTGCCAGCACCAAGGTGTCGATCTCGGTCTTGCGACCGTCGGCGGTGACGATTCCGTCGGCAGCGATGTGGTCGATCGGCGTCGTTTCGAGATGCACGTTGTCCTTGGTGAACGTACGGAAGTAGCTGTTGGAAAATGTGGGACGCTTGCACCCGAAGTCGTAGTCCGGTGTGAGTTGTTTGCGAAGGCTGGCGTCGCTGACCTGGGACCGCAGAAACGCACGTGATGCGGCCGCCGCACCCTTGTTCAACAGTTTGACCTGCTTGTAGTGCAGGACCGCGCTGACCATGATTATTTCTAGGATCGACGAACTGACAGCGCGCGCGATTCGCTGGGTGAGCGGAATACGCGAGAACAGCTTCTGCACTGCATTCGGAATGGGGACGTCGATCTTGGGAACCACCCAGATCGGCGTGCGCTGGTAGACGGTCAACTCTGCGGCCTGCCGCGCCACCTCGGGGATCAACTGCACAGCGGTGGCGCCGGTTCCGATGATTGCGGTCTTGGTGCCGGACAGATCGTAGGAATCGTCCCAGGCCGTGGTGTGGATGATCTTGCCGGCAAAGTCGTCGATACCGGAGATGTCGGGCCGATGCGGTTGCGAGAGGAAACCCGTCGCAGTCAGGAGGTACTTGGCAGTGATATCCGGCGCGGCTTCGACGGATACGACCCAGTGCGAGGAATCCTCGTCCCAGCGGGCTCCGTTGACCACGGCACCGAACGTCATGTGCTTCCGCAGATCGTACTTGTCCGCGACGTGATCGGCGTACTTCTTCAGTTCCGCGCCCGGTGCGAAAAGCCTGGACCAGTTCGGATTGGGCTCGAACGAATACGAGTAGGTGACCGACGCGATGTCGACAGCCAGACCGGGATAGCGGTTGACGTGCCAGGTTCCACCCAGATCGTCCTCGCGCTCGAGGATCGCCAGGTTGTTCAGGCCCAGCCGCTTGAGTTGAATGGCCGCACCCATTCCGCCGAAGCCCGCCCCCACTACTACTGCGTCGTACTGCACTGCCATCGGAGAATCCCTCTCGTGAACTGCACATCAGAAAAACTGCACATCAGAAACTGACACGTCATTCCGTTATTGAGAACGGTATCATTCCTGATGTGACGAAGGCCATGACCAGAGCGGAACGAAAAAAGGCGGAATTGCGCCGCGAGATCATCGACGCATCATTCGAGTGCTTCGCCCAGCGCGGCTATCACGCAACCGGAATTGCCGACATCGCAACAACTCTCGGAATCGGCCATGGACCTTCTACCGGTACTTCGAGAACAAGCGCGACATCATCGATCACGTCATCGACGACCTCGTCGCAAAGATCATCAGCGCACTGGCCACCGAGAATGCTCCCGACGCCGCCAGCACACTGGACGAGTACCGCGCCCAGGTGGGACGGATCGCCGAGGCGCTCCCCCGCATCTTCTTCGACGACCCCCGCATCCCGCGGGTTCTGCTGTTCGAGACGACGGGCGTCGACGCCGATCTGACGGGCCGGATGCTCGATCTACTCGACCAGTCGGCATCGTTGACCGCGGCGTACCTGCACCACGGAGTCGAATGCGGCTATCTACGCGCCGACCTCGATGTCGACAACACTGCCCACGCCGTCAACGGCATGATGCTGGCAAGTGCGATTCAAGGATTGCGAGCCGGTTCGTCCGTCGACTGCACGGCGTTGAACCAAGCCATCAGCCGCCTCATGTTCGACGGAATCCGCGCCGAGAACGCCTAGCGAACGACGATCCCCTCGGCACGCATCGCATCCTTGACCTCCGGGATGCTCAGATCGCCGAAGTGGAAGACACTTGCTGCGAGAACTGCGTCTGCGCCCGCTTCGACAGCCGGGGCGAAGTGCTCGACCAGGCCGGCACCGCCACTGGCGATCACCGGTACGTGGACCGCTGCACGGACAGCGCGGATCATCAGAAGGTCGAAGCCGGCCTTGGTGCCGTCGGCATCCATCGAGTTGAGCAGGATCTCCCCCACTCCCAACTCTGCACCACGCTCGGCCCACTCGACAGCGTCGATCCCGGTGCCGCGCTTGCCCCCGTGCGTGGTGACCTCCCACCCCGACGGTGTGTCCGGCTGCCCTTGGGGAACGGTGCGGGCATCGACCGAGAGGACGATGCACTGCGAGCCGAATCGCTCACTCAGTTCCTTCAGCAGTTCCGGGCGCGCAATCGCCGCGGTGTTGACGCTGACCTTGTCGGCACCGGCACGCAGCAGACGATCGACATCCGCGACCGTGCGCACTCCACCGCCAACGGTCAGAGGAATGAAAACCTGCTCGGCAGTGCGACTTACGACGTCGAGCATCGTGCCGCGATCCGACGTGGAGGCGGTCACGTCCAGGAAGGTCAGTTCGTCGGCGCCCTGAGCGTCGTACGCTGCCGCGAGTTCCACCGGATCTCCGGCGTCGCGAAGATTCTCGAAATTGACACCCTTGACCACTCGCCCGGCGTCGACGTCGAGGCACGGAATCACACGAACTGCGAGGGTCATGACTGTGGTCCTCCTGAGGACGAAGCGCGCGGATCACCGAGCGCGTTGAGGATATCGAGAATCTCACCGTGGATGCCCGGAGCGGCAGCGAGCACCGACTCCGATTCTACGGTCCACGGGCGGCCGGCCAGGTCGGTGACCACCCCGCCCGCACCGCGAACGAGCGCGACCCCGGCCGCGTTGTCCCACGCGTTGCGGCCGTAGACGATCGCACCGCCCAGGATGCCGGCCGCGGTGAAGGCCAGATCGACTCCGGTTGAACCGTGAATCCGGATCCGCGAGGACACCTTGCTGATCTCGGCGAGGAGGTCGAGACGGAAACTGCCGGGGATCCGCCCTCGACTGTTGACGTTGAGCGCACCCAAGCCGACGATCGACGACGCCAGATCGGTTGGCTCCAGCGGCGGTACGGCGATTCCATTGACCAACAACGGACCGCCGGCGCGAGTCGCGTACGTGTGACCGATCAATGGAAGCCAGGTCAATCCGAGCACCGGGACACCGTCGTCGAGAAGCGCCAACAACGTTCCGGCAGTGGGCAATCCGGCCGAGTAGTTGAAAGTACCGTCAACGGGGTCGAGAACCCAGACGAGCCCGGAACCGACGTCGGGACCGCCGAATTCCTCGCCGTGCACCTCGATGCCGGTCTGCTCGAACAACTCCGCGGTCAACCGCTTCTCGAGCGCAAGATCGACCTCGGTGGCAAAATCACCCCAGCCCTTGCGGACCGCACTCGGGGCGCCGACACCGGAGACGAACTGATCGTGGACGCCGTCGAGAAGCCGACCCGCAATCGCGAGAAGTTCGTCGAGGTCACGCGTCGGAGTCATCTGGAAAATCTATCCGGAAACTGCTGCCAGTGCTTCGGGGAGAGTGAAGCGACCGGCATACAATGCCTTGCCCACGATCGCGCCCTCGACACCCTGATCAACCAGGCTGGAAATGGCGAGTAGATCCTCGATGGTCGACACACCACCGGAGGCGACGACGTGCGCGTCGGTGACCGCGCACACCTGGCTGAGAAGTTCGAGATTGGGACCGGTGAGTGTGCCGTCCTTGGAGACGTCGGTGACGACGTAACGAGTGCAGCCGTCACGGTCCAGACGCGCGAGGGTCTCCCACAGATCGCCGCCGTCGGTGACCCAGCCGCGACCACGGGTGCGGTACTGACCGTCGACGAGACGAACATCGAGGCCGACAGCGATCTTGTCGCCGTACTTGGCCAATGCACGCGCACACCACTCGGGATCTTCGATAGCGGCAGTACCGAGATTCACGCGAGCACAGCCGGTGGCCAGTGCGGCTTCCAGGGAAGCGTCGTCGCGGATCCCACCGGACAGTTCCACCTTGACCGTCAGGTCGCCGATGACGCCGGCCAACAGTTCACTGTTGGACCCACGCCCGAAAGCAGCGTCGAGGTCGACAAGATGCACCCATTCGGCACCGTCGTTCTGCCACGCAAGAGCAGCGTCGCGGGGCGACCCGTAACCGGTCTCACTTCCCGCCTCTCCTTGCACGAGGCGAACAGCTTCACCGTTGACGACATCTACAGCAGGCAAAAGGACCAGGCTCACGTGCGGTAACCCTAGTAGGTCAGGACCTCGAACCGTCTTCCGGGTCACCGAACGCTTTTCGGGTCATCCGCTTGGATACGACGCCCATTGCCGCAATCGCAGCGACGACCCCCACGAGACCGATCACGAGGCCGACGCCCGGCGATGGTTTGAGAACAACGATGACGACGGTTGCGACCGCCAGCGCAGCCACAGCGGCGCCGAGCGAGAACAACGCCAGACGGGCGAGGGAGAAATCGTCACCGCGGTTCGGTCCGGATCCCCCGGTCACAAACTCTGCACCCAGTTGCTCAGCAACTCGGCGCCTGCGTCACCGGATTTCTCGGGGTGGAACTGCGTTGCCGACAACGCACCGTTCTCGACGGCAGCGAGGAACTTTCCGCCGTGATCGGCCCATGTCAGCTTCGGGGGTGCAATGTGCTCGGACGGCGCGAGCTCCCAACTCTGCACACCGTAGGAGTGGACGAAGTAGAAGCGGGTATCGGCGTCTATGCCCTTGAACAGGGTGCTGGACTCCGGCGCCTCCACGGTGTTCCAGCCCATGTGCGGCAGGACCTCTGCTTGGAGCCTCTCGACGGTGCCGGGCCATTCGCCACAGCCCTCCGCCTCGACACCGAATTCGACTCCCCGGTCGAACAAAATCTGCATGCCGACGCAGATGCCCAGCACCGGTCGGCCACCGGCCAGGCGTCTGCCGATGATTCGGTCACCCTGCACTGCACGCAGACCTTCCATGCAGGCCGCGAACGCGCCGACGCCGGGCACCACGAGACCGTCGGCCGCCAGTGCAACCTTCATGTCGTTGGTCACCTCCACCTGCGCCCCGGTGCGCGCCAGTGCGCGAGTAGCCGAATGCAGGTTGCCGGAGCCGTAATCGAGTACAGCAATCGTGGAAGCGCTCATGCCCCAACTCTATCGGGCAACCCTGCTGCCGATCACTTTGCCGCCTGCGGCCAGTGCCGGGAGCAGAGCGACAACGACCGCAGAGACCGCGAAGACCCACGCATAGCCGGCAGTCGTGGCCACGAATCCCAACGCCAGTGCACCGATTCCGGTGCCGGCGTCGTAGCCGATGTTCCAGATCGCGCTGGCGGATCCGAGTTGCCTCGGGCCGGCAGCCTGAAACGCCATGACCAAGGATTCGTTCTGCACCGCCCCGAACCCGAGCCCGAAAAGGACCGCCGCGCAGAACAAGACCGGCGTCGACCCGCCGTCGACGTTGATCGCGAACAGCACCAATCCGATGGTCGACGACGCCAATGCCGGCGCGAGTGTCCGACCACTGCCGAGACGATCGGCGATCAGTCCCGCCGAGTACCGGCCGACCAACATCGACCCACTGGCGGTCGCCAACACAACTCCAGCAACGGCCGCACGCTCCGAGATTGCGATCGGCAGTAGAGACGACAATCCGCCGAACGAGGCGGACACACACGCCAGAGCGAGCACCGGAACCAAGACGGCGAACACACTCAGTCGAACGGATTCCCCGGTCGGCTGGGCGAAGATCTTCGGCAACCCGGCAATGGCCACCAGCGCGAGCGCCGGGATCAGCGCACCGAGAACGAACACCGGTATTGCCGACCACCGTTCCATGATCGCAAGCCCCAGCGGAAGCCCCGCCATTTGTGACGCTGCGATCGCGATTCCCTGGGCACCGGTGGCACGGCCCAGAATTCGTTTGGGCGCCAACTCGGCCACGAGCGCGCTGCCGGCGACCGTCAGCATGCCGAAACCGATTCCTCGCACCGCGGAAACCGCCAGGACGGGGCCGGCGTCGGCCGAGATCAACAGCACCAACGACGGTGGACCGAGGAGCAGACACCCGACCGCCAGCACGCGCCGGTAGCCCTGCGTCCGCAACAACCGAGGCACGAGCAGTTGCGTCAAGACCGTGGCCGCCATGAAGACACCGGTCACCGATCCGGCAAGCGCATCCGATCCGCCGGACTGCGCAACCAGCAACGGCACCACCGGCAACAGCAACGACCAGCCACCGAAAGCTGCTGCCGCCATGATCAGGACACCGATCATGCCCGGAGTGCGAAGCAACCCCGGCGATGGAGCAGGATCTTGCGTCTCAGACACAGTCACTTTTCGCGTCTCAGACGCAGTCACTTTTCGCGTCACAGACGCAGTGCGCCCGCTACCGCCGCCAGAACCGCCAACGCCAGAAGGATTCCCGACGCAAGCTTGTTGACCTTGAACATCGAGTAGGCGCCGCCCACGGCAATACCCGCGCCGATGAACAGCAGATAGGTGAAGAGGACGCTCACAGTGTGCCCTTCGTCGACGGCACGCCACTCACGCGCGGATCCGGCTCGACCGCCTCACGCAGAGCGCGCGCAACGGCCTTGTACTCGGCTTCGGTGATGTGATGCTGATCGCGGCCGTACAGAACCCGAACGTGCAGTGCGATACGTGCATTCAATGCGATCGACTCGAACACGTGGCGGTTGATCACCGCGTGATACGGAACGCCCGGGTACCCGCCGATGACGGAATGCACCATGTAGTCGGGCTCCCCGGTCTGCACGCAGTAAGGGCGACCGGAGACGTCGACCGACGCGTGCGCCAGCGTTTCGTCCATCGGGATGAAAGCGTCGCCGAAACGACGGATGCCCTTCTTGTCGCCGAGAGCCTGGCCGAGCGCCTGGCCGAAAACGATCGCGGTGTCCTCGACGGTGTGGTGAGCGTCGATCTCGACGTCGCCCTTCGCCTTGACGTCGAGATCGAAGCTGGCGTGAGTACCCAACGCGTTGAGCATGTGGTCGAAGAACGGAACGCCGGTGGAGACGTCGACGATGCCGGTCCCGTCCAGATTCAGTTCGACGACGATGCTTGATTCCCGAGTTGTTCGTTCGATCCGCGCGATGCGATCGCTCATGCCGTCTCTCCTGAATTCGTGTCGACCAGCTGGGTGCCTGCGATTTCGTCACTGGCCTTGATGAACGCGTCGTTCTCGGCTTCGAGTCCCACGGTGGCCCGCAGGTATCCGGGGATGCCGATGTCGCGGATGAGAACCCCGCGGTCGAGGTATTCCTTCCACGCCTGTGCACTGTCGGTGAACTGTCCGAACAAGATGAAGTTCGCGTCACTGGGAATCACTCGGAAACCGGTGTCCGCCAGCGCCTTCGACACGCGATCGCGCTCGGCGGACAAGGCGTGCACACTGCCGAGGGTCTCGTCGGCGTGACGCAGGGCGGCACGTGCCGCCGCCTGCGTGACCACCGAGAGGTGATAAGGCAAGCGCACCAATAACAGTGCGTCGATGAACGCGGGAGCGGCGGCGAGGTAGCCGAGTCGGCCACCGGCAAACGCGAAAGCCTTGCTCATGGTGCGGGTCACAACCAGCTTGGCCGGGAACTCGTCGATCAGCGTCATCGCGCTCGGGGCAGCGGAGAACTCCGCGTACGCCTCGTCCACGATCACGATGCCCGGCGCCACATCGAGGATGCGTCGCAGTTCTGCAATGCCGACGCTGTGTCCGGTCGGGTTGTTGGGGCTGGTCACGAACACGACGTCGGGTCGACGTTCCGCGATCACGGTGACGGCAGCATCCACGTCGAGTGCGAAGTCGTCCCGACGGAAGACCTCGACCCACTCGGTATCGGTACCGTCGGCGATGATCGGGTGCATCGAGTACGAAGGCACAAAACCCATCGCGCTACGTCCCGGACCTGCGAACGCCTGAAGAAGTTGCTGCAGAATCTCGTTCGATCCGTTTGCCGCCCACAGATTGTCGACGGTGACCGGTACACCTGTCTGCTTCGCCAGGTACGCCGCCAGATCCGTCCGCAACGCCACAGCGTCACGGTCGGGGTAGCGGTGCAGTTCCTTCGCGGCTTCGCGCACGGATTCGGCCACATCGTCGATGAGCGCCTGGGTCGGCGGATGCGGGTTCTCGTTCGTGTTGAGCTGAACCGGAACCGTCAACTGCGGTGCGCCGTACGCCGACTTTCCACGCAGGTTCTCGCGAATCGGAAGGGCGTCGACCGAAATCGACTCTCCAGGAGCACTACTCATCGCAGAGCCTCGAATCGCAGACGCACAGCCTCGCCGTGAGCCGGCAGATCCTCCGCATTGGCGAGCGTGATGACGTGTCCGGCAACGTCTTTCAGTGCAGACTCGGAGTAGTCGATCACGTGGATTCCACGAAGGAACGTCTGCACACTCAGACCGGAGGAGTGGCGTGCACACCCGGCCGTCGGCAGAACGTGGTTGGAGCCGGCGCAGTAGTCGCCGAGACTGACCGGCGCCCACGGGCCGACGAACACGGCACCAGCGCTGGTGACCTGAGCTGCCACCCCGGTTGCATCCTCGGTCTGGATCTCGAGGTGCTCTGCCGCATACGCATTGACGACGCGCAGACCAGCGGAAACATCAGAAACGAGCACCGTGCCCGACTGGCTACCGGTCAGTGCCGTGGTGACGCGCTCGCGATGCTTGGTGATCTCGAGCTGCGCAGCCAGAGCCTTGTCGACCGCGTCGGCCAAGTCGACGCTGGTCGTGACAAGAACGCTGGCGGCCATCACGTCGTGCTCGGCCTGGCTGATGAGATCGGCGGCAACGTGGACCGGGTCAGCGGTGTGGTCGGCGAGGATCGCGATCTCGGTGGGACCGGCTTCCGCGTCGATGCCGACCAGTCCGCGGCACAGACGCTTGGCGGCAGTGACGTAGATGTTGCCGGGACCGGTGATGAGGTCGACCGGAACAAGCTCGGTTCCATCGGTGTCGGTTCCGCCGTAGGTAAGGAGGGCGACGCCCTGCCCGCCGCCGACGGCCCACACCTCGTCGACGCCGAGCATGGCTGCTGCGGCAAGGATGGTCGGGTGCGGCAATCCGCCGAAGTCGGCTTGGGGCGGCGAGGCGACAACAAGTGATCCGACGCCGGCCGTCTGAGCCGGCACGACGTTCATGACAACGCTGGACGGGTACACGGCATTGCCGCCGGGCACGTACAGCCCGACGCGCTCGACCGGAACCCAACGCTCGGTGACCGTGCCACCCGGAACGACCTCGGTGACGGTGTCCTTGCGACGCTGATCGGCGTGCACCTTGCGGGTGCGCTCGATCGCAACCTCGAGGGCTTCCTTGACTGCGGGGTCGAGTTCACGAAGTGCGCGCTCGAGCTCGGCCGCGGGTACACGAACCGAAGCCGGACGAACGCCGTCGAACTTCTCGCCGAATTCGAGGGCGGCTTCTGCCCCGCGATCACGGACGGCTTCGACCATCGGGCGAACCTGATGCAGTACCGCGTCCACATCCACTCCACCTCGGGGAAGCGCGGCGCGAAGTTCGGCCGTGGATGGGGTACGACCACGCAGGTCGGTGCGGGCAAGCATGAGAGTTCCTCTCGTACGCAAACGGGGTGCCTGTGCAAGCGGCAGCAAACCGGTCCGGCATCACAGGCCCTGAACAGCGCGCCTGAAACACAGAACTTATGTCAATTATCCAGGATAGGCGCACCCCGTTTTTCACCGGTCCACCTGCAACGCTCACTGCAGGTCCGGCGCCCGCCGCCGGGCGAGTTCGATCAGCTCGTCCCTTCGAGGTGTTGCCACCGAGATTTCACGGCCGTCATGCAGACGAAAGCGGACGCCGTCGCCGGGAGATGCGAGAATTACCCGCATACCTGGGCCGGTCATTCGATAACCGATTCCGGAGCCCATCCCGATATGTACTGCAGTGGCAGACACAACTTCGTCCCACCGAAATACCTGACGCAGCCCGGAGACAGCGCGATCGACACTCGTTCGACGTCTGTGGTGATGATCACGCGCACCTTCCACATGTACGCGGCCAACCCGAAGGACAGGACCGCGGACAACACGGCGCCGACGTAGCCCGCCGAGTCGCGATCCACGATTGCCGCGAACCCGCAGACAATTACCAGGACAATTCCGAGGACGACGCACAATGCGACCGCCGACCGCCGCAGTAGTGGGCTCAGGGGAATGGACTCGTGAAATTCGCGCACAGCACCCCCGCCTCGATCGCCGACAACCCCACCCCGAGGAATGACACCGGGAACACGACCATCCCATTACTCGCGCTTTTATAACAAACACGTCACGCACAGCTAGGGTCCAAAGTCGTGACAGACAGTGACGTGGCCACGACCGCACCTCCGGCCTTGCCGACCCCTCAGCGATCCAGCGGACCGAACCGAGCACGGATCGTTGCGATTGTCGCATCGATCCTCGGCATAGTTTTGTGCGGATCAGTGCCGTTCCTGCCGATCGAGCAGGACACCGCCGCCGTCAACTGGCCGCAGGCCGGGTCGACGACAAGCGTCGAGGCGCCATTGGTCTCGTACACACCGTTGCGCATGGAGGCATCGATTCCGTGCGCGTCGATCAGTGAGTTGGCTGCCACCGGCGGAACGCTCGTCTCGACTGCTCCCCCGGGTGCCGCCGATGCGCGCCGCTACGGATTTGTTGCCACTGTCTCCCCCGAATCCTCCGACGCTCCCGCTCGGGTCGACGTTGTCCTACGCGATCGAGTGTTGCTCTCGACACCCGTCGCTGATCTGCCGAGTGGATGCGCACTCAGGCTCGCCGCCGAGCCGACCCGAACCACCTTCAGTGCCACCGGTTCCGAACCGCGCGTCATCGAGGGCGACAGCCGGCCACAGGTAGTCGGCGTCTTCAGCGACCTCGATTCGGCGGCAGCCGGTTTGAACGTCTCGATCGAGGCGGACTCTCGCTTCACGTCGAGCCCGTCGGTGATCAAGACTCTCGCCATGATTCTCGGGGCACTCACGGCTCTCGTGTCCCTCTTCGCGCTGCACCGCCTCGACAACCGCGACGGCCGGGGCACACGCAAATTTCTGCCCGCCCGATGGTGGAAGTTCACCGTCCTCGACGGGGTCGTCGTCGGAACTCTGGTGCTGTGGCACTTCATCGGCGCTACCACCACCGACGACGGCTACCAGTTCACGATGGCAAGAGCCTCCGAGCAATCGGGCTACATGTCCAACTACTTCCGGTGGTTCGCGGTCCCCGAAACCCCGTTCGGAACGCCGTATTACAACATCCTCGGACTCCTGGCCCACGTCAGCACCGCAAGCCCCTGGGTCCGTCTGCCTGCTCTGTTGGCAGGCATCATCACCTGGCTCGTCATCAGCCGGGAGGTTGCGCCTCGGCTGGGCGCCTCCATTCGCGGAAATCGACTCGCCCTCTGGACCGGCGCGCTTGTCTTCCTCGCTTTCTGGCTTCCGTTCAACAACGGACTGCGCCCCGAACCGATCGTTGCCCTCGGCGTGCTGCTGACCTGGTGCTCGATCGAACGCGCCGTCGCGACGAGACGACTTCTGCCGGTCGCAGTCGCGATCCTGATCGCCGGATTCACCTTGACTGCCGGCCCTTCCGGCCTCATCTGCTTTGCCGCACTCATCGCCGGAATACGCCCGATCATGCGCATCATCATCGAACGTGCGCGCACCACCGGTTACGTCGCGGCTGTCGGGCCACTGCTAGCTGCCGGACTCTCGATTCTCATCCCCGCGTTCGGCGATCAAAGTCTGGCCGCCGTCATCGAGATGCAACGCGTGCACTCGATCTCACCGAATCAGCCCTGGTTCGACGAGTACCTCCGCTATCAGTACCTCTTCAACATCTCCGTCGACGGTTCCCTGACTCGCAGATTCGGTGTGTTCGTCATGGTTCTGTGCCTTGGCGTCTGCACCGCGATGATGCTGCGCAAGGGGGGCCGGATTCCCGGTTTGGCCGCCGGCCCGTCACGCCGCGTCGTGGGGCTGACGATCGGCGCACTGCCACTGCTGATGTTCTCGCCGACCAAGTGGACGCACCACTTCGGAATCTTTGCCGGACTCACCGCCGTTCTGGCGATGATGACGGCCGTCGCCGTGGGAACAAAACTCCTGCGCTCGCCGCGCAATCGGGCCCTCTTCGCGGCGGCCGTCCTGTTCCTCCTCGCGGTGGCATTCACCGGCAGCAACAGCTACTACTACGTGTCCAGCTACAGCGTTCCGTGGTGGGACAAGCCTGTGTCCATCAGCGGACTCGGCGCGAGCACCGTCCTCCTCGGGCTGACGGTGCTGATGCTCGGCGTCGCCGCGTGGTACTTCTTCCGTGAGCCGTACACCGCCGGGAAGGAACCGTCCGCGAAGCACGCTCGACTGCTTGCCATCTCGCCACTGACGATTGCCGCAGGTGCCATGGTCCTCTTCGAGGTGCTGTCCATGGCCAAGGGCGCGGTCACCCAGTACCCGGCCTATTCGGTGGGCCGTGCAAACGTCGACGCCGTTCTCGGCCAACACTGCGGACTCGCCAACGACGTTCTGCTCGAGACCGATCCGAACGCCTCGATGCTGACGCCCCTCTCGGGCAGCGTCGCCACAGGACTGTCCGCCGGTGGGGCTACGGGATTCGATCCGAACGGCGTCGCCTCCGACCTTCGAGCAGACAAGGAAGCCACGGCTACCGGCGGCGCGAACACCGTCGACACCTCCGAGGACACCGCCGGCAACTCGGCCGGAACCGGCGGTGGCGCCGGACAGACCGGAGTCAACGGCAGTTCGGTCGCGTTGCCGTTCGGTCTCGACCCGGCGACAACACCCGTCATGGGTAGTTACGGTCAGCCCTCCCCCGGCACTCTGACCAGTGACTGGTACCAACTCCCCGACGTGGGCGAGAACGCCACACGTGGCGACATCATCTCGATTGCCGCGGCTGGTCGTGTTCGGTCCGTCGACAAGGACGGAATCGTCACCTACGGCCAGAACGTCGAGGTCGAGTACGGCACAGCGCGTGGCGTCGACGATGCCGAAACAGACGCTGTCGAAACACTCGGAAAGATCGCGCCCCTCGACATCGGCCCGGCGCCGTCATGGCGGAACCTGCGTGTGCCGTTGGATCAGATTCCCGTCGAAGCCAACAGCATTCGACTGGTCGTCAGCGACTACGACAGCAAGCCCGACCAATGGGTGGCCGTCACCCCGCCGCGGGTTCCGAAGACCCAGAAGCTCAACGACGTCGTCGGTTCACAGGCGCCCGTCATGCTGGATTGGGCTGTCGGACTGGCATTCCCGTGCCAACGCCCCTTCGATCATCGGGTCGGTATCGCCGAGGTCCCCGAGTATCGGATCCTTCCCGACCATTCCGGCGCGCTCGTGACCAGTGCCTGGCAGGACCACTACGGTGGTGGACCGTTGGGGTGGATCGATCTGCTCCTGACCGCGCAGACCATTCCGTCGTATCTCGACAACGACTGGGCTCGCGACTGGGGTTCGATCGAGAAGTACACACCGATCGATCCGAGTGCAGTACCTGCCCAGGTCGACGAAACGACCGTTCAGCGCTCCGGGACGTGGAACCCGGGATCGATGACCATGGTTTTCTGAGCGGAATTTCTGAGCGGCTGGGTCACTGAGTGACACGGTCCAGCCGCGGGCGGATCGGACGAAACGCCTGCGACTGGACACTTGTATGACTTAGTCTCCCAGGCATGGGAGCCCTGTCACGGTCTATCGCGCCTGCGCTGATGGCACTGACGTGCCTGTTCGGGGTGCTGGCCCTTCCCGCTCACGCCTCGGCTGAGGTACCGGATGACTTCCTCTGGGGCGTTGCCACCTCCGGGTTCCAATCGGAAGGTTCGTCGCCGGACAGCAACTGGTCTCGATACTCCGATTCCGGACGAACCCACGACAAGATCGGTGACTCGGTCGACTTCCGTCATCGCTACGCCGAGGACATCGACCGGGCGGCCGATCTGGGATCGAAGGTTTTCCGATTCGGCGTCGAGTGGGCGCGAGTTCAGCCCGCCGCCGGGAGCTGGAACGAGACCGAATTCGCCTACTACGACGACGTGGTAGCTCACATCCGCGCGCAGGGCATGACTCCGATGATCACACTCGACCACTGGGTGTATCCGGGATGGGTTGTCGATCAAGGCGGCTGGACAAATCCGAAGACGGAAGCCGATTGGCTGGTCAACGCAGAGAAGGTAGTCGAGCGGTACTCCGGAATCGGGGCGCTCTGGATCACGATCAACGAGCCGACTGTGTACGTTCAGCGCGAATTGACCTACGGCGGAATCGCACTCACCCAGGCGCCGTCGATGTTCGACTCATTGGTCCGAGTCCACCGGGCGATCTACGACCGCATCCATGTTCTCGATCCCGGTGCCCGCGTAAGCAGTAATTTCTCCTTCATTCCCGGCGTGTCCGAGGCGATCGATTCGGTATTCACGGATCGAGTGCGCGACAAGCTCGACTTTCTCGGCATCGACTACTACTACGGTGTGGCCCTGAACAATCCGACTGCCGCGTACGCCGCACTCGACGAGTTCTACAACGTCACGCCGCAGCCCGAAGGCCTGTACGACGCATTGATGCGGTACTCGGGCAAGTACTCGGAACTCCCCCTCTACATCGTCGAGAACGGCATGCCCACCGACAACGGAGCGCCGCGCGCCGACGGATACACACGCGCGAATCACTTACGCGATCATATCTATTGGATGGAACGCGCCCGAGAAGACGGTGCCGACGTGATCGGCTACAACTACTGGTCCATCACCGACAACTACGAATGGGGTTCGTACCGACCTCGATTCGGCCTCTACACGGTCGATGTTCTCGGCGATCCCACTGCGGCGCGAATCCCGACCGACGGCGTCGACGCCTACCGCCGGATCATTCACGAGAACGGCGTCGGGGCCGACTACGTGCCCGTCATGGCCCCGGCTTTCTGCTCGCTCGTCGATCCTCCCCGCAGCTGTACGGCTACTCGATGACGGCCGTTTTCCGAAATTCCTCCACTCCTCGTCGTTAGGATGTCCCATGCGAACACTGCGAAATATCGCCGGAACTGCCGCTGCCACGGCTGCCCTGATCCTGGTTGCCGGAGGCGCTGCGACAGCAGCCCCCAACCCGGCCGATTCACCCCGCGAGGCGCAGGCGCGTGCCTACATCGACGCCCTCGTCTCCCATGACGTTTCCGATGTCCATTTCGCCCCGGATGCGACGCGCGTCGAAGCCGGACTCAAGACGGGTTTCTCCGGACCACAGATGTCCGCCGACCTCGAAAACGGTATTCAATACCGCGTTATCCAGGGCGTCCGAGACCTCGAGATGTCGGAAGCCGGGGACATCGTCTCGACCACCTACCTGCTGGACGCGGGAATCGGCGGCACTCGCCTCATGACCGTGGAGATTCGTGAAACCTTCGAAGTCCATGACGGTCTCATCCACGACGTCGTCGCCGACATCATCCCTGTGTCTGTGTCGTGACGCGCGCCCGATAGCTACTGGGCGGTGCACCCGAGACTCGGGTGCACATCGCCGCGAATGCAGCCGGCGTCGAGTATCCGAGTTCAGACGCAACGGCCGTCACACTGGCCCCGGCAGAAAGTTTCGGAAGCGCGTGAAGAATGCAGGCACGCTGCATCCACGACGACGCGCTCATCCCCGTTTCCGAGATCAGCAAGCGGTGCAGTGTTCGTTCACTGACGTGGAGTCGGTCAGCCCACCGCGTGGGCGAGTCATGGATCGACGGGGCTGCGAGATACTGCGCGCACAACGCCCGCAATCCCGGGTGCCGAGGCAGCGGGAGTTCCACAGGTAGGGGCGCAAGATCGCGAAGTTCGTGCAGGATCAGCTGAAATACCGCGGCGCTGCGTCCGTGTGCGGGGAAGTCGTCCTCCACATTCAGCTCGACATCCACGTCGACTGCAGCGACAAGTAACTCACGCAGGAGCGACGATACTGCGACGACTCGGCACCTGACCGGGAACCACGGCGCTGCGGACGGTTCGATGTAGAGGCTTCGCGTGCTGACGCCGTCCATTGTCACGGCATGAGCGACACCGGCTGGAATCATGACCGCATTGGACGGCAGAACCGTCCACTCACCGTCTTCGGTTTCGACGTTCATCGCACCGTTCACAGCGAAGAGAAACTGGGCTCGTCGATGTTCGTGGGCGGCCAGCACGTGACCGGGTGGGTAGTCGGTTCCGAGTGCGAGAACACCGCGGGGTGAGTGATCGACGTCGTTGATCGAGATGTTGCGCACCGGAGGAACCTACCGAGTCCGTGTCTGATTGACAATGGAACCTGGCGAACCTTCGAATGTGCGCCAGCGGAGAAATCGCTACCGTTCATCAAGTGTTTCACTACGCCCTCATCCTTCTCGCTTTCGGCGCCTTGACCGGAGTCACCACCGTTCTGTTCGGATTCGGTGGCGGGTTCGTCACTGTCCCAGTCGTTTACGCTGCATCGACGCTGAGGCCGGACGTCATCGATCCGATGCATGTCGCCGTAGCATCCTCGGCGGCCGTGATGGTGGTCAATTCACTCGGTGCCACAGTCGCATTCAGGAAGTCAGGACGGCTTCGGACGGAGTACATCAGACCTCTGATCGGCCCCGTCGCACTCGGAGCCGGGCTCGGAGCGGTTGCGGCGGGCCACGTAGACGACGGCGTCGTCCGGATTCTGTTTGTGCTCTACCTGCTGGTGACAATCCTGGACAGTCTTCTGCGACAAGGGTTTCTGACACCATCTGAACCTCGCGAACATCTTGACCGTCACGGCGTCCGCGCTGTCGGGATAGGCATCGGTGCCGTCGCAAGTTTCCTCGGAGTCGGCGGGAGCGTCATGACGGTTCCGATGATGCGACGCGGCGGAGTTCCGATGGCCGACGCCGCCGCGAGCGCCAACCCGTTGAGCTTGCCTGTCGCCGTCGTCGCGACTGCGGTGTATGCGGTCTCATCAGGGCACAGTTCAGCCTGGGATCTGTCGGCGGGCAGAGTCGGCGCTGTCGACCTTCTGGCCGTCTGTGCACTACTCGCCGGTTCCCTACCGGCGATCGCGCTGAGCCGACGAATCGTCGGTGCCATACCGGACCGAGTCCATGCCGCCGCCTACATCGCTCTACTCGGCGTCGTCACGGCAGTGATGGTGATTGCTTAGCGAACGGCGTATCGCAGATAGATGACGCCGCCGTCGAAGGTTTTCTCCTCGAGCAGCTGCAGATCAAGCCGGCTTTCCGGGAGAGCTCGCAATCCGCCACCGATATTGACCGGACACAGGAACAGTCTGACTTCATCGACCAAACCCGCCGCGAAAGCACTAACCGCAACCGTCGGTCCACCGATCGAGATATCTTGTACCGCTTCACTCTCGAGCAAACGGATGGAGTCTTCATCGAAGCTCGGGACAATCCTGGTACGTGCGGTCGACACCTCGTTCAGCGTCGTGGAGTACACGATCTTGTCGATTCCACGCCAGATCTGAGCGAACTCGGCGGTCGCCGCCTCGATACCGGCAAACTCGTCCGGAGCCGAAGGTCCTCCTGCCACCGAAGAACGCTCGAGATCCTCGGATGCCATTGTTTCCCAGGGAATCATCGTCTCGTACATCCGGCGCCCGAGCAGGTACGTGCCGACTCCCCTCTCTAGCTCGTTGACGAACGCATGGACCTGTGCGTCGGGAACCGCCCAGTCGAAGTTTCCTTGCTCATCAGCCACATACCCGTCGATCGAGCAGATCGCCGAGTAGATCAGGCTCACCATCGGTCCACGTGCAGCACGTTGTCGACCGGTTCACGGGCGGCGGGTTTGAACGTCTCGCCGGTGAAGTACGCCGTCGGGATGAGCGCAGCCTCATGGAAGCCGGCCGGAATGCCCAGCAGCTCCGCAACTTCCGCTTCACGCTGCAAATGCAATGTCGTCCACGCCGTACCGAGCCCACGTGCCCGCGCGGCCAGCGCGTAACTCCACACAGCCGGGAGTAGCGAACCCCACAGGCCGGCTTGGTTCCCCTCCGGCAGCGTCTTGCCCGCCTTGATACACGGAATGAGAAGGACCGGCACCTCACCCATGTGCTCACCGAGCCACGCGACGCTGGTGCCCACGCGTTGTTGAATCGGCGCGCGATCGGGATCATCGGCGAAGAGTTTTGCCGCCGAACCGTGAGAGGCAAGGTACTCGTCGGTGACTTCCTTGTAGATCTGCCCGACTGCTGCACGCAGTGCCGGATCGGTCACCACCATCCACTGCCAGCCCTGGCGATTCGAACCGGAGGGCGCTTGCAGGGCGATCTGGAGGCATTCCTTCACCAGGTCCAACGGCACGGGACGGGTCAGATCCAGACGCTTTCGAACGGTCCGCGTTGTGGTCAGCAATTCGTCGGGTGTCAGGTCGAGTACGGGATACGACGTCATCTCCCGATCATTGCACTGTCGCGAGCAGTGAGCAGGACTGTCCGTCTACACTTTTCTGATCCCGTGCGTGCTCGTTGTCGGGAGTATTTCCCGATCAAAGGACTTTCGACATGAGTTGGCACGTCTGGTTGGCGTTCTTCGGAGCAAGTTGGGTGATCAGCCTGTCGCCGGGGGCCGGCGCCATTGCGTCGATGTCGTCGGGACTTGCCTACGGCTTGCGACGCGGATACTGGAACATCTTCGGGCTGCAGTTGGGATTGTTGCTGCAGATCGGAATTGTCGCGGCGGGGGTCGGTGCAATTCTCGCCAGTTCGACCGTGGCCTTTTCCTTGATCAAGTGGTTCGGTGTCGCATACCTGGTCTACCTGGGGATCAGGCAGTGGCGATCGGCGCCCACCGAGGTGGAGACCGACGAGGCAGCCGCGAGCAGCTCCGGTCCGATGATGATGCTTCGCGGATTTCTCGTGAACGCGAGCAATCCGAAGGCCGTCGTTTTCATGCTCGCAGTGCTCCCGCAGTTCCTGGACCCGTCGGCGCCGCTGCTGCCGCAGTATCTGATCATCGCCGCCACGATGTGCGCAGTCGACGTGATCGTGATGACCGGATACACCGGCCTGGCCGCCCGGGTGCTCACCTTGATGCGCTCCCCAAACAGCAGCGAACCACCAATCGAGTGTTCGCCGGTCTGTTCTTCGGAGCCGCCGGCTTCCTCTCGAGCATCGGGCGTGCAGCGGCTTGATCGGTCACACGGCTCGAGAGATCACAGGCCCGCAATCAAGTTGACGACGGACGCCACGATCACCGAACCGAACAGGTACGACAGCAATGCGTGGCCGAGTGCCATCGCGCGCATGTCCGACGACTTCAAGTTGGTGTCGGAAATCGCGAAGCTCATCCCGACCGTGTACGCCACGTAGGCGAAATCGCTGTACCTCGGCGGTTCTTCCTGATTGAAATCGATTCCGCCGTCGGGGCCGGAGTAGTACAGCCGTGCATATCCGAGGGCGAAGAGCGTGTGGACCGCCAGCCACGAGATCACGACGCTGCCGACTGCAACCGATGCCGCCACTACTTGGTAGTGATGTCCGTCGGGTGCCGCCAGGAGCAGGAACGCGATACCGACCAGGCTCGCGACGGCGGCACCGAGAATCAGCAGGTGCGCGACGTTTCGGGCCGGCTCTTCGCGCGTTGCGTGGCTTGCGGTGAGCGTCGCGTCGAAGGGCCAGACCAGAATCCACGTCCACACCGTGAACACCATCGCCGCCACATCCCAGCCGATCAGAAACGCGAATCGGGGATAGCCGACCAACGCCGTGACGACACCGGCGGCCACACCGAGCAGCAGACCCGTCGACACTCTCAGGGCCGGCCCGGCACCCAGGGCGCTCCGTGGAACCGGGTTGATCGGAAGGTCGTGCGGTCGATCGTTCACGGGCTCAGTCAACCACTGTTAGAAGTGAGACGGTGGTTACGTGACACGGCGACTCAGGCGTTGCACGCACCGACTATCGGCTTGCCGTTGAATCTGTCCAGCACGTACTGCAATCCGACGCCGAAATCCGCTACGGCCGGCGCGAGGTGGTTGTTGCCGCTCCCCGGATTCACCGCAGGCAGGGTGTCGGTGAACAACGTCGCCTCGGCCCCGCGCGCGCACCAGTCCTGAACCAGGCGCCGGGTTTGCTCGTACGGGATGAAATCGTCGTTGAGCGCTCCGTTGACCAGAATCGGCGAGGCCGGGGTTCGCCACCCGATGCGTTGTTCCTCGATCACCTGTTGGATCTCCGGTACCGATTCCACCACGTCGGCGAGTGGTCGTCCGTCTGTGGTCCACGACGCCGTCGACTGCTTCCCGTACTTGGTTCGGGAATCGATGAGGCATTGCCCGGCGACGTCGGCGAGCACGGACCGGCCGTAGTCGTTGAGTCGAGATTCGATTGGCTCTCGGGCGGCAGGATAGCGGTCGAGGACGCCGTTGATCGTGTAACCGATCGCGGCCATCAGGCCGGTACCGTCGATATGACGCAGAACGCTTGCCAGGTCTGCCGGGGGCGCGCTCGCGTAACTCCCGACCAGATTCAACTCAGGCGCGTATTCGGGTGCCAGTTCGGTTGCAGCGGCAGTGGCGCCGCCGCCCTGCGAATGACCCCACAGCGCTATCGGATCGTCCTCTCCTGCCTGCGCGAGGGCTCGGGCAGCGCGTACACCGTCCAACATCGCATGGGCTTCCTCGGCGCGATTGACGTAGGTATGGACGCCGGGTGTTCCGAGTCCGATGTAGTCGGTGACGAATACACGAACGCCCTGGGCGAGGAAAGCGAAAGCAAAAGCTGACTCGTAGTTGACACCGACACTGTCCACACCGGCACCGTAGTTCGACGGATTCCCGGGTTCCGCCAGGCGGAGCTGACCGGCAGTGGGAAACATCCTCGACGGCGCGCACTGATCACCTTGGCCCTGCGTACCCGGACCGATCACCACCGTCGGGCGGGGGCCCGCTCCTGACCACGGGGCAGCCGGCTCCAGGTACGAGCCCGACACAGCAACCTTGGATCCGTGGGTGTCGGTACTCGAATACAGGATCCGGGTCCCCACACCAGGCACTCCGCCGACGGCACCGGCCAGAGCCAGCGGTTCCGTCCGAATCACCGAACCCGGATCACCGACGTCGCCCGGAATCGCATCGTAGAAATCGTTCACAGGTTCGGCGTTCGACATCGGTGTGAACAGCAGCGAGGTCGGCAACAGCGCCGATACCGCAACGGCCGAAACCTTCAGTGCCGCGAGGACAACCTTCCGGGTGCTCATGGAAATCCAACGTATAGGCCTCAGTCGACGCGCGGACCGGTTTCGATCTGCGGGACTTCAATCGATCGATACCAACTGTCACGCGAGCGGGCCATGCCGCTGGCCCCCCGATCCCCTGGTTTCACGGCCAGAACCTGATGAATCGTAAGCCTGTGCGGCTCCTCGAAACCCAGGGCACTGGCAGCGAGATACAGCAACCAGGTACGCACCCGGGGAGCACCGACCTGTAAGACCGATGCGTCCCAGTTCTCGCGGAGGTTCTGCACCCATGCGCGCAGTGTCAGTGCGTAATGCTCGCGCAACGCTTCGCTGTCACGCGTCTCGAAACCCGAAAGTTCCAGCGCATCAATGGTTTTACTCAACGGAAGGATCTCACCGTCCGGGAAGATGTACCTGTCGATGAAGCTGGGACCGTCATCGACGTTGTCCGACAACGACTTCACCGCGGCGATGGCATGATTGAGCAGACGACCCCGCGGCACGAGCAGGTCGTAGAGTTTTGCCGTGTACACCGGCAAATTGACCAGGCCCACGTGCTCGGACATGCCGATGCTCGAAATCGCGTCGTAAGGGCCGTCGTCGACGTCGCGGTAGTCCTGCACCCGAATCTCGATGCGATCGGTCAAACCCGCGTCGGCAACTCGCCCCTTGGCGTATTCGACCTGCTCGTTGCTCAGCGAGACTCCGACGACGTCGACGCCGTAGTTCTGGGCGGCGTGTAATGCCATCGATCCCCAACCGCAGCCGACGTCGAGCAGTCGCATTCCCGGCTTCAGATCGAGCTTGCGGCAAATCAAGTCCAGCTTCGCGTACTGAGCAGCTTCGAGGGATTCGACACCTTCCGGCCAGTATCCGCACGAATAAACCATGCTCGGCCCGAGGAACAGTTCGTAGAAGCGATTCCCGACGTCGTAGTGATGGGAGACAGTCGCCGAATCGCGTGATCTACTGTGCCGCTTGCCTCGCTTACTACGCATCTCGATCGCCGGGGGTGACGGTGGTGGACCCACCGCCCCCAAGCCGGCGAAAGTACCGGCGGCGCGAACAATCGAGCGCAGCGGCAACGTCGACAAACGATTCTCACCGAGCCGCGTGACCAGTTCCGGGACGTCGAGGAGCGCGAAGATGTCGCCGTCTACGTCCAGATCGCCGGAAACGTACGCCCTCGCCAGCCCTAATTCGTTGGGAGAGTAGAGGACCCGCCGTAGGGCACGCCGATTCCGGAAGTGAACCTGCGCAGCGGCGTCCGGTGGCCCTGCCTCCGAACCGTCCCAACATCGCACGCGAACCGGAAGCGGAACCCCGATCACTTCCTCGAACACCGTCAAAATCTTGGCCGCGGCACCAGTCACTGATCAACCCTCCGACAAAAGATGGTTAGCCGATGACAGAAAACTTACGCCCGATTCGCGAATCTTTCGCGCCATTTGTCCGAGTTTTGAGCAGTGTTCATCGCGGTTTCGGTATTCATCGCCGAGTTCAGGGTTCCACCATTCCGGCGAGGAATTCCACCAGCAGTCTCTTCGTGACCTCACGTGGCAGCGATTCCACTGCCGCGAGGACGGCCGCCATGTCCAAGGGAGAATCGGAAGAGCCCCGAGGATCCAGCCCCGCCGACGTCAACGCTGCCGCGACGGCGTCACTGGGCAACGCAAGAACATCGGCGACGGTGACATCGCCACGTTCGAATGCTCCGGCCAACTCTGCCAGGGCCGGCGGCGCCTCGGCTGCCGCCGAGCCGCGAACGTCGTCGGCACCGAGGACGAGTGCGCTGGTCAACTCGCCGAGCACAGATTCCGTCACCGGGGTGACGGTGAGGTGGGTTGTTCGAGGCAACGTCGTCCCGTCAGGTTGCGTCGACGCCGGCTGCCCTTGAAGGACGAAGCCGCGAGCACCGACAGCGCTCACCCAGCGATGCGGATCCACTCGCCGTTCGAGCGGCACGGAATCGTCGGTAGCGACCGCGAACAGTGGTCCCACCGGCGAGCCCACGACGCGAAGACCCTCGATTGCCTCGACCGTGCCGATCAGTGCACGAGTGGCCCGCTGCGCCCGGGACACCAATTCGGCGTACCCGGATTGCCCGAGGACTTGCGAAATCGCCCAAGCACCGGCAAGAGCAGCAACGGATTTGGAACCGAGAAGCGTGGGATTGACCACCGGGTACCCCGGCCAGTCCGTGAGTCCGAAATACTGCTTGCGATGCAGATCTCGCCCTCGGTGCAGCAGGACCGAAACGCCTTTGGGCGAGTATCCGTACTTGTGGAAGTCGACGGACATGCTGGTGACCCCGGGCACCCGGAAATCCCAGGGTGGCAGATCACCCCACCACGGCAACGCAAGCCCACCGATGCAGGCGTCGACATGCAGTGGAATCGAATGTGCACGAGCAACTTCCGCGACATCGGCGATCGGGTCGAGCGCCGCGAACGGGTAGCTGGGCGCGGAGACGACGATCAAGACCGTGTCTTTCCGAACTGCCGTCGCAATATCTTGTGCGCCGACGCGCCCCGACGTGGGATCTACTGGTACCAGGATCAGTTCCAGTCCGAGCAGGTGAGCTGCCTTGTGGAAAGCGGCATGCGCGGTGGTCGGAAGAACCAGCGAACCCTCACCCGGCGGGAGCCCACGGAAGTCGCGAGCTGCCTTGACGGCCAACACACAACTCTCCGTTCCGCCGCTGGTGACATTGCCGACGACTACGCCTCCGGCGTCTGTATCTGCGGCTGGGTCTGAAGCTCCATGGAGGAACTCGCGTGCGAACGCAACCAACTCACGCTCCATCACCGCGGTGGACGGGAACACCGTCGGGTCGAGACCGTTGACCGGCTGAACCAATCGAGCTGCGTCCGCTGCCAACTCGTCGAGCGCTGCGAGGCCGCTGTCGTACACGTACGACAGAACCCGGCCTCCGTGCGTCGGAGCGTCCTGCTCGCGAAGCGAACGCAACCGACTCAAGATGTCGGCCGCCCTCTTCTCGAGGTTTGCGCTCTCGACGATCTTGCCCTGAAGTTCCTCGGCCCGAGTGGAACTCATCGTTCACCTTTCGTTCTCGTGAGTGGATTCTTGTTCGGTGCGGTAATTCCGCAATACGACCAGGCTGATCGCAACCAGGATCGCCGGCACGACCGAGAAGCCGAGGGCAATTCCGGTCAGCGCCGATTCCGTTTGCACGACAGTCTCGCCCGCAGTTTTCGAGACGAAGCCGGTCACCGCGAGTACACCCAAGAACACCGCGGGTCCCAGGGCAAGGCCTGCGGTTTCCGCGGCGGTCCAGATACCACTGAGCGAACCACCGCGTTGGCGCCCACCGATTCGCGCGTCGTCCTCGATGACGTCCGGAAGCATCGCCAGCGGGAACACCTGCATGCCGGCGTAGCCGACGCCGGCAAGCGCGACGGCACCGTAGATCCACGAACCCGCGTCGACAGCCGCAAGCGTCAACAACGCCGTGGCGACGACGAACAGAACCGAAGACACCACGTAACCGCGAAGCTTTCCGTACCGATGCGAGAACCGGTACCACAGCGGCATGACGACGAGAGCTGGTCCGACGAGTGCAACGAACAGACCGGTGAGCGCACCTTCGTTGCCCATCACATAGGTCGCCAGATATTGCGCACCCGCCAACATCACGGCGGTGGCAAGAGCTTGGAGCACGAAGACGCTGACCAGCAATCGGAACGCGCGGGTACGTCGTATCGCGTCGAACCCGTCCCGGTACTGCGAGAGCAACGAGCCGACCGGCGCGTCCGCGTGAGTCACCGTGTGGCGCGCGGCTCCGCGAACTGCCCAGATCATTGCCCCGCACATCAGCGCCGACACCCCGATCGCCATGACCAGATAACCGCGTGCTCCGCCTCCGGCAGCATCGCGGAGCTCGGGTCCGCCGGCGCCGATGACCAGAATTGTCAGGGCCAACACCGCAATTCGAACCGATACCAACCGAGTGCGCTCGTGGTAATCGCCGGTCAACTCGGTCGGCAACGCGATATATGGAACCTGAAAGAGGCTGTAGGCACTCGCCGCGAGCAGGAAGAAGACGAGCACCCACATCGCCCCGACTCCTGGGCCGGCCGACACCGGGGCCGAGAACGTGAGAATGAAGAGCAACGGCAGTCCCAGAGCGCCTGCGAGCATGAGTGGCACTCGCGTACCGGTTCGATGAGAGCTTCGGTCGCTGATCGACCCGATCAGCGGATCGATCAGGACGTCGGCGATTTTCGGGACAATGACCACAAGCGACGCGAGCGCCGCGGCAACGCCGAGCGTGTCGGTCAGGTAGTACGCCAGTACCAGACCTGGCAGAACACCGAATCCACCCGTACCGACACTTCCCGCTGCGTATCCGGCCACCACACCACGCGAAAGCCTGTCGGGCGATCTACCTTCACGAAGACGTACCGGTTTGTCTGTAGTCACCGTCCACACACTAATGTCACGACTTCGTACCGCGAGGGCAAAAGAATCCCGATGACCAGAAGTCGCTCACTCGGACGGGCCTGGCATGCCAGACTGTGACCCGATTCGCACACGAAACGAAGGTCTGAAGACGATGGTTGACCCACTGCGAGAGATCTGGCCTCCGTACGGAGTCACGATCACGTGTGGGCCCATCACCTTGCTCCCTGTGCGCGACGATCATTTCCCCGAACTCACTGCGCTGGTCCGAGCCGGCATTCACCCTGCCGAACAGATGCCGTTTCTCGTCCCCTGGACGGTGGGCACTCCCGACGAAGTGTCGCGAAGATTCATCCAATACCACTGGTCGGTCCGCGGAGCGATGACCATGACCGACTGGAAATTCGAAACAGCCATTGTCGTCGACGGAGAAATCGTCGGCTGCCAGGCGTTCGCCGCGACGGACTTTCCTACCAGTCGTACCGGTGAAACCGGCTCGTGGATCGGACGCGGGTTCCAAGGCCGGGGTGTCGGCACTCTCGCCCGACAGGCAATCTGCGCATTCGCATTCGACTCTTTGGGTGCACGAAGCGTGGTGTCATCGGCATTCACGGACAACCCCGCCTCGATCACGGTGTCCACCAAAGTCGGGTACCGCGCAGACGGCACAGTAGAGGAGTTGGCTGCCGACGGTCGCATGACCGTGCGTCGTCTCTTCACCCTCAGCCGCGAAGATTTTGTCGCACCGCCGTATCCCGTCGAAGTGACCGGCGTGCGCGCGTTCAAGACGATGCTCGGCATCGACTGAGCGAGCTACCCGTGCACCGTGAGAACCGAGAGAGCAGCGACAACCGGAAGACCAGTGACAACCGAAAGACCAGCGACAACCGGTAGAACAGACACATGGAACCCTCCGACATGATGGCCGCAGTCACCTCGTCCATGCGCGACCGTACCGGGCGCACCCTCGAAGAATGGGTTGAGGCCGTACGGACGTCCGGGGTCGACCCGCTCGATCAGAACGAAGTGCGCAAGTGGCTGAAAGCAGAGCACGGTGTGCCGCAGAATTCGCAGTGGGCAATTGCATTCGAGACTGCCGAACAGTCCGGATGGGTGGAGCCGACCGTCGAGCAATACATCGACCAGCAGTACAGCGGCCCGAAGGCGGCACTGCGGCCGATCTTCGATGCAGCCCGACGTCTGATCGAAGAACTCGGAGCCGATGTTCGGGTCGAAGGCCGCGGAACCTACACACCCTTCGTTCGCGCTCGCCAATTCGCCGCCATCGCAGCGGCCACCAAGGCCCGAGTCGACCTCGGACTACGTTTTGTCGAGGCCCCCGAATCCGAACTTCTTGTGCCGGCCAAAGCTCCCGGGCAGTCGACCCACAAGATCGGGCTCAGCAGCACCGCAGACGTGAACGACGAAGTCGGATCGCTGACAGCGATCGCGTATCAACAGAACGGCCGGTAGGTCACCCACTCACCGCCACGCAAACGCACCTGCAGGCTGCACGAAAGTCCCTGTCCTCCTTGTCGGAGAACAGGGACTTTCTTCACCGCGGGGGAAGGTCGCTGCGACGTGTCAGCTCAGGCCGAAGAGCGCGCCGATGATGGTCCGAGCAGCCTCGAAGAGCGCGTCGACGGACGGAACACCGATTTCAGAGCTGATGGAAAAAAGGGAACCCAACATACGATCCTCCGGAGATAGTTTCTGAATGGCTTACTGCCACAAGGGAAATGCTACAGATTCTACTTGCGGAACTGAAGCAAGGGGACCACGGGAGTGACAATTCCGGACCAAAGTCCCGGCCCGTTAGATCTACTGCACCCCAGTATGATTGCGATCCTTCGAATCCGAATCGACACCTTCGAGATAGCCGACGAGAACTTGGGCGACCTCCGCCAACACCTCAGTGCTCGACATTTCCGAGTGGGAGCAGTCGACCAGGTACGCCCGCAACGGCCCCACCAGTTCGGACCACCTTTCGACCAGGTGACGATGTTCAGGCAGATCATGCTGCGCCACAAACAGTTCCACTGACCCGAAATAGTGCCGCGGCGTGTGGTCCCGAACGATTCGCGACAGTTTTTCCACCCGACCCACTACGGATTCGAGTACCGTATCGGAAAGGAAATCCATACCGGTCTGCCTTCGGATCTCTGCCGCAACGTCTGTGAAAGTCAGTGCTGCAGTTTCAGTTTCAACCTCGGATAGCCCGATCTGCGCGAACAGTTCGGAAGGTTTCGGAGCCGCTTGTACCGATGGCATCATCTCCGGTAACAGCGCGTCGAGCATGACAACCGAACCGACCAGATCGCCGGCCTCTTCGAGCTGGCTCGCCATCTCGAGCGCGATCGTTCCGCCGGCAGACCAACCCAGTAGATGGTATTCACCCGACGGCTGCACCGTCCGTACGGCATCGACGTACCCCGACGCCAACTCCGCCACCGTGCCTGGCAATTCACCTGCTCCCGTTGCCTGGATGCCGTACACCCGTCGACCCCGCAGCTGACCGACGAGTCCGGCGTAGCACCAGGCGATTCCGCTGACCGGATGCACACAGAACAACGGCGGCCGTTGGTCATCGGGGTCGCCGCCGAGCATGACGACCGTGTCCAGCGGATCCGAACGAAGCGAATCACCCTCGAAGACATCGGCATGAACGAGATCCATCCGAGAGGCAAGCTCCGCCACAGTTCGGTCGGTGAAAATCCATTGAACCGGGAATTCCCTGTTCAGGCTCTCACGCAAGCGCGTAGCCACTCGAACTGCACCCATCGATGTCCCGCCGAGCTCGAAGAAGTCGTCGTAGCGGCCGACCGATTTCGCGCCGGTCACGCCCTCGAATGCCTGTGCCACGTGACGTTCGGTATCCGAGATGGGTCGATCCGCACTCGACCCTGGCTGCGGTGAAGGAGCAGGAAGTGCCGCTGCGTCTATCTTCCCCGAAGCGAGCAACGGTACCTCGCCCACTATCGTCACCGACGAAGGCAGCAGGTGCTTCGGCAGCAGGCCGGAGACGAACCCGCGAAGCTCCGATTCCGTCGCCGAACCGTTTTCCGCCAACGTCACATACGAACGGAGTTCAGCGGATCCGTGCCCGTCGTCACAGACAACGGTTACCGAGAAGGCCACTGCTCCATGGCTTGACAGAGCCGCGTCGACCTCCGCCGGTTCCACGCGGACACCCCGCACCTTCACCTGCGCGTCGTTGCGACCCAGGTACTCGAGCGCTCGGTCGTGACGCCTACGACGCACGAGGTCACCCGTGCGATACATCCGGGTCCCCACCGCATGAGGATTGGCAACAAAGCGCTCGGACGTCAGAGCCGGGGAAGCGACGTACCCCCGTGCCACATTCTCACCGGCGAGGAACAGTTCTCCCGCAACGCCATCCGGAACCGGTCGGAGCCTCTGATCGAGAACAAATGCCGTCGAACCAGGGACTGGAGTGCCGACAGTGACGTCCGCGTCAGTGATCCGTGCGGAAATCGATGCCGCGATCGTTGATTCGGTCGGTCCGTATCCGTTGACGATGCGATGTCGGGGTGACCACGCCGACGCAAGGCGCGCAGAGAGCGGCTCCCCCATCGATTCGACGATCAACGGTTGCACTGCATCCGGATCGACTGTCGCCAGGACCGTCGGCGTCACGATCAGATGTGTTACGTCGGCGGCTATCAGCAGATTCGTGAGTTCTTCTCCCCCGTAGACGAAGTCGGGAGTCAGAATCAGCGTTCCACACCCTGCAGCCGCGAGAAGGATCTCGATCACCGACGCGTCGAAGGTCGACGACGCCAATTGCAGGACTCGGGGCCACGCTCGAGCTCGGCGATCTCGGCGTGTGCGGTGCAGACGTTCATGATTCCGCGGTGTGAAACCTCCACGCCCTTGGGTCTTCCCGTGGAACCCGACGTGTAGATGACGTAGGCGAGGTTGTCGGGGTGAGCCGGCGTTGCCGATACCTCGGCAGCGCCACCAGCAGTGCGGGATTCGTCCATCGCCACCCACTCGACGCACTCGGGCAAACTCTCGGATGCACCTCCCGCTGTCAAACCGACAACCGAACCGCATTCCTCGACCATCGTCTGCCGGCGCGCTGTCGGCAGCGCCGGATCGAGCGACAGCCACGCTGCGCCTGCACGCGCTACTGCCCACAACGCAACGATCCACAGATGCCCGCGCCCGAGCGCAACGGCCACCACGTCGTCGGGTCCGATTCCTCGGACCACCAACTCGCGTGTCCAGTGCGACGACTCCTCGTGCAGGTCGCGGTAAGTCCAGCGTCTGCCGTTCTCTTCCAGCGCGACGCCGTCGGGCGCCTGACGCAGAGCGCGTTCGAAAATGTCGGCAATCGTCAGAGGTTCGACGTGGCGAGGATTCGCAGCAGTCAGCGCCGAGCGTTCGAGTCCGGACAGCAGTTCGATCTCCCCGATCACAATCTCGGGTTCCGCGGTCACTGATTCGGCGATACGTCTCACCCGCTGCATGAACAGTTCCGCGGTCGACTCGCGGAACTTCTCCGTCGCATACAGCAATCGAATAGTCAGACTGTCACCGGTGTCGACCAGGTCCCACGTCAAGTCGTAACCGGTCGACGCCCCTGCGTTGTCGATGTCGAAGACGGTAATGCCGTCGATCTGCGGCAACTCCAGCGCTCGCCGGTACGCCAGCATGACCGTGAACAGCGGATGCTCGTTCATCCTGCGCGGCGGATCGACCTTCGCAACGACGTCGTCGAACGAGACGTCCGCGTTCGCCATTGCTTCCAGATCGGCACGGCGAACCTCGTCCAGAACAGCAGCGAAGCGATCGGTGGAGTTGATCCTCGTGCGCAATGCGACAGTACCCACCATCATTCCGGCGACGCTCAGCAGCGCCGGATCGTTCCGCAGACTCACAGCTGCTCCCACCACGACGTCGTCCGTGACGCACTCGCGAGCGAGCAGCACGGCAATCACGCTGTGGACGACCATGAATACCGTGACGCCATGCGAACGAGCCAACGCCGACAACGCGTCGTAGGTGGCGCCGTCGAGGACTTCCGTCACCATCTCCTCGGATCGTGAAGACACGGGACTCCGGGGGTTGTCGACGGGTAGAGCCAACACATCCTCGACGCCACAAAGTGCGTCTGACCAGTAGTCGAGTTGCCGGTGGGCCATGCTGAGAGAATCCTCGGGGTCACCCAAGCTCTCTCTCGCCCAGAAACTGTAGTCGCCGTAGCTGATCTCCCCCGACGAGCGATCCCAGGGAAGACCTGCCGACCTGGCCTCGAAGGCTGCCACGAAATCGGTCAGGATCGGGCCCATCGACGCTCCGTCGATCGCGATGTGGTGAACAACGATGACCAGGACCGTCAGTCCTGCAGAGTCGACTCCTGCCTTTTCGGCGAACACACGCACACGGAACGGAACATCTCGTTCGAGATCGAACGGCACAGTCGCGAATGCCGAAGCGCTCGCACGGATATCGCCGACGTGTACCGCAGTGAGATCGAATGCAACAGAGTCCATTTCAAGTTGTTGCGGACCGAATTCACCCGGAACACAGACAGTTCGCAATACGGCATGGTGATCGACGACGTCGCCGAGCGCGCTGCTCAAGACCGAACGATCGACGTCGTCTGCCAGGACCGCTGCAAACGTCAGGTTGTACGCAGTCGATTCCGGCTGAAGCTGATTGATCAGCCAGAGTCGTTGTTGCGAGGGCGCCAGCGGGGCCGGCTTGCCGGGATCACGTCGAGTCAGTTCGCGGCGTTTGCCATCGGACGCGCTCGCCGACAGCCACTGAGACATCGCTCGCGGCGACGGATTGTCGAAGACGGCGCGAACAGGCACATCTCGCGCGAAGATCGAGGCGAGTCGACCTGCCACCGCTGCCGCGGCCAACGAATCACCACCTGATTCGAACAGGTTGTGCAGAGCGCCGAAACTTCCGGACACGTGTTCCGACATGACAGCGGTGACGAGTTCCTCCGAAACCGTCACTGCTGCATCGGGCGCCTGGCTCTCGAACACATGGCGCCGCAACGCATCTGCGTCCAGTTTTCCGTTCGTCGTGAGCGGGATCGACTCCAATACGACCACGCGGCCGGGCATCAGATACGCAGGCAACATCGCGGCCAACTCGATTGTCAGCTGATCCGCCTCCACACCATCGCCGACCGCGCACGCAACCGCAATGTCGTCGACGAGGACAACCGCCGCAGCCTCGACGCCCGTGCACCGACGCAGAGCTGATTCGATTTCGGCGGGCTCGACGCGGATTCCTCGCACGCTCATCTGACGGTCGGAGCGTCCGACGAATCCGAGCCTGTCATCCGTGCGGCGATGAACCAGATCACCGGTCCGATAACGGCGGTGCCCACCGGGTGCTGCGATGAACGACGTGGCGGTGCCGGCAGGATCTCCGGCATAGCCCATCGCAAGCCCGGGCCCGCTGACGTACAACTCACCGATCCCGGCCCACGGCACCGGACGCAGTCGCGTATCGAGCACCTCTGCACCGATTCCGGCGAGCGGGACTCCGATGGTGACCCGATGATCCACTTCGGCGACAGTGGTGACCACCGTGCATTCCGTCGGTCCGTACGCATTGAGCATTCGCGCGCGGCGACTCCACGCACGCGCGGTGGAAGGTGAGAGCACATCGCCACCGACTGCCACCACCTCGAGCGAATCGAACCGCTCCGGAGCCATCGTGTCGAGTACGGCTGGAGTGGACAACATGTGAGTGACGCCGCGTTCTGCGACGAATTCTTCGAGTGCCCTTCCGCCGAAAGCCTCCCGAGGAGCGACCGCCAAGGTAGCCCCGGCGCCGATCGCCAACATCATCTCGAGGATTGCTGCATCGAACGTCGGTTTGTAACCGTGCAGCACAACCGAGTCCGAAGTCACGCCGTACTTGCGGACAGCATCGTCGGTCAGCAGGCCCAGTCCTCGGTGTGTGACTGCAACGCCTTTCGGTTCACCGGTCGACCCGGACGTGTGAACAACGTACGCGACTGAATCCGGATACTGCCGACCGGGAACAGGGCTGCGATCGGAGAGGACGGTGCGCAGCTGCTTCAGACGTGCCGGCGGCAGGTCGGGGTCGATCGGTACGAATGCCGCGCCCGTCTTCGAGATCGCCAACATTCGGACCAGGTACGCGATAGTCCGTACCGCCGGAATCTCGTACACGGCACCCGGTCCTGCTCCCCGGGCCACCAGTTCCCAGGCTTGGGCATCCGAGGCAGAGTCGAGTTCGGCATACGTCACCGTGCGGTGTCCGTCGTCGAGAGCAATGTTGTTCGGGAATCGCGCCGCGGTGGCGGCGAAGATCTCGGTCAGCGTGCGGGACGAATCGACCTCGGCAGCAGTCCAACTGGGCGCCGCGCCCACCACGAGATCCGAAACGAGTACTGGTACATCCTCGGCAATCGAGGTGAGCACTCTCGACAGCTGTCGGGTAACCGCGTCGGCGCTCGAAGGATCGAATGCGCTCGCGGCATAGATGAGCGCTCCGGTCAATGAACCGTCGTCAGCGGGTGCGAGCGAGACATGCATGGGGAACTTCGTTGTCGCGGTCTCGATTTCGCGAGCCTCGATCGTGAGGCCGGAAACCTCCACGGCAGGGATCGCGAAGTTCTGCAGACCCAGCGCAATCTGGGGAGTTCGTCCACCGAGCAGCTCACCAACCAACTCGGCAGGAACAGAGCTGTTTTCGAACGCTGCCACATCAGCATCGAAAGCTGCACCCAACAGAAGATCGATCGGCACGTCCCCGTCGATCCGAAGGCGAAGAGGCACCGTATCCACGAACATGCCGACCACGCCGTCGAGCTGAGGCGCCCGCCGTCCGTCGACAGCTGTCGCGATCACGACATCGGGATTTCCACTCAGCTTGGCAAGCACCACCGACAACGCCGCATGAACCACCGTGAACAGCGAGACCTTCAATCGGTCGGCTCGCGCCTGCAGTGCCGAGGTGATGACGGCTGGTATCACGAAGTTCACTCGCTGCGCTAAGGTATCCGGCCCGCCATCGGAGTGATCCACCGTCAGCGGAGACACAGATGTCACACCGTCCAGCGTTCGGCGCCAGAACTGCTCGACGACAGGGGAAACGTCACGTGCTGCCTCCCACGCGGCAAAATCCCCGTACTGGATCGGCAACGGAGACCATTGCGAATCCAGTCCAGCTCGTCGCTTGCCGTACGCGGTCAGCAGGTCGCCGACCACCGTTCGCATCGACACCCCGTCGACTGCGATGTGATGAAAGCTCACTGCCAGAACGTGCCTGACCGGTGACACCTGGAGCAGCATCCAGCGCACCGGCAGGTCTGCCGCTACATCGAAACCGCGCGAGCCGAACTCTCGCAGCAGCACCTCGACCTCGATGTCGGCGACCAACCGCGTTTCCATTGTCACGGAGGTCGGAGGATCCACGACCTGAACCGGTGGAGTGCCCGGATACCGGGTTCTGAGGACATCATGACGACCGACAAGATCCGTTGCTGCCTGACGCAGCGCGGCCGCGTCGAGTTCACCGTCGATCTCGATGCAGATCGGCAGGTTGTACGCGCCGCTCGCCGTGTTCCGCTGATTCAGTACCCACATCGCACGCTGGTTTCGTGACAGGGGTGCGGGCGTGGGGTCGCGGCGCGGTTCCAGTCGGACAAGATCGTTCACCGAGTCGTTCTGCTCGAGCGAATCGAGCCGGGCTGCCAACGCCGCAACTGTTGGATGCTCGAATACGGTCCTGAGCGGAACAACCAGCCCCAGAGTACTACTCAAGAGCGAGGTAACCTCCGCGGCCGACAGCGAGTTGCCCCCGAGCGAGAAGAAGTCTGCGTCGCGGTCGTCCTCATTCCCACCGAGGACGGAACCAAAAGCTCCGGCTACAAGACGTTCGGTGGCGGTGGCCGGCCCCTCTGCACGGGAAGCATCCAGTGTCGGCGACGGGAGACGGGCGAAGTCGACCTTGCCGTTCCGCATCGGAAGCTCGCCCTCGATGTCGACGATGACATGCGGAACCATGTACGTCGGAAGGACTTCTGCGACGGCAGCGCGAAGTTGACCAGTGTCAACTCTTTCGGCACCTGAACTTCTCACGTAGGCGACCAACAGAGGACTTCCACCTTCGGCCGACCGAACCCCGACGACACAGAAGTCGACGTTCGCGACAGACTGAATGACTGCCTCGATCTCACCCGGTTCGATCCGGACACCGTTGACCTTCACCTGCACGTCGGTTCGCCCGAGATAATGCAGGCGATACGTATTTCCCTCGGATTTGGGGCTTTCCGGCTTCCACATCACCAGATCGCCCGTCCGGTACATCCGGGCGCCTGAACCGGTTGCCACGAATCGTTCCGCAGTTCGGGCCGGTTGGCCGGCGTAACCGCGAGCGAGCATTCGACCTGAGAGATACAGTTCGCCGGCGACTCCCGGCGGCACCGGTTCGAGTCGATCATCGAGTACGACGGCGTCGACCCCGGCCAGTGGATACCCGATCGATCCGTCGTGAGTGTCAGCCGACAGTTGTTCGATCGACAGTGGTTCGGTAGCAAGCGAATACATCGTCGACTCGGCAGGTCCGTATCCGTTGATGACTCGGCGTCCGGCTTGCCAGCGCTTCGCCAACGCGCCGCCGAGTCGCTCGCCCCCGAACATCACCGTGGAAAGGTCCGGCAGCGAAGGATCGCCGATCGAGGCGACGACAGTAGGTGTGGCGCACAGATGAGTAATTCGCTCGCGCCTCAGTGCTGATGCGAGTCCCGAGCCGAACAGTTCTTCGTTCTTCGCCAGAACGAGCGTGGCCCCGGACGCACTCGCGATGAGCACCTCGAGCAACGTCATGTCGAATCCTGGCGCTCCGCGATGGAATACGCGAGAACCTGGCCCAGCCGAGAATCGACCGGGCAGGTCTTCGGCGATCACACCGAGCCCGCCGTTGGTCACGACCACAGCCTTGGGGGTTCCGGTCGTTCCTGACGTGAAAACTACGTAGGCCGCCAGGTTCTCGGAATATTCGCGCACCGAGTCGGTGACTTTCTCACCACCAGCATCTTCACCACCAGCGTTGCGGCCGCCGATTGCTCCGGTGCCCAGTGTTTCGAGGACATCGCGTACTCGCGCCTGCGGCTGTTCCGGGTCCGTCAATGCCGGAGCTGCACCGACCTTCGCGATTGCCCACAGTTGCACGATCGACGCAATCGACCGATCTGCAGTCCAAGCAGCGACCTGGTCGACTCCAACTCCCCGGGAGCGCAACTCGTCGGCTGCGACATCCGACTGGGCATCGAGTTCCCGGTACGTCAGTGTGTTGCCCTCACCCTCGACCGCCACAGCGTCCGGGGCGGATTCGACGCCGAAGCGCAGCATGGAGGCAAGTGTCGTACCGGAAAGTCGAGATCGATCAGGCCGGTCGACCGCGCCGTGTGCGGGGACGAGAAGAGCTCGTTCCGCACTGTCCAACAGGTCGATTTGCCCTACGGCGACATTCGGGTCGACAGACACTTGATTCAGGAAGCGCTCGAACCGGCCCGCAAAGCTCGATACCGTCAGATCATCGAATAGATCAGCGTTGTAGACGAATTCGAGACCGAGTTCGCCCCCGACCCCCTCGTCCGTGACGTTGACCTGCAGATCGAAATTTGCGTGCCTGACTTCAGGAGCAATCTGTGTGATGTCCAGCCCTGGTATCGACCACGCGGCGGTCTCAGCAGTTCGGAACGAGAGCGCCACCTGGAACAACGGATGTCGCGAACGCGATCGCGGTGGGTCGATCAGATCGACCAGCGATTCGAAGGGCATCTCTGCGTGCGCGAACGCCGCTACGTCACGCTGACGAACCTGCTCGACCAACCGGCCGAACGAGTTCGACGGATCGACTTCGGTTCGAAGAACAATCGTGCCGGCAAACATGCCGACCAGCTCGTCGAGTTCAGGTGTGACGCGTCCGGACACAACAGTGCCGACAGCTACGTCATTGCTACCGTTGTACCTCGCCAACAGCGCCGCGAGAGCGGCGTGTACAACCATGAACATGGTCGCGTTGTTCGATCGCGCGAGTGTCTGAAGGCCCGTTCGTACCGAACCTGAGATCTCCACCCGATAGCTCGACGCACGGGCGAACGTCGAACGTGGACGATCGAGGGGAAGCGTCACCTGCTCGGGAAGTCCTTCGAGAGCCTGCATCCAGTAGCTGCGTACCGTCTCGGGAATCCCCGATTCCCTTTGCCATGCACTGTAATCGGAGTATTCGAGCGCGAGCGGCGACCACTGCGGAGCGTGCTGCGCCGAGCGGGCGATGTACGCCGCAGTGAAGTCGCGGACCAACAATTCGAGTGATCGAGCGTCGGCGGCAATGTGATGGACGACGACAGCCAGGATGTGCTCGACAGGTGAAACCTGGAGAAGTGCCGCACGTACGGGCGGATCAACGGTGACATCGAAGCCCGAACCCACCAGTTCTGCTACACAATTCTCGGCGTCGCCGCCGTCGAGTGCCTCGAGCTGAAAGGCCGGAAGCGCATCCTCGGCGTCGAGCACCGTCTGAACCGGGCCGCCGCCGACAACCGGGTACACGGTCCGCAGAGTGCGATGGCGATTGATCACGTCACGAATTGCCAGTTCGGCCGCAACCACGTCCAGCTCGCCTGCCAAGCGCAGCACGATCGGGATGTTGTATCCGGCGGAGTCTGTATCCAACTGATTCAGAATCCACATTCGATGCTGGGAAGCTGACAGGTGCACTTTCGTGTTGTCCGAACGAGGCCCCAAGGACACGTCAGACGCGTGCTCCGCGCCGGTTCGCCCTACACCTATCCGCGCAGCAGCGATGTCTGCGAGCTGATCGACGGATGGGTGCTCGAACACATCGCGGACGTCGAGGTTGCAGCCCAGGGCGGAGTTCAGACGCGACGAAAGACGAGTGGCGATCAAGGAATTGGCGCCTTGATCGAAGAGGTTCCGGACCGGATCGACATGCGGAACTTCCATCAAATCGCTCAAAATAGCTGCGACTGTCTGCTCGAAGAAGTCTCGCGACTGCCGAGTCGGCTGCGTGAGAGACACCGGGGTCGGCAACGATGCTCGGTCGATTTTGCCGTTGATCGTGACCGGTAATGACGCGAGCGCCATCAAAGCCGACGGAACCATGTGCGCGGGCAGCAACGAACGAGCAGTCCGCAAGACGCCGTCGAGGTCGTGTCCGCTCCCCGGGGTGATGTAACCGACCAAAGTCGGCCCGCTGTCGAGTTCTCTCACCACTACCGCGGCCTGCTCCACCGACGTGTGAGCCAACAGCGCGGATTCGACCTCGCCCGGCTCGATGCGGTAACCGCGCAGTGCCATCTGACCGTCGGCGCGGCGAACATATTCGAGTCGGCCGGCTCGCCAACGGACCAGATCGCCGCTGCGGTACATCCGTGATCCATCGAATCCGGGTTCAGGCACGAATCGCGAAGACGTCATCGCGGGTCGACCCAAGTAGCCTTCGGCCACCTGCGGACCCGCAACATACAGTTCGCCGACAGATCCCGGAGGGACGGGCTTCAACGACGCGTCCAGTACGTAGCTGCGCAACCCTGGTAGTGGGGACCCGATCGGCGAGACAGTCTCGTCACCGGGGACAAGATCGAAACTGGTGACATGGACTGTGGTTTCGGTGATTCCGAACATGTTGACGCCCCGCACGTCCGGGTGCCGATCGAACCAAGCCTCCACGCGCCCGGCGTCGAGGCGATCACCGCCGAAAACAATCGTCCGGAGCGGAAGCAGCATTTCCTGCGTGACTTCCGCCAACGCATAGAAGGCGGCCGGGGTCTGATTGAGAACGGTCACTCGTTCCCGCACAATCAGATCCGCGAATCTTTCGGGTGAGCGCGCGACATCACCGTCCACGATCACGAGGGATCCGCCAGTGGTCAACGAACCCCACATCTCCCAGACCGAGAAGTCGAATGCGTACGAATGAAACATCGTCCACACATCTTCGGCGTTGAAGTCGAAGATCTCTCGGGTCGAGGCGAGCAGCGCCAACACGTTGTCCTGAGACACCACTACGCCTTTGGGAGCTCCAGTTGATCCTGAAGTGTAGATCACGTAGGCGGCGGACTCCGACTGTGCAACGGGCCAGTCGGCCGTAGCGTCAGTCGTCTCGTCCACGAAGATGACAAGTTGCTCGTACCCAACGAACCGCCCAGCAGATTCGTCCGTCGACAGAATCGCTTTCGGGCCTGCATCGGCAAGTACGTAGTGGATACGAGCGTCGGGATACTGCAAGTCGATCGGTACGTACGTCGCGCCCGCGCGAATGACAGCGATGATGGCTACGACGAGGTCGACCGATCGAGGCAGGGCGACCGCCACGCGATCACCGACTCGAATTCCTCGATCGATCAAGACAGCGGCAAGGCCCTCCGAACGAACTCGCACCTCTTCATAGGTGACGCGAGTATCGCCACTCGACACCGCGATTGCATTCGGATGCCGGGCTGCGACGGCCCCGAAGAGGTCAGGCAGCGACTGCGCGACAATCGAAGGCGCCGGCACCCGAGTCGACAATTCTTCGCGTTCCGCAACACTGAGAACATCGATGTCACGCAGCATGATTGACGAGTTCTCGGTAATCGAGCCACACACTCGACGAAGCCGCTCGACCCAGCTCTGCACGGTGCCTGCATCGAACAAATCGTCGGCATATCGGAAAGTGCCGCGAATACCGCTCGCGTCGCCGTCAATCGTACGATCCTCGCGCACCGTCACTTCGAGGTCGAAGCGAGGGTGCACGGGGGGTAGCGGAGTGCCGTGCACCGTCAGAGTTCCCATCGCGATCTCGGAGTCGGGCGCTACCGGATCGACAGCGAGAACAACTCGGAGGAAAGAATTCTTCTCGCCTACGGCCCCACCGACCGCACGGTCGACCACCCAGTCGAACGGGACGTCGGCATTGGACAGGGCCGCCACATCAACCTCGCGCACCCGAGTCAAGAACTCACCGAAAGTGTCTCCGCCGCGAAGGAGCGTTCGCAGCGCGACGGTCCCGACGAACATACCGACGACACCGTCGAACGAAGGATGCGTTCGTCCGGAGGTCGGGGTCCCGATGACCACATCGGACGCACCGGTGATCTTGCTCAGTGCGATCGCAAGGCAAGCGTGCAACACCATGAAGGTTGTGCAGTCGTGCGCGCGAGCGATCTCGTTCAGCGCCGCATGGATAGGTGAGGGCAACTCGAACGTCACGTCCCGAGCCGACGACGGTTGGTCCGGCCGGCGGGATCTGTCCACGGGAAGCGCCAGAGTCGGATCAACACCGGCGAGTGTGTCGGACCAGAATTCCAGCTGGCGTCCTGCCAAGCTCTGTGGATCCGCGGGATCACCGAGAATGGTTCTGTGCCAAGCGGAATAGTCGCGGTAGTCGAGAGCGGGCGAAGGCCAGATCGGCGACCGTCCGTCGGCGCGAGCGTCGTACGCCGCGATGAGGTCCGAGACGATCGTCGCGAACGAAAGGCCGTCCAGGGCGATGTGATGGGCAACCACGGTCATGCGGTGGTCGGCATCGCTGCCGGAGGCGAGGATCAAGCGAAGAGGCGTATCGGTCGCCAGGTCGAAACCCGCCGCAACCAAATCCGCTGACGCAGCCTCGTAATCCTCGGACGCAACCTCGATCAGAGTCACCGGAGTCGCGGTCGCAACCTGGATCGGCCACGCGTCGTGATTCTGGTCGAACGAGAAAACAGTACGCAAGACGAGATGGCGATCGGTCAGGTCACCTACCGCCACCCTCATCGCCTCGATATCCAGAGCACCACTGAACGCGACCTCGAACGCAATGTTGTACGCCGACGACTGGGGATCCAGACGGTTGAGTAACCACAGGCGTTGTTGCGCCGGTGCGATTTCCACGACGAGGTCGTCCGAAATGCGTTGGGGTTCCACCATCCACTCCGCCCGCCCCGCACGGATCACCCGGGCCAGGCGCGCCGGCGTCGGGGCACCGAACACGTCCCTGACACCAACCCGTCTTCCGAGGGCGGAACTCACTCGCGCGGCGACATACACGGCGTCGAGTGAACTACCGCCCCAGGCGAACAAGTCGGAGTGCGGTCCGAGAACTCCGACGCCGAGGACCTCGGCCATCACCGAGGCAATCAATTCCTCGTCGTACCCGATCGGGTGGTTGACCGCCGCGCGCTGCTCGGCCGGCGCGGACGACGCCGTTTCGGGGAGCGCTGAACGGTCAGTCTTTCCATGGCTCGTGACGGGCAATGCTGCCAAAATAGTCACCGAACTCGGCAACATGGAACGAGGAAGTCGGGAAGCCAGATGATCGAGCACCATCGTCTGGCTCAACGGATGAGCTGCACCTTCGGCCACGGTCACATACGCCGCAAGCGACCCTGATCGCTCGACCACCGCTGCTTGCGCAACGCCGGGAGTCGACAGGAGCACAGCCTCGATCTCGCCCAGTTCTACGCGTACTCCACGGATCTTCACTTGTTGGTCAGAGCGGCCCAAGAACTCGAGTTGACCGGCAGCGTTCCATCGCACCATGTCCCCGGTGCGGTACATACGCTCACCAGCGCCGGCAGCACCGAAGGGCGCAGCGACAAAACGCTCCGCGGTGAGCGTCGGAGAAAGGTACCCTCGCGCCAGTCCGTGTCCCATCACGTACAGCTCCCCCGCGGCGCCGACCGGAGTGGGCAGCAACGACGAATCCAACACCACAGCGGAAACGCCGTCGATCGGGCGCCCGATCGGAGTATCACCACCAGGCTCGAGCGGCTCGCTCATGAATGCCGCGACGGTCGCTTCACTGGGGCCGTACGAATTCACGATGTCGACATGACTCGACCACACATCCACGAGCGCCACCGGCGGTCGCTCGCCACCGACGTTCAACACTCGAAGATCCGGCAGTTTCCGAGGATCCATCGTCAGCGGAACCGATGGCGTCGAGTTCAGGTGCGTGACACCTTCGAGCCGCAAATAGTCTTCGAGGTCCACTCCGCCGATCAATCCGGGAGGAACGATCACTGCGGTCGCGCCGCAGCCGTGCGCAAGCAGAATCTCGAGGATCGCCACGTCGAACGATGTGTTTGCAAGGAGCGCGACGCGGGAGGAACTATCGATGTTCAGACGCCGTGCGTGAGAACGCAGCAACGGCACAATGCCTCGGTGCGTGACCGCGACACCCTTCGGTCGCCCGGTAGAACCAGAGGTGTAGACCACGTAGGCGGTGTCGTCCAGAGACAGGTCGGCGATAGATGAACCCGCCCCCACGCGTCGATCCACCGGCCCTTCGACGGTCTCGTCGCCACTGGGATCAACGACGCACACCCAAGCCGGCACGTCCACGAGTTCGCCACCGACCACAACCGACACGTCGGCGTCGTCGAGAATGAAAGCGACACGCTCGGAGGGTGTTTGAGGATCCACGTAAAGAAGGACAGCACCAGCCCGCACTACCGCGTGGAATGCAACTACGGAATCGGTCGAGCGCTCGGTGAGGATCCCGACGACGTCGCCTCGTCCGACTCCGTTCTCCACGAGCAAGGCGCAGAGTGATTCCGCGCGAGCGCCGAGCTGGTCGTAAGTGACGTCCACACCTTGCTCGCGGATCGCGACAGCACTCCCCTGCCCTGCGCCGCCTCTGAAGACCGAATCGAGCGTCGCGAATCCGTCCGTCCGCGGACCCAGCGCGGGGACCAGATCCTTCACTTCATCCGTCGAGAGGATGCGGAGGTCACCGAGCGCACGGGTAGCCGAGTCGAGGAACCCTTCGAGTAGCCGAACGAACTGACGATGATGCATCGCCAGGTCACGTTCGCCGTAGAGGTGCGGATTGGCTTCGAAGGACAGGCGAACGTTCTCCCCCGCGATCGACGGATAGATGCTGAAGAACAGGTCTTCGGTGGGTCCGGATGTGAGGACGTGAAATTCGCCGACGACGTCACCGAGCCGAATCGCTTCGTGAAACATCATGACGTTCACGGCCGGGCCCGCCGCCTCACGGGATCCGCCCTGCCCCTCCTGGAAGCCCATGTCCTCGTAGCGGAATCGCTGGTGGCGTAGTGCACCGGTCATCTGAACCGAGATCTGACGCACCAGTTCTCGTGGCGACAGATCCCGTTCGAGTTGCGCACGAACAGGCACGATGTTGGACAGCATCCCACCTGAACGTCTCGACGTCGCCGTGGTGCGGCCGGACACCGGCAAGCTGAGGACTACGTCATCGGAATCAGTCATGCGACCGAGATAGGACGCGAATGCACCGACGAGGACCGCCACCTCGGACGTAGTCCACTCGGTCGCGACATCCGAAAGCTGTTTTGCAAGAGTTGGATTCAGTGTCCGAACCATCATGCGCTGCGGCATGGACGTCAGCCCGGCGCCGTCGGCGAGGCGAACCGGGCGGGGCAGGCCTTCGGACATCTCCGTCCAGTACTGCTCGTCCGATCGATACCGCGACGAGGATCGGTAGTCGACGTCGAGGTCATGCAGTGCACGTACCCCGAAACCACCGAAAGGAGTCAGCGTCTTGCCATGAACCAGATGCGAATAGCGCTCGGCCACCCGAGCGGTGAGTGTCATCGCCGCATGTCCGTCGAGCACGAGGTGATGGGCGTGCGAGTACCAGTAGTAGTGCTCATCTGCCAGGTGAAGCAAGGTTGCCGAGATCAGGCGGTCAGACATCACGTCAAGTGGCCGTGAGTATTCCGCTGTCATCCACTCGTTCGCGCGCTGAACCGGGTCGCGGTCGCTGCGTAAGTCGAGGTATGCGAGATCGTCGACGATCGAATGATCGACGACCTGTGCCGGCTCGGCATCGGTAGCGACGAGGCGAACGAACGGCGACTCCAATTCATGACATGCCGTGTTCGTTGCCTCGATCAGCGCGTCGACGTCAACCGGTCCGCGTAGTTCCACGTACTGAGCCACCACGAACGGAGTTGACGGACTCAATTGCTGCGCGAACCACAGCGCGAGCTGAGCCCGAGACAACGGAAAAGCACTCAACCCGTCACCTCACATTTCACCAGCCTTGTTTTTCACGAACGTTCGGTGGCTGATCACGTGAATCCATGGGAGCGAACACCACGAACGGCCGAACCGAACCCTACTGTCTCGTCTAAGTTTTCACCACTGGGCCAACACTGCTAGACATGTCGACGCAGCTTTCACGCACTCAAACGTCAGGAGCTTCAGCGGATGAACAACGACACGGTGGGACCAAAGTCCGACGACGATTCCGGGGCTGAACCGAGCGGCTCCAACACCATCCCACCGAGGGGCCCGGAGCGCGAAACCAAGGGGGCGGCCGCTTTTCTCCGAAGCCGTAGAACGGCAGTCGCGATCACCGCAACGACGCTGGTAGTGGGCGGTTTCGTGGCATGGCTCGGGTACACGGCATACGAAGCGAAAGACAACCTGGAGGCGGCTCGCGACCACGCACAGTCGGCGAAGAGCGCTCTCATGGCCGGAGATACGGGAGTCGCAGAGTCTGCCGCGGCGGAAGCCGATCGCGAAGCATCGGCCGCATACGACAACACCCATTCACTCCCCTGGAACATCACCGCCACAATTCCCGTCATCGGGTCGCCGTTCGAGTCGACGCGCCAGATGACCGAGGTCGTTCAGGGGCTTACGCGTGACGTTCTCGGCCCTGCCGTAACTACCGGAACTTCACTCGCACCAACGGAATTGGTGCAGCCCGGTGGGCGCTTGGCACTCGCACCGTTACGCGAAGCGGAACCGAAACTGGCCGAAACAGCTATCGCCGCGGAATTGCTGTCGTCGCAGGCACAGGAAGTTCCCGAATCGAAGTACCTGGGCCGAGTTAACGATGCCAGAGCAGAATTACAGTCGCAGACAAGCGAACTGGCTACCCTCCTGACGAACACCGCCACCGCGGCGCGCATCGCACCGGCGATGCTCGGCACCGACGGACCGCGCAACTACTTCATCGGTTTCCAGACCAATGCGGAAGCGCGAGGAACCGGCGGCCTGTTGGGTGGATACGGCATCGTCCGAGTCGACAACGGCGCCGCTCGGGTGGACACACTCTCCCCCAACTCCGAACTAACACTGGACAATCAACCGATAGACCTTGGTCCTGACTTCAACCAGCTGTACGGAAACAGTCGCCCGACCACCGATTCTCGCAACAGCAACCTCAGCTCGCACTTTCCCTACGCAGCGCAGATCTGGCAGTCCCTGTGGTCACAGGAGTCCGGGGGTGAGATGGTCGACGGTGCGATAGCGACCGATCCGATCGCCCTGAGTTACATCCTCGAAGCGGTAGGACCGATCAAGATGCCCGACGGAGAGTCGGTCACCGCCGACAACGTCGTGGAACTGACCGAGTCGACTGCGTACGCTCGCTTCCCTTCCGACAACAAGGCACGAAAGCAGTATCTGCAGACAATCGCAGCTCGTGTCGTGGCGAAGATGACCGGGAACATCAAGTCGCCGAGCGCACTGCTGGAAGCTCTGGGCAAGGGCGTCAGCGAGGGCAGAATCGCCGTGTGGAGCTCTCACCCCGACGAACAATCGGTTCTTGCCGACACCGTCCTCGGGCACACCATTCCCGATGATGCCGCTCCGTACGCCGGTGTGGTGATCAACAACCAAGCCGGCAACAAGCTCGACTACTACCTCACACGAGAAATCGACTACACAGCCGAGACGTGCACCGGCGACACCCGAAAGACAACGGTCACCGTTCGACTGACCAACAACGCGCCCGACGCCGACCTGACCGAATATGTCAGCGGGATCGTCGACAACCCCGGACGACTGCCCAATGGCACCAATGTGGCTGCAGTCACTCTGCTTGCGACAGCCGGCGCCAAACTCGATGCCGTCTCCGTGGGTGGACAGATTTCGTTTGCCGTCAACGGAACCGAACAGGGTCACCCGGCCTACATGACCAGGGCCGTCATTCCGCGAGGCCAGACGGTTGAGCTGAAGTTCGATCTGACCGAGCCCACAGCCGAGGGCGAAGCTCGCGTACCGGTCCAGCCGCTGGTCGACGACCCGAAGATTACCGTCGACGTGCCTACCTGCTGAGCTTGACCGGCAAACGTCGACGAGGCCCCTGGCATGTCGCCGTTTGTCGGGCTCGTGAACTTTCAGCAGATTTGAAACTTTGGCGAAGGCTAGCCTATGCTTCCTGACGCGCCTGGAACCGGCCGTCGGCTGCGATCCGTCGGAGTCTCACTCCTCGGCGCATCGACAACGGAAGGTTCCCCATGCGATACGCCCGTGTGCGCTCACTTCGCCGAACTGTGGCGCTGAGTGGATTGGTCATTGCTGCCCTGGTAATCGGCGGATGCAGTAACAACGACACCGCAACCGAATCGAGCAGCAGCGACTTCGAAACCGTCACCATCGAAAGTGCGCTCGGAAACGCCGTCATCACCGAAAAGCCCGAGCGAATCGTGACTCTTGGCATGGGGTCGGCGGAGACCGTAATCGCGCTCGGCACGATCCCGGTCGGCGTCGAAAAGTACGCATGGGGCAGCGACGACACCGGGTATCTGCCGTGGGTGCACGAAGCGGTCACGAAGCAAGGTGGCGAACTGCCAGAGCAGTTCACCGGCGGAACCGATCTCAACATCGAAGCGATCATCGCTCTCGAACCCGACCTGATCCTCGCCCCCTGGTCCGGCATCACTCAGCAGCAGTTCGACTCACTCAACGCGTTCGCGCCGACCGTCGCCTACGCCGAGAGCCCCTGGACCATCACGTGGGAAGACCAGATCAGCGTCATCGGCAAAGCCATGGGCGAATCCGAGAAGGCGACAGCCGAAATCGACAAGATCAAGTCGCAGTTCGCGGAATCGACTGCAGCACATCCGAACTACGCCGACGTCAGCTTCTCTTTCATCTACAACACGGGCCCAGGAACCCTCGGCGTCTTTTTCGCCGAAGAGCAGCGTGTGGCCATGGTCCGCGCACTTGGCCTGCAGGTGGATCCCGTCGTCTACACCTTGACGGAATCTGAAGGAACAGACTCCGCCGTCATCGGCCTCGAGAACGCAAACCTCCTCGACAAGTCCGACCTGCTCTTCACCTTCTACTCGGACCCGGCCAACCGGGCCGAGATCGAAGCGCAGCCCGCTTACCAGGCAATCCCCGCTGTGGCTCGGGGAACTGTCATCGCTCCGACCGAACAGCCCTTCGTCACCGGTTCCTCGATGATCAACCCTCTGACCGTGCCCTGGTCGCTCGAGCGCTACGTGCCGATGATCGACGAGGCAATCGCGAAGCTGAACAAGTGATGTAGATCAGCATCGTGCGATCGAGAAACCCGCGTCCTATTCGGACGCGGGTTTCTTGCCGTCGCGTTCAGCTTTGAATCGCATCCACTCACTGCTCAGCATGCGATTGTCGATGATCCACCCCATGTAATCGCGCATGTTGAGCACACGAATGTACGCGGGACCGTTGGGATTTGCGTACTGCAGGGCCTCGGTCGCAAGCTTGCGTTGATTCTCGAGATACACGTGCTCTGTTTCGAGGAATCCGCCCCACACGTCGGAATCCATGACGTAGTAGTGAGTCCGATCCCGAGGCTTGCGCGTGAGCTTGACGAACCCCCGGTCGATCAACCGACGAATGTAGGTGGACACCGATCCGCGACTTGCTCCGAGTGCCTGCGCCAACTCTTCGGCGCTGACCCCTGGCGACTCGCTGATCAACAGATAGCCCGCAATACGTCCTTCGATGCGGGCCCCACCGCCGGACTGCCAGTACACGGAGAACTGATCGATGAACCAGGTGGAGAAATCGTCACCGCGAGCAGGGCTGGCATCGCCCATTCGTTGAGCCTCCGACGTCTCTGGGTACGAACAATTCGCCACTATTGTGCCAGCACCACCGTCACCGAGCCGAAATCACCAGCCCTGGAGTGGTTGCGATGAACTCGAGCTGTTCGATTGTCAAAGGCGACGCCGATGTGGAGCCAGCCGATGTCACGAACTGGGTCACCACTACTGTTTCGCCGGAGGGGTGAACAACCCGGACCGTGTCATCGCCCGAGCCATCGGGATCGACCAGGCGAGTCACGGTGGTGGAGCCTGGCAACGTCAGTGTGTCACCCGGTTCCGGCACAGCGGTACCAACTGATATTTCGACATCGCTGCTGCCGTCCGCTGTCGAGGCGACGATCCGCTCGCACACTCCTCCCTGTCCGTAATCATCTGGAACCAACGAACCGAGCGGGCGCTCCAAAGTGACGCCTGCCGCGCCGAGATCCTTCCAACGTGCATCGAGCAACTGATTCAGTCGGTCGATATCCATGCGCGACGCAGGTGGACCGGCATTCACAGAATCGGTGTAGCAGGATGCCATCGGCGGCGGCGTCGAGTCTGGAACCGGCGCAGTCACCGCAAGCCCCGGCGCGGTCGCTAACGCGATCAGTTCGTCCATCGTCAAGAGCGGGGAAGCATCCGACGAAGTTCCGGTCGACGTGTCGACGCTGGCAACAACCCGGGATCCATCACCGAGATACGCGACGACTCCGCGCTCGCCCCCGACTTCCGAACCGTCTTTGTCTTCGAAATCGGCTCTGTCCTCGAAATCGGCGATGTCGAGCACTGTTCCGTTTTCGAGATGCTCCCGCCGATCCACCAGACCCTCCAAGCACGGCGGCACCGGCTGATCCCATGCACGCACCTGAACCGAGATATCCGCAGTCCGCCCGACGCGAGTCAAGGTTCCCTTCGCCGACGTAGAACCGCTGAACTCGATCGGGTCGACCCCGTCAGGAAACGAAGCCCCCCGGTAATTCTGGATCGGCGCAAACTCGAGCGATTGCGACGGACTCGCAAATACAACCTCCACATCGGAAGGCAACGATTCGAGTAGTGCATCGCTCATGGCGGTGGCCTTCGGACCCGAGAACCACGGATAGTCCGGGTCGCCATAACCGGGCTCACCGGCAAAACCGTAGTTGAATCGCACCGGCGGACCCGGCGATTCCACAGACTCGCATCCGGGAATCGACGCGCCCGTGTCCTCGTTCGTCACCGCCGCGACAACAGTTCCCAAGGCGACGATCGAGACGATCACCAACCCGTCGCGCCAGGTCCATTGCTCGCGGCGACGGTTCGACTCGTGTGCGGTGCGCCCAGACATTTCTCGATCATTGCCTACGGCAACAACTACGTCACTATCCGACATACCCAGTGAGGTCGTAAACCGTGGAATTTCCCACGGTCGTCGATGCGAAATTGGCTTCGACCCATTCCTGGATGGCACTCGACGTGCTGTCCCCGCTTTGGCCCTCTCGCTGGCTTCCGCCCTGGCCACCGGCAATGTAGTAGTGAATTTTTCCGTCTGCCACGTACTGGATGAATTGATCCAATGTCGGTGCGGGATCGGAACTCCAACCGCCGATCGCCATCACCGCGGTATTGCTGGCCAACTCGTAGGTTGCTGCGCTTTGCGAGCCGTTGGTCGCGGCCGACCACGTGGTGCCCGCATTGACCAGCATTGCCGTCAACTCGGAAGTACTTTCGCTGCCGCTACTCAGTTCTTGCCCGTTCGACGCCGGATTTACAGTCGCGTCAGAAGAATTCGGCGGAGCGTCACCGTTTTGCAGCTCTGGGCCCCCACCCATACCTCCTCCCCCGCCCATTCCGGAGGCGGACACGGCGCCGGTTGGTCCGGCCGTCGGGATGGATCCGCCGTGCGCTGTTGCGGCAGTGGCAATCGCGTAAGACGCAGAACCGGTTATCCCTGCCAACGATCCAAGAATCAATCCAGCGACAGCGAGCTTGCGGAATCGATCCTTGGCTCCCACGAGAACCAGGATCGCGCCGACGACACTGCCCGCCAACAGAATCCACTTCAGCATCGGCAGCCAGTCGGCATTGCGGTGCAACAACACCCAACTCCAGATTCCTGCGGCCAGCATCGTCGCAGCCAAGCCGCAACGTCCGATCCAACGGGCACGGACCAACCACAGAGCGTATCCACCGGTCCCGATCATCCCCGCGACGGCGGGCGCCAGCGCAACTGTGTAATAGGGGTGGATCGTGCCGGACATGTAGCTGAAGATCAGGCCGGTAACGAGAAACCAGCCACCCCAAAGGATCAACGACGCACGGACAAGATCTGTGCGCGGTGCGCGCCCACAGGCGAGTAAGCCGAACACCAACGCAATCAAAGCCGCAGGAATAAGCCAGGAAATCTGGATACCCATCTCGCTGCCGAACAGCCGTTCGAGTCCGGCACTTCCCCCGAAGCTCGAACCTGCACTGCCACCGGCCATTCCGCCACCGCCACCGGTGCTCCCGAAAAGTCGACCCAATCCGTTGTATCCCAGTACCAAGTCCATGACGCTGTTGTTGGTCGATCCGCCGATGTACGGGCGAGAATCAGCGGGCCACAGCCACACTGCCAACACCCACCACCCAGCCGATATGACAACGGACGCAGCACCGATCACCAGGTGGACCAGGCGAGTCCGCAAGCGCACCTGTCCGGCGATCAAATACGCGGCACCGAATACAGGCAACACCATCAGCCCTTGCAGCATCTTGGTGAGAAAGGCAAACCCCAGCGCTACTCCTGCGAGCGCCACCCACATCGCTGCTCGACGACCGATCGCCGTGCCCATAGCCCGAATCACGAAGTAGCCGGCAAGAGTCATGAGCAGAACCAACAGTGCATCAGGATTGTCGAACTTGAACATCAGGGCGGCAGCGGGCGTAGCTGCCAAAACAGCTCCCGCCCCCAAACCCGCAGCGGGCGACGCCACTCGTTTGACGGCCGCATACACGAGCGCTACTGATCCGACGCCCATCAACGCCTGCGGAACTAGAAGACTGGCACTCGAGAATCCGAAGATTCGTCCGGACACACCCATGACCCACAATGAAGCGGGCGGTTTGTCGACAGTGATGAAATTCGAGGTATCGAGGGAACCGAAGAACCACGCTTTCCAATTCTGGGAGCCGGCCTGCGCCGCCGCAGCGTAGAAGGTGTTGGCGTAGCCACTCGCGGTCAGATTCCACAAATACAGGACTGCCGTTGCTGCCAACAGGATCGTCAGCGCCAATCCTGTACTGCGCGTGCGGAACCACGACGGCGAGGGCTCCGCGCGATGGGCAGTTGGTGCCGGCCGCTGACGCGGGGCCGGATGCAGAACGGCGGTCATCAGGAAGTCCCTTCACGAGTTACTGTCCTGCCAACGATCGCGTCTCCAACCCTGGCGGCACTGGGAGCCGGCTGGAAAGTTGCTGTGAATGGCTCAGGTCAGGGAGCGCTCGAACAGCACGACGCTGAACCAACCGGTGTCGGCATCGTCTCCGAAGTCACGACGCCCTACCTCGGCGAAACCCGCGTCTCGGTAATAGCGGCGCAACCGCACGTTGGTTTCTACACAATCGAGCCGCAGGTACTGCGCGTTCTCCTGCGCGGACCGTCGATGGGCCCAGACGAGTAAGCGTTCGCCCAACGAGGTGCCCGAGAATTCTCGATCGATAACCAATCCGTGCACGTAGCCGGCAGGATCGTTCGAATTGGGCCAGACCACGGGGTCTGACCAGATCAACCGCAGGGCACCGACAATCCTCGACTGTTCCCGGTCTCGCGCAACAAAGAACTCCCCTCTCGAAATCTGCTCCCCGACCTGCTCGACAGACACTTCACGCGGGCGCCACTGGATGATTCCGCGTTCTGCCAACCAGTCTTCTGCCGCGTGCCGCAGCGCCAGAATCTCCGGCCCATCGGTCTCGACCGCTTGCACAACGTCGACAACCATATGACCTCCCCCATATCTGCAGCCGTTCACAACAACACGGCCTCCAGGCCCCAACCCGGGTGTATCTCCGAGTTGAAGCCTATCGGCGTGAAGTTGTGCGCCTGAACGGGTGTCACCACTCAGTCAGGTTTTGAATGTGGTGTTGGCCGGCCGTGGGTGCTGCTGCGGGTCGATCGAGGGCGGCGGGATGAACCAGGGCTTGTTGTCGACACCGATCCGAATTTCCCATTTGCCGACGAACCCGGATTTCCGGTGCATCAGCCGGTGGTGTGAACGGCACAGCAGGACCAGGTTGTTCATCTCTGTCGGCCCACCGTTCGCCCAGTGCCGGATATGGTGCGCATCGGTCCAGGCGGGTACGCACGTGCAGCCGGGGAACGCGCAGCCCTTGTCTCGGGCGATCAACGCCACTCGTTGTTCGGCGGTGACCAACCTCTTTCCTGGTTGCGCATCCAAGGGCGCGCCGTGACTGTCGAGCAGGACGGTGGACAGGAAGCAGTCACAGCCGAGGAGTCTGGTCTGCGACACCGACAGCGGTCCGAGCCAGGGCATGTGCCCGACATCAAGATCCGACACAGCCATTCCACCACCATCGGGCGAGGGTGTGGCGGCGCAGTCCCGATGCTCGGCCAGATCACGGGCGTTGATGTGCACGTTCACGTGCGGGCGTTGACCACCGTCTGTGCCTGTTTTGGCGCAGTCGAGATAGCGGCGGATCAGTTCGGTGAACCCGTCCGCGGTCCGCTTCGCCGCCGACCGAGCATCGGGAGTCCCGTCCGGTGCCGGGGTCGGCATCGTCAGATTCGACAGGGCCGAGAGCAGCATTTCGCCGGTGAGGGCGTCGAAATCACCACGCACCACCACCCGGCCGTTCAAGGTCGAGGCGATCCGCAACTCATTGAGATCGACATCCTCGGCGGGCGGGATCTCATCCGATTCGAACAACCGCTCCAAGGTCGCGATTACGTTCCGCACCTTCGTGGTCGTCGCCTCCACCCCCGATGCCGCAGCCAACAACAAATCGATGCACTTCGGTAGCGCCTCCTCCGGCATCCCCTTCGGCGGTGACTCACAGAACGCCACGATCAACACGGCATGATCGAAGGAGCAGTCCCCGCCATCGAACCGAGCCGCCACCGCCGGAAACGGCCGCAAAGCCGCACCCAACGCGGCGATCTTCTTCCCGTCCCGAACCTGCAGCATCGTGTTCGCCGCCAACCACGCACCCACACCGCGGCTGGCAATCACCTGATCATCGGAACGCAACGAAAGTTCGTCGACCACCGCCACACGAACGGCTTCGAGGCGCAGAATCTCCGCACTCGCCGACACCGCAGCAGCGCGCAACTCAGCAGCAGTCAACCGCCACAACCGTCCGCGTAACCCCACCGCAGAACCAGACACCACATCCGACAACAAGACAGTCATTGAATCCCCCGATCCCCTCCTCAAATCATACTCGAACACCCGTTCGAGTCAAGAGTGGTAGACCTCGAGCGCCCGCGCTACCGATTCGTCACCCGCAGGTAGCAACGGCAGTCGCACATGGGGAGTCGGAATCTGTCCCAACGCATGCAATACGCCCTTGATCACAGTCGGGTTCGGTTCGGAGAACAGAGCTCCGGACAGCTTCGACAAACTCCGCCCGAGGTCACGCGCGCCGTCCACATCGCCACTTTCCCAAGCTTTTACCAAGCGGACGAACTCAGCGGTCGACACATGAGCGGACGCCAAGATGCCACCGGCCGCACCCAAGGCCAGAAGAGGCGCGAGAAATAGATCATCCCCCGCCAGTACGGCGAAGTCGCCCGGAAGATCCGCGAAGAGTTCGACGGCAGCTGCGTCGATACCGCCCGCGGCATACTTCACACCAACAACCCCGGGCAAAGTACCCACCTCCTGCAAAGTGCCGCTGTCCAGATCGCACGCAGTTCGGTACGGCACGTGATAGACGATCAGCGGCACTGGGCTCGACGACTGCAGATGCGCGAAATGCGCCACCACACCGGCTTTCGACGGCCTCGTGAAGGAGGGAACCGGCACCAACGCCGCCGAGACCTCAGGCCACCGAGCCAGCCTCCCGAGCGCCTGCGCACTGGCCGCCGTGTCGTTACTGCCCGCGCCGACGATCAATGTCGCACCTCTCGCACGGCACACATTCGCACAGATATCCAGAACGGTCACTCTCTCCTGCTCGGTGAGTGTTGCGGCTTCCGCTGTAGTCGCCAGCGCAACGAGTCCGACCGCACCCTCGGAGAGGACCTGGTGCGCAAGCTGTTCGAGTGCATCGGTTGCAATACGACCGTCGCTCTCGAAGGGCGTGATCAGTGGAACATGGATTCCGGCCAGGTCAACTCGAGTCACATTCATAGAACTCAGCCTCACCGAACAAACCTTGTAGGTCTAGTTCGCATTTCCATCGTCGAGCGTAAGCTGAGCTGATGCTCGATGTTCGCCGACTGAAGCTCTTGCGCGAACTAGCGCTGCGCGGAACCATCGTTGCCGTTGCCGAGGCGCTGTCGTTCAGTCCCTCCGCGGTGTCGCAGCAGTTGGCCGTCCTCGAACGTGAAGCCGGCGTGCCGCTGCTGGAACGAACAGGCCGTCGCGTCCGACTCACACCCGCCGGTGAGAACCTCGCACGTCATGCCGAAGCCATCCTGCAACGCCTGGAGCAGGCGTCAGGTGAATTGGTCGACGCACGTCGTGGACTGGCGGGGCCGCTGCGCATCGGAACGTTCCCGACCGCGGCACGGGCGATCCTCCCGGCGGCATTGATCGCCCTGTCTCGCGAGCATCCCGGGTTGGAACCGATGGTTTCGGAGATCGACCCGGCGGACGTCGCCGACGACCTACGAGCTGGGACTCTGGACTTGGCGTTGATTCACGACTACGACTTCGTCCCTCGCCCCACCGAACCGGGCCTGACGACATTGCCGCTGTGCAGCGAAGCCGTGTACCTCGCATCGAGTGACATCGAGTCAGATCCCCACGACGCTGTCGCATCGCTGACCGACTGCGTAGAACGTCCCTGGATTACCGCAATTCCCGGAACTGCTTGTCATGCAATGACTATTCGCGCATGCCAGGCAGCTGGATTCACCCCGAAAGTGCGACACCACATCGACGAGTTCGCCACCGTTCTCGCCCTCGTCGCTGCGGGACAGGGTGTTTCGCTGGTTCCTGAACTCGGAGCAATCCATCCGCCGCTAGGTGTGCGCCTGACGCCGATGCCAATTCGACGAAGGACGAAGATTGCACACCGAGCGGGCTCCGACGCTCACCCGGCGGTCGCAACCGTGACAAACGCGCTTCGCTCGGCCGTCCCACAACTGCTGGACGCCGAGCAATAGCGGCATCTACATGTCGAGCCCGAGGTCGAGGACCGTCACCGAGTGTGTCAGGGCACCGACAGCGAGGTAGTCGACGCCGGTTCGGGCGTACTCTGCGGCAACGTCGATGGTGAGACCACCGGATGACTCGAGTTTGGTTTCTGGAGCAACAACGTCTCGGCGCTGGACCGCGATCTGCGTCTGCCACAGCGGGAAGTTGTCCAGCAGAACAAGTTCCACGTTCTCCGCCAGCACCTGATCGAGCTGAGTGAGGTTGTCGACCTCAACTTCGCACTCGATGTCCGGGGCGAGCTCACGGACCGCACGAAGTGCTGCGACCACCGAACCGGCAGCAGCAACATGGTTGTCCTTGATCAACGCCGCGTCACCCAATCCCATACGGTGGTTGACGCCTCCGCCCACGTGGACTGCATATTTCTGCAGAGAACGCAGTCCGGGCAGTGTCTTTCGGCTGTCCCGCACTTTGGCATGAGTGCCGGCGATGGCGTCGACCCACTGTGATGTCGCCGTGGCGATTCCCGAGAGATGGCAGACGAGGTTGAGCATCGTGCGCTCTGCCGTGAGAAGTCCGCGGGTGGGTGCGACAACGGTGAGCACCGATTGACCTGGCGCAACCCGAGTTCCGTCGGCCACCCGATCAACGACCTCGTAGTTACCCGCGCCGATCACCTCGTCGAGAACAAGCAGTCCGACATCGATGCCGGCGACAGTACCCGAGGAGCGTGAGACGACCGACGCCTTCGCGACCGCATCGGCGGGAACCGTTGCGGTAGAAGTGATGTCGGGGCCATAGCGCAGATCCTCGTCCAGAGCGAGCCTGACCAATGTGAGCAGCTCGTCACGGTCGAGCGGCGCGGGCAGGATCTTCTGCTCGGTCATCAATGAACTCCTGTCAACAACATGTCGGGTATTTCCAGCGCTCCATCGGCACCCATCTTGATCCGAGTGCTGCGACGCTGATTCGGATCTGTTTCAGGATAGTCGGTGCGGGTATGGCAGCCACGGCTCTCGGTTCGCGCCACGGCCACGTCGACCAATGCAGTCGCGGTCAACGTGAGCGCCGCGTCTTCGAGGTCCGGAGCAGCCACCGCCACTGTCTGTTCGGCGTCGGCAAGCGCGGCTCGCGCAATCTGGAGACCGCCTCCGTCGCGAACCACCGACGCGTGTGCCGTCATGACGGACTGCACGGTCTCTCGCGGCAGGATCGGCATCGGCTTGCGCACCACGTTGACCACTTCGGCATGAACCTCGCGACGCTCGGCAGCTGCGATTCCTGCACGCTCCCCGACTACCAAACCCTCGAGAAGGCTGTTGGACGCAAGACGATTCGCGCCGTGCAATCCCGTGCGAGCCACTTCGCCTGCTGCGTAGAGACCAGGCACTCCCGTTCGTCCATGGACGTCGGTGGCGACTCCGCCGCACGAATAGTGCGCGGCCGGGGCGACCGGAATTAATTGGGTGCGTGGATCGATGCCCGCTTCGAGGCAGGACGCCGTGATGGTCGGGAATCTCGAATCGAAACCGTCGAGCTTGCGAGCGTCGAGATAGACGTGATCAGTGCCGAGATCGCGTAGGCGTGCTGCGATTGCCCTCGAGACCACGTCACGCGGGGCGAGATCACCCAGCGGATGAACACCTGCGGTGACCGAATCACCGTTGGTGTCGACAAGAATCGCGCCCTCGCCGCGGACCGCCTCACTGATCAGGGGTCGGCGGCCTACCCCGCCCGGAGTGAAGAGCACCGTCGGATGGAACTGAACGAACTCCAGGTCCGCAATCGCCGCACCGGCTTCGAGTGCCAACGCGATTCCGTCGGCAGTCGCTCCGGGCGGATTTGTGCTGCAGGCATACAGCTGACCGAGTCCGCCGGTAGCGAGCAGCACCGCGGGCGCATGGATCACTCCGAGGCCTTCCGGCGAGGAGACGATGAGTCCGCACACCCCACGCCGGTTGGTCACCACCTGGACTGCCACTGCACCGAACAGAACGGGGAGCCCGGCAGCATTGAGAGCCCGCTGCACTTCCGCGCCAGTGGCGTCGCCGCCGGCATGGATGATCCGACGCGTGCTGTGCCCACCCTCGCGGGTGCGCGACACCTCGCCGTCTCGCCCGCGATCGAAGACCGCTCCCAACGCGGCCAGCGCAGCAACAGCGTCGTGACCAGCTTCGACGATGGAATAGACGGCTTCCTCGTCGCACAAACCGACGCCGGCCTCACACGTATCCGAAACGTGCGACTCGACGGAATCGGTATTCAGATCGTCGACGACCGCGATGCCGCCCTGCGCGTACTGAGTCGCGGTGTCCGTCGGACCGCCCTTGCTGACCGTGAGTACTTTCAATCCCCGCAGAGAAGCGGTGCGCGCAGCGGTGAGGCCCGCGACACCGCCTCCCACGACGACCAGGTCGGCATGAGCCTCCCAGGCGAAACGCCCGGCAGGGCTGGTCACTCGCCGCCGCCCGGATTACCGATCTCGATCATGCGCTGCACCGACTTCTGTGCACGCTTGGCCATCTCGAGATCGACGTGGACCTCGTCCTTGCCCTCGAGAAGGCAGCGAAGCAACGCGGCAGGCGTGATCATCTTCATGTACGGGCACGACGCGCGGTCGTTGACGGCCTGGAAATCGACGTCGGGCGCTGCCTTGCGCAACTGGTGCAGCATCCCGATCTCGGTCGCGACCAGAACCTGCTTGCTCTTGGTGACGCGGGCAGCGTCGAGCATTCCGCCGGTGGAGAGAATCTTGACCTTGTCCGCGGGGACCGCGCCTTCACCGGCTAGGTACAGAGCCGAAGTAGCGCAACCACATTCAGGGTGCACGAACAGCTCGGCGTCCGGGTGCGACTTGGACTTGGCCGTCAGCTCGTCACCGTTGATGCCGGCGTGCACGTGGCACTCACCAGCCCAGATCTGCATGTTGGTACGGCCCGTCACGCGCTTGACGTGAGCTCCCAGGAACTGGTCCGGCAGGAACAGAACCTCGCGGTCGGGATCGATCGAGTTGACCACGTCGACGGCATTGGACGAGGTGCAGCAGATGTCGGTGAGACCCTTCACCTCTGCGGTTGTGTTCACGTACGACACCACCAGCGCGTTCGGGTTGTCGGCCTTCCACTCACGAAGCTGCTCGGCATTGATCGAGTCGGCCAGAGAGCAGCCGGCTCGCTCGTCCGGGATCAGCACGGTCTTGGACGGCGACAGGATCTTCGCGGTCTCGGCCATGAAGTGCACACCGCAGAAGACAATCGTGTCCTCGGGCGCCTCGGCAGCGATTCGCGACAGCGCCAGGGAGTCACCGACATGATCGGCGACGTCCTGAATCGCAGGCAGCTGGTAGTTGTGCGCAAGAATCGTCGCGCCGCGTTCGCGAGCCAGACGTTTGATCTCAGCGGCCCACTCGGGGGTCGCTTCGACTCCGTTGTATCCGCCGGGGCCGTCGTGAATCTGCGAGGCCGATCCCTCCCATAACGTCGTGGTCGTCATGGCGTTCTCCTTCACCGTGAACCCGGGCTCGTCACCCAGTTCAAATCCGGACGGGCTGGCCCGGATTTCCGTATTCGAGGTTTTCGACTTAGGATCGAAAACGTGCCCAATAGTAACACCACCCACGAAGTGCTTGCAGCGGTGTTCCAAGTTCGCACCTTCCCCGCAAGCATCGCCGCAGGTGACGGCGATCACTGCCCGCAAGGACGTGAAGAGTTGGCCGTACTGCTGTGGCAGCGTGCACTCAACCCACAGAAGGGCACGTGGTCCCTGCCCGGGGGCACTCTGCGCGACGACGAGGACCTGACGACCTCCGCTCGACGACTCCTCGCCGAGAAGGTCGACCTAAGAAAGGTCGCCCACCTCGAACAGCTCTCCGTCTTCAGTGATCCACAGCGCGTGCCGGGTCCGCGCCGCATCGCGTCGACCTTCCTCGGACTCGTTCCCCTCAGCGCCGACCCACAACTGCCACCGGACACGGCCTGGCACCCCGTTTCGAAGTTGCCGGAGATGTCGTTCGACCACGGAACCGTCGTACGGCACGCGCGCAATCGACTTGCCGCGAAACTCTCGTACACCAACATCGCATTCGGGCTGGCCCCGGAAGAGTTCGCGATGTCGACACTGCGCGAAATCTACTGCGCTGCCCTCGGTTACCAGGTCGATGCCACCAACTTGCAACGCGTGCTGGGGCGTCGAGGCGTTCTGACTCCCACAGGCAACACCGCACCGTCCGGCAAGTCGGGTGGACGTCCACCCGCCCTGTACCGTTTCACCGACTCCACCTTGCGGGTCACCGACGAATTCGCCGCACTACGGCCGCCAAGCTGACACCGATCGCACTGTCAGGCAACAGCTTCGAGACTTCCGCGCTGCAACCACACCGAGGTCACGGCGCCGGCCGGATCGATGACCCGGTTGATTACACCGAACCGAGTAGTCACCCGATCGAGAATCCGATCGGCCTGCCAACGATCCGTCGGATCGGCGACAATCGCAAAGAAGCGATGGGCAGGTTTTCCCGCCATGACGCGAACCAATTCGGTGACCGTCCGCGCCGTGACTGCCACGCTCCAACCAGCGTCGAGAAACTCGGCGGCCGTGCGCGCACCGTGCTCGAATCCGATGTCCGTGACAAGTACAACTCCCCTGTTGGGGGCGATCTCTGAATCACTCATTGCCGAACCTCCACTCGGAATCAAACTTCTTGACTCCTATGTAAGTCCGCAATCTTGTGCTTCCCTTGTGCTGGTTCTGTGAGAACTCTGGGGAATTGCGCGCCCCACCTCAGACAGCCCTGGAAAGGCCCGCCCAGAAGACCGTCGAGGCCGCGTTCACCACCTCGCCCACCGGCACGTCGCCCAACATTCCGCCCGCAGCAAGCGTCGCGACGCCGTGGAACGTCGCAAAGGCAACCAGCGCAATACTTTCCGGATCACCGGCGGCAATGTCACCTGCGGCCTGAGCTTCCGAAACGAGCCGGACGGTCAGGTCCATCGTCGCGTGCCCCGCGTTGACGACAGTTTCGGCGGCGCCCGGCGCATGCTTGTTGCTGTACATCAGAGAGAGCAGGCCCGGATGCTCCAGCGCAAAATCCACGTAGGCATTGGCGAGCGAGGAGAACCGGGCCCTCGCGGTCGGTGGAGCATCCGCGACTGCCCGCTCGAGCGCACCGGTCATCCGATGGAATCCACTTTCGGCCAAGGCATCGAGCAAAGCCTGGCGATCACGAAAGTGCTTGCCCGGAGCCGCGTGGCTCACGCCCGCCTCACGCGCGAGTTGCCTCAGCGACAACTTGTCGACGCCATCTCGTTCGAGTGTTGCTTCGGCCGACGCCAGGAGTTCCTGTCGCAGGCTGCCGTGATGATACGGCTGTTCGTGGGCGGGCATGGTGGCACCATATCAAAATGTTGTCATTGACAACTATGGTGTCAGTGCCTACATTTGGGATCACCCGAACCGAAGGAGCCACCATGGCCATCGACGTAGCCGGAACCACCGTCCTCATCACCGGAGCCAGCGCTGGGCTCGGAGTGGAATTCGCTCATCGCTTTGCCGCTCGCGGCGCAAACCTGGTTCTGGTCGCCAGGCGGGCCGACCGCCTCGAGGCACTCGCCACCGAACTCCGTGGCGCCCACGGCATCATCGTGACAGTCCTGCCCGCCGACCTGGCCGCACCCGGCGTCGGTGCATCGCTGCACCAGGAGCTGACAAACCGTGGCATCACCGTCGACTCGCTGATCAACAACGCCGGATTCGGAACACATGGGGCATTCGTGGACGAAGATCTCGAGCGCGTCACGTCCGAAATTCAACTCAACATCGCCACGCTGGTCGAGCTGACACACACATTCCTGCCCGACCTTCTCACCGGCCGCGGAGCACTGGTCAACATCGCCAGCACAGCGTCGTTCCAGCCGACACCGGGCATGGCCGTCTACGGCGCGTCCAAGGCGTTCGTACTCAACTTCACCGAAGCACTCTGGGCCGAAGCTCGCGGCAGCGGATTGACTGTATTGGCGGTGTGCCCCGGTCCGACGCGCACCGAGTTCTTCGACGTAGTCGGCTCCGAAGACGCGGCGGTCGGGCGAATGCAGACGGCAACTCAGGTGGTGGACACCGCTTTCCGAGCACTGGATCGACGCTACGCGCCGCCGACCGTCGTATCGGGACTGCCGAACTGGGTGTCCTCGATCAGCACTCGCTTCGCAACCCGCCGGTTGGGCGCGCTGATTTCCGGGCGACTGTTGGGTGACGTGCGAATGAAAGCCGAAACCAAGCGCTCGTCGACCTCTGCGGCGTAGCGACGCAACAGTTACGGAAGTTTCGGCTGGCTTTCGACTTCGGCCTGTTCGGTGTCGGTGGCCGGATCCCCAGATTCCGGATCCCCGGATTCCGGGTGGTCCCCCACCCCGAGGTCGTCGTACGGATTGAGCACTGCAAGAACCAATGTCACGACGCACGCCGCGAGCGGCTGAAACAGAAGCACGAGCAAAGTTCCGACGTTCGGGGCCCGCGCGATGATCTCCCCGACCGCCGGATTGTCGGCCGTGGGGAAACGCAGTTTTGTCACGCCCGAACCCACGAGTGCCATCAGTCCGGTACCTGCCACTGAACCGACTATCAACCCGCCCAGGGCATAAGGACCTCGACTCAGGCGTGCCAACCAGGCCGCCACCGCCGACAGCACACCGACGATCAGTGCCAGCCAGATGAACACGGCGCTCGCGTCGAACTGATGAAGGCTCTCACCCGTCAACGCGACGCCGCGCCCCTCGGACACCACCAACAGGTGCTCGGCCGGAGCCAAGAACGCCCACAGCACACCGACGAGCACGCTCACGCCCGCAATGGTTGCGGCGATCACGATCGCGGTGCGCAGACGAATCTGCCGAAGAGAGATCACACAGAGTGACGCTACCTGCGGGCGACGTCGATCGAGTCGACGACACCGTGTCGGGAGCATTTCGCCCACCATCCGTCAGGGCTGACCTGAACGATCATGCGGCGCCCGCACTGCTCGCAGAAGCGAGGAGGCTCGAGCCCCATCGACGCCGCAGTCGGCGTCGGATCGTCGACGCCGTCGACGATCCGACGCCCGGTGAACGGGTTGTACCGCTCCTCGGTCACCGGAGTGCTCACAGAGTGTCGTTCAGTGCTTTGATCGGCATCTGCAGATCCACCAACAAATCCAGATCCTTCTCGGCGGGACGTCCGAGGGTCGTCAGATAGTTGCCGACGATCACGGCGTTGATTCCGCCGAGGATGCCCTGCTTGGCACCCAGGTCGCCGAGAGTGATCTCGCGTCCACCCGCGAAGCGCAGGATCGTGCGAGGCAGCGCGAGACGGAATGCCGCCACGGACTTGAGCGCCTCGCTGGCGGGCAGCACGTCCAGATCACCGAACGGGGTACCCGGACGCGGGTTGAGGAAGTTGAGCGGGACCTCGTCCGGCTCCAGTTCAGCCAGGTTGGCCGCGAATTCTGCGCGCTGCTCCAGGGATTCGCCCATGCCGAGGATTCCGCCGCAGCACACTTCCATGCCTGCTTCACGAACCATCCGAAGCGTGTTCCACCGCTCTTCCCACGAGTGCGTGGTCACGACGTTCGGGAAATGCGACTTCGAAGTTTCCAAGTTGTGGTTGTACCGGTGCACACCCATGGCGGCCAGTTGGTCGACCTGCTCCTGGGTGAGCATGCCGAGCGAGCAGGCGATCTGGATGTCGACCTCGTTGCGGATCGCCTCGATGCCTGCGGCAACCTGAGCGAGCAACCGGGCGTCGGGTCCGCGGACGGCGGCCACGATGCAGAACTCGGTAGCGCCCGACTTCGCAGTCTGCTTGGCAGCTTCCACCAAGCTCGGGATGTCCAACCACGCCGCGCGAACCGGCGACTGGAAGAGTCCGGACTGCGAGCAGAAATGGCAGTCCTCAGGGCAGCCGCCCGTCTTCAGACTGATGATGCCCTCGACCTCGACCTCCGGTCCACACCACTTCATACGCACATCGTGGGCGAGAGCCAGCAGGTCTTCGAGCCTGTCGTCGTCGAGTCGGAGTACGTCGAGCACCTGGCTTTCGGTCAGGCCAACTCCTCTTTCGAGAACTTGCTCGCGCGCCTGGTCGAGGATGTCGACCGTCGCAGGGGCCGTGCTAATCGGGGGCGGGGTCACAGACGTCTCCTTCGAAACCAGCAGAATTGAACACCGTACAAGTTGAACGGTGTTCACGTTAGAGACGTGGTGGAATACTGTCAAAGGCGGGTCCGATCGACATTCGATCGAAAGCGCTCCACAGCGGGACGAAACGAGGGGAACAACAAGTGCAGTTGCGACGCGGCGACGTGCTGGACGGCGCCATGGCGATACTCGACGAGTTCGGACTTGCCGACCTCACGATGCGCAGGCTCGCAACCTCACTAGGTGTCCAACCCGGCGCCCTGTACTGGCACTTCCCGAACAAACAGACCTTGCTGGGCGCGGTTGTCGACAAGATCCTCGAAGACCTCGACGCCCCCGTCGACGCAGACACGTGGCGAGAAGCGTATTCCGAACTGGCACACAGACTTCGGTCTGCCCTACTGGCGCACCGCGACGGCGCCGAGTTGGTCAGCGCCACCTTCGCCTCGCGGATGACAAGCAGCAAGGTGCGCGAGCATTTCGTACATGCCGGGCAAGAATCCGGTCTCTCACGCGAGCACGCCCAACTCGCGGCGTATGCCCTGCTGTATTACGTACTCGGCCATACCGTGGACGAGCAGTCCCGAGCGCAGATGGAAGAGATGGGGGCACTCACCCGGGCTCCCATCTCCCCCGACTCCCCCGAGGTCATCGGCGGCGGTTCCGACGAGGACCTCCTCGACGGCGATCCGACAGTGCGCTTCCAGTTCGGCCTGGACCTGTTCATCGACGGCATTCGCACTCGCCTGAATTCGATCCCCGATTCAACGCCCATCGAATCGGCTCTACGACACTCCTGACAGTCGGAGTACTGCAGTAGTGCCGGCCGCGACAATCACCACGACCACCAACGGCGCCTTGAACCAGGCGCAGATGCCTCCGGCCACCACGCCGAGCATCCGCGCCGGCCCCGCAACGTCATGCCCGGTGAAGACCGTCGATGTCACAACCACTGCGAGCAGCAGCACCACGACAGCACGATCGAGGGTTTTCTCGGCGAAGCCGGAGAGCTTCACCCGAGCGCGGAGCAGAACGCCACTTGCCCGCAAAGCGTAAGAACCGCAAGCGAACACGACGATACCGATCCAGACCGACGCGGTATTCATCGAACCTTCTCCCGGAACGGTATCGTCACCGCGATACTCAGCAGCGCAACGAGCGGAGCGGTACCGGGCGGCAGGAACGGCGACGTGGCCACCGCGACTGCTGCACCGATCAGGGCGGCAAGCAGCGTCACCTTCTCCTTCAGCGCAGGAAAGACAAGGGCCAGAATGACAACCGGAAACGCGGCATCCAATCCCAACGCGCCGGGGTCTCGGACGACTCTGCCGAGCAGCCCGCCCAGGAGAGCTCCGATCGGCCACGACACCGCGATCCCGATTCCACAGAACCAAAAAGCCGCACGCTTGCGCTCCACCGATTCCTGCGCCATGGCAACCGCGACGCTTTCGTCGTTGACCAGGTGCGCGCCGACCAACTTGCGCCAGCCCGAGCCCCTGCGCCAGCCTGAATCTTTGTAGCGATCCCTGCCGAGGAATGATCCTGCCGACATCCCATAGGCGAAGTTACGGGAGTTGATCAACAAGCCCGCCACAACAGCAGCGGTGGCACTGCCTCCGGCTGCGATGATTCCGATGAACAAGAACTCCGAAGACGCTCCCAGAACGAGTACAGCCAACGCCAAAAGCTGCCACAACGAGAATCCAGCCGATCCTGCCGTCACACCGTAGGACACACCGACGATGGCCACGGAGAGACAGATCAGCACGCTCACCCGAACCGTGTCTCGATCAACTGTTCGCCATAAAGAACGCATGTATTCTATGTTGAACGAAGTGACACCGTTCGTCAAGTAGAACGATCGATCGGAGAATCGAACGATGCCCAGTAATGAAACGGATACAGCGCAGACTCCTCAGAAACTGGTCGCCGTCGCACTCAAACGCGAACGTGCCCGAGCAGGCTTGAGCCTTTCGGAGGTCGCCCGGCGCGCCGATATCGCCAAGTCCACACTCTCCCAACTCGAATCCGGACTCGGAAATCCGAGCCTCGAAACACTGTGGGCACTCGGAAACGCATTGGGCGTGCCGTTCTCACAACTCGTCGACTCTCAGGCACAGACCGTTCAGTTGATTCGAGCCGGAGAAGGTCCCGCGATTGCGTCGGCAAACGCGTCGTACATCGCGACACTCTTGGCGCCGAGCCCACCGAACGCACGACGCGATCTGTATCGGATAGTCGCCGAACCGGGCGAGCCGCGTATTTCGACTCCGCATGCACGCGGCACCACCGAACACGTCGTGATCGGCACCGGACGGGCGCAGGTCGGGCCCACTGCAAATCCGATCGAACTCGGACCGGGCGACTATCTTGCTTATCCCGGCGACGAGGAGCACATCTTTCGGGCGCTCGAGCCCGGGACGACAGCGATCTTGGTGTCGGAACACACCTGAGCCGCGATGAGTTTCGCCGCTGCGGGAAGTCTGTATCTGGGAGGTGATGTGGCCAGAGCCTCGATTGCCGACGACAGTAACGACCGACAGCAGGAGGACCCATGTCCGGATCCAGCATCAGCAGCATTTTGCTCTCGAGCACCGACCCCGAACGCTTGCGCGACTGGTACGCCGAGGCGTTCGCCCCGAAGGTCGACCGGACTCCCGGCGAACCCGGCTACGACGTGCTCGACTTCAACGGTTTCTACGTGATGCTCGACAGACGCGACGACGTCGGCGAGACCAACCCCCAGCCGGGTCGCATGTTCCTCAACGTCGAAACCGACGACGCCCGGTCGATCGCACAGCGCATCGATGCGCTCGGCGGAAAATGGCACGCTCCACTCGAAGACCGCGGGGGCAGTTTGTTCGCCACTGCGATCGACCCCGACGGAAACTACGTTCAGATCATCGAGTTCAGCGAGGAAGCCAGGGCCGAGATGGAATCCGGAATGACGGATTCCCAAACCACCTAGTCCGGCAACCGCTGGGAACGGAGATAGTCATGCTTACAGACACGAAAGCATTCAGCGGATTTTCGGTGACAGACATCGACTCTGCAAAGAAGTTCTACGGCGAAGCACTCGGGTTGAAGGTAACCGACGGAGACATGGGACTGATTCGCCTACATCTTGCCGGCGGAACCGAGATCCTCGTTTATCCGAAGCCGAATCACGAAGCGGCGACCTACACGATTCTCAACTTCGTCGTCGACGACATCGACACAACCGTCGACCAACTGACCGCACGTGGCGTGGAGTTTCTCAAATACGACGGATTCCCCCAGGATGCGCGAGGCATCATGCGTGGCAACGGCCCCGACATCGCGTGGTTCACCGATCCCGCCGGCAATGTTCTGTCGGTGATCAAGGAGTCCTGACGCGCTTAACCGCTGAACAGCTGCGACTGCCGCTGTTCAGCGGTGTCGGTGTTGGAGCGTTCTGCTGCCGCAGTTTCACGCTCGGCAGCCAGTTGCTCGGCGCTTTTTGCGTCGACAACGGGCTCCGACGCGCTGAGGTCGGAAAACAAGCCACTGCTCGATTCGTTCACATGCCACCCTTTTGCCTGGTCATCGTTGCCGCGCGCAGATAAACCTGCGTTAGAGATCGGTCGATGGCTACTCAATTACTGCCGCCCGTACGGCGCCGACAAGACGCCGATGACTCAGCAGTTCTTCACCCAGTGTTGCACGCCTGTGTTTTCCACGAGAAATTCGGTCCAGACGGGTTGTCATCGCCCGCACGGCGGAGCAATGTGAAAGATGAGCGCGGAGCAGGTCGGCAGCACTTTCGTCGGACACCTGGCCCCTCAATTCACCGCACAATTTTTGGAGGAATCATGTTGGGAATTGCTTTGGGCCTCGGCAGCGCCGCTGTCGGAATCGGCCTCGGACTGCTCGGCGCAGGAGCGGGAATTCTGCTGAGCGACAAGACCGTCAAAACCGCACGACGTGAACTCACCGCCTGACGAGGGCGAGCGCACTGAATTTTTGGGCACTCGGGTCGGTATTCGGGTGAACGCCGCGATGCGACACCCCGCGCAGTGGGTGTTCGCACGGGCCGCGCATCGACGTGGCGTGCATACCGGCGTAGATGTTCCGACGAGCGCGCAGGACGTGCTCGACCGGTTGACGGCACTCCGAATAAGTACGTGGAGTTACGGATTCGACCACAAGTCGGTCCGTCACCTGGGTCCGATGGCGCAAGACTTTGCGGCGATTTTCGGCTTGGGATCCAACGCCCGCCGGATCTCCGCCGTCGACGCGAACGGCGTCTGCATGGCGAGCATCCAAGCGTTGAACCGCAAGATCAGTGCCCTCGAGACAGAAGTCAGCGCGCTCGAGAAGGACGTGAACAGACTGAGACGGGAAACGGGAGACACGAGCACGACTCGGAATGCATTGGAAACAAACAACAATCACATATCCACACCGCTCGACGAATTCGGTGGATCCACCGGTCTGTAGTTTGTTCGGTGTGACCGCCCCTGATTCAGACTCCGACTCAGCGCCCAACGTGATTGCCGCGCTGTTCGACGTGACGTCCGATTCAGTCGGCGACGAACATGTCGAACAGGTACTTGCCGAATTCGGCTTTGGCGCAACGGAGGTCGCGGAGACCGCGGCCCTCATCCGGGCCAGTCGGTCGGAATTTCGGCGACTTCGCCGTCGCGAGAACGAATTGGCGGTTCTCTATTCGAGTGCACGTGAGCTCGCGCAGGTTCGCGACGTGGACACACTGCTGCAGAGGCTGGTCAACCGCGCACACGACATCATGGGCACCGACGTCACGTACCTGTCCGAGTTCGACGTGATCACTCGTGACCTGAATGTTCGAAAGACGGCCGGCGCGGTCTCGCCGGAACTCCAGCATCTGCAAGTTCCTGCCGGCGCGGGACTGGTCAGCGCGATTGCCGAATCTCGAGCAGCCCAATGGGTTCAGAACTACAGCGACTACACGCAGTCGCGCCATGACGAAGTGGTCGATGCCGCGATCGTCGCCGAGGGTCTGGTGGCGATTCTCGGCGTGCCGATGCTCTCCGACGGCCAGATCCTCGGAGTCCTGTTTGCCGCCGACCGCCGGGAACGACGATTTACCGCAGATCAGATCGCCCTGCTCTCTGCGCTGGCTGATCACGCCTCGGTAGTCCTGCAAACCGCACGGGCGCTGGACCGCGCCGAGGAATCCGCCGCCGAGACCGGGCGAGCACTCGACGAGCTGCGCGAGCACGTGTCCGCGCGGGACAAATCGAACATCGTCCACCAGGATCTGATCCACGCCGTTCTCCGCGGCGGTGGCTACGCCCAGGTTGCACGAACCCTCAGCAGCGCACTCGAACGCAGCACCGTCGTCGTCGACAATGAGCTACGCCCTCTCGTCACATCGTCGGGTGAGCAGATCACGACGGTGCCGTTGTCGCTACCTCGCGCCGTGTCCGATGCCATCGACCAGAGTCGCCGCAGTGGCCGATGCACGTTTGTCGCCGATAACAGCGAGACCGTGATCCAACTCGTCAGCGCCGTCACCGCCGGAGAATCGTTCCTCGGGGCCATCTTGCTGAATCGTTCGGACGCGCCGATCGGCCCCGTCGAACTCCGGACCGTGGAACGGGCAGCTCAGGTCACTGCCATCCTCGTGTTGCAACACTCGGCGGCGGCAGCAGCGGACCGGCGTGCACGTGACGAACTGGTCGCCGACTTGCTGAGCACTGCGCCCGAGCGCAGGCGCGATCTCGAACGTAGGACCCGAAACCTCGGCATCTCCCTCGGCGAACTGGACACCGTCCTCGTGGTGTCGGTCGCTCCGGAACTCCGCACCGCCGCGCTCCGCGCAATCGGGCAGTCTCTGCCGGTAGCGGGGTTGGCGGCGCAGCATGCCGGATTGATCGCGGTGGTCTCGCGCTCGGGAAACCCGGCAGCCGCGGCGACGGTCATTCACCGTCAGATCACCGGTTCGGTAGGACCGCACGCAGTAGTCATTGCGCCGGCGACGGCGGAACGCCCCGAAGAGCTCCCGGCGCGCTTCACCTCGGCGCTGCGCACGGCCCGCCTACTCACGGCATTGGGCAAGACCGACGGCGCGGTCACGACGGCGTCATATCTGCCGTACACCGTTCTGTTCGGCGAAAATCCGGAATCACTTCATCAGTTCATCGACGAAGTAATCGGCCCGGTACTCGCGTACGACCGCGACAAGGACACCGATCTCACCGCGACCCTTCGTGCCCTGGTACGCAACGACGGGAGCCCGACCAAGGCTGCCCGCGCACTCAACTATCACCCCAACACCGTCGTTCAGCGTCTCGACCGCATCCGTACGCTCCTCGGTCAATCGTGGCGGGAAGACGAGAACTTTTTCCGGGTGTCCATGGCGACGAGGCTCGACGAACTTCGGGACGTGGGAACCGAAGAGGCCGGAAGCGGCATCAACGACAGCGCCGATGGTGCATGACACTACAATTTCGACCGATCGATGTGTTGTGAGCACGTGGCCTGGCAAGCATCGACCTCCCTACTGTGAAGCGGAGCACAGAAACACTTCAGGAGGACGACCCCACGTGTCTATGAACAACCGGTCCATCAACAGCCGCATCGCCGATTTCCGGTCCTACGACGTCGCCGCACGACGCGCCGAGATCGTCCGCCAGACCGACCTGACCGAGGCAGACATCGCGGTCTACGACGCAGCCGACGGCCTCACCATCGACCAGGCCGATCGCATGGTCGAGAACGTCCTCGGCGTCATCGGCATCCCGGTCGGCGTGGCCACCAACTTCACGATCAACGGCACGGACTACCTGATCCCGCTCGCCACCGAGGAGCCGTCGGTGGTCGCCGCCGCAAGCAACGCTGCTCGCATCGCACGCGGACTCGGCGGCTTTCACGTCTCGAGTACCCCGCCGATCATGCAGGCCCAGATACAACTCGTCGACGTCGTGGATCCGGCAGCCGCCCGTATCCGACTCCTCGAGGCACGTGAAGAAATCATTGCACTCGCCAACGAACAGGACCCGAAACTGGTCAGCGTCGGCGGTGGCGTGAAGGACGTTTCGGTACGCATCGTTTCTTCGGACAAGGCCACCTACGTCGTCCTTCACCTTCACGTCGACGTACGAGATGCCATGGGCGCCAACGCCGTCAACACGATGGCAGAGGCAATCGCGGATCGAGTAGCCGAGATCGGCGGCGGGCACGTCGTTCTTCGCATTCTCACCAACAAGGCAGATCTGCGGCTGACGCGCGTTCGTGCCGTGTTCGACGCCGAATTGATCGGCGGTGCAGAGGTAGTGGACAACCTGATCCATGCCGCACGCTTGGCGGAGCTGGATCCCTACCGCGCCGCGACACACAACAAGGGCATCATGAACGGCATCAGCGCCGTGGTGTTGGCAACCGGAAACGACACGCGCGCAGTCGAAGCCGGGTGCCATTCCCATGCAGTCAACGCCGACGGGATCTACTCGTCGCTCTCGCATTTCGAGAAGAATGCCGACGGCAACATCGTCGGCACCCTCGAGCTACCCATGCCGGTCGGCCTCGTCGGCGGCGCCACCAAGGTGCACCCGGTAGCGCAGGCCGCAATCAAGATGCTCGGCGTCGAGAGCGCCGAAGAACTCGCCGGCATCATTCTGGCAGTCGGCCTGGCGCAGAACCTGGCTGCTGTCCGCGTTCTGGCCAGTGAGGGTGTCCAGCGCGGACACATGGGGCTGCACGCCCGCAACATCGCTGCCACCGCCGGAGCGCAGAAGAGCGAGATCGACGCCGTGGTTGCACGCCTGATCGCGGACAAGAGCATTCGCGTCGAGCATGCCGAGAAGGTTCTCGCCGAGATCCGCGGCGGAAACTGACGACAATGACCGAAACAGTTGCAGGATCACCGGTGTGGAAGCCGGCGCCTCATCGAGTGCCGGCGCCGGGGCTGCCGACCTCGGTCCGGATCTACGAAGTCGGGCCACGCGACGGACTTCAAGCGGAAACAGCGGTGATCCCGACCGAGACGAAAGCCCAGTTCATCGAACGCCTGGTCGCGGCCGGCTCCCGCACTGTCGAATTGACGAGTTTCGTCTCACCTCGATGGATCCCGCAACTTGCGGACGCGGAAGAATTGATGGGTCGGCTGCACCTGCCGGACTCGGTACGTACGGTCGTTCTTGTCCCGAACCGCAAGGGTCTCGAGCGGGCCGTCGCCGCCGGAGCAAGCGAGGTTGCAGTATTCGTCAGCGCCACAAAGGAATTCGCGAAACGCAACCTCAATTCCACGGTGGACGGCGCGATCGCCGCGGCTGCCGAGGTCACTACGGCCGCCCGAGCCCTGGGACTTCCCGTCCGCGGCTACATCTCCATGTGCTTCGGCGACCCCTGGGAAGGCTCCGTGCCCGTCGAGCGTGTCGCCGACATCGCAAAGACCCTGATCGACAGCGGTGTCACGTCACTCTCACTCGGCGACACCATCGGCGTCGGCACACCTGGCCATGTGCTCGCTTTGCTCGGCGCCCTCCGAGAACGTGGCATCCCCACATCGCAGATCGCCATGCACTTTCACGACACCTACGGCCAGGCGCTGTCGAACGTCTATGCGTCGTTGACCGCTGGGGTATCCGAATTCGACAGTTCCGCAGGTGGTCTCGGACGGTGCCCATATGCCAAGGGCGCGACCGGAAATCTCGCGACCGAGGATCTGGTGTGGATGCTCCACGGCCTCGGGATCGACACCGGCATCGACCTGGATTCGCTCACCGATACAAGCATCTGGATGGCCGAACAGATCGGGCACTCGAGCCCGTCCCGAGTTGTCACCGCCCTCCGCGCAGCACGCACCTGACACCCGCAACGCAAGCCCCTCATCTCGCAAGCCCCTCCCTGTACGACCCCGCCATGCATGACACTGGAGAAGACTGATGTCACCACCGCAGCCGGCAACGACGCCGACCACCACAACCGAGCCGACCGAGCAGCAGACATACCTCGAGGTCTGGGGTGACACCGTCAACGGTCGACACCTCGCGATCTCCGTTGCAGTCGGCAGTGTCGTCGGCGCCTCGGCCCTTCTCGCGGCCCAGGCATTGTTCGAACGGGTCGTCAGCGAACCGTCGTTGGCCCAGGCGTACAGCCTGCTGGTCGGCATCGCGGCCTGCCTGCTCGCCGGCGTGGTCTGCGGAATCTTCATCAAGCCGAAGCGGATAGTCGCCTTGGCCGCCGCCGACGCGGAGTCGATCGACGGTGTCATCACGACGATGAGTGAACAGCGCCAGGGTCTGGGCACTCTCGCCGACATTCCGGAGCAGAGCCGACAGGAACTTCGCGAGCTGGGTCTGTACGACCACTTCGCCGCTGCCGAGGCCGAGCACGCACGGGTCTCGAACACACCGAAGGACGGTGGGCGCGCATGAGTTCGGTTCTGACCAACGAAATTCTGATTGCCGTTCTCTTCGGCATCATCGGTGCGGTCGCGTTCACGTTCATCGGATTGATCTCCGGCACGGACGAGACCGCCACGATCGCACCGCTGACTCTGCTCGTGATTCTGCTCGGCGCTCCCCCGGCGGCGGTCTTCACGTTCTTCCTCTCCGGTGCGATCGCCAAACACATGACGCACGCGGTGCCGACGATGCTGCTGGGCATTCCCGGCGACACGATGGCGATTCCACTCTTGCCGGAAGCGCAGATGATGCGCTCACTCGGCATCCCGCACATCGCACTCCGCAAGGCGATCTCGGGAGCAGTGATCTCGGCGTTCGTCGCTGTGCCGGTTGCCGTTTTGTTCGCGACCATCCTCGCGCCGTTCGCGGACACCGTTCAGTCGATAGCACCGTGGCTGTTCCTGGTCGCCGCCATCGGCATCGCCTACGCCTCACCAGGCCGCTGGGCCGGGGTTGTCGCCCTCGTTCCCTTCGTCATCTTGATCCTCGGTGCCCGCGCGTTGACGTCGAATTACGATGTGTCGCTGAACATCAGCTACTTCCTTGCGATCGCAGTCGGGCCGCTGATCGCGGACCTCGCATTGACCTTGGGCCCGTCGAGCCGTAAGGACATGGAACGCAGTGAACCCAAAACCGTTGCATTGGCCCCGGACATCAAAGGATGGAAGGGATACTTCCCCAATCCTCTGAAGGTCCTCGATCGCAAGCAGATCGGTTACACCGCCGCCGCTTCCACGGTGTCGAGCGCAACCTTCGTCTTCAGCCCGGTCGCCATGACTGTTCTGATGGGTGAGCTGGTAGGTGCGCGGATCAAGAACGGCTATCACCGACTGACCACAATGGTCTCGGCGAAGAACGGTACGACGGAATCCACCTACATCGCGGAAACCCTCATCCCACTCGTCGCTTTCGGCCTTCCGCTCAGCCCGCTCGCGGCAGGCCCCGCAGCCCCTCTGTTCAACGCTCCACCGGTGTTCGAGACCAATCAGGAAACCGGAGTGATCAACAATCTCTCCACGTACCTGACGCAGTGGGAGTTCCTGCTCTACGGACTGCTCGCAGTGGTCACGGCAACGGTCATCGCATACCCGTTTGCCATGAACTACGCGTACCGCGCTGCGTCAGCGGTGGTCAAGCACATCAGTCACGAAGCTGTGATCGCGGTGTTCACGGGACTCGTCGTCGTCATCAGCATCTGGGAGGGCGGCATCCTCGGGCTTCTGATAACCGTGACGGTCGGCCTGGTCGGTGGTCTTCTCGGGCGCCTGTTCAAGATTCACGGCGGAGTTCTGTTCATGGGTTACTACGTAGCGCTGTTCAGTGTTCCTGCGCTGATCAATCTGTTCTGAATCGGTCGACTCCACCACCACGTGCGGACCCGCAACAAACTGCGGGTCCGCACGTATTTCTTCAGCTACCGACCGTGAGCGCCACGGTTCGATTGCGGTCCAACTTCTTCGCTCGATACAACGCCTCGTCAGCGCAATCGACCAATTGCGTCAGGTCTGCGTCGCCGTGGGGTGAACACGCGACGCCGATGCTGACCGTCGGCCCGAATTCACCCAATACTGCCGACGAATTCTCCGCTTGCGCGCGTCGAATCATCTCGGCTGTTTCGGTCGCACCCTCGAGATCGACGCCGGCCATCAGTACGACGAACTCCTCGCCGCCCAATCGGGCGAAGAGATGCTTGTCATCGAGGTGCCGCCGCACCTGATCGGCAAAACTCACCAACGCCGTATCGCCGGCACGATGACCGAGGTTGTCGTTCACCATCTTGAAGTGATCCAGATCCATCATCAGGACGCTGACCGGACGTCCAGAGTGGCGACGCGGATCGGTCGCACCCGTCACGCTGCCGCCTCGCCGCAAGAATTCGTCCCGGCGCAACGCACCGGTCAGATCGTCGTGGGTGACGGCCTGGGTGAGTGCCTCGAGCGCGCGGCGACGCTCGAGGATCACGCAGGCCACCGCGATCGGCGCTACCGCCAGTAGCGACAATCCGATCTGGACCGACGCGCTGACCGGCGAGACGCCCTCGCTGGACAATCCGAGATGGCCGTCGGCCGTCAGTACCAACGTCCAGGCAGTTGACACAGCTGTGAGCACCGACGTGACAAAAACATTGGTGAGCAAGGCTGCAGTCACCAGCGCCGGCATGGCAAACGCGATCGCTCCGGCACCGCCTATCACCCACTCCAAGATGATGCAGACGGCCAGCAGCGCCGTCGGAACGAATGATCGACGCACAAGCGTGGCAACAGCTTTCGGTTCTCGATCCACTCGTCGAAGCGAAGGGAATGTCAGCACCAAGGGGACGATGGTCATGTAGTTGACGAACTCACTCGAGAACCAGAGCAACCAGCCGTCCCACCACTGCCCGCCGAACAGCACGCGGTTCGCGATTCCGCCCACGAGCGCCGCCATCGACGCGGCGGCGACAGTCATCGACACGAGATAGCCGACGGACTGAATACTGGTCAGTCGACGGTCCTCACTGTCGACCCAGCGAAAGGCGTAGAAGCCGCTCGCAACCCCGACGATGTTGGCCGCGTTGAGCCACACCGTGGACTCCCATGCCCCACCGGTGATCAGGTCGGCTCCGACATAACCGACTACGACGCAGATCCAGGTGAGCAATGTGGCGGAACGCGGCGACCGAAAGAGGATCCCGAGTAGCAGCGCGTTGGCCGGCCAGAAGACTGCAAGCGTGCCCGGCAGACGGCTCAGAATTCCGACCAGGCACGAGACGAAGACGACTACGCCGATAAGCAGTGCGCGACGTACGGCCGATGACGACAACGACTTTTCGACCGTGCTCACCACCTAAACTCGACTGACCTACTCACAATTCGACAACCACTGTCGGTGACCAAGGCGCCCCGGATGCAGGGTCGCCGCAAGACAGCCGTCGAAATATACCGACCGGAATCGTACGCGAGGGACGTCGAAACCCGAGGCGCCCCACTGTGCCTTGGCTATCGATGCGGACAAATCGGATGTTACGTCGTCAGTTGGTCAAATGAAGTTCACCGAGCGTGATCGAAGCGGTGCGAGCAAACTCTCGGACACTCGCGCCTCCACTTCCGGCAGGCATTACCCCGAGAAGGGGAACACCGCTGACCGAGACCAGATCCTCGCGATTGCATCTCTCGGCGAGGTCCGGTTCCTGCGGCCACGAACCGATCACCAACCCGGCGCAGTCCACGCCGGATGCACGCAGGGCTTCCACGGTCAGTGCGGTGTGATTGAGCGTGCCCAGGCCGGACGCAACCACCAGCACCACTGGCGCTGCCAGAGCCGCGGCAAGATCGCGAGCGGTGAACCCGTCGGCGCCCAAGCGGACCAGCAAGCCGCCGGCGCCTTCGATCAGGGTCAGGTCGTGGGTGGTGTCCAGGTCGGAGGCGACCCGAACCACGTCGTCGAGCGCCAACAACGGGAGACCACTTCGACGGGCAGCAGTATCCGGCGCCAAAGGTTCGGGGTACCGCGCCAACTCGACCAGCGTCGCACCGCCGCCGGTCAGACGCTCGATCTCGGCCAGATCACCCGCACCGTCCACGTCGACGCCGGTCTGGGCCGGTTTGAGCACCGCAACCGACTTTCCCGACTGCAGGGCGAGCGATGCCAGTGCTGCCGTCACCACTGTTTTTCCGACGTCGGTCGACGTTCCGGTCACCAGGAGAATACTCATGCGCGAGCACCTGCCAATACCTCGTGAAGTACGAGTGAGATCTGCTCCATCTCGGATGCGGACAGCGTCGCTCGTGCAGTCAGACGCAGCCGTGACGTTCCTTCCAGAACCGACGGCGGGCGGAAGCATCCGACGTGCAGTCCCTGGTCCCGGCACGCGGACGCGGCATCGAACGCCCGCTGCGGATCACCGAGAACGACTGAGACGACAGCAGATTCAGGCGACGGAGCACCGGTGACGTCCGCCAACTCGGATGCCCGGGCCAGGACGTCGAGCGCTCGCGTCGGCTCACGCTGGAGTACGGCGAGTGCAGCCCTGGCCGCGCCTACGGCGGCCGGTGCGAGCCCGGTGTCGAAGATGAACGTTCTTGCCGCGTCGATGAGATGCGCGCGGATCTTGTTGTCACCGAGTACAACTCCGCCCTGGCTGGCGAGCGCCTTGGACAGTGTTGCAGTCACGACGACGTCGGGTTCACCGGCCAGGCCAGACTCGTGGACGAGTCCACGTCCACCGGCACCGCGCACACCGATGCCATGCGCCTCGTCGACCAACAGGATCGCCCCGTACTCGCGGCACACCTGATGCATCTGCCGCAGTGGCGCAAGGTCTCCGTCGGCACTGAAGACCGAATCGGTGACGACCAGCGCTCGCTCTTCCACTCTGCTGCGCAACGTGTCGGCGAGAAAGCCCACGTCCGAATGCGGAGCAACGGCAACCCGAGCACGTGACAGGCGGCAGGCATCCACCAGCGAGGCATGCGATCCCGCATCGGAGACGATCAACGACCCTGGACCCGAGAGCGCCGTCACCGCGCCGAGATTGGCTGTGTAACCGGAGGAGAAGACAAGTCCGGAGTCCGCCCCGACGAACTCGGCCAGTTCGACTTCGAGCAGTTCGTGTTCGGTGGTGGTGCCGGTGACCAGACGCGAGCCCGTGGCGCCCGCGCCCCAACGGCGCAGAGCCGCCGTGGCACCCTCGATCACATCGGGGTGCCGCACGAGTCCGAGGTAATCGTTCGACGCCAGGTCGATCAACGGGGAGTCGACCGTGCGAGGACGGAGTTCGCGACGCAGTCCAGCGGCCCTGCGGTCCGCTTCGACGGCCGTCAGCCAATTCAGCGAGGTGTTCACTTTTCCGACCATACTTGAACACCGTTCAACTCAATGGTTAGGGTGCATCCGTGCTCACAACCGGACTTGATCCCCATGACGTCTCCGCCATCGATGCCGATGTCCTCTGGCATCCGTACGGATCGTTTCCCGCGTCGACTCGTCCGCTGATCGTCGACTCTGCGCAGGGGGCTACCCTGACGCTCTCCGACGGCCGCCGATTGGTCGACGGGATGAGCTCGTGGTGGGCCGCCATTCACGGCTACCGCAATCCCGTGCTCGACACCGCCGCCGCACGGCAGCTCGGCAAAATGAGCCATGTCATGTTCGGCGGACTGACGCACGAACCCGCCGCTCGCCTCGGGCGGCTGCTCGTCGACATCACACCACCTCACCTCGACAAGGTGTTCCTCTCCGACTCCGGTTCGGTGGCCGTCGAAGTCGCAGTGAAGATGTGCCTGCAGTACTGGCGGAGCCTCGGAAAGCCGTCGAAGAATCGTTTGATGACCTGGCGCGGCGGATACCACGGTGACACCTTCACTCCCATGAGCGTCTGCGATCCCGACGGCGGCATGCATTCTCTCTGGACCGACGTCCTGCGCCCTCAGGTCTTCGCGCAGGCTCCCCCGGCGGGCTATCTCCCCGAATACGTGCAGGAGTTGGAATCGCTCTTGGCCGAGCATCACGAGGACCTCGCAGCGGTGATCGTGGAACCGGTGGTTCAAGGCGCCGGCGGAATGCGTTTCCACGATCCCGCGTACCTGATCGACCTGCGTAACCTCTGCGACAAGTACCAAGTCCTCCTGGTCTTCGACGAGATCGCGACCGGATTCGGACGCACCGGAGAATTGTTCGCCGCCGATCACGCCGGCGTCAGTCCCGACGTCATGTGCGTCGGCAAGGCACTGACCGGCGGGTACATGAGTCTGGCGGCAACGCTGTGCACCACGGAGATCGCGGAGACCATCACTGCCGGTGAGGGCGGCGGGCTGATGCACGGCCCCACCTTCATGGGCAATCCACTCGCGTGCGCCGTCGCGGTGGCGTCGACCGAACTTCTGCTTGCGATGGACTGGCGGCGTGACGTCGCAACCCTCGAACGTGGCCTCGCTCGAGGCCTCGCCGAAGCCGTCACAATTCCCGGGGTCGTCGACGTCCGCGTCAAAGGCGGAATCGGAGTGATCGAACTCGAACAGCCGGTCGACATGCAGAGCGCGACCGATGCAGCCGTCGACGCCGGCGTCTGGCTCCGGCCGTTCCGCAACCTCGTATACGCGATGCCTCCGTACCTGTGTTCGGAGGCAGAGGTGGAACAGATCACAGCCGGAATGCTTGCAACCGCCCGCAGCCAGGCGAAACGGTGATCGGCACCGTAGACAGTCGACGAGATTCGATCGGCTGCACCCGATAGGGTCTGATTCATGGATCAACCGCCGAGCGAGACCTCAGCCACTCCCATCCCGGTATGGCCTGGCAGTGCGTACCCACTCGGTGCCACCTACGACGGCGCGGGGACCAATTTCTCGCTCTTCTCCGAGGTCGCCGAGGCCGTCGAACTGTGCCTGATCGCCAAGGACGGAACCGAAACCCGCATTCGGATGGACGAGGTCGACGGTTACGTCTGGCATGCGTACCTTCCGTCGGTATCCCCCGGCCAGCGATACGGCTACCGCGTACACGGGCCGTACGATCCGGCTGCAGGTCTGCGATGCGATCCGAGCAAACTCCTGCTTGACCCGTACGGAAAAGCGTTCGACGGAGACTTCGACGGAGACCGTTCGCTGTTCTCGTACGACGTCGAATCGGCGGCGGACCCCGAACCTTCAGGAGACGACGAATCTCCCGCCGTGGGGCCGCAAGAGGCTACCGACGAAACGAGTTCGGAAGCCGAATCGGACGAGGTGGGCCTCGAAGACGACTCGCCCACGGGCGATCAGGAATCGGAAGAGATCCTCGAGCCCGAACCCTTCGAGCCGGAACCACTCGTCGACGAACCCGCCACCATCCCTTTCCCCCAACATGATTCGCTCGGCCATACGATGTCGACCGTCGTCATCAACCCGTTCTTCGATTGGGCGTCCGACCACTCGCCGAAGCGTCCTTATCACGAGACGGTCATCTACGAAGCGCACGTCAAGGGTATGACCGCGACGCACCCCGGAGTTCCGGAGGAATTGCGCGGCACGTACGCGGGGCTCGCTCATCCGGTGATCATCGAGCACCTCACCGATCTGGGTGTCACGGCGATCGAACTGATGCCGGTCCACCAGTTCATGCACGATCAGGTGCTTCTCGACCAAGGTCTGCGAAACTACTGGGGTTACAACACCTTCGGCTTTCTCGCTCCACACACCGACTACTCCTCGGCCACGAAACCCGATGCGGCCGTAGCGGAATTCAAAGCCATGGTGCGCAGCTTCCACCAGGCGGGTATCGAAGTGATCCTCGACGTGGTCTACAACCACACCGCCGAGGGCAATCACATGGGGCCGACCATCAGTTTCCGCGGAATCGACAATGCCGCCTACTACCGCCTGGTCGACGGCGACGAAGAGCACTACATGGACTACACCGGAACGGGCAACAGCCTCAACGCCCGTCATCCGCATACGCTGCAATTGATCATGGACTCTCTGCGGTACTGGGTCACGGAGATGCACGTCGACGGTTTCCGCTTCGACCTCGCCTCGACACTCGCCCGTGAACTGCACGACGTGGACCGCCTTTCGGCCTTCTTCGATCTCGTGCAACAGGATCCGATCGTCAGTCAGGTGAAGCTGATCGCCGAACCGTGGGACGTCGGCGAAGGCGGTTACCAGGTCGGCAACTTCCCCGGCCTGTGGACCGAATGGAACGGCAAATACCGCGACACCGTCCGCGACTACTGGCGTGGTGAGCCGGCAACGCTGGGGGAGTTCGCCTCCCGTCTCACCGGATCCTCTGATCTCTACGAGGCCACCGGACGTCGCCCTGGCGCGAGCATCAACTTCGTCATCGCTCACGACGGTTTCACCCTCCACGACCTCGTCTCGTACAACGAGAAGCACAACGAAGCCAACGGCGAGAACAACAACGACGGCGAATCGCACAACCGATCTTGGAACTGCGGGGTCGAAGGCCCCACCGACGACCCGGAAATCCTCGAACTGCGTGGCCGTCAGAGCCGGAACATACTGGCTACGCTGATGCTCAGCCAGGGCACCCCGATGCTTGCTCACGGCGACGAGATGGGCCGAACTCAGCAGGGTAACAACAATGTTTACTGCCAGGATTCGGAACTGTCATGGATGGATTGGACTCTCGCGGAAACCAACGCCGACCTCGTCGAGTTCACCAAGCGCGCAATTGCCTTGCGCGCCAAGAACCCGGTCTTCCGGCGTCGTCGATTCTTCGAGGGGCGACCTATTCGAAGCGGCGATCAGAGTCGCGACATCGCCTGGCTCACGCCGTCTGGCGAAGAGATGACTCCGGCCGACTGGGACAGCGGTTTCGGCAAGTCGTTGGCTGTCTTTCTCAACGGTGACGCGATCCCGGAACCGAACTACCGTGGCGAGCGCGTCACCGGAGATTCGTTCCTTCTCTGCTTCAACGCCCACTACGAAGATCTCGAATTCTCCACCCCCAACGCGGACTACGCGTCGGAGTGGACCGTCGTACTCGACACCTCGGTCCCCACCGGTGAGAGCGATACCGTGATCAAAGCCGGAACAACATTGGATGTAAAAGCGCGAGCATTGACGGTACTTCGCAGAACCGCTTGAGGGAGACGTGCACATGGCCCCGATAACCAGCACCTACCGACTGCAGTTGCGACCGGATGCATTCACTCTTCGTGATGCGGCCGCACAGGTGGACTACTTCGAGGCATTGGGGGTCTCACATCTCTATCTCTCCCCCATCCTCACGGCAACGTCCGGATCGACGCACGGCTACGACGTCACCGATCCGACAACCGTGTCCGAAGGACTTGGTGGCCGCGAGGCCCTGGTGGAGCTCTCGCGCGCCGTTCGATCACGTGGGATGGGCCTGATCGTCGATCTGGTCCCCAACCATGTCGGTGTCGCCAAACCTCGCGAAAATGCTTGGTGGTGGGACGTTCTCACGCACGGGCAGTCGTCGGAGTACGCGCATTTCTTCGACATCGATTGGGCCGAGGACAACGGAGCCAACGGCGCCGACGGCAAACTCTCACTCCCGGTACTGGGCAGCCCGGACGATCTCGACGCACTGACTGTCGAGAAAGATGGCGAGGAAACACTTCTCGCGTTCTACGAGCACCGCTTCCCCATCGCTGCCGGTACTGAATTCGGATCTCCACAGGAGGTGCACTCCAGGCAGTCGTACCGACTCGTACCGTGGAACGCCGGGATCGTCAATTACCGACGGTTCTTTGCCGTCAACGAACTCGCTGCGCTGCGCCAGGAGGACCCCCAAGTCTTCGAACTCTGCCATCGGCAAGTGAAGTCGTGGGTCGACGAAGGACTGATCGACGGCGTTCGCATCGATCATCCGGACGGACTCGCGAATCCGGCGGAATATCTCGGGCGCCTGCGAGAACTGATCGGACCAGATCAGTGGCTCGTGATCGAAAAGATCCTCGGCCATACGGAACCACTCGATCCGATGCTCCCGATCGACGGCACCACCGGATACGACGCCCTCAATCAGCTGGGCGGCGTTTTCGTCGATCCCGCCGCCGAACTCGAATTGACCGAACTCTCGGCAGATCTGACCGGCGACGACGGGGACAGTGCATGGTTGCATCACACCGAACGTCAGTTCAAACGCGACACCGGGCGCGGTGACCTTGCACCGGAGGTTCGCAGGCTCGTGCGTGCAATCCGACGCGAAACCGGAAGTCGTTGCAGTGAGACCGAACTGAACGACGCAGTTGTCGTCGCGATCGCTCGGATGCCGGTGTACCGATCCGACTACAGTCCCCTCGCCGGTTTGGCCGCTCGGATCGTCGGCGACATGCACGAATTGGCTCCCGGACATGAACCATCGTTCAACGTGTTGGCGCAATCCCTGGTGAACAGCGGTGAAGCCTCAGTTCGCTTCCAGCAGGTGTGTGGCGCTGTCATGGCCAAGTCCGTCGAAGATCGACTCTTCTATCGGACGGCGCGCCTGGTCTCACGTCAGGAAGTCGGCGGCAACCCGGCATCGCTTGCCGTCTCCGTCGCCGAATTCCATCTCCACAACGCGGACCGAGCGAAGCGGTGGCCGCGCGCGATGACGAGTCTGTCCACTCACGACACCAAACGCGGCGAGGACGTGCGGGCACGGATCGGTGTTGTGTCTCAGGTGCCGACACTGTGGGCCCGGCTGATTCGCGAGTGGGAAGACGTGTGCCCCAGCCCTGATCCGCTTACCGGATTGTTCTTGTGGCAGAACATCATCGGTGTGTGGCCGGCGGGCGGCCGCTCGGCAGCCTCGGTTCCAGAGCTGCGCGAGCGTTTGCACGCCTATGCGGAGAAAGCCGTCCGCGAGTCCGGCGCCAGAACTTCCTGGAACGATCCGGACGTCGACTTCGAGTCGGCAGTGCACCGCTGGATCGACGAGGTGATCGACGGCCCGGTCGGTGATTCGGTCAGCGAATTCGTCGGCCGGATCGCGCGTCACGGCTGGTCGGACTCTCTGGGCCAAAAGCTGCTCCAACTTCTCGGGCCCGGCGTTCCCGACGTCTACCAGGGCACTGAGCTGTGGGAGGACTCGTTGGTCGATCCGGACAACCGGCGGCTTGTCGACTACGGAACGAGGCGATCACTGCTCGATTCCGGCGCCGCGCCGATCGACGCAACAGGAACCGCAAAGTTGCACCTCGTTCGCACGGCACTGACACTGCGGCGGGAGAACCCCTCGTGGTTCGATCACGGTGAGTACCGGCCGGTCTTCGCTTCAGGTTCCGGATCCGGTCATCTGGTCGGCTTCTCGCGCGGCCCGGCAGGTGATCCGCCCATGGTCGTCGCTCTGGCGACGCGACATTCGCTCAGACTCTCGTCGCACGGTTGGAGAGATACGCGAGTGGACCTGCCAGCTGGCGAATGGGTCGACGCACTGAGCGGACAACCCGTCTTGTCTTCGGATGCGCGGGACATCTTCGCTGCCGGGCCATGTGCCCTGTTGACCAGGGTGCGCTGAGCGGTTTCCGCTGACTGGGCATTCACCCCCGAAAAGAACTTCGTCGCGCTAACTTCCGAAGAGCAGATCGTCACCACTAGTCGGAGGTTTGAGCATGGCCGCCAGTCGATTCACCGGAAAAGTTGCCTTCATCACCGGAGCCGCCCGCGGTCAGGGGCGCGCCGAAACTGTCCGGCTGGCAGAAGAGGGCGCAGACATCATCGCCGTCGACGCGTGTGTTCAATTCGAATCCACCTCGTATGCCGGCGCCACCGACGACGACCTGGCCGAGACAGTCGAACTGGTCAAGGCCCTGGACCGTCGAATTGTCGCTACCAAGACCGACGTTCGCGACTTCTCTGCGCTGTCCGCGGCGCTCGCGGCCGGCATCGACGAATTGGGGCGACTTGACGTCGTCGTCGCGAACGCCGGAATCTGTTCTGCCAACATGTCCTGGGAAATCACGCCCGAGCAGTGGCAGGAAACGCTCGACGTCAACCTGACCGGCGTCTTCCACACCGCCAAGGCAGCGATCCCGCACCTGATCAAGCAAGGCACCGGTGGCTCGATCATCTTCACCAGCTCCGTCGCCGGCCTGCGCGGCCTCCCCTTCCTCGGCCATTACGTCGCGAGCAAACACGGCATCACCGGTCTGGCCAAGACGATGGCCTCGGAGTTGGGGCAGTACAACATTCGGGTCAACACCATCCACCCACACGGCGTGGAAACCGGAATGCAGATGACGGACATGCGGCCGCTCATCGACGCCAACGCCCACACACTCGGTCCGATCTTCATGCAGACCTTGCCCGACCCGGTCAGCCAGCCGGAGGACATCGCCGCCGCCGTCGCGTTCCTCGGTTCCGACGAGGCCCATCACATCACCGGCATCGCGATGCCGCTCGATCTGGGCACCCTGATCCGCTGATCGAATCTTCTCGAGTTTTTCCCGTCCTCGGGGAATATCGCTTCCCCGAGGACGGTTGCGCGAGACATGACCAAAACTGTTGTAGCGCAGACGTACGGCACGCCCGAGGTCCTGAAGCTGGTGGACGTCGATTTACCGGCACCGAAATCAGGTGAAGTCCTGGTCGACGTGAAGGCGATCGGCGTCAATCCCTTCGACTTCAAGCTCTACAGCGGCGCTTTCGGCACCGACCCCGAGAAACTTCCCATCCGCCTCGGCGGCGAGGCAGCGGGCGTCGTCTCGGCTGTCGGCGACGGCGTCACAAATGTGAACGTCGGCGACGAAGTGATCGTCAGCCCCGGCAACGGCCTCTACTCCGAACAAGTAGTCGTGCCGGTCTCCTCTGTCACCGCGAAGCCCGCAGGCATCAGCTGGGAACAGGCAGCCGGCCTCCTTCTGGTCGGCGGAACTGCAGTCGACGCCCTCGACACCATTCGGGTCGGTTCCGGCGACACCGTTCTCATCCACGGCGCGTCCGGCGGCGTCGGCGCGATCGCTGTTCAGTTGGCAGTTGGTCGCGGAGCTACGGTGATCGGCACTGCGGGAGCCTCGAATCAGGATTACGTGCGCTCGCTCGGCGCCACGCCTGTGCTCTACGGCCACGGCCTCGAAGCGCGTGTCCGTGAACTCGCGCCGAACGGCGTCGACGCCGCCTTCGACACCGCCGGAACGGACGAAGCCGTCGATGCATCTCTGGCTTTGGTCACCGACAAGAGTCGCATCGTCACCATCGTCGCGTTCGGACGCGCCCAGACCGACGGCTTCGCTTCCGTCGGCGGAGGCAATCCGGCAAGTGCGGAAGCGCGTTTGAAGGCACGATCCGAACTTGTCGAACAAGCCGGTTCCGGACACCTCATCGTGAAGATCGCCAAGACCTTCCCGCTAGCGGACGTGGCACTCGCTCACACCGAGTTGCAGAGTTCGCACCCCGCGGGAAAGTTCATCCTCGTTCCGTGACCTTCAGCTCTGTCTTGCCTAGGCCTTAGGGGCGAGTGGAACCAACAGGGTGGTGCCGAACGCGACGAGCACCGATTCGCCTTCGCGTTCGGCATGTACCTCGGCAGTGACGAACACCTGCTTGCGCCCGGCCTTGACCGAGCGCGCCGTAGCGACAAATGCGGTTCCGACGCCCGGACTCACGAAATTGACCGCGCAGTTGGACGCCGCCACGACACCTACCTGGGTGAAAGCAGCAAATCCGCACGCGGTGTCGACGAGTCCCGCCACGAGCGCAGCGTGCAGGTGTCCCGAGTACTGGCCCAGATCCTCACGCCATTCGAGCCGCAGACAAACGCGACCCGGTTCGGCCTCCGTGACTTCGAATCCGGCCCACCGGTTGAAGGCCGCCGAGGCGTTGACCGCGCGCAACTGTTCGAGCATTTCAGAATTTCCCATGTAGACCAGTCTACATAGATTGTGGTGGATCGCTGGGGTGTTTAAGCTCCAACTCGTGGCGACTCCCCCGAAACACCGCGAAGCACTCGTACGAGCTGCGGCCGATCTGTTTCGCCGCCAGGGGTATGCGGCAACGGGCCTCAACGAGATCCTCAAGTCGAGCGGGGCGCCGAAAGGTTCGCTCTACCACTACTTTCCCGGCGGCAAAGAGCAGATCGGCGAAGAGGTCGTCCGCGTCGGCGGGCAATTGGTCACCGACACCCTGACCGAACTCGCCGACAGCCAATCGGACGCCGGGTCGCTACTGCGCGAGTACGCGCGGTTGCTCGCCGGATGGGTGAGCGATTCGGATTTCCACGAAGGCTCGCCGATCACGACGGTGTTGTTGGAACTTGCCCCCGATTCGGAGAGCGTGACAGCCGCCGGACAGGCGGTGTATCGACAGTGGACTTCGCTACTGCGCGACACACTGATCGCGTCCGGGGTCGGACGTGCGCGAGCGGAACGGCTTGCCGTCCTGGCAGTGTCCGCGCTCGAGGGCTCGCTGGTGCGGGCTCGCGTCGAACGATCCGGTCAGCCGATTCTCGATTCCCTCGGCGAGGTCGCCGACGTGTTCGACGGAGCAATCGCCGCGGCGCACTCGCACTGAGCGAACGCGACCTGAGCGAACGGCACTCTCGGTCTCATGAAGGCGCCGAAAGGTACGTTCGCTCGGAATCGGAGGGTGGCTCAGTCGGCTTCCGGGCGCCACCTCGAGCACCACCGCGGGCCGCGCCGATCCCTGCGACGACGACGCACGCGATACCTGCCACGGCCAGAACACTCGGAACCTGTTGCAGCACAACCAGACCGATAAGCTGCGCGAAAGCAGGCTCGAGACTCATCAGCGTGCCGAACGCCGCCGTGGACAGCCTTCGCAACGAGACCATCTCCAGAACGAACGGCACGACGGGCAGCAAGATCGCGAGTCCGAGGCCCACGAGAATCAGATGCGGAGTCAGCCGCCCGATAGCCGAGTGGCCTACGGCAATTGTCGCGGCCAACCCGGCTACCGCCATCGACACCGCCAGCCCGTTGATACCGGCAACCTCGTCGCCGACGCGCTGGGTGAGCAAAATGTACATCGCCCAGCAGAGCGCCGCACCGAGTGCGTACGCCACACCGACCAGATCGACTGTCCCGGCCCACGGTTCGGTGAGAAGCACGACGCCCACGCCTGCCAGAACCGGCCACAGAACGCGGCCACGCCCCCGGAGCAAAGCAACCGTCAGCGGACCCAAGAATTCCAATGCGCTTGCTGTTCCCAGCGGAAGGCGCTCCACCGCTGCCATGAACAGGAGCGTCATGCCTGCGGTGACCACACCCAGAACCACGCAAGCCAGAAACGCCTTGCGAGTGAACGCCGAAGGGCGGGGCCTGACGATGATCAGAAGAATGATGCCTGCCCAGGCGAGTCGTAGCCACGCCGCTCCGTCTGCGCCGAGCTGATCGATCAGGCCCACCGACACGGCGAGCCCGAGCTGCACGCACAACATCGCCAAAACAGCCAGGCCCACTCCGGCCCGCGCTTTCGTATCCATAGCTGAATTGAACGGGAGGCCAACCGTTCGTGTCCACGCGATTTTGACCTACATTATGTTCACGATTAGTGAATGATCGAAGGATGGAAACCCGTCGACTCCATCTCCTCCTCGAACTCTCCCGCTTGGGTTCGATGCGTGCGGTCGCCGAAGCGCACAACCTCACGACGTCGACAGTGTCCCAACAACTCGCGGCCTTGACCGCGGAGACCGGTACCGCACTGATCGAGCCCGACGGTCGCCGGGTGCGGCTGACGCCGGCCGGTCAACGACTGGCCGATCATGCCGTCACCATCCTGGCAGCCGTCGATGCAGCTCGCCTGGACCTCGATCCGGACGCGGAACCGGTGGGGACCCTGCGAGTCGGCGGATTCGCAACTGCGATCAGAACCGCGATGCTCCCCGTCGCTCGAAGCCTGCAACGCAGTCACCCGCAGGTGGACGTGATGATCTACGAATACGAACCCGTCGAGGCTTTTGCACTCCTCGAACGCGACGATCTAGACCTCGCACTGACGTACGACTACAACCTTGCCCCCCGCGTCGCCGAGCCCACTACTCGAAGCAATTCCGCTCTGGTCGACGCCCTGGGGACTGTGTGTTCCCGACGACGCCAAAGCTCCCGACAAGTCCACAGAATCCGGAATCGATCTCCGCGCCTTCGCCGACACGTCATGGATAGTGAACTCACGCAACACGGCAGACGAGCGCGCTGTGCGAACCCTCGCGTCGCTGGCCGGGTTCACCCCTCGGATCACTCACCAGATCGACAGTCTCGACTTGGTCGAACTCTTGATCCTCAGTGGTTACGGCGTGGGGCTGATGCCGCTCGAACGCAAGACTCGCGAAGGCGTGCGCGTCGAACCACTCGTCGATCCGCCCGTCATCCTCACTGCCTATGCGGTGACGCGTCGCGGCCGATCGTCGTGGCCGCCGCTTCGGCTCGTGTTGGACCGACTCACGGCCTACCGATAACTCACATCCGATCAGCGTCGCCGTCGCGGCGCTGCTGCTTGGCAATTCGACGCTGCTCTTCCGCCCGCTCGCGGCACTGACGCAAGAAGGCTTCGTCCGCCGCCGGATCCTGCGCAACGGCACGTCCCGGGCGCTCGTATTCGCCGTAACCGGTTGGGCCGACGTAACCGCGGGGCGCGTTCTGTCCGCGCCCGACCACCAGCCACAGAACCGATCCCAAAGTAGGAAGGAAGATGATGATCAGAATCCAGACGACCTTGGGTAGGTACTGGATGTAGGCGTCATCTCTCGTGATGGCGTCGACGATGCAGAAAATCCACAGCAACATCGTGATGAGGCCGAACAAGGCATAGGGCACGCTGGCGATTCCTCCCGAGAATAAAAAACCCTCGCCATGCTAACGAAAACAGACCAATTAGTACATTAGATTCTGGCGAATGTTGAACTCGAGCCATCCTCGGTACGCATCGACGTCCCATCCACTGACCCGACGCAATTGCTGATGAAGCTGAGGCGAGACGAAAGCGGCAAGTATGCCCGCGGCTTTCTCGAGCGAAATCTCAGGCCTCAACAAGCCATGCTCGGAGAGACCCTCGGCTATCGACATCGCATTGACGGCCGACTGATCCGACGACTCCTCGGATAGTCGACGCATGTCGGCATCCGCACCCGAGGATTCGACCGCGACCATCATCAGAGCGCCGGCACGTTCGAGCAGTCCGATGCCCTGTGCCACGATCTGGGAGACGATCCGGCGAACGTCATCGGGGTCCGAGGCCAGGTTCGGCGCGCCGAGTGGAACCTCTTCGGCATCGAGCGCCGCAGCGAGGGCCGCTTCGAAGATCTCGAGTTTCCCGCCAGGGAAGGCTGTGAACACCGTCCGATCGGCGACGCCGGCCGAGGCGGCAATCTGCTTGACGGTGGCTTTGACATACCCGTCTCGAATAAACAAGGCCGTCGCCGCATCACGAATGAGTTCACGCGTTCGCTGCGCGGAAGCTTCACGTACGCGGGAGTGGTACTGGCGTCTGCCCTCCATTGCGCACACTTTAGCCGCATTCGATGCAACGACCATGCATGGAAAGAATCGTGCAGCTCAGGAGCCTTTTCCGGGGTGATCTATCCAGCCGTCGCTACCGGGAAACACCAACGCCTCGTGGCCGTTGTCGTACCTGACCAGATAGGGAGGACCGCCGTCCTCGCCGTGCACCTCGAGAACCTCGGCAGTTACCTCCGCCTGCCCCACCACGCGCCCCTGGACGTGGAGACGGTCACCCACTTCGGCATGCATCACTCCTCCTCGCTGCCCGCTCGCGCAGGCGCAGACCAACCACTGACGTTGTTCCCGCCATGCCGACTCGGAAACCCTGGGGCGAGTTGCCGTCGTGAGAAATCGCATATTCACCGAAGGTGACAGCGACGGGTGAACAGTGGTTCACTCATGGGTGAATTCCCGTTCACCATCGCCGCGTGAAGGACCGTCTCTTGGCATTGCACTCGTCTCCGACCACTCGCCGTTCAAGTCGGCTCATTACCGCAATTCTCTGTCTTTCCGGCACCGTGGTCGCGCTGCAACAAACGATGGTCATTCCGTTGTTGCCCGATTTCCCGAAGATCCTCGGCGTCAGCGCTGACGACGCCTCCTGGCTCGTCACCGTCACGCTCCTCACGAGTGCCGTCGCCACTCCGATCGTCTCCCGCCTGGCAGACATGTTCGGAAAACGACGCATGATGCTGATCTCGATGACGATGATCGTGGTCGGATCACTGGTCGCGGCGATCGGCGGCAATTTTGTCGCCCTGCTCATCGGACGTGGTCTCCAGGGCTTCGCGATCTCGATGATCCCCGTCGGAATCAGCATCATGCGCGACGAACTGCCCAAGGAGAAGGTGGCGTCGGCAACAGCGTTGATGAGTGCCACTCTCGGAATCGGCAGCGCACTCGGGCTCCCCCTGTCCGGGTTGATCTTCGAGCATCTGGGCTGGCCCGCCATCTTCTGGCTCTCGGCGATCGTGGGCGTCCTGCTGATCATCGCGGTAGCCGTCGTCGTCCCGGAATCGAGTGTTCGTACCCGCGGCAAATTCGACTTCCTGGGCGCGGTCATGCTCTCGACAGCACTCACGGCGATCCTCCTCGCCATCTCCAAGGGCGCCCGTTGGGGGTGGACGAGCGAACTGACATTGCTGATGTTCGTCATCGGAATCGTGACTCTCGCATTGTGGTTCCCTTACGAACTTCGCGTCACCCAGCCGATGGTCGATCTACGAACGTCGGCCAAGCGGCCTGTTCTGCTGACCAACGTCGCCTCGATCCTCGTCGGCTTCTCGATGTACGCGAACAACCTCTCCACCACCCAACAACTTCAGATGCCGAAGATCTCCGGCTACGGCTTCGAACTGGGCGTGATGGCGGCCGGACTGTGCATGATTCCGGCAGGCCTCGCGATGGTCTTCTTCGCGCCCGTCTCCGCGAACATCACGAAGCGATTCGGAGCCAAGATCACCCTGATCGTCGGCGGCACGGTGCTCGCGCTCGCCTACATCGCGCGAGTGTTCCTGACCGGTTCGATAGCACTGATCATCATCAGCGCGGCGGTGGTCAGCATCGGAACTGCAATCGCCTACTCCGCGATGCCGATGCTGATCATGCGATCGGTTCCGATTACCGAAACCGCGTCGGCAAACGGCCTCAATTCGCTGCTCCGCTCAGTCGGTACGTCCACGTCCAGCGCGGTGGTTGCCGCCATGCTCACTTCGATGGTCATCCCGTCCGGGCCGGGCGAGGGCCTTCCGTCGATCGACGCCTTCAAGAACATCTTCTGGCTGGCCGCCCTCGCCGCCGTGGCTGCTGCCGCTGCCGCTGCGTTCATTCCTCGCCGCGGCGCAAAACCGGAAGCGGCACTTCGCCCGGTGACCCCGGAAGGGTTCGAGCTTCCCGACGCCGCCGTGTCCGAAACGGAAATTGTGGTTGCCGGTCGTGTGGTCCGGGCCGACAGCCGACCGATCCGGCAGGCCGTTGTCACCGTGATGGACATGGAGGGTCGACCGATCGACTGGAGTCGCGCCGACAACGAGGGCAACTTTTCCCTCGCCCTACCCCGGCCCGGCCGGTACCTGGTGGTCACGAGCGCCGACGGTTGGTCCCCGAGATCACAGGTAATCAGCTTCGACAGCGCGCAATCGACGCACACCGTCGAACTCGGTGACCGCCTCACCATCTCCGGCAAGGTCGGAGTCGGCGGCCGAACAACCTCGGGAACCGTCGTCACGCTCACGAAACCGACCGGCGAATTCGTCGCATCCACGGTCACCGACGGAACCGGGCACTACGGAATCGCACTTCCCACATCCGGCCGGTACATCCTGACCGCGCTGACCGAGAGCGGACACGGCACATTGGCTCGTCAGATAGCGGTCATCGCGCAGTCCACCGTCGTCGACTTCGACGTACCCGTCGATGCCGAGCCGTTGACGACAGTATGAACGCCAGTATGAGCAACCGAACGCATGGCGATCGGGTATCGAGGCGAGCGACATGAGCAGCGGCGAAGCCAGCATCCTCACAGCAGCGAAAGCCTTGTTCGCGGAACGAGGTTACGCATCGACGACCATCAAGGACATCGCGGTCGCAGCCGGCTACTCCCCTGCTCTGGTCATGAAGATCTACGGCAGCAAAGCTCGGCTGTACTCGGCTGCGATCCCGTCCGCACCTCCGATGGACGAGGATCCGAATGCCGACGCCACCGGAGACATCGGCTGTCAACTGGTCGAGAAACTTGTCGCTCGTAGAGAATCCGATGAAACCGATCCGTGGGCAATGCTCGCAGTACACGTTCACGAGGCGCCAGATCCGGCCGCCGCTCGGGCCGAGATCAAGCAACGATACGTTCACGGGATCGCGCGCCGCATCGGCGACACGGAGCCCGGTTTGGTACGCAGCCAGATCGTCGTCTCACTGCTGCTCGGACTGGCCACCGGCATGCGGACGCTCGAACTCCTCGGTGAGGATTCACTGTCGTCGGAGGATCTGATCCGGCGCTACGGAAGGCTGATTCAAATAGCCGTCGACGAAATCGAACCGGTATCCGAGCACGAATCGTTCATCAGTGACACGGTGGAGGAATGACGACTTACCGATACCTCGACGCCGACCGGAATCTCCTCGAAGAGAAAGATTTCGAAACCGAGCAGGACGCACAGGAATACCGACTCTCCGTCCTCGGTGCCGAACACATCGAGCCCACCGACGAATGATCCTGTCGAGTCCCCGATCGGTCAGGAAGACTTCGCGGCAGTGGTGAGTTCAGCGATCAAGGCTTGAACGCGCCGCTCGATTTCGTCACGGATCGGGCGAACTGCTTCAAGGCCCTGTCCGGCCGGGTCGTCGAGAACCCAGTCTCGGTAACTCTTGCCGGGGAAGATCGGGCACGTGTCGCCGCAGCCCATGGTGATGACGACATCCGAATCCTGGACGGCGTCGACAGTGAGGATCTTCGGAGACTGCGCTGAGATGTCGATACCGCGCTCTGCCATCGCCTCGACCGCTGCCGAATTGACGGTCTCGGCGGGTGCGGATCCGGCGGAACGGACCTCGATGGCGTCGCCTGCGAGATGGCTCAGGAATCCCGCGGCCATCTGAGATCGACCGGCATTGTGGACGCAGACGAACAACACCGATGGTTTGCTCATGACCTCGCTCTTTCTCGACTGGATGAAACCTCTTCGACTGCAAAGCGTTTGCGTAGAGCAAGGGAGACATAGACCAGCCCGACGAGCACCGGTACCTCGATCAGCGGGCCGACGACACCGGCAAGAGCTTGCCCCGAGGTGGCGCCGTAGGTGGCGATGGCTACCGCGATCGCGAGTTCGAAGTTGTTGCCCGCGGCGGTGAACGCCAGGGTCGTGGTGCGTTCATAGCCCAATCCGATTGCGGCGCCGAGGATGTAGCCTCCGCCCCACATGAGCGCGAAGTACGCGAGCAAGGGCAGCGCGATCCGGACGACATCCCAAGGCTGGGAGGTGATCTGTTCGCCCTGCATCGAGAAGAGCACGACGATGGTGAACAGCAGACCGTAGAGCGCCCAGGGGCTGATCTTGGGGATGAACTTGTTGTCGTACCAGTCGCGGCCTTTGGCGCGTTCGCCGAAGAAGCGGGACAGAAAACCTGCCAGCAGCGGGATACCGAGGAAGATCAGGACCGATTTCGCAATCTGCCAGGGCGAGGTGTCGATGGTGGTCTGTTCGAGGCCGAGCCACCCGGGCAGGACCGAGAGGTAGAACCAACCGAGCACGGCGAACATGATCACCTGGAACACCGAATTGATGGCGACCAGCACCGCGGCGGCTTCGCGGTCTCCGCAGGCCAGGTCGTTCCAGATGATCACCATCGCGATGCAGCGAGCGAGACCGACGATGATCAAACCGGTTCGGTATTCCGGCAGGTCAGGCAGAAACAGCCAGGCGAGGGCGAACATCAGCGCCGGGCCGAGAACCCAGTTCAGGAACAGGGAGCCGGCGAGGAGTTTCTTGTCCCCGGTGACTGTGTCGAGGCGGTCGTAGCGGACCTTCGCCAGGACCGGGTACATCATGATCAGCAGACCGAGGGCGATCGGTAGCGAGATGCCGTCGATCTGCACCTTGTCCAGGGCAGTGTTCACACCGGGGATCCAGCGTCCAACCAGCAGGCCGACGACCATGGCCACGCCGATCCAGACCGCCAGATAGCGGTCGAGGGTGGAGAGTTTTCCGACGACTTCGGGGTGTTCGGTGGTGGCAGCGGTGTTGCTCATGCGGTGACCTCAGCGCAAGCGTCCACGGCACTCACGCTCGCACCTTCTACCAGCAGAACGGCGGAAAGCTGTTGCAGCGCAGCCGGAATAACCCAGTAGTACACCCAGGTCCCGCGTCGTTCACAATCGAGCAGCCCGGCCTGGCGCAACACCTTCAGGTGATGCGAGATAGTCGGCTGAGACAAGTCGAACGAGTCGGAGATGTCGCAGACGCAGGCTTCACCACCCTCGTGACTTGCCACCAAGCTGAGCAAGCGGAGACGAACCGGATCGCCGAGGGCCTTGAACATCCGAGACAAGTCGCCGGCCCAATCCTCGGTCAACGGTTCACGAACGAGCGGGGTGCAGCAAGCCTCGGAGTCCGGCAGCTCTTGATTCGACATTCTTCGATATTGGCAGATATCGAATCAACGCGCAATCGGGCATCCGGTCAGCCGGATCCCGGACTCATCCCTCGGCGATCGCCGTTCGACGCTCGAGCAGAACAGTGTCGCGCCACACGCCGTCGAGTTCGGCGATCTTCTCGCGAAGGCCGACCGTTCGAAACCCGGCCGAATGATGGAGCGAGATGGAGGCACGGTTCTCCGGGAACATCGACGTCTGCAGAGTCCAGAGTCCGTCGGCATCGGCGGCCATGACTTGCTTGCGCAACAACGCCTTTCCGACGCCACGACCACGCATGCCGTCCGCAACGTACACGGAGTTCTCGGCAACCCCGCGGTAGCAGTCACGCTCGAACACCGGACTCAACGCAGCCCATCCGACAACAACACCCCCGACAGTCGCCACCCATCGATGCTGCGGCAGCCACCGTTCGTGGAGATGCTCACGCGAGGGGACCTCAGCGGCAAAGGTGGCATTTCGGGTGTCGATACCCTCGCCGTAAATACGGCGAACCGCATCCCAGTCGTCGTCGATCATGGCCCGGACAGAGACATCGTCGGGCAGATCACTCGGGCAGCACGGACGCGGAGCAAGGACTCCCATCACCACATCCGCCGCCTGCGGCAAGGCAACGCAACACGTCGGACTCATCGCGACGACCGTGCTCGTCCCTTCCTTACGCATGGTCACAAAACCCACATCGGCAAGCTTGCGCAGGTGGTGCGACACCGTCGGTTGCCCGATCCCCAACGCCTCGGCGAGCGCTCCGACGGTAATACCACCGACCGCGCTCGCTACCCGGTGAAGCAATCGGACGCGCATCGGCTCGGCAAGGCAGGCGAACCACTGCGCGTAGGTATCGGCATCGCCCTGCGCGAGGACGGAAGAACGGATCTGATCCGAGTCCGAATCTCCGACTCGCACCGTCGGAGTCTGCAGCGAAGTCATCTCTCCACTATATCGACAGCTGTCGATGGTTGCCTACATTGATGATCGTCGATACTGTTCCCCGTAGATCGATAATCGTCGATGAAAGGCACGAAAATGAACCCCCTACCCGTTGTCGTGATCGGGGCCGGCCCGATCGGCCTGGCAGCCGCAGCAGAACTGCGCGAGCGCGGACTCACACCCCTTGTATTCGAGCGCGGAACCATAGCCGGTGCTGCGATCTCCGAGTGGAATCACGTTCGACTGTTCTCCCGGTGGTCCGAACTCGTCTCCCCCGCCGCGCGGCGACTCCTCGACCAGAATGGATGGAGCTCACCCGACGGGCAGACCTATCCGACCGGCCGGCAATGGCGCGAGCTCTACCTCGAACCACTCGCCTCGGCCCTCGCCGACCTGGTCCAGTTCGACACCGAGGTGATCGGCGTAGCTCGACGCGGACGTGACCTGGTCGTCGACGCCGGACGCGACAGCGAACCCCTCTCGATTCACCTGCGGCGCCGGGACGGAACCGAGGATCGGATGTTCGCCCAGGCCGTTGTGGATGCGTCCGGCACCTGGGGCACCCCCAACCCGCTCGGTGGTGAAGGTCTTCCTGCACTCGGCGAAGGCGCTGTGGGTACTGCGATCCGGTACCGGGTTCCTGATCTCGACGATCCGGCAGTGCGGGCACAGTTCGCCGGAACGCACACCGTCATCGCAGGTAGTGGCCACTCCGCGCTGACGGCGATCGTTGCGCTGTCAGGGTTGGCGGAGCAGGCTCCGAGCACCCGCATCACCTGGGCGGTCCGCCGAGGAAACATCGGCTCTGCATTCGGAGGCGGCGACGCTGACGAACTGCCCGCGCGCGGCGCCCTGGGCTTGCGTGCAAAGAAGGCCGTCGAGGATGGCCTGTTGAGAGTCGTCACCGGCTTCCGCACCGCAGAGGTGACAACTACCCCTTCGGGACAACTCATACTCGCCTCCGATGCGGGTGATCGCATCGAGAACGTGGACAACGTCATAACGCTGACCGGCTTCCGCCCCGATCTGTCCTGGCTCTCGGAAATTCGACTCGGCCTCGACCCGGTCTTACAAGCACCGGTCGAGCTTGCTCCGCTGATCGACCCGAACGTCCACTCGTGCGGCACCGTTTACCCGCATGGCGCGAAGGAGCTTCGCCATCCGGAGCCGGGGGTGTACTTGGCTGGAATGAAAAGCTACGGCCGAGCACCCACCTTCCTGGCGATGACCGGCTACGAGCAGGTTCGCAGCATCGCAGCCGAGCTCGCCGGCGATCACGAAGCAGCGGCCCGCGTCGAGTTGGTCCTTCCGGAGACCGGAGTCTGCGGCGGCGCAGGCATTTTCGACGAACCTGACACAGCAGAAACCGACACAGGGAAAGCCGAGGGCGGATGCTGCAGCGCCCCCGCTCCGAAACTGATCACGCTGTCTGCACCGTCCGGCAACACCTGCGGATAGAAACAGTCCTTGACGACGGAACCAGCCCGCCGGGCTGCCACATCCGGCCGAACAAGGCATGCTGATCGTGTGCATACATTCGAGGTCTGGGCGCCCACACCGGAATCGGTCCGGGTCGAAGTCGACGGCATCACGCACGAGATGGACCGGACCGACGACGGGTGGTGGCGCGCCGAGGTCGACTGCGACAACCGCGCTCGCTACGGCTTTGTCGTCGACGGTGAAACACTCCCGGATCCGCGTTCACCACGCCAGCCCGAAGGCGTGCATCTCCGCTCCCAACTGCACCAACTCGACGAGGCGTCCTGGACCGACTCTCAGTGGACCGGACGACAACTCCCAGGATCATCGGTCTACGAACTGCACATCGGAACGTTCACCCCCGAAGGAACATTCGACGCCGCGATCGAACGTCTCGATCACCTGGTAGACCTCGGCGTCGGCTTCGTGGAAATCATGCCGGTCAACGGCTTCAACGGAACTCACAACTGGGGCTACGACGGTGTGCTCTGGTACACGGTCCACGAGATCTACGGTGGCCCGGACGGATTGCAACGCTTGGTGAATGCGGCCCACGAACGCGGACTCGGCGTGATTCTTGACGTGGTCTACAACCACCTGGGCCCGTCGGGCAACTACCTCGAAAAGTTCGGCCCCTACATTGCCGATGGAGCGAACACCTGGGGCCGAACGATCAACATCGGCGGTCCGCAGTCGGGCGAGGTTCGCGAGTACATCATCGGGAATGCCCTGCGATGGATGCGCGATTTCCACATCGACGGTCTACGCCTCGACGCCGTCCACGCGTTGGTCGATCACACCGCAACGCACATCCTCGAGGAACTCGCCGTCCGAACGGAAACACTGTCGGCTCATCTGGGTCGACCGCTCACGTTGATCGCCGAAAGCGATCTCAACGACGCCACTCTGATCACGCCACGAGCGGCCGGCGGGTTCGGCTTGGACGCGCAGTGGGACGACGACATCCACCACACCATTCACACGGCCGTGTCCGGCGAACGCCAGGGTTATTACGCCGACTTCGGATCCTTGGAATCCCTTGCAAATACATTGCGGCGCGGTTTCTTCCACGCCGGAACGTATTCCTCGTTCCGTGGACGGGTTCACGGCCGGCCGATCGACATCACGCATCAGCCCGCCAGCGCCCTGCTCGCATACACGTGCACCCACGATCAGATCGGCAACCGCGCGATCGGGGACCGCCCGAGCGCCTATCTGACGCCAGGACAATTGGCGATCAAGGCGGCGCTGGTCCTGCTCTCGCCGTACACGCCGATGCTGTTCATGGGCGAGGAATGGGGAGCGACCACTCCGTTCCAGTTCTTCACCTCGCATCCGGAACCGGAACTCGGCGAGGCCACTGCCAAAGGCCGCAAAGCGGAGTTCGCGGCGCACGGCTGGAACAGTGACGACATTCCGGATCCGCAAGACCCACAGACATTTCTGCGATCGAAACTGGACTGGGACGAGCGAGACGACGAGACACGCGCTCGCGTCCTGGCCTGCTATCGCGATCTACTTGCCCTGCGCAGGAAGCGAATCGAGATCACCGACCCTTGGCTGGGGCACCTGCACGTCGACTACAACGAGGACGACCAGTGGATCACCCTGCGCCGCGGCGCATTACAGATCGTGTGCAATCTGGGAACGGACGCGGCCTCGGTCCCGGCCGGCGGAACCCCCATCCTCTGGTGGGATCCGCCGACACAGGACGAGACCGCGTCCGCAACAGTGGTGCCGGGGCACTCGTTCGTCGTACTCGAAAGCTGACTAACTCTCGAGATTCCGGTATTAACGCTTCGCGTTCTCTGGTGTACTCCGCAGCATCCGCAACACCAATGCGGCACTGACGAACAGAACCAAAGCTGTTGCACCGGCAGCAACGTGCATACCGTCGACAAACGCCGACTTCGCGGAATCGGCAAGCACCGAACCGAGTTCACCAGGTAGGTACGTTGCTTCCTGCAGGGCACCGCCGAGCGTGCCCTGTGCAGCGTGCGCCTGATCTGCTTCGAGCATCGAGGTGTCGATTCCCTTGCGGAAGATCGCCATCACCACGCTGCCCAGGATCGCCACGCCGAGCGCGATGCCGAGTTCGTACGCGGTCTCCGACACAGCGGACGCAGCGCCGGCGCGTTCGGGTTCCACCGAGCTGACCACGAGATCCGATGTCAACGTCAACGCGACACCGACACCAGCACCGGCCAGACCGAAGCCGATCACGAACATCAACGGGCCGCTGTCGACGCCGAGCGCGAGCAGCATCGCAGCACCGATACCGGCAACCGCGAGGCCCGCGCTGAGCACGTGAGACACCGACCACCGGCGAATCAACCAGGCCGCCGCAACCGCGGTGAATGCGCTGAGCAACATACCCGGGAGCATCAGCAGGCCGGCGTCGAGCGCCGAGTTACCCAGCACCAACTGCAGGTACTGCGAGCCGAAGAACAGGACACCTGCCAGCGCGAAGATCGAGAGCAGGTTGGTGATGACGGCGGTGGAGAACGACGCGTTGGCAAACAGCTTCAGATCCAACATCGGATCCTTCAGCATCCGCTGACGACGCACGAACACGTAACCCGCCGCGAGACCAACGAGGCCGATCGCCAGCAACGTGATGCTGACGCCGTGCACCACGGATTCCTTGACCGCGTACACCAGCGGCAACATGGTCGCCATCGACAGACCAGCGCTGATGAGATCGAATCGACCCGGATTGGGGTCCTTCGACTCCGGGATCAGGATCGGGCCGAGTACAACCAGCGCGATCATGACCGGAATGTTGATCAAGAAGACCGAACCCCACCAGAAGTGCTCGAGCAACCAACCACCGACCAACGGGCCGGCCGCGGTACCGCCACCGGCCATCGCGCCCCAGACACCGATCGCCTCGGTGCGCTGACGCGGGTTGACGAAGATCGTGCGGATCAGACCGAGGGTGGCCGGCATCAGCGTTGCACCGGAAATACCCTGCAGCACGCGGGCGGCAATGAGCATCTCGGGACTGACAGCGAGAGCGGCGATGATCGAGGCGAGACCGAAGCCGACTGCGCCGATCAGGAGCAGTTTTCGCCTACCGATCCGGTCGCCGAGCGTACCCATGGTGATGAGCAGACCGGCGAGCACGAACGAATAGACGTCGATGATCCACAGCAACTGCGTGCTGCTCGGTTCGAGGTCGGCGCTGATGAACGGAAGCGCAAGATCGAGCACCGTGCCGTCGACTGCGATGAGCAACACAGCAAAGGCAAGGACTATCAAGCCCGCCCAGTCACGCTTTGTCGCCCGAACCTCGTCGGGATTGATTGCAGACGTGTGATCTGCCGACACTGACATTGCTCCCCTGCGACTTTCTCTGAGTTCTTTCGAAAAGACTTCACTGCACCGTCCAGCCGGTACAGTAGGTCTACGGTAACAGTGAACCGTCCGAGCGGTAAAGTTATTTCCGGGTAGGGTCACATCACATGGCTGCCGACACTCGCGATCGAATTCTCGACGCACTGGAGAAGCTGCTGCTGGTCAGCGGCGTCGCCCAAGTCACGCTCGAAGGCGTTGCCGCCGAAGCCGGGGTTTCCAAGGGCGGACTTCTCTATCACTTCCCCAGCAAGGAAGCCCTCCTCGCGGCGATGGTCCGCAGACTCGGGGAACGCTCGGATCAGCAACTCGACGACGCCGTAGCAGGCGGTACGACGGTCACCGAGTTCTATCTGCAGATCCCCGATGCGAACGAAAGCGAAGAACTCTCACTCTTCCGGTCGATCATCGCGGCACTGAGAACAGTCGACGGACAACACGACGAAATCCAGAAGGCCGTCACACATGTGATGCGGAGCTGGGACAAGGGCCTTCAGACCGAGATCGCCGACCCTGTGCAGGCCGAGATCATCCGGCTCGTCGGCGACGGCCTGTATCTGGCGGCCATGCTCGGGCTCCCCCAGCCGGATCCCGAATTGCATCGACAGGTGGTCGAGCGACTGCGGCCCTGACCGGGGGCGTCTCTTACGTCAGATAGCGGTACGCCGGGCTTCCCGGCTCGAGCCTCTCGGACTGCATCGGCGCGCGCTCCATCCGCTCGAGTAACGCCGCCAACCCGTCGGCGGAACCGAGTTCGATACCCACCAACGCGGCACCCGTCTCGCGATTGTTTCGCTTGACGTACTCGAACAGCGCGATGTCGTCGTCCGGCCCGAGCACGTCCGAGAGGAAGCGACGGAGCGCTCCCGGTTCCTGCGGAAAGTCGACCAGGAAGTAGTGCTTGAGCCCGAGGTGAACGAGCGAACGCTCGAGGATTTCGCCGTAACGAGAGACGTCGTTGTTGCCACCGGAGATCAGGCACACGACGGTCGAACCCGGCTCGAACGTCAAATTCTGAAGTGCCGCAACGGAAAGCGCTCCCGCGGGTTCAGCGATGATGCCCTCGCTCTGATACAGCTCGAGCATCGCCGTGCAGATAGCGCCCTCGTCGATCTGATTGACGACAAACGATCCCGAACCGGACCGTGTCTGAAGTTGACGAGCCACGAGCGGCAACGACGCGTGCGACACCACGGCGGCACCCAGACGTGAGACGACCTCGTAGGGAACATCGCCGATCCTCTTGACCGCTGCTCCGTCGACAAATGGATCGACGTCGGGAAGAGTCACCGGGCCCCCGGCAACAAGAGCGGCCGTCATTGACGCCGCACCGGACGGCTCGATCCCGACGATCGACGTCTTCGGCGACCGTTCGTGCAGGTAGGTGGCGATGCCCGCAATGCAACCGCCGCCGCCGACCGGCACGACGATCGTGTCGAGAGGGGCGTCCAATTGCGTCAGAATCTCCGCTGCGATGGTTCCTTGCCCCGCAGCGGTGCGCACGTCGTCGAACGGCGGAACCATGGTTGCGCCGGTTTCGGCTACGTCCTCGGCGGCCGCAGCAGCGGCGGCGTCATAGGTCTCACCGATCATGAACAGTTCGACAAACGCTCCACCGTGCGCGCGGATGCGATCACGCTTCTGCTTGGGGGTATTGGCCGGAACGTAGATCCGACCCTTGATCTGCATCGTTCGGCACGCGAAAGCAACACCCTGCGCATGGTTACCGGCACTGGCAGTCACTACGCCGGCACCGCGTTCGGCCTCGTTGAGCTGAGCGATCAGGTTGTACGCTCCACGAATCTTGTACGAACGAACGCCCTGGAGGTCCTCACGCTTGAGATACACGTGTGCCCCGGTCAACGCCGAAAGACGATCGCTGTACTGCAGGGGCGTCGCCGCAATGACGTGCTGAATTCGCTCGATGGCCGCGTCGATCTCCTGCGCGTCGAGCGCGGGGACGGTGGACTTCGTTACTACGACATCGGGCGAGTTAGACACCCCGCCATTTTCGCACGTCGGAGATCAACCTTCCCACCACCCCGCCCCGCATGGTCTGCGAGGCAGGGTGGCGGTAGGTCAGCCGCGCGGATCCAACTGTGAGGGACGTGGCACGTTCCGCAGATTCGACTTGGCCATCTGTACTGCCTCGCCGACGCCGCCGTTCATCACCATCTTCGACATCGCCAAAGCGAAGCCCTTCATCTGACCACCGGTGATGGTGGGCGGCAACGACAATGCCAACGGATCGGTCACCAGATCCACCAAGGCCGGACCGTCGTGATCGAGCGCGGCGCGTAGGCCCGCTTCGATATCCGCGGGATTCTCGATTCGGCGCGAAAAGATACCGAGCGCAGCAGCAACCGCCGCGTAGTCGACCGCGGGCACGTCGACCCCGAAATCCGGAAGGCCGTCGACCAGCATCTCGAGCTTGACCATTCCGAGCGTCGAGTTGTTGAACACCACGATCTTGACCGGCAACTTGTACATCGCGACGGTGACCAACTCACCGAGCAGCATCGACAATCCACCGTCGCCCGACACCGAGATGACCTGACGCCCCGGACTCGACCATGCAGCACCCATCGCGTGTGGGAGCGCATTGGACATCGATCCGTGCAGCGCCGAGGAGATGAAGCGTCTCGATCCGTTCGGATTGAGATAGCGCGCCGTCCACACGTTGCACATCCCGGTGTCGGCGGTGAAGATTGCGTCGTCGGCTGCCAGATCGTCCAAGATCGATGCCGCATACTCGGGGTGAATCGGCGTGCGCTGCTTGACCGGATCCGTGTATGCACCAACCACTTTGGTCATCAGAGTGTTGTGCTTGGCGAGCGTGTCCTCCAGGAACCCGCGGTCGGTCTTTCGATCAAGCTGCGGAATCAGTGCGCTCAAGGTGCTCGCGACGTCGCCGTGCACAGCCAGGTCCAGGCTGGTTCGACGCCCCAACCGCTCGGCCGCGATGTCGATCTGAGCAGTGCGAACGTCGTCGGGCAAGAACTGATCGTAGGGAAAGTCCGTACCGATCAGGAGCAGGAGATCGGCGCCGTGGATACCGTCGTGCGCCGCACCGTAACCGAGCAATCCGGTCATCCCGACGTCGTATGGATTGTCGTACTGGATCCATTCCTTGCCACGCAGTGAATGCCCGATGGGAGCGCCGACGGTTTCGGCCAACGCCAGAACCTCCGCGCGCGCATCTCGCACGCCCGCGCCGGCGAAGATCGCAACCTTACGCGAGCCGTTGATCACATCTGCCAACGCCTTGACGTCACCGGCATCCGGAACGACTGTCGGCCTTCGGGTTTCGACGAGCGTCGGCGGGGTGCCTTCTGCCGGACAATCGGCGATGTCCCCGGGAAGCACGATCACCGAGACGCCGTTTCGAGCCACCGAATGCTGAATCGCCGACTGCACCACGCGAGGTGATTGGACTGCCGTGCTGACGAGTTCGGTGTAACTCGAACATTCGATGAAGATCCGCTCGGGATGCGTTTCCTGAAAGTAGCCCATTCCGATCTGGGCGCTGGGGATGTGTGAGGCGATCGCGAGGACCGGCGCGCCCGAACGATGAGCGTCGTACAGGCCGTTGATCAGGTGAAGGTTTCCGGGACCGCAGGATCCGGCACACACTGCGAGTTTTCCGGTGATCTGGGCATCCGCTGCGGCCGCAAAGGCGGCTGCTTCCTCATGCCGGACGTGTATCCAATCGATTCCGCCCTTCTCGGAACCACCGGTGCGACGAACCGCATCGACGATGGGATTGAGACTGTCACCGACAATGCCGTAGATCCGACTGACACCCGCGTCAACGAGCTGCTGAACCAATTGATCTGCAACGGTTTTCGGACTCATCAGACCTCCATGACACACTCACGGGAGTCGGGATCGCCGACCCCCGGGAGTGACGATTTACTTGTGATTGATGCAGCGCTTCTTGTGGAATGCGGGGTTACTTGGGTTCGAGCACGAACACCGGAATCTCACGATCGGTCTTCGTCTGATAATCGGCGTAGTCGGGGTACGCAGCGACAGCGCGCTCCCACCAGACCGCCTTCTCGTCGCCGGTGACTTCCCGAGCAACCAGGTCGAAGACCTGCGTCGCGTCACGCAGCGTGACGTGCGGGTCGGCTTTGACGTTGTAGTACCAGACCGGATTCTTCGGGGCGCCACCGAGCGAAGCCACAACGGCATACGAACCGTCGTGCTCGACCCGCATCAGCGGCGTCTTCCTGACCTTGCCGGACTTTGCCCCGATGGTCGTGAGAACGACGACGGGCATGCCGTTCATGTCGTTTCCCTCGGTGCCACCGGAGTTCTCGATGCGTGCGACCTGATCGGCGGCCCACGACGCTGGACTGGGTTCGTACTCACCTGTGATTGGCATGTGTACCAGTGAACACCCACTCGAGCACCTTGGCCACCGAACCACGCCGACCAGGCCTGTCGCCCGCGCACTCCCCTGGTTGATCGATTAAGTGAGCTGCCGATCAATAAAGTTCGCTTGCCCGAACTCTCATCTCTGGCTACTCTGAAACCACAGCTTCGAACAGCCGTATCAGAAAGGGACGAGATGACCACCGCCGATATCTCCACTCGCGAATCACGCCCCTCCCCCGACTATTGCGTCGATCTGGCCGGAACTCGGTGGCCGCTGTACAAGATCGAAGCTCTCGTGGTCGGGTTCGTGCTGTTCGTCGTCGCCGGTGCCGTCACGCAGTCGATGCAGGTGGCCGTACTGACTGCCGCAACGGCCGCTGTAGTCACGTGGTGGGTACGGCGCGTGCACTACTCACGCACCACCTGATCACCGCACTCCCCCGAACTCCCGCGAACCACGAAGGGACCTTGCTGCATCAGCAGCAAGGTCCCTTCGTTCGGTTCAGGTCCGCTCGGCGGTCAGACCGTCAGGCAACTCGGTCCGAGCAATGCCTTCAGGTCGCCCATCAGTGCCGAGGACGGTTCGACCCGAAGGACGTCGTCGACCTTCCACAAGCTGATTTCGGTTCCGCCGATCAGTCGGACATGGACATCGGACGTCCCCGGATGCCTGGTCAACACCTGCTTGAGAGCACTGAGCTTGTCCTTGGTGCATTGCCGAAGCGGCAGCGAGACCGACAGCGGACGCGCAACCCCGATCGCCGAAATATCAGGTACCGCAAGGTCGTTGCCGATCAGTGACATCCGATCGTCTCGGATCGAAACGCGAGCCTTGACCAACACGATGGCATCCTCGGCGATGTCCATTCCGTACACGGCGTACGCCTGCGGGAAGAACAGCACCTCGATTCCACCCACGAGATCTTCGAGCTGCACGATGCACCAGGTCAGACCGTTCTTGTTGACCCGGCGGTCCACCGAGGCGATGATGCCGCCGAGAGTTACCTGGGCACCGTCCTGGACGCCGCCTTCCAAAATCGCGGCGATGGACGTGTCGGACTGCTGGCGAAGAATGTGCTCGACGCCGTTGAGCGGGTGACCGGAAACGTACAGCCCCAGCATCTCTCGTTCGAGCGCCAGGCGATGCTTGGAATCCCACTCTTCGTCAGGAATCTTGACGTCGAACACCGAGGTGATCGACTCGTCCGCCTCGGCACCGCCGAAGAGGTCGAACTGTCCGATCGCCTCCGCCTTCTTGGTGCTCATCACGGAATCGATGGCGTCGGCATGAACCAACATCAGGCCCTTGCGCGGATGACCCAACGAGTCGAAAGCACCGGCCTTGATGAGCGATTCGGTGACCTTCTTGTTGCAAGCCATCGCGTCGATCTTGCCGAGATAGTCGGAGAAATCTGTGAACTTCGACTTCTCGGTGCGCGCCTTGATGATCGAGGCGACGACGTTGGCGCCGACGTTGCGCACCGACCCCATACCGAAACGGATGTCGTCGCCGACGGTCGCGAAGTCGACGCGTGACTCGTTGACGTCCGGTGGGAGAACGGTGATACCCAACTTGCGGCAGTCGGCGAGATAGATCGCGGACTTGTCCTTGTCGTCACCGACGGAGGTCAGCAGACCCGCCATGTACTCGGCCGGGTAGTTCGCCTTGAGGTACGCAGTCCAGTACGACACGAGTCCGTAGCCGGCGGAGTGCGACTTGTTGAACGCGTAGCCGGCGAAGGGAAGGACCGTGTCCCACAGCGCTTTGATGGCGGCTTCGCTGAAGTTGTTGTCCAACATGCCCTGCCGGAAGCCGGCGTAGGCCTTTTCCAGCTCGGACAGCTTCTTCTTACCCATGGCGCGACGCAGCAAGTCGGCCTGACCTAGGGTGTACCCGGCCACCTTCTGCGCCAGTTGCATGATCTGCTCCTGGTAGATGATCAGGCCGTAGGTCTCCGAGAGGATCTCCGCGAGCGGCTCCTCCAACTCGGGGTGAATCGGCTTGACGTCTTCCAAGGCGTTCTTGCGCTTGGCGTACGAGATGTGGGCGTCCACACCCATCGGTCCCGGTCGATACAGCGCCAAGGCGGCGACGATGTCGCCGAATCCGGTGGGCTGCATCAGTTTCAGCAACTCGCGCATACCGCCGCCGTCGAGCTGGAACACACCGAGAGTGTCGCCGCGGGCGAGCAGTTCGTATGTTGCCGCATCGTCCATCGGCAAAGTGTCGAGGTCGAGGTCGATGCCGCGGTTGGCTTTGATGTTCTCGAGCGTGTCGCCGATGACCGTGAGGTTTCGCAGACCGAGGAAGTCCATCTTGAGCAGGCCGATGGCTTCACACGAGGGGTAGTCCCACCCGGTGATGATGGCGCCGTCCTGGGCGCGCTTCCAGACCGGGATTGCGTCGGTGAGCGGTTCGGACGACATGATGACCGCGCAGGCGTGCACACCGGCGTTACGGATCAGCCCCTCCAGACCCACCGCGGTCTTGTAGATCTTCGCGACGTCCGGGCTGGAGTCGATGAGTGCTCGAACCTCGACGGCCTCCTTGTACCGCTCGTGCTTCGGATCGGTGATACCGGAGACAGAGATGTCCTTGGCCATGATGGGCGGCGGGAGTGCCTTGGTGATCTGATCGGCGATGGCGAAGCCCGGCTTGCCGAACTGGACGCGAGCCGAGTCCTTGATGGCAGCCTTGGTCTTGATGGTGCCGAAGGTGATGACCTGGGCGACCTTGTCGTTGCCCCACTTGTCCGTCGCGTAGCGAACCATCTCGCCGCGACGGCGATCATCGAAGTCGATATCGATATCGGGCATGGACACACGCTCGGGGTTGAGGAATCGCTCGAACAGCAACCCGTACGGGATGGGGTCGATGTTGGTGATACCCATCGCGTAGGCCACCAACGAACCGGCAGCCGATCCACGGCCGGGCCCGACACGGATCCCGACGTCCTTGGCGTGGTTGATCAGGTCGCCGACCACGAGGAAGTAGGCCGGGAAGCCCATTTCGTTGATGACGCCGATCTCGTAGTCGGCGCGGGCGAGGTACTCCTGCGGCGGTCCGCTAGGGAAGCGGCGATCGAGTCCGCGCATCACCTCGGCGCGCAGGAAGGTCTGCTGCGTGTGACCCTCCGGGACCGGGAAGATCGGCATGCGATCGTGGAACGCCCACACGTCCTCGTACGACTGCACACGCTCGCCGATGGCAACGGTGTTGTCGCATGCCCCCGGTACCTCGTTGTCCCAGATGGCGCGCATCTCGGCAGCGGACTTGAGGTAGTAGCCGTCGCCGTCGAACTTGAAGCGAGTGGGGTCGGAGAGCGTCTTGCCGGTCTGAATGCAGAGCAGCGCCTCGTGATTCTCGGCGGCGTCCTTGGTGACGTAATGGCAGTCGTTGGTGGCAAGTGGCGGAATACCGAGTTGCTTGCCGATGTCGAGCAGACCCTCTCGCACACGGCGCTCGATCGAGAGACCGTGATCCATCAGTTCGAGGAAGAAGTTGTCCGGGCCCCAGATCTCCTGCCACTTCGCGGCTGCTTCGAGAGCCTCGCGATCGTGGCCGAGACGAAGGCGGGTCTGGATCTCACCGGACGGGCAGCCCGTGGTGGCGATGATGCCCTCGGCGTGCGCCGCGATGAGCTCCTCGTCCATGCGAGGCCACTTGCCGAGCTGTCCCTCGATGGACGCGAGAGAAGACAGCTTGAAGAGGTTTCGGAGTCCGGTCGCGTTCTCGGCCACCATCGTCATGTGCGTGTACGCACCGCTACCGGAGACGTCGTCGGACTTCTGGCTTCGATCGCCCCACAGAACTCGCTTTGTGTTGAAGCGGGATTCGGGTGCGATGTACGCCTCGATGCCGATGATCGGCTTGATGCCGGCGCTCTTTGCCTCGTTGTAGAACTGGCTGGCGCCGTACATGTTTCCGTGGTCGGTCATGCCGACTGCGGTCATTTCGAGACGAGCGGCCTCCTCGAACATGGCGCCGACCTTGGCCGCACCGTCGAGCATCGAGTACTCGGTGTGATTGTGAAGATGTACGAACGAGTCAGCCACGTGCGCCTCTCTGAAGGTCTGGGAGCGAGATCGAGTGTATGCCGCGCTGCCGACACGACCGGCGACCGACGTAGCGGAGTCGCCGTGCGCCGCCTCCGGTCACGTGACCGGAACCTCGGGTTCGGCGCTCGACCTCACCGAACGCCGCGAACGTCGACTGGCGACGAAGGTGTCTGTCGTGAAGATCACCAGTGCAGCCCAGATCAGAACGAAGCCGATCCACCGTGACGCCGGCATGTCCTCGTGCATGACGGCCACACCCCACGCCATCTGGAGCGCCGGGGTGAGGTACTGCAGCATGCCCATCGTCGCCAACGGAACTCTCTGAGCGGCGACGCCGAACAGGAGCAGCGGCAGCGCGGTGACCGGGCCGGCGGCAAGCAGCAACAGGCTGTGACCGGAACCGCTGCTGATGAATGCACCGGCCCCGGTCAGGCCGAGAAACACGAGGTAGCCGACCGCGAACGGTGCGGCAACGACTCCCTCGGCAGTCAAACTGGTTCGAGGATCGAGCGGAACCACCTTCTTGACCAACCCATAGGTGGCAAACGAGCCGGCGAGCAGCAAAGCGACGATCGGAGGTTTCCCGAAGTCGACCGTGATCACCACAACTGCCGTGGCAGCGAGAACGAGCGCGGCGATCTGGGCGGGACGCAATCGTTCGCGGAAGATCACGACGCCGAGCAGAACGGTGACCAGCGGGTTGATGAAGTACCCGAGAGCCGCCTCCACGACGCGGCCTGACACCACGGCATAGATGTACGTCCCCCAGTTCACGGCGATCGCCGCTGACGCCGCGGTCACCAGCAGCCAGGTGCGTGCGCTGATTCCGCGAAGCGATCCGAGGCGGCCGGCAAAGGCCAACACGATCAGCATCAACAGAAGGGTCCACACCACCCGGTGCGCCAGGATCTCGACCGGATCGGCGAAGTCGAGTAATCCGAAGAAGGCCGGGAACGTTCCCCACAACAGGAAAGCCGCCACACCGTAGAAGATCCCCGAGGACGAACGGGACTCAGCGCGTTCGTCCTTGTTCACAGAACCGGAGTTCACGGGACCGGACCATCGTCGGGGCCGGGAGCAACGACGTCCACGTACTCCGGCAGCAAGGGACGGACGGCTGCCAACCACGGCGAGGCGTCGGACGGCAACGCTTCCACTGCACGGACGTTCGAGTCATGTTCGATCGCTTCGAGTCCTTCGGGAGTCGCTCGCACCAGCACGCCCACCGCGCAGGCGCACCCGGCGGACAATTGCTTCGCCGACGCGAGCGCCACCTGTTGCTGACGATCGGTGTCGCCGCCGAGCGAGACCAGTCGCGTGGCTGCAACACCGGGCGATCTGCGTACTGCTTCGTCGTTGTCGGGAACGGGCACCGACATGAGCGGCGTCTGGACGCGCTCTATCGGAACTCGGAACATGACCCTGGACACGCGAACGCCCGAGACCTCAGCGCCCGGCACCTGAACACTGCTGGTCGACGTGATGACCTCGTCGACGGTGAGTGCCTTCGTGAACGAGACCAACGCCCATACCGGCCCATCGACCGACGCGACGGAATCTCGCGCTCGGTCGAGGTAGTCCGGGACAGCTTCCCCACTGTCCGGACCCAGGGTGTCCGTCCGGATCGGCGGGGTCGGCACGGGATTCGCGAACCCCACGCCCACCACCGCCGCCACACCGACCACCACCGCGACGACGGCCGGCGCGGGGGTAAGCCCGCGCGGTGTCATGAGGACCGGAGAACTTCGAGTGCGTGTTCGAGATCCTTCGGGTACTTGCTCTTGATCTCGACCCAGCGACCGTCCGCCGGATGTGCGAATCCAAGAGACACGGCGTGCAACCACTGGCGCTCGAGGCCGAGCCTTTCGGCAAGTCGAGGGTCCGCGCCGTAAGTCAGGTCGCCGCAGCACGGATGGCGCAACGCCGAAAAGTGGACACGGATCTGGTGTGTGCGACCGGTTTCGAGGTGCACGTCCAGCAGACTCGCTGCCTGGAACGCCTCGATGGTGTCGTAGTGCGTGACGCTGGGCTTGCCGTCGGCCGTGACCGTGAATCGCCAGTCGTTCCCGTGATGGCGTCCGATGGGCGCGTCGATCGTTCCGCTGCTCGGGTCGGGGTGTCCCTGCACGAGAGCGTGGTAGCGCTTGTCGATGGTCCGCTGCTTGAAAGCGCGCTTGAGCAACGTGTACGCGCGCTCGGATGTGGCAACCACCATGACACCCGACGTTCCGACGTCCAGGCGGTGGACGATGCCCTGACGCTCGTGGGCACCGGACGTCGAGATGCGGAAACCGGCCGCGGCAAGTCCGCCGATGACGGTCGGTCCCGTCCACCCGACGCTGGCGTGCGCGGCAACTCCGACGGGCTTGTCGACTGCCACGACGTCGTCGTCGGCGTAGAGGATCTCCATTCCCTCGACCGGTGTCGCTTCGATGGTCAGGGGCCGCGGCGGTTCGGGCAGGACTACCTCGAGCCACGACCCTGCGGTCAGACGATCGGACTTGCCGACGGCCACACCGTCGACGAGTACCGAGCCTTCTTCCGCGAGTGTCGCGACCACGGTGCGCGAGAGTCCGAGAAGGCGCGCGAGGCCGGCATCGACGCGCATGGCATCGAGACCGTCGGGCACTGGCATCGAACGGGATTCCCTCACTTGGTTTCTCCCTCGGCTGCAGCCTTCGATTCGGTGAGCTTCTTGTCGTCCGCCTTGTGATCACGCAGGCGTTCACCGTTGGGTTCGAAGCCGAACAGTGTCAGGACGACGAGCAGAATCGCGCCACAGACGATCGCGGAATCCGCAATGTTGAACACCGGCCACCAGCCGACGGAGACGAAATCCACCACATGTCCGCGCATGATTCCGGGAGAGCGGAAGAATCGGTCGACGAGGTTACCCAGCGCGCCGCCGAGAACGAGGCCGAGACCGAGCGCCCACCACGGTGATCGGAGCGTGCGACCGATCTTGATCACACCGATGACCACACCGATTGCGACGAGAGTGAGGATCCACGTCATCGACGTCGCCATCGAGAACGCTGCCCCCGGATTGCGCACCATCGTGAATGTGACCACGTCACCGATGATTTCGATCGGCTGCCCCGGTTTGACCGCGGCGACTGCCCACACCTTCGTGAGAATGTCCGAGAGCAGGATGACAGCGGCGATGGCAATGAGCATGGTCAGCCGGCGGGGCTTTTCGACCGGCGCAACCGCCAGGTCACCGTCTTCCGATTTCACGGCTTCCGGTTTCACGGTTTCGGGCTCGTCGGCCTTCGAGATTTCGGTAATCGGCTGATCCTCCGCGTTGACATCTCGGTCTGGGTGGTCTGTACTCACGCAACCATCATCCCTCATGTTCACCGCACCGGGTCACGCACTCTGCAACTGCGGCTAGCCTGGAGCGCGTGCCACTGCTGTCCACGACCGGCCGACGCGTTCCGTTCGCCCTCGCTGCCCTCGCTCTCACCACCGTTCTCACCGCTTGCGGCGACTCGGATCAACCTCCGAACACCCCGACCTCCTCGCCGAGTGAGGTGACTGTTCCGGTGACCGCCGCGACGGTCGAAGTTCTCGAGGCGGGAAGCGAGCCGCGCGAGGTTTTGCGTACGAACTTGCCTGTCGGCACCACGCAGACGACGACGCTCGTCACCCAGGCCGTCGTGAGTCAGCAGATCGATCAACAACCGGCGCAGGATTTCTCTTCGCCGGAGATCACGATCCCGCTCTCGGCAAACGTGACCGCTGACGATCCCACCGCAGTCGTTGACCTCACGCTGTCGTCGATGACCTCGCCCGATGCAACGCTGCAGGCTGCGCTGAGCGGGGCCGACGGGTCTGCGGCCGGATTGTCGGTCACGGATTCGGGCGCCATCACCGCCCTACGGTTGAAGCCCTCCGCCAACTCGGCCAATGCTGCCCGCGCTGCAATCGAACAAGCGCTGGGCCAAGCGGTCTACCGGACCGTCGCACTCCCCGACGCTCCGGTCGGTGTCGGCGCACGTTGGGTGGTTCGGCAGCAAGTCAGCAGCGAAATCCTGCTCGATCAGACAACCACCGTCACGCTCACCGCGCGCGAGGGCAATCGGCTTTCGCTCGCGGTGGACGTATCGCAGACCCCGCAGAGCCCGGTCTGGAACCTGGCCGGTGACGCCGGAACGCTGAACATCGATCAGTACGTCATGGCCGGCTCCGGAAACCTCACCGTCGACCTCTCACTCCCCTTGCCGATCGACGGACAGATGACCGTCGGCGGCGACCAGGCATACGGCGACCCGGACAGCTCCTCGGTGATCCGGCAGACCATCTCCAACAGCATTCGGTGGGAATCGTGACACGCCGGTCGCTTCTCGCACTTGGTCTGACCGCAACGGCGGCACTGTTCGTCGTGACCGGTTGCGGCTCGGACGACTCGCCTGGTGCCGACACGACTGCGCAGGTTTCCGCCCCACAGGTCGGCTTGGCGCCGTTCACGGCTGCTCCGGCCGCACCGCTGAGCGGGGCGCCTCTCGACCGTGACGGCCTGCAACGAGCCGCGCTCACCCTGTCCGAGCTACCTGCGGACTTCGACGTAGTTCCCGACCCGGTCGACGACCTCGGCCTCACACCGGCGCCGGAAAGTTCGGAGGCGGACAAGTCGAGCACCGACCCCGCCGTCTGCGCCCAGGTTCTGGCGCCGATAGCCACCCAGGCTCCCGGATCGGTCGCCGACCTCTCCGACATGTTCACCGGCCCCGATTTCACGAGCATCGATCAGGACTCTGCTTCGTACGCCGACGGCACCGCGGCAGCAGCAGCTTTCGAGAAACTTCAGACCACGCTGGCTGGGTGTGCGGAGTATTCAGGAACCGATGCCGACGGAACGACAATCACCTATCGCGTCGGCGGAGCGTCGGACCCGAACGTCGGCGACGCGTCTTTCGCTTTCCGAATCATCACGGAGAGTGGCGGTTTCACCTTGGTCGCCGATGCGATCGTGGCCGCAGTCGGGACCACGTTGACCCAGGTGTCCGCAACTGCGCCGAGTCCGATCGCCCCCGACGTGCTGCACTCGATGGCATCGGCCGCCGCCGATCGCCTGCGCGCACAAACGCCCTGACTACGAGCGGATTCGTCCTGTCTCGGCCTTTCGCGAATGATTCGGGACCACAGACCCTTTGACAACTGCCCGTCCACACTGAACGGTGAGAGTAGGTACGAAACAGACCAACGCGACACACTGATGTGAGGAGCCAGAGTTCATGCCGGAACCCAGAAGGTCAGATCACACCGATTACGTAGCCGTCAATCCGATCTTCTCGAGGCCTGGCGAGGATTCGGTTGCATCGAAGTACACACTCGAACCCGACGGCATGCTTCCCGAGACCGCGTATCAGATCGTCCACGACGAAACGATGCTCGACGGCAATGCGCGGCTCAATCTCGCGACGTTCGTCAGCACGTGGATGGACGATCACGCCACCAAACTGTATGCCGAGTCGTTCGACAAGAACATGATCGACAAGGACGAGTATCCGCAGACCGCCGCGATCGAAACCTATTGCTGGCGCATCCTTGCCGACCTCTGGCACTCACCCTCCCCAAGGACGCAATCGGCACCTCGACGATCGGTTCGTCCGAAGCCTGCATGCTCGGCGGCCTGGCGATGAAACGACGCTGGCAGCACGCACGAAAAGCCGCGGGCAAGTCCACCGAAAAGCCAAATCTCATCATGAGTTCCGCGGTCCAGGTGTGCTGGGAGAAGTTCTGCAACTACTGGGACGTCGAAGCGCGTTACGTGCCGATCAGCGAGGAACACCACACCCTCGACGGTCACGATCTGGACAAGTACGTCGACGAGAACACCATCGGCGTCGTCGCGATCATGGGCGTCACGTACACCGGGATGTACGAGCCGGTCCTGGAAATCTCGAAGGCACTCGATGCGATCCAGGCGAAGACGGGACTCGACGTCCCCATCCACGTCGACGGCGCTTCCGGTGCGATGATCGCACCGTTCCTTCAGCCCGAACTCGAATGGGATTTCCGACTACCGCGCGTCCACTCCATCAACACCTCGGCGCACAAGTACGGGCTCGTCTACCCCGGCCTCGGCTGGGTGGTCTGGCGATCGCAGGATCTACTTCCCGACGACCTCGTCTTCAAGGTGAGCTACCTCGGCGGCAGTATGCCGACCTTCGCACTGAACTTCTCGCGTCCCGGCGCTCAGGTGATCCTGCAGTTCTACTTGTTCCTGCGTCTCGGCCACGACGGCTATCGCGCGATCCAGCAGTCCTCCCAGGACGTGGCGAAATTTCTCGCCGAAGGGATCGGGAAACTCGACGCGTTCGAACTGTGGAACGACGGTTCCGACATCCCGGTCTTCGCGTGGCGCCTCGCCGAGGGGCACACGTCCAACTGGACGCTGTACGACCTCTCGGACCGGTTGCGAGGCAAGGGCTGGTTGGTGCCGGCCTACCCCATGCCGGACGATCTCGCGGATCTGACAGTGCAGCGCATCGTGGTTCGTAACGGACTGAGCATGGACCTGGCGGCCAATCTGCTGCGCATCATCGAAGAGGAAACCGCGTTCCTCGACGAACTGGACAGCCCGATGCCGCGGCCGCGCGTCACCGAGGGATTCCATCACTGACGTCGCTTACCACGTGAAGAGCGGCCGCCCACTCCCCTTCGGGAGTCGGCGGCCGCTCTGGTGTTTCAGGTGTTACCGAGAGATCAAGCAGCGCAAGCCGGCGAGGTCAGACCTGCAACGCCGACGATCTGGCAAGCGGTGGTCTTCGAGAGCTTCCAGACGCCGTCTTCGTAGACGAACGAAGCCTGCAGGCCCTGCTGCAGCGGCTGGCCGTTGACGACGATGTTCAGCGAAGCTGCTGCCGTCTCGCTGCCCGTGTCGGTGACCGGGTCGAGGATCTCGACCTGCGCGCCGGCAGCCTTGGCGGCAGCGGCGACCTGGTTGATCAGCTCGGGATCAGCCTCGGCGCCCTGGACGAGGTTGACCTTGTCTGCGGCCGGAACGCTCTCGTCGAGTGCCTGAGCGACCTTGGCGTTGAGCTCAGGGGCGGTCGGCAGAACAACCTCGGACGTGGGTGCCGCAGAGGTGGTGGTCGTGGGCTTCGCCGAAGTCGTCTTGTCGGAGTCTCCTCCGTCTGAACCACACGCGGTCATCGTCAGGGCTGCTGCGATCGCCACGGCTGCAACGGTCATCTTCTGAAGCTTCAACTTCTCAGTCCTATCCATTCGGGTGTTCACATTCGAGCGTCAGTCGAACATCGTGCTTGCTCGAGGATCGTCGACAACATTACCCAACGGTAAGCGGAAAAAGTCTAAGGACATCCTCAGAGAAGGCTGTCGACCGCATCTGCTACCTCGAGCACCTCATCGGATTCGGCAAAAGTTTTGGCGATTCCCGTTCCGCTGGAACGGGTTTCGAAGCGAACGGTGACCACACCGTGCCCGGCGCCCTGCACCCAACCGTGTCCGTATTCTGGATGCTTCACGTCCAAACCGGGGTGCCAGTAGCGCTGAGGGACACGTGCTGCCACCGGAACGTCGAGTTCGGCCTCATCGAGGGCGCCCGTGAGAGTCTCGACCGGATAGCCGGGAACATCCTGATCCAACTCGGGAAAAAGTGATCCTTGCCGAACGGTGGACAAACCGGCGAATCCCACACCGACCAGGCGAATCGGCCCCAATTCCTGTGGATCGATGACCTGTTTCTGCGCAGTCGCGATGAGGATTTGGCGGTCGATGGTGGCAAACGGCAGCGTCACGGATCGAGTCAAGATACTCATATCGGACTTCTTGAGCTTCAGTACGACGGTGCGAGCAGCTCTTCCGTCCTTCTCCAGCCTGGAAAATGCTGCACGACCACTACTTTCGACGGCGGCGCGCAGTTGCGCCATCGTGACGATGTCTGCGGCGAAAGTGGATTCCGCGCTGATCTGCTTGGATTCGGCACGCTCGGCGACCGGCCGATCGTCGATCCCCTGCGCAAGCCGATGCAACCCCGGACCGACAGTGGTTCCGAGTATCGACGCCACCTCCGCTATGGGAGTGCGGGCAAACCCTCCGATGGTTTCGATACCGAGACGCTTGAGCTTTTCCTCGGCAACAGGGCCGATCCCCCAGAGCTTTCGCACCGGCAGTGGATCGAGCAACTCGTGCTGCATCCCGGGAGGAATCACTGCGACGCCGTCGGGCTTTGCCAGTCCCGACGCGATCTTGGCCACCTGCTTACCTGCGCCGGCCCCGATCGAAGCGACCAACCCGGTCTCGGCTTTGATCAACGCCCGCAGGTCCTCGCAAAACGCGCGGACCTCGTCAGCTCCGACACCGGCCAACTCCACCGGTTCCCCGAAAGCCTCGTCCACCGACAGTTGCTCGAGGATCGGCATACGAAGGCGCAACGCGTCGAACGTGCGTTTACTGAGAACCGAGTACAGGGACATCCGTGGCGGCAATACCACCGCTCCACCACCGACCATCCGGCGTGCTTGATGCATCGGCATTGCCGATCGCGCACCGAAAACTCTCGCTTCGTAACTTGCCCCGGCCACCACCCCGCGCCCGCCCAAGCCGCCGACCAGCACCGGGCGACCTCGCAGAGTGGGACGCGTCAACTGCTCGGCGGAAGCGAAAAACGCATCCATGTCGAGATGCAGCACCCACCTACGACTTCGTGTGGGATCACCTTGATTCATCGGGCGTTACGGTTCTCTCAAAAGTAGGTGCAGAATTTACGTCCGCGCCTTCTTCTTCGGCGACTTCTTCTTCGGCAGGGGCAATACGTCGGCAGTCCGTTGAATGAAGGCGTGCAGGTGATCGAGGTCCTGCAACCGTTCCTCCGTCACCCGGTAATAATCCTTCGCTCCCGGGTACGGCGGAGCCAGATCAGCCTCTGATCCGAACTCCGTACTGACCTCGGTGGGTTTGACGAACAGAACGTCTCCGCAGATCAAGCCCACGATCTTCTCGTCGCAATACAATCCGTACTCGCCGAACATCGCCCTTGCCCGCACGTCGAGCGGTTCCAACTGCTCGAGAATGCGCGCCACGGTTTCCTTGCTCGTGCTCATGAGAGCAAACTACTCCGGCTCCCCGACATACAGACATTCATCGGAGAGCCGGAGTAGTCGCGTCGGTACTAGACCTTCGTGATTGCGGCGCGGATACCCTCACCGAGATCGACGGCGTCGTCTCCCGCTTCACCCACCGAGAAGGAGGTGGCCAGAACCTCACCGGCGATCAATTCGCGATGACGCTCCGCCCACTCCTTGCAGTCCTGCGGAACCTCGAGCACGACGTTGATCCGGTCCGAGACGTCGAAACCGGCAGCACGGCGCGCATCCTGCAACTGACGGATACGGTCCTTGGCCCATCCCTCGGCTTCGAGTTCCTCCGTCACAGCGGAATCGAGTACGACCAGTCCCGCACCGTCCGGCAGTGCTGCCGTCGAATCCGGCTCGGCCGCAACCAGTTTCTGCGTGTACTCCTCGGGCAGCAGTTCGATGCCCGCCGCAACCACGACGCCGTCCGCGTTCTCGGTCCAGTCGCCCGCCTTGACCGCCTTGATGACAGTCTGAACGGACTTGCCCAGACGCGGTCCTGCAGCACGCGCATTGACCGCGATCTCGAAGCGCCCGTGCACGTCGACGTCATCGGTCAGATCGACCTTCTTGACGTTGACCTCGTCGGCGATCAGTCCGAGGAACGGACGCAGACGCTCGGCATCCGGCGCCGCAACCGTGACCTCGGGCAGCGGAAGACGAACACGCAGATTCTGCGCCTTGCGCAGGCTCAGCACCGTGGAGCACACGGTCCGGACGTCGTCCATCGCCGCTACCAGCTCGGGGTTCGCGGGGAGCTCCGACGCCTCGGGCCAATCAGCCAGGTGAACCGAGCGCTCCCCGGTCAGCCCGCGCCAGATCACCTCGGACACCAGCGGCAACAGCGGCGCAGCGAGACGCGTCACGACCTCGAGCACGGTGTGCAGGGTGTCGATCGCGTCGCGATCCTCGTCCCAGAACCGCGAACGCGACCGTCGCACATACCAGTTGGTGAGTGCGTCACAGAACAACCGAAGCTCGTCGCACGCGCCGGCGATGTCGTTGACCTCGAGGGCCTCGGTGATCACGTCGCGGGTGGTAGCGAGCTTGGCCAGGATGTACTGATCGAGGATGTTCTCCGAATCGGTACGCCACACACCGGATTCCGGCGCGTACAACTGCAGGAAGCTCCAGGCGTTCCACAGCGGGAGCAATGCCTGACGCACACCTTCGCGGATGCCCTGCTCGGTCACGATGAGGTTTCCGCCGCGCAAGATCGGCGAAGACATCAGGAACCATCGCATGGCATCGCTGCCGTCGCGGTTGAACACCTCCTTCACGTCCGGGTAGTTGCCCTTGGACTTGCTCATCTTGAGTCCGTCGTCGCCGAGCACGATGCCGTGCGCAGCAACGGTTTTGAACGCCGGACGATCGAAGAGTGCGGTGGCCAGCACGTGCAGCGTGTAGAACCAGCCGCGAGTCTGCCCGTTGTACTCGACGATGAAATCGCCCGGGAAATGGCCCTCGAACCATTCACGGTTCTCGAATGGGTAGTGCACCTGCGCGTACGGCATCGAACCGGATTCGAACCAGCAGTCGAGCACCTCGGGAACGCGGCGCATCATCGACTTCCCGGTCGGGTCGTCGGGGTTCGGGCGGACCAGGTCGTCGATCATCGGGCGATGCAGATCGGTCGGACGCACACCGAAGTCTGCCTCCAACTGATCGAGCGATCCGTAGACGTCCGTACGCGGGTACTGCGGATCGTCCGACACCCACACCGGGATCGGGCTGCCCCAGTAGCGGTTTCGGCTGATGTTCCAGTCGCGTGCACCTTCGAGCCACTTGCCGAACTGGCCGTCACGGATGTGCTCGGGCACCCACGTGATGTCCTTGTTCAGCTCGACCATGCGATCGCGGAACTTGGTGACCGCGACGAACCACGAGGGAACCGCCATGTAGATGAGCGGCTGCCCACTGCGCCAACTGTGCGGGTACGAGTGCTCGATCGTCTCGTGCCGCAGCAGCTTTCCAGCGGCCTTGAGGTCCTTGATGATGACCGGGTTGGCGTCGAAGACCATCAAGCCCTCGTACGGCGGAACCATCGAGGTGAACTTTCCACCCGGATCGAGCGGCTGCACGACCTCGATACCGTTGGCCGTGGCGACATCCATATCCTCCTCACCGAAAGCCGGTGCGAGGTGGACGATTCCGGTTCCGGAATCGGTTGTCACGTAGTCGGCCGAAAGCACGACGTGCGCGTTCGGATGTCCGAGGAAGAAGTCGAACGGCGGTGTGTACGACAGTCCGACCAACTCGGCGCCCTTGTGACGGGAAACGACCTCGGGGTCCTCCCCCAGCTCACGTGCGTAATGAGCAACCCGTGCTTCCGCGAGCACGTACCGCTTTCCGTCCTCGCCGAGCACCTGGACGTAGTCGACCTCGGGATGAACCGCAGTGGCCAAGTTGGACGGCAGTGTCCACGGAGTCGTGGTCCAGATGATCGCGTTTGCGCCGTCCAATGGTGAACCCGGAGCGACCAGCGGCATGTCGACCGTGACTGCAGGATCCTGACGCATCTTGTACGCGTCGTCGAGACGAGTCTCCTGATTGGACAGCGGAGTCTGCTCGTACCAGCTGTAGGGCAGCACGCGGAAGCCCTGATAGATCAGGCCCTTGTCGTGCAGCTCCTTGAAGGCCCACATGACGGACTCCATGAAGTCGACGTCCAGGGTCTTGTAGTCATTGTCGAAGTCGACCCAACGTGCCTGGCGGGTGACGTAGTCGCGCCACTCGTCGGTGTACTTGAGCACCGAGGCCTTGCAGTACTCGTTGAACTTGGCCAGACCCATGACTTCGATCTCGGCCTTGTCCTTGATGCCGAGTTGCTTCTCCGCTTCGAGTTCTGCGGGCAGTCCGTGGCAGTCCCAGCCGAAGCGTCGCTCGACCTTGCGTCCACGCATGGTCTGGAAGCGCGGCACCAGGTCCTTGACGTACCCCGTCAGCAGGTGACCGTAATGCGGCAAACCGTTTGCGAAGGGCGGTCCGTCGTAGAAAACGAACTCTTCGCTGCCGTCCCGATTGGAAACCGACGCACGGAAGGTGTCGTCGTCGTCCCACTGTTTCAGGACTTTCTGTTCCAGTTCGGGGAACTTGACTCCGGTGTCGGCGGGGACACCGTAGTCGACTTTGGGATACCCGTTACTCGCCATGGCGATCTCCTCGTGCCAGTCGGACTCGGCACGGGGACGACGTGGCGCTTGTGCGCCGACACCGCGGTACCACCCCGTTTGCACCCCGTAGATCCGCGCTTGGATCCCGAGGTGCCACTCGATCGAGCTGTGACGGGCTCACCCGTTCGGTTCTACTGAGTTCTGGGCGCCTGAAGCGACAAGAACCGTTCTTCCGAAAGCTCCCCGGTGATTGCCGGATCACAGCCTGGTATTCGTGTTGGACAGTCTAATACTCGTCCTGGACCTTGTCGGAACTCGCCCTAGGACTTGTCGGGGCCACCCGGCGACTCGCCATGATTTCTCTGATTGTCATCGTTGGCGGTGGCTGCATCGTCGATCGACGAATTCGAGGAACTCTCGACTCGACCGTAAGGCGACGACATTCCGCTGCCCGATGCCGGGTCATCCAACGAAGGAACCGCCTTCCTGCTGGTCAGCGCACTGACCAGCAGGAGGACGGCACCTGCTACACAAATCGCGATGCATGCCCACGCCCAGATCAGCGACCCTGTGGTCAGGGCGACGATCAGGAGAGCGAAACCAACTCCCGCGAGAACCAACGTCACGACCAGCACGTATCAACCTTTGTCCGGTCCGATAGCTGAGCCGACGGGGCGCTCTCGGTCAGCTGTTTCCCTTGGCGAAGGACGGGCTGTAGGAATCCTGTCCACCGTCGACCGGAACGGCCGAGCCGCGCTGTTCGAGCTCTTCGAGCTGCGATTCCAGGTAGGACTTCAGGCGCACCCGGTACTCGCGTTCGAACGTCTTGAGCTGCTCGATACGGCCCTCGAGGACCGAACGCTGCTGGTTGATGGTCGCCATGATTTCGGTGTGCTTCTTCTCGGCGTCCGCCTTGAGAGCGTCTGCCTTCTCCTGAGCCTGGCGAAGCCGGGTCTCGGAGCGAGTCTGAGCGTCGGTGAGCATCGCCTCCGACTTGTTGCGCGCATCCGCGATCATGCCGTCAGCCTTGCTGCGAGCCTCGCTCATGAGCTGCTCGGAGTTGGTGCGGGCACTGCCGAGCAGCTGCTCGGACTCGGTCTTGGCATCGTTGGTGAGGCGATCCGCCATCTCCTGAGCCAGTCCGAGGACCTTTGCGGCCTGCATGTGGGTGTCGCCACTCTGCGGCGCTGCAACGGCAGCGGCGGCGGGAACCGGCGCTGCAACAGGTGCAGGCTTGGGCGGTTCGACGACCCGAGCGGGCTCCGGCTTGGGCTGCGCTGCGACGGGTGCTGCCTGCTGAGCAGGTGCCGGCGACTTCTTGGCAGCCGCGAGCTCCTGATCCAGCTCACCTACGCGCTGGCGCAGGTCCGCATTCTCTTCGATGAGCTGCGACAGCGCCTGCTCGACGAGGTCGAGGAATGCGTCGACCTCGTCCTCGTTGTAGCCACGCTTGCCGATAGGCGGCTTGCTGAACGCAACGTTGTGCACGTCAGCTGGAGTCAGTTGCGGCATGGAAGGATCCCTTCACGCGTCATTTGGCGGTCTAGCAAGCATTCAGTTGCAACACAGTCTACGTAGTGGCGAACTACGTAGTGGCGAACCACTGGATGAGTTATGGCATCCATTCTGGCATACCACTCACTCGGACTGCGCTCAGCGAACAACCGACATCAGGATGATGACGATGAAAAGCAAGACCATGATGGATAGATCCAAGCGAACTCCACCGAGGTTGATCGGGGGGATCAACCTGCGGAGCAGTTTCACCGGAGGATCGGTGATCGTAAAAATGGTTTCGAGAATGACTGCGACCAATCCGGTCGGTCGCCAATCTCTGGCAAACGAACGAACGAACTCGACGATCACTCTGCCGATCAGCAACAGCCAGAAGACAACCAGCACCAGATAGATCACAGAGAGAAGCGCGTCCACACCCTCACTCTGCCTGACTTCTGCGGTGTGTCCAAAACAGACACACCGCAGCAATTCCGGAACCGGTCCGCATCGAGTCCGTCTTGTAACGGCCGGCGATGGGTCCGAATGCGGCGTCCGCCGAGACGGGCCGCCGTTCGAATGTGCTCACGTCACCCCTGCTCAGGGGCCGGACTGCGGTCGAGACCATCATTTCTGGCTGTAGAAACCCGTCTCGGCGATCCGACGGCGCTCCTCGGCGGAAACGTCGATGTCGGCCGGTGAGAGAAGAAACACTTTGGTGGCTACCTTGTCGAAAGAACCACGCAATGCGAACGCCAGGCCGGCCGCGAAATCGACCAGACGCTTCGCGTCGGCGTTGCTCATGTCGACCAGATCCATGATGACGGGAGTGCCGTCCCGGAACCGCTCACCGATCGTGCGGGCCTCTGCGTAGCTCTGCGGACGCAGTGTCGTGATCTTGGCGAGCGGGCCGCCGTCGTCGACAACCGGCGCACGTCGCGCTTCGGGTCGCTCTGCGCGCGCGTCGACCGCGAGGTTGCCACGGCTTGCCGGGCGCGGCGCCATCGCCGGGCGGCTGCTGCGGCTGGGAACGGTGTCGACGCGGGGCCGGGAGTCGTAGCGATCGAACTCCGCGTCCTCTTCGTCACGACGACTGGGCGCATAGCTCGCCTTCGAGAAGGCAGGTTCGACGAACTCGCGGTCGTCGCGCTCGGCATAGCCGTCGTGACTACGACGGGGTGCGCGGCGAGCCTGATCGGGCTCCTCCACGTATTCGTCCTCGTAGTCATCGAGGGGAACCATGCCGAAGTAAGCCTTGAACTTATGCAGGTTGCTCATTGATCGACCTTCCTTGGCGCGGCGGAATCAATCCGACTGCGACCGGTCGCAGCGGTGTGGACGGGTTGGGCGATCACCTGAGCGATCACCTCGAGATTACTGGTCGTGAGCCGAGCAGTGCGGTTCCGACACGCACGCAGGTTGATCCGTGGCGCACTGCAGCCTCCAGATCGCCGGTCATACCGGCCGAGAGTTCGGTTGCCCGGGGATGCGATTCGAGGATCAAAAGATGTGCCCTGCGGAGGATTTCGAACTGCTCGTCCGGATCTGATCCAAGCGGCGGGACGGCCATCAGTCCCGCGAATTCGAGACCTTCGGCTGATTCGATCCGCTCGGCGAGAGGCGTTAGCTCGCCCGTCGGAACTCCGCCACGCGCGGGGTCTCCGTCGAGACTTACCTGGATGAGCGCCCGGAGCGGCTCCGTGCGCTCACCGTCCGACAAAGCACTCAGCGCAGCCCGATCGAGTGCATCGACCAGTCGCGCACTGTCCACCGAGTGAATTGCATAGGCCCACTTCGCTACCGACCGAGCTTTGTTGCGCTGCAACTGTCCGATCATGTGCCAGCGAACCGGATCATCGATCGCGCCCGTCTGTGCAGCGCCGTCGAAGTCCGCGACCTTCTCCACTGCTTCCTGCTCACGAGACTCACCGAATTCACGGCAACCCAGTTCGTACAGAATTCGAGCGTCGGACGCCGGAAAGAATTTGGTCACCGGCAGCAGTGCTACGTCGGAAACCTCGCGACCGGCGGCAAGGCAGGCGGCCGCCAATCGCGCCCTCACCGAGTCGAGTGCCGTCGATATTTCTGTCAGCCGCATTTCCGTCTCGCGCATTTCTGCCTAGACGGTTTCCTGCGCTGCGGGCGCTTCCATCCAGATCACTGCAGCTTGACGCCCGGTCAGAGATTCTCGGCGATGACTGAACAACGCGCGATCCTCGATCGTGCACCGCGGGTCCTCGGCGACACCGGACACACCCGCGGCGAGCAACTGCTTACGCAGTCCCGCACGCAGATCGAGCCCCGGCGTGCCCTTCTCGGTGCGAGTTGCACTGCCCGGCAAGTGCTTTTCCACGTCCGCGCGCATCGCAGCGGGAACCTCGTACTGGCGTCCGCTCGCAGCCGGACCGAGGAAGGCGCCGATACGCGAAACGTCCGCGCCCTGACGCACCATCTCCGCGAGGACGCGCGGGACGATACCGATGCGGGCACCGATCCGTCCGGCATGAACGGCCGCGATCACACCGGCCTCCTCGTCGGAGAGCAGAACGGGAACACAATCTGCACTGAGGGTGGCGAGCGCCAGGCCGGGAACAGTGGTGACCAGAGCATCCGTCACCGGAATCACTTCGTCGGTCGGTTCCGTCACGACAGTGACGTTGCGCGAATGGATTTGTTCCATCCACACGAGATGGTCAGGCTCGACGCCTATTTCGCGTGCCAGACGTCGGCGATTCGCATCGACGGCTGCCGGATCGTCTCCGACGTGATCGCCCAGATTGAACGACTCGTACGGTGACGCGGAAACACCACCGGCTCGGCTGGTCACGACGCGGCGAATGCGGGTGCGGGTGGTCGACTTCTCGGTACTCAAGATAAGTGTGCTCACAAACGTCGAAAGTTGTCGTCCGGCTCAGACGTGACCGGACATCCAGTCAAGAACAGGGTACCCAGAAATTCCGGGCACCCTGTTCTCGAAACTGTTTGTAGCCCTACGTCAGCGACGCATGAAGACCGGCACGTCGACGTCGTCGTCGCCCTCGTCTTCCTGGACCGGCGCATGGCGGGGGCCACCGATCGGAGGCAAGCTGCCCGAACCGGTGGTCTCGCGCGCTGCGGAAATCGGCTGCTCGCCAGCAGGTTCGGCGGCCACCGGCGACCGGCCGACCTCACCCGCGCGCCCGGCGCCGATAGCTCCACGTCCCTGCGCGGTCGACTCCACGGGACGACGAGCCGGAGCTCCTCCGTCGAATCCCGCAGCGATGACCGTCACACGAACCTCGTCACCGAGTGAATCGTCGATGACCGTTCCGAAGATGATGTTGGCGTCGATGTGGGCAGCTTCCTGCACCAGCGAAGCCGCCTCGTTGATCTCGAACAGACCCAGATCGCTACCGCCGGCGATCGACAGGAGCACGCCGCGGGCGCCTTCCATCGAAGCTTCGAGGAGCGGGGAATTGATCGCGGATTCCGCCGCCTTGATCGCGCGTCCCTCACCCCGCGAGGAACCGATTCCCATCAACGCACTACCGGCACCGGACATGACACCCTTGACGTCCGCGAAGTCGACGTTGATCAGACCCGGAGTGGTGATGAGGTCGGTGATGCCCTGGACGCCGTTGAGGAGAACCTCGTCCGCGCTGCGGAACGCGTCCATCAGGCTGACGGCCGCGTCACCCAACTGGAGCAGGCGATCGTTGGGAATGACGATCAGTGTGTCGCAGGACTCGCGGAGCGCCTGGATTCCGGTATCCGCCTGTCCCCCACGACGCTTGCCCTCGAAAGAGAACGGTCGCGTCACGACACCGACGGTGAGTGCGCCCAGCTTCCGGGCGATGCTTGCCACGACAGGGGCACCACCGGTTCCGGTGCCACCGCCCTCGCCTGCGGTCACGAACACCATGTCGGCGCCCTTGATGACCTCTTCGATCTCGTCCTTGTGATCTTCGGCTGCCTTGCGACCCACTTCCGGGTCGGCACCGGCGCCGAGGCCACGGGTCAATTCACGACCGACGTCGAGCTTGACGTCGGCGTCACTCATCAGAAGGGCTTGCGCGTCCGTGTTGACCGCGATGAACTCGACTCCCTTGAGTCCCTGTTCGATCATGCGGTTGACTGCGTTCACGCCGCCGCCGCCGATGCCGACGACCTTGATTACGGCGAGGTAGTTGTGCGGGGGCGTCATCGGCTCTCGCCTTCCGTGTCGTGTTTCACGCTGCTTGTCAGTGCTGCTGTCTTTTTACTGCTGGTGTATTTGGTACTGCTGGTGTTCGAGAACAACCCTAAACCTCAACCACAGGGTTAGAGTTATGTCAAGTATTCGATCTGAAACGAAACGCTATGCACCGTCGTCGCGTTCCGCCATTAGGCGCGCCGAGACACACCGAAGTATTTGCTGCGCACTGACGCACGGCTGCACCGTGCGCTATCGGACCGTCGGCAGATCAGGACTGGACACGTCGTACGTCTGCCCCGGTTGGGTCAACAGCGGAAGCGTCACAGCAGCCTTACGATCCGAGTGCTCGACACCGCCCCAGTTTACGACGCGACCGTCGAGCAGAGTCAGCGTGACACTCGAAATCGACCGAGCGGCAACCTCTCCCACCTGAAATCTCAGATCCGGCGGCAACACCGACAACACCTCGAGCGCGGCAAGCGTCGGCTCGTCGTTCCACCCGGGCGTCGGTGTCACCAGACGCGGAACCCCGGGCGGCGGGACGCCCATCTCGAAGTCGACGCCCTTCTCGTCCAGCAGGTGTGCACCCTCGGGTGAGTCGACGAAGACGACCGGTACCCGTTCGGTGACGGTGACGCGGATAGTCGACGGATACATCCGCTGCACACGAGCCGAGGCCACCTTCGGAATCGTCGCCACACGTGCGGCGGCGGCGCCGGTGTCTACCCGCATCAACGGCTGACCGGTCGGTACGGCCAGGAGCGAAAGGATCTGTTCCTCACTGACGGTCGTCGCACCGAGAACTTCGGTGCCCCGCACCGAGAGCACCGGAGACAACCAAGCCGTCAACGCAATTCCCACCACCAGCACGATTGCCAGCGGTGCCACGATCAGCGGTCGCTTGAACCACTTACGAGTCGGTGTGGGTTCGGGAGCCGGCTCCGTCGACCGCGTCGAGTATCGCGATTCGGTGCGAGTACTGCGCCGACGCGTACTGGTGGCTTGTCTGGCTCGAGGATCTCGACGCCCGCGCCGACTTCGTGCGTCGGGTGTCATCGCGGCGCGGGATGCGGCGCCGAACGCAAAGCATCGAGGATCTGTTTGCCGAGCATGGTCACGTCACCGGCACCCATCGTGATGACGATGTCGCCGGGGTGAGCCAACGCCGCCACCTGCTTCGGCGCCTGTGACAGATCCGGTTGATAGTGAACAGGTTTCGTGACCGACTGAGCGACCAGCGCACCACTGACGCCCGGCATCGGCTCTTCGCGAGCGCCGTAGACATCGAGAACGACAACCTCGTCGGCCAAGTCCAGCGCCTGCGCGAACTCCTCGGCAAACGCGGCGGTGCGTGAATAGAGATGAGGTTGGAAGACCACGATCACGCGTCCGGCTGCCGAATTGGTCGACGACGAATCGTCCTCCGGTCGAACCAGATCCGCCGCCGCGCCGAGAACCGCACGAACTTCGGTCGGATGGTGGGCGTAGTCGTCGAACACCCGGACACCACGCTCGCGGCCGGTGAACTGGAACCGGCGGTGTACGCCACCGAATCCGGCGAGCCCCTCGACGATCTCCTCCGTCTCGGCGCCGGCGTCACGGGCAGCCAGTAGAGCCGCAAGTGCGTTGAGCGCCATGTGACGACCCGGCACTGCCATCCGCACGGTTCGCGCGGCGCTCTCGCCCGCCAGGTGGAACTGCAGGACTCCCCCGACGTCGTGCGCATGGAAGCCCAGTAGTCGGACTCCGACCTCGACACCGTCGACAGGCTCGAAGGCGGTGCCCGCCTCCACTTCCTGCGCGTCTGCCGATCCGTAACCGAGTACCCGGATGTCCGAACGGCCCGAGGCCACGATTCGCTTCGCGAGATCCGCCGATCCCGGGTCGTCGAGGCAAGCAATCAAGAGCCCACCCGGACGCAACTTGTCGACAAAATCGTCGAACACCTTCACATACGCTTCGACGCTGCCGAAATAGTCGAGGTGATCGGCCTCGATGTTGGTCACGACGATCACGTTGGGGTCGTACTGCAGCAGCGACCCGTCACTCTCGTCCGCCTCGGCGACAAAGACGTCACCGCTGCCGTGATGGGCATTCGTTCCCGCTTCGTTGAGTTCGCCGCCAACGGCAAACGAAGGGTCGAAACCACAGTGCTGCAGGGCGACCACGAGCATCGAGGTCGTCGACGTCTTGCCGTGTGTACCCGAAACCAGGAACGTGCGATTGCCCTGCATCAGAGATGCAAGGACAGCCGGCCGAAGAATCACCGGGATTCCGCGGCGAGCGGCCTCGACGAGTTCCGGGTTGTCCTTCGGGATAGCCGCGTGCGTCGTCACGACGACGGTCGGACCACCCGGCAGCAGGTCGAGAGCATCGGCGTCGTGGCCGATCCGGACCTGCGCCCCGCGTGCACGGAGCGCCAGGACTCCTCGGCTCTCCTTGGCGTCCGAACCCGAGACAAGACCCCCGCGAGAAAGCAGAATTCGAGCGATGCCGGACATACCGGCACCGCCGATTCCGACCATGTGTACTCGCTCGAGGTGGGCGGGCAGCGCGGTCATCGGTTTCCCCTTGCGTTTTCCTGGACGGCGTTTTCCTTTGCCGCGATGTCGAGCACGATCCGTGCGATCTCGGTTGCCGCGGTGCGGTGCCCGACGTTGGCAGCGCCACTGCTCATCTTGTCGAGGCGCGCGCTGTCGCTCAGCATCGGGACGACGGTACCGGCGACGAACGTCGGCGTGAGCTCGTTGTCGGAGACGATGATCGCACCGCCCGCTGCGACAACGGGTTTCGCGTTGAGTTCCTGCTCACCATTGCCGTGCGGCAACGGAACGTAGACGGCCGGAAGCCCGACCGCCGAGACCTCGGCGACCGTCATCGCGCCCGAACGACAGATAGTCGCGTCGGCTGCGGCATACGCGAGATCCATCCGCGAAAGATAGGGAACAGCCACATACGGTGCCGTCTCCGAGTACTGCGTGACTTCGAGAGAGTTCTTGGGTCCGTGTGCGTGAAGGACCGAGATCCCGGCCTTCGCCAGTTCTTCCGCTGCTCCGGACACCGCGTCGTTGAGCGACTTCGCGCCTTGCGATCCGCCGAAGACGAGCAGAACGGGACCGTCCTGAGGTAGTCCGAAGTACTCGCGAGCTTGCGAGCGGAGTCCCGCTCGATCGAAATTGGCGATCGACGCGCGAACCGGGATGCCAACGATCTCGGCGTCCTGATCGCCGCGGTTCTTCACACCTGACCCCGGAACCGCGGCAAGCACCCGCGTCGCCAGGCGAGCACCGATCTTGTTCGCGATGCCGGCACTGGCGTTCGCCTCGTGGATGACGATCGGAATCTTGCGGCGGCGCCGAAGAACACCGCCACGTGCGGCAAGATACGCCGGAAGCGCGACGTAACCACCGAAACCGACGATCACGTCGGCGTCGACGGAATCGAGTACCTCACGGGTCTTGCGCACCGAGGCGAGGATGCGTGTCGGCAGTTTGACGAGATCCATCGTGGGCTTACGAGGAAGCGGAACCGGGGGAATGAGCTCGAGCGTGTACCCGCGAGCCGGCACCAAGGTGGTTTCGAGACCACGCGCCGTCCCGAGCGCAGTGATTCTGGTGTCGGGCGCAGCGGCCTTGACCGCGTCCGCGACAGCAAGTGCGGGTTCGATGTGACCAGCCGTGCCTCCCCCTGCCACCACTACCGACAGAGCCGATTTGTTGCCGCTCACCTACGAATTCCTCGCTCTCGAACTTCTCGTGGATCTTGTGCCCTACGTGTCGGCGCCTGCCGACGCTGACCATTCTGCCCTCCCGCGGTGCGCTTCCGTGACCCAGCGGCCGCACCTCGGTTGGAATCCGAGGAAGGGCGAGCACCTTGATCTGCCCGCTTGCGTCGATCGCCCGTCTCGATCGCGCGCCGGCCGTCGCGTCCGCGTGCCGGTTCGATCTGCCGTGCGGGCTTCGGTCGACGGATCGGCCGGCCCCCTGACGGCGGGTGGTACAGCACGGGCTTCGGCAGTCTGAGCAACTTCGAGATCTTGCCGTCCTGCCCGGAGTTCAGAGCGGCAACTGCTTCGGGCTCGTGGCGCGCTGCATTGGCGATGACACCGAACATGAACAATGTGATCGCCAAGGACGAACCGCCGGCGGAGACCAAGGGCAACTGGAGTCCGGTCACCGGCAGCAGTCCGATGACGTAACCGATGTTGATCATTGCCTGGCCGACGATCCAGGTAGTTGCAGTGGCCGACAGGAGCCGCCAGAACGGATCGATGCTGCGGGCTGCGATCCGCAATCCCGTGTAGACGAATACAGCGAACAAACCGATCACCACTGCGCAGCCGACAAATCCCAACTCTTCGCCGATGATCGCGAAGATGAAGTCGTTGTGCGCGTTGGGTAGGTAGTTCCACTTGGCGACGCTCTGACCGAGTCCGCGTCCGAAAAGGCCCCCGTCGGCGAGCGAATACAAAGCCTGCTTGGCCTGATAGTTGTTGCCCTGCAGGTCGTCGCTCTTGTTGAAGAAGGCTTGAACTCGATCGGAACGATAACCGGCCGTCATCGCCAGCACGCCCGCCACGACGACGCCCGTCACCGCGATCGAGCCGAAGAGCTTCAGTGGCAGCCCACCGAACCACAGCAGGGCCCCGACGATGATTCCCAATGCGATGGTCGTACTGAGGTTCGGTTGCGCGACGACCAGCGCGAAGACCAGCATTGCTGCGGGCACGAGCGGAATCAGGATCGACTTCACGGATCGGTCGTCCGGCCGCCGCGAAGCCAACAGATGGGCGCCCCAGATCGCCAACGCGACCTTCATGATTTCCGAGGGCTGCACCGAGAACCCGCCGACGTTGAACCAGCGACGCGCGCCCTGCGCTTCTGTGCCGATTCCCGGAATCAGGACGAGTACCAGCATGATCAGCACGACGACGAACAGCGGAAACGAATACTGCCGGAGCACTCTCGCCGGGATCCGCAGCGCGACGTAGAAGAGCACAGCTCCGAGAATCGCGAAGATCAACTGCTGGGTGAACAACGAATACGCCGAGCCACCGGACACGTACTGCTCGACGCTCGACGCCGACAGAACCATCACGAGCCCCAAGACAGTCAACATCGTGGCAATCGTCACCACCAGGTGGAACGACGCCAACGGCCGCGCCAACCAGGCACCGATTCGGGTCTTGGGACCCTTGGTCATAGCAAGTTCCCGGCTTGGCCAGGCGAATCCGTGAACGGATCGGGTAATGCGGCGACGGCGGCGGCGAAGCTGTCACCACGATGTCCGTAGCTGGCGAACATGTCCAAGGACGCGGCGGCCGGGGCGAGTACAACTGCATCACCGGGGGACGCCAACTCGGCAGCTTCGACTACCACTGCGGCCATGACGGCATCCGCGTCGGCACCCGACGGCAGCCGGATGGTGAGAGTCGAGTTGCTGCTGTTTTCGCTCACCACTGCATCGTCCCCCGACATCACGTGCACCACGGGAACATCGGGCGCGTGTCGCGCGAGCGCGTCCTCGATCACACCAGCGTCACGCCCGAGAAGGACAGCGCCGGAGAGTCGAGGGCCGACTTCGCTCACCAATTGGTCGACGCTGGCTCCCTTGAGCAGACCGCCTGCAACCCAGACGACGCGATCGTGCGCGAGTATCGACGGTCGGGCTGCGTGCGGATTGGTGGCCTTGGAGTCGTCGATGTACACAACGGACCCGACACGGCCGACCAGCGCCCCTCGGTGTGGGCCGACCTTGTGTGCGGCCAGACCGCGTTCGACGACGTCTGCCTCGAATCCGAGTGCCCGCGCCAACGCGGCGGCGGCCAGCGCGTCCATGACGCCTGCCGGGCCGGCGGGATCTATCGACGCTGCTTCGGCCAAGCGGACGTGATCGCCGAATGCGTTGTCCACGAGGTGTCCCGCTTCGACACCCAGTTCTCCTTCGCCCGGTTCACCCAATCTGAACCCGGTGACAATGTCTGCAGTTGCGCGAGTTCCCAGTTCGGAAGCGATCGCGTCATCGAGGCCGACCACCGCGACCTTTCCGCTCAGCGCCCGCGACTTGGCCTCGGCGTACGCGCTCATTCCGCCGTGCCAGTCGAGGTGATCCTCGGCGACGTTGAGGACCACGCCGGCATCCGGACGCACCGAAGGCGCCCAGTGCAATTGGAAGGACGACAGTTCGACAGCGAGGTACTCCACGCGCGGCGACGTCTCGGCGAGTGCGTCGAGTATCGGCAGCCCGATGTTTCCGCAGGCTCGGCCGACAACTCCGGCGGCGTCGAGAATCGAGGCCAGCATCGACGTCGTCGTGGTCTTTCCGTTCGTCCCCGTCACGACGAGCCATTTACGGGGTGTGCCGAAGTGCCCGCTGTGGTCGACGCGCCAGGAGAACTCGACGTCTCCCCAGATGGGAATCCCGTGACCGGCGGCGGCTGCAAGGATCGGTGCATCCGGCCGAAAGCCGGGACTGGTGACTACGAGCCCGTACTCGGTGATCGAATCCGGAGCATCCTCGATCGAGGTGGTGGTCACCATGCCCGCGCCGAGCTCCGCGCAGCGCTCCGCGAAGTCCAAGGTCGAATCGGCAACCGTCACGACAGCACCGAGGGCGACGAGAGGTTCGATGGTCGCTTGACCGGACACCCGCCCACCGGCGACCAGCACTCGCGTACCGCGGAGCCAGGACAGGTCGTTCTCGGAATCCGCTGAGCTGGTCATGGTTTTCAGCCTCCGAGCGCTGCGAGGTATTCGCTGTAGAAGAGTGCCAATCCGATAGCCGACGCAATAGCCGCCAGCAACCAGAATCTGATGATGACCGTGGTTTCAGCCCACCCGGCGAGTTCGAAGTGGTGATGGAACGGCGCCATTCGGAAGACCCGCCGTCGGCTGGACCGGAACACCGCTACCTGGATCACCACCGACGCGGCCTCCGCGACGAACAGTGCACCGATGACCACCATCAACAGTTCCGTGCTGGTGGTGATCGACAATCCGGCGAGCATGCCGCCGAGGGCAAGAGAACCGGTGTCGCCCATGAAGATCTTGGCGGGTGCGGCATTCCACCAGAGGAAACCGATGCACGCGCCGGCGCCGGCCGCGCAGAGCACCGCGAGGTCGAGCGGGTCTCGGACGTCGTAGCAACCCTTACCGGGATTCGTCTCGCACGAGTAGCGGAACTGCCAGAACGTGATGATGACGTAGGCGCCGAGAACGAAACTCATCGCTCCGGCGGCCAATCCGTCGAGGCCGTCGGTCAGGTTGACGGCATTGGACCAGGCGCTGACCAGTAGGTAGCAGAAGGCGATGAAGACCACGGACCCGAGTGAGACGGTGGCGATGTCGCGCACGTACGACAGATGAACACTGCCCGGAGTCAGCCCGTCGTCACCGCGGAACTGAAGGGCCAGGATTCCGAAGGCAATGGCAGCGACGAACTGTCCGACCAGCTTCGCTGTCTTGTTCAGTCCCAGATTGCGCTGCTTGCGGATCTTGATGAAGTCGTCGAGGAAACCGACTCCACCGAGCGCGGTGGTCAGACCGAGTACCAGTAGGCCGGACGCCGATGGCCCCTCCGCGTTGTCCATGCCGAGACCGATGAGGTGTGAGCCGAGATAGCCGGCCCAGATTCCGGTCAGGATCGCGACGCCGCCCATTGTCGGCGTGCCGCGCTTGGCCTGGTGACTGGCTGGACCTTCGGTTCGGATCTCCTGCCCGAAACCTTGTTTCGAGAACGCCTTGATCAGGATCGGCGTGAGCATGATGGAGACCGCCAGCGCGATGCCTGCGGCGAGAAGAATCTGGATCACTGCGAATCCCCGCCGTTCTCGCCATCGGTGTTCGCGTCACCGGTGTTGTCGCTGGGCGTTGCGGCCAGAATCGCTTCGGCGACCGACCACAGTTCCACCGACTTGGACGCCTTCACCAGGACGAGATCGCCCGGTTCGAGTTCCGCTTCGAGAATGGCGATTGCCGCAGCTGCGTCGGGCACGACGACGGACTCGTCACCCCACGACCCCTCCATCACTGCTCCTTGATGCATCGCACGCGAGGTGCGGCCCGTCCCGACGACGATCAACTTGCTGACATCGAGTCTGACGGCAAGGCGACCGATCGCGTCGTGCTCGACAACTGATTCCGGTCCGAGCTCACCCATCTCTCCGAGCACAGCCCAGCTACGGCGACCGAAGTGCCGATCCGATCGCGCCATGGACACCAACGCTTTGAGGGCGGCGCGCATGGAATCGGGATTGGCGTTGTAACTGTCGTTGACGACGGTGACGCCGTCGGCGCGCTCGGTGACTTCCATCCGCCTCGCGGACGCTGCCTTCGTGCCCTCGAGGACACGCGCGATGTCTGCAACCGCGAGGCCGTTCTCGAGTGCGACGGCCGCCGCGGCCAGGGCGTTGCTCACGTGGTGTTCGCCGTGAACGGCCAGGCGAATACGTGCAGAACCCTGTGAACAGTTCAGTGTGAAGGAAGCCCTGGCCTGGTCGTCGACAACCACGTCGGTCGCCCGAACGTCGCAGTCTTCGGACTGACCGACGAATACGATCCGGGCCTTGGTTCGACTCGCCATTGCGGCGACCATGCGGTCGTCGGCGTTGAGGACCGCAACTCCACCGTCGGCTGCCGACGGGAGTGCTTCCACCAGTTCACCTTTGGCGACCGCGATCGCTTCACGCGAACCGAACTCACCGAGATGGGCAGTGCCCACATTGAGAACTACGCCGATCTTCGGCGGCGCGATCTTCGTCAGTTCGCCGACATGACCGACCCCACGGGCCGACATCTCGAGAACGAGGAAGCGGGTCTTCTCGTCGGCGCGGAGCACTGTCCACGGCAGACCCAATTCGTTGTTGAACGACCCGGGGGGCGCAACCACCTCGCCGCACTCGCGCAGCAGCGCTGCTATCAGATCCTTGGTCGAGGTCTTGCCGGCAGAACCGGTGACACCGACCAGCGTCAGTCCACCATCGGCCGGTGTGCCATCAGTTGCCAGTTCGTCGACGACTGCTCGGGCCAGAAGGCCGAGGGCATGCAGGACCGCGGCTCCGGACCCGTCGGTGTCGTGTTCGAGCAGCATCACTGCACTGGGACCGTCGTTCGGCACCGATGGAACGACGATTGCCGGAACTCCGACCGGCCGCGCCGCGAGCACCGCCACAGCACCCGCTGCCACCGCCGCTTCCGCGTGATCATGACCGTCGACACGCGCTCCGGGTAGGGCGAGGAAGAGCCCACCTGGAGCTACTTTGCGCGAATCGAATTCGACGGTTCCAGTCACCTGCGTCGACGAATCGTCGACGTCGTGCAGGGTTCCTCCGACGATCTCGGCGATCCGAGAGAGCGTCATCGGGATCATTGCTTGCCTCCATGTGCTGTGTTGATCGCGAATCGGCCGATCATTTCGCCCAACACCTCGCGGTCGTCGAACGGGTGTTTGACCCCGTCGATTTCTTGACCTACTTCGTGGCCTTTGCCTGCCACCAGGACGACATCTCCTGGCTGTGCCCACCGGACTGCTTGCTCGATCGCGGCGGCCCGGTCCCCCACTTCGCGAACCTCGCCGCGTTCGGATTCGGGCACGTCCATGGCGCCTTGCATCACCGAAGCGCGAATCTTCGCCGGATCCTCGGTGCGTGGGTTGTCGTCGGTGACGATCAGCAGGTCTGCGCCTCGCGCACCCGCTTCACCCATGAGTGCCCGTTTGCCGGCGTCGCGGTCACCGCCCGCACCGACCACCACGGCCACTCGGCCGGGAACCTGGTTGCGCAGCGTGGCGATCACGGCTTCGAGCGCTGCCGGCTTGTGGGCGTAGTCGACCACGGCGAGAAAGCTCTGCCCCCGGTCGATCCGCTGAACTCGCCCCGGGACGTCCACGGTCCCGAGCGCTCGAACAGCCGCGTCCGGGTCGAGTCCCGCCGCAAAACTGACGGTCAACGCCAGCGCAGCGTTGGCCACGTTGTATCGCCCGGGGAGACGAAGTGAGACTGGCCACGACTGTCCGTCCGGCCCGACCAACTCGAAGGTCTGCGAGCCGTCCTCGGCAACCTCGACTGCGCCGACCGTCCACTCGGCCTCGGCCGTCGAGGTCGAGACCGTGGTCACCGCGTCGCTCTCGTCGGTCGCGGCCAACTCGGCCATCCGTCGACCCCACACGTCGTCGACGCAGACGACGGCATGCTCGGCTCGCACCGTCGACTCAGGATCGAACAACCGAGCCTTGGCCTGGAAGTACTCCTCGAAGTCCCGATGGAAATCCAGGTGGTCCTGCGAAAGATTGGTGAACGCGCCGATGTCGAAGCGGATGCCGTCGACGCGTCCGAGAGCAAGAGCGTGACTGGAGACCTCCATGACGACGGTATCGATCCCCTGCTCTGCCATCACGGCGAACAGAGCATGCAGTTGCGGAGCTTCCGGCGTGGTCAGAGCGCTGGGCACCCGGCGGCCGTCGATTCGAGTCTCGATGGTCCCGACCAGGCCGGGCTTGCGGCCGGCTCCGGCAATCGCAGCTTCGAGCAAGTACGACGTCGTGGTCTTGCCCGATGTACCGGTAATGCCGACGACCTGCATCTTCTCCGAGGGCCGGCCGTAGATTTCCGCGGAGATCTCACCGAGCACATCCCGCGGGTTCGGATGAACGAGAACTGGGACGGACCGGTCAGGCGCCTTGTCCGCGGCCTCGATCAGTTCGAGGCCGGCCTCGTCGGTCAAGATCGCGGTCGCACCGCGCCCCAGAGCGTCGACGGCGAACTGAGCGCCATGGGTCCGTGCACCGGGCAGAGCGGCGAAGAGGTCATCGGTCACGATTCCCTGCGCACGCAGGTCGACGCCCTTGACGACGACCTCCGAGGACTGTGATCCCGGTTGCCCCACCCATTCGAGGCGAGCCCCGGACAGTTCGGAGAGCGCCGTGATCGCGGTAGCAACCGGTTGTGTCGGACGCGTCCCGGGAGCGCCGTCCGAGTTCGACGATTGCAAACGATTCGGCACTGTCACTCGACTCCTGGCAATTGTCGTTGTTCTATCGCGGTCGTTGTCTATGGCGGTCGTTGTCTATGGCGGTCGCAACGCAAGCAAAGTTCGGCGCACTGCGATGAATGAGGTTACTGCGACGTTTGAGATTACCGTGTCCGGGATTCACCCGAAGACCGTGTCGAAACCGACACACCGCAATCAGTCCGCCTGCAACACCAACTTGCGACCGGGGTCCGGCGACATCGGGACACTGTCACGCTGGAGCATCCACGACGCGATGTTGTGGAACAACGGTGCCGCCGACTGACCGCCGCCGCCGTCCACGCCGCGAACCGGTGCGTCGAGCATGATTCCGATCACGAATCGAGGATTGTCCGCAGGCGCGATTCCCGCGAAGGTGATCCAGTAGTTGGAGTTGGAGTAGCACTTGCACGCGGGATCCACCTGCTGCGCGGTCCCGGTCTTTCCACTGACCTGGTATCCCTCCACACCCGCGGCAACACCGGTTCCTCGTTGGTTGCCGGTGTCTTCCTGAGTGACCGACCGGAACATGTCCCGAACGGTCGCCGCTGTCTGGGCGCTGACCACCTCGACGCCCTCGGGCTGCGGCGTCTCGGTCCGCGTGCCGGAAGAATCGACAGTCGACTTCACGATCCGCGGAGGAATTCGCACGCCGTCGTTGGCAATGGCCTGGTACATCCCGGTCATCTGCAGGGTTGTCATCGAGAGACCCTGCCCGATCGGCAGGTTCGCGAAGGTTCCGCCGGACCACTGGTCGCCACTCGGAACGCTGCCCGCGCTCTCGCCGGGAAGTCCGACGTCGGTGCGTTGTCCGAGGCCGAACCTGTTCAGCATGTCTGCGTAGCGATCCTCGCCCACTCGCTGAGCGAGCATCAAGGTGCCGACGTTCGAGGACTTTCCGAATACACCGGTAGAGGTGTACGGGGCCACACCGTGATCCCACGCGTCCTTGACTGTGGCACCGGACATCGTGATGCTGCCCGGGACCTGCAGAACTTCGTCCGGAGTTGTCTTACCGTCCTCGATGGCCGCTGCTGCGGTGACGATCTTGTTCACCGATCCGGGCTCGAACGGCGTACTGACCGACGGATTGCCCATTTCGGCTGTCGGCGCGTTCTTGTCGATGCCGATTGCGGGGTTGAAGGTGCTGTCGTTGGACATGGCCAACACCTGTCCCGTCTTGGAGTCCATGACCACAACCGAAGCGTTCTTTGCGCCCGACTTGTCCTTGGCGATCTGGACCTGCTGCTGAACGTAGAACTGGAGGTCCGAATCGATGGTCAGCTCGACACCCGAACCGTTGACTGCCGGTTGCTTGTCACGCCAGCTGCCGGGGATCACAGCGCCGTCGGAACCGCGGTCATACGTTTCGGATCCATCGGTTCCGGCGAGCGTGGAGTCCATCGAATCTTCGAGACCGAGCAAACCGTGCCCGTCCCAGCCGGTCGCGCCGACGAGATTCGCGGCCAGAGAGCCACCGGGGTACTCGCGGATGTCCTGACGCTCGAGGCCGACCTCCCGGAACTTGTCCGAGATCTCGGCAGCAACCGCCGGATCCACGCTGCGCGCGAGGTACGTGAAAGTCTCGTTGCTGTTCATCTTCTGAAGCAGATCTTTTTCCGGAACGGTATCGCCGAGCTTGGCGTGGATTCCGGCGGCGATCTCGGCGAGGCGATCGCTCACTTCCGGCGCCTGCTTGTCACCCTCGGCGCCCTGCTCGATGCTCTTGGCGCGCGCTTCCTCGAGTTCCTTGCGTACCCGCACCGGCTGGAAAGTCAGCGCCTTGGCTTCCATGGTGAAGGCGAGGGGGTTTCCGTTGCGATCGGTTATCGAGCCACGTACAGCCGGATCGACCTGCGTCGTGGTTCGTTGATTGGCAGATTCCGCAGCCAGACTCGGCGCGTCGATTCCCTGAATCCACAAGAGCTGCAATGCCGCAACGGCGAGCGCACCACACATGGTGATACGACCGACTCGCTGACGAAACGGAAATGAGGCGGTGGCCGAGCGGCGCGGACGCCGACCGGGGTTGTTACGGGAGTTCTGACTCACCGACGTTCCTCAGGCGGAGCAGGCACCGCCGTCGTGGTGGCGGGTGCTGTCGTCGTGGGGATCACAGGAACCAATTGTTCACTCTGCGCGAGGTTTCGCGTGTTATTCGGAACGCTCGGCGTGGCTCCGGGAGCAACCGGCGTTGTGGTGCGCGGGGGTGTCGCAGTCGGTGCGGGCACCGATGTGGGCGCATCGAGCGGCGGCATAGCTCCGGCAGTCGCGGGAGTCGGCGTTCCGACGACCTCGACCGAACCGTCCGGATGAACTACCAGTCGTGCAGGGTCCTTGGCGGGGACCATGCCGAGAGCGCTTGCCTGATTTGCCAACTCCGGAGCCGAGTTACGCGACTGGAAGTCACGTTCGAGCGCTGCTTTCTGCTCGACCAAAGACTGGTTGTATGCACGTGCATCACTGAGTTGGTACGAATCCTCGGCAGCGCGAGTGGTCAGCAGCAGAGTCACCGCGAGACCGATGGACAGAAGTCCGATGACGGAGGCCACGAACGGCACTCTCCCCTTGAGCATCGCCCGAGGAGAGATAGACGGGCCGGCAGCAGCGACAGTTCCGGTCCGGCCTGCCGCCCGTGCGGTGCGCTTGTCGTATGCACGTTGCGCTGCACCGGATTTGCCCTGACGACTCATGCCCGCCTCCTGGAAATGCGTTCTGCGGCACGCAAACGCACCGGAGCTGATCGTGGGTTCTCTTCGATTTCCTGCTCTGACGCACGTTCTGCGCCACGGGTGAGAATGCGGAACTCCGGTCCCATACCCGGCAACTCGACCGGTAGTCCTTCAGGACTGGTGGACTTCGAGCGGGGAACCAACTCCGCCTTCACAACTCGATCCTCGAGCGACTGGTAGGACATGAACACCACTCGCCCACCGACTGCCAGTGCGTCGAGCCCGGCAGGAACGGCTGCACGAAGCGAATCCAACTCGGCATTGACTTCGATCCGCAGCGCTTGGAAGGTGCGCTTGGCCGGGTGTCCCCCCGTACGCCGCGTGGCTGCCGGGATTGTTCGGTACAGCAATTCGACCAGAGCTGCACTGGTGGTGAAGGGTTCACGCTCACGCTGCCGAAGGATCTCGGACGCAATCTTTCCCGCGAACCGTTCTTCGCCGTACGTGCTCAGAATGCGAGCAAGGTCGCCGTGACTGTAAGTGTTCAGGACCTCTGCCGCGGTCAGCCCGACCGTCTGATCCATCCGCATGTCGAGAGGAGCGTCGATCGAGTACGCAAAACCTCGGTCGGCTTCGTCCAACTGCATCGACGACACACCCAGATCGAAAAGGATCGCGTGAACCGACTCCGTCGACGGCAGACCTGCCTGTTCGAGCGCGTCCTCGATCCCGTCATACGTGGTGTGCACGAACGTCGTTCGGTCCGCGAATGGCGCCAGACGCTCGGAAGCGATCCGGAGTGCGTTGGTGTCGCGATCGAGACCGATGAGGTGAAGGCCCGGGTACTTGCCCAGGAAGAATTCGGAGTGGCCACCGAGCCCCAACGTTGCATCGATCATGTATGCGCCCGCTCCACCGTCACCGACGGCGGTGATGGCAGGGCCGAGAAGATCGTCGGCGCGGTGCAGAAGTACAGGGACGTGCGCGAAGCCATCGGCATCCGAGGGTTCGTTCACCTCGTGATCCACCATGATTGCTCCGGCTCCTACTTTCATGATTTCCGATGACTTTTCGAAAAGGTGCTGACTTTCCGAGAAGGCGATGACTGTTCGAGAAGGCGAATGCTTCGAGGTCCCTGCCCGAAGGAGAACCTGGCGCTGGGGAAGTGCGTCAGGGTCTTTCCGGGCAGAGGCCTCGCGGCATTCGCCGGGGGCTCTTCGCCTAGACGATCTCGCTGAGAGATTCGCCTGTTGCCTGCGAATAGTCCTCTTCGTTGTCTCCGAGATACCTCTCCCAGGCTGCTAGATCCCAGATCTCGAGGTAATCGACGGAGCCGGTCACTACGCATTCCTTGGACAGGTTTGCGTAACGCCGATGATCAGCCGAGAGGGTGATTCGCCCCTGGGCATCGGCGTGCTGTTCATCTGTGCCGGCGGCCAGAGCACGGACATACGCCCGAGCTGCCGGATCATTGCGTGGAGCTGCCGCTGCCTTTCGAGCAAGCTTGACGAACTCGTCCCGGGGGTAGATGGCGAGGCTGTGATCCTGACTCTTGGTGATCATCAATCCTCCTGCCAGTTCGTCTCGGAACTTTGCCGGCAACGTGAGCCGACCTTTGTCGTCGAGCTTCGGCGTGAAGGTACCGAGGAACACTCGACACCTCCTGCGAGCTTGCGCTGAAACCCTCCCTATCGAGCGGATCGTGCTTCAGCTCTCCGCCCGAACCCACAGTACCCCACTTTCCCCCACAAACAAGGAGCACATGGTCCCTATTCAGCATCATTTGCTGATAAATAGCAGGTCAGCGCAGGTGGGGAGACGTGGGGGAAATTTGTAACCGTGTCCCGGCCCACACCGCCGTCAGATCGACCCTTTACGCCACGATCTGTTGCTCCCCCACACAAAATCGCAGTACAAGCGCGGTTTTCGAATAGACGTGAGCGGGACGAGGTCTGGTCGTGCGTTGCAGTTCGACCAGGGTGGAGGAAAGTGGAGGGCCGAGTGGAGCGAAGTGGAGGAAGCCCGCGGGCATGCCCTGAGGCAGCAGGAGTGGCGAGTGATTCGCTCGCACGTCACTGATTCACTCGATGGATTGCCGGCGCACACGTACAACACCCACAGCAACGGCGTGTGGCGGTCGGCAACCTTGGTTGCCGACCGCCACACGTGTGGTCGTCCGTGTGGCGGTCGGCAACCTTGGTTGCCGACCGCCACACGTGTGGTCGTCCGTGCCCTGAAGAGGGCGTCACGTCCGAACTGCATCACTCTCGAAGTACGCCCGAAGAAGGGCGGGAGAGCTAGTCCTGCTCGAACCTGCGTTTGAATCGATCTTCCATCCGCGACGAGAATCCGCCGCCAGACTTCCGGCCGCGTCCCCGCCCGGATCCGCCGGCACTACCCCTACCCGGCGGACCGGAGGGATGATTGCCACCTTCGGAAGCGGAGTCGGCGGCCGGCGCAGACTTACGTCCACCACCCCAGAGGAACAACACCCCTGCGCCGAACATGAACAAGAAACCGAACAGGCTGATGATCGGAAAACCGCCCGGCTTGAGCGGGAGTGCAACCCCCGCGATCAGCAGGACCAGACCCAGCACGAATAGAGCCGCTGCTTGGAACCGCCGTCTACTCGACGGCGCCCGCATACGGCCGCCCCTCACATTGGAGGCGAACTTGGGGTCTTCGGCATAGAGAGCGCTCTCGATCTGATCGAGCATGCGCTGCTCGTGCTCGGAGAGTGGCACGGTACCTCCCCCGGCACTGGAAGTTTGGCAACCACCCCACGGTGTGAGGCGGCGGGTAATCAAGTTGGACGATTACCTGTTTTCATAATACGAGCAGTTTAGGTCTCGGACCACCAACTCCGGGTACGAGTTCCGCCACAAGCGTACGTATTCGTGCCGAAGGGCCCCGATTCGGCTCCATTTGCCTGTGCGGACCAGGAAATTCCCCGGAAACAACTGCCGACACGGACCATTTGTTCACGACGCTCGCAAATGCTCGGACGCGTCCTGACCGATGAAATCTTCGACCGCCGTGAGAAAACGGCCGACCTCGGCGAAGAATGCGTCGGAATCGGAGTCCGTGATCACGATCGACACGCCGGTTTCCACGGCCGCACGCGTAGAGGACCACCCTGCGAAGAACTTCGACCACGCTCCGAACGCGGGCGCTGCGGCGTCCATCAGAACCCACGCGTTTCCGCTTCGCTTGCGCTTCGAGCCGGCACCGGCAGGAGCTGCGGCCAACACTGCCCCGGCACCACGTAGGGCCGCCAGGTAGGCACACCGGAACCGGTCGGCAGGATCGCCCGCCCCAATCGCTTCCTCAAGAAGCGCATCCGCCTTCCGGAGCAGCCCCCACGCCACACCGGACTTTCCCACTCGAGCAGTGCGGTGGCTGGCGTCCGTCGCGCCGAAGGACCGCCTCGCCGACATCGGCAATCGAGAAATTGCGGCATCCGACGGACTCGACAACTCGGCAGGAAGAGTTCGTTGGCACTTCACACGTTCAGGCTTCACACGCTCGGACATCGGGGCACCTCCTGCACCGTGAGGATCCAAGACCAGGTGGGCCGGAGATGCCCGCTTCCCTTCGGGCATCTCCGGATCACCCACATCGAACATCTGTTCGACCTATTCAATATAACTGCACCCACCGACACGCCGTCAAGAGAAGAGGTGAGACCGGTCGACCCGCAGATCGCCTGGACACCACATACGGTCGACCTCGATCGCGCAGAATTCGCGAGTCGACTCCACGAGGCACTGGCCGTGTACGTCACCGCGATGGACTATCCGCGAGGAACCGAGTTCCATCGCGCACCGATGTGGCAGGAGCACGCGAACCGGCCTGGCTGGAAGGCCGTCGGCGCATTGGCGGTTCCTCAGCAACCGTCACACGAAAATCTGCCGCTGGTGGGGATCGCTTACGGGTATCGCGGGAGCCCGGACCAGTGGTGGCATCAACAGGTACTGCACGGGCTTCGGCGCTCGGGTCGTCCCCAGAGCGAGATCGACGCGATTCTGAGCGACTACTTCGAACTCACCGAACTCCACGTGCATCCGAACGGACAAGGTCACCGGTTGGGCGAATCGCTCTTGCGTCACCTCCTCGTCGATCGACCCGAACGTAGTGTGCTGTTGTCGACACCCGAGGTGTACGACGAGGACAACCGAGCCTGGCGGCTGTACCGTCGCCTCGGCTTTCGTGACGTGCTCCGCAGATTTCGTTTTGCCGGCGACAACCGGCCGTTCGCAGTCCTCGGCCGTGGACTGCCGCTGTGAGCGCGCTTCTCGACGCCGTCGTCGTCGGCTCCGGACACAACGCGCTCGTATCGGCCGCCTACCTCGCACGCGAGGGTTGGTCGGTCGAGGTTCTGGAGAAGGACACGGTTCTCGGCGGCGCCGTCTCGACCGTCGAGCGATTTCCCGGATACAAGGTGGACCGGGGGTCGTCGGCACACCTCATGATCCGACACAGCGGCATCATCGAGGAACTCGGACTCGGCGCGCACGGACTGCGCTACATCGACTGTGACCCGTGGGCGTTCGCGCCGCCCGCCCCGGGCACCGACGGGCCGGGCATCGCGTTTCACCGCGACCTCGACGCAACCTGCTGGTCCATCGAACGAGCATGCGGGACAAAGGACGCCGACTCCTACCGGCGATTCGTCGCGGTCTGGTCGGAGCGCAGTCGACATGTCATGAAAGCGTTTTCCGCACCGCCCACCGGATCGAACCTGATCGGTGCGTTCGGAGGTCTCGCCACCGCACGCGGCAACAGCGAACTGTCTCGGCAGTTCCTCGCGCCTGGCGACGCACTGCTCGACGAGTATTTCGACAGTGAGGCACTCAAAGCAGCGCTTGCGTGGTTCGGCGCCCAGTCCGGGCCTGCGATGTCGGAACCGGGAACCGCTCCGATGGTCGGCTTCGCGGCCCTCATGCACATCTTGCCGCCAGGGCGAGCAGTCGGTGGAAGCGGCGCACTGAGTGCTGCGTTGGCCTCCCGGATGGCTGTCGACGGCGCCACGGTCGCGCTCGGTGACGGCGTGACGTCGATCCGTCGAAACTCGAGTCACTGGACCGCCACAACCGAGAGCGGTCGAGAAGTTCACGCTCGCAAGGTAATCGCCGGGTGCCACATCCTGACCACGCTCGACCTCCTGGGCCGAGGGGGCTTCGACCGAACCACGCTCGATCACTGGCGGCGGAAAATCAGGGTCGGCCCCGGCATCGGCGCGGTACTTCGACTGGCGACATCCGCGCTTCCGTCGTACCGCGGCGACGCCACGACACGGGAAAGTACCTCGGGATTGCAATTACTCGTCTCCGATCGCGCACACTTGCGCACGGCACACGGCGCAGCACTGGCGGGGGAACTTCCTCCTCGCCCTGCGGTTCTCGGAATGAGTTTCAGCGGAATCGATCCCACGATCGCCCCGGCCGGGCGGCATCAGGTGACACTGTGGTCGCAGTGGCAGCCGTATCGCCTCAGCGGACATCGCGATTGGGCATCGGTCGCCGAGGCGGAGGCCGACCGGATCGTCGGCGAGATGGAGGCTTTCGCACCCGGGTTCGCCGATTCCGTCCTCGACCGATTCATTCAGACTCCCCGGGACATCGAGTCGGAATTGGGGATGATCGGCGGAAATGTCATGCACGTCGAGATGTCACTCGATCAGATGATGTTGTGGCGACCGCTTCCGGAACTGTCCGGCCATCGCGTTCCGGGAGCAGACGGGTTGTATCTGACCGGAGCATCGACTCATCCCGGTGGCGGTGTGTCCGGAGCCAGCGGTCGCAGTGCGGCTCGAATCGCACTGTCGGACAGCCGCCAGGGCGCGACTCGTCGTTGGATGCGTCGTTCGAGCAGGTCGTGAAGGTCACCCGCCGAACTTCACCCGCCGACACGCCCCCGCCTCGATGACTGGCTACGCCACGGCTGGCACGATGACCACTGTGCAACAGTCCACCGATCCCGCCGCCAAGCCGACCAGTCGGAAACGTTTCCTGACGGTTGCCGCGCTCGCCCTCATGCTTGTTCCCTTGCTTGCCGGGTGCATCCGCGTGCAGGTGTCGATGGGAGTGTCCGCGAACGATCGTGTGACCGGACAGGTGGTAGCTGCCGCTATTCCGGCGAACGAGGCGGACAAGGGTCCGCAGCTGACCCCACCTTCGTCGCTGGAGGACAAGGTACGGGTTCAGGAGTACAAGAAGGACGGGTACGTCGGCAGCCAGGCGTTCTTCAGCGACTTGTCCTTCGGTGACGTCGCCCAACTGGGCTCCATGTACGCCGAGGGGTCCGGGTCGTTCCAGATCACCCTCAAGCGATCCGGGGACACCGTCACGCTCGACGGCAAGGCAGACCTGAAGACGGTTCCGACTCAGGGCGCCGACGTCCAGGTCAGCATCGCCTTCCCGGCACGGGTCGGCACGACCAACGGAACACGAGACGGCGATTCCCGGGTGTCGTGGACCTTGCCCGCCGGCGAGGTGTCGACAATGCGCGCCGAGGTCAACTACGCGGACCCAAGCACCCGAAGCTTCGCCGGGTGGGCAGGAATCATGGCCGGGCTGGCGCTCGGTGTCGCGATTGTCGTCGGTGCGATGGCCTGGATGGCGCGCAATCGAGCACCGATCAAGCGCGCGCCCGCCGCGAAAGCACCGGTCATGAAGACGCCTGTCACGAAATCACCTGTCAGCAAGCAAGCTGACAACAGGAATCCGAAAAACACCGCGAAGTAGCGCCTGGCGATTGCCCCCTCGATTGGTGTCGAGCGGGGCAACCGGGATCAGACGGCTTGTGCTGTCCCGACAGAGGTGTCGGGGGTGAGACCGAGTCGCTCGAGGACCTCACTGGTGGCGCGCGCGAAGTTCAGCGTGATGAAGTGCAGGCACGGAGCGCCTTCGGCGATCAACCGCTCACCCATCTCGGTGGCCAGATCGATGCCGAGTTCGCGGACCGCTGCACGGTTCTCGTCCGGACCGCTTCCGGCCGCGGCGTCGAATCGACGCTCGAGAGCGGGGGGCAATGACGAGCCCGAGAGCTCGAGCATGCGCCGCACCGAGCGTAGCGACGTCACCGGCATGATCTCCGGGATGATCGGCTTGGCGCCCTGTTCTGCGTCGTACGCACTCACCCGGTCACGAAGACGCAGGTAGTCCTCCACGTCGAAGAACATCTGTGTGATCGAGTACTCGGCGCCGGCACGCAACTTCGACACCAGGTACTTCGTGTCGTATGCCAAGTCCGGAGCGCGGTAGTGCCCCTCGGGGAACGATGCGACGCCGACGTGGAAGTCGCCCAGGTCACGGACCATCCGCACGAGTTCCTCGGCGTACTCGACGCCTTCGGGATGCTTCTTCCACTCGCCGAGCGGATCGCCGGGCGGATCGCCGCGCAATACGAGGATGTTGCTGATCCCACGATCGGCGTAGGCACCGACCATGGCGCGAAGCTCTTCGGTGCTGTGTGAGACAGCAGTCAGGTGAGCAACCGGCAGCAGGGTCGTCTCTTCGGCAAGTTCGCCGGTGACACGCACCGTACGATCGCGCGTCGAGCCACCTGCGCCGTAGGTCATCGAGACGAACGCCGGTCCGAGCCGCTCGAAGGTACGCACCGCACGCCACAGGCGCGCTTCGGCGTCCGCGTCACGCGGCGGCGAAAACTCGACCGAGAACGGAATACGGCTACCTGTCGAGGAAGCGATCCGATCGACGATCGACGGTGTTCGGGTGGCCCACCCCTCGCTTGAGCGGCCCCTGACTGGATCGAATGTCACCGGTCAAGCATATGTTTTCCAGCTGCAAACAAGCTCATCGCCCAGTACTGCGTATCCCGAATGTCAGGATCGCGCAGTTCACGGCCCGACCCGCCGTTGATTCCAACCCCTACTAAGCTGGGCCCCAAGCTCGCTTCCGTGTAACCATCCGGCGCGAGAACATACCGATCTTGGAGGCCACCCTGTCCGCAGGAACCGCGCGCGTTGGACAGAGTTCGACCAACACCGCACCGCATCCGACCTCACTCGAACTGCCAGGTCTGTTCGAAGCAGCGCTCCGCGACTTCTTCGCTTCACGCCGCGAACTCGTCTCGAACATCGGCGGTGGATACGAGGAGGCCGTCAGCACCCTCGAGGCCTTCGTCCTGCGCGGAGGAAAGCGCGTCCGACCGTCGTTCGCCTGGACGGGATGGCTCGGCGCCGGAGGCGACCCGAACGGTAAGGACGCAGACGCGGTGATTCGTGCGTGCGCGGCCCTCGAACTGGTGCAGGCCTGCGCGCTCGTGCACGACGACATCATCGACGCATCAACGACCAGGCGCGGCTTCCCGACCGTTCACGTCGAATTCGAGGACCAGCACCGAGGCGAGGAGTGGAGCGGCGATTCCGCGCACTTCGGCGAGGCCGTCGCCATTCTCCTCGGCGACCTGGCCTTGGCCTGGGCTGACGACATGATCCGAGAATCCGGGATCAGCCCCGACGCGGCCGCACGAGTGAGCCCGGTCTGGTCGGCAATGCGCACCGAGGTGCTCGGTGGCCAATTCCTCGACATCAGCAACGAAGCCCGAGGCGACGAGACCGTCGAGGCAGCCATGCGGGTCAACCGCTACAAGACCGCCGCGTACACGATCGAACGCCCACTGCACCTCGGCGCCGCGCTGTTCGGTGCGGACGCCGAGTTGGTCGATGCCTACCGGACCTTCGGCACGGACATCGGTATCGCCTTCCAACTTCGCGACGACCTGCTCGGTGTCTTCGGAGATCCGTCCGTCACGGGCAAACCGTCGGGCGACGATCTCATCGCCGGTAAGCGAACTGTCCTGTTCGCGATGGCGCTTGCCCGCGCCGACGCCGCAGATCCGGCGGCAGCAGAACTGCTCCGCAACGGAATCGGCACCCAGCTGACCGACACCGAGGTCGACACTCTGCGCCAGGTGATCACCGATCTGGGCGCCGTCACCGACGTCGAAACGCAGATCGACACCCTCGTCGAGGCAGCTGCGAACGCCCTCGACTCGAGCACGGCAACGGCAGAGTCCAAGGCTCGCCTGACCGACATGGCGATCGCGGCCACGAAGCGAAGCTACTGACTGTGGCACACGTGCACCGCACTCGAACCGTCAGCTCGCCGACCGATCGAGTCGTGATCGTCGGCGCGGGACTTGCCGGACTGTCTGCGGGGTTGTATCTGCGTGGCGCCGGCCGCGACGTCACGATTCTCGAGAGCAACAGCTCGGTCGGTGGGCGAGTCGGTGTCTACCAGGGCAATGACTACAGCATCGACAACGGCGCAACGGTGCTCACGATGCCCGAACTCGTCGAAGACGCGCTTGCCGCCGTCGGTGCCGACCCAGCCTCGACAAACCCCAAATTCGTTGTGCACAAGCTCGACCCGACGTACCACGCGCGATTCGCAGACGGCACCGCTCTCGATGTCCACGCCGATCCAGAAGACATGGCTGCCGAGGTCTCCCGTGTCTGCGGGCCGGAAGAAGCGCAGCGATACCGTGCGTTGCGGCGATGGCTGAACCGGATCTTCGACGCGGAATTCGACCGCTTCATGGACGCCGACTTCGATTCTCCCCTCGGACTGGTCAATTCGCGTGACGCAGTCAAAGATCTGAGCCGGCTCGTCGCACTGGGAGGATTCGGGAAACTGGGCGGGCAGGTGGATCGCAAGATCCGCGACCCTCGCCTCCGGCGGATCTTCACCTTCCAAGCGCTGTATGCGGGCGTTGCTCCGTCTCGGGCCCTCGCGGTGTACGGGGCGATCGCTCACATGGACACCTCACTCGGCGTCTACTTCCCCGAGGGCGGGATGCGCACGATCGCCGAGTCGATGGCCGACGCCTTCACCGAGGCCGGCGGAATTCTGCATCTCGGCCGCACTGTCGAACGCCTCGTGGTGAGCGATCGGCGCGTGCACACCGTTCACACACGCGACGGCGAGCGCTTCTACTGTGACGCCGCCGTCCTCACTCCCGACATGGCCGTCACGGACTCGCTGTTGCGCCCGCATACGCGATTGCGTCCGCGCCCGGTGCGTACATCGCCGTCCGCTGTCGTGATTCACGGCACTGTTTCCTCCGCGGTCGCCGACGAATGGCCCGCGCAGCGACACCACATGATCGACTTCGGCGAGGCGTGGAAGCGTACCTTCGCCGAGATCACGGCACGCCGCGGCCGCGGGCGACTGATGAGTGATCCGTCACTGCTCGTCACCCGACCGGCACAGACCGATCCGAGCCTGGCCTTCTCGCGAGACGGCCGAATCCGTGAACCGCTGTCAGTCCTCGCGCCGTGCCCGAATCTGGACAGTGCAAGGCTCGACTGGGAAGTTCTCGGCCCGGCCTACGTGCGTGAAATCATCCTCACGCTGCAAGAACGTGGCTACACGGGACTGGTGGAGGGGTTCGATATCGATCACATCGACACCCCGCAGACCTGGCTCGAGAAGGGCATGGCCGCGGGTAGCCCGTTCGCGGCGTCACACACCTTCACCCAGACGGGGCCGTTCCGACGCAAGAACCTCGCCCGCGGCTTCGACAACGTCGTTCTCGCCGGATCGGGAACCGTTCCGGGGGTGGGAGTACCGACCGTTCTGCTGTCCGGACGACTCGCCGCCGAACGTATTACCGGTACACGGGAGCGAGCCAGCGCGGTGGGCACTCGTGCGAGCAACTAAACTAGCCCCTCGTAACCGACCATTCATCCACGATTCACCGACTCGGGCGCTGCATGCGCCGATCGACACCGATCTCCTCGGGGGAGGAACCTGCACCGATGACGTCCTCTGCCGCAGCCACTGAAAGACCGTGGCACCTAAGGGCCGCCAATTTCCTTCGGACTCCCGAAGGTCACAGTGCACTGCTCGGTTTCTTCGGCGCAGTCATGATCACTTTCGGCGGATTCGGTGCCGGTAGCGTCCGGCGCCAAGATCCGCTGCTCGAGTCGATGCATCTGTCCTGGCTCCGTTTCGGCCACGGATCGATTCTGTCGGCGGCCATCGTCTGGATCGGTGTCCTGTGCATGATCGCCGCCTGGGTTCGACTGGGCCGCTCGACTCTGCGCGGTGACGTCTCGTTGCGCGGATTGCGCTACGTCGTCCCGGTCTGGACGTTTCCGCTGCTGTTCGCGGTGCCCATGTTCAGCCGTGACGCCTACTCCTACCTGGCGCAAGGCGCGTTGTTGCGCAACGGCTTCGACCCGTATGCCGTCGGCCCCGTCGTCAATCCGGGAATCCTGCTCGACAACGTCTCAAACGTGTGGACGACGACAACTACCCCGTACGGTCCGGTTCACCTTCTCCTTGCCGACGCCATCGTTCGGCTGACCGGTGAGAACGTCATCGCCGGCACGATGCTGTTGCGGATCACGATGCTCCCCGGACTCGCCCTGATGATGTGGGCCGTTCCCCATCTCGCGACGAAGCTCGGCGGAAACACCTCGATCGCCCTGTGGCTCGCAGTACTCAATCCCCTCGTCCTGATCCACCTGATCGGCGGCGTTCACAACGAGATGCTCATGGTCGGCCTCATGGCCGCAGGCATTGCGCTCGCTCTCGAACGCAAGCACCTCTTCGGCATCGGGCTGATCGCGCTCGCCGTCGCGATCAAGGCAACCGCAGGCGTCGCACTTCCCTTCATAGTCTGGATCTGGATGATCCACGAGCGGGAGGACGCCGCAGCGGCCGGGCGAGAACCGGCGTCACCGATCCGATCGTTCGTCAAAACGGCCGGCGCAGGTTTCGCGGTGTTCGTGGCGGTACTCGGATCCACCTCACTGATCGCCGGAGTCGGCCTCGGCTGGACGACGGCACTCTCCGGTTCGGCAAAGATCATCAACTGGCTCTCGCTGCCCACGATCGTGGCGCACATCGGAACCATGGCAACCTCCTGGTTCGCCGGCGACCATTTCAACGACATCCTCGAAGTCTCCCGGACCATCTCGGCGGTTGTGTTGATCGCGATCATCGCCGTCGTGTGGTGGCGCTACCGCAAGACCGAGCGCGACGCCGTCATGGGCATCGTGATCGTGATGGTCGCCATCGTCGTTCTGTCCCCCGCAGCACTCCCCTGGTACTACTCCTGGCCACTGGCAGTAGCTGCCGGTTTCGCAATGTCGCCGACGACTCTCGCCGTACTGACCGGGCTGTCCACCTGGCTGATGCTGGTGTTCCAGCCGGACGGATCGATCGGCCTCTACACCTTCCCGCACGTGGCTCTGGCCATCGTCGCTGCCGTGATCGCGGCGATGTCCTTGCAGACGGAAGACCCACTGCGACTTCGTGGACGCAAACACGAGAAACCGATCGAAATGACGTCAGCCGCCTCGGCGCCCTCGACGTCAGGATCTGCGTGATCCGCGTGTCATGAACGCACTGCCTGCGTCCTATGAATTCTGCGAGGACGTGACGAGGGAACACGGCCGAACGTACTTTCTGGCCACCCGGTTGTTGCCCGTACCTCGACGCCGCGCAGTTCACGCGCTCTACGCATTTGCTCGCGTCGTCGACGACATCGTGGACGAACCCTCGGGTCCGCATGAACGAGGCACGGTGCTCGCCGACGTCGAACGTGCAGCCGTCAACGCACTCGACAACCCCACTGCGACAGGTGGCTTCCCGTCGACGGTTCCCCTCGACCTGACACGCGTACTCCCGGCCTTCGCGGATGCTGTGAAGACGTTCGACATCCCGCGCGCATATTTCGACGCCTTCTTCGAGTCCATGCGGATGGACGCCCCCGACACGGCGAAGTTTCGACCTGTTTACAACACGATGGACGAACTCAGCGAGTACATGTACGGCTCTGCCGTCGTCATCGGTTTGCAGATGCTCCCGATTCTCGGAGTGAGCGTTCCGCAGCAGGAAGCGGTAGTGCCCGCGTCGAATCTCGGTGAGGCGTTTCAGCTGACCAACTTCATCCGCGACGTCGGTGAAGACCTCGACCGGGGACGTCTGTATCTACCGGCGGGCGAGTTCGCCGCATTCGGGGTCGACATCGAGATGCTCGAGCACGGGCGCAGAACCGGAACGGTGGACGTTCGGGTCAAGCGCGCGCTGGCACACTTCATTGCCGTGACGCGGGGGCGGTATCGGTCTGCCGAATCTGGCATCCCGATGCTCGATCGGCGGGTCCAGCCGTCGATCCGCACGGCTTTCGTGTTGTACGGAGCAATTCTCGACCAGGTCGAGCGCGCCGACTTCCGGATACTGCATCGACGTGTGTCCGTTCCAGGACGCACGCGACTTCGAGTCGCTGCGCCGGGTCTGGTCCGGTCGGCAACCTACGCGGCGAAAAACCGCATGCGGTGAGTTGTCAGAAGGCCGGCAGCTCAGAAAGCCATGGCCTGTGCGCGGCGGATGACCTCACGCGCGAGATCACCATGCAGTGCGTCCACCGGGCGCCCCGGCAGGGAATCGTCGGCCAGGAACAACCAGCGGAGGATTTCGACATCGGTGTAGCCGCCGTCGTGCAGCACCGCCAGCAGACCGGGCAGCCACTTGACGATCTGGCCGTCCTCGCCGAAGAACACTTCGGGGACACCGAGAACGCCATGCCGCTTGACTGCGATGATCTTGTGATCGCGAAGCAACTGGTGAACCTTGCTCACCGGCAACCCGACGTTCTTCGCCACATCCACCAGCTGGAACAGGGAAACCGAAGAATCCAGGACATCATCACAATAAGGAATCGCGCTCACCGCGAGAAGTTTATCCGGTCCGGCGAGCCCGCTGTGTACCGCCCGGTGCAGTGCTCGAAACTGCCGCTCCGCTCAGGTCACAGCGCTCTGTGACGTTCTCGAGACTTCCGCGTCGGTATCGCTGGCTACGATGGACGGGATGCGGCGTATCAGTAACCGGGATTTCGCGGTGGATGTAAATGGGTGCCCTCACTGCGGGAGCCAGTACGCGGTAAACAACCACCCACATGCCGACAGCTACCACCTAGACCGCAAGCAGACAGATCGCAAGCACGGAGGAACAGTCATTACGGAGGTCGAGGGTTGATCGGCGAAATGCTCGAGCGCCGCTATCGAGTGGACGCACCGATCGCGCGCGGCGGTATGTCGACCGTGTATCGAGGCCTCGATACACGGTTGGATCGACCTGTCGCGATCAAGGTGATGGACCCGCAATTCGCCGGCGATCCAGCGTTCCTGACTCGTTTCGAGTTCGAGGCCCGGGCCGTGGCCCGACTCAAGCATCCGGCCCTTGTGGCCGTCTACGACCAAGGCAGCGATCGCAATCACGTGTTCCTCGTGATGGAACTCGTCGACGGCGGAACCTTGCGTGAACTCCTTCGTGAGCGCGGACCGATGCCGCCACACGCAGTCGCTGCAGTCGTGGCACCTGTCCTGGACGCGTTGGCGGTGGCGCATCGAGCGGGACTGGTGCACCGTGACGTCAAACCCGAGAACATCTTGATCTCGGACACCGGCGAAGTGAAGATCGCCGACTTCGGATTGGTGCGTGCAGCTGCGGCAGCAACCACCACCTCCAACAGCGTGATCCTCGGCACCGCGGCCTATCTGTCGCCGGAACAGGTGACGTCAGGAATTGCCGACACTCGAAGCGACGTCTATTCCACCGGCGTGTTGATGTTCGAACTTCTCACCGGTACAACACCGTTCACCGGCGATACGTCACTCTCCATCGCCTACCAACGCATCCACGACGATGTCCCGCGCCCAGGTTCACGTATCCCCGGTGTACCGGCGCAGTTCGATCGTCTGGTTGCCGAAGCCACTCACCGCGAGCCCGCACATCGTTTCGCCGACGCCGGTGAGATGGCAGCTGCACTTCGCAGTGTGAGCGAGCAACTGGAACTTCCGTCATACCGCGTTCCCGCTCCGCGTCGAAGCGCCCAGCACCAGAGCGCGCAAGTTGCCCCGGCCCGGCCACAACCGGCGCCCGCGCCTCCCACGGAGGTACATCCGAACTCTGCTGCGCGCCCGAACCCTGCTGCCACGACGGTATTGGCGTCCGGCGTGGCCCCGGCTGTGGCAGCCACCACGGCGCTCGGCACGGGCTCTCCTCCCCCTGGCGGTATCCAGCACACTCGCGCGGTCACCGCACAAACTGCTCGTCCGGCGACGGTCGACGGTGACTCGGATTTCGACGACGGTTCCGATTTCGGCGACGACCACCCGGGGCACGACGATCCGCATGCTCATTTTGTCGAGGCACGTCGTAAATCGCGACGAGCCACCCTGATCTGGCTGCTCGTCATCGCGGTCCTCGCGCTCGCGTTGGGCTTCGGCGGATGGTGGATGGGATCGGGCCGCTATACAGCCGTTCCCTCGATCGACGGGCTGACCAAGGACACTGCGGTCACCGCTCTGCAGGACGCCGGGCTCTCCCCCGACGTCCAGGGTCAGTACTCCGACGCCGAACCCATCGACACGGTGATCGGGACAGACCCGGCCTCCGGCTCCAGGGTTACCAAAGGCTCGACCGTCGCGCTGCTGACTTCGCTCGGGCGTCCGACTGTCCCGCCCATTCCGGCCGGCGGCGACGTCTCGGCCCTGGGCGCACAACTCGCCGACCGCACTCTCGTCGCGGTCGACGGCGGGGACACATTCAGCTCCAAGATCCCGATCGGCGGCGTGGCCGCGCTCGACCCGGCACCGGGAACCGAAGTTGCCGTGGGCTCCTCGGTCAAGGTCATTACATCCAAAGGGTCACCGCCCGTGGACATTCCCGATGTGAAGGGCATGTCCGAGAACGCTGCGCGCGCCACCCTCGACAAGGTAGGCATCTCAGTCAGCACCACCAGAACAACGTTCGACGACGCCGTCGAGGGCGGTAGCGTGATCGGCACCGATCCCGCAGTCGGGTCCTCCGTCAACGCCGGCACCTCCGTGGTTCTGCTCATCTCCGATTCCGTCAAGGTTCCCTCGCTGATCGGCCGCTCCGTCTCTTCAGCACGCGAAGAACTCGGCCGCCTCGGCCTCGAGATCACCGTGCGTCAGCTCACCCAGAACGACAGCTCGGTCATCATCAGCCAGAGCGTCAAGAACGACCTCGTTGCCAAGGGCACCGACATCAGCGTCGTCGCAATTCCCTGACAGTCCGCTTCGGCCTAATCTGAATTCATGGCCACGTGGGAACCCGAGAGCATTGGGATACTCGACTTGCCGTCGGGGAGATCGATTCGGGGTCGAGGACTCCGCAATCCGCTTCCTTCCGGACCTCTCCCCACCTTCGGCGTCTATCTGACCGGCAAAGAACCTCCCGACACCGAGTGGGAGTCGGAGTGGGTCCGCTGGCGAGATTTCTGGTTGCCGAGCGATCCCGATGCGCTGCGCAGGGCCTTGCACGAAGTGTGGGTGCGCTCGGAAACCGAAAGAGTCGAGATCGCGTGCGGTGGTGGATACGGCCGCACCGGAACAGCGTTGGCCGCTCTTGCCGTCATGGACGGAGTGCCCAGTAAGGACGCCACCGCGTACGTTCGCGCACGTTACTCACCTCGCGCCGTCGAAATGCCCTGGCAGCGCCGATTCGTCACACGATTCACGCAATAGCGAACGCCCCCACCTGCGCGAGCGGGTGAGGGCGTTTGCCGAAAATCGATGCCGGGCGCGAATCAGCTTCGGCGAAGCAAGGTTTCAGCCTCGCAGCATCTCGGCCACGAGGAACGCGAGCTCCAACGACTGTTGGGTGTTCAATCGGGGGTCGCACGCCGTCTCGTAGCGACCGCCGAGATCGAGGTCGGAGATGTCCTGCGCGCCGCCGAGGCACTCGGTGACGTTCTCACCGGTCAGCTCGACGTGGATGCCACCCGGATGCGTGCCGAGACCGTTGTGGACCTCGAAGAATCCCTGAACCTCGTCGACGATGCGGTCGAAGTGGCGCGTCTTGTACCCGGTGGAGGCTTCGTGGGTGTTGCCGTGCATCGGATCGCACTGCCAGATGACCTGGTGACCGGTGGCTTGGACCTTCTCGATGATCGCCGGCAGCAGGTCGCGGACCTTGCCGTTGCCCATGCGCGAGATCAGAGTCAGACGACCTGGCTTGTTGGTGGGGTCGAGACGCTCGACGTATTCCACCGCCATTTCCGGCGTCGTGCTCGGGCCGATCTTGAGGCCGATCGGGTTGGACACCAACTCGGCGAAGGCGATGTGCGCGCCGTCGAGCTGACGAGTGCGGTCACCGATCCAGAGGAAGTGAGCCGACAGGTCGTAGAGCTTGGGGTGATCGCTGTCGTTGTCGAGACGCAGCATCGCGCGCTCGTAGTCGAGAACCAGGGCCTCGTGGCTGGCAAAGATCTGTGCCTGGTGCAGGCTCGGATCGGTGACGCCACACGCGTTCATGAACTGCAGGCCGCGGTCGATCTCGGCTGCCAGTTGCTCGTAGCGTGCGCCCGCGGGAGACGCTGCGACGAATTCGCGGTTCCAATCGTGCACCTTGTGCAGGTCGGCCATGCCGGCGCCGGTGAGTGCGCGAACCAGGTTCATCGCGGCGCTGGCGTTGGCGTATGCACGCACCAGTCGCGAAGGATCGTGGGCGCGGACTGCCTCGTCGGCGACGAGCGAGTTGATCATGTCGCCGCGGTAGGACTTCAGACCCAACGAGTCGATGTCGGCCGAGCGCGGTTTGGCGTACTGGCCGGCGATGCGAGCGACCTTGACGACCGGCATCGAGGAACCGTAGGTGAGCACGACGGCCATCTGCAGCAACGTGCGGATGTTTCCCTTGATGTGCGGCTCGGTGTTGTCCGCGAAGGTCTCGGCGCAGTCACCGCCCTGGAGCAGAAATGCCTCACCACGCGCGACCTGCGCGAGACGCTCTTGCAGCGCCTCGACTTCGCTGGCCACCGTGATGGGAGGCACGCTCTCGAGCACAGTCCGCATGGCGGCCGCCTGGTCAGCGGGCCACGAGGGCTGCTGAGCAGCGGGCTTCGCGAGCGCCTCGTCGAGCTGCTTACGCAGTCCGGCAGGCAGCGGCGGGAGTTCGGGCAAGCGGTCGATCGGCACGTCGACAGTCCAGTTCACCTCTACAGGATATTCGCTCGCTCGTCGGCGCGTCACACAGGCTCTCGATCGCAGCCCAATCGGAACACTTCCCGCGCACCGAAACCTGGGTCAGCGAAGTGACCGTGCAGCCGAAATGGCGTCGAACTTCACGAGGTTGTGCCTGGCGTCGGCAAGTGCGTCGTGTGCGTCGGCGGGCGCCGACGGGAGGGCAGGACTGCCGTTGTCTTCCCAGAACTGTCGGAGTTCGCGGGTGTACCGCGGCATCGACTGCGGTAGTTCGGTCATATCGCCCCACAACTGGCACAGCGCGACGTGGTCGTAGGCGGCGACCCACGCCCAGAGCTCCGGAACCACCATCGGCCGCGGAACGAAGAATTTCAGAAGATCGTCGCGGATCTTCTCGCGTGATTTCCACAGCGGCGACGAAGGCTGCGGCAACTTCGGCAGCACGTTCTTGCGCACCCAACTACCGGCACGGGCGGGATCGAACTCCGTCGAAACCGCGTAATACTCTCGGCCGTCCTCACAGACAACGCCGATGGACACGAGATCGATGGTTCGACCGTCTTCGATGAATTCACAGTCGTAGAAGTAGCGCACGTCCGAAAACTATGCCGCACGCGCCGGCTCTGGAGCCAATGCGCGTGCGGCCGGTGTGGGAAATCTCTAGCTGGCTTGTGCGTCCGGGAGCGAATCCTTGTCGGTCTTCGCGGATTCCTTCGACTCGGCCGAGGCCACGAGATCGACAACCGACTCGCCGCCTTCCGCCGGAACGTCGACGGCAGCTTCGGGTTTCGTGGGCGCCTGGTTCTTGAGGCTTGCCGCGTAGATGTCCACGTACTCCTGGCCGGAGAGTTTCATCAACTTGTACATCACCTCGTCGGTCACAGCGCGCTCGACGAAGCGGTTTCCGCCCATGCCTTCGAAGCGGGAGAAATCGATGGGTTCGCCGACGATCACGGTGACCTTGGCGGGACGCCACATCCGTGAGCCGATCGGATTCATCTTGTCGGTGCCGACCATCGCTACCGGGATCACCTTGACGCCCGATTCAAGTGCGAGGCGCGCCATTCCGGTCTTGCCCTTGTAGAGGCGACCGTCAGGCGAGCGCGTCCCCTCGGGGTAGATACCCAGCAGGCTGCCCGAACCGAGGACCTTGAGACCGGCGTTGAGTGCATCCTGCGCCGCGTCTGCACCGGTTCGGTCGATGGGGACCTGACCGACCGCGGTGAAGAACCACTTCTGGAAAGCGCCCTTCAGACCGGAACCGGTGAAGTACTCACTCTTGGCAAGGAACGTGATGCGGCGGTTGACGCGAAGCGGAAGGTAGAACGAGTCCAGAACCGCCTGGTGATTGCTGGCCAGAATGGCCGCCCCGTCAGTCGGAATGTTCTCGTGACCCTTGACCGTCGGACGCCCGAGCAGCCAGAGAATCGGCCCCAGCAACACATACTTGAAGAGCCAATACCACACGGCGTCCCTCCCATTCACAGCTGAATTTCGCTGAGTACGACCTTACTGCCGACCGGTAACCCCCGCTACACACGCCCCTGCAGGATCGACCCGATCACAGTCCGGCAGACGTGGTTCCAGCGCCGTCGACCCCACCGAGATCCTGAGGCACTACCGATCGGGCCAATGCGGCGGCGCCGACCATGCCCGCAGCTTCGCCCAGCTGAGCGGAACGGATGCGGGCCAGTGGGCGGTGCTTCGCCCCGGTCAACAATGTCGCGTACTGCTCGCGGGCGTCGTCGAGAAACAGTGGGGCAGAACTCGCGACGCCGCCGGCGATCACGACCAGATCGGGATCGTAGACGTCACCGACCATGGCCAGACCCACGGCCAGCCAACGGGTGAACTCGGCGATCGTTGCCAGCGCGAGTGGGTCACCGTCCTGCGCGGCGTTGGCGATCCGGCGACCGGTGAGCGAACCAGGATCCACCGCAACCTCACGCGCCAGGACCGTCGACGCGGCCGGGTCGGCGGCAAGCAGTTCGATTGCCGTGTCGACGAGCGCCGTTCCGCTGCAATAGCGCTCCCAACACCCACGTTTGCCACACGCGCACTGACGCCCGCCCGGAACGACCTGGATGTGGCCCAGTTCGGGGGCGACGCCGTGACTCCCCCGGTACAGCTCACCGTTGATCAGCAGCGCACCACCGATGCCGGTCCCGATTGCCACCATCACGACATTGCGGCCACCTGCGGCCGCGCCGAATCGGTGCTCCGCGAACGCCGCTGCATTGGCGTCGTGTTCGAGAACGACCGGCAAGCCGAGCCGCTTGCTCAAGTCACTTCCGACCGGCGCGTCCACCCATGGCAAGTGCGGAGCGAACCGAACCGAGCTTCGATCGGAGGTGATGAAGCCGGCGACCGCCAACCCCACGGCCGATACCTCGTGCCTGGTGACCAATTCGCGCACGACGCGATCGAGACCGTCTTCGAGTGCCCTGGCCGACTGCGGGGTCGGGGCTTGAATCATCTCGAGCACTTGTCCGTCGACGTCCACGACGGAGGCCCTGATACTCGTCCCGCCGACGTCGATGCCGACCGTCAAGATGTCGTCCATGGTGGAGTCGGAGACCGCTTTCAAGCGGCGCGCGCTCATCGCGACGATTCCCGCGCGAGCGGCGTCCGCTGGAGTGCGCACCCTGAATCGGTGCCTCGTGCGTCGGTGACCATTGTGTCGATTGTGCTCATCTCGGGCCGTTCGCTCTACCCGGGGTACTGAGTCAGTCCTTGACCGTCACGTTGATCGGGACAAATGCCGCCGTGCGAGTTCGCTCCGCACCTGGCGTCGTCGGACCGCCGTCCGGTCCACGATCGGGACCTGACGGCCCCCCGAGAAACTCGTCGAGAATCTCACGAAGCAACGCAAGGAATGCTGCTGCTTGACCCGCGAGGAATGCCAACAGTTCGTGGTGCTCACCGCGAACCAGTGCGGCGAGGGCGCACACCGGGCACCAGCTGCAGCCGGTGAACACCGGCTGCGTGTCCGTGGACGCCGAGTCACTCGCAACGTCTGCCGTCGCTGCTGCGGCCTTCTGCAGCACCGGTTCCAGGCGCGTCAGAACGGTTTCCGCCAGCGCGCGAAACTCCGCGACGAGGCGCTCGTGCTCTTCGCTCATACCGGCCACACCGCGGGATCCGGGCTGAACCGGATGATCAGGTAACTGCCGTCCAACTCCGCCCCGTTCACGACACAACGACGCAGCACCGACGCCAAACGAACTCTGCGTCGTACGCCGTCTGCTCCCACCAGCACATCGTCCTCCACCCGGCCCAACGACAACGACGACGGATCCACGAGCGGAAGGTACATCCGCATCACGTACACCGAATCGACTCCGGTCCCGGACTCCAACGACACCACGATGTTGTCCGCGGTACCGACGGTGCCCGAATCCGTGCCCGCTCCACCCTCGAACGTGGCCGCGATCTCGCCCAGAGCGGCCAACCCTACCGGTTCGGCGCAAGCGCGTTCGACCGTTGTGACGGACATTCCATCGGTTGATCCACGCAGTTCGTCCACGACGAGTGCCTGAGCCGCCCGGATCGACGCGAGCCACTGCGCCGCCGGTGAATCGTCGACACCCTTCCCGGCGGACGAGTTGAACTGCGGGACAAGGTTGTTGACCACAATCCCGTCAACTCGCAACCCGGCCAGAGCCAGCCCGGACAACGTCCGACGAGTCGCCGCGACCGACACGCCGTCGGCCGACGTCACCACACGCACGCCGGTGTTCTCCCGATCCGAGAGGTGAACCGCGATCCGATCCACCGACGCGAGCACGCGTTCGACGACGGACACGAGCAGGAGCAGCCGCATGTCCGTACCTGTCACAGCGACCATCCGCCTGTGCCGCGGCCACAATCGCTCGAGATACTCCGACACCATCGACGGCGAGCCGAGTATCCGCAGCGCTTCGGCGGCGGCCGGACAGTCCACGATCACGAGGTCGTAGTCGCCGCTGTCCGAGAGGTCGACGATCTCGGCGAGCCCGAGCATGTCTTGGATGCCCAGGGATCCCGTCAACTCTTCCGGTTCCAAGCCCTCGAACGACGAACCGTGTTCGTGATCTCCCGCTCCGAAAGTTCCTGCAGCGTCGATCAACCCCGACAATCCTCGGAACTTGTCCTCGAGGAGCGCTGACGTGTCGAGTTGCCGGACGTCGAGACGCTCGGTGAGAGATGTGGTCGTTCGCGGATTCGGCACGCCCAGGACGTCTGCAAGAGAACCTGCCTGATCGATCGACACGAGCAGCACTCTCGCCCCATCGGTCGCAGCCGACACAGCAGTCGCTGCGGCAAGCGTCGTCGTGCCTACTCCGCCTTTACCGACGAACAGTTGGACGCGCGATCGTTGCTCCGGCACTCAGCCCTCGACTCGCTTCTTCAGTTCCTTCAGAGCTGTGTCGGTGATGATCTTCTCGGCCTTGCGCTTGAACAGTCCGATCATCGGAATCGTCAGGTCGACCGTCAACTCGTAGGTGACCGACGTGGTGCCGTTCGGGCCGGGCTCGAGTGTGTACGAACCGAATTGGGACTTCTGAATCTCGCCCGAGATCAGCTCCCAACTCACCGCCATACCGTCCGGTGCCCACGAATACTGCAGTTCGTAGGTGTCCTTCACCATCCCCGCGTCGAGGACGAAACGTACTCGGTCCGCGCGGCCGCCCTGTCCCGGCGCCGTCACCTCGACGGACTTCGCCGCGGCCACCCACTCGGGGTACCGCTCGAAATCGGCGATGACGTCCATCACGGCGTCGGCAGGAGCGTCGATGCTGATCAACCCCTTGGTCTTCTCGGCCATACGACTGCGCTACCTTCCTTCGTCAAAAGTCCAGAACCTGCACAACGTGCAGTGCTTCGATTATCAGTCCGGTGCTACTCCGGCGGCACGTCCCGCTTCGAGTTCGCGCTTGAGCTGGAACGACATGACCTTGCCATCGACCCGACGATTGCGGTTCATCCCGGCGAGGTCGAGGGTCGCCAGATCGGACGGCGATACGCCGACCGGCTCACAGTGCAGGAAGTAGTGCGCGATCGTCCCGTCCATGACCGGTTCGAGCCACACCTCCATGGTGCCGACCAGCTGACCGGACACTCCCCAACGGAATCCTGCGGGACCGCGATCTTCCCGGACTTCGAGCTCGAGATCACTGAACCAGCGACGCCACTGCGCGCGCGAGGACAACAGTTCGGCGACCCGCTCGGGCGGGGCGGCGATGAAAGTCTGGTCTGCGACCTGAATGCTGCTCACCGAAGTAGCTTCACATATCGCGTCCGCGAAGCGTCGAGGGGTGTCGCAACACTACATACCGGACAGACTGTAAGCCTGGCCACAACTGCGTCGGACATGCGACTACAGTAGGAGACGAAAACCCTACTCGTCAGTATTTCGCAGTGTCGGAGGTATTTCGTGCCTGAGTTCAGCGCACCCCAGACGTTCACCATTCCCGAGGATGCCTCCGCGGTCGACTCGGTCTTCGCCTTCGCGAAGACGAAGCCGGCGGCGGTTGTCTACAAGCGCAAAGTCGGAAATGCATGGGTCGATGTCACTGCAGGCGATTTCGCCGCTCAGGTGACTGCCGTCGCCAAGGGCCTGATCGCGATCGGAGTCGAGCAGGGCGATCGCGTCGGCCTCATGTCGGCGACTCGCTTCGAATGGCCGCTCGTCGACTACGCCATCTGGGCGGCCGGCGGCGTGACGGTTCCGATCTACGAAACCTCCGCAGCCGAGCAGGTTCGCTGGATTCTCGAGGACTCCGAAGCAATCGACCTCATCGTCGAGAACGACGCACATGCCGCGACCGTGAAGGACGTCGCTGCAGCCGCCCCCGCGCTGCGCACGGTGTACCAGATCGATGCCGCGGCAGGCGGTAAAGGTGTTGTCGAGGAATTGACCGCACTGGGCGCCGACATCTCCGACGAGGACGTCCACGCCCGCGTCGCTGCACTGAAGGCATCCGATCCCGCGACCCTGATCTACACGTCGGGCACCACGGGCCGACCCAAGGGCTGCCAGCTGACGCACTCCAACCTGATTGCCGAGTCGAAGGGCATCCTCGACTCCAACCTCGGCACGCTGCTCAAGACTCCTGGCGTTCGCACTCTGATGTTCTTGCCGCTCGCGCACGTTCTCGCTCGCGCAGTCAGCATCGCGTCGTTCGATGCCGGTGCAGCGCTGGGGCACACGAGCGACATCCCGAACCTCGTTCCGACGTTCGGCGAGTTCAAGCCCGACTTCATCCTCTCGGTGCCGCGCGTGTTCGAGAAGGTCTACAACAGCGCACGCGCCAAGGCGCACGGCGACGGCAAGGGAAAGATCTTCGACGCGGCCGCAGACACCGCCGTCGCGTGGAGCGAGGCGCAGGACAAGGGCGGCGCCGGCATCGTTCTCAAGGCCAAGCACGCTCTCTTCGACAAGCTCGTGTACTCGAAGCTGCGCGCAGCGCTCGGCGGGCAGTGCCAGCTGGCCATTTCCGGTGGTGCACCTCTGGGCGCTCGACTCGGCCACTTCTTCCGCGGTATCGGTGTCACGATCTACGAGGGCTACGGACTGACCGAGACCACCGCAGCGTTCGCCGTCAACACCATCGGCGCACAGAAGGTCGGTTCTGTCGGAAAGCCGTTGGCCGGCAACTCCGTTCGTATCGCAGAAGACGGCGAAATCCTCCTCTCGGGACCGGTGGTCTTCACCGGCTACTGGCGCAACGAGAAGGCGACCGCCGAGTCGATCGAGAACGGCTGGTTCCACACCGGCGACCTCGGCACCGTCGACAAGGACGGCTACATCACCATCACCGGCCGCAAGAAGGAAATCATCGTCACGGCAGGCGGCAAGAACGTCTCCCCCGCTCAGCTCGAGGATTCCCTTCGCGCGCACCCGCTGATCAGCCAGGCCATCGTGGTCGGCGACCAGAAGCCTTTCATCGGCGCCCTCATCACCATCGACGCCGAAGCTCTCCCCGCCTGGAACGAGCGCAACAACAAGGCCGCAGGAACCACAGCGGCCGACCTGGTTTCGGACGGCGAACTGGTCGGCGAAATCCAGGACGCCATCGACGAGGCCAACAAGCTCGTCTCACACGCCGAGGCGATCAAGAAGTTCCGCATTCTTCCGGTCGACTTCTCCGAGGACACAGGCGAACTCACGCCCACGATGAAGCTCAAGCGCAACGTCGTGCACGAGAGCTTTGCCGCCGACATCGAAAAGATCTACGCCAAGTAGTCTTTCGCCGATCAGCCCTCTGCCGACACGAACGTGCCGACATGAACGGCCCGCACCGAATTCGGTGCGGGCCGTTCGCGTTCGAGTCCCGTTTGCTCAGCCGAGGAGATTACGCAGTTTCGAAGCGAGCGTGTCCCACTTCCAGTCTTCGGCAACCCATGCCCGGCCGGCTGCTCCCATCGCGGCCGCGCGATCACGATCGGACAGCACCTCGATCACGGATTCGGCGACGTCGCGAACAGAGGTGCCGTCGACCACGAGCCCGGTCTTGTTCTGCTGCACCGTTTCCGGAGCGCCACCACTGCGCCCGGCGATGACCGGCACACCGGTAGCCGAGGCCTCGAGGTAGACGATTCCCAGTCCTTCGACGTCCAATCCGGCGCCTCGGGTACGGCACGGCATGGCGAACACGTCGGCGATCGTGTGGTGCGCTGCCAACTCTGCGGCGGGCACCGTGCCCGTGAAGACGACGTGATCGTCCATCCCGGTCTTACGCGCCAATTGGCGGAGATGGTCCTCGTACGGCCCACCTCCGACGATCACCAGTACCGCCCCGTCAATGCTCTTGCGTACGGTCGGCAGCGCCTTGATGAGCATGTCCTGCCCCTTGCGTGGCACGAGCCGCGACAGGCACAGGATCGTGGGCCGCTCGCCCAGCCCGTATCGCTTACGCAGTTCCGCGCGGGCGACCGAGTCCGGGTGGAACACTGACGTGTCCACTCCGGAAGGAAGGTGCTCGAGCGCCGCTTGCGGGCCGAAGGCCGCCGAGAACCGCCCACGGGTGTATTTGCTGACGAACGTCACCGCATCGGTGTGGTCACCGATCACACGCAACGACTGCCGCGCACCGGGAATCATCGACCATCCGACCTCGTGGCCGTGAGTACTCGCGATCACTCGGCTCGCTCCGGCGCGTCGAACAACCGGTGCCAACAACGCCAACGGCGCTGCCGCACCGAACCAGACCGACTCGCAGTCGTGCTTCTTGACCAACTTCGCGGCTCGACGAGCGACAAAAGGCGACGGCAGCATCAGCGGCGTCGGGTGCCGAACGACCTCGAAAGGCTGTGCCGCATCGAACTTCTTGTGCGAGTCGCCCCGCCACCGCGGTGCGTACACCACCAACTTGTCCGGCGGCAGATGCCCGGCGAACGTGTGGAGATAGGACTGGATACCTCCGGGGCGAGGAGGAAAATCGTTGGTCACCAAGAGGGTCCGGCGCATCCGTCCACCGTAGGGCACTCGGTGCTTCAAACGTGCGAAGGGCACCTCGCCGCTGCAATCGACCCAGCCGCGAACTACTCAGCCCAGATGGCTGTTGGTCCAGTCGACCCATCCGGCTCGCAGTTCCTCGGTTCCGACGCCAACGACCGCTCGGATCCGCGAATCGAGGTCTTCGGCCGTCATCTTTCCGGAGGCGAGAGCGCGAAAGAGGTCGGTCAGCTTTGCTTCTCCGAATCGATCGGCGATATACGCGTTGATCGACCACGCCGATTCGTACGCCAGTGAACTCACGACCGGTACACCGCTGAACTGCGTGTCGTCCGGAAACTCGGTCGGAGTATCGCCGGAGCGTACCGCTGCCGCCAGAGTCGGCGCGATCTCACCCCAGGCCCGCGAGGATCCACGGTTTCCCGCGTATTCGGCAAACCCTTCCAATACCCACATCGGCGACCCGTCACGGGTTTTCGATCGGGCGGCTATGTGCATCAGTTCGTGGCGCAACACCGTTCGCCTGGTGATGTCGGTCAACCTCGAAGCCGCGGCAGGCGAGAAGACCACCCGCTGGCCACTCACGTCGGAAGACCCGTCCGCCGTCGCATCCGCGACCGACACTGCAGCAATCGAAGCGCCGTCGTGATGGGAGCCGACCAGTGCGGTGAATTCCTCAGCGGACCCCGCCACCATGAGCACCGCGCGCTCGGACCACCACGGCCCCCACAACTGCGTCGTGTTCTCGATGGCTGAGTCCACATCGGCAGCCAAAGCGTCGACGAACGCCTGCTGACCCGGGTGGCCGATCACCAGCGCGTTACGCGCAGAATTCTCGGCGACGGCAAGCGGGCCGAAGTCCCAGGGGCCGTTCCAGGATTCGCCCGCCGTTCGGGCGCCGTCCAGTCCGACGATCGACCCGTCCGCAAGAACCGACCACTGATCGCCGCGTTTCGCGAGCGTCATGGACACTGCCTTGCGCGTGGGCAATGCGTCGACGCCGTCGAGGGCGTACCGCAACAGAACTTGCGCATTCCATACTTCGACGTCTCCGCCCGGCGCACCGGTTCGCGGCGCCGGAGTCAGGCCGCCGCTGGGAATCTCGTATCCCCAGTCGGAGAATTCAAGCGCTCCCGCAGCAGTGGCTCGTCGAACTTCCGCCTCGAGCACACCGGGTGCGGCGGCACTGTCGACGAACTTCGCCAGCCCCGACGGATCGTCGGACATCTGAGCCGCGGCCCATGCATCGAGAAAGCTCTGGACTTGAGCGCTGCGTTCCGCGTCCTGTTCGGCGGCGGCATTTTCGTCGGAATCGGACCTGTTCGTCAGGAAGATCGTCAGGCCCAGAACGAGCACCACGGCTACACCGAGCGCCACGAGGGCCGGATACTCCCAACGGCGTGGTCGATCTGCGCCGACGTCGGGCGTCGTCATCGGTTCAGTCGGCACGGTGCCGAGTGTAGGAGAACTCGACTCGACGCTTCACGGCGGCTGGCCACACGCCGCTCGGGCGCAGCAAGCCGTCAGTAACGACGCGCAGTGGAGAACTCCATGCCTGCCATCGACTGGACCTTCACCGGTACGCCGAACGTCGACGCATGCAGAATGTTTCCGTCGCCGGCGTAGATGCCGACATGCGAGTTGTCGCTGTAGAAAGTCACGACGTCGCCGGGCTGTAGTTGGTCCCTCGACACCGGTACACCGCCCTGCGCCTGCGCTTGGCTCGATCGCGGCAGAGTCTTTCCGATCTGCTTGTAGGCCCACACCACCAGACCTGAGCAGTCGAACTCGTTCGGGCCGGTCGCGCCCCAGACGTACGGGTCACCGATCCGCGTGAGGCCTGCCTGCAGAGCAGCAGCACCCGAGCCAGGGGTCAAGTTAGCCAGAATTTTGCTGAGATCGACGTCCGGCGGGAAAGGCGTACCGCTCAGTTGGTTACGTTCGTCGTCGGTGAGATTCTGGAAGGCTTTGGTCACGTCGGCGATCTGCGTCTGCAGTTCACTCTGCTTGCGCTGCAAATCGTCACTGAGCGCGCGGGCTTGATCGGCGGCGGTTCGCGCTTCTTCGGCCGATCGCTTCGACGCTTCCGAGGCGGCACGCGCATCGGCAGTGGCTTGGTTGAACTGAGAGACCTGTACTGCCGCGTCGTTGGAAATCACGTCGAGCGCAGACATCTGGTCGAGCAACTGCTGCGGCGAGTCGCTCACCATCAACGCAAAGAGGCGATTGGTTCGCGCACCCTGGTAATTCGCTGTGGCAATACGGTTTACCGCCGGAGCGAACTCGGCGACGCGCGCCGAAGCCGCGTCGAGAAGACCCTGATCGGCTGCCGATCGCACGTCCGCATCATTCGCGACTGCCAGCTTCGCGTCGAGGTCGATCTGCGCGTTGTGCAGCGCTTCGTTGGTCTGCTCGGAAACCCGGGAGAGTTCACCGAGCTTGTCGAGCGCCTCGGTGGGGTTGGTGATGACGGGGTCGGCACCGGCCTGCATCGAAGGCCCTGCAACGAGTCCGAACGCCAGCACTCCCACTGTCAATGCGGCCCGTACTCGACTGTTGTTTTTCGATGAAACCACGGAATGCAACTCTCCGTCTCGGTGAAGCGACGCCGACCGGGACCGGTCGACGATCTGTTAGCTGGCTGTCAACTATCCACAGTACCTGTCTCGGCCGCGCAATGTCTCGATAAGGTTACGGAACGGCATACGTTTGTGTCTACTCGCCGGTAGGCGTGTCGGGGTGAAGTACCGGGCGAATTGTCGCGAAACGAAAATGTGGGCCCCGAATCGAAGATTCGAGGCCCACATTCGAAGATCCGGAGCTCCCCCGAGCTCCGCCGCATCACAGCGGCGGATCGTTCCGACTGCCTACCGGAGACAGCCGTCGAGCGTGTTCAGAAATCAGTAACGGCGAGCGCCGTCGTACGGCATCGAGGACACCGGAGCGAGCTTCACGGGCTGACCAGCGGTCGACGCGTGGATGACATTGCCGTTACCGGCGTAGATGCCCGAATGCGATCCGCCGTAGAAGGAGATCACGTCGCCGACCTGAAGATCGGACTGTGCGACGGCAACGCCGGCTGCAGCCTGGTCGTAGCTCGTGCGAGGCAGGTTGAGACCGGCCTGCTTGTATGCCCACTGAACGAGACCGGAGCAGTCGAATGCGTCCGGGCCGGCTGCGCCGTACACGTACGGGGAGCCCAGCTTGCTCTCTGCGGCGCGAACTGCCTGCTCACCAACACTGGAGATGGGAGCGGCCGGTGCAGCCGGTGCGATGTCGGTGATGCCCGGAATGACCGGCAACTGAGGAATAGAAACGCCCGGAACCTCGAACGTGCCGACGCCGGGGATGGTGATGGGGTCTGCCGAGGCAGGTGCAGCGGTTGCAGCGAATGCTCCGACTGCGAGCGCGCCGGCTACTGCCAACTGCGCTGAACGCTTGAAACTCTGTGACGCCACTTAAGGGGTGCTCCATTTCTTCCATTCATCCGCCGACCGAGTTAGCTGACGGGTTCGGGCTGGGAAGATCAGCCCTACCCGCGTGGTCTGCAGCGATCCTGCGTGCTGCACCCCAGGCGGGATTCACCCCAGTGGAAACTTGGGTTCCCGGTTCGGGTTCCTCGCGGAGATCCCGATTAGGCGGTTCCTGACGATGCCGGTCCTGTTTGGTCCGGCAAGACTTCGTTAGGTCTCAGGAAGGTTACGAAATGATCGCGACGATGTCGACCGCTTCGTGACAATCGCGCCCGATTCGCCGGAAATCGTGGTGCCGCGCCCGCGATACGCCCGGCGGGTCACGGGGAGATAACAACAGGTCGGTTCGGCGACCCACTCCAGGCCGTCAAACCCGCGCCCGCTACCCACTGCCAAGGCTCACCAAACCCGACAATCCGATCTTCCATGCAGTTCAACGATGATTACTTGAAACTAGAACTTGTTCCGGTCACGGACGCGGTTTCAGCCGTCGACAGACGCACCGAAGACCCCCTCGACTCGCCCTACTCACAAGTAGGCGCGCGTCCACATTCGCGAGTTCCCACCGCAAGTGTGATCCTCGTCTCTCCTACTTTTGTCGGGCGTTCATCGACCGATTTCGCAACGGAAGTCCGTGCGGGTCGGATTCCGTGTCTGCACTCTCGAATTCGTGTCGGGGGGTACTTCTACTGTCTGCGGTGTGAGTCCCGCCTCGGCCCGAGAATTTCCGTCTCCGCCCCCGTTCTCCGACGGGGAGAAGTTCGACGTCGGGCGGCAACTGAGCTTCGACGAACTGGACACACCGCTGAGCGAGACAACATTTGTCGTCGTCGACCTCGAGACCACAGGGGGCAGCGCCGACCAGGACTCCATCACCGAGATCGGCGCCGTCAAGATCCGCGGCGGCGAGGTACTGGGCGAAATGGCAACACTCGTCGACCCCGGCCGGTCGATTCCGCCCTACATAGTCGAACTGACCGGAATCACCACGGCCATGCTGATCGGCGCACCTCCCATCGAACGTGTCCTGCCTGCATTTCTCGAGTTCGCCGAGGGCGCGGTGCTGGTGGCACACAACGCGCCGTTCGACATCGGTTTCCTCAAAGCAGCGGCGTCACGCAGCGCGCGCCCGTGGCCTGCGTTCCGTGTCCTGTGCACCGTCAAACTCGCCCGGCGCGTACTCACACGCGACGAAGCACCTTCGGTGAAACTCTCCGCACTCGCCCATCTCTTCCAAGTGACCACCCAGCCGACGCACCGGGCTCTCGACGACGCGCGTGCGACCGTCGACGTCCTCCACGGACTGATCGACAGGGTCGGAAACCAGGGTGTCCACAGTTACAGCGAACTAGTCGACTACCTGCCCAACATTTCCTCGCATCAACGGGCCAAACGGTCCTTCGCCGCAAACCTGCCGCGAAGCCCCGGTGTCTACCTTTTCCGCGGTCCTTCCGACGAAGCCCTCTACATAGGAACTGCTACCGACCTTCGACGCCGCGTCCGCAACTACTTCACCGGTTCGGAGACCCGCGGCCGGATGAAGGAAATGGTCGCGCTGGCCACCCGCGTGGACCATGTCGAGTGCGCGCACGCTCTCGAAGCCGGGGTGCGTGAACTACGACTGCTGAGCGCGCATGCGCCGCCGTACAACCGTCGCTCCAAGTTTCCCAAGCGAGGTTGGTGGATCACCCTCACCGACGAGGCGTTTCCGAGACTGTCCGTGGTTCGCAAGCCCACGGCCGATTCGATCGGCCCGTTCACCTCTCGCGCCGACGCAGTCGACGTCGCCGACACCGTCGCAGAGTTCAGTCGTCTGCGCACGTGTACCAAGCGTCTCGGACGCGGCGCCGTTCACGGCCCTGACTGCCCCGCTCGCGAACTGGGGGCGTGTCCAGCCTCCTGGACCCCGGAAATCAACGCAGAGGACTACGCGGCCGCCCCTGAGGCCGTGCGTGGATTCTTCCGAGGAACCAACGACGCTCCCCTCCAACAGATGCAGGCCCGGATCGACGAGCTGTCCGCACACGCGTTGTTCGAGAATGCTGCGCGTCTGCGTGACCGAACGGTCGCAGTCGCCACCGCAGTGCGGCGCACTCAGCGACTCGCCGCAGTCGCGGCGATCGAACAACTCGTTCTCGCCCGCCCCACCGGAGACGGCGGCTGGGAGCTGTCGGTGATCCGGTCCGGGCGTCTCGCGTCCGCCGGGCTCGCCAGACGTGGGACTCACCCGATGCCCGTCGTCGACGCCATCACCGCGGCGGCCGAAACCGTCCTACCGGACGACGCCCCGTTCCGCGGCGCGTCACCCGAAGAACTGGGACTGATCGCAAGGTGGCTCTCGTCGGACGGTGTCCGAATCGTGTCGGCGACATCCGGATACGTCGAACCTGTGAGCGGCGCCGGCAAGTGGGAAGCCTGGTGCCGACTCGCCCGAGCCGGAACCGAATCCGAACATCGATGACGTAACGGCGGGGCGGCACCCCTAAGCTCGATCGAAACCACCGGGTCATCACAACCCGCAGGGAAATCGAGGAGAGAAATGATCAACGCCATCGTCATGATTCACGCCGAGTCCGCTCGGATCCCGGAAACCGCGCAGGCCGTCGCCGACCTGTCCGGAGTGACCGAGGTCTACTCGTGCGCAGGTGACGTCGATTTGATCGCCATCGTGAAAGTGCGTGACCACGCCCAGATCGCCGACGTGGTCACCGGAGGAATCAACAAGGTGCCCGGCGTTCTCCGAACCGCCACACACATTGCGTTCCAGTCATTCTCCAGCGCAGACGTCGAGGCCGGTTTCTCGCTGGGTGAATAGCCCCTCGATCAGGCTTGGTCGGCCAGCTCGGCGGTGAGCGCCGCCCACTTGTGAAGCAGTTCAGCGCCCGCGCCGCTGTCGATCGCGGCAGCGGCTGCAGTCATCCCGGCAGAGATCGCACTCTCGAGATCGTCGCCGACACCGTTGAATGCCGCGATGGCTGCTCCCGCGTTCAGCAGGACCGCGTCCCGGACCGGCCCCTTCTGCCCGGAAAGCAGCGTTCTGGCGACGGTGGCGTTGATTTCGGCGTCGCCTCCACGCAACTCTTCGAGAGGAACGCGGTCGATTCCGAGGTCACGCGGATCCAGCGTGACAGTTCGCACACTTCCACCGCCGACGATGTGAACCGTCGACGTCGTCGATGTGGTCAGTTCGTCCAGTCCGTCGTCTCCCCGTACCACCAACGCCGAATTGCCGCGCTGCGCAAGGACTCCCGCGACGACCGAGATCAGTTTCGGAAATGCGCACCCGATCAGCCCGGCACGCGGACGAGCCGGATTGGTCAGTGGACCGAGCACGTTGAATGCCGTCGGAATGCCGATTTCCTTGCGAGGGACCGCCGCAAAGCGCAGTGCGGGATGGAAGACCGGCGCGAAACAAAAGCCGATGCCGACCTCTTCGACGCACCTCGCAACCTGCTCCGGCCCGAGGTTGATGCGAACGCCGAGCGCCTCGAGCACGTCGGCGCCACCGCTCTTGGACGAAGCAGCGCGGTTGCCGTGCTTGACAACTCGCACACCGGACGCGGCAACCACGATCGAGGCCATCGTCGAGATGTTCACCGTGTTGGAGCGGTCACCACCCGTGCCGACGATGTCGACGACGTCGGAATCGACCGGCACGCGCCTGGAGTGTTCGAGCATCGCGGCGGCGAGCCCTTCCAACTCCGCGGGGGTTTCTCCCTTCATCTTCAGACCGACCCCGAAAGCAGCGATCTGAGCGGAGGTGGCGTTGTCCGACATGATCTCGCCCATAGCCCAGCGACTGTCGGCTTCCGACAAGTCACTGCCGTCCGTGAGCAAACCGAGAATCATCGGCCAGGACCGCACCACTGCACTCGAATCGACGTTCACGGCGTTGGATGCGTCGGTGCCGGCCATAGTGCCTTGGTCCCCTGTCGTTCAAGTGGGCTGGATTTCGAGCTGTCGTTTCGAGCTGTCGTTTCGCGCTGCCATTTTGTGCTGCCGATGACCCTCGCAGCCTAGTCAGTGAGGTAACGAGGAAACCGAATAGGGCCGCTCAGGACTTTCTGCGACCGCGTTTGGGCGGCGCCTCCACAAGTATCGGGGGCTGGAGCGCGTCCCACCCGGCGACCGAACCACCGAGTCGCTGCGCCAGACCGGCCATTCGTGACCGCTCCTGGGAGCAATGCAGGGCGTCAAGCACCTGGACACGCTCGAAGACGACGCGAACCGAATTCTCGACCACCGGAGTCACGTCCTCGGGCCGACTCGAGCCTCGCACATATCCGTCCTGGGCGACGATGCTCTCGGCATCGGCTACCGAGCCCTCCGGGAGGTCGAGATGATGCCGCAGAACCACTTCGGACTCCGCCCTGAACTCCGGCTCGGTGGAGGCGGCACGTTCGAGAGCCGTCGAGCTCGCCTCGGCGTCGTCGAAGCCTTCGGCAACGACGACCAGATCCGACCGCCCTGCATCGAGCGGTGTCGGAATCTTCGTGCCGAAAATTCTCAGGAACCACGGTCTACTCTTGTGTGTAGCTGCCATCGCGCCAGCATATTCCGACCACGCCACCAGCGCGTTCGCCGCCCGATCCCGCGAACTCGAGCCGAGCGACGCGCCGATGGTGGACCCGAGTGGTCGTCTCTTACGACGAAGCGTCATACTTCTGTCTGTGACGAGCGCAGTAGGGACTTCAGGATCGGCAATCACCCAACGCGTGCACTCGCTGAACCGGCCGAATATGGTCAGCGTTGGCACCATCGTGTGGTTGTCAAGTGAGCTCATGTTCTTCGCAGGGCTCTTTGCCATGTACTTCGTGGCACGAGCTCAGGCGAACGGAAATTGGCCGCCGGAGCCAACCGAATTGAACCTTTATCTGGCCGTGCCGGTGACCTTGGTGCTTATCGCATCTTCGTTCACCTGCCAGATGGGTGTCTTCGCGGCTGAGCGTGGCGACGTCTTCGGACTTCGTCGCTGGTACACCATCACCTTGGTCATGGGGGCGTTCTTCGTCGCCGGCCAGGGTTACGAGTACTACCACCTCGTGCACGAGGGCACCACGATTTCGAGCAGCGTGTACGGCTCGGTGTTCTACATGACCACCGGCTTCCACGGTCTGCACGTCATCGGCGGTCTCATCGCCTTCGTCTTCTTGATCGCACGTACCCGGGTCAGCAAGTTCACGCCCGCCCAGGCCACCGCCGCGATCGTTGTTTCGTACTACTGGCACTTTGTCGACATCGTGTGGATCGCGCTGTTTGCCACGATTTATTTCATCCGTTAATCAGCTGTACGCCCCAGGCAGCCCCTGACGTCCAGTTCCGTCCCGACATACCAAAGGGATACAGATGAGTTCATCCCCCCCTCCCGCATCCGATAACTCAGCGAATGCCGCGAAGTCGCGTCGCCAGCGGAAAATCCGCCGGCGCGTCACTGGCGCGCTCGTATTGATGATGGGATTGATCAGCGCAGGTTTCCTCGCTTCGGCGTTGACACCAGCTCCGCAGGTTGCGACCGCCAGTGACGATTCAGCAGCCCTGATTCGTGAAGGCAAGCAGCTGTACGACACGTCATGCATCACGTGCCACGGCGCGAACTTGCAGGGCGTGCAGGACCGCGGTCCCAGCCTCATCGGCGTCGGCGAAGCAGCCGTGTACTTCCAGGTCTCCTCTGGTCGTATGCCGGCAGCTCGCAACGAGGCCCAGGCTGCACGCAAGGACCCCAAGTTCGATGCTGCGCAGACCGACGCCCTCGGCGCTTTCATCCAGGCCAACGGCGGCGGCCCGACGCTCATCCGCGACGAGAACGGCGAAATCGCCCAGTCCTCGCTGCGCGGTGGCGACGTCGGACGCGGCAGTGAGCTCTTCCGGCTCAACTGCGCGTCGTGCCACAACTTCACCGGCCGCGGTGGCGCACTGTCCTCGGGCAAGTACGCCCCGGTCCTGGATCCGGCCAGCGAGCAGCAGATCTACGCTGCCATGGTTACCGGTCCCCAGAACATGCCGAAGTTCTCGGATCGTCAGCTGACGATCGAGGAGAAGAAGGACATCATCGCCTACGTCAAGTCGTCGGGCGAGTCGAAGGACCCCGGTGGGTACGGGCTCGGTGGCCTCGGTCCGGCCTCTGAGGGTCTCGCCATGTGGGCCGTCGGAATCATCGCTGTCGTCGGTGCAGCATTGTGGATCGGAGCAAGGTCATGAGCGACGCTGGCCAGCATGGCGGCGATACGCCTAAGAAGTACACAGATGAAGAGCTCGACGCGATGTCACGCGACGACCTGGTCAAGCTGGGTACCAATCTCGATGGCGTCGATGTCGTCTACCGCCGTGATCGTTGGTCGGTAAAGGGCACCAGGGCGGAAAAGCGCGCCGAGCGCAACGTCGCCTTCTGGTTCGGCCTCGCCGGCGTTTCGGCGATCGCGTTCATCGCGATCTACCTGTTCTGGCCCTGGGAGTACGCAGGCGCCGGTGACGAGAACTACGGCAAGTACAGCCTGTACACCCCGCTGATCGGCTTGACCATGGGTCTGGCGATCCTCGGCGTCGGCATCGGTGCCGTTCAGTTCACCAAGAAGTTCATCCCCGAAGAGGTCTCGATCCAGGACCGCCACGACGGTGGTTCCACCGAGGTCGATCGTCGCACGATCGTCGCCGAGCTCGGCGACACCCTCGAGACGTCCACCCTCCCCCGCCGCAAGGCCATCAAGCGCAGCTTGATGTTCGGCGGCGGCGCACTCGGCGTCATGATGGTCATGCCCCTCGGCGGACTCATCAAGAACCCGTGGGCCAAGGGCGACGACTCACCTCTGTGGGTGTCCGGCTGGACCCCGAACTACCCGGGCGAGACCATCTACCTGCGTCGTGACACCGGCCGTCCCGAGGACATCGTCCTCGTTCGCCCGGAAGATCTCGATGCCGGTTCGATGGAAACGGTCTTCCCGTTCCGCGAGTCCGACCGTGGCGACGAGCACGCTCTGCTCGCAGCACTGCGCGGCATTCGTAACTCGGTGATGCTCATCCGCCTTCGCACGGAAGACACCGCGCGTGTCACCAAGCGTAAGGGCCAGGAAAGCTTCAACTACGGCGATTACTTCGCCTACTCGAAGATCTGCACCCACCTGGGTTGCCCCACCTCGCTCTACGAACAGCAGAGCAACCGTATTCTGTGCCCCTGCCACCAGTCGCAGTTCGACGCACTGACCTACGGCAAGCCGATCTTCGGTCCCGCTGCTCGCGCACTTCCGCAGTTGCCTATTACAGTGAACGAAGAGGGCTTCCTGGTCGCCGACGGTGACTTCATCGAAGCACTCGGCCCGGCATTTTGGGAGCGTCGACCGTGACCACAACAACAACCAAACCGTCCAAGATCAGCGCGGCAGCGGCTGGACAAGCGGAGGCTATGGACTCCCGCTACCACCTCGCCGCAGGCATGCGCCGGCAGATCAACAAGGTCTTCCCGACGCACTGGTCCTTCATGCTCGGCGAGATCGCGCTCTACAGCTTCGTGATCCTGCTGATCTCCGGTGTGTTCCTGACGCTGTTCTTCGATCCGTCGATGGCACACGTCGTCTACCAGGGCGCATACCAGCCGCTTCGTGGTGTCACGATGTCTCGCGCCTACGAGACGACCCTGAACATCTCCTTCGAGGTGCGCGGCGGTCTCTTCGTTCGCCAGATTCACCACTGGGCTGCACTGATGTTCGCGGCGTCGATCATCGTTCACCTCGCTCGCATCTTCTTCACCGGCGCCTTCCGTCGCCCGCGTGAAGCGAACTGGGTCATCGGCTGCCTGCTGCTCATCCTGGCGATGTTCGAAGGCTTCTTCGGTTACACCATCCCCGACGACCTGCTCTCGGGCACCGGCCTCCGCGCCGCCTTCGGTGGTATCACGATGAGTATCCCGATCGTCGGTACCTGGATGCACTGGCTGATCTTCGACGGCGACTTCCCCGGCGACCTCATCATCCCGCGTCTCTACGTCGCTCACGTGCTGCTGTTCCCGGGCATCATCCTGGCTCTGATCGCCGGCCACCTCGCGTTGGTCTGGTACCAGAAGCACACGCAGTTCCCCGGCCCCGGCCGTACGGAACAGAACGTCGTCGGCGTCCGCATCCTCCCGGTCTTCGCGATGAAGGGTGGCGCGTTCTTCGCCATGACCTTCGGCGTGCTCGCACTGCTCGGTGGTCTGTTCCAGATCAACCCCGTGTGGAACATCGGTCCGTACAACCCGTCACAGGTCTCGGCAGGTTCCCAGCCCGATATCTACATGATGTGGACGGACGGCCTTGCTCGACTGTGGCCGGCGTGGGAGATCTACCTGTTCAACCGGTACACGATCCCTGCAGTGTTCGCCGTCGCCCTGATCATGGGCCTCGTCTTCGCACTGTTGATCGCGTACCCGTGGATCGAGAAGCGTCTCACCGGAGACGACGCTCACCACAACATCCTGCAGCGCCCGCGCGACGTGCCGGTCCGTACCGCTATCGGTGCGATGTCCATCGCGTTCTACCTGGTGCTCACGATCTCCTGCATCAACGACATCATCGCGTACCACCTGCACATCTCGCTGAACGCAATGACGTGGATCGGCCGTATCGGCATGGTCATCCTTCCGCCCATCGCGTACTTCGTGACGTACCGGTTCTGCATCGGCCTGCAGCGCAGTGACCGTGCAGTCCTCGAACACGGCATCGAGACCGGCATCATCAAGCGGATGCCGAACGGCCAGTACATCGAGATCCACCAGCCGCTCGGCCCCGTCGACGAGCACGGACACCCGATCCCGCTCGAGTACCAGGGTGCTGCTGTCCCGAAGAAGATGAACAAGCTCGGCCTCGCCGGCAAGCCCGGTAGCGGTAGCCTGATCACCGCTGACCCAGTCGAGGAGAGCGAGGCTCTCGAAGCCGCTCATCACGAAGCTGAGCACGAGCAGCTTCAGATCCTTCTGGACTACCAGAACCGAACCAACGGCAAGTCCGATGGTTCAAGTGGAGAACTCCACTAAGAACGTCAGTTGACCAGTGAGGCCCCGAACCGGATTCCGGTTCGGGGCCTCACTCGTTCTCTGAGCGATTCAATATGGACAACCTCCAAGTGGGCACCACTCCCCCGGTTCGTCGTCTGAGCGCCGACAACAGCAGGCACTACGCTTTGCTAGACCTCGAGCACAGTCGAATAGTGCTCCACCGTCGGGAACGGCTCGTAGAAGTGATGGAGAAGTTCTCGCCACTTCTCGTATCCCGTGGACTGACGGAAGCCGATGGTGTGTGACTCCACGTCTTCCCACTCGACCAGCAGGAGATATCGCTCCGGTGATTCCAGGCAGTGCGAGAGCCGCAGCCTGATGAATCCGGGAACCTCGGAGATGATGGTTCGGGCCACGTCGAATGCGGCCTCGAAACGCGCTGACTGCGACGGATCGACCTGCAGGACGGCATGTTCGAGAATCATCTACGGAGTGTTGCACGTTCTCGGGAGTCCCCTCGAGGCGTTGTCGCCTGGTGAGATACTCGGACCATGACATCCCATGCACGCGGCACCTTCGAGATCGATCTTCGCCCCGCCGATCCTGAGCTCTCCGGACGCGTCGGACGCTTCGAGTTCGACAAGACGTTCATCGGCGGCGTCGAAGGCACGTCGTCCGGCCTGATGCTGTCCGCGGGCGATCCGACAGCCGGTGCAGCGGGCTATGTCGCTTTGGAGTTTGTCACGGGGCAGGTCGACGAAGCTGTGGGATCGTTCGCCCTGCAGCAGTTCGGTCAGATGATCGACGGAACGCAGAAGCTTCTGTACGAGATCGTGCCGGGGTCCGGAACCGGCGAGTTGAAGGGCATCGCAGGCACTCTCGAGCTCGAGGTCGTCGACGGTCTGCACCGCTACGACCTCGAATACTCGCTCCACGATTGACAGAGAGCGGTTGTTGACAGGGACCCTCCTACCACCGAAACGTACATAAACGACAACAGAGGCGCCGTACCCGGGTGGGTGCGGCGCCTCTGTTCGAGTGCGGGTGAAACTAGTGCTTCTCGGGTCCGGTGTAGTACTCGAACACCAGGCCTGCGGCTGCGGCGAGCACACAGACAACTGCGACTGCGATGAGCCACGGCTGGAAGTACGCCAGCGACACTGCCGCGAGTGCAGCAGCAGCGGCAAGCAGGATCGGCCAGAAGCTACCCGGGCTGAAGAAGCCCAGTTCTCCTGCACCGTCCGAGATTTCAGCGTCGTCGTAGTCCTCGGGACGGGTGTCCAGACGACGGGCGACGAAGCGGAAGTAGGTACCCACGATGAGCGTCAGACCTGCAGACAGGACGATGGCCGTCAGTCCGGCCCACTCGATACCTGTGCGTGACAGAGCGGTGAACACTCCGTAGATGATCGCGACGAGAATGAAGAACATCGTCAGGATCTCGAAGAGCTTGGCTTCGATCTTCATATCAGCACTTGTCCTTGTTCAGTGAAGAGGCTGGCCGGCTCAGTTGCCTGCAGTGGCGACGGTTGCCTGACGGTACTCGCGGTCGGTGTTGAACGGCGTGGTCGACGTAGCCACCGGCGACTGACCGATTGCCTGCAGAGCCTCGGCGGTCGTCAGACCACCCTTGCCCTCCGCGTCACCCTTGCGCAGTTCGATGTACTTGGCGAAGTCCTCCGGCGAAACCGCACGAACCTCGAAGTTCATCATCGCGTGGAACGTGCCACACATTTCTGCACAACGCCCGACGAACGCGCCTTCCTTCTCGATCTCACTGATCTGGAAGATGTTGTCCGAGTGGTTCTCCTTGGGGTTCGGGAGAACGTCACGCTTGAACAGGAACTCGGGCACCCAGAATGCGTGGATGACGTCCGAGGAAGCGAGTTCGAACTGGATTCGCTTGCCGGTGGGCAGAACGAGGATCGGGATCTCCTGGCTGGAGCCGACGGTCTCGATCTTGTCGTAGTGCAGGTAGCTCAGGTCCTCGGTGCTGTTGCCGTGGATCGGGCCGGGAACTTCTTCGCCGTGATCGTTCACAGTGGAGCCCTCGGTCTTGGCAGCCTCTTCGGCCTCGACGTCGATTCCGTTGTACTTGGCGGAACCGTCACCGAACTCGATGGAGCGGTAGCCGAACTTCCAGTTCCACTGGAAGGCCGTGACGTCTACAACGACGTCAGGGTTGTCCGTCTTGTCCAGAACATGGTTCTGAACGATGACGGTGAAGTAGAAGAGAACCGCGATGATGACGAAGGGAACTGCCGTGTAACCGAGTTCGAGCGGCACGTTGTATGCCGTCTGACGCGGGAATTCCGGCGAGTCCTTCTTCTTACGGTGGAAGATGACGGCCCAGAAGACCAACCCCCACACCAGCACACCCATGACGAGGGCGGCTACAACCGACCACGTCCACAGCTCACGCATGCGCGTCGCCTCCGGGGTGATGCCCGAAGGCCACCCGAAACGAAGCACTTCGTTGTCGATGGAGCAACCCGACAGCAGCAAGGCAGCAATGCCCAGAGATACTGCCAGCCCCGCTCGCCGAAGGATCCGACCTTGCGCCACGTTCACGCCTTCCTGATCGCCACAAAATTCAACTAGGGCATGCCCGGAGGGAAGGCCCAATTACTACGCAGCGTAGACCAAAGCCGGGCGCTATCCATCCTCGGGTCCTCGCCCGTGTCGCGGCGGACGTCACACAGCTCTCTCAGGTGCTGCTCAGGAACGGCTCAGGTCGTTTCGGCGACGCACATCACGTCGATTCGTTCCGCCGCGATCGGCAGGGACGTCGATCTGCGGCATACTTTCGTCAAGAGTTCGTTGACCTCTCCCCGACACTCGTGTCCGGGAGCCTTCTGTACAAAAATTCTGAATCGAGGAACCGGACGCTGTGTGTGGACTGCTCGGGCTACTGACATCTGGCGGAACCAGCGAGGACGCCGTCTCGCGGGTCGACCAGGCGATGCATTGCCTTCGTCACCGCGGGCCGGACGAACACGGGACGTGGAACGACGATCACCTCGTCTTCGGGTTCAACCGCCTGGCGATCATCGACATCGCTCATTCCCACCAGCCGCTGCGTTGGGGCCCACCGGAGAACCCGGAGCGTTATGCGCTCACGTTCAACGGCGAGATCTACAACTACTTGGAGATCCGCGCCGAACTGGTCAAGGACCACGACGCCAAGTTCTTCACCGAGGGCGACTCCGAGGCCATCGTCGCTGCATTCCACTACTGGGGTGAGGACGCGGTCCGGCGCCTGCGCGGAATGTTCGCGTTCGCGATCTGGGACACCGACACACGCGAGCTGTTCATCGCGCGCGATCCGTTCGGGATCAAGCCGCTGTTCATCGCGACCGGCGCCGGCGGCACCGCGTTCGGCAGCGAGAAGAAGAGCCTGCTCGAACTCACCGATCTGATCGGCATCGGTACCGAGCTGGATCCGCGTGCCATCGAGCACTACACCGTTCTGCAGTACGTACCGGAGCCGGAAACACTGCACAAGCAGATCCGCCGCCTGGAGTCGGGCAGCTTCGCTCGGGTGCGTCCGGGCGAGGAGCCCACGTTCACGCGGTATTTCACGCCGAAGTTCCCGGCCAAGCCTTTTGCACCTGGCACCGAGAAGGCGCGCTACCAGGAAATCGCCGAGGCACTCGAGGATTCGGTCGCCAAGCACATGCGTGCCGACGTCACCGTCGGTTCGTTCCTGTCCGGCGGTATCGACTCCACGGCGATCGCGGCGCTGGCGATGCGCCACAACCCCAACCTGATCACCTTCACGACCGGTTTCGAACGTGAGGGCTATTCCGAGGTCGACGTCGCTGCAGAATCTGCCGCAGCGATCGGCGCGAAGCACGTCGTCAAGGTGGTCTCCCCCGCCGAGTTCGCCGCTGCCATTCCCGAGATCGTCTGGTACCTCGACGACCCGGTAGCCGATCCGGCATTGATTCCGCTGTGGTTCATCGCGAAGGAAGCGCGCAAGCACGTCAAGGTGGTGCTGTCCGGCGAGGGTGCCGACGAGCTGTTCGGCGGCTACACGATCTACCGTGAGCCGTTGTCGCTCAAGCCTTTCGAGTACCTCCCCAAGGGATTGCGTCGAGCTGCAGGCAAGTTGTCCGAACGCATCCCGGACGGCACTCGTGGCAAGAGTCTGCTCAACCGCGGTTCCTTGACGCTCGAGGAGCGCTACTACGGAAATGCTCGTAGCTTCAACGACGCTCAGCTCCGCGCCGTCCTGCGCGATTTCCGCCCGGAGTGGACTCACCAGGACGTCACTGCGCCGATCTACGCGCAGTCACGGGACTGGGATCCGGTTGCGCGGATGCAGCATCTCGACCTGTTCACCTGGCTGCGCGGCGACATCCTCGTCAAGGCAGACAAGATGACGATGGCCAACTCGCTGGAACTGCGTGTGCCGTTCCTCGATCCCGAGGTCTTCGACGTCGCGTCACGCGTACCGCTCGATCAGAAGATCACGAAAGACACGACCAAGTACGCACTGCGCCAGGCCCTGGAAGGCATTGTGCCGCACCATGTTCTGCACCGTGCGAAGCTCGGATTCCCGGTTCCCCTACGCCACTGGCTGCGCGGCACCGAACTCTTCGACTGGGCACATCTGCAGATCGAGGAGTCGGGTACCGACCACATCTTCGACAAGCAGGCCGTCGTGAAGATGCTCAACGATCACCGCGAGGGCGTGTCCGACCACAGCCGACGCCTCTGGACCGTCCTGACCTTCATGGTCTGGCACGGAATCTTCGTGGAGAAGCGCATCGTGCCGCAGATCCAGGAACCGGTGTACCCGGTCAATATCTAGGCCTTCGGCCCCGTGAGCGGTTAGGGAGTCTCCGAACTCCTCAACCACTCACGGGGCGGAGCCCTACTTCGGCAGGATCGTCGCGATCTCGTCCGCTGCCGCGCTGCCGTATGCGTCGGTAAGGCGCTTGAGTGCCTCGTCGCGATTGAACACCCACTCCTGCGTTCCCACGGTCTCGAGAATCAACACAGCGACCAAAGATCCCAACTGTGCAGCACGCTCGAAGCTCAGACCGGCGCCGTGTGCGAGCAGGAACCCGGCGCGGAAGCCGTCACCAACGCCCGTCGGATCCACCTTGCCGGTCTCGGGCACTACATCGACGCGCACCCAATTGCCTTCGGCGTCAACAATTTCCACACCCTTGGAGCCGAGGGTGGTGACACGGATGCCGACCTGCGCGCGGATCTCTTCCTCGCTCAGACCAGTCTTCTGCTGAAGCAGACCCCACTCGTACTCGTTGGTGAACAAGTACTTCGCGCCGTGAATGAGCGCCTTGGCCTCGTCACCGGACAGGCGGGCAAGCTGCTGCGACGGATCCGCTGCGAACGGAATCCCGAGCAGACGGCATTCGTCGGTATGGCGAACCATGGCCTCGGGGTCGTTGGCGCCGATCAGCACCAACTCGACTGCGCCTGCAGTCTTGGCCACTGCCGCGAGTTCGATCTCGCGAGCCTCGCTCATCGCACCGGGGTAGAACGACGCGATCTGCGCCATGTCCTCGTCGGTGGTGCACACGAAACGCGCCGTATGTGCCTTGTCCGAGATACGGACCGCGCTGCAGTCGACGCCGTTGTCCTCGAGCCACGTGCGGTACTCGGCGAAGTCGGCACCGACTGCGCCGACGAGTAGCGGGGACCCACCGAGCACGCCCATGGCGTAAGCGATGTTGCCGCCGACACCACCGCGGCGAATCACGAGATCGTCGACCAGGAAACTCAGCGAAACGTGGGCGAGCTGATCGGCGAGGAGCTGATCGGCGAAGCGGCCGGGGAAGCGCATCAAGTGGTCGGTGGCGATGGAACCGGTTACCGCAATAGTCACGGATCGTGGCCTTTCAGCGAAGTGAGTACAAGAATGAAAGAGGAGCAAAAGTTCACGTTACCGCCCGTAGCGCCGTCATCGGCGTCCGAGCTGTCGGATCGGAACGGTCTACGTACGAGTCACCACAAACAACTGACGCGAAACCGAATGTCGGTTCCGCGTCAGTTGTTCGTGAATTGAGTTGTGATCGACAGACTCAGTTGAACGAGTCACCGCAGGCGCAGGAGCCTGTTGCATTGGGGTTGTCGATCGAGAAGCCCTGCTGCTCGATGGTGTCGAGGAAGTCGATGGACGCACCTTCGACGTACGGCGCGCTCATCCGGTCGACAACCAGATTGACGCCGTTGAAGTCGACAGTGAGGTCACCGTCGAGCGTGCGGTCGTCGAAGAACAGCTGGTACTTCAGTCCGGCACAGCCGCCGGGCTGCACTGCAATACGCAGCGCGAGGTCGTCGCGACCCTCCTGATCGAAGAGTGCCTTCGCCTTGGCGGACGCGGCCTCGGTCATCTTGACGCCGTGGGTGGCGGTCTCGTTCTGCACAGTCATGGGCTCTCCCTAATGTTCGTACCAACCCGTGAACGCTTCAACGGTACGCCGCTGCCGACTTATTCCCGCCAGTCCTTTACCGGGTGCGATTCGTCTTCATCCTATCCGGTCTTCCCGACACGGCAACGGCGCGTCGACGCTTGTGGATCCTCAGCTCCGGACGCCGCGCCAGATGTTCCACTCGCGTGCCGTGTGTTCGGCGAGTCCCTCGAGACACGCCGACGCTTCCTCCATCGCACGTTCCACCGACCCGGCGAAATCCGTCACCGACTTCGCCGCGACTATCGAGGTCGACGCATAGTCCGCCTCGTCGAGCGTCACCTGGCCGGCAAAGACGAGCGTCGGAACGCCGTGTGCTGCCCCCGCCGAAGCGAGCGTTGTGACGAGTTTGCCGCGCAGAGATTGGTGGTCGAACTTGCCTTCGCCCGTGATCACCAGGTCAGCGGAAGCCAGTAGCGCGGCTTGTCCGGTGCGATCCGCGACGACGTCGGCCCCGGATCGCCGCTGTGCACCGAGCGCAAAGAGCGCGGCACCGATACCACCCGCGGCGCCGGCACCCGGAAAATTCGACACTCGTTTTCCGGTGACGGACTCCAACTGTTCGGCCCATCTCGCGTTCCGCGCTTCGAGGACAGCGACGGCTTCGGCGTCGGCACCCTTTTGCGGGCCGAACACCGCTGCCGCACCGTGCTCCCCGAGAAGTACGTGTTCGACGTCGGTGGCGGCGAACAACTGAGTGCCTGCCGTAGCCGCCGCTGCAACCTCCAGGCCGCCCAGCGCCTCCACCAGTCCACGTCCCCCGTCGGTGCAGCAACTCCCACCGAGTCCGACGACAACCGTCTTCACGCCTGCCTCGAGCGCGACAGCGATCAGCTCTCCCACACCGAGACTGTGCGCGGCGAGTGCAGTGTCCCGCGTCGGCGGACCTCCGAGCAGGCCGAGCCCGACGGCCTCGGCGGACTCGATGTACGCCGTGTCCGAATCGAACAGCCACGTGGCGTCGACGGCGGCGGTCAAAGGCCCGGACACCCGTGCAGTCCGGATGTCGCCCCCAGCCGTGGCCAAGACGTCGACGAAACCCGGCCCACCGTCGGATTGTGGCGCGGTGACAACGTCGTCTTCGGGTCGGCCACGTCGCCAACCGGCAGAAATGGACTCAGCCGCCTCGACGGCCGTCAACGTCTCACCAAACGAATCTGGAGCAACTATTACCCGCATAGCCGAAGTCTAAGAGTCCCGAATGACCCCGATGTTTCACGATCTCGCGCGTTTCAGTGCCTCGGGCGATCGGGTTTTTCAGAAAGACCGAGGTCGGTTTCCCAGACCGTGCACTTATCCAATAGCCTGGAGGTGTGAAATTGCTACGCCGCGGTGACTCAGACAACTCCGACAAACGTGACGTCGAGGGCACTGAGGCATCCTCGGCCTCCGAAGAGGCGCCCATCGAGCAGGTGGGCAAGGGCCGCCCCACACCCAAGCGTCGTGACGCCGAGGCGAAGAGGCGTGGCCCCGTTGCCCCTGCCCCGCTGACCGCGAAGGAAGCCCGCGCCCGCCGTAAGGCGACCCGCGGCTCCAAGGAGGACCGCAAGGCCGAAGCCGCCGAGCGTCGCGCATCGTCGGCAGACCGCCGCGCCCGCATGCTCGCCGGCGAGGACAAGTACCTGCTCCCCCGCGACAAGGGACCGGTTCGCGCCTACGTCCGTGACTTCATCGACGCTCGCCGCAACCTCGTCGGGCTGTTCATGCCGCTCGCGTTGATCCTCATCATGACCATGTTCGTCACGCCCGCGCTCCAGCAGATCGTCACACTGGCAATGCTCGTGATGATGCTCTTCATGGTCGGTGAAGGCATCTGGCTCGGTCGCATGATCAACAACCGCGTCGCCGAGCGCTTCCCCGACAGCACCGACGGCGGATTCAAGCTCGGCTGGTACGCGTTCGTTCGCGCGTCGCAGATCCGCAAGCTGCGCGCACCGAAGCCTCGTGTGGGGCCGGGCGACGCAATCTGAGCGTGACGAACACGTATAGAACTTTGGTCCTCGGCGGCGCGCGGTCTGGTAAGTCCGCGCACGCCGAGGATTTGGTTTGTGCAGGCCACTTACCCGAAAGTTCGGCACCGATCCGGTACCTGGCGACAGCCAGACGTGATGTCTCCGACGCAGACTGGGAAAGCCGGATCGACCAGCACCGCAACAGACGGCCTTCTCATTGGTCGACTGTCGAAACCGCAGCTGCCGGTGACCTCGCGGCGCAGCTCGAAAGCGATTCACACACAGCGACGTTGGTCGACGATCTGGGAACGTGGCTGACCGCGGAACTCGATCGGCAAGGCGCCTGGGACGCACCGCGCGGCACCGTCACGCCCGCGGCGGACAGCCTGGTCGCCAGTGTCGAGAACTACCGCGGACACCTGGTGCTGGTCAGCCCCGAAGTGGGTTTGGCCGTCATCCCCGAGACGCGGTCCGGACGATTGTTCCGCGATGAGATCGGCACTCTCAACGCTCGTATCGCCGCGGTGTGCGATCGTGTCGTACTAGTGGTTGCAGGGTTACCGCTCATCTTGAAAGATACTGCTGCACAACCGGAAGGCACGATGTGAGTACCGAGGCCAATCCAGGGGCCATTTCAGGGGCGAATCCAGATGCCAACCCTGACGTCGCGCCAGTCAGTAGCGCCGACTTCGAACCCGTCACCCCGCCCGACCGCGAGGTGCGAGCGCAGGCCGATGCGCGTCAGCGTGATCTGACCAAGCCGGCCGGTTCGCTGGGCCGACTGGAGGCTCTCGCCGGCTGGGCATCAGCCTGCCAAGGAGTTTGTCCCCCACACGCTTTCGCTCGGCCTCGCGTCGTCGTGTTCGCGGGTGATCACGGAATCGCCCGCAACGGCGTCTCCGCCTATCCGCCGGAAGTGACCGCACAGATGGTCGCCAACTTCCTCGGGGGCGGCGCGGCAGTCAACGTCCTCGCCGAGGTTGCCGGCGCCACGGTACGCGTCGTCGACATCGCAGTGGACGGCGATACCGATCCGTCCGTCTCGAACCACAAGGTGCGCAGGTCTTCCGGGTCCATCGACCGCGAAGACGCCATGTCGAACGAGGAAACCCTTCAGGCCATCGCCGCCGGCCGAGCGATCGCGGACGAGGAAATCGACGGGGGCGCAGATCTTCTCATCGCCGGCGACATGGGCATCGGCAATACGACGCCCGCAACCGTACTCATCGCCGCACTCACGGACAGTGAACCCGTCGCGGTCGTGGGTCGAGGTACCGGTATCGACGACGCCGGATGGATCCGCAAGACCGCAGCGATTCGCGACGCTCTCCGGCGTGCCCGTCCGCACGTTCGCGACACAGTCGCGCTGCTGCGCACGTCTTCGGGTGCCGACCTCGCCGCGATGGCCGGCTTTCTGGCCCAGGCAGCTTCGCGTCGCACGCCGGTGATCCTCGACGGCGTAGTGGTCACCGCAGCCGCCATGGTTGCCGACGAACTGGCTTTCGGCGCACGTGAATGGTGGGTCGCCGGACACCGCTCCACCGAACCCGCCCACACCATCGCATTGACCCGCATGGGTCTCGAACCGATCGTCGAGTTCGACATGCGTCTCGGTGAAGGTTCAGGCGCAGTCACCGCTCTCCCGATTCTTCAGGGCGCAGTGGCAATCCTGGGCAAGATGGCGACATTCTCCGAAGCCGGTGTCAGCACTCAGGGCAGCGCACCTGTCGACGAACCCGAGTCGATCGACCTGACCAAGACCGATACGGCGGAGTGAGCGTGGCGGGCCCGCTGTCCGGGGTGCCACTGGCCTTCTCGTGGCTGACGGTCCTTCCGGTTCGTGGTCCCTCCGACATCGACCGAACTGCCGGCCGTCGCGCCATCGCGGCAGCTCCGCTCGCCGGGATCGCTCTCGGCATTGCCGCGACGTTTCTGCTCTGGGGCACAACCAGTATCGGCCTGAATCCCTATCTCGCAGGCTTGCTGACGGTAGGTGCGCTCGCCCTCGGGACACGCGGGATGCACGTGGACGGACTGGCAGACTCCGTCGACGGACTGGGTTGTTACGGTCCACCGGAGCGCGCCCGCGAGGTCATGCACAGCGGCGGTGCCGGACCGTTCGGGGTCGCGGCGCTGTTCATCTTCCTCGGGCTGCAATCGGTCTCCTTCGGCGTCCTCGCTGTTGCCGACTCCCCCACGCAGTGGATCGCCGTTCTCGTATCTGTCGCTGCGGGTCGTGTGGCCGTCGTTTTTGCCTGCCGCCGAGGTATTCTCGCGTCGAGCCCGAGCGGATTCGGTGCGCTCGTCGCCGATTCACAACCGTTGTGGGCCGCAATCGTGTGGTCGGTTCCGCTGATCGCCGCTTCCGGCTTTGCCACCGACCGGTGGTGGCTCGGCCCTCTCGTGACCGCGTCGGCGCTGGTGATCAGTGTGCTGTGCGTGCGTCACTGCGTCCGTAGATTCGGCGGACTCAACGGAGACGTTCTCGGATTCGCACTCGAACTCACTGTGACGCTTACGGCCGTCGGCCTCACTCTCGGACTGTGATCCGACGTCGTGCGAGTAGGTGTCCTTGCGTACGAAGGTTGCCTCGCGGCCGAGATCTTCGTTTTCACCGACCTTCTCCTGATCGCCAATCGCGTCGCTGATGGAGCGCCCGCCGACCCCTTCGAGGTATCGGTCATCGCAGCGTCCCGCACGCCCGTCGTTGCGGCAGGTGGATTTTCGCTCGGCGTGCAGGAGGGGCATCACGACATCGATCACCTGGTTGTGCCGGGGTTCGAACTCGTGCCGTCCGAAGACCCTGCGACGCGTTTGTCGCTGTGGGAGGGAGAAATCGAGTTCATCCGTGCGTGCGAGGCGCGCGGCGTTCGGGTGTCGTCGGTCTGCGTCGGCGCGTATCTGCTGGGCGAGGCGGGACTGCTCGACGGACGCCGATGTACGACGTCGTGGCTGTACGGTGCGGACCTCGCGAGTCGTTACCCCGGTGCGACGGTTCGAACCGACTCGTTGATCGTCCAGGACGACGGCGTCACCACCACTGCTGCGTTCACCGCCGCGCTCGACCTCGCAACAGCACTCGTGCGCGAGCATCTCGGCGACAAGATTGCGCGTACGACCGCAAGAATTACGCTGGCGCCCGAAAACCGAACCAGTCGAGCTCCGTACATCCTCGACTCGATGCTGCCCGCCAAACACACACAGTTTGCCGACGACGTCGGAAGGTGGCTGGTCGAACGGATGGCGGAACCTTACGACTTGGATCTGCTGTCGGGTGCTTTTCACCTCAGCACCCGAACCATGCTTCGGAAGTTCAAGGTCGAGACCGGGGAATCGCCGCGCAGTTATCTGCAGCGTGCACGGATCCGAAAAGCGAAACGGTTGTTGGAATCGACCGACTGGTCTCTCGGAAAGATCCTGGGGCACATCGGCTATCAGGATCCTGGAACCTTCCGTCGCCTGTTCACCGACCGCGTCGGCATCAGCCCGGCCGACTACCGAAAGCGATTCCGCAACGGCGGCGCGGGATAGGTGCGTGGCGAGCCCGCCCGAAAACATGGCGAACCGCCCTCTTCTGTAGTCGATCCCGCGCCGAAAGACTGTGCAGAGGAATTGTTTCGACTACTTGGGAGGGCTCACCGTGCCGAACCGGAGCATGACCGAAGACGATCCGCTCGAAGACTTCGACCGTCGAACGATCACCATCGACGCAGTGGCGAAGTCCGTGTACGTGGCCGGCACCGGTCCCGCAGTAATCGTCATGCCGGAGATGCCGGGCATCAGCCCGCATGTAGCGCGATTCGCCCGCTGGGTGCGCGACGCCGGTTTCACGGTCTTCGTTCCGTCACTGTTCGGCCGCGACGGAGCGGTCCCCACAGTGAACGAGGGGCTGACGGTATTCAAGAGAGCCTGCGTCAGTGCAGAATTCCGCGCCCTCGCTGCCGACGAACCGAGTCCGGCGGTCCGTTGGCTGCGTTCACTCGCCGCTTCGGCGCATGAGGAGAGCGGCGGTCCTGGCGTCGGCGTGATCGGAATGTGCTTCACCGGTAACTTCGCGTTGTCGATGATGCTCGAACCCTCGGTCATCGCGCCGGTTCTCGCCCAACCGTCGTTACCGCTCGATCGACCGGACGAAACCGACAGCGGGCCCGAAGAACTCGAAGCCGTGCGCTCGAGACTCGAGGCCGAAGACCTCACGGTGCTTGCATACCGCTTTCGAGGTGACTCGTTCTGCCGCGCACAACGATTCGCCGCCTATTCGAAGGCCTTGGGCGAGCGCTTCGTCGGGAAGGTACTACCCGACGAAGCGGCCAACGCGACAACGTCGCCGTTCTTCGAACACGTCATTGCCAATCCACACAGCGTGGTGACGGCTCATCTCGTCGACGAGGCGGGATCGCCCACCACCGTCGCACGAGACGAGATTCTGCAGTTCTTCCGGGAGCGATTGCTCGCGGAACGAACCAGCGATCAGTGAAGTTTCGTCATCCAGCCGTGGGTGTCGGCGAAGGTTCCGCGCTGGATACCCGTGAGGGTGTCGCGCAGTGCCATCGTCACCTCACCCGGCTCGCCGTCGGCGATGGTGAACTCGCCCTCGGCGGACTTGACGCGTCCGACGGGGGTGATGACTGCTGCTGTGCCGCAAGCGAAGACCTCGGTGATTTCACCGCTCTTGCACTTGGTGCGCCATTCGTCGGTGCTGATCTTGCGCTCCTCGACGGCGAAACCGGAATCGGCGGCAAGGGCGAGCAACGAGTTGCGCGTGATGCCTGGCAACAACGAACCGGACAGCGACGGCGTCACGAGGCGAGCGTCGGGGCCCGAGCCGAAGACGAAGAACAGGTTCATTCCACCCATTTCCTCGACGTACGTGCGCTCGATGGCGTCGAGCCAGACCACCTGGTCGCAACCCTCGTCGGCGGCTTGCGCCTGGGCGAGGAGTGAAGCGGCGTAGTTGCCGGCGAACTTGGCCGCGCCGGTACCGCCGGGGGCCGCGCGAACGTATTCGGTGGACAGCCACACACTGACCGGCTTGACGCCGCGCGGGAAGTACGCACCGGCGGGCGAGGCGATCAGCAGGTAGCGGTACTCGTCGGCGGGACGGACACCGAGTCCGGCTTCGGTGGAGAACATGAACGGACGGAGGTAGAGCGCGTCCTCGCCACCGGCTGCGGGAACCCAGTCGAGATCGACGTCGATCAGTTCGGTGATGGAATCGATGAACATCTGCGACGGGAGCTCCGGCATGGCCAGACGGCGCGCAGATGCCGCGAAACGCTCGGCGTTGGCCTCGACGCGGAACGAGCTGATCTCGCCACCCGGCTGACGGTATGCCTTGAGGCCCTCGAAGATGGCCTGTCCGTAGTGCAAAACCATTGCGGCCGGATCGAGCTCGATGTTTCCGTACGGCAACACCTGGGCGTCGTGCCAGCCCTTGCCCGCGGTGTAGTCGATCGAGACCATGTGGTCGGTGAAGTGCCGCCCGAAGCCGGGCGCCGCCAAAATGTCACGGCGCTCGGCGTCGGACTTCGGGGACGAGCTCTGAACACGAACGAAATCGGCGGCACCTGTCATGGGCGCAATCCTATCGAACGTGAAAAAGCTCTCTACTTGGTGTTGGTCTCCACGAACGGAGGAGACACCACGACGCACCGAAGAGCACGACCACGGACGTCGACTTCGATCTCGTCGCCGGCCGAGACATTGGCACCGGAATCGAGGAGCGCCAACGCAATTCCCACTTTGAGCGAGGGCGAAAACGTCCCCGAGGTGGTCTCGCCGATTGCCTCGCCGTCACGCAGAACACCGAGGCCGGCACGAAGCACGCCGCGATCGAGAGCCTTGATCCCCCAGAGTTTGCGAGCCGGGCCGGCAGCCTTCTCGTCGGTCAAGGTCTCTTTGCCCCAGAATGTCGGCTTCTTCCAACCGATCGCCCATCCGCAGCGCGCTTCGAGCGGAGAAATCTCGAGCGAAAGCTCATGCCCGTGCAGCGGATACCCCATCTCGGTACGAAGAGTGTCACGGGCGCCGAGTCCGGCGGCCTGCCCACCCTCGGCGCGCACTGCCTCGAGAAGCGCGCGGAACAACGGCTCGCTGTCCTCCCACCGCGGCAGGAGTTCGTAGCCGACCTCACCGGTGTAACCGCTGCGGCACACACGAACAGGCACGCCGTTCCATTCCGCATCTTCGTACGCCATGTACTCGATCTCGGTGGGAAGTCCCAGAGCGGTCAGAACCGCCACCGATTTCGGACCCTGCACAGCCAGCACACCGTAGGCACGATGCTGATCCTCGACGGTGATTCCGTCCGGTGCGAGGGCGACCAGAGCCGCAACGACGTCCGCGGTATTGGCTGCGTTCGGGACGAGGAAGATTTCGTCGTCGCTGACGTAGTACGCAATGAGGTCGTCGATGACACCACCGGACTCGTTGCAGCACAACGTGTACTGAGCCTTACCCGGCCCGATCTTGTTCAAATCGTTGGTCAGTGCGGAGTTCACGAATTCCGCGGCGCCCGCGCCACGCACGACGGCCTTGCCGAGGTGACTGACGTCGAAGAGTCCGACATTCTCACGCACAGAGGTGTGTTCGGCCACGACGCCGGCGTACGAAACCGGCATCTGCCACCCCCCGAACGGCGCGAACGTCGCGCCGAGTTCGACGTGGACGGGGTGGATCGGGCCCTGCAACAGTTGTTCGTCGGTCATGGCCCACAACCTATCGGACTTCGCCGATCGAAACATGTCCGCAGCGAGAGCTCACCCGGCCGTGACGATCGCCCGTCCGCAAACTGCAAAGGGCCTAACATCGACTCAGGCATCCGCCAGAACCGGACGCATCGCACACTCACCTCACAGGAGACACCTTGAGCACTCGCACAGCCCGATCGTTGGGACCCGACCTCGTTCTCGCCGGCACAGTCGCCAAGCGCGCAGAGATATTGGTCGTCGGTCTGACGTCGGGTCCGGACGGCCCCGAAATCGCACTCAGCGAAGGCATCGTCGCCGAAGACGTACTCGCCGAGATCCTCGACAGCCTCATCGCCGTCGGCGCCACGGGCAAGCCCGAGCAGCTCACTCGTGTCCCGGCACCGAGCGAACTGTCGGTCACCAGCGTTCTCGCCGTCGGACTCGGCTCTGCCGACAAGCTCGGCAGCGAGCAGATCCGTAAGTCCGCCGGCGCCGCAGCTCGCTCGTTGTCCGGCATCGACACCGTCGCAACCACGCTCTCGATCCTCGACCTCGGTGCAGCCGCCGAGGGATTTGCGTTGGGCGCGTACAGCTTCACCGAATTCAAGTCGTCCATGACGGCTCCCGGTCCCGATTCGCAGCCACTGGCCCGCGTCGAACTTCTGGTGCCGTCGCCGCGCACGAAGGAGACCAAAGCGACGCTGGCACGGTCGGCTGCCATCGCCGAGGCCGTCGCCACCGCACGCGAGTTCGTCAACACTCCCCCGAGCCACCTCTACCCCGCCGAGTTCGCCGCGCGCGCGAAGGCACTGGGCGTCGAGGCCGGGCTCACCGTCCAGGTTCTCGACGAGAAGGCACTCGAGAAGGGTGGCTACGGCGGAATCATCGGCGTCGGCAAGGGCTCGTCACGCCAGCCGCGTCTCGTCCGCCTCGAATACGCGTCGAAGAAGCGTGGTGCCCGCAAGGTCGCACTGGTGGGTAAGGGCATCACCTTCGACACCGGCGGAATCTCCATCAAGCCCGCCGCCGGTATGGAGAACATGACCTCGGACATGGGCGGCGCCGCAGCCGTCATCTCGACCGTCGTGCTTGCCGCCAAGCTCGGCCTGCCCGTCAACGTCGTCGCATACGTACCGATGGCCGAGAACATGCCGTCCGCGACCGCCCAGCGTCCCGGCGACGTGCTGACCCAGTACGGCGGAATCACCATCGAGGTCGTCAACACCGACGCCGAGGGCCGTTTGATTCTTGCCGACGCGATGGTTCGCGCGGGTGAGGACGATCCCGACTACATGATCGACACCGCCACCCTGACCGGTGCGCAGATGGTCGCGCTCGGCAACCGCACCCCCGGAGTCATGGGCACCGACGAGTTCCGTGACCGCGTCGCCTCCATCTCGCAGAGCGTCGGCGAGAACGGCTGGGCCATGCCGCTGCCGGAGGAATTGCGCGGAGATCTCGACTCCAAGGTCGCCGACATGGCCAATGTCACCCCACACCGCTGGGGCGGCATGCTGGTCGCAGCTCACTACCTCAAGGAATTCGTTCCCGAGGGTGTCCAGTGGGCGCACATAGACGTCGCGGGGCCGGCCTACAACACGTCAGGGCCGTGGGGTTACACCGGCAAGGGCGGTACCGGCGTTCCCGTTCGCACGATGATCTCGGTCCTGGAGGACATCGCGGTCAACGGCTGACCCCTTGCTGTGCGCCTTTATTAACCCCCCGCGGTTAATAAAGGCGCACAGCAGTTCAGGCGCCGTCGCGCAATTCCTGCTCTCGGGCCCGCTTGCGTTCGATTCGCTTACGTTCGTCATGATCGCGCATACGCTGCGGATATCCCGTTTTTCGGACGTCGTAGACCGGGATCTTCAGGTCTTGTCCCAATTTGCGGGCGCCACGTTCGCCGCCGACACGACGACGAGTCCACTCCCCGTCCTTCGCAACCAGGACGACGGTCACCTCGGTCACCGTCGTCTGCGGTTCCACATAGGCCTCGACGCCTTCGTGCGAGTGCGCCCAATTCGCCAGATGATCCGCATCACTTTGCGCTGCGGCCTGAGCCGCACTCGGCGGACGCTTGAAACGATCGAACAGTCCCACGGTCGTACCCTCCTCGGTACCGACGCCGCGGATGCACCCCGGCGATATGTCAAGTTTGCCAGGCGATGTCCGTTGTGCCTGCGCACGACATACCGTTTGGTCCGCTTACGCCGTTACAGCCGGACCCCCGACGCATACCTACTCGCCAGTAGCCGACACACCCGAAACGGACGGCATCCCCCTCATCGGACACGCCCGGCGTATCAATGGAAAGATGAACGACGGTGACGCCGCGCCCGCGCGTCGACATCGGCAAAATAGCTACAAGTAGCCGCACGTCGCGCGCCACTCGAGCACAATGCATTACGACCACAAGTCGACAAAATTCAACAACCCGAACACAACTGTCGAGGAGTCAAAAGACATGGCCTTCTCCGTCCAGATGCCAGCCCTAGGTGAGAGCGTCACCGAGGGAACTGTCACACGGTGGCTCAAGCAGGAAGGAGACACGGTCGAAGTCGACGAACCCTTGCTCGAAGTCTCCACGGACAAGGTCGACACCGAGATTCCGTCTCCCGTCGCCGGCGTCCTGACCAAGATCGTCGCGCAGGAAGACGACACCGTGGAAATCGGTGGCGAGCTCGCCCAGATCGGTGAAGCCGGCGAAGCCGCAGCACCCGCGGCAGAGGCACCCGCCCCCGCCGCCGAGGAAGCTCCCGCCGAGGAAGCGCCGGCTGCCGAAGCTCCCGCTGAAGAAGCTCCCGCTGCCGAGGCACCCGCCGCTTCGAGCGGTTCCGCTGAAGGTACCGCCGTGACGATGCCCGCCCTCGGCGAGTCCGTCACCGAAGGCACCGTCACCCGCTGGCTCAAGGCTGTCGGCGACGAAGTTGCCGTCGACGAGGCGCTGCTCGAAGTCTCGACCGACAAGGTCGACACAGAGATCCCGTCCCCCGTCGCCGGAATCCTGCTCGAGATCAATGCGCAGGAAGACGACACCGTCGAGATCGGTGGCCAGCTGGCCGTCGTCGGCTCCGGCACACCCGCCGCGGCTCCGGCACCCAAGGCCGCTCCCGCAGCACCGGCCGCACCCCCTGCCCCCAAGGCTGAAGCACCGAAGGCTGAGGCACCCAAGGCCGAGGCACCCAAGCCTGCTGCCGCACCGGCCGCCCCCGCTCCGAAGCCTGCTGCGGCTCCCGCACCGGCGGCTGCCCCCGCAGCTTCCGGCGACAGCAGCCCGTACGTCACCCCGCTCGTGCGCAAGCTCGCAACGGACAACGGCGTCGACCTCGCGACCGTCACCGGCACCGGCGTCGGCGGCCGCATCCGCAAACAGGATGTGCTCGCCGCTGCGGAGGCCAAGAAGGCTCCCGCCGCCGCTGCTCCTGCTGCAGCACCCGCGGCCGCACCGGCCGCCACCGCAGCCGCAGGCGTCCGACCCGAACTGGCACACCTGCGTGGAACCACGCAGAAGGCCAACCGTATTCGGCAGATCACGGCCACCAAGACACGTGAGTCGCTGCAGAACACCGCTCAGCTCACGCAGACCTTCGAGGTGGACGTCACCAAGATCGTCGCCCTGCGGGCCCGTGCCAAGGCCGGCTTCATCGAGCGCGAAGGCGTCAACCTGACGTTCCTTCCGTTCTTCGCCAAGGCAGTCGTCGAGGCGCTGAAGTCGCACCCGAACATCAACGCCAGCTACGACGAGGCTGCCAAGCAGATCACCTACTACGACGCTGAGCACCTCGGCATCGCAGTGGACACCGATCAGGGCTTGCTCTCCCCCGTCATCCACAACGCCGGCGATCTCGGCCTGGCCGGCCTGGCCCGCGCCATCGCCGACATCGCCAAGCGTGCACGCTCGGGTGGCCTGAAGCCGGACGAGCTCTCGGGTGGCACCTTCACCATCACCAACATCGGCAGCCAGGGCGCGCTGTTCGACACCCCGATCCTGGTACCGCCGCAGGCGGCCATGCTCGGAACCGGCGCGATCGTCAAGCGCCCGATGGTGGTCACCGACGAGAACGGCAACGAGTCCATCGGCGTTCGCTCGATGATCTACTTGCCGCTGACCTACGATCACCGTCTGGTCGACGGCGCCGACGCCGGCCGATTCCTCACCACTGTGAAGCAGCGGTTGGAAGAAGCCTCGTTTGAAGCTGATCTGGGCCTGTAAGCAACTGCTCGGCCGGCCGGGGCGTCATCTCCATCAGGAGGTGGCGCCCCGGCTTTTTCAGTACGGTCGGAGATATACGTTCGGATATCGAAGCACGCTGAATCGAAGGAGGCTTTCCGAATGCGAGTAGTCATCGCCGGCTCGTCCGGTTTGATCGGAACGGCCTTGGTGTCATCGTTGCGCTCCGACAACCACGACGTGGTGCGTCTGGTGCGACGCTCGACCGCCGGCCCCGACGAATCGCGTTGGGACCCGGACCACGACCGTCTGGACCTCTCCGTCCTGCAGGGCGCCGACGCCGTCGTGAACCTCTGCGGCGTCGGCATCGGCGACAAACGGTGGTCGGGTTCCTACAAGCAAGCGATCCGTGACAGCCGCATCGTCGCGACCGACGTCTTGGCCGAAGCGGTCGCGAGTCAGAAGGTTCCCGTCCTCGCCAACGCGAGCGCCGTCGGCTATTACGGCGACACCGGCGACAAGATCGTCGACGAGGATTCGCCGGCAGGCACCGACTTTCTCGCCACGACGTGTCGCGATTGGGAACTCGCCACCGAACCGGCGCGTGCGGCGGGTGCCCGCGTCGTCAATCTGCGGTCCGGCGTCGTGATTTCACCTCATGGGGGCATGCTCGGTCGGCTTCGGCGCCTTTATTCGTTCGGCCTCGGCGGGCGACTGGGCAACGGTCGCCAGTACTTTCCGTGGATCTCACTCGAGGACGAGTGCGACGCGATCAAGTTCGCGCTCACGACTTCCGAACTCTCCGGTCCCGTCAACCTGACCGGTCCGGCCCCTGTCACCAATGCCCAGTTCAATGACGCCATGTCCCGGGCGGTCCACCGCCCGGCTCCCTGGATCGTTCCCGGGTTCGCACTCGAAGCGTTGATCGGAGAATTCGCCAAGAGCGGCATCCTCGGTGGCCAGCGCGCCATTCCCGCAGCTTTGGAAAAGGCGGGATTCTCTTTCCGCCACAACACGATCGGCGAAGCGCTGGCGGCCGCACTCGGTTGATTCCGAAGTCGGGCGTAATCTCTACGTCCATGAGCAGCGCTGCCGTTTCCGCCCGGTTCTCGAAACTGCCGATCGCCGTCGAGCAACTCGGTTCGATCGACTACAACGCCGCGTGGGACCGCCAGCGTGAGCTCGCGGCAGCGCGGGCGGACGACATCGGACCGGACACGCTACTGCTCCTCGAACACCCGCCGGTGTACACAGCAGGACGACGCACGGAACCCGAAGATCGTCCCGTCGACGGCACGCCTGTCATCGACGTCGACCGCGGCGGGAAGATCACCTGGCACGGCCCCGGCCAGCTGGTGGGATATCCGATCGTGAAACTGGCCGAGCCCATCGACGTGGTGCGGTATGTCCGACGCATCGAGGAAGCACTGATCACGGTGTGCACGGACCTCGGCCTGAACTGCGGGCGCATCGACGGCCGCTCCGGCGTCTGGCTGCCTGCCGAACTCGCAAACGGACAATGGAAGCCCGAGCGCAAGGTTTCTGCCATCGGCGTGCGCGTCCAACGGGGCGTGGCACTGCACGGCTTCTCCCTGAACTGCAATTCGGTCCTGACCGGATTCGACAACATCATTCCCTGCGGCATCCGTGACGCCGGGGTCACGACGCTGTCGCATGAACTCGGTCGCGACGTCACCGTGGACGAAGTCACTCCCGCTGTGACCGAGGCAGTAATCGCTGCTCTCGACGGAACCATGCCCGTCACCGAACGGAACGTCGAGCGCGTCACCTTCGAAAGCGTCTCGCCTACTCCGACTTTTACTACCGTTCAGTACAGCTGACGGGCTCGCCCGAACCCCGTTGCAGTAATCACCGGGCGTAGGATCACTGTCGTGACTATCGCCCCAGAAGGACGTAAGCTGCTCCGTCTCGAGATCCGAAACGCGGAGACGCCCATCGAACGCAAACCCAACTGGATCAAGACCCGAGCAAAGATGGGCCCCGAGTACACGGAGCTCAAGGGCCTGGTCAAGCGTGAAGGTTTGCACACCGTCTGCGAGGAAGCGGGCTGCCCCAACATCTACGAGTGCTGGGAAGACCGCGAAGCCACGTTCCTGATCGGCGGTGAGCAGTGCACACGCCGCTGCGACTTCTGCCAGATCGACACCGGCAAGCCCGAAGCCCTCGACCGCGACGAGCCCCGTCGCGTCGCGGAAAGCGTTCAGGCCATGGGCCTTCGATACTCCACGATCACCGGCGTCGCCCGCGACGACCTCCCCGACGGCGGCGCCTGGCTCTACGCCGAGACCGTCCGCAAGATCCACGAACTCAACCCGGGCACCGGCGTCGAGAACCTGGTTCCGGACTTCAACGGCAAGCCCGAACTGCTCGACGAGGTCTTCGCCTCACGCCCCGAGGTCCTTGCACACAACCTCGAGACCGTCCCCCGCATCTTCAAGCGGATCCGTCCGGCATTCCGGTACCAGCGCAGCCTCGACGTCATCACCGCAGCACGCGACTACGGACTGGTCACCAAGTCCAACCTGATCCTCGGCATGGGCGAAACCCCTGAAGAGGTCACCGAGGCGATGGCAGATCTCCACGCCGCCGGTTGCGATATCCTCACCATCACCCAGTACCTTCGACCCTCGCCCCGGCACCACCCCGTCGAGCGGTGGGTCAAGCCCGAGGAGTTCGTCGCACACTCGAAGGCTGCAGAAGAGATGGGCTTCGCCGGCGTCATGGCCGGTCCGTTGGTTCGCTCGTCGTACCGCGCCGGCCGCCTGTATGCGCAGGCCATGGCGCATCACGGCCGTGAACTTCCCGAGGCGCAGCGTCATCTGACCGAGGGCGGCGACGCTTCCCAGGAAGCCAGCTCACTCATGGCGCGCCTGAATCGCTGATCCACTTTTTGCTGTGAGCCTTTATTAACCGCGGGCGGTTAGTAAAGGCGCACAGCAATGGACGTATCCTGGGTACATGGCGAACGGCAGCAAATCCGGTAAGGGCAAACCCACCAAAGAGGCAAAGGCTGCAGCGAAGGCTGCCCGCAAGCAGGCTTCCAAGGAACGTAGAACTCAGCTCTGGCAGGCATTCCAGATGCAGCGCAAGGACGACAAGCTCCTCCTGCCGCTGATGATCGGCACCCTCGTCGGTGCTGCTCTGGTCTTCTTCCTGGTCGGTCTCATCTGGGGCCTTCAGTGGTTCCTGCTGCCGATCGGCATCGTTCTCGGTCTCCTCGGCGCCTTCATCATCTTCGGTCGCCGCGTCCAGAAATCGGTGTACAAGAAGGCTGAAGGTCAGGCCGGTGCCGCTGCGTGGGCGCTCGACAACATGCAGGGTGCGTGGCGCGTCACGAATGCCGTCGCCGGCACTACCCAACTCGATGCCGTTCACCGCGTCGTCGGACGGCCGGGTGTCATCCTCGTCGCCGAAGGTTCGCCGCAACGCGTCAAGGGCCTCCTCGCGCAGGAGAAGAAGAAGACCGCCCGCCTCATCGGCGACACCCCGATCTACGACATCATCATCGGCAACGACGAGGGCCAGGTTCCGCTCTCGCAGCTCCAGCGCTACTTGAACAAGTTGCCCCGCAACATCGACACCAAGCGCATGGACAACATCGAAGGTCGCCTCGCTGCACTGAGCGCACGCGGCGGCGGAGCAGCGCTTCCCAAGGGCCCGATGCCCGGAGGCGCGAAGATGAAGGGAATGCAGCGGACCATTCGTCGTCGCTGACACTCCCCCACAGCAAAACGAAAGACCCGGGCCCACACGGACCCGGGTCTTTCTTTACTTCGAGAAATTTGTGTCAGCGCGATTTCACGAGCAAAGTGCCGGTCGCGCGGTCCTGCATACCGCGACCGTCGATGTCGGTGATGGTCGCGGGAATCACGAACACAAGCAGTGCCTGACGTCCGAGCGCGCGCACGAAGCCCACTCGGATCGGGCCTTCGATACGCGCAACCTGAAGTCCGAGGACGAACTGCCCCGGGGTGAAGTTGAACAGAGCCACGGTGACGACACCGACGGCGAACCACACCATCAGCGTGACAGTCGAGGTCATACCGTCGAAGAAGTCGCCGGTGATGAGCGAGGCCACTCCCACAGCCATCACCCAATCCACCAACAGTGCCGCGATACGACGGCCCGAACCGACCAGCGAACCCGGACCCTCCTGAGGGAAACCGAGGAGCTCGCCACGGTACGACTGCTCACGGCCGTCCGCGCTCTTCGGCAAAGCTGCTTGCGGCCCAGAGAGCCAAGTTCCGGTGATACGTGCCATGCTGTCCAGGATAGGCGTCGCAGCACCGTAGTCCAGATTTGCCGGGTTTTAACTGTGTGGCCGGTCACATGGACTTCGGAAATCCCCAGGATGCTGCGACGCGTAACACTGCCGAAACAAAGGGTTGACGAGCGGGCAACACCAGATCCCTACCGTCTGCCTCGACGGATTCAACCGACATCACTTGGCTGAAGCGACTTAAGGAGCACAAGCGTGGCGTTCACCACGGCCGAAGAGGTCATCAAGTACATCGCGGACGAGAACATCGAGTACGTCGACATTCGGTTCAGCGACCTGCCCGGCGTCCAGCAGCACTTCTCGATCCCGGCGTCTGCTTTCAACCAGGACGTGTTCGAGGACGGCCTCGCATTCGACGGATCTTCGGTCCGCGGATTCCAGTCGATCCACGAGTCCGACATGATGTTGCTTCCCGACGTCACCACGGCGCAGATCGACCCCTTCCGCAAGGCGAAGACCCTCAACATCAACTTCTTCGTGCACGACCCGTTCACCCGTGAGTCCTACAGCCGCGACCCGCGCAACGTTGCCCGCAAGGCCGAGGAGTACTTGGTCAGCACCGGCATCGCGGACACCGCATTCTTCGGCGCCGAGGCCGAGTTCTACATCTTCGACTCGGTTCGCTACGACTCCGGCATGAACTCCGCGTTCTACGAGCTGGATTCCATCTCCGGTTCCTGGAACACCGGCGCAGAGACCAACGCCGACGGCTCCCCGAACCTCGGCTACAAAGTTCGCGCCAAGGGTGGCTACTTCCCCGTCGCTCCGTACGACCACTACGTGGACCTGCGCGACGAAATCTCCACCAACCTGACCAACGCGGGCTTCGAGCTCGAGCGCGGCCACCACGAGGTCGGCACCGGCGGACAGCAGGAGATCAACTACAAGTTCAACACGCTGCTCGCAGCTGCTGACGACCTGCAGTTGTTCAAGTACATCGTCAAGAACACCTGCTGGCAGCACGGCAAGTCCGCAACCTTCATGCCGAAGCCGCTCTTCGGTGACAACGGCTCGGGCATGCACGTCCACCAGTCCCTGTGGAAGGACGGCAAGCCCCTCTTCCACGACGAGTCCGGCTACGCAGGCCTCTCGGACATGGCGCGCCACTACATCGGCGGCATCCTGCACCACGCTCCGTCGCTGTTGGCCTTCACCAACCCGACGATCAACTCGTACCACCGTCTGGTGCCGGGCTACGAAGCCCCCATCAACCTCGTGTACAGCCAGCGCAACCGCTCGGCAGCTGTCCGTATCCCGATCACGGGCAACAACCCGAAGGCAAAGCGTCTCGAGTTCCGCGCACCCGACTCCTCGGGTAACCCGTACCTCAACTTCGCTGCACAGATGATGGCCGGCCTGGACGGCATCAAGAACAAGATCGAGCCGATGGCTCCGGTCGACAAGGACCTCTACGAGCTTCCCCCGGAGGAGGCTCGCAACATCCCGCAGGCTCCGACCAGCCTCGAGACGGTCATCAACCGCCTCGAAGCCGATCACGAGTACCTGACCGAGGGTGGCGTCTTCACCACCGACCTGATCGAGACCTGGATCTCGCTCAAGCGTGAGCAGGAAATCGCTCCGGTCAACCTGCGTCCGCACCCGTACGAGTTCGAGCTCTACTACGACGTGTGATCCGCATCGGCCGCTGACCTGGGCTGGAACCGGCTGACCTAGCCTTCCGTCCGCACAGCGTCCGCAGCTTCTTCAGACGAGTCCACCCGCTTAGTGATCACAGCATCGATCGCAGAGCGGGTGGACTCGTCTGCGTCCGGCCACATGTGCCCGTAGGTGTCGAGCGTCGTCTTCGCGCTCGCATGCCGCAGCCGAGCCTGGACTGTCTTGATATCTGCGCCAGAGGCAATGAGCAGCGAGGCGAGATAGTGGCGCAAGTCGTGGAATGTGAACTCGTCGGGAAGGTCGACGTCCCCCGAATCCTTCACCGCTCGCAACGCACGTTCGATCAACCACGGTCCCGCGGCCTTCCCCTCGCCGTTCGTGACCATGTGCTCATGGGGCCACTGCTGCACCGACGCCGACAACATGAGCGCTAGAGACTGCGGCACTGGAATCGGCGCGTCACTCCCCCGTGTCTTCAACGGCTTGTCCGGCCACTGCCGCTTCGGGTGAACTACTCCCCTGGTGAAGTCGACATCGTCGACAAGAGTCGCGGCCGCTTCGGAGATCCGAAGGCCTGCGAACGCGCCAAGAAGGATCGCCACTCGATAGTGCGCCGGCATTGCGTCGTGCACTGCCCAGAGTTGCTCGGTGGTGATCACGTAGACCTTGGCGCGCCCCATGGGCGGCGATGTTCGACGCGAGCATGGGTTGCGTCCGAGTAGTCCGTCATGAACTGCGTCGCCCATGATTTGCGCGAGGCGCGAGTGTAGGGCGTAGATGTAGGAGTCCGCGAACCTGTCTGTCTTCAGCTTCGCCGTCCAGGTCTTGACGGCAGACGGCCGGACAGCAGCGAGGCGCACGTTCCCGAACTCTGCAGTTATCTGCGCAATGTGCGTACGCGCTTGCCTGACCGTCGAGTCTCGATGGACGGCATATCCAAGGATCCACTGATCGCACCATTGTTGAACAGTGATCTGAGCATCGCGGGGCGCGACGTGAGTTCCGGTGCCGAGTGCCGTCGTTGCTGTGTTCAGCCAGTTCTGCGCGTCGGCCTTCCTGTCGAAACCTTTCGCATGCTCGGTGCCGAGGTCATCGACGTAGCGGGCACGCCACCTCTTGCCCTTGCCATCGTTCGCCGATGGAACCTTCTTCTCGACATCGCCGACCTTGACCGTCTTCGTCCAGCGATCCTCGACACCAGCCCTACGGTTGCGAGTCATCTTCCGACTCTTCATGTTCTTTTTCGCGGTTCTTTGATATCGAAGATTTCGACCCGCTGGTTCGATTCCTGAGAATCGTGCGGTCTTCATCCTTCTGAGCTGCAAGCAACTTTCTCGATTCACGGTTCGCTCTCACGTCAGCTTTCGCCTCCGAAAACTCCGCGAGCACCTTATGCATGATCGGGTCTTCCAGTGTCCCAACAAGTCCCAGCGCCCCAGAGGTAATGAGCAGCCCCAAGGCGCCATCAAGAAAGCGGTCCGCCTCATCGGGGGCCGCACCAAGAGCCATGGCTTTCTGTGCGGCCAGAAATGATTCGCGAACAGTTGCAGTGAGTTCGATGATCGCGCTAGCCATCGCATATGGATCATCTTGACCGCGGGATTTTAAGTCTTTTGCAGAGTCCTTTAGATGGCGGACTACGTATTCCACCGATTCCTCGTCAACATCGGTTGAAGCTTGCGGTCTCGCGTCCGCAGCTTTACTGAAGGCCTCCTTAAAGGATATCCCTTCGCGCAAGATCGCATCCTTCTCAGGAGTTGTCGACCTCGGTTGAAGACCCTGCATGAGATCACCCAACGTGCCCGGGACCCAACCTAGTGCTGCCTCGATTTTGGTCCTTGAAGAGTCGCGGGGCCACCGCTCGCCCTTCTCTAGCGAACGGACAGTTTTGACATCAACCTCAGCTTCCTTCGCCAGATCCGCCTGGTCCATCCGCAGTCGGAGGCGACGGTCACGAACAGCGTCGCCAACCCTGATTCGTTTCTTATCTTCATCGGACATGGAAAGAGTTTTGCAGGGAACTCAGCGGAACTCAAGTCAGAGGGGAAATCGCAGGTAATTCTGCATATTGAACACGAAAACTACACAAATGTTGTTCCCTGTCGACCTGGGACTTTAATAAAAATCGAGCCACAGTTCCCTCGAGTTCCGTTGACATGTTCCCCTTCGTTCCGTAAGTTCCCTTTTGTGAAAACGGAACAACGAACATTCACCGGAAAAGGCCAGGCCAGCTGCCCCTTCGTCGAGTGCGACTGGGTACGCGTAGGGGGAACTCTGCGGGCACTTAGGGAACTTCGCGGATTCTCTCCGGGGCAGTTTGCGGAAGCTCTCCAGATCTCGCGGCCATACCTCGTGAACATCGAGAGCGGACGGAAGCGTCTGACGAACATTCTTCTAGCCCGAGCTGCGGCAACCCTACGTGTCGAACAAATCGCGATCATGCGGGAGCCGGGATGAGTAGTCAGATGGAAGTAAGCGAAGAGTTTTGGCAGGCCAAGCAATGCTTCGAGAACACGGGAATCCCCGAAAGCACTTGGCGCTACTGGGCTCAAAGATCCGAAGGGCCAAAGAGTTTCAGGCTCGGGCGCCGGAGGGTCTGGCGAAAAAGTGTAGTTCTCGACTGGATTGCCCAGCAGGAAGCAGCGACATGAATCCATCTACCTCCACAAACAACAACGGCACCGACCACGCGGCTGCAACCGCAGATGTGACCAGTGCCGTCGAGACCAATCCCCAAGCAAGGAATGAGTTCACCGTGAACGATACATCTCTATCCGCCGCAAGTGAAGTTGGTAGGACCCCGTTTGGTGAGCCACTCGGTATCAGAGAATCAATGCGTGTGAATGCAGCTGGCAGCGTACTCATTCGGGGTCCGGTACGCCAGTGACGAATGACGGTGTCGGTTGTTGTACTCCTCCTTCCAGTCCTCGATGACCACCCGGGCTTCGAGGAGGCTGTGGAATTCGTTCATGTTCAGACATTCGTCACGGACCCGGTTGTTGAACGATTCGATGTAGCCGTTCTTCCACGGTTGACCAGGTGGAACGTATCCGATTCCGACCTGGTCCTCGCAGAATGTCCTCAGTGCCTCGGAGATGAACTCAGGGCCGTTGTCGCACCGCAGCACTTGCGGCGGGCCGCCCCAGAGCGCGAACGCCTTCTCCAAGGCCGCGACGAGATCCTCCGCCGGGATGGACCGCTCGACGATGTTGAGCACCGACTGTCGCGTGTGCTCGTCCACCATCGAGGTAATCTTGAACTTCCGGCCGTCCGTAGTGGAATCGAACTGGAAGTCGATCGCCCACACCACCTTCGGTGCATCAGCCTCGGTGATCGGAGTGGTCGAGGCGCCAGCTCGTTTCCGGATCCTGTGGATCTTCACCCGCAGCCCTTCCTCGCGCCACAGTCGCTGAACTTTCTTCTTGTTGATCACCCAGCCAGTTGCACGCAGATCTGCCCACGCCCGCCGAAATCCCTTGCGCGCATTCGCTTTGGCCCAGTCCCGCAACCACTTCCGCAGATCGGCGTCCGGGTCGTCCGGGGTGTTCTTCGCTGATTCCTTGCGTTGGGTTGATCGTGGCTGCCCGACGACCTTGCAGGCGAAACGCTGCGAGAGCCCCATCGTTTCCTGGAGCATGACGACAGCGTTTCGTTTGGCGGTCGGGCTCAGAATTTTCCCCGAGCGATCTCCTTGAGTGCGGCCTTTTCGAGTTCGGCTTCGGCGAGGAGTTTCTTGAGTTGGGCGTTCTCGTTCTTGAGTTCCTTGAACTCTTTGGCATCGTCGGCTTTCATGCCGCCGTACTGCTTGCGCCAGTTGTAGAGCGTCGGCACTGAGACGTCGAGTTGTCGGGCGATCTCCTCGACGTCGGCGCCCTTGGCCGCGAGTTCGTCGCCGTGGCGCAGTTTTCGGATGATCTGTTCGGGCGTGTGCCGTTTGCGTCCAGCCATGAGTTGTAGCCTTTCATGCCCTTGATCAGGGCGGGAAGGATTCTCATAACCAGCGGGTCACTTAATGGGGGTCATGCCAAAGTGGTCGACCTGACGGTGCCGGCGGCACGCGCTCAGCGTGACACTCTCGTCACCCGCACTGACGTACTGGACAAAGTGAAGGTGTTGTCCCTTCTCCCTGACGGTATCCACGCCACAGTTGAGCAGGTTGCAACCTTCTTTGAAGTTCCCGCGAAGACGATCAGTTCGCTCGTAAATTACAACCGGGACGAGATCAGTTCCGACGGCTACCGCGTTGTACGAGGTGAGGAACTCAGATTGAACTTCAATCCGAGTTCCCTCGGCCTCGATCCCCGCACACCATCACTCGCCTTGTTCAACCGACGCGTCATGTTGCGCATCGCCATGTTGCTCCGTGACTCCGAGATCGCCCGCCGAGTACGCACGTACCTTCTCGACGTCGAGGCCGGTGTCCGTGAACTCGATGACGACGAGATCGTATTCCGTGCTTTGAAGATCCAGAGCCGCAAGATCGAGCGTCTCACTGTCGAGGTCGCCGAACTCGAACCCCGGGCAGCGTTTGCGGATCTGATCCTCGATGCATCCGGTGACTACTGCGTCGCAGACGCCGCGAAGGTGTTGTGCCGGGCGGGAATGAAAACCGGCGAAAAGCGACTCTTCGACGAGCTCGAGCGGCGCGGCTGGATCTTCCGTGGTCGCAGTGACGGCAAGTGGCGCGTGAAGCAGCCCGCCATCGAGGCCGGGTACATGTCGGAACTTCCGCAGTCGCACAAGCATCCGAAGACAGGTGCGCGTGTCACTGATGTTCCTCAGCCCCGCGTGAATCCCAAGGGCATTCAACGCATCCTCGACGATTTCCGCGCCGAGTCGCAGCTCGCGCTCGACCTTGTCCCATGACCACCCAAGTCGCATTCACTCGACACTTAGAAGGAAGTTCTCACATGTCACCCACCAGTCTCGACGCCTTGAAGTACCTCACCGCTTATGTTCACGGACAGACGGATTGGGCTGTCGACTACATCTCTGGAAACGTCTACTTCGGCCTGTCTGATGATGACGCAGGCCGGGTTGAGACTGTGCTCGACGATCCGATGGACGCGATTTCGGAGTTGCCGAAGCGGATGCTTGAGGTCGTGCAGGCTATCGAACCGGGCTTCACGATTCGTTCGGGTACGTATTCCGATGGACGACCTGTGCAGTCCATGATCGTGATCGAGGAAGGTCTCGTGTGCCCGTACCTGTGGCACTACGACATCGACAAGGTTGAGGCCGAAACGCTCACGGGGACACTGTGTGCCGACCCTGGCCAGTACAAGGGCACCTACGAGATCAAGATTCTTCCGCCGCAGTCGTTCGACGTCACGATCAAGCCGGCAAAGTTCGTCTACCACGCAGAGCCCGTGGAGGCGATCGGAAACGGTGTCGCGTCGGTGAGACTGGGCGAGTTCGAAGGCGGGCCGGAATTCATCGCCCTGGACATCGGCGACAGTGTGGAGCGTCGAACGGTGTACATCGAGCCCGATGAGGCCGGTGTCCTCGGTCGCGTGCTGCTGGAGTTCGAGAAGTCCGGTGAAGCCAAGTGACACTCGACAAGAATCGCCTGCAGGCGTACGCGTTGGACGGCACGATCATTCATCACAACCTCGTTGCGGATGAGGGTGCGTACGTCACTGTTCAGGGGCGCGATTCCCAGCCGATGACGGTCGTCTTCGACATGAAGGATCTCAAAGCGATCGCCGAAATGTATCGACAGCTGGAGTTGAGGTCGGTTCTGGATTGTCCGTCGGTGGTGCGGTGGGCTGACCGTCCGATGACCGACGAGGAACTCACAGCGAGCCATCGACTCATCTCACGTGCACTGAACGGCATCCGTAGCAACTGCCTGGATTGGGCGTGTACGGCGTCCAATCCGTGGGCAGAAGCTGGCCGCCGACAGTTGGCTAGCGACTGCCTCCAGCAAGTCGAGCATCAGTTGATGCAGGTGTATCCCGAGGCGAATGACCGGGAAATGTCCGGTGACTGAGCGGGAGTTGATCGACAACCGGGACGCGATGTCGTTGGCGGAACGTGTTGAGGCGCGTACGGACTTCGGTCCGTTGCCTAGTAATGCAAGTGTCCCCGAGCCTGCTACGAACAGGCTCGGGGACGGGAAGAGCAATTCCAACCACCCAGAAGGAATCAATCTGATGAGCACGATAGCACCTATCCCCACCAGCGAGGAAGCCTTGAAGGGCATCACAGCCGGCAATGGTATCTCCACGACACTCGACGAAGTGACCGTCGGTGCTGGACATCAGCAGGTCAAACTGGAATTGAATCGGTACGACGGCCGTGACGAAGACGGTAATCCGGAAACACCCGAGTTCGGCATCGCTTTCGAGCAGGCAGATGGCCAGCTGGACTGGGCCGAGATTCCGCCGGAGGCGATCGACGAGGCAATCTCAGCACTGGCCCGTTTGAAGCGGGCATGGAATCCGGAAGCATCACGCGTACAAGCTCTTCCACCCTTCGACGTGACAGCTAACGGCGGCAGCTACATGGCAGATGCGCCGATGATTCCGCTCGAAGAACACGAGTACGACGCGGAAGGCTTGCATGTCCAGGCATATCGGTGCGGAGACTCGACGGGGATAGATCGATTGGTGGGAATCGCTGCCACCGCTCGGCACTCGATTCTCGACTGGCCGTTCTACTTCACACCGGAAGCAGCGTTGCAGCTCGCGGACGATATCCGTGACACTGCTCTTGCTCTCATCGCTGACGCGGAGGTCGCGGCATGACCGTAATCAAGGATGCACCCACTAGCGCTGAGGTTCTCGCGAAGATCGGCGCGGACGGTGGGGAATACACCATTGTCGCGGAGGTGTTCCGAGTGCCGTTCTCTGCGCGGGTGTCTCGCTGGGATGCCAATGACGGAGAGGGTCCATACTCCGACCCGCCGCGCATCGAGATCGACTGCTCGGACCAGGACGGCGGGGAATGCTTCTTCGATCTGACGATCCTGCCTGAGTACGTCGACACTTTCGCGGCCGTCGTCGCGGAGATCGTGGCCGATTACAAGGCGGTGACCGGATGACGATCACAGAGCTGGTCCTCGCTTCGCTGCTCGTCGTTCAGTCCGCCGCTTGGGTCGCGACTGACTTCCGCCGCTTCTGCCGAGACTCCGACAGGTGGGCGGATCGATGAGAGCCAAGGTCGAGAAGTGCACGCGGTGCCGTCGCCGCATGCGAGCGATGGACGGTTGGAACGTCACGATGCGGGGCGGCATCCCGGTCGAATTGCTCTGTCCCACTTGCCAAACACCGGAAGAAAACGCAGAAGCCGTCATCAACGAGGCAACCCTCGTCTACGGCCGCACACCAAACGGACGAGCCATCGCTCGCCCCAAGACCTCGGAGGATTCGCTATGACCACCAACGCCGTGAACATCGACGACATCAAGGAAACCGTTCAGGCTCTCGTGAAGTCCGCTGTCGAATCCACAGGCCTCGCACTGACCCCGGATGTCAAAGGCGACCTCGACGGTATGACCGAGAAGGCTGTGATGCTGATGGGTTTGGGGGTCTCGGCTGATGATGCGAACGAGTTGATCGTCGATCACATCACGAACCTTGCCGACCGGATCCGTTTCGAAGCGTCGGTGGACTACTCGAACCCGCTGCCACCGCCGGTCGGGTTCGAAGGAACCGAAGTCGGGCAGTGGGAACTCGCCCTCATGCCGGCACGCCGGATCGAGCGGTACTGGTACCGCGACTTCTCACCCGAGAACCTGCGTGATGTCGGCGTTTACGTTTCAGTCACCGAGACGCTGGACGAGAACAATCGGATCGTTCGAGGGGAGCCCTCGGTCCGTATCGATGCCGAGTATGCGGATCTGTCGCCGGATGAGGCCCGTGAGGTCGCTGCGCGGATCGTGGCAGCCTCCGACGCCGTGTCGGTGCAGCCGTGACCGCACTGGACGAGTCGTTGCCGTGGCCGCCGCCCGATGCGCGGGCTGAGCAGATCCGAGAGTTGCGGCGCGAGAACGGGAAACTGCTGGCGATCGTTGCGGGGGTCGGCTCTGATGCTGGCCCCCGCAAGGGGCAGGACCGTCGGCGTCACGCAATCGAAATCTTGCAGGCGATCGGTAAGGCCGACGACGACCGTCATATCGCGCACTACGTGCGATTGGGACGTCAGTACGGGCTCACGTTCTCCACCATCGCAACGCTTCTCGGCAAATCTGTGGACGAGGTTCAGGAGCTTCTCGGGAGGACTGATGGCGCATGAGTGCATATGTGTGGCAGCCGGTTCCAACGCTCGGTCCGTGGATCGACATACCTGGAGACTCTGCCCGCGCAAACGACCTGATGCGCCGCAACTGGGAGTTGATCGACCAGATCGCGGGGATCGTCAACGGGTGCGCCGGCCAGGTCACGCCCGAGGACGAAGAACTGACGAACGAACTTTGGGAAGAGTCGTTGGACATCGAGCGCAAGTACGCCGAACTTCTCGCCGCCGAGAACGCGGAGTATCACCGCGCTACGCATGTCGCGTATTTCGGCGAGAACTACGAACAGGTTTTGGGGTGGGCATAACGACGCTCGATGTCGGCCACCCGCTGGAGACGAACATGAGGGGTCACTGTGGAGCCAGGAGAGTTCATCTCCGTCACGCCGGAGATGGTGAGGCGGCTCGGCAGTGCAAACGCCGCACTCGTCTGGTCTCGCATCCAGTTCGTCTGCCAGATCCCGGGCGAAGGACGTGTTGAAGATGAGTCCGGCCGGTGGTGGCGAGTGAGTGTGAACACTCTGTCAGAGGAAACCGGGCTGTCCGTGAAGATGGTGCGGACGGCTCTGACGGGACTCGAAAACGGGGCCCACATCGAGCTCGAGAAGCACCGAATTCTCGGCGGAGGCGATCAAACCGTGTCTTACCGCGCAACGCTCTCACCTGCCATTAGCCCTGAGGGGCAAATCGAATTGCCCTCTCCGGCAAATGGCAGGTCAAGCATTTGTCCTCAGGGGCAAATCCATTTGCCCTCAGGGGCAAATCTTTCCTTTATAGAAGAAGTAAAAGATATAAACCCTGACGCACACGTCAGGGCCGACGTTCTCGAGGTCTGCGAACTGCTCGCCAAACTGATGATCTCCAACGGTTGCCGCAAGCCCACGATCTCGGCGAAATGGAATAACGACATCCGGCTTCTGCTCGACAAGGACTGCGTGCCACTTGCCACCGTCCTTGCGGTCACCGAGTGGTCGCAACAGAGCGACTTCTGGAAAGCGAACATCCAGTCCCCGGCCAAGCTCCGCGCCAAGTTCGACACCCTCCGGCTCCAAATGCAACGAGACGGTGTTCAGCTCCCCGCTACGCCGTCAGGCATCGAGGATTGGCTCCGCGACTGCTGGACGAAGTACGACACCCAATCCGTCGAAACCAGATCCGGACTCAGATTCGATCCACCGGACATCCCCGCCGATGTGACCGACGTCCGCGAGTTCAACCTCATGGCACGAAGGCAGTGGATCACCGAATACCGACAAGTCATCACCACCCGAATCCTCGCGAAGGAGGCACCGCCCGCATGAACATCACCGGACCCAGCTTCGACACCGAAGAAGAACTCCTCGACGCACCCGATGAGGAAGCTACCGTCATCGCTGCGCTGCTCTCGCTCACCTCTCGGCACCTACTCCCGGACCTGCTCGCCAAGATCCAGCCAGCGGACTTCTACGACGTTCACCTCGGCATGATTTGGGAGGCTGCACAAGCCATCCATCGCGACGGGCGCCTGGTTTCCAAGCGGGCACTCCTCGCCCAGAAGGACACACCCGCGATTCGGGGCCGAATCACGCGGCTTGCCGGTGAGCCGGTGCGCGACGGCGAGATCCATCGCGCAGTCGCAGCGCTCAAGGACATGGCCAACCGCCGTCACCTCCTGGAAGCACTCAAGCGGGCCGCGGAACACACCTCGCTGGGGGCGAACTACTCCGAGTCCCTGCATTTCGCCTCAGAGCAAATCTCCGCGCTTACCCAAGGATCTATCCCGGAGGACACCCGAACGTTCGCTGACGCCGTCGACGCATGGCAGGAATGGGTCACCGCACCAAAGGAGTCGGTGCACACGATCCCCACGCCGTGGAATGACGTCAACGACATGCTCGCCGGCGGACTACACCCCGGGCGCTCGTACGTCATCGGCGGCCGACCCGGCGAAGGCAAGTCGATCGCACTACTCAACTTCGCCACCTACGCCGCCGAACTCGGGCATCCCGCAATCATCTTCTCCGTCGAGATGGGAGAAACCGAAGTCGTCTCACGCATCCTCGCCTCCGGCGCCCACGCCGAATACGGGCAGGTCACCAAACGCAACCTCGACGACTACAACTACTCGCAGATCCAGGAGTACAAGACCACTCACCGCGATATGCCGCTGACGTTGGTCGACAAATCCGACATCACCATCGACTCCATCGCCGCCCGGTGCCGAACCATCAAACGCACCCAAGGCTTGGACGTCATCGTCGTCGACTACCTGCAACTACTCAAGGAATCGGACAGCAAACAGCCCCGTGAACGGCAGGTCGCGCAGATCAGCCGCGCCCTGAAAATCCTTGCTCGCGAGCTTGACTGCGCCGTCATTGTCGCCTGCCAACTCAACCGCAACGCCGCCAACGCGGACCGCAAACCCGCACTGTCCGAACTACGCGAGAGCGGCAGCATCGAACAGGACGCCGACGTGGTGATCCTGCTGCACCACGAACTCATCAACAACACACCCACCGGCGAAGTCGAACTCGTCATCGCCAAAAACCGCACCGGCCGACTCGGATCCGTACTCCTGCCCTGGCGCGCACACCAAGCACGCCTCGGCTGACCACCCACACCGCCGACAAACGTCAGGAACGCGAAATGCCGGAACACTTCCATCTGCCGACGAACGAGCGGCAGGACCTCGTCAAGATCCTGGCAGAGATGCCGGAGTTGGTGGAGAACCTCGCTCGATGCATGACCATCGGGATCCGGGCACAAACCTTCGAACCGAAAGTCAGCACCGGCGAAAAACCTCAACCACTGCCATTCGCTGCCGGCGCCGACGAAGTCGCCGAAGACCTACGACGCGAGCTGATGCGATGGGTGAAATGGCTGTGCGAAGTCCGCCGAATCACGCACCCCCGCTTCGACATCCTGCCCATGGCCCGCTTCCTCAACCAACACATCCTGATCCTCGCCACCACCCCAGGATCGGAAACCGCGTACACGTCGATCGCAGCGAAAGTGAAAGCAGCGCAACGCTGCGCGGGCAGACGACCCACCACCACCACCGTGCACGTCGTCGATGTCGCACAAGCCCGCAACCAGGAACTCAACGCCAACGGCTGCGCGATCCTCGCCCGAGAAATCGGAGTCGAAGGACTGACCAGGACAAGGATCAACAACCTCAAACGACTCGGCCACATCGAACCGCTCCGATACGCCGGAAAGTTCCCGATCTACCGACTCGGCGACGTTCTCGACGCACACGAAACCGTCATCACCTGGAAGCGGCACACCGACGGACAACTGATCGACTTAACCAATCAATCATCCGAGACTGAAAAGAGTATCCAATGATCTGATACGCTGAGCGCGTTGTGCGGGCAGTGTCGAAATCGACCGCCCGCACATCCGCTTTCAGTAGAGCGCGTGCACAGAACAGGCACGAACGGCAACCGTCCGGAAGTTAAACACCCTTGCCTTCCTGCGACCGGAATGTCTGTGACTTTGAACAACAAGTACTTGAAAAGCTCAGCGATCGTGTAGCAAACTCAGCCGCGTGAAAGAGTTAGCGAAGTTCCTCAACGATCGCCTGGATGCAGACGCGGAAGCCGCTCCTCACTACACACGCTGCAGTTCCGCGAGGTGCGAGAACTGCTCACACGGACCGCTGCCCTGCGATTGCGGCGTACCGGAACGAACCGCCCTCGACATCCTGGCCAAACGCATGATCATCGACAATTGCATAGCAATCATCGACAATCACGTCTCCGGAGACTTCGCTGCGCATCACCTTGCCGAAGACACGCTCACCGCACTGGCGGCCTCGTACGCCGACCACCCCGACTATCGCAGTGACTGGATGCTTACCGTCCCGGACCAGGCCGAACCCAAACTCTAGCTAAATCCTTAGATCTGGTAATAATGGCCTGTGAACAGCCAGACGATCGCCTCCGCAACCCCTGACCAGAAGCTTCTCATCGCTGCAGCCCTCGTGAACGGGTACCCAACACCGATTCGAGATCTCCGCCAGCAGGAGGAATCGGCAGCAGTATGACGGAAGAAGAAGTCCGCGAGACGATCCGCGCTCGCGCCGCCCAAGCAGTCGGCCCCGACCTCGATGAGCGCTGGATCGAACTGATCAACAACGTCATCCGCAACAAAGCCCCTGACACGAACTAGCGTCACCTCGTCCAGGGGCGCGCCTGGATCTGTCGACGCACCAGCCGTACATCACCGGCCGCGTGCTCCAGAAATCAACGCGCACACAATTCGCTCGAATTCAGCGAGTGGCGAGACCGGTCATTCACCCAGAAACACCGGCCCCGCCACCCACGCACTCTACTCACACCGTCGCGACGCCCATTCGCGAATCAATCCATCGAAACGCAGGTAGCGCACCGACGGTGACCACCGGTTCCGTTCGCTTTGTTCCGTGCCGGAATCTGGCTGCCGGAAGGACAGTCGTTGTGATCGTGGTACACGTCCGGGTCAGACGGATTCGTTGAGTGATACGCCGAAACCTTCATTTCAAAGCCTCCTATTGCGGCGTGCACACCCATATGCGCACGTCGCAATAGGTTATTGCCGACCGATTGGTTTGTCTGGCAAATCAAGACTTCCCCCTGAAACAAAATCACAAGGGGCGAGGCCCGGGACGGGCACGAAAGTGAGGAGCGAGATGCCATCCGAGAAGTTCTACGACAGCGCCGTTGCGGTCGAAGGCGATGCCAACACACCGATTATCACCGTCGCCTGGGCGCTGCCTGGGAAAAGTGCACATCCGGGACCACAAATCAACGGCACCACGTTCGACCGGTCAGCACTCAACCGAATGATCCGCACACTCCGCAAAGCCCGCGATCAAGTCTTCGGCATAGACGACTGATCCACGTCCTCGCTCTCAGTGAGGTACGCGGCGACTCGCAGATCAGCCTCGCCGCAACAACTGAATAAACAACTCAATAGTGACCTCGGCAGCCGGCGCACGGTCCGAGGTGCAATTCCCTCGTAGCTCAAAGGCAGAGCTGCCCGCCATGATCGGGTGAAAGTGCTGGTTCGAATCCAGTCGAGGGAACCAACAGGCGGGACTTCGAGTCCACCTCTCCGCCACGGCTTACCCGCCGCTGAGCGAACCTGCCTGAGCTGCAGGTATTCACAACTTCACATCGGGGGTGTCATGCGCTCACTCGCCCTGCTCGCCGTTCTCGCCTGCTGCGTTATCGGCCCAGTCCTCACGCCTGCTGATGCGAGCGCCCGCACCGTGATCGTCGTCGACGGCACGGGACGATCCGGAGCGGCACTGCTCGCTCGCGAGATCCAGCCCGGCGACACCGTGACCTCGATCGACTATCCGGCAACGGTCCTGTGGCCGAGCTACGACCAGTCGGTGCAAGCCGGAACCCAGGCACTACGAGCGGAACTCGCCGACGCACCCGACGGGACACTCGTCATCGGCTACTCGCAGGGCGCCCGCATCGTCGGCGATGTCCTCGCCGAACCACAGCCAGCCGATGTGTCCGGGGTCGTGTACTCCGATCCACGCCAAACAGGTTCGGGGATCGAAACTCAGATCGCACTTCCCGGGGTCCTCGGCGCCACGATGTCGGGCGAGCGCAGCGCATTCACTGTGCCAGTCGAATCGAAGTGCATCCCAACAGATGGCGTCTGCGACTGGGACAACGCAGACCAGCTCGGATCTGTCGTCGGCTACCTGCGCAATCACACCCGCTACTTCAACTAACCGGAGGATCGCATGTCTGCACCCGTGCCCCCAACCCACATCGATCTGCGCGAATTCAAGTTCTCGGGCGTAGAGGCGAAAGAGCCCAACGCATTCCAGCGGATGCACAAGCGCGGTTACCCGGTTGGCGCCATCGCCGAGTTCTTCCGCTGCACTGTCGCAACGGTGCGCCACGATCTGGCACTGCCGTGATCCTCGACCTGATCGAAGCGATCCGAATCGTATGGGCGCTGATCGAGTTCTGGGTGATCTGATGGAGTTCCCATACGAAGGCGACCTGCTCGCGGTCTTCGAAGGCGTGGCACTCCCCCGAGTCATCCAAGAAGGCCTCGACTACATCAGCCCCTTCCTCGGCAAACCGAGCATTCAGGTGCAGATCGACGAGGTCCTCGACTACGCCTGGTGGTCGCGTCGAATGATGCAGCGAGAGCAGAGATGCCCAGCCTCGCGTTGATCAAGTGGGCGATCGTCAACACCTTGCGGATGTGGAGGTCCTGATGTGCCCGAGTCTCGAAGACATGTTGTTCGACGCCCGGAACCTGCTCACGAAGGCCCGTGTCATGTACGACTACGACGCGGTCATCTTCTACTCGAAGCGAGTTGAGTCGTTGAAGGCTCAGATCGCATCAGGCGGCAAGCATGAGTAGTGCGGGACGTTCGGGGCATCGTTGGCGCAAGATCCGAGCGAACCATCGAGCGATGTGTCAGGCGAGGAACGCTCCGTGCTGGCTGTGCGGACAACAGATCGACTATGACGCACCAGCGAACGCGACCGAGTCGTACGAAGCTGATCACTACTTCTCGGTGAGCACTCACCCGCAACTCGCCAACGACCCCGAGAACCTGCGCCCGTCGCACTCCGGATGCAACCGCAGCCGTGGCAACAAGGCAGCAGACACCGACACCTGGGTCCAATCAGAAGCATGGGACTGAAAAGCCCCTGACCTGCACTTACGTGGCAGATTCGGCATAACTGCAGGTCAGAGCCATAAAATCCGGACCCCCCACCCCACGGACACTCCGCCGGTTCCGTTCAATCTCCCCCTGGGCTCACAGGGGGTTGCGCGCACGCACGCACGCGCACGCGGATGTAGGGAGGGGGCCTCCGTGAACGACCCTGACGATGCGCTCGACCTCGGTGTGAGTGAAGCAACCGAGAAGGCCATCGCCGCCGCCTCCGGCCATCTGACCGACATGGACGCCGGCGCGCTCCAAACCTTGCGCGCTCTCGCCCGCAAAATCGACACCGAGCAGGAACTCCGCGACCGCGCCCTCGAATGGGCCGATTCGCATGACGCGAAACCGCCTGCCGTCGACAACGTCTCGATTCCGACGTACCTGAAGTACTGCGAGTCGCTCGGTCTCACGCCGATAGGCCGCAAGGCGCTCGGAGAAAAGAAGCAGGCCAAGGGCAAACTCGGCGAACTTCGCAGTCTGAACGGCGGCAAGGGCCAGAGCGCATGAGCAAGCCAACGCTCTACGGCAGCGAATTGCCGAGGATCTTCACCCCGCCGCTGCGCGAGTTGACGCCCGAGACCTCGCACGGGTTCGCGTGCATCCGCTTCGCCGAGGAGATCGTCGGAATCACGCTGCTGCCCTGGCAGAAATGGCTACTGATCCACGCGCTCGAATTGCGCCCTGACGGACTGTACCGGTTCCGGACCGTGCTCGTTCTCGTTGCGCGCCAGAACGGCAAGACGCTCGTGATGATGATCCTGGCGCTCTGGCACATCTACGTCCAAGGCTCCCGCACCGTCATCGGCACAGCCCAGGATTTGACCAACGCAGAGAAGGCGTGGGGCGAAGCAGTCGAGATGGCGCAGGGCGTCGAGGAACTCGAAGCCGAGATCGCGCACGTCGTGCAAACGAACGGCAAGAAATCGTTGCTCCTCGAATCCGGGGAACAGTACCGAGTCGCCGCGGCCTCGCGTCGTGGGGCTCGCGGGTTCACCGGTGATCTCGTACTGCTCGACGAGTTGCGTGAGCATCAGAACTGGGATGCCTGGGGCGCGTCGACGAAGACGACACTCGCTCGGCCGAAGGCGCAGGTGTGGGGATTCTCCAACGCCGGTGACGCGCTGTCGATCGTGTTGCGCTACTTGCGCGCTCTCGCGCATCAGGCGCTCGGGTGGCCCGATGGCAACGAGGACGAATCCGCCCTCGGCATGGCCGAGGATCTCTCCGAGGAAGATCTCGAAGACGGAGACTCGCTCGGACTCTTCGAGTGGTCCGCCCCGCCGAACGCTGCACGCAACGACCGCAAGGGCTGGGCATGGGCGAACCCGTCGATGGGATACACGATCACCGAGCGCGCCATCGCATCCGCGATGCGTACCGACCCGATCTCGGTGTTCCTCGTCGAGGTGCTGTGCCGGTGGATCTCGACCGCCGAGGCAGGTCCGTTCCCCGAGGGAAAGTGGATCGGGACACAGGACAACACGGCGAGGATTGCCCTCGCATCCAAACGTGTTCTGGCAATCGATGTTTCGTGGGATCGAACTACGACGTACATCGCCCGAGGCGGCAAGGATCGCGAAGGCTGCTCCGTCGTCGACATCGCAGCCCAGCGGCCCGGGACCGACTGGGTGGTGCCGTGGCTGATCAAACATCGCCGGCGCTACGACGCGTTCACCTTGCAGACCAACGGCGCCCCGGCGTCGTCGCTGCGGGATGTGATCAAGAATGCCAAGCTCCCTGACGGGTCGGATGCGAATCTGCCACTCGTCGAGTTGGCCGGCGCGGATCTCGTGCGCGCCACTGGCATCGCGTTCGACGCGGTCGACAAGAAACTCGTCAAACACCTGCAACACCAGGGACTCGACCTTGCGGCCGCGACGGCGCGACCGAAGGCACTGGGCGACTCGTGGGTCATCGACCGAAGGAACTCCCCCGTAGACGCCGCGCCTCTGATCGCGTTCTTCTACGTGCTCTGGCTCCTCGAACAAGAACTCGAGGAAACACCCGACCAACTACCCATCCAGGCTCCACCGCTTCAGCGGGAGGAACTGGACGAAGTAATGACCGCTGGATTCTGAGAAGGAGGTGGCTGGTGGACGCTCTGAAACTACCTGTGGGCGAAGGCGTGACGCCATGGATCAACAAGGCCGCCACGACAAGCCCGACCGCCGAAATCGGCTACGTCTCCGACGAAGGTGGCTACTGGGCAGTCGACCTCGAGGAAACCCCCGAGCTTCGCTGGCCCCAGGCCGGTGAGGTCTACGAGCGAATGTCTCGGCAAGACAGTCAGGTTCGATCAGTGTTGCAAGCGGTGACACTGCCGGTGCGGCGCACGAAGGCCCGACTCGAACCGAACGGTGCCCGGCCCGAGGTCGTCGCACTGGTTGCCGAGGATCTGCGACTGCCGGTGGTCGGGTCGGACGCTCCGCCTGCCGGTCGTGCGCGAGGTCGGTTCTCGTTCAAAGAGCACCTTCGACTGGCCTTGCTGCAAGCGAAGTTCGGGCACATGTTCTTCGAACAGAACTACCGCATCGACGACGCCGGTATGACGCGGCTCCGCAAACTCGCTCCGCGGATGCCGAGGACGATCTCGGAAATCACCACCGCCCGCGACGGCGGACTGATCTCGATCGAGCAGAGCGGGACGGACAAGCCGATCCCGGTCAGCCAGCTCGTCGCCTACGTCCTCGACGGCGACCCCGGAGACTGGCGCGGAAACTCGCTGCTGCGTTCGGCGTACAAGAACTGGCTCCTCAAGGACCGGTTGCTGCGGACACAAGCACAGGTGGTCGACCGCAACGGCCTCGGCGTTCCCGTCTACGAAGCTGGCCCGAAGGACTCCCAAGAACAGTTGGTCGAGGGCGAGAAGATCGCCCGATCCTACCGATCCGGGGACGTCTCAGGTGCGGCCACACCGTACGGCGCGAAACTCCGATTGGCTGCACCCGAGGGCAACCTGCCCGACGCACAAGGACCGATCAACTATCACGACGACCAGATCGCGAAATCCGTTCTCGCACACTTCCTCAACCTCGGGCGACAGACCGGATCGTGGGCACTGGGTACGACTTTCGCGGACTTCTTCGTCTTCTCGCTGCAGGCGCTCGCCGACTCGGTCTGCGAGACCTTCAATCAGCACGTCGTCGAAGACCTCGTCGATCTGAACTGGGGCGAGGACGAACCGGCCCCACTGGTCGTGTTCGACGAGATCGGCTCGCAATACGCCGCCGTCGCCGAGGCCCTCAAACTCCTCGTCGAGGCCGGACTGCTCGAACCCGATGACGCGGTCAAAGCCGCAGTGCGCCAGGCATACAGCCTGCCGACGAAGACCACATCCGAAGGAGGTTCCGAGTGAACCGAAACGAACGCCGGATGCGCGCCAGCGCTCGTCCGGACAAACACGACTGGTACCAGATCCGGAACGCCGCCGAGGAAGACGAAGGCCCCGCCGAGATCCTGATCTACGACGAAATCGGCTACGGCTGGTACGGCGGCGTCAGCGCCCAGAACTTCGCCAAGGAACTCGGCGCGATCTCCGCCGACGAAATCACCGTGCGCCTGAACTCGCCCGGCGGTGACGTCTACGACGGCATCGCGATTCTCAACGCGCTCCGCTCGCACAAAGCCCGCGTCACGGTCTACGTCGACGGGCTCGCCGCGTCCGCCGCAAGTTTCATCGCCATGGCCGGCGACGAGGTCGTCATGCGCCGCAACAGCGAAATGATGATTCACGACGCCTCATGCTTCGGCATCGGCAACGCGGGCGAGATGCGCAAGGTCGCAGACGATCTCGATCGCGTCAGCAACAACATCGCATCCATCTACGCCGAGCGTGCCGGTGGGACCACCGACGAGTGGCGCGAGATCATGCTCGCCGAAACCTGGTACTCCGCACAAGAAGCCGTCGACGCCGGGCTCGCCAATCGCGTCGACGCCAAAGCCGAAACCGAGGAAGACGACAAAGCTGCGAATAATTCGTTCGACCTGTCGATCTTCAACTACGCCGGTCGCCGTGAAGCGCCGGCGCCCCCACAGATCGTCCGTCACGAAGACCGTGCCGGATCTCGCCCGAGCGCATCGCATCGGGCGCCCACAACCCCAGCCGCACGCTCGGTCGGGTCTACACGAAAAGGAGGCTCGACAGTGGCACTGACACTGACTGACGAGCAGGAAACCTCCGTCCTCGAGGCCCTCGGGCTCGAGGAGGGTGCCACCGCCGACGACGTCGTGACGGCGGTCGAAGAACTTGCCACCGCACCCGAGGAAGGCGGATCCGAATCGGAGAACGCTACCACCGGTGCGACCACGGCTCGTCTGCCCGAGGGCGTCGTCGCCGTCGATGCAGACCAGTTCGCCGCACTGCAGGCACAGGCAGCGCGAGGCGCGGCTGCGGCAGAGCGCCAGGAATCCGAGGACCGCACCCGTCTCGTCGACGACGCGATCCGCGCCGGCAAGTTCCCGACCGCCAAGCGCGAGCACTGGCTCAACTACCTCAAGGCTGATCCGAAGGGCGGCCGCGAGGTGCTGGCATCGCTGGCGGAGGGATTGATCCCGGTCGGCGAATCCATCGGCCACGCACAAGAACACGAAACCACCGTCTCCGACGAGTCGCTCGACGACTTCGCCGCGCAGTTCGGACTCTCGAAGGGAGCACTCCGTGCCTGATTACCTGCCCAAGTTCACCGGCGGTCTGTCCCACCCGACCCGCACCGCGGGCGCGGGCGGTGTCACCGGCGGCCAGATCGTCACAGCGGCCGGTCTCCCCGCCGGCGCCGGTGCTCTCGACTGGGTCGGCATCGCCTCCCAGGACGCGGCAGCCGGTCAGCTGTTCGTCGCCTACAGCGGGGCAGTCCAGTACCCCACCGCTGCAGGTCCCATCGCCCAGGGCGCACGCGTCAAGTGCGCCGCGGGCGGTCAGGTCACGACCTGGGTCTCCGGCACCGATGTGCCCGACGCCCTGGTCGGTACTGCGCTGGAAGCAGCCTTCGGCGCTGGTGTCCAGTTCCCCGTCAAGTTCACACGCTGAGAAAGGAATTGGCCTGATGCCTACCACTTACCCCGACCAGGGGCCGACCATCAACGGTCAGAAGATCACCCTCGATCGACTCATGAACGACCCGGTCCTGCTGTACAGGGTGCTGCGCGACCTCGTCGACGAGCGACTCATCTCCCCGGTCATCCTGTCCGGAAAGGTCGATCTGACCGGTTCCGGGTCCGCGATCTTCGAGACCGGAGAATCGATCTACTCCGACCGCGCCGCCGAGCGTGTCGCTCACATGGGCGAGTACCCGCTCACCGGCGATACCGCCGGACCGATCACGCAGGTATCTGCCGAGAAGTGGGCGCTCGCAACCGAGTTCCCCGACACTCTCGTCTCGCGTGCCCGGATGGATCTGGCTGTCCGCAAGCTGATCAAGCTCGCGAACCGGCTGACCAAGCAGTTCGACGAGGTGTGCCTCTCTGCCGTCGCCTCCGCGGTGACACAGACTCAGGCGGCAGAGGCCGCGTGGAATACCGCCGGTGCGAACCCGTTCCTCGACGCGCTGCTCTCCGGGGCGAAGATCGACGAACTCAACGAAGGATTCGAGGTGAACACGATCGTCGCCCGACCGACGTCGTTCGCTCGTATCCTCGGCGCGGCGAAGATCCTCGACCGGTTGCCCCGCGAAGGCGCTGACGCGCCTGTGCTGACCGGCCGCATGATCTCGATCGCCGGATTCAACATCGTCAAGACCACGAACCTCCCACCGTCTACGGACGTGATGGTTCTCGACTCGACGCAGCTCGGGTCCATCGCCTTCGAAGATCAGGGCGGCGGCTACACCGGCAAGGCCGACGGAGTCCAGACCAAGCGCTTCCGCAAGGAAGAGGCGGACGGCTGGCGCATCCAGGCCCGCAAGGTCGGCGTGCCCATGGTTCAGGAGCCGATGGCGGCTCTGAAGGTGACGGGAGTCTGAGATGGCGAAGCAGTACTTCGGCAAGGCCGCACTGACAGTGGTGCGGCAGAAGAGCAACGGCTCTCGTGTCTACGTGTACGCGGGCCAGCCGGTCGGCGAGGACGTCGACGCTGGTGAGATCGCTCGGCTCGAAGCGGAAGGTTTCATCGAAGCTATCGAGATCCCCGAGACGATCGAGGATTTCGACCTCGACGGCGATGCCGGCGACGGACCGCCCGCCGAGTCGGCGCTCAAGCCCGAGTGGGTCGAGTACGCAGTCAGGCAGGGATACGACCGCGACGAAGCGGAGAAGGCCACCAAGCCGGACCTGATCAAGGCACTGAGCTGACAGTGAGGGGGCGTCATGGCATTCGCAACAACCGATGAGCTGGCCGACGGCTGGCGTCCCCTCAGCGATGCCGAGAAGAACTGGGCAGGAAAGCTGCTCGGTTCGGCGGAGCGATGGATCCGCAAGCATCGACCGGACATCGCCGCCGACGATCCCGACGCCAACGTCGTCGTCCTCTCGGTGGTGCGCAGCGCGCTGGGGCCGGGCGAGCACCTCGGGTTCAGCTCCTTCTCGCGAACCCTCGGGCCCCGCGGCAAGTCGGGCACCCTCACCAATCCGAATGCCGCACTCGTGTGGGAGGACTGGATGAAGGAACTCCTCGGCATCGCCACCTCGGAAATCGCGCTCGGGCACTTCGGGAACGGAGATCGTCGTGAGCGATGGTGAGCGCGTCCACATCCGACCGGGCACGAAACTCGACGCCCGTCAGAAGCGGATCCCCGCAACGGGAACCGCATTCGACATCGACGGATGCGTGATCGAACCGATCGGCAGCGAGGAACTCGGCGAGGTCGGCAGGAGCGGCAAGGTTAGCGGGATCAAGATCTACCCGCCCGGTCCGGTCGAGCGCGCCATCACCTCCGCCGACGTCGTCGACGCCCGCGGGCACGAGTGGCAAATCGAAGGCGATGCGGACCTGTGGATCGACGAAGACCCGGACCTGTCCGGTCCGGTCATCGTGGCGAAGCGGGCGATGGGATGAGCGGCAACAGTTTTCGGCTCAACCGTAAAGGCGTCTCGGAAATCCTCAAGTCGCCCGAGTTCGCGGCCGCAGTCAACGAAGCCGCTCACGGCATTGCCGCCGACATCGGCAACGAGGCCGAGGTGTCCGAATACACCACCGACCGCAAGGCGGCATCGATCTCGGTGCCGGCGCACATGCAGGCCAGCGACGGCGCACTCACCCGTGCCGCCGCTGCCTACGGGTTGGAGGTGAGGGCGAAGTGAAAGCTGCTCGCAGGCCCGCTGATCCGGCGAACCTGCTCGCCGACTTCTACGAGTCGATCATCCCGACTCTGCCTGATCCGATCGCATGCACAGTCGGACTCGGATTGCTCGACGACTGGAAACCGTCGATGCCCCCGCACGTCGGAGTCTTCGACGACAGCGGACCCGGGCGGTGGCCGATTTCCACCAGACCGATCCTCCGCGTCACCGTGTGGGCGATCGACCGCCCGAGCGCACGAGATCTCGCAGGATTGTGCATGGGCCTCGCGCTCGCGCACAAAGTCACCGGTATCGCGAATGTTCGTGAGCCGTCCGGGATCCTCGACGCTGTCGACCCGAAGAACCGGGGCCTGATGGCTTCGTTCACCGTGCGGACCACCGTCCGCACCCTCCCGCTCTAACCCGCCACCACTGTGGCCCGAACCCCTGAAAGGGGTGTTTTGTCATGCCTCCAGTAACCAATGCTGAAGCCTCGCACATCTGGGACGAAGCCGAGGTCTACGTCATCGAGAAGTCCGACCTCATCGCCGCCGGAATCGACATCGAGTCCCTCGTCCCCGAGACGATCGACGCCGAACTCGACCCGCGATGGATCGAAGGATTCGTCGGACTACTCGACGCGGCCGCCGGCATCCCCATCACCCCGGCCATCGAGATCACGCACTACGACGCGTTCGGCCGCGCACGGTACCGCAGCAAGTCCAAGAAGGGCACGGTCACGACCGGCTTCACCGCCTTCGAGGACAACGACGTCACGCGCAAGTTCGTACTCCCCGGATCCCGCAAGGGCAAGGTCGGCGCACCGCGCACGATGCACTTCTACACCTGCTACGTCACCCGTGACGAAGACATCGCCACGCGCATCCTCATCTCCACCGAGCCCGCACTCTTCGAGCTGTCCAGCCACAGCGGCATGGTCGAAGGCGAGCAGGAGGCGTACGAGATCACCGCGCACCACGCCAACGACAACGAGAACGACGTGTTCTTCCTCGTCGACGAGAACACCGGGTCGGACGATCTCACGATCACCACGACCTCGCTGCCCGCCGGTGTGGTCGGCACGGCGTACTCGCAGACCCTCGGCGCCGTCGGCGGCACCGGGGCGAAGACGTGGTCCAAGACCGGCACCCTTCCCGCCGGTCTGACGCTGTCGAACGTCGGTGTGCTCTCCGGTACCCCGACAGCGGCAGGTACCCCGTCGATCACCTTCACGGTCACCGACGCGGCATCGCCGACGCCGAACACCGTCAGCAAGGCGCTCACGGTCACCGTCACCGCCTGATGAACCCCGACCGCCCGCCGGTGTGCAGCCCGGCGGGCGGTCGGTCTCACCTACCGCTGCATAACCCTTTCTGCACAAAGGAGTTCGCCATGGCAACGCACATCTGGCCACACCGTGACCGAGGCCTGTACTTCATCGCCTACCGACTGTTCACCCGCAAGGCCGGGGTGAAACTCGACAGCAGCGGCAACGGCTGGCTACTGACCGCCGGACTGCTCACATTCGGGATCGGAATCGGATGGCTCGCGTGACACGCCGCGTCCCGTCCATGGCCGAGCGCGAAGAGGCTGCGATCCGGCTCGGCAAGCTCAAGCCCGGCGAGAAGATGTCGCCGCAACTGCAAACGCAGATGGCCGCCATCGTGCAGAAGGCACACGATCTCGACGCCGCCGACGCTGAGCGCGAGATCAACTCCGCCGACTTCGCCACGCCCATCGTCACCACCTACGACGCCCTGATCGAGGGCGGACTCCCCGAACATGCTGCCGCACGAGTGGTGGCCGCCATCGCGCCAGCCGTCTGGCGCACCAACCAAGGAGCTGCACATGCCCGCAAACACTGACTTCGACGACTTCGACGACACCGAACCGGAAGCGGTCGATGTTCCCACCGCCGACGAGATCGCTGCGGCGCGAATGATTCTCGCGCAGGCGAAGCTCGTCGACGTCGACGGCGCCGCGGGCATTGCCGAGATCCCTGCCGACCCTCTCGCCGACGAGGCAGAGGAAGCGAGTAGGGACAATGATGAGGAGATCCGGCGGGCGGACGAGGCCGCCGCCCGTGCGGTAGCGCACGAAAGGAAGCCCAAGGGCAACCGCAAACAGCGGCGCTCCGCGGGCAAGATCCCGGACAACGCACCCAAGCCGCAGGACCGCCAGAAGAAGACCGATGCCCGCCGCGCCGAGGCGAATGGCGACGCGGTCATCAAGCTCACCCTGTGGGGCGAGGAGATCGAGATCGATCGCTCGACACTCAGTGAGCGGTGGGACTGGCAGCTCGGCATGATCGAGAAGAACACCCTGCAGATGGTCAAGGGGCTCCTCGGCGAAGGCCTGTTCGTGTGGTTCTGCAAGAGATCTCAGGGTGACGGCAAGACCCCGTATCAGGCTGCGAACGAGTTGATGCAGCTCTTCTCCGACGAGGTCGGCACCGGTGGCGCGGGAAACTCCTAGGCCTCTTGGTCGCCCTGCGAGATCGGGGCGACGACATCGAGGCCGACCTCAAACGGTTTTACGGCGTCGACCTGCGTGACCTCTGGCGGCCCGGTGGCGGTGACTCACAGCTGACCTTGCGTCTGCTGTGGGTCTACATCCGCAGACTGCCGATGGACTCGGCGCTGGCGATCTCCGACAACGGCGGCACCATGCCGTGGACACTCGCCGACCATCTGCTCGCCGACAACTGGCTGATTCACGCTCGGGTGAACGCGCCGAAGAGTAAGCGGCCCAAGGACCATCCGCGCCGCGAAGACCGCAACAAGGCGATCCGAGCGCGCCGCGCCAGCCGCAAGGTCGGCACGTACGAGCGGGCGAAGGCACGCAACCAAGCACTCCTCGCCAAGCGAGCGCACAACAACTAAATAGGAGGTCGACGTGGCTTCAATCGGCTGGGCAACCCTGCAAGTCATCCCCTCTATGCAGGGCGCAACCGGCCAGATGACCAGTCAGATCGTCGGGCCGATGCGCACTGCCGGTCAGGCGGCCGGCCAGGCGGCAGGACAAGGTATCGCGGGTGGTATCGCTGGTGCCAGAGCGCAGGTCGAGAAGGCTTCGGAGTCGCTGGCGAAGGCGACCGACAAAGTCGCTGACGCCACTGGCCGACGGGGCCTCGCGGAGAAGACCCTGCAGAAGCTCATCGACGACGGTGTCACCGACACCGTGCGGCTGGCGACAGCAACCGAGCGACTCGAAGCTGCGAAGCGCAAAGAAGCTGCGGCGATGCGCGATGCCGACAAGGCCACGCGCAATCTCTCCGAGGCGGAAGAGCGTGCAGCGAACGCGACGGACGACATCGCGGACTCCGCCGAGAGTGCAACACGTGGCCTCAAGGGACTGTTCTCGGGACTGGACTCGGGCACGAAGAAACTCGCGGGGTTCGCTGCCGGTGCAGCCGGGCTGGGCGGTGCCGTCGACCTCGGGATGAAGTCCCTCGAGAACGGTGCCACGTTCGACAAGATGGCTGCGCAGATGGGCGCCACCGGCGACCTGGCCAAGGAGTACGGCAAGGAAGCGGGATCGCTGTACGCGCAGGGTCTCGGCACCTCGATGGAAGATGCTGCGCTCGCGGTGCAGTCCGTCGCGGTCGCATTCCCTGTGGCCGGATTCGAAGGTGAGAAAGCGCTCGGCGAGATCTCCGCGTCGGCGATGAAGTTCTCGGACATCTTCGACACCGACGTCTCCGAGTCGGTGCAGTCCGCTGCGCAGTTGGTCAACAACGGTCTCGCGAAGGACTCCACAGAAGCGTTCGACCTGATGACCGCAGCGGCGCAGCGAGTCGGCCCTGCGATGCGCGAAGAGCTGCCCGAGCTGATGGGCGAGTACGGCACGTTCTTCTCCTCGCTCGGCTTCAACGGTCAAGAGGCGTTCGGCATGCTGGTGAACGCATCCGCCGAGGGCGCGATCGCCATGGACAAAGTCGGTGACGCACTCAAAGAGACCGGCATCAAGGCCTCCGACCTCGGAGACCAGGGGGCGCAGGACGCCCTCAAATCGTTGGGTCTGGACGCGCAGCTGGTCGCCAACGATCTGCTGATCGGCGGCGAACAGGGCAAGTACGCCTTCCAGCAAATGGTCGACGGTCTACTCTCCGTCGAGGATCCGGCCAAGCAAGCCGAGGCGGCGATCGCCCTCTTCGGCACCCCGCTCGAAGACCTGAACAAGGCAGAGATCCCGGCATTCCTCGAAGCCATGGGCGGCGCAGGCGATTCGATGATCGGATTCGAGGGCAGCCTCGAATCCGCCTCGGACACCATGAATCAAGGTCCGCTCGCGGCGATGCAGAGCTTCGGTCGTGGCCTCGAAGAGAACGTCACCTCGATGCTCGGCGACAACGTGATGCCGATCCTCGGCGAGTTCACGGGCATGCTCGACGAGAACGAAGGCTCGATGCTCGGCGCCATCGCCGGTATGACCGGTATGGGCGGCGCTGTTGCTGGATTCGAAACGGCCAAGGGCGCATTCGATTCCGTCAAAGAGGGCGCCATGGGCCTCAAGGATGGTTTCGTTTCCGCCAAGGACACAGCGGTCGGACTCGCAGACAATGTCAAGAAGGGCGTGTCGGCAGTCAAGGACTTCGACGTCGCTTCGAAACTCTCCTCCGCGACAACGAAAATCTGGTCCGGAATCCAGTTGGCGTTCAACGTCATCATGTCCGCAAACCCGGTAATGCTCATCGTCGTCGGCATCGGCTTACTCATCGCCGCAGTCGTACTGATCGCCACGAAAACCACATGGCTTCAAACGATCTGGGACGCAGTGTGGGGTGGAATCACCGCCACCTGGGACTGGGCCTGGGGCAAACTGCAGGAAGGGTGGGAACTCCTCAAGCAGGCATTCGGTGCGATCGGAGACAAGGTCACCCAGGTCAAGGACTGGATCGTCGGAAAGTGGAACGAACTCGTCGACTTCGTCACGGGACTGCCTGGACGAATCGCTGCAAGCGCGTCCGGAATGTGGCAGAGCATCCTCGATTCCGCTGGCGCGGCTAAGGATTGGGTCGTCGGAAAGTTCGACGAGGTCGTTGGATTTGTGACCGGACTCCCGGGCCGGATCACATCTGCCGTGAGCGGCATGTGGGATGGCATCAAGGAGGCATTCAAGAATGCACTGAACTGGGTCATCAACAAGTGGAACAACTTCAAGATCCCGGCAGCCAAAATCGCGGGTGTCCAGGTCAGTCCCGAGATCAACTTTCCCGACCTGCCGCTGCTCGCTAGCGGAGGCATCGCAGGTCGCCGGAAGGACGGCACGCTCTGGGGACCTGGCACGCCGACATCCGACTCGATCCTCGGCATCGATCAATGGGGCATGCCCACTGCACTCGTCTCGACGGATGAAGGGGTGGTCAACGCCCAGGCCATGGCCAACGGTGGATCCGAACTCGTCGGCGCGCTCAATGCCGGCTGGACGCCGACCGCGGCCGAGTTGCACACGATGTTTCCGGACCTGCCGAAGTTCGCGGGCGGCGGCGTGCTGGGCGGCATTCAGGCCGGAGCAAATCAGCGCAAGCCGGTCGATGTCTACCGGGACTGGAGCATGGTCCCCACGACACCGCAGACGCCCGCACCGGTCAATCCCGAGGTGTTCGGCGGAACGAACTGGACACCCCCGGCGCAGAACTCGGGCGCAGGCAACGGTGTCCAGAACACTGGCGTGTCGTCTCCGTCCGGCGCATCGGGCACTCAGGGGACATCGGCTCCGTCAGGTGCATCCTCGGGCGGTGGCGGCGTCGGTGAGCCGTACGGCCTCCCGACCGGATCCAGCATCAGCTACGGGTCGGCAGGATTCCCTGACTGGGTGACCATCCTGGGGTCGACGTACGGACTGCAGCCGAGTACCTATCCCGGCCATCAGGAGAGCGATCGAGGAGAGGCGGGCTACGCGCCCAATCCCAATCACCTCAATCGTGGCATCGACTGGTCAGGTCCCGTGGACAAGATGCAGGCATATGCCGAGTGGCTATTGTCGATCGCTCCGAAGTCGGACGGCCTTGAGCAGATCATCTGGCAGAACCCGAACACCGGGCAGAAGATCGGATGGGCTGGACGAAGCGCTGATTCGAGCGGAAGTTATTTCGCTGCGGACTATTCCGGTCATCAGGACCACGTTCACACGCGGACATCGGCCTCTATCGGCGATTCCGCTCCGGACGTGGATGCTGCCCCGGAAAGCCCTGAATCGACAGGGGCGTCGACGTCGGCGCTAGCGGGCACCACCTCCACGACGACGGAAACGACCACCTCGCCGGAGAAGCAAAAGGTGTTCTCGGCGAGGGATCGAATCAAGACGATGTTCACCGACGTTGCCGGGATCTGGGCGGACTCCGCGATCGAGATCTTCGGCGTCGGTGAATGGCTGGATCTGGCGGACCGGTACACGATCACGCCGGGCACGACATCGTCGACGACATCACAGTCCGAGACGATGTCCAATGCCGAGGCGGACGCCGCGATCGTTGCCGGCACAAAAGACCCGGTCGATACGACGGTGCGCACAGGTCACGATCTGTACGCGTACGAGATCGCACGTGCAGCAAAGGATATGGGTCTTCCCGAGTCCGCTGCTGTGATCGGTGAAGCGACCGCCCTCGTGGAGGTCGGAGATCCGCTGAAGATGTTCGCCAACGCGGGACTGCCTGCATCGCTGCTGCTTCCGCATGACGCTGTCGGATCCAACGGCAGCTCGACCGGACTCTTCCAGCAGCAGAACTTCCCGGAGTGGGGCACGCTCGAACAACGGATGAATCCGTTCGAGAGCGCGAAACTCTTCTACGAGAAGTTCCCGCAGAACTGGGAAACCATGGATCCCGGTGCTGTGGCGCAAGCTGTGCAGCGCAGCGCGTTCCCGTCGAAGTACGCGGGCATGATGGGCCGCGGTAAAGAGTTGGTGGACAACACCTCTCTGTTCGACACCGGCGGCTGGCTGATGCCAGGCGAGTTCGGTTTCAACGGACTCAACGAGCCCGAACCCGTGCTCAAGAACGCGCACTGGAAGATCGCCGAATCCAACATCTCCAAGGTCGACGAACTCGTCGGTGCTGGCGTCGGTGGCGGCCCTCGGGTGCAGATCGTCAACAACAACAACCAAGTGATCGCTGACCAGGATTCCTGGCAGCGCGATCAGGCGAGCCGTCAGCGGACCGCCATCATGCGTTACGGAGGCTGACGTGGCAGATATTTGGATCGTCGGCGCGAACGGTCACCGCCTCGATGTTGCTGGACGCAACGCCGGCCGCCAGGGAATCACCCTGGCGGCCGGCCAGGTTCAAGGGATCTACGGGGCACCGATCAGCAGTGAATGGAAGCGCGCCGCTCGCCAGCGTGGCGGTTCGTTCAAATCCCGCACGTACCCGTGGCGGGACGTGGCCCTCGGATTCCACCTCTTCGGCGACGAAGGCGGCATGGACATCGAGCAACTCGACGGGCTGATGGATCAGATGATCACCGACGCCCCCGACGAGTACGACAAAGACGAGCAGCTCGCTCGGATCGTCATCAAGTCCAAACGCGACATTCGGCGTCTGTTCATCCAAAGATACGAGGACACCGACCTCGCACCGGAATTCGATCCGACACTCGAAGAAGAGCAGTACCTGAACCCGATCTACAAAGTCCGGTCTGCTCAACCGTTCTGGGAAGGACGGACGAAGGTCACCCATTTCGAAGCGACGACGACCGCGGCGTCCGGCTTCATCGAAGTGGCAAATCCAACGCCGATCCCGATGATGCAAACCTGGGTGCTCACCCGGGCGCAGTGGAACATCCCGGACTTCTCCTGGGATGGCAAGAAAGGCAAGCGGGTCCCGGGCGGCAAGTATCCGAACCGGATCGTGCCGTTGCTACCGATCGACTCCGTCCATGCCGGGGCGCGCATCAACTACGACCCGATGAAGCTGATGCTCGAATCCTGGTCGGGAACGAACCTGCTCGGCGAGAACGGCGGCCGCGAGTACTTCATGCACAAGATCCCGCCGTACACCCCGCGCACAAAACTGCCCATCAGCTATACCGGCGCACCCGCCGGAGGTGCCCGCGCCGAGCTGCATCAACCGCGACTGTGGCCGAAACCGTGGGGAGGTGAACTCTTGTGAGTGTCGACTTCACTCTCAGCCTCAAGGAACAGTGCGAGGCGATCTGGGAGGCCACCGAGCAGCGGCAGTGGGAACTCGACCGCGAGCGGCGCACAGCGCCTGTGGTGCGGTTGTGGACCGGCGCGAACGCCGACCTCGTGCACATCGTCGAATGCGAAGACGAGGCGTCATGGGAGGACCCCGACTGCGACACCGGCGTCGGGACCCTGAAGATCGACTTCTCGATGCCACAAGCGCAGTGGCTCAACGACATGTACGGCCGCATCCAACGCGGCGAGAAACGAAACGTCATCGTCTCGGTCGACTACATGGGCGACCGATGGTCCGGACTCCTCGAGGAGACCGACGTGCAGACCGACGAACTCGGTCACTCAGTTCTCACCGCGACGTTCCTCTCGGACTTCGAGCAACTGAAGACGAAACTGCTCTGGGCTACACCAACCATGCCGGCGGCGTTCCAGCCGATCAAGGTGTTTGGTCTCGCGGGCCCCTCGCCGTGGGTGCTGCTCGGCGCGCTGCACATCAACCTGTGCCGCGAGAACAACCCGATCCTCACCTTCCCCGACGACCCGCTCAAGCCCTCGTCGTGGTGGGAGGGCTTCGACATGTCCACCTGGACAGTCGTCGTCAAGCCCGGCAGCTTCATGGACTGGCTCGCCACCGGTGTTCCGTGGGCCAGGCTCACATCCCGATTCAAGTACTGGCACGAAGCGGCGCAAGCGATCCTCGCCGACTCCGAGCTCTCGCTGCAGTGGCGCCGCTGGTTCACCGGCGACCCGCTGCCATGGCCGGGCGCGAAGCTGCGTCACGGCGTACTCGTGGTGTGGATCGAAGACAAGTCCGGAGTGCACGCCGGAACTGCCAACGGCGGCACATGGTTCGACGGTCTCGTGCGCGCCATCCGTTCCTACACCGAGGATTTCGTCGAGAACATCGAAGAGACCATCACAGATATGCCAGTGGTCGGCGACTACCGAATCCCGGGTAAACGGCTCACCGATCCTCGTGTGCCGTACGTGTATTACCCGCCGGACAGTCCGGGGGTGCTCAGGTCGAGCTTCAAACAGCGACCAGCGCGTGCCGTGCAGCTCGTTACCGGTGGCCACTCGATGCCGGGCGTGAACGAAACCATGGGTGCACTCGTGCAAGGGATATTCGATGTCGTCGGAAATCTGTTGCAATTCGGCAGCATCGGCGGATCAATCGACCGAATCCTTGCCCCGTTCTACGAAAACACTGTGCTCGCTTGGATTGCCGTCAAGCTCTTGCGGCGTGCCCAAGTCTCCGGCGACTTCCGGTACTTCGAGTTCTTCATCGCCTCGGGAGGCAAGGCGTACACCCTCGACTCGCTTGCCGTGCTCCGTGCCGGCGCATTCGAAACACGCACGATCTTCGCCGGAGAAATGGAAATCGGCAACGCCGCACCGTATGTCATCGGAGCACCCGGCATCGGCCACTTCGGCAAGGGCGACCGCGTCGTCACCCGGATTCCAGGCGACATCACCCAACGCATGCACGTCGAACGAGTTTCGAAGAAAACCCTCTCGTGGGGCGTGGACCGCGCAGCGGACTTCGCCATCACCCTCGGCGGCGAAAAGCTCCAACAAGATCCGATCCTGCGCCTGATGGCCGAGATCGCCAACGGCAAATCCGAACTCAAGGAACTGGGGGTCATGGGATGAAAACGGACGAGATACCGCAACGCGAGAGCTGCAACCTCGACGATCCGGAAGAGATGTTCTGGTGGATGTTCGTCTCGATGCCCGAACTACGCGGCGCGCTGGCGATGCTCCCATTCGTCTACTACCGACTGATGTCGAAACGACTGCACGACTTGGGCGCCCGACTCAAGTGCGACGAGTGCGGACACATGGCCGAGCCGACGCTGAAGCTGCGACTGCCGCAAACCGAGGAGCACTGGATGACAGGCCTCGGCAAGTGGGTCCCGATCGACGAACCCGACCCGCCGCGAACCGAAGCGAAAGACCTTGTGCGCCAAATGCCCAAAGAACTGCGCGACGAACTTACCGACGCCCTCGACGCCATCAAAGCCGAGGGCACCGCACACCCGATTGCCCAGAAGGAGCACAACCAATGACACTCACCACACCGGCATTCGATGCCCGCTTCATGCTCAGCAATTCACGATCGAGTCGCTTTGGCGCCGCGGTCACCAACGCCTACTGGCATACCGAGGAAGGCAACGCCTCGGCCGTTCAACTCGCCGGGTTCTGTGGCAACCCCGCGAACAACGCGAGCTATCACGACATCATCCGCGATGGCATCGTCTGCCACGTCGTCGACGACGACTACGCATCCTGGTCGGTGCTCAACGTAAACCCGTCTTCGTACAACCTGTGCTTCGCCGGATCTCGCGCAGCATGGACCGAGGCACAGTGGATGGCACGCGCCGACGACATCCGTGTAGCCGTCTGGCTCACCCTCGAAGTCTGCCGACGCAAGGGCACCATCGCCACCGAGATCCTCGCCGAGGGCGGGGGACGGTACCGGCGCGGATCCGGTATCGCCGACCACGCCTACGTCACCAAGATTCTCGGCATCGGAAATCACACCGACCTCGGTCTCGGATTCCCGTGGTGGTTCGCCAAGCAGATCCTCGCCGAGTACCTCGCACCGGAACCGGTCAAGCCGGTCGTACTCAACGCGATCGACGAGGAGTACAAGCGCATTGGCGCTGAGGGCTCCTGGCTCGGGAAGCGGATCACGCAAGGTGAAAGTGACTGCCGCACCCGGGGTGGCAAGTTCGCCGAATTCGAGAACGGCTCGATCTACTGGTCACCTGAAACCGGCGCGAAGGCTATCCCCACGCTGCTACTCGGCGCCTACGCAAACCGTGACTACGAGAACGGACCACTCGGCTACCCGATCGGTGACCACACCGTCCTCACCGGACCGGATGGCAACGCGTGGGGCGACGTTCAAGGATTCGAAGGCGGACCGCTCTACCGCAAGTACGGACAGACCGGGCACCGAGTCCACGGCCTGATCCTCGCGACGTGGCGGCGAGCCGACTTCGAGAACGGTGAACTCGGCTGGCCCACCTCCGACGAAATCGCTCTCGCCAACGGCGACATCGTCCAGCACTTCGAACGTGGCGACATCTTCTACTCGCCTACAGGGACCGTTGCCCTGCGCCCGCAGGACGGACCGGACCAGCACTTTCCAATCGCGCACTGACAGGAGCACTTTGACATGAGCAAGTTCATTACATCCAAGTTCTGGGCCGACACCGCCGAACGAACTGTTGCCACCGCAGCCCAGACCGCGTTGGCGACGATCGGTGCCGGTGCGCTCGGATTTCCAGGCGTCGACTGGGCGAGTGTCGCATCCATCTCCGGGCTCGCTGCCGTCCTGTGCATTCTGAAGGCTCTCGCCGCAGGAACCAAGGGCGATCCCGAATCCGCCAGTTTCATCGGCTGAGCGCGTGACGTGGCTGCAAGAGTGGTACGACACGATCGGCGTCAGCACCTTCCTGCTTGCAATCGTCGCGTGGCTGATCGGCCGGCGGAAAGGTAAGGCCGACATCGGGAAGATCGATTCCGAGTCGGGGAAGATCGGCGTAGAAGCGGCGCAGATCATCGCACAGACCGCAACCGATCTACTCGTTCCACTATCGGAGCGGGTAGGCAAACTCGAAGCTCGGATCGATGTTCTCGAGGCGGAGAACGAGCACAAGACGAAGCTGCTCGACTCCGCGATCCGGTTCATTCGAGAACTGTTGCTGTGGATCGAGAATCACGCACCGGGACGTCCACCCCCGACGATTCCTCCAGATCTGGAAAGCGAGCTGCAGAGATGACGTCACCTGACCCGACCCGGCCGTATCCGGCGGGGATGCTCGACGGACTCGGAGGAATCGCTGCGTGGGCGGACAAGACTCGCGCTGAGTACGAGAGCGAGATCCTTGGCGATGTTACCGAGTCGACGAAGAAGATCAAGCTGTTCGGTGGGGGCGTAGCCGACACTCAAACCGAATTGGCTGGGCTGCAGTCCAGGACCCAGAAGCTCGAAGGTGTCATCGGCTACGCCCACGCATACGCGAACGGCGGAACCTCACTCTCGCTCGGCTCGGTGAAGTATCCGATGTCGAACCAGATCGGACCTGTCGTGGGCGCAACCATGACCAACGGATCGTTCATCCTCGGGTCCAAAGGGCTATGGGTAGCCGACGGTCAAGCGACTTTCGATTTCCTGAACATCGGCGTGAAAAAGATCAGCTTGACGTTGAAGGTGTATGCGCCCAACGGGTCTGAGCATTTCAAACGCACGTCCATATTCGACACCGGCGAGCAGAACACGCGAGCGGTTCACATGCCGTTCACGGTTCCGTCCGCGGGCTACTACGTCGAACTGTGGGTCAACGCCGCGATCGGTCGCGGTGTGTTCGGCGGTAGCGAATGGAATGGCCTGTCGGTCAGCAAGATCAGTACCGAGGAGAATTAGGAGGCAACTGTGACCACAACTCTTGTCGAGGACCCGCAGTATCCGCCGATCGACTACTTCCGCGGTTGGCCGCCGATCGAAGTGCGCACTGACGCCGAGTGGCACTATCTCGCGTGTCTCACGATCGCCGAGAGCGGGATCCTCGACGGCGATGTCGACGCCATGGCGCTCGCTCTCAAGTCCAGTGCTGCACGAGAGCAGGCGTACCGCGACGAGATCGTCGCCGGTTGGGCCGCCATCGAAACGGAGGCGCACGCGATGAACGACGCCATCGACGCAGAGGAGGTGAACACATGATCGGATGGGAACCACTGCGCGACGTCATGAGCATCACCACCGGCGACTTGATCTTCTCGCGTATCCGAGACGAAGGACCGATACCTGCCGGAACGGTCATCGAGATCATCTGGGACGACGGCCCGACATGGCCGGCCACCTCGATCCTCGGAAACAAGGTGAGTTGGCGCATCGAATCAGCCGAACTCACCGACATCGACAGCGGCGACACCTTCACCGTCTGGGTCCGATACCCGAACGGCGACACCGAAACCACCGACGACTACGAGTGGATCAAAGGATCCGCTCAACGCCCTCTAGACGAAGGATTCTGACATGGCACTTGTATGCCCCGTCGCAACCGCCAACAGCATCGCGACATCCGCAGCAGCACTCGGCTCGACCTTCGGGCTCCACACTGGCAGTCCTGGCCCCGCGGGCACCGCCAACGAGGCGACAGGCGGCTCGTACGCACGCCAGACTGCAACTCCCGCCGCGGCGGCGCTCGGCGTCGTGGTGTGGTCGCAGATGACGTTCCCGGTCGCCGCGAACACGTACACCCACATGACCCGGTGGAACGGTTCGACGCTGGTCGAGGTGATCGACAATCCGGACATCATCATCAGCCCGTCCGGCGAAGCCAAGGTCAACCACAAGGTGACCATCCCGTACGCGCTCCCGGCCTAAGCCATGAGGTTCCCGGCCCCGGACGTCGGGGTAGCCCGCTTTCCAGGACCGGACATCAGAGCAGCCCGGTTCCCTGGCATCGACGAGGGCACGGTCCCATTTCCTCCGGCGCCGAAGCTAGTCGTCCGCGTGTCCACCGAAACTGTCATCGACATCATCTCGGCAGGTGTCGTGATCGGTGTGCCGTGGCATCGCTCCGAGACCGTCATCGACGTCATCTCGACACCGGCGGTCAGCGCGTCCGTCACGATCGACACAGAGAGTGTCGTCGACGTCGTGTCGGAGACGATTCAGATCATCGACGTCGTGAACTCCGAGACGATCGTCGACATCGTTTCCGGAACCACAGTGAAACCGTCTCCGACCGTTGGCACGAACACCGTCGTGGACATCGCATCCACCAGTTCGGTCAAACCGTCACCGACGATCAACACCGAGACCGTCATCGACATCGTTTCCAGTGCGATGGTAATCCCATCGCCCACCACTGCGGGCGAGACGACTATCGACATCGCGTCGACCTCGACAGTGAAACCATCGCCGACCGTCAACACGAACACTGTCGTCGACATCATTTCTGAGGGAAGCATCACCACGTTCACGACATCGGGTGCAACACTCACCGCCGAGAACCAAACCGGCAGCACCACACCAGCCAAAACCACAGGGTGGGTTGCCGATACAGCGACGTACCCAGGCAGCACGATCGTGAGCAACGGCGTGCAAATGCGCGGCACGAAAACGGGTGCCAAGTTCAAGTTCGCTGGGCCGGTCTACTGGACTTGGTCGGGCAACGTCAACATCGCGGCGTACGTCGGCGGCGTGCAACGAGGCACCACCGCAGTCGTCAACCTCCCGAACGCATACACCGAGTACCAGCGCAGCGGCGAGATAACCATCGACGTAGCCAACGGCGAGGTTGTCGATCTGTACATGTGGGCCGGTCAATCGTTCGGCGTCACACGTCGAGTCGGATTCAAATACTGGGTCGAATGACTCGGACGACAAAGCCCCCACCCTCATCGCATGCAGTGGTGGGGTCGGGGGCCTTTCGGCGTTCGAGAGGCTCACCGACGAGTGGGACTGCGAGCGCACTATAGGTTGGCCTTGCGCAACCGTTGCACTGGACGGTGCACAGCTAGGGGCAGCCCACCTGGCCGATCTTCGGCCCCGGCCAGGTGGGCCGATGCGCGCCGCCGCCCGCTGAAAGGAATCGGCGCGCAGAATGGGCGGCCCGCCGACTTCTGTGTGGCAGCGACGGCGGGCCGGGTGCATTCCGGGGTTGATGGTCGGAATGCAGGGAGGAACCTTACCAAGCCGTTACCGGGCGTCAGATTGCGACCCGCAACAAAATTCCCCCACCCTCATTGGACGGATTCAACACGTCGTTGCGCACGCAGGTCATAATTCGCGGATCTCGAACGAGTTGTCATTTTATGACGAATGCAACACCGAGCCGCGCCTAAATCCCGGTCGCGTTTCATGAACAGCCGCGGCGCTGGGCTTCCCTTACCCTCCCGATCTGCACGGTGGGGTGGGGCAAGATAAGTCAGCGGACGCGACGATGGCCGAGGGGTACCCCCAGCGGCTGAGCTGTGACCAGTGAGCTGAGCAATCGAGTTGCGACGGCAGCGATAAAAGCGCCAGTTCCGAGACAGAACGCTAACCGTTTCATGACATCTCCATTTCAATGTTCGCTCGGTCGACTCAACGCATATGAACCGCAGACGACCTCAGCCGATCCACGCAACCAGGGCAATCGAGCCGCCAATGCACGAGGCGACCAACGATGCGTCGACCAGCAGTCCGGACCAGAACGAGTCTTTGGCACCCGCTCCCAAATTTCGTAGCTGAACCATAACCTTCCCCTGTCGCAGGTTCTCGAACAGGAGATTACCCAAGCCTATCGATTTGCTGGCATCGTTGGGAGCTAACTCACACACCGAAAAAGGCCCACCGACGAGAGTGTGATCAGCACGCCGGTGAGCCTTGTGCGCGCCGGGAACCGTGACGGAATCGACGCGCAGCCTCAGATGGCCTCACCGAGAAAAAGCAGCGTGACTTGCGAGGCCCCGGCGAGGCGATGCACTCCCACTGCCGCAGAGAAGTGGGAGCGCAGTTCGTGGTGCCCCGCCGGGCGGGATGGGAGTCTCAACCGGCGGGGCGCACGCCATACCCGAGTACGGAGTCGGGTGATGCCGCCGTCGAGAATTTACGCGGCGGTGATCGAGGATGCCAGTCTTCATTGAGTCACAGATAGTTGCGACAGGTAACTACCGCATTTCTGTAAACGCCTGGAATCGAAGCAGCCCCGACGGCCACACAAAGAGGGGACCGACGGGGCCGGTGAACACCGACGTCTCCGCCGAGCATTTACATCTCGACAATACATGTCACGGTAACCGAATGGTAGCCGCTGTACTGCCCTTACCCCCGACTTCGCCCTGCCGTTCACTACCTACGCTGGACGTGCGCTACCAACCGCGTTCCCGGCGGGGATCTTCGTGGTTGTCGGCACTCTTTCGATGGGAATCACATCGGCCGGACACACGTCGCGGTGATCATGCTGGAGACGCAGCCGTTCAACCGGCGGGATCCACACACCGTCGTACACCAGCGCTCCACAGCGTCGGCATTCCGTGCGATAAACGCTATTTACCATCAGCGACTGCATCTTTCACTGTCCTGGGATCCCGAACCGCCTACAGGTTAGTGCGTCTGGCCGGACCGCGTGCTCCGACCTCCGTCGATCGTTCCGGCGGACTATGCAGGTGCGCACACAACCTGGGCGGCTCACCCGGCGGCTCGTCAGTAACGCACCGGGTGAGCCTTGGCATGCGACCCGGCAGAGGTCGGCATGCCCAGAGCGATCCACCGGGAGCGAAAGTTTGGGGGTTCGACTCACCGGCAGATCGACGTCATTATGCCCGGAGTGGCGAGGTCGTAAACATCCGAGGGGTGAGGCGCCGAAGAAATCTCCAGAGGCTCGGCCAGGTCGACTCTTCCCACCGCCCCGGCTGGGCCGTGCACACCGGGAACCCACTTCCCGAAACCCGGCATGCAGTTCGAGCGGCCCGCCAGTGTGTGCGAGTGTCAGCTCCTTGCGGGCCGTGCACGTCGATGAGCCCTTGATGTCCCATCGCCATGCAGTTCACCGCACGCTCTCTCAGAGTGATTCGCTACGCGTAGGGACGAACGATTCATGGGAAAATGACAGCCATGCCTTCAGGATTCGCAGCGTGGGTCAAAGACCAGATTTCCGCCCGCGGTTACCAGAGCCCAGAAGAGGCTGCACGGGCAATGGGGATTTATCCCTCTCTGATGCGCCAATGGACGACGATCGCACGATCCCCCACTCCGCACGTACTGCGGCGCGTAGCAGCTCTGTTCGACACCCCTGTGCCGGAGGTGCTGATTGCCGCCGGGTACATGACCGAGGAAGAAAATGTGCCGCTGTCGCCGATTCGGATGTCCCTGCAGCAGTTGTCGAACAAGCAGATCCTCGACGAGATCCGCCGCCGGACTGCCGGCGACACGGGAGGGCCGCCGATTCCTGTGCGAGTGAACGGAGTCCTGCACACCCCGGATGGCCCGCTCCTGTGACAAACGCCTGTGAGACACAGGAGACGGGCCGAGCGCGCCGATCTGCGGCACGCTTGTGCGGGTGGCCCGTCGGCTTCTGTGTGGCAGCGTGTCGACGGACCGTACGCGTCCCAGATCCGACCAAGGATGAGACACGCAATCTGTGGTGGCCCATCAGCTTTGGCGGCGACCAGAGGGCTGATGGGCCATGCGCGCCCGAACCGGCGGGGAATAGACGCGCACTGGCGATCTTACTTCGAGGCAGTCGATTGCGGCGACTCAACAGCTGTATCAACCGAGCGGCGCCGCACGCATCCGTCGTCGACCACCTCACCGTCAAACCGACTGACCGCAGAGGCCGCGACGGACTCGACCCACACCGCGTCGACTACGTCTGGAAATCATAGCGAGCAGGGCGGAGTAGATTTCGCTTTGTTGTGCGGCGTGAAAGTGCGCGGTTGCTCGATCAGTTTGAAGATGTGTGGTATTCGTCTTCATCTGGAGCAGGTTTGTCAGGCGAGGAATTGTAATCGGCAATCATGCGCTTGATTTCATCCTCGAAATCTGCGGGGGACCCGCTGGCGTTGCATCGACGGCTCTAGCAAGGTCAGCGAGTGCGCTGACGACAATCGGTAAGGCGCGCTGGATCCCGAATCGTGTCAAGAAATCTTTCACCTGTTCGGTCGAGAGCTCTTCGTCGTCTTTTAGATGCCATTCAGTTACCTGATCCACGGTCGCCATCATCTCATCGGTCTCAGTCATCATTCTGATTCTCAATTTGATAACACCTAGATCAGTCAAAGACTGGGCACCGACCTTGTACGCTACGGAATCTTCGTCGTGCTCCTTTTGTAGAAGACTTCGCTTAAGATCATCCGCATCGTAGGCTTCGCGAGCTTTGACTGATCGCTCGAGGAACTGAATCTGATAATGCCCAACTCCGGACAGGTCGATTGGACGAGTGTCGGTCATCGCTTGCACCATGTCTTTTCGCTCCAGACGGTCGTCGATCGCGAAGATCCCGATGACTCAAAGACCTTGTTTGACGTCCATACTGCTCCACGGCTCTCCGTGCTGGTCACCACCGTCCAGCTGCCTGCTCGGTGCGCACGCGACAGAACTGATACAGCGACCTCCTCTACCGTTGAACGTTTCTCGACCGGACGATTGCGGGTTCTGGCAGCAATTTCCAGTGGTGGGTATTCCTCAGAGATCGGAGTCGCTGTGAGACCGAGGTTATATCCGAACGCACTCATGTACTTTGCGAGAGCAGCTACGGTCACATTTCCGTCCCCGGATAAGACCTGAGAAACTCGTCCAGGAGTTACACGAAGAATTTCTGATACTTCTTTCTGGGATACCGGTGAGATTACCTTTGCGCGCATCAGTATTCTTGCCACCAGGCTTGTAAGGTCCACGGCGGCCAACTCGGCGCGGCCCTCTGGCGTCGAACGGTACCGCTCAATCTCTGTCATTGGAACGACGTGATCAGTCATACTCAAGGTCCTCCGTTCGTACCGATCGAGCAAAGTTGATGTCTGAGGGTTTGGTAGTTCTACTATCCTTGGGCCACCCGCTGCAGAGCCGAATTTCACTGTCGAGGTCGGGTATGAACCAGGTCGGTGAATCCAAGCAATCGGCGTCGTCTGGGTACTGATGACGTGATTTGGGTTCGAATGTTCCGTCGCCAGGTGTGTCGTAGAACGAGATTCGTGCCGACCTGGCTTTGAATTCGAACAGACCGTCGCAGAGAGCATTCATGGATGTTTCATGGTCTCCTTCGCCCAGGTCTGCGTAGCATTCCATCGTTCGAATGAGCCTGGCGTACGCATTGACCTGTTCGTCGGCCTCCATCCCCTTGTCGTATCCGTGCTGCCATCCGCCCTCACGCAGATACTGCATGACCGCTTTCGCAGGCGAATCGCCGTTGCGGCGAACGGCGTACGAAATCGTGTACCAAGAGCCGCTCGCAACGACCTCTCGCCCTGCGTCAACTCCTCCTACTTTAGTCAAGGCTAAACCATTCTTGTGGTCGGAGGGTGTCGAGATGGTCACAATCCGTTCCCGAGACCCATCTGGAAATGACGGCAAAGCACTTGGGTCGGGTCGGTCGAACCAGAGCGCTGAGTGGGTATCATCGCATGCCGCAACCGGCCAGCATCACCCGAACCGAACTTACCGGTCTCAAACACACAGATGGTCAGTTGCATCAATCGACGCGCCTGTGGACCATCGAGGGATGAAATGGCCCGACCACCCAAGCAGGTCAAGGCGATGACCGCTGAAGCGAATGAAGAGTGGGCGTACCGAGTTAACGATGACGCTCTTTCCGAACGGGTCCGGATCCTAACGATCCACCAGCAAGTGCGAAGTTTCAGAGCCGATGTCCAGTTTCTCGACGGGACCAAGGCCGGGACAATCGAGAACATCCCTGAAAAACGACTACGGGTCCGATGGGAAGGCGTCGAACAGTATGACCTGCTGATGTCCGACTGGGCGCGACTGCGGGCCGAGGCCATCACCGATCCCGAATCCAGCGCAGTTGGAGAGGTGTTTCGATGGCTCATTCCCTCTGATGCCGCGACCCTCAACTGGAAACCAGTGCGCGACGCCGTGGAGCTACACAACTCGCAAGCTCTCCACGAAGCCGCCGACATTCCTGTCGACGCTCTAGCAGAATTTGCTGCGTTTGAACTCGGTGGCCTAACCCTTATGTCTCCGCAGGCTGCGCTGCTGATTGCCGAATCCGCCTGCCGAAAAAGTCCAGACCCCGTACTCGATGCTGTGCTTGAGGAGGAGCGAGAGATCCGTAGTCGCATATCCAAAAGAAGCAGCGACGCCCAGTTCGAATACAAGATCTACATCGAGGAAGTACGTCCTACCCATGAAATCCTGAGGACTTGGTGCGGGTACCGAGCTGCCACAGCGCAACAACGTCTTCAGGCCGCAGAATTGGAGGTCCGCAGACTCCAGGAGATCACGACAAGACTGCTGGATGCGTTGCGCGAACAACCAGAGAAGGCGTTATTCGTCAGCATTATTGAGCAAAAGATCGAAGACGAGCGGATCACTCCAGAAAATGTGAGACCGTCGATCGGGCGACCACTCAAAATCTCAGAGCTGCCAGTTAGGGAGGTCGAGCGGCGACGACGCTGGTGAGCTGCTCAAACTGTCGCCGTGACCGACCTCTTCGTTGACGCCACCTCGGCGCCCTTGCGATACGGTCGAGCAATGGCTGCCCACTACATGTCGGTCAAGGATGTCGCTGCGCGGTGGGATTGCCACGTTGGAGTGGTATATCGACAAGTGGCGTTAGGGCGGCTCGAAGCACTGCACATTGGCGGAACAATTCGGATCTCGATTGCCGCAGTGGAACGGTTTGAAGGCTCAAACACCACGGGCATCTAGTGGCTTCGGGCAGACAGGGAGCGTTCACCACGAACGCCCCCTTGTCTACGGCCGACACGCCGACGTGCCGACACGCCGTTTGTGACGAAACGGAAACCGGGCCCCGTCCGTCCGCAGAGCGTCCGCAGGACTGCCACCGGGCACTATCAATTGCCAACGCCACCATCACTTATTTGTGCTGGTAGATGCGATCAGCTCGCAACTGCTATCAATTGCAAACATGCAGGATGTAATCCGAGCTCTACTACGACGTGTGATCAGCATCCTGACGTAAGTCAGACCTGCGAGTACCGAGTCCACCCGTCCCGCTTCTGCGGGCGGGTGGACTTGTTTCGGTCCGATCGAATGTGTCCGCCGCACATGTGCCCGTAAGTGCCGAGCATTGCCTTCGCACTCGGGAGCCGCATCCCGAGCCTGAACTGTCTTGATATCAGCTCCCGACGCGATGAGCAGCGAGGCGAGAAAGTGCCGCAAGTCGTGAAGCTGAACTCGTCCGGTAGGTCCACCTCCCCGTCACCGTCACCGTCCGCAGGGTCCGCTCGATCAACCCCGACGCCGCGTCCATTCCTGACCCGTTCGTCACCATCTGCTCATGCGGCCACTGCAGTTCCGACGAGGAGAGCATGAGCGTGAGTGTCTGCGGCACCGAAATCGACGCATCACTCCCCTGGTCTTTAACGGTTTGTCCGGCCACTGCTGTTTCCGGTGCACAGCCCCACGGGTGAAATCGACGTCAGCAACACGACGCCCCGACGTCTCTGCCATGCGAAGGCCCGCGAACGCGCCGAGCAGTATCGCCAATCTATAGTGCAAGCCAGAGGCAGATGGATAACCCCGATAACGCGCATACCCCCAGTGACGACAAAGCCATCAGTATCGCCAGGGCGGCCGTACCTCTGCCCGGTGGCAGTTTCGATGCGGATACCGAAACAATCTGCCGTCAAGTTCCCAATGGTGAAAGCGACGTCGCGCAAGAGCTTTCAGCCTTCCGAGCTCGGCTGCATGGTTAGCGCGCCCACAGCTCACACCAGGATGTGACCATCCGTCGTCGAAACCGCTACTTGCAGCCACTGACCTTGAGCAACTCTGCCGGAAGGTCATTGTGCATCACGACCTCGTTTCCGTCCCATACAAAGGTCACGGTGGCCAAAACTGACGGATTCGCATTCGAGTCCATCCCTCGCGGCCACTTGTACTGCACCGTCACGCTGTCGCTGGAGGAATCAATCACCGAAGTGAAGCCGAACGAACACGCCGTAGCTGTCCCCTGATACTCCCCACGGTGGAAGAACATCACGTGCTGCGGCGAACTACCGGTCCCGCCATTGGTTTCGGCAATCGCATAGCTCAGCTCGGCACACGGATCAAAGTTTGTCTCCCCAAGAACGTCCACTCGATGCCAGGAATCTGGGTTGCGGCCGGCACCTGGTCGAGGCCGGCCGATATCGCCGCGACTTTCGGGGTCGTTCCACACTTGACCGTCGCGACCGCTGCCGGATCGACAGCGTTTGCCCCACACAGCCACGGCCATCCGGTCATCTGTCCGAGATTTTGCGGTTCCGCGGAGAAACTCTGCTCGTCCCCGAACAGGGAACCGTCACCGAACTGACCACCGTTCGCAGCGTCATAGCTGTACGAAGTCACTTTCATCGCCGGTTGCGTGGAACTTCCGCCGTACGGCGCAGTGAAATTCCAGACCTCGATCGGCCTGGACGGGTCGCCTGTACAACGAACCGCGGTCTCGGCCCCTTCACCTCGATGCAGTTTCCACTCGACGGGATTGCCTTCGTACAACGAGGCGGGCGGTGACATGACGGCCAAATTCGCGTCCTCCCACGACAACACCTTGTATGAGGCAGAGCCGCCGAGCTCCTTCGTGGCGACGACAACCTCCGCACCCGGCACACCGTCAACGTCCCATGCTCCGGCAAACCCTGCCGCATCCTGGACCTTCGGATCGGTCAGCAACTTGGAGTCCGTACCGGCTACCGCAGCTTCGATGCCGGTAGCTGTCAGCACCACGATCTGACCACCTCCACGGCCGATCGAATCATCTTTGCCGTCGCCGTCGACATCCACGACAGTCAAAGACACACAGCCCTGTTTACCCGAACAGACATCAGGCGCGGACGGAGTCGTCGTGGTCGGTGACGAAGCCGCTGCGTTGTCCCCCGCTTGTGCAGCGCCTTCGACTGGATCGGCCCCACACCCAGCCAACAACAATGTGGCTGACGCGCAGATAGAAATCGCTAGTTTGGTTCTCACTATGTCCCCTGATTCGATACACAAACCACGATCGGATTGATGCAACTGTCGATGAGTATTGCAGTTGCACTTCGACATGCCACAGATTCCTGGATTAATAGGGTTCGAATTCACCTCCGGATAGGATCCAGTTTCGCTGACTCGACGGAGGCATTGTGTTGGACGTTGGCACGTCAAGATTTCGGCACTACACCATAAGGTCCGTGATCGGAATCGGAGCGTTTATCCTGGTTGGTGGCCTATCGGTTGCACCGAGGAGGAAGAAGTTCAGTACACCGACCCCTCGACTACGAATACCCCGGAGCCTGGGATCTGAGCCACCGGTTTAACGGATGAGCTCTAAACATGGCTCGGAGAGATCTCTGTGAAGACCAAATGCACCACTGATCTGGAAATCGCAAACCAAATTGCGGCCCCACCAGCCAGCTCTGCGACCATTACTGTCGCAGTAACCGGAAGTCGATGTCCGAGGAGCTACTTGACGATGGCAAATGCTCAGACGATCCAGATCTTTCTACCTAAAGGTGATCCTTCGGGAATACGGGTGGCGAGTCTGACAACACGAACAGTGCGCGTATTCGAAGTGCCACGCTCACTGCTGAGGGACTTTCTGGAGATGTCGGAGTCCAACCAAGTAGGTGTCTACTATCTGTTCGGTTCCGAACCCGCAGACGTCCCCCAGTGCTATATCGGTCAGTCAGGCAGCGTCGGTGAACGGCTGAAGCAGCACACTGGACAGAAAGAGTTCTGGACCAAAGCCCTGGTGGCGGTCTCTTTGACGAACGAGTGGACATCGACCCATGTGGCGTATCTGGAAGTGGCTGTCGATCAACCGCGCGAAACAGTATGGGCGCTTTGAACTCCAGAACGGCAACGCCGCATCGAACCCATTTACGCCGGCCCCGCTCGAAGCCGATTGCCGCGAATTCCTCGACACTATCGCGGTCCTACTTGCTACCCTAGGCGCTCCGATCCTGGAACCAGTCCTCAAGACATCGAATGCTGGCGACGGCAGAAACACGATCGGCGAGCCTGCATCCGAAGTGCTGTATTTCAAGGAGGGCGGTTGCAGAGCCACGGGGCATCAGACACCCGAAGGCCTGCTCGTCGCCGCAGGATCAAGAGGCCGTCCAGAGGTACGCGATTCTGCCTACCCGTCGATTAGCCGCCGCCGTGACGCACTCCAAGCGGAGGGCGTAGTCACGATCGACACTGAAGGACTGATCTTCGTCAAGGACTATCTCTTCAACAGTCCTTCCATGGCGGGAACTGTCCTCATCGGTGGCAACATCAACGGGCGAAACAGCTGGAAAGACTCTCTCGGCAATTCGATCAATGACCTTGAACGAGCAGCTCTCGACTCGGTTCCCAAGACATCAGTAGCGCAGCAAAACGAAGTTGAGTTCGAGAAGTAGATCTGCAGCCACCTCGCTGTTCACGGTTGGTCATACTCGCCGACGGACGATGGATATCGCCGCATCTGAGCGGAATTACATCGGGTATACATTCGACCGATACCGACTTGGGTGCAGGAGAAGCAACAGATGCCCGATCCGTTCGCAATCGAAGTGGACTCCTTCTACAACACGATCGTCCTGCGCTCACCGGATGACTGCGAACCACTTGCGCCGGGTTGGTTTCCCACCGAACCCCAATTCGTCACTGGCGGACCAGGCCGACTCGTCATCCACACCGGTGGACGCGGGCTCGTACGCGTGACAGTCACCTCCACCGAAACACCTGCCCCTCCGCTCACGGATTCGCTACTCACAGTGTGGGAAGACATTGCGGAGGGTTCGTTCACCATCGAGAGCGACGCACTCTGCTTCGACGGATTCTCAGGTGAGGTATCGCATCCAATTCCCCATCCGAGGCCAGGCCCGTGCCGAGTGCGAGTGTTTGCTCGGGGACGGACTGAGTACTGGGACGCCTACCGGACCCCGGAGACCCAACCGCAGATACGACTCCACATCCAACTCTGGCCGCAACAACTCGGTGACCCGCACCTCATCCAGTACCGAGACCGGATTACCGGAAATCGTAGCCGAACCGACGACACCCCCGAGGAAAAGCAGCCCACCACGTAGCCGGGAACATCTCTCTCCACTGCGCAGTTCTGCTCCGGGCACGGCTACCGGATCCAGTAGTTTTCTGTGCCGAGGCCGGTAGCGAAGTGCGAGTAGTCGACCTACCTGCCAGGGCTGCGGATACAGCGTTTCGCGGACCTGTACCCGGCAACGGAAAGACCGACGCGAAAGATGCTTTCATCATCGTCGATGCCGCCCGCACACTCTCCGATACGCTGTTGCCGATCGGAAAGGCCTGCGACCTTGTCGAGGGTCTACGCATGCTGTCCGAATTCGACGCCGATCTGGCGGTCGACGAAAACCGGTTGACGCCTGCGGTCGATGCTGTTGTCGGTGAATCCATGGGCGTACGGACCGGTGTGACTATGCTCGTCGAGATCACCGACATCGGTCGTTCCGCGACGCAGGGGGGCTCGCGGTTTACGCCGGGGTCGCACCTCGCACACATCGCTCTGGAACGTCCGTCAAAGGTGAGCATCGACAACACAGCGGCAACGCCAGACTCAAACGCGCCAAGTATCTTTCAGCGTTCGCTGCTCTCAAGGATCCGGTCTCCCGTGCCAACTACGACCGAAAACGAGCTGAGGGCAGGCGTGGCTGGTGCGCGTCTCGAGGTCAGAGTTCGCGCGCCGGATATCGTATCGGAGAGAACCCCAATGTGGCTGCAGCGATAGCGAACACAACAACGACGCCGAGCAGGGTTAGGCGTTCACCGATCGCGCCGACCAGCAGACCTGCTATCACTGCGCCGAGCGCAGCCATGGTGCGGTTGACGGAGCGTCGGGCGGCATTCACACGCCCGAGAAGCTCATCGGGGGTGAGTGTTTGCCAATAGCCCATCTCGTTCGCGTTCTCCGCGCCCGCTGCCAACCCTTGCAGGCCCAGTGCTGCGAAGAGCAGTACATGGCCGACACCTGTGTCCGTCGCGAAGGCCACGAGAAGCCAGGTGACGGGGTATACCGTGCGGGCGAGGATGACTGCTCGTCCTGATCCGATGCGCGTGCCGAGCGCGTGAGCACTGGACGCTCCGAGGAGGCTTGCGACACCGAACGTCGTCAGCAGCAAACCGTATGTGTAGGCGCTGAACCCGAGCGAGCGGAGAGCGAACAGCGACAGCACAGTCAACGCAGCTCCGTTGGCAAGGAACCACACGTGTGTCGATATCGCGAGCGGGTTGAGAGTGCGGTGGCGATACGTGAATCTCAGACCCTCACGCACTTCGTTCATCAGGTTTCGGGAGCGAGTAACGGATCGAGGCTCGTCGACGTCGAGCCCGAAATTGAGTGCGGCATCAGCGAAATAGCTGATTGCGTCGACGGCAATCACCACTGGAGCGCCGAGCAGGCCAATGAGTCCGCCTCCGACCGTTGGCCCCAATGTCGTTGCCGCTGCGTCGGCTTGGTCGAGTCGAGCGTTTGCTTTCACCAGTTGACTGCGTGGAACCAGCCGGGGCAACAAGGACTGCATCGCAGCGAAGCCGAACACCGAGAAGGAGCCGAACAACAGCAACACGATGACCAGAACCCAGACGTGCAGAAGCCCGGCGAGCCACAGAAGCGGGACGGCACCGAGCACAACTGCCCGACCGACGCTGGCCCACACGAGAATTGGCTTGCGCCGCCACCGATCGACGTAGACCCCCGCGACCAACCCGAGCACCGCATACGGGATCAACTGAGCCGCGTTCACCACACCCACTTCGAACGGCGTCGCGTCCAAAAGCTGCACTACCAAAATGGGCATCGCCACAGCTGTCACCGACGAGCCGGCCGAACTGATCACCGCGGCCGTGAGAAAGCGTCGAAATGATGAACGGTGACCTGCCGGCGAATCGTCACTCATCGCTGACATCCACGACGCCACACAGCCGACTGCACCAGCCTGTCCCGCTCATGCACGGCACTGTAACCGAGCACGCCCGATATCGGTGCTGAGGACGAGGCGGCTGTTGGCATTGCCAAATTGATAGAAGCACTCAACCGTGACCAAGGACCAGAGCGGACACAGCCCCTCACCTCGTCCGCGTAGGTGGGGTTACCCGTCTCGACTTGCACTCCGCGATGCTCACCGAGTGGACATTGCACAGCGAACACGATTGGCTGTCACTCATTGTTGCGTTTCTTCGACCCAGTCGGGATGTTCGCGGCTGTCGTCGAGCACCCAGGTACGGGATTCGTCGCCGATGCGGTCGGGGTCAGTGAGCCAGCATGTTGCGTCGGGCGCCCACCCGGCGATGACGCTCGCCGTCTCGTCGTCGACTCCGATCGCGGTTCCCGCCGCGGCCAGGTATCCCATAACGGTGAGATGCACGCCCGTGTAGCTCTCAGCGACGAGCTGCCAGTTGGGGATGACCCAGCGCCCTGATCGTCCGGTGGTCCGGTACCAGTCGTGTCGTTTATCCGCGGTGACCTCGAGGGGGAACCGTCTGCAGAGTTCCGCCCACGCCTGCGCGCCGTCGATCTCGTATATGCGAGCGCCGGCGGGTGCGTCGACTTGTCGCACGGCGACGCGTTTCCAACCCATGCTGTCTTCGACGAACCACAATTCTGCCGGGGTCCCGTCGAACAGTGCCCGTGTCGAACACCGAACAGACGGATTCGACCACCAGTAACCGGACCAGTTCGCCTTCGGATCGGTCGGACGATCAGCGGCTCGCGCTTCCGCTGCGAGAGTGTGCTCATGCCAGTCGCTCAGGAGTTCTGCAGCCGTCGACTCAAAGGTATCGGGGCTGTCGTCGTCCCGGCTCACTATCACCCATTGGTCGGTCTCGGCGAGCGCGGTCGTCCACCACTGCGAGTGTTGGGATCGTGCGATGTGCTCGGCGACTCGTCGAAGCTCATGCCGTACCGGCTCGGTTGTGACGAGGATGTCTTCACCGTCGGGGTCCTGCCAGTAGCGTGCTGTGTCCGTCGCTGCGGCGAGGGCAGAACGGAGTGCAACCTCGGTCACCTCGGGAAGCGGTACTTCGGACAGGCGGTGCGCTACATCGTCGGCAGTGACGACGGTCTGCCGCGCTTCGTCTGCGCCGGGGCCGAACAATACGCTCGAGTCTCGGTCGGGGTCGAGGTGATAGGAGGCCAGAAAAACCGCGGAACCAAACGAGTCGTCATGTGGCTCGGGTCGCCGGATCCGTTCGGCATCCATCACGTAGTCAAGCAGCATCCGCCGTCCGCGTGGCCCCGACAACAACGTATCCGCTGTACTCGTTGTGCTCACTGCCTCAGGCTCCTCGTTTTCCGTCATGACTGTGTGTACCAGTGTGACGACCTATCGGTGTTGTGCGCTTGGGCCACACACCCCGGCGGCCCCAGCGGATCGGGCATCACTCGTCGAACACGAAGGTGGCGCTGCCATCTTCTGGTAGTTCGTAAACGATCACCTCGTTGCCGATACCCGTGACAGCAGACACGAAAGTGGTCGTCTCCCTGTCGATCCCGACGAGCCAACTGATCCCGACACCCTGCTGACGGGGTACTCGACGGAAGACCGATTCACCCCCTTCTATAGCCGCTCCCGGGTGCAACGATCGGGCTGTGTCCAACACCGCTTGCCGCACGGCACCGAGGTCGATCAGGTCATCGTCAGGTCCGATGTGTGACGGCTGCAAATACGTCAGAGCGAACGGCAGACGGATCATCACCTTGGGCTCGGGCGCGGACCCCTGCACCGGAACAAAGTAGAAGCCCCACCCCCGTGGGGAGGGTGGGGCTTCCTTCGGTCCGGCGCTCACGCACAGCGGGAGGGTGGTGGACGTGCCGGACCGACGACACGGCAGGGAGTCAAGCTGCCACGCCCAAGCGCTGACCTGAAGGAATGCGCCTGAGATCGTGGTTACGAGAACCATCAAACCAGACAAACTGGACACATGTTCAGTAATTGAGAGATTCGACCCCCGCACGTCAGAAAAATCTCACTGCACCCGATAGGTTTCGCTGCGTCCAGGATCAACCAACCGCCGCATGATCTCGTACGCGCGGTCCGGATCCGTGTACGGCGGAATCATCATCAGAACGAGTTGACGACCATAGATGTCGTCGAGATACATCAAATCGTGGGGCTGGCCAGGGTACGGACCCCGCACTTCCAGTCCGTCGACCTCGTCGATACGACGCTGCGCGCTGCTGATCGTGTTCCAGTCGAACGCAACCCGCGCGATCGGCCCCAACCTCAGCGAAAGTGCGGATATCAGATCGTGAAGCTCCGCCGTGACGTTCGTGGTCCACGGGAACCACGCGCCGTCAACCGATGCCTTGACGGCACCTTGCCCACGAAGCAGGAATCGCGGAGTCCGCGTCGGCGACGGGAAAGGTTGCCCGACATGGCGCTGCGGCGCTTCCATTGCATAGTCGAGAGTGCTGATGTGCGCCATGACGAGGCTCCTTGACGGAGGATTCGTGGAACCGTCAGGCAGAGGTGCCCGGTCGTGGGTTCCATACCTTCAGACTACTCCGCTACGCAATCCCGACTACGCATCGACGGAAATGATCACGCCGGTGTCGCCGTACGGGAACGGACCATTACCGATGTGACCGAGGGTGTTGAAGAATTTCGAAATAGGCACCATCACACCGTATTTCGCTTTGACTTTGCTGCGGATCTCGTCGAATTCAGCTCCACCGCTCACCAACTGAGCGGTCCCGGTGACCGGCGACGCACCGTCGGCAACCTTTCCGCGGTTGTTGCACGGCACTACGGTGACGCGTGGGTTGTTTCGCAGCCGCTTGGCCTTACCCGATTTCGAGGAAGTCCAGAAGCCGATACGTCCGTCAGGCAGAGGCACGACCCACGTCGGCGTGGCTACGCCGTCACCGCTCTTACGGAATGTGGTGACCGAGATCGTCTTCTCTTCGCCCAGGGACATGAAACGAGCGTATGCCTCCACAACCTCCACGACCATGCACGCGAATGAATTTTCTCTACCCCAGGAGTTTCAAAACGGACAATTATCCGGACGAAGGTGAACAACAGGTGCCGAGTGGTGGAAATGTCGCGGAACGACCACGTCTGAGGTCGATTTGAGGCCCGGAGGTGTTGGAACATGACTTCTCGTGAATGCGGAACTCATCGTTCTCCTCGTCGTCGTCGTAACCGCTCTGGGGTTCGACTTCACCAACGGTTTTCATGACACTGGCAACGCTATGGCCACGTCGATTGCAACCGGCGCCCTCAAGCCCAAGGTGGCAGTCGCTCTGTCTGCTTCCTTGAACCTGGTCGGAGCTTTCCTCTCGGTAGAGGTTGCTGCCACCGTGGCCAAGGGCGTGGTGAACCTCGGAAATGTGGGTGGCCAAGCGCTGCTCACCATCGTCTTCGCCGGCCTTGTCGGCGGCATCATCTGGAACCTGGCAACGTGGTTGCTCGGCATCCCCTCGAGTTCCTCACACGCACTGTTCGGCGGCCTGATCGGCGCCGCCATCGCGTCCCTCGGCATGAGCGGTGTCGCCTGGAGCGGCGTCCTCAGCAAGGTTGTCATCCCCGCAGTTCTCGCTCCCGTCGTGGCCGGCTTGGTTGCCGCGGCCGGCACCTGGCTCATCTACCGCATCACCTCCAACGTCGGAGAAGAAACCAAGGACAAAGGTTTCCGACTCGGCCAGATCGGTTCGGCTTCACTCGTTTCCCTCGCACACGGCACCAACGACGCTCAGAAGACCATGGGCGTCATCTTCCTCGCCCTGGTCGCCCACGGAACCATTTCCGCCGACGCGGACATGCCGTTCTGGGTCAAGCTCACCTGTGCGCTCGCGATCGCTGCCGGAACCTACCTCGGCGGTTGGCGAGTCATCCGCACTCTCGGCAAGGGACTTGTCGAGATTGCCGCACCACAAGGCATGGCAGCCGAAGCATCCTCTGCTGCAATCATTCTCACCTCCAGCCACCTCGGCCTTCCGCTCTCCACCACCCATGTGGCGACGGGTTCCATCATGGGAACCGGTCTGGGACGCAAGGGCGCCGAAGTTCGTTGGGGCGTAGCCGGACGTATGGCGGTCGCCTGGTTGATCACTCTTCCGTCCGCTGCAATCGTCGGCGCTCTGTGCTGGGGACTGGCCAACATCGTCGGCGGCCTGCCCGGTGTCCTGGTCGTCTTCGCCGTGCTCATCGCGTTGGCCGGCTGGATGTACCTGCGCTCCCGCAAGGAGCCCATCGATCCGAGCAACGTCAACGCCGAGTGGGACGGCGGCCTGGTACCCGCAGAGGTCCCCGGTCCGGACGCCCGCGTCACCACCGACGTCAAAGCCTGAAAGAGGGAATCGACATGGATATCTTGAAAAACACCGTCGACTCGCTCTGGCAGGTCGTACTGGTCGGCCTCCTGCTGGGCGCCGGACTACCGGCGATCTTCGCAATCGGCCTGAAGTCGCTCGACGCCGGACAACGTGGCAGTGGCGGCGGGAGCACTGCCGTCGCGGCTCGCAGTCCGTTGGCCGTGGCAGGCGCAGTGGTGTGCTTCGCGGTCGTGCTCATCGCGATCGTCACCGGAATCCTCTTCATCATGCAGGGCTTCCTCAGCCACACATTCGGCATCGAGATCTTCTGATCCCGTGCGCCCTCACGAGCGGAAAGACATCACCGTGACTGGACCGACTCCATCCCTTCCTCAATCCATTCTTGACTGGCTTCGCGCCGGCTACCCCGAAGGCATACCGCCCAAGGACCGCATTCCGCTTGTCGCATTGCTACGACGCAAACTCTCGGACGCGCAAATTCGAGACATTGCCATCGGCGCTGCACTCGCAGAACTGAGCGACGTCAACAGCGACCAGGTGATCTCGAGCGACGAGATCAGCGCTCAGATCGCCGATCTGACGAGCCAGACTCCCTCGGACGACGACATCGCGCGCGTTGCCTCCGTCCTTGCTGCCGCCGGGTGGCCCCTCGCTGATCTCGACAACCACTGAAGCTCGATTCGTTGAGTCTTCCACCACTTCTGGCTTCGATACTCGGCTGGCTGCGTGCCGGGTATCCGAACGGTGTGCCGGAGCAGGACTACGTCCCTTTGATGGCCCTGCTCCGGCGACAACTGTCCGACGACGAGATCGCCGTTCTTGCTGACGATCTCGTCGCGGGCTTTCCGCTTCCGGTCGATCCGATCGACTTTCCCGGTTCGGTCGATCCGATCGACATCGGCGTCCTCATCACCAAGGTCACCGACGATATTCCGCACGAATCGGACGTCGCTCGGGTACGTGAACACCTGATTCGTGGAGGTTGGCAAATCGTGGCACAACCTCCGGTCGACGACGCCTGACGGCATTACGGTAAATCGGACCAGTTTGATAACGAACCGGTAACGGTGCCGTCGAGGTCAATACAGACCACTTAGTGTCATAAGGAATTCCGCGCCTCGGGGGGCTCGGTCGGATTTCGGTGTGCAAGCACCTTTGGGGCGGGAGTGATACATGCACGAGGCTCACACAGATTTGGCGAAGAACCCAGATATTTCGAACCCGGATCTTTCGAGAAACCGTATTTCGAAACGAATCAAGCGTCGGATCCTGGGCCTCGCCGCGACAGCACTCGCACTCCCCCTGACCGCAGGCCTGATCAGCGGATCGGTAGCGACCGCAGCGCCCGCGCGTACCGCCCCGGCCGGTGGCTACGAGGAAGTGTTCGTCGACTCGTCGATGGGACCGATCAAGGTTCAGATCCAGTGGGCTTCGCGCGGCGGCAACGCGGCGCTCTATCTTCTCGATGGCCTACGAGCACGCGACGACCGAAACGCATGGAGTTTCGAGACCAACGCTCTCGAGCAGTATCGCGGCGACAACGTCACCCTGGTCATGCCGGTCGGCGGGCAGTCCAGCTTTTACTCCGACTGGTATGCGAGCAGCAATTTGAATCGCCAGCCGGTCACGTACAAATGGGAAACCTTCCTCACCCAGGAACTTCCCGCCTATCTGGAATCGCGCGGCGTCTCCCGAACCAACAACGGCGTGCTCGGACTGTCCATGGGTGGCAGCGCGGCACTGACGCTAGCCGCCTACCACCGCGATCAGTTCAAGTTCGCCGGTTCGCTCTCGGGATACCTCAACATCTCAGCTCCAGGCATGCGTGAGGCGATCCGGGTGGCCATGGTCAGCGCCGGGTCCTTCAATGTCGATGCAATGTGGGGACCGCCGTGGAACCCCGCTTGGCTCCGCAACGATCCCTTCGTGTTTGCACCCGAACTGGCTGGGCTCTCGCTGTACATATCCGCTGCGAGCGGCCTGCCCGGGCAGTTCGATCAACCGCGTCGGCCCGTCGACTTCGTGAATACCGGTAGTGCCATCGGGCTCGAGGCCCTTGCCTTGATGAACTCACGGGCATTCCAACTGCGCATGAACTCCCTGGGAATTCCGGCAACGTACAGCTTCCCGGCCAACGGCACTCATTCGTGGCCGTACTGGGGTGCAGAACTGTGGAAGGCCCGAGGCCAGATCCTCGACACCCTGAACGCTTGGTGAACTGACAACGACTCGATCACCGACAACCGCAGGCCCCGACCGATATTCGTTCGGGGCCTGCGTCGTTCGAATTCAGAGCGCGGCAAAGAGATCCACGGTATTGCCGTCGGGATCGAGAAGGACGGCGTAACGCTGCCCCACACGGCATCAAATGGCTCTTTATGTCCGGGGAAGTCGGCTGTGATGCGCTGATACGCCTCGTCGACTGCAGCGGGTGTCCCGAAATCGAAGGCCAAAGCGACGGGGTGTCGACCTTCCCCGACAGCGAAGTCCGGATCGAAGCTCGTGATGGTGGACAGCGCGTCCCAGGCCAGCCGAAGCCCACCGTCGAAAGTGAACTCCACGTGTGGAGCGTCAGCGGGTGTTTCCGGAATGTCGAGCCCGAGGGTTCGGTAGAACGCGAGGGAACGCGCGAGATCGTTGGTGACGATTCCGACGAGATCGAGTCTCGGAGAGACGGACACGGTATTTCTCCTGTTTCGGGTCGAGAAGTGATCGGCGAGTGTGTGACGATGATCTGATGACCGGCACTGACACCCTCGCTCTTGACGGTAGTCGGACGGTAGCGTCGAGTCTTGAACAAAACGGCCACACCTATGTCGAGACTCGGATCACCGGTTCGGCCGGCCTGTTCAGTTGCACGTGGAAAAGCACCAGCGAAGCCCATACGCCCACGGAAGCAAAGCGGATTCTTCCCGATCTCTGCGCCGACTTCATCGTCGACAGCACCGGAAAGTCGTGGCTCGTCGGACCTGCCACCGGTGCCGATCTGGTTTCGGTCGCCGCCGGTACAACCATGTGGGGCATCCGGATCAATCCACCGGCTCTGCGGAGCCTGCTCGGCACAGCTGCCGACGCGGTGCAGGATTCGAAGATCGCCTTCGACGACATCCTCACTTCCAGACAAGCGCGGGTACTTGCCGACGCCCTGAGCCACGAGGCAGTCGACGCTCACCTACTGGGCCAGTTGTGGCGCGGACTGGAACCCGACCACGGAATCGAGCGTGGTTACTCCGCGCTCATCTCCTCCCCTTCCACGCCGATACGAGAGATTGCTGCAGACCTCGGTGTTTCCGAACGTCATTTCAGACGATCGATCACGTCAGCGGTCGGGCTGTCCCCCAAACTGATTCAGAAGGTGCAACGAATGCAGGACGTGTTGACTCTCAGCCGCGGCGCAAAACTCACGCTGTCGTCGCTGGCCGGTCGCGCCGGCTACGCCGACCAAGCCCACCTCGCACGCGATACGCGTGCACTGGCAGGTCTGACACCGACTCAGCTACTGCGTGAGCACCGGTAACGATGAGCGAAGAACTGTTCGCCGCCCTCGATCACCTGGCTGCCACGTCAGCTGTCGTGATCGATCGCCCCCGAGGGTCGGCACACCCGCGGTACCCCGATGCGATCTATCCGCTCGACTACGGCTATCTCGACGGCACGGTCAGCGCGGACGGCGACGGGATCGATCTGTTCCGAGGCTCGGCCGTCGGCAACGGTGTTGTCGCCGTGGCCGTTGTTGCCGACATCGTCAAGAAGGACGTGGAAGTCAAGATCCTTCTCGAATGTACTGCGCCTGAAATCGACACTGCCACACTATTTCTCCGTGACGTTCTAGGTCTCGGTGCCACTGTCTTGCGGCGCGCCGTCAGCTGAGTTCGTCGAATCGCGGAACAAGATGCTCCGCAACCCACTTCGCTTCCTCGATCAGCGGCCAACCTGCCAGGATCAGTGCAGTCAAACCGGTTCGGCTGCGAAGCGTGCGTACCGAGTCCGTGATCGAATCCGGATCGCCGACGTAATACACCGCCGATGACCCGGTGCCGAAGATGTCGAGGGGTGACCACGCCGTGATACCCGCGTACAGCCCGTCACCGACGTACAACTCCTCCGGTTCCGGAAGTCGGCCGGAGGCAATCTTGTCCGCCCAACCCTGCCGCTGAGCGTCGCGGGCGGTGAAGGTCTTGAGGTCTTGCTTCCCCTGAGTACGACGACGCACTGCGTTGTCCAAGACATGAGCGATCTGCTCGACGCCCGTCTTCTCGAACAACGAACGGAACCGGTCGTGCGCCTGCGCCTTGGTGGGGCGAACGATCACACCGGTGAGCGCACCGAAGTCGGTGAACTCGCGCCCGGCTGCCTCCGCCGCCGCCCGTGCGGCAGAGAATTTGTCTTCGATGAACGAAGTCTCGCGCAGCATCGCCAAGTAGGTGTCGAGCACCTTGCCTGAATTCGCCAGGCCTGCAGGCGAATCACCGGTACCCCACAGCGGAACCTGATGCCCAGCGGGCGCATCGATACGCAGTGGTGTGTTGGGAAAGTTCGACTCCGTGCCTTCGGCGTAGATGCGGCGGAAGTCCGCCCAGTACTGCTCCCCCAACTCGTAACGCTCGTCGTGGGGCACGTTCATGTCGTACTTGGTCAGGATGTTCTCGCGTCCGTTGACCGAGTTGATCAACAGTCGGCCGCCGCTGAAGGCGTCGAAAGTCAATGCCTTCTCCGCCAGCAGTCGCGCCGGCGTCATGTTCGCGTAGACGGCGACGAGGAACTTCATGCGCGTGGTGTGCGCTGCCGCCCACGTCGCCGAGATGAACGGATCGTTCGGCCAGGTGGCAACAAGCGCACCTTCGAATCCGCCGTCGTCGATGGTCTTCGCGAGCTCGATCTGCCTGGCCCCGTCCACGGGGAACAGCCCACCGGGGCTCCACGGGTAGTCCCCGTCTGCCTGGGTGAGATACCAGAATGTCTTGATGCCCATCAGTTCTGCACTCCAGCCGGCAGGTCGAACGATTCAATTCGGGCACGCGAACGGATGGTGTCCGCATTCACGCTGCAGAGCGCGTCGAGGTATGCGACCGCGAAAGAACCGGGGCCCGAGGCATTTTCCTCGGCGATCTCCGATGCCACGGCAACATGCGTGTGCGCGGCAACCAATCCGTCCAGCGCGGTCGACGTGACGGCGAGGTAGGCGGCGACAAGACCGCCCAGAGAGCAACCGGTACTGGTCACGCGCGGCAACAGCGCGCTGCCACCGGAGACTCGGATGCCCTGGGTGTCACCGCCCGCATCGCGGCCGACGATGTAGTCGACCGGTCCGGATGCCGACACGGCATCCGCATGCTTCAAGAGTGACAGAGCGGCGGGCACCGCGTCGGCGGAATCGGAGGCACTGTCGACGCCGCGGGTGTCACCGCCGAGTCCGGCCAGAGCGATGATCTCCGATGCGTTCCCGCGGATGGCGCTGGGGTGAAAGCGCAGCAGATCCACAGCGATACCGCTCCGCCAGGGTAGTCCGCCGACACCGACGGGATCCAAAACCCATGGCGTACCGGCAGTTCGGGCCGCTTCTGCTGCTATCAGGAAAGCTTCGGCTGTCCCGTCGTCCGGCGTTCCGAGGTTGACGAGCACTCCCCCGGCGACGGCAGCGAACCCACCCGCTTCGTGGACGTTGTCGATGTGAGCGTTGCTTGCGCCGGCGGCGAGCAGAACATTGGTCAAGAAGTTCGCAGAAACGATGTTGGTCAGCGACTGGACGAGCGGTACCTGATCGCGGAGTGCGTCGATCGCCGACGCGACGGTTTCGACAGAGACAGTGTCAGACATGAGAATTCCTTCAGAACGGGAGGTAATTGAGGACTGCGGCGATTCAGGACCGCGGACATCGAACATCCGCAAGCGCGCCGCCGGGCTCACCGCCGACAACCATCGGCAAAGTCGGATCTGCAGTCCATTCCTCCAACGAACCGTCGTAGACCTTGACGTCCTCATAGCCGCCGCGGATCAGTGCGAGTGCTGTCAGGCACGCCGAAACTCCACCGCCGCAATAGATCACGACAGGTTCAGCGACGGGTGGTAGAACGTCAGCAGATTTCGACCGAACATCGTCCGCCGGAAGCATCCGGGCATCGGCGTCGAGAAGACCCTTCGCAGACAGATTCACACTTGACGGAATATGTCCGCGTCGCGAATATCGCGTCTTCTCCGTCCCCTCGTACTGCTCAGGCGCCAGCGCGCACACCAGCGTTCCGGCTTCTTCTCCTGCGGACAGTGAGGCAACGCGAGGTAGATCGACCCACAGGCCAAGGTCCGTCACACTCCAACGCTTCGACGCCGACGTGTGGGTGACGTCGTCGCCGCTCGCGAGGGCGAAGCCGCATCGAGTCCATTCGGCGAGGCCACCGTCGAGGACCCTTGCTTCGATGCCGGCGTTGCGAAACACCCACCAGAGCCGTGATGCCCAAGTGGTCGAACCCTGGTCGTAGATCACGATTGTCGCACCCGGTTCGATACCACTGGATTGGAGATCGGACATCAACTGCTCCGTTGACGGGCGTGTGAAATGCAGCGCCGCTTCCCTTTCGGAAAAGACGTCCATGAGGTCGACGTGTCGGGAACCCGGGATGTGCGAGGAAACCCAGCCGTCGTACCCGGACTCCGGGCGATAGTCGCCGTCGAATCGCGCGGGAGGAAAATGAACCGTCGCGTCGAGCACAGCGACGCCTCCCTCGCGCAGCATCGCGTCGAGTTCAGCAGCACTCACCAGCGGCGACGCGGTCTCTCCAGCCACTTCGGACCCTCTCCCTCGGAAACGAACAAGCACGAACCTAAATGAGTACTAGCGTATACGCAAGTACTCACTCGTCGCCGATGGCATAATCGAACGCGCTCTACTTGCATGCACAGGAATGAGGACACATGGATCTCGACGCCGATACGAGCACCACCGATCTGCTGGTGCCGGAGGCTGCGCTGGGCCGGTCCGATCAGACCTCGCGGCAGTACCTGCGCCTGCGAGCCGACATCCTGGCCGGCAAGTTCCCCCAGGGCTCTCCGCTGCACGAGACTCAATTGTGCGAATCGTACGGCGCATCGCGTACCCCGATCCGCGAGGCACTCAACTGGCTCGCGCACGACGGTCTACTCGAACGAGCCGCCCGCGGTTTTCGTGTCCGTTCCGGCACACCCGAGGACGTCATCGAAATCTACGCAGCGCGGGTTGCCCTCGAATCGGAAGCCGCCGGCGCCGCCGCACTCCGCCACAGCGATCTCGACCTTGCCCGCCTGGACGGATTGCACGAGTTCTGCTGCACTGCAACAGAAGGCACCGAGGTTCGTGCCGGAAACTTCAAGTTTCACGAGGCCCTCTGGCAGGCCGCCCACAATTCCACGATCACCTCATTGCTGATCCGCCTCACCACCCAATTGCGAATCTACGACAGCGGCCCGCCGTCGAACTACGGCGAACCTGACCTGCTCAATTCGGAGCATCAAGAGATCCTGAACGCCATCCGCGCCCGGGACGAATCGTCCGCACGTGGTCACATGCGCAACCATCTCGAGCGCAGCCGCGACCAACGAATAAGGATGTTCGCCAGCCGCTGACTTCAGACAGCCCCGAGTTCTGCACACTGACGCCTGCGCCGCCGTCGCTCAGACGGGGAGCGTGCCGGTGTCGACGTCGTACACGCTCTCGGCCGGGCTCGACATCACTCGATCCGCCATCTCCTGCTTGAGCTCTGTCAGCCGTGACTCGTCTTCGGCCGTCCGGTCGGACTTACGGGACAGAGTAATGAACTCGTCGACGACGAACCCCTCCCGAACAGTCAGCGTGACGCTCGCGCCGCGATAGGTGATCCGAAATACATACAGCGCGAGCGTATTTCCACGTTCACGCCTGGCCAAGGAACTGTCAACGGTGTACCGCCCTTCGGTCACCGCGCGCGTGACCAACTCGAACGCATCGCGCACTCCTGGTCCGCCGTGTGCGGTGGTGACGACCAGCTCGCGACGCTCGACGGAGCCTTCCCCGCCGAGCACACCGAGAGCGCGCTCGAGAACCTTGTAGGCATGCGCCACGCCGCCCGGGGCCTGCGGACCGTGATAGCGGAGGGCGTCCTCGTACGTGAAGTCGAGCATCGTCCCGTGATCGGTCACGGTGAGCGTGGTGGCCATGATGGGCGTCCTTGCCGGTCAGTGCTGGCGGTCGATCGGATTGATCCGCGAGACGATGAGCGGATCGATCGGAGTGAAAGGGAAGTGCGGCAGCTCCCGCTCCGGAACGCCGAACGAGGCCGAGAGAACGCTGCGCGAGAACGCGGAAGCCGTTGCACGGTAGCCTATGTCGCCCGGTGTCGGCTGGTCGAAGAAGATGAGGAAATTGATGTCCTCGTCGCCTAGAACCTCGATATGATGGGGATAGGCACGCGGAACGAAATACACCTGACCGGGCTCCAGCAGGTAGGTGTCGAGCGAACCGTCCGGATCGAGGACCGTCATCCGCCCGTGACCACGATGCACGTATCCCATTTCGGCAGTGACGGGATGCCAGTGTGGCTCACGCATTCCACTCTCGCGAATAGTCAACGAGTACATCGAAAGATCCTCCAGCGCCGCCCAATACTGCTTTCGCGCCACTTTCGCCTGTCCGTACGGATATGCGAGAGGCGCGATCTGGCCTTCGAGATCGAAGAGATGCGCGTTGGGAAGGCCGGCGGTATCGGGAACGACGGCGGCGCCGTCCCGCCGAACTATCTGGGACGCATCGGCTCTACCGAAGACGTCGAAGGCCGATGCGGCGAGATCGTACGTATTGCCGAGCACCGCGTTCGACATTGCGCTGACGCTACTCTGCAACGAAAAGTGCTGCGGCAGAGAAGTACGCAGGGCGGCGATGATCTCCGCCTCCTCCTCTCCGACATTCTCGATGTGATAAATCGCGCCGGATTCGACGTGATACATCTGCCCCGCTCGCACCACGAAACTGGCGAACTCGTCAGCATTGCCCAACATCGAGACGAGCACGGTTCCGCTGGTGACGTAGGCGATCTGGTTCGCGTTGACGTTCCATTGTGGTTCACGGATCGCGCCGGGACCGAGAACAATTCGTTTGATCGACAGACCGGACAGGATCGGCAACGAACTCGTGTCGAGCTGCGAGATCGACCCGAGTTCGTTCTCGAAGACACTGGGGCCATTGCGTAGTGAGGCAACGTGTGTAGACATGGCAATTTTATCCTTCCCACTCTGGTCCTTTCGACTCCGCTCCCTTCCGCCTCGCTGACGTCAGTCCTCGATGAACGCGAGAATGTCCTGGTCCAGTGTCTTCTGATATGAGCCGTAGATACCGTGAGGTGCGCCCGGATACACCTTCAGCGTGCCCTTCTTCACCAGCTTGATCGCCTTCTCGGCCGCTGCGCCGATCGGCACGATCTGATCGTCGTCGCCCTGAGCGATGAGGAACGGAACGTCGATGGCTTCGAGATCGGAGGTCTGGTCCGTCTCCGAGAATGCCTTGACGCAGTCGTAGGCCGCGGCGAGGTTGACCAACATACCTTGCCGCCAGAAGTCGTCCTTCGCCCCTTGCGAGACGTCGGCACCTTCGCGGTTCGCGCCGTAAAAGCTCTCGCTGAGATCCTTGTAGAACTGCGATCGGTCTCGCAGAACTCCCTCACGGATGCCGTCGAAGACCTCGATCGGTGTGCCTTCGGGGTTGCCGTCCGACTTGACCATGATCGGCGGTACGGCGCCGGCGGTGATCACCTTGGCCACGCGCCCTTTGCCGTGCTGCGCCGCGTACCGGACCACTTCCCCGCCGCCGGTCGAATGGCCAACCAGGACCAGGTCTTTCAGGTCGAGTGTGTCGATCAGCTCAGCCAGGTCCTTGGCATATGTATCCATGTCGTTGCCGGTGTACGTCTTCGACGAGCGACCGTGTCCTCGACGATCGTGCGCGATAGTCCGGTACCCGGCGTCGGCGAACAACTTCATCTCGACCTGCCACGCGTCAGAACTCAGCGGCCACCCGTGGCTGAGGACGATCGGCCGGCCGACGCCGTGCTCGGTGTAGTAGATCTCGGTTCCGTCTGAGGTGGTGATGTAGGGCATGCTCTGCTCTTCTCTGTCGAGTCGTGGACTGAGATCCGGACACGGTGCCCGGTTTCCTCACTCTGCGAGTGCCCACTACGGGGGCAGTCGACTCATCGATCGACAGAAATGTGCGTGGGGGCAGAAGACTCCGGCCCGACACCACGAAGCGTCGTGCCGGGCCGGAGCCTTCAGTCAAAGGGAAACGATCAGTAATCGTCCTCCGTGTAGACGATCATCCCGCGCAGATTCTTTCCTTCGAGCATGTCGGCGTACCCCTCGTTGATCTCCTCGAGCTTGTAAGTCTTGGTCACCAACTCGTCGAGTTTGAGTGCGCCGCTTCGGTAGTGATCGAGCAACTTGGGAATCTGGGACCGTGGCCCTACCCCGCCGAAGATGGCTCCCTGCAAACGCTTCTGCAGAAGGGTCAGCTCGAAGAGGCTGAGCGTCACCTGCGAATCTGCGTAATGCCCCATTCCGACGACCACGACCTGGCCACCCTTGCCCGTCGCGCTGAGCGCGGGCTGAATGATGTCGCCGTGAATCTCGCCCACGGTGATCACGGTGACGTCGGCCATCTTGCCCCAGGTGATCTCGCCGATCACCGGTAGCGCTTCCTCGAGGGAGGCAAAAGTGTGTGTGGCGCCGAATTCCTTTGCCTTGTCGCGCTTGAACTCGACGGGATCGATCGCGATCACAAATCGTGCTCCGGCGGACGCCGCACCCTGCACCGAGTTGATTCCGACGCCGCCGACGCCGACGACCACCACCGTGTCGCCGACCTTGGCTCCACCGATCGCGGTGGCCGATCCCCAACCGGTGGCAACACCGCAGCCGAGCAAGGCCGCCTTGTCGAGCGGGATGTCCTTCTCGATCTTGATCACCGACGCCTCGTTGACGGTCACGTACGGCGAAAATGTTCCGAGCAGGCACATCTGGATGACCGGCTCGTCGTCGAGGGTGACGCGGTACGTCTTGTCGGAGATCGCCTGCCCGGTCAACAGGCCGGCTCCCTCGTCGCAGATGTTCTGCAGACCCTTCGCGCAAGACGGACAACGTCCGCACGCCGGGATGAAGGCGAGAACCACGTGGTCGCCTTCTTCGACGCTCGCGACACCCGGTCCGACCTTCGTCACCACTCCGGCGCCTTCGTGCCCGCCCAGGGCCGGGTAGAAGGGCAGCGGGCTGGCGCCCGTACGCAAATGTTCGTCCGAATGGCACAGCCCCGATGCGGCGAGTCGGACCTGCACCTCACCCGAGACCGGGTCCCCCAGCTCGACCTCTTCGATCTCCCACGCCTGACCTGGCGCCTTGACTACCGCTGCCTTGACCTTCACCTGCACTCCTCGAAATTCTTCGTGATGCACGGACGACGAAAGAACGCGCCGGCATTGTGTTACCGATCACACTCTGTGTACGAGTGTGCCTGAAGTAGCCCGAGAATACCGTCGGTCCGTGTGCCTTTTTGGTAGTGGGCACTACCAAAAAGGCGCACGGCTAACATGGACACAGTGGCCAAGGGAACTCGCAAGACCAGAACTCGCAGCAGTACTCCCGAGCGAGGCGAGTCCGGTCCCGTCGCCGGCACTTTTCCGATCGATACCGGGACGTGCGAACTAGTCCGCGATCAGTACTCCGACGACAGCTGGATCATCCAGATCAACGGAGTGCCCAGTTCCCACGTGAACGTCGCGGATCCCACGGTGCTCGATTTCGAGTACATGCGGTGGATCGCTCATCTGGTCGATTCCGAACGTGACAAGGCCGAGCGCCTGCGGGTGCTTCATCTCGGCGGTGGCGCCTGCTCCATGGCCAGATACTTCGCCGCCACCTACCCTGACGCGCGTCAAGTGGTGGTCGAAATCGACGGTGCTCTGGCGGAACTCGTACGCGATTGGTTCGACCTCCCGCGCGCGCCTCTTCTGCGCATCCGCGTCGGAGAAGCCCGCGCCGTCACCGAAACTCTCACCGAGTCCACCCGGGACATCGTGATTCGAGATGTCTTCGCCGGCAGCACAACTCCGACACCACTGACGACGGCGCAATTCACCACCCACGTACGACGCGTGCTCGCACCGGGCGGCATCTACATCGTCAACTGCGGCGACACCCCGGATCTCCAGGGCGCGCGCAGTGAAGCCGCAACCATCGGCGCACAGTTCGAACACATGGCGATCATCGCCGATCCCGCGATGCTCAAGGGCCGCCGCTACGGCAACATGATCATCGCGGGCAGCGACGTACCGATCGGCGGGCAACCCGCGCTCGCGCGCGAGCTACTCGGCGGCGGAGTTCCCGCCCACGTGTGGCAGGACGCCGAAGTCCGCAAGTTCGCCGCGAATGCGCCGGTTCGCCAAGACTGAGCAAAAACGCTACTCCCCGCCGAAGACCCTCTCCACCACTGCTTTTGCCCGACGCGTGATGCGCAGGTAATTGTCGAGGAATTCCCCTGCGTCGTCGCCGTATCCAGCGACCTGCGCCACCGCCGCGAGAACACGGCCCGGGCCGGGAAGCTGATCGGTCGGCTTCCCCCGCACCAGAACGAGGCAGTTGCGTGCCTTCGTCGCGGTGATCCAGGCGCCACGCAGCAGTTCGACGTCACCTTCGCTGAGCAGTTCCGCGGCGCCGATGGCGTCGAGAGTCTCGAGGGTCGACGTGTTGTGCAGCGACTCGATCTTGTCGGCGTGGCGCAGCTGCAGCAATTGCACAGTCCACTCGATGTCGGCCAAGCCGCCGCGACCCAGTTTGGTGTGCGTCGCCGGATCGGCTCCGCGAGGAAGCCTTTCGGAATCGACTCGCGCCTTGATGCGCCGGATCTCGCGCACCGCCGCGTCACTGACGCCGCCTTCGGGGTAGCGCGTCTTGTCGATCATGTGCAGGAACCGCAGTCCCAGTTCAGGATCACCGGCAACCGGGTGCGCACGAAGCAGCGCTTGAATCTCCCACGCCTGAGCCCACTTCGCGTAGTACGCGTCGTAGGACTCGAGCGTGCGCACCATCGGTCCGTTGCGGCCTTCCGGACGCAATCCGGTGTCGACTTCGAGCGGAGGATCCGTGCTCGGTGCCCCGAGAAGCTTGCGCACCTTGTCGGCAATGCTGTTGGCCCACTTGACCGCAACGGTCTCGTCGACGCCCTCGCGGGGTTCGCACACGAACAGCACGTCCGCATCGGATCCGTAGCCGAGTTCGCCACCGCCGAGTCGGCCCATGCCGATGACGGAGAAACTGGCCGGCGCCTCGGTCCCGAGTTCGGTGACGCTGGCCTTGATCACCGCGGAGAGCGATGCATTGAGCACCGCGGCCCACACCGAGGACAGCGCCTTGCAGACTGCAGGAACATCGAGCATGCCGAGGATGTCGGCCGACGCGATTCGCGCAAGTTCGTGTCGCCGCAACGAGCGGGCCGCAGCAACAGCACGATTGGGATCACTGTGTCGGCCGGAGGCGGTGAGGATTCCGCGAGCGACGTCCTCGGGCTTCGGCTCGACCAGGCGCGGTCCACTCGGCGAATCCGCGAACAAGCGAATCACGTCGGGAGCCTTGATGAGCAGGTCGGGTAGGTACGCCGACGAGCCCAGCACGGTCATCAGACGCTCGGCCACCGCAGCCTCGTCGCGGAGCAGGCGCAGGAACCACGTCTGGTCGACGAGCGCGTCCGAGAGCCTGCGGTAAGCGAGCAGACCTGCATCGGGATCCGGTGTGTCCGCGAGTGATTCGAGCAGAGTCGGCAACAGGAGCGCTTGAATGCGACCCTTGCGTGAAGCGCCACTCGTCAGCGCCGTCAGATGTCCGAGAGCATGCTCGGGTGCCGTGTAACCGAGAGCGGCCAACTGGCGAACCGCGGCTTCTGGCCCCAGGACCAGTGCTTCCTTGTCCATCCGCGCCACCGATTCGAGAAGCGGGCGGTAGAACAACTTGGCGTGCAGGCGGCGAATCCGATGCGAATTCCGCTTGATCTCGGCGCGCAGGACTCCCAGGGAATCCAGACGACCGTCGGGTCGCATGTGCGCGGCGCGGGCCAGCCAACGCAGCGCTTCCTCGTCGTCCGGCGGCGGCAGGGTGTGTGTGCGCTTGAGCTTCTGCAACTGCAGACGGTGCTCGAGCAGACGCAGGAATTCGTACGACGCAGTCAGGTTGGCGGCGTCGTCGCGGCCGACGTATCCACCCGCCGCCAATGCAGTCAGTGCATCGACGGTGCTCTGGACATGCAACGAACTGTCGGCGCGCCCGTGCACCAATTGCAGGAGTTGGACGGCGAATTCGACGTCGCGCAAACTTCCGCGGCCGAGTTTGAGTTCACGCTCACGCAGTTCGGGGGGAACCATTTCCTCGACGCGTCGACGCATGGCCTGGACTTCGGGGACGAAGTCCTCGCGCTCGGAGGCGATCCACACCATCGGGCTCATCGCCTCGGAGTACTGGCGACCGAGCTCCATGTCGCCGGTCATCGGACGAGCCTTGAGCAGTGCCTGGAACTCCCAGGTCTTGGCCCAGCGCTTGTAGTACGTGATGTGGGATTCGAGGGAGCGAACCAATTCTCCGCGCTTGCCTTCGGGCCGCAGCGCAGCATCGACCTCGAAGAATGCGGAGGTACCGATACGCATCATCTCACCGGCAACGCGACTGGCCGTCGCATCGGCCGGTTCGGCGACGAACACCACGTCGACGTCGGAGACGTAGTTCAGCTCGCGCGCACCACATTTGCCCATGGCGATCACGGCGAGCCGGATCGGACAGCTGCCCTCGGGACACACCGTTGCGATGGCCACCGCAAGTGCAGCGGTCAGCGCGGCGTCGGCCAGATCGGAAAGCTGGTGCCCCACAGTCTGATACGGAACTACGGGTTCGTTCTCGACGGTCGCCGCAAGATCAGCCGCAGCCAGCAGCATCAGCTGGTCCTTGTAGCTCTTACGCAGAGCAACAACAGCTTCCGGCCCGGTCACCGTGGCGCGGTAGGTCAGGGAACCTTCGGTGGCACCCTCGTCGACAGTTGCACCCACGACCTCCAGCAAGGCTGCAGTCGCCTCGTCCTTGGTCGGCAGAGCGGTGCCGTCGAGCAGTTTCCAGCCGATCGGATCCGCGGCCAGGTGGTCGCCGAAGGCCGACGACGCACCCACCAGTGCGAACAAACGGCCGCGCAGGCTCTTGTCCTTGCGCAGGACCTGATCGAGTTCGCGCCACCCGTCGCCGAGCCCGTCCTTGATCCGCACAAGGGTGCGCAGAGCGAGGTCGGCGTTCGCGGCACGCGACAGCGACCACAAGAGTTCGATGCTCTCGGCGTCGACCCAACCGAGCTGACGCAACTCGTCGGCAGCGGTGGGCTCGACCAGCCCGAGTCGACCCGGTCCTGGAACTGCTGATCTCGCAGCGGGCGGTTTCACCGTCACAGACCGAGGTAGGTCTTGAGCTCGAACGGCGTCACGTGGCTGCGGTATTCCTCCCACTCACGACGCTTGTTGCGCAGGAAGAAATCGAAGACGTGCTCGCCGAGTGCTTCGGCCACGAGCTCCGACTTCTCCATCTCGCGCAGAGCGCTGTCCAAGTTGCTCGGCAGTTCCTTGTAACCCATGGCGCGGCGCTCGGCGGAGGTCAACGACCACACGTCGTCTTCTGCCTCGGGCGGCAAGGTGTAGCCCTTCTCGATGCCGCGAAGACCGGCAGCAAGCAGGACCGCGAAAGTCAGGTACGGGTTGCAAGCCGAGTCTGGGCTACGGATCTCGACGCGGCGCGAGGACGCCTTGTTGGGCGTGTACATCGGGACGCGAATGAGAGCCGATCGGTTGGACGGGCCCCACGACGCAGCAGTGGGTGCCTCTCCCCCGTGGACGAGTCGCTTGTACGAGTTGACCCACTGGTTCGTGACCGCACTGATCTCGTTGGCGTGCTCGAGGATGCCGGCGATGAACGCCTTGCCGGTCTCGGAGAGCTGCATCGGATCGTCCGGATTGTGGAAGGCGTTGGTGTCGCCCTCGAACAGGCTCATGTGGGTGTGCATCGCGGAGCCGGCCTGATCGCTGAACGGCTTGGGCATGAAGCTCGCCCGGACGCCTTCACCGATCGCGACCTCCTTGACGACGTACCGGAACGTCATCACGTTGTCGGCCATCGAGAGTGCGTCGGCGTAGCGCAGATCGATCTCCTGCTGACCCGGCGCGGCCTCGTGGTGGCTGAACTCGACCGAGATGCCCATCGACTCGAGTGCGTCGATGGCGTGGCGGCGGAAATTCGGAGCCGAATCGTGCACGGCCTGGTCGAAGTATCCGCCCGAGTCGGCCGGGATCGGTGGAGTGCCGTCGATCGGGCCGTTCTCCAGAAGGAAGAACTCGATTTCCGGGTGGACGTAGCAGCTGAAGCCCAAGTCGCTGGCCTTGCTCAGCTGGCGACGCAGTACGTGGCGCGGATCGGCCCACGACGGCGAACCATCGGGCATCGTGATGTCGCAGAACATGCGAGCGGAATGCTGCGCACCGTCCTTGTGCGCCCACGGCAGGATCTGGAATGTCGAGGCGTCGGGCCGAGCGACGGTGTCGGCTTCGGAGACTCGAGAGAATCCCTCGATGGCGGAACCGTCGAATCCGATTCCCTCCTCGAAGGCGCCTTCGAGTTCGGCGGGGGCGATCGCCACCGATTTGAGGTACCCGAGAACATCGGTGAACCACAAGCGGACAAACCGAATGTCGCGCTCTTCCAGGGTACGAAGCACGAATTCTTTTTGGCGATCCATGCACGCGAGACTAAGCAAGCCACGTTAAATCTGTGTTACATCAGTGGTCCCGGTTAGCAGAGTGATTGGTCACCATCGAATAGGCGCAGCGTACGGCGTCGCGCCGGTTAACATGTCAGACCCTCTTCCGGAGCCTTCAAGTAAACGAAGTAGTCGACGACGGCATCGTCGACGCAGGAGTTTCCGTCCAGAACCACCGTGTGTTGGGTTCCGTCGAACGTGATCAGAGCAGCGCCCAACTGCTTCGCGAGATCCACTCCGGCCTGATACGGGGTCGCCGGATCCTGCGTCGTGGACACGACGACCAGCTGCGGCAGACCGGCGTCAGCGAGCGCCTGGGGGTCGAGCGCGTGAGGGCTGCCGGTAGCCGGAACGGGCCAGAACGCGCACAGGTCGAGCGGCGCTTGACCCGTCCCGCGGCCGTCGTCGAGGAACGGCGCCGCCTCGCGGTACCGAGTGTCGGATTCGCCGGCCTCGGCGCGGTCGGTGGTTGCCGGATCGTCCACGCAGCGAATGGCGTTGAACGCGTCGTTGATGTTGGAGTAGCTGCCGTCATCCTCACGGCCTTCGTACATGTCGGCGAGATTGAGCAGCGAGTCGCCGCGTCCGTCGGCCAGACTCGACAGACCCCCACGCAGCGGCGTCCACAACTGTGGCGAGTACAGAGCTTGCTGCACGCCCGTGATCGCGTCGGAATAACTTAGCCCGCGCGGATCGGTGGTCTGTGCCGGCTTCTCGATCAACGGATCGACGAGTGCCTGAAAGCGTGCCTGCGCCTGCGCCGGATCATCACCCAGCGGGCAATCCGTTCGCGAGACACAGTCGGCGACAAAGGCGTCGAACGCGCCTTGGAAGCCCTGCCCCTGCAAGACCACTTCGTCGACCGGATCCTGCTCGGGGTCGAGCGCGCCGTCGAGGACCATCGCTCGGACGTTCTGCGGAAAGGTTTCCGCGTACGTGGATCCGAGCCGGGTCCCGTACGAGAACCCGAGGTAGTTCATCTTCGGATCGCCGAGAACGCCCCGAATGACGTCCATATCTCGCACCACCTCGTAGGTACCGACATGAGCGAGGAACTCCGTACCGGTCCGCTCAGCGCACTTGGCGGCGTAGTCCTTGCTGTCCGCCTCGGCGAGAGCGATGCCCTCCGGCGTCATGTCGACGTTGACCTCCGCACGCTCCGCGTCGGTCTCCTCCGGCGTCAAACACCGAACCTGCGGGGTCGACGCCCCGATCCCCCGCGGATCGAAGCCGATCATGTCGAAACGTTCCTGCAATTCGGTGCCCGAACCCGAGGTCGCCATCGACAGCCCGGACCCACCCGGCCCGCCGGGGTTCAGCAACAGTGAGCCGATGCGGTCGCCGGTTGCCTTCGAACGCGAGATCACCACCTTCGCGGTGTCGCCGTTCGGATTCGCGTAGTCGACGGGAACGCTCACCTCGGCGCAGTCGATCCCACGCCCCAGCGGCGCAGTTCCTTCTTCGACAAATTGGTCGCACGAACCCCAGTCGAGCGTCTGCTCGTAGAATTTCTCGAGGCCGGACGGCACCGCGGACGCGGCAGAACCAGCAGGTTCCACTGATTCGGGCGTGCCTTCCGAACTGGTGCAACCGACAACCAACACGAGCACTGCTGCGCTTCCGGCGAGGGCACCGGAGAGGCGAACGAACTTCGACATGCCATCGATGGTGCCAGGAAACCGCGATAGCCAGCGGTTCGCCTCGTCTCGGCACCTACCTGATACGCGCGCGGTGATGTGACCCATTGCACCCCGTCAACTATTCGTGTCGGCGATGTCCGGTGGCAGACTGAACACGTCATCACCCACACCCGGGGACCCGAAGGCGATCAACGCTCAGGGCCTCGAGGCCAGAAAGGGACAACGATGTCCGAAACACCTCTCTACGGTTCTGTACCCAGTGCAGTTTCTGTACCCACTGCAAGCTCTACCGATGCACCGAAGCGTAAGACGCGCATTCACCACCTCGCCGAAATGAAGCAGAACGGTGAACGCTGGTCGATGCTCACCGCCTACGACTACTCGACGGCACGCATCTTCGAAGACGCAGGCATCCCGGTGCTGCTCGTCGGCGACTCTGCCGCCAACGTCGTCTACGGCTACGACACCACCGTGCCGATCACCGTCGACGAACTGCTCCCGCTCGTGCGTGGCGTCGTTCGCGGCGCGCCGCACGCACTCGTCGTCGCCGACCTCCCCTTCGGCACCTACGAGGGTTCCGCCGAGCAGGCCCTGTCGACTGCGACGCGGTTCATGAAGGAAGGCCTCGCGCACGCCGTCAAGCTCGAGGGCGGCGAGCGGATGAGTAAGCAGATCGCGGCTATCACCTCGGCCGGCATCCCCGTCATGGCTCACGTCGGATTCACCCCGCAGAGCGTGAACTCGCTCGGCGGATTCCGCGTCCAGGGTCGCGGCGACGCGGCCGAGCAGCTTGTGGCGGACGCCATTGCAGTCCAGGAAGCCGGGGCGTTCTCCGTCGTCATGGAAATGGTTCCGGCCGAGATTGCGGGCCAGGTCAGCCGCAAACTCACCATCCCCACCGTCGGCATCGGGGCCGGTTCCGAATGCGACGCTCAGGTACTCGTCTGGCAGGACATGGCGGGTTACACGAGCGGTAAGACAGCCAAGTTCGTCAAGCGTTTCGGTAACGTCGGTGACGAACTGCGTTCCGCAGCCGCAGCCTATGCATCAGAAGTTCGCACTGGCGCTTTCCCGGCCGCAGAACACAGTTTCTGATCCGAGACCGGCGAACGCCGCCTGTCTCTCAACCAGCCAGGGGTGCGTTCAATGATCGGTAACCGTCGAAGTTCTACTGCCGCAGCTGTAGTCGGTGCGGCAGCTCTCGTCACGGTGCTGAGCGGATGCGCGGGAGGGTCCACCAACTCTCCCGCGCCCAGCAGCACTACGCCCGCGAGTTCCACCACGACGGCGCCGGCAACAACCGCGTCCGGTTCGACGTTCACCGACGCTCAGGTCCAGCAGTTGTGCTCGGATATGGAAGGGCAGCTGCAGAACTGGCGGACCGTCACCCCGACGCTCGGCAAGGGCGGACTGAACACGATCGTCATCACGTGGGCGACGCAGAACGGCATCAACCTGCTCGATCTCGCTCAGAACCGCGAAAGCATCGACGCGGCAACCTCAGCCGCGTGCCCCGACGTCCGGAGCGGCGCGATTTCCGCACTCGAGATCCCCGATCTCGCCTCCGGCCTGGTGGGCTTCTGATGACCGACACGTCAGCCACTTCAGGGCAGCCGTCGACTCTCCGGAGTCTGTATCCCCCGATCGAGCCTTTCGTCACCGGCTTCCTCGATGTCGGTGACGGCCAGAGCATGTACTGGGAAGTCAGCGGAAATCCGGACGGCAAGCCGGTGGTGTTCCTGCACGGTGGCCCCGGCGGTGGTGCGCAACCGGCGGTACGCCAGTTCTTCGATCCGGCCGCATACCGCATCGTTCTACTCGACCAGCGCGGCTGCGGGCGGTCCACCCCTCACGTTGCCGACGGCGCCGACCTGTCGGTGAACACGACGGACAAGCTGCTGGCCGACATCGAAGCCCTGCGCGAACATCTTTCGATCGACAAGTGGATGGTTTTCGGCGGGTCCTGGGGTTCCACGCTGTCCATCGCCTACGCCGAAACGTTTCCTACGCGCGTCACTGAGCTGGTCCTGCGCGGGATCTTCCTCCTGCGTCGTAGCGAGATCGACTGGTACTACAACGGCGGCGCGGGAAACATCTTCCCGGAGCGCTGGGACAAATTCCTCGAACCGGTACCCGAGGCGCAGCGCGGCGAAGACCTCGTCGCGGTCTATCACCAACTGCTCCATTCCGAAGCCCCCGACGTCGCGGCCCGCGCAGCCATCGCCTGGTCGGCTTGGGAAGGATCGACGAGCTACCTGTACCCACAGGCGGACAAGATCGAACAGAACTCCGAGACCCGGTTCGCCTTGGCTTTCGCCCGTATCGAGAACCACTACTTCGTCAACGGCGGGTTCTTCGACGAGAACCAACTCCTACGCAAAAGCTCCGCACTGCACGGCATTCCGGGGACGATCGTCCAGGGCCGCTACGACGTCGTCTGCCCCGCCACCAGCGCGTGGGCGCTGCACAAGGCGTGGCCCGAATCCAAGCTCGTGATCGTCGACGACGCCGGACACTCCGCCATGGAGCCCGGCATCGCACATCACTTGGTGGAAGCCACCGATTCTTACCGGTAGCTCCCTACGCCGGGAACGTGAATTCCACCGTCCGTTTGACGGTGTCGACGGCGGTGAGTCGCACCTTTGCGCGCTCACCGTCGTCGGGCGTTCCGACGCATTTCGCAATCACCGCGACCGACGGGACAAACACTTCCGCCGAGCGCTTTCCGTCCTTGGCGCGCATCACCACTGCGTCGAAGACCTCGCCGACCCGGCCGTCGAGCAGCGTGGACTCGGTCAGATCGATGCACGCACGGTCGACCTTGTTCGCCAGCGAGTCGGACCCACTCATGATGTCGGGCAGCTCGGGAAGTGCAGTGCGCGCCCATTCCGGTACCGGCGTACCAGCTGTGATCGCCAGACACACCTCGGTGCTGAAACGATCGGACAGTCGGCGCAGCGGAGCAGTCACGTGAGCGTAGGGCGCTCCGATCCCCGCATGCACCGTCAACTCCGGTAGTCGGCCGTCGAAGGCCGCGTAGTCTGCGCCGCGCAGCAACGACGGTGCAACCGACATCAGCGCCATCGTCGACGGCTCGTTGGAATCGAGTCCGGCAAGAATCTGCCCGACGCTTTGCCCCTCCGGCCACGTGATACCCAGCGCCACTGCAGTTCTCCGCAAGGTCCGAACCGCGGACTCCTCGGCCGGCGGCAGCGTGCGAAGCAACCCGATACCTGCGTCGATCATCATGCGGCCGGCACACATCCCGGTCAGCAGCGACACTTCTGCGTTCCAGTCGTCCGCTTCGGTGCGTGGCTCCAGTTCGATCCGCCAGCGAGCCGAGGACTCGTCCTCCGGCTGATCCCGAACCACTGACTGCTCGGGCAGTTTCAGCTCGATGGCACCCCTGGCAACCGCCGAGACACTGCGCAATCGTCCGAACTCCGGTAGTGCGGCGATGGACGGATGCAAGGTTCCCGCGTCGGCATCGCGCTGCACGGTCGAATAGTCCAGACGTGCCACCGATTTCACCAGAGCGCGTCTCACCTGCCACGACGTCGGCTCGGCCTGCGCGTCGAGTTCGATCCGCCACAGCGCGGCGGGGCGAACCACGTCCGGCAGCAGACTCGCCGATCCCTCCGACAACGCTCGGGGATGCAGCGGGACGGAACCGTCCGGGAGATAGAAGGTTTGGCCCCGCTTGCGGGTTTCGATGTCGAGAGCGCCACCCGGCGTCACCACCGCCGCGACGTCGGCGATCGCGTAGTGCACGACGTACCCGGTCGAGGTCTTCTCGATGTGCACTGCCTGGTCGAGGTCCATCGATCCGGGAGGGTCGATGGTCACGAAGGCGATACCCGTTTCGTCGACACGCCCGGCACCGAAACGATCCACGGCATTCTCGGCCTCGGCCTGCGCCGCGGCCGAGAATGCTCCCGGCAAGTCGAACTCCGCCCGAACCACTCCGAAGTCGATTCCCTGCACCATCATTCGACTTGCGGGCACGCATCCTCCATGATCGGTTCGGGCCGGTGTAGCAGCAGTACCGGTCCCAGTTGTTCGAGTCCCAGCTGTTCCAAGTCCCAGCTGTTCCAAGTCTCAGTTATTCCAAGGCTCAGTTGTTCCAGTCTTCGTCTGCCCGATCGGCGGCTTTGTTGCGTTCGGCAGCGATCTTCAATGCATGCTCGGCAGAGTCCCGATCAGGGTACGGCCCCATCCTCGTCAGCGAGGACGCACCCTTTCCCTGCGTGACGGAACCGTCGGACACGTCGAAGTACCAGAGTCGATCTTCATCAGTCATATCCACAGTGTGACATCAGAGTGAGATAGAAGCTTGTAGATCGCTGTGAGACTGATATTCTTTCTACTTGGCCTGGCAGGTGAGAACCGGACATTCGAACGGTGAGTTCTGCTTGAATGCCCAACACAAGCTACGAACAGAAAATGGAGTGCGCATGTCCGCAATTCTTTACGATTACCTCCTCCCGCTCATGGGCCATGACGCGGCAACGTACTGGGCTACGCTGCTGGTCATCAAGCCTGTCTGACAGCTTTTCGAACAGAGAAGACCCCCACCGATCCGGTGGGGGTCTTCTTTTTCTCACTGTGCAGATCGCGGGCGGACGAGTCGGCGTGTAAGCCGGATCCTGTCCTGCGGCACCGAAGTGCCGAGTGGCGACCATCCATCTGGGCACACCGTCGCCGGGTGCCTCGAGCGGTTCACCCGCAGGCTCGGGCGAGCAGCCCTCGAACACCTGCGCAGCCGCACCGCGAGCGATGCGACCTTCAACCTTGCTCCGGGCGGGGTTTACCTAGCCACCCCGGTCACCCGAGGTGCTGGTGCGCTCTTACCGCACCGTTTCACCCTTACCTGCCTCGAAAGGCAGGCGGTCTGTTTTCTGTGGCACTGTCCCGCGAGTTGCCTCGGGTTGCCGTTAACAACCGCCCTGCTCTGTGGAGTCCGGACTTTCCTCGGCCCCAGGCCTGTGCGCGATACGCGCTGGTTCCAGAAGCCGCGGCCGCCCGGCCAACTCGTCCGCCCCCGTATGCTACCGGGCGCCTGTCGGTGGCCGGCACTATGGTCACCGTATGACTCGGTACGTGGCCCTGCTACGCGGTATCAACGTGGGCGGCATCAACATCAAGATGACGGACCTGGCGAGAGTCTTCGGTGACCTCGGATTCCAAGGGGTGAAAACCGTCCTGGCCTCAGGCAACGTTCTGTTCGACAGTCCGAGCACCGACATCCCGACGCTGAAGAAACAGATCGAATCCGCCCTTGCCCGCGAGTTCGGCTACGAGGCTTGGGTGTTCGTCCTCGACATTCCGACACTGCAGGCGATCGTGGACAACTACCCGTTCGAGCGCGAACGCGAGGGTTGGCACGCTTATGCGATGGTTGCCTCCGAGCCGGAAATCCTGGAGGAATTGAGCACTGCGGCAGCGCAACTCGATGCCTCGGTCGAGCGTGTGGCGGCAGGCGACGGAGTCTTGTACTGGGAGGTCGAGAAGGGGCAGACCGTCAAGAGCGCGTTCGGCCGGAACACCGGAAAACCGAAGTTCAAGGCGTTCACCACAACCCGAAACCTGAACACGCTCTACAAACTGCTCAAATGACGCTCGCCCCGACGCGGAGCACAACCGCGTGACTCTTCTTCCCATCCTGCTCGTCGCCGCCGTACTCGTCTTTGCGATAGTGCGTCCACGCGGACTTCCCGAAATCACCGTTGCCGGCCCAGCAGCCGTGATCGTGCTTCTGACCGGTGTCGTCACTCTCGAAGAAGCCCGCGAAGAACTGACGAGCATGGCGCCTACCGTCGTTTTCCTGGTGGCCGTGCTGGTTCTCGCTCACGCCGCGGACGCTCTCGGTGTCTTCCGCTGGGTCAGCCAGGTCCTGCAGCAACGATCCCTCGCCATTCCGCACCGACTGCTGATCTATGTGTTCGGCGCCGCCGCCCTGACCACGGCGGTCCTGAGCCTCGACGCCACCGTCGTGCTGCTGACACCCGCGGTGATCGCGGCCGCACGATCCATCGGAGCAAGTCCCCGGCCGCATTCCTATGCCAGTGCGCACCTGTCGAATTCGGCGTCGACCCTGCTGCCGGTGTCCAACCTGACCAACCTCATCGCTTTTGCCGCAACAGGTTTGACGTTCTTGCACTTCACCGCATTGATGGCGTTGCCGTGGGTCGTGACGATCGCTGTCGAGTACCTTATTTTTCGACTGTTCTTCCGTTCGGAACTCGCGCGGGGCGACAGCGCCGAACCGCCGGTGGCAGCCAGATCTGCGCCTGCGCCGATTCTGCCGCTGACGGTGATCGGAATGACGCTGCTCGGTTTCGCGGTTTCGGGTTTCTTCGGGATCGAGCCCGCCTGGATCGCGGTGGTGGGTGCGAGTGTCCTGGGAGCGATCGCTCTGGCTCGGCACCGTACGACCGCCGCCAAGATGCTCTACGCTGCCGACCTCTGGTTCTGCGCGTTCGTCCTGGTTCTCGGAATCATCGTCGCCGGAGTCGCGAACGGGCCGGTGGGCGAATGGATTGCGCAGATCCTGCCAGGCGACACCAGCTACGGCTCACTGCTCTTTGTCGCCGCGGTAGCGGCGGTTGCGTCCAATCTCGTCAACAACCTGCCGGCAACCTTGCTGATGATCGCAGCGCTCGGAACGGCGGCACCTCCAGCGCTGGTGCTTGCGATGTTGATCGGCGTCAACCTCGGCCCCAACCTCACCTACGTGGGCTCACTGGCAACGATGCTCTGGCGACGAGTCGCCACCAGCGCGGGCGCACCGCCCACGCTGGCGACATTCACTCTGCTCGGGGTCATCACGACGCCACTGACATTGCTCGCCGCCGTGAGTGCCCTGTGGTTGGTGATCTGATCAGAGGCTGATCAGCCGTCGGGGCTCTTTCAGCGAAGGTGTGACGTGTCGTTGACCAACCGGACCGAGGCTCCCCCGTCGGGATAGAACTCGGTGATACTCAGCGACGCCAGATCCAGATGCAACCGGTACAGCAACGACGGCCCGGCATCGAGGGCCAGCTGCACCAAAGTCTTGATCGGGGTGACGTGAGAGACGACCAACAGCGTCGCGCCGCCGTAGGTCGAGATCAGGTCGTCACGCGCGGCGACGACTCGTTCGCGTACCTCGTCGAAACTCTCGCCGCCCGGTGGACGCACCGAAGTGTCCGAGAGCCATTCGCGATGCAGGTCCGGGTCACGCTCGGCTGCCTCGCGGAACGTGAGTCCGTCCCAGTCGCCGAAATCGGTTTCGATCAAACCCTTGTGCTCGACGACGGGTAAACCGAGCACGCGGGCCGATGCCTCTGCCGTCTCACGGGTTCTGCCGAGGGGTGAGCAGACGATGGCGTCGATACCGCCTCGGTTCCCGAAGCGTCCGGCTGCGCCGGCAGCCTGCGCGCGGCCCAGTTCCGTGAGCTCCGGATTCCCGCGTCCGGAATACCGGCGATCGACCGACATCGCTGTCTGTCCGTGACGTAGCAACAACATTCGTGTCGGCTTGCCGGTGGTGGCGATCCATCCCGGAGAGCCGGCGATCTGCGGCTCCGACGTCTCTTCGGACGGCGCGGCGGGTGCGGGGGCTGCGGTTTCGATGCCGGCAGCCGCGTCCATCGCCTCGTTGGCAAGACGATCGGCATGAGAGTTCTCGCCGCGAGGAATCCACGTGTAGGTCACTCGCGAGAACTGCGTCGCCAGCTCGGCAGCGCGCCGCTGCAGCGGAATCATGTCCGGGTGCTTGACCTTCCAGCGCCCGGACATCTGCTCGACGACCAACTTGGAATCCATGCGGACGTCGACCGTCGACGCGCCGAGCTCACCGGCAGCGATCAACCCGGCGATCAGTCCGCGGTACTCGGCGACGTTGTTGGTCGCGATACCGATGCTTTCCTTGCGTTCGGCCAACACCGAGCGCGAGGCGTCGAACACCACCGCTCCGTAGCCGGCCGGACCGGGATTGCCCCGCGATCCACCGTCGGCCTCGACGATGACCTGCGAGAGAGTCACAGACCGGACTCCTTGGTACGCACCATGATTGCATTGCACTCTGGGCAACGAACTACGACGTCGGCCGGTGTCGCGGCGATTCGGGAGATCTCGCCGCGGTCGATCTCGATCCGGCAAGCGCCGCATCGGCGTGCCTGCAGAAGCGCCGCGCCCGGTCCGCCCAGGCTGCGCTGCTTCTCGTAGACAGCAAGGAAATCGGCGGGGAATTCACCGACGAGTCGTTCACGATCGGCGGCACAACGCTCCTGCGCCTTGTCCAGATCAGCGACGGCATCGTCGCGGCGACGCTTGGCGTCGATCAGCTCTTCTTCGGCCTGGGACAGCTGGGCACCGGCGTGATCGTGATCGGCCTGCAACGCCTCACGCTGCTCCATCACTTCGAGCAACTCGTCTTCGAGAAGCCCCTGACGCCGGACCAGGCTGCCGAGTTCGTGTTCGAGTTCGGTGAGCTGCTTCGCCCCGACCGACCCGCTCTGCAAGAGTGTGCGGTCACGATCCTCGCGCTGACGAACCGCGTCGACCTCGCCTTCGAGCTTGCGAATGTCGCGATCGATGTCGTCGATCTGGATTTCGACGGCTACGGACGCGTCTTTACGGCTGATTCGCTCGGCCTCGAGACGTTCGACTTCCTGCTGCTCGGGAAGCGCTCCGCGTCGGTGGGTGATCCGAGTGAGCTCAGCATCCACCCCGGCGAGGTCGAGAAGCTTGGATTGCACCTGTGGTTCGACGTTCACGCTGTATAACTCCTGCTGTAAGTCCGATGTCGGCAGTGCTCGCGAAGGACGGCTCTCGAAGAACTGCTCTTGAATTGTTCGTGCAACCGTACCTTGCAGAGCGCTGCACTAATGCGCACTCAAACACCACGGATCGGTGCGAATTGTCGAAACCCGGCTTTCCCACTCCGGATTGTCGGCAAACGCGGCGTCGAGCACCGATTTCGCCTGTGCGCACCACGGGTATTCACTCGCCCAGTGCGCGACGTCGACCAGAGCCGGGCCACCGGCGCGTAGATGCTCGTCCGCGGGATGATGCCGCAGGTCCGCAGTGACGTAGACGTCGGCGCCCAGTGCCGCCACCACGTCGAGATACGAGTCGCCGGAACCGCCGCACACCGCCACGGTACGAACGGTCGCGTCTGGATCTCCGGCCGCGCGAACACCCCACTCGGTCGAGGGCAGTGAGCGCGCCACTCGCGCGGTGAATTCCCGCAAGGTTTCGGGGTGGTCGAGCTCACCCAACCGCCCCAGTCCGAGTGAACTGGGGAACGCTGCGAGTTCGAAGACATCGAAGGCCGGTTCCTCGTACGGATGGGAGGCACGCAATGCGCCCAGCACTGCGCTTCGCTTTCCGCGAGGGGCAATCACTTCCACACGATTCTCGCGAACCTGCTCCACAACGCCGACGGTCCCGATCGTCGGATTCGCTCCGTCGGCGGGCAGGAACTGACCCGTACCGGTGACGGTCCAACTGCACTGGCTGTAGTCACCGATCCGCCCAGCCCCGGCCTCGAAAAGTGCATCCTGCACGGCCGATGCATTCTCCACCGGAACCATGACGACCCACTTGTCGAGCGGCTGCGTCGGCTTGGGTTCGATCGGGCGCAGCACGGTCAGGCCCAGAGCCTGCGCCAACGCGTCGGACACTCCGGGGTCGGCCGAGTCCGCATTGGTGTGCGCCGAGAACAGTGCGCATCCCGCCTTGATGAGCTTGTGAACCAACGCACCTTTGGGTGTGTGAGCACCGACGGTGTCCACCCCACGCAGCAGAAGTGGATGGTGAACGACCAGAAGGTCGGCACCGGAGACGATGGCGTCGTCGACCACTGCCTCGGTCGGATCCACCGCGAAAACCACTCTCGTCACAGCGTCGGCCGGATCGCCGCAGACCAGACCGACCGAGTCCCACGATTCCGCCAGGGCCGGCGGATAAGCGGATTCCAGCACGGCTATGACGTCCGCAAGGGTTGGGCCACTCACAAGATCTCCTTCATCGCTTCGATCAGTACCGCAACCTGCTCGGCTGGACGGACGGCCACGCGCAGCCGATCCGGGCCGAGTCCGGGAAAGGTGTCGCACCTGCGGACCGCGATTCCGCGGGCATGCAGGTGCTCTCGCATCGTGGCGCCGTCACGGACGTCGATGAGCACGAACGGCCCCGCAGCGGGTTCGTGCACGGCAATCCCGATCTCGGTCAGTCGCCGCGACATGTCTCGGCGGTCCACGGCAATCGCGTCGGCTTTGATCCTCGACTGCTCGACGGCGAACGGTTCGCAGCACGCCGTGATGGCCTCGATCTGCAGACTGCCCAACGGCCAGTGGGCTCGGCCGTGACTGAGTCGAGCCAGAAGATCGGGAGAGCCGATCGCGTATCCACACCGCAATCCGGCGAGCGCCCACGTCTTGGTCAGGCTCCGAAGGACCAGTACATCCGCCGACTCGACACCGGCGATGCTCTCCGTTTCGCCGGGGACCGCGTCGCCGAAGGCCTCGTCCACCACCAGGATCCGGCCCGGCTGACGCAATGCCAACACATCGGCCTTGGGGTGAAGCACGGACGTCGGGTTGGTCGGATTGCCCAGAACGACAAGGTCCGCGGATTCGGGTACCTGCGCGGTCCGAAGCTCGAAAGGCGGCTCCAGAATCACTTGAGTCACCGGCACACCGGCCTCTCGCAGTGCCAGTTCCGGCTCGGTGAACGACGGATGGATCAGCGCTGCCGAACGAGCGCCCAGGCGCGGCAGCATCGCGAATCCCTCGGCACCGCCCGAGAGCAACAACACCTCTTCGGGCCGGCGCCCGTGCCGCTGCGCGACCGTTTCGCGAGCCTTCAGTTCCGCTGCGGCCGACGGGTACGAACCAAGCGTCGCCAGCCCTGCGGCCAGCCGATCCCGCAACCACTTCGGCGGGCCGGAGCCTTGAACGTTGACGGCAAAATCGAGTAACCCGGGCTCCGCTTCGACATCGCCGTGATGTCGCAAGCTCTCCAGGTCAACCGTTCCGGTACTCACCCGGTCAGCCTACGGTCGAGCACCGTGCGCGGACATCACCCCTGCCGTCCGGGACAATGAGTGCCGTGACGACACCACCCCTCGACCGTTTTCCTGTAGTTCTGTTCGATCTGGACGGCACCATCACCGATTCCGCTCCCGGCATTCACGGCGGCTTCCGACATGCGTTGGCAACTGTCGGCCATCCGGAGCCGACGGAAGCGATGTTGGCATCGGTGATCGGCCCGCCGATAGTCGATACCTTCAGGTCACTCGGTATGGCCCCGGCGGACGTGGATCGGGCGATCGCCGCGTACATCGAGCGTTACGACGCGACCGGGTGGCAGGAGAACTCGGTGTACGAGGGCATGGACGTCGTCCTGGGTAAGGCTCGCGCGAGCGGCACCCGACTGGCCGTCGCCACCTCCAAGTCGGAGCGATTCGCCATTCGAATCCTCGAGCATTTCGGCCTGGCCGAGCACTTCGAGTTCATCGGCGGCGCGAGTGACGACGGAACTCGTCGGGCTAAACCCGATGTGATCGCGCATTCGCTGACCTCACTCGGGATCACTCCCGTCCTCGCATCCGACGGCGGAACCCCCGACGTTCTCATGATCGGCGACCGTGATCACGACGTGCTCGGCGCCGCGAAGTACGGCATCCCCACCGTCGTCGTCGAATGGGGCTACGGTTCCGCCGAGGAAGCGCGGCAAGCGTTTCGCTCCGTATCGTCGGCATCCGAACTGGGAGGACTTCTCGATGGCCGCCACTGAACCACTCCACGTGACTGAACCACTTCATGTGACGTTTGTGTGCACCGGCAATATCTGCCGGTCACCGATGGCCGAAAAGATCTTGCTCGCGCATCTGGACCGTGAAGGCCTCGCCGACCGAGTCCGTGTCAGCAGTGCAGGTACCGAGGGGTTTCACACCGGTAGCGAGGCCGACGAGCGGACCAACGTCGTGCTCCGAGCGGCCGGATATCCGACGGGCCACAGTGCCGCGCAGGTCAATGCAGATCATCTCGCGGCCGATCTGGTCGTCGCCCTCGACACCGGCCATGAACGTGAGCTTGCTCATCTCGGCGTGCCCACCGAGCGTCGGCGCCTACTGCGATCGTTCGACCCCGAGGCTGACGGAGAATCGGTTCCGGACCCGTACTACGGGGATCAGGAGGACTTCGAACTGGTGCGAGACCAGATCGAAGCAGCCATTCCCGACATACTCGACTGGATCCGCGAGCGGGCCTGAACCCGGAGCAAAATTCACTCCCGTTCGGGCAACGGATACCGTGGACGTGTGCGAAGACTGAAATTCCTGTTGCGGCCCGGTTGGTTGGTACTGGCAGCTGTGGTCGGGCTCTTCGCCTACCTGTGCTTCACCGTGCTCGCTCCATGGCAACTCGGCAAGAACACCAAGACCGAGCACCGCAATGATCTGATCTCGAACTCGATCAACGCGGAGACCGTGCCGATCGGTGACGTCATCGCCGATTCGACGATCGCACCGGACGACGAATGGCGAAACATCACCGCGGCAGGCACCTATCTGCCGGACGCCGACATCCTCGTTCGACTGCAGTCCATCGAGGGCGCACCGTCGTACGAGATCCTGACGCCTTTCCGCCTGGACGACGGTCGCACGATCCTCGTCAATCGCGGATACGTTCGGCCGATCAACGGCGCCGAGGCACCGCCCATCGCCGCGCCGCCGACCGATCCGGTCACTCTCAACGGTCGCGTGCGTCTGTCGGAAGGCACCGCGCCCGGCCGAGTTCCGATGTTCGAGGACGGCGCGAAACAGGTCTACTCGATCGACGCACAACCTATCGGCGAGTTCATCGGAACGGACCTGATCGACGCGTACATCCAACTCGAACCCGACCAGCCCGGCGGCCTGGGGACGATCCCTCTCCCCCAACTCGATGCAGGTCCCTATCTCTCGTACGGGTTCCAGTGGCTGGCGTTCGGCATCATGGCGCCGCTCGGACTGGCCTACTTCATTCGCGCGGAGTGGCGCGAACGTCGCAAGGAGAAGGCAGCTCAAGCAGCTGTCGACGGTTTCGCAGCGGACGACGCCGCTACCGAGACGACCCCGGAAGCGCCGGTATCCGCGCCTGCCGCACCCCCCGCCGAACCGGCTCGTACCTTCAGCCGTCGCAAGAAGCCGGAGCCGGAATCAGTGCCGCTCACGGCGCAGGAAGCCAAACTTGCCGATCGATACGGCAATACCCGCTGAAATACCCGCTGACACCACAGCTGCACTGATCTGCACCGCCGACGAAAGCCTCGCCGCGCGGCGCAGATCGTTCGGCGTCGGCACAGGCCCGCGGCCGAGGACGGGACGCATCTCCACCCCGTGCGCGTACTCGGTCCGACCACCCAACGAAATGCCCAACGCCCCTGCCGCCGACGCTTCCGCGACGCCCGCATTGGGGCTTGGATGAGCCGCTGCGTCGCGTTTCCACGCTGCCAGTGATTCCTGAACCGAGCCGCCCACCACCGGTGCACACGCAGCCGTCAGCGCACCGGTCAGCCGAGCGGGGACGATGTTGACCAGGTCGTCGAACCTCGCCGCAGCCCACCCGAATCTGCGGTATTTCTCGGAGCGGTAGCCGATCATCGCGTCGAGGGTGTTGGCGGCGCGGTAGACGAACAGACCCGGCACGCCCGCAATTGCACCCCAGAACATTGCACCGACGCTTGCATCCGAGGTGTTTTCGGCGACCGACTCCAGCGCTGCACGCGTGAGGCCCTCCTCGCCCAGCACCGAGGGATCGCGTCCACACAGTGAAGGGAGAAGCTCGCGCGCTTTCGTCAGGTCACCATCGACCTGTGACGCCTCCAATCGAGCGGCCATGTCGATGCCGGTGCGTGCAAGCGACGTCCCGCCGAGCACAGCCCAGGTAGCCATCGCTGTCGTACCCGTGACGGCCACCCAACCGGCCCGGCGCGACGCTGTTTCGGCTGCGAGCCCAAGTCCTGCGGTGCCGGCCAAGAGCACGGCGACATGAAGTGTTCCGGCCGCGCGCGAGTCCCGGTAGGACATCTTCTGCAGCGCGATGGCCGCGGTTCCGAAGCCGGCAACCGGATGGAACCGCCCCGGATCGGCGAAGACCCGATCCGCGACGAAGCCGAGGAGAAGCCCGGCAGCTCGCGCATTGAATCGAGACTGGGACGAACGAACCGAAATCTGCACGAGCGTAGTTGTAGCAGCGACGCTCGTTCTGTGGCCAACCGTCACGTGTCTGCACGAGCCGATCTCTACCCGTCCCAGTCGATCGTCAGGTAGATCAAGCGGTGCATTCGGTTGATTTCCCAGACACGGGCAATCCCGGTCGCGAGTGCGTCGCTCTGGGAACGAACCCGGATCGTCTGCCCCGCGAACAACGCAACACTGAGACTGGGCATCTCGGCGATGTGTATGTGCGGACGGGTGGGATGCACGCGCGTCGGGTCGACGGCTACTTCGATCACAGAACTGGACATGCGTCCAGAATGGCGTATTGCGGACAATTCGTTGTCGAAAATGAAAAACCCCGATCTGCATCGACATGCAGATCGGGGTTTGAATTCTTCGGTGGGCGCGGAGGGTTTCGAACCCCCGACCGCTGGTGTGTAAAACCAGAGCTCTACCACTGAGCTACACGCCCGAACTCCCGGTGAGACCCTCACCGGGAGTGCTCTAAGACTCTAGCGCGGCAAGCGCGTTTGCCCAAAGTCCGTGGTCACGGGCTTCTCCGGGGCCGTTCATCTCGGCAAAACGAATGATTCCGTCTTTGTCGATGACAAAGGTGCCACGATTCGCGAAGCCCAACTTGTCGTTGAACACCTCGTACTTCTGAGCGACCTCACCGTGCGGCCAGAAGTCCGACAGCAAGGGAAATGTGTATCCCTGCTCGGCCGACCAGATCTTGTGAGTCGGCGAAGCACCGACAGAAATCGCGAGAATGGCGGTGTCGTCGTTCTCGAACTTCGGAAGCTCGTCACGGACCTTACAGAGCTCCCCCTGACAAGTCCCGGTGAAGGCCAACGGATAGAAGACCAGCAGAACGTTCTTCTTACCGCGGAAATCTGCGAGCGAAACTTCCTGGTTGTTCTGGTCCTTCAAGGTGAAATCCGGTGCCTGGGCACCAACTTCGAGAGGCATGTGCGATTCCTTGGGAAAGTGCGGAAAGGACCGGGTCAGCGCTTGTTGGCCGGACGAGCCTTCGGCTGAACCAGTCGACTTCCCGACCAGTCACCGAGGTTGGCTGCCGATGTCTGCGTCAGGCCGGCAGTCGGCGCCGATTCGGCGATCTCGCTGGGCTCGACATGTCCGTCGAGACCGGTCTTGGGAGTGAGAACCCACACGAAGCCTTCGTCGGCGAGGGGCCCGATGGCATCCATCAAGGCGTCCACCAGGTCACCGTCCTCGTCGCGCCACCACAGCAGCACGACATCGATGACCTCGTCGGAATCCTCGTCGAGCATTTCCCCGCCGATGGTTTCCTCAACCGCGGCACGAATGCCGTCGTCGGTATCCTCATCCCAGCCCAGTTCCTGCACCACCATGTCAGTGGTAATCCCGAGTTTCTGAGCGTAGTTCTGGGCATCCGCCGCGGCGACCACGGTGGGGTCCTCCTTTTGTTGATGGTGTGTGGCGACCCCGCACACCTACCGTTTGACGATCAATTAGGGAAAGCGAACATGGTCTGAGGCGTTAGCGCAAGCCGACCACGCCGAAAACTTTCACCAAAGATCGTCTTCTGACACACGGCGAACCTTACGCCTGCGGATTACCGCAGGTCACAGGGATCCACATTCATCGAAGATCGACTTGCGAATCGAATTGCTCGTATCGCTGATCGAATTGATTTCATCCGCCGAATGATCACTCTCGATCACGACTGCAGATGAACGTAGGTTCGCGGCCAATTCGTCGAACAGTCCGGAAAGTTGCGTCGGAAGTTCACTCGCGACCGAGTCGAACCACGAGGCGGTGTCCCTGGCCGACGAAGCAGCAGCGCTTGCTTCGGCTCTCAGGTCGGTCTCACCATGATTTCCGGCGTCGACGTAGGCATTGAACGCAACCACGTCGTTTTTCGATCGAGAGACCGCTTCCTCACAGATCGCGAAAGCTGCCTCTGCCGCATCTGCCGCCGCTTTCGACGAGGACGCGGCGGCCATCGAAATACTCACCTCGGATTGGTATGCAGCCACGTGCGCTTCATTGGGTACTGCCGATCCGGTCACCGCCGCCGAACATCCCACGATCACCGACAGTCCCACTGCGATCGATCCGACCGAGACCCACGCCCCGACCCTGCCGTAATTGATTTCTTTGTTTATTTTTTCCCACCCCTTCATACGTTCCGATCGATCCCCCAAGCCTGTGACTACGGGGAACCATCACACCCCTGCGTCACGCCGAAAAACGCTACCCGAGAGTAACCAGAGGCGAGGTATGCCGGACCGACCGGGATGGTGAAAGATGAGGTACGCGCCATATTCACGATGGAAGTGCGTCGGACCTAACAAGGCCTCGATCACCTATGTAAGGACGCCCCACCACGCGTCCCCAAACCAATGAGGAGCACACGTTGTCTGACCTGATCCAGGGTCCCGCGTCCGGGCAGAACGCCGATTCCGGCGCCGCCGGCGAGTCGGGTTCGCCCGCGTCGAATACGCCGGGGGGAACCGACGGTCGCGTTCGCGTCATTCGCGAAGGTGTTGCGTCGTACCTGCCGGACATCGATCCGGACGAGACCACCGAATGGCTCGAATCATTCGACGGACTTCTGGATCGATCCGGACCCACGCGTGCCCGCTACCTCATGCTCCGCATGCTCGAACGCGCCGGCGAGAAGCACGTCGCACTCCCCGCGCTCACTTCGACCGACTACGTCAACACGATTCCGACCGAAAACGAGCCGTGGTTCCCCGGCGACGAAGAGGTCGAGCGCCGCTATCGCGCCTGGATCCGTTGGAACGCCGCGATCATGGTCCACCGCGCTCAGCGACCGGGCGTCGGCGTCGGCGGTCACATCTCGACCTATGCATCCTCGGCAGCGTTGTACGAGGTCGGCTTCAACCACTTCTTCCGCGGCAAGGACCATCCCGGCGGCGGCGACCACATCTTCATCCAGGGTCACGCCTCCCCCGGCATCTACGCGCGCGCCTTCCTCGAGGGCCGGATCCCCGCGGAACAGCTCGACGGATTCCGCCAGGAGAAGTCCCACGCCGACTTCGGCGGCGCACTGCCGTCCTACCCGCACCCACGGCTGCTTCCCGACTTCTGGGAGTTCCCGACGGTCTCGATGGGCCTCGGCCCGATGAACGCCATCTACCAGGCCCGGTTCAACCACTACCTCAACGACCGCGGCATCAAAGACACCACCGATCAACACGTGTGGGCGTTCCTCGGCGACGGCGAAATGGACGAGCCCGAGTCACGCGGCCTCGCTCACGTCGCGGCAACCGAAGGCCTCGACAACCTCACGTTCGTCGTGAACTGCAACCTCCAACGCCTCGACGGCCCGGTCCGCGGCAACGGAAAGATCATCCAGGAACTGGAATCGTTCTTCCGCGGTGCCGGCTGGAACGTCATCAAGGTCGTCTGGGGTCGCGAGTGGGATGCGCTGCTGCACGCCGATCGCGACGGCGCACTGGTCAACCTGATGAACGTGACGCCGGACGGTGACTACCAGACGTACAAGGCCAACGACGGCGCGTTCGTACGCGATCACTTCTTCGGACGTGACCCCGCACCAAGGAACTGGTCAAGGACCTCACAGACCAGGAAATCTGGAACCTCAAGCGTGGCGGCCACGACTACCGCAAGGTCCACGCCGCCTACGCAGCGGCCATGGCACACAAGGGCCAGCCGACGGTCATCCTGGCGCACACCATCAAGGGCTACACCCTCGGTAAGCACTTCGAGGGCCGCAACGCCACGCACCAGATGAAGAAGCTGACGCTGGACGATCTCAAGGCGTTCCGCGACATGCAGCACATCCCGATCTCGGATGCCGAGCTAGAGAAGGATCCGTACCTGCCTCCGTACTACCACCCCGGCGCGGACGCTCCCGAGATCAAGTACATGCTCGACCGTCGTAAAGCACTCGGCGGGTTCCTGCCTTCCCGCAACACCGATGCGGCGCCGCTCAAGCTCCCCGAGGACAAGACGTACGACGTCATCCGCAAGGGTTCGGGCAAGCAGGAAGTCGCCACCACCATGGCGATCGTGCGCATCCTCAAGGAACTGTTGCGCGACAAGGAGATCGGCAAGCGCATCGTGCCGATCATCCCGGACGAGGCTCGCACGTTCGGTATGGACTCGTGGTTCCCGTCGCTGAAGATCTACAACCGCAACGGGCAGCTCTACACGTCCGTCGACGCCGAACTCATGCTCGCCTACAAGGAGAGCCCGATCGGCCAGATCCTGCACGAGGGCATCAACGAGGCCGGCTCGACGGCTTCGTTCACCGCAGTCGGCACGTCGTACGCCACCCACGGTGAACCGATGATTCCGCTGTACATCTTCTACTCGATGTTCGGTTTCCAGCGCACCGGCGACGGCCTGTGGGCGGCTGCCGACCAGATGGCTCGGGGATTCGTTCTCGGCGCAACCGCCGGTCGTACCACTCTGACCGGTGAAGGTCTTCAGCACGCCGACGGACACTCGCTGCTCCTGGCATCCACCAACCCCGCAGCTGTCACGTACGACGCCGCGTTCTCGTACGAGTTGGCGCACATCGTCAAGGACGGCTTGCGCCGCATGTACGGCGGCACCGAGGGCGTCGACGGTTTCGGTGGCGAGAACATCTTCTACTACCTGACCATCTACAACGAGCCGTACGTTCAGCCGGCCGAGCCCGAAGGTCTCGACGTCGAGGGCTTGCTCAAGGGCATCTACCTCTACAAGACGTCCGAAGCATCCGGCCCGAAGGCACAGATCCTCGTCTCCGGTGTCGCGATGCCCGAGGGGCTGCGCGCGCAGAAGCTGCTTGCCGACGAATGGGGCGTCTCGGCCGACGTCTGGTCGGTCACGTCCTGGGGTGAGCTGCGCCGCGAAGGCGTCGAATGCGAACGTCAGGCGCTGCTCAATCCGTCCGAGGATGCTCCGGTTCCCTTCGTCACCACGGCGTTGTCCTCAGCCCAAGGCCCCGTCGTCGCGGCTTCGGACTGGATGCGGGCGGTCTCGGATCAAATCCGTCAGTGGGTTCCCGGCGACTACACCACGCTCGGCACGGACGGGTTCGGGTTCTCCGACACCCGCACTGCAGCGCGTCGCTACTTCAACGTCGATGCCGAGTCCATCGTCGTTGCCGTGCTGATCGGTTTGGCGAAGGAAGGATCGATCGAGCGGTCGAAGGCCGTCGAAGCAGCGAGCCGATACCGCATCGACGACGTGAATGCTGCTCCCGAGCAGACCGGGGACACCGGTAGCGCCTAAGTCGTAGGGCAACAGTCCCAGCGATCGAAAACAGACCTACGCCCATCGCCGCGGGTGTCATCTCGACATCCGCTGCGGCGATGGGCGTAGGTTTTTCTCATGCCCGAACCTGATCCCGAGAAACCCGAAGAGGGCGTACGCCGCACTCGACCACAGTCGTCCGGGTTGCAGGCTGTACTCGCCCGCCGTCGTCAGGTTCGCGATCCACTTCCAGAAGCCTTGCTCCGCCGCGTCAAACAGTTCTCCGGCCGGCTCTCCACCGAGGCCGTGACCGTGATGGAGGAGCAGCTTCCGTTCTTCGACAGTCTCGACGCTTCGCAACGCGCCGACGTTCAACTGTTGGTGCAGACGTCGGTGGTGAATTTCCTGGAATGGCTGCGGCAACTCGACTCGGAGATCAGCTTCGGATACGAGTCGTTTCCGGTCATCCCTCAGGATCTTGCTCGACAGCTCACGCTGCGCCAGACCGTCGACATGGTCCGGGTGGCGATGGAGTTCTTCGAGAAATGGCTGCCGGCTCTCGCCCGCAACGATCAGCAGCTGATCGCGCTGACAGAAGCCGTCCTGCGCTACGGGCGTGAACTCGGTTTCGCAGCAGCGACGGTGTACGCAAGCGCTGCCGAGTCGCGGGGTGCCCTGGACACGCGACTGGAAGCGCTCGTCGTCGACGCCGTCGTGCAGGGAGACACCGGCTCGGACATGCTCTCTCGCGCCGCCACCTTGAACTGGGATGCCACGGCTCCGGCCACCGTCATCGTCGGGTCTCCCCCGCCGGACGAGCGGGTCTCGGTTGCCGGCACCGTCCACGCGACTGCCGCCGCGCACGGGCGCGCTGTTCTCGCCGTGGTGCAGGGTCCGCGACTGGTGATGATCGTCAGCGGCGAGCTGAGCAGTAAGACGGAAGGCAGCCAATTCCTTCAAGACCTGCTCATGAGTTTCGCCGACGAGCCGGTGGTGATCGGCCCGACGACACCCTCGTTGAGCGCAGCGCACTTCAGTGCGTCCGAAGCTCTGGCGGGAATCAAGGCTGTTGCCGGGTGGCGCGGCGCACCTCGTCCCGTTTTCGCGACTGAACTGCTCCCGGAACGGGCACTACTGGGAGACGCCGCTGCCGTGAAGGCTCTTCGCGATTTCCTCGTCGCACCTTTAGCTGAATCCGGCACAGTCTTGACCGATACTTTAGACAGTTATCTCGACTGTGGAGGTGCGGTTGAGACTTGTGCACGTCTTCTGTTTGTTCATCCAAATACCGTTCGGTACCGCTTGAAGCGAATCGCCGAAGTTACCGGCCGGGATCCAACGAATCCACGCGACGCGTATGTACTACGGATCGCCGCTACCGTGGGCCGATTGACACAAATCGATCTCAAATCGAACAATTCGGTTACTTCAGTCACATCTTTAACATCCGGACAAACAAACCTGTAACCCCTGAGCGTCCAATTTCGATGGCCGAGCGCGACGTGGGATTTTGTGGGAACCCTACAAAACACTTCGCCAGAGTTCATCGCGACCGACATCTCGCAGGTCGCTCGCGGCGGTGTTCTCTTAATAAGTGATTTCGTTGCTCGCCCCGGGACAGGGCTCTCAGACACCCGGCATGCTCAGCCCCTGGCTGGCACTGCCCGGAGCACAAGACCGCCTCGAAGTGTGGTCGAAGGCAGCCGGCCTGGACCTCGTCCGACTCGGCACGACCGCGACCGCCGAAGAAATCACCGACACCTCGGTAACCCAGCCCCTCGTCGTTGCCGCTGCTCTGCTGGCATACGAGGAAATCGAATCACGTGGGCTCCTCGGCGCCGACGTCATCGCTGCCGGCCATTCGGTGGGTGAGCTTGCCGCTGCTGCGGTCGCCGGTGTTATCTCCGCTGACGACGCGGTCGCGCTTGCCGCCCTCCGTGGCGCCGAGATGGCCAAGGCTTGTGCGCTCGAGCCCACGGGCATGTCAGCCGTTCTCGGTGGAGACGAAGCCGAAGTGCTCGCACGAATCGAAGAACTCGGGCTGGAAGCAGCCAACCGCAATGCGGCCGGCCAGATCGTGGCGGCCGGACTGCTCACCGCGCTCGAAGAACTCGCAGCAAACGCACCCGAAAAGGCCCGAGTCCGCGCACTACCCGTCGCCGGAGCTTTCCACACCCGCTTCATGGCGCCGGCGCAGGACGCCGTCGCAGCTGCTGCCGCCAAGATCACCCCTTCCGATCCGACGCGCACGCTGCTTTCCAACTCGGATGGCGCACCCGTCTCCTCGGGCGCCGACGCCCTCACCAAGCTTGCCGCGCAGGTAACCCGCCCCGTTCGTTGGGACCTCTGCTCCGCGTCGTTGCGGACAGCAGAAGTCAGCGCGATCGTGGAACTCCCGCCGGCCGGAACCCTCGTCGGAATTGCCAAGCGTGAAATGCGTGGCACACCGACGGTGGCCCTCAAGAACCCGGAGGATATCTCCGCACTGTCCGAGCTGACCTAGCTCGGACGCCCACCCGGCCGATCAGCCCGAACGGCGGCCGGACGTTTCACCCCACCTCAATCGATCAAGAAGGGAGCCACACCAGTGGCCCACACTCAGGAAGAAATCATCGCGGAACTCGGCCAGATCGTGGAGGAGGTCACCGGTATCGAGCCTTCCGAGGTCACCGTCGACAAGTCCTTCGTGGACGACCTCGATATCGACTCCCTGTCCATGGTCGAGATCGCCGTTCAGACCGAAGACAAGTACGGCGTGAAGGTCCCCGACGAGGATCTCGCAGGCCTGCGCACCGTCGGCGACATCGTCGCGTACATCCAGAAGCTCGAAGCCGAAGGCGCCGAAGCCAAGAACGCAGAGTGAGCCGACCGTGACTTCCGCTTCTACCCGCAAAGGGAAATTCCCCGACATCGTCGTCACGAGCCTCGCGACGTCGACCTCGGTGGCTGGTGATGTGGATGGCACGTGGAAGGCGCTACTCGCCGGCGAAAGCGGCATCGGAATCCTCGATGACCCGTTCATCGACGAGTTCGACCTTCCCATTCGCATCGGCGGGCACCTGAAGGTTTCACCGGACGAGGGCTTGTCCCGCGTCGAAATTCGACGGATGAGCTGGGTGGAACGCCTTGCCCTCACGTTGAGTCGCACGGTCTGGAGCAACGCCGGCAGCCCTGAAGTCGATCAGGACCGCCTGGCCGTTGTCATCGGCACCGGACTCGGCGGCGGCGACACGCTCATCGACGCCGTCGACAAGCTCCGTGGCGGCGGATACCGCAAGGTGTCCCCGTTCTCGGTGCAGATGGTCATGCCCAACGGACCGGCCGCAACGGTCGGACTCGAACTCGGGGCCCGCGGTGGCGTCATCACTCCGGTGTCGGCATGTTCATCAGGTTCCGAGGCAATTGCTCACGCTCACCGCATGCTTGTCATGGGTGACGCGGACATGGTTGTGGCTGGTGGAGTCGAGAGCTTCATCGACGCCGTTCCGATCGCGAGCTTCGCCATGATGCGTGCGATGAGCACCAACAACGACAATCCGGCCGCAGCTTCACGTCCTTTCGACAAGGACCGCGACGGATTTGTCTTCGGCGAAGCCGGCGCCCTGATGATCCTCGAAACCGAGGAGCACGCAAAGGCACGCGGGGCAACGATTCACGCCCGCCTGCTTGGTTCCGGAATCACTTCGGACGGGTACCACATCGTGGCACCGCATCCGGAAGGCCTGGGCGCGGCGCGAGCCATGACCCGAGCAATCGAGATGGCCGGACTGACGAAGTCCGACATCAAGCACATCAACGCCCACGCCACTGCGACGCCGATCGGTGACATCGCAGAGGCAAAGGCAATCAACGCAGCGGTCGGCAATCACGCTGCGGTGTACGGCCCGAAATCCGCGCTGGGACACTCGATCGGCGCTGTCGGCGCCCTCGAATCAGTCCTCACGGTTCTGGCAGTGCGTGACGGGATCATCCCGCCCACGCTCAACGTTGACAGCCAGGATCCAGAGATCGATCTCGATGTCGTCAAGGGTGAACCCCGAACCGGCTCTTTCGATTTCGCACTGAACAACTCGTTCGGTTTCGGTGGGCACAATGTCGCGCTCGCCTTCGGTCGGGCCTAGCCCGAACCGCGGTTTGCATCTGTCCGCGGGTGTCGTTGCAACACAACGTCACCCGCGGACAACACCGACCTTTCGTTCCACCCAAGGCTCGTACTGAAGGAGGACGCGATGACCATCCTGGCCCCGTGACAAAGTCCGAATCATCGACAGACCCGCGCGATCCTCTTGCGCGCCTGGAAAATCTGTTCGACCCCGGCACAACAGTGCCGCTCCACGCCCGTGACAAATCCGGTGTGCTCGCCGCGTCTGGAAACATCGACGGCGTCCGCACCATCGCGTACTGCTCCGACGCCACTGTCATGGGTGGCGCCATGGGCGTCGACGGTTGCAAACACCTCGTCAAAGCCATCGATACCGCTATCGAGGAAGAGTCCCCCATCGTGGGTCTCTGGCACTCCGGTGGCGCGCGTCTGGCTGAAGGCGTCGAGGCGCTCCACGCCGTCGGACTGGTCTTCGAGGCCATGGTCCGCGCGTCGGGTCTCATACCTCAAATTTCCGTCGTGCTCGGCTTTGCCGCTGGCGGAGCCGCGTATGGTCCAGCCCTCACCGATGTCGTGATCATGGCGCCGGAAGGCCGAGTGTTCGTCACCGGCCCAGACGTAGTTCGTAGTGTCACCGGCGAACAGGTCGACATGGTGTCACTCGGCGGTCCGGACACACACACCAAGAAGTCGGGTGTCGCTCACATCGCCGCACACGACGAGGCCGACGCATTGCACCGCGCGCGCCGCCTGGTCTCGATGATGTGCGAGCAGGGCGAATTCGATCAGCGGGCAGCGGAACTCGGTGACAGCGATCTGCGCGCCATGATGCCTGCCTCCGCGAAACGCGCGTACGACGTTCGTCCGATCGTTCACGAAATGCTCGACAACGTTGAAGGCGAGTCGAGTTTCGAAGAACTGCAAGGAAATTACGCTCGGAGCATCGTCACCGGTTTCGGCCGGATGGCCGGACGCACCGTTGGCGTCATTGCGAACAACCCACTGCGACTCGGGGGGTGCCTGAACTCCGAAAGTGCAGAGAAGGCCGCTCGATTCGTGCGACTGTGCAACGCATTTGGCGTGCCGCTCGTGGTCGTCGTCGATGTTCCCGGGTATTTGCCGGGCGTCTCGATGGAGTGGGAAGGCGTTGTCCGACGCGGAGCGAAGTTACTTCACGCCTTCGCCGAGGCAACGGTCCCCCGCGTCACCGTCGTCACTCGAAAGATCTACGGCGGCGCCTACATCGCGATGAACTCGCGAGCACTGGGAGCCACGGCCGTATTCGCTTGGCCCAACTCCGAAGTAGCCGTGATGGGTGCGAAGGCTGCTGTCGGCATCCTGCACAAGCGGGCCCTCGCAGCTGCACCGGACGACGAGCGTGAAGCATTGCACGACCGACTCGCTGCCGAGCACGAGGCAATCGCGGGCGGCGTCGACCGCGCGGTCGAAATCGGCGTCGTCGACGAGGAAATCGACCCGGCGAAGACTCGCAGCATCGTGACCGCTGCCCTCGCGTCTGCACCATCTGTCCGCGCGCGGCACAAGAACATTCCGCTCTGACAACCCTGGACAGCAAGGTGGGCCTCGCCGATACGGCGGGGCCCACCTTTGTCATTCGAGTCTTTGTCGTTCAAGCCGCGAGAGCACTCCGGGTTCAGGATGGACCTCGGTCAGCTGACACGCCTTCGCAGCCATGTCACTTCGGCACCTTCGCCTGAACTCCGGAAGGGTTCGAGTTCCTCGTCCCACGGTGTACCTATCGCCCGATCGATTTCCGCGGCGATGTCTCCACCGGAATTCATGATGGACCGCAGTTTCATCTCCCCTACGACGACATCACCGTTCGCACTGGTGGATCCGCGCCACAGGCCCAGACCGGGCACATGGCTGTACCGTTCGCCGTCGACGCCATGACTCGGGTCCTCGGTGACCTCGAACCGCAACATCGGCCACGCGCGTAGCGAGTCGACCAGGCGGGCACAGGTTCCGACGGGACCCGTCCAGTCCGTCGTCGCACGCAGAAGCCCGTCGTAGGCAGGCTGTGAGGTCCATCTGAGCTTGGCAGGGCTGTCCAACGTGGCGGACAAAGCCCAATCCACGTGCGGGCACAGCGCCGCGGGCGACGAGTGGATGTAAACCACACCAGTCGTCACGTCCGCGAATTGATTCATTTCGCGCACTCGAGCCTCCTGCTTCGACGAGGGACGTCTTCCCCAACGACCTCTGTCGAGTTCGTGCAGCACGCTCGATTGAACAGTGTGCCTTGTGTTACCCGTGTTGCGCCAGTGGAAGGAGAGAAAATTGTGCTTTACCGCGTAACTTCACCGACCACGCCATCCGACAATTCGGTCCACAAAGGCTTGGCCCAATCACCGAAATCGCGATCGGTAAGCACGACGCACGCAGTATCGATCGTGGGATCGACCCACAGGAACGTCCCGGACTGGCCGAAATGACCGAAGGTAGCGGCCGAGTTCTCGAGACCCGTCCAATGCGGACGCTTGTCGCCCCGAATTTCGAATCCGAGCCCCCAGTCGTTGGGGCGCTGAGAGCCATAGCCCGGAAGAATTCCGTTGAGCCCCGGGAACTGCACAATTGTCGCCTCTGCGAACGTCTGCGCCGAGACCAGAGTCGGCGAGAGCAGTTCAGCCGCGAACTTGGCCAAGTCGTCTGCCGATGCCTGCGCACCGTGACCGGCCGGACCGACAAGAGCCGCGCTGGTCATCGCCAACGGCGCGAACACCGCCTCGGCCAGATAGTCGGCAAATTCGATCTCGGTCTCCCGGGAAACCAACTCGGCAAGCACCTCGAACCCCGCACTCGAGTAGATCCGCTTCGACGCCACCGGAGCCTGAACAACACGTTCGGCGAATGCCAATCCCGAAGCATGTGCGAGGAGATGACGAACGGTCGACCCCTCAGGCCCGGCCGGCCCATCCAACTCGACCGCCCCTCCTCCACTGCCACGAGAATCGCGTAGGCGCACAACAGTTTTGTCACCGAAGCCAGGGGGAAAACATGCGCCTGGTCGCCACTGAAACCACGAATGCGGTCGCCCTCACCGGGATTCTTTCCGGAGAGGACGACCGCTGCCGCATTGTCGACCGGCCACTGCTGGATTACGTCGAGACTGTGAGTACTGGGCACCCGATCAGACTACTGGCACAAGGGTTGCGCTTCCGATCACCAGTCAGCTTCGGTGTAGCGGATGACGCCGCGGATGTTCTTGCCATCCAACATGTCCTGGTAGCCGTCGTTCACGCCTTCGAGCGTGTAGGTCCGAGTGACCATGTCGTCGAGGTTCAGCTTGCCTGCCTTGTACATCGCGAGGAGGTTCGGCACGTCCTGGCGAGCGTTGCCACCGCCGAAAATGTTGCCCTGAAGGTCCTTCTGAAGCATCGCCATCAGGAACAGGTTCAGCTTCACATCCATGTCCGTCAGGTGCCCCATTGCGGTGACGACACAACGGCCGGCCTTTGCCGTCAGAATCATCGCTTCTTCGACGTACTCACCCTTCATTTCGCCGACGGTGATGATCGTCTTCTGCGCCATGCGGCCATACGTAGCGTCGATGATCGGCTGAATGGCAGCGGCAGCGCTTTCGAAAGCGTGCGTTGCGCCGAACTTCAGAGCCTGCTCACGCTTCCACGGCACGGGGTCGATGGCAAAGATGTACCGGGCGCCCGATGCAACTGCACCCTGTAGCGCACTGATACCGACGCCGCCGACACCCATGATCACAACGTCTTCGCCGGGCTTCACATCGGCGATGTGGGTTGCCGATCCCCAACCGGTCGGGACGCCGCAACCGACGAGTGCGGCAACCTCGAACGGAATATCCTTGTCGATCTTCACCACTGACGACTGGTTCACGACCATGTAGGGCGAGAACGTCCCTAGCAGGCACATCGGGATCACGTTTTCGCCGCGAGCCTGGATTCGGTAGGTACCGTCACTGATGGCCTGGCCGCTGAGGAGGCCCATCCCGAGGTCACACAGGTTCTGATGGCCGGCCGAGCACGCCGGACAGGTTCCACAAGCCGGAATGAAGGACAGAACGACGTGGTCGCCGACCTCCAGACCCTTGACCTCCGGGCCGAGCTTGGTGATGACGCCCGAACCCTCGTGCCCACCCATGACGGGGAACGACGGCATCGGGGTCGCGCCGGTGACGATGTGGTGATCGGAGTGGCACATTCCGGCCGCTTCCATGCGAATCTGAACTTCGCCGGCTACGGGCTCACCGATCTCGATCTCCTCGACGGACCACCTTTCATTGAGGCCCCACAGGATTGCACCCTTGGTCTTCACGTCACTTCACCCTTTCATTCGCACACCCGCATCTATCTCTGTGACCATAGCCACAAATCTGCGAAATTGGAACGTGTTCTAACGAAAGATTTTGCACTGCAGGTCAGACGTCCAAATGACCTGGCACAACCGGCGCGGCAACAACGGAATTACGACCCACTGAGTGGGACAGGCCACACGGGCACCCGAAAGTAGAGCCGCCCCGAAAGCACGCAACCATTCGACTCCACCTCCCACCAATCGGTCGGACACAGAGCAGCGGGTCTGAAACAGACCTGGGCATGTTCTGGTGCATCTGAGGTTCGTCCTCAGGTTTTGAAGGTGGTGTTCGCCGGCCGCGGGTGCTGCTGCGGGTCGATCGAGGGTGGCGGGATGAACCAGGGTTTGTTGTCGACTCCTATTCGGATTTCCCATTTGCCGACGAACCCGGATTTGCGGTGCATCAGTCGGTGGTGTGAACGGCACAGCAGGACCAGGTTGTTCATCACCGTCGGGCCACCGTTGGCCCAGTGCCGGATATGGTGCGCATCAGTCCACGCGGGCACGCATGTGCAGCCCGGGAAGGCGCAGCCTTTGTCTCGGGCGATGAGGGCGACGCGTTGTTCGGCGGTGACCAACCTCTTCCCTGGTTGCGCATCCAAGGGCGCGCCGTGATCGTCGAGCAGAACGGTCGACAGGAAACAATCACACCCGAGAAGTCGGGTCTGCGACACCGACAGCGGTCCGAGCCAGGGCATGTGCCCGACATCGAGATCCGATACAGCCATTCCGTCATCAGCAGTGGAGGGTGTCGCGGCGCAGTCCCGATGCTCAGCGAGATCCCGAGCGTTGATGTGCACGTTCACGTGCGGGCGTTGACCACCGTCTGTGCCTGTTTTGGCGCAGTCCAGGTAACGGCGGATCAGTTCGGTGAACCCGTCCGCAGTGCGTTTCGCCGCCGACCGAGAATCCGGGGTTCCATCCGGAGCGGGGGTCGGCATCGTCAGATTCGACAACGCCGACAACAACATTTCACCGGTCAGGGCGTCGAAATCACCACGCACCACCACCCGGCCATTGAGCGTCGACGCGATCCGCAACTCGTTGAGATCGACATCCTCGGTGGGCGGAATCTCATCCGACTCGAACAACCTCTCCAACGTCGCGATCACGTTCCGCACCTTCGTCGTCGTCGCCTCCACACCCGACGCAGCCGCAAGCAGTAGGTCGATACAACGAGGGAGCGCCTCCTCCGGCATCCCCTTCGGTGGTGATTCACAGAACGCCACGATCAACACGGCATGCTCGAAGGAGCAGTCCCCACAACCGAACCGAGCAGCCACACCCGGAAGCGGCCGCAAAGCCGCACCCAACGCGGCGATCTTCTTCCCGTCCCGAACCTGCAGCATCGTGTTCGCCGCCAACCAGGACCCCACACCGCGGCTGGCAATCACCTGATCATCCGGGCGCAACGAGAGTTCGTCGACCACCGCAACACGAACGGCTTCCAGGCGCAGAATCTCCGCACTCGCCTCGACAGCAGCAGCGCGCAACTCCGCAGCAGTCAACCGCCACAGACGTCCACGTAACCCCACCGCAGAACCAGACACCACATCCGACAACAAGACACTCATTGAATCCCCCGATCCCCTCCCCATATCATACTCGAACACCCGTTCGAGTCAAGAGTTTTTCGAGTCAATCCACCGAGCGTCCCGGAATCACCACACCGCATTGATATGCGAGAACCACCAGTTGCGCGCGGTCGCGGACATCCAGTTTTGTCATCGCCCGGTTCACGTGTGTTTTTGCCGTGACAGCGCTGATCACCAACTCCGCGGCGATCTCGTCGTTGGACATCCCCATAGCAACGAGAGTTACCACCTCGAGTTCACGCGGCGTCAATTGACCGAAGATCCCAGAAGTCGAGTCTGCCCGCGACGGGATGGAAAGGAATCGAGTAATCAACGCACTGGTCGCAATCGGCGACAACAACGAGTTGCCACTTGCGACCGTCCGAACAGCATCCAGCAGATCTTCAGCCCGGATCCCTTTGCCGATAAAGCCGCTGGCACCCGCCCGGATCGCCTGTGCCACATGCTCATCCACCTCGAATGTCGTCAGGATCAACACGTGTACGTCGGACAAATCCGGATGATCGGCGATCATGGCGGTTGCTTCGACACCGCTGGTGCCCGGCATTCGAATATCCATGAGTACAACGTCAGGTCGGTGTTCGAGCGCTGCCTGGAATGCCTGCTCTCCGTCCGCCGCCTCGGCGACCACCTCCATGTCCTCTTCCGAACCGATCAGCAGCGCAAGCGTTTGACGGAAGAGCGCCTGATCGTCTGCCACTACCACCCGAATACTCACGACTCCCCACTCTCCGAACCCCTGGACACCGAGACAAGCGGCAGTTGGGCGTCCACACGAAATCCCCCGTCCGCGCGGAATCCTGCTGAGACCTCGCCTCCCATTGCCTGTGCCCTCTCCTTCATTCCCAGCAGTCCGTACCCGGGCGGTGACGTCGAAGGCACTGCCGTTCCGGAGTTTTCGACCGACAGCACCAGAACCTCGGCTTCGTACGACAACGACACGGTGACGGCCCCTGGCAACGCATGCTTGCTCGCATTCACGAGTGCTTCCTGGATAATTCGGTACGCCGTGAGGTCTACTGCGGGCCCGAGTGGGCGCAGCGAACCCACAGCGCGCACATCGATTTCCATTCCTGCACTGACGAATTGATCCACCAGTGCCGGTAGATCCGAAAGCCCCGGAGCCGGCTTCATCGAGCGATCACCGTCCTGAGCATCACGGAGAACTCCGACCGTGGCCCGAATTTCATCGAGTGCCGCCTTGGACGTTTCCTCCACTCCGCGTAGTGCAGTCGTCGCCTTCTCCGGGTCTTTCCCGATCAAGTGCGACGCGACCCCGACTTGCAGGTTGACCAAGGCAATGTGGTGCGCGACAACGTCGTGCAGGTCTCGCGCAATCCGCATCCTTTCTTCGACGACGCGGTGTCGGGCCTCGTCCTCGCGCATTCTTTCCGCTTGCACCGCGCGCGCCTCGACGGACTCCAGATAGGCTCGGCGAGAACGGACCTCGGCGCCGGCAAAACTTGCCATCAGCAACCAAGCCAACAACCCCAGTGCCTCCTGCAGGAGATTGTTCCCCACTCCCAGGAAGATCGTGACGAGCATCAGCGAGCTGACTGTGCTCGCCGCTGCGAAGAAGGTCCTCCGGCGGTCACTCGTGCTGGCAACGTAGTAGAGGCACACCATCGCTGCGGAACCTGTGCCGGCATTCGGCGGCGCTGACAGTGCAATCATCAATACGCCGAGGAGTACTGCCACCGCCAGTGCCGAGAACGGATAGCGCCTTCGGAACACGATGGTTGCCGCTGCGATCGCTGTTACAAGCACTCCCACAACCGTGACCTCGCGGGTGTCATTGCCGTCGAGCGCGATGCGGTGCGCCGTCCACGTGGCAAGGAGCACGAGAATCGCCAGTGCCAGGTCGATGGTGCGCGGGTGTTCCGCACACCATCGACCCCACGTCGATGTCGAAGTCATCGATCTACCGTATCCGGGTCACACCGACAACTTGTCGCTCGTGGGTTCACTGGATTCCTTCGAATCTGCGAGCAGCGCAGTCAACTGCTCCCCCTCGACATCGACGTTCGGGACCAACCGGTCCAGCCATGAGGGGAACCACCATGCCCTCGAGCCCAACAGGGACATGACGGCCGGTACGACGGTCATACGAATCACGAAGGCGTCGAACAGAACCGCGAACGAGAGTCCGAGTCCGATCTGCATGATGAAGGCGTCGCCGCCGAAGATGAAGCCCGCGAAAACGGCGATCATGATCAGCGCCGCGGCCGTGACCACTCGCGCGCCCTGGTCGAAGCCCTTCACGACTGCTTCATCCGGTCCGTCACCGTGGACGAACGCTTCACGCATTCTGGTCACCAGGAACACCTGGTAGTCCATCGCCAACCCGAAGACGATGCCAATCATGAAGATGGGCAACATCGCCACAACTGATCCGGTTTGACCTTCGATTCCGAGAATGCCGGCGAACCAACCCCACTGGAAGATCGCGACCAGCACACCGAACGTCGCACCGATCGAGAGCAGAAATCCGAGAGTTGCCTTGAGTGGTACCAAGATCGAGCGGAACACCAACATCAGGAGGATGAAGGCGAGGCCGACGACCAATGCGAGGTAGGGAACCAGGGCGTCGGCCAGGCGATCCGAAACGTCGATCGTCAACGCTGTCTGACCGGTGACCGACATCGTGGCTCCGGTCTCGTCGGTCAGTGATCCGGCGACCTCACGTATATCTGCGACGAGCGCCTTTGTTGCCTCGGTTTCCGGGCCACTCGAGGGAACCACCGTGATGACTGCTGTATCGCCGGCCTGATTGAGTGCTGGCGGCGTCACTGCCGCTACGTCGGGCAGAGCACCGAGCTTTTCCTGGGCGCCGCTCAATGCCGCTGCCGGATCTGCGGCGTCGGCAACGTCGACGACCACCATGAGCGGACCGCTGAACCCGGCACCGAACCCCTCGGAGAGTCGGTCGGTAGCCCTGGCGGCAGTTGTGTCGGGCACTGGTGGGCTCGCCAAACTCAGGTTGATTCCGAAGGTGGGGATCGCCAGCAATCCCAACCCGAGGACAGACGCGAGCAAAACCGGAACTCGACGCCGGATCACGAACTTGGCCCATCGCGAGCCTGCGCCTTCCTTCGTCTTGCGATGCGTCAACTGACCACCGGACGCAAGCAGGCGACGATCGGATCGGCTCAGAACGCGCGATCCAGCAAATCCCAGCGTGGCGGGCAGCAGGGTCAGTGAAATCACCACTGCAACAGCAACTGCAAACGCCGCAGCCAGACCCATGCTCGTCAGGAACGGGATGTTCACGACGAACAGTCCTGCCAATGCGATGAGCACCGTCAACCCCGCGAACACTACGGCCGAGCCCGCCGTCCCCGCTGCTCTGCCCGCAGCAATTTCCGGATCATGTCCGTCACGTAGTTCGGAGCGGTAGCGCGAGACGATGAAGAGCGAATAGTCGATCGCCACGGCGAGCCCAAGCATCATTGCCAGGACGGTTGTGCTCGAACCCAATTCGATGAAACCCGTTGCGATAGTGATCGTGCAGATCGCGATGCCGATGCCGATCAACGCGCTGATCAAGGGAAGCCCTGCTGCCACCAACGAACCGAAAGTGACCGTCAGGACCACAGCGGCGATCGCGACGCCGATCACTTCGCCCATCGATTCGGCGCTGCTTTCCATCAGCACGTTGCCGGCAACATCGACTGCCAGCCCTGAATCCGCGGCGTCGTGGACGGCGGACTCGAGCAGTTCTTTCGAGCTGTCCGGCAAGTCGATCGAGTCGGCGGTATAGGAGACCTGCATGTATCCGATCGTCCCAGTCGGCGACACTCCGCCGGAGGCATACGGATCCGATACCGCTGCAACCTCGGGGTCCTTCCCGAGCGCAGAGACCAAGTCACTGACGGATTGTCGAATCGCCGGATCGGTGAGCGTCGTGCCTGCCGGAGATTCGAAGACGATGCGAGCACTGGCTCCGTCGGTGGACGACTGCGGAAATCTTTCAGCCAGAAGATCCTGCGCCGCTTGTGATTCGGTGCCCGGAATCGACAACGTATTGACGGTCGGACCGGACAGCGTTGCTGCGCCTACTCCGCCCGCCACCAGCAGGACGACCCAGAAGCCCACCATTGCCCAACGGCGCCGAAACGCGAGTCGCGAGAGTTTGTACAGGAATATCGACATGCGTGTCACTGTGCCGATACACGACCCCGTCGCACATCGTGCACAGGTAGGCAGTTCGACGTACTGCGCTCGCAGTAGGGCGGTGGTCCCCAGTGCTAGACGGGCCGGCCCAACTCCCTTGACCACGGCGGATCCGCCCCGGGACGTGACACGGTGACGGCTGCCGCGCGTGCGGCAAAGGTCAACGCGGCCGACCAATCTGCCTCGGTGAACGCACGCACAACAGCGACGTCGAGTGCGTCGTGACGATCAAGGTAGGCCAACAGGGCTCCGTGAACGGTATCGCCCGCACCGATCGTGTCCGCGACGTCGACCGCGGGCGCCGGCACCGAAACATCGAGTTCCTCGGTGATCAACCGCAACCCGTCACCACCACGGGTGAGCAGGACGGCGCCGACGCCTTCGTGGAGCCACTCGGCGCCGTCGACCGAACCCAACCACTTCGCGTCGTCGTCGCTCACTTTGAGAATATCGATGGCGGGCAACCACGAACGAAACCGTCGTCGATACGCGTCCGGGTCGGAGATCACCGCCGGACGAATGTTGGGGTCGACCATGGTGAGTCGACCGCGGGCGTGGGCTTCGTGCAGCAAAGCTTCGTAGGCAGAGGCCCCGGGCTCGAGCACCAGCGACAGCGTTCCGAACGAGAATGCCCGGGCAGAGGGAAGTTTCGGCAGCGCGAACTGTCGATCTGCCGTTCCCTCGAGGTAGAAGGAATACCGCGCACCACCGTCCGCTGCAAGGTTCACGACGGCCAGAGTTGTCGGCTCGGGCCCACGTTCGACTCCGGTTGTGTCGACATTGGACGCGGCCAGCGAGTCGATCATCCGATCTCCGAAGGCGTCGATGGACAAGCGAGAGACGAATCCCACGTCGGATCCGAGTCGGCCCAATGCAACCGCAACGTTGAACGGTCCACCGCCCAACTTGGGCGAGAAGTTCTCCCCCACCGGAACCAGATCAACCAGTCCCTCACCACACACCACGACGGATCGTTCGCGTGTATCACTCATCGGTAGACCCTAACCTTCTCACCAGTCGAAGATGGATGTGACCTGCTCGGCACGAACGAGTTCGGGTGCCGAGCAGGTCACGAATGCGATGGGATTCAGCTACCCACACGCTCGCCCGTAGCCGGGTCGAAGAGGTGAACGAGGCCGTCCACCCGCTCGAAGCCCAGCGTCTGGCCGTACTGCAGCTTCGATCGCCCGCCGGTGCGTGCGACGAGCGAAATCGGATCGGATTCCGTGCCAGGTACGTGCGCGTAGATGTACGACTCGTTGCCCAGTTCCTCCACCAGGTCGATCTGAGCTGCGATTCCGTCTCCAGCGGCAACCACCTGGAATTGCTCGGGTCGAATTCCTACTGTGACCGAGTCCAGACCGGCCGCGGCGATTGCCGCCATCTGCTCGCGGTCCAGCGGAACCTCGACGTCACCGAAACGCACCCCACCCGAACTGACCGGCGCCGTTACCAAGTTCATACCTGGAGATCCGATGAAACCGGCAACAAACGCATTGGCCGGCCGATCGTAAAGTTCGGTCGGAGAGGCGAATTGTTGCAACTTGCCGCCCTTGAGCACTGCCACTCGATCACCCATCGTCATCGCTTCCACCTGATCGTGCGTGACGTAGACGGTGGTGGTTCCGAGACGACGCTGCAACGCCGCGATCTGCGTGCGGGTCTGGACGCGTAGCTTTGCGTCGAGGTTGGAGAGCGGCTCGTCCATGCAGAACACTTGCGGTTCACGAACGATTGCACGGCCCATGGCAACTCGCTGCCGTTGACCACCGGAAAGCTTGGCCGGCTTGCGGTCGAGGTATTCCGTCAGGTCAAGCAGTTTGGCCGCTTCGGCCACTTTCTTCTTACGCTCCTCGACGGGCACACCGCGCATCTTCAACGCGAACCCCATATTTTCCCCGACGGTTTTGTTGGGGTACAGCGCGTAATTCTGGAAGACCATTGCGATGTCGCGATCCTTGGACGGGACATCGGTCATGTCCTTGCCGTTGATGGTGATCGCGCCGGAATCGATGTCCTCGAGCCCTGCCAACATGCGCAGGGCCGTGGACTTTCCGGAACCTGACGGACCGACGAGCACGATGAACTCCCCGTCGTTGATGTCGAGATCGAGTGAATCGACAGCGAGGGTCCCGGCACCTTCGTAGATGCAAGACGCTTTCTGGTACGAGATTTCAGCCATGACGAACTCCTGAGAGGGTGAGGAGAATTATTTGATTGCACCGAAGGACAGGCCGCGCACCAGTTTGTTCTGGGCGAACCAACCGGCCAGGATGACGGGCAATGCCGCCATGGTCGCTGCCGCGGAGAGCCGAGCCCAGTACAGTCCCTCGCCGGTGATGAACCCGACCAGGAAGACCGGAATCGTCTGCGCTTGAACAGCTGTCAGGTTGACGGCGAAGAAGAATTCGTTCCACGAGAAGATCACGCAGATCAGCGCAGTCGCAGCAATTCCGGGCGAGATCAGCGGGAGGATCACCTCGCGAACCGAGGTCCACAAACTCGCGCCGTCCATGCTGGCAGCTTCGAGAAGTTCGCCGGGGACTTCGAGAAAGAACGAACGCATCATCCACACTGCGATCGGCAGATTCATCGATGTGTACAAGATGACCAGCGCCCAGATGTTGTCGAGCAACCCGATGTCGTTGACGATCACGTACAGCGGCACGATTGCAGCGACGACTGGGAGCATCTTGGTACTGATGAAAAAGAACAGAACGTCCTGAGTCTTGGCTACCGGGCGAAGCGACAATGCAAACGCAGCCGGAACACCCAGTAGCAGAACAAGAATCGTCGACATGGCCGTCGCAAATGCGGAGTTTGCCAGCGTCGTGCCGAGACCGGAGTCGAGGACGGCACGGAACTGTTCGAGGGTGGGAGTGAAGAACAGCTTCGGCGGATCCGTGTAGGCGTCTGCCTCGGTCTTGAACGCGGTGAGGACCATCCAGAAGACCGGGAAGAAAAACCCGAGAGCGGCGATCCACGCCACAACCGACCACGGACTGAACTTGCTGCTCTTCTTTTTCTTGACGACGGGCTTGTCGGCCGTCGCGCTTGTCGTCTCTACGGCAGTCATCACGCCGCCTCCTCGTTGCCGGTGAAGCTCTTGAAGATCAATCGGAGCGCAAGTGTCGACACGATGATCGTCGCGATCACTGTTACGACACCCATCGCCGCAGCTTGACCTACGTCGAAGCCGAGGAACGCGCGCTGGTAGATGTAGAACGGCAGGTTCGAGCTGGCCACGCCGGGCCCACCCGAGGTCATCATGTACACCGCGTCAAAGGTGTTCACGAGGTAGATCGCACCCAGAACTGCACCGAGTTCGATGAAGCGGCGCAGGTGCGGCAACGTCAGTTCGCGGAACATCGCAAACGGCTTGGCTCCGTCCACTCGTGCGGCTTCGAGAATGTCTCGGGGCATGGACTGCAAACCGGCCAGAATGAGCAGCATCATGAAGGGCGTCCATTGCCAGATCAGATTGATCATGACGGCGGCGAGCGGAAACTTACTGACCCAGTCGACCTGGCCGACGCCGAAAGGCTGGAGGACAAAGTTCACGATACCGAACACCGGGTCGAACATTGTTGTCTTCCACAGCAATGCGCCGGCGACGGGAGTGATGAGAAACGGCGTGATCAGCAGTGTCCGGACGATGCCCCGACCAAGGAATGCGCGGTCGAGTAGCAGCGCCAGCGCGAGTCCGAGGATCACGGAAACGATGACGGTTCCCACGATCATGATGACCGTGTTGACCGCGACTTCCCGAAACTGACTGTCCTTGAAAACCTCTATGTAGTTGTCGAACCCGTTGAAGTGCCGCGATCCCGGCCGGACTAGGTTCCACGACTGCGTCGAGTAGTAGAGGGTGAACAGAAACGGAATCTGGGTGACGACGATCGAGAAGATCAACGCCGGCAACAGGGGACCTCTACGACGCCAACCCTCGGCGCGGGAGATCTTCTTTTCGACACGGACCGGTGGCGCGTCGTCCACGGTAGTTCTGGGCTCGGCAACCGTAGTCATCGGTTCTCCTGATAGGTCTTGCCGACCACCTCGGCATACTGCTGGGATTGTTCGAGTGCTTCTTTCACGCTCTTCTGACCCGCGATGGCCGCACTGATCTGCTGGCTGACGCGAGTGCCCAGGTCCTGAAACTCAGGGATGGTGAGGAACTGGACGCCGGTGTACGGAACCGGTTGCACTGTCGGGTTTTTCGGATCTGCATTGTTGATCGATTCGAGGGTGATCGGACCGAATGCCTGTGCGGCCTCTTGATATTCCGGAATCTCGTAGGTCGATAGGCGACTTCCCGGAGGAACTCTCGACCAGCCGAGTTCGGTTCCGACCTTCTGGATGTAGTCCTTGTTCGTCATCCAGGAAATGAACTTCCAGGCGTCATCTTTGTTCTTTGCCGACTCCGGGATTCCGAGCGCCCACGTGTAGAGCCAACCAGGATCGGACTTCTCGACCTTCGGGGCCTTCGCATATCCGATGTTGCCGACTACCTTCGACGACGCAGGGTCCTCGAGAACCGACACAGCCGACGTCGCGTCGTACCACATCGCCGTATTGCCTTGCGCGAATTGTGTTGCACATTCACCGAATCCGCTTGTGGCAGGACCCGGCTGACCGTGCTCCTTGACCGTGTCCACGTAGAACTGAACCGCATCCTCGACCTGCGGACTGGTCAGCTGCGCATTCCAATTCTCGTCGTACCAGCGTCCACCGAAGGTGTTGATCACGGTGTTCAGCGGTGCGAGCACCTCACCCCAGCCAGGCTTTCCGCGCAAGCAGATTCCCGCCATCTTGGCGTCCGGGTTGTCGAACTGTGCTGCCCAACCTGCAACTTCTTGCCACGTCGGGTCTTCGGGAACTGTAATCCCCGCCTGATCGAACAGATCCTTGCGGTACATCAGGAACGACGACTCCCCGTAGAAGGGGACCGCGTACATACTGTCCTCGTACGACAGAGAAGTCTTGATCGACGGTACGAAGTCGTCCTCGTCGTAACCGGGCGTCGTGTCTGCATAGTCGGACAGGTTCGTGAGCCAACCGTTTGCAGCCCACTGAGGTGTCTCGTAGTTGCTGATCATCACGACGTCGAACTCACCGCCGCCGGTTGCCGTCGACGCTGTGATCTTGGCGCGCGCCTGGTTCTCGGAAAGGCTGACGAATTTGAGGTCGATGCCAGGGTTGTCGGCTTCGAAAGCCGGCGCCAGCTTGATGGCGTCCTGCATCTGCGAGTTCGACACCATCGCAATGGTGACTGTTCGTTCGCCGGAACCACCGAGCGCACCAGCGCCCGCACATCCCGACACCAGGAGGCAGAGCGCCGCCGCGGCAGCGCCCCACACTCGTCTTCCTGTTTTCACGGATTACCTTCCTTCACACTTGCGTGTCAGTCGCGCGCTCGGACCGCGAAACTCGTGAGATCGCTAGCCTTCGAGCAGCCACTGGGCGCACTCGACGTCGGTGACGAGTACGTTTGCCAAACCTCCGCGCAATGCGCCCAGAACGGCCTGGCGTTTGTGTGTTCCCCCCGAAATCAGAATCGTCTGATCGCAGGATTTCACTGCGTCGAGCGATACTGAGACCGTTCGCTCAGGCAGTGGCCCCTCCACTGGATTGCCGTCGATCGTGTAGAAACGGCCGCCGATTTCACCGACAGCGCCTCGACTTTCCAACTCGTCCAGCATGGTCGAGTCGACGAAGCTACCGGCAAACAAGGTCGTGGCAGTCGAGACGGCACCAACTCCGAAAACCATGATGTCGGAATCAGTTCCGGCTTGCAGCGCCTTCGAGATCACCGAGTCGTTTCGCATCGACTCCACAGTCGCCGGGTCGGCATACAGCGGAGCGTTGAGACGAATAGGATTGGCCTGCAACTGTTGTGCACATCGGCCGATGGTGAAGTCGACACCGGTTTGGTAGTCGGTCACCGTCATGGAGCCGTCAAGTTGTACCACAGCCGAGCACTTCGCGGCCTTGTCTGGCAAAGATCCTGCTACCGCAACGGTTTCCGGACCCCAGGTAAACCCGAGAACGCTCGAAGGCTGCAGACGACGAACCAGAACTTCCGCTGCTCGTCGACCGAGTGCGTCGAAGTCCGGGTCGTCCGCATCCGAAATCGCTTCGGGGACGATCAACACTTCGGCCAACCCGAAGTGCTTCTCCAGCTTCGATTCCAACTCCGTGTTCACCGAACCTTCGAGCTCCGGCGGTACCAAAATCTCGACCCTGACCAAACCTTGCGTCCGCGCCCTGGCCAACAGTCGCCCGGCTGTCGGCCGCGAGACGCCCAACTTCGCTGCAATCTCCGCCTGAGTGGCACCTTCGAGGTGATACATGGTCGCTGCCCGCAAGGCGAGCCGCACATCTTCGGAAGCGGGCAACTTCGACGTCTTGAGTCCTGTGGGCTGAGCCGACTGGTTCACGCGGTCTCCTTGTGCATCAGGTTCAAAGTTTCTTGATCGTGAGCCAATGCTCACTAGATGTTCTTATGCTCATTAAGCTAACATCTACGTTGTGACCCACACAACAGTTTCCGGAGAATCCGTCGATCTACCTGCGACAATTCGGGCAAATGTCCTCGTCGAGACCGGAAAGATGCAGATGGTCGAGAGACCACGACCGTCCCCGAAGGCGGGTGAAGTCCTCGTTCGCATCCATGCCGTGGGCGTGTGCGGGTCGGACGCGCACTACTTTCACGAAGGTCGCATCGGCCCTTACGTAGTCAACTCACCGCTCGTTCTCGGACACGAAGCATCGGGACGCATCGCTGCGGTCGGTGACGGCGTCGACCCAAGACGCATCGGGCAGCGTGTCTCCATCGAGCCTCAGAAGCCCGATCCGACAAGTCCCGAATCCAAGGCAGGCAGATACAACCTCTGCCCTCATATGGAGTTCTTCGCGACGCCGCCGATCGACGGTGCGCTGACCGACTACGTCACGATCGGTGCCGACTTCGCCCATCCCATCGCAGATTCCGTGTCCTACGAGGCAGCTGCGCTGTTCGAGCCACTCTCCGTAGGGATCGCCTCAGCCCAGAAGGCGGGGATCACTGCCGGCTCTCGGGTGTTGATCGCCGGCGCCGGCCCGGTAGGAATCGTGACGACGCAGGTGGCCAAGGCATTCGGCGCGACGGAAGTCATCGTCTCGGACATCGATGCGGCCCGACGTGATGTGGCACTGAAATTCGGCGCAACAACCGTCGTTGATCCACGTGAGAGCGACGTACGCTCGCTGGCCGTCGACGCATTCATCGACGCCTCGGGTGCCACGGCCGCGGTGATCGACGGGATTCACGCAGTTCGGCCCGCTGGGACCGTCGTTCTGGTCGGAATGGGTGCCGACGAGATACCGTTGCCGGTCCCGATCATTCAGAATCGCGAACTGATGCTGACCGGAGTGTTCCGGTACGCCAACACGTGGCCGATCGCCGCCGCATTGGTCGCTGCCGGGCGCGTCGATCTGGACTCGATGGTCACAGCACGCTTTTCACTCGAACAGTCGCAAGAGGCCCTGGTGGCCGATTGCATTCTCGGCAGCATCAAAGCCGTAGTCATCGTCGCCGAAGGAGACTAGTACTTTCATGGAACTCAATACGAAGACCCTGTTCGACTTCGATGCTGCACTCGAAGTGCCGAACTACGACCGGAGCAAAGTCACTACTGGCATAGTGCATTTCGGTGTCGGAGGCTTTCACCGTGCACACCAGGCCATGTACATCGATGATCTCCTGCGACGCGGTGAGGGCTTCGACTGGGGAATCTGCGGAGTGGGAGTGATGCCGTCGGACAAGCGGATGAAAGACGCTCTCCGCGCGCAGGACTGCCTCTACACGCTGGCGCTCAAGCATTCTGACGGAACCCTCGAGGCCCGGGTCATCGGGTCGATCGTCGAGTACCTGTTCGCTCCGGAGGATCCGGAGGCGGTGATCGAAAAGATGGCATCCGAATCGACGAAAATCGTATCTCTCACCATCACCGAGGGCGGATACAACATCTCGCACACTACGGGTGAGTTCGACGCGTCCGATCCCGATGTAATGCACGATCTCGAGCCGGGAACACTCCCCCACACCACCTTCGGTCTGATTTGTGCGGCACTCGCACTCCGTCGCGACCGGGGCCTCGCCCCGTTCACGATCATGAGTTGCGACAACATCGAAGGCAACGGATCGGTCGCCAGGACGGCAGTCGGAGCGTTCGCCGCCCTGAAGGATCCCGAACTTGCGGAGTGGATCGACGAGAACGGCGCCTTCCCCAACTCCATGGTCGACCGGATCACACCCGTCACGACAGCCGAGGTGACCACCGAGATCGCCGAGACGTTTGGCGTGGAAGATCAGTGGCCGGTCGCGGCTGAGCCGTTCACCGCGTGGTTCCTCGAGGACGAGTTCACCTCAGGCAGGCCACCTCTGGAGAATGCCGGCGTCAATCTCGTGCCGGATGTTCGCCCGTACGAACTGATGAAACTGCGCCTTCTCAATGCCGGCCATCAAGGCATCGCGTACTTCGGCTACCTTGCCGGATACCGCCTGGTCCACGAGGCATGCCAGGACGAACTCTTGTCGGGGTTCCTGCTCGACTACATGAATCTCGAAGCGACGCCGACCCTTGACCCGGTACCCGGCGTCGACCTCGATCAGTACAAGAAGACCCTCATCGAAAGATTCTCGAACCCCCAGATCCGCGACACGATTGCACGTCTGTGTGCCGAGTCGTCCGATCGAATTCCCAAGTGGCTGTTGCCCGTCATCCGGAACCAACTCGACACCGGTGGGTCGATCAACCTGTCCACCGCAATTGTCGCTAGCTGGGCCCGCTACGCCGAGGGCACAGACGAGAACGGAGATCCCATCACCGTCGTCGATCAGCTGTCGGACACTCTGGTGCCGCTCGCCCAGAAACAGTCGAGCGACCCGTTGGCCTTCATCGGGTACCGCCAAGTGTTCGGCGATCTCGTGGACGATCGCCGATTTGTCGCTAGCTTCCGAAAGACCCTCGACTCATTGCACTCCGTCGGAGCCAGAAGAACCCTCGAGGAGGTGCGCGGGCTCTGACTACACCGAGACGTCGTGCAGGTGATGGATCGGATCGTGAATGAAGTAGGCCGCCAACGATTCGACGGTGAACGCCGATCCGTCACTGCGGAGACCCCGTCGTTGGCGGCTACCCTCTGGCACGGTTTCGAAGGCATTCGCGACCTCCGCCGCGGCGTCGGACAATTCCGATGCCACCTTTGCCGGATCTTGGTCGTTGTACCGCTCGGCCTCGGCTGTTGCGTCCTGATCCCAGTTCTCGAATCGCGGATCGTCGAATTCGAGCATCTGTTCCAACCGCACCTTGAAGATCCGGAACACGTCGCGTACGTGGGCGGAATACTCCAGCGCTGACCATGTTTCGCTGTCCGGTCGCTCCGTCACATTCTCGCGCTCCAGTACCTCGGCCCACGAGACGGCATTGCTACGCACAAGATCTGGAACATCCGCGAACGCCACAGCGGACGAATCAAACCCGCACTCGGCGCATGGGCGTTCGAGGACCCAGGTCCAGTTCTTTGTATCCGGGGTGATCGGCATGGATCGAGAATAGTCCGCCAGGGCGGGGTCAGTCTGCTTCGATTGGCCGATGAAGCGAATCATGATCGCTATTGCGACTCCATTCGTGCTGATGCTTACTTCGTGTGGCGGGGACGTGGGCGACGCCGAACCACACGAACTCGCCTTCACATGCGACGACGCACATGCGTACCTCGAAGTTTTCGGGACGGTCGAGGCGGCGTTGGCCCGGCTACAGAGCCCTGGATGGAACGATGTCCCTGAACTCGCGGGTTCCGCCAGCGCCTGGGCAGCGTTCACACCACAACAGCAGACTGCGATAGTCAATTCACTTCATGCGGCTTCCCGAGGTGAATGTTGATCCGTATTTCGGTGCCGTTATCCGGCATCTGACTCCGTCGACAAGATTTGCCGGTCGATACTCGGATCGGCCGAAGAACTGGACATACTCCGACTGATCCCACGTCGCCGATCGATCGAGTCCGCGATGACACGAGCGGACCGCACGACGACTGGAGAGGATTCGACGCTGAGGCGCGTGAGCGCACCCAAGAAGCCTTCGAAGCAGCGAAATCGGGATCGTGCGACCGAGCAACGCCGGAGGCCTGATTCGCCGGTCGCACAACAGAATTACAAACGACGACGTAACTACGTCATTCCGTTCGTGACAAAATACTCGTTCGTCGGCGACGGACCGATCACTTCGATTTCCTCGACGGGTCTCGTCACCCCTCACGTGAAGGGCGTCGAGTCGACATGTACCCCTTCCGAACGCAGTAAATGCTCGGCCGCACAAATCAACAGGGAAATGGATTCGTACGAGAGTCCCTCGATCGCATGCATCAGCCTGTCAGGCGCCGGAATCGACCGGTCGACCGGCGAACCCTCGGATCTCCGCACAGAAAGCACGGTCGAGAGTTCTCGTTGATTCACCACCTGACCCGCGCTGTTCGCTCGCTCGAACATGGCATTCAGCCGCTGGACCAGTTCCTCACCTTCAGCTGATCGAATAGTGTTGCCGAACAGCCTGTTTCCATGATCGGCTTCGACACCAGGCCCGATCGAGTTCTTGATTGTCACAGTATGTTCTCCGTTACGTTGGTCTGTCAGGTTGATCAGGGGTGCGACCCGGCGCAATTCACAGAGCCTTTGTCCGTGCCGCCCAACGGCGTCGCGTCCATCGACAGCAGACGAATCTCCCCCGGCGCCCATCGGCTTCCGGTAGCGAGACCTCGAAGCCGCTGTTCATTTGCGACCTATCGTTACATATTAACATCAACTGTAACTCTTCGACAAGCACTTTGTTCCGATTGCCCGGTTTGATCACGGGTGGCGCAGAACATCAGGGGTGGCCAACTTATCGACATGATCTACGCCGTCCCTGCCATCTCCGTTCAGGCTGCAGTGATGGTCGAGCCACCGGCAAGGGACAAGAACGACATTCCGCCGACGAGCTCCCAGCGTAGGTATCGCCGCGCGTGCATCACCTGCGGTGAACTGCGATGCACGAAAGCCGCAACGCGGATAGGGGCGGCGACACAGTCCACGAGAGCTTTCTTACCCGAACTTCTCCATCACCGTGTGAGGCAGCCGGCCAGCCAAGACTGCGCCCAAAGTCCTCGCTACTGATGACCTAAGTCCGACAATACTTTTCACGAAAAAGAGGACCCCGCGCCTGCGGGGTCCTCTTCGCTTTCCTTCAGAGCTAGAGACCGAGCGAGTGAAGGTGCTCGCTGATCTTCTCGAACATGAGCCTTTGACCTGCCGGCGTGGGATGCATGCCGTCTTCCTTGAGTAACGTCGGGTCCGACAGCCAGTTCTCTGCGAGCGCATCAATGAAAGGCAGCTTGTACTGCTCAGCGGCGGAACGGATTCGATCGTTGACATTGACAGCGGTCTCGGATGGAGGCCGGTTGTCCATGATGGGGCCGATGACGACAACCTTGGCGTGAGGAAGCCGATCTCGTAGCTGCGCATACAACTCCCGAGTCGCATCTCGCACCTCGAGCGGGTACGAAACATCGTTCCGACCGCCGGCGATGATGACGACCTCGGGATTCACCGCAACGACCTGATCAATTTTCGCACCGAACGGTAGCTTGCCTTTTTCCTCGTTTCCCTGGACGTAGCCGGTGCCACCGCTCGCAAAATCTGCCAGGTACCAGCGACGATCGAAGGCGAGCAGCGCCGGCCAATGATCTCCCGTCGTGTTCGGAATCGAGTACGAGTCCCCCAAAATTGCGACCGTGTCGAAGTCGTCGGTAGGGGCATTCAGCGCCGGCGCCGAACTGTCAGGCTGCGATACAGAGGCAGTTGCCCGACTGTCTCGGGATTGCTCGTACGCAAATCCTACGATCACCGCTACGACGGTGAAAACCATGGCACCGATGACGGCGACAGTTCGCTTGTTGGGTTTGGTCACCCCGTAAACATACGGGGTCGAATCATGTTGCCTCTGAGCGAGTGTCAAGCATCTGTCGTTCCGCTTGAATCGGCCATCAACGAAGGAGTGAAATCCCGCTCTCACAGCAGACTGGGGCGAAGCTTGCTGGAAGTTAAGGCGCGGCAAAGCATTCAGGGCACACTGTCCCCCATTCGACGGACCAAAGTCCATTTTCAAATCAACACTGCGACAAGCGGCAATCGCGCAGCTATATTTCGTCGACACTTCAACTACTTTCGGCACATCTGCACGGACGCGCGACAACACCCAGTCCCCTCGCTCGGCAATCCCCTCTATTTTTCTCATTCGAAGAAACCGGCACCAGGTGCCAGGAAGAACGTCGACATGCCGGAAACAGAAGCAAAGCGCAGCAATCGGCGACTGATCGCGATCGCAGCACTCGCAGTCGTACTCCTCGTGCAAGGCGCCTACTCGTTCGGTGTCCGCCCTGAGCCGTACCCGACAATTCGCATGCCCAGCTTCGGTGGCGTGCCCAATGCAGACGGCGAGTTCAGTGGGAGTGGCTTGGATATCACTCTCCATTACACCGACGGATCCACGATCAGTCCCAACCCAGTGGATCTCGCCGGCGATATTCGCTACTCATCCGCGAGAGCATCACTCGATTATGCGTTCCGCCCCAGCGGGGCAGGCGACCGCAACACCCGAACCGCGGACCCTGAATTGGTCGAATGGCTCCGAAACCGCAGCGTCGAAGTCGGAAGTGGTGCCATCCCGGACAGTATCGAGTTCTGCTGGCGCAAAACAATTATCGACATCACCGACGGAACCGATGCGTCAACTGACCCGTGCGAAACGACAAGGGTTGATCTATGAGTGCCCGTGCGGGAACTCTGTTGTTCCTGCGCGACCACATCGATCAGTTGTGCGAGGCGTACCGCGGGGATGCGAGGTTCCTCGCTGTCATTCGAATCCTCTTCGCGCTATATGTGATCGCGTTTCCCATCGACTACACGTGGGCGGGCGAGGTTCCCTCGATTCTGTTTCATCCGCAATCCGGTCCGTTCTCCCTGCTGTCGTCACCACCCTCCGAGAACTTCCTCGTCGGACTCGAAGTCGCCCGATTCATCCTGGCGATCGCCATCTTGGTCGGATATCGAACGACAGCCGCGTCCATCGCAATGACCCTCACGCTCATGACCGGCAGCGGGTTGGTCAATTCCTTCGGCAAGGTCGACCACTTCATTCTTTTCGAAATCTTGCCGGTGGCCATGGCAGCCGCTGGATGGGGCGCCGCATGGTCCCTCGACGCACGACGTTCACGCACACAACGCAAAGCACTTCAAACCCGCGGACTGCCCATGCTCATCTGGGCAGTGACGGTCGCCTACGCCCTGTTTACAGCGGCACTACCCAAAGCTGCGTCGGGCTGGCTGAACCCCGAATTGCAGGCAACCCGGGGCTACGTTGCGCGAGACGTCGCTGACCCCACCAAGCTCGGTCCGCTGACCCACGAACTATTCGACATCCATTCGGAGTGGCTATGGAAAGCACTCGACTACGCCACTGTCTTCGCTGAAGGCTGGTTGATCGTTGCCGTGCTCTTCCCTGTCTTGTTCAGAATCGGGATCGTCGTCTTACTCGGGTTTCACCTTGGGGTTTATCTCGCGTTGGGCATCGAGTTCGACAGCTATATCTTCGTGTATCTGCCGTTCCTGTCGGCACCTGCCGTATGGGTCACCGAGCGAGCCCTGGGCAGAAGGCCCGATATCGGTAGAACGTCGGCGCCGGAAACTCCACGTCAAGTATCTCCGGCCAATTCGGACGCACCGTAAATCTAATATCCGGGAGCGGACCTTTCCGTCACAGTTCGGGAGTGCCCCAATCACAGGTAGGCGATCCTCAGGCTCCCTCAACCTGGGGATCAAAGAAACCTACTGTCTCCCAATGAAATTCCGAGAACTTCTACTTTCGCTGACATTTGGTTCGCAGACGGGCGCCCCAATCGCCAATTCGGCGCCGCCATTCGGACCCCACGTCGCGTGTTGGGGGCAGTCGAGCCGCGGGGGTCGGCTCGACTGCCTGCACTAACACCAGGCGAAAATGGTTTCTTGCCAGCTGTCTGCTTAACCAGCGTGCGTCGACGCTCAGGGGGTCGCTGGAACGCATCATCGTCACCTGTGGGCCGGGTTCGCGCCGGCAGGTACAGACAATTGTTCAGTGACCCCCGAGGTCGATCTTCGAAATCACCTTCGATCGCCGTGCGTAGGTACATCCAGAGCATGACACTTCGGCTGGTTGAGCACATACGCTGAAATACCTGGACAGATACCTGCTTTTCCTTCGTCTTCCGAGTGGTCGCTGTCTCGGTCACGCCCAGAAGCGTTGCACATCCGACACTGTCGGGAAATTGGTCATCTGGATCCGAGACTTTCACCTCATCTGCGATCGACGATCATGATGCGACGATTCCTTGTGTGACCACGAACGCTCGACTCAGACGCAACCGCAGGCGCATTGCCAGGCGATTCAATCCCAACAATGTGTGGGCGAATGTCTTGGTGATTGCACTCTGTGCACTTGTCGCCTTGGCGATCGTCTGGAGCATGATCTTCGACAAAAGTCATTGGGGCTGACCCGCGGGCTCACGGCACCTGAACGTGGGGCGGGCGGGGCTCGAACCCGCGACCAATGGATTATGAGTCCACGGCTCTAACCGACTGAGCTACCGCCCCATCCGGATGCGATGCATCGCGGCGAATCCGAATGTTACCGGCACATCCGACGCGGATCACAATCGGGCAGGCGGTGACGCGTTGCACTCTTTCGAGTCGAGTCTTCCAAGGTTGGTCGGCACAGGCGCGATGAGCCGATACCGTGGGAGTGCACACCCCACGGAACAGGATCACCACATGAAGCTTGCACTGACCGAATTCAAGAACTCGAAGGCCACGATCCGGATCATCATGTCCGACGGCGCGAAACTGAACGGCACCGTCACCGATTTCACCGAAGACACTCTCGTTCTCAATTCTCCGAATGGTGTCTACTACATCAACCCCAGCCACATCATCCGGCTGTTCGAGCCGTCGGATCGCGCAGCGAAGTAGGCGCACCGGTCAGACAGTTCGACGGTTCCACCGAAAGCCCGACGCAGACACTTGCGTCGGGCTTTGGTGTATCTGTCGCCAATATCTTCGCGTCGCGTTCACGGGTGCTGATGCCGCCTATCCTCTCCGACATGGCGAACGACAGCGGACCACCTGAACTCGTGTTGTTCGACCTGGGCGGTGTGCTGTGTCGATTCGAGCCTGACCGTCGCGCCGCAGAACTGGCTGCGGCCATCGGCGTCACGGAAGACGAGATTCATGCCCTCGTGTTCGCGTCCGGGTTCGACCAGGAATGCGATCTCGGCATTCACTCCGAAACCGCGATCCTGGAACGCTTTCGACGACTCGGGTTTCCTGGTGACCGCGACGAGCTACGCCGAGCCTGGGCCAAGGCCTTCATCCCGGACCGCGCGGTCATCGATCTCGCAATCGCGCTTCGAAGCGAGGGGGTCGTGGTCGCCACACTCTCCGACAACGGACCTGTTCTCTTGGCCGCCATCGAGAGTGTCGTAACTCCATCGGCAATCGACGAGCATGTTTTCTCCTGCATGCTCGGAGCTACCAAACCCGAACCTGCGGCCTTCCTGGCTGCGCTGGAGTTGCTCGATGCGCGTCCACAGCAGACCTTCTTCGTCGACGACAACCCGGTGAACGTCCTCAGCGCTCGACGGCTGGGAATTCGCGGCGAACAAGCAAACAAGGCGGCAGACGTCGAATCGGCACTTCGATCGGTGGGTCTGCTGCGAGCGCACTAGGTCAGACAAAAACAAGGTCAGACCACAACAAGAAAGCCCCCCACCCGATTTCTCAGGTGAGGGGCTTTGCTGCTCCCCCGGCTGGACTCGAACCAGCAACCGTCCGATTAACAGTCGGAAGCTCTGCCAATTGAGCTACAGGGGATTGTCTTGCTCGCTTCGCCCGTTCCGGCGTTGCCTGAGAAACTGTAGCGAATCCTTCACCGAAGTACCAAATCGCCTGCCCAGCGAGTCATCAGGCAGGATGGAGTCAGGACGATCGGTGCTGGAGGGAAGCAGGAATGATGCGTTTGTTGATCGGTGTTGCAGCTGGGTACGTCCTGGGAACCAAAGCGGGCCGCGCACGATACGAGCAGATCAGCCGGGCCGCGAAGGCGGTGGCCACCAGTCCGGCCACCAAGAAGGTGTTGGACGCGTCACGGCAGAAGCTGGCCGACTCACTGAGTACTCAGCCCAAGCTCGAGCCGATGAAGCCGATCAACGAGGAGACTACGATTCTGGTCCCCCACGACCAGTTGAAGAAAAACCGTTAGGTCAGACGCTTTGGTCGCCGACAGCCTGCTCACGCAGCTGTCGGCGATACTGCTCCAGCGCCACGAGGTCGCCGAACAGTGAGTTGTACTCCTCGGGGGCTGCAGCAGGTGAAACGCGCTGAAGCTTGGATTTGAGGTCGGCAACCTGCTCGCCCACCCACGCTTCCTGCAGTCGTGCGAGCACTCCGTTGATGTAGCGCGGAACCGTGTCTTCGTCACACGGCATCGGTTCGACGGCCAGCTCAGATACAACCGAGGCCACCGTCATGTCTTCGACGCCCTTGGTGACGACTTCGATCCACTCGGCGCCGCCGAGTCCCTTGCTCGTTCCACCGGCGTCAGCCATTGCCTGTCTGATGACAACGTAGGCGGGGTGGGTGAACGTCTCGGGCGGCAACGAGTCGAAGACACTGCCGGCGATGCCAGGGTGCTGCAATGCGGCCTTGAGGACAGCTCGCTGCGTCGAGAGCGCGGGATCGTTGGGCCGGGGCCTGGAGATTCCGATCGGCAGCGCAAGCGCATCGGCAGCAGGCTGGTCGACAACCTGACGACGCTTGGGCGCCGGTGACGATCCGCGCGTCGACGCCCGTTTGCGAGCTTCGTCACGCACGCGTCGTCGAACCGACGGAAGATCGTCCCAACCGACCCATCCGCACAACAGATTCGCGTAGCTGTCGCGCAGAGTTGATTCCTTGATCTGCGCAACGACGGGCACGGTACGACGCAGTGCCTCGACACGACCTTCAGCGGTCTCCAGATCGTGTTCGGTGAGGATGGACTTCACCACGAACTCGAACATCGGAGTGCGCCGTGCCACGAGGTCGCGAACGGCGGCGTCACCAGACTTCAGTCGCAGATCGCACGGGTCCATTCCGTCGGGCGCGACGGCGACGAACGTCTGCCCGGCCATCTTTTGATCACCCTCGAACGCCTTCATCGCAGCGGCCTGCCCCGCGGCATCACCGTCGAAGGTGTAGATGATCTCACCGCGAAAGTAGCTGTCGTCCATCAGGAGTCGACGGAGCATCGCAAGGTGCTCCTCACCGAAGGCGGTTCCGCACGAAGCGACGGCGGTCTTGACGCCGGCCAAATGCATCGCCATGACGTCGGTGTAACCCTCGACGACTACCGCCTGGTGCCCCTTGGCGATGTCGCGCTTGGCGAGGTCCAAGCCGAACAAGACCTGAGACTTCTTGTAGAGAATCGTTTCCGGCGTGTTGACGTACTTACCCGGCATGGTGTCGTCGTCGAAGAGCTTGCGGGCACCGAAGCCGATGACGTCACCGGCGACGCTGCGGATCGGCCACAGAAGTCGGCGATGGAACCGGTCGATCGGACCTCGCCGGCCTTCTTTGGACAGCCCGGCTGCTTCTAGTTCTTTGAACTCGAAACCTTTGGACATCAAGTGTTTTGTGAGAGTGTCCCAACCTTCTGGCGCGTATCCACACCCGAACTGCAGGGCCGCTGCACCGTCGAAGTTTCTCTCGGTGAGGTAGTCGCGAGCCGCCTGGGCATCGGGTTCGCGCAGACGAGCGGCGTAGAACTCCTGAGCCGCCGCGTTTGCTGCGATCAAGCGTGCACGGGTGCCGCGATCGCGCTGAACGGACGGTCCGCCGCCCTCGTACGAAATCGTGTAGCTGAGTCGATCCGCCAACTGCTCGACGGCCTCGACGAAGCTGATGTGATCCATCTTCTGCAGGAACGAGTACACGTCACCACCCTCACCGCAGCCGAAGCAGTGGTAGAGGCCGTGGTTGGGTCGCACATGGAACGACGGCGACTTCTCGTCGTGAAAGGGACACAGACCTTTGATCGAATCGCCACCGGCACGCTTGAGTGAAACGTATTCACCGACGATGTCCTCGATGCGAGTGCGTTCGCGAATGGCCGCGATGTCTCTGTCAGAAATTCGGCCCGCCACGTACATCAGTCTAGGCGGTCCCCCGGCACCTCCTGACAACGATATGTTGATGGCCGACTCTGCAACGCAGCGATGGGACCGACGATGACTGAAAACGCCTCGAGCGCGCACGAAGGGCGATCAGGAACCCGATTCGGCGTGTACGAGTTGCGTAGCCTCCTCGGCCGAGGCGGAATGGGTGAAGTGTACGAGGCGTACGACACCTCGAAGGATCGCCTGGTCGCTCTCAAGTTGCTCCATCGAGAGCTTGCGGCCGACCCGTCATTCCAAGCTCGTTTCCGCCGAGAATCTCGCACCACCGCCGCCCTGAACGAACCGCACGTGATCCCTGTGCACGACTGGGGCGAGATCGACGGAGTTCTCTTCATCGACATGCGATTGGTCGAAGGTCATACGTTGCGAGCCGAGTTGACCGAATTCGGCCGACTCACGCCTGTACGAGCCGTCGACATCGTCTCGCAAATCGCGTCGGCGTTGGACGCCGCCCATGCCCGCGGGCTCATCCATCGTGACGTCAAACCAGACAACATCATTCTCACGAACAACGGCTTCGCCTACCTCGTCGACTTCGGAATCGCATACTCACAGACGGACACGAAGATCACCACCGAGGGAAGCGCAGTCGGTTCGTATGCATACATGGCGCCGGAGCGGTTCGGAATCGAAACGCCGACGGCCGCAGCGGATGTCTATTCCCTGGCTTGTGTCCTCTACCAATCACTCACCGGAACAACACCTTTCAACACCACAAGCATCGAGCATCTGGTCAATTCGCACCTGAACGCTCCGCCGCCACGCCCCACACTGGCGGTTCCGTCGCTCCCGCAAGGCCTTGACGCCATCGTGGCTCGCGGCATGGCAAAGGATCCCGCACACCGCTATCCGACTACGGGAGCGCTCGCACTCCAAGCGCGGCAGGCCCTCTCGACGACCGATACCCCCGGTGCCGCCGGCGGATTGCAACCCACGATCGTCGGGCAGCCCACCTACACCACGGCGAATCCCGCTCACGGGAACTACACGCACATCGTGACAAAGACCAAGCGAAACCGAGCACCGATCGCGATCGGTGCGGCTGGAATTGCACTCGTTCTGGCCGCAGGAGGCACGGCGGCCTGGGTGACGCTGGGGAACTCGGGCCCCGAATCACCAACCGCTGTAGCAGCTTCCACCGCCACGTCGGCACCGGCACCCATTCAGGATCCGGTCAGAACGCCGAAGCTCGAGCCGCTACCCACCGCCGGACAGCAGGCAACCACGACCACGCGGGCGCCGAACCCCGCCACGAAGAACGGCGATCTCGGGGTGAGCAAGCCGATCACCGTCCCCTCATGCAAAGGAACCGGAATCGTGGTGTTGGCCAATGCCACCGATCCGGCAACGTACGCCAGCGAGATCCAGAACTACCTCGACGCGTTCCCCGGCTCGAAATACCTACGCACAGACCAGTCCTGCCCGTCACTGCGTCAAGTCTCCGATTCGGGGACGGCGATCTACACGGTGTATCGCGAATCCGGGAACACCGAGTCGAAGATCTGCAAGGACGTTCGCGCAGCAGGCGGCGACGCTTACGGCAAGTGGCTCGATACCACTACCGACCCGTCGACGCGGATGACCTGCTGAAGGCGTAAGTGGCTCAGCCCCAGCTGGCCTGCGCGCCCAGGCTCGCTTTGTCCACCCGTTCGAGCCGACTCTCCGTGTACGACGCGATCTGATCCACCACTACCCGGACCCGAGCACCGTCGTCCGCGGCGCGTTCCCACGCGGGCAGCAGGATCGGATCGAGCCCGGCCGGCGCAGTTGCCAGCAGCCATTCCGCGACGCGATGAACACGATCACGCTGCCGATCCTGACGCGCCTTGTGTCCGGCGTCGGACATCACGTAATACAGCGCTACGGTCTTGAGCAACGCCACCTCGGATGCGACGGCCTCGGGTACGTCGAGGTCGGCTTGATAGCGCGAGAGGGGTCGGTCACCGTGTGTCAGCCGGGTGCTGGCGATCGCCGCGGTGGCGAAGCGACCCACCAATTCACTCGTAAGATTCTTCAACGCGACGGAACTTCCGAGTGTTCCGTCGAAACTTCCGACCCCGCGTACGACGGGGAGTTCGGACAGCCGTTGGGCGGCTTCGATCAGATCGTCGACTACCAACCCCCGAAACTCGGAGGCCCCCAGTTCTGCCAGTGCACGCTGCTCGGACGGATCGGCAAGCGAGCGAAGGTCGATGCGGCCTGCGATCACCCCGTCCTCCACGTCGTGCACGGAATAGGCGATGTCATCGGCCCAGTCCATGACCTGAGCTTCCAGGCATTGCCGACGCTCGGGCGCTCCCTCGCGAACCCAGGCGAGCACCTCTGCGTCGTCGTCGTATGCCCCGAACTTCGCGCCGGGCTCAGGGCGGGTCCAGGGATACTTGATGGCTGCGTCGAGTGACGCCCTGGTGAGATTGAGGCCTGCGCTCAGACCGTCGGGGCGCAGGATCTTGGGTTCGAGGCTGGTCAAGATCCGCAGATTCTGCGCATTGCCCTCGAAACCTCCGCAGTCCTTGGCGACTTCGTCGAGGGCCTTCTCGCCGTTGTGACCGTACGGTGGGTGCCCGATGTCGTGCGCGAGACCGGCGAGGTCCACCAGGTCCGGATCGCAACCGAGTCCGTCGGCAATCCCTCGCCCGATCTGTGCGACCTCCATCGAGTGTGTCAACCGCGTACGAGGCGTGTCACCGTCGCGCGGGCCGACAACCTGGGTCTTGTCGGCCAGCCGCCGCAAAGCCGCGGAGTGTTGGACGCGGGCCCGATCTCGCGAGAAGTCCGAACGATGCTGCGCCGCTGCGATCTGCGAACCCGGCAACCCCGCTCGCTTCGGCGCCTCGACGACACGACGTTCGAGGTCGTGTTCGGAGTAGGTGCCGCCTCCGTAGGTGGTGTGAGCTGTCATGGTCTCTATTGCCCTGCCGTGTAGGGGAAGTCTGCCGAGAAGTGCGTGAGCTGATACCAGAGCAGCGCGCCGGTTTCGCGAGCGATTCCGTGTAACTGGGATTCGCGGGTGAACACAGCCGGGCCTTGACGAGTAGGTGCGGTCCACGCTTGAAGGCCCGTGTCGCGGGCCATCGTCCGCGTTCGCAAGGAGTGCCACGGATCACTGACCAGGACGGCGGAATTGATTCCCTGCGAAGACATCTCGGCACTGACTGCGTCGATGCTGAGCAGTGTGTCCGAACCGGTCTCCACCGCGGTGATCGCACTCGAAGGAATTCCGCGATCGGTCAGATACATCTTTCCCGACGCCGCTTCGGTGTACTCGTCGCCTTCCTGTTTACCGCCGACAGTGATGATCTGCGGCGCCACTCCGCGCTTGTACAGCTTGTACGCCTGCTCGAGTCGGGCCTCGAAGACGGACGACGGAGTGCCGGAATACTGAGCCGCGCCCAGAACGACTATCGCGTCGGCCGGCCGCGTGTCGTCGATGCGCGCCACCTGCCACACCCGGAACGCAGTACCCCCGACCAGAACCACGGCCATCAACACTGCACCGGCGATCAGTCGGCGCGTCCAGCGAGCCAATCCTGCCCCGAAGCCGCCCGCCCGTGAGGGTGATGGGTCGTGGGGGCGGTTACCGAAAGCAGGTTTCACTCCCGCAATTCTGCCAGTTCGCGGCGATCACCTCCGATGCCGACGCGCCACAACGGATAGATTTGCGTCATGGCCCTCGCACCACACTTCTCGCAGTTGTCCTCGGTAGAGCAGAGTCGGACAATCACCCGACCCGTTCGCCGTCGGGGAAGCGCCGCCGCCGTCGCTGCGATTTTCGCTCTGCTGGCGCTCGTCTTCAGTCCTGCGCTCGCCTCGGCGGACGCCCCGATGGTGTTGCCGAATCACATCACCGACACCTCCGGGGTTCTCGACGCCGGGCAACGCAGCGACATACAAGCCGCGATCGATCAACTCGGCGAGGACCACCAGATCGATCTGTGGGTCGCGTTCGTCCCCGATTTCAACAACCTGGGTGGCCAGGCGTGGGCGCAGCAGACAGCCACGAAGTCGACGCTGAGTACCAAGTCCGTCCTGCTTGCAGTTGCCACGGCGGAGCGTGCTTACTACCTCGATGTGCCCGCTGAGCTGAGCAACATCACGGATTCCGACATCGAATCGATCAATACCGACGCGGTGGAACCGGCTCTCGCCGAGGATGATTGGACCGGCGCGGCGATTGCCGCGGCCGGCGCACTCGGCGACGCGAACAACACGAGCGGCGGAATGGGAGTCGGAACACTCCTCATCGCGGGCGGCGCTGTGGTGGTCGGGACGGGCGGCGTGGTCCTGTACTCACGCAAGCGCAAGAACGACAAGAACAAGGCAAGCGTCGAAGCCGCGAAGAACATCTCCCCCGACGACATCGCCAGCCTCAATGCACTCCCGCTGCCAACGCTCGACGAACGCGCGAAGGAGATCCTCGTCGAGACGGACAACGCGATCGCCGGCAGCCAGGAGGAACTCGATCTGGCCCGCAGCGAGTTCGGAGATTCCGCCGTCGCACCCTTCTCGGCAGCATTCGACAAGGCCAAGGCCACCCTCGCCGAAGCCTTCGCGATCAGGCAGCGACTCGACGACGCCATCCCGGAAACTCCCGATCAACGCCGCCAGATGCTGATCGACATCATTTCCTCGTGCGGTCGAGCCGACCAAGAACTCGAAGCTCGCGTCGAGGAGTTCGACGGGCTTCGCGACCTTCTCATCAACGCCCCCGCCCGTCTCGATGCGTTGACGCAGAGTGTTGTTTCTCTCAGCGTGCGCTTGCCCGAATCCGAGGCGATTCTGACCAAATTGAAGGATCAATTCCCCGCGCCGACGCTGGCATCGGTCGTGAACAACGTCACGATGGCGAGTGAGCGCCTGACGCTCGCCGAGAAGTCGATCGAGGAAGGACGAGACGCGACGGCACTGCCGGCCGGTAAGCAAGGCGCTGCCGTCACTGCGATTCGCACGGCCGAAGCCGCCCTCGATCAGGCACGCAAGCTACTCGACGGCGTCGATCACGCCGCCGACGACATCCGAAACGCCATCGCGACACTTCCGTCCGCGATGGACGACGTCCAGCAGGGCATCACCGCTGCGGACGCTTACCTGGCGCAAGGCGGGCAGAAGTTGGCGGACGCGAAGGCCGCAGCCCAGGCAGCGTTGGCGAATGCTCAGACGTCGAAGGACAGCGATCCGCTGACAGCCTTCAACCAGATCGTCGCAGCCGACGCCCAACTCGACGCGCTTCTTGCCGACGCTCAGGAGCAGAAGCAGCAGCTCGAACGTGCACAGCAGCGCCTCGCCCAGGACATTCTGGCCGCACAGGCTCAGGTGACCGCTGCAGGCGACTTCCTCGGAACCAGGCGCGGCGCGATCGGAGCGGAGGCGCGCACTCGCTACGCCGAGGCTCAGCGGCACCTGCAGGCGGCCCAGCAATTGCAGGCCTCGGATCCGTCGAAGGCGCTGCAACACGCCCAGGCCGCGACCACCTTGGCGACGCACTCACTTCGCGCCGCGCAGAACGACGTCAACACCTGGGAAGCAAACCAACGACCCCGTGGCGGCGGCGGCGATGCGACAGGAGCGATCCTCGGCGGCATCCTGATCAACAGCATTCTGCGAGGTGGCGGAGGGCCCCGTTCGTACGGCGGACCGAGCAGCAGCGGACGCTCCGGTCGCGGTGGCGGCGGCGGTGGTTTCGGCGGCGGGGGCGGCGGCCGAACCAGTCGAGGCGGCGGCGGCCGGTTCTGACGGATCCCGTCGAGGTAGTAAAATCCCTACTTTGTTCACGACCGCACTCGTCGTACGCTTCATCCGGCAAGTCGGGATCACAGATCATACGAAGGTGTTATGGAAAGCGTCGCCCCGCAGATAACCGTCGTTGTACCCACATACAACGAGCGTGAGAACCTGCCAAAGCTCGTCGATCGCCTCGCCGCGTTGAAGATCCCGAACCTGCACGTCCTCGTGGTGGATGACAACTCCCCCGACGGCACGGGTGAGGTTGCGGACAAGTTGGGTATCGACGGTCCCATCCCGGTCGGAGTGCTTCACCGCACGGTCAAGGACGGACTCGGCCGTGCTTACGTCGCGGGCATGAGCCGGGCTCTGGCGGAGAACGCAGACATCGTCATTCAGATGGACGCAGATCTCTCGCACCCGTCCGAGGCGATCCCCGCCATGATCGAGATCCTCACCACTACCGATGCGGCAGTCGTTCTCGGCTCCCGCTATGTCGAAGGCGGCGCAGTCGCCGGCGACTGGCCGTGGCACCGCAAGGCTTTGTCCGCCTGGGCGAACTTCTACGTCAACGCCATTCTGCGACTGCACGTCAAGGATGCGACCGCCGGCTTCAAGGCGTGGCATGCAAAGACCTTGCGCGACATCGACGTCGAATCGGTGCAGAGCAACGGCTACGCGTTCCAGGTCGAGATGAACTACCGAGTTGTTCAGCGCGGCATGAAGATCGCCGAAACGCCCATCCGCTTCGAGGAGCGCACCGAAGGCGTCTCCAAGATGAGTCTCTCGGTTCAGTTGGAGTCTGCACTGGTGCCGTGGAAGCTCAAGTTCGGCAAGAAGTCCCTGTGACCTCGGCGGCCGATCGAAAGTAGTCGGCCGTCTGCGTGTCCGACGGGTAGAACGATTCGATCGCAATCTCTGCGAGCGTGACGTCGCGCGGCGTACCGAACACTGTGGTGGTGCTGAACATCGCCAGTTCGGTATCGCCGACGCGTAGACGCAACGGAACCAGCAGGGAATTCGCGCGGTCGTCGTGCCAGTCTCCGCCGCTGGGATAGGCGCGCAGCTCGTCGAGCAACGACGACAGCTGCGCATCCGCACTGACCTCCACTTCCGAGCCAGCCTTGTGAGCAGGTGGGCCCGCCACTGCGCGAGGTTCACGATCCGCGGCGCCATGCCCTCGGGATGCAAGCTCAGACGCAAGACGTTCACCGGTGGTTCCAGGAGGAAATCAGCGGCGCCCGCGGTCAAAATTCCCACGGCCTGGTTCCCGGCGACCATCTCCCACTGCTGATCGACCACCACGGCCGGATACGGGTCATGCGCGTCGATGATGCGATCGATGGCCTCACTCACCGCTGACATCGGCGCTTCTGCCAACGACTTCTGCGAGTACTCCGGCGCGTGGCCACTTGCCAGCAGAAGCGTGTTCTGTTGTCGTAGAGGAACATCCAGACATTCGGACAGGTGAAGAATCATGTCCCGGCTCGGCTTGGAGCGGCCGGTTTCGATGAAGCTCAGATGCCTGGTCGACACTCCTGCCGCCGCCGAGAGTCCCAACTGAGTGAGCCTTCGCCGCTCCCGCCACCGCTTGAGTTCGGAGCCCACGTCCATCGTCTCGAAGGTCATTCTTTCAAGTTAGCGACCCGAGGTAGCCGAGGCCATGACCTCAGAGGTAATCGACCCGACGCAGTTTCGGAGGAACAGTGGTCTCAGCCGGCGAGGCCGCCGGACATTCACCACCGGAAACTGATCAAGGGAGCGACCATGAGCGACTTCGACGCAATCGCCGACGCCTACATCGACATGTGGAACGAAACCGATACCACCGCCCGTAAAGCACGGGTCGAGCAATTGTTCGCACCCGGCGGTCGCTACACCGATCCGCTCGCGGACGTCACCGGACACGATCAGATCGACGCGATGATCAACGCTGTGCAGCAACAATTTCCGGGCATGCACTTCACCCTCGTCGGACCTGTGGACGCGCATCACCGACAGGCCCGATTCGGTTGGGCTCTCGGCCCGTCGGGGGCCGAGTCACTGATCGACGGATTCGACGTACTCGAACGCGACGACGACGGCCGGGTGACGCTTGTCCTCGGGTTTCTCGACAAGGTGCCTTCGGCCTGAATCGGGACTACCACCGACAGCGTTCGTCACGAAGGTTGTCGGTGGTTCGTGGCATCATCGGTGCCGATGAACGCCGACGGATTTACCTGGTCCACACCGATTCCCGAGTCCGAGGGTGCTGAGTACGACGCTCACACGCTGACCGTCAACGGCCTTCCCACCGTCTATCGAACCGCCAAGACGACGCCGACCAAGCTCGGTCAGTTCGTCACACTGTGGCGCCGTTCCGAGGCCGGGCCCATCCGCCCATTCGACGCCAGCGACCGCGTGATGCTGTTCGTGGTGAAGGTATACGACGAAGAGCATTCGGGGCACTTCGTCTTTCCCGTCGAAACCCTCGTCGAACACGACATCGTCTCGACGAACTTCTCCGGCGGTAAGCGCGCTGTCCGGGTCTATGCACCCTGGGTTACGCCGACCAGCGCGCAAGCAGTCAGAACTCAGCGCTGGCAGATCCGGCATTTCGGCGAGTTCCCTGATGTACTCAGCTCGACTGTGTTCAGCTCAACTGTGTTCAGCTCAACTGATACGTCGCGATGATGACGCCTGTTGTCGTGGGGACGCTGTCGGTGAGGGTGAACTGAGCGAGCGCAGCTCCGTCGGGGAACAATCTGCGCCCGGTTCCGAGAACCAGCGGATGTATCAGCAGAGTGTAGGTGTCGACGAGACGTCGCTCGGCCAAGGACGTGATCAAGTCGCCGCTGCCCAGAATCACCAGATCCGGGCCCTCACTTTCCTTGAGCGTGGCGACCGCTTCGGCGGCATCACCTTTCAACAAGGTCGAGTTCTTCCACGGCAGCGGTTCACCCAAAGTCCTTGACGCTACGTACTTCTGCGTGTTGTCGAGCACCTCGGTGAACGGATTGTCGGTCTGAAACGGCCAGTACGAGGCGAAGTTTTCGTAGGTTTTGCGGCCGAACAGCAACTCCGATTTCTTCGCCATCCCCTCCCCCATCTTCTGCGCCATGACGGAATCGTTGAAGGGTGCTGCCCACCCACCGTGCTCGAATCCGCCACGACGGTCCTCGTCCGGCCCACCAGGTGCCTGCATGACACCGTCGAGAGTCACGCTGTTGGTCACGCTGAGTTTTCTCATAACTTCGATCCTGCGCCTGAAGGACCATCGGGGAAAGAGAAAACGGGCGGTCCTTCTCGATTGAGAAGGACCGCCCGTCAGCTTCGAACGAGAATCAGGAGCCGATCAGCCGTGCGGCCAGGTAGCTTTCCACCTGATCGAGGGCGACGCGTTCCTGCGCCATGGAGTCACGCTCACGCACCGTCACAGCCTGGTCTTCGAGAGTGTCGAAGTCGACCGTGATGCAGAACGGTGTGCCGATCTCGTCCTGGCGACGGTAACGACGACCGATGGCGCCGGCGTCGTCGAACTCGACGTTCCAATTCTGACGCAGCTGCGCTGCAAGATCTTTGGCCTTCGGAGTCAGGTCCGCGTTACGCGAGAGCGGCAGAACGGCAGCCTTGACGGGAGCGAGTCGGCGATCCAGTCGCAGCACTGTGCGCTTGTCGACGCCGCCCTTGGAGTTGGGCGCCTCGTCCTCGGTGTAGGCGTCGACCAGGAAGGCCATCAGCGAACGCGTGAGACCCGCCGCCGGCTCGATGACGTAGGGCGTGTACCGCTCGCCCGTCGTCTGGTCGTAGTAGTTCAGCTCGGTGCCCGAGTGCTTGGAGTGCGTCGAGAGATCGAAGTCGGTACGGTTCGCGATGCCCTCGAGCTCGCCCCATTCGCTGCCCTGGAAGTGGAAGCGGTACTCGATGTCGGTCGTGCCCTTCGAGTAGTGCGAAAGCTTTTCCGGCGCATGCTCGTACAGACGCAGGTTGTCCTTGTTGATACCGAGGCCGGTGTACCAGTCAAGGCGGTAGTCGATCCAGTACTGATGCCACTGCTCGTCCTCGCCCGGCTTGACGAAGAATTCCATCTCCATCTGCTCGAACTCGCGGGTGCGGAAGATGAAGTTGCCCGGGGTGATCTCGTTACGGAAGCTCTTGCCGATCTGACCGATGCCGAACGGCGGCTTCTTACGCGAGGTGGTCAGCACGTTGGCGAAGTTCACGAAGATGCCCTGTGCGGTCTCGGGGCGCAGGTAGTGCATGCCCTCTTCGCTCTCGACGGGGCCGAGGTACGTCTTGAGCATCATGTTGAAGTCGCGCGGCTCGGTCCACTGGCCGACGGTGCCGCAATCGGGGCAACCGATGACATCCATCGAGACGTCGTCCGGGTTGTCGAGCTTCTTCTTCTCCGCGTACGCCTCCTGCAGGTGATCCTGACGGTGACGCTTGTGACAGTTGAGGCACTCGACGAGCGGGTCGTTGAAGACACCGACGTGACCGGACGCGACCCACACCTCGCGGGGCAGAATCACCGACGAGTCGAGGCCGACAACGTCCTCGCGGCTGGTGACCATGTTGCGCCACCACTGGCGCTTGATGTTCTCCTTGAGCTCGACACCCAATGGGCCGTAGTCCCATGCGGACTTGGTACCGCCGTAGATCTCACCGCACGGGTAGACCAGGCCTCGCCGCTTGGCGAGATTGACAACGGCTTCGATCTTGGACTTGGGTGCCACTCGATTGCTCTCCATCTGGGTAATAGATGCATGATTTTCGTGCGCTTTTCGCACCATCAGCCTATCTGGCGGCTGCCACGCACTTCCGTCCAAGGTTGACATGCATACTTGTGCATATCAAAATGAAAGTGATTTGCAATAATGTGGTGAGATGGCTATGCCCGGACATCATGATCTACCCCTCGAAGGAGCCTCGCTGTGAGCATTGCGGATACCGGCGATCTCCACAAAAGCCATGATCATTCCGACCTCGGACACACGCACGACCCGTTCGAAGCCGCACCGCCCGCGCCCGTGCCGCCCAAGGAAACCCTGGCGGCAGCCGGCGAAATTCTGCGGGCGCTCGCTGCACCCGTTCGGATCGCGATCGTGCTTCAGTTGCACGAGTCGGAGCGTTGCGTTCACGAACTCGTCGGAGCTCTCGGTGTCACTCAGCCACTCATCAGCCAGCATCTGCGCGTACTCAAAGCAGCGGGCGTCGTCCGCGGCGAGCGCAACGGACGAGAAGTTCTCTATCGACTCGTCGACGATCACCTTGCACACATCGTCGTCGACGCTGTCGCCCACGCCGAAGAAGGATGAGATTCCACCGCATGAACACCCCGGGCAGTACGACCTCGAAACGTGGACCGGCCACAGTCGGCGTTCGTTCCACGAAACAGCGCAGCGCCATCTCCGCCCTGCTCGACGACATCGACGAATTCAAGTCGGCACAGGAATTGCACGACGAACTGCGCAAGCGAGGTGAAGGCATCGGCCTGACCACCGTCTACCGCACGCTGCAGGCACTCTCCGACGCCGGAACCATCGACGTCCTACGCACCGACACAGGTGAGTCCGTCTACCGACGCTGCTCCTCCGGGCACCACCATCACCTGGTGTGCCGCAACTGCGGATTCACCGTCGAGGTCGAGGGCCCGACGGTCGAGCAGTGGTCACAGACCATCGCCGAGGACAACGGTTTCACCGAAGTGAGTCACACCGTCGAGATCTTCGGCACCTGCCGCGACTGCGCCGCCGCCTGAGAGCGTCAGGGAATCAAACCCTGCCGGGCGGTATCGGCACCGGTGAGCGCCAGTAGCAACATCGTGGTCAGTGCCTCGTCGTCCAGTCCGGCGGCAGGGAACGTGTAACGCAGGATGACGTCCGCCAGACTGCCGTGGCCGAACACCGCGATGGAGCCGAATTGGATGGTGCGATTCCGCTCGGCCACCTTGCGATGCAGTGCCGCGCTCACCGGTCGGTCCCATGCGAGAACACACGTCATGGACAGCACGTCCAGACCCTCGGACAGATTCATCGCCTGGATGGAACACAGCGCGCCGGAGTACTGGAAACCCAGTGATCCGTCGGCAGCCACATCGACCGTCACGAAATGCGCCAGCGAGGCGGCCGCGCGTTCTTGTAGGCGGGCTGCTTCGTCGGTGGTGTCGGTCATGTTCTCCCCTGTCATTTGACGCCACCGAATCTACGGTCACGTGAGGCGTACTCGACGCAGGCGGCCCAAAGGTCGCGGCGGTCGAAATCGGGAAACAGCTTCTCCTGGTACACCATTTCGGCGTAGGCAGATTGCCAGATCAAGAAATTGGACGTCCGCTGTTCCCCCGACGGACGCAGGAAGAGATCGACGTCGGGCATTTCGGGTTCGTCGAGGTACTTGGCAACCGTCGCCTCGGTGATCTTGTCCGGATTGATCTCACCGGCCGCGACACGCTTCGCGATTTCCTTTACCGCATCGGCAATTTCGGCCCGGCCGCCGTAGTTCACACACATGGTCAAGTTCATGACGGTGTTGTTCTTGGTCAGTTCTTCGGCGATCTCGAGTTCCTTGATCACGCTGGCCCACAGGCGTGGCTTACGACCGGCCCAGCGAACACGCACACCCATTTCGTTCATCTCGTCGCGTCGACGGCGGATGACATCACGGTTGAAGCCCATCAGGAATCGAACCTCGTCGGGACTGCGCTTCCAGTTCTCGGTGGAGAAGGCGTAAGCGGAGAGCCACTCGACACCCATCTCGATGCACCCGCAGACGGTGTCCATCAGGACAGCTTCGCCGCGTTCGTGCCCGGCGGTTCGGGGCAGACCGCGCTCCTGCGCCCATCGTCCGTTGCCGTCCATCACCAAAGCGACGTGGCGCGGGATCAGTTCGGTCTGCAGGATCGGCGGGGTCGCCCCGGACGGATGTGGGTCCGGTGGTCGGATCACCCGGTCAGCAGCAGAATCAAGCGGAGTTCGCGGTTCGCGTCGTCGAATCACGTGTTCCATCCTGCCTCACGGGCAAGTCGACCTCGACGGCTGCATGCGGCCTCGAACGCTCGATCAGCGGCAACGTCCGCAATTGGCGCTCGAGATGCCACTGCAGGTGTGCCGCGACCAGTCCGCTGGCTTGCGTCCGCAGCGTCGCGGGCGCCGAATCGGTACCCTCCCACTCCCCTCGGAGCAGGGCTTCCATCAAGTCGAGCACTCCGGGCGACGGCGTCGCAGCACCCGCCGGGCGGCAATAGGTACACACGGCTCCGCCTGCGGCGACATGAAAGGCCCGGTGCGGTCCAGGAGCACTGCAGCGGGCGCACTCTTCGAGGGCAGGCGCCCAACCCGCATAGCCCATGGCTCTCAACAAGAACGCGTCGAGCACGAACTCGACCGGTCGTGCCTGCTCGGCGATCGCACGCAGTGCTCCCACCGTCAATCGCTGAAGCTGCGGGGCCGGCGCGCGTTCCTCGCCGGCCAACCGCTCGGCAGTTTCGAGTACGGCGCAGGCCGTGGTGTACCGGCTGTAGTCGTCGACGATGTCGGTGGCGAATGCGTCGACCGTCTGCACCTGAGTGATGATGTCGAGATTCTTGCCCGGAAGTAGTTGCACGTCGATGTGAGCAAACGGTTCGAGTCTGGCACCGAATTTGGAGGTGGTTCGGCGGACACCTTTGGCCACGGCACGTACCAACCCGAACTGACGGGTGAGCAACGTGACGATGTGGTCGGCTTCGCCCAGTTTGTGCAGGCGCAGCACCACCGCCGTGTCTCGATACAACCTCACTCGACCAGTGTCCCACGTTGTACCGACGACCGATCCCGATGCCGCGCCCGATGACAAGTCGGAAACACGGCAGGTCCGTCCGGATAGACTGGCGCGATGCCGAGCGACGCAATTGTGCAACCTGTCACTGCAGAGTTGACCGGTCGCGAAGCGCGGTGGGAGCGACACAACTCCGAGCGTCAGAAACGGATACTCACCTCGGCGGTCGAACTGATCGAAGAGCGTGCGGCAGGTGCCGAGGTGTCCGTCCAGCAGATCGCCGATCGTGCCGGCCTCGCCAAGTCGGTGGTGTACCGCCAATTCAGCGGCCGAGACGACCTCGATCGACGAGTGCGAGCGTTCGTGCTCGGCCAATTTGCGGCGGCCCTGGATGCTTCGATGAGCATTTCGGTAGGCACTCTCGACCAGATCCTGACCCGAACCATCAGCGCCGTCGCCGAGTGGATCACCGAGCATCCGCGGATTCACGAGTTCATGGGTACCGGCCCCACCGACTACGACGACGAGAGCATCGACGCGATCAGCAGTCTGAAGGCCACAATCGCCGACTCCGCCCTCACCACTATCACCGAAGTCGGTCGATCCGTGGGGATCGACTCCTCACCCTTCGATTCACTACCGTTCGCAGTGGTGACAATGGTCGAGGGCACGCTCACCCACTGGGTCCGAAGCACCGATCCGAAGCCGAGCCGCGAAGAGATCGTCGCCGACCTCGCGAAATACACCTGGTACATGTTCGACGGCGTTGCCCGCTCGAGCGGACTACAGATCGATCCCCATGTCGAATTGTCCACGCTCATAGCCGAGCTGGTGTCCTCCGACGGAGGAACTTCGCGGCCGGACTAGATCCGGGTCTTGTCGGAACGCTTCGGCTCGCCGCGGTAGCGGGCGTAGTCGCCGTCGATGCGCAGCTTTCGCCACGCACGCTTCGACACCGGATTCATCAATCCGAGTTCGTCTGCCAGGGCTCGCATTTCGCCGAAGTAGTTACCCAGGATGCGGCGTGAATGCGGGCTCCCCCAGAAGGCGCTCTTCATCACCTCGTCCGGGATTCCGAATTCTTCGGCGAATTCCTTTGGCGGTGACATGATTTCACCCGCAAGCCAACGCATCGCGCCGGGGAAGGCGACCGATGTGATGGCTCGACTCGTACGACTGAGTCTGGGGACGTGATTGCGCAGGAACTCGTGAGCAAACGAGATGTGTCTCGCTTCTTCGGCGATGTGAATCTCCATGGTGCGGAGCATCGCCGGCGGCGTGTCCTTACCCTCACGGATGAGATCCTTCTGGAAGTGGTCGATCGGTTCTTCACCAGCCAGAATGCCGATGAAGAAGATGACCGGGAACTTTGCTCCCAGCACCCCGATGATCGGCGACAGCCGCCGGAACATCGGACGCATACCCGGCACGTCGATGTCCATGCGATTGACGAGTTCCTGGAACATCTGGATGTGATTGCACTCTTCGGTCATCTCGTGCAGGCAGTACCGGAACTCAGGCGACTGGTTGGGTAGCGCCATGATGTATTGCAGCATCCCCCGGATCAAGATGCTCTCGAAGGCCGAACCCACCTTGGTCACGTTCGCCTGACGCCACATTCCCATGGCGATTCGACGCTCCAACGACTGATCCTGGTACCACTGCGTCGCCCCGAGGGGGTCCGACACGGACGAGAGCACCCATCTCGGATCATGCGGATCGATCGCGAACTCTGTTGAATCCCAGTCGATGTCGAGATAGGGATCGAAACTGCGGGCAACTGAGCCCTCGGACAAAGTCTGCAGTACCTGGTGGTACGGCTTTTCCACTTCGATCGACGCTGACCGAGCCATCGGTGTCTCCTCACGGCCAGTCCGTCGATTGCAGTCGACGGACTTGAATGAGGTCAAACATAATGGGACACCGCGTCCCACGCAACCCCCTCGGGGGCCTATTTCAGGCCCGACGCAGCGGGATGATCTCGCGAACCTTCTCGTCCCGGAGATACAGTCCCGCCCACATGACGATTCCGGTGTAGACGGCAAACAGGGTCGTGCTCAGCAGAGGCTGTTCAGCTCGAAGGTTGGTCAACACCGCTCCCCCCAGGTAACCGGTGAGCAGAATCGCGCCGAGTATCGACGTTCGCGGAATCACGTACAGCGCAAGGCAGATCAGTTGCACCACCCCAGCCGTCAATGCCAGCGAGTCCGGCAACCCAAGTTCAGCCGACGCATCCTCGACTGTCTGAAGGTTGAGAATGTGGATGATGCCGTCGAAGAGCATGAAAACGACGAACAGCCCACTCAGGACGTATCCGAGCTTGCGAGCCGTGGCCGAAGGTGTCGTCGTCGTGGCGTCACCGGAAACAGTTTCGTTGTGGACGGGCTGGGTGGTCATCGGAATCTCCTGGGGCGAAGGCGAGCGGCCGGTTGCCACTTCGCTTGCAATTACGACTCCCGCGCGATCGAAAACTCATCGCGCCGGCCGTTACAACGCACCCGGCGTTCAGGACGATTCACCTCACGTGGTCTGATGGACGGTGACACGGGGTGCCGAAAAAGTCGGCTGAGATCAGACCCGATGAACCTGACCAGTTAGCACTGGCGGAGGGATGTCGACGTGACCGAACAGCAATTTCAGCGCGCATTGAACCTCGACGAGCAGATCGTTCTGATCACCGGTGGCGCCCGCGGGCTCGGCGCCGCACTGAGCCGAGCATTCTCCCGCTCGGGCGCCAGAGTAATCGTGAACTACAACAAGAGCCGCGATGCCGCCGAGGCCCTGGTCGCCGAACTGGGTGAGGAACGCACCTTCGCAGTCCAGGCGGACGTGACGGACCGCAGTTCCGTCGACCAGTTGTTCTCCGCTGCACGCGAGAGATTCGACGCACCGATATCGACCGTGGTCGACAATGCACTCGTCGACTTCTCGTTCAACGGCGACGCCCGGCCGAGCGCGGACACGATCACCTGGGCCGACTTCGACTCTCAACTACGCGGAGCTGTTGCCGGAACACTCAATACCACCCAGGCAGCGCTACCAGGCATGCGCGAACTCGGCTTCGGCCGAATCATCACTGTCGGAACCAATCTGGTCCAGAATCCGGTAGTTCCGTACCACGACTACACCGCTGCCAAGGCCGCACTGTTGGCACTGACACGGACACTGTCCGCCGACCTCGGTCCGGACGGGATCACAGTCAACATGGTCTCGGGCGGCTTGCTCCGCACCACCGATGCGAGCGCCGCAACACCGGAAGCCGTCTTCGACATGATCGCGGCAAGCACTCCCCTGCGCCGAGTCACCACGCCGGACGAATTTGCCGACGCTGCACTCTTTTTCGCCTCACCATGGTCACGGGCCGTGACCGGTCAGAACCTGGTTGTCGACGGCGGACTCGTCAAGAACTGATGGGCGCGCAATTACGGATAGGTGCGTTCCTGCTCGGGTGCGGACATCACAGTGCGGCATGGCGTCATCGCGACTCACCGGTCGAAAGTCTCGGCGACATCACGTATTACGAGTCGCTCGCCCAGATCGCCGAACGCGGAAAGCTGGACGCCGTTTTCTTCGCTGACGGTCACAGTGTTCGCGAACCCGAGTCGGGTGCATCGTGGTTTCTCGAGCCGATCACCGCACTGACTGCCATGGCACGAGCGACAGCGGACATCGGCCTGGTGACCACCATTTCCACCACTTTCTACACGCCATTCCACGCGGCACGACTGTTGGCCTCGCTCGACCACATCAGCGGCGGACGGGCCGGCTGGAACGTCGTGACCTCGATGTTCGACCAGGAGGCGCGCAACCACGGACTCGAGGCGATGCCCGATCACGCCTCCCGATATGAACGAGCCGACGAATTTGTCGAAGTGGCCCTCGCATTGTGGGATTCGTGGTCGGAAGACGCGCTGATCCTCGACCGGGCGGGACGTTTTGCCGACGCAGGCAAGACTTCTCGCATCGATCACGACGGCAAGCATTTTCGTGTCGACGGCCCGTTGACGGTTCCTCGATCCCCGCAGGGCAGACCGGTTTTGTTTCAGGCCGGGGCGTCCGAGCAGGGTCGCGATCTGGCGGCGCGTCGCGCCGAGGCAATCTATTCGGTTGCCTACGACTTACCCAGCGCACAGGCCTACTACGCGGACGTGAAATCGAGAATCGAGCGAGCCGGCCGGGATTCGAGTTCGGTCGCCGTGATGCCGGGACTGGTCACCTACGTCGGCAGCACCGTCGCCGAGGCCAGGGCGAAGAAGGCCGAACTCGATCTCCTGCTGCCCACCGAACAGTCGATACGCCAACTCTCGTTGTTCACCGGACAGGATTGCGAGAACTGGGATCTCGACGGGCCCGTGCCCCCGTTGCCTCCACTCGAAGCGTTCACCGGGCCGCAGGGCCGCTACGCCACTATTTTGCGGATCGTCGAGAAGGACGCACCGACTGTGCGGGAACTCCTCGGGACGCTCGCTGCGGGTGGTGGTCACGCAACGATGATCGGAACACCGGAGTCGATTGCCGACGAGATGGGATCCTGGTTGAACGGCCGCGGTGCCGACGGTTTCAATCTGATGCCGCCGACCTATCCGCAGGGTCTGGAAGATTTTGTCGATCACGTGATTCCGGTGCTGCAGGCGCGTGGGTTGTTCCGTCGCGAATACGAGGGAGCGACTCTGCGAGAAAACCTCACCTAGTCCGGCAGTAGCGGCACCGACAGGTCCGGATCGCGTCCCAGGAGCACTCCCCTCGTGAGGGCCGCGGAGCCGAACTTCTTCCGGACACTGTCCATTGCCGAGTCGAGGGCGGCAGTGTCCGGACCCGCGAATCCTGGACCGTCGAAGGGCAATTCGAGTTGTTCGGCGCCGTCCCGATCCAGGTTGGAGACAGCGACACCGATCAACGTGATGCCCTTGTCCGCGATCATCGGTATCGCTTCGTCCAGCAGCACCATCGAGGCGCTCAGCAATTCCGCTGTGTCGGCGGTGGACCGGCGCAGCGTGTGAGATCGAGTTGCCCGCGTGAAATCCGCGAAGCGGAGCCGGAGCGTGACCGTGCGCCCCGTCCGCTGCGCCGAACGCATGCGTCGACTGACACGGTCGACAAGGGACATCAACGACGCATCGAGTTCTGCGCGGGGATGGGATCCGCGCCCCAGCGCATGCTGAGCACCCATCGAACTGCGGCCACGATAGGCGCGGACGGGGCGCGGATCTCGATTGTGTGAGAGTGCGTAGAGATGGCGACCGGCGCCGCCCCCGAGAATCGAGACGATCGAGGATTCGTCGTGCCGAGCGATGTCACCCACCGTCACGATGTCGAAGTTTCGCAGCTTCTGGGCCGTGATCTTGCCGACGCCCCACAGCTTCTCGACCGGCAAGGGATGCAGGAACTCGGTCTCGCCCTCCGGCGGCACTCGCAGCAATCCGTCGGGTTTCGCGAATGCACTGGCGACCTTGGCCAGGAACTTGGTGCGTGCGATTCCGACCGTGATCGGTAGTCCGACCTGCTCGGCCACATCGCGTCTGAGGTTGGCTCCGATCTGCAGCGGGTTTCCCACGATCTTGGCGAGCCCGCCGACCTCGAGAAAGGCCTCGTCTATGGAGATTCCTTCGACCAGCGGCGACGTGTCGTGAAAGACGTCGAACACGTCTTTGCTCGCCTGCGAGTACGCCGACATTCGCGGAGGGACGACTATCGCCTGAGGACACAGTGATCGGGCCTGACCACCGCTCATGGCTGTGCGAACCCCGAACGCCTTGGCCTCGTAGCTTGCCGCCAAGACCACCCCACCACCGACGATGACCGGCCTGCCGGCCAGAGTCGGGTCGTCGCGTTGCTCGACTGATGCGTAGAACGAATCGAGGTCCGCATGCAGGATTGTTGCGTCACCTGTGTACCGACTACCGCCAGAATGATTACCGCCGGAACGAGCACCGCCAGGGTGATTACCTGGCGTTTCTTGGTCCAGCGGTTCATATGACACGAACATATGTTCCCATGACCCACCGACACTGCGTAAGGTTCGGAAATAGATTCCATGGAATTAATCACGAATCGGGCGTACGGTGAAAGAATGATTCCACGGAATGCATATCGGTTCGGAGTCTGCTCTTGACCAGATCAGCCCTGAGCAGGCACTTCGACAACCTCGTCCGCTTCGAAACCGAACTGTGGACGGCCGTCGACCAGCGACTCCGAATCGAGCACGACCTGCCACTGAGTCGATTCGAGCCGATGCAGATCATCGACAGGCTCGGCTCCTGTCGGGTCTTCGACATCGCCGAGGCCCTCGCGATCACCGTCGGTGGCACGAGCAAGCTGGTGGATCGAATCGAAGCGGCTGGACACTGCCGTCGAAAATCCAATCCCACCGACAAACGATCCTCACTCATCGAGTTGACTCCCGAGGGCAATGAGCTGTTGCGGCGGGCGAAGGCAACGTTCGACGACGAATTGGAGCGCCGTCTCGGTTCCGTGCTGACGCCCGACGCTCTCGATCGATTCGGCGCCACACTGGCCACGCTGCGTGAAGCCAATCGAAACCTGACACCGACCACGAAGGAAAAAGCATGACCGGCACAATGCGCGCAATCGTGCTCGACGCCCCCGGCCCGCCAGAAGCATTGACTATCAAAGTGATTCCGATACCCGTGCCGATTGCGGGCTGGGTACTGGTCCGGGTGAAGGCTTTCGGCCTCAATCGATCCGAACTTCACACCCGCCTCGGCCTCGCCGAAGGCGTGACATTCCCGAGGGTGCTGGGCATCGAGGCCGTCGGCGAAGTGGTGAACTGCCCCGGCGGGGAGCTCACCGAAGGCCGGCAAGTCGCCGCCATGATGGGTGGGATGGGGAGGACGTTCGACGGCGGTTATGCCGAGTACACGTGCGTTCCCGTCAGTCAGGTCGTTCCCTTCTCGAGCGAACTGGACTGGTCGACAGTGGGAGCTGTTCCCGAGATGCTGCAGACGTCCTACGGCTCGCTGACGGTAGGACTGGACACGAAATCCGGTCAATCCCTGTTGATCCGGGGAGGAACCTCCTCGGTCGGCATGGCAACCGCAGTCCTGGCGAAGCAGTGGGGGCTCACTGTCCTTGCGACCACCCGAGATGCGAGCAAAGCGTCGTCGTTGACCGCGATCGGGGTTGACCACGTTATCGTCGACGACGGTGCTGTGGCCGGCCAGGTTCGAGACATCCTCCCGGGCGGTGTTGATCTGGCCCTCGAATTGGTCGGAACACCAACACTTCCCGACACGTTGCGCGCGACCCGCGTTCACGGCACCGTGTGTTTCACGGGAATGCTGTCCAACGAGTGGACAGTCAAAGACTTTTATCCGATCGACTACATTCCACGCGGAGTGCGATTGACCTCGTACGGTGGGGACGCGTCCGACCTGCCTGCCGGCCGGCGTACTGCAAGACTTCCTCTCCGCTGTGGCGTCAGGCGAGGCGGTGGTACCGATCGACGAGGTGTTCGCGTTCGAGGACATCGCGCGAGCACATGCCAAGATGGAAGCCGGTACGGCACGTGGCAAATTGGTAGTTGTGCTCTGACCTGGCTTCTCACACCACGAATCGATAACCCATTCCTGCCTCGGTGATCAGATGCTTGGGGTTCGCCGGGTCATCCTCGAGCTTCCGACGAAGTTGAGCCAGGTAGACACGTAGATAGTGGGTCTCGGTGTCGTACGCCGGTCCCCACACTTCCCGAAGCAACTCCTTCTGCCCGACCAGCTTTCCGCGGTTGCGCACAAGCATCTCGAGCATGCCCCACTCGGTCGGAGTCAGGTGCACCTGTTCACCGCGCCGACTCACTGTTTTCGCAGCCAAGTCCACCGTGAAGGACGCGGTCTCGACCGACGGTTCCGAAGTGTCCGCCGCGGAGGTTCCCCGCCTCGCCGCAGCGCGCACGCGGGCCAGAAACTCGTCCATCCCGAAGGGCTTGGTGACGTAGTCGTCCGCACCGGCGTCGAGAGCCTCGACCTTGTCCGCGGAATCCGTGCGCGCCGACAGCACGATGACCGGCGCCGTGCACCAGCCACGCAGGCCGGCAAGCACTTCGGTGCCGTCCATGTCGGGCAGTCCGAGATCGAGTACCACGACGTCCGGTGGACGCTCGGCAGCAGCCCGCAAGGCACCGGCGCCCGTCGACGCGGTCACCACCTCGTACCCGCGCACCGAAAGATTGATACGCAGAGCTCGCAGAATCTGCGGTTCGTCGTCCACTACCAGGATTCGACTCATGATCCATTCCCATTCGTACCGGCCGCAGCCAACTCCACGATCATCGTCAATCCCCCACCAGGTGTGTCTGTGGCGCTGACCGTTCCGCCCATCGCATCGACAAATCCGCGCACCACGGAAAGTCCGAGGCCCACTCCGCCGGTGTTGTCGCGATCTCCCATCCGTTGGAACGGCTGGAACATCGTTTCGGCCTCACCTCGCGGAACACCTGGGCCCGTATCGGCAACACTGATCACCACACGATCACCGAGTTGCGCCGCCCCGACGCGCACCGGGGTTTCTCCCCCGTAGCGCAGAGCGTTGTCGACGATGTTCGCAATCACCCGCTCGAGCAGACCTTGATCTGCCTGCACTGCAACGGTACCCACGTCGACGACTACACTTCGAGCCCGCGAATCCGAGCGTCCACCGATGCCGAGGCCCAGCAACGCGCGGTGAACCACCTCGTCCAGATACACCGGCCGCAGCGTGGGTTTCACCACCCCGGCGGCAAGTCGGGACGAGTCGAGCAAGTTCCCGACCAGCGCCGTCAACTGATCCGCCGACTCCTCGATGGTTGCCAACAATTCAGCGGTGTCTTCGGGCGAGAACTCGATGTCGTCGCTGCGCAGACTCGACACCGCCGCCTTCACTCCGGCGAGAGGCGTTCGCAGGTCATGGCTTACCGCTGACAGCAGGGCTCGACGCAGTTGATCAGCCTCGGTGAGCGCGGCAGCCTTGCTCGCCTCGACTGTCAGTTTCTCCTGGCGGATCATCCCAACTGCTTGGTGAGCCACCACCGTCAGCACTCGTCGATCCCGCGCACTCAGGTCGGGCCCAGCCAACAACAGCGCGTATTCCCCGTCGTTGACCTCACAGACCGTATCCGCTTCGTCGTCCGTGGTCGGCGGCTGCGTACCCACGGCGGCGATGACTCCGTCGTCGTGATGAATGACGGAAACCCCTCGCTGGCGATAGATTTCGAGTGCCTTCGCCAGAAGTGTCGACAGATCCGCTCCGCGGAGAACTGATCCCGCGAACAGTGTGAGCAGTTCGGCTTCCTCGGATGCGCGCTTCGCCTCGCGGGCGCGCTTTGCTGCGGCGTCGACCAGAACGGCAACTGCCACAGCCACGATCAACAGCACGACAGTGGTGATGAAGTTGTCAGGTTCGGCGATGGTGAAGCTGTACCGCGGATCGGTGAAGAAGTAATTGAGCAGCAGTCCCGAGATCAGGGCCGACAATATCGCCGGGCCGACGCCGCCGAGGAGGGCGACCAGAACGACCACGACGAAGAACAGCGCGTTCTCGCCGTTGACCCCGGAGATTCGGTCGACGAGACCCATGATCGCGGCCGCGAGCGAAGGCACGACGATCGCCGCAATCCACGACAGGACCCGGCGCTCCGAGCGCCCCAGCACCGAAATGCGTCGTCGCGCCGTCGCTTCCTCGTGCGTGACCATGTGAACGTCGATACCACCGGACTGCTGAACCACCGCAGCGCCGATCCCCTCGTCGAGGATGCGAGCCAGGCGGGAACGCCGCGACGTTCCCAGCACCAACTGTGTGGCGTTCTCCTCACGCGCGAACTCGAGGAGCGTCGACGGTACGTCGTCACCGACAACAGTGTGAAGCGTGGCGCCGACTCCGACAGCCAACGCGCGCACCTTGCCCATCTCGGGGGCCGAGACTCCGGTGAGTCCGTCACCGCGTACGACGTGGACCACCATCAGCTCGGCGCTCGACTTCGACGCGATTCGAGATGCGCGTCGTACCAGGGTTTCCGACTCCGGTCCCCCGGTCACGGCAACGACGACACGCTCGCGCGCTTCCCAGGTATCGGTGATCTTGTTCTCGGCCCGGTATTTCGCCAGTGCGGCGTCCACCTGATCGGCCACCCACAGCAGAGCCAGTTCGCGTAGCGCCGTGAGGTTTCCGCGTCTGAAGTAATTGCCCAAGGCCGCATCGACCCGTTCTGGTGAATACACGTTTCCGTGAGAAAGTCTGCGGCGCAGCGCCTCCGGGGTGATGTCGACCAGCTCGACCTGCGCCGCACTACGCACTACCGCGTCCGGAACCGTCTCCTGCTGAACCACGCCGGTGATGTGCGCGACAACGTCGTTGAGGCTTTCGAGGTGTTGCACGTTGACCGTGGACAGAACGTCGATCCCGGCTTCGAGCAGTTCCTGTACGTCCTGCCAGCGCTTGTGATTCTTGCTCCCTGGCGTGTTGGTATGTGCCAACTCGTCCACCAGGACAAGGGCCGGACGCCGAGCCAACACGGCCTCGACGTCCAGTTCCGGCATCCGTGTTCCGCGATAATCCACCAGCTTGGGCGGCACTGTTTCGAGGTCTCCGATCTGCGCCGCGGTGCGGGCGCGGCCGTGTGTCTCCACGACGGCCGCGACCACGTCACAGCCACGATCTCGACGCCGATGAGCCTCACCGAGCATCGCGAAGGTCTTTCCGACGCCGGGCGCAGCGCCGAGGTAGATACGCAATTCACCACGTTTGCGTGCCCTACCGAAAGATTGACCGACCTTCTCCGAAGAACTCACGTGACAATCATCCACCAGTCGTCGGTGCAGCACACGTAGGTGCCGTCAATCCGAGTGCCAGGTTCAATTCCAGTACGTTGACTCGCTCGGCTCCGAGAAATCCGAGTTGCCGACCGTCGGTGTGCTCGGCCACCAAGTCCCGCACCTGGTCTTCCGAGATGCCGTTGTTGGCCGCCACCCTCGCGACCTGCAGTTCGGCGTACGCCGGACTGATGTGGGGATCGATACCCGAGCCCGAACCGGTGACTGCGTCGACGGGAACCGATGCCGGGTCGACACCCTCACGTGCCGCGATGGCTGCCCGGCGCTCGATGACGAATCCGGCCAGAATCTCGCTGCTCGGCCCCTGGTTGGACGGCAGTGCCGCAGCGGGATCACCGGTGGCAAACGGATCCTCGTCCGAAACGGATCCGACAACACGATTGTGGAAGAACGGGTCCTGCTGCCCTTCGGCGACCTGCGGATCGACACCCACCCAGGCACTGCCGACCACGCAACCGGCGGCATCGGTGACCGGTGAGCCTTCGGCAGATCCGGAGCTGATCCGGCTGACACCCCACACCGCGGCGGGATAGACCACACCGAGAACGACGGTGAGCGCGAGCAATACGAGCAAACCCGCCCACACCTGTTTGGCAAAACCGATAGTGAAACGCATGTCAGGTCACCCAATTCCAGGAATCAAACGTACGACGAGATCGATCAACCAGATACCGACGAACGGTGTGATCACACCGCCGAGACCGTAGACGAGCAGGTTACGTCCGAGCAACTGCGATGCCGTCGACGGTCGGTATCGAACACCCTTGAGTGCCAACGGAATCAAACCGATGATCACCAAGGCGTTGAAGATCACGGCCGAGACGATCGCCGATTCGGGGGTGGCGAGACGCATGATGTTCAACGCGTCCAGCTGCGGGTAGATGCCGCTGAACAAGGCCGGCAGGATTGCGAAATACTTCGCCAGGTCGTTCGCCAACGAGAATGTGGTCAACGCGCCGCGGGTGATCAGCAATTGCTTGCCGATTTCCACCACCTCGATCAGCTTGGTGGGATCGGAATCGAGATCGACCATGTTCCCGGCCTCTTTGGCTGCCGAGGTTCCCGTGTTCATCGCGACCCCGACATCCGCCTGGGCAAGGGCGGGAGCATCATTGGTGCCGTCACCTGTCATCGCGACGAGACGTCCGCCTTCCTGTTCCTTCCGGATCAGGGCCAGTTTGTCTTCCGGGGTGGCCTCCGCCATGAAGTCGTCGACGCCCGCCTCGTCGGCAATCGCCTTCGCGGTCAACGGATTGTCGCCGGTGATCATGATCGTGCGAATACCCATCGCCCGGAGTTCGGCGAACCTGTCAGCCATTCCCGGCTTGACGACGTCGGACAACGCGATCACGCCGAGGATCGAGGTACTCTCACCATGCTTGACGGCAACTACCAGCGGCGTTCCGCCCGCTTGGGCGATGTCGTTCACGGTGTCGGTCACCGCGCTCTCCGCGTGTCCACCGCCACTGACGACCCAGTTCATCACCGCATCTGCTGCACCCTTTCGGATTTGGCGTCCGGAATGGTCGAGTCCGCTCATCCGGGTTTGTGCCGTGAACGGAACGAACTCTGCGCGTTCCTCGTCCAGCGTCGGCTCGGCAGCGAGACCGAAATCCGCTGCGCACAGCTCGACGATGCTCCGTCCCTCGGGAGTTCCGTCGGCCAGGCTCGACAAGCGAGCTGCCGCAGCAAGATCGTCGGCGGATACACCGGGCGCCGGATGGAGTGCGGTGGCCCGGCGGTTACCGAAAGTGATGGTTCCGGTCTTGTCCATCAACAGGGTGTCGATGTCGCCCGCAGCTTCCACCGCGCGTCCCGACATCGCGAGAACGTTGCGCTGGACGAGGCGGTCCATGCCCGCGATACCGATCGCCGAGAGCAGCGCTCCGATGGTCGTCGGGATCAGGCAGACGAGAAGTGCGATCAGCTTGATCGGATCCTGCTCGTGCCCCGCGTACAAGCCCATCGGGCCGATGGCTACGACGGCGAGGAGGAAGATGACGGTCAACGACGCGAGCAGGATGTTGAGCGCAATCTCGTTGGGTGTCTTCTGACGTGAAGCACCCTCGACGAGCGCGATCATCCGGTCCACGAACGAACTGCCCGGTGCTGCGGTGATTTCCACGACGATGCGGTCCGAGAGAACCGTCGTACCACCGGTGACGGCGCACCGGTCACCACCGGATTCACGGACCACCGGCGCGGATTCACCGGTGATCGCCGATTCGTCTACGGAGGCAATACCTTCGACCACGTCGCCGTCGCCGGGGATGACCTCGCCGGCAACCACTATCACCCGATCGCCGACCACCAGTTCGGTGCCGGAAACCGATTCGATCGCACCGCTCATCGTGATCCGATGTGCTGTGGTGTCCTGCTTCACCTTTCGCAGGCTCGCCGCCTGCGCCTTGCCGCGCCCTTCGGCCACGGATTCGGCGAGGTTCGCGAAGATCACCGTGAACCAGAGCCACAGGGTGATCACCCAGGAGAACACCGAGGGATCGGCGATCGCCATGACAGTGGTGATGACGGAACCGACGAACACCACGAACATGACCGGGTTGCGGGCGAGGTGGCGTGGGTCGAGTTTGCGCACGGCCCCCGGCAACGCGGTGATCATCTGCCGCGGGTTGAAAACGCCTGCGTGTACTTGACGGGACTGCCCTGGATCAGCCTTGTCGGCGGCGTCTTGCGCTACCACGGGTTTCTCACTGATACGCACGGTCATTGAAGAGCCTCCGCTAGCGGGCCCAGCGCGAGGGCCGGGAAGAATGTAAGTGCAGCAACAAGAACGACGGTGCCGGTCAACAAACCGGTGAACATCGGTCCGGACGTCGGGAGGGTGCCGGCCGTCGGCGCCACCTTCTTCTGCGAGGCAAGAGCACCGGCCAAAGCGAGAACGAAGATGATCGGCAGGAATCGGCCGAGAAGCATGCAGATTCCGAGAGACGACTGGAACCAGTCGCTGGTGACCGTCAGACCGCCGAAGGCGCTGCCGTTGTTGTTCGAGGCGGAGGCGAAGGCGTAAAGCACCTCACTGAACCCGTGGATCGATCCCGGCGTGCCCGGATCTCCCCCATTGCCTTGATAACCGGTGGTCGAACCGAGGATGACGGTGATGGCGGTACCGATCAAGACCAGCGCGGGCATGACCAGAATCGACAGCGCCGCAAGGGTGATCTCGCGTCGACCCAACTTCTTGCCGAGATATTCGGGCGTGCGACCGACCAGCAGTCCGCCGACGAACACTGCGATCAATGCCAGCACAAGAATCCCGTAGAGGCCGGTTCCGACTCCACCTGGCGCAATTTCGCCGAGCAACATGTTGAGCAGGACCGCGCCGCCGCCGAGGGGGACATGCTGTCGTGGGCCGAGTTCACCGCGCCCGTCGACGTTCCCGTGGTCGCCACCGCGAACAACGCCGATCCGGGGATTCCGAAGCGAACTTCCTTGCCCTCCATCATCGAACCAGCTGCTGTGGCGGCAACACCGCGTGCGCCGGATTCGGCAGCGAGCGTGACTGCGAGCAGCCCGCTCCACAGGATTCCCATCACTGCCAGCAGGGTGAGGCCTTGCCTACGATCCCCGACGAGAGTTCCGAACGTTCGGGTGAGGCAGACCGGAATCAACAGGATCGCCAGGATCTCGACGACATTGCTCAACGGGGTGGGGTTCTCGAACGGGTGCGCCGAGTTGGCAGCCAAGATCCCGCCACCGTTGGTGCCGAGTTCCTTGATCGCTTCCTGGGACGCGACGGGGGCCAGTGCATTGGTGACCGCATTGCCGTCGAGGCCGGTGGAGGCGAAACCGCTGTGGAACGACTGGATCACTCCCTGGCTCAACAGGATCAGGGCGATCACGAATGAGAACGGGAGGAGGATGCGCAGAGAACCACGCGTCAGATCGACCCAGAAGTTGCCGATCTCGCCGCCCCTGGCCACCCGAATGAAGCCGCGAACCAATGCGATGGCCACCGCCATGCCGACCGCTGCCGAGACGAAGTTCTGCACCGCCAGACCGACGGGCTGAACGAAGTTGCTCATCGTCGTTTCCGGCGTGTACGACTGCCAGTTGGTGTTCGCCACAAACGAAATCGCGGTGTTGAACGCTACGGCGGGACTGACCCCGGACAGACCGTCACTCAGCGGCAGTACTCCCTGAATCCGTTGCAGGAAGTACAGGAACAATGCGCTGGCCAGCGAGAATCCGAGAACGCTTGCGGCGTAGCCGTACCACGTCTGCTCGGCCCTGGAGTCGATCCGACCGACGCGGTAGATCACACTCTCGACCCGAAGATCTCGCGTCGACGAGTAAACACGCGCCATGTAGTCGCCCACCGGAACGTAGGCGATTGCCAGAACGACGAGGACAAAAGCGATCTGCAGGCCGGCTGCAAGAGCGGGCGACATCAGAACCTCTCAGGATCTACGAGTGCAACGAGCAGGTAAATGACCAATGCCGCGGCGACGGCGATCAGAACCACGCTGACCACACCGGCAACCGTCATTTGGGAGCGCTCGCCTGTAGGGCGCGCAGTACCAGCGCGCACACGAGAAAACCGCCGAGAATCAGAGCAACGTAGGCCAGATCGGCCATGAGCTTCCCTCTTCGAAATCTTTTGCCGTGCTGCTGTGCATCGCAGCCATGACGCGCGGTCGCCCTCGACCGGATGCGCTCTCTCAGCTTCGACCTCCGGAAAGGCCGATTCCGCGTCTCTGACGATCCGCTTACGCACTGACCTGGCGTCTTGACGCGATCTTGACGCGAAACCGAAGTTCACTAATACTGAAACAAGTTACTGTTCGTTCGAACGAACAGTTTTGCGAAGGGAACCTGATGACTTCTCGAACCGACCACGATCTCGCCCCCGGTCTTGTCGACCAGGTTGCGAGTCTGGCCTCGGGCGCCACCTCGTCCGTCGCGGCCACGGAGGCAACGCTGAGCCGGATCGAGGCCACTCAGCCTCACCTCAATGCGTTCAAGATCGTGCGGCGCGAGAAGGCACTCGAGGAAGCTGCCGAGGCCGACAGGCGTCTCGCACTCGGCGAGCGCCTACCTCTTCTCGGCGTGCCGATCGCAGTGAAGGACGACGTCGACATCACCGGCGAACCCACGGCCTTCGGTTGCCCTGGCGATTTCCCGGCCAAGACCGAGGACTCGGAGATGATTCGACGCCTTCGCGACGCCGGCGCAGTGATCGTGGGCAAGACCAACAGTCCGGAATTGGGCCAGTGGCCGCTCACGAGCGGTTCAGCCTTCGGTTACACGCGCAATCCGTGGTCGCGTCACCACACTCCAGGCGGATCGTCGGGCGGCACCGCCGCGGCCGTCGCCGCCGGATTGGTCAGCGCCGGAATCGGTTCCGACGGTGCCGGTTCCATCCGAATCCCTGCGGCCTGGACCAACCTCGTCGGAATCAAACCGCAGCGCGGGCGCATCTCCACCTGGCCCGACGCCGAAGCGTTCTACGGCCTGACGGTCAACGGCCCGCTCGCTCGCACCGTCGCCGACGCGGCACTGCTGCTCGACGTCGCTGCCGGCAACCATGACGGCGATCTCCACAAGCCGACACCGGTCACCGTCAGCGACGCGGTGGGACGCGACCCCGGAAAACTGAAAATCGCGCTTTCCCTTCGCAATCCGTTCACCGCCACTCCCGTGAAGCTGGACCCGGAAGTGCGCCTGGCCGTGCATTCGATCGCCGACACGCTGCGGGAACTCGGACACCATGTCGTCGTCGACGATCCCGCATACGGCCTGATCTTCGGCCTGAACTTTCTGCCCCGCTCGCTCGTCGGGGTCCACGACTGGCTCGGACGGGTTCCCGACCCGACACTGGTCGATGCCAGAACACGCGGAAATGCCCAGAACGGCAAGCTACTTCGCGGCGCACCTCTGCGCGCGGCCCGCGCGGCCGAGCCGCGGATGCGAAAGCGGATCGGAGCGATCTTCGACACCTACGACGTCGTCCTGGCACCCACGACGGCAACTCCACCGATCATGGCGACCGCGATCGACGGCATCGGTGGCTGGGACACCGACAAGGTCATGACCGGCGCCTGCCCCTACGCGTGGCCGTGGAACGTCCTCGGCTGGCCCTCGGTCAACGTGCCGGCCGGATTCAGCAAGGCCGGCCTGCCCATCGGTGCGCAGTTGATGGGCAACGAGAACACCGAACCTCTGTTGGTCTCCCTCGCTTCACAGTTGGAATCGGCCCTGCGTTGGGATCAGGTCCGACCCGAGCCGTGGTGGTGACCCGATGAGTAACCGGGACGTTCGCGAGCGAATACTCGACGCCGTTCTGCACGTCGTCGGTACCGACGGCATCCCGGGTGTGAGCAACCGGCGCATCGCCGCGCAGGCCGGCGTCTCACTCGGATCGATCACGTATCACTTCGCCAGCCAGTCGGACATGCTGCGGGCCGCGCTGTCTCGTTTCGTGACCGACGAGACGACGCGCCTGCGCGCCTTGGCCGAGGAGTACCGCGACAAAGGTCTGAGCGTCGAGGACGCCGCGGCAATAGCCGAAAAGGTGACGCGAGATCTTTCGTTCTCGGCCGAGCGGATCGCGCCGTTCGAGATGTACATCGCCGCCGGGCGCGACCACGAACTCCACGAAGTCGCCGTCGAATGCTTCGCCGCCTACGACGATTTGACCGTCACGATTCTGACGGCACTCGGTGTACCTGATCCGGAGTCGATTGCATCGACGCTCGTCGCCGTCATCACCGGCCTCCAACTCCGACGCCTGGCCACCGGCGTCGACGAGCAGGACATCGGCGCGGCGATCCTCAGGGTCCTCCGGCCCTAGAAGCCCAGCCGGCCGAGCTGCTTCGGGTCGCGCTGCCAGTCCTTGGCGACCTTGACGTGCAGCTCCAGGAAGATCCGCACACCGAGCAGCTTCTCGATCTGCAGGCGCGCACTGGTACCGACTTCCCGCAGACGCGCTCCGCCCTTACCGATGACGATGCCCTTCTGACTGGGCCGCTCGACGTAGAGCAGTGCATGCACGTCGAGCATCTCGCCCTGCTTCTCGGTGCGTCCCTCGCGCGGGATGACCTCCTCGATCACCACAGCCAGGGAGTGCGGCAATTCTTCGCCGAGCCCCTCGAGCGCAGCCTCACGGATCAGTTCGGCCATGAGCACCTCTTCGGGCTCGTCCGTCAGTTCCCCGTCCGGGTAGAAGGCCGGGCCCTCGTCCATCAGACCGGCGAGGACGTCGACCAGGATCTCGACCTGTTCACCCGACTTCGCGGACACCGGAACGACCTCGGATTCGGGACCGAGCAGGGTGGACAGCGCGAGCAACTGCTTTCCGACGGCGTCGCGGCTGACCTTGTCGATCTTGGTCACGATGCCGACCAGCTTGGTCTTGGGCGCCATCTGACGGACCTGCTGCACGATCCAGCGGTCTCCGGGCCCGATGGCCTCGTCGGCCGGGATGCACAGGCAGATGACGTCGACCTCGGAGTACGTGTCGCGAACCAGGTCATTGAGGCGCTGCCCGAGCAAAGTGCGGGGCTTGTGCAGTCCAGGGGTGTCCACCAGGATCAGCTGCGCATGCTCGCGGTGAACGATGCCGCGAATCGTGTGGCGCGTCGTCTGCGGGCGCGAGGACGTGATCGCGATCTTGCTGCCGACCAACGCGTTGGTCAGCGTGGACTTGCCCGTATTGGGTCGACCCACGAAACACACGAAGCCTGACCGGAATTCGTTCTTGCTCATAACTGCTCCTCGCTGAACTCTCGCTCAGTCATCGGTGTCTTCTGTCTCTTCGTCTTCCGACGGCGGGATGCGCTGCACGAACACCGTGCTGATGCGTACCCGGCCTCGGCCCGTATTGGTTCCCTCGCCGCGCAGAATCAAACCGTCGTACTCCACTTCGGAACCGGGAAGTGGCACTCGGCCGAGTACGTATCCGATCAGCCCGCCGACGGTCTCCACCTCGTCGAGTTCGAGTTCGAGATCGAACAATTCACCGAGGTCTTCGATGGGAAGTCTCGCGGATACGCGGAACATTCCGTCACCGAGATCCTCGATGGGCGGCGTCTCGTCCTCGTCGTACTCGTCGGCGATCTCACCGACGATCTCTTCGATGACGTCCTCGATCGTGACGAGCCCGGCGATTCCGCCGTACTCGTCGACGAGTATCGCCATGTGGTTGCGGTCGCGCTGCATCTCGGCCAGCAAGCTGTCGAGCGGCTTCGAGTCGGGAACGAAGACGGCGGGCCGCATGACGTCGCAGACGTTGACGTTCCGGCCGCCGTCGGGCAGGTGGTAGGTCTGCTTGACCAGATCCTTGAGGTAGACGACACCGAGCACGTCGTCGACGTTCTCCCCGATGACCGGCAGGCGCGAGTGACCACTGCGGACGGCCAACGACGTCGCCTGCCCGGCATTCTTGTCGTTCTCGATCCACACCATGTCGGTGCGCGGCACCATCACCTCGCGTGCCGACGTGTCTCCGAGCTCGAAGACGGACTGGATCATTCGGCGTTCTTCGTCGGCCACGACGCCACGTTCCTGCGCCATGTCCACGAGTTCACGCAACTCGATTTCCGACGCGAACGGGCCGTTGCGGAAGCCCTTACCCGGGGTCAATGCGTTACCCACGAGGATCAGGACGCGACTGATCGGCCCGAGCAGAACCCCGATCCACAGCAGTGGCAGCGACGCGGCCATCGCGATGGAGTACGCATGTTGGCGCCCAAGCGTTCTCGGTCCGACGCCGATGACCACGTACGAGACGAGAACCATGATCACCGCCGTGACGGTCAGTGCCCAGCCCAGCGAGAGGACGTCGATCAGGCCGCCCACGAGTACGACGGTGGCCGTGATCTCGCACAAAATGCGAAGCAGGACCATCAGATTCACGTATCGCGGACGATCGGTCAGGATGCGTTGCACTCGCGCGGCGCCGGCTCGCTCTTCCTTTGCCATCTCGTCGATCCGCGCCGACGAAATGGTGTTGAGCGCCGAGTCGACGGCCGCGAACACACCACCGACCGGGACAAGAGCAATCGCCAGAACAAAGAGCGCTATCGCGCTACTCACTACAGAACCCCGGATAACTGTTATCGGTCCACTCCGTCGACGAAACCGGTCTTGCCGAGCAGCTTCTGATCGCGTTCGGCCAGTGCTGCTTCGCGGTCGATACGGCGAAGGTCTTCGTACCACTCTTCGAGGAGGCTGTTCTGCAAGCCGAACATCTCCTTCTCCTCTTCCGGCTCCGCATGGTCGTAGCCGAGAAGGTGCAACACACCGTGGACGGTCAGGAGGGCAAGTTCGTGAGCCAGTGAATGCCCGGCCTTGTCAGCCTGATCCGCGGCAAAAGACGGACACAGCACGATGTCGCCGAGCATCGACGGCCCCGGCTCGGGGGAATCGGGACGGCCACCCGGCTCGAGTTCGTCCATCGGGAACGACATGACGTCGGTCGGACCCGGCAGGTCCATCCAGCGAACGTGCAGATCCGCCATCGTCACGGAGTCGACGAGAACCATCGACAGCTCGGCCGCCGGATGGACATCCATCCGAGCGATCACGAAACGGGCAACGCTGATCAACTCCGGTTCGGAGATGTCCATGCCCGATTCGTTCGAGACCTCGATGCTCATGTGCGACGCTCTTTCCTGGGAAAAGTAGGGGTTGATGCGTCGCTCAGCCTACCGTCGCGGTGAATGAGCATGTGCAGCGCGGCGCTGCGCCCGGTTTCCGACCGCCAACTCGCCGGACCGATCCGATTCGTGACGCTCGTAAGCGTCGACGATGTGAGAGACCAGCCGATGACGTACGACGTCGCTGCTGTCGAGAGTGGCGAAATGAATATCGTCGATCCCGGTGAGGATTTCGGATGCCGCGCGCAGACCCGAACGGGCCCCGCCCGGCAGATCGACCTGGGTCACGTCTCCGGTGACCACGATTTTGGAACCGAACCCGAGGCGGGTCAGGAACATCTTCATCTGCTCGGCCGTGGTGTTCTGCGCTTCGTCCAAGATGATGAAGGCGTCGTTGAGCGTCCGGCCACGCATGTAGGCGAGCGGAGCGACCTCGATGACTCCGGCCTGCATCAACTTCGGAATCGCCTCGGGATCCATCATGTCGTGCAATGCGTCGTGCAGCGGGCGGAGATACGGATCGATCTTCTCGTGCAGCGTGCCGGGCAGAAAGCCCAGTCGCTCCCCGGCCTCGACTGCCGGCCTGGTCAAGATGATCCGAGAGACCTGCTTGGCCTGCAACGCCTGAACGGCCTTGGCCATGGCGAGGTAGGTCTTGCCGGTACCGGCCGGGCCGACTCCGAACACGATGGTGTTCTCGTCGATGGCGTCGACGTAGCGTTTCTGGTTGAGGGTCTTCGGCCGAATCGTCTTGCCCCGACGCGAAAGAATGTCGAGGGAGAGCACCTCGGCCGGAGACTCGCCGACCTCGTTGGTGAGCATGCCGATGGTTCGTCGAACAGCGTCCGGAGCAATGGGCTGCCCTCGACCGGCCAGCGACGCCAATTCACTGAACACACGTTCTGCCAGCGCCACGTCTGCAGCCGTCCCCGACAAGGAGATGGTTCCGCCACGTACATGAATGTCGGCACGAAGCTCACGTTCGATCGCGGTGAGATTCTCGTCCGTCGCCCCCAGGATTTGACGCACGGTCTCCGGCGCCAGATCCATACTCGAACGGACGGTGCGCTCTGCGGGCAGAGCGCGCTCGGTGATGGTGGTTACACGGTTCCCGTCGAGTTCACTGTGTTCACTCACGTGGTGAATATGGCCTGCTTTCTGGTCCGATCAGCCCACTCGACTCGTGAGCCTCGATACTTCGAAGTCTAGCGCCAGAGTCGGACACGGCCCACTTGTTAATCGTCCCGGCCTAATCCTCGCGGCGACCGGACGGCAGCGATTCGCGGATCCACTCCGACGCTTCGGCGACGATCTCGGAGCTTCTGTCCGGACTGATACCCGCGATGACCAGGCACACGGCGGCAAAGGATTCGCCCGAGTCCGTGATGAGCCCACTGTTGGCCTGATCGAACAAAGTGATCGTGATCGCCTCGGTCATCGCTACCAGAGTCTCGGCCGGCAGGTATTTCGAGAAGGTTCCGTCACGCTGACCGCGCTCGACGACGCTGATACTCACGGCGCGCGCGGGCTCCATCAGATCGAGAATCCGCTGCTCCCCCAACTCTTTGCGAGCAAAGCTGAGCAGCATCCGGAAGCGATCACCGACCGGCCATGACAGCAATGCCAGTACGGCAGTCGCCAGATCCGGGCGCTCGGGCGGCTCACCGGCTTGGCTCAGCGCAGCTACGAGATCGGTCGACGCCTCGTCCACGATGCCGTTGATCAGCGCCTCTCGGCTGTCGAAATGCGCGTACACGGTTCGCCTGACCACACCGGCGGCCTTTGCGACGTCGTCCATGCTCGCATCCGGATCAGCAGCGAACGCCGTGATCGCCGCCTCGATGATGCGATTGCGATTGGCCGCGGCCTGACTACGACGCTGCCGTCCGCCCGATTCGGCTGTTCCCGAAACGACTGTGCCCGAATGCGTCAACGCGCGTTCCACCTCTTTCGACTGCCCAACTGTGATCTAGGTCAATCATAGTTGCACATCGGTGTGCAAGTTATTAACTTACACATCAGTGTGCAAATAGATCGAGGAGTGTCTTCGATCATCAGGAACGGAGTCGCGACATGACGACACTCATGAGCAAACCTGTCTCGGAGATGGACCAGCCGTACTCACGGCGGTGGGCCGCGCTCGGGGTGTTGTGCCTGAGTCTGCTGATCGTCGTGATGGCGAATACCGCGCTGATCGTCGCGGCGCCGGACATGACCAGAGACCTCGGCCTCACCAGCACGCAACTTCAATGGGTCATCGACGGCTACACCGTTCCCTACGCCGCATTGATGCTGCTGTTCGGCGTGATCGGTGACAAGTACAGTCGCCGCGGCGCACTTCTCGCCGGACTCGCCGTGTTCGCCGGCGGCGCCGTCTTCGGCAGCATCGCGGACACCACCAACGCCGTCATCGCGGCACGAATGATCATGGGCGTCGGCGCCGCGATCATCATGCCCGCGACGCTTTCGCTTCTGGTCGCTACCTTTCCCAAAGCGGAGCGATCACGCGCCATCGCGGCGTGGGCGGCGACGTCGGGTCTCGCGATTGCCCTCGGCCCTCTACTGGCCGGATGGATTCTCGACAGTCATTCCTGGAGCATCACTTTCCTGATCAACGTCCCGATCGCCGCAGTCGCCGCCGTCGCCGCCGTAATTCTGGTGCCGCCGAGCAAGGCCGAGCACCTGGGCCGGATCGACTGGATCGGCGGCGCACTCTCGGTGGTCACCATTGGCTCGCTCGTGTACTCGATCATCAACGGATTCCACTTCGGGTGGACCGGCGGACCCATCGGTGCCGCCGTACTCGCTGCGATCGGCCTCGTCTCGTTCGTCGTCTGGGAACTGCGTCACCCGCAGCCACTGCTCGACGTCCGTAAGCTCGGCCAGCGCATGGTCGGCGGCGCGACGCTCGCCGTACTTCTGCTGTTCCTGGCCGCCTTCGGCGCCATCTACTTCATCTCACAGCAGTTCCAGTTCATCCTCGGCTACGGCGCACTCGAAACCGGTGTTCGTCTGCTGCCCTTGGCAATTGCCGTTTCGATCGGCGCCGTTGTCAGTGGGCGGATCACTCCGCTGATCGGCGTCCGGGCATCCATCGTCGGCGGCATGGTGGTCGCCGCGATCGGCGTTCTGATTCTCACGCAGGTCGACGGCGATTCGGGCTACTGGATGTTCGCAGTCCCACTGATCCTGCTCGGCCTGGGCATCGGTCTCAGCGAACCGCCGGCCACCGACGCCATCATGGACAACTTCTCCGAGGACGATCTCGGTGCTGCGGGTGGCCTCAACGACACCGCCATCGAACTCGGCGGCTCGCTGGGTATCGCGATCCTCGGCTCGATCCTCGCTGCGAGCTACAAGGATTCGATTGCCGGATTCATCAATGGAATGCAGGTTCCGCAGTTGACGGGCGAACTTGCACAACAGGCCGCGTACGCGATGGAGGTGTCGGGCGAATCCGTCGGCGGCGCTTCGTTGGTCGCCGAAGAGATGGCAGGCAACCCGTTGGCTGCAGCTCAGGCAGGGCCGTTGCTCGACGCCGCAGGCAGTGCCTACGCCGACGCGATTTCGGCGGCCAGTTGGGCGGGCGGTCTTGCACTGTTCGTGGGGGCAGTTGTCGTGGCGTTCATCCTGCCGGGCAAGAAGGCCCCTGTGGAAGTAGACCCCGCGTCAGTCTGACGTGCTCAGAGCCAGCGGGTCTTCGGCGAGAACCAACTCGCGGGAGACCCGCCACGACTCGGTCGAGGGTGAGAGAAATGCGTCGTGTCCTTCGCCCTCGATCACACGCAGTGCCACGGGATCACCAGCCGCTTCCGCGGCTTTCGCGTACCGGGAGCTCACCTTGGCCGGCACCTGCAGATCCTCCGCACCCGTGACGCACACAACGGGGACGCCGATCGGCAATCGATGCTGCGGCGACGCACTGCGATACAGATCCGGGTCCGCGTCGAACGGAACGCCGAACAGATCCTCGATGAAGCTGATCCGTCGTCCACGCTCGCCTGCCGACGCCAGATCGAGTGCGGCCGCCTGGGCGATGACCCGTTCAGGCCGGGTAAACGTGTCCTTCTCCCCCGCCAGCCACACTGCAAGATGTCCTCCGGCCGAATGCCCGAGCAAGCGAATCTGATTCAGATCCAATTCGGCCGAGGACTTCCCGGCAACCAGTCCGGGGATTTCGTCGTACGCCGTTTTCACGTCGGCGGACATCTCCGGCCAACCACCGCCCGCCCCGAGACGGCGGTATTCGATGTTCCACACCGCGACGCCGTGCCGCGCGAGTTCGACGGCAAATGCGGTGCCCAGAGTCAATCCGTACTGCCCGCTCCAGAAGCCGCCGTGGATCTGCATGACGACCGGGATCGGGCCGTCAGCGACTCCGTCGGGAACGTAGAGATGCCCGAACTGCTGCTCGTGTCGGCCGTACGGAATCTTGAATCGAGGCACCGAGGAAATCTATCTCAGGCGAGGGCGCTGCCTGCGGCCCAGTCTGCCCAGGAAAGGGTCCAGTCGCCGTTCTGCCACACCTCCAGCGGAGCGCCGCCGGTGTTCTTGATCTCGACGACATCTCCCGGCTGCGAGAAATCGAAGAACCATTTGGCATTGGCCGCACTGAGATTGAGGCAACCGTGCGAGGTGTCGGTGTTTCCCTGCGCCCAGACGGTGCTCTCCAACTCGTGAAGATAGATACCGTCTGTGCTGATGCGGGTGGCCCAGTTGATGGATTCCTTGTAGCCCAGGCGCGAGTTGATCGGCAGACCGTAGGTCGACGAATCCATGATGACGGGGTTGGCCTTGTCCATCACGGTGTACGTGCCGGGCTGGGTCCAGAACGAGAGCGTCGTGCCGCCGATCGTCTCGGTGCCGCCCATTCCCATCGAGGTCGGCATTTCCTTGATCACCTGACCGTTTTCGTAGACGGTCACCATCTTGGTGTTGTCGTCGGCGACCGAGACGTGGGAGTCGCCGATTTTGAAGGACACGGTGTCGTCCTGCTGGCCGTACAGTCCGTTGCCGAGCTGCTTGCCGTAGATGTTCGCGTTCACCGAGACCGTCGTGCCTGGTGCGTAGTAGTTCTGCGGTCGCCAGTGAACGTTCTGACCGTCGACCCAGTACCACGATCCCTGTACGGGCGGATTGGTTGTGACCAGCAGAGACTTCTCGGCCGCGGCCTTGTCACCGATCAACTCGTCGAAATGAACGGCGACGACGGTGCCGACACCGTACGTGCCACCGTCCGATATCGAGGCGCCACCGGTGGTGTTGATGTACGCCCGGGTCTGGTTACTCGGCGCGACGGTGGTCAGCGTCGTGTTCTTGGTCGTGGCAACACCATTCGCGTCGACGACGTCGACGACCAGCTTGTAAGTCTTGCCGTATCCGAGTGGTTCGCTCGGTTTCCATGACGTCTTGTCCGGCGTGGTGATACCGGCGACTTCCTTACCCTCGGGATTGGTCAGCGCGACGGTCGTCAGTGTTCCCTTCGCGACCTGGACCTCGATGGGGTCGAGTGGACTCACCGGAGTTCCGCCGTCCGCCGGTGTGACGGTGACGAGCGCCTCGCTGGTCGGGGTAGTGGTGACGGCGCTGCTGGAGGAACCCGTGTTGTCTCCGGTGGAGACCGTGCACCCCGCGACGAGCATCAACGCCGCCGCGGCACACACCGCTCCAACGATTCGCATATGCGCACGTGACAACATCTGGCCTCCTGAAATCCCCGAACCAACTCACGCCGAAGGCGACCCCCGACGTCCTTACGATAGTGCGCAAATCTGACACTTCGCTGAGCGCCGGATCCGATTCAGCTCGGGATCACAACAAGATCAGTGCAGTGGCCGTGGTCCCCAGCGATCGGTCAGCACTCCGATCGCGCCCAGAGCAACAGCCCCGGCGGTCGACGTGCGCAGGACCGTCGGGCCGAGAAGCACCGGAGTGGCCCCGGCCTCCGACAACGCGTTGATCTCCGAATCGTCCAGCCCACCTTCGGGACCGACAACCAGAAATACCTCGTCCGCGCTCGCCAGCGGCAAACCGGCCAACGGCGTCGTCGCCGATTCGTGAAGCACCGCAACCACAGCGCCGCGGGCAACGGCGTCACGAACCAACGCGATCACCGCCGGCGTCTTGTGCAGTTCCGCAATTTCCGGGACGAACGCGCGTCTGGACTGCTTTGCCGCAGACACTGCCGCACTTCGCCAGCGTGCGACGCCCTTGGCGAGCTTGGGGCCCTCCCACTTGGCGACACAACGCAAGGACTGCCACGGGATCACCGCGTCGATCCCCGCCTCGGTCGCCAGTTCGACGGCCAACTCGGAACGCTCGGCCTTGGGAAGTGCCTGAACGAGGGTCACCAACGGCTTGGGCTGCTCGAGAACCTGAACGTCACTGACCAACAGTTCCAGGCGGTCCTTGCCGACGCTCGTCACCTCGGCGTCGGCTACCCGGCCACGGCCGTCGGCCAACACCAATCGCTCGCCGACGCCGATCCGGCGGACAGTGGCCGCGTGGCGACCCTCCTGTCCGTCCAGAACTGCGATTTCACCGACGCCGGGAACCGGGTCGAGAAAGAAGACCGTTGCGGCCACCGTCAGCGGCCGCTGAATGCTTCGCGAAGACGCGAGAACAATCCACCGCTGTTCTGCGAGGCCGTCGAGACAACCTCGGCCTCGTCGCGATCGCGGAGCAGCTTGAATTCCTTGAGCAGCTTGGACTGCTTGTGATCGAGACGGCTCGGGATGACCACCTCGAGGTGAGCGTGCACGTCGCCGCGCACTCCCGACCGCAGTTTCGGCATGCCATGACCGCGAAGAACAGCAACGTGTCCGGGCTGGGTGCCTGGCTCGATGGTGATTTCCTTGGGGCCGTCGATGATGGTGTCGACGGTGACAGTCGTACCGAGCGCTGCGTCGACCATCGGAACGCGGATCGTGCAGTGCAGGTCTTCACCGTCTCGAACGAAGACGTCGTGCTGCTGCTCGACGATCTCGACGTAGAGGTCGCCGGGGTGTCCGCCGCCCGGGCCCACTTCACCCTGCGCGGTCAAACGGATGCGCATGCCACCGGCGACGCCCGCGGGAACCTTCACGGTGATGTCACGCTTGGCCCGAACTCGGCCGTCGCCGCCACACTTGTGGCAGGGATCCGGGATGGTCTCACCGGCACCGCGGCACGTCGGGCACGGACGCGAGGTCATGACCTGACCGAGGAACGAGCGCTGGATGGACTGAACTTCGCCGGCACCGTTGCAGGTCTCACAGCGGACAGGCTTGGAGTCGCCGTTGGTTCCGGCTCCGGTGCAGCTGTCGCACAGAATGGCCGTCTCGACGGTCACGTGCTTGCTGACTCCCGTCGCACATTCTGCGAGGGTCAGCTTGGTGCGAAGCAACGAGTCGGCCCCGGGCTGAACGCGACCGCGCGGCCCACGACCTGCGCCGCCACCGCCGCCGAAGAATGCTTCGAAGACGTCGCCGAGGCCGCCGCCACCGAATCCGCCGCCGAAGCCACCACCGCCGCCACCACCGGACTCGAGCGGGTCTCCGCCGAGATCGACGATGCGACGCTTCTCCGGGTCGGTCAGGACCTCGTAGGCCGTCGAGATCTCCTTGAACTTGGCCTGCGCCGCCTCGTCAGGGTTGACGTCCGGGTGCAGTTCGCGTGCCAGCTTGCGGTAAGCGCGCTTGAGCTCCTGGTCTGTCGCGTTCTTGTCGACGCCGAGCAATCCGTAGTAATCCCGTGCCACGTTGAGTCTCTCGTCCTTCTCTTACTTCTAGGTTTTCCTCAGTCCTCGCGAGGAGGCGTGCCGACGAATGTCGACGTCCGTCATCGCTCGGAGAGAACTTCGCCGATGTATCTGGCAACGGCGGCAACCGATGCAATTGTTCCCGGATAGTCCATCCGAGTGGGTCCGAGCACACCGACACCACCGAAAACGGTACCGGCCGCGCCGTAGCCAGTCGAAATCACGGAGGTTCCGCGCATCTGTTCGACCTGCGTCTCTTCACCGATCTGAACGGTGACCGTGCCGGAGTTCTGCGTCGCAGCGAGCAGTTTGAGGACCACTACCTGCTCTTCCAGTGCTTCGAGCACGGCGCGCAGCGAACCGGGGAAGCCGGCCAGACCGGAGAAATCGGCGGCGTTGCGCGTGAGATTCGAGGTTCCGCCCAGAACGAGACGATCTTCCGGATGTTCGACCAGGGTCTCGACCAGAACCGTTGCCGAGCGGATCACGGCGTCGCGAAGGTCGGCCGGAGACTCGTCGGCCAGTTCCGCCACGGCAATCGACGCGGCGGCCAGGCGCTTGCCTTCCAGTGCTCCGCCGAGAAGCGTGCGCAACCGGGAAAGGTCTTCGTCTTCGAGGACGTCTCCGAGTTCGACGATTCGCTGATCGACGCGGCCGGAATCGGTGATGAGAACGAGAAGCAGGCGCGCCGGCGTCAACGCGACCACCTCGAGGTGGCGAACCGACGACGCGGACAGCGACGGGTACTGGACAACCGCGACCTGACGGGTCAGTTGCGCGAGCAGTCGCACACCGCGGCGCAGAACGTCGTCGAGATCGACACCCGACTCCAAGAACTCGAGGATCGCTCGACGCTCGGGCCCGGACATGGGCTTGACGTCGGCGATGCGATCGACGAATTCGCGGTATCCCTTGTCGGTGGGGACGCGGCCGGAACTGGTGTGCGGTTGGGCAATGTAGCCCTCGGCCTCGAGGAATGCCATGTCGTTGCGCACAGTGGCGCTCGACACTCCGAGGTTGTGACGCTCGACCAGTGCCTTGGATCCCACCGGGTCCTGGGTGGAGACGTAATCGGCCACGATTGCACGTAAGACCTCGAAACGCCTGTCGTCGGTACTCGACATCGTTGCCACCTCCGTTTCCTGAAAAGAACGAACACCGACATTTACACATCGGTTTCCACTGGCAGTCTAATCGCCCGAGCGCCAGAGACGGCTGTTGCCCTTACTGTGGAGTGAGATCGGCGAAAGGTCGATCGCACAACCATGGACAAGGCGGCACATGATCTTCAAAGGCGTGATGGACGGCAAACCGTATCCCGATCACGGACTGTCTCTACGCGACTGGTCGAAGTTCCCTCCACGTCAGGTTCGACTCGACGAGATCGTGACCACCACGAAGGTCCTCGAACTCGATCGCCTGCTGTCGGAGGACTCGACCTTCTACGGCGATCTGTTCCCGCACGCAGTGCAGTGGCGCGGCACTCTCTACCTCGAGGACGGTCTGCACCGAGCGGTTCGTTCGGCCCTGCGAAACCGCGTCGTGCTGCACGCGCGTGTCTTCGACTTCGACGCGATGCCCGGTGTCATCGAGGGAGTCCGCTGACGCTCACGCGACTCGGGTACCGAGACTCAACCGACGAACGCGAGCAGTGCGGGATTCGTCTGCCCCGGCCAGGTTCCGGTGAGTGTTGCCGAGCCTGACACTCGATCTGCGTCGATCACTCTCACCACGGTCAATTCCAGATCTCCCGCGCTGATGGTCGTGTCGGTGCCGACTGTCGAGCAGGTCACGGATTCGACTGCCGGTACGGAAGCGCGGGCCGTACCGCTGCCTACTACGCGAGCCGTCACGGGGATGTGATCGGCGGTGTCCGCGAAGACCAGTTCGACTCCGGCCCCACCCGTCAGAATCGCGGTCGCCACCGCGCTGACGTAGACCGGATCACAGCATGCGTCGTACACCCACCGTTCGCCGAGTACCGAATGATCCATGGTCGCGATCAGCGCGGTCTCCGCCCCGTCCAGCGGAGCACCACGATAAGTGAGCGGGACCTGAAGAATTCGACCGTCGGCAGAGCGCATCAGGTGCGTCTCGATTCCGACCTCGCCGTCCGGGTCGTCGAAACGATAGGCGTCGACGCGTTCGAGCGTCGAACAGTCGACCGACCCGAGCCACTGCTGCTTGGGCACCCACGCTCGGAGCAGGTCGTTCTTGGACGGATTCAGCTGCGCACGATGAATGATGGCCACCACGGCCACATTACGCGGCGAAGGATGGTTGCGCGTCAGGTCAGGATCGTGCGAATCACCGCATCGGCGAGCAGGCGACCACGGTCGGTGAGAACCACGTGATCGTTCTCGATCACGGCCAACCCGTCGACTACCACCTGTTCGGCCGAAAGACGTTCGGATGCAGACAGTTCCGACAACGGAAGTCCCGTACGCAACCGTGCGGTCAGCATGACTCGCTCCATGTGTTCGTCCTCGGCGGTCAGTTCTTCGCTGCCGCCGACGGGAAGTTCGCCGAGCGCCAACTGTTCCGCGTACCGCGCCGGGTGCTTGACGTTCCACCACCGCACTCCGCCGACGTGGCTGTGCGCGCCCGGACCGGCACCCCACCAGTCACCGCCGTCCCAGTAGCCGAGGTTGTGACGACACCGGGTGTCACCGGAGTCCGCGGTTTCCGCCTTTGCCCAGTTGGAGACCTCGTACCACCGCAAGCCTGCCTCGGACAGGCGTGAATCGATTCGTTCGTACCGCGAGGCCAGCACGTCGTCGTCCGGGGCGGGCAGCTCGCCGCGCCTGACCTTGCGAGCCATGGCGGTGCCGTCCTCGACGATCAACGCGTAGGCCGAGACGTGATCGACATCGGCGGAAAGGACCGCATCGAGTGAGGCGTCCAGGTCTTGATCGCGCTCCCCCGGGGTTCCATAGATCAAATCGAGATTCACGTGCGAAAAACCAGCTCCGCGAGCCTCTTTCGCGGCAGCGACGGCGCGACCGGGGGTGTGCGTGCGGTCGAGGATCTTCAGAACGTGCTGGGCGGCCGACTGCATGCCGAGGGAAATCCGGGTGAATCCAGCGCTGCGGAGAGCACCGAAGAACTCCGGCGACGTCGATTCGGGGTTCGATTCCGTGGTCACTTCGGCGCCGGACGCCAGGCCGAAGCTGCTCCGCACCGCCGACAGCACGTCGGACAATCCGTCACCACCGAGCAGCGACGGCGTTCCACCGCCCACGAACACGGTCTCCGCCGCCGGGGCGCCCGTCATCTCGGCCGCGAGATCGAGTTCGCGCCGCAGACCTTCCAACCACGATTGCGGCGAGGCGGAAGTTCCGAGCTCTCCGGCCGTGTAGGTGTTGAAATCGCAGTACCCACACCTGGTGGCACAGAACGGGACGTGGATGTAGATCCCGAACGGCCGTTTCCCGACACCCTCGAGCGATCGCGCGGGCAAGGCGAAGGGCGTCGCCTCGCTCTGTCGAGTGGGAGTCGTGCTGGTGGCATTCACGCCTCCAGTGTCCCAGCATCCGGAACGCACACCTATTCAGCCTGCGATGCAGGTCGGCGTACGGCTTGAACTCGATATTTCCCCCGTTTTTCGTGGAAATACGCACCCGAGTCGGAATTATCGAGTTGACGTGGCACAATGGTCCGCATGACCGGACTCGGAGTGCGACTTGTGGCGCGTCGCCATGTCGACTTCAAGCGTGTGTGCAGCTCGTCGTGTCTGCACCTGTGTAGCTGTTGATCTTTCACTGATCTTCCAGCCTTTCCCGCTCATCTCCATCTGCTTCACCGAAACACTCTCTGCAGAGAAATGCCTTTTCAGGGACGCAGCTTCTCCAGCTGTTCGTTTTCGTGAGCACACCTGCCGGCCGCGAGCTTTCCGAGACCGAGGACAGCCCCCTCGATTTCCGACACGGACCGGTGCGTCCCGATCAGACACCGCCACAGTTCATCGATAGTGCGTGCCGCGTGCCGATCAACCGCCCAGATCCAGGAGTTCATCGATGACGTCGACCACCGACGCCGCCACACCCGCCGATTCGGCAGCTGCCGAAGCCCGGCCTGCACGCGCTGCGCGTCCCGCCAAGCGTCGCGCCGAAGGTCAGTGGGCCCTCGGTTACCGCGAGCCTCTCAACGCCAACGAGCAGGCCAAGAAGGACGACAACCCGCTCAACGTTCGGGCCCGCATCGAGAACATCTACTCCAAGCAGGGCTTCGACAGCATCGACAAGGGCGACCTTCGCGGCCGCTTCCGCTGGTGGGGTCTCTACACCCAGCGCGAAGAAGGCTACGACGGCACCTTCACCGGCGACGAGAACATCGACCTGCTCGAGGCCAAGTACTTCATGATGCGCGTGCGTTGCGACGCCGGCGCTCTCAACGTCGAGCAGCTGCGCACCATCGCCGGCATCTCGAAGGAATTCGGCCGGAACACCGCCGACCTGTCCGACCGCGAAAACGTCCAGTTCCACTGGATCGAGGTCGAGAACGTTCCGGAGATCTGGAAGCGCCTCGAAGCCGTCGGACTCAAGACCACCGAAGCGTGCGGTGACTGCCCCCGCGTCGTCCTCGGTTCTCCCCTGGCCGGCGAATCGCTCGACGAGGTCCTCGATCCCACCCCGGCGATCGACGAGATCGTTCGCCGCTACATCGGCGACCCCAAGTACTCCAACCTGCCGCGCAAGTTCAAGACCGCCATCTCCGGCCAGCAGGACGTCGTTCACGAGATCAACGACATCGCCTTCATCGGCGTGAACCACCCCGAGCACGGCCCGGGCCTCGACCTCTGGGTCGGCGGCGGACTGTCCACCAACCCGATGCTGGCGCAGCGCGTCGGCGCCTGGATTCCGCTCGACGAGGTCCCCGATGTCTGGGAGGGCGTCGTCTCGATCTTCCGTGACTACGGCTACCGCCGTCTGCGCGCGAAGGCCAGGCTCAAGTTCCTCGTCAAGGACTGGGGTATCGAGAAGTTCCGCGAGGTTCTCGAGACCGAGTACCTCGAGCGCCCGCTCATCGACGGCCCCGCGCCCGAGAAGCCCAAGCGCCCGATCGATCACGTGGGCATCCAGAAGACCCGCAACGGCCACAACGCAGTCGGTTTCGCTCCGATCGCCGGCCGCGTCTCGGGAGACATCCTGGCTCAGGTCGCCGACGCCGCGGAGAAGGCCGGCAGCGACCGGATCCGCTTCACTCCGTACCAGAAGCTGATCATCCTCGACGTCGCCGACGAGACGCTCGAGCCGCTCATCGCCGATCTCGACGCGCTGGGCCTTCCCGCCCGACCGTCACACTGGCGCAAGAACCTGATGGCCTGCTCCGGCATCGAGTTCTGCAAGCTCTCGTTCGCCGAGACCCGCAAGCGTTCGCAGGTGCTCGTGCCCGAACTCGAGCAGCGTCTCGCCGACATCAACAGCCAGCTCGACGTGCCGATCACCATCAACATCAACGGTTGCCCCAACTCCTGTGCTCGCTCGCAGATCGCCGACATCGGCTTCAAGGGCCAGCTCGTCGACGACGGTGAGGGGAATCAAGTCGAGGGTTTCCAGGTTCACCTGGGAGGCAGCCTCGGATTCGACAGCGCCTTCGGACGCAAGCTGCGCCAGCACAAGGTCACCAGCGTCGAGATGGGTGACTACATCGACCGCGTCGTACGTCAGTTCGTCAAGAACCGCAACGAAGGTGAACGGTTCGCCGAATGGGCAGTGCGCGCAGACGAAGGAGATTTGCGATGACAGTGGACATTTCGCGAGCAACTGCCGACGAGCTTCGGTCCATCGCCGAGCGCGGTGCAGTAGAACTCGACGGAGCCGGCGCGCAGGAACTGTTGCAGTGGACCGAGGACACGTTCGGTGACTCGTACATCGTGGCGTCGAACATGCAGGACGGGGTGTTGGTTCACCTTGCCGCACAGGTGCATCCGGGCGTCGACGTCCTCTTCCTCGACACCGGCTACCACTTCCCCGAAACCATCGGCACGCGTGACGCGGTCGAGCAGGTGTACGGCGTCAACGTCATCAACGCTCGTGCGCTGGCAAGCGTCGCCGAGCAGGATGTCGCCGAGGGCAAGGATCTGTTCGCCCGTGATCCCAACCGCTGCTGCGCACTACGCAAAGTCGCGCCGCTCAAGCAGACACTGTCCGGGTACAGCGCGTGGGTGACCGGCATCCGCCGCGTCGAAGCGCCCACCCGCGCCAACGCTCCCCTGATCTCCTTCGACGAAGCCTTCGGACTCGTGAAGATCAACCCGATCGCTCCCTGGTCGGACGAGGAGATGCAGAACTACATCGACACCAATTCCATCCTCGTCAATCCCCTTGTCGACGAGGGATATCCGTCCATCGGCTGCGCACCCTGCACCAGCAAGCCAGCCCCCGGCAGCGATCCGCGTAGCGGTCGTTGGGCCGGTGCCTCCAAGACAGAATGCGGGTTGCACGCATCATGACAGTTGACTTGACACCTTCACGGCCTCAGCTCGACGGCACACAGTTCGATACTCTCGACGCCCTCGAGTCCGAAGCGATCCACATCTTCCGAGAGGTAGCCGGCGAATTCGAACGCCCGGTCATTCTCTTCTCGGGCGGTAAGGATTCCACGGTGCTGCTGCATCTGGCGATCAAGGCCTTCTGGCCTGCGCCGCTGCCGTTCACCCTGCTGCACGTCGACACCGGCCACAACCTGCAGGAAGTCCTCGACTTCCGCGACCACGTGGTAGCCAAGTACAACCTGCGCCTGCACGTGGCCAGCGTCGAGGAGTACATCGCGGACGGTCGCCTCACCGAGCGCCCCGACGGTATCCGCAACCCGCTGCAGACCGTGCCGTTGCTGGACGCGATCTCGGAGAATCGTTTCGACGCCGTCTTCGGCGGCGCTCGCCGCGACGAGGAGCGGGCCCGCGCCAAGGAGCGGATCTTCTCGCTGCGCAACGCTTTCGGACAGTGGGATCCCAAGAAGCAGCGCCCGGAGCTGTGGAACCTGTACAACGGTCGCCACTCCCCGGCGAGCAGGTACGCGTCTTCCCGCTCAGCAACTTCACCGAGCTGGACATCTGGCGTTACATCGCCCGCGACAACGTCGAGCTCGCCAGCATCTACTACGCCCACCAGCGTCCGGTGTACCAGCGCGACGGCATGTGGATGACCCCCGGAGTCTGGGGTGGGCCGGCTGACGGCGAAGAGCTGCAGACCCTTTCGGTGCGATACCGCACCGTCGGCGACGGTTCGACCACCGGCGCAGTCCTCTCCGATGCCGCTGACAACGAGGCCATCCTGGCCGAGGTTGCGGCATCACGTTTGACCGAGCGCGGCGCGACCCGTGGCGACGACCGAGTTTCCGAAGCGGCCATGGAAGACCGCAAGCGAGAGGGCTACTTCTGATGAGCGATCTGCTCAGACTGGCAACTGCCGGCAGCGTCGACGACGGAAAGTCCACCCTCGTGGGCCGTCTGTTGTACGACACGAAATCCGTTCTCGCCGACCAGATCGACGCCGTGACCCGTGCGTCGGTGGACCGCGGTCTCGACACCCCTGACCTCTCGCTCCTGGTGGACGGACTGCGCGCCGAGCGTGAGCAGGGCATCACCATCGACGTGGCGTACCGCTACTTCGCGACCCCCAAGCGCACCTTCGTGCTCGCCGATACACCGGGCCACGTGCAGTACACCCGCAACACGGTCTCCGGTGCCTCGACGGCTCAGCTCGTGATCCTGCTGGTCGATGCTCGCAAGGGCGTCATCGCGCAGACTCGCAGGCACGCAGCGGTTCTCGCGTTGCTCGGTGTCCCGAAGCTCGTTCTCGCCGTGAACAAGATCGACCTCGTCGAGAACCCCGAAGAGGTCTTCACCTCGATCTCCGCCGAGTTCAACGAACTCACCAGCTCACTTGGCTGGGCAAGCGAAGACGTCGTCGAGATCCCGGTGTCGGCACTGCACGGTGACAACGTCGCCATCCGCTCCGACAAGACCCCGTACTACACCGGCCCCACACTGATCGAGCACCTCGAGTCGATTCCGGTCGACGCCGAGCCACATCGCGTCGGTCTGCGTTTCCCGGTGCAGTACGTGATCCGCCCCCGCACCGCAGAGTTCCTCGACTACCGCGGCTACGCCGGTCAGGTCGCTGCCGGTTCCGTCGTGCCCGGCGACGAAGTGGTGATCCTGCCCTCGGGTACGCGCACCACCGTCACACGTATCGACACGGCCGACGGCGAACTGGACGTCGCCCACGCCGGACGCAGCGTCACGCTGATCCTGGCCGACGACGTCGACGTCTCACGCGGCGACACCATCGCATCGCCGTCCGACGCACCCGAGCCGATCGGCGAATTCGACGCCACTGTCTGCTGGCTGGCCGAGAAGTCGCTGCGCCCCGGTGCACGTCTGCTGCTCAAGCACGGCACGCGAACGACGCAGGCCATCGTGGGCAGCTTGGTGGAACGCTTCAACGAGCAGGACCTCACCACGGATCAGGGCCCGGACACTCTCGAGCTCAACGAGATCGGCAAGATCTCCATCCGGGTGGCCGAGCCGATCGTGGCTGACGACTACGCCGTCAACCGCCACACCGGCAGCTTCCTGCTGATCGATCCCGCTGGTGGAAACACTCTCGCAGCCGGCCTGGTGGGCGACGTCATTTCCGCTGTCGAATTGGGCGAGCGCGTCTAAGTCGATGGTTCCGCTCATCGCTGTTGCGCACGGCAGCCGTGACCCCCGTTCTGCTCGGGTGATCGCGGCTGCTGTGGCAGCTCTTCGTGAAGTCCGGCCAGACCTCGATGTCCGGCTGGCGTTCCTCGACCTCAATGCACCGTCCATCGATCAGGTCCTGGACGGAGTTGCACACGACGGCCACACTCACGCCGTTGTTGTTCCGATGCTGCTGGGCAATGCCTTCCACGCCCGGGTAGATCTGCCCGGACTCTTGGCCGCTGCCGCGACACGCCACCCCCAGTTGACCGTGTTCCAAGCAGACGTGCTGGGTCGCGATGCTCGGCTGATCGAGGCAGTACGCGAGCGAATTCTCGAAGCGGGTGCCCGCCCGGACGATCCGTCGGTCGGTGTCGCTCTTGCGGCAGTCGGCTCGTCCGACGCGCGCGCCAATGCCGCGACCGCAGAATTGGCGTCCACTCTCCTCGGCGGAACCAACTGGTCGGGCGTTCGAATCTGTTTCGCGACATCCGCGGAACCGACAGTTGCCCAGGCGATCTCCGCACTCGAGCAGGACGGCGCCGAACGTGTTGTCGTCGCACCGTGGTTCTTGGCTCCCGGCCTACTGACCGATCGACTCAGCGCTGCCGCAGCAACTGCATGTCCGCGCGCGCGTTTCGCCGACACGATCGGTGGGCACTCTCTACTGATCGAAACGATGATCGACCGTTACCGACAAGTCGCTGATGCACTACCCGACCGTCTGGTCCGCTCCGCCTGATCCGGTTTCACAGGCCGTTATCAGATTGTTACCGTAGTGTTGGATCTGTCCAGCTCGCGAAGGTACCTCCTTCGCCTGCGAAACAGATCTTTGGGTGCAATCCCCTCAGAGCGCCGCGAGAGGGAACACCATCACTCACAATCTTCGCCTCGGCACAGCCGGCATCGCATGGGTCCTGTCGGTGCTCTACCTGCTTGTCGAAATCTTCACAGCCGGAGCATGGAAGACGCCGTACAGCTTCGCGCGCGACTCCATCAGTTCGCTGGGCGTGACGACATGCAGCGTGGATTCGTGTTCGCCGATGCACGACGTGATGAACGCGGCCTTCATGATCCTCGGTGCGCTCACCATCCTCGGTGCAGCCTTGCTGCACAAGTACATTCCGGACGGTCGTGCGAAGAAGTGGATTCTCGGTCTTGCCGTCGTCGTTGCATTGAGCACCGCGGCCACCGGCCTCTTCCCGGCGAACGACGGGACCTTCGTTCATTGGACCGCCGTACTTCCCGGCTTCGTCGCACGTCATGCCGTTCTCGTCCTCATGGCAATTCAATTCTGGAAGCACAGCAAATGGATCGCAGTGTGGTCGGGGCTGTGCGCGGCTACCGGAATCGTAGGTGCCGTACTGCTTCTCGGACGAACCCTCACTTTCGGCCTTGGTGAACGCCTGACGCTGTACCCGCTGCCTATGTGGATGGCCGTCACCGGCGTCGCAGCCCTGCTTGCGTTGATGCGCCGAACCGTGTTGAAGAACGTGGAACTGACACTGTCCGGTAACGGATTCATCACCGCTCTGTTGTCGTTGCGCCCGCGTCGATCTCGCGCGGCTGTGCCTACCGACGTTCTCGCACCGCGGAAGCTGACGAGTTTGTAGCGAACCCGGGGTGACCAGGGACACACTGGTAGGGAGGCGACGCGAGGAGACTTCCATGACCAGTGCATCTGTTCGACACGGAATCGTGGCCGGTATCGACGGCTCGGCAAGCGCGGTCAACGCCGCGAGGTGGGCAGCTTCGGCTGCAAAGAGATTCGACGAACCACTTCGCCTGACCCACGTGCTGCCAGGACAACCCGAGTCCGGTGGCGGTACCAACGTCACCGACGAAGAGATGTTCGACCACCACCTTCGCGTCGAGGGTGCAAAATTGCTCGACGAGGCCGAGGACGCCATCCGCGATGATCACACCGACGTCACCGTCGAACGTGGCCTCGTGACCGGTACTCCCGCAACCACACTCGTCGAACTCTCGAAGTCGGCTCGCATCGTTGCACTGGGTCAGGCCGGCACCAGCGAAATGCAGTCCGTGTTTCTCGGATCCGACACCATTCGGGTGGTCAACCGCGCGCACTGTCCCGTGGCCGTATTCCGCGGTACGGGTGATCACGCGATGGCCGACACCAGGCCCATCGTCGTCGGCGTCGACGGGAGCAAGCTCAGCGAACTCGCCGTCGCGCATGCCTTCGAGTTTGCCGCGTTCCTCGGCGCACCTTTGGTTGCGGTCCACACGTGGAACGAGCACGCCTCGCTGGGCGGGTATTCCGAAGCCAGGCGCTTCGTCGACTGGGGACCGTACGAACAGCATGAGCATGCACTGCTGTCCGAGTGCCTCGCCGGCTGGACGGAGAAGTACCCCGATGTCGAGGTCACCCGCAGTGTCCAGCGCAGCGGACCGATGAAGGCACTGCTCGAGCACTCGGCGGAAGCCCAACTCGTAGTCGTCGGTAGCCACGGCCGCAGCCCGTTCATGGCGTCGATAGTCGGTTCGACCAGTCAGAGCCTCATCCACCACGCCCAATGCCCGGTCCTCGTCTGCCGAGAGGGCTGAACTCGTCTCGCTGTTGCCCGGCCCCCCAACTCTGAGCGAACGGCACTTTCGGCGCCATCAGGAGTCCGAAAGTGCCGTTCGCTCAAACAGGAGTGGGGGTACAACAGGTCGAACAGGGCGAGCGGGTCATACCTGGCCGACCACGCTCACCGTGACCGGCTCCTGCACCGGCGTCGACACCGGGGTCTCCGGCAGATCCGGCACCCGGGTAGCACGCGCGTACACCGTCTCCCCCGCCTCGAGGTGCAGCGCTGCACTGTCACCGCGCGTGACCTGAGCCGAGAAGAGCTCGCCGGTTGCCTCGTTGCGCAGGTCCACTCGAACCTCGAAGCCGAGGTACACGACGCGCTCGACGGTTGCGCGTGTGACGCCGAGCGACTCGGCCGTTCCGGATTCCTGCGCGAGAGCCATGCTCGGATCGCGGCCGAGACGGATGTCATGCGGACGGACCAACTGCCCGTTGAGCTTCGCGACGGATCCGAGGAAGGACATCACGAAGTCGTTGGACGGGCGGTCGTACAGGTCGGCAGGTTCACCGATCTGCTCGATCCGCCCCTTGTTCAGCACCGCGATGCGGTCGGCGACGTCGAGAGCCTCTTCCTGGTCGTGGGTGACCAGGACGGTGGTGACGTGCACCTCGTCGTGCAGGCGACGCAACCACGTGCGCAGGTCGGCACGCACCTTCGCGTCGAGCGCGCCGAAGGGCTCGTCGAGCAGGAGCACCTGTGGATCCACAGCCAGAGCGCGCGCCAACGCCATGCGCTGACGCTGACCGCCGGAGAGCTGCGCGGGGTACCGATGCTGAAACCCGTCGAGACCGACGATCCCCAGTAGTTCGTTGACCTTCTTCTCGATCTCCGGCTTCGGGCGCTTGCGGATCTTGAGCCCGAACGCCACGTTGTCCCGCACGGTCATGTGCTTGAACGCCGCGTAGTGCTGGAACACGAAACCGATGTCACGCTTCTGCGGCGACACGCCGGTGACGTCCTTGCCTGCGATGGTGATGGTTCCCGAATCGAGTTCTTCAAGCCCTGCGATCGAACGCAGCAACGTCGACTTTCCCGAGCCACTGGGCCCGAGCAATGCCGTCAACGAACCCGAGGGAATGTTGACCGTCACGTCGTCGAGCGCCGCGAAATCACCGTAGTTCTTGCGGGCCCCGGTCACTGTGATCATGTGGTGCTCCTCTTACGGTCCAGCAGCGTCATCAGCAACAGGACAATGATGGCGATGCCCATCAGCAGCGTTGCCGCCGAATACGCACCAAAGGTGTTGTGGTCGTCGATGTATCGCGAGTGCACCAGCAACGTCAGTGTCTGGGATACCCCCGGGAAGCCGGAAGAGACCATGATGACTGCGCCGAATTCACCGAGCGAACGCGCCACCGTCAACACGATTCCGTATGTCAGGCCCCAACGGATCGCGGGCAAGGTGATCCGCCAGAACGTCTGCCAGCCCGAGGCACCGAGCGTCGCGGCTGCTTGTTCCTGCTCGTCGCCGATCTCGTGAAGTACGGGTTCGACTTCCCGGACGACGAAGGGCAGCGTCACGAAAATCGTCGCGATCACCATGCCTGGCAAACCGAAGATGACCTTGAACCCCAACGATTCGATTCCGCCGAACCAACCGTTGGCACCCCACAGAAGAATCAACGACACACCGACGACGACGGGCGAGACCGCGAAGGGCAGGTCGACCACCGACTGCAGAACTCCGCGGCCCGGGAAACGCCCACGCACGAGTGCCAGAGCAGTGACGACGCCGAACACGACGTTGATCGGGACCACGATCGCCACGATGATCAGCGAAAGATTCAGCGCGGAGATCGCTGCCGGTGTCGTGATCGATTCGAGAAACGGGCCGATTCCGTTCTCGAACGTTCGCGTCAGGATCACACCGATCGGCACGACCAGCAACACGAACAGGTAGACGAGAGCGATGGTCCGCAGACCGATCTTCGATCCTCTGGACACGTTCATCGGGAACTCTCCTCACGTCGCTGTCCCCGCGATGCGAAGATTCGCAGGACGAACAGCGTCACGAATGCGATGGCCAGCAACGCTACCGAGACGGCAGCGGCGTTGGTCGGACGATCGATCTCGATCTGCTGCTGAATGTACTGCGACGTCATCTGTGTCACGCGTGGGATGTTGCCGCCGATCAGAACGACCGAGCCGTATTCACCGATCGCTCTGGCGAACGCGAGGCCCGCACCGGAGATGACGGCAGGCGCCAACGTCGGGAGAACAACCGAGCGAAAGATCGTCCAGTTGGAAGCTCCCAACGACGCAGCGGCTTCCTCGACTTCGCGGTCGACCTCCATCAGCACCGGCTGCACGGAACGGACCACGAACGGCAAGGTCACGAAGGCCAATGCCACGATCAGTCCGGGCTGGGTTGCATTGAGATGGATGTCGATCGGTGACTGCGGGCCGTAGAGGGACAGCAGCACGATCGATGCCACGATTGTCGGCAGTGCGAACGGCAGATCGATCATCGAGTTGACGATGCGCTTGCCCGGGAAGTCGTCCCGGACCAGCACCCACGCGATGATCGTGCCCATCACGACGTTGATCAGTGCCACGATCACCGAGACCAACAACGTCACGCGCAACGACGCCAAGGCGACGGGTGCGGTGACGGCGTCCCAGAATCCGGAGATCCCCTCGTCGAACGCGGTGGCGGTCAACGCGGCGAGCGGAAGCAGAACGATCACGGAGAGCCACAGAGTGGCCACTCCGATTCCGAGCGGCCCCACACTCCCCGTGACCCGCGCGAGTTTTCGCCGACGAGCCACGGGGGTGGGGTCAATAGTGTCAGTCACGTCAGTCTTACTTGGTCGCGTTGTCGTAGATCACTGCGATCGAACCGGTGTCCTTGGTGAACAGAGCACTGTCAACGGCCTTCCAGCCGCCGAGGTCTGCAATGGTCCACAGCTTGGTCGGCTCGGGGAACTTGTCCGTGAACTTGGCAGCGACGGCGGGATCAACGGGACGGAATCCTGCTTCGGCCCAGAGCGTCTGACCCTCGGTCGTGTACAGGTAGTCCTTGAACGCGGTCGCCTTGTCGAGGACCTTGCTGTTCGAGATCACGGCAACCGGGTTCTCGATCTTGAAGGTCGTGGGCGGGGTGACGTGCTCGACCGGGTCGCCGTTGCCTTCGATGAACAGTGCCTCGTTCTCGTAACTGATCAGAACGTCACCGCTGCCCTGCAGGAAGGCTTCCGAAGCCTCGCGTCCCGACTTGGGCTGGATCTTGACGTGATCGTTGACCAAGGCGGTGACGTAGTCGAGCCCCGCCTGCGGGTTTTTGCCACCGTCGCTCTTGGCGGCGTACGGCGCCAAGAGGTTCCACTTGGCCGAGCCGGAGCTGAACGGGTTCGGCGTGACGACCTCGAGGCCGGGCTGAAGCAGGTCGTCCCAGTCCTTGATGCCCTTCGGGTTCCCCGGACGCGTCACGATGGTGACTACCGATCCGAACGGAATTCCGTTGTAGGCGTCCTGGTTCCAGTTCTGATCTACCAGACCGGCATCGACCAGACGGGTGATGTCGGGCTCGACGGAGAAGTTGACGAAGTCTGCCTCGGCACCGTCCTTCACCTTGCGCGACTGGTCGCCCGAGGCGCCGTAGGAAGGATTGAAGTTGACGTTCTTGCCCTCGTCGGTCGCCTGGAAGGCTGCGGTGAGCTTGTCGAAGCCAGGCTTCGGCACGGCGTAGGCGAACAGGTTGATCGTGCCGGCGCTACCGTCGCTGGCGGCGCTGTCACCACCCACGGTGTCGCTCGAGCCACCACTGCACGCTGTGAGTACCACGGCCCCCATGGTCGCGATAGCAGTGAGAAGTGTGCGGGAACGGCGTTTCATTGCAGATACCTTCCTGAAAGGACTGACAAACGAGGGTTGGTCAAACGACAAGTCCGAGACCTCTGGGGCTGATTCCATCGGGATGTTCAGACATGGAGAGCCGACGGGCGATGAGCCCTGAATCGGGGGCGCGAGTTACGCGCAGAGAAGTTCGAGTGGGGTGCGCAGCACCACCGGAGAGGTCGAACTCAGGAAATCAACAACAGGCGACGTCAGCGACGTCGAGCATGCCGACAGCAATCAACGCCAACTGGTGGCGGATTACGGGAGCTGTTGCTTCGGACACGCGGTGGACTTTAGCAGAGCACCGGCGCCCGCTCTAATCGGGAGAACTAACGGGTGAGAAGCCACGCGACGATCACGAGGAGAATCAGGGCTATCAGGGCGAGAGTGACCCGTGAGCGGGGCATCAGCTTTCCTCTACTTCTCGAGAATTCCTACGCAACCAGCCGAAGAGCGGCAGAGCGAGAACGGCGGCCAACGCGCGATCCAGACCGATGGCCACCAGGCGGCACAGCGGAACGACGACGATCAGGACCAACGCGACCTGCGGGATGAACGGGAGCCCCGCCATCCACAGCTCGAAGCTGTCCCACCAATCCGCAATCCGATCCACGCCAACACCCTATCCTTCGGACGATACGGTCCCGACAGCGTGTGGATTGGACGTGTGCCGATTCTGGCCGGATGATGGCCGAATGAGTGCTGACGACGAAGTGGTGCAGACGATTCCTCCCGCCTCCACGGGTCACCATCGAAGCAACTTTCCCCCGATCGACGACTATGCGTTTCTTTCCGATTGCGAAACCTCGTGCCTGATTGCCCGTAACGGATCTGTCGAGTGGATGTGCGTTCCCCGCCCGGACTCCCCCAGCGTGTTCGGTGCCATCCTCGACCGCAGCGCAGGCCATTTCCGTATCGGCCCCTACGGCCAGAACGTGCCGGCCGCTCGGCGCTATCTGCCGGGTGGACTCATTCTCGAGACCACCTGGCAGACCGAGACCGGCTGGCTCGTCGTCCGCGACGCCCTGGTTCTCGGTCCCTGGCACAACGTCGACAAGCGATCGAACACGCACAAGCGCACACCGACCGACTGGGATGCCGAACACACCCTTCTCCGTACGGTCAAATGCGTCAGCGGCACCGTCGAACTCGAGATGAGCTGTGAGCCCGCGTTCGACTATCACCGTGGCACGGCGAATTGGGAGTACACCGGAAAGGTCTACGAGGAAGCAACGGCAACGTGTCGCTCCGCCAAGCCCGGAGACCATCCCACTCTGCGCTTGACCACCGACCTACGACTGGGTCTGGAAGGTCGTGAAGCACGAGCGCGGACGCGACTGGTCGAAGGCGACAACGTGTACGTCGCGCTCTCGTGGTCGGATCTTCCCGCGCCGCAGACGTTCGACGAGGCCGCCGACAAGATGTGGCAGACGTCCAAGTCCTGGCGTGAGTGGGTGACGATCGGCAAGTTCCCCGATCACCCGTGGCGCGGATACCTACAGCGCAGTGCGCTCACACTCAAGGGGCTCACCTACGCACCGACCGGAGCCCTGCTTGCGGCTTCGACGACCTCGCTACCGGAAACACCAGGCGGAGAACGCAACTGGGACTACCGCTACGCGTGGGTTCGCGATTCCACCTTCGCACTGTGGGGCCTCTACACGCTCGGGTTGGACCGTGAGGCCAACGACTTCTTCAACTTCATCTACGACGTGTCGAGTTCGGACAACGGTCAGCCGCATCCCTTGCAGGTGATGTACGGCATCGGCGGCGAGCGCACGCTCGAGGAATCCGAACTCAACCATCTGTCCGGCTACGACGGCGCCCGTCCGGTGCGTATCGGCAACGGGGCGTTCGATCAACAGCAGCACGACATCTGGGGCACCATGCTCGACTCGGTGTACCTCCACATCCGTACCCGCGAGCGCGTCCCCGAGGCGTTGTGGCCGCTGCTCAAGAAGCAGGTCGAGGAAGCGATCAAGCATTGGCGCCAGCCCGACCGCGGGATCTGGGAGGTGCGCGGTGAACCGCAGCACTTCACGTCGTCGAAGATCATGTGCTGGGTCGCACTCGATCGCGGCGCCAAACTGGCAGAGATGCAGGGCGAGAAGAGCTTTGCACAGCAATGGACGGCCATCGCGGACGAGATCAAGGCCGACATCCTCGCGCACGGTGTCGACTCGCGCGGAGTTCTGACACAGCGGTACGGCCACGATTCACTCGACGCGTCGCTCTTGTTGGCACCGCTGCTGCGCTTCCTGCCGGCCGACGATCCGCGCATCCGGGCGACGGTGCTGGCGATCGCCGACGAGCTCACCGAAGAGGGGTTGGTCCTGCGCTATCGCGTCGACACCACCGACGACGGATTGAGCGGAGAAGAGGGCACGTTCACCATCTGCTCCTTCTGGCTCGTCTCCGCCCTCGTCGAGATCGGCGAACTGGATCGGGCAAAGCATCTCTGCGAGCGTCTGCTCGGGTTCGCGAGCCCGCTCAAGCTGTACGCGGAGGAGATCGACGCGCACACCGGTCGCCATCTGGGTAACTTCCCGCAGGCGTTCACACACCTGGCGCTGATCAACGCCGTGGTCCACGTGATCCGCGCCGAGGAAGCTGCCGAAGCCGGAGCTTTCCAGCCCGCGCACAACGCGACCTAGACCCCCTGCTGTGCGCCTTTATTAACCGCCCGCGGTTAATAAAGGCGCACAGCAGGTCTAGCCGGCCACCGCTTCGAGCTGCGGCGTGATCGATTCGAGCGAGTACTTCAGCGACAGCGACGACGGAGTGTTCAACCCGGCGACAGTCGGATAGTCGACGATGGCCAATCCGCCACCCTTGACTGCAGGCAGGTCGGCAAACCCCGGCAGCTTCATCATGTCGTCGAGCGACCCGCCGTTGGGCAGCAGCACCACGACGTCGGCGCTGAGAGCGTCGACCCGTTCCGGGCTGAGTATCAGCCGGCCACCGGTCACACCGGCCTCGTCGACCAGCTTGGGCGGCAACGACATTCCCAGACGCGTGAACAGTCCCGAAGCACCGTCCTTGGGATCAGCGACGATCACCAACTGCGACGTCGGGAAGACGTACTGCGACAAAAGAGCGGTCTTACCCTTCAGCCCCGGCAACCGCTGTGCGAGCGCATCGATCTGCCCGTTTGTCGCCTCGACGATCTCGTCGGCTCGCGACTCCTTGTCGAGAACCCGGCCGAGAATCTCCACCTGGTCCTGCCACGGATCGACCTGGACGTCGGACAGACCGGCAATTGTCGGAGCGATCTTGCTCAACTGGTCGAAATCGTTCTGATCGGCGACGGAGAACCCGCCGAGAATCAGATCGGGATCCAAGGCTGCAATTTCTTCAGCTTTGAGCGGGACACCGAACTGCTGGATCGCCGAGCGATCGAGTTCCTTCGCCGACGCGTCCACGCCACTCTCCCACGGGAACAGACCACGCTCGTCGCCCATCGGGCCGGCAGCCAGGTACCCCACCGGCTGGATTCCGAGTTCGAGCAGAGCGTCGAGCCACTGGGTGTCGGCCGCGACGATGCGCGTCGGCGTCCCGGTGATCGTGGTGGCGCCGAACTTGTGGTCGATCGTGGTGACCCGACCGCCCGCGATCTCGTCGGCGTCCGAGGACGAACACCCGCTGATACCTACGACCAGCGCTCCCAAGAGAGCCACCGCCGAAAACTTCATCGCACGCACGAAAATACTCCTCCACTAGTTAGCAGAGGCTTACCTTCTCATATGGGACCCGGTTGTGTCCGACCTTGCTTTCAGGCGAAACGAGAGAGCAGACGCTCCGCATCGGCGCCGATGCGTCGAACCACGTCGCCGGCCGGATGGGTTCCGTGTACGAGTCCGACAGCTTCTCCGGCGTAGACGACTCCGCTGTGGGGATCCGACGGGTCGTACGCCTTTGCCAGCATTTCCTCATCGGCGTCGACTCCGTGCCAGGCGGCAGTGAACTCGTTGGCCACCGCGCGGCCACCCCACCGCTGCGGCCACGGTTGACTGCGCGCTCGGTCGAACACCGAGGTGTAAATCGTGTCGGCACTTCCGGCTTCGACGACGCGGTCGCGGGCATAGTCCGGCCCGACCGTCTCCGGGCTGGCGAGCAGCGCCGTTCCGATCATCACGCCTTCCCCGCCGGCTGCCAGGACTGCGGCCAAACCGCGGCCGGTCCCGATTCCGCCGGCCGCCAGTACTGGAAGTGATGTCGTTTCGAGGATCTCCTGCAGCAGCGGCAAGGTTCCGATTCGGCCCGTGTGACCGCCTGCCTCACCGCCTTGCGCGATCACGCCGTCGACACCCGCGGCCTCGACAATGCGAAGGTCTTCGAGCGTATTGATCTGTGACACAACGGGAATGCCCGCATCGTGGATTCGTCCGACATACGAGGCGGGATCACCGAACGACAAGGTGATCATGGTCGGCTCGACGGCAATCGCGGCGTCGAGCATCAACTCGTTCTCGGGCAGCGACCACGTCATCAGGCCGACGCCGAACTTTCCGCCGATCGAGCGGGCCACTTCGGCTTCGGCCTCGATCCACTCCGGTGTGTTGTACCGAGCCGCGCCGAGCAGCCCCAACCCGCCGGCCGCCGATACAGCTCCGGCGAGCGCGCCGCCCGCGCGACCACCCATGGGCGCCCCGAGAACCGGGATTTCGATTCCGAACTCTCGGGACAACCAGGTGGTGACCATGCGCTCCTACTTCTTGGGCTTCTCGCCGACCGATTCCGACGTCAAGGCCGCCACGAATGCTTCCTGCGGCACCTCGACGCGACCGATGGTCTTCATGCGCTTCTTGCCTTCCTTCTGCTTCTCGAGCAGCTTGCGCTTACGGCTGATGTCGCCGCCGTAGCACTTGGCAAGAACGTCCTTGCGGATTGCGCGAATGTTCTCGCGCGAGATGATCTTCGCGCCGATCGCGGCCTGGATCGGAACCTCGAACTGCTGGCGAGGAATCAGCTCACGAAGCTTCGACGTCATGCGTCCGCCGTAAGCGCCGGCGTTGGAACGGTGCACGATCGAGGAGAACGCGTCGACGGCCTCGCCCTGCAGCAGGATGTCGACCTTCACCAGATCGGCCTGCTGCTCACCGGCCTCCTCGTAATCGAGGCTGGCATAACCCTTGGTGCGGGACTTGAGGGCGTCGAAGAAGTCGAACATGATCTCGCCCATGGGCAGTTCGTAGCGCAGTTCGACGCGAGTCTCGGAGAGGTAGTCCATGCCGCCGAGCTCACCGCGACGGGACTGGCACAGCTCCATGATGGCGCCGACGTACTCACTCGGGGCGATGACGGTGCATTTGGCGACGGGCTCGTAGACCTCGCGAACCTTGCCTTCCGGCCAGTACGACGGGTTGGTGACGATGACCTCGGCCCCGTCCTCCATCACGACGCGGTAGACGACGTTGGGCGCGGTGGAAATCAGTTCGAGGCCGAACTCACGCTCGAGGCGGTCGCGGGTGATCTCCATGTGGAGCAGGCCGAGGAAGCCGCAGCGGAAGCCGAATCCGAGGGCAACCGACGTCTCGGGTTCATACGCCAGCGCCGCGTCGTTGAGACGGAGCTTGTCGAGGGCATCGCGCAGCACGGGGTAGTCCGAGCCGTCCATCGGGTAGAGGCCCGAGTAGACCATCGGCTTGGGATCGCGGTAGCCGACCAGCGGTTCGGTCGCGCCGTTGCGGGTGGTGGTGACGGTGTCACCGACGCGCGACTGGCGGACATCCTTCACACCCGTGATGAGGTAGCCCACCTCGCCGACGCCCAGACCGATACTGGCCTTCGGCTCGGGCGAGATGATGCCGACCTCGAGCAGTTCGTGTGTGGTGCCCGTGGACATCATCGTGATCTTCTCGCGGGGACGGATCCGACCGTCGACCACACGCACGTAGGTGACCACGCCGCGGTAGGCGTCGTAGACGGAGTCGAAGATCATCGCGCGGGCGGGACCGTCAGCATCGCCGACAGGCGCAGGTACCTGCTTGATGACCTCGTCGAGCAGTTCCTTGACGCCCATGCCGGTCTTACCCGAGACGCGCAGGACATCACCGGGCTCGCAGCCCGTGATGTGCGCGATCTCTTCGGCATAGCGGTCGGGATCCGCGGCCGGGAGGTCGATCTTGTTGAGGACGGGAATGATCTTGAGATCCTTCTCCATCGCCAGGTAGAGGTTCGCCAGCGTCTGAGCTTCGATGCCCTGAGCAGCGTCGACCAGCAGAATTGCACCCTCACATGCTTCGAGCGCGCGGGAGACCTCGTACGTGAAGTCGACGTGGCCGGGTGTGTCGATGAGGTGGAGGACGAACTCTTCGCCGTCGACGGTCCAGGGCAGACGAACGTTCTGAGCCTTGATGGTGATGCCGCGTTCACGCTCGATGTCCATGCGGTCCAGGTACTGCGCACGCATCGCCCGCTCTTCGACCACACCGGTGAGCTGAAGCATGCGATCTGCCAGCGTCGACTTACCGTGGTCGATGTGCGCGATGATGCAGAAGTTCCGGATCTGCGCAGGATCCGTGAACGTCTTGTCGGCGAAGCTGCTGATGGGAGACCCCTTAGTCGGACCGGCACCGGCCCGGATCCGGGCCACTGTCAACCCTCAGGATATCCAAGTCTCGGCGCCGCCGTACCAGGGGTTCCCACGGGTGGGTGATTATGCTCGAACGCTATGGCAAGCATGTGGAAGCAGATCGGCAGAACCCTCGGCGCCCTCGCGGTGGAGAAGGGCCCTGCGTTGCTGCGCCAGCTGCAGTCGTCCACGTCCCAGTCGTCTGCCTCGAAGCCGGGTCCGACCGGCCGCCCGATCGCCGCGCGAACGTCTCCGACCGCACATCGCGCCCGCAAGGTCGAGTACTCCCCGACCTCGACGGCAAGGCCGATCCGGGCGAGATCGTCTGGACCTGGGTTGCCTACGAGGAGGATCCGACCCAGGGCAAAGACCGCCCGGTGCTGGTTGTCGGCCGCGACGGCGACACGCTGCTCGGCCTGATGTTGTCTTCGCAGAGTAAACGCGAGGGTGAGCGCGATTGGCTCGCAATCGGTTCGGGTCCATGGGACGGCGAGGGAAGGCCCAGCTGGGTCCGGCTCGACCGGGTGCTCGACGTTCCCGAGAGCGGGATCCGGCGCGAGGGCGCCGTCATGGATCACAAGAAGTTCGACGCGGTCGCGGCAAAACTTCGGGCCGACTTCAGCTGGAGCTGAAGCCGACCCGGACGATGGAAACAGTGTCGATCAGCTGTCCATACGGTTGAACCGTCCGAAGAGTGCTCGATAGATGAGTGCACCGAGCGCACCGCCGATGAGCGGGAACACGATGAACAACCACACCTGGCCGAGTGCACCGTCCTGGAACGGCGCGACAGCGAGGCTTCGAGCGGGGTTGACGGAGGTGTTGTCGATCGGGATCGAGATCAGGTGAATGACGGCCAGGGTGAAGCCGATGGACACCCCGGCGAGAGGCACGTCGGAGATCTGGTCGGTCGACGCGAGAACGACGAATACCAGCAGTGCTGTCAGCAGGATCTCGATGATCATGGCGGCACCGATGCCGTAGCCGTCGGAAACCACGTTTCCGAGAAGATTCTTCTCGGCAGACGGACTGTGTGCGCCCCAACCGTTTGCACCCAAACCGTCAGCAGCACGGTTGTACGCCGGGAGACTGTTGGCCACCGTGTAGATCACGACGCCTGCGACCAAGCCGCCGATCACTTGCGCGACAACGTAAATCGCCGCATTGACGGCTGAGATTCGCCCGATCACGAATTGGCCGAGAGTCACGGCTGGGTTGACGTGGCAACCGGAAATCGGGCCGATCGCATATACGAGGAACAGCAGGGTCAGGCCGAATGCGAAGGCAACTCCGAGGTTGCCGACTTTCGCACCTGCAAAGACGGCAGTTCCGACTGCGGAGAACACGAGCACGAATGTTCCCACCGCTTCGGCCGCATACTTCTTCACATCCGAGATCGGTTCGATCTCAGTCAATTCCTGTGCAGTTGGAGACATATTCCCACCTTCTTCTCATCGAACGGTAGTAATGCTCACGCGCCTAGATTTGCCGGACTTTACGCAAGCCTGGTGATCTCCACAACAACTTCGAGATCTGTGGAGCGTCCACCGGAAAAGATTCCCTTCAATGGCGGCACATCCGAATAGTCCCTTCCTATTCCGACCGAGACATGCTGTTCATTCACAGCTATCGCATTGGTCGGGTCGTATCCCCACCACGCGCCGGTCCACGCTTCGATCCACGCGTGCGATTCGCCGACCACCGTGTCCCCGACTGCCGCATCACGTTTGGGGTGGAGATAGCCGGAAACGTATCGACACGGTATTCCCATCGTTCGAAGCAATACCAAGGTCAGATGCGCATAGTCCTGGCAGACGCCTTTCCGTGCCGACCACGCCTCGACCGCCGACGTATGCACTCCGGTCGTACCCGGAACATATGACATTTCGCCGTAAACCCATTGCGACGCAGCCACTACTGCATCTTCAGGTGATTTATCTTTGCGCAATTCCTTGGCAATTGTCGCCAGCTTACGATCACGCGGAACATATCTCGTGAAACTCAGTTGTTCGTTGAATCGATCTTTAATCGCGTTTCCCGACAATTCATCCCAGTCGACGGTTTCCTCGGGCTGAACGAACGGTTCCGTCTCCACCACCGACAGTCCGGTCACTTCGAGTTCCGTATGCGGGGCGTGCAAGTCGAAGGCGGTCACCGCGGTGCCCCAGTAATCGGTGTATCGGTAGGAACGTGTGGCCGGCTGGGTTTCGACGCGCGTGAGTATCACCGTCTGCCTGGTGTCGCCGCGAGGTGTCAATCGCGCTTCGTTGTACGACGACGTCACCGGGGCGTCGTACGCATATCCCGTGGTGTGCACGACCCTCATTCGCCAGCTCACAGCTCTCCCTCCACCGTCGACTCCGCATACGCGGCGCCGGCATCCGTCCACGCGACCCACGGCGCAGCGTGGAAGTACTGCAATGCAATTGCCTCACCCAGTTCGCGGCAGGTCTCCTGCCAACCGAGCAACCGTCCCTGCAGATCCTCGAGCAACACGCCCTGCGGCAGGAACTCGAGTTCGCTGCGTGCGCGGCCCAGAAGCCGCGGCGCCTCCGCCCGGATTCCGACGCGACTGCCCGGCTGCGGGTCGAGCTCCTGCAGGCACTTCTCGGCCTGCCTGATCGAGTGGAACACCGAGCGCGGAAAGAGCCTGTCCAACAAGATGAACTCGACGACGCGATTGGCGTCGAGTGCTCCGCGATACGTACGCAGATACGTGTCATGTGCGCCCGCCGAGCGAAGAACGCTGACCCATGCCGGCGACGACGGGCGGTCACCGGCGCGCGCCAGAAGCATCCGCACGATCATGTCGACACGTTCGATCGACCTGCCCAGCAGAAGGAACCGATAGCCGTCGTCGCGACTGAGCGTAGAATCCGCCAGGCCCGCGAACATCGCTGCGCGTTCCTCCACATAGCGGAAGAACTCGTGTGGCCCCAGCCTGCGTGAGGCACGTTCACGCTCGGCCAGTCCGTTGTACGTGGTGTTCAGGCACTCCCACATCTCACTCGACGTGACCTCACGCGCCCCGCGAGCATTCTCACGTGCACTTGCCAGCGAGTCCACGATCGAACCAACCTGGTTGCGGCTGAACGCAACCAGATCGGTGAGCGAGCGCACGTCGAGCTTGCCCTCCGGCGCCTCGATGCCGAGGACACGCAGGAGCAGACGCGACGTGCGGTCCGGGTCGACGGTGGCGTCGTCGAGCAATTGATGGACGGCGACGTCGAGGATCCGAGCAGTGTCGTCGGCGCGCTCGACGTAGCGGCCGATCCAGTAGAGGGACTCTGCGTTGCGAGCAAGCATCGGTCACCACGCTCCGTTCACTGATAGTTCTTGGTAGCTGGGCACTTCCGAGGTGTTCACTGTTGCTGCTGCTGTTGTTGCTGCGAGGTGCTCAGTTCGGGACCCTGCACCGGCTCCGCGGATTCCGGGGGCTCGGACACCAGTTCCTCGCCTGACAACTCTGGGTCTTCGTCAGAGGTGCGACTCGCAAGCACCCACGTGTCCTTGCTTCCGCCGCCCTGGCTGGAGTTGACCACCAGCGAACCTTCCGGAAGTGCCACCCGGGTCAGGCCGCCGGGCAACACCCACACGTCCTCACCGTCGTTGACGGCAAAGGGCCGCAAGTCCACGTGGCGCGGCGAGAGAACATCGTCGATCTTGGTCGGCACCGTGGACAACTGCACGAGTGGCTGCGCAATCCACCCGCGCGGGTCTGCCTTGATCTTGCGGGTTATCGCGGCCAGTTCCTTGGGGCTCGCGTCGGGTCCGAAGACGATTCCGTAGCCGCCGGACCCTTCCACCGGCTTGATGACCAGTTCGGCGACGCGGTCGAGGACTTGCTCGCACTCCTCGTCCAACCAACAGCGGAACGTGTCGACGTTCTGCAAGAGCGGCTTCTCACCGAGGTAGTAGTCGATGATCTGCGGAACGTAGGTATAGACGAGTTTGTCGTCACCGACTCCGTTGCCGACGGCGCTCGAGATCACCACGTTGCCCGCCCGCGCCGCATTCAGTAGGCCTGCGACGCCGAGAATCGAATCCGGACGGAAGTGCATCGGGTCGAGATACTCGTCGTCGATGCGGCGATAGATGACATCGACCTGGCGCTCGCCTTCCGTAGTGCGCATGTACACCATGTTGTCGCGGCAGAACAGGTCGCGACCTTCGACGAGTTCCACACCCATCTGACGAGCGAGCAACGAATGCTCGAAATAGGCGGAATTGGCGATACCCGGTGTGAGAACAACCACTGTCGGGTCCGCTTCGTTGAGTGCAGCACCCGCACGCAGCGCCCTCAGCAGGTGTGTTGCGTAATCACCGACCGCCCGCACCTTGTGGGACATGAACAGATCCGGGAACACCCGAGTCATGGTGCGACGGTTTTCCATCACATAGGAGACACCGGACGGAGATCGCAGATTGTCCTCGAGAACTCGGAACTCTCCCGCCTCGTCTCGGACCAGGTCGATACCCGCGACGTGAATTCGCACACCGTTGGGCGGCACGATGCCTGCCGCTTCACGGTGGAAGTGCTCGCACGAGGTGACCAGGCGGCGCGGCAACACGTGATCGCGCAGGATTCGCTGCTCTCCGTAAATGTCCGCGAGGAACAACTCGAGCGCCTTCACCCGCTGTTTGATGCCCTTTTCCAGCCGCGACCACTCCTGGGCGGCGATGACGCGTGGCACCAGATCCAACGGGAAGGGTCGTTCCTGCCCGGACAGCGAAAACGTCACACCTTGGTCGATGAATGCGCGTCCGAGTGCGTCGGCACGCGCGGCGAGGTCGGCGCTGCTCGTCGGCGCCAGGGCTTTGTACACACCCTTGTACGGACCACGCACCGAGCCGTCGGGCTCGAACATCTCGTCGAAAGCCAACTCGTAGCGACCGATGTCTGAATATCCGTCGAACACTGCGGCAGGACGCGCTCGGGTGGTGGTCGAACCTGTTTTACTCGAACTTTTCGAAGGCGACGGCGTCATAGGGCAACATGCTGCTACAAGTGGGGCTATTCGGCAGCGCGGCGAGCAATCGGGCGCTCGGTGTACCCTTCTCGACAGACGCAACGTGCGACGGTTTGGGTTCTTGGGCCCTCGGCTGGTAATCTTGCCAGTCGGTGCATCAGTGCGCCCACAGCTTTCTCGACCGTAACCAGCTAAAGACGACAAGGATTTTACGCGTGGCCAACATCAAGTCCCAGGTGAAGCGAATCCGTACCAACGAGGCGGCCCGACTCCGTAACCAGTCGGTGAAGTCCTCGCTGCGTACCGCGATCCGTTCGTTCCGCGAGGCTGCGGCAGCCGGTGACAAGGACAAGGCCAACGAGCTCCTCGTCTCCACCAGCCGCAAGCTCGACAAGGCAGCCAGCAAGGGCGTCATTCACGCCAACCAGGCTGCCAACAAGAAGTCTGCACTCTCGCAGGCTGCCAACAAGCTCTGACGTTTCCACTGTGACGGTTCGCCGTCACACTGGTTCGTCTCGATAGCCGCCAGGTCGAAAGACCAGGCGGCTATTTTGCGTATTCAATCGGGTCAGTGCGAAGACCCGCCATCCATGTCTTGCAGCGAATATGTGGAGCGGGCTGCAACCATCTGATGATGGCGATCAACGGGCACGGGAAGCGCCCTCGCAGCTGGTTGTTCACGACTGTCTTCTGGGCGGTCGTCGCTTTCGGCGTAGTGGCCGCCCTGGGAATCCCTCGTTGGTGGGAATCATTGACGGTTGCAGTCGTCGGAGGTGCCGCAAGCTACGGATGGTGTAAGCGCAGGCAACGTAGCGAATTCCGGATCTTCTTCGGCGTGATGTGTTCACTCGTTGCGATTCTGGCGTTTCTCGCCGTTGGACGAGCGCTACTCACCACCGTGAAGGTGCCGGTGGACAGCATCGGCCAAGAAACCATTGTCTGCGGCAGTGTGGTGAATCCGGTGTCGCACGACTCACTACGGGTGACCGACATCAGAACAGGTGAACCAACGACACGGCCTCAGGCCATTCCGCATACTCAGTTGGAGCAAGCCTGCGTGAAACGCCTCGACTACCGGGCGGGTGAGGCCACGGCCGCCACTGTCGTCGGACTACTTCTGGCCGGACGCGCAGTAGGCCACGTTGTACTCAGTTCTTCCGCAACGCGCACACTTTCCGCACTGCCATCTCCAGGGCGAAGGACGAGTCGACTGCGGCACCCTTCACGTCGGCATTGAGGGCGGCGACGATCTGCATCGCAGCGCCGATCGACGTGGGATCCCAGCCGCCGACCTCCTTGATCGCCTTCTTGACCTTCCACGGCGGCATTCCGAGATCCGACGCCAACCGGAACGGGTCACCGCCCCGTGCAAACGGGCCGACCTTCGCGATGGTGTGGACTGCGTCGGCGAGGGCATCCGCGAGCAGAACATGGGCTGTTCCGATCTGATCTGCCCATCGGAGCGCCTCGAGCGCACCCCGGGTATCGCCGACGATGACTTTGTCGGCCACGTCGAATCCGGAAACCTCGGCCTTGCCCGAGTAATACTTGTGGACTGCATCCACGTCGATCTTGCCGCCCGTATCTGCCGCCAATTGCGAGCAGGCCGACGCGAGTTCGCGGAGGTTGGAGCCGACGCTTTCGATCATCGCGGCGATCGCATCTGGCGCAACCCTGACGTCTGCGGTCCGAAACTCACCCCGGACGAAGTCGACAAGCTGACTCTTGTTCAGTTTTCCGCAGTTGTGAACCGTCGCGCCGAGCTTCTCGAGGGCCGGCGCCAACGCTTTCGCGCGACCGCCGCCCGAGTGCACGACGATCAGAACCACACCTTCTGCCGGCTCGCGTGCAGCCTCCAGGACAAGCGCTACGGCATCTTTGCCTGCTTCTGCAGCCGATTCCAAGACGATCACACGGTCTTCGGCAAAAAGAGAAGGGCTGAGCAACTCGGCCAACTCGGGAGCATTGGTGTCGCCCGCACGCATCTTGGTCACCGGGAGATCCGAAATACCCTGGCCGCGGTCACCGCGGACAGCTCTGATGAGCTGCGATACCGTGCGGTCGATCAGGAACTCGTCGTCCCCGAGAACAAGATGCAGCGGATCGACTCCAGACGGATTACTCACCCGAAGATGGTCCCACGAGGAACCGACACGATCGACACAGACCCGCCGCCCCCGCCGTACACAGCGACGGTGCCGTCGACGTCGGTCCGAACCACCGCCCCGCCCAATGAATCCAGTTCATCGAGAACCTCCGCATTCGGGTGCCCGAAACTGTTGCCGACGCCGACGCTGATCATCGTCAACCTCGGACGCACCGCTTCCAGAAATGCCGACGACGTGGTCCGAGAACCGTGATGGGGCAGCTTCAACACATCGGCCTTCACGTCCGCTCCCGATCGGAGGATCGCCTCCTCCCCCGCAACTTCGGCGTCGCCCGTCAACAGAATTCGACCCGCGCCCGTGTGCGCCATCACCACCAGCGACTGATCGTTGGCTGCATCTGCGGCACCGACGGAATCGCGGGGAGCTGGAACCAACGGACCGAGAACCTCCACGTTCACCGATCCCAACGTCAACTCCATACCTGCGCGCAACGAGACAACCGGAACGGCCTGCGAGTCGGCGGTATCCTTCACCGCCCGAAAACCTGACTCCGGCAACAACATCGACCCGACTCCGATCGCAGCGACCGAACGCCCACTCAGGACTGCTTCCAATCCACCGATGTGATCGGCATGAAAATGACTGATCATCAGCAACGCGATGTCGTTGACGTCCAACATGTTCAGGCAACGATCCATCGACGTGGGATCAGGACCGACATCGATCACGATCACCCTGCCGTCTCCAGTCGAGAGCACAAGACCGTCCCCTGACCGACGTCGCACATCACCAGTGCCCACCCCGGAGCAATGCGGCCACCCCCGAACACGTGTTGAAAGATCAGGGCCAGAACAACTCCCAGAACGAGAACGCCGAGCACCCATCTCGAAATCCGATTCCACAGCGTCAGGGCCGCGGCCAGTAGGACTCCCACGACGACGAGAGCACCGATGAGTCCTGACGGCACTACCACCGACGCTCCGGGAAGCGCCGCCGCCCGCTCGGACACGCACAGCAGCCACCCCATCGGCGGCCGCACCAATGGCGCGACGAACACCGCGATCGGTGGACAGATCAGCGCACACAAGGCAATCACCGCACCGAACACCGTGATGATTCCGATCACCGGCGCCACCGCCATGTTCGCGGCAATCGTGACCACGCTGAAGGTTCCCGCCATGGCGCCCACCAACGGTGCAGTCACGACAAACGCAGCACCCGAGACAGCTGTCATCTCCGAAAACCAACGGGGCCAGCCTCTTCGGCGAAGCACGTCCACCCACACCGGAGCAATGATCACCAGCGCGCCCGTCGCAGTAGTCGACAGCGCAAATCCCCAGTCGACGGCCAGCTCGGGCCTCACGACTACCAGAACGATGACGGCGGCGGCAAGCGCAGGCAGCGCCTGTTTGCGCCGACCAGTGACCAGACTGAGCAGGCCTACCAAGCCCATCACCGACGCGCGTAGAACACTCGGCGACGGCCTCGCGACGACAACAAAGGCAACGAGGGCTACCACCGCCAAAGCGGCGCCGACCCGTGGACTGAGCGCCGCGGCTCTGACCAACAGCAGAACGGCCCCGAGCAGAATGCTGATGTTGGCGCCGGACACCGCGGTGAGATGGGAAAGTCCGGCAACGGTGAAGTTGTCCTTCACCACCGGCGACAGCGCCGACGTGTCTCCGACGACGAGGCCAGGCAGCAGACCCGCCTGATCCGGCGGGAGTGCAGCCGAGCACGCAGCCGCGAAACGAATGCGCACCACACTTGCCCATCGCTGATACCAGGGCACTTCTCCCACCGCGACGGGAGGCCCTTCGGACGTGATCACGGCGAGCGTGGAATCGCTACGCCATGGCTGACTCGCCCGGCCACGAACCGTGAGGCTCTGCCCTGGAACAACTTCGAGCCACGACGAACTGGGCGCCCGGATGGTGACCAAGCCGCCTCCGGAGTACCTGCGGTTCTGGGCAGTCACCGAATTGACGGTTGCCCTGAAGACGACCTGACCTTGACCCACCGCGCCGGAGACCGCGTGCGGATCCTCCGAGGGTTCCACTTCGACACTCACCCAAGCTCCCTCGAGAGAGGCTCGGGTCAGTGGGTGCCTCTCCGCCTCGGACGCCCGCCACCCGCCGACGGCACTACACCCGGCACCGAACAGCAATGCAACCAACATGATTCGTACCCACCCCGCTGATGTCCGGCGCACAACCACGTAAGTGAGGAGTGCCGCTGGAACCGCACACGCCACCGCCAGTACCCACGCGGCGACCGGGCCGAACAGGATCCCCACCGCACTGCTCCCCCACACCGCGACCGCCGACAGAAGCAGTCGAGCGTCGAGGACCGGCGAGGCTTCCGGTTCGTTCACACCGACACCAGCACTCGCAATTTGGCCAACCTTGCCGGGCCGATCCCGTCGACTTCCCCCAATTGTTCTATGTCCGTGAATTTTCCGTTGGATGTGCGCCAGGAGATGATCGCCGCAGCCGTTACCGGCCCTACCCCGGGAAGCTCGTCCAGTTCGGCCTCGGTGGCGGTATTGAGGTTCACCAGCCCAGCCCCGCCGGATTCCCCTGTAGCTGCGGGGCTGGTCCCTCCTGCAGTGGTACTCGAAGAAACACCACCGGACTGATCGGCCGCACCAACCACGATCTGATCGCCGTCGACAAGTTTCTGAGCCAGATTCAGGCCCACCGTCTCCGCTCCGTCGAGCACGCCACCTGCCGCAGCAAGCGCGTCGGCGATGCGCGAGCCCGAATGAAGATTGACAAGCCCAGGCGTGCGCACGAGCCCGACGACACTGACCACCACAGCCTCGGGCGGCTGCTCTGCCACGACGCCGGTCGGTACAGGACTGGCTGATTCACCATCGCCGGCAGTCGCATTCTTCTCCGTGACATTCTGGGGCGAGGGCAACGGTGGGACCGCCTGCAGGCTCGGAGAATCCCACCACACGGCGAACAAGCCGATTGCCGTAGCCAGAACTGCAACGATCGCCAACACCCAGGTCGCCGACCGACTCGGGCGCCAACGTGTACCGCGCCAATGTTCGGGCAATCGGTCGAACCGTGACGAGTCGGGCTGAGCGTCGTAGTCGTCCTCGTCGAAGTCCCGAAGCCACTCGGGGGACCTCTCGAAAGACCCTGAATCCTCGAATTCGTCGACGTCCTCGTGTCGCCGCCGGTAGTTGCCGTCCATCGCCGCGAGGCGATCACGCGCCCGCTCGCGCTCCTCGCTGATCCTCATGACTGGACGCTAACGAGAGACCTCGCCGCCAACGACGAACAATTTATATCTGTGGAGAACTCGCGGATTGTGGAGAAGCGATCAGGCGCTCGTGTCGATCTCCGGCAACGGGCACACCACAACACCGATCGCGCCGACACCGACGTGCGCTCCGATAACCGCACTGAAGTCGGTGACGACGGATTCCGCTACATCGGGAATGCGCTCGGCCAACTGTTCGGCTATCCCGTCCGCACGCTCTCGCGCGCGCATGTGATGCACGGCTATCGCCACACGACCGAGACCGGCGCGTTCGACTGCCGAATCCACCAACCTTGCAAGAGCTTTGGTGGTGGTACGTGTCTTCTCGCCGAGCACGAGCTTGCCGTCCACCAGATGCAGAATCGGTTTCATCGCCAATGCAGTGCCCAGCAGTGCGGCCGCGGTTCCGATTCGTCCTCCCCTACGCAATTGATCAAGTTTGTCGACGACGATGTAGCAGCGCCCACGGCTCGCTACGTCGACCGCCCGGCCGTACGCCTCTTCGAGTGAAGCGCCCTTCTCGGCCAAGCGTGCAGCTTCGAGAGCCGGATAGCCCAAACCCATACCGGCGGACTGTGAATCGACGATCCGGACGGCGCCACCGAATTCCTGGGCTGCGACTCGTCCGGCTTCCCACGTTCCCGACAGTTGACGTGAAATGTGAACGGCGAGAACGCCGTCACCGTCGCTCATGTCCAGGGCGCGTGCATACGCTTCGGACAACTCGGCGGGCGACGCTCCGGCCGTTGTCACTCCCGACAGGTCGCTCGGCATTGCGTCGACGCCCTCTCGCAAGTCGCACCCGTCACGGAGCACGTGGAGCGGAACAACCTGAATGCCACATGCGTCGGCCGACTCCTGCGGAATGCAGGCGGAGGAATCCGTGACGACGACGACCGGCATTCTGCTACCCGACTTCGCTCGGCGGTGCTACCAGTTCCGGCGAAACCACTTTCTGCGCCTCGACCCCGCGAATCGCAGCGATCATCGCGCGGGCTACGCCGACGTGACCGTCCCAACCCCAGTGAATGCCGTCAGGATTGCCGTTCTCGGAAAAGACGTTGTCACGCACTGCATCCGCAAGGTCGACTACGGGAACGTCTTTCTCCGTAGCCCACTCGGTGATCGCGGACACCGCGGCAGGCCGTCCGGCATGCACGCTCGCGTAGGCATCGCTGCGGTGCACTGACGGCAGGGTCGCGATCATCGGCAGTTCCGGCCGCATGTACTCCAACGCATTTCGCGAGCTTTCCAGATACTCGACGCTCAGCTTGGGCGGAAGTGCGACCGGGCGGCCCAGAGGTGCAAGCCGCGGCTGCAGCCATTGATAACCCTCGCGCACCACGCGTCGAAGCGCGGGTGGCCGAACGTAGCGGATGGTCTCGCGGAGCGCGGTAGGCAATGGGGACGGCAGCGAGTCCATCCCGCCGACCGCGAACACGACGGCGCCGGCCCGCGGCACCGCCGCCCACACACGAGGATCCTGAGTCAGTGCCCACCACGCGTCGCGACACGTCCATCCGATACGGGCGACCAACTCGACGTCCCAGCCGAGTTCGTCGGCCACGATGTTGGGCCAGATGCGTGGATGATCTGCCGCGAGGCCGCCTTTGGGGCCGAAATACGACAGCGAATCCGCGAGTACGAGGAGGACGGGGCGCTGCCCGTCGGCACTTTCAGAGGACGTCATTTGCGACACTCGCAGAAGCATTCCATACGTCGAGTCGCCACTCGATCGACTTGACGTCACCATGTCCACTGAGTTGCACCCAACTGGTGTTTCCCAATCCGCCGAGGACGGCCCAGCGATCGACGGGTAAGTCGAGCAATGCCGCTGTCAGTGCCGCGATCAAGCCTCCGTGCGCCACCAGAACCACGGGCCGCTCGGCCCAGTCCGGGTGCGTGTCGAGCAATTCGTGAACTACGGGGAGGCTGCGATTCGCGACGTCGATTCGGCTTTCGCCGCCGGGCGGCGCCAACGTGGCATCCGCTCGCCACGCAGATCGCACACCGGGAGTGCGCTCGTCGACGTCATGATGAGTCAGGCCCTGCCATTCCCCCAGGTGTGTCTCACGCAGACGCGTGTCGGTGAGGACCGGAAGTCCGGCGGCATCACCGACTGCGACGGCCGTGAAGTACGCCCGACGCAGATCCGAGGACACGATCGTCAACGGCCTGCGATCGGCGATCACCGGACCTGCACTCTTGGCCTGCGTGCGTCCCAACTCCGACAGGTCGGTGTCGAGTTGCCCCTGCATCCGAGAGTCGGCGTTGTATTCGGTCTGTCCGTGACGCAGCAGGATGAGCCGGCGGACAGGGTTCGACGCCGCACTGGGCGCCGACGAAGTCACAGCGAGGGATCCTGCGCGTCCGGCTCGGAAACCGTGTCGGTCTCGAACACCGTGTTGGCGTCGGCGGGGCCGGGACGGTTCTGTCCGAGGCCTTCGACCTCGACCGTCGGGCAGTCCTTCCACAGACGATCGAGAGCGTAGAAGTTGCGCTCCTCGTCATGCTGGACGTGGACGACGATGTCGGCGTAGTCGAGCAGTGCCCAGCGGCCCTCGCGGGTGCCTTCACGGCGGACCGGCTTGTGTCCCGCTTCGCGGAGACGGTCTTCGATGTTCTCGACAATCGAGTTGACCTGACGCTCGTTCGTCGCAGATGCGATGACGAAGCAGTCCGTGATGACCAGCTGTTCGGACACATCGAGCACCACCACTTCGGTGGCCAGCTTCTCGTCGGCTGCCAAGGCCGCGATGCGTGCCATGTCGATGGCTTCGGTGTTTGCGCTCACTCGATGTTCTCCAGTTTCGTCTTCAGAAAGTACTTGTTGTTCTCGGCTAGCTCGATTCGGCGCCCGGGACGGCTTCCGACTTCCCCGGTGCGGGCTCCGACATCGTTGTAGCTCCGTCGCGGCGCTCCGCGTCGACAGGTCGATACAGGTTCCGCTTCGAGATGTACTGCACCACTCCGTCCGGCACCAGGTACCAGACGGGGCGGTCTTCACTTGCCCGACGCCGACATTCGGTCGACGAAATGGCAAGTGCCGGAATCTCTATCAACGTGACCGCGTCGGCGGGCATGGTGTCGAGGTGACCGGCCAGGTGCTCTGCATTGAGATCGAAACCCGGTCGCGATACCCCGACGAACTTCGCCAATGCGAACAACTCTTCCCAATCTTGCCAGGAAAGGATGCTGGCCAGCGCATCGGCACCGGTGATGAAGAAGAGTTCGGCGTCAGGGTGGTAGGCCCGGAGGTCTCGCAGCGTGTCCACGGTGTACGTCACTTTTTCACGGTCGACGTCGACCCGAGAGACGGAAAACCGCGGGTTGGAGGCGGTGGCGATGACCGTCATGAGGTACCGGTCCTCGGCAGGACTGACGCCCTTCCCCTGCTTCTGCCAGGGCCGCCCGGTGGGGACGAAGATCACTTCGTCGAGTCCGAACCGGTCGGCGACCTCACTGGCCGCAACGAGGTGGCCATGGTGAATGGGGTCGAAGGTGCCACCCATCACTCCTAGGCGTCGAGCACGTTCCACCGATAGTCCCTTCTGCACGAGTGTCGAGCTTACGGGTCAGACCGGCAGCAGACGGGACACGACGTCGGCAAGCTGCTGGGCCGAGCGGCACTCGTGCATGCTGATGACCTCGTTGTAGACCTTCGCCGCGGAGTCACCCGTTCCCCATTGCCCCTTCGGCTCGGGGTTGAGCCAGTGCGCGTGCTTGGCTACTGCCACCATCTGCGACAGCGACTGAAGGTTGGGATCGCGGTAGTTGTTGCGACCGTCGCCGAGTACCAGTAGCGACGTGCGACTGGTGATCGACTGCGCAAACTTCTCCTGGAACACTCCGAAGGCGTGTCCGTAGTCTGAGTGGCCGTCGTAGGTGATCAGTTCGGCCTCACGCACCATCCGTGACATCGCTGATCCGAGGTCTGCGTTCGAGTCGAAGAACCGCGTGACCTCGTCGGTCGTGTCGATGAACGCGAACACCCGCACGCGCGAGAACTGCTCACGCAAAGCGTTCACGAGCAGCAGAGTGAAATGGCTGAACCCCGCCACCGAGCCGGACACGTCGCACATCACCACAAGTTCGGGCCGCGCCCGCTTCGGCTTGCGCTGCACCAGATCGATCGGCACTCCGCCCGTCGACATGGACTTGCGCAACGTACGACGTAGGTCGATCGAACCCGCGCGAGAGCGGCTACGACGCACGGCGAGACGACTGGCCAACAAGCGAGCCAGGGGTGCGACGTTCTTCTTCAGCGTGGTGAGTTCGGCATCGGACGCTCGCAAGAAGTCGACTTCCTCGGCGAGTTTCGGAACGCCGTACGTGGCGACCCGCTCCTTGCCCAAATTCTCGGCTGTGCGTCGACGCGTTTCCTTCTCGACCATCTTGCGGAAGTCCGCGATGCGCTGCGCTGCCGTGCGCTTGGCGACCTCGGACTGGTAGTCGGAGTTGTCCTTGCCCTCTGACCCGGAACCCTCCTGGTTGCCGAGCAGGCCCTGCAGGATCTTGTTGAGCAACGTCTCCGGGGCGACGTCGCGCAGCGCCTGGTAGGCGGAGAACGACGGGCCGTTACTCGACTGGTACTGCCCGAGTTCCTCGACCATCGCGGCGGTCAGGAGTTCGGTCATCTCCATCGCCTCGTCACTGCCGTCTGTCAGCAGTTCGGCGATCAGCTCACGCAATGCCTGCAGGTCGATCGAGCCGTCTGGCTTGCGCGGCAGTGTGACGTCGACGTCGCCGACCGCACGGTCACCGATCGCCTTGGGGAACCACAGGTCGAAGACGGCGTCGAACGTCGCCCGGTGGGTCGGCCTGCGCAGGAGCGAGCATGCCAGCCCTTCACGAAGCGCTTCACGATCGAGCAGGTCGAGAACAGACATGACCTGACCGGCGTCGACTGTCTCGGACGGGCCGACCATGATTCCGCGTCGTCGCAGAGCCTCGACAAAATCGACGAGGTGACCGGGAATCCCGTGCGGCGCTGCCAGGCCGCCAGGTGAGAGCGGCGACGTCGATGCTGCGGGAGCCATGTCAGACCTCAGTTCAGCCGAAGTTCAGCGGCGGCACGCACCTGGTCCGACTGGTGCTTGAGGATCACGCCGAGCGTGGCGCGAACGGCATCGTCGTCGAGAGTGTCCATGCCCAGAGCAAGAAGGGTGCGTCCCCAGTCGATGGTCTCGGATACCGAAGGGACCTTCTTGAGCTGCATTCCGCGCAGAACACGAATGGTGTTGACCAGCTGCTCGGCAATCGCTTCAGGAAGCTCCGGCACACGGCTTGCGAGGATGCGACGCTCGAGGTCGGCGTCCGGGAAATCGAGATGCAGGAAGAGGCAACGACGCTTCAGAGCCTCCGAGAGTTCACGAGTGGCATTCGAGGTCAACACCGTGAACGGCTTGCGGGTGGCGGTGATCGTTCCGAGCTCGGGGATCGTGACCGCGAAGTCGCTGAGCACTTCGAGGAGCAGACCTTCGATCTCGACGTCTGCCTTGTCCGTCTCGTCGATCAACAGCACCGTCGGGTCCTCGCGGCGAATGGCCTTGAGCAGTGGACGTGCGAGCAGGAACTCCTCCGAGAAGACATCCGCCTTCGTCGAGTCCCAGCTGTGGTCGACCGCGACATCACCCCTCGCTCCGCTCGCCCCGCCCGACTGAATCCGAAGAATCTGCTTCGCGTGGTTCCACTCGTACAGCGCACGAGCCTCGTCGACGCCCTCGTAGCACTGCAGACGCACCAGTTCTGCGCCCGTGGTCTGGGCGACTGCGCGGGCGAGTTCCGTCTTTCCGACACCGGCCGGGCCCTCGATGAGCAGCGGCTTGCCCAGACGATCGGCCAGGAAGACTGCCGTCGCGGTGGCCTTGTCGGACAGATAGCCGGTTTCGGCCAGCCGTTCGATCACGTCGTCGACGGTCGAGAAGAACGGCGTCGTGTCGGGAAGTGCTCGGTCCACGGTTAACTCCTTGAGAGGTGGGGCAAGTCTGGTGAACTTTTCAGGCGGGTCGGGTATGCCCGTCGCCCCAGACGATCCACTTGGTGGACGTCAGTTCCGGCAGCCCCATGGGGCCACGCGCGTGCAGTTTCTGGGTGGAGATGCCGATCTCGGCGCCGAACCCGAACTGCTCACCGTCGGTGAAGGCAGTCGACGCGTTGACCATCACTGCCGCAGCGTCGACTCGAGCGGTGAACTCGCGGGCAGCCGAGAGATTGGACGTCACGATGGCTTCGGTGTGGCCGGTTCCGTACTGGTCGATGTGCTCGACGGCAGCGTCCAAGTCCTTGACGACCTTGAGGGCGACGTCGAGGGTGAGGTATTCCTTCGACCAGTCGTCCTCGGTCGCGGGAACCAGTCCCGGCAGATCACCGTGCACGACGACGTCGTGCATCTGGAGCGCTTGGAGCAGCTTCGGCACGGCCGTCTCGGCAATAGCGGCGTCGACCAGCACCGTCTCTGCCGTGTTGCACACACTGGGCCGACGGGTTTTGGAGTTGAGAAGAATCTTCTCGGCCATCAGTAGATCGGCGGCCGAGTGAACATAGACGTGGCAGTTACCGACACCGGTCTCGATGGTGGGGACAGTGGCATCACGCACGACGGCGCTGATCAGGCCGGCACCGCCGCGCGGGATGACTACATCGACGAGGCCGCGGGCCTGGATGAGGTGCGTGACCGTCGACCGATCCGCACTCGGCAGAAGTTGAACGGAGTCCTCGGGGAGCCCCTGAGCAACCAACGACGCGCGTAGCGCCTCCACCAACGCTTCGTTGGACTTGACTGCCGAGGACGAACCACGAAGCAGCGCAGCATTTCCCGACTTGAGAGTCAGCCCGAAAGCGTCGACGGTAACATTGGGGCGAGCCTCGTAGACCATGCCGACGACACCGAGCGGAACGCGCTGCTGACGTAGTTCCAAACCGTTCGGCAGAGTGGATCCACGAAGCACTTCACCGATCGGATCGGGTAGTCCGGCAACCTGACGCAAACCCGACGCGATGCCCTCGATCCGGTCAGCGGTCAGACGAAGACGGTCGAGCAGCGATTCCTCGGTGCCGCCCGCCTTCGCGGTGTCGATATCGAGAGCGTTGGCCGCGAGAATCCGATCACTTGCCGCGAGTACCGCGTCGGCTGCGGCGTTGAGCGCAGCATCCTTCTGCGCGGTGGTCAGCAGAGCCAGGACGCGCGAAGCCTTACGGGCTCGGCGTGCGGCGTCGTGCACGACGGACTTGGTGTCGGACGCATTCGAGTCGACGGTTTCTGCGTTGGATGTCACAGCGGTCATGAATACACATTAACCACCCACCGCGGCGGCCTGCTCGGCGGAACAAGGCTGTGACCACCGGAGAACATTTCGGCGGACCGCCGGGGACCATTCCGGCGGACCGCCGGGGAACAATTCCGATGCGGGGCGCTGTTGCACCCACCGACCTTCTTCTTCGAGTCAGGAGCCATCCGTGAGTGTGTTGTTCGAGCCTTTGACCCTGCGCGGCGTCACCATCCCGAACCGCGTCTGGATGGCACCGATGTGCCAGTACTCCGCTGACGTCATCGGCGACCAGGTCGGAGTGCCCAACGAGTGGCATCGCACGCATCTGGTGAGCCGTGCAATCGGCGGCACCGGCCTGATTCTCACCGAGGCGACGGCCGTCAATCCCGAAGGCCGCATATCGGCAGCTGATCTGGGGATCTGGAACGACACGCAGGCGCAAGCCTTCGCCGAGATCAACGCGCAACTCGCGTACTTCGGCGCAGTGCCCGGAATCCAGCTGGCCCACGCCGGACGCAAAGCATCGACGCAGGTTCCGTGGCGCGGCGGCAAGAGCCTGCCCGCCGACGACCGACTCTCGTGGCAGACGGTGGCCCCGAGCGCGGTTCCGTTCGGTCACCTTGCCGATCCGGTCGAGCTCACCACGGAAGGCATCGAGAAGGTCGTCGCAGACTTTGCAGCGGCGGCTACCCGCGCACTGAAGGCCGAATTCAAGGTCGTGGAAATTCACGCGGCCCACGGATACCTGATCCATCAGTTCCTCTCCCCCGAGAGCAACAAGCGGACCGACCGCTACGGCGGCAGCTTCGAGAACCGCATCCGGTTGCTCCTCGAAATCCTGAGCGCAGTCCGCGAGGTGTGGCCGGCCGAGCTACCGCTCTTCGTCCGGGTCTCGGCGACCGATTGGCTCACGGAAGAACGTGGGCTCGACGTCGAGAGCTGGACCGCGGATCAGACCGTAGCCCTCGCCAACATCCTCTCCGACTACGGCGTCGATCTCGTCGACGTGTCCACCGGCGGTAATTCACCGGCAGCCAAGATTCCGGTGGAGCCGGGATACCAGGTTCCGTTCGCCCGTCGCCTGCAGAACGAGAGCCTGCTACCGGCCGCCGCCGTCGGCCTCATCACCGAACCCGAACAAGCCGAGAAGATCGTCGAAGACGGAAGCGCAGTGGCGGTGCTCCTCGGCCGCGAACTGTTGCGAGATCCCTACTGGGCGCGCCGGGCGGCCCGTGAACTGAACGCCGAGGTAGGACCGCATATCCCGTCGCAGTACGCCCGCGCCTTCTAGCCCGAAAATCGGCTCCCGCGCACAACTTTGATAGCGTAAGCGTCTTACTTGCCGGTAGTCCGGAGCCCTGAGGGTTCCGGACACTGCCGCGGGCCAGAGCCGTGCGACGGGGGTCGCAACGAGCCACAGGGCACGCGGACGCTCGATTTCCCGACCGGCTCATCGGCGAGTGGGCAACGAAAAGATGCGTGCATCAGGTACGTGCCCCGCTCGGTTCGATGATTGCGCTGGGGAGCGCATGTCATGACTACACCAGAGAACTCGATCAGCGCTCTCGAAGTGGCCGAATCACCCGATGTCTGCGTCACCGACAATGCGTCCGTCAAGCGCGCTGTCAAGGCAACGATGCTCGGAAATGCCATGGAGTGGTTCGATTTCGGCGTTTACGCATATCTAGCTACCACTATAGGAAAAGTGTTCTTCCCGGACGCGAGCGGCAGCGCTCAACTCCTCTCTACCTTTGCAATTTTTGCGGCAGCCTTCATCGTCCGCCCACTCGGCGGATTGTTCTTCGGTCCACTCGGTGACCGCATCGGACGCAAGAAAGTCCTGGCCACCACCATCATTCTGATGGCGGGCAGCACCTTCGCCATCGGCCTCATCCCGAGCTACGAATCCATCGGTATCGCCGCCCCGATCCTGCTGGTACTCCTACGCCTACTGCAGGGCTTTTCCACCGGCGGCGAATACGGCGGAGCCAGTACGTTCGTCGCCGAATACGCACCGGACAAGCGCCGCGGTTTCTTCGCCAGCTTCCTCGAATTCGGTACTCTGGCAGGATATGTGGCGGCAGCGGGCATCGTGACGATCATCCAGACCGTCGTCAGTGCCGAGGACCTACTCCAGTGGGGCTGGCGCATCCCCTTCCTCATTGCCGGACCTCTGGGTCTCATCGGCCTGTACCTCCGTCTGCGTTTGGAGGAAACTCCCGCATTCCAGATGATGGAGCAGGCCGAAGAGCGCTCCCTCGCAGATGAATCCACAGGCAAGAAACTACGCGAAACTCTCGTCGACAACTGGCGTCCGCTTGTTCTGTGCATCGTCCTGGTGGCCACGTACAACATCGCTCACTACGGACTGCTCAGCTACATGCCGACGTATCTGACCAACACGTTGGGTTACGACGAATCCCACGGACTCGTTCTGATGATCATCGTCATGATCGTGATGATGATGGGAATCAGCTACGTCGGAAAGTTCTCGGACCGCGTCGGGCGTAAACCCTTGCTGCTCAGCGGTTTCATCGGATTCTTCGTCCTGTCCCTGCCTGCCTACCTTCTGATCGGCGTCGGCAACTACGTGACGGTCTTCCTGGGACTCGCAATTCTCGGTGGCTTGCTCCTGCTGTTCGTCGGAGTGTTCCCGTCCGTGCTTCCCGCACTCTTTCCGACCGGAATCAGGTACGGCGGCTTGGCAATCGGATACAACCTCGCGGTCTCCATCTTCGGCGGGACCACTCCCCTGGTGCTCACCGCCCTCGAAAGTGCAACGGGCAGCAACTTGGTCGCACCGATGTACATGATGATCGCCGCCGTGATCGGCGGTATCGCAGTCCTGATGATCCCCGAGACCGCACGCAAGCCACTCGACGGCTCTCCGCCCTCCGTCGCCACCGACGAGGAAGCACGTCGGATCATCCGCAAGGTTCGTCGAAAGAGAATGAAGGCCGATAACCTCGAGGTATGAGCACGCCTCGAATCGTCGTCGTCGGCAGTATCAACATGGATCTGACCACGTCAGTATCCAGATTCCCAGCTCCGGGAGAAACGCTGCTCGGCACTGCCTTTGCCACCGCGGCGGGAGGCAAAGGCAGCAACCAGGCCATCGCCGCCGCGAAGGCCGGTGGGGACGTGTCGTTCGTCGGCGCGGTCGGCGACGACGGTTTCGGCACCCAATTGCGCGAGACCCTGCAAGACGCCGGGGTCGACACCGCGTTGCTTCGTAGTGTCGACGGCCCGAGTGGCGTTGCCGCCATCACCGTGAGCGAGGACGCGGAGAACAACATCATCGTCGTCCCGGGCGCCAATTCCTCGGTCACCTCGTTGTCAGAAGCAGACCTCGACGCGATCGCACACGCCGACGTTCTACTGTGCCAACTCGAAATACCCCTCGACACGGTCACCGCAGCGGCCCGGCACGCGCGTGCCAACGGAACAACTGTCATCCTCAATCCTTCGCCGGTACAAGACCTTCCGGGCGCCCTGATCGAGTCTGTCGACATCCTGATCGTCAACCAGACCGAGTCGGAGCAGTTGGCCGCGGTCACCGGTCGCGTCCGATACCTCGTCACGACGCTCGGGGCCGGCGGCGCGGATCTCCGGTCGGGCGAGGAGACAATCCACGCCGACTCCCCGGCCGTGACACCCGTGGATACAACTGGCGCAGGCGATGCTTTCACCGGCGCCTTCGCCGTGGAGTGGGTGCAGGGCCAGGACCGCGCCCTGCAGTTCGCTGCCACGGCGGGAAGTCTGGCGACGACGGTCCGCGGCGCGTCGGTGTCGTCACCCACTCGCGCTGCGATCGAAAAAGTCCTGAACCGACAGCTTGACTCTGACACCGTGTGAGGTCGTAAACCTGTAGGTATCGGGTTTGTGAGAGAGAAACGGGGCGAGCAAGGATGTTGAGCATCGGAGACTTCGCGAGAGCAGGTCGTGTGTCGGTGCGCATGCTCCGCCACTACGACGCCATCGGTCTGCTCAGACCCGCGAGGGTCGACGCATCCACCGGGTATCGCTCGTACACCGCGGGCCAGTTGGCGCTGCTCAACCGCATCGTCGCTCTCAAGGAGTTGGGCCTGACTCTGGCCCAGGTCCAGCAAGTGGTGGAGTCGGCGGTCACCGTCGACGAGATCCGCGGGATGCTCACGCTTCGCCGAGCAGAACTCGAAACCCGAATCCAGGAAGACACCGCGCGACTGGCGCATGTACAGGCGCGCCTACGGATCATCGAAAGTGAGGGACAGATGTCCGCATACGAGGTTGTGATCAAGTCAGTTCCGGCGCTGCGGGTCGCGGAGTTGACCGGTACCGCCAAGACGATGGATCCGTCGTCGATCGGCCCGGTGGTTCGCGGGTTGTACGAGCGCCTTTGTACCGGTTTGGATCGTGCCGGTATCGCCGCGATCGGACCCGCTGTCGCTTACTACGAGGATGCCGGTGACGACGAGAACGTCGTCGTCCATGCGGCGCTACCGGTAGACGCGAATCCCGATGGCGACTACGAGTTCGCTGTGGTGGACCTGCGGGCCGAAGAGCACGTGGCCTCGCTGCTGCACAAGGGTTCGATGGACAACTGCCTGCCCGCTTATCAGGCGTTGGCCCAATGGATCGACGCAGCGGGATACCGCAATGCCGGCCCCAGCCGTGAGGTGACGCTGGCGTGCCCGGAGGATGTCGACGGCTGGGTCACCGAACTGCAGGAACCTGTTGCCAAGGCCTGAAGCCCGCACGTGTCGGCAGGGTCGTGCACCATGGGGTCCATGACCACCGCCACTGCCCCAGCCATGCGCGACGAAGCCGAGCGGCTGCTCCGCGAACTCGCGGGGCCGGATGCCCGCCTACGCGAGGACCAGTGGACGGCCATCGAGGCGCTGGTGGTGCAGCGCAAACGCGCGCTCGTCGTACAGCGGACCGGCTGGGGCAAATCTGCGGTCTACTTCATCTCGGCGAAGCTGCTCCGGGCAACGGGCCACGGCCCCACCGTCATCGTCTCTCCGTTGTTGGCCCTGATGCGAAACCAGGTCAGTTCTGCCGAACGTGCCGGAGTGCGCGCCGCAACCATCAATTCGGGCAACGTCACCGAATGGGACGACATCCATGCCCGCGTCGCAGCCAATGATCTCGACGTCCTTCTGGTCAGCCCCGAGCGCCTGAACAACCCTGACTTCCGCGATCAGGTGCTCCCGGCCCTGGCAGCTGATGCCGGCCTGGTCGTAGTCGACGAGGCTCACTGCGTTTCCGACTGGGGCCACGACTTCCGTCCCGACTACCGCCGCATCAGGACCTTGATCGCCGAACTCGGCGAGGGCATTCCCGTCCTCGCAACCACGGCGACGGCCAACAACCGCGTCGTCGAGGACGTGTCCGCCCAACTCGGCGTCGGCGGTGAGGAAACCCTCGTCCTTCGCGGCGGGCTCGAACGCGAGTCGCTTCACCTCTCTGTAGTCCACATTCCGGAGGCGACGGCGCGCGCTGCCTGGCTTGCCGACATGCTCGAGACGCTGCCGGGTTCGGGCATCATCTACACGCTGACGGTTTCGGCCGCGCGCGACCTCGCAAGCCTGCTCTCCGAGCGCGGCCATACCGTCGCCGCCTACACGGGCCAGACCGATCCCACTGAACGTGAATCTCTCGAGCAGGACTTGTTGGGTAATCGCGTCAAGGCTCTGGTGGCCACCTCGGCACTCGGGATGGGCTTCGACAAGCCTGATCTCGGGTTCGTCGTCCACCTCGGCGCACCGTCGTCGCCGATCTCGTACTACCAGCAGGTGGGCCGCGCCGGTCGTTCCACCGACAGGGCAGACGTGATCCTCCTGCCTGGCGCCGAGGACAAGCAGATCTGGAGTTACTTCGCCTCGGTCGCCTTCCCCCGCGAGCACCTGGTCCGCAGCGTCATCGAACACCTCGACACCGAAAAGGCCACGTCGACACCGGCACTCGAACCTCTGGTGGAGCTCAATCGCACGCGTCTCGAGATGGTCCTCAAAGTCCTCGACGTCGACGGCGCGGTCAAACGCGTCAAGGGCGGGTGGATCAGCACCGGCGAACCCTGGGTGTACGACGCCGAGCGCTACGGCCGACTCGACGACGCTCGCCAGGCCGAGCAGGCCGCAATGGTCGAGTACCAGAGCATCACGACGTGTCGAATGACCTTCCTGCGTGAACAACTCGACGATCCTGGTCTGACCTCGGAGAACTCACAGTGCGGTCGCTGTGACAACTGCACAGGCAATCGCTACGACACCACTGTCGACACCGCCGCCCTCGACGAGACTCGGGCGCGCTTGCAGCGCCCCGGATTCGACCTGGAGCCGCGCAAGATGTGGCCGACCGGCCTGAGCAAGCTGGGCGTCAAGCTGTCCGGGAAGATCACCGAGGGGCCCGAAACCGGGCGCATTCTCGGACGGATGTCGGACCTGGGCTGGGGTCAACGTCTCCGCGCGCTTTTCGACGGTCCCGACGCCGAGGTACCCGATGCGGTGGTCAGCGCGTGTATCAGCGTTCTGGCCGCCTGGAATTGGGCCGAGCGACCCACCGGTGTCATGGCCCTCGAATCCACGACGCATCCTTTGTTGGTGTCGAGCCTGGCTGCCAAGTTGGCCGAGGTCGGGCGATTGACCGACCTGGGCACCCTTCGCTTGCGACCCGACCACCCTCCGGTGTCGGCAGCGAACTCCGCCTACCGTGTGTCCGGACTGGTCGATGTTTGGGAAGTCCCGGACATGAGTATCCATCAGGGACCGATACTTCTTGTCGACGCAATCGCCGATACCGGTTGGACTTTCACGATGGCCGCGCGCGCACTTCGACAGGCTGGTGCTCACTCTGTACTTCCGTTGGCGCTCGCAAGCCCGAAATAGCGAGTTTTTGCCCGAAATAGTCGCTCCGACAACGGCAAAAGTTACATAATGTGAGCACCATCACATTCATGTCCTCACCTGGGGCGCAACGGGTTCCACACGGCCCGAAACGGACATCTGCATGACTTCGACAGCAATGATTGTTACGTTCAGATGACCGATGAAGCCTGTTGATACGAGAGCTATCCCGACCACCGCGCCGGACGCGGTGTTGTTCAGAAGCCCACAGATCGATGACGGAGTCCGGCTCTGGGAGATCGCACGTGATTCGAAGGTGCTCGACCTCAATTCGAGTTATGCATACCTGTTGTGGTGCAGGGATTTCAGCGCGACGTCCATCGTCGCGGAGGTAGACGGCCGCGTAGTCGGATTCGTTTCCGGTTATACCCGTCCCAGCGCGCAGGAAACCCTGTTCGTGTGGCAAGTTGCGGTCGACGAAGACCAGCGCGGCAAGGCAATTGCTGCCCGCATGCTGTCCGACTTGATGGATCGCACTGCCCCACTGGGTGTTACACATCTGGAGACCACGATCAGCCCCGACAACGAGGCTTCGATCGCACTCTTCACCGCGCTCGCACGTCGGCGCGAAGTACCGATAACCAGGCAGACCTTGTTCTCGCCCAACGATTTTCCCGATGGACACGAAGCCGAAGATCTTTACACGATCGGCGCCTAGCGCACTTCGCGCTCGGCATACAGCATGCCCCGGAGGAACAAAGAAGATATGAATATCAACGAAGCAAGCATTTTTGAAACCCTCGAGTCCGAGGTTCGCAGCTACTGCCGTGACTGGCCCGCAGTGTTCACCAGCGCATCCGGATCCTGGATTCGTGACGAGAACGGGCGCGACTACCTCGATTTCTTCGCCGGTGCCGGCGCCCTCAACTACGGCCACAACAACCCGGTGCTCAAGTCCGCACTGGTCGACTACATCATGAGCGACGGCATCACGCACGGTCTCGACATGTCGACAGTCGCCAAGCGTGAGTTCCTCGAGACCTTTCAGCGCAACATCCTCGAGCCGCGCGGCCTGGACTACAAGGTCCAGTTCCCCGGCCCGACCGGATCGAACACCGTCGAGGCTGCACTGAAGCTGGCCCGCAAGGTCACCGGACGTTCGGCAGTCATCAACTTCACCAACGCATTTCACGGAATGACACTTGGTGCACTCTCCGTGACCGGCAACTCGATGAAGCGCGCGGGCGCCGGTGTCCCCCTCGTGCACACGACACCGATGCCCTTCGACAACTACTTCGACGGCGTCACCGAGGACTTCCAGTGGTTCTCCCGCGTTCTCGATGATTCCGGCAGTGGAATCAACCGCCCCGCGGCAGTGATCGTCGAAACCGTGCAGGGTGAAGGTGGCGTCAATGTCGCTCGCCCCGAATGGCTTCGGGCGCTGGCAACACTGTGCTCGGATCGCGGAATCCTGTTGATCGTCGACGACGTCCAGATGGGTTGCGGCCGTACCGGCCCGTTCTTCTCCTTCGAAGAGGCCGGAATCGTTCCCGACATCGTCACGTTGTCCAAGTCGATCAGCGGCTACGGAATGCCGATGGCGCTCACGCTGTTCAAGCGTGAACTCGACGTCTGGGGACCGGGCGAGCACAACGGCACCTTCCGCGGCAACAACCCGGCGTTCGTCACCTCCAAGGTGGCACTCGACCACTACTGGTCCGACGACGCACTCACCAAGACGACGTTGAAGAAGGGCGCACGCATCAGCGAATGCTTCGCCAACCTCTCCGATCAGTTCCCCGGCGAGGTCTCGCACCGCGGGCGTGGCTTGGTTCAGGGCCTCGTCTTCGAACAGCCCGAGCGCGCCGGCAAGGTCTGCCAGTTGGCATTCGACGAGGGATTGCTCGCCGAGACCTCCGGACCCTCCGACCAGGTTGTGAAACTGCTTCCCGCACTGACGATTACCGACGACGAGCTCGAGCACGGCCTCTCCATTCTGGCCGAGGCGACACTCAAGGTCTGCAGCTAGAGGAAGGACTCTCCCATGATCGTTCGCACCACCACCGAGATCACCGACACCGACCGCGACATCACGAGTGAGGACGGAAACTGGCGCAGCAAGCGCATCGTCCTCGGCGGCGACCGCGTCGGGTTCTCGTTCCACGAGACCACCATCAAGGCGGGTTCGGTCAACGAGTTCCATTACGCCAACCACGTCGAGGCTGTCTGGCTCGTCGAGGGCACCGGCAAGCTGATCGACCTCGACAACAACAAGGAATACGATCTCGCACCGGGGTCGATGTACCTGCTCAACGGCCACGAGCGTCACCGCGTCGAGCCGGACACGCAGATGCGCATGCTGTGCGTGTTCAATCCGCCGGTCACCGGGCGTGAGGTGCACGACGAGAACGGTGTCTACCCACTGGTGGAGGTCCCCGCGTAGCGTCTAGTCATGGCGACTGACACCTCTCCACGCGTAGCGATCGGCCCCGTCCCCGATGCACTGCTCGACAGCGCGGTGCTTCGGGGCGGTGGTCTGATCAGTCCGATCGACACTGCGGACGCCCTGATCTGGGCGGGCTCACCCGAGACCTTTCCGTCGGAGTTACCGGCGTCGGTCAGGTGGGTGCAGCTTCCGTCGGCGGGAATCGAGGATTGGTTCGACTCCGGTGTGATTCCGAAGGACACAGAAATCACGTGGACCTCGGCGGCCGGTGCGTTTTCGGCGTCGGTGGCCGAGCATGCACTCATGCTTCTCTTGGCCGGAGTTCGTCACTTGCCTGCACACATCGAGGCTCGAACGTGGCGTCAGTTCGAGTTCTTTCCCAAGATCGGCACCCTTCGTGGCTCGACGGTTGCGATCATCGGCGCGGGCGGTATCGGCCGCGCGCTGATTCCGATGCTGGCCGCGCAGGGGCGGACAGCATCGCAGTCAATCGTTCCGGTAGCCCGGTCCCCGGGGCGATCTCCACGTACCCCGCATCCAGAATGGATGAAATCTATTCTCGCGCAGATCACTTCGTGATTGCTGCGCCCGCCACCCCGGCCACCCGTCACCTCGTGGGCCGTGCGCAGTTGGCGGCGATGCAACCCCATTCCTGGGTGATCAATGTCGCGCGCGGATCACTGGTCGACACCGACGCACTGGTCGAGGCCATCGAGTCGGAACAGATCGGCGGCGCCGGTCTCGACGTCACCGATCCCGAACCCCTCCCGGACGGTCACCCACTGTGGGATCTGACGAATGCGATCATCACACCCCACGATTCCAATCCGCCAGGCGTTCGCCCCGCCGCCTTCGCGGATCACGTCTCCAAGAACGTGACCCGCTTCGCGAAGGGTGAGGCGCTGGCTGCCCTCGTGGACCCAGTAGCCGGATACTGAGTACGCCGCCGAAGCTCGAATGCTCGGACCACGGTTGCCACAAATTACTGTGGCGACTGCGTCTCCGGAAAGAAGAGCGCCCGCGCCCGGCGAGCGACCTCTTCGGCAGGTACATCCTCGACCTTCGTGCATACTGCCCACCTGTGGCCGAACGGATCGAGAAACACCCCATGCCGGTCGCCCGAAAATGTATCGGCCACAGCCGTGACCAGCGTGCCTCCCTCGGCGACTGCCCGAGCGACAAACCCGTCCGTGTCCTCGGTGTAGACGACGATCGACGAATGCACCCAGCCGCCCTGTGGTGATTTGAGTCCGAAGTCCGGCATCTCCTGCGAAAGCTGCAGCATCGAATCGCCGATCCGGATCTCCGCATGCATGAGGGAGCCGTCAGGTGCGTTCATCGCATCGACTATCTCAGCTCCAAGTGCTCGTTTGTAGTAGACGAGTGCGGCATGACCGTCCGGCACCGCGAGGTAGGGAGTGATCGTGCGGTAACCAGCGGGGATTGGGTTCACTGTGTTCATGTCTACGAGTATCGGCGATCGCACACGTGTTCTATTGAACATTTCGGACTTCCTCCGCGCCTCCGTCTCGCACACGCGCCTATCCTGGAGCAGTGCCCACCGACAACAGCCGCCTCGATGCCCTTCCCGAACTCCTGGCCGGCCGTCGCCTGGCAGTTCTGACGGGCGCCGGCATCTCCACCGACTCCGGAATCCCGGACTACCGCGGACCTGATTCACCCCCGCGCAATCCGATGACGTTCCAGCAGTTCATCGGCGATCCGGCGTTTCGGCGGCACTACTGGGCGCGCAACCACATCGGCTGGCGATACATGGACAGCTCCCGCCCCAACCAGGGCCACCGGGCCGTCGCGGCGCTGGAACGAACAGGGCGAGCCGTCGGCGTGATCACCCAGAACGTCGACCTCCTGCACACCAAGGCCGGCGCGCGAAACGTCATCGACCTCCACGGCACCTACGCGCAGGTTCGATGCCTGAGCTGCCAGCGGCTGATCTCCCGCACCACTCTCGCGGAGAGACTGGAAGAAGCCAATCCTGGATTCGCCGAAACAGTCGCTGCTGCAACAGGAGTCGAAATCGCACCCGACGCAGATGCCGTGATCGAATCCACCGCACACTTTCGCGTCGTGGATTGCGCCGTGTGCGGTGGCTTACTCAAACCGGACATCGTCTACTTCGGCGAATCCGTCCCCAAGGAACGCGTCGCCCGTGCGTACAGCCTCGTCGACCAATCCGACGCACTGTTGGTAGCCGGGTCGTCGTTGACCGTGATGTCCGGCCTACGTTTCGTCCGGCATGCCGCCAAGACCGGGAAGCCGATCGCCATCGTCAATCGAGGCACGACTCGCGGCGACGAATTCGCCGACCTCAAGCTCGAAGTCGGTTGCGCTGAAGCACTTTCCGCCCTCGTCGAACACGAAAGCTACAGCGCCACCAAGTCGTCCGCGTGAACCACAGGACGCTGCATGTCAGCCGGTAGATCGGTGGTGGAGCGCCCCAGGATCTCCTCGATCTCCGCAGCGTCGAACGCAACGACACCCCGGGCGACGGGCTTCTCCCCCGGCCCCATCAGGGACACGACGTCGCCGGCGTGGAAGTCACCGGATACACCGACGATGCCAGCGGACAGAAGGCTTCGACGCTTGGACACGACCGCGCGGACGGCGCCTTCGTCGAGGTGGAGGTCACCCGATGTGTCAGCGGCGTGACGAACCCAGAATCGGCGGGCCGACAATCGCGTCGGCCGGGGCGCAAATGCCGTTCCGACATCGGCACCACTGAGTGCCTGCGCAGCGTCCGATGCTGCCGCGAGCAGAACTGGCACGCCGGAATCCGCGGCCAGGCGTGCTGCTGAGAGCTTCGACGCCATGCCTCCGGTACCGAGGGCGCCACCCGAACCGGCAACCACACCGTCGAGATCCTCGGGACTGTTGACCTCGGGAATCAGTGTGGCATCGCCCTTTCGGGGATCCCCGTCGTACAGTCCGTCCACATCCGACAACAGGATCAACGCGTCGGCGCCGACCAGATGAGCAACCAGAGCAGCCAGCCGATCGTTGTCACCGAATCGAAGTTCGGTGGTGGCAACGGTGTCGTTCTCGTTCACGATCGCCACCGCGTGCAATGCCCGTAGACGATCGAGTGTCCGTTGGGCGTTGCGGTGCTGCGTCCGTCGAGCGATGTCGTCAGCCGTGAGTAGAACCTGCCCGACGGTACGGCCGTAACGGGCGAACGACGTACCCCAGGCGTGAGCCAGAGCCAACTGACCGACGCTGGCCGCAGCCTGCTTGGTCGCGAGATCGCGAGGCCGCTTGGTCAGTCCCAGCGGCGCCAGTCCGGCGCCGACGGCACCGGACGAGACGACGACGACATCGGAACCCGCACGCATGCGAGACTCGATGGCATCGGCCAACAGGTCGAGTCGGTGAGTATCGAGTCCCGCCACCAGACTGGTGAGCGCAGACGACCCGATCTTCACGACGATACTGTGAGCCGACGCTATCGACTCCCTGGTGGACCCGAGCACAGTCCCGTTCCCTCTCTTCGGTTTTCGTCCTGAAATCGCGTGGGTCAGGCGTCTTCGTCGAGCAAGCCGCGGCGGACACGACGCGCGTGCTTGCGCTCGTCGGCGCCGATGCGCTCCACCTGATCGAGACGCGGGTCGGTTCCACGGCCCGTGCGGGTCAGATCGATACCGGCCGGCGTCATCGGCTCCCACTCGAAGCTGACGTCGCCGATGGTGACGGAAGCTCCTGGCTGAGCGCCCTTCTTGACCAATGCGTCCTCGACGCCCAATCGAGCAAGACGGTCGGCGAGGTAACCAACGGCCTCGTCGTTGTCGAAGGCGGTCTGACGAATCCACCGCTCCGGGCGGGTGCCTCGGACGACGAACCCACCGGGAATATCGGGATCCTTCTCGATGGTGAAGCTGGAATCCTTGACCTTGACCGGGCGAATGACCTGGCGCTTCGGCTCGGGCTTCGGATGAGCTTCGCGGTAGTCGCGGACCATCTTCGCCAGCGCGAATGTCAACGGTCGCAATCCTTCTCGGCTCACCGCCGAGATGGTGAAGACCGGCCATCCGCGAGCTTCGATCTCAGGCGTGACCATTTCGGCCAATTCGGCGGCCTCGGGAACGTCGGTCTTGTTGAGGATGACGACGCGCGGGCGCTTGTCGAGGTCACCGAGTCCCGAGTCGCCGGAGAGCGCGGGCGTGTACGCGGCCAGCTCTGCTTCCAGGGCGTCGATGTCGGAGATCGGGTCACGTCCCGGATCGAGGGTGGCGCAGTCGATCACGTGCGCCAATACGGCGCAGCGTTCGATGTGGCGCAGGAAGTCCAGGCCCAAACCGCGGCCTTCGCTTGCACCGGGGATCAGCCCGGGCACGTCGGCGACGGTGAAGGTGGTGTCACCGCTCGAGACGACGCCGAGGTTGGGGACCAGAGTTGTGAAGGGGTAGTCGGCGATCTTCGGCTTGGCCGCAGAGAGAACGGACACAAGCGAGGACTTACCGGCGGAGGGGAATCCGAGCAGACCGACGTCGGCTACCGACTTGAGTTCGAGAACCAGGTCACGCTCGACACCGTCCTCACCGAGGAGTGCGAAACCGGGAGCTTTGCGGGCTTTCGAGGCGAGTGCTGCGTTGCCGAGTCCGCCGCGGCCGCCCTGAGCGGCGTCGAAGCGTGAACCGACTCCCACGAGGTCGGCAAGCACGTTGCCGTCGGTATCGAGAACCACAGTTCCATCCGGAACCTTGAGGATGAGGTCTTCACCGTTTGCACCCTCGCGGTTACTGCCGGCGCCCTGCTTGCCGTTGGTCGCCTTCGCGTTGGGATGGAAGTGAAAGTCGAGGAGGGTGTGGATGTTCTCGTCGACCACGAGGATGACGTCGCCACCGCGACCTCCGTTGGCACCGTCCGGACCGCCGAGCGGTTTGAACTTCTCGCGGTGTACGGAGGCGCAACCATTGCCGCCTTTTCCAGCGCTGACGTGCAGCACAACACGGTCAATGAATCGGGACATGACTGCCGGATCCTTCCTCAGTCAATTGCGGGTCTCACGCGATGAGCTGAACTTCTGGTGAGCAGGGTTGCTCGGGGCAAAACGGGTACTGCTTAAACAAACGATAGGGGCGGACCGGGTTATTTCAACCCTGGTCCGCCCCTATCGGGAGCTTGGAACGCGTCACTCTCTTACCGAAAGCAGAACCGGCTTACCGAAGTAGAACCGATGACGCACAACTAGCGAGAAAGACTAGACCTCAGCCGCAACGACGGCCGGAACGATGTTCACGGTCTTGCGTCCACGCTTCTGGCCGAACTCGACTGCACCGGCAGCGAGAGCGAATAGGGTGTCGTCGCCGCCACGGCCGACGTTGACGCCGGGGTGGAAGTGCGTGCCGCGCTGGCGAACCAGGATTTCGCCTGCGCTGACCGACTGGCCGCCGAAGCGCTTCACGCCGAGGCGCTGGGCGTTTGAATCGCGACCGTTACGGGAGCTGGATGCACCCTTCTTATGTGCCATGCTATTGACCCTCCTCGGGTGAAATTAGCTAGAAAGAACTGGTTACTTGATGCCCGTGACCTTGAGCACCGTGATCGGCTGCCTGTGGCCCTGACGCTTGTGGTAACCGGTCTTGTTCTTGAACTTGTGGATGCGGATCTTCGGGCCCTTGGTGTGCTCGACGATCTCACTGGTGACTGCGACCTTGGCCAGCTTGGCCGCGTCGGTGGTCAGGTCGGATCCGTCGACCACGAGAACGGGAGCAAGCGAGACAGCAGTGCCGGGCTCACCCTCGATCTTCTCGACCTTGACGAGGTCACCAACAGCGACCTTGTACTGCTTTCCGCCGGTCTTGACGATCGCGTACGTTGCCATCGGAGGGCTACCCCTTGCTTCTTCGAACTTGCTCGCGCTGCTGCCTGAGGCTTCAAATGCATCGCGACTGGTCTGGTTTATGTCACCTCGGCTCGGCACTGACGTACCGGGACATTCACGCACACTCTAGGCACACGGAATCTCTACCGCCGGGTGGCGACCCTCCAAGGTTACGGGAAAGCAACCGTCAGGGTCAAACCGCCCCGCCGAGGGGTGGTGCTCACTACTCTGTACTGCTTCTACCAGCTGAAACTTCGGATAACGGTTGGATGTCCTCGCTCATCGCGAAGTCATCCAACCGACCGAAAGCCAGTAGTTCTTACTCTCCGTCTACCGGAGGCCCTGCGGGACGTGCTGCTGCACGCCTGCGACGGGGTCTCTTGACGACGACAACTTCTTCCTCAGCCGGAACTTCGGTGGCCGGAGCCGGAACGTTTTCCGCGACCGCGTCCACCACGGGTTCCGGAGTCGGAATCACGAAGACCGTGCCCACCTCGGGAGCTGCCTCGGCAACCGGTGCCGACGCTGCCCGCGACGCCCGGCGACTACGCCGACGACCGCGCGGAGCTGCTTCGGTCGAAGCTGCGGCCGACTCGTTGTCCACTGCGGATACTTCTTCCGCAGCAGAGTCCACAACAGGAACGTCATGGTGCTCAGCAGCAGCAGGAGTATCGATCGGCCGATCTTGTTGCCGATCGGCACTTTTGGATGCATCGTCCCCCGAAGACACACCGGCGGAATCAGACTCGGTCGAGTCGGCCGCGACGGTCTCGTCGTCGTCGTGGTGATGCGAGGCCATCGCCAATGCCACCGGATGAGCCCGCTTGACCGTCGCGTCGACGGCCGGAACCTCCGGCGCCGGAGCTTCCTGTCCGTTGGACTCGGTCGAAGCCGACTTGTCTCCGCGGCCACGCTTGTTCTTGCGCGAGGTACCGGAATCACTGCGCTGCGAGCCCGAACGCGATCCTCCGTCGTCCGAGGACTTCACCTCGACGGGCTCGGAATGGACGATGATGCCGCGGCCGTGGCAGTGCTCACAGGTGGTCGAGAAGGCCTCGACCAATCCGGTGCCCAACTTCTTGCGCGTCATCTGCACGAGCCCGAGTGACGTGACCTCCGACACCTGATGGCGCGTGCGATCGCGACCCAGGCATTCGGTGAGCCGACGCAGGACCAGGTCCCGGTTCGATTCGAGAACCATGTCGATGAAGTCGACGACGATCATTCCGCCGATGTCCCGCAGGCGCATCTGGCGAACGATCTCCTCGGCCGCTTCGAGGTTGTTACGGGTGACGGTCTCTTCGAGGTTTCCGCCGGCTCCGGTGAACTTGCCGGTGTTGACGTCGACGACGGTCATGGCCTCGGTGCGGTCGATCACCAGGGTGCCGCCGGACGGCAGCCACACCTTGCGATCGAGTGCCTTGGCCAACTGCTCGTCGATACGGCGAGCCGCGAAGACGTCGATACCGTTGTTCGGCGTGTACTTCTCGAGCCGCGGAAGCAGGTCGGGCGCAACGGAGTTGATGTAGTTCTCGACCGTCGTGTGCGCCTTCTCGCCCTCGATGACCAGCTTGGAGAAGTCCTCGTTGAACAGATCACGAATGACCTTGACCAGCATGTCAGGCTCTTCGTACAGCGCCTGCGGGTTGCCGGACTTACCGGTGTCCGCAGCCGCAGCCTGCTCCTCGATGCCGGCCCACTGAGCCTGCAGACGAGTCACGTCGCGCGCCAACTCTTCTTCGCTGACGCCCTCGGACGCCGTGCGAATGATCACGCCCGCGTCGGCGGGCACGATGTCGCGCAAGATTTCCTTGAGACGCTTGCGCTCGGTGTCCGGAAGCTTGCGGCTGATACCCGTGGACGTACCACCGGGCACGTAGACGAGGAAACGACCGGCAAGCGAAATCTGTGTGGTCAGTCGAGCACCCTTGTGACCGACCGGATCCTTGCTGACCTGAACGAGCACCTGATCGCCCGGCTTGAGGGCCTGCTCGATCTTGCGCGAGTTGCCACCGAGACCGGCGGCCTCCCAGTTCACCTCACCGGCGTAGAGAACACCGTTGCGGCCACGCCCGATGTCGATGAACGCAGCTTCCATGCTGGGGAGCACGTTCTGGACACGTCCGAGGTACACGTTGCCGACCATCGACGCGGACGCCGAGTTGGTGACGAAGTGCTCGACCAGCACTCCGTCTTCGAGGACTGCTACCTGTGTAGTCGCATGCGGCTGACCGCTGTCTGCCCGATCGCGCACGACCATGACGCGATCGACGGCCTCACGACGCGCGAGGAACTCCGACTCGGTCAGGATCGGTGGGCGACGTCGGCCGGCGTCACGACCGTCGCGGCGACGCTGGCGCTTCGCTTCCAGACGTGTCGAACCACTGATGCCCTGGACCTCGTCCTTGACGCGGGTCTTGTTGCGAGGTTCGCGCTCGTGAACGACGGTGTTCGGCGGATCGTCCTCGGACGTCGCAGTCGCGTCGGTGGCGCCGTCGGTGCCGGTCTTGCGACGACGACGACGGCGGCGACGGCGGCTCGATCCGTCGGCATCGAGATCGGAATCGTCGGCATTCTCGGAATCCGCATCAGCGGTGGACTCGGACTTATCACCGGATTCTTCGCCGGCAGCGTCGTCGGTTTGCTTCTCGACTGCCGCAGGGGCAGATTCCTGCTCCGATTCGGTAGCGGTATCCGACTCTTCGTCCGAACCCTGCTCACCACCCTGTTCACCGCGACCACGTCCACGTCCACGGCGTCCACGACGACGGCGACGCGGCTGATCGTCGTCCTCGTCCTCGGACTCGGCGCTCTCGCCCTCGGTTTGCGGTGCGGTCACAGCCGGCTCTTCGACGGCAGGAACTGCAACCGGCGCTGCCTCGGGAACGACGGTTTCGGCTTCCGCGGTTGTCTGCTTCTCTTCGACGACCGCCGGTGCAGCAGGCTCGCGGCGTGCGCGACGGCGACGCGGAGCTACCTCGGCGGCTTCGAGATCCGGCTGCAGGAACAGCGGGACCTGCGGCGCGGCGGGAGCCACCTCGGGCTGATGGGTCTGCGGCGCCTCGAAGGAAGTGAACAGATCGGACTGCTCGGCTTCCTTGCTCTGCAGCGCAGCAGCGGCGTCGAGTCCAGCGCTGATCTCGGCGACAGCCGGATCCACTGCTTCTTCTGCTGCAGGTTCTTCGACGACGACCTTTTTGCGGGTGCGACGAGCCCTGACAGGCTTCGCGGCCGGAGCCTCTGCAACAGGAGCCTCCACGGGAGCTTCTGCAGCAGGCTCCTCGACAACAGGCGCCTCGACAACCGGGTCGATGAGGGTGTCGAGCTCGGCGACGACGGGCTCGATGGCCTCGGCCGCGGAAGCCAACGAGGCATGAATCCGCTGAGCGACGTCACGGTGGAGACTCGACTGCGCGCTGCGCAATTCGGTACCGAGCGCTGCGGCTTCGGCAAGGACCTGCTTGCTGGTGACGCCGAGCAACTTCGCCAGCGCGTGTACGCGCATCTTGTCGGGAAATTCCGGGGTGGTGCTGGAATCTGATTCGGTTGGGGATTGATCGGCCACGTAAGTCTCCTCAGCCCCCGGGCGCGTCCAACCCAGAAGTCGAGTTGTCACGCGGCCACGCGGGAGCGTGCTGTGTGTACTCGCACTCAGAAGTGAGTACGAGATTGTAAGGTCTCGCTCCGCATGGTCCGCAATGCCCGTTATTCACTGCGAGCACATGAAGTGCCTGGCTGGATGGCCGTTGTCCTGTGCGCGAGCGCCTGATCATCCAGCGTGCAGAGGTCCAGGGATTTCCTGTTGACCTGGAGCAGCGATGAAAGGGCATCGAACCTAGGTGTCATCCGGTTGAACGTGCGTAAAACAAATTGCGGTTCAACTGAAAGCAGTATCCCACACCAACGCGCCTGCAACTGCAAAGGGCGCACCGATGTGGGATACGTGCCGAGAATTCGCTGTGGAGATGTGGGCCGAAGGCCCGTTCATGTGGGCCGAGGCCTGATCGGAGATTCAGATGGACGACAGCGCGGGGAACCACAGAGCGATTTCACGCTCTGCCGACTCCACGGAGTCGCTGCCGTGAACGAGGTTCTGCTGCGCTTCGAGTCCGAAGTCGCCGCGGATCGTACCCGGAAGAGCCTTGTCGACCGGGTCGGTTCCGCCGGCCAACTGACGGAAAGCAGCGATGGCTCGGGGGCCTTCGAGCACTGCGGCCACCAGCGGACCGGAGGTGATGAACTCCAACAAGCTCGGGTAGAACGGACGCTCGGCGTGTTCTGCGTAGTGGCTACCAGCCACCTCTTCGGAAGCTACGCGGAGGTCGAGTGCTGCAATTGTCAGGCCTTTGCGCTCGATACGGCTGAGGATTTCTCCTACGTATCCACGGGCAACGGCGTCGGGCTTGATCAGTACGAGGGTGCGCTCAGTCACAGCGGACAGCCTAAATGGTCAGTCCCGCTGACCGGGAAGCAGGCCCTTGTCCATCCGGCGCTTGATGTCTCTCTGCAGGTAGACGAGGTATCCCCAGACGATCCCGAAGGTGATCGCCACACCGGCGATCGACGGGTGGACGAAGAAACCGAACAGAAGGATCACCTGCAGCGCGACGTTGAACCCCATCGCCCACGGCTTGCCCTGGATGCCCGCACCCAGAATCATCAGTACCGCCAACCCGATGATGAATCCCGCGGAGGCCGCGGTGAGGCCTCCGCCGACGACCGCGACAACCGGCAAAGCCAGCAGCACGACGATCGCCTCGAGGATCAGGGTTCCGGCCATCACTCCGCGGAAGCTTTTCCACGGGTCCTTGGTCGGCGGCCCGAATTCGCCGGCAGTGTCTCCGGGCTCGTGGTCTCCGGACTCGGGATTGGCATCTGACGGGGTACTCACGCGGGGTCCTTTCCGAACAGCGTGCGGGCGGCGCCTGCGGTCACGACGGATCCCGTCACCACCACACCCGCCCCTGATACGGCCTCACCGGGTTCGGCGACCTGCTCGGCGATTTCGATCGCGACTTCCAAGGCGTCGGCAAGCACCGGCGCAACGACGACGCGCTCGTCGCCGAACTTCGCGACGGCGATGTTCGCCAGTTCTTCGACGTCCATCGCCCGGGGTGACCCGTTGTGGGTGACGACGATCTCGTCGAAGACGGATTCGAATGCAGTCAAGATGGCGTCGACGTCCTTGTCCGCCATGACGCTGACCACTCCCACGAGCTTGCGGAAGTCGAACTCGGCGGCCAGTGCGGCCGCGAGAGCGCGAGCACCGTCTGGATTGTGGGCGGCGTCGAGAAAGACCGTCGGCGCACTCCGAACACGTTCGAGGCGACCGGGATTGACGACCGAGGCGAACCCGTTGCGGATTGCATCCTGATCCAGTTGTCGATCCGGACCGGCACCGAAGAACGCTTCTACGGCAGCGAGCGCGAGCGCGGCGTTGTGCGCCTGATGCTCACCGTGAAGGGGGAGGAAGATGTCGGTGTACACACCGCTCAAGCCTTGAAGTTCGAGCTGCTGTCCGCCCACCGCGATCTGGCGAGCAAGCACCTTGAACTCCGAGCCTTCACGAGCGACCGCGGCCTCCACCTCGACAGCACGCCGCAGCAATACCTCCATGACTTCGGGAGTCTGCTCGGCGATGATCGCGACGGTGTCCACCGGAACCAGGTCCTCGCGGCCCTTCTTGATGATCCCGGCCTTCTCCTCCGCGATCCCGGCCAGGTCGGTGCCCAGGTACTCGGCGTGATCGAGGCTGATCGGGGTGATCACCGCAACCTGCCCGTCGATCACGTTGGTGGCGTCCCAGCGTCCGCCGAGGCCGACCTCGACCACGGCGACGTCGACCGGCGCCTCCGCGAAGGCCGCATAGGCCATGGCGGTGAGCACTTCGAACTTGCTCATCGCCGGTCCCCCGGCTTCCTCCGACTGTGCGTCGATCATCTGCACGTACGGCTCGATCTCGCGGAACGTGTCCACGTAGAGCCGCGGCGAGATCGGATGACCGTCGATGCTGATCCGCTCGGTCGCGATCTGCAGATGAGGGCTGGTGGTTCGCCCGGTGCGACGATGCAGAGCCGTCATCAACGAATCGATCATGCGCGTCACCGACGTCTTACCGTTGGTTCCCGTGACGTGCACCGACGGATAGTTGTGCTGAGGCGAGCCCAGGACATCCATGAGCGCCTCGATGCGAGTCAGTGACGGCTCGATCTTGGTCTCGGGCCAACGCTTGTCGAGTTCTGCTTCCACCAGCGCCAGTTCGGCGATGTCGACCGGAGTCGGAACCGAACTCTGAGCGTCGAATTGGGACGGCTCGTACGAACTCACTTGTCGGCCAACTCCTTCAGACGTCCCGTGATGCGCTCGATCTCTTCGACGGCGATCTGGCGACGTGTCTTGATCTTGTCGACGACGGCGTCGGGCGCCTTCGCCAGGAAGGCCTCGTTCGCCAGCTTGTTGTCAGCGGTGACGAGCTCCTTCTGCGCTGCCGCGAGGTCCTTTTCGAGCCGCTTCTTCTCCGCGCCGAGGTCGATGGTGCCCGAGGTGTCGATGTCGACAGTGACGGTGCCCTGGCTCAGGCGCACCTCGACGGAGATCGACGCGGTGAATCCCTCTTCGGGTTCGGTCAGCTTGGCCAGCGCCGCCACGTAGGCGAACTGGCCGTCCATGCCGGCCTCCGATAGCCCGGACGCACGAGCCGGGACCTTCTGGGAAGGCTTGAGTCCCTGATCGTTTCGGAATCGTCGCACCTCGGTGATCAGCTTCTGCGTGTCTTCGATCCTGGTTGCGGCCTGGGCGTCGACTGCCTCACCGGACAACACGGGCCATTCGGCGACGACCACGGACTCGCCGCCGGTGAGCACCTTCCACAGGGTTTCGGTCACGAACGGAATGACCGGGTGCAGGAGGCGGAGCAGTGCATCGAGAACGTTGCCGAGCACGGCGCGGGTGTTCGCGGCGACGGCCTCGTCGGCGGCGAACTGCACCTTGGCGAGTTCGAGGTACCAGTCACAGACCTCGTCCCACGCGAAGTGGAACAGGCCTTCGCACGCCTTGCTGAACTCGTAGCGATCGAATGCGGCGTCCGCCTCGGCCTGGACCGTGTCGAGACGGTCGAGGATCCAACGATCGGCGTCGGTCAGTTCGCTTCGAGCGGGCAGCGGCGCGGGAGCAGCGCCGTTCATCAGAGCGAACTTGGTCGCGTTGAACAACTTGGTCGCGAAGTTGCGCGAGGACTGCGCCGAATCCTCACCGACGGACAGGTCGCTGCCCGGGTTGGCGCCGCGTGCAAGTGTGAATCGCAGGGCGTCGGCGCCGAAACGATCGACCCAGTCGAGTGGGTCGATACCGTTGCCGCGAGACTTCGACATCTTCTTGCCGTACTGATCGCGGACCAGTCCGTGCAGGAACACGTCCTTGAACGGCATCTGCGCGCCGGACTTACCCGGACCGGCGGTGATCGACTCGTCCTCGGACACGTAGGTGCCGAACATCATCATGCGGGCGACCCAGAAGAACAGGATGTCGTAGCCGGTGACGAGAACGCTGGTGGGATAGAACTTTTCGAGTTCGGGCGTGTTGTCCGGCCAGCCCATCGTCGAGAAGGGCCACAGTCCGGAGGAGAACCAGGTATCGAGGACGTCGGGATCCTGGACCCAGCCTTCCGGCGCCGTTTCGTCAGGACCGAAGCACGCAACTTCACCCTCGGGGCCGTACCAGACCGGAATGCGGTGACCCCACCAGAGCTGACGGGAAATGCACCAGTCATGCATGTTGTCGACCCAGTCGAACCAGCGTGGCTCCTGGCTCGCCGGGTGAATGACGGTGTCCCCGTTGCGAACCGCGTCACCCGCAGCCTTGGCGAGCGTCTCGACCTTGACCCACCACTGCAACGAGAGACGAGGCTCGATGGCCTCGCCACTGCGCTCGGAGTGCCCGACGCTGTGCAGGTACGGGCGCTTCTCGGCGACGACGCGTCCCTGCTCGGCGAGAGCTTCGCGAACCTTGACGCGAGCCTCGAAGCGGTCCATTCCGTCGAATTCGGTTCCGGTGTCGGCAATCTTGCCGGTCTTGTCCATGATTGTGGGCATCGGCAGGTTGTGCCGCAGGCCCATCTCGAAGTCGTTGGGATCGTGAGCCGGCGTGATCTTCACAGCGCCGGTTCCGAACTCGGGGTCGACGTAGTCGTCGGCGATGATCGGGATCTGACGCCCGGTGAACGGATGATCGAGAGTGGTGCCGATGAGGTGCTTGTAGCGCTCGTCCTCGGGATGGACCGCTACTGCGGTGTCACCGAGCATCGTCTCGACGCGAGTGGTCGCGACGATGACGTGCGGCTCGTTGTCGTCGAGCGAGCCGTAGCGCAGGGAAACCAGCTCACCCTCGACGTCCTCGAACTTCACCTCGATGTCGGAGATCGCGGTCTGCAGCACCGGCGACCAGTTCACGAGACGCTCGGCGCGGTAGATCAGGCCCTCGTCGAACATGCGCTTGAAGACGGTCTGGACGGCGCGGGAGAGGCCCTCGTCCATCGTGAAACGATCACGACTCCAGTCGACGCCGTCACCGATGCGCCGCATCTGGCCACCGATGGTTCCACCGGATTCGCGCTTCCAGTCCCAGACCTTGTCGATGAACAGCTCGCGGCCGAAATCTTCCTTGGTCTTTCCGTCGGCAGCGAGTTGCTTCTCGACGACGGACTGCGTGGCGATACCGGCGTGGTCCATGCCTGGCAGCCACAGCACCTCGTAGCCCTGCATCCGCTTGCGACGGCTGAGCACGTCCATGAGGGTGTGATCCAGGGCATGGCCCATGTGCAGGCTGCCGGTGACGTTCGGGGGCGGCAGCACGATGGAGTAGCCGGGCTTGTCGCTGGTCGCGTCGGCCTGGAAGTACCCGGCGTCTACCCAGCCTTGATACAGATCGGCCTCTACCGCGCTGGGGTCCCAGCTCTTGGGTAGGGCGTCGGCGGGGGTCTGGGGGTTCTCTGGAGCTGCACTGGTCACCACTTGATCCTAATGACTCCCCCGTCGTGAACGAATTCGCCCGTCGGCCGCCGCAGCGCACACGAACGACTGCCCCGCAGTCCGGGGTCAGCCGAACAAACGATATTCACCGATCCGCTCCGCTGACAGGATCGCTCTGAAGGACGACCGACCAACGACCTGTGGAGCAAATATGTTGAACAACTGGAGTTCTCGCCGTCCCGGCGTTCGAACCTTGGCGGCGGCCGCGACGATCGGAGCCGCGGTTGCCCTCGTGCTTCCGGCGACTGCGTCTGCTGCCCCCGGCATCGAAGAAAGTGTGCAAGGAAGCATCGACAGTGGCAGCGCCACGATCAACGGAAGCGTCGGCGATATCGGGAACGACATCGCAAACGGCATCGCCAGCGGCAGCGTGGGTGACATCGTCGGCGGGATCGCCACTGGGAACCTCAACGACGTCCTCGGCGGCCTGAACGCCGGCTCGACGAGCGCGACGGACATCGTCAACGGCCTGGCCAGTGGCAACGTCAGGGACATTCTCAGTGGCCTGGCCAGCGGCAGCGGCGGCGGCGGATCGTTTGCGCCCACGCAGCGCTGCGACGCCTCGACCGTCTCGGGCGGCGCAGGAATCACCAGCACCAAGCACGAACTCGGCCGCGGTGGCCCGACCTCGTTCGTGCTCGGCTACGAGACCGAAAACGTCCCGGACCTGATCGAGGTGTACTACGAAGGTCGGTTGATCCACAGCACCGGATACATCGGCGACAACATCAACGAGGGAACTGGTTCAGCTGTCGTCAACGTGCCCGCCGGTGGGGCGTCGTCCGTTCTGGTTCGCGTCACGGGCCCTGACCACACCGAGTGGTCGTACACCGTTCGTTGCCCCGGCGCCTGATTCCGGTCCGGATCCACGCGAAGACGCTCGTGCCTCGTTCGGTGTTTCATCCGAACGAGGCACGCGCGGGTTCAGCCCAGAATCTCCGGTAGCGCGACATCTTCGCCGAGAACGTGCTCGGAGAGGAACGCGGTGACCACCTCGTACCAGATCTTGGTGTGCTGCGGCTTGAGCACCCAATGATTCTCGTCGGGGAAGTAGAGGAAGCGATGGTCCGTTTTCCCGTCGTCGTCGGCGGGCAGACCTGACTCGGCAAGCAGTTCGTACCAGAGTCGCAAGCCCTCACCGATCGGAACCCGGTAGTCCTTGTCGCCATGGATGACCAGCATCGGAGTCGTGATGTCCGCGACGTACAGATGCGGCGAATTCTCGACGGCCATCTCAGGCGACATCTCGCGCTGCCAGTACCAGGCAGCGTCCGTCGTCGGGCCGAATTGATCGAGTGCCCACAGACTCGCGTGGGTGACGATGGCGTCGAAACGGTTGGTATGTCCGGCAATCCAGTTGGCCATGTAACCACCGAACGAACCACCCATCGCGCCGGTTCGCTTGGGGTCGATCTCGGGCTGGGCGACAGCAGCATCGGTGATCGCCATCAGATCGGTGAAGGGCGCCTTGCCCCACTGACCCCACCCCCGCTGGACGAAGTCCTGGCCGTATCCGGTCGAGAGCGCGGGATCTGGTAGCAGTACTGCATAGCCCTTGGCGACGAGCAGCCACGGATTCCACCGCCAGGACCAGGTGTTCCACGAACCGAGTGGGCCGCCGTGGACCCAGAGAAGCAATGGCACCGGTGCATGCGGCGCGGCGCCCGTCGGCAGCGCCAACCAGCTACGCACCGTCGAACCGTCCTCGGCACGCGCGGTGATCTCGGTCAGTGTTCCCGGCAGCTCCGGCAAAGTGTCGGGCCCACGAAGTGCGGTGATCTCACCTGATCGCAGATCGACCCGCACCACGTGCGGGGGCGCTTCGTACGAGGCTCGCAACGCGTAGATCGACTCACCGTCCGGCGCCACTCGAACGTCGGTGTACGCCGCGTCGTCGGCTGTCAGGCGCACTGGTTGGCCCCACAGGTCGATGGTGAAGATCGGACCGCGGCCGCCGTCGTCAGCGGTGACGACCAGCCCGGATCCGTCGGGTAGCCAGGCAAGTGAGGTAGGCCAGCGATCCCAGCCGTCGGCGACGCCGGTCACGGCACCGGATCCGAAGTCGTAGAGCTGCAGAGTCATTCGTGGTGCGGACTCCGGTGTGGTGAGTGTCTCCCGGATGAACGCGAGCTTGGTTCCGTCCGGCGAGAGCACCGGGTTGTAGACGTCCGCGTCGGCCTCGTCGACAAGCGTGACTCGGTCACCGGTCACCGTGTCGATCCGAACCAACGTCGATCGGCGGGCGGCACTCGCATCGCCGACAGTCCACGTGGTCACGACGAAGAGACCATCGTCGGAAATCGTGGTCGACGTCTCCCGCAGCGCTGCGCCTGCCGTCGGTGTGATGTCCCGCAACTCGACGGATTCCTTCGAATCCGTCTCGGCCACAACCAGATGCGGATGATCGGGGCCCAGGTCGTGGTCCCAGTGGCGCACCGGATAACCGGTGTGCAGCATCGCCGTGACTTTCTTGTCCTTGCGCGCCGATCGCACCTGATCGTCCTGGTCGAGGCTGATCGCCGAAGCCATGACCGACGTCTGGGCCACGAACGTCGGCGCCGCCTTCGCCGCTGATACCGACGAGACACCACCGGGACGCGAGATCAGCAGCTGAGCTTCTCCGCCCGCCGCTGGTAGGCGCCAGAGTGCTGGTTGCGGATCACTCTCGCCCGGCACGGCTCGCGTGGCAGTGAAGAGCACGTCGCCGTCGAACGCGAAGGCAGCACCGGACTCGCTGGTCGAACCCCAGGTCAACCGACGCGCAGGACGCCGGCCTTCCGGGTCGATCTCCCACAACGAGGACACGTATTCGGCGCTCTTGTCGTCGAGAACGGCGCGCGCGCAGATCAGCAGCGAGCCGTCAGGTGACAACACCAGGCCGGACAACCTGGCCAGAGCGATGTAGTCGTCGAGTTCGTCGAACGGTGTGCCTGCGTGGAGCTCGGGAATCTGGGTCACCACTAGTTCGTATCACGCGCCCCGCGGTTGACGCATCATTGCGTAGATCGTCGGCCCGCCGCCTGGCATGACGATGTCACGGGTCACTTCGAAACCGAAGCGGTTGTAGTACGGGATGTTCGATTCCTTGCTGCTCTCGAGGTAAGCGTCGACATGTTGACGGTCACAACGCTCCAACCGAGAGTTCAGCAGCGCTTTGCCGTATCCCCCACCGCGCGCCGCGCTGCCGGTCCCGACGGTCGCGAGATACCAGTGCGGCGAATTCGGGTGTGCTCCTTCGAGAACGGAGCTGACCTCGGCCGCGTGTCGAAGCCCCCTGCCGAAGACACGCACCATTGCGGGCAGGCTCACGAGCCCGGAAATCCACGACTGCTTCCACCGCCCCGGCGGATCCCACAGAGTTGCCCCGCCGATCAGGCCGTTGTCGTCGGTGGCCACCTCGACGCCGCCCCCGGCGAGGTGGTGGTAACGAGCTTCTGCGGCAAACAGTTTCGTCAGGCGATCAGCCCTGGTGGCCTCGTCCGGCAACATCCACGCCATCAAGGGATCATCTTCGAACGCCTCGGCCAACACTGCCGACAGTGCCGGAATATCGGATCGGACAGCCGGCCGTACGTGTACACCCATGAGGCGAGAGTACCGCCGACTGTCCGAATCACTGGACTTTGAACAGCGCTGTCCTTGAACCGATCAGACGAGCAAGCCCGCAATCCGCGGCGGAATCTGTTCGAGCGCGTACGGCAAGCTCAGTACGGTGCTCCACGTCATGGCTTCGGCAGCAGCGTCTTCCAGAATGATCGCGCGGCCGTCCTTCACGACGTCGAGTTCCTGGTAGATCGGGGTCTTGTCCAGCTCCGCGCGAAGCTTGTCGCCGTAGCCGCCACCGGCGTACCAGACGAGTACGTCGACGTCCGCGAGCGAGAGTTGCTCGGTGCTGATCTCGGCGAAGTTACCCGTGATCTGATCGGTGACAGGCGGATTCACGAATCCGAGTTCGGTGAAGAACCGCACCTTCGGGTCTTCCGGTCCGTAGACCCCGAACTGCCCCGGCCCCTTCAACGCGCCGACCAGAACGGTCTTGCCGGCAAACGCCGGATTGGCCGTCTTCACGTCGGCGAACTTCTGGTCGACGCCGGCGATCAGCTCGGTGGCCTTACCCTGCTGCCCCAACGCTTCGCCGATGATGGTCGTCTGGTTCTGCCAGGGGATTCCGTAATCCGCGAACTCCTTGGGCTGCGCCACCGTCGGCGCAATGGCACTGAGTTTGTCGTATTGCGCCTGAGTGAGCCCGGAGTAGGTGCCGACAATGAGGTCGGGTGTCGTGGCAGCGACCTTCTCCATCTGAATGGTGGTGCCCGCAGTTCCGATGATCTCGGGAGTCGCCCCGTTCAGCAGCGGCTGCGCCCAGGGCCACACTCCGTAGGGGTAATCGCCGTACCAGTCGAAGGTTCCGACCAAGGTCCCACCGAGCGCCAGGATCGCATCTTGATCGTTGTATCCGACACTGACGATCCGCTGCGGATCCTTGGGCAACTCCGTAGCCCCGAACTTGTGGGTGATCGATTCCGCAGAGTCACCGCTGGGAGGTGTGTCCTCGTCGTTCGAACTGGAGCAGGCTGCGGCGAATGCCAGCAACGCTCCCGACGTGCCGATCAGAAATCCGCGCCGGGTCAGCCGACCTGCGTCCGTTCGATCCATGTTCCTACCCCTTAAAGTCTGCTGGTTCGGTAGGTAAGGCTAGCCGATGAAAGCTTCATTCCGGCTAGTTCGACCGGCCCATTCGATGGCAGTACCGCGCCGTTCGGGCCACTATGGAGACATGACGCGCCAGGGCCCCTCGAAGGACATCGACGAATCGGATCTCGAAGTCACGCACCCCAAGGACTACGCCGCCGGAGTTCCGGCCGTTCTGGTGTCGCTGCAACGAGGAATCGAGCAGATGGGAGCCTTGCGGACCGCCCGAACGCTCACCAGACTCAACCAGCGACACGGCTTCGACTGCCCGGGGTGTGCGTGGCCGGAGACTCCCGGACATCGCAAGCCCGCCGAATTCTGCGAGAACGGAGCGAAGGCTGTTGCCGAGGAAGCAACGCTTCGCACCGTCACACCCGAATTCTTCGCGGAGCACTCGATCGCCGATCTCGAAGGCAAGACCGACTACTGGCTCGGAAAGCAGGGGCGACTGACGCACCCGATGGTCCTGACGCCGGGAGCAACCCATTACCGGCCGATCGACTGGGACGGCGCGTACGCACTGATCGCCGAACATCTGAACGGCCTCGCATCGCCGGACGAAGCGGTGTTCTACACCTCCGGTCGCACGTCCAACGAAGCCGCGTTTCTCTACCAGTTGATGATTCGCAGCTACGGCACCAACAACATGCCCGACTGTTCCAACATGTGTCACGAGTCGTCCGGAAGCGCACTGACCGAATCCATCGGCATCGGCAAAGGCTCGGTGACGGTTCCCGACCTCGAGAACGCCGATCTCATCCTCATCGCCGGACAGAACCCCGGCACCAACCACCCTCGAATGCTCTCGACGCTGGAGAAGGCAAAGAGCAACGGCGCCAAGATCATTGCCATCAATCCTCTGCCCGAGGCGGGATTGCGCAGGTTCAAGGATCCACAGAAGGTGTCCGGCGTGATCGGGCACGGAGTCGACATCGCGGACGAGTTCCTGCAGATCCGGCTGGGCGGCGACATGGCGCTGTTCCAAGGCCTGGGGAAGCTGCTGCTCGAGCAGGAAGATCGCGCTCCCGGGACGGTCGTCGACCGTGCCTTCGTCGACCGGTACTGCGCCGGTTGGGACGAATACGAGGAGCACATCCGCGCGGTCGATCTCGACACGGTACTCGAGGCAACGGGTCTGTCGATGGCACAGCTCGAGGAAACGGCGGCCGCACTTGCCCGATCCGAGCGAACCGTCACCTGCTGGGCCATGGGGATCACTCAGCACACACACGGAGTCGCCACCATCGAAGAAGCAGTCAACCTGCTGCTCATGCGTGGAATGATGGGCAAACCCGGTGCCGGCGTTTGTCCGGTGCGAGGACACTCCAATGTCCAGGGTGACCGCACGATGGGCATCTGGGAAAAGATGCCGGAAGAGTTCCTGGCCGCGCTCGACACCGAGTTCTCGATCTCGAGTCCCCGCAAGCACGGATGGGACACCGTCGACGCAATCCGCGCCATGAACGCAGGCAAGGCAAGCTTCTTCATGGCGATGGGCGGCAACTTCATCCAGGCAAGCCCGGACACCGCAGCGACCGAAACAGCGTTGCGTCAATGCGAACTCACCGTGCAGGTGTCCACCAAGCTGAACCGCAGTCACGTGGTCCACGGGCAGACCGCGATCATCCTCCCCACCCTCGGACGCACCGACCTCGACGTCCAAGCCGGCGGAAAGCAGCTTGTCTCCGTGGAGGATTCGATGTCCATGGTGCACCTGTCGCGCGGACGCCTCACACCGGTCAGCCCCTACCTGCGTAGCGAAGTCGCCATCATCTGCCAACTCGCCCGCGAACTACTCGGCAACGATCACTCCGTCCGCTGGTCGGCCTTCGAGGGCAACTACGACCTGATCCGCGATTCCATCTCACGGGTAGTGCCAGGCTGCGAAAACTACAACTCCCGCGTTCGAGAGCCAGACGGATTCCAACTCCCCCACCCGCCGCGTGACTCGCGTGAGTTCCGCACGCACACCGGCAAAGCCAACTTCGGCGTGAACGACCTGCACTGGATACCCACTCCGAGTGGGCGCCTGATTCTGCAGACGATGCGCAGCCACGACCAGTACAACACCACGATCTACGGCCTCGACGACAGATACCGCGGCATCAAGGGCGGACGCAAAGTCATCCTCGTCAACGCCGAAGACATCACCGCGCTCGGATTCCGTGACGGCGATCTCGTCGACATCGTGTCCGAGTGGACAACACCCGACGGCACACTCGAAGAGCGTCGGGTCACGGAATTCCGCATCGTCTCCTACGACACCCCGCGCGGCAATGCTGCGGCGTACTACCCGGAGACAAATCCGCTCGTTCCCCTCGAACACGTTGCGGCCAAGTCGAACACGCCGGTGTCGAAGGCCGTCACCGTTCGACTCGAAGCATCGGGCGCCTGAGATGGGACGAGTCACCGCACGAACACCGGTCGTTCGAATCTCGGGTGATCGGGTCGTCACGCGCCCCGACACGCTGGCCGTCGAGGAACCACTCGAAATGAGAGTGGGCGGTCAGGTGCTGGCAGTGACGATGCGGACCCCCGGCAACGACGTCGACCTCGTGCACGGATTCCTTCTCAGCGAAGGTGTCATCGCCACCCGCGACGACGTGAGCGTCGTCCGCTACTGCGACGGCGTCGACGAATCCGGTGCGAACACGTACAACGTCCTCGACATCGCTCTCGCTCCCGGAGTGCCGTTGCCCGACCACACCACCGATCGGAACACCGTCGTCAGTTCCGCGTGCGGCGTGTGCGGCAAGACCTCGCTCGACGCCGTCCGAACCACGACGCGACATCCGCTGGTCGGTGACACGACTTCCGTCACCTCGACCATCCTGTCGGCCATGCCGGTCACACTGCGGGAGAGCCAACGGATCTTCGAGCGCACCGGTGGCCTGCACGCGGCCGGATTGTTCACCGCCACCGGCGAACTCCTGGCACTGCGCGAGGATGTCGGCCGTCACAACGCCGTCGACAAGGTGATCGGTTGGGCCATCACCGACGGCCGAGTGCCCCTCTACGACACGATCTTGATCGTCAGCGGTCGGGCGTCGTTCGAACTCGTCCAGAAGGCCGTCATGGCCGGCATTCCGATCCTCGGTGCTGTCTCCGCGCCGTCGTCGCTGGCCGTGGAACTAGCGCAGGAGTCCGGGCTGACTCTCGCCGGTTTCATCCGCGGCGATTCGATGAATATCTACTCGCACCCGCACCGAGTCGAGGTCACGTCGAACTCGCGCGCAACTGAGCCGACAGTCGCACAGCGGAGTTAACTTCCCCGTAGCCCTCGTATCCACCCACCCGCTGCACGACCTCGAAGAACAGGTCTCCCCCGACGGTCGGGGTGAACAGGTGGAAGAACTCGCCGTGAGCGTCCGCGTCGTAAAGGATTCCGGCGCTGCGCATCCGGTCGAGCAGTTCTGAATTCAGACCGAAACGTGCGTCCAGATCGTCGTAGTAGTTCGGGGAAATGGGTAGCGGAGCAAAGCCCCAGTCCTGCATGGACGCAGCGGCACCGAAGATGTTCTCACACGCGAAAGCGACGTGGCTGACGCCGCCGCGGCGGACCGTCGGCAGCCCGCTTCGACTGCCCTCCACCATGTTCAGTGAGATCCGCAGGGTATGTCCGTCACCGTCCTGAACGAGCGTGAGTGCCTGGCTCCGCATGAGTCCGACCGAATCGGTGACGTCCTGCCCCTCGTGCGGTTGCATCTCGAACACGGACCGCAGGAGCAGCATGATGCCGTCCCAACTCTCCGCCGGAACTGCCAGTGCCACGTGGTCGATCCCGGTGAACACTGCGCCCTGTTCACGATTGCGCTCGGCGGGCAGCGGGTAGATCTCGAATGCCGATTCCCACGCTGCAGCGCTGCCAGGGCCACGAAGGTCGATCGATGTCGCATCGGTGACCTTCAAGCGTACGACGTCCGGTACCTCGGAGTTCTCGTCGCTCGAACCGGGCAACTGCACGCGCGTCGCCGGTACTTCGAGAGCCAGAGCGCGCTCTCCCCACACTTCGGGTTCGGTTGCCCTGATGCCGATCTGAGTGAGAACCGGCAGATCCGCGGGCAGCCCGGGCGCCGTCCACACCGTGCCCGCTGTCGCGTCGACGGCAACGGTGAGCGGTCCGTGCCGCCACAACTGCAAGTCGTGATCGTGGTGCCGTCCGACCAGATGAAAACCGACGCGAGAGAGCATCGAGTGCACCTGGTCCTGTTTAGCCGGACCCGCAGCGATTCGCAGAGACACGATCCCTTCGAGCGGGGTGCGCTCCGGGGCGGTGAACAGCGTGGGTCCACCGGCGGCAGGGTTCGCGGCGGCGACCTGTTCTTCCAGATGGAGGAGCGACCGATGAGCGTCGATTGCCGTCCGCTGGGTGTCCGCGCGTCGGAATACGTCGTTGAAGATCTCGAGCGACCACGGTCCGTCGTAACCGGTGGCGTAGACATGCTGAGCGAACGCATTGAGATCGAAGCTGCCCTGCCCCGGGAAGTTTCGGTGATGCCGGCTCCACTGGAGGATGTCCATCGCCAAGAACGGAGCGTCCGCCAACTGGAGGAAGAAGATCTTCTCGCCGGGAATCTCGCGAATTCCGGCGGGATCGTCACCGCGCGAGAGGATGTGAAAGCTGTCCAGACAGGTACCGAGCGAAGGATGGTCGACGCCCTCGACGATCTGCCACGCATGGCCGTACGTGTTGACGTGGGCACCCCACGCGAGCGCCTCGTATGCAACCTTCTTGCCGTGCTCGGACGCCAGTTCGGCGAGAGCTCCGAATTGCTCTGTCAACTGACCGTCATCGTGACTTGCGGTCGGCAGGGGCGAGGAGCACACCAGGAGCGTCTCGCACCCCAGTTGATCCATGAGCTCGAATTTGCGTTGCACTCGAACAAGATTCCGAGCAAATTGGGCCTCGTCCACCGTGTCGAAGTCACGGAACGGCTGATACAGATCGAGGGTCAAGCCCAGATCCGCAGCCCTCGTTCGTAATTCCTTCGGGACCACGGCGAAGCAACAAAATCCGGCTCGAACACCTCGAAGCCGTCGAAGCCGGCAGCGGCGATGGCGTCGAGCTTCTCCTCGAGAGTGCCACTGAGCGATACCGTCGCGATCGACGTCCGGACCGGGGCACTCACAGCGCTGCCGCAGTCTGTTCGCCGTGTACAAGTTCCGTCATGTGCGCGAGCATGCGCTTACTGTCGGGCTCGATGCCCGTGAAGATCCGGAACGCGTCGACGGCCTGGAAGACAGTCATTCCGCCTCCGCTGAGCGTCGGGGCTCCGATCAACCTTGCCTGACGCAACAGTTCGGTTTCGAGTGGACGGTAGACGATTTCGGCCACCCACAGATCAGGGCGAAGCAGATCCGGCGAGAATGCCATTCCGGGATGAGCCGCCATTCCCATCGGCGTCGCGTGGATCAATCCGTTTGCCTTGCCGAGCACTTCGGCGAGGTCGCTCGTGTGCCGCGCCTCGACAACCTGCGCCGGAAACTGCTGCGCGAAGGTTTGTGCAAGTTCCTGCGCGCGAGGCAGGCTCGAATCGACCAACGTCAGTGTCCCGACGCCACGGGTGAGCGCGGCATAGGCAACCGCCGCACCGGCTCCGCCGGCACCGAGCTGCACGACGCGATCGAGCTGTGCTCCGGGAAGTCCGTCGTCGAAATTTCGGCCGAAGCCCGACCAATCGGTGTTGTGTCCGATCGCCTTGCCGGAGTCGAAGAGGACCGTGTTCACCGCGCCGAGCCGGCTCGCATCGGGCGAGAGCTCGTCGAGGTGCTCGATCACCAACTGCTTGCACGGGTGAGTGATGTTGAGGCCGCGGAACCCGAAACGTCGTGCATAGGTGAGAAGTTCACCGATGTCCGACGGCGCCATGCCCATCACGTCGAGATCGAGGATGCGGTAGACGTACGGAAGACCCTGCCTGCGCCCTTCTTCCTCGTGCATGATCGGAGTCAAAGAGGCTCCGATTCCGGTGCCGATCAGACCGCAGAGCATCGAATCGCTCATCAGTTCTTCCCTTCTCGGATGCAGACGAATTCGACTGCGGCGCTGTATCCGTCGATTCCCAATCCGCAGATGACGGCGTCGGCGATGCCGGAGACATACGAGTGGTGACGGAATTCTTCGCGACTGTGGATGTTGCTGATGTGCACCTCCACGACGGGGGCATCGAGTGTGACCAGAGCGTCACGCAACGCAACGGAGGTATGCGAGTACCCACCGGGATTGATGACGATGCCCGCAACGTTTCCCCTGGCCTCGTGGATCCAATCGATCAGTTGGCCCTCGTGGTTCGACTGCCTTGCCTCGACCACCGCTCCGAACTTCGCGGCCGCCGCTTCACAGCGGGAAACTACGTCGTCCAGCGTGTCTCTCCCGTAGAACTCCGGTTGGCGCTGGCCCAACAAATTCAAGTTGGGCCCGTTGAGGACCAGAATCGGTAGAGATGAAGTCATCAGGGGCACCTCGGGGTTGACGCTCGAAACTAATGTACGAACTAGTGAGTTAGTTCACTGGACGTTACTCCCCCGACGCGGACTCGACAAGCAAAGTCGACAAACTGCTGACAGATAGAGTGAGCACATGGTTTCCGAGCAGTCAGTGAACTCTGTGGTGTCGAAGCCGGAGAAGCGACGCCGAAACAGCGATCTGACCAGGGTGAACATCATCGCCGTCGCCACCGAGGAGTTTGCCGACAAAGGCTTTGCCGGCGCCCGAGTGGACGAGATCGCAACCAAGACTCACACCACCAAGCGCATGATCTACTACTACTTCACCGACAAGGAAGGGCTGTACAAGTCCGTCCTCGAACACGCGTACAGCGTCATTCGTGCGCAGGAACGTGAACTCGACCTCGAGGGATTGAAACCCACGGCAGCAGTCCGCGCCTTGGCCGAACTCACCTTCGACCACCACGAACAACACCCGAACTTCATTCGGCTGGTAGCCAACGAGAACATGCTCCGCGGCGAGCACATCGAGAAATCCGAGCTACTCAGCGGTCTCGGCGCCCCCGCCGCCGACCTGGTCTCGCAGATCCTCCACGACGGACAGCAGTCGGGAGCATTCCGCTCCGACGTAGATGCTCTCGATATTCACATGTTGATCAGCAGTTACTGCGTCTTTCGTATCGCCAATCGTTACACCTTCAAAGCGCTCTTCGACCGCGATCTGACCGACTCGACGCATCGTGAGCATCTTCGAACAATGCTCGGCGACATGGTTGTTGCGTTCTTGACCTCGAAGGCGCCGTCCTGACCCACCCCGAAGTCCGAAAAATCCCCCTACGGTGGTGAGTGGAACTCACAGCTGCCACCGGGAGGAATGACGTGACCGAGAATTACGTAGACGGGCTTTCACTCGAGGAGAAGGCGTCGTTGACGTCGGGCTCGGATTTCTGGCACAGCCAGTCCGTTCCCGGAATCGAATCGATACTCCTGACCGACGGTCCGCACGGAGTCCGGAAACAACCCGAGGGCGGCGACGCACTCGGACTCGGCCACAGCATTCCAGCGACATGTTTCCCACCGGCGGTCGGGTTGGGCTCGTCGTGGAACCTCGACCTCATCCGCCAGGTCGGTGAGGCTCTGGGCGACGAGGCCAAAGCCGAACAGGTCTCGGTCCTCCTCGGCCCAGGCATCAACATCAAACGATCACCCTTGTGTGGCAGGAATTTCGAATACGTCTCCGAGGACCCATTCCTCTCCGGCCGCGTCGCGGCAGCGCTGATCACCGGCATCCAGTCTCGCGGCGTCGGAACCTCGCTCAAGCACTTCGCTGCCAACAACCAAGAACACGACCGGATGAGAGTCAGTGCCGACGTCGACGAACGGACGCTGCGCGAGATCTATCTGGCCGGCTTCGAATACGCCGTCAAGACCGCGGCCCCGACGACGGTCATGTGCTCGTACAACAAGATCAACGGTGTGTACTCGAGCCAGAACCATTGGCTGCTCACCGAGGTACTCCGCGAACAGTGGGGCTTCGACGGCCTCGTCGTTTCGGACTGGGGAGCGGTCAACGACCGCGTGGCGGCACTCGCCGCGGGCCTCGACCTGGAAATGCCGCCGACCGGAACCGATACCCAGATCGTCGACGCCGTGCGCGGCGGCGACCTGGACGAATCAGTGCTCACCACTGCCGCCGAGCGCCTGGCGACGCTGGTGGCACGCACCGCCGCCGCGCGCACCGAAGGCCACACGTACGACGTCGAGCGTCACCACGAACTGGCACGGACCGCTGCAGCGGAGTCCGCTGTCTTGCTGGCCAACGACGGAGAACTACTGCCGCTGACCCCCGGCGGGCAAACCGTCGCGGTGATCGGCGAATTCGCGTGCAGCCCGCGGTACCAGGGAGCCGGCAGTTCACAGGTGGTCCCGACCAAGCTCGACAATGCCTTGGACGCGATCCTCGACCGCGAAGGCGCCGACCGCGTCACTTTCGCACCGGGCTTCACCTTCGACGGCACTCCGGACGACGACATGGTCACCGAGGCTGTCGACGCCGCACGCCGCGCTGACGTCGCGGTGCTGTTCCTCGGACTACCGTCCGCCACGGAATCCGAAGGATTCGACCGAACCGACATCGAACTGCCGGCTGACCAGATCGCCCTGTTGGAAGCGGTCCACGGCGCGAACCCGAACACGGTCGTCGTGCTCGCCAACGGCGGCGTGGTTGCGATCGAGCCTTGGAAGGATCATGCCGCCGCAATCCTCGAGGGCTGGCTACTCGGCCAGGCGGGCGGCTCGGCGATTGCCGATCTTCTGTTCGGCATCACGAATCCGTCCGGCCGCCTGACGGAGACCATTCCGCTTCGCCTCCAAGACAATCCGTCGTATCTGCATTTCCCGGGATCACAGCAGCACGTCCGCTACGGCGAAGGCCTGTACGTGGGATACCGCTACTACGACTCCGCGCTGCGCGAAGTGGCGTACCCGTTCGGGTTCGGGCTGAGCTACACCACCTTCGACATCACCGATACCTCCGTCGAGGCCGGTGAGAACTCCGCCGAAGTGACCGTCACCGTGCGCAACAGCGGCGACCGATCGGGCAGCACCGTCGTTCAGGTCTACGTCCACGACGCCTCGGCAAGCATCGATCGACCCGCGCAGGAATTGAAGGGCTTCGCCAAGGTCCACCTCGACCCCGACGAATCCGCGACTGTGACCATCACGCTCGACACCAGGGCATTTGCCTATTGGTCCGTCGCGGCGCAGGACTGGGCGATCGAACCTGGCGACTACGAGATCCGCGTCGGCTTCTCGTCTCGGGACATCGCAACCACCGACACGATCACCCTGGCCGGGAACGTCGGCGTCGGCACGCTCGACGCCATGTCGACCATCGGCGAATGGCTCGCCCATCCCGTCGGCAGCACAGTTCTCGGCGCCGCCATGGCTGCCGCAGCGGGCGACGGTGCACAGGCGGTCAGCCCCGAGATGATGGCACTCGCAGGCTCGATGCCGCTCGGAAAACTCGCCACCTTCGGCCTCGGGATCACCGAGGAACAGGTGGAGCAGTTGGTGGCGGCCGCAGCACAGCCGGCCTCCTAACTCCCTGAACTGCGGTTTCGACGAGCGGCGTGACCGCCAGTAGATTTTTATGAACTATTTGGTTAATAATCTTGTGTAGTTGCTGTGGCGTCGGTTACATTCCTTGTATCGCTCTCCGCACAGACGTTCTTTATACGAACACAATCGGCGGATGTAGAGCCTCCACGACGCTTCCACCCAGGAGATGAGCATGTCAGCTAGCACGGTTACACCGTCCGGGCCCGAGGCGGGGTCCTTGGCAAGGCCGGATACGACCAAGGTCAAGCGCGCCGCAACATCGTCGTTTCTCGGCAGCATGCTCGAGTACTACGACTTCTACATCTACGCCTCCGCCGCTGCGCTCATCTTCCCCACGGTGTTCTTCCCGGACAGCGGACATGCGGCTCTGCTTTCGCTGGCCACCTTCGGTGTCGCGTACGTCGCGCGTCCCCTCGGCGCTGTAGTCCTCGGCCATTTCGGTGACCGCGTCGGCCGCAAGAAGATCATGCTGCTCACGCTCATTCTGATGGGCGCAGCCACCTTCCTCATCGGATGTATTCCCAGCGCCGATTCGATCGGAGTTCTTGCACCGATCCTTCTTGTCCTGATGAGAATCGCCCAGGGCATCTCCGCCGCGGGTGAACAGAGCGGTGCCAGCTCACTGACGCTCGAACACGCCCCCGAAGGCCGACGCGCGTTCTTCTGCAGTTGGACCCTCAACGGCACCCAGGCCGGCTTCATCCTCGCCAGCCTCGTATTCCTGCCCATCGCCGCGCTCCCCGACGACATCCTTTACACGTGGGGTTGGCGAATCCCGTTCTGGGGCAGCCTGATCGTTCTGGTCGCGGCATACATCATGCGTCTCAAGCTCGAAGAGCCCGAAGAGTTCACCGAGCAGCAGGAATCCAAGACCGTCGCCAAATTGCCTGTTGCCGATCTTCTTCGCACCCACAGCGCAAATCTGATTCGCGTGATCTGCTGCGCTTTCATCGCCGTCGTCTCGACCATCTTCTCCGTCTTCGGTCTCGCTTTCGCCACCACCGAAGAAGTGGGGATTCCGAAGTCGACCATGCTCTGGGTTGCCATCGCAGCCAACGCCGTAGCCCTGCTCAGTCAGCCCGCCTGGGCGATGCTCTCCGACCGGATCGGTCGCAGGCCGTTGTTCATCGGTGGCGCCCTCGGTAGCGCGGTGTTCATCTACGTGTACTTCGGCGCAATCGCCAGCGGCAACGTTCCCCTGATCTTCCTCGCCGCAATCGGATTGATGTCCGTCTTCTACGCTGCCCCGAATGCCATCTGGCCGTCGTTCTACTCCGAGATGTTCAACACCAAGGTCCGCTACTCGGGCATTGCGATCGGCACCCAGGTCGGCTTCGCCCTCGCAGGCTTTGCCCCCGCCATCGGCAACGCCCTCATGGGCGGCGACAAGACACACTGGATGCCCGTTGCCATTCTGACTTCGGTGGCCTGCGTCATCTGCGCGATCTCGGCGTTCACCGCTAAGGAGACGTTCCGCACCCCCCTCAAGGAGCTCGGCAACCCGATCTAGCCGACCACCCCACAGACACCCTGCACGAACCACTGTGTTACACGAACCACTGTGTTGCGCGAACGACTGTGGCCCGGCATCTCGCGAGAGATACCGGGCCACAGTCGTTTTGAAGTTCTACGCCGTCTTGTCGCGACGCTCGCCACGTTCCGGCTTACGCGGAACGATGGTCGGAAGTACGTTGTCGTTGACGGTCTCCGCGGTGACGACCACCTTTTCGACGTCGTCACGGCTGGGAATGTCGTACATCACGGGAAGAAGAACCTCTTCCATGATGGCGCGCAGGCCACGAGCGCCGGTTCCACGCAAGATCGCCTGATCGGCAATAGCGTCGAGCGCTTCTTCGGTGAACTCGAGTTCGACGCCGTCCATGTCGAACAGGCGACGATACTGCTTGACGAGAGCGTTCTTGGGCTCCGACAGGATCTGAACGAGCGATTCCTTGTCGAGGTTGGTCACCGACGCGATCATCGGCAGTCGGCCGATGAACTCCGGAATCAGACCGAACTTGATCAAATCCTCCGGCATGACCTCGGCGAAACGATCGACCGTATCCAGTTCGGCCTTCGACCGAACCTCGGCACCGAATCCGATACCGCGCTTGCCGACACGATCGGAGACGATCCGCTCGAGACCTGCGAAAGCGCCCGCGACGATGAACAGCACGTTCGTGGTGTCGATCTGAATGAATTCCTGGTGCGGATGCTTACGGCCACCCTGCGGCGGGACGCTTGCCTGCGTACCTTCGAGGATCTTCAGCAACGCCTGCTGAACGCCTTCGCCGGAGACGTCACGCGTGATCGACGGGTTCTCGCTCTTACGGGCGATCTTGTCGACCTCGTCGATGTAGATGATTCCGGTCTCGGCGCGCTTGACGTCGTAGTCGGCAGCCTGAATCAGCTTGAGCAGAATGTTCTCGACGTCCTCACCGACGTAACCGGCCTCGGTCAACGCCGTCGCGTCAGCGATGGCGAACGGGACGTTGAGCATCTTCGCGAGAGTCTGAGCGAGATACGTCTTGCCACAGCCGGTGGGGCCGAGCATCAAGATGTTGGATTTCGCGAGCTCAACCGTCTCACCCCGCGCGTCACGGCCCTTGTCGCCGGCCTGAATGCGCTTGTAGTGGTTGTAGACGGCCACGGCCAACGTCCGCTTGGCGGAGTCCTGACCGATGACGTAGTTCTCGAGGAATTCTCGGATCTCCGCAGGCTTGGGAAGCTCGTCGAGCTTGACCTCGCTCGATTCGGCCAATTCCTCTTCGATGATCTCGTTGCAGAGGTCGATGCACTCGTCGCAGATGTACACCCCGGGTCCTGCAATGAGCTTTTTGACCTGCTTCTGACTCTTACCGCAGAAAGAGCACTTGAGCAGATCCCCGCCGTCGCCGATGCGTGCCATCTCGTGAGGTCCCTACTTTCCATCATGTACGTGCACTCGCCGCCACTCGATCGGTCGAGACGCTCCGCAGTACTTCGGTAGTTGTCAGATCAGACAAACTGATCGAACAAATCTGGTCGAACAATCGCAGAACGCCGGTCGAGAACCAGCCCGTGAAGTGACGGTACCCGCAGATCCCGAACGGGGTCGACCTGTTCTCGGCGTTTCGTCTGCGGATAAAAAAGAAAAGAGTCGAGATTTCAGCCTGGCAAGCGCTCCACCAGGCACTTCTCGACGTGTCCGCCTCGTGTCGGGAATCGGGATACAGATCCTCGACACGAGGCGGAAATCGACTACTTCTGTGCGCTGAGCTTCCGGTAAGCCAGCACGTCGTCGATGATGCCGTACTCCTTGGCCTGCTCGGCCGTGAGGATCTTGTCGCGATCGGTGTCGACGCGGATGGTCTCCGGATCCTTACCCGTGTGCAGCGACAGCGTGCTCTCCATGAGCCGACGCATACGCTCGATCTCCGCAGCCTGGATCTCCAGATCGGAAACCTGACCCTGGATGCCGCCCGTAGCCGGCTGGTGGATCAGAATGCGCGAGTTGGGGAGCGCGAAGCGCTTGCCCGGCGTACCGCCGGCCAGAAGCACGGCAGCTGCCGAAGCAGCCTGACCGAGGCAGACGGTGGAAATGTCGGCACGGACGTACTGCATCGTGTCGTAGATCGCCATCAGCGCGGTGAAAGAACCACCGGGCGAGTTGATGTACATCGTGATGTCGCGGTCCGGATCCTGCGATTCGAGAACCAGCAACTGCGCCATGAGGTCGTTGGCGGACACGTCGTCGACCTGCGAGCCGAGGAAGATGATGCGCTCCTCGAACAGCTTGTTGTACGGGTCGGACGTCTTGACGCCGTAGCTGGTCTGCTCCGTGAACTGGGGCAGGATGTAACGCGATTGGGGGCCCGACGGCGCCTGGCCGCCCAGCGAGTTAGCTCCGAAAAGATTGGTCATCAGTTCTCCAAAGTATGAATTGGGCAGCGAAAGGATGGGCGAACCGGCTCAGTTGCCGGTGCCGCCGGCCTGATTCGCACGGGAGACGACGTGGTCGACGAAGCCGTACTCGAGAGCTTCCTTCGCCGTGAACCAACGGTCACGATCGGAGTCCGCGGTGATCTGCTCGACCGTCTGGCCGGTGTGCTGAGCAATCAGCTCGGCCATTTCGCGCTTGGTGTGCTTGAACTGCTCGGCCATGATCGCGATGTCACTGGCGGAACCACCGATGCCGGCGGACGGCTGGTGCATCATGATGCGGGCGTGAGGCAGCGCGTAGCGCTTGCCCTTGGTGCCTGCCGAGAGCAGGAACTGACCCATCGACGCCGCAAGGCCCATGCCGAAGGTGGCGATGTCGCACTCGGCGAACTGCATCGTGTCGAAGATCGCCATACCTGCGGTCACGGATCCACCGGGCGAGTTGATGTAGAGCGAGATGTCTCGCGTCGGGTCCTCGGCCGAGAGCAGCAGGATCTGTGCGCACAGCTTGTTGGCGATGTCGTCGTCGACCTGGGTACCGAGGAAAATGATGCGCTCTCGCAGCAAGCGCTCGTACACCGAGTCGCTGAGGTTCAACCCAGCGGTCGCTGAAGTCATGGCGGGACTCTGCAAAGTCTCCAGGTGATTGGAAGTCACGGTACCTGCCTTCTATGTGGATCTACTTGTGCGGTGGATCGTCTATGCGAAACACTTCTACTGACACAGACAGTAACGAAGTAGGGCGGCACCGGAGTCCCGGTGCCGCCCTACTTCGCTCAAAGCGGAAAACTCAGTGCAGTCGATCGTGGTGAAAACACCCGTCCGCCTGCGTTTTTACTTGTCTTCGCTCTCGGCGGAATCAGACTCGTCCGCTTCGGTTTCGGCCTCACTGCTGCCGAACAGCTCTGCGGTGTCGACAACTGCGCCGGAGGTGTCCTTGACACCGGCCGACTCGACGACGGACGCGAGAGCCTTGCCACGACGGACGTCTGCGAAGACGGCGCCGAGCTGGTTGGCCTGCTGGATCTGCTGGATGAACTGCTCAGGAGCCATGCCGTAACGCTGCGCCTGGAACAGGATGCGCTCGGTGAGCTCGTCCTGACCGACGGTGACGTTGCCCGCATCGGCAATCGAGTCGAGCAAGAGCTGCGTCTTGACGGAGCGCTCAGCGGCTTCCTGTGCATCCTTGTCGAACTCTTCGCGGCTGCTGCCCTGCTCTTCGAGGAGCTTGTTCAGTGCCTCTTCGTCGTGATCGAGACCGTGAACGGCGTCGTGCAGTGCAGCGTCGACCTCAGCCTTGACGACAGCCTCCGGCAACGGAACCTCGACGGTCTCGAGCAGCTGCTCGAGAACCTTGTCGCGGATCTGACCGGCCTGCTCGACCTTGCGGACGCGTGCGACGCGCTCACGGAGGTCAGCCTTCAGTTCTTCCAGGGTGTCGAACTCGCTGGCGAGCTGAGCGAACTCGTCGTCCTCAGCCGGAAGCTCGCGCTCCTTGACCGTCTGCACGGTCACGGTGACAACAGCTTCCTTGCCTGCGTACTCGCCGGCGACCAGCGTCGACGTGAAGTCCTTGGACTCCCCCGCCTTGAGGCCGATGATGGCTTCGTCGAGGCCCTCGATGAGCTGGCCCGAACCGACCTCGTGCGACAGTCCGCTCGCGGTTGCCTCGGCAACGTTCTCGCCGTCGACGGTGGCCGACAGATCGATGGAGACGAAGTCGCCGTCCTCGACTGCGCGGTCGACGCCGGTGAGGGTGCCGAAACGCTGGCGCAGCGAAAGCAGCTGCTCTTCGATGGCTTCGTCGGTGATCTCGATCGGATCGACCTCGACGTTGATGGAGCTGAAGTCAGGGAGCTCGATCTCGGGGCGCACGTCGACCTCGGCGGTGAACTCGAGGAGCTCGCCGTCTTCGATCTTGGTGACCTCGATCTCGGGCTGGCCGATGGCCTTCACGCCGGCGCTGGTGACAGCCTCGGAGTAACGCGACGGCAGAGCGTCGTTGACGACCTGCTCGAGCACAGCGCCGCGACCGACACGCGCTTCGAGGAGGCGGGCCGGAGCCTTGCCGGGACGGAAGCCGGGGAGACGAATCTGCTGCGCGAGGGCCTTGTAGGCCTTGTCGAAATCAGACTTGAGTTCCGCGAAGGGCACCTCAACGTTGATACGGACTCGCGTCGGGCTGAGCTGCTCGACGGTGCTCTTCACGAAACTTCGCTCCTTCGTCTGGTCTTGCTCACAACTTGTGTTGAATCGGTACTGCTGTCTGGCGCGGCACTTCACTCCCGGACTTACTGGAGGTGAAGTGCCATGTACGTACTTGTCGGGATGACAGGATTTGAACCTGCGACCCTCCGCTCCCAAAGCGGATGCGCTACCAAGCTGCGCTACATCCCGTTTCCGATCGCATGAAACACACGATACGGCCATCCGAGGCCGCTAAGACAGCGGGCCACAAAGGCAGCCACCATCGGTGACCGCGCACAACCCTATCGCGCTCACTACTCTCTCACGAACCCGACCGCCATTTGTACACGGCCCGGCTGTCGACCCCGTCAGTATGTCATCCGACGGCAGCCACATACGGGAGCCACATACAGCCTTGCCTCAACTGCCATTCAGAGCCGGAATCAGAAGCCGCGCCTGCGGCCGAGACACCCCGACTCGCCGAGCAATTCGCCAATTCCCCAGGTGAACGACGGTCTCGAACTTCTCCGACCCCCCGATTATGAAATCCGGTGGGGCATTGGGTACAGTTTCGTATCGCAGACGACGAACACGGCGATCCCGAGTTGTCGTATGCACGGGGATGTAGCTCAATGGTAGAGCCTCAGTCTTCCAAACTGATCACGCGGGTTCGATTCCCGTCATCCCCTCCATCAGGAGGGAAACTCCACAAAAGATCCGCATCGGCCCAGCCGGTGCGGATTTTTTGTATTCCGACTTTGTCCACTCAGACCACTCCCCTGCGGTCCGTATCCTGGAGTTGTCCGGATCGATTCTGCTCGGGAGGCCACGTGACCACGATTCTTCTCATACTCGTCGTTCTGGCCGTAGTCGTATTTCTGGTCATGAAAAGCCAGCAACGCGGTTCCGGCCACAGCGCAACACAACTCGACGATGCGAAAGCCGATGCCCGGCAGTCGATCGAACGCCTCGGCGGTCAGGTCTACAACCTGACCGGCAGTGACGACGCGTCGCGCCAAGCCCTCGCCGACGCGGCCGAACGGTACAACGCCGCAGGCTCGCAGATCGATCAGGCCGCAACGCCGGTCCAAGCACGTCTCGCGAAACAGACTGCACTGGAAGGGCTTTACTACATCCGCGCGGCACGGGTGGCGATGGGCATGGATCCGGGACCGGAAGTTCCTTCCATCGACGGACAGAAGGCTGCCGGTTCGGTCACCGAAGACCGTGAGGTCGAATTCGAGGGCCGCAAGGTCGCCGCATCACCCAATCCGTCGTCGCACACACCCAACTACTACCCCGGTGGCCGAGTCGCCGGACGCCCGGTCCCGGCCGGCTGGTACTCCGAACCCTGGTGGAAGCCTGCACTCGTCGCCGGCGCCTGGGGTCTGGGTTCGATGATGCTGTTCTCGACCATGTTCTCCGGCATGGCCGGGGTTCCTTACGGCGCAGAGGCTTTCGCCCAGGGTGGCGATCCCGGCGCCGACACAGGCTCCGGTGACTCGGGAGATCAGGGTATGGACGCCGGTGATCCCGGCGCCGACCAAGGAAGTATCGACAACACGGACTACACCGCTGACGGCGGAAGCGACTGGTCTGGTGGCGACGGAGGCGGAATGGATTTCGGGGGCGGCGGGGACTTCGGCGGCTTCGACTTCTAAGCCGACTGACAGACCGGGCACCAGAACAGGTTTCGTGCCTTCATGACGGAATGCAGGATCGGTGTGCCGCACACGCGGCACGGCGATCCTGCTCTTCTGTAGACATAGGTACGCGGACGATCCTTCGCGTACGCCGGATCTCCGTTGTCGTGCTCGGCGCGAACGACGTGCATCTTCCCCCGTCTGACGCCGACTTTCATCAATTCGACTAGGTCTGCCCACATGGCGGTCCACTCGCCGTGAGAGACGAGATTCCCCGGTCGTTCAGGGTTGATTCCGTGACGAAAGAGAAGTTCGGCGCGATAGACGTTGCCGACACCCGCCAGGACCGCCTGGTCCATCAGCAGGGCGCCGATTGCCGTCTTGGACTTGGAGATTCGCAACCAGGCCTTCTCTGGATCCGCGTCGCGGCGCAGTGGGTCCGGCCCGAGTCTGGCCTCGATCGCGGCGACCTGAGGAGGTAGCAGGACTTCGCAGGCGGTGGGACCACGAAGGTCGGTGCCGAAATCGGCACCGACCATACGCATCCGGACCTGACCTACCGGTTCTTCCATCGGCAGGGCGGCGTCGGTGAACTTTCCGTACAACCCGAGGTGTACGTGAACTGTCAGACCGTTGTCGTACGTGTGCCAGAGGTGCTTTCCCCAGGCATCCGAGGACGTGAGTACGTGTCCGTCCACCAGGCGCGCGTCCTCGGCGAATCTGCCTTGCGGACTGAGGACGCGGACTGGTGAACCGACGAACTTGCGGGCATGCAACCGTGCCAGCCGGTGCAGGGTATGACCTTCAGGCACGGAACAACTTTCGGATCAGGCTTGCGGCAGAGCCGGTGCGACGCCGGTCTTCTCGTACTCGGACAGGATGTCGATACGACGCTGGTGGCGCTCTTCACCCGACCATGCGGTGGCGAGGAAAGCGTCGACGATGGCAAGCGATTCCTCGAGGGAATGCATACGTCCGCCGATGCCGATCAGCTGAGCGTTGTTGTGCTCACGTGCCAGCTTCGCCGTTTCGACGCTCCAAGCGAGGGCGCACCGTGCGCCGGGAACTTTGTTCGCTGCGATCTGCTCGCCGTTGCCACTGCCACCCAGGACGATTCCCAGGCTGCCCTCGTCGGCGACGACGCGCTTTGCGGCTTCGATGCAGAAAGCCGGGTAGTCGTCCACGGCGTCGTACTCGTGAGCACCACAGTCGATGGCCTCGTGGCCGTTCGCTTTCAGGTGTTCGATGATCTCGTTCTTACGTTCGAATCCGGCATGGTCGGCACCCAGGTATACGCGCATGGCGACAATTCTCTCAGGCCCGACCAGCCGGGCGCACCCGGGTCGACGTCACACTTTCAGGAACACGCATCGCCGCGCGAGCACACCTATCGTGGTGCCCATGTACCCCGTCAACGGCCAGGCCGCTGCACCCGCCCTTCGTATGTCACCGGGCAGTGACGCCGTTCGCCACCCGTGGGAAATCCCGCTACTCGTGCTCGCGGTACTGACGACGGTCGTCACTTATGTGGTGGCGATCGTTCTGATCGCTGCGGGTGATCTGTCGACGTGGATCCTCGTGGTGCTCGCGGCTCCGATCCTGCTGTTCCTCGCGCGAGGTCAGCTGTACGGATCGCAACAGGTCAACGGAATCAAGATGACGCCTTCACAGTTTCCGGAGGGGTATCAGCTGGTTGCCGAGGCTGCGGCACGATTCGGCATGAAAACTCCGCCGGATGCCTACGTCGTGCTGGGGAACGGACGGATCAACGCGTTCGCGTCGGGGCACGGATTTCGCCGTTTCGTCGTCGTCTACAGCGACCTGTTCGAAGTCGGTGGGCAGGCACGCGAGCCCGATGCGCTCGCATTCATCATCGGCCACGAGGTCGGCCACATCGCTGCCGGGCATGCGTCGTACTGGCGCCAGTGGGGACAGTTCGCGTCGAACTACATTCCGGTGATCGGGTCTTCGCTGTCGCGTTCCATGGAGTACACGGCGGACAACTTCGGCTTTCACATGCGCCCTCAGGGTGCACCGGGCGCGATGGGCGTCCTCGGCGCGGGAAAGTATCTGGTGGGTCTGGTCGGGTTCGACGAACTGGCCGATCGGGCGACACTCGAATCCGGGTTCTTCCCGTGGTTCGTCAACATCTTGTCGTCGCATCCGGTGCTGACCTGGCGTGCGGCTGCGCTTCGCAACCGCACGCACTCAGGGCATCTGTTCTTCCGGCCGGGTCAGCTCTACCGAAATCCGGCGCTCACTGCCGCTCAGTCGAACTGAGGATCCTCGTTGCGGGTCCGCTTGAGCTCGAAGAAGTGGGGGTAGCCGGCCAGCGCGACTGCGCCGTCCCACACCTTGCCTGCGTCCTCGCCGCGCGGGATGCGTGAGAGCACGGGGCCGAAGAACGCCACACCGTTGACATGGATCGTCGGAGTTCCGACGTCGGGTCCGACGGCGTCCATGCCCTTGTGGTGGCTCTCGCGCAGAGCCTCGTCGTACTTGTCGGTGTCGGCGGCCTCGGCCAGTTCAGGTGGCAGGCCGACCTCGGCAAGGGACGACTTGATGACGTCGGCGAAGTCCTTGTTTCCCTCGTTGTGAATCTTCGTCCCCATCGCCGTGTACAGCGGCAGCAGGATATCGTCGCCCTTCAGCTGCGCTGCAGCGATGGCGACACGGACCGGGCCCCAGGCCTTGGTCATCATCTCCCGGTACTCGTCGGGAAGGTCACGGCCCTCGTTGAGAACCGCAAGGCTCATCACGTGGAACTTGGCCTCGATGTCGCGTACCTGCTGGGCCTCGAGAATCCAGCGTGAGGTGATCCAGCACCACGGGCAGAGCGGATCGAACCAGAAGTCAGCAGTGTCCGTGGTCTTGCTCGAGGTTGCGCTCACGAAGAAACTCCCTATCAGTTCATGTCGGTCAGGTCATATCAGTTCGGGGACATACTCCCGTTCTGCCAACAATCATGAACCCGCAATCCTTCCCGCGCTTTCCCCCGAACCACCTCCCGATCGCAGTAGTGTCGAAAAGAAACGAGTACGAAGGAGTGGTTCAGTAATGAGCACCAACCGGAGATTCGTGATCGTCGGCGGCGGGCTCGCGGGCGCAAAGATCGCAGAAGCCCTGCGTGACAGAGATTTCGACGGTGAGATCACCGTATTGAGTGAAGAAGACCACCTCCCGTACGAGCGTCCGCCGCTGTCGAAAGAGTTCTTCGCAGGCAAGAAGACGCTCCCCGAATTCACCGTCCACGACGGCGAGTGGTTCCGCGACCATCATGTCGATCTTCGCCCGGGAACGACGGCAACGGCCATCGACCCCGCTGCGCACACCGTGTCACTTCCGGACGGTTCCACGATCAGCTACGACAAGCTCGCCTTGGCCACCGGTTCGCGGTCGCGGCGCCTCGACATCCCGGGATCCGACGCCGAGGGCGTTCACTACGTGCGAACAGTCGATCAGGCCGCCGCACTGCTGCGCACCCTGGCCGCCGACAAGAAGCTCGTCGTGGTCGGTGCCGGCTGGATCGGCCTCGAAATTGCCGCGTCGGCTCGCGGTTTCGACGTCGAGGTCACCGTGCTCGAACATGCCGGCCTTCCGCTCGAATCGACCCTCGGCCCGGAAATGGGTGAGGTCTTCGCCGCGCTGCACCGCCAGAACGGCGTCGACTTACGCACCGGCACCGACGTCACCGCAATCTCTGTCGACGGGGCTCACGCCTCGGGTGTCACTTTGAGCGATGGAACCGTGATTCCGGCCGACGCCGTGTTGATCGCTGTCGGTGCATTGCCGAACACCGAGTTGGCATCGGAGGCGGGTATCGACGTCGAGAACGGGGTTCTCGTCGACGCCGGTCTGCAGAGCAGCGACCCCGACGTGGTCGCGGTGGGTGACATCGCGGCCGCACAGCATCCGATTCTGAATGCACGAATTCGGGTGGAGCACTGGGCAAACGCACTCAACCAACCCGAGACGGCCGCAGAGACCATGCTGGGACGGCCCGCCGAGTACGTCCGCATGCCGTATTTCTTCACCGATCAGTACGACCTCGGAATGGAATACGTAGGTCACGCACCGCACGGCGGCTACTCCCGTGTCGTCACTCGCGGCGACGTCGACAAGCGCGAGTTCCTGGCATTCTGGCTCGATTCCGCGAACAAGGTGCTCGCCGGCATGAACGTGAACATCTGGGATGCCGGTGACGCCATCAAGGAATTGGTCGCGTCTTCGCGTCCCGTCGATCCGGAGCGGTTGGCCGATCCGGAGATTCCGCTGGCAGAAGTGTCCGCTTGAGTGAAGTCGTTCTCTTCGTGATGGGATGGACGTAATAGATCCGCACCATCTACGAGGAGATCTTTGTGGTCGCACCGAACCTGACACGCGAAACCGCAGCGCAACGGTCAGCAATCCTGACCGTCGAGAACTACCTGATCGAACTCGATCTCACCGACGGCAAAGACGCACCCGGAGAGGAGACGTTCTCCTCGAAGACCACCGTCACGTTCACCGCCACGGCCGGAGCAAGCAGCTTCATCGACATCGTCGCGGCCAGAGTCCATTCCGCGGTCCTCAACGGCACCGCGCTCGACGTCTCCGGCTACGACGAGTCGACGGGCATCAGTCTGCCCGACCTCGCTGCCGACAACGAGTTGGTCATCGAGGCCGATTGCATCTACTCCCACACCGGCGAAGGGCTGCACCGATTCGTCGACCCGACCGATGACGCCGTCTACCTTTATTCACAGTTCGAGACGGCTGACGCCAAGCGCATGTTCGCGTGCTTCGATCAGCCTGATCTCAAGGCCACGTTCGACGTCCGCGTCACCGCTCCCACGTCGTGGAAGGTCATCTCCAACTCCGCGGTCGTCGAGACCCTTGCCGCCGATCCCGGCAAGCACGTTTTCCGGACCACCCCGAAGATGAGCACGTACCTGGTGGCGCTCATCGCCGGTCCCTACGCGCAGTGGACCGACAACTACTCCGACGAGCACGGCGACATCCCGCTCGGAATCTTCTGCCGCGCTTCGCTGGCCGAGTTCATGGACGAGGAGCGACTGTTCACCGAGACCAAGCAGGGATTCGACTTCTACCACCGCAACTTCGGTGTTCCCTATGCTTTCGGCAAGTACGACCAGCTCTTCGTCCCCGAATTCAATGCGGGCGCGATGGAGAATGCCGGCGCCGTGACATTCCTCGAGGACTACGTCTTCCGCTCCAAGGTGACCCGCTACTCGTACGAGCGTCGTGCCGAAACGGTCCTGCACGAAATGGCGCACATGTGGTTCGGCGACCTCGTCACGATGGCGTGGTGGGACGACCTGTGGCTCAACGAGTCGTTCGCGACCTTCGCTTCGGTCCTGTGCCAGACCGAGGCCACGGAGTACACGAACGCCTGGACGACGTTCGCCAACGTCGAGAAGTCGTGGGCGTACCGCCAGGACCAGTTGCCGTCGACGCACCCGATTGCCGCGGACATTCCGGACCTGGCCGCCGTCGAGGTCAACTTCGACGGCATCACGTACGCCAAGGGCGCCAGCGTCCTCAAGCAGTTGGTGGCATACGTCGGACTCGAGCCGTTCCTCGCCGGACTGCGTGAGTACTTCCGTGAGCACGCATTCGGAAACGCAACCTTCGACGATCTGCTGGGCTCACTCGAAAAGTCCTCGGGCCGTGACCTTTCCGACTGGGGTCGGCAGTGGCTCAAGACCACCGGTTTGAACATCCTGCGCCCCGACTTCGATGTCGACGCAGACGGAAAGTTCACCCGCTTCGCCGTCCTGCAGGACGGTGCTGCACCAGGCGCCGGCGAGCGGCGAATCCACCGGATCGCCATCGGCATCTACGACGACGTCGACGGCAAGTTGGTGCGAAGCCATCGCGTCGAACTCGACCTCGATGCTGTGGAAAGCACGGATGTCCCCGAACTTGTCGGCGTCGCCCGCGGTGCACTCGTGTTGGTCAACGACGACGATCTCACCTACGGCTCCGTGCGACTCGATCCCGAATCGTTGGCGACGGCGATCGAGCGGGTCGGCGACATCACCGACTCACTCCCCCGCACCCTGGTCTGGTCGGCGGCGTGGGAAATGACCCGTCAAGCCGAACTGAAGGCACGCGACTTCGTCGCGCTGGTCGAGCGCGGCATCAGTTCGGAGACCGAAGTCGGTGTGGTGCAACGTCTCTTGCTCCAAGCCCAAACCGCCATCGGCTCCTACGCAGATCCGGCCTGGGCCGAGGCCGAAGGCGCGGCGAGCTTCGCCAATCGGTTGCTCGAGCTCGCACGTGAGGCAGAGGCCGGGTCCGACCACCAGCTGGCATTCGTCAACGCACTTACCGGCGCAGCACTCTCCCCGTGGCACACCGAGGTACTGCGCGAATTGCTCGACGCCGATCCCTCCACCGTTGGGCTCGACGGCCTGATCGTCGACACGGACCTGCGCTGGCGCATCGTCGGGGCACTCGCGGCCGCCGGTGAGATCGACGCCGAAGGAACCGCAACTCCATTCATCGACGCCGAAGCTCAGCGTGACCCGACCGCTGCGGGCGCTCGTCAAGCCGCGGCGGCCGCGGCCGGACGTCCGCAGGCCGCTGTCAAGGAAGAGGTCTGGGCGAAGGTCGTCGGCGACGACTCCGTGCCCAACATCACCGCGCGATCGATCATCGGCGGGTTCGCTCGCGAAGGCCAGGACGAATTGCTCGAGCCCTTCGTCTCCCGCTACTTCGCCGATATCGCGGCGGTGTGGGAACGACGCTCGAGCGAAGTGGCACAGACGGTCGTCATCGGGCTGTACCCGTCGTGGTCGATCTCGGACGAATCCGTAGCGGCAGCAGACCGGTTCCTCGAAGGCGACATCCCTCCCGCGTTGCGTCGCCTGGTCGTCGAAGGCCAGGCCGGCGTGGTTCGTTCACTCGCAGCACGAAAGTTCGACGCGAGCTGACATGCGAAAGGCCGGTGCTCGCTTCGATTCTCACGAATCGACGCGAGCACCGGCCAGTGTCTTACAAGTCAGGGCGCTGAAATCGCGGCTGCCATAACGCGGATAGCGCTGATCAGTCCGTCGATCAGGTTGCCTTCACTGAAGGATGCAACAGCTGCCGTTGCTCCGAGCTGGGTAACACGATCGGTGACCCGATCGGCGATTGCCCGACCGCTGCGAACCTCGACGGTGCGCTGGTTGGGCGAAACGGCGATCAGGACGGAACGCTCGGCTTCGGGCGTGGTCGGGAACAATGCGTCGGCACCCGCTGCCGGATCAGAACCGAGATCACCGACGTACGCGTTGAACCGCACCTTGGTGGCCCGCGTCGCTTCGGTCATCGCGACGTCGAGCGCGACCAGATCCATGGTCTCGAACGGAAGATCGTCGGTGAACGGCTCGCCGATGCGATGCACACCGGATACGCGTCCACTGGACGTGACGACGCTGCCGACGGGCAGGTCCTCGGGCGCTACTGCGAGCGCGGTCGAATGATCACCACTTGCCACTTGCGGACCCTCCGATCAGATCAGCCGAACCGGCTTCGATTGCGTGTGCACTGCCGTGATGGCCACCGCGAACGGTGACCTCGTCGACAGCACTCCACAGCACGGGAGCGTGATCCCACGACTCGCCGAGATGGAACGCCGGCGGAACCGGTCCCGGCGTCTTCTTCCCGAGGAAGGACGCAGCCGCGAAGAACGCGGTGATCAAGGCCGGAATCCCAACGTATATCAGTACTACCTCGAGAATGCTCACACCAGATAACGTAGCCCAGAACGCCAGGAAGGAAAGCGTCAGGGCCACAAATTCTCGGGCAATTTCGTTTCGGTGACGCTAGAACTCAATTCAGGCTGCGCCCACGCCGACACATAGCTCAGGCTGCGCCCACGCCGAGATAAGGCATCCACGCCGGATGCAATTCCTTGGTCGCCGCGAGCAGACGCCAGTGCGGTCCGGACGGCGGGACCAATTCCGCACGGAGGGTCCATCCGAGTTCGCTGAGCATCTTGTCGGCCTTGCGGTGATTGCAGGGGGCACAGCACGCGACGCAGTTCTCCCACGAATGCCCGCCACCTCGGCTGCGAGGAACGACGTGGTCGATGGTTTCGGCTTTGGCTCCGCAGTACGCACATCGGAAGTGGTCACGATGCATCAGCGCGGCACGAGTCATGGGGATGCGGGCGCGATACGGAACGCGCACGTAGGTGCGCAATCGAATGACCGAGGGAACCTGCACCGACCAGTCCGCGGAATGGACTACCGGGCCCTGTTCGTCCTCGTGGACGGTATCGGCCTTGCCGCAGGCCATCAGTACGACCGCGCGCCTGGCAGGAAGGGCGGTCAGCGGTTCGTACGTGACGTTGAGCAGTAGCACCCGACGTTTCACCCACTCGGGGACGACGCGATCGGGAGGGAACATCTCGAGGTGAGAATGCTCGTCGGAAAAGAGTGGGTCGGCAGTGTGCGCGAACCCGTCAGGAACAACTTCCAGAACAGCCCCTAACGCGTGGTCGTTCCGCGCGCTAGTGGGCTGGAGTTGTCGGTGATTGCGTGCAGCATGTCGGTTCTTCATACGACCTCCGGGAGACTGCCCCCAAGTTGACCACGGATGATCGCGTTACGCACTCCCATTTCGAACAAAATTGCCAGGACGGCCGGTGAATTTCCGGTGAATGGGTACGCACTCCGACTCGATACAACCGTCGTCGACCCGGAAACCGACCACTACGGCCGTCAGGCACAATGGAACTTGCCATGAATGACGTACAGCACGACGTGCAGCAGACCTTCTACGACGCCGTCGGCGGAGCCGAGACGTTTCACAAGCTCACCGCGCGATTTTACGAAGAAGTCGCGAAGGACGAGGTTGTGCGCCCGCTCTACCCCGAGGCCGACCTCGGCCCGGCCGAGCGGCGGATGCGGATGTTCCTCGAGCAGTACTGGGGCGGACCGCACACGTACTCGGAGGAGCGTGGACACCCGCGTCTGCGGATGCGCCACAATCCATTCGTGATCGGCCCGATCGAGCGTGATGCGTGGCTGCGGTGTATGCACGTCGCCATCGCGTCCATCGACGAGAAGACTCTGAGCCCGGTGCACCGCAAGCAGTTGATCGACTACATGGAGATGGCTGCCGCGTCCATGGTGAACTCCGCTATCTGACCGTCTACTTAGCCTTCGGCCTGAACACGCGCGCGATCCGGCGGGCAGCGCGTACCCCGAACGACACCGTGGGATGCAGGGGCGAACTCAAGATTGCATGCTTGCGCACGTACTCTTCGACCTCCCACTCCGACCAACTGCCCGCACGGAAGAGTGCGGCATCGCCGACACTCAGGGTTCGCTCGGCGATTCCGTCGGCCTGAACGGTGACCGACCCTTCGATGATGTGCACGATTTCGTCCGCGTGGAAGTACCAGCGGAAGCGCCCCTTCGTGCAATCCCAGACGTGTGTAGTCGTGGTCCCGTCTTTACTCGCCGACCATTGCGCCGACCGTGCAACCGGTGTGCCGAAGATTATCCAGTCGCGGTTGATGGGATCATCTTCGAGCAGTACATGATCCAAACTGACCGCTTCGATTGCCGACAAAGTCAAGGCCAAGCCCCCTTGGTTGAATTCCCGAATACTTCTCCCCCGGCAGTAACACCAAAGTTGCCACATGGTGTCACCGCGTGAATGCAAAGTACACCAAGGCTAGGTAAAGAGTCACGCTTTTGCCGTGTCCAAGTCGTGAGAGTGCCAGACGTTTGGCACTATGAACTGCTGTGAGCACCCCCGCGGATTCGTCCTCTGTAAGCCGGCCCGAAGCCCCGTGGTGGAACGAGGCGGTCTTCTATCAGATCTATCCGCGTTCTTTTGCCGATTCGGGCAGCGACGGTATCGGCGACCTCGGCGGAGTCGAGGAGAAACTCGGCTACCTCGAACTGCTCGGCATCGATGCAATCTGGTTGAGCCCGGTGATGAAGTCACCGATGGCAGACCACGGCTACGACGTCTCGGATCCTCGCGACATCGATCCCTTGTTCGGCGATCTGGCGACGATGGATTCGCTGATCACGTCAGCCCACGAACGCGGAATCAAGGTCACGATGGACCTGGTCCCGAACCACACGAGTGATCAGCACGAGTGGTTCAAGGCAGCCCTGGCGTCGGCGCCCGGTTCTGCGGAGCGATCCCGTTACATCTTCCGAGACGGCAAAGGTGAGAACGGCAACGAACCGCCGAACAACTGGCCGAGCATCTTCGGCGGCCCGGCGTGGACCCGCGTCACCGAAGCCGACGGAACACCCGGCCAGTGGTACCTGCACATCTTCGCCAAGGAACAGCCCGACCTGAACTGGGACAACCCCGAGGTCTTCGACGACCTCGCCAAGACTCTGCGGTTCTGGCTCGAGCGCGGAATCGACGGATTCCGCATCGACGTGGCCCACGGAATGGCCAAGCCCGACGGTTTGCCGGACCACGACTGGGAGCTCAACGAGCTCATGCGCAATTCCGACGACGACCCGCGGTTCAACAACCCGGCAGTTCACGAAATCCACCGCGGCATCCGCAAGGTCATGGACGAGTTCCCGGAGGCGATGACCGTCGGCGAGATCTGGGTGAAGGACAACCAGAAGTTCGGCGAATACATCCGGCCAGACGAACTGCATCTCGGATTCAACTTCCGACTTGCAGAAACCGAATTCTCCGCCGAGTCCGTCCGGGAGGCCGTGGAGAACTCTCTTGCGGCCGTCGCCGAGGTCGGGGGTGTGCCCACGTGGACGCTGTCGAATCACGACGTCGAACGTGAAGTCACGCGCTACGGCGGGGGTGAGATCGGAACCCAACGCGCACGGGCGATGATCCTCGTCGAACTGGCGCTTCCGGGCGCGAGCTTCATCTACAACGGAGCCGAACTCGGCCTGCCGAACGTCGACCTGCCCGACGAGGCACTACAGGACCCGGTCTGGGAACGATCCGGACATGCCGAGCGAGGACGCGACGGCTGCCGAGTGCCCCTTCCGTGGGAAGGAAGCGAACCCCCGTTCGGATTCACCACCGGTGCGAGCACCTGGTTGCCGATGCCACGCGAGTGGTCGACACTCACGGTGGAGGCGCAGATCGAGGACGTCGACTCGATGCTCTCGCTTTATCGCGCCGCCCTCGAACTCCGTAGCGCCAGGCCGGAGTTCTCCGGCGCCGACATCGATTGGTACGGCAGTCCCCCCGGCTGCCTCGCTTTCCGTCGACGCGGTGGTCTGATCTGTGCTCTCAACACCACGGAGGTGCCGATCGCACTGCCGAACGGGCAGCTGCTGTTGAGCAGCGCGCCACTCGTCGACGGTCAACTACCCGTCAACGCTGCGGCGTGGCTGATCTGAGAGAACACCGCACCCGCCACCTGTAACTCCTATCGTGCGACCATCAGCGGTATCGAACCACCGCGGTGACGGTAGATCGAACCGAACCGTGCATCGAGCCGCACCCAGGATTTGCTCGCCCGCACCCGAACCAGTTCCGAGGCGTCGATCTGCTCGAGGTCGATGTCGGCGGTCATCGCCTCGGACCCGGCGTGCGGAACGAATCCCATTGCGGTCAAGGCAAAAACAACCCGCATCGAGATCCCGACCGTGCCGGACGGACCACTGACCTCGAGCACGTCCTGATCGAGCAACGACGCCGGCGGACCGTGACTACTTCCATGCTCCAGTGCCAAGGCGTTGCCCCGCTGCGCCAGTTCGATCAGCACCCGGGCGGGTACGTCGTCCAGGTGCTCGAAGCCGTCCATCGGCGGCAACGCCCCACGCCACGCCGAATCCATGGCGAACCCCGGATCGATCAGCTCACTTGTCGCCTGCTCCACCGCCGAGAGCAACTGATCGCCGGCAGCCGAGGTGTCGTCAGGGTTGATGGTGCCCGCCACGGTTCGCGTAGCGAGAGCGTCGAAACCCGTTGACGCCCAAACGCTCAGGTGAGCATCTCCGCGTCGACGCATCCGGATGACCGTGGACTCGTCCAAACGCAAGGCATGACCGATGAAGCCGGCCAAGTTCTTTCGCTCGGCCTCCTCGGGCACGGTCAGTACACGTTCATGCACGTTGCCAGCTCTCCAAGTACTCGCGCTCGGGCCCGCTGAGGCGACGCAAACGTTGAGTGTCGATATCGAAGGCCGCGATCTGAGTCGACGCCACGATGGACGGCGGGACACTGAGATCCGCACCGCGGGGGCGAACCTCGTACGCGATGGTGAAGTCCACCGCGCGCACCTTTTCCACCCACATGAAGACGTCGAGCGGCGAATCGTCGTGCCGCAGTTGGCCGCGGTACCGCACATGGAGATCGGCAATCACGGCCCCGTCACGCAGGGTGACCGTCGGGCGCGAGTCTTCGAACAACCAAGGAATCCGCGCCTCTTCGAGCAACGTCACCATCCGTGCGTGGTTGATGTGCTGGAAGGCATCCATGTCGGACCACCGAACCACAACTTCGGCGTGGAATCCTTCGCTCAACGTCCTACCTCCGATCGGGTGCCCATGCTGCGCACCATGCTACGAACCTGACGCGCCGCCACCGAGAGCGTCGCGAGGTCAAGCGTCCCAGACTCGAAGATCTCGACGAGAGCTGCCCTCGCCCGGCTCAGCCGCGAGGCGTTGGTCGACTCCCATTCGTCGATCTTCTCCTGCGGCGACTCCCCCGGCTCGCCGCCGGCCAGAACCTCCATCGTCAACTGCCGCAGCGAACTGTAGAGGTCGTCTCGCAACGCGAGCCGAGCGAGCGAGTGCCAACGATCGCCGCGCTCGAGTCCCGAGACCGCGCTCAGCAACCAGTCGATTCCCAGATGCGCGTCCAAGGCGTAATACAGCTCCGCGACTTCGGTGATGTCGTGATCTGCGATGTCGGCGATATCCGCGATGTCGAGCAGGCAGTAGACATCCAGCAGTCGGAACACGTCCAGCGCCAACGCTTCCGGAGCCCCGCGATCGATCACCGATTGAGCCCGCACCAGCAGATCGTCGAGTTGATGGCCCGCAAGCAGCCCCGGGACCAGAGGTGCCGTAGCCCGATACGCCGCCGAGTAACGCGCAACCTCGGCGCCGACGGCGATCGGCTGGGGCCGATTGGCCAGGAACCACCGCGACGCGCGGTCGAGCAAGCGGCACGACTCAACGATCAACTCGTTTTCGATCTCTGCACTGACGCCCGCCGAGCGGATTCGCGACCACACCTCGTCGAGCGCAAACACCTCTCGCACAGCGGCGTAGGCACGGATCGAGTCCGTACTGCTCGCTCCGGTCTCCTCGGCCAAGCGGTAGGCGTACGTGATTCCGCCGTTGTCGATCACTTCGTTCACGAGCATCGTCGCGACGATCTGCCGCCGCAACGGGTGTGCCTTGATCTCCGTTTCGAACCGATCGCGAACAGCGGTCGGGAAGTACTGCGGGATCTGCTGGGCGAAGAAATCGTTGTCCGGCAACTCGGTTGCGAGCAGATCGTCCTTGAGTGAAAGCTTCACGTGCGCCGTCAGCGTCGCCAATTCCGGCGACGTCAGACCCATACCGGCCTCGAGTCGACGCTCGATCTCCTTGTCGGTCGGCAACGCCTCGAGCTTGCGGTCAAGGCCACGTGCCTTGGTCAGATCCGTCAACTGACGGCGGTGAACACCGAGCATCTGAGAAGCGGTCACGCGGGAGATTCCGAGCAGCGCGTTCTGAGCAATGTTGTCCGCCAACACCAGCGCCGCCACGTCGTCGGTCATCGACGCCAGCAACGGATTCCGTTCCTGCGTGGGCAGTAACTGCGAACGCACGAGCGAATCGAGAAGAATCTTGATGTTCACTTCGTGATCGGAGCAGTCGACGCCGGCCGAGTTGTCGATGGCGTCGGTGTTGATGTGACCGCCGCTGGCGCTGAACTCGATTCTTCCCAGAGCAGTGACGCCGAGGTTGCCGCCCTCCCCGATCACCTTGACCCGCAGATCTTGACCGTCGACACGCACGGCGTCGTTGCTCTTGTCGCCAACCTGCGCATTGGTCTCGGTCGACGCTTTGACGTATGTACCGATTCCGCCGTTCCACAGCAGATCCACCGGTGCCGACAGAATCGCCTGCATCAATTCCGGCGGCGAGAGCTTCGTGACCCCCTCGGCCAGACCCAGTGCGATCCGGACGCTTTCGGCGATCGGAACCGACTTGACCGTGCGGTCCCAGACGCCGCCACCTTCACTGATCAGGCTCTTGTCGTAGTCGGCCCACGACGACCGTGGCAACTCGAAAAGTCGTTGACGTTCGACGAACGAGCTCGCTGCATCCGGGTTCGGATCGAGGAAGATGTGTCGATGGTCGAACGCGCCCACCAGACGGATGTGCCGACTGAGGAGCATTCCGTTGCCGAACACGTCTCCGCTCATGTCGCCGACGCCTACCGTCGTGAAATCCTGCGTCTGCGTGTCGACCCCGAGTTCGCGGAAGTGCCGCTTGACGCTTTCCCAGGCGCCGCGAGCGGTGATACCCATGCCCTTGTGGTCGTATCCCACGGAGCCACCGGAGGCAAACGCGTCGCCGAGCCAGAAGTCGTACTTGGCGGCAACCGAATTGGCGAGATCCGAGAACGTCGCCGTGCCCTTGTCCGCGGCGACCACCAGGTAGCGATCCTGATCGTCCTTGCGCACCACTCGATCCGGCGTCACAACTTCGCCGGTAGCCGCATGCACGTTGTCGGTGATGTCGAGCAATCCGGAGATGAACGTGGTGTAGCAGGCCTTGCCGGTTTCCAGCGTCGCCATTCGATCAACGGCCGGATCACCCGTCGGCAGAGGCGGATTCTTCACGACGAAGCCGCCCTTGGCGCCGACCGGCACGATCACCGCGTTCTTGACGGCCTGAGCCTTCACCAAGCCGAGCACCTCGGTGCGGAAATCCTCGCGCCGGTCGGACCAGCGGAGCCCGCCGCGCGCGACTGCGCCGAATCGCAGGTGGACGCCTTCGACCTCGGGTGAGTACACGTAGATCTCGAAAGCCGGCCGCGGCTTGGGCAACTCGCTGATCCGTGAGGGATCGAGCTTGACCGACAGGTAGTCGCGAGAGCGGCCATCGGCGTCGACGACGTAGAAATTGGTACGCAAGGTCGCCTTCACCAAGGAGAACATTCCACGCAGAATGCGATCGGCATCCAAGCTGAGTACCTCGTCGATGGACGCACGCAACTGCTCGTCCAATTCGGCGACGCGAATGTCGTCCTGCTTCTCGGGGTCGAACATCGCCTCGAACAACTGCACCAATGCAAACGCGGTCTGCGGGTGTGTAAGCGCGATTCCTTCGATGTGGAACTGACTGTACGGAAATGTGGCCTGGCGCAGATACTTTGCGTAAGCACGCAGCACCACGGCTTGCCGCCAGGACATTCCGGCGCGCAGCACCAACTCGTTGAATCGGTCAGCTTCGGCCCGGCCGAACCAGACTGCACCGAATGCAGCCGTGAATCGCTTCTGGACCTCGGTCAGCGGGGCGGTACTGGTCTCGAGCGGCACCTGCGCATCGAGGTCGATCTCGACCGACGCCCGAAGATCCGCCGGTACCGACAATCCGAAATCGTAGATCCAGCACTGAACGCCGTCGAGTCGCTGCACGACGTGCGGCCGCTCGTCGAGAACTTCGACGCCGAGTGACTGCAGCACCGGTAGCACCTGGCTCAACGAGATACCGTCGCCGCCGACGAAGAGCGTGAAGCGCCAGGCACCGGGCGCGGAGTCCACAGCACGATAGAGCAGTACGTCGATCGCGCCTGGCGCCAACGCCTCGAGTCGGGCGATGTCGGCCAACGCGCGTGACGGTTCGAAGTCCTCCTTGTATCCATCGGGAAGCACCCGCGAATACCGCTGCACCAGTTCCGGATCCACACCCGGACTTTCACGAACAAGGTCGTTGATGCGGTCGTCCCAGCTACGACTGACTTCGGTCAACAGAGCCTGAACTCGCTCGCGGTTGGCCTCGGAGACATCCAGATGAACCGGCTCACTGTCCGGATCGCGCCGGATCGTCACGTGCAACAGCGCAAGATCGTTCTCGGTAACCCGGGCGGTGTAATCGACTGTGCCTGGTCCGAATTCGCGCCACAGCAGGTTTTGCATCGCCAGTCGCACCCGCGTCGTGTACCGGTCGCGGGGTAGGTACACCAAGCAGGACACGAAGCGTCCGAACGTGTCCTCGCGGACAAAGAGTCGCACCTGTCGACGCAGCCCGATGCTGTGCACGGCGTGGACGGTCTCGAACAAGGTCTCGGCGTCGCTCGAGAACAACTCGGTGCGTGGGAACGACTGGATGACCTCGAGCATCGCCTGACCGGAGTACGAATGCAGGTCGACACCGGCACGCGCGATGACTTCGCGAACGCGGCGCTCGATCAGAGGAATCGCGAGGACGTTCTCGTGGAGTGCGACCACGGTGAACACACCCAGGAATCTGTGCTCCCCCACGATGTTTCCCTCGTCGTCGAGGATCGAGACACCCACGAAGTACGGGTAGACAGCGCGGTGCACCGTGGCGGGGAACGATCCCTGCGTCAGGACCAGAAGCGGTCGATCCGGGAGATCTGCGACGGGAGGCAAACTCATCGGGCCTTCGGTGACCGCGTCGGAGCGCAGCACGCCGAGCCCGCTGCCGGCGACCGTGCGTGAACCGTCCTTCGTACCCTCGAATCGCCGGTATCCGAGCACGGCATAGTTTCCGTCCGCCATCCACCGCAGCAGCCGAGCGGTATCGGAGAATTCTTCGGGGGTGATCCTCCCGGAGGCAGTTTCTGCAGCACTCTCCAACTCGTCGGCAACGCGCAGTTGCAATGCCTTCATGTCCGGGGTGTCACCAACCACCTGGCGGACGTCCGCGAGCACCTTGCCGAGGTGTGCTTCGATCGCGTCGAGAGCGGAATCCTCGACTTCGGAGTCCAACTGGACGTGCATCCAGGATTCTTGGATACCGCTGTCGCCCAAGGACATCAGATTGCCCGAGTCATCGCGTTCAACCGTCAGGATCGGATGGGCGAATTGACTGATTCCCACACCTTGTCGGTTGAGCATCGCGGTAACGGACTCGACGAGCAACGACATGTCGTCGGTGACGATCTGGACGGCAGCGCCGAGACCCTCGGATCCTGACGGGCGGTACACACGCCATACGGCCGTGCCCGGGGTCCGCTGCCTCCCGAGCGCAAGATGCGCGAGCAGGACTCGATCCGATCGACCGTTGATGACGTCGTCGCTGTCACCCTCGTCGATATGCGTGAAAAAGGCCTCGCGAAGACGCGTCAACAACGTCGCTTCGTCGAGGCCTGTGCCCTGCTGCCGTACACGGTCTGTCATTCCTGGCTCACATCCTTGTGGGTTCTGATCGCCGCGACCAATCTCTGACTCGAGACTAGCCGCGGCAACCAGTACCTAGGGTGAACTGAGAAACGAAATCTACGATGTCGTCATCTGAACAAGCGATGCTTCGAGCACCGCGCGTTCGCTGTCCGCCAGCGGTCTGGACTTTTCGGACACCGTGTCGAATCCGACCATCAACGCGTCGCCGAAAGCGCATTCGACACCCGCGTTGTCACGGATGACGTGCCGAACCGTGAACGAGGAAGTCCCGACGTGAGTCGTGAAGATCTCCACATTCAAGGGACCGGATCGATCGGTGACCGGCTTGAGGAACTCGACGGTCATCTTTCGAACCACGAGGTATCCCGGCCGGCCGCCGAGCGGCGCCAGTTTCGCTTCCAGGAACTGGATGCGCGCTTCCTGCATGTACTCGACGTAACGCGTGTTGTTGACGTGACCCAACCGGTCGGAATCGCCCCACCGGACCTGGATCTGCGCCGTGTATACGTCGGACACCGGATCAGTCCCTGGTGAGCTTGCGGTGAGTCACGCGGTGCGGGCGTGCGGCGTCGGGGCCGAGTCGCTCGACCTTGTTCGCCTCGTAGCCCTCGAAGTTGCCCTCGTACCAGTACCAGGCTGCCTCGTTGTCGCCGAAGCCACCTTCCCACGCAAGGATGTGGGTACAGGTCCGGTCCAGGAACCAGCGATCGTGCGAGATCACGACGGCGCAGCCGGGGAACTCTTCGAGAGCGTTCTCCAGCGAGCCGAGGGTTTCGACGTCGAGGTCGTTGGTGGGCTCATCGAGCAGGATCAGGTTGCCGCCCTGCTTGAGCGTCATCGCCAGGTTCAGGCGGTTGCGCTCACCACCGGAGAGGACGCCGGCCGGCTTCTGCTGATCGTGACCCTTGAAACCGAACGAGCTGATGTACGCACGCGAGGGAAACTCGGTCTGGCCGACGACGATGAAATCGAGCCCGTCCGACACGGTCTCCCAGACCGTCTTCTTGGGGTCGATTCCGGAACGGTTCTGGTCGACGTAGCTCAGCTTGACCGTCTGACCGATCTTGACCTCACCGGCGTCAGGCTCCTCGAGACCGACGATGGTCTTGAACAGCGTCGTCTTACCGACGCCGTTGGGGCCGATGACGCCGACAATTCCGTTGCGCGGCAACGTGAACGAGAGATCCTTGATCAGAACGCGACCGTCGAAGCCCTTGTCGAGGTTCGAGACCTCCACGACCACGTCACCCAGGCGCGGCGGTGCCGGGATCTGGATCTCGTCGAAGTCGAGCTTGCGCGTCTTCTCTGCTTCGTTCGCCATTTCCTCGTAGCGATCGAGACGAGCCTTGTTCTTGGCCTGGCGGGCCTTGGCGCCGGAACGAACCCATGCGAGCTCGTCCTTGAGGCGCTTCTGCAGCTTCTGATCCTTCTTGCCGGCAACTTCGAGGCGTGCAGCCTTCTGCTCCAGGTAGGTGGAGTAGTTGCCCTCGTACGGGTACAGGCGTCCGCGGTCTACTTCACAGATCCACTGCGCGACGTGATCGAGGAAGTAACGATCGTGAGTCACGGCGAGGATTGCGCCGGGGTAAGCAGCGAGGTGCTGCTCGAGCCACAGGACAGATTCGGCGTCGAGGTGGTTGGTGGGCTCATCGAGGAGCAGGAGGTCGGGCTTGCTCAGCAGCAGCTTGCAGAGCGCAACGCGTCGCTTCTCACCACCGGAGAGGTGAGTGACCATCTCTTCCGGCGGGGGGCAGCGCAGGGCGTCCATAGCCTGCTCGAGCTGCGAGTCGATCTCCCACGCATCTGCGTGATCGAGCTTCTCCTGCAGCTCGCCCATCTCTTCCATGAGCTCGTCGGAGTAATCCGTAGCCATCAGCTCGGCGATCTCGTTGTACCGCTTGAGCTGGACCATCGTCTCTCCGAGACCGTCCTCGACGTTCTCGCGAACAGTCTTGGTCTCGTCGAGCTCCGGCTCCTGCATGAGGATGCCGACGGTCGCGCCCGGAGCCAGGAATGCCTCGCCGTTGCCCGGCTGGTCCAGTCCGGCCATGATCTTGAGGATGCTGGATTTACCAGCGCCGTTCGGTCCGACGACACCGATCTTCGCGCCGGGGTAAAAGCTCATCGTGACGTCATCGAGGATGACCTTGTCACCGTGCGCCTTGCGCACCTTCTTCATCGTGTAAATGAACTCAGCCATGACCGCCAGCCTATCGGTGTTTGTCCTATAACCCACATTGCGCGTTGGCGCTCACACCGATGCGGGTTCTGCGGACAGTCCGAGGTCATCGACCAGATTCGTCGACAGGCTTCTCGAGACCCACGAATTCTGCGATGGGAGCGCTGTCCCAGGGATCCGCACCATCCGAGGTACGCACTTTCCGATCAGGGTCTCTCCCAGGTGCGCTCGAGCCCCAAGTTGCGCTTCGACAGAGATCCGATATCTCCCTGTAACTGTCGAATTGGGCACGTACACAAAAGCTTTCTCCCAACAGATGGAAAACGCCATGGCGAACAAGACCCTAGGCGAACTGTGATGTGACTTACATGGACGGCAGGGATCGCGTCGTCCGCACCTCAGCTCATTGCTCGCCGGACCGAAGTCGACCTCGCACTCCGAGAACTGTGTCCGCGCACTCCGAAAGGACCGCCCCAATGACCTCTATGCCGTGCCCAACCGATCCACCGGACTCATCCACTGACAGCCCTCCGACCCCTCAACGGTGGACGCCTCGCCTCGCCCTCTCCCTTGCGGCTCTGGTGCTCCTTCTCGAGACGCTCACCATCAGCTACCTGATGATTTCGATGGCGATTCCTTCGATTGCAGCGCACTACCGAACCACTCAAGGGGCCTGGCTCCTGACCGCGTTCCTCCTCGTCGGAGCCATCACGGCACCTCTCGTCGGAAAGCTCGCCGACATGTACGGCAAGCGCAGACTCCTCTTGGCGTGCGTGACGATCGCAGCGGTGGGTGCATTCATCTGCGCCGTCGCCGACAGTTACGCGGTGATGCTCGTCGGACGATCTGTATCGGGGTTGCTCATTCCCTGCCTCTTCCTTAGTTACTCACTCATACGAGATGTATTCCCACCGAAGAAAGTGGCGCTAGCTGTTGTGGGTATGGACGTTGCTGACGCTGGATTGAAGTAGACGGGCTGGCCCTTCGCGGCAGGATGGAAGTTGCGAAACAGACCATCAACAGCAAAGGGACCAGCCCTGTGACACACCGTAATGCTCCGCTGACTGTGGAGGGAAGACGACGACTCATCGAGCGGTGCCGCACTCGTCCGATCGCCCACGTCGCCGCCGAAATGGGCATCTCCCGACAATGCGCCTCCACGTGGGTCAACCGGTACCGCAAATACGGTGAACTGGGATTACAAGACAGATCCAGCGCACCGAACCATCAACCCACCGCCACCGCCGCAGAGATCGTGGCCGAGATCGAAGCGATGCGCCGGACCCGGAAATGGTCGGCCGCGCGCATCACGTTCGAACTCCGAATGGACGGAACGGTCATCGCTCGCCGGACGGTCACGAAACTCCTGCGGGATCTTGGTCTCAATCGCCGCCGGTTCATCGACCCGAACGGCGAAACGAACCGCAAACCCCAGGTCATCGCCGCGAAACGGCCTGGTCAGATGGTGCACGTCGACGTGAAGAAGGTCGGCCGCATCCCTGACGGCGGAGGTTGGCGCGTCCACGGGCGAGGTTCCGAGCAGGCCAAACGATCACAACGTCGGAAAACGAAGAACAAGCAGGGCCGCGTCGGCTACACCTATTTGCATTCCGCGATCGATGGCAACACCCGTTTGGCGTACACCGAGGCCAGAGACAACGAAACTGCCGCGACAGCCATCGATTTCATGAACAACGCCCGACTCTTCTTCGCGGCGCACGGCATCACCCGGATCGAGCGCGTGATCACCGACAACGGATCATGCTATCGGGCAGCAGATTTCACTGCTTCACTGCGGGAAGCGCGGCACTACCGGATCAAGCCGTACACGCCGAAACACAATGGGAAAGTGGAGCGCTACAACCGCATCCTCGCCGAAGAACTGCTGTACTCCCGCGAATACATCAGCGAAGCCGAGCGGCGCACTGCCGTCGAGGTGTGGAACATTCACTATAATTATCACCGACCGCATTCAGCACGCGGAGGACGACCGCCTGCCGCTTACCGCCGGCACCGCGTAACTAACGTCCGTGCCTCATACAGCTAGCGGTCAGTATTGCTACGAGCGGAATGGGATTGATCGCCATACCTGCGCCATTTCTCACCGGATGGTTGATCGATCATTACGGCTTCCGAAGCATCTTCTGGTTCTTCGTGATCGTTCTGGTCCTTCTGCTCGGCATGATCGCTGCAACTACTTCCGAATCGTCGGTTCGGTTGCGTTCCACGCTCGACCTGCTCGGCGCCGCCCTTCTCGGCGCCGGAATTGCCGGTGTCTTGATTGCGGTGAGCATCGGCCCCTCGAACGGATGGACACATATCTCAACCGTCGGCTACTTGGCCGGTGGAATCATTCTGTTGGGAGCGTGGCTCATCTCCGCACGACTTGTCCAGGATCCGCTGATCGACCTGCATGTTCTCGGCAATCGACCGGTACTTCTCACCGCCGTCGGCGCCGGTTTCACCTATGCCGCTGCCGGCTTGTACTCGATCCTGCTCCCAATGCTGGCCATGACACCCGCGACCTTGGGGCTGGGCTACGGATTCGGGGTTACCGCAGAGGGTTTCGCTGTGTTTCAGGCGCCTATCGGCGGCATGGTGGTAATCGGGGGCATTGTCGTCGGACTACTCGTCAGCAGAGGGATACGCCCTCGAGGACTTCTCATCGCAGGATTGTCGGCAATGACACTCGGATTTGTCCTGACGTCACTCGTACACGACAACAGAATTCTGCTCATTCTTTTCGCCGCACTGTTCGGGTGCGGAATGGGCCTCGCCTATGCGTCTATTCCAAATCTCTTGATAGAAGCTGTGCCAGCGGAACTCCAGGCGACTACAGCAAGCATCGTGGGAGTGTTTCAGAGCGTATTTCCGGCAGTGCTTCCCGTCGTCGCGTTCAGCGTCATGAATGTCGCGTACATTGCGCCACTCTCCCCCGAAGTAACGAAAGGCGTTGTCTTCTATACTGATACCGGATTCCAGATGGCATTCATGATAGGTGCCGCGGCCACCACTCTCGGCGTCGTTGTCGCGTTCATGCTTCCAAGGTCGATTGAACGATTGCGCAAGCCGACTGAATCAAATCCGAATCGATCCGAGGTCGTAGCCACCAACTGACACAAGACCAGTGAGGCCGTGCCACGAAATGACCCGGCCGCGCTGGTCCGACCGAGCAGATTCAGATCATTGCCCGGTGGATACCCTGCGGCTCGCCACCGAGCTGCGAGAGCGTCGACGCATGGAAGATGGAGCCAGGCACATGAATCGCATGCGCGAGACCGGCATGAGCATCACGCCAGAACCGCTGCATCGGCGTGCTCAACTGCAAAGCCCCACCACCGGAACGAGCAAAGATCTCGTCCACCGCACGCACCGCCCGCCACGCAGCAGCAGTCTGCGTACGCCGACCGATCGCACGAAGCTCGAACGAAACTTCCTGCCCCTTCTCCGTCATGTCCCAGAAACGATCCACCGTCTCCAAGATCGCAGCCCGAGAAGCAGCGATCTCGGCCGCAGCCTCACCGATCGCGAACAACACGTACGGATCTTCCTTGATCGGAACACCACTGACCGTCACCCGCTCACGCTGCGCCGCCATGTTGCACGCCAACGCACCCTCGGCGATACCGATCAACGACGAAGTGATCCCCAACGGGAAAATGCACGAGAACGGGAACTTGTACAACGTCTCCGTACGACCCGCTTCCTTCCACGCCGTCCCGTCGAAAACCTTTCCCGCATCAAGAGTCCGATACGTCGGCAAGAACGCATCCTTGACGATCAGATCCTTCGACCCCGTACCGCGCAGACCCACGACATTCCAGCTGTCCTGGTCGATGTCGTAATCCGAACGCGGCAACAACACGTGCAGAATCTTCGGCGGCATCAACGGCTTACCGGACTCGTCACCGACCATCGCACCGATCATGATCCAGTCACAATGATCGGTACCGGACGAGAACGACCAACGACCGTTGAGGATGTACCCACCCTCGACCGGCCTCGCCACACCCATCGGCGCATACGGTGACGCCATCCACGTATCAGGATCGGTTCCCCACACCTCTTCCTGAGCCTTGCGGTCGAAGAACGCAAGCTCCCACGGATGAACACCGACGATGCCGCTGACCCAGCCCGTGGCACCATCCATCGCACCGATAGCCATTGCCGTCTCGGCGAATTCACGCGGATGCGCCTCGAGGCCACCGAACTCCTTCGGCTGCAACATCCGGATGACGCCGGCGTCGCGCAAACGCTTCGCGCTGCCGTCCGTCAAGCGCATCAGCTTGTCGCCCTCGACTCCGTCGGCGCGGATCTCGTCGGCGAACTGTGAGATGTTGTCCAGAACCTGACCCATGATCTTCCGCCTCCATTGATAGCCCGCCAACCTTCAATAAAGTAGAACACGTTCTAGAAAAATGCGGAAGTAGAACGGCCAGTTCGTTCAGCGCCGATCAATACGAATGCGACAAGGCCAGTGGCGTTCAGGTCGACACGTGCCCCAGTCCCGCGGTCAGAATGCGAATACACCTCATCGCAACTTCCGCAGGCGAGCCGTCGCCATACGCCGGGGAGTCCCCGTCAACCCACGCGACAACGGCCATCCGCTGGGCCGTGTTCGCTGCAATTGCAAGCAAACGCACTTCCAGTGGGTCTGCGCCGGGTCCCATCAAATCACGCAGTACGAGCACCAATGCAGTCTCGGTGTCGTTGACCAAGCTCACCACGCGTTCCGAAGCGCCGGATCGCCAGGAACAATCCTTTGAAGTCGGCGAATCAACGCAATCGCATCGGGTGTTGCGGCAGGTGAATTCAGTGCGACGCGGGCGGCGGATGCCAGCACCTGAACAACAGGCGTACCCGGCGAACTGGACGCGATATACCCGAGCCATTCGTCGATCCCGTTGGCGAGTATCGGCCTCACCGCATCTTCCTTCGTCCGAAGTATCGATAGAACGTGCGAAGTCCGATTCCAGCTGCGCGTGCAATGCCCTCGGCAGTCACCGGATTCTCGCCGCGAAGGACAAAAAGCTCTGCAGCACAACGTGATATCTCCAACTTTGCCTGCTCCTTCCGCCGTTGGGTGAGCGACGGGGAGTTAGACACTGAACCATGCTCATGCCAGTATCGCACGGTGCGCCACCGTGCTTCGGAGTTGAACAGGAAGAACCCTGGCATCGGCTGCGGAAGCCATGAACCGTCCACTTCGCCTTCGATCAGTTCCGCCACCGACTGGACATCGAGACGCCAGGCCAGCCTCGTCTGACCCCCATCGCCATTTGACGCGATTCGAGGCGGCAGCGCAGGACCAAGTCTACGGATCATCGACGTTCACGAACGCATACGCCTGGGTCCCGCCGACGGCAACGCTCGCAGTTCACGCATGGTGCGTTGAACATCGAAATGTGTCGCAGTTTGGCCAACCGCCCCCCAAATCGATGACGCTACAAGGCGGACAGGTACCGCACTTCGGTAGTCGAGTTTGAGCATCGCGGACGGACCGGAAACAGCAACGGCAGCAATCGCGTTTCCTTGCGGCCCAACCGGTGCAGCAACGCAATTGAGGCCGGGACTCAACAGCCCCGCGCCGTACGCTACGCCGGTATCACGTATTCGACTGAGTTCCTGCCTTAGAGTCATCGGCGCTTCAGCGCCCACAGGGGAGCCTCCGAACGCAAGGAGCACACGTCCAAGAGCCGACCTGTCGGCCGAAGAACGTTCGCCGACACGAGTAGGAACTACACCGGACAGCATTCCGCCGATCTTGTCGAGGTAAACGACATCCGGCGCGTCCAGCACTCCGAACTGCACTACCAGTCCGGTCACTCGATGCAACTCGCGAAGGAAGGGCAAAGCGACCGAATACAATCGATCCTGTTGTATTGCAAGGCTTCCCAGCTCCATCAATCTGATTCCAAGGCAGTAATCAGTGCCATCCCGCCGGAGCCACTTCTTGGCGACGAGCTGCTCGAGCATGCGATGCACCGACGAACGAGGCAAGCCGGTAATTCGCGAAACTTGACTGAGAGTGAGCTGTCCGGACACTTCGAAAGCATCCATGACCGACGCCAGTCGATCCAGGAACCCCGCCGGGGTCGTAGCGTCTGCACGAGCGGAAGCTTGCATGCGAATTCCTTGAAGTCATTCCCACAATTTATGGTGCATGTGGGGCACGTGGAGCCGAAAAGCGCTACCGGGCTTACTGGTTACGGCCCGCTGCAACAGCACCGCGACACCAGGCCGTCCGTCACCGTCGGATGTTCGAACGATCTCAGTGTGACAAATTGTGCCATGTTGACATCGGGTGTGAAGAGAAAAACCTCAGGAGCATTCACAGAAGGATCACGGTGGACGTTAACGCCGCAACATGAACAGAGAAGGACGAAATACGTTGCCCCGGACGCATATTCCACTAGACCAGAAAGTCGCACGGAAGATTTCCGTCAAATCCGTTGGGCCATTCGCCACGCTTGTGCCGCAAGCCTGTCCGCCTGGGCGCCGAACGATTCCGCCGACCGCTCGATTTCGCCCATCGCGCCACGTAGCGTGCGGCTGTACACACCCTCGACAATGCATGCGATCTTCCACCAGTTGAACGCAATGTAGAAGTCGATATTGAAGTCCGCATCTTGTTGGGCCGCAGAGATATAGACGTCCAACAGCTCATCACGCGACGGAAAACCTTCGATTCGAGTCGGAGCATTCTCCAATGCACAAACATCGTCATCGGGTTCGGCCCAATAGACCAACAGTTGGCCCAGGTCTGCCAAGGGGTCACCCACCGTGGCCAGTTCCCAATCCAGTATTCCGGCGATCACGCCGTCGGCGCCGACAATGCAGTTGTCAAGGCGAAAGTCACCGTGCACGACGCTGCTACTGCACTGAGGGGGAATATTTCGAGACAACTTGGCATGTGTGCGTTCGAGGTCGAGGCTATCTCGCACACGATCACCCTTCCAGTTCCGCAACCACCGATTCAACTGACGATCGATGTAGTCCGTCCGATCGGCCAGAGCATTCCATCCGATCTCACGAGGGTCGACCGAGTGCAGGGCGGCAAGATTGCGAACCAGTTCCGCGGCCAATCCGGCTCGCGTTTCGTACGGGATTTTCGCGCGTACTACCTCCGGATCACGCAGGACTGCGCCGTCGATGAAGTCCATGACAAAGAACGGAGCACCAGTCACAGATTCGTCAATGCACTTGCCTACAACGATCGGTGACGGAACCGGCACGTTCTGCAGTCGCTCGAGAATGTCAGCTTCGCGAATTACATCATGGGCGGATGCATGCCTGATTCCGAGCGGGGGTCGACGTAGCACCCATCGAGAACCTGCCTCGTCGCTCACCGAGTAAGTCAGGTTCGAGCGTCCACCGGCGATCCGTTCGAATTCGAGCAATCCTTGCGTGGCATCGGGCAGATACTCACGGAACCACGCCGCCACCAGGGGCTCACACAAACCGTTGTCGCCCTGCGGTGCCGGGTTCACGACCTCACACCCTCTCGCGCGGGACCACTTCCGACAGATGCTGATTTCAGCGGCGCATCGATGCCGTCGAGAAACACCGAAACGACGGCATCGGCGAGCTCTGAAAGACCGAACTCCTCTGTGGGGCTGAACCATCGGAGCGACAACCACACAGCGTCGCGAATCAGTCCGTAGAGAATCTCCGCCGGCAGGTCCGATCGAAACTCGCCTGCGCTCATTCCGGATTCGATAACAGCGATCCAGGCGTCCTTGGTGCTACGGGCGGCCTCACGGATGTCGTGATAGGAGTCAAGTTTCCGGAGATAGGTGCTGTTGTTCTGATAGATCTCGGAGGCGTGTGGGTGCGCCTGACTGACCTGAAACGAAGCTCGAACCAGCGAACCGAGGCGAGTACGTGGGTCACCGGCAGATTCCAGGATCGACCCGTATGCGCTCGTGAGCGCCTGAAGATATTGTGTGACAATCGTATTCGCGATTGCATCCTTCGATGGGAAGTAGTGATAAAGGCTTCCGGACAGAATTCCCACCGCATCAGCGATATCGCGAACTTTGGTGCCCGCGATCCCCTTGGTGGCGAACAGTTCTGCAGCCTGTTCGAGTATCAAGTCGTGACGATCCGACCATTCCATTCAAGTCCTCCTGACGAGTCTTCACGTGTCACCTCTGACGAGGTTGCAATTTTGACTCTATACCGCGAATCAAACGTTTGCTACAGTCGCTCCGTACCGCGTAGCAAACGTTTGATACGAGACTTTGAGCGCTCGTGAAATACCAGGAGAGGACGGACGCGTGTCGGACAAGACAATGTCGGAAGCAGATGTCGTAAGTCGACTGAGATCGGGAATGACAATCGGAATCGGCGGGTGGGGTTCGCGCCGGAAGCCGATGTCACTCATCCGAGAGATCCTCAAGTCAGAACTGACCGATCTGACCGTTGTGTCGTACGGCGGAGCTGATGTGGGGTTGTTGTGCGCAGCCGAAAAGGTTCGAAAGGTTGTGTTCGGTTTCGTCTCGCTGGACTCGATCCCCCTGGACCCTCACTTCAGAGCAGCCCGACAGGCTGGTCGTATCGAGGTCAGCGAATACGACGAGGGCATGCTCCAATGGGGCCTGTACGCGGCCGGGATCCGTATGCCCTACCTGCCGACTCGCGCGGGACTCGGTTCCGACGTCCTCCGAGTGAATCCGGAACTGCAGACGATCGTCGATCCTTATGCGGGCGAATCATTGGTTGCGATGCCGGCGCTCCCCCTCGATGCCGCGCTGGTACATATGAACCGCGCGGACATGCATGGCAATGCCCAATACCTCGGGCCGGACCTGTACTTCGACGACCTGTTCTGCCTAGCTGCCGAATCGGTCTATGTCTCTTGCGAACAAGTGGTTCCCACTGCGGAGTTGACCGCGGATGCACATCCGTCGACGATTCGAATTCCCCGGTTGCTTGTATCGGGAGTCGTTCACGCTCCAGGTGGTGCGCATTTCACATCCTGCGTACCCGACTACGATCGTGACGAGGCTTTCCAACTCGAATATGCCACTGCAGCAAAAGATCCAGAAGCTTGGCAACGCTTCGTCGACCGATATCTGTCCGGCTCCGAGGCCGACTACCAGAGACTCGTCGCTGCGGAATTCGAAGGAGTGCCGGCATGAGTGACGCCACTCGGGCAGAGGTCTGCGCGATCGCGTGCGCCGAGGCGTACCGAGGCAACGGTGAAGTGATCGCGAGCGCATTCGGCGTGATACCTGCAATCGGTGTGCGATTGGCGCGCCACACTTTCGAACCCGATCTCGTTTTGTCCGACGGAGAAGCGTCAGCCGTGCGCGGCACGTGGGCCGTCGACCGAACTCCGGCAGGCGAGGTCGAATCGTGGTTGCCCTTCAACCAGATCTTCAATCTCGTCTGGAATGGCAAACGGCACATCATGATGATTCCCACGCAGCTCGATTCCTATGGGAACTGCAACATCTCCGCGATAGGTGATCATTCGCGGCCGACAGTGCAACTCTTGGGAGTCCGCGGAGCGCCGAGCAATACCGTGCATCACCCGACAAGTTACTGGGTGCCGAAACACAGTGCACGCGTTCTCACTTCACAGGTCGACATGGTTTCCGGTGTCGGAAACGACAATGCACGCAAGGCCGGACCGTCGGCCAGCCGATACCACGAGTTACGACGAGTTGTCACAAATCTCGCAGTTCTGGACTTCGAGTCGGATAGCGGACAGTTGCGTCTGGTGTCGACTCACCCCGGCGTAACCGTCGACGAAGTAGTAGCCGCAACCGGGTTCGAACTCCACCTGCCCAAAGCCGTACCCACTACTCGAACCCCCACAAGCGAGGAACTCGACCTGATTCGCAACGTCATCGATCCACGGAACCTACGTGACAAGGAAGTACCGGCATGACCGTGCTGAACTCAGGTACCGGGCCACTGCACACCCGTATCTGCGAACTCTTCGGTGTGAAGTATCCGATTGTGCAGACCGGCATGGGGTACGTCTCGGACGCCCGACTTACGGCGGCCACAACCAAAGCCGGCGGTTTGGGAATCATCGCCGGGGCGATGCTGACCTACGACGAACTCGTCAGCGCCATCGATTACGTCAAAGACCGCACCGACCAACCATTCGGCGTGAACTTGCGAGCCAACCAGGACGACATCGATCGCAGAATCAAACTTCTCATTCGATCGGGGGTCAAGATCGCCTCCTTTGCGCTCGCACCGAACCAGGCGCTGATCGGCCGACTCAAAGATGCAGGCCTTGTTGTCGTGCCGTCGATCGGAGCTCGCAGACATGCCGAGAAAGTTGCAGCGTGGGGAGTTGACGCAGTTGTCGTTCAAGGCGGCGAGGGCGGCGGACACACAGGCGCAGTCCCCACGAGTTTGCTTCTGCCACAGGTAGTCGACGCCGTCGACATCCCCGTTATCGCGGCAGGCGGATATTTCGACGGCCGAGGTCTCGTCTCAGCACTCGCCTACGGTGCAGACGGAATCGCGATGGGGACTCGCTTCATGCTCACCAGCGATTCACCGGTGTCTCAGGCAGTCAAAGATGTCTATCTCTCGAAGTCGGTCAACGACACCGTGGTCACACTCGAGATCGACGGGGTTCCTCAGCGTGTGCTGCGCGCAGGAACGATCGATCAACTCGAATCAAGCCACGGACCGACGCGCATGTTACGTGCTGCCCGCAATGCTGTTGCTTTCCAACGTCTCTCGGGAACTCCCTGGTCGAAGTTGATACGTGAAGGCCTGGAAATGCGGAAGAGCCACGAACTCGGCTGGCGGCAAGTTGTGATGGCCGCCAACGCACCGATGCTGTACCGATCCGCACTCCTCGACGGCCGCACGGATATCGGAGTCATGGCGACCGGGCAGGTCGTCGGACTGATCGACGACATCCCCAGTAGCGCAGAACTCGTCGAACGCATCATGCAGGACGCGGAGGCCGTCCTTGCTCGACTCACACCCGCACCCGAATTGGACAGTCGAGTCTTGTCAACTGAAAACGTGAAAGGAACAACGAACTGAAATGAATCAGCTGAAAGATCGAGTAATCATAGTAACCGGTGCCGGTCGTGGTTTGGGCCGGGAGCACGCCCTGCTACTTGCGGCCGAAGGCGCAAAAGTGGTTGTCGACGACACCGGCGCCGGACCGGACGGGCACGGAAACGACATCAGTATTGCGGCATCGGTCGTCGACGAAATCGTCGCGGCCGGAGGAATCGCAGTTGCCAGTGTCGCGGACGTCACGACGATCGACGGCGCGAGCGAACTCCTGGACCTGGCCCTCGAGGCATTCGGCTCGGTCGACGGCCTGGTCAACAATGCCGGCATCCTGCGTGATCGAATGTTTCTGAACATGCCCGAGGCCGATTGGGACGACGTGATCTCGGGACAACTACGCGCTACATTCGCGCCCTGCACTGTATTCGGCAACTACTGGCGCGAGCGTTCGAAGTCGGGCGAAACCGTCGCGGCGTCGATCGTGAACGTATCGAGCACCTCCGGGCTGCTCGGTGCCGTCGGTCAGAGCAACTACGGCGCCGCGAAGGCCGGGATCGCAGCGTTGACAACGATCCTCGCACAGGAGGTCGCCCGATACGGTGTGCGAGTCAACGCAATTACGCCTGTGGCCAGGACACGGATGACCGAGAATGTTCCCGGTATCAAGGAACTTGTTGCAGCACCTGACGATCCGAGTGCATTCGACACCTATCATCCAGGCAACGTCTCGCCAGTTGTGGCCTATCTGCTCACCGAGAAGTGCCCCGCCACTGGTCAGGTGTTTTACGCCAAAGGCGGCGAAGTCCGCCAGTTTCTCGGGTGGCAGTACGGAAAGACCATCGCCAGAGACTCGCGATGGACGGTGGAAGAGTTGACAGAGGCGATGAGTGAAATTGTCTGAGACGACTGCGCCGATCCCTGGTCCGGGACACGGCCTTGCTGAAGGCAAATCCGTTCTGGTGACAGCAGCAGCGGGAACTGGAATCGGATTCGCAGCGGCACAACGCTTTGCTGCCGAAGGTGCCCGACTGGCGATCAGTGACCGGCATGAGCGCAGATTGATCGCGGCCGCCGACCGCATCGAGTCCGAGTTCGGCACCCGCCCACTCACTGTTCCTTGCGATGTCACGGACAATCAGCAGATCGACGCAATGGTCGATCGGGTGGTTGCCGAGTATGGATCCATCGACGTCCTCATCAACAACGCAGGCCTCGGCGGGACGGCGAGCATTCAAAGTATGACCGACGAGCAGTGGTGTTCGGTACTCGATGTGACCCTGACGAGCACTTTCCGCACCACACGATCAGTGTTGAGAGTCATGATTCCACGAGGGTCGGGGGTGATCGTCAACAACGCGTCGGTCATCGGCTGGCGTGCGCAGGAAGGGCAGTCGCACTACGCCGCAGCGAAAGCCGGCGTCATGGCGCTCACACGATGCTCTGCCCTCGACGTGGCACCGCACGGAATCCGGGTCAACGCGGTTGCACCGAGCATCGCGATGCATCCTCACCTTGCCAAGGTGACCAGCGACGAACTGCTCGAACAGCTCAGCAAGAGTGAGGCTTTCGGTCGTGCGGCACAGCCGTGGGAGGTCGCCAACGTCATGGTCTTTCTTGCAAGCGACTACTCGTCGTACATGACGGGCGAAGTCGTTTCGGTAAGTAGCCAACATGCATAGCCACCCATGGGGTCTGAAGGAGAAGCTGTGGTCGACAAAGAGTCACTAGGTATCACGGGCACCCCGTTCCGTATGGACATCGAGCGCGGCAAGATTCGTGAGTTCGCCGTTGCCACGTATTCGAGCAATCGGAACTATGTCGAAGACGAGTTCCCGGTAGTGCCCCCGACGTTTCTCACCACGACCCTCCTCTGGCAGACAGAGGGCTCGGATCCGTGGCGGAAGGTAGAACTCGACGGCAAACGCGGACTCCATGCCGAACAGAAGTACGAGTTCTTCGGTCCACCTCCCCGCGCAGGTACTCGTCTGAACTGCACTTCGCGGATCGTCGACATCTACACGAAGCAGGGACGGAAGGGCGGCGAGATGACTTTTGCCGTGATGACAACGGATTTCGAAGACGAACAGGGAAATCTCATTGCTCGGGCAACTATGACCGGAGTGGAAACTGCTCGACCGACTGTGGAGGAATCTTGATCAACACAGTGTCAGTCCCGACCCCGTGGGTTGTCGGTCCGGTATCCCGCACCGATTTCGTCAGGTACCAAGGTGCGTCGGGAGACATGAATCCGATTCATCACGACCAGGTTTTCGCCGAGGCGGCGGGGTACCCGAGTCCGTTTTCGGTCGGGATGTTCCAAGCTGGGCTCCTGGCCACCTTCGCCACCGATTGGCTGGGTGCAGAGAACATCCGAGCGATACGAGTTCGGTTCCTCGAACAGGTTTGGCCCGAAGACACTCTGACATGCTCAGCGCTTGTCGAACGAACCTATACGGACGACGAAGGTGACAAGATCGACGTCGAACTCGCCTGCACGCGGCAGACCGGCGGATTGGCGGTCAAGGCGTGGGCAACCTTCGTGCGGACGCCCCTCGTACCTTCGGAGCGGCCGTGAAGGCGCACGTATGTACCCAGCTGGGGTTGCCGAATCAACTGCAGTTCACAGAAATTGACGATCCCACGCCGACACCGAACCAAGTTCTCGTCTCGGTCAAGGCGGCGGGTGTCAATTTTCCCGACGGGTTGATCGTCGCCGGAACGTATCAAACTAAACCCCCACTCCCCTTCATTCCCGGGTCGGAAGTCGCGGGTGTAGTGCACAGTGTCGGCTCGGACGTCCAAGGGGTCACCCCGGGGATGCGAGTCATGGCCTTCTGCGGCATGGGCGGATACGCGGAACTCGTGGCGGTCACCAGTGACAAGGTCTTTGTCATCCCTGATTCCATGAGTTTCTCCGACGCTGCCGGATTCGTGGTTACCTACGGAACGTCCTACCACGCACTCGTCGACCGAGCTGCGATCCGACCAGGAGAGACATTGCTCGTCCTGGGTGCCTCCGGGGGCGTCGGGCTCACCGCAATCGAGATCGGCAAAGCATTGGGTGCACGCGTGGTGGCGGCGGCGTCCTCCGAGGCGAAACTCGAGGTCTGTAAGCAACATGGAGCAGACGAGTTGATCAACTACACAACGGGCAACCTTCGCGAACGAGTCGCACAGGTCGCACCGTCCGGTGTAGACGTGGTGTACGACCCGGTCGGTGGAGATCACGCCGCTACAGCGGTGCGCGCATTATCCACCGCAGGAAGATATTTGACGGTTGGCTACGCTTCGGGGCAGATTCCGAAGATCGGCATGAATCGCCTCCTCGTCGTTGGCGGGGCGCTACATGGAGTTCTCTGGGGCGCATGGGCGAAGCGTAATCCGGAGTGCAACGCGGACAACATGCGAGCGCTCTTCGACATGTACGACGGTGGCGCTCTGTCTCCTCATGTGAACAGCATCCACCCGCTGATCAATGCTCCTACCGCACTCGAGGAAGTCATGAGTCGACGAGCGCTGGGCAAAGTCATCCTCTCAACCAACCCCGAATGACAATTCACGACAAAAGGTGCCGTCAATGGACTTAGCTCCGAGCCCCGCTGCGCGCGAAATCATCGCGCGTCTAGAAGCATTCATGGACGAACACGTCTACCCAGCTGAGTCGGTTTACTCCGAACAACTCGAGGCCGCAGGACCTCGCAGTCACGTCTTGCCACCCGTAGTCGAGTCGCTGAAGTCGGAAGCGAGACGCCAGGGCATGTGGAATCTGTTCATGCCGGCGCTCTCAGGACTGTCTCACCTCGACTACGCCCACATCGCCGAGGTGACGGGACGCTCGCCCTACATTGCCCCCGAAGCCCTCAACTGCGCGGCGCCCGATACCGGAAACATGGAGATCCTGCACCTGGTGGGAACCCGCGAGCAGAAGGAGCGATGGCTTCAACCACTGCTCGACGGCACAATGCGTTCGGGCTTCTCCATGACTGAACCCGATGTTGCGTCCTCCGATGCCCGAAACATCATGACGTCGATTGTTCGGGACGGCGACGAATACATCGTGAACGGTCGAAAATGGTGGACGACCGGTGCAGCAGACCCACGGTGCGAAATTCTGGTAGTCATGGGGAAGACGAATGCCGAGGCAGAGCCCCACAAGCAGCAATCGATGATCTTGGTGCCCGTCGCCACCGCTGGAGTCGAAATCGTGCGCAGTTTACCGATATTCGGATACCACGACCAACACGGCCACTGTGAAATTCGGTTCGATAACGTTCGAGTACCGGCAACAAATATGCTTGCGTCCGAAGGAGACGGGTTCGCCATCGCACAGGCGCGCCTGGGTCCGGGCAGAATTCACCACGCCATGCGCTGTATCGGCATGGCGGAGCGCGGATTGGACTTGATGGTTCGACGTGCCCAGTCTCGTAACGCTTTTGGCGGGCCGATCTCGGATCAGGGAGTTGTCCGGACCTGGATCGCCGAATCGCGAATGGAAATCGAGCAGGCCCGCCTTCTGGTGCTGAAGACAGCATGGCTCATCGACCAGGTCGGAGCCAAGGGCGCTCAGATCGAGATCGCGGCAGTCAAAGTCATCGGTCCTCGTGTGGCGCGCAACGTCCTGAATCGATCGATCCAGTGCCACGGGGGTGGCGGTGTCACCGACGACTTCCCGATCGCGAGAATGTGGGCGAGTGCCCGGATCCTCGGTATCGCCGACGGACCAGACGAAGTGCATATCAGGAGCGTCGCACGCCACGAGTTGCGCAAGCACCGCTGACGGCGATCGGTGTTGGAGGCCCGCGAAAGCCGTTGTATTGCTGAATCATCAGCCTTCGTCCACTCGAGCGCATGATTGACCTCGGTCAACCCCTTCGGGCTGCGGCCCGTGAAGAGAAAACCTCAACCAATTGAATAGGAGAGGCAAATGCCTCGCGCGTCAAAATCAAGGGAAGTGTCCTTCGATCACGAAGTGGGCTTCCTCGTTGTCGGCAGCGGTGCCGGTGGGTTGACCGCGGCGTTGGCAGCCGCCGCCAATGGTCTGAACACCCTCGTCATCGAAAAAGCAGACGTTTATGGCGGCACCACCGCGCTGTCGGGCGGCAACATCTGGGTGCCCAACAATCCAACTCTCATCCGTGAAGGGCTCTCGGACAGCCGTGACGACGTCCGGGCGTACATGCGAGCTGTCGTTGGTGATGGAGTTCCCGAGGACAACATCGACGCGTTCGTCGACGAAGGTCCACGCGTGTTCGAGTTCCTCGAGAAGACCAGCCCGCTCATGCGATTCCAATGGTGTACGGGCTATTCGGACTATCACCCGGAGAAGCCGGGCGGTCGCCCACGTGGACGTACCATCGAACCGCTTCCTTTCGACCTGAAAATGCTCGGCACCGACGAGTCCGGTCTGCGCCCCGGCGCACTTCCGACTCCCGCCGGTCTGTACATCACATCCAAAGAGTTCGTGAAACTGAACATGGTCATGCGTACCTGGGCAGGGCGACGTGCCGCGCTGGCAACCGGGTGGCGTGCAGCGAAGAGTGTTCTGACCAGAAGGCACATGGAGACACTCGGGCAGGCCCTGGTCGGCCGTCTGCGCCTGGCGATCAAACAAGCCGGCGTTCCGCTTTGGCTGAACACTGCGATGGAATCGCTGATCACCGACGACGATGATTGCGTGGTGGGTGTGGTGGCCGAGCGCAACGGCCGCACTGTCAGAATCCGAGCTTCCAAAGGCGTACTGCTCGCCTGCGGCGGTTTCGAACAGAGCGACGAGATGCGTCGGCAGTATCTCCCGGAAAACGCCAGCGCCAACTACAGCCTCGGTTCGGTCGACAACACTGGAGACGGCATCCGCGCGGGACAACAAATCGGCGCCTCAGTTGACCTGATGGATGACGCGTGGTGGATGCCCTCGTTCAAGAGACCTGACGGGATCATGCACGGATTGGTCTCCGAACGGTCGGTGCCCCGATCGATCATCGTGAACCAGAACGGAGTTCGGTTCACCAATGAATCCGCTCCCTACGTGACATTCGTCCACAACCAGATTGCCGGGGGTCACGAGCCAGCGTGGTTCATCTTCGACGCGAAGGCCAAAAGTCGCTATCAGATCGGAGCGATCATGCCGGGGCAGAAGTTCCCGAAATCCTGGTTCGACAACGAACTCCTCTACACCGGCGACACGCTCGACGAGTTGGCCGGCCGCCTCGGACTTCCGAAGAAACAATTGGCTCTCACTGTGCATCGATACAACAGGTTTGCGCACAACGGTGTAGACGAAGACTTCGAGCGTGGAAAAAGTGCGTACGACAACTACTACGGGGACCCGACATTGCCAGTCCCCTCGATGGACATGATCGACGAAGGTCCGTACTACGCGATTCGACTACGAACCGGCGATCTGGGAACGAAAGGCGGGCTCGTCTACAACAAACATGCACAGGTCATGCACAGTTCCGGTGAACCGATTGCAGGTCTCTACGCGACGGGCAACACCTCGTCCGCGGTCATGGGCAACGACTACGCCGGGGCAGGCGCGACCATTGGGCCGGCGATGGTTTTCGGATACATCGCGGCGCGCCACGCAGCTGACCGCCGACAGGACCCGCGATAGATCGGAGTCGTTCCCGTTCCCGTCGGCACGACGTACAACCCCGCGGAGGTGGCCTGGACGAACCATCCATGCCACCTCTGGTCGGTGCTCGGTGACTCGCCAACGCGACGGACGCACTGTCACACAGTCTGCAATTCCGCAGGCAGTTCGACCGCGTCGCTACCCGAAGCCGCAAGCAGCTGCGCGTACCGCCCGCCTTGCTTCACCAGTTCGTCGTGGGTGCCCTTTTCCACAACCACGCCCTGGTCGAGGACCGCGATGAGATCCGCATCTCGAACCGTGGAGAGTCGGTGCGCCACAACAAGAGTGGTGCGTCCGACCATCAGCTCGTCGAGCGCGTCCTGCAACGCACGTTCAGTGCGATTGTCCAAGGCGCTCGTCGCCTCGTCGAGGACGAGGATCGGCGGATTCCGCAGGACTGTGCGCGCGATCGCTATGCGCTGTTTCTCACCGCCGGAGAATCGGTAGCCGCGCTCGCCGACCATGGTGTCGTACCCGTCGTCGAGACCGGAAATGAACTCGTGGATCTGCGCGATGCGCGCTGCCTGCTCGATCTCGGCGTCCGTGGCGTCGGGTTTCGCGAACCGAAGGTTCTCACGAATCGTCGTGTGGAAGAGATACGTCTCCTGCGACACCACACCTACCAGGTCGGAGACCGTCGCCAGATCGAGGTCCCGCAGATCGACGTCGTCGATTCTCACCGATCCCGCAGTCGGGTCGTACAGACGTGCGGCCAAGTATCCGAGAGTGGTCTTGCCCGAACCCGTGGAGCCGACAAGCGCCAAGGTTCCGCCGGCCGGGACCGTGAGGTCGATGTTGTCGAGGGTCTTGCTGTCGGTTCCTGGATACGAGAAGTCGACGTGGTCGAACCGAAGTTCGCCGGACATCTTGGTGCGGTCGAAGCTCTTCGACTCTTCCGGATCCGCGATGTCGATCGGCAGATCCAGGTACTCGAACACGCGACTGAACAGTGCCATCGAGCTCTGCACCTCGACGCCCGTGTTGAGCAGCATCATGGTGGGGCGGAACAATTGTGTTTGCAGCGTGGTGAATGCGACGAGGGTGCCGACGGTGATGGTGTTGCCGTGATCGAGAGTGAAACCGGCAAACCAGTAGACCAGTGCAGGCATGGCTGCGAAGGTGATCGACATGGTCGCCATGCGCCACTTGCCGGCCATCATGGCTCGGAGTTCGACGTCTGCGACTTCCGCTGAACGCTCGGTGAATCGATCCGTCAGAGCCGACTTCGCGCCGGTCGTCTTGCCGAGGAGAATGCCGCTGACGGAGAGAGATTCCTCCACCTGGACCGACAGATCACTGAGTAGCTTCTGCCGCTTACCAGAGATCTTGCGGCGCTCGTCACCGATCTTGCGTGCGATACGGATGAACACCGGCAAGATCGCCAGCGAGAAGATGGCAAGCCGCCAATCCAGAAGGAACAGAGCAACAATGGTGGCTGCCACGGTCGTTGCATTTTGCGCGATGGACGTTGCCGTGTTGGTGACCACCGACTGCATACCGCCGATGTCGTTGGCAATACGCGACTGAACTTCTCCGGTTCGGGTTCGAGCGAAGAATCCGAGCGACTGATTCTGCAGATGCGAGTAGACCCGCACGCGCAGTTGGTGCATCAGTTTCTGGCCGATGCTGTTGGACATCCATGTCTGGGCCACGCCGAGACAGCTCGTGATCACGGCAATGGCGATCATGCCGATGGCCAGAACGCTCACGAGTCCGAGGTTCTTGTCCGGGATCGCCTTGTCGAGCATTTCGCGTAGGAGCAGCGGGCTGCCCAGCGCCACGATCGCGCTGAGTGTGATGACCGCGGTGACGATGGCGATCTGAGTTCGATACGGCGCGAACAGTCCGAGTACGCGCTTTGCCGGTACGGATTCCGCCGGAGTGATCTCGACAGCGGATCGTTCGATGTTTCGCATGTGATCTGGTTTCACGTTCTACCTCCTGGAGGCTTTCTCACCCTAGTTTCATATTGATGAGGTTACCTCACTATGAGGCTGACACCAACAACGCTAGACTGACGCCATGCATTCCCGAGAGCGCGAACTCACCGACGTCGTGATGTCCGTGGCACGGCTCATCCGCCGACGTCAGGTGGCAGCGCTGGAACCATTCGGTCTCTCGCCGTCGCAAAGCCGAGCGCTGCGAGTACTGACCCGAGTGGGCGAGCCGGTTCGACTCGGGTTTCTTGCCGAGCGATTGCGCATCGTTCCGCGGTCGGCGACCGACGTCGTGGATTCCCTCGAAGAGGCCGGATGGGTGCGCCGCACTCCCGATCCGAACGATCGGCGAGCTGTATTACTCGAGCTCACCGACGCCGGCGCTACCCTCGCTGCCGACGTCGCGAAAGCTCAACGACGCGAATCCTCGGATGTGTTCGACGACCTCGACGAATCGGAGCGAGCAACTCTCACCGAACTTCTCGAGCGAGTGGACGCGGGGCACGACTCTCGGCCCCGCGACTGCCCGAAACCTTCGGTGTGAGTCCTCACGCAGCGACGGTGTCGACTGCGTCCTCGACATTCTCCGCCGCCGTCGACTTGCTCTGACGCTCGATCTTCGAGATGCAACGAGCAAGGTCCGCGCCTACCGCAGTCGCCCGTAGCTCGAGATCGGAACGAGGCACACCCTCTTTGGTCGTGTACTCGTTGGTGCGCAACTCCCCCGCCACCATGACCGGATCACCCTTCATGATGGATGCGCCGACGCCGGTGACCAACCGCCGCCAGCAACTCACCGTGAGATAGAGGGTCGCTCCGTCCGTCCACTCTCCGGTCACCGCGTCTTTGCGACGCGTGTTGCTCGCCATCCGAAAGCTCAGCACCTCTTCGCCATTGGTGGTCTGCCGCTTCACCGGATTGGTGATGACGGTTCCGACAACCGTTGCATGCGTTTCGTACATGTCCGATCCCCCTTCGAACTCCAGAACCCGCCAACTGCCGCGGGGCCGATCACTGCGTCGGCAGTTTCGATTGTGGAACGGCAAACGCCTGGCTCGGGATTTCGATTTCCACCTGTGCATCGGCGGGACAGCTGTGGAGAAACAACACTGCCCGAGCCAAACGGCCCGGGCAGTGTCGGAGCTAAGTGCTAGTGGAGGATTCGTCGGATTTCTTCTCGCTGGGTGTCTCGTCCGCAGAGTCCTCGCTTGCAGTCTCCGCGTCAGCAGCCTCACGCGGTTTCCACCCCTCGCGGTCCCGCCTGGCCAATTCGGCGAACATGGCGTTGTGAGCAGCGAGGTCGGCGTCGTGGTCACGCTCGGCCGCACGGTCCGTTCGGCGCGCGGTCCTTCCGTCACTGCGCGACCACTGAACCAGCAGCGCGAGCATGACCACCATGAGTGGGATCTCGCCGGTCGCCCACGCGATGCTGCCGCCCAGCTGCTGATCGCCGATCAGATCGTTGTTCCAGCCGAGGCCGAGCGAACGGAAGTACGCGCCGCCCATGACGGCGGTAGTGCTCATCAATGCCACGCCGAAGAAGGCGTGGAACGGAAGTGAGCCGAAGACCATTGCCAGCTTGGTCACCGGCTGCAATTGGCGCGGTGACGGGTCGATTCCGATCGCCACCCAATAGAAGAGATAGCCACTGAGGATGAAGTGCAGATTCATCAGCAGGTGAGCACTGTGCGAGTCGACGGTAGCGCCGTAGATTCCGCCGAGGTAGAGCGCGTAGAAGCCGCCGACAAAGAGAACTGCCGCCACGATCGGGTGGGTGATGAATCGCGAGAACGGGCTGTGCAGAGCGGTCAGAATCCACTCGCGAATGCCGGGCACGCCGTCCTTGCCTGCCGGATCCAGGGCCCGCAGAGCCAAAGTGATCGGCGCACCCAGAACCAGCAGGACTGGTCCCAACATCGACAGCGCCATGTGCGCACCCATGTGAACGCTGAATACTGCCGGCGCGTACTTGCCGACGCCCGAAGACGTGGCGATCAAGAGCACCGCACAACCGCTCATCCAGGCGATGGTTCGGCCGACAGGCCAGGAATCACCACGCTTGGCCAGCTTGCGCAGGCCGATTCCGTACAGAATCGCCGCGGCGATCGCGGCGGTGCCGAACATGAGGTCGAATCGCCAGTCCGTCACGAAAGCCATGAACGACGGCGGGTCCGGAAGGTTGTAACCGAGTTCGACCTCGGGAATCGAGGGAATCGACAGCGGCGGGGGCGGCGGGGTACGACCGAGGCCGATCGCGAGACCGATGGTTGCCGCCATCACGATGCCCTCCGCGCCGGCAAATCGAATCAGGGCAGAGCGACTCTTCGGATTCTCCGCCAGCGCCGGTAGCGCCCGACTCCGCTGAGCCCAACCGAAGAACCCGAGGATGATCAGTGCAACCGTTTTCGCGACGATCAATCGTCCATACGTCGTGGTGAAAACGTCGTCGAGAGGCAGACGGACAATCGCGTTGATGACGCCGCTGAATCCCATGACGACGAAGCAGATGGATGCGACCGTCGAAAAGCGTCGGGCTGCTACGTCGGTGTAATCGCCGCCGCGGCGCGCGTGTGCCAGTAGCGCGAACAACCCGCCGGCCCAGAGCGAAGCCGCCACGAGGTGCAGGATCAGACTATTGGTAGCGATGTCATGCGAGCCGCCCGAAGACGAGTGACCGGTGAGAGCAAGCGGCATCAGTCCGAGGAGACCGACCACCAGCAGGAGCGGAGTCCACCACCAGCGCAGTGTCAGTCGGGCCAGGATCGCCAGAACAACCGCGATGATCGCCGTCCAACGCCAAGCGCCGGCGATCTCGACCTGATCGAGTCCCGACCACAGGTTCGCCGGTTTGATCGCTTCGGCAAACGGCTGACCCGACGTGTCAGAGAGCGTCAGAGGCACCATCATGAACGAACAGATCGCCCACACGATCGCGGCGTGCGATGCAGTTCGGACTGCCCGATAGCCGTCGACGTCGAGGACACCCGACTTCTGCGGCGGCACGAAGAACGCGGCCAGAAGCAGTGACCCGATCGCGATGACCGCGGCGATCTCCCCCAGTGCGCGCATCGCGGGCAGGCCGTATGTGGTGATCGGGCCTGGATCCGGGATGCCCAGAAGAGTCAGTGCCTGCGACGCGGAGAATCCCACCACGATGGCTGCGGTGAGCCCTGCGATGAGTCCACTGACCACGAATATCGCGGTCGAAGAAGCGGGTGCACCGCTGTGCTGTGTGGACTCCGGTGGGGAATCTGTCGGCGCGAGGTCGGGTGTAGCCATACCTCAAGGGTAGGACCTTCGCGAACCGACTACGACAACGCGTCGGAGTTGGGCGGCGCGCGTCACATCCCGAACCCTCGAGTATGATGTTCCACGCGCCTCCGTAGCTCAGGGGATAGAGCAAGAGCCTTCTAATCTCTTGGTCGCAGGTTCGAATCCTGCCGGGGGCACCACAAGATTTGATTCACGGATAGTCACACTGCGTGGACGAGCGGCCACTGGGCAGAACAGTCCGATTCGGATCGAAACCTAGCCCACAAATTGCGTGCCGTCCGCAGTAATCTGCCTCGCATGAAGAAGGCACTTCCGAAGACACTGAAGTCACTCGCCCGGACCGTTGGAATCCTGGCACTCGCGATCGTCGTTGTATCCGTCGTCGAGCGGTTCACCGGCGCACACCAACCGACTACCGGTCCCGCCTCGTTGACCGGGCCCGACCAATCGTTGTAGCCCTTCCCTGCGACAAGGTCGTCTCACGAAGTTCTACGACGACGAGTCGGTAGGCAAGAGTCCACCAATGGCGGCTGAGTCGCATGCAACACGCTGCGCGGAGCGGCCGCGACTGTCACAGAATCTCTGCGCTCCGGATCCCAAGGCGTCACAGCAGCCGGGGCAGTCAAACCTTGCGGGCAGCCGCGGGTGTAGCGCCATTGACACAAGCTGCGTCAGAATGGTTGCGCGAGAACTCGATTCGAAGGTCCGATTTCGCGAAGTGTCCAGAGAGCTGCGAAAAGTACCGGCTGAGGGACCTCGCGGCCACTCGGTGCGGTTGCTCGGATGTGGCGACTGCACGCCGATCGAACCGGTCGCATCCACCGTCAGCAACTACGCAACGACCGTCACCATTTGACTCCGGGCATCGAAAGCGCTTGAAAAGTAAGCCAGTTCATCGTGCCGAGGCGCGCGAGAACGACCTGAACTTGCGAGGTCTCGAGATCTTCGAAGAAGCCTCCGACGTGGCATTTTCCGAGATCCACACACATCCCAGACAGTGCCTCATCCGTGCGCACAAGAGCGTCGCCCAAAGTCGCTGCGGCGCGTGATCAGCTGGACTGACGTAACCGTACCGAAGGCCTTCTACGAAAAGCTGGGCGATTCTTCGTCTCGAAATGCCATGTCGGCCCCCGAAGCATTATCGACAGTTAACTGAGGCCGGAATCCAATCTGCTAAGAAAAACGAATCTAATGTGACCCCTATCTCTGGATCATTTCAGAACAGGGGTTTCGATGACCCGCGACTGAATTCACCCCCTAATTCACCCTCCTCCTATGCACAGAAAAATGATTTGCATTTATGTCGAGCGTGTGTACACAGATAATTCGCTCCACACCTTGTCGTTCCGACAGCAAATAAGGGGCAGTGAACTGCATAAAGGCTCATTCGGTACAGCAGCGCCGACTCGCTCGGCCGCTCACCGATTGTCGACAAGTGCCAAGGCAGGCATGCAACTGATGGTCGAGATCGAATTGTGATGAACCAGCCAGTTAACTTGAAAGAAATCAACGGAAGATAGATATACCCAGGTAAGCGCAGTTTTTCTTGCATGGACGCACGTCCATGGCGTGTCCAGCTATGCGATTTGCTCGTGTTAGATTCCTGATTGCGCATCGCCCGGTTTGCGCCTTCTGCGTTGTTTGCGCGGAATTTGCATCTTCTCGCGAACGGCCCCGCGCACATTTCTTTACGTTGTGCCAAAGAAAGGAATTTCATGAAAACCGTCACGGCAGCGAAGCACGTAGCACGAAGACTCCCCCCTCGGAGCCATCGCACTGTTGCTTTTGCTATCCGGGATGGTGCTCATGCTCGAACTGCAATGAATCGCGCAGGAAAGATCCTCGGCCGCAGCCTTTAGTACCTCGAAGGTCGTCGCGTTAGGTAATACCGGCGGTCGATTTTTCTTGGAATTTCCTGGCCTACCCAGAGCCGGCCGTCGGTCTGCGCTGGCGCCAACCAGGTCCGATTACCAACAGTTCGGCTCCGCAGTAGGTCGCCTGAGAATCACCAACGCTCGCAACCAGGCTCCAGAGCGGCTCAAAGGTCCCGTTTCCCTATTCGACGGCCCCGGAAACGGGGCCTAAATCATGTGTTCTGAACGAAAGGTGTTCGTCATGCGTAACCGTGTCTTCCCACGCCGTGCCGGGGAGGGGGTGGTGTCTCGGTGGGCAGCTTTGGGGATGATCGTTGCGGTCCTGGCGCTGGTCGTATCGTCGTTCTCTTTCGTCCAGGTTGCCTCGGCCGATGACGTCGGGACCTCGACCACCATAGTTCCGACCACAATAGTTCCGACCACACCGAAGCCGCCCGCGACTACGACGGAGGCGCCACTGAAGACGACGGCACCGCCTACTTCCACGTCGGAGTCACCCACTTCTGCGAAACCGCCGATCACGACGGCGTCCTCGTCGACGACTCCTGTGGCGGCGCAGCGACTGGCCGCACGCGGAGTCAATCCCGGCATCGATGTGAAAATCACCGACGTCCAGGTCGAAGGAAAGAACGACCAGCAGATCACGGTCGGGGACTCCGTCACGGTGAAGGGCATTTGGGACGCGTCAAGCGCGAGTCCGCAGCCGGGCGACCAGTTCACCATTGAATTCCCTGGCGAGCTGAAGCTTCAGTCCAACCCGACGATCGCGCTGGAGGGCGACGATGGGACGGTTTGGGGCACATGCGATCTGGCTGCTTCCACCAATCTCATGACCTGCGTGCTCTCCGACGCTGTGGCGGATCGGCCGGACGAGGTGAAGGGCGATTTCTTCGTCTACACGAAGGCAGTCGAGTACACCACGTCAGAGACTGTGGATTTCACGATCAACAACAAGGTCACGCAGGTCGACCTGCCCGGCACGGGCGGCATCACCGACGGCCGCGTAATCGGCGAGTCGACGAAGTCCGGCAAACTCCAGGACAACAAGCAGTCAGTGCGGTGGACCATCGACATCCCCGGCGCAGATCTGGCCAAGTTGGACACAGGCAACACCGGTTCGGTGACCCTGAGCGACGAGCTCTCCGACAACATGAAGGTGTGTGCGGGCAGCCTGCTCAACGCGAAGCTGTGGTCCGGTCGCCCGGGCGATCTCAAAGAGACCCCTGGCGGCGTCACCGTCACCCAACCCGACGCGGGTGATCAGGTCACGATCAACATCAACAACGGCGGGCCCTTCGAGGGCAGCAAGCTCTACCGCATCGAGTACACCTCATGCACGACCAGCGGCGTTGTGGATCTCAAGGGGACTCAGTACACCAACTCCGTGACGATCGGTGACAACACGGTGGCTTCGGATGGCGTGGGACAGGACTACGCGCCGCAGACCGAGCCCTGGAAGGGCGGCTACCTCGACGGCGGTAAGCGCAATATGGAAGCCGTCTGGACGATTGTGGTTCCGGGCACCGACATTGCCGCCAACAACCACAAGATCGACATCACCGACACCTTTGGCGGCCCCCATGCGGTCTGTGCCTCGGGCGTGCAGGTAGTCATCGAGAAGTCTGACTACCTCCCAGGGCGGGAGAACGAACCCAACTACCGCACTCCTGCCGCAGGATTCACCATTGCTCCCATCGGCGCAGTAGCCGGCGCGAGTACCTTCACCGCGGCGATCACTGTGGATAACCCGGACACATTCAACGAAGAACAGTATTACTACTTCACGTACCGGACCTGCCTGACCACCACCGAGGTGCCGGACTCCGAGGACCATCTCACCAACTCGGCGATCGTCAACAAGACGTCGATCACGGGAAAGACTGAGGGACCTGGGTTCACGAGCGGCAAGAACGGCGCGATCAACACCACGTCGCAGACGATCGGCGGTGTGGAGCAGCCGGCAGGCACCACCCTCAATTGGACCGTGGAAATCTCCGGACACGATCTCGAGGGCCTTACGGAACCGGCGGTCATCAACGACAGGTTCTCACCGAACATGACGGTGTGTGAAATCGGCGGCGATCTCAAGAGCAACCTCAATCTCAAGGTCGTCGCGCAAGACTTCTTCGACGGCAACAAGAAACGCGATATAACCGACGCCACCTCGGTGGCGCGCGCCGACGGCGGTTTCGATCTCACCCTCCCTCGGGACGCGGACGGTTACAGCCGTCAGACGAAGTACCTCGTCAGCTACACCCTGTGCACCAGCAGCGGCGGACTGGACCAGCGCGACACGGAATACTCCAACACCCTCACCTATGCCGGCAAGCAGACGCTGTCGAAGAGCGTCAAGCAGGAATGGGGCGGCGGCGGCACCGGCCAAGGTGTGTCGCGGGGCTCGTTCTCGCTTCTGAAGGAGATCGCTCCCTTCTCCGAGAAATTCCCGGAAGACACCGAGTTCACTGTGAAAGTCGAGGAGTTCGCCCCCGGGCAAGATCCAGCGACCGACGCCCCGGTGAGCTCCTACGAGATCAAGGTGAAGGCTGACGGGACACCCGTCAGTGGGATCAACCCCCGCGGAACCGGCTGGCAGATCCGCCTGTCCGAGATCAACCTCCCGACCGTTGACGGTGTGTACTTCGAGAGAGGGACGTTCCGCCCGTCGGAGGGTGTGACGCTCAACGGGGACCGCACCGAGGCGCTGGTGACCATCACGCCGAAGAGCAATGTCGGTGTCACACTGCTCAACAAAGCGAGCCTGGGATCGGCGAGGATCACCAAATCCGTCATCGGTGACGGAGCGCGCACGGGGCTCGAGGCTTTCGTCGTCAACGCAGAGATCGCCTTCGGTGACGACGCCGCCGGCAACGAGCTGCGTCAATTCACCCTGAAGGACGGTCAGCACTACGACCTGGGCAAATTGCCCATCGGAGCGAAAGTCACCTTCACCGAGGTCCAACCGACGAACACCGACCTCGTGACGTGGTCGCTGCCGGTGATCAGCCCGAAGACGCTCACCATCGGCACCGACGCGTCGGCGAACACGGTCTCCGTCACCAACGAGGCCACGATCACGCAAGGCACCTTCGAAGTGAGCAAAAAGCTCACGGGCCCGAAGGCGTCCGACAAGGCCGTACCGGCGAGCTTCGACGTGATTGCCACCTGGCTCGATACGGACGACAACCCGCAGAGCAAGACGCTGTCTCTTCCGTCCGACGGCACCCCGGTTCCGTTCGGCGAGAACCTGCCGGGCGGCACCGAAGTCACACTGACAGAGCTGGTTCCGGCAAACGGTGACGGTCTCGCCTATGGCGTGCCCGCATACTCCGGGAATGTCAGGATCAGTCCGGACAACGCAGCCGTGGTGACCATCGGCAAGGATCTGCGCAAGATCGAGGTGTCGAACTTCGTCGACGTCAACGACGGCACTCTGCGCATCGCAAAGCAGGTCGGCGGTGAGGCCGCCGAGGCCGTCGGCGACGACGTGGAGTTCACGGTCGAGGCGCGTTGGCGCGACGGTGTGGAGTACCGCACCCAGGTGCTGAGCGTCAAGCAGGGACAGACCACACCGCTCGGCGTCGACCTCCCTGTCGGCACCGAGGTGACCTTCACTGAGACCGGCCGTCCCGATGTCGACGGAGTCGAGTGGGGCGCGATCTCCTGGGGCACCAGCCCGGAAGGCGAATCGTGGCTGCATTCGAACCTCGACGGCACCGCGACGGGCATAGTCTCCGACGACCCGACCGACGGTCGACTGATCACGCTGTCGAACGAGGCGCTGTGGAAATTCGGATCGGTCGAATTCACGAAGTTCATCCTCGACGCTGACGGCAACCCCGTCCGCGCACCCGAGGCCGACCTGCCTGACAGCGCGACGTTCGAGGTCCGTATCGACGGGATCGATCCGGCACTCCCCGCTGGAACTGATTTCCCGGCAGTGGGCCAGACCATCACCCTCGATGCCGCAAACGACTGGAGCTGGACGTCCGACGAGGTTGTGCCGCGGAACACCGTGATCACCTTCTCCGAGGTCGACCCCAAGCCACTGGCCGGTATCGACTGGGCGCGGCCGTACTACTACGTCTCCGCGGATGCCGGTGACGCCGATTACCGCGACACCGTCAAGGCGGTGGCGGGTGAGAAGGCTGTGGTGGAGATCCACAACCGCCCGATCCCGACCACCGAGGTGGATATCGACAAGATCGTGACCGGCCCCAAGGGCAGCCAGGTAGCCAAGGACGGATCCACGATCTTCCAGGTCACGGCTACGTGGACGGACATCGACAATGAGGCGCGGTCTTGTGTTCTCGATGTCAAGCCGGGCGCTTCGGTCACTCCGACCGCCCAGTGCGACGCAGCCGTCATCGACGGCCGGGTCCAGTTCCCGCTGAACACCGACATCACTTTCACAGAAACCGGTGCTCACACCGACGTCACCAACGTCAAGTGGGGTGAAGTGATCTGGGGCGTCAAGGAAGGCAAGGCGGATGTCTCGAAGATCGACGGCGAACCGACCGCAACTTCCGTCGAGCTCACCGGCGAAGCAAACAAGTCGGTGGTCCTGGGACTCGAGAACAAAACCAGCAGCAATGGGCTGATCATCATCCCGATCCCGATCCCGCTGCCGCCGTGGGAAATCCCGACATGGCCGGGCTCTGAAGTACCCGGAGGACCAGGCACTGACGTGTCGACTCCCGGCAACAACACTCCCGGCGACAACGGTGGTGGACACAACGGTGCTCCGGGCACACCTGCTCCGGGAAATCCTGCTCAGGCCAAACCGGACCAGTCCTCGTCCCTGCCGGTAACCGGCGCGAACGTCATCTGGCTCGCCGGTCTGGCGCTGGCACTGATCGGCGGTGGCGCATGGCTCACCCTGCGTAACCGCAAGCGCGCACCCGGCCAGGAGTAACTCCCAACCAGAAATACCGAAACAGGGCGGGTGCGACATACACCTGGTCGCACCCGCCCTGTTTCACCGTCACGACGCATCTATCTCGCGGCCGCCGCCGCGGCCCACCCCTCGAGGAGAAACACCATGTCATTCCTCCCGTTCCCGATCGTCATCGAAGGCATCGAGACCACTGGTTCTGCCGCGATCGACGGCCTCGGTCGCCTGTCCGTACTCCTTTACGATCTCCTCGGCGGTACCGGGAGCGCCACGATCGACGCGGGCAGCTAGTTCGATACGGCACCAATTCGACACATCAGCTAGCTCTGTAGATCTGTGAAGAGGAGACCCCGGTCCGTGAGCGATACCGAAGTTCCAGGGCGTCGGCGGCCGGGCGCAGGCCAGGTAATCGGCGAACTGCTCCTCACGGCCGGGGTCGTCATCCTGCTGTTCGTCATCTATGAGGCGTTCTGGACCAATATCGTCTCAGGGCGGCTGCAGGACGAGCTCAACAACAGTCTGGAGGAATCCTGGGCCGAAGTCCCCGAATCCTCAGGAGCGATCGATGGTCAGCCGGTGTCCCCGCTGATCCCTGTGCTCGGCGAGGGATTCGCGCGCGTGCATTTCCCCACACTCGGCGCCGCGTACGCAATCGTCGAGGGCACACGCAACGAGGACCTGCGGGCCGGCCCCGGCCACTACCCGGACTCGCAGATGCCCGGCGAAGCCGGAAACTTCGCGCTCGCCGGGCACCGCAATGGTTCCGGCGCAGTCTTCCAACACCTGGATCGACTCGATGCATGCGATGCCGTCGTCGTGGAGACCGAGTTCCAATGGATGACGTACCGGTTGCTCCCACTCGACCAGGCCTCGCCCGACCGTCGCGCTGCGGCGAAAGCCTGCTTGAATCCCGAGCAAGCCGATCGCGTTTCCGAAGGCGACTACGTCCATCTCCTCGGGCGGCGCATCACCGTGCCCGGGGATGTCGCGGTCGTCAACCCGCTGCCCGGAAGCACTTGGGCCGAGCCCGACGCCACGCTGGAAAGTATGTTGACACTGACCACGTGCCATCCGCTCTACTCGAACAGCGAACGCTTGATCGTCCACGCGGTTCTCGTCGAAACAATCTCGAAGACTTCGGGCACCATTCCCGCGGCATTCCAGGAGCAATGAATGTACGGATACCTCTGGGGAGCGCTCCCCGGCCCCCGACCAGTGAAGGCCCTGCTGGCGATCGTTCTCGTGGTCGCGGTGGTGCTGCTACTCATGGAATTCGTATTTCCTTGGGTGTCAGAGCATATGCCCTACTCCGACGTCACCGTATAGAGCGCCCGTGCAGGTCGGCCGACACCTGCACAACGCCCGGCTGGAGCCCGAAGGTGCTGTCCTACATCGGACTCGACGGATCTACGATGATTATGGCGTGTCGATGCAAACCAGTTTCCGCGTGTGTCGGAACGGGTCGCCTAGTTGACGCTCGGGGCTCTCCGGAATGTTTGTTCGACGCCTGAGCGAGCACTGAAACCTGACTCCGCCGCTACAGAACCTTCGTGAAGATCTGCGCCGGCGCTGCCGTCTCGAGCTTGGCCAGCGCCTCAACCAACCTGACGAAGTGCTCGGTATGGGTATGAGCGTCGAGGTGCTCCTGCGATTCCCATTCTTCCGCCAACACGAGCTCGCAGGGATTGTCGGTGCGCTGCAATAACTCGTAGTTGATGCAGCCGACCTCTTTTCGGGTCTCGGTGACAAGTTCTTCGTACAACCGAAGCACTTCCGCGAGATCGCCCTGCTCCACTGTGGTTGGCACCAAAACCCTGATCACAAAGACTCTCCGATTCGTCTGACCCGCGTTGACCCCTCCGCTCGAATTCTGCCGTAGACCTCCGACAGATCGACATTTCCGTTGTGACTCGAAGTTTGCGGACAGGCGCAATATCTACGAAACACCCCCGATACCGGAGGTTCGTAGGGTTTGCCGAAGTCGGGCTCGCAATCAGCAGCGCAGCCCTGGGCCCGGGCGAGGGGTAAGCACATGAGTGGAAATGCAGTTCGCTTGCAAGCGATCAAGGACGTCGAGGCCTACACACCTCCGGTGGTCAGTTTCACCACCGACGAGACACCCGGCGAGGTGTTCGGTGCCAACGTCTTCAACAAGGTGGTCATGCAGAAGCGACTGCCCAAGCTCGTCTACAAATCGGTGATGGCGACGATCGAGCAAGGCAAACCGCTTGATCCCATGGTCGCCGACGCGGTCGCATCCGCGATGAAGGACTGGGCGTTGGAGAAAGGCGCAACCCACTACGCCCACGTCTTCTATCCACTGACCGGGTTGACGGCCGAGAAGCACGACAGCTTCCTCGAGCCGGTCGGCGACGGCAGTGCACTGGCGGAGTTCGCCGGCAAGACCTTGATCCAAGGTGAACCCGACGCTTCGAGTTTCCCGAACGGCGGGCTGCGCAACACGTTCGAGGCTCGCGGATACACCGGCTGGGATGTCACCAGCCCGGCCTACGTTCTCGAAAACCCCAACGGCAACACACTGTGTATCCCGACCGTGTTCGTTTCGATGACCGGCGAAGCGCTCGACCACAAGACTCCCCTGCTGCGTTCACAACAGGCAATGGGTTTCCACGCCGAACGAATCCTTAAGTTGTTCGGTCATACCGATCCCGAGCACATCGTGTCGTTCTGCGGACCCGAGCAGGAGTACTTCCTGATCGATCGACACTTCTTCCTCGCCCGCCCCGACCTCCTCAACGCCGGCCGAACACTCTTCGGCGCAAAGCCGCCCAAGGGCCAGGAGTTCGACGACCACTACTTCGGGGCGATCCCGGAACGTGTGCTCGGATTCATGATGGACACCGAGCGGGAACTTTTCAAACTCGGTATCCCCGCCAAGACGCGGCACAACGAGGTTGCGCCCGGCCAGTTCGAAATCGCCCCGATGTTCGAGCGAGGCAACATCGCCGCGGACCACCAGCAGTTGCTGATGACCACTTTCAAGACAATCGCCAAGAAGCACGGCATGGAATGTCTGTTCCACGAGAAGCCGTTCGACGGTGTCAACGGCTCCGGCAAGCACGTCAACTTCTCGCTGGGCAACTCCGAACTCGGCAGTTTGCTTGTCCCCGGCGACAATCCGCATGACAATGCCCAGTTCCTCGTATTCTGCGCCGCAGTCATCCGGGCCGTCCACAAATACGCGGGCCTCCTGCGCGCGTCGGTCGCATCGGCAACCAACGATCACCGCCTCGGTGCCAACGAGGCTCCCCCGGCCATCATTTCGATCTTCCTCGGCGATCAACTGGCCGACGTCTTCGAGCAGATCGCCAAGGGCGCCGCGACATCGTCGAAGGACAAGGGCACCATGATGATCGGCGCCGATACCCTTCCCGTCCTACCGACCGACCCGGGCGATCGCAACCGTACGAGCCCATTTGCCTTCACCGGCAACCGTTTCGAGTTCCGCGCGCCAGGATCGCTGCAAACAGTCAACGGCCCGATGGTCACCATCAACACGATCATGGCCGAGGCCTTGGACTACATGGCCACCGAACTTGAGGCCGCGGTCGCCGACGGCGCCGATTTCGACACCGCCGTCCAGAATCTGCTCACCGAGATCATCACCAACCACGGTGCGGTTGTCTTCAACGGCGACGGTTACTCGGAGAACTGGCAGATCGAGGCCGAGTCTCGCGGCCTGCCGAACCTTCGCACCACGCTGGACGCCCTTCCTGAACTGATCACCGAATCCTCGATGGAACTCTTCGAGAAGTACAAGGTCTTCAACCACCGGGAGATGCACAGCCGCTACGAGGTCGGACTCGAACAGTACGCACTGAGCATCGGCGTCGAGGCACGCCTGGCCGCCGAAATCGGTACGACGCTGATTCTTCCGGCCGCAGTGCGCCACCAGACGGAAGTTGCGCAGAACTTCGTCGCACTGAAGTCTGCCGGCCTCGAACCGGATTCAGCACCGCTCGAAGAAGTGTCGGCGCCCGTTGCGGCTCTGCGCACAGCGCTCGCGGCCCTGCGCGCAGCAATCGACACCGACGCCGGCGAGTCGCCATTCGATCAGGCCAAGCACGCACAGGACGCACTCCTGCCCGCCATGGCAGAGGTACGTGCAGCGGCCGACTTCCTCGAAACCATCGTCGCCGACGATCACTGGCCACTCCCGACGTATCAGGAAATGCTCTTCATTCTCTGAGTATCACCCGAATATCACTACCCACAGAACTATGGCCTGCAACTCGATCGAGTTGCAGGCCATAGTTGTCGAATCTTGCTCGGCTAGCGGTCTTCCGGCATCGTGACTTCGAGTACGCGAGCCTCACCGGTGGTCGCGGGGTCAGGACGATCGCGCGAATCCGACGACGCCATCTGGAGTCCGTTCAAATCGGTCCGCATGTAGATGACGTTGTAACGGTCCCACGTGGTGGCGACGAATTCGAGGAACTGTCCGCTCGCCCACGGGTGCATGAATCCGCCGTACAACGCGGGCAACGTGATTCCACTCAACAGGGTCTGCGTACCACTCCACGGGCCTTGCGGTTGGTCGGCCTGACGGATCACCAGGTTGCCCTCGGCACTGGTGTACATGGCAACGTACTTGTTCAGGTAGTCGTTCCACTGCACTGCGAGTTCACTGACCGGTGCCTTGATGACCTGAACGGCATCGGTATCTCGCGGACTCCAACCGGAGCCGTCCCAGTATTCGTAGGCGCCGAGATTTCTGATGTCGGCGCCGGCCACTCGCGCCAGGATCGCCTTACCGAAACGACCTGAGGGAGTTCCGTATTCGTAAATGTAGCCGTCCCGACCGTCGAGGAAGGCGCTCTGCTGGAAGTTGGAATTGATCGGCGATACTGCCGGAATCCCCGGAATGCCAAGTCCTTCGGTATTGGCGCGAACTGTCGCCGGATCGAGTTCCCAGTTCTCACCGTTGTCCGTGGAGAAGGCCAGAGCCGAGTAGTTGGTGGTCCAGGCTCCAGGTTCGTCCCACGACCGAACGGACATGAATCTGATGTACTGCACACCACCGTAAGAGATTCCAGCGGTCGGGATGGTGGTGAACTCACCCGGAATGCCGAATCCCGGAATGATCTCCTTGGAATGATTGGGGCCGTCCAAAGGAGAACTGTCGATCTTCATCCCGTCGGCAATGGCGGTGTCGTTGCTGCGGAACAATACGTTGCTGCGCCAGTCGTCACCCGGGGTGTCGCAGTCGCCCACCGTGTCGCCGAATGCCATCAGCACGTCGTGATCCGGCCCCGAAAGACCGTTGTCCCACATGATTCCGAGGTCGGTACCCGACACGTTGAACCGCTCGATGGTGTTGTTGGGACTGCCTGGGCCAGTGACCATTTCGATCGCCTTGGTCCGGCCGGTCAGCACCGGCAGAGCACCGTTGGGGGCGCCGGTGATCCAAGGCAGCGCGTTGGCGAGGGAGCCGGTACCGGCGGATCCACTGCCGAGCGATCCGGTCAGCGAGCCGAGCGAACCCGTCATCGATCCGGCGGAACCACTTCCTCCCGAACCGCACGGTCCACCGATCGCCGACGCAGACGGTGCTGCGGCAATCGTCGCGGCAATCGTGACGACGCCTATCGACAACATCGCCGACATGGAGTGTTTATTACGCACGTGCAGCCCCTCTGATCATTTCGACTCGTTCGGACCACAGGCACAGTGATCCCCGACCGCAGAAGCAAACCATTTGGAATGTGTTAAGAGAGTGAAAGCTGAGCAAATTGTTATAAATCGCCCGTTCAACTGACACAAGTGACAGCTGTGTCCGATTTCACCTTCACAGGACAGTTGTCCGATACAGCAATAAAGGCGCCTAGTATGTAACGGAAATGTAAAAGAGTTCTCACAACGAGGTAGGTGAGCGGTGTCCGTACGTGACCGCGTAGCGCAGATTTACGATCAGGTTTTGGTTCGCAATGCAGGAGAGCCCGAGTTCCATCAGGCCGCCGCAGAGGTCTTCGAGTCTCTTCACGTAGTGCTCGAACGCCACCCCCGCTACGCCGACGCCGGACTCATCGAGCGGCTCTGCGAGCCGGAACGCCAGATCATCTTCCGCGTGCCGTGGACCGACGACCAGGGCAACGTTCACGTCAACCGTGGCTTCCGCGTGCAGTACAACAGTGCACTCGGCCCCTACAAGGGCGGCCTGCGCTTCCACCCCAGCGTCAACCTGGGCATCGTGAAGTTCCTCGGCTTCGAGCAGATCTTCAAGAACTCACTCACCGGCCTGCCCATCGGCGGCGGCAAGGGTGGCTCGGACTTCGATCCCAAGGGCCGCTCCGACGCAGAGGTCATGCGCTTCTGTCAGTCCTTCATGACCGAACTGCAGCGTCACATCGGTGAATACACCGACGTTCCGGCCGGCGACATCGGTGTCGGCGGTCGCGAGATCGGCTACCTGTTCGGTCAGTACAAGCGGCTGACCAACACGTACGAGTCGGGCGTCCTCACCGGCAAGGGCATCACCTGGGGCGGATCGCAGGTTCGCACCGAGGCCACCGGCTACGGCGTCGCGTACTTCGTCGCCGAAATGCTCAAGGCAAAGGGTGAAGGCCTCGAAGGCAAGAACGTCGTGATCTCCGGATCCGGCAATGTCGCCATCTACGCAATCCAGAAGATCCACCAGCTCGGCGGCGTCGCGATCGCCTGCTCGGATTCCTCGGGATACATCGTGGACAAGAAGGGCATCGATCTCGACCTCCTCAAGGAGATCAAGGAAGTTCGCCGCGGCCGCATCAGCGAGTACGCCGACGCAGTTCCGCATGCCGAGTTCATCGCCGACGGTTCCATCTGGGACGTGCCGTGCGACGTCGCACTCCCCTGCGCGACTCAGAACGAGCTCGACGAAGATGCCGCAAAGACCTTGATCGCCAACGGCGTTCAGGCCGTTGCCGAAGGCGCGAACATGCCCACCACCCCCGGTGGCATCCAGCTCTTCCGTGACGCGAACGTAGCCTTCGCACCCGGCAAGGCGGCCAACGCCGGTGGCGTTGCAACCTCCGCTCTCGAAATGCAGCAGAATGCTTCGCGTGATTCCTGGAGCTTCGAGTACACCGACGAGCGTCTCGCCGGAATCATGCGCGGCATTCACAAGCGCACCATCAACACCGCTGCCGAGTACGGAAAGCCGGGCGACTACGTGCACGGCGCGAACATTGCCGGCTTCGTGAAGGTGGCCGACGCCATGATTTCGCTGGGCGTCATCTAGAGATTTCCGCAATACAGACAGCAGTACAAAAAGGGGTGATTTCACCCTGAACCGGTTCCCGTACATCGGACTGGTCGAATCAATACCTAGGCCGCGAGGGCCCTGGGTCCGCGAGGACCCGGGGCCCTCGAGCTTGATCTGAGCAAATCGCCCGCGACGAGCACCGTAGGCGCCGGCAATCATCCCAGACGGAACTCGTAGTGTCCTCCGAATCCGTTTTCCGCTCTGACGTCGAAAAACACCGTAAGTGGACGATTGTTTAGGTCCGCAGCGCGTGGGGCATATGGACTTATCTTCACATTTGTCCATTTCACAGTTGGACGATCGTTCATGTGGTAGAAATCACAACGCCTGGCGCAATTCGATCCGCAAATTTCAGCGGCGAGTATGCCCCCGAACAAGGCCTCAGCGTGTACCGCGCTTCGTAACGCGCCGAGCCTCCGGGTGCCTGTGCCAGGCGACGCACCTGTCTAGAGGAGGCCACCCATGTCCCCAGCGCTGCTGAACAACCCGGGACCGCTCATGTTGGGAGGCAAGCCCGCCTCCACAGCGGTCAACGACGTCATCCCACTGGCAAGCGATCTCGTAGATCACCTGTCCCGTGCCAACCCGACGTTGACTTCCCTCCAAACGGAGGCAGTACGTCGGGAACTGATTGCGGTGATCGTGCAGGGGCTCCAAGTGGGGATCCAGCTATTGGATCACCGCAAACTTCCCACCGACCAAGAGTTGGACGGCATTCACACGATGACCGTCCAACAAGCATTGAAAGGCGTGCCACTCAGCGCGATCCTCAACTTGACCAACGAGGGCATCAGCACTTTTCGCACCCTCATCCTCAGCCGGGCCGACGCCGAGGACTCCGCCAATCTCGGGGATCTCAACGAGTTCTTGTTCGCACTTGCGCAGCGGCTTCACTCGTTCATCTCGATCAGCTATCTTTCGGCTCTTCCTGCCGGTTCCCAACTCGGGGAATACTCCGCCGGCGCTCTCGTGAAAGCCATGCTGGACGGCGACGATCCCACCCAGCTTGCGTTGCAGATGGGCGTTGAACTCGCACCCCGCTATCTCGTCCTGCGACTCCTGGTGAACCTGCCGCCCATCCGCCCGGGAGCACGCAACGGCAACCACCAGCGCATACAGGCCTACCGTGACCTCTCCGTCGCTCAATCGAAAATCGCGGCCCACTTCGGGTCGGCGCTGCTCGAAGCTCCTGCACCGCAACGTGGTCTGGTCCTGATCGAGGGCACACCCGACTGGGGAACAGTGTGCGAGGTCATCCAACGCGCACGCGCAACGGTCGGGGTGGAGATCACAGCAATCGCCGAGAACGCCGCGGTACGAGATATCGCCGCCGCCCAAGCAACCACTCACGAATTGGCGCAACTCGTGCGGCGCCTGAGACTGCCGGCGCGGTCCTACCGAATGGAAGACCTCGCGCTCGAGTATCAACTCACTCGGGGTGGCGCAGGCCGCGACAGCTTGATCAATCTTCTCAAGCCACTCGACGGCAATCCGGAACTGCTGCAGACATTGTCCATACATCTCGCCAACGGCCAGCATCGTCAGCGCACCGCGTCGGCGCTCGGCCTGCACACCAACACCGTCGACAATCGAATCAAGCGCATCGCAACCCTGACCGGATTGGATCCGGCCCTGCCCTCTGAACTGCTCAAACTGCGCGCTGCCATGATCTCGCTGACCTTCGCAAGCACTGATGTGGACAATCGTCCAGCGAAAATGTGAACACTCACATCCTCGCTATTAGCTGTCCACGTGTGGCGCCTGGACCCCACTTTTCCGCTCCGAACCGGGCTATAAAAGTGTGGTGCGAATCACCGCGCAAACCAGTAACAATTAAGGGGAAACACATGATCAACGGCCAGGATAACGCTCTCCTCGGTGCCTTCTTCGACACCATCCTGCAGCTCTTCAACGCGGGCAGCACCGGCACGGGCTCGACGGATGGCGGCGGCGTCTCCTAGGACGAATCTCGGGCCCTGTGCGAGAGAATCTCTCGCACAGGGCCCGCTCCAAGCCGCCTGACACTGTGATGGCGGTGACCACGGTGACCACCACGTCGCCACCGCTGAAACCAGGAGCAAGCACATGATCGCCGCACCAACCACAGGCGCTTTGGCCGTCGTCTTGAACACCGTCCTACAGATGTTCAACGCCGGCAGCAGTTTCCTCTACACCGACAACTCTCCGATTGGCGGCGGCGGCGAAACTCCCACGACGCCTGCTCCCTGATCGACTTACCCGCTCGCATCACACAGTCGCGGCACAGACAGGAACCACCGTGATAAACCAGCACACCCTGGGCAGCCTGGTCATCGACTTCGGCTCACTCTCCCGAGCACTCGGGTTCGGCAACGGCTCCATCGTGTCGCTCGGCAGCACCGGAAGTGGCTGAAACAGCCCGCCTGACCACGTCGACGATCCCGTCGCCGCTCACCTTCTCACCACATCTCGAAACAGAAAGCAGGTCCCCCTGTGCCTACAATTCCGCTCACCGGCGACCCCATCGTCATCAACATCATCGTCCAGCTACTGAGCGCGGGCAGCAGCAATGCGCTCGCACTGGGCGGAGTCGGTAGCAGCGGTCTCGGTAGCACCGGGCTCGGCAGCTTCGACTCGGCGAGCCTCGGAAGCGCTGCTTAGGACCTCACTTGTGAGCGGCGTTCGATCCGCCTCTTCGGCCGCCGAAACAGTCCACGAAACCCACGTTGCCCTCCGTCATCTGTGACGGAGGGCAACGTGGTCGTTCAGGCGAGACGGCTCGCGGTTGCGCGATCAGGCCGTCCGCCGCGGTGAATCAACGCCAGTCTTCAGGTGGATCGCTGTCGTCGTGCTCGATGGTCACGGACTCCGAACGATCGTCAGCTGCAGCCTTTTTCGCTGCTTCACGCATCTCGATTCCGTCGGACACCCAGTCGCCGATCTCGCGCGTCACGTCTCGAACGGCCCCGGCGATGATCATCGCGATCGAGCCCACGTGGTTGGCTGCACTTTCGGTCAGTTCCTGGACCGTGTCCTTGCGGCGTTCGAATTTCCCGACCATCAGTGTGTGCCTCTCAGGCTGCAGTTCGCTGGCGCTCGACGATAACACCGGGAGGGGTCGTCGACTTGACCAAACCGGGCGGAAGAGCGAGCTTGAAGATCTTGCCCCATACCGAACCGATCTGCTTGAAGAACCCACCGGTGTTGTACGGCAAACCGTACTTCCCACACAATTCTTTCACCTGGGGAGCGAGTTCCGGATAACGATGCGCAGGCAGGTCCGGGAACAGGTGGTGCTCGATCTGGTGCGAGAGGTTGCCGGACATGATGTGGAAGAGCGGGCTTCCCTCGATGTTGGCGCTGCCGAGCATCTGACGCACGTACCACTGCCCGCGAGTCTCGTCGGCCGTCTCGTCCTCGGTGAAGCTCTGGACACCGGTGGGGAAATGGCCACAGAAGATGATCGAGTAAGTCCACACGTTCCGGACCAGGTTGGCGGTGACATTCCCCGCGAGAGTGGTCACGAACAGCGGCCCCGTGAGAACCGGGAAGATGACGTAGTCCTTGAGGACCTGCTTGCCCGCCTTGTTCCACCAGCCCTTCAGAAGCGGCTTGACGTCGTGCCACTTGCGTTTGCCCTGGATGACGTTCTCGATCTCGAGGTCGTGCATCATCACGCCCCACTCGAAGAGCATCATCAAGGCAAAGGCCCAGACCGGATTACCGAGGTAATAGGGGTTCCACTTCTGCGCGTCGTCGATACGCAGGATGCCGTATCCGATGTCGCGGTCTTTGCCGAGAATATTGGTGTACGTGTGATGCATGTAGTTGTGCGAGTGACGCCACTGGTCGGCCGGGCACACCGTATCCCATTCGAAGACTTCGGAATTGAGCCCTGGTTCACGCATCCAGTCGTACTGACCGTGCATGACGTTGTGGCCGATCTCCATGTTGTCGAGGATCTTGGACACGCTCAATGCACCGACTGCCGCGAGCCACACCGGAGGCAGGAAGCCGAGATACATCAAGCCGCGACCTGCGACCTCGAACCCGCGCTGAGCCTTGATGATCTTGTAGATGTACTCCCGATCCTCCGCCCCGAGCGAGGCGACGGTGCGATCGCGCAATGCGTCCAACTCGCGGCCGATCTCCTCGACCTGCTCGTACGTCAGGACGACGGGAGCGTCGTCCTTCGCATCGGAACCGTTGCCGAGGAACGGGAGGGTGGGAAGTGAAAGTCCAAACATGTCGGTCTCCAGACAGTCGTGTGGAAAATGGGACTTCAGATGTCGACGGTGACGTCGCCGACGGGAGCACTGACGCACAGCTGGATCTTCTTGTCCGGCTCGTCGTCTGTCTCACCGGTGCGCACGTTTCGGGTACGGCCCGCCTTCTTGACGGAGGTGCAGGAGAAGCAGATTCCCATCCGGCATCCGTACTCGGGATTGAGGCCCGCAGCTTCTGCTTGTTCGAGAAGTGTTTCGCCGGAGTTCTCGGCCGCCACCCCACTTTTGGTGAATGACACCTCGCCGCCGGCCTCCCCCGGCTCGGCCACCGCCGGCGCGAACTCCTCGGTGTTGAGCAAGTGCTCGACGTCGACCTCACGGAACACCTCACGCACTCCCCGCATCAGTCCGGGAGGTCCGCAGAGATAAGCCTGAGCGTCGATCGTGTCCGGATCGGCGATCCAAGGAGCCACCGCGTCGAGGTGCCCGCGATCGAAGAAACCTTCGAGGTCACCTCCACCGCTTTCGGTGTACACGAGTACCAGTTTCACGTTCGGGTTCTGCTCGGCGATGGTCTTCAGCGCGCGCGTGTACGCCACGTCGGCATCGGTGTTCGCGTAATGCACGAACACGATCTCGCCCGAGTGCTGCTCCTCCACCAGCGTCCGAAGCATCGACATGACCGGGGTGATTCCACTGCCGCCACTGATCAACAACACCCGACGCGGGCGGTCGACGGGAAGGGAGAACACCCCGTCTGCCTGCGAGAGGCTGACAACGAGCCCGGGCGCTGCGTTGGCGTACAGATACTGCGACACCAAGCCACCCGGATGCGCTTTGACGGTGAGCTCGATCAGCCCGCTGCGCGTAGACGCGCCCCCGGCCGGCGAGTAGCAGCGAGTGTGACGAACACCGTCGATCACCACGCCCAACTGCACGAACTGGCCCGCCTGAAAACCGCGCCACTGGCGCGTCGGGCGCAGCGTGAGAGTGACGGAGTCAGCCGTCGGATGGTCGACAGCGACAACCTGCGCGCGAATGTCACGAACGGTCGTCATCGGGTTGACCAACTCGAGGTATCGGTCGATCTGATGTGGAGCAGCCATGGCTTCGATCAGTCCCACCAAGGACAGTCCGCGCCGAGGTGTGGACTTCGGTGTCGTGTTCTCAGGAGCAGATGCGATTGTCATGACCCTCCTCGTACTTCGATTGCCGGGTATCTCGATTGCTGGGCTAGCTTCCCCCGACTGCGTGAATTCAGTGTACAAATGTTCACCGAAGATAGTGTGACAGGTGCACACAAGTACATGTCAACAAGAATGTGATCCGAGTTACACGAGTTGCCGAAAGGAGCCGGAATGCCTGTACCTACACTCGACGTCGTGACGAAGGCCGGACCGGTGAACCCCGAGCGCAGGGAACCCGACAACAGGGAACCGGAAAGTCGTGCCGCCAAGAAGGAACGCACACGCCAAGCGCTCCTGGACACTGCCATGGACCTCTCGGCCGATCGCGGCTTCGCCGGAATCAGCCTGCGAGAGGTAGCCAGGGAAGCCGGGATCGTTCCGACGGCGTTCTACCGCCACTTCGCTTCACTGGAGGACGTCGGTGTCGTCCTCGTCGAAGAGAGCATGCGTATGTTGCGCCAGATGCTGCGCGACGCAAGGCGCAATCCCAGCACCAAGGACGCCGCTACGTCCCTGGGCATCCTTGTGCGACAAGTGCATACACACGAGCGACAGTTTCGGTTCCTCTGCCGCGAACGCTACAGCGGCGTCAGTGAGGTACGACGTGCGATAGCCACTGAAATGCGGTTGTTCGTCAGCGAACTGACCATCGACCTCTCCAGAATTGCCGGACTGGAAAGCTGGTCGTCGGACGATCTGGAAATGGCTGCCGACCTGATCGTCTCGACGATGTTCAGTGCTGTCGTCGAACTGCTGGACGCCGGGACCGCCGGGTATCGCGACGAAGCCGCCGTCATCACACGAGCCGAGAAGCAACTGCGAGTCATCATGCTCGGAATGGCCACCTGGAATCCACCTCGAAACTGACCTCGGGTTCACCTTTTCGACGTACGGTGAGAGTCATGTCTTCCACGAGTACATACGAAATCCCCGTTGGCGACCTCACCTTCGACGTACTGATCTCGGGCCCGGACGACGGCATTCCGCTGGTAGCGCTGCATGGCTTCCCGGAGAGCGCCGCATCCTGGGGCAAGGTCACACCACTGCTCACCGCAGCGGGCTACCGCGTAATCGCACCGAATCAGCGCGGTTACTCCGCCGGCGCACGCCCCGAAGGGGTGGATGCCTACAAGATCGAGCACCTGGTAGCCGACGTCGTCGGATTGCTCGACGCGCTCGGCCTGTCCGACGCGCATCTTGTCGGCCACGACTGGGGTTCGGCGGTCGCCTGGCAGGTCGCCGGTCGCCATCCGAACCGGATCCGCAGCCTGACGGCGATCTCGGTCCCCCACCCCACCGCCTTCGGTTGGGCACTCCGCGAGGACGAGGACCAAAAACAACGCTCGTCGTACATCGGACTTCTCCGACAGGAGGGCAAAGCCGAGGAAGTGTTGTCGGAGGACAACTTTCGCCGGCTGCGCGCCATGTTCGACGGCCAGATCGATCCTGAATTCGCCGACGAGCACATTCGTGCCCTGAGCGGGGAGGGCGCGCTGACCGGCGCCTTGAACTGGTACCGCGCGATGACCCGCGACTTCGGCGACATCGATCGCACCACCGTGCCGACCACGTATGTCTGGAGCACCGGCGACACAGCGCTCGGCCGCGCAGGCGCAGAACGCTGTGGTGAATTCGTGGACGCTCCCTACGAGTTCGTCGTGCTCGACGGCGGAAGTCACTGGATTCCGGAAGAGCGAGCCGAAGAGTTGGCCGAGGCGATCCTCGCACGTGCAGGATCCTGATCGCCGCGACGAATTCGGCTCTATGTATGTTGTCATACATAGAGCCGAATTGATTCCATCACCAGGAGTTCTGCGATGACCGAAACCGTTGCACCACCCCATCCTTTCGACGCTGCTGTCGGATTGACGCCACTCACCGCCGGCTTGTCGACCGGCGAGACCAATCCGGCGTACAACAACATGGTCGGGCCGTTCGGCGGCGTCACCGCTGCCACGTTGCTCGAATCTGTACTGAAGCACCCCGAACGCCTCGGCGATCCGCTGTCGTTGACCGTCAACTTTGCCGGTCCGATCACCGAGGGCGCCTTCGAGATCTCCGCCCGGCCGGTGCGCACCAACCGCTCGACGCAACACTGGTCCATCGAACTTTCTCAGGACGGAACCGTCGCCACTACCGCGACGGCAGTGTTCGGTACCAGGCGTGAAACCTGGTCGTCTACCGAGATCACGATGCCGGAAGTTCCGTCGGCCGAAGACGTTACGCTGCTGCCGTTCCCCGAGTTCATCGCCTGGGCACAGAACTACGAGATGCGCTTTGTCGAGGGTGCGATCCCCGACCTGGAGTCGGGCGAGCATCCCGACTCGACAACGACGCTCTGGGTGCGCGATCAACCGGCACGCGCTCTCGACTTCACGTCGCTGACCGCACTGTGCGATGTCTTCTTCCCACGAGTTTTCTTGCGCCGAGGCAAGATGGCTCCGGCTGGGACGGTCTCGATGACCATCTACTTCCACGCCGACGCTCAGACGCTGACCGAACAGGCAGACAATTCCGTGCTGGGAACCGCGCGGACCCAACGGTTCGGCAACGGGTACTTCGATCAGTCGGCCGAAATTTGGGGCAGTGACGGCGCATTGCTCGCTACGACACACCAGTTGGTCTACTTCAAGGATTGACGGGAAGCGCACTGTCCCCTTCCGGCGCTTTCACCATCGACAATGCGGCAAGACCGACGCCGAGAACCACCAGCAGTCCGATGATGCCGGCACGGTCTGCACCGAAGAGCCAAGCAAACAGGCCGAACAGTGTCGGCGCCAAAAACGACACTGCTCGGCCTGTGGTCGCATACAGGCCGAACATCTGACCTTCACGCCCAGGCGGGGTGATGCGCGCCAAGAAGGTTCGTGCCGAAGACTGAGCGGGCCCGACGAAGAGGCAGAGCGCGAGACCGAAGATCCAGAACATCACCGGCCCTGACACCGCGATCAATATTGCGCCGACCACGATCATCGACGCCAGCGAGACGGTGATGACCTGTTTCGGTCCGATCCGATCGTCGAAACGTCCGGCCACCAATGCACCGATTGCGGAAATCACGTTGGCCGCAACACCGAACAACAGCACGTCGGCCGCACTGATCCCGTAGACGTTGACAGCCAGCACGGCTCCGAAGGTGAACACGCCCGCGAGACCGTCACGAAAGAGCGCGCTCGCGATCAGGTACCAGATCGTGCGCCTGTCGACGTTCCAGAGTTCGCGCAGATCGCGCCACAACACCCGATAGGAGTCGAGGAACCCGGCCTTGGACGCTCCCGGATCGACCGCGGGGCTGGGCAACTCTGGAACCTTGAAGAACACCGGAATCGCGAAGACCGCGAACCACACTGCAGCCAGCAGTGCCACCATCCGGATGTTCATGCCGCCGTCGGTGGTCAATCCGAGGAATCCCCGAGTGTCACCGTCGCCGACGATGAACCCGAAGTAGCACAGCAACAGCAGCACGATTCCGCCGAAATATCCCATGGCCCAGCCGAAGCCGGAGACTCTACCCAGATTCTCCGGTGTCGACACCTGCCGCATCATGGCGTTGTAGGGAACGCCGGCAAGCTCGAAGATCACCGAACCGATTGCGAGCAGAACCAATCCGAGCCACAGATAGCGGTAGTTGTCCTCGACGAAGTAGAGGCCCGCCATCGAGAGCACGGTGATGCCGGTCAGTATCGCGAGCGAGAGTTTACGTTTACCCGACGCATCGAAACGTTGTCCGGTGATCGGAGCGAGAATCGCGATGAAGAAGCCGGCGATTCCGAGTGCCCAGCTGAGCCACGTAGTTGCCGAAATCGTGCCGGGAAGGTCGTCACCGACCGCGTCGGTGAGATAGACCGAGAAGACGAACGTGAGGATCACTGCGTTGAATGCGGCCGATCCCCAATCCCACAGCCCCCATGCGAACACTTGACTCTTCGTGGCCGCACCGCCGATGCCTGCGGGTGGCTCGGCCTGCGTGCTCGTGGACTCGGCGCTCATACGGCGAAGCCTAACTGCGCGCGGCCGACTCGGCGCCTCTCTCCGAAGTCGACATACAAGACGTTCTATGCACCCGAGTTAGTACGCACTTAGTTGCATACGCACCTGAGTGCATAGATACTTTTTCCATGGCACTCGAACATGCGTTGCTCGTCTCCCTGTCCGAACAGGATGCGTCGGGATACGACCTCACACGCCGGTTCGACAAGTCGATCGGCTTCTTCCACAGCGCGACGCACCAGCAGATCTACCGAGTCCTCAAGCGAATGGACGAGGCAGGCTGGGTGGAGGTGGAGGCCATCGCGCAAGACGGCCGACCGGACAAGAAAATGTACCGCGTCAGCGATGCCGGCCGCGCCGAACTGACCCGATGGATCGCAGAGCCGTCCGAACCGAACCACCTGCGCAACGAGTTGGCCATCAAGATCAGGGCCGCTGCGCACGCCGATCTCCCCGCTCTACGACGCGAAGTCGCTCGCCACCGCGACGGCCACGCCGCCCGCCTCGACGTCTACCGACTCATCGAAAAGCGTGACTTCCCCAATCCAGCAGCGCTTTCCGGCTCTTCACTGCACCAGTACCTCGTACTTCGCGGCGGCATCCGCGTCGAGGAAGGATTCACCGACTGGTGCCAGGAAGTTCTGGACGCACTGCCCACTGGCGAGTACGCCACCGAAGACACTGGCGAGTACGCCACCGAAGACACCGGCGAGTACGCCACGGAAGGACATCTTCAGTCATGACGGATACACAGTTTCCCCGCCTGCTCGAACCGCTCGACCTCGGATTCACGACGCTGAAGAACCGCGTCGTCATGGGATCGATCCACACCGGCCTCGAAGATCGCGCGAAGGACACCGACCGCTTGGCCGAGTACTTCGCCGAACGTGCTCGTGGCGGTGTCGGCTTGATCATCACCGGCGGCTACGCGCCCAACCGCACCGGTTGGCTCTTGCCCTTCGGTGCCAAGCTGACCAACCGCATCGAAGCGCGCCGTCACCGCCGGATCACCAAGGCGGTTCACGACGCGGGCGGAAAGATCGCCATGCAGATCCTGCACGCCGGCCGCTACAGCTACCAGCCTTTCAGTGTCTCCGCGTCGTCGATCAAGGCGCCCATCAACCCGTTCCGTCCGCGCAAGCTGACCGGCCGTGGGGTGCGTTGGCAGATCCGCAACTACGTTCGCTGCGCGCGCCTGGCCAAGTCCGCGGGTTACGACGGCGTCGAAATCATGGGCGGTGAGGGCTACTTCATCAACCAGTTCCTCTGCGAGCGCACGAACAAGCGCACCGACCAGTGGGGCGGCAGTTCCGAGAACCGTCGACGCATGGCAGTCGAAATCGTGCGACGCACACGCAGGGCCGTCGGCCCGAACTTCATCATCGTGTTCCGGTTGTCGATGGCAGACCTGGTCGAGGGCGGTCAGACCTGGGATGAAATCGTCTCATTGGCAAAGGAAGTCGAAGCTGCCGGCGCCACGATCATCAACACCGACATCGGATGGCACGAGTCACGGGTGCCCACCATCGTCACCTCGGTTCCCCGAGCAGCCTTCGTGGACATCACGAGCAAACTCGAGAAGCACGTCGACATTCCGGTAGCCGCCTCGAATCGGATCAACATGCCCGAGACTGCCGAAGAGATCCTCAACCGCGGTGACGCGCAGTTGATTTCGATGGCCAGGCCGATGCTCGCCGATCCCGACTGGGTGAACAAGGCAGAACGCGGAGCGTCCGACGAGATCAACACGTGCATTGCCTGCAACCAAGCCTGCCTCGACCACGCCTTCGTTCACAAGCAGGTCTCCTGCCTGCTCAATCCGCGCGCGGGCCGTGAGACCACGCTGATCCTCTCCCCCACTCGGCGGACCAAGAATCTCGCCGTCGTCGGCGCCGGTCCTGCCGGACTTTCCGCAGCACTCAATCTTGCTCAGCGTGGTCATTCGGTCACGTTGTTCGAGGCCTCGGACAAGATCGGCGGGCAATTCGGGATCGCACAGCTCATTCCGGGTAAGGAAGAGTTCGCCGAGACCATTCGCTACTACACCCGCATGCTGGACGTGGTCGGAGTGACGGTCAAGCTCGAAACCCGCGTCGCACCGGCAGATCTCATCGGCTCCTTCGACGAAGTCGTGGTTGCCACCGGCGTGACGCCGCGGGTTCCCAAGATCCCCGGCATCGAGAACCCGAAGGTGCTGACCTACGCCGAGGTCGTCCGAGAGGGCAAGCCCGTCGGCAAGTCCGTCGCCGTCATCGGTGCCGGCGGCATCGGCGTCGACGTGAGCGAATTCCTCACGCACCCCACTTCCCCCACTCTTCATCTCAAGGAGTGGAAGCAGGAATGGGGCGTCACCGAACCCGAAATGGCCCCGGGCGCTCTCACCACTCCGGTACCGGAGCTCTCCGAGCGGGAGGTCTACCTCCTCCAACGCAAGCCAGGACGCATCGGCGCCGGCCTCGCGAAGACCACCGGCTGGGTCCACCGGGCGGCCCTCAAGAACAAGGGCGTCCACGAGCTCTCGGGCGTCAACTACGAGCGCATCGACGACGCCGGCCTGCATATCACCTTCGGTGAGAAGCACGAGAAGCCCCGACTTCTCGAGGTCGACACCATCGTCATCTGCGCCGGGCAGGAGTCGGTTCGCGATCTCGTGGACGAACTGACCGTCGCGGGTGTGGTGACCCACATCATCGGCGGCGCGGATGTCGCTGGCGAACTCGACGCCAAGCGTGCCATCGAACAGGGCACACGACTGGCCGCGAAGATCTGACCGGCTACGCTGACTGATCGTGAGCCTGCCGACACCCACAACCACAGCCCGCGCCGTCGTGACCGGCGCCTCCTCCGGCATCGGAGAGGCACTGGCCGCTGATCTGGCATCACGCGGACACTCCCTGATCCTCGTTGCCCGTCGCGGCGAGGTCATGGAGGTCCTCGCCGAGAAGCTTCGTGCCGCGCACGGCGTCGAGGTGGAGGTCCGTGCATCGGACCTCTCCGACAGCGCGGCGCGTGCCGTTCTGGTCGAGGAACTCGGTGGCCGCGACATCAGCATCCTGTGCAACAACGCCGGTATCGCCACCTTCGGGCCGATCGCCGAGCTGGACCCGGCATACGAGCGCGACCAGGTCGAGCTCAACGCCGTTGCAGTGCACGATCTCACGCTGGCCGTGCTGCCGGGCATGCTCGCGCGCAAGTCCGGAGCCATCCTGATGGTCGGGTCCGCGGCCGGAAACATGCCGATCCCCAACAACGCGACGTACGCCGCCACCAAGGCGTTCGTGAACACCTTCGCGGAATCGTTGCGAGGTGAACTCAAGGGCACCGGAGTGAACGTCACCCTGCTCGCCCCAGGCCCCGTACGCACCGAAACCCCGGACCCGGCCGAAGCGTCGATCGTCGACAAGCTCGTCCCGGACTTCTTCTGGATCTCGAGCGAGTACACCGCCAAGGTCTCGCTCGACGGCCTGGCCGAGAACAAGATGCGCGTCGTACCGGGCATCTTGAGCAAGGCGATGTCCGTCGCGGGCGGTTACAGCCCGCGTGCCGTCGTTGCGCCGATCGTGGGCACGTTCTACAAGAAGCTCGGCGGCTGATTCACTCAAACTTCTCAGAGCAGTCCATAGCAGACCATATAGTCGGTTAATAGCGATGCGAAGAACACTGGCAGTCGGGGCAATCCTTCTTTTGACCGGAGGGTTGCCCTTACTGCTGCCCTCGGCAGCGAATGCATGTTCGTGCGCATCATCGGCTACCCCGGAAGAAGCCGTGAGCGTCTCCAGCACCGTTTTCCTCGGGACTCCGACGGAGAAAACTTCGGACGGGTTCGAGGACACCTACCTGTTCGACGTCAGCCGGGTCTACAAAGGCGATCTGGCATCGGTGACGTCGGTGGGGACACTCGCGAACGGGAACGGTTGTGGCACAAGCTACGTGCTCGGCACCGAGCAGCTGATGTTCGTTTCTGCGCCGTACTACGTCGACGCCGAGCACGAGGGGCACAGCTGCGGGCCGGCTACCGAAACCGGGTTCGACATCCAAGCGGCGGTCGAGTCCGTGTACGGCGCCGGTTACGCCCCGAGTGCCGGCGGAACTCCGTCCGTTGGTGTGTCCGCCGACCGATCGACGGTCATCGGCGGAGGCGCCGCGGTGGCATTGCTCGCGGTGCTCGGTTGGTTCGGATGGAGGCGGCGACGGGCACAGTGAGTCCACGGGCACAGTGCCGAGGCCGTCAGAGCCGCGTCAACCTCGTTCGGCGGCGCGTCAAGTAAGCGTCAAGATCCGCCCCACCTGTGATCTTCGGGAGTAGATCTGAAAGTAGCCCGCAACACGGCGGGTCACCTTCAGGAGATCGACGTGACGCTACTCGAAATCTTCCCCTCCCTACGCGGCGCAATGACACCGCGTATGGATCCTGCGTTGTGGCCCATCAGTACTCGCCACGACCACAGCGGGCGTGTCTGCATCGGCGACGTCTCCCTCGAAGAGATCGCGGACCAGTACGGCACACCGACGTACGTCGTCGACGAGGCGGACGTGCGGCACCGCTGCCGCACGTATCGAGAGATCTTCCCCGACTCGGAGATCGTGTACGCCGGCAAGGCACTGATGATTCGAGCGATGGCTACCTGGGTCTCCGACGAGGGACTCGGGGTGGATGTCTGTTCCGCCGGTGAACTCGCCGTCGCGCTTGCCGCGGGCGTGGACCCCCACCGAATCATCCTGCACGGCAATGCCAAATCGGTTTCCGAACTGAGGGCGGCGGTCAACGCGGGTGTCGGCCGGATCGTCCTCGACTCCCCCAGCGAAGCGGTACGGCTCGCGTCGGTGTGTACCCACCGACAGAAGGTGTTGGTCAGAGTCACACCCGGCATCGACATACACGGACACAAGGCAGTGTCCACGGGCATCGTGGACCAAAAGTTCGGCCTACCAGCGTTTTCCGAAGAACTGGAACGTACGGTATCCGTCGTCGCCAACGCGACGCACCTGCAGCTCATCGGCCTGCATTGCCATCTCGGCTCCCAGATCACCGATCCCGAACTCTTCCGCCCCGCGATCGAGACGATGATCGCACAGATGGACGACATACGACGCTCGCATCGAATCATCCTCACCGAACTCGATCTCGGCGGTGGCCATGGGATCGCCTACGTGCCGGGAGATGCCCAATTGGATCTGACCCGCCTCGCTCACGTCATCGACGAAACTCTCGACGACGCGTGCACCCGAAACCGCTTCCCTCGCCCCGAAATCGTGCTCGAGCCTGGCCGAGCGATCGCTGCGCGGGCCGGAGTCACGCTCTATCGCGTACAGAACATCAAGTCGATCAGCGGGGGACGAACCTTCGTCTCCGTCGACGGCGGGATGAGCGACAACCCTCGGGTGTCGTTGTACGACAGCCACTACGACGTCGAACTGGTGAACCGACATTCGCGCGCACCGCTCCAGGAAGTCACCGTCGCCGGGCGACACTGCGAATCGGGCGACGAAATTGCCGTCGGAGCCAGGCTTCCCGCCGACCTACATGAAGGTGACCTGTTGGCAGTGCCGTGTACGGGCGCATACCACCACAGCATGGCCTCCACCTACAACAGCGTCGGCCGGCCGCCGGTCGTCGCCGTGCTGGGCGGGATTGCGCGGCCGTTGATCAGGCGCGAATCGATCAACGACCTGCTGGCCCGCGAGGTCGGCATCTGACCTCGCGGGCGCCTGAGCCTCAGCGCCTGCGGCGACTACCGGTGCCGAAGATGTTTCGCGAAATCTCGCGTCCCGCAGCCGAAGCCGCCGAGCGCAGGAAACTCTTGACAGCCGAGTTGCCCAAGATCTGCTCGGCGATGTTGGGGCCCTCCGGCTCGGCCGGCGGCGGTGGCGGCAGATCGGGCAGCGACGGAAGATCCAGGGACTGATCCGCTGTCGGAGCACCGGCCACCTTGGCCGTCAGCTTCTCGTACGCCGACTCGCGGTCGATGGTCTGGCCGTACTTCTGATTCAGGGGACTCGACGACGCGGCCGCCTTGATCGCGTCGTTGCCGATGGTGTCCATCAGCGACCTCGGAGGACGAATCTTGGTCCAGGCCACCGGCGTCGGCGCACCCTTTTCCGAGAGTACGGTCACGATGGCTTCACCGATGCCGAGTGAAGTCAGTGCCTTTTCCAGGTCGTAGTGCTCGGTCTTCGGGTACGTGCGGACGGTCTTGTTGAGGGCTTTCTGATCGTCGGGCGTGAAGGCACGCAGGGCGTGCTGAACCCGCGCACCCAACTGTGACAGCACCGAATTCGGAATGTCGGTCGGAAGTTGCGTGCAGAAGAACACGCCGACGCCCTTGGAACGAATGAGCTTGACCGTCTGTTCGACCTGCTGCAGGAAGGCCTTCGACGCGTCCGCGAACAGAAGGTGCGCCTCGTCGAAGATGAACACGAGCTTCGGCTTGTCCAGATCTCCCTCTTCGGGCAGCGTCTGGAACAGGTCCGCGAGCACCCACATCAGGAAGGTGGAGAACATTGCCGGGCGCGCCGCCTGGGCACCGAGTTCGAACAGCGTGATCACACCGGCACCGCCGACGACACGCAGCAGATCCTCGGTTTCGAGTTCTGGTTCACCGAAGAAGGTGTCACCACCATCTGCTTCGAGGTTGACCAACGCGCGCAGAATCACTCCCGCCGTCGCCGAGGAAACTCCGCCGATACCCTTCAGATCGGCCTTGCCCTCAGCGCTTGTCAGGTGGGCAATGACCGAACGCAGATCCTTGAGGTCCAGCAGGGCGAGGCCCTGAGTGTCGGCCCAGTGGAAGATCAGCCCGAGTGTCGATTCCTGGGTCTCGTTGAGGCCCAACACTTTACTGAGCAGGATCGGCCCGAAACTGGTGATGGTCGCGCGCACCGGGATACCGATTCCGTCAGTACCCAACGACAAGAACTCGACTGGCATCCCAGCGGGAGTCCACGAATCGTCGCCCGTCTCGACTGCGCGAGACTTCATCTTCTCGCTCGGATCCCCCGCCTTCGACAGACCCGAGAGATCGCCCTTGACGTCGGCCATCACAACCGGCACACCCGCGGCGGACAGCTGCTCGGCGATGCCCTGCAACGTCTTGGTCTTGCCGGTACCCGTCGCACCGGCGATCAGACCGTGACGGTTGATCGTCGCCAACGGAATCCGCACCCGCGCGGTGGGATCTGCCACACCGTCGATCACCACCGAGCCGAGCTCGAGTGCCCGCCCCTCGGATGAATAGCCCGCCGCGATTTCAGCGGCAGCACCCGAGGGCGCCTGAGCAGCGGGGGTGGCTCCGGCCGATGCTTCGGCCTCAGCGGCAGCCGCTTCCTTCTCTGCTTCCTCAGCTGCTGCAGCGGCTTCAGCTGCAATCCGAGCGGCTTCGGCAGCGGCAGCCTTGGCAGCTTTCGCCTTCTCCGCCGGCGTCAGCGGCGCTGCTCCGTCCTTCGGATCCACGGTCATCGAAAAGCCCTCCTCGTTGCAATGCGGCGAAGTTCTTGTCATCACCCGAACGCCGTCTCACACACGTCGAGTTTCCACCGCAGACCTTATCCCGCGCCCGCGCGCACTACTGTGTTCCTGGTGCAGGACAAATTGGTATGGATCGATTGCGAAATGACCGGGCTGCGACTCGAGTCGGACAAACTCATCGAGATTGCGGCTCTGGTGACCGACAGCGACTTGAACATCTTGGGCGAAGGTGTGGACATCGTCATCCACGCCGACGACGACGCGTTGGCTGCAATGCCCGACGTCGTGAAGAAGATGCACGCAAAGTCGGGACTGACCGAAGAGGTTCGTAAGTCGACGGTCACCCTCGCCGAGGCGGAGAAAGAGGTGCTCGCGTACATCCGCAAGCACGTTCCCGTCGCCGGTACGGCTCCCTTGGCGGGTAATTCAATCGCCACCGACCGCGGATTCATCTCACGGGACATGACGGCACTGGACACATACCTGCACTACCGGATGATCGACGTCAGCTCCATCAAAGAACTCTCCCGCCGCTGGTACCCGCGAATCTACTTCGGCCAGCCCGAAAAAGGTCTCGCCCACCGGGCACTCGCCGACATCAAGGAATCCATCCGCGAACTCAAGTACTACCGCGGCACTGCATTCGTCGCGGCGCCCGGACCGTCGAGCGCGGAGATCGCAGCCGTCGTAGAGGGCTTGGGTCCCGCCTGACCTGCCGATTGGCTTCCTGACCGACTTTCGCGCTAGTATCTCTTTCGTCAAAGCAGCCGGGTCAAACCGGTGGCCGAGGCAATGGTGGGCGTAGTTCAGTTGGTAGAGCACCAGGTTGTGATCCTGGCTGTCGCGGGTTCGAGTCCCGTCGCTCACCCAAGCGGAACCCCTGAGAATGTCGGAAGACATTTTCGGGGGTTCTTTTGGTTTGTGCGCCAGCCCCAATCTCCCCTTCCACAGCCGGGTGAACGTATCGCTCCCCTTCTCTGACGGGGGCAGCGATACGTTCACCCGAAGTGGGTGGGGTGGCGACCGCGACAAATCGCGCGCTCCCGAGCAACCCGTGCCCGAGCCGAGCGAACGTACCTCTCGTCGCTTCAGATAGACCGAAAGCCACTTTCGCTCACATGGGGGTAGCTGGAAATCGCCGCAAATGGCCCAGCCGTCGATCACTCGGGCGACGGTTCCGGCTCCCAGACACCTACGACGGTCCCCTCGCGAACATGTCGCTCGTACGCCGAAACCTTGTCGTGGATGACGTTCAGGTTTTCCTGCATCGCAGCGATCCTGGATCGAATCAACTCCTCATGCGACTGTAAAAGTGAAAGCCGCTCCTTCTCGTTTCCCGGCCCTGACCTGACGAGAGCGGCGAATTCGCGGATCGTGGCGATCGGCATACCCGAGTCTCGGAATCGATTGCACAGCTTCAACCAAGAGACATCGCTTTCGGAGTACACCCGACGCCCACCTGCCGAGCGCGCCACCTCGTGAACGAGCAATTCCTCACGTTCGAAGTATCGAAGGGAATCGATACTGATTCCGGTCTGGACAGCGACGTCACCGATTGACAGTTCGCGCATTGCCTGGCGACCTTTCCTTGACCTGGAGTGCACTCCAGATTTTACGGTCGCAGCCATGAATTCCATCCAGCGCAAAATCAACACCGGATACTCCCGAGTCTCCACTGCCGACGACGTACTTGCCGGACAAGATTTAACAGGCACTATGGTTTTGGTCACCGGCGGGTACTCCGGACTGGGATATGAGGTTTCGCAGTCACTTTCTTCGGTCGGCGCGCGAGTTGTAGTTCTTGCCCGCCGACCAGAACAGGCACGGAGCGCGGTGGCCGACCTTCCGGGTATCGAAGTGCGAGCGTGCGACCTGTCGGACCCGAGCAGTGTCAGATCGTGTGCGCGAGAAATTCTCGAATCCCGGATCACTCCGGACATCATCATCTGCAATGCGGGGGTCATGGCCTGCCCGGAACTCCGTGTCGGCTCCGGATGGGAATCACAATTCGCGATCAATCACCTCGGGCACTTTGTACTGGTGAACCTGCTTGTGCCAGCCATGCCCGCAAACGGCTCTCGCGTAGTCGCTGTCTCGTCGGCGGGACATTTTCTGTCGGGAGTGCGTTGGAATGACATAAATTTCCGCAACGGTTACGACCGCTGGCTTGCGTACGGTCAAGCCAAGACTGCAAATGCTCTATTCGCTGTACAGCTGGCGAGCTCCGGTGCTTCACGCGGTATCAGTGCGTTCTCCGTCCATCCCGGGAGCATCCGCACTCCCCTTCAACGTCACTTCTCTGCATCGGAGAAACACGATCTCGGATGGACGACGTCGAATGGCGACGCCGTGCCGGGGTTCAAGACTCCCTCCCAGGGCGCCGCTACAACGGTGTGGGCAGCGACGGCACCGATACTCGCCGATCACTCCGGCGCGTATCTCCAGGACTGCAACATCGCGGACGTCGCGCAGACCGATGACATGAGCGCCGGCGGAGTGAAACCTTGGGCTACCGATCCCGCCGACGCACGCAGATTGTGGACACTGTCCGCTGAGATGACCGGAGTGGACGCGTTCGGTCGACGCTGACACCGAGCGAACGTACCTCCCGTCGCCTCAGATAGACCGAGAGGCACTTTCGCTCACAAAAGGTGTACAGATGCAGAATGCCCCCAACCGGACGGTCGGGGGCATTCTGCCGTTCAAGGCTTCAGGGACGCACTCAGACGTCCGCGTTGCCGGTCTTCCAGACGCTCCAGGGGATGTTCCAGTCACCGAGGCCGTCGGTGCCGGAGAGAGTGCCGCCGACGGTGTTCTTGACGACGACGATGTCCCCACGCTTGGTGTTGTCGTAGACCCACTTGGCGTTGGACGGGCTCAGGTTGAGGCAGCCGTGACTGGTGTTGGAGTAGCCCTGCTGCCCGACCGACCACGGCGCCGAGTGGAAGAAGATGCCGCTGTAGGACATTCGGGTCGCCCAGTCGACGGGGGTCTTGTAACCCTGCGCTGAGGTGACCGGGACGCCGTACGTGGACGAGTCCATGATCATGTTCGCGAAGCGGTCACCGATGATGTAGACGCCGTTGTCGGTAGGAGTGCTGTCCTTGCCCATGGAGGTGGGCATGGTCATGACAGTCTCACCGTTGACCTGGAAAGTGACCTGCTTGGTGTTGTCGTCCGCCGTGGCGATGACGGCATCACCGATGGTGAAGGAACTCTTGGCGTCTTCCTGCCCGAAGACTCCCTTGCCGAGATTGCGCCCGTACACGTTGACGCTCACGTCGACCTTGGTGCCCGGTGCCCAGTAGTTCTCCGGACGCCAACGGACCTCACGATTGTTGACCCAGTAGAACGCACCTTCGACGGCCGGAGTCGTGGTGACGGTGATCGCGGCTTCGGCAGCCTTGCGATCGGGGATGTTCTCGTCGAACTGCACCGCGATGGGCTGACCGATGCCGACCACGTCACCCTCGTTGGGCAAGACGTACGGCTTGGTGACGTTTCCGGGTGCGCTGGTGGTGAAGGACGTGACCGTCGTACTTGCGCCACCCAATCCGAATGCGCGGGCCTCGATTTTGTACTTGCGGTTGTAGCCGAGTGGCTCGGTGGTGGTCCACGACGCACCGTCGGCAGCAATCGCGCCGGCAACTGCCTTACCGTCCTGATTGACCATCGTCACGTCGGACAGAGCGCCGTCAGCGACGTTGATCTTGACCGGGTCGCCCGGCGAGAAGCCGACAGCGCCGTCGGCAGCGGTCGAGGTGAGCTTCGGCTTGATGAGTTCGGTGAGCGGATTGGAATCGATCGGCGCCGACCCTTCGGTACTGACGTCCTTGCCGCCCGACGTGCACGCGGTCATCAGAACGAGAGCACCGAGAGACGCCGCGATCATCGCCGCGCCCTTCGACGCTCGACCGTTCCCCCGCGCACGGACAGACCCCACCTTTGACGACTCATCGTTCGACTCCGCTTCACAATTTCTCCGACTAACTTCCGCGTCACATGCGAATCCCACTTACCGGAAGGCAAGTGGGACTTGCGGTATGACTGCGCTGCACCAATGATGCCAGGCGCGCTCGTTACCAACGGTCATGAAAGGCCACGCCGTCAGTAACGTTCAAGTATCAATCGCTCCGAACCGTCCGTTTTGTTACCGCTTTCAGCGGATTTCCTCCGATCGGACTACAGCGGTGACGCCTCCACCTGGCGATTTGCTCCCGAACCGGCGATTCGGCTAATGTTCTGTCTCGCAAGAGCGAGCGCCTATAGCTCAGTTGGTAGAGCAAGTGACTCTTAATCACTGGGTCCGGGGTTCGAGTCCCTGTGGGCGCACTTGCAAAGGTCCCCACCTTCTTCGGAAGGTGGGGATTTTTCTTTGTGTCGTGGTGAACAGGTTGTGGTGAATAGACTTCACAGTTATCGGAACCACGGCCTGGAGGATTGATGACCGAGCGCGAAACCACACCGGGCAGCGAGCTGGCATTTGCCGGGGTTGCGGGTCAGGCCGCTCTGATCCGGTCCGGAGAAATATCGGCCCGCGAGCTCACCGAGAACACACTTCGCCGTATCGAACGCCTCGATTCGACGCTCAATGCTTTTGTGCGAGTTCTCGCAGACGAAGCGCTCGACGAAGCGACACGTCTCGATCAGCGCCAGGCCGACGGCCACAGCCTGGGCCCACTGCACGGAGTTCCGATCGCGATCAAAGACGAGAACGACGTCGCCGGAACGCCGACGACGTACGGCGGTGCGGCAGCAACTCGCATCGCATCGGCCGATTCAGAGGTCGTCCGGCGGTTGCGCGAGGCCGGCGCGGTGATCGTCGGCAAGACGACGATGCCCGAGTTCGGCATCTGGCCCTTCACGGAGACTGCTGCAAACGGCTACACCAGAAACCCTTGGGACACCGGCGTATCCACGGGCGGATCGAGCGGAGGATCTGCGTCGGCCGTCGCGTCAGGCATGGTCGCAGCGGCAATCGGAGGCGACGGCGGCGGTTCCATCCGACTGCCTTCGGCGTTCTGCGGGTTGTTCGGACTCAAACCGCAGCGCGGTCGGGTGAGCACCGCGCCGAACCGCAACCTCTGGCGCGGACTCGGCACGCTCGGCCCTCTCACTCGTTCCGTCGAGGACAGCGCGCTCGTGTACGACGTGATAACCGGTACCACCGGGATCGACGACTACACAGCCGAAACGCTCCGCACCAGCTTTGCCGAGTCAGCCGCGTCGGCGCCCAGGCCGCTTCGCATTGCAGTGTCCACCCGGAGTCCGGTCCGGGGCGTCCGCCCGTCCCCGGAGGTCGTTGCCGCGGTGCATTCGATCGCAGAGATGTTGAGCGCGTTGGGACATCACGTCGAAGAGCACGATCCCGAGTACCCGGACGCAACTGCAGCATTTCTCCCCCAGGTGCTCGGCGGCGTCCGCGACGAAGCACTGCGCGTCGATCATCCAGCGTTACTCGAGAAGCGCACACGAGCACTCGCGTCGATCGGCCGGATAGCCGCTCCCGCGCGCGTCGGGAAATTCGCTTACCGCAAAGGTGAGCGAATCGCAGCGACGGTCAACCAGGTCTTCGACACCTTCGAACTGGTCCTGATGCCGACCACGCCCGCGCTGCCACGCCCGATCGGACAACTCGAAGGAACCGGCCTTCTGTCAGCAGTCCGCAAGGCGTTGCCGATCGCCGCCTACTGTTCGATCTGGAATGTCTGCGGCAACCCGGCGGCCGCTGTGCCCGCCGGGTTCTCCGAACGCGGACTCCCCCTGAGCGTCCAACTGGTCGGGCGCAGCGGTGGTGAACCGACCATTCTCGCCGTCGCACAGCAGTTGGAAAGCACCGTCCGCTGGCCGGATTCGCACCCTCCACACTCGTGAATTCCGGAAGCGATGTAACCATCGTCACCACGATGAACACGCGTTTTGCAAACTCCTGAGCCTGTCGGCTAATGTTCTGTCTCGCAAGAGCGAGCGCCTATAGCTCAGTTGGTAGAGCAAGTGACTCTTAATCACTGGGTCCGGGGTTCGAGTCCCTGTGGGCGCACTTGCAAGAAGGCCCCCACCTCACCAGGTGGGGGCCTTCTTCATGTTCTGTCTTCGACAACTCGGGTCAGCGAATGATCTTCCGGACCACGAGTATTCCCACCACTGAACCGACTGCGATCAGCGCGTACTTCACTGCCGGCTCGTTGAGCTTGGCGAGCACCGTCTTCTTGGTGTTCTCGACCAGCCGCTTCGGGTTGGTGCGGACCGTCAGTTCGTCGAGTGTGCTCGCGAGCTGGTTACGCGCCTTCTCGATCTCGCGTTCGATGCTCTCGGTGTCCCTGGGCACGTGTCCTCCAACTTGTCTGTGTTCTGCTGCTCTGTGTGCGGGTCTGCTGTGCGGACGCAGCGCGCCGACACTTCGCTCTACCGTAGAGGAGCAGAATGCCCTCGCGCCCACCTGCCGCGCAATTTCTCGACTAACCTCGATTCCCGTGACCGAGAACAGTAGATTGTCCGCCGGCGACGTCGCGCCGGATTTCACGCTCCCAGACGCCGATGGCAACGAGGTTTCCCTTCACGATTACCGCGGCCGCAAGGTCATCGTGTACTTCTACCCGGCGGCCAGCACCCCGGGGTGCACCAAGCAGGCCTGCGACTTCCGTGACAGCCTCGCCGAGCTGAACGGCGCCGGCCTCGAAGTCATCGGAATCTCGCCGGACAAGCCCGCAAAACTCGCGAAGTTCCGCGATACCGAAGAGTTGACCTTCCCGCTGCTCTCCGATCCCGAGAAGGCGACGCTCGAAGCCTGGGGCGCGTTCGGTGAGAAGAAGATGTACGGCAAGACCGTCCAGGGCGTCATCCGCTCGACGTTCCTCGTCGACGAGGAAGGCAAGATCGAGGTGGCCCAGTACAACGTCCGGGCCACCGGCCACGTCGCCAAGCTACGACGCGATCTGTCGGTCTAACTCCCGTACCGGCTCAAGAACAGAGCCTCCGCGAAAGCGAGATTCTCGATCTCCGACGGGTCGACGCTTTCGTCGGGCGCATGAATGCGGCATTGCGGTTCCTCGACGCCGATCAACGCGATCTCCGCGTCGGGGAACTGCTCGGCCAGTGCACTGCACAGCGGTATCGATCCCCCTTGGCCGGCAAATCCGACTTCGCGGCCGTAGGCATCGGTGAGCGCGGACTTCAGCTGCGCGAAACCTGCACCCTCCGTCGAGGACGAGAACGGCGATCCCGTCGATTCCGGAACGACCTCGATGTGGACGCCCCACGGCGCCGCCGCGCGGAGGTGGTCCGTCAACAACTTCTGTGCCTGCGCCGGATCCGTGCCAGGCGGGACACGAAGATTCAGGCGCGCCGACGCGCGGGGCGTGATCGCCGCCGCCGAACCCACGACCGGCGGGCAGTCGATACCCAGGATGGTCAGCGCCGGACGAGCCCACACCTGCTCGGCGACCGAACCGGAACCAGTCAGCTGCACCCCTTCGAGCACCCCGGCGTCGGAGCGGAACTGATCGCCGTCATAACTGACACCCGCCCATTCCTGGTCGTTGGTCAAGCCTTCGACAGTGGTGTTTCCGGCGCTGTCGTGCAGCGTCGAGAGTATGTGCACCAGCGCGGTGATCGCATCGGGCGCCGGTCCACCGAAGACACCGGAGTGAATCTCACCCTCGAGCGTCGACACGTGGACCACAACGTTCGCGATCCCGCGCAATGACGTCGTGATCGTCGGCTCCCCGACTTCGGTGTTGCCGGTATCGGCGATCAGGATCATGTCGGCTGCAAAAAGTTCGGGCCGCTCTCGCACCAGATCCTCGAGACCGCCAGTGCCCATCTCCTCGGATCCTTCGGCGACGAGCGTCAGGTGGACGCTCGGATCCACACCGGCTGCGGCGAGCGCTCGCAGAGCTGTCAGATGCATGACGACGTTGCCCTTGCAGTCGGAAGCGCCCCGTCCGTACCACCGTCCGTCGCGCTCGGTGAGCGTGAAAGGCGGGGAGCCCCAGAGCTCTTCGTTTCCGGGCGGCTGAACGTCGTAGTGGCAGTACAGCAGAACGGTCGGAGCACCGCCCGGGCCTGGTCGACGCCCGACAACCGCGGCCGAACCGTCGGAGGTCTCGATCGCCTCGATATCGGCGAAACCCTGAGCCCGGAATGCCTCCAGGACCCAATGCGCAGCGGCCGCGCATTCTTCCGGCGGGTACTGCCGTGCATCGGCAACGGACTTCATCGCCACAAGTGCACTCAGATCCTCACGGGCACGCGGCATGAGTTCACCTACCGCGGTTCGCAGTTCTTCCGTCATCGTCTCCCTCTCCTCGGCATCGAATCTCGGTGTGCCCGAAGAATCTCAGTCTGCCCGAATCGGACGTAGGCAGGCGCCAGGATCGCCGTTGCGCCACACCGCGCAGCAACCTCTTCGGCTACTGGACAGTTGGTCACCTAGTATCGAGGTGTGGCAACAGCATCGGGACTCGTGTGCGCGCACCTGCGCGGTGCGTTTCGACCGATCACGACCGCCGAAGTAGGTGGCCGATGACACCGGATAATGCACAAGTCCCAAATTCGACAGAAAACACCGATAGCCTGGAAGACGTGCAGCCCACGACTCGTCACCGCGCGCGGCGACGAGTCGACCCAGCACTGGAGAATCCCCAGAGCCTCGAAGAACCGCAGGAACTGCTGCCGCGCAAGCGTCCGACGCAAGAGCGCAGCCAGCGTAAATTCGACGCACTCCTGGCTGCGTCACGGGAACTCCTCACCGATGTCGGTTTCGAATCGTTCACCTGTGAAGAAGTCGCGGCACGTGCTGACGTCCCGATTGGGACGCTTTACCAGTTCTTCGCGAACAAGTACGTCATCGTGTGCGAATTGAACCGCCAGGACCTCGTCGGGGTCCAGCACGAGCTTGCTCAGTTCGGCGGCGAAGTACCCTCGCTCGACTGGTTGCGGTTCCTGAACAGTTTCGTCGATCACATGGCCGGGCTGTGGACGTCAGATCCGTCGCGCCGCGAGGTCTGGCTGGCGATGCAGTCGACGCCGTCCACGCGGGCAACCGGAGTCATTCACGAAAAGCAGTTCGCCGAGACCGTAGCGAAAATGCTCGGCCCGTTGACGCCTCGTACGCGGCGAGATCGTCGCCTGATGATGGCGGAAGTTCTTGTCCACGTGGTGTATTCGATGCTCAATTTCTCGGTTCAGGACGGTCAGTCGCATGCCGACGCCGTCGCCGAACTGAAAAGGTTGATGATCGCGTATCTCCTCGTCGCCGAGAAGGAATCCCGCACGAAGGACTAGTCGAACGACAAAGAGCCGGTCTCCCCTTGGGAGACCGGCTCTTTCGTGTGCGGCAGTGCTACTCCGGGTCGGATTCGATGACCGCGAAAGCGCCCGCCATGTCCCCGTCGTGGGTGAGCGAGATATGAATCTTCACTCCGGTCAGGTGTTTGGCCACGTCACCGCGAAGCCGGATGCCGGGGCGCCCCCAGGCGTCCGAGACGACCTCGATCTGATTGTGGATCATTTCCCCCAGCACCGGTGGGCCGGCGAAGAGAGCAGTTGACCATGCCTTGATCACTGCTTCCTTCGCAGCCCACCGGGCGGCGAAATGTCGTGCCGGTTCGGAGCTCCGGGTAGCGGCGTCTCGACGCTCGCCCGGTGTGAAGTTGTCGAGCATTGCCGTTCCCGGCCTGTTCAATTGCTCGGCGAACTCCGACACCGTCACGAGGTCGAAACCGATACCCAGAACTCCCATACCGTGACTACTACTTGCAGCCGGGCAGATTCGCGCGGTACACCTGGTCTGCGCCGAGTCGTGCGTCCTCGCTCAGCAGCATGTCCGCTTCGAGCTGACGCGACGCCTTGGCCGGCGTTCCGTCGGCACCGAGGCGACGATCCGCCGGGCGCTCGTAGAGGCTGTCGCCACCGCACATCGCCTTCGCGAGGCGACGCTGACCGTCGATCGTCCGCTGCTGGGCCGCAGCAACATAGGCGTCACGCTTGTCGGCCGGAACCGACTCGACGAATGCCTGCGGGTGCACGACTGCGATCAGTCCGGAGACGTGACCGAAGCCGAGGCTGGTCAGCAGGCCCGCGCGCAGCGGAAGATGCTCACCGAACTTGAGCGGCTGACGTGCCCACACGAGGTGCTCGAATTCGGCCATCTTGTCGTCGACGCAGTCGAGGCTGCGGTTCGGCGGGACGATGCCCTGGCTCAGTACCTGGCAGAGCCCGATCAGCTGGAAGGCTGCGGCACCACCCTTGGCGTGACCGGTCAGGCTCTTCTGCGAGACCACGAACATCGGCGCGCCTTCACTGCGTCCCAATGCCCCGGCGAGGCGCTCGTGCAGCTCTGCCTCGTTGGGATCGTTGGCGGCAGTGGAGGTGTCGTGCTTGGAGATCACGGCGATGTCGTCGGCGCTCACGCCGAGTGCGTTGAGCGAGAGTGCGAGCTGCGAATCCGCTCCCCCACGTCCGGCGCCCAGTGCTCCGAGTCCCGGTGCCGGGATCGAGGTGTGGACACCGTCGGCGAACGATCCGGCCCAGGCGACCACACCGAGGACGGGAAGGCCCATCTCGAGTGCCAGGTCACCGCGAGCGAGGAGAATCGTTCCGCCACCGGCCGACTCGACGAATCCGCCGCGGCGACGATCGTTGGCCCGCGAGAAGCGGCGATCCTCGATGCCCTTGGCATGCATGTCCCCGGTCTTGGCAGTGGCCGACATGTCGCCGAAGCCGATGATGCCTTCCGTGCTCAGATCGTCGAACCCGCCGGCAACAACCAACTGCGCCTTGCCGAGTCGGATCTTGTCGACGCCTTCTTCGACGGATACCGCTGCCGTGGCGCAGGCGGCGACGGGGTGAACCATCGCGCCGTAACCGCCGACGTACGACTGAACGACGTGCGCCGCAATGACGTTCGGCAGCGCTTCCTGCAGGATGTCGTTCGGACGGTTCTCGCCGAGCAGCGTGTCGATGTACAGGCTCCTCATGGAGGTCATGCCGCCCATGCCGGTGCCCTGCGTGTTGGCGACCAGGCTCGGGTGTACCCAGCGGAGCAGTTCGCTCGGAGTGAAGCCGCCGGTGAGGAAGGCGTCCACCGTTGCGACGATGTTCCAGAGGCCGACGCGGTCGACCGAATCTGCCATGTCGGCGGGGATGCCCCACTTGGTGACGTCGAAGTTGGTCGGAATCTGACCGCCCACACTACGAGTCAGCTTCATCTTGCGCGGGACGCGGATCTCGGTGCCTGCGCGGCGGGTGACCGTCCAGTCGCCGGACTCGGCGGAAACCGTCGCCGTCGTGTTCTCCGGATCGGATTCGACGAAGGCCTGAGCCTCTGCCTCACTGCCGACCACGAAGCTCAGATCCTTGTCCAGGAACACGGAGGTGAGCAGCGGAGCGGTGTTGTCGATCATCGCGCCCTCGTCGACGTAACGACGGATGCCGCAACGCTCGACGACTGCGTCGTGGTACTTGTCGGCGATTTCCGCCTCGGGTACCAGGTCACCGGATTCGACGTCGTACCAGCCCGGCCTGGGGTCGTTCTCCCAGACGATGAGTCCGGTGTTCCACGCCAATTCGAGAACGCCTGCGGCAGAGAGCTGCTCGTCGACCTCCATCTCGAAGCGGGTACGCGAGGAACCGTAGGGTCCGAGCTCTCCGGCACCCACGATGACCACGAGGTCCGCGGGGGTGACGTCCAGTTCGGGCCAGCTCGGAGCCTTGACCGAGTCGTCGATGCGAGCCGGCGCGGGCAGCGCCAGGATGCTGGACTCGTCCACTGCTTCGTCGACAGCCTCGGCGATCTCGGCCACCTCGGCAGCTTCCTTGGCCAGTGCGGCGAGGTCGAGGTTCGCCTCGGCGAGCCCACCGGTCAGGTCGACCTCGAGCGGAGCCTCGGCAGCAGCGCGCCGCGACTCGCGGGTTGCCGTCTTCAGCAGTTCGGTCGCCATCTCCTGGGTGGACCAGGTGCGGACGCCCGCAGCTTCGACTGCGTCGACGATCGGATCGTTGTGACCCATGAGTCCGGTTCCGCGAACCCAACCGATGACCGCATGTGCCAACGTGACCCGCTCGGCCCAGTTGCGCTCGGCCTTCCAGCGATTGACCACGGCGATCAGCGAAGCCTTGGCCTCGCCGTAAGCACCGTCGCCGCCGAACGTTCCGCGGTTCGGCGAACCGGGCAGCACCACGTGCAGGTGCGTGTCGACGTCGCTGTCGTAACCGATCTTCGACAGACCGCCGATGAGGCGCTCCACCGACCAGAGCAGCACGCGCATTTCCATTTCGGCGCGAGCGCCGGCGTCGGAGAGTTCGCCGCCGACACGGGGAGCTGCGAACGGGAAGAGCATCGTCGGCGTCATGGCCGGCTTGATGAGCTTCTTTGCGCCGCCTGCGTTCTCGGTGGCTTCGTTGCCGATCCAGTCGATCAGTGCGTCGACGTCGGTGTACGACGCCATGTTCGCGGGAACCACCCAGAGGGCGGCACCGGCGCGAGCATTCTCGCGGTACAGGTCGCGGTAGAAGCCCAGACGCTGACCGTCGAGTCGCGAGGTGGTCACGAATACCGTTGCGCCACCGGCAAGGAGCTTGCCCGTGACCGCTGCCGCGATGGAACCCTTGCTGGCGCCCGTCACTACTGCGACCTCGCCTGCCCACTCGGGTGCGTCGGATTCTGCCGCAGCAGCCGCATCAGCGATGCGGGTGTAGACCTCGGCGAGTGCGGTGCGGCCTTCGTCGGTCGCACGGGTGGCCCACCACTTCGCCTGTGCGGCGACGGTGGAGCCGGCACCGATGAAGTTCTCGACCGACAACACGGTGTCACCGAGCCAAATGCGAGCGAGATCCTCACGCGCACTTGCCCAGCGGTCGTCCAGCAGAACGGCCTTCTGCGCGTCGAATGCCGGAGCAACCAGACGCGGCCAGTCGGAGCCGAGTTCAGCCGAGACCAGGTCGACCAGTTCGGTGTCCTCGACCGTCGCGACTGCCGTTTCTTCGTTCAGTCCGAGCTGCTCGAGTACCAGGCGTGCGGCCGAGGCCAGAACGCCGTTGCGACCGGTGATGTTCTCGGTGAACTCACCCAGAGCGGCTGCGTCGACGGTTCCGCCGCTTCCGCCGCCGGTAGCCGGCAACGAGACGCTGACTCCGCGAGCAGACCCGACCGAGGCAACTGCGCTGTCGATGACTGCGTCCACTGCTGCCGCGTCGGCCAGTGCGCCGGAGCTCAGGCCACCGAGGTCGCCGCCGCGGATGCTGGCGCCGTCACGGGTACCGAGAGCCACTGCTGCGGTGACGTGATGTGCCCAGCCGTCGCCCAGCTCCCAGACCTTCTTGACGCGGTCGGCGATGTAGCCGGGACGCTTGCCCGAGGGGCCGAAGACCTTACGCAGGTGATCGTTGATCGAATCGGAGAGCACCGGTCCGAACGGCTTGTACGTACGGGCGAGCTTGTCGACGGTTGCCCCCAGGGAGCCCATGTCGGCGTCTGCGGCCCCGTCGATGGCACCGAGGGAGAGCTCGGAGCCGAGGTCGACCAGAAGCTGGTTGCGACGCGAGGAAACGCCGTCGCACAGTGCCTCGATCGTGTCCGCGGGGCCGACCTGATCGGGACGGAGCTTGGTCCACAGGCTGATCAGGACCTTCGTGGCGTCGGGCGCCTTGAAGGTGAGGTCGTCCGGACGCGGTCCACCCGAAGGTGCAGCCGGCGCGGCAGCGGCAACCGGAGCAGCGGCCGCGGCGGCCGGAGCAGCCTGCGCGGCAGGCGCTTCGATCTCGTCGTCGTCATCGACAGCGGGGTCGACGTCGGTGCCGTAGACGATCGCGGCTTCGCGCTCGACGTTGAGAACCTCGACCGGGTAGCCGAAGCGGCCCGGCAGCTTGAGGGTCTGCGACGCGAGGTTTGCAACGGTCGGGGCAGCGCCGAGACCGATCTCGACGAAGCGTTCGACCCCGAGTCCACCTTCGGACTCGTCACCGAAGAGCAGGTCCTGCGTCTCGATCCAACGGACCGGGCTGGCGAACTGCCAAGCCAGCAGCTCGATCAGGATGATGCGGGACAACTCGTGAGTGCGCGTTGCGTAGCTGTCGAAGTCTGCGAGGACTTCCTGCAGCGGCTCGGACGGCACCAGGTCGGCGATTTCCTGAACGAAGTCACGACGCAGCGAGAACGGCTTCGGAACCAGGTTCGGGATGTAGCGGCCGATCAGGATGTCCGGATCGATGTCGTGCGGGAGCAAGTCCTGCAGGCACACGCGGAAGTCCGCCACGCCACCGCGAAGGACGGTGGAGTGGAACGGCACGTCGATGCCGGGAACCTGGATGTATGCCCGCTTGCCACCGAATTCTGCTCGGCGACGATCGATTTCGACCTCGAGTGCGTCGAGACCGGCTACCGAACCGGCAATGGCGTACTGGCTGCCGCGCAGGTTCAGGTTGACGATTTCGAGGAACTCACCGGAAGACTCGGCGACACCGGCGACGAAGCCCTGCACGTCGTCGTCGGAAACACCGATCTGCGACGGGCGAATAGCGGCCATGCGGTAGTCGGAGCGTCCGGCTTCGTCACGGGGAACGAGCTGGTGCATGGCGGAGCCACGCTGGAAGACGACCTCGAGAAGTGCTTCGAGCGGGAAAACCTCGGCGACAGCAGCGAGTGCGTTGTACTCACCGACCGAGTGACCGGCCAGAAGGGAATCCTCGATGAAGGTTCCGGATTCGCGCAGCTCGGCAACCTGGGCAACACCGAGAACGGCCATGGCCACCTGGGTGAACTGAGTCAGGTGCAGGACACCGTCGGGATGCCTGTGCTCCACACCACGGGCCTTGACGGTCACCGGGTTGTCGCGCACGACAGCGAGAATCGAGAATCCGAGTGCCTTACGAGTGTGCTTGTCCGCGCGCTCCCAGACGTCGCGGGCGGCCTTGGAGCGTGCGCGAGCGTCGAGGCCCATGCCCGGGCGCTGAATGCCCTGGCCGGGGAAGGCGTAGACGGTCTTCGGTGCGGCAGTGCGGCCGGTGGCGACCATGACCAGTTCGCCGTCGATGCGGCAGCCGACCTCGACGATTTCCGCGCCCTGGTCGATGCCGACACGGTCGACGCGGACGTCGATCTCGGCGCCGGGGCGAACCATCCCGAGGAAGCGGGCGGTCCAGGCGGTCAGGCGGCGCGGCGGGACGCGGGTCTCGGCCGGGTCGACTGCGGTGACTACCTGCTGCGCTGCGGCGGAGAGCCACATGCCGTGCACGATCGGGGTTCCGAGGCCGGCCAGCAGAGCGGCGTTGTCGGAGGTGTGAATCGGGTTGTGGTCACCGGAAACCTGAGCGAACGCGCCCATGCTGACCGGAGCGAGGATCTTCGCGTCACGGCGACGACGACGCGAGGTGTCGACAGCCGCATCGCTGATCGATCCACCGGCGCGAGCCGGGTCGGCGAGTTCGCCTGCACCGGTGCGTCCGCGGATCGCGAAACGCTCGGTCATGGTGACGACTGCGGGGGCGTCGAGGCCCTCGCCGAGCATGGCACCGACCTCGACCTTGACCTCGACGACACGACCGAGGTCGGTGTCGAGAACCGAGGCGACCTCGGCATTGACCACGAGAATGCTTGTCTCGGAGGGAAGTTCACCGACGAAGTCGACGGTGTGGTCGAGGTGGACCAGGTCGAGCATGCCTTCGATAACGGAAAGACTGTCGAGCTTGGCTGCGCCGAGGACTGCGAACACTGCAGGCCAGCATGCTCCGACGACGACGTCCGGAACAGCCTTGCCGCTGACACTGAGCGTGGTGGGCAGACCCGAACCGGTGACACCGGCGTGATCGGCGATGCGATCGGGAACCCACGCGACGTTGAGGCGAGCCTTGCCGTTCTTGACTGTCGGAAGTTCCTGTCCGGCAGCAACTGCCAGGAGCGCGGACATCGCACCTTCGGCATCGGCTTCGGTGACAACCGGAGCGCCGCCGTCGACGACGGACTCGGGGATCGTGATCGTGATGTCGACGGACTTGCCTGCCACCAACGGAACCGAAAGCAGCACGTGCGAGGAATCGACGACGGTCAGACTGGAACCGGTGGTGCCGTGAACTGCCTTGTCGGCAGACTCTGCACTCCACTCGTCGAGGTCGCCGAGACGACGGACGGGGTTCTGGGTCAGGCGGCCGGCCCACTGGAGGTCGGGAGCCGAGAGAACGGCGTCGAGAAGTCCGGGTGCGGAATCCTGGTGGCGACGGCTCGCAAGTGCAACCGGAGTGGTTCCGGCAGCAACCAATTCGTCGTAGGTCGCCTTCTCGAAGCGATCGAGCAGGTCACCGACCGGCTCGTCGACACGGGTGATGCCGGCGACGGCAACGGTGCCGGGGATGACGCAAACCTGATCGGCGGTGTAGCGGGGGTCGTGTGCCTGCCACAGGGAGTCGCTGCGCCACCAACGACGCACGTCACCGTCGACGACGGGAACGAAGTTGACCGGCTTGCCCGTCGTCTTGCACAACGAGATGAAGAACGAGACGTCTGCGGGATGCAGAACGGTGGTCGAGTAGTCCGGGTACGACGCCTGCAGTGCGCAGATTGCAGCCTCGGGGCGCTCGAGGGTCTCGGCGTCAGCGAACAGCGTGGGGATCGGGCCGCGGTCGACCGGGTGCAGACGCGCCTCGGTGCGCTGGAGCATCTCGCCGAAGCGAGCACGCCAGGTGATGTCGAGCCACGGGCTCGACGTCGCCTCGACGATGGCGTCCTGAAGATCGGCGCCGCAGTCGAATTCCTTCGCCGCGTCGATGCCGACGGTCAGCTCGAGGTAGCGGCGCAGCCACTGTGCGTACGTCATGGTCTCGACGTCGCCGAAGTACGGCTTGGCGGTGACGTCGAGGGCGGCGATGATCTCGTCACGGCGCTCGGCCACTGCCTCGGAATCGCCGGCAACCTCGTCGAGGAGGCGCCCGGTACGCGAAGCCGCGTTGTCGATCTCGTGGATGTCGGCACCGAGCTGGCTACGGCCGGAGGCCATTCCGCCTTCAGCGGTACCTGCACCGACCCAGTCCGGCGTACCGGGTGTGTCGACGAGGAGCTGCTTGACCTCGGGAGAGGTGGTGGCCTCGAGAGTCGCCATGGCTGCGGTGCCGACCAGGATGCCGTCGACGGGCATGGCCGGGAAACCGGCTGCGGCAGACCAGCGACCGGTCAGGTAATCGGCTGCGCGCTCGGGTGTTCCGATGCCGCCACCGACGCAGATGACCAGGTTCGGGCGTGTACGCAGCTCGGCGTACGTGTCGAGGAGCAGGTCGTCGAGGTCTTCCCACGAGTGGTGTCCGCCGGCGCGGCCGCCTTCGATGTGGACGATGACCGGGAAGTTCGGAACCTCGTTGGCGATGCGGATCACGGAGCGGATCTGCGCCACGGTGCCGGGCTTGAATGCAATGTTGGTGATGCCGATCTCGGACAACTCGTCGATGAGAGCAACAGCCTCTTCGAGTTCCGGGATACCGGCGGTGACGATGACGCCGTCGATGGGAGCACCGGCGGTACGGGCACGCTGCACGAGGCGCTTGCCACCGAGTTGCAGCTTCCACAGGTACGGGTCGAGGAACAGGGAGTTGAACTGGACCGCGCGGCCCGGCTCGAGCAGCATCTTCAGCTCTGCGACACGGTCTTCGAAGATTTCTTCGGTGACCTGCCCGCCACCGGCAAGCTCGGCCCAGTGACCGGCATTGGCTGCCGCGGCAACGATCTTGGCGTCGACCGTCGTCGGCGTCATACCTGCGAGCAGGATGGGTGAACGACCGGTCAGCTTCGTGAACGCGGTCTCGACGCCGATACGGCCGCCGGGAAGCGCAACGGGCTTCGGCGCGAACTCGGACCACGAACGTGAGACCTCAGGTGCTGCACCGGGGGTGAGCAGATTGCGGTGTCCGCCGCGGGTGGCTGCGGCAATGATGCCGATGCCCTGTCCACGCAGCGAAGATGACGTCATACGGGTCAGCTGATCGCTGGGTCCGAGATCGAGAATCCACTTGGCGCCGGCGGAGATTGCGCCGTCGACAGCCTCGACCCAGTCGACCGGATCGACGAGGACACCCTGCGCAAGTTCGCGCGCACGGTCCGCGTCGAGACCGCAACGGGTCGCCCAGCTGCCGACGAGTTCGACGGCCTCGGTCAATGCGGGGTGATGGAAGCCGATTTCGGTGTCGAGCGGATCGAAGGACGGCGCGAAGACGGAACCGCCACGCTTCTTACCCTCACGCTCGCGGGCTTCCTCGGCTTCGATCTGCTCGCAACGCTCTTGCACGCGTGCCAGCTGAGCGGGCGGCCCGGCGAGAACGACGCGGCGACGGCCGTTGCGGATAGCGAGGACAGCCGCGCGCTCAGGCGCCACACCCTCGGCAAGCTCGGCGACGATGGCCGCGAGACGCTCGGGATCGACGCCCGAGACCGCAACCATCGGCTTCGCGGAGGCGCCGGCGATGACGCCGCGGCGACGGCCGACCAAGCTGGCAGCAGCACCGACGAGCTGTGCGACGGCGAGGAGTTCACCGTCGTCATTGCCCTGCGCGGCTACGGCAGCCGTGGCCAGAAGGCCCTGCGAGTGGCCGATGACGGCAGCCGGCGGGTTACCGGCTACATCCAGACCCTGAGCGGAGAGTGCACGCAACGCCGCAAGCTGCGTGAGGAAGACGCCGGGGAGTGACACCGGAGCTGCGGTGAGCGCGGCAGCGGAAGGCCCGGCCGACTTCTCACCTTCTTCTTCGTCGACGATCTCGGCTTCGAGCATCCACGCGATCGGATCGAATCCGACCGGGCGAACCACGAGGAGATCCTGCGCGACGGGCGCGAGGCGTGCTGCTGCGTCATTGACCAGATCGGTCAGAACGGGCTCCAGTCCGTTGTCACGGCTGAGCTCCTCGAGCGAGGTGAGCCAGGGAGCGCCCTGTCCACCGAAAGCGATTGCGTAGGAAACGCCGTTGTTCAGCGAATCGACGAGGGCACCTTTGCTGGTCGTGCGGGACTGTCCCCCATCGACGCCGAAACGGCGTCCACCCTTCGAGTCGCGTCCGTTTCCTGTAGGTGTCGTGTCATCGATCGTCACGCGTACGTCCTCTCCTGGTCACCTCTGCGGCGAGGTGGGATTTGCGGTGTGCTGCCCGGCTGAAGTGCTCGCGAATTCGTCGAGAGAATCGACGGAGTCAGGGCGTTCGTGCAAGACAAGGTTTACACAGAATCATGAGGATTTCCTCACGTTTGTCGGCACCCTGGAAATCTGGACTTTCGGGGCCGTGATCTTCCTCACGAGACTTCGAGAAAGTGACTCGCGAGTAGGTCGCGAACGCCCTGCCTGGGACTGTTACCGGGATTTTCAGAAACCTGAGGAACCCCTCATATTTATTGTTACCAATTCGTGACCTCCTTGACGGACGGTCGATCCCGTGCGTCCGGGCCACAATCTGTCGGACCCCCTCGCTACGTTCAGCGCGTCCACACCGGACAACTTCTCGGGGGGAGAAATCATGAAAGACACAGACGTAGTCAGAGCGGCCGAATTCATCGGCGCCGAGCTTCCGTGCGAGGCGTGGCCGCATTGGAACCAGGGATGGCCGCGCGAGTCCGAAGCCGCCCTTCTCGATGCGATCTTCTCGTCGCGCGCCGCCTATGGAACACCGAAGACCGGAGTCCGCGCCGTCGTCGACCGTTGGCGCACACACCGCTCGGTAGCCGCCGACGATCGCCTCGACAGCTTGCCCGCTCTCGCCGCCTTCACCGACCGTGGCGACGAGCTCGCAACGATTCTCGGCAATCGCCAGCGCGTGCCGGGCAACTACTTCACCAAGGCCGAGGGTGCGGCTCGTGCGGCCAAGGCGCTCGTCGAATCCGGTTGCCGGTCCAGTGCCGACGTCGAGGACACCGAAAGCCTCCGTTCGGCAGTCGTCTCCGTTCCGGGGCTCGGCCCCAGGACCTTCGAGACACTGATGTTCCTGTCCGGGAGGTTGACGGTAACTTCGATCGACCTGCTTGCACGGTTCGCCACCGAAGCAAGCAGTAGCGAGAAATTGTTGTCGAGCACCGACGCAGCCGAGTTGCTCGTTGCGGTTGCCGAACATCTCGATGTCGATGTTCAAACGCTCACCCACGCTGCGTGGCGATATCAACGCACCGCTGAGCAACCGCGCCGATCGGAGAGATCCGCTACGCCGCCGGCAGCGGATCCACTTGCCACAACGGCGTGAGAGCGCCCGGGCACATCCCGACCAGGGTGGTGTGCCCGCGAGCGATTCCACTCGCGTATCCTTTGAATTCCGCGCGCGAGTGGCGGAATTGGCAGACGCGCTGGATTTAGGTTCCAGTGTCTCAGGACGTGGGGGTTCAAGTCCCCCCTCGCGCACAACGAAAAGCCCCGCCGGATCAGATCCGGCGGGGCTTTTTCGGTTCTAGATCAGGCTCAGCGCTTTCGAGCCTTGACCGGCGGGGTCATGTATGTCGTCCGGCTCGGCGTCAGCCCCAAACGGACCGAGCTCTCCAACCACGTGATCGCCGACGCCGTCGGATCCACAACCGGAACGTGAATCCCTTTGCCATGCAGCCTGTCTCGGACTGCACTGGTCACACCGAGCATCCCGGTGCAACCGAGAACGACGGAATCGGCCTCGCCGTTCTCCACTGCCACAGACGCCTGAGCGGCCAGTCGATCGATCAGTTCCTCCCGATCGGTGAGGCCCAGCACCGGCATGTCCACGACTCGAATACTGCCCAGCCGACTATCGAGCCCATACCGCCGAGTGAGCGATCGCAGCATCGGCACGACGTTCGGCAGGATAGTCACGACACCGACGCGATCGCCCAGACTCATCGCTGTCAGAAATGACGGCTCGAAGCCGCCGACCACCGGTGCGTCGATGATCTCTCGGGCGGCATGCACTCCGGGATCGGCGAAACACGTGATGAATACACCGTCGACGCCGTCGACTGCCGCCTCTTCGACCCTCTGCACGATCCCGGGGCCGGCAAGTGCCTCGTCGTACTCGGACTCGATGCTCGCCGTACCGGTAGGCAGCGAAACGACGTCGACCGTCGTGCCGGGCGCCGCCCAGTGCTCCACCTCGGCTGTCACCGCCGGAGTCAGTGTGGTGTCGATGACCGGGCGAATCACTCTGATGTGCATGAAACACTCCCCTGCTTTCGGATACGCGCCGAGGTTATCGATGCAGCACAGCCGGGAGAATGTGTTCAGTGCCCTGGCGTTGCGGGTGAGGATGGGCATAGCGCACAGGTGCTGTGGGACGCCCTCTACGACACGCCGTGGCACGGCCTCTACGACACGCCGTGGCACGGCTCCTACGACACGCCGTGGCACGGCTTCTACGACACCGTGTCGGAGATCGCAGGGCGAGGCACTATAGCTCTCAGGTACCGTCTTAGTGTGTCCAAGAACGCTACTAAACGCCGACCTGCGCTGATTCTGCTGGTCATCGTGTCAGCTGCCGGCTGCCTCGCGCTCGGCTGGTGGCAGTGGGAGCGCTTCGAAGCCGTCGGAGGCTCGGGACAGAATCTCGGGTACGCGTTCCAGTGGCCGCTGTTCGCGGCGTTTGTCGTGTACGCGTATCGCAAGTTCGTTCAGCTCGAAGACGTGGACCCCGAAGAGGCCGAAGCCGAGGAAGCCGCCGCGGAGCCGCGTGAGATTCCCGTCGACCTCTTGCCGCAACGCCCGCGGGCCGAGTTCGACGATGTGAACCTCGACGTCGACGACCCTGAAGCCCGCCAAATGCTGGAATACAACGACTACCTTGCGCAGCTCGCCGCTCGCGAGTCCGATAGGAGCACGACGTGAGTACCGGTTCGGAAGCGAGCATCGCTACCCCCGCAGTCAACGCAGACAAGCAGAAGAAGGTTGCGTCGGCGCTGGTCCGATACCGCGTTCTCGCCTGGATCACCGGCCTCTGGCTGCTGTTCCTGACCGGTGAGATGGTCTACAAGTACCTGATTCTCGACAATTCGGCGGACGCACCGTCGTGGTTGTTCTACATCGGCCAGATCCACGGCCTGTTCTACATGCTCTACCTCGTGTTCACGATCGACTTGGCGATCAAGGCCCGGTGGAAGCCCGGTACGACGGTTGCCACCGCGCTTGCCGGCACGATCCCGTTCCTGTCGTTCGTGTTCGAGCACAAGCGGACTGCCCAGGTGAAGCAGGCTTATCAGCTCTGAGAGTTCCGAAAAGTGGAGCCCTGAACGCAGACGCGTTCAGGGCTCTACTTTTCGGATTCGGTTCAGCCGGCCAGCGCCGCCAGAGCGGGAACGAGCTGTACGAGCGCGCGCCCTCGATGTGACGCCGCATCCTTCTCGGCCGGGGTGAGTTCTGCGGCCGAGCGGGTGTCGCCGTCCGGACGGAAGATGGGGTCGTATCCGAAGCCGCCGTCGCCGGCTGGTTCGCGGCCGATCACCCCGCGCCATTCGCCGCGCACGACGGTCTCGTCGCCGCCGGGGATCACCAGTGCACAGGCGGAGACGAATGCCGCGCCTCGACGCTCGTCCGGCACGTCTCCCAGCTGAGCCAGGACCAGAGCTGTGTTGGCGCCGTCGTTTCCGTGAGTGCCCGACCATCGCGCGGACAGCACACCCGGCATTCCGTTGAGTGCGTCGATCTCGACACCGGAATCGTCTGCGATGCAGGGCATTCCGGTTGCAGCTGCTCCGTCACGCGCTTTGGCGAGCGCATTCTCCTCGAACGTCGCTCCGGTCTCGGGGGCTTCGGCGAACGGCGGGACCTCGTCGAGCCCGACCAGTTCGATTCCGTTCACTCCAGCGGCGTCGAGCACCCGGTGAAGTTCCTTCAGTTTCTTGGCATTTCGGCTGGCAACCAGTACTCGTACGCTCACAGCTCAGGCACCGAACTTCTTCTTGGGTTCCGGATTCTTCGGTTCGGGTAGCACCCCGGGATACGGCTCGGCCAACGCTTGACGCTGGATCTCGAAAAGTTGCTCACAACCAGCCAGAGCGGAGTCGAGCAGCTTGTCCAGCGTCGAGCGTGGGAAGGTGGCGCCCTCACCGGTTCCCTGAATTTCCACCAGCGTGCCGGTATCGGTGGCCACGACATTCATGTCGACCTCGGCACGCGAATCCTCTTCGTACGGAAGATCGAGGCGCACTCGTCCGTCCACGACGCCGACGCTGACGGCCGCTATGCCACACGAGATGGGCTGAGGGTCGGATAGCAGGTCGGCTGCGCGCAGGTACGTCACGGCGTCGACCAGGGCTACGTATGCCCCCGTCACTGCCGCGGTGCGAGTGCCACCGTCGGCTTGGAGGACATCACAGTCGAGGGCGATGGTGTTCTCGCCGATCGCAGCGAGATCGATGCAGGCCCGAAGTGATCGGCCGATGAGTCGACTGATCTCCTGCGTGCGGCCGCCGACCTTGCCCTTGACCGATTCGCGGCCACTGCGTGTGTGCGTGGCGGCGGGAAGCATCGCGTATTCGGCTGTCAGCCAACCCAAGCCGGAGCCCTTGCGCCAGCGGGGTACACCCTCTTCGACGCTGGCGGTGCACATGACGCGAGTGTTCCCGAACTCGACCAGAACGGATCCGGCCGGGTGACTGGTGAACCCGCGGGTGATCTTGACCGTGCGGAGCTCGTCGTCCGCCCTACCGTCTTCTCGTGTAGTCACCTTCGTGAGCCTAGCGGTCGCCCGGTGAGCGCTGCACCGAATGTGAGGGGAATCAGATGTCGTAGACACTTCCGGCGGAGACGGCATGCACTGGTCCGGAGAATTCGGATTTCGCTTCGGCGATCACGTCTTCACGCGATGTCCACGGCGGAATGTGGGTGAGGAGAAGTTCCTTGACGCCGGCGAGCGCAGCCACACGGCCGGCTTCCTTGCCGGAGAGATGGACTCCCTCAGGTCGATCGGGGCTGTCGGTCCACGACGCTTCGGAGAGCAACACGTCTGCACCACGCGCGAGTTCGACGACGTTGTCGCACATTCCGGTGTCGCCTGTATAGACGAGGACGCGGCCGTCGGCGCCGGTGATCCGGAAACCGTAAGCCTCGGGTGGATGATTCATACGGCGGGCGACGACGCTCAGTTCACCGAACGTCACCGGCTCGTTCTCGGCCCAGAGCCGGACGTCGATGGTGTCGGAGATGTCGTCCATCTCGCCGGCGCACTCGGCGGAGGACACTCCGATGCGGCACGCGGTGTCGGTGGGGCCGTAAACCAGAGCCCTACCGACCGGCGGGTTGGGGTGATAGCGACGCCAGACGAGCAGGCCGGGCATGTCTAGACAGTGGTCCGCATGAAGGTGCGAAAGCAGGATCGTCACCTCGCCCGGATCGGCGTATCGCTGCAACGCCCCAAGAACTCCCGGGCCGAAGTCGATCACGAGCGGCGGAGTTCCCGGTGCCGTGAGCAGGTATCCCGAAGCCGGTGAATCCGGACCCGTGACGCTGCCGGAACACCCCAGGACGGTCATGCGCATACCGGTCATGCTGCCACGTCTACCCGTCTGGGAAAAAGCTCTTGGTGGTTTTGGCGCGTCGAAGTCACACCGCAGTGAGGGTGTGACCCACGTCCGTTCAGAAACTCGGTGGTCGAACGGCCGGCGCCGACCCGGCGCGCTTGGCCCTCTCCCCCGACGTCAACGCCCAGGCGGCAACCACGCCGCCGATCGCTCCGAACAGATGCCCTTGCCAGGAAACCCGTGGATCGCTCGGCAGAACGCCCCAGAGCACTCCGCCGTACACGACGAAGACGGCAACGCCGATCAGGATCTGTGTGAAGCTCCGCGTGAAGAACCCGCGCACCAGCAGGTAGGTGACCCAGCCGAAGATCAGCACGGACGCACCGACGTGATTCGAGTTCGAGCCGGCGAACAACCAGGTCCCGACGCCGCCGATCACCCAGATGATGCCGGTCGCCGCGAGTCCCCGCGCAATTCCCGACACCAGCACGAGGTATCCGAGGATCAGCACCGGAATGGTGTTGGCGATCAGATGACCCCAGTCGTCGTGCAGCACCGGGGCGAACAGGATTCCCCACAGGCCGTCGAGCGTGCGCGGGGTGACGCCGGCGTTCTGGACATTCTGACCGGAGATGACATCCACGATCTCGATCACGTAGAGCAGGATCGCGAAGCCGCCCACCAACACGGCCGACTGCTTCCACACCGAGGGCGGACCGGATTTCGGTGCCGGCGTCCGGGTGCCGAAGTCCGGACTGTTGAAATCCATCGTCATCGTGTGCGTCCTCCACCGTCGATCCGGTTTTCTGATCCGGTCACTCGCGACCAGGCTCAATTCGAGATTACCGCCGATTCCAGGAGTGCTGCCTAGAGAAATGCGGACGGGAAGAGTTCGCGGTAACTCGGGATTCCGGCTACCGACGTGGCGTCGAGAATCGCTGTGACGATCGCACGTTCGACCACCTGGGCCGAAGCCGCGCACACCGCGTCGAGTATCGGCAGATCGTTCGGGAAAGCGTCCGGAACCGTGATCTCCGAATTCGGAGTGTGATCACCGGTGGCGAGCGCAAAGATCGTGTCGCCGTCGAGCGGCGAATGTGCGGGCCGAATCGCTCGGGCCAGGCCGTCATGACCTGCGACGGCGACGCGTCGGCACCCGGCTTTCGTCAAGGCGGCGTCAGTGGCGACCACACCGATCGTGGTGTTGAGGACGGTTCCCTTGGCTGCAACGGCGTTGGCCGCCGCGAGTTCGGACGCGTCGGGGAGCCTGAGGCCGAACGACTCCGCGCCGTCCGAGCCGACGCCCCACGGCAGGCCTGTTCTGGGGTCGAAGACCGAACCCACCGGATTCGCCACGATCAAGGCGGAGACCGTCGTCCCCTCGGCGGGGCCGTCGGCGATCACGACGCTGGCCGTTCCCACCCCACCCTTGAGCGCTCCGGCTCTGGCACCTACCCCCGCGCCGACCGTGCCCGTGGCGAATTCGCGCGAAGCAGTGTCGGCAGCGAGGAATCCGAAATCGCCGGTCGGACGAACGGTCCAGTCCCCCACCGGCAGATCGAAGATCACGGCACCGGGCACGATCGGTACCACCTGGCCGGGAGCGCCCATCGCGATCCCGTGATCGTGTTCCTCGAGCCAGCGCATCACTCCGTCGGCCGCGGCAAGTCCGTAGGCACTACCGCCGGTCAACAGCACGGCATTGACCTGCTGGACCGAATGGCTCGGGTCGAGCAGATCGGTCTCGCGGGTACCCGGACCGCCGCCCCGGACGTCGACTCCGGCGACCACACCGGCCGACGCGAGCACGACCGTGCAGCCGGTGGCTGCGCCGCTTCCGAGAGTGGCTCCCTCGTCGAGCTTGTGGTGATGACCGACGGCGAGGCCGGCGACATCTGTCAGTGAATCAGTGGGCCCGGTCCGCGTTGTGGTCATGGCATGAGCGCCTGGACGAGGGAGTCCTGCATCCACGTCAACCAGTGATAGACGTCGAGATGCGGGGCTCGCGGGTCGTCGGGTTCGAGGCTTTCCGGTGTGTCGGCGTCGATGCCGAGATTGGTTCCGAGCGCGAGACGGACGTCGTTGAGCGAGGACAGCCAGGCGTCGGCCTGTTCCTGCGTGAGAACGACCTTGCCGCCGGCCTCCGGAAGCGAAGCCAACAACATGCGAGCGGACTCACGCTTGGCGTCGATGATCTCGGGTTCGTGCAAACTGCGCAGCGCGCCGTTGACATTGGCGCCGGCGTCGTCGAGATCGTCACTGTCCGGAGCGACCTTGTCCGGATCGGTGCGCTGGAAGTCGGGAAGCAAACGCGCCAACACCGGATTGTCGGGCGGCTCCGAATTTCCGGTACGAAGACCCGTCAGCGCGGCGAGCTCGTCTTGCGGCGCCGAAGACGCGCGCTCGTCGAGAAGCCCGGTCACCGACTCCACGAGCGAGCGCAGAACCGCCGCCTCGTGGCCGTCCATCTCGGATTTGAACTTCACTCCGCCGAGTGAACTCTTCCTACTCCACGTCCGCACGCGTCGGACTCCCGTCTACGAGTTAGGCGAACAAATCGGTCGAAAAAGTGCTTTTCTCAGGTGTCGTCGCGTTGCATCGTGGCCCAGAGACCGGCAGCGTGGAGGCGACGAACATCGGCCTCCATCTTGTCGCGCGAACCGCTCGAGACCACGGCCTTGCCCTCCGAATGGACCTGCATCATCAGGTCGGTGGCCTTGGCTTTGCTGTAGCCGAACAACTTCTGGAACACGTAAGTCACGTAATGCATGAGATTGACCGGGTCGTCCCAGACGATGGTCACCCAGGGCCGATCTGCGGCTTCGATGGTCGCAACAGCCTCCGACTGCTCGGGCGTGGCTTGAGGAGAAGAGGCCGTAGCGCCTCTCATCGTTACGTTCGCCGAGTAAGTGCCGGACACGGTCGCGCCGCCGAAAACCATGTATCCAGGGTACGGCGCGACGAGAGGCGACAACACCCACCCACGTCGTCTCGCGCATAGAGTTGTGTGCGTGCCTACGCAAATTTCCGACATCCGCGACGCCGGTGCCAGCACCGCACTGCTCACCGATCAGTACGAACTGACCATGCTCTCGGCGGCTCTCGCCGACGGATCTGCCTTCCGCAACTGCAGTTTCGAGGTATTTGCACGGCGGCTGCCAGACGGTCGTCGCTACGGCGTCGTCGCCGGTACCGAGCGCCTTCTCGACGCACTCGAGCAGTTCCGGTTCGGTGAACCGGAACTGGCGATCGTTGCAAAATTTCTCGACGACACGACCGTCGAGTGGCTGCGCAACTATCGATTCTCCGGTGACATCGACGGCTACCGCGAGGGCGATTTCTACTTCCCCGGATCACCGATCCTTTCGGTCCGCGGAACTTTCGCCGAGTGCGTCATCCTCGAAACCTTGATTCTCTCGATCCTCAACCACGACAGCGCGATCGCTTCGGCCGCTGCCCGCATGGTGAGCGCAGCGGGCGGTCGACGGATGATCGAGATGGGCTCGCGTCGTACACACGAACAGGCCGCCGTCGCCGCTTCACGTGCCGCGTATCTCGCCGGCTTCGACGCCACCTCCAACCTCGAAGCCGCGCGGCGTCACGACGTACCCAGTGCAGGTACCAGCGCGCACGCCTTCACTCTCCTGCACACCACCGAAGACGGTCCGGACGAGGCAGCGGCATTCCGCGGTCAGGTCGCGGCACTCGGCGTATCCACCACGTTGCTCGTCGATACCTATGACATCACCGAGGGTGTGAAAACGGCTGTCGCCGTTGCCGGTCCCGAGCTGGGCGGGGTTCGCATCGACTCCGGCGATCTCGGCGTTCTTGCTCGTCAGGTACGCCAACAACTCGACGATCTCGGTGCTACCAAAACACGCATCGTCGTCTCCGGCGACCTGGACGAGTACGCGATCGCGGCTCTGCGCGCCGAACCCGTCGACTCGTACGGCGTCGGCACTTCCCTGGTCACCGGATCAGGCGCCCCCACCGCCGGCATGGTCTACAAACTTGTCGAGGTCGACGGAATCGCGGTCGAGAAGAGAAGCACCAACAAGGCATCTCGCGGCGGCGCAAAGAAGGCACTGCGCGTAGTGCGTCCGACCGGCACGATCGTCGAAGAAGTCATCTACCCCGCCGGATCACCGTCACCTGTCTCCGAGGCGGACGGAGCGACCGAACTGCTGATCCCGCTGGTTCGCGAAGGCAAGGTCGTCGACAGCGCGCCGACGCTCGAAGAGAGCAGAGCGGTTCTGAAGGCAGGGCTCGTGAGCCTGCCGTGGGAAGGCCTCAAGCTCTCGCGCGGAGACTCGGCTGTGCCCGTTCGATTCACCGGAGGTGAGCACCAGTGAGTGCAAAAGCACTGATAATTGTCGACGTTCAGAACGATTTCTGTGAAGGTGGCGCTCTTGCAGTCGACGGCGGTGCTGCGGTTGCGGGAGCCGTCAACGATTTCGTCAACTCCCACGAGTACGACGCCGTAGTCGCGACTCGCGATTTCCACATCGACCCTGGGGCGCACTTCTCCGAGAATCCCGACTTCATCGACAGCTGGCCGGTTCACTGCGTCGTCGGGACAGCCGGCGCCGAGTTCCATCCGGCGTTCGACGCTTCCGTCGCCGGGTCGGCGATCTTCTCCAAGGGCGCCTACAGCGCGGCCTACTCCGGTTTCGAAGGAGCAGCCGAGGACGGCACGACGCTCGAGGACTGGCTCCGCGCCCACGAGATCACCGACGTCGACGTGATCGGAATTGCCACGGATCACTGTGTCAAGGCCACGGCCGTCGATGCCGCGCGCGCGGGGTTCGCCACGACAGTCCTTCTCCCCTTCACCGCTGGTGTGTCGACCGCCACGATCGAGTCGGCATTGGTGCAGATGCGGGAGGCGGGAGTGCAGCTGATCGGGCGAGACGAGGCCTCGTCGCAAGAAGACTCGAATGCCGGGGAACCACCCCGGGAATCATCCGTGGACGTTTCTGACGTAGGGATCCATTAACCTTCGTGGGTGGCCGATCAACTCCCGAACGTTCCCGAACTGCTCCAGACAGCGGTGCGGTCGCTCGGCGGTGCCGAACGAACCAGTCAGCTGACGATGGCGTCCGCCGTGGCGCACTCGATCGACACCGGTGAGCATCTGGCCGTCCAGGCCGGCACCGGTACCGGTAAGTCGCTCGCCTACCTCGTTCCGAGCCTGCGCCACGCGGTCGAATCGGGACGCACCGTGGTCGTGTCCACCGCCACCATCGCGCTGCAGCGTCAGCTCGTCGACCGAGATCTGCCTCGACTCGCCGATGCCCTGAAGAAGCCACTCGGCCGACGCGCAGAGTTCGCAATCCTCAAGGGCCGCAACAACTATCTGTGCATGAACAAGATCCATACCGGCGCGTCCGAGCAGCCACCCGAGGACGAGTTGTTCGATCCGTTCACGGTCTCGCGTCTCGGCCGGGAGGTCGTCCGCCTCACCGAATGGTCCTCCGACACCGAAACCGGTGATCGGGACGAATTGGTGCCGGGCGTATCCGATCAGGCGTGGCGGCAGGTCAGTGTCACCTCCCGCGAATGCATCGGTAAGAACCAGTGCCCGGTCGGTGAGGACTGCTTCGCCGAGCGCGCCCGAGTCGAGGCGTCGAAGGCCGACGTAGTGGTCACCAACCACGCACTGCTCGCGATCGACGCCATCACCGGCATCCAGATCCTGCCTGACCACGATGTCGTGGTGATCGACGAGGCCCACGAGTTGGTCGACCGCGTCACCGGCGTCGCCACGGCCGATCTCACAGCTTCGTCGATCAGTGCCGCGGCCCGGCGTTGCGGCAAGATCGCCGAAGAGCAGGACGCCGACCGACTCGAAGCTGCCGGCGAGGGGTGGGCTGGACTCCTCGAGGAATTGCGCCCAGGTCGCTGGGAAGGCCTCCCGGACGGGGCGGCACCCGCACTGGCTGCGATCCGCGACGCGGCCTGGTCGCTGCGCACCGCTATCGGTCCGGCCAAACCGGGAATGGCTGCTGCAGATCCCGAAGCCGCTGCGGCCCGCAACGCCGCACTCTCGTCCGTCGACGACGTCCACGACAGTGCCGTGCGTATTCTCACCGCTTTCGACGAACCCGACCCGGCCAAGCGCAAGGACGTCGTCTGGCTGTCCTCGGACGAGTTCCGCGGATCGGTGCGGCGCTCCGTCCGGATGGCTCCGCTCTCGGTCGGCGGATTGCTGCGCTCGCGACTGTTCGCCGAATCCACCGTCGTTCTCACTTCCGCGACACTGACCGTCGGCGGATCGTTCGACGGTCTCGCCGTCAACTGGGGTCTTCCTGCGGAATCGTCCGCGCGCCCCGACTCGGGTACCGCCATCGGCACCGAAGCACCTTCTGACGCTTCGGCTTTCCGCTGGAACTCACTCGACGTCGGGTCGCCCTTCGACCATGCAAAGGCCGGCATCATCTACATTGCCCGCCACCTGCCCACGCCCGGCCGCGACGGCCTCTCCCCGGTCTATCTCGACGAGATCGCCGAACTCGTCGAGGCTGCGGGCGGACGCACCCTCGGCCTGTTCTCGTCGATGCGCGCCGCCAAAGCCGCCTCGGAGGCGATGCGTGAACGCCTCGACACCCCCATCCTGTGCCAGGGCGACGACGCCACCGGCACCCTCGTCAAGGCCTTCGCCAAGGACGAACCCACGTCACTGTTCGGCACGTTGTCCCTGTGGCAGGGCGTCGATGTTCCGGGTCCGTCACTGAGCCTCGTCATATTGGACCGGATTCCGTTCCCGCGCCCGGACGATCCACTGTTGATGGCTCGCCAGCAGGCTATCGAATCCCATGGCGGTAACGGCTTTCTCAGCGTCTCGGCCAATCACGCGGCGCTGCTCCTGGCACAGGGCGTGGGTCGCCTGCTTCGTAGCACCGACGACAAAGGTGTGGTGGCCGTGCTCGATCCGCGTCTGGCCACGGCGAGATACGCGGGTTACCTTCGCGCATCACTGCCTCCGTTCTGGGAGACGACCAACCCCGAAGTCGTCCGCAAGGCACTCACCCGCATCCGCGACTCACGTCCCTGACCCAGTTCTCACGCGGGCACAATTCTGCCCCGGTACCGACCGAGGCAGAATGTATTACGTCAGACGCTCGGAGTGGTCACCAACCCGAGTTCGGACGCATCGACCAACAACCGGTGATGCGGCAACACCCGCACGGTGTAACCCACGGAGCCGGAGACCGGAAGCGCAACCTCGGCTTCGAAGATCTCGGCTCCGTCCTCGGTTCCGAAATGTGTCATCGGGAACGTCACCACGTCGGTGAGTTCCTCGCCTGGGCTGACGCGTCCCAGGACTGCCTGAACCTCCACATCCGAGACCGACAAGCCGCCGAGGCGGACCTTGGCTTTCAAAGAGATGGTCGCACCGATCTCCGGAGTGTCCGGCAGGCCGGAACCGTCCACCTGCTCGACGGCGACCGACGGCCACTGCGACTCGATACGGCGACGGAACTCGGCCACCTCACGCGCGCCGGCAAAATCATCCGCCACTACCGCTCGAGCTGATTCCGCCGAAGGGGCGTAGTAGTCGACGGCGTAGTCACGAACCATGCGTGATGCCAACACCTTCGGGCCCAGATTCTCGAGGGTGTGGCGAACCCTCTCGACCCAGCGCGTCGGCAGATCGGCTGCATCACGGTCGTAGAACGTCGGCAGTACCGCGTGCTCGAGAAGTTCGTAGAGGGCGCTGGCTTCCAGATCGTCACGCCGCACGTCGTCGAGAACACCGTCGGCCGTCGGAATGGCCCACCCGTTCTCGCCGTCGTACATCTCGTCCCACCATCCGTCGCGAATGGAGAGGTTGAGGCCGCCGTTGAGCGCGGATTTCATGCCTGAAGTACCGCACGCCTCGAGGGGGCGAAGCGGGTTGTTGAGCCACACGTCGCAGCCCCAGTACAGGTAGCGGGCCATCGACATGTCGTAATCAGGCAGGAAGACGATGCGGTGACGCACATCCGCTTCGTCTGCGAACCGCACGACCTGCTGGATGAGTGCCTTACCGCCGTCGTCGGCGGGGTGCGACTTGCCGGCCACCACCAACTGCACCGGACGTTTCTCGTCGAGCAACATCGCACGCAGACGCTCGGGATCACGCAGCATCAGCGTCAACCGCTTGTACGTCGGAACGCGCCTCGCGAATCCGACTGTCAAGACGTTGGGATCGAATACTCCAGTGGTCCAGCCGAGTTCGGCCTCGGTCGCGCCGCGTTCGAGCCAGGACGCTCGGACACGACGACGAACTTCGTCGACCAACTTGCCGCGCAACGCATTACGTGTTTCCCACAGTTCGGTTGCCGACAACTCGTGCAGGCGCTCCCACCCGCGTGCTTCTTCGAGTTGCTCCTGACCGACGATCCGCCTGGCCACGTCCATCCACTCCGGCGCCGCCCACGTCGGCGCGTGAACACCGTTGGTGACCGAACCGATCGGCACCTCGTCGGCGTCGAAGCCCGGCCAGAGACCGTTGAACATGTCGCGACTGACGATGCCGTGCAACTTCGAGACGCCGTTGGCTCGCTGGCCCAAGCGAAGACCCATGTGCGCCATGTTGAAGATCGACGGATCGGCTTCGCGCCCCATCCCGACGATGCGGTCTACGGTCAGGCCGGGAAGCAAACTCGATTCGTTCTCGCCGTTCGCTCCGCCGAAGTAGTGACGGACCAGATCCGCCGGGAAGCGGTCGATTCCGGCGGGAACCGGAGTGTGCGTCGTGAAGACCGTTCCGGCACGGACCGCGGCCAGAGCCGAATCGAAGTCCAGACCGCTGGTGGTGACAAGTTCCCGAATCCGTTCGATGCCGAGGAATCCGGCATGCCCCTCGTTCATGTGGAACACCTCGGGATCGGGCAATCCGTACGCCGCGGTGTAGGCGCGCACCGCGCGGACGCCGCCGATACCCGCGAGGATCTCCTGCTTGATGCGGTGATCCTGGTCCCCGCCGTAGAGACGGTCCGTGACGCCGCGCAGATCCGCGTCGTTCTCGGCGATGTCGGAATCGAGCAGCAGCAACGGCACTCGTCCGACCTGAGCGATCCACACTCGCGCACGCAGCACCCGGCCACCGGGCATGGCGACGTGAATGACGACCGGCGATCCGTCTTCGGAAGCCGGGCCTGCGTCCGTCAGCAAACGAAGAGGCAACCCTTGAGGGTCGTGCGGCGGGTAGTGCTCGGCCTGCCAACCGTCGGCGGTCAGCGACTGGCGGAAGTAGCCGGATCGGTAGAGCAGTCCGACGCCGATGAGCGGCAGCCCGAGGTCGGACGCGGCCTTGAGGTGATCGCCCGCGAGGATGCCCAATCCGCCGGAGTAGTTGGGCAGAACTTCGCTGACTCCGAACTCCATGGAGAAGTACGCAATTCCGCTGGCTAACGATGTGCCCTTGGCCTGCTGGGATTGGTACCAGCGCGGGGTGCTCAGATAAGCATCGAGATCGGCTGCTGCAGTGTCGAGGTCACCGAGAAATGCCTCGTCACTGCTGAGTTCGTCGAGACGGGTGGGGTCGACTTCCCCGAGCATGCGGACCGGATCGAACTGGACTGCTTGCCAGAGTTCGGGGTCGAGTCGCGAGAACAGATCCTGTGTCTCGGGATGCCACGACCACCGAAGGTTGGTGGACAGGGGGCCGAGCGCGGCGAGGCGCTCCGGAAGGTGGGCTCGGACAGTGAACCGACGCAAGGCTTTCACCCCGCGAACCCTAGTCGAGTTCCTTGCACTCTGTCCGGTGGAACCGAACGCCCGAGCCGACCTGACCACCGACAGACCCGAATTCGTCGTTATCAGCACTCCAGCGCCGCACCCACTACGGTTGAACCCGGCGAAAGAAAGTTTTACCGCGATCCATCACCAGAAATGGAGCTTCCCGTGTCAGGACGCCTCGGTATCGACGACGTGGTACCCGAGATCTCGGGTAACTATCCGGCAAAGGCCGTGGTCGGTGAAGTCTTCCCAGTGCACGCCACCGTGTGGCGAGAAGGCCACGACGCCATTTCCGCCACTCTTGTCGTGCGTGGTCCGCGCGGTACCAAGCCGCTGCGCATTCCGATGGATCCCGGGACCGAACCGGACACCGTCGACGCGGTGTTCACGCCGTCCGCCGAAGGCATGTGGTCGTTCCGGATCGAGGCGTGGAGCGATCCCATCGCCACCTGGAAGCACGCCGTGGAAGCAAAGCTCGCCGTCGGGCAAGGGGCGGCCGAGTTGGCCAACGACCTGGAAATCGGTGCGCGCCTGTTCGAACAGGCCGCGCACGAGGTACCGCGGGGCAACAGGTCCAGGCTCGAGGCCGTCACGGCGTCGCTGCGCAGCGATCAGGCGCTGACGGCTCGCGTCGCGCCGGCCTTCGCCTCCGACGTCGCCGAACTGCTCCGCGCCACTCCGCTCCGTGAACTGGTCACCAAGGGCGAGTCCCACCCCGTCGTCGTCGATCGCAACCGTGCACTGTTCGGATCGTGGTACGAGTTCTTCCCCCGCTCGACGGGCGGTTGGGACGAGAACGGGGTGCCGCAACACGGTACTTTCCGAACCTCGGCCGAAGACCTACCCCGCATCGCCGCAATGGGTTTCGACGTCGTCTACCTTCCGCCGATCCATCCCATCGGCGAGATCAACCGCAAGGGACGCAACAACACTCTCACTCCCGAACCCGGTGACGTCGGCTCGCCGTGGGCCATCGGCTCGGTCGACGGCGGGCACGACGCTGTTCACCCGCAGCTCGGCACGCTCAAGGACTTCAAGGCGTTCGTCGCTGCGGCCCGCAAGCTCGATCTCGAAGTGGCACTGGATCTCGCGCTGCAGTGCGCCCCGGATCATCCATGGGCCAAGAAGCATCCGGAGTGGTTCAACGTCCTTCCTGACGGCACCATCGCCTACGCCGAGAACCCGCCCAAGAAGTATCAGGACATCTACCCGATCAACTTCGACACCGATCCTCGCGGTCTGGACAAGGAAATCCTGCGAGTCGTCCGACACTGGATCAGTGCCGGCGTCAAGATCTTCCGGGTAGACAACCCGCACACCAAGCCGCCGAACTTCTGGGAGGCACTCATCTCGGAGGTCAAGAAAACTGACCCCGACGTCTTGTTCCTCGCCGAGGCTTTCACTCGTCCGGCGCGCATGTACGGCCTTGCCCGGCGCGGGTTCACGCAGTCGTACACGTACTTCACCTGGCGAGTTGCGAAGTGGGAGCTCACCGAATTCGGTAACGAGCTGGCGGCGAAGGCCGACGAAGCCCGACCGAACCTCTTCGTGAACACGCCGGACATCCTGCACGAGTCCCTCCAGCACGGTGGGCCCGGAATGTTTGCACTGCGAGCAGCTCTCGCCGCCACCCTGGCGCCGACGTGGGGCGTCTACTCCGGTTACGAACTCTACGAACACCAAGCCGTTCGCCCCGGCAGCGAGGAATACCTCGACTCCGAGAAATACGAACTTCGGCCGCGCCGTTTCGCCGAAGCAGCAGCGCGAGGCGAGTCTCTCGAGCCGTGGATCACCGCGCTCAACCGCATCCGGCGTGCACATCCGGCCCTGCAACAGTTGCGGAACCTGCACTTTCACCACATCGACAACGACGCGTTGATCGCCTACTCGAAGTTCGACGCCTCGACCGGTGACGCCGTCCTGACGGTGATCAACCTCAACCCGTTCGCTGCAGAAGAGGGCACCGTCTGGTTGGACATGCCGGCGCTCGGACGCGAATGGCACGACCACATGACCGTGCTCGACGAGGTAACCGGTGAGCAGTTCAATTGGGGCCAAGCCAATTTCGTCCGCCTCGAGCCCTGGCGTTCGGTGGCGCACATCCTCGCGCTCCCACCCGTTCCGTATCCGGCCCGGATCTCTCTGGCCTATCAAGCACGCAATGCGCACCGCGCAGGTGGAGGCAAGTGATGTCAACCGAGAAGTTCCGTTCGGGTATCGCACCGGACAATCACGATCTGGAGCTGTTGGCGCGCGGTGAACATCACGATCCGCACAGTGTCCTCGGCGCCCATCCCCACGCCGACGGCACCGTTCTGCGTGCGTTGCGTCCCAACGCCGAGTCCGTCAGTGCCGTCATCGGCGGCAAAGACTTTCCTCTCGAACATGTTTCGAACGGAATCTTCGTGGCTCTGGTCCCCTACCCCGACCTGATCGACTATCGCTATTCCGTGACGTACCCGGGTGGACACACGGTTCTCGCAGCCGACCCTTACCGATTCCTGCCGACTCTCGGTGAACTCGACCTTCACCTGTTCGGCGAAGGTCGGCACGAACGACTGTGGGACATCCTCGGTGCACATCCGCGTTCTTACGAGACACCGGATGGACCCGTCGACGGCACCTCGTTCGCCGTCTGGGCTCCGGCCGCCCGCGGCGTGACCGTCGTCGGCGACTTCGACGGGTGGAGTGGGCAATTCGCCCCCATGCGAGTCCTCGGATCCACTGGGGTCTGGGAACTCTTCCTGCCCGACATCGCAGTCGGTTCGCTGTACAAGTTCCGGGTCCACGGCCACGACGGCTCCGTTCGCGACAAGGCCGATCCCATGGCATTCGGTACCGAGGTCCCGCCGGCGACTGCATCGCGAGTGACCACCAGTTCGCATGAGTGGAACGACGCGGCCTGGCTCGAAACCCGCGCCGGTGTCGATCCTTCGCAGTCCCCGATGAGCGTGTACGAGGTGCACCTCGGATCGTGGCGTCCGGGACTCGACTACCGGCAGATGGCCGAGCAACTCGCCGTCTACGTCACCGAAACCGGATTCACCCACGTCGAACTGCTGCCCGTCTCCGAGCATCCGTTCGGTGGATCGTGGGGATACCAGGTCACCTCGTACTACGCACCGACCTCCCGCTTCGGCACCCCGGACGACTTCCGCTGGTTCGTCGACCACCTGCACGCCGCAGGGATAGGTGTCATCGTCGATTGGGTGCCTGCACACTTCCCCAAAGACGAGTGGGCCCTGGCTCGTTTCGACGGAACTCCCCTGTACGAGCACGCCGATCCGCGTCGCGGCGAGCAGTTGGACTGGGGCACATACGTATTCGACTTCGGTCGCCGCGAGGTGCGGAACTTCCTCGTCGCCAATGCACTCTTCTGGCTCGAGGAGTTCCACATCGACGGACTTCGCGTCGACGCTGTCGCATCGATGCTGTACCTGGACTACTCACGCCCGGAAGGTGGATGGACTCCCAACATTCACGGCGGCCGCGAGAATCTCGAAGCCGTTGCGTTCCTGCAGGAGATGAACGCCACCGTCCACAAGAACCATCGAGGAGTCGTCACCGTCGCCGAGGAGTCGACGGCGTGGCCCGGAGTCACTCGGGCGACCAATGTCGGCGGCCTCGGATTCAACATGAAGTGGAACATGGGGTGGATGCACGACACCCTCGGGTTCCTCGGTCACGACCCGGTACACCGGACCTACCACCATCACGAGATCACGTTCTCACTGATGTACGCGTGGAGTGAGAACTACCTGCTACCGATCAGCCATGACGAAGTGGTGCACGGCAAAGGAACTCTGTGGACCCGGATGCCCGGGAACGACTTCGCCAAGGCGTCCGGCCTGCGCTCACTGCTTGCATACATGTGGGCGCATCCTGGCAAGCAACTGCTGTTCATGGGACAGGAGTTCGGTCAGAGTGCGGAATGGTCCGAAGAACGCGGCCTCGACTGGTGGCAGCTCGACGATCAGTACACCGGCACTCTCCATCGCGGCGTCCAGCGACTGGTCGGCGATCTCAACTCCGCGTATCGACGTCATCCGGCCATGTGGACCCTCGACACCTCGCCCGGTGGATACTCCTGGATCGACGCCAACGACACCGAGAACAACGTCCTCAGTTTTCTGCGTTACGGTACTGACGGTTCGATTGTCGCCTGCCTGTTCAACTTCTCGGGCAGTGAGCACTCGAGCTACCGCGTCGGGCTACCAGAGCCCGGCCGATGGGTGGAAATTCTCAACACCGATGCCGAGGTGTACGGCGGCTCCGGAGTCGGGAACCTCGGAGCGGTCACAGCAACGTCGCATTCGTGGCACGGTCGGCCAGCCTCCGCACAGGTGGCGCTGCCAGCTGCTGGAGCGATTTGGATAAGTCTGGAGCGTTGATGGTCGGCCGGCGAGTAGTCATTGTCACGTCGTCATTGTTGGCAGTGGCCGCACTGCTCGCCGGTTGTGCCCAGGGAACGAGTGGCCACGCCGTCTCGATTTATCACGATCCCTTCCGCGTCGCCGGACTCGACGCAACGGCAGGACCAAGTGGGTTGCGTCCGGGAGCCCCCAACGCCGACCGAGCAATCACCGGCACCGACGGCGGGGACATCGACGCGCTGGCAGCCAACGCCATCACAGACATCGAAACCTACTGGGCCGCCGAGTACCCGGCTCTGTTCGACAAGCCCTTCGAACCGGTCGACGAGCTGATCTCGTGGGACCCCACCGAATCGAACGGCCCGGACTTCTGTGAGGAGACCACCGAAGAACTCATCAACGCCGGGTACTGCAGCATCGATCACACCATCGGTTGGGATCGTGAATTGCTGCTGCCCGAGGTGCGGGAGAAGTTCGGTGACGTGGCCGTCGCGTTCATCTTTGCGCACGAGTACGGCCATGCCGTTCAACGCAAGGCCGGGATCGTCGGCGGTAAACGAGACGCAGCCCTGGTGCGCGAACAGCAAGCCGACTGTTTCGGTGGCGCCTTCTTGCGGCACGTCGCCGAGGACAAGGCCGCGCACTTCACGATGAACACCTCCGACGGACTCAACAAGGTGTTGGCGTCGGCGGTCGCCATCCGCGACGAAGACCCTAATGATCCTGAGAGCCACCATGGTTCGGCGTTCGAGCGCGTCACCGCCACTCAGATCGGCTTCACCGACGGCGCCGGTGCGTGCGCGAAGATGGACGCCGACGAAATCGAGTCACGACGTGCAGACCTCCCGCAGCAGTTCGCCGAGGGCAACGATTCCGGAGAACTGCCCGTCACCGAGGCAACTCTCGACGAGTTCGTGAAGACCTTCCAAGCGATCTTCGATCTACCTCAGCCACCGAAGGTCGTGTTCACCGGCGCAGACACCGGGTGCAGCGATGCCGTTGCGACCGAACCCGTCTCGTACTGCCCGTCGACGAACACCATCGGAATCAGCGTCGACGACCTTGCCGAGCGCGGCACGCCGGGTCGCGTCGGGCGACGCGAGTTGATCCAGACCAACATCACCGGTGACTACAACGCCTATGTCCTGCTCGCGTCGAGGTACACCCTCGCGATGCAGAAGGAGAACGGCCAATCGCTCGACACTCCGCAGACTGCCCTGCGCGCGGCCTGCTTGTCCGGCGTCATCACCGCAGCACTCAGTCCCACCAACGCCGCGGCGTCCGGAGCACAGGTCACACTCTCCCCCGGCGACCTCGACGAAGCCGTATCGGGGCTGCTGACCGACGGCCTGGCTGCCAGTGACGTCAACGGTGAGACGGTTCCGAGCGGGTTCGCACGTGTCGACGCGTTCCGGACCGGCGTTCTCGGTGGTCGGGAAGTGTGCGACAGCCGCTACACGGAGTAGCGACTGCCGGTCCACACGTCAGTAGAGAGCGGAAGCCAACTTACGACGGGCCGCGATGACGATCGGTTCTGCCGGGTCGAACAGTTCGAACAGTTCGAGCAAGCGCGTCCGAGCGGCAGCCTTGTCGTCGCCGGCAGTTCGCGAGACCACCGAGATCAAGCGGGCGAACGACGCCTCGGGTTGCTGGGCGAACATTTCCAGGTCGGCCGCAGCGAACTGCAGTTCGAGATCGGACGGATCAGCATCCGCGGCCGCAATCGACTCGGGATCGACACCCTGAACCCGAGCCATGAACTTCACCTGGCGGACAGCGCTCTTGGCCTCCGCATTGTTGGGTTCGGCGTCGAGAATTTCCTGGTACGCAGCGATGGCGGCGTCGAGATCGCCCTCGTCCAGCGCGGTTTCAGCGGCCACGAAGCGAGGATCCTCGACCTCCTCCGCCGGTTCGTCCGCGTCGGAGACCGGCCCACTCAACTTGCCCTCGACAGCTTGGAGGACTGCGTCGAACCACTGGCTGAGCTGCGCCTCTGGCTGAGCGCCCTGAAAATCGGCCAACGGCTGACCAGCCGCGACAGCAACAACCGTCGGAACCGACTGGACACCGAATGCCTGCGCGATACGAGGGCTCACGTCGACGTCGACGTTGGCAAGAATCCACTTGCCGCCGGCTCGCGCTGCAAATGATTCGAGAACTTCGGTGAATACGACCGAGGGCTCGTATGCGCGGCCACCGATGTTGACGATCACCGGCACCTGGCTCGACTTCAGCAGGACTTCGCTTTCGAAGTTCTCCTCGGTCACCTCGATCACTGCCCCGGAGACAGCAGAAACGGCCCCGTCGCCGCTGGTGTTACGCGGCGGTGGTGGGGCCGTGGCCCGCTCTTTGAAGGCGGACAAGTCGACTGCGCCGCTCATGGCGGCAGCAACTGCGGACGAACGCGCGGGGGGCCTGGAACCTGGTCGAGTCACGGCTCCCAGTTTGTCACGAGTTGCGAGAAGCTACGTAGAGGGATGCAGCACTCAGACGAGCGCCGCGTTGCCCTTGGACGCCTCGAACTCCGTGGACAGCTCACCGAGCTTGCCGTTTCGCACTGCCCAGCGTTCGAAGATGACGGTGCCGAAGGGCGGAACGCTCGAGATCAGCGCAAGGATCGTGGTCTTGACGTCCCACTTGAGCGACCACGCGGTCAGGAGTGCAACAACGATGAACACCAGGAAGCCGGCGGTTCCGTGGACCATTCCGGGGATGCGAATCGCTTCTTCGTGTCCGAGGACCCACTTGAAGAACATGGCAACCAGCAAGGCCGCCCAGGTCACAGCTTCCCACCACGCCACCAGACGGAAGCGTTTCGCGGGAGTGGATACGTCAAAGATGTTCGCCATGAGGCCATTGTGCCCGAACAACTACGACGCCCCGTAGTTGTGTGAGGAAAACCACGGGGCGTCGCAGAGCGAGAGCGCTCGTTCAGGTGTATTTAGACACTCACGCCTTGGGGACGCGGACGATGAGTGCGTCGCCTTGTCCGCCGCCGCCGCAGAGTGCGGCTGCGCCGATGCCGCCGCCGCGGCGTTGCAGTTCGAGGGCGAGGTGCAGGGCGATGCGGGCGCCGGACATGCCGAGGGGGTGGCCGACGGCGATGGCGCCGCCGTTGACGTTGACCTTGGCGGGGTCGAGGCCGAGTTCGCGGGTGGAGGCGATCCCGACGGCGGCGAATGCTTCGTTGATTTCGACGAGGTCGAGGTCGGTGGGGTCGATGCCTTCCTTCGCGCAGGCTTTGGCGATGGCCCGGGCGGGTTGGGACTGGAGGGTGGAGTCGGGTCCGGCGACGACGCCGTGGGCGCCGATTTCCGCGATCCAGGTCAGGCCGAGTTCTTCGGCTTTGGTTTTGCTCATCACGATCACGGCGGCGGCGCCGTCGGAGATCGGGGAGGCGGAGCCGGCGGTGATGGTGCCGTCCTTGCTGAACGCGGGACGCAGTTTGCCGAGGGATTCGGTGGTGGTGTCGGCGCGGATGCCTTCGTCCTGGGCGAAGACGATGGGCTCGCCCTTGCGTTGGGGGATGGAGACGGGGACGACTTCGTTGTCGAAGAGGCCGTCTTTCCAGGCGCGGGCCGCGTTCTGGTGTGAGGCGGCGGCGAAGGCGTCCTGCTCGGCGCGGGTGATGTGGGTGGTTTCTTGTTGGTTGACCTGTTCGGTGAGCAGGCCCATGGCCTGGTCGGTGAAGATGTCGTGGAGGCCGTCGTAGGCCATGTGGTCGCGGAGGGTGACGTCGCCGTATTTGAAGCCTTCGCGGCTTTTTTCGAGCATGTGGGGTGCGCGGGACATCGATTCCTGCCCGCCGGCGACGACGATGTCGAATTCGCCGGCGCGGATGAGTTGGTCGGCGAGGGCGATGGCGTCGATGCCGGAGAGGCACACTTTATTGATGCTCAGGGCGGGGACGTTCATGGGGATGCCGGCGGCGACGGCGGCTTGGCGGGCGGGCATCTGGCCGGCGCCGGCGGTGAGGACCTGTCCCATGATGACGTAGTCGACCTGTTCGGGTGCGACTCCGGACTTGTCGAGGGCGCCTTTGATGGCGATGCCGCCGAGGTCGGACCCGGAAAGGTCTTTCAACGATCCGAGGAGTCGACCCATCGGGGTACGAGCTCCCGCAACAATCACAGAACTGGTCACGATTTCCTCCGGCTGCAAAAGAGAGATAGTCGTCGGTTCCGTGCGGCCTAAGAGCCAAGTCACATCCCGACGTGTACTCCTCAAACGGTAGCGCTACCGTGAAAGGTATGACACAGACCTCCCCCAGTTCTGCACTCGCACCTTTGTCGTCCGACCTCGTCGTCGCGATCGATCACGTCGGGATCGCGGTGCCCGATCTCGACGTGGCAATCGAGTGGTACACGCAGCACCTGGGCATGGTGTCGACCCACGAGGAAATCAACGAATCGCAGGGCGTGCGTGAGGCCATGCTCTCCGTCGTCGGCTCCCCCGCCGGATCCACTGCCGTTCAGCTGCTCGCGCCTCTGGACGAGAATTCGACCATCGCCAAGTTCATCGACCGAAGCGGCCCCGGACTCCAGCAGCTCGCCTACCGGGTCACCGACATCGACGCCATCTCCGCCGAGCTTCGCGACCGCGGGGTTCGGTTGCTGTATGACGCTCCCCGACGCGGTACGGCCAACTCGCGCATCAACTTCATTCACCCGAAGGACGCCGGCGGCGTCCTGGTGGAACTGGTCGAACCCGACGCGAGCCACTAGCAGACCCGACTCCAGCTCGTATGCCAGGTAGATTGTCGCCATGGCATACGAGCAGGACCGCGGTTCGATCCAACTTCCGTTCCAGATCGCACGGAAGGGATACGACCGCGACGAGGTACGCAACTACTTCGAGCGATTCGACGCGGAGCTGCGAGTTACCGCGGCTGATCGTGATGCTGCCGCTGCGCAGGCCCGTGACCTCGCCAAGCAGCTCGACGATGCACGCGACGACATCGACGACCTCCGCAAGGACGTCGACCGCCTCTCGGTACCGCCCACCACTGCGGAGGGCATGAGCGATCGCATCAGCCGCATGCTGCGCCTTGCCTCCGACGAGGCCTCGGAGGTGCGCGCGAAGGCCGAGGCCGACGCAGCCGAGATGACCTCCATCGCCGAACAGGACGGCGCCCGCCTTCGTGGGCACTACGAGTCGCTGATCGCCGAACTCGAGGACCGTCGCAACGCGATGGAAACCATGCACGAGCAGACCATGGCGCAGGCCCGTACCGAAGCCGCCCGGATCGTCGAAGCCGCGCAGGCCGAGCGGGATCGACTGGCTGCCGAGTCCGAGGCCAAGCGCACTCAGATCCGCGAAGACTTCGACATCTCGATGTCGGAGCGCCGCGCCAAGGTCGTCGCCGCCGTCAACGAGCTGGAGTCGTCGAGCAAAGCAGAGGCCGAGCGTCGACTCGCCGATGCGTCGCACGAGGCCCAGCGCAGGCTGCAGGCCGCCACTGATCAGTCAGAGCGCAAGATCGCTCACGCGAAGGAACTCACCGAAGAACTGCGCGTTCTCCGAGGCCGAATCCTGGCTCAGCTCTTGGGTATTCGCGGACAACTCGATTCGGTTCCGGCTATGCTCGCATCGGTCAACCGGGAGAGCGAACTCCTCGATGCACCGCCCGCTCCGGTCATCGTCGAAGCCGAGGAAGATCTCGAGATCGAAGACAAGAAGGCCGACGCAGATCCGGTCGACTCAGATAAGGTCAAATCAGAACCGAGTATCGACGAAGACGACGTTCTCGAGGACTCGGACGAGACGAACACCGCCGAGATCGACACCCGCGCCGTCGAGCAGCGAGCCCAGTCCAGGAACTGATCGACGCTCAGGACCACCGTCTGGTCAGGCTGCGCGTACCGCGGCCTGACCAGCATCCGGTGTGCCAGTGTCGACGCTCGTTCGCGCCGCCCGGTTCCGAAGGCCACGTCACCACGTGAGCGACGCCGGGTCTGATGTCGTGATCACAACCGGGGCATCGATAGAACTTCGTCGCGTTGGAGCCGGGTATCGGCCTCACCATGTACATTTCACCGCCCGGCCCGGGTTCCTCCCGGACCAGCGCTCCGCCGAACAACACGCCGCTTGGTGACGCCGACTCCGCGCTCGAATCCCGAGCACGCCGAGTATCCGTTCGACGGGTTTGCTTCGGCGAAGGTTTGCGGCGCGGCATGGTTCGAGTCTAAACAGCGTCAGAAGAGGCGGAACTCGGTGCTTTCGGTGCCCCGCAAGGCCTCGTAGTCAAGGACCAGGCAACGGATCCCACGGTCGTTGGCCAAAGTCTTTGCCTGCGGCTTGATCTGTTGCGCTGCAAAAACTCCCGTGACCGGCGCGAGCAGCGGATCGCGGTTGAGCAATTCGAGGTAGCGCGTCAACTGCTCGACGCCGTCGATCTCACCGCGACGCTTGATCTCCACCGCCACCGATGCACCGTCCGCGTCTCGGACCAGAAGATCGACCGGCCCGATGGCCGTCATGTACTCACGCCGCACCAACGTGTAGCCGGGGCCGAGTGTCTCGACATGCTCCGCCAGAAGTTCTTGAAGGTGTGCCTCGACACCGTCCTTGATCAATCCCGGATCGAGACCGAGTTCATACGACGAATCGTGCTCGACCTCTTCGAGAGTGATCCGCAGTTCCTCGCCCGCCTTGTTGGTGACGACCCACAGGATGTCGTCGCTGTCCCCGGTGGTCTCGACCAACCAGCACGGCGGACTCATCCAGTTGAGCGGCTTGTACGCCCGATCGTCGGCATGGATACTGACCGAGCCGTCGGCTTTGACCAACAGCAGTCGTCTTGCGGTAGGGAGGTGGGAGGTCAGGCGTCCCACATAGTCGACACGGCAACGAGCAATAACTAGGCGCACCGGACCACCCTAAGCGATCATTACGACTACTCTCGACACACTATGCAGCGAAGCCGTGTCCCGAGTGCGCCCCTGGGGTCGTGGCTGCTCGGATCCACCGACGAAAGCCCCAGGCGCCGCCGAATCCGCGTCCAGGCACTACTCACCGCCCCCCTCCTGGTCACAAACCTGATCGGAGCGGTACTGGCGATCGTGCTCATCGGATTCGTGGTTCCCGGACCCGCGATCATCCACCCCGAATTCGCATGGATCAACTTCATTGCCGTGCCCGTCTTCATCGGGTGTGTCTTTCTCATCGGACTGCTGTGGGGCACCAAACGGCTGATGCGGGATCTTCGATGGGCCACCGAGGATCACCCACCGACAGAGCAGAATCAACGCGCGGCGCTGCGCGGGCCGTGGCGACTGACCCGAGTGCAAGCCGTCCTGTGGACGGCCGCGCTCATCACCTTCACGACCATGTACGGAATCGTCGACCCCGACACCATTCCGAAAGTTCTGTTCACCGTGGCTTTCAGCGGTATCACCACGTGCGCCTTCTGCTACCTGCTCAGCGAGTTCGCACTCCGCCCGATTGCCGCGCGTGCACTCGAATCCGGAGCACCCCGCAAGGCTGCCGTTCTCGGACTGACCGGCCGAACAATCCTCGTCTGGCTGCTCGGAAGCGGAGTCCCCGTCACCGGTTTGATGCTCGTAGCGGTCTTCAGCTTCATCCGGCCTGCTTCGTGGCAAGCCCTCGCGACCGCGATCCTCGTCATCGGCGGGATCACTCTGTGCGTCGGACTCGGGCTGACATACATCAACATTCGGTCCGCCGCGGCCCCCATTCGGTCCGTGCGACGAGGAATGGAACAAGTCACCCGTGGCGACCTCACCGCGTCCGTCGTCGTGTACGACGGAACGGAACTGGGACTACTGCAGGCCGGCTTCAATCGCATGGCCGAGGGTCTGCGCGAGCGAGAGCGAATACGCGACCTCTTCGGGCGCCACGTCGGACACGAGGTTGCCGCAAACGCGGTTCGCCGAAACCCGGAACTCGGCGGTGAAGAACGTGACGTTGCCGTACTCTTCGTCGACGTCATCGGATCGACCACCATCGCGGCCACCAACTCCCCTACGGCGGTGGTCGCTCTACTCAACCGTTTCTTCGACGTCATAGTCGACGAGGTCGACGCACACGGCGGATTCGTCAACAAGTTCGAGGGCGACGCAGCGCTGGCGATCTTCGGAGCGCCGACGACACTCGACGATCACGCCGGCAGCGCACTCGCCGCTGCCCGCAAGATTCAGCAGCGCCTGCGTGCCGAGGTTCCGGAAGTGAGCGCGGGAATCGGCGTCGCCGCAGGTGTTGCCGTAGCCGGGAACGTCGGTGCGCGAGAAAGATTCGAGTACACCGTCATCGGTGATCCCGTCAACGAAGCGGCGCGACTGTCCGAAGTTGCCAAGACGGTTCCGGGTAACGTCGCCGCATCCGGTCGGGCTGTGGCTGCCGCTGACAGCGCCGAGGCTGCACAGTGGTCGATCACCGAGAACATCACCCTTCGCGGCCGCCTCGAACAGACCGAGCTCGCGATTCCGTGCGACGCCCTGGAGTCCGAGACCAGCCCGTCAGACTCCGTGCCCGTTCAGCCCTGACCCCACCTCCCCCCCTGAGCGAACGGCACGTTCGGTCGGTCCAAGGCGATCAACGCCACGTTCGCTCGATGACTTTCCCGCTTCTCGACGGTCTATATCGGCACAGCGGAAATCCGACGACGCCTGGGAGATGGGTACGACTATGAAACTGACGACCTTTACCATCGCCACTCTCGACGGGGTGATGCAAGGACTCGGTGGGCCGGACGAAGATCGGCGAGGTGGATTCGAGCGGGGCGGCTGGTCCGCGCCATTGGTGGACACCGAAGCCATGGATTACCTCGTCCAGGTCTACCAGCGCGCTGACGCGTTCCTGTTCGGGCGACACACGTACGAGATCTTCGCCGGCTATTGGGGCGCGTTCGAGAATCCCGACGTCAACCCCATTGCAAGCGCACTGAATTCGCGGCCCAAGTACCTTGCGTCGACGACGCTCACCGATCCGCAATGGAAGAACACCACGGCCCTTTCAGGTGACACCGCCACAGCGATCGGCGAACTGAAAGCCAGACCCGGCGGTGAGCTTCAGGTGCACGGCAGTGGCAACCTGTGCCGCTGGCTTTTCGCGAACGATCTTGTCGACGAGATGATCCTGCTGATCGTTCCGGTGGTGATAGGCCAGGGCACGCGACTGTTTCCCGACTCCGGACCGGACATCGCACTAGAGCTGGCCGAATCGCGAGCCACATCAAAGGGCGTGACGATTCAGAGGTATCTGCCGGCTGGCCGGCCGAAGTATGCGACTGCCACCGCCGACGGCATCGACTGATCCGGGCAAAGTGCCTGTCGTCCTCAGTCGTGTTCCCGCCCCTGATGGTGTGAACGTACCGTTCCCCTCGCCCAAGAGGGTGAGAGTGCCGTTCACTCGGTCCCGGACGGGGTGGTGAGTCGGCGGCGTGCCCGCCCCTGATGGTGTGAACGGTACGTTGGGTCGATCTGAGGCGACGAACGTACCGTTCGCTCGAAGTCGGGGGTGCCGGCGGGGGTGCTTTCGGGTGTTGGCGGGGTGGGGTGTTTTGGGTACGAGAAAGCCCCCCAACCATCACTGGTTGGGGGGCTTCTCTAATGTGTGTTCGGCGGTGTCCTACTCTCCCACACCCTGTCGAGTGCAGTACCATCGGCGCTGAAGGGCTTAGCTTCCGGGTTCGGAATGGGACCGGGCGTTTCCCCTTCGCTATGACCGCCGTAACTCTATGAAACTGTCACAGTAACCTTCTTCTGATCACCTGGTTTCACCACCCGTCAACACCAGTTTCTGGTGTTGGGGGATGGAGAAAACAGGGTTTCTCATCAGTATCTGTGTGTTGTTTCAGATACCGCACAGTGGACGCGTAGCTTCTTTGTGGTAAGTCCTCGGCCTATTAGTACCAGTCACCTGCATGCATTACTGCACTTCCAGTTCTGGCCTATCAACCCGGTGGTCTGCCGGGGGCCTTACCCCCTCGAGGGGGTGAGAAACCTCATCTTGGAACAGGCTTCCCGCTTAGATGCTTTCAGCGGTTATCCCTTCCGAACGTAGCTAACCAGCGGTGCTCCTGGCGGAACAACTGGCACACCAGAGGTTCGTCCGTCCCGGTCCTCTCGTACTAGGGACAGCCTTCCTCAAGTTTCTAACGCGCGCGGCGGATAGAGACCGAACTGTCTCACGACGTTCTAAACCCAGCTCGCGTGCCGCTTTAATGGGCGAACAGCCCAACCCTTGGGACCTACTCCAGCCCCAGGATGCGACGAGCCGACATCGAGGTGCCAAACCATCCCGTCGATATGGACTCTTGGGGAAGATCAGCCTGTTATCCCCGGGGTACCTTTTATCCGTTGAGCGACACCGCTTCCACTTGCCGGTGCCGGATCACTAGTCCCGACTTTCGTCCCTGCTCGACCTGTCAGTCTCACAGTCAAGCTCCCTTGTGCACTTGCACTCGACACCTGATTGCCAACCAGGCTGAGGGAACCTTTGGGCGCCTCCGTTACATTTTGGGAGGCAACCGCCCCAGTTAAACTACCCACCAGGCACTGTCCCTGAACCAGATCATGGTCCGAGGTTAGAGGTCCAATTCGATCAGAGTGGTATTTCAACAACGACTCCACGATAACTGGCGTCACCGTTTCACAGTCTCCCACCTATCCTACACAAACCGAACCGAACACCAATACCAAGCTGTAGTGAAGGTCCCGGGGTCTTTTCGTCCTGCCGCGCGTAACGAGCATCTTTACTCGTAATGCAATTTCGCCGAGTCTACGGTTGAGACAGCTGAGAAGTCGTTACGCCATTCGTGCAGGTCGGAACTTACCCGACAAGGAATTTCGCTACCTTAGGATGGTTATAGTTACCACCGCCGTTTACTGGGGCTTAAATTCTCAGCTTCGCTCCCGAAGGAACTAACCGGTCCTCTTAACCTTCCAGCACCGGGCAGGCGTCAGTCCGTATACATCGTCTTACGACTTCGCACGGACCTGTGTTTTTAGTAAACAGTCGCTTCTCACTGGTCTCTGCGGCCCCACCCAGCTCAGACAGTAAATGTCGTCACCAGACAGGGCCCCCCTTCTCCCGAAGTTACGGGGGCATTTTGCCGAGTTCCTTAACCATAGTTATCTCGATCGCCTTAGTATTCTCTACCTGACCACCTGTGTCGGTTTGGGGTACGGGCCGTGTGAAAGCTCGCTAGAGGCTTTTCTCGGCAGCATAGGATCACTGAATTCGCCTCAATCGGCTACGCATCACGTCTCAGGCTATGTGCGACCCGGATTTGCCTAGGTCACGCCCTACACGCTTACACCAGTATTACCACTGACTGGCTCAGCTACCTTCCTGCGTCACCCCATCGCTTGGCTACTACCAGATCAGGTCCCATGCATCCACCAACTCGAGACCCGAAGGTCTTCTCGTGGCTTCAGGATGGTTAGTATCACTGATTCACCATGGGCGCGTTCACACGGGTACGGGAATATCAACCCGTTGTCCATCGGCTACGCCTGTCGGCCTCGTCTTAGGTCCCGACTCACCCTGGGCGGATTAACCTGGCCCAGGAACCCTTGGTCATTCGGCGGACGAGTTTCTCACTCGTCTTTCGCTACTCATGCCTGCATTCTCACTCGTGTGGCCTCCACGGCTAGGTCACCCTGCCGCTTCCATGGCCACACGACGCTCCCCTACCCATCCACACACCTGCCAGAAAATCCCTGGATCAACTGGGGCTATTGCGTGAATGCCGCAGCTTCGGTGGTGTACTTGAGCCCCGCTACATTGTCGGCGCAGGATCACTTGACCAGTGAGCTATTACGCACTCTTTCAAGGGTGGCTGCTTCTAAGCCAACCTCCTGGTTGTCTTCGCGACCCCACATCCTTTTCCACTTAGTACACGCTTAGGGACCTTAGCTGGCGATCTGGGCTGTTTCCCTCTCGACTACGAACCTTATCGCCCGCAGTCTCACTGCCGCGCTCTCACTCACCGGCATTCGGAGTTTGGCTGATTTCGGTAAGCTTGTGGGCCCCCTAGACCATCCAGTAGCTCTACCTCCGGTGAGAAACACGCGACGCTGCACCTAAATGCATTTCGGGGAGAACCAGCTATCACGGAGTTTGATTGGCCTTTCACCCCTACCCACAACTCATCCCCTCAGTTTTCAACCTAAGTGGGTTCGGTCCTCCACGACGTCTTACCGTCGCTTCAACCTGGCCATGGGTAGATCACTCCGCTTCGGGTCTAGAGCATGCCACTACGATCGCCCTATTCGGACTCGCTTTCGCTACGGCTACCCCACACGGGTTAACCTCGCGACATGCCACTAACTCGCAGGCTCATTCTTCAAAAGGCACGCCATCACCCCCAGCAGTAAACTGCTCGAAGGCTCTGACGGATTGTAAGCGCACGGTTTCAGGTACTATTTCACTCCCCTCCCGGGGTACTTTTCACCTTTCCCTCACGGTACTAGTCCGCTATCGGTCACCAGGGAGTATTCAGGCTTATCGGGTGGTCCCGACAGATTCACACCAGATTTCACGGGCCCGGTGCTACTTGGGTTTCCATTACAACAGTCACAAAGTTTTCGTGTACGGGATTCTCACCCTCTACGACAGGCCGTTCCAGACCACTTCCACTAACCCTGTGATTTCTTACTGTTGGCCTGCTCGGCAGAACAGACAAAATGAACCCCACAACCCCACGAATGCAACACCTGCCGGCTATCACACACCCATGGTTTAGCCTCTTCCGCTTTCGCTCGCCACTACTCACGGAATCACGGTTGTTTTCTCTTCCTGTGGGTACTGAGATGTTTCACTTCCCCACGTTCCCTCCACACGCCCTATATATTCAGGCGCGGGTAACACGACATCACTCGTGCTGGGTTTCCCCATTCGGACATCCTCGGATCACAGCTCGGTTGACAGCTCCCCGAGGCTTATCGCAGCCTCCTACGTCCTTCATCGGCTCCTGGTGCCAAGGCATCCACCGTACGCTCTTCATTACTTACAACAAAGATGCTCGCGTCCACTGTGCAGTTCTCAAACAACACACAACACTCAGGCTCCAAGCAGACACCAACAAGAAAAAATTCTTGCGGTATGACCGCGCCTGAACATTGTCGTTACTTCCTAGAGAGGAAACACTCGCGTGTTCTCTCAGGACCCAACAGTATGCCGATATAATTTGTTCTCCCACCAGCACTGAGGCCGGCAGTAACGAAAACGAATGCTTGTCAGCGTCCACCCATGAGCAACCACCGTTCCACATACGGGAACGAAATGGCCTCTGCTTTCCTCAACCACACCTGTGTGCAGCGAGCGAAAGAGATGCTCCTTAGAAAGGAGGTGATCCAGCCGCACCTTCCGGTACGGCTACCTTGTTACGACTTCGTCCCAATCGCCGATCCCACCTTCGACGGCTCCCTCCCACAAGGGGTTAAGCCACCGGCTTCGGGTGTTACCGACTTTCATGACGTGACGGGCGGTGTGTACAAGGCCCGGGAACGTATTCACCGCAGCGTTGCTGATCTGCGATTACTAGCGACTCCGACTTCACGGGGTCGAGTTGCAGACCCCGATCCGAACTGAGACCAGCTTTAAGGGATTCGCTCCACCTCACGGTCTCGCAGCCCTCTGTACTGGCCATTGTAGCATGTGTGAAGCCCTGGACATAAGGGGCATGATGACTTGACGTCGTCCCCACCTTCCTCCGAGTTGACCCCGGCAGTCTCTTACGAGTCCCCACCATAACGTGCTGGCAACATAAGATAGGGGTTGCGCTCGTTGCGGGACTTAACCCAACATCTCACGACACGAGCTGACGACAGCCATGCACCACCTGTATACCGACCACAAGGGGGGCCACATCTCTGCAGCTTTCCGGTATATGTCAAACCCAGGTAAGGTTCTTCGCGTTGCATCGAATTAATCCACATGCTCCGCCGCTTGTGCGGGCCCCCGTCAATTCCTTTGAGTTTTAGCCTTGCGGCCGTACTCCCCAGGCGGGGCGCTTAATGCGTTAGCTACGGCACGGATTCCGTGGAAGGAACCCACACCTAGCGCCCACCGTTTACGGCGTGGACTACCAGGGTATCTAATCCTGTTCGCTACCCACGCTTTCGTTCCTCAGCGTCAGTTACTGCCCAGAGACCCGCCTTCGCCACCGGTGTTCCTCCTGATATCTGCGCATTTCACCGCTACACCAGGAATTCCAGTCTCCCCTGCAGTACTCAAGTCTGCCCGTATCGCCTGCAAGCCAGCAGTTGAGCTGCTGGTTTTCACAAACGACGCGACAAACCGCCTACGAACTCTTTACGCCCAGTAATTCCGGACAACGCTTGCACCCTACGTATTACCGCGGCTGCTGGCACGTAGTTAGCCGGTGCTTCTTCTGCAGGTACCGTCACTTGCGCTTCGTCCCTGCTGAAAGAGGTTTACAACCCGAAGGCCGTCATCCCTCACGCGGCGTCGCTGCATCAGGCTTTCGCCCATTGTGCAATATTCCCCACTGCTGCCTCCCGTAGGAGTCTGGGCCGTGTCTCAGTCCCAGTGTGGCCGGTCACCCTCTCAGGTCGGCTACCCGTCGTCGCCTTGGTAGGCCATTACCCCACCAACAAGCTGATAGGCCGCGGGCCCATCCTGCACCGATAAATCTTTCCACCACCCACCATGCGATAGGAGGTCATATCCGGTATTAGACCCAGTTTCCCAGGCTTATCCCGAAGTGCAGGGCAGATCACCCACGTGTTACTCACCCGTTCGCCGCTCGTGTACCCCGAAAGGCCTTACCGCTCGACTTGCATGTGTTAAGCACGCCGCCAGCGTTCGTCCTGAGCCAGGATCAAACTCTCCGTTGAAGACTCTAGATATCACAGCCGAAACTGCTAATCAGTCATAGACAAAAAGAGTCAAATCACTAGCAAAAAAACTCAACTAGCAAAAAATGTGTCGGCAACCATTCAGACGGAAGAATGAACAATCACCGACGAAAAATACTCACACCACACACAAACCAACCAAACCCCAAGAGGCGGTTGATCATTCGCGGATGTGAAGTACCAAAAAAATTTTGGCACTGACATTCATCGACACACTGTTGAGTTCTCAAAGAACACGCACACACCATCACCACGACCCTATGGCCGCCGCTCCGGGGCAACTTTTCCAGCCTATCCCAACCTGGCCACCGGCGCAAACCGGAACCCCGAGAAGAAAAACTGGATTGTGTTCGCCAGGCACTTCGTACAACCTCGTGTCCCTCACCCTCGCAGGTGGGAGTCGGTGTCCGTGTCGCTCTGACTTGGAATAAGTTACGCGAACCTTCAATCAATTCACAAATCGCCTGGTCACCACACCGAATTGGCCGATTAAGGCCAGGTCAGACCGTTGAGCCTTTCCGCCAACTGCGAATAGGCCCGAGTGTGACGCCGAGCACCGAAGCTATTCGGAGCCCACCCGCTCGATCACTCCCCCGAGTCCACGGAGATTCTCGACGAATCGCGGGTACCCACGGTCGATGTGGAAGATGTCGTGAACTTCGGTGGTTCCGTCCGCAACCAACCCCGCAAGCACGAGCCCGGCGCCGGCCCGAATGTCCGAAGACCACACCGGTGCACTCGACAACACCGGAACTCCGCGGATCACCGCATGGTGACCGTCAGTACGAGCGTCGGCGCCGAGTCGGATCATTTCCTCGACAAATCGGAAACGCGATTCGAATACGTTCTCGGTGATCATCGACGTGCCTTCGGCAACCGCAGCCAAACCGATTGCCATCGGCTGCAGGTCGGTCGGGAATCCGGGGTACGGCAATGTTGCGAAATTGACCGCTTTAGGCCGTTCACGCTGAATGACGCGGAAACCGTCAACCTCGGGAGTCACCTCCGCGCCGGCCGTCCGAAGCTTGTCGAGGACCAGTCCGAGATGCTTGTGGTTCACCCCACGAACGCGGACGTCACCCCTGGTCATGGATGCCGCGACACCCCACGTTGCAGCGACGATCCGATCGCCGATGACACGGTGCGTAGTCGGTTCCAACTTGCGGACGCCTTGAATGGTGAGCGTCGAACTTCCGCCGCCAGATACCTTGGCGCCCATCTCGTTGAGCATGTTGCACAGATCCACGATCTCGGGCTCACGTGCAGCGTTGTCGATCACTGTCTCACCACGGGCGAGGACCGCTGCCATCAAGATGTTCTCGGTTGCACCCACAGACGGGAAGACCAGGCGGATGTTCGCTCCATGCAGGTCGTCTGCCTCGGCAACTACACATCCGTGTTCGATCTCGCTGCGCGCACCCAACAGGCGGAGCCCGGATTGGTGCATGTCGAGGGGCCGAGAACCGATGGCGTCACCGCCAGGCAAGGCAACAACAGCGCGTCTACAACGCGCGACCAGCGGACCGAGAACACACACTGACGCTCGGAACTGTTTCACCGCATCGAAGTCAGCGTGATACTTCGGCTCGGCCGGCGTCGTGATCCGCACTTCGGAATCTTCGAGTTCGACTTCGCAGCCCAGACCTCGCAGAACGTCCGCCATCAGCGGTACGTCGAGAATGTCCGGGCAGTTGGTCACGACAGTGGTGCCTTCGGCCAACAGCGCCGCGGCCATCAGCTTCAGCACACTGTTCTTGGCCCCTCCCACCAGTACTTCACCTTCGAGGCGGTTACCCCCGGTCACAAGAAAGTGCTCACTCACGGTTCACAGCCTAGAGCCACAACCTCGTCGGCACCGCGCCGGTACCGTAGCCCTATGTCTGTTCACCTGACGAAGATCTACACCCGGACCGGCGACGACGGGACCACGGGCCTCAGCGATTTTTCCCGCGTGTCCAAGAACGATCCGCGTCTGATCGCCTACGCGGATTGCGACGAGACCAATGCAGCGATCGGTGTGGCCGTTGCCCTCGGCACTCCCCCGGAGAATCTCCTCGCAATGCTGCGCCAGATCCAGAACGACCTTTTCGACGCAGGGGCCGACTTGTCCACCCCCGTGGTCGAGAACCCGAAGTACCCGCCGCTACGAGTGACTCAGTCCTACATCGATCGACTCGAAGGATGGTGCGATGAACTCAATGAGCAACTGGCACCGTTGAATTCGTTCATTCTGCCGGGCGGAACCGCCTTGGGAGCCCTGCTTCACGTAGCAAGAACCGTCTCGCGGCGTGCTGAGCGTGCGGCTTGGTCCGCCATCAATGCGAACCCGGAGGACACGAGCGTGCTCCCCGCGAAATACCTCAACAGATTGTCGGATCTGCTCTTCATCATGGGAAGAGTGGCAAATCCTGAAGGCGATGTGCTCTGGAAGCCCGGCGCCGGGGCTTGAGCGGGACCGGTCAGGCGGTGCGTCGCCTACGGGCGCGCCCGTCCGGCCGAGATTCCACCCAGGACAGGAACGCTGTCAATGCTCCACTGTCCAAAGCGATTTCGTAGGCCGACGAGCCGTCATTGACCTTGACCACGACGATGTCGTCGCTCATGATGTCGAATTCGGTACCCGAGGGAGAACGACGGCTCTCGACCTCGATACCTTGACGATCGATCCTGGAGTCCGGGCCCGGCCGCAGACTCGACAGTTTGAAAAAGACAAAGGTGCTTTCGCCGTAGCGAATGATTCCGTGACGCCACCCGCTGTCCCCCGGAGATGGCAGAACACGAAGCAGTGCAGCGGTACCGCCGCGACGCAGAACCAGCAGACGATACAGAAAAGCCGCGACGAGAACCGCGAGCAGCACAACCAGAATGATCAACACAGTCATTCCGAATGTCACTGTTCGTCGGCTCCCGTCGCGGCTTTACTCGAGTAACTTACGCGCGCTCGACGGCCCGGAGCTGACCCTTGGCGACCGCAATCGCTTCGAGGTCGCCCGAGTTCTCGGCCAAGACAGCCTTGGCTGCCTCGACGTCGATGTCCTGTGCCATGTCCGCGGACTCGGCAAGGATCGTCACCGTCGTCGCAGTGACGGAGAGAAATCCTCCGTGTACCGCAGCAACGATACGCTCGCCGTCGACCGAGGTGATCGACACGGTTCCGCCCTCGATCAGCTGGCCGAGGACCGGCTCATGCCCAGGCATGATTCCGATTTCACCCTCGGTGGTCTGAGCGCTGACCAGCGTCGCCGAACCAGACCACAAGCGCTGCTCGACGGCAACGAGTTCTACGGTCATCTCAGCCATCGTGGACTACTTCCCGGCCATCTTCTTGGCTGCAGCCTCGACGTCGTCGAGTCCACCGCAGCTGTTGAATGCCTGCTCGGGCAGGTGATCGAACTCGCCCTTGCAGACGCGGTCGAAGGCTTCGATCGTGTCGCGGAGCGGCACGACGGAGCCGGGCTCACCGGTGAACTTCTCGGCAACGATGAAGTTCTGGCCGAGGAACTTCTGGATACGACGGGCGCGGCCGACGAGGACCTTGTCCTCTTCCTGAAGCTCGTCCATACCGAGGATGGCGATGATGTCCTGCAGTTCCTTGTACTTCTGCAGAATGCGCTTGACCTCGTTGGCGACGCGGAAGTGCTCGGCACCGACGATGCCGGGCTCCAGGATGCGGGAGGTCGAGCTCAGCGGATCCACAGCGGGGTAGATACCCATCTGCGAAATCGGGCGCGAAAGCTCGGTGGTGGCATCGAGGTGCGCGAAGGTCGTAGCCGGCGCGGGGTCGGTGTAGTCGTCGGCGGGCACGTAAATAGCCTGCAGCGAGGTGATCGAGCGACCGCGAGTCGAGGTGATGCGCTCCTGGAGCTCACCCATCTCGTCCGCCAGCGTGGGCTGGTAGCCCACTGCCGAAGGCATACGGCCGAGGAGGGTGGAAACCTCGGAGCCTGCCTGCGTGAAGCGGAAGATGTTGTCGATGAACAGCAGAACGTCCTGGCCCTGGACGTCGCGGAAGTACTCCGCCATCGTCAGTGCGGACAGGGCGACGCGCATACGCGTTCCGGGCGGCTCGTCCATCTGGCCGAAGACAAGGGCGGTGTCCTGGAGGACGCCCATCTCTTCCATTTCCAGGTGGAGGTCGGTGCCCTCACGGGTACGCTCACCGACGCCTGCGAACACCGAGGTGCCCGAGAACTCGCGAGCGATACGCGTGATCATTTCCTGGATCAGAACGGTCTTGCCGACGCCGGCGCCACCGAACAGGCCGATCTTTCCACCCTTGACGTACGGGGTGAGAAGGTCGATGACCTTGATGCCGGTCTCGAGGATCTCGGTCTTACCTTCGAGCTGATCGAAGGCTGGTGGCTTGCGGTGGATGCCCCACTGCTCGCCGTCGCGGCCGAGGCCGGGGGTGTCGAGGCAATCGCCCAGGGCGTTGAACACGTGGCCCTTGACGACGTCACCGACGGGAACCGAGATCGGCTTGCCCGAGTCGGTCACTGCAGTGCCGCGGACGAGGCCGTCGGTGGGCTGCATGGAGACGGTGCGGACCAGGTTGTCACCGAGGTGCTGTGCAACCTCGAGCGTCAGCGTCTTGGCGACCGAGGGAAGCGTGATCTCGGCGTTCAGGGCGTTGAACAGTTCAGGAACAGCGCCACGCGGGAATTCAACGTCCACGACGGGACCGATGACCCGCACGACGCGGCCGGCTACGGCCGAAGCCGAACCTGCCCCGTTGTTTTCGGTTACTGCTGCGGTCATGTGCTAGTCACTTCCTGCGCTCGAGGCGAGCGCGTTGGCGCCGCCGACGATCTCGCTGATTTCCTGGGTGATCTGGGCCTGGCGAGCCTGGTTGGCCTGACGGCTCAACGTGTTCACCAGTTCGTTTGCGTTGTCCGTCGCGGCCTTCATGGCAGTACGACGGGCTGCCGACTCCGATGCCGCAGCATCGAGAAGCGACGAGAAGATACGAGTGCTGACGTACTTCGGGAGAAGAGCGCCGAGAAGCTTCTCGGGCTCGGGCTCGAAGCTGAAGTCCGCGACGGGGCCATTGTCATGGTCGTCGTCGTGGCCGTTGGTCAGCATGTCGTCACCGAGTTCGATGCGCTCTTCCGACACGAAGACCTCGAGAGGAGCCATACGGCGAACCTCGGGAGTCTGCGTCAGCATCGACACGAAGCGGGTGTAGACGATATGGAGTTCGTCGACGCCCTCGATCGTGCCTTCACCGTTCGGAGCGGCAACCTGGTTACCCGAACCAGCCATGAACAGCTCCACCAGGTGGCGGCTGGCCTTCGCGGCATCCGAGTAACCCGGATCCTGCGAGAAGCCCGTCCACGCAGCACCGATGTCGCGGCCGCGGAACGTGTAGTAGCCGAGCCCCTTGGAACCGAGCACGTACACGACCGGCTCCTTGCCCTCGCTGCGGAGGAGAGCCATGAGCTCTTCTGCCTGCTTGAGGACGTTGGAGTTGTAGCCCCCACACATGCCGCGGTCACTGGTGACAACGAGGACCGCTGCCCGCTTGGGCTCCGGACGCTCGTTGAGCAACGGGTGATCGAGCGAAGCAGACGCACTCGCCAATTCGGTGAGTACCTTCGTGATCTCCTCGGCATACGGCTTGGACGCGGCGACGCGAATCTGAGCCTTGGTGATACGCGAAGTCGCGATCAGTTCCTGTGCCTTGGTGATCTTCTTGGTCGAGTTGACCGACTTGATACGAGACCGCAATTCGAGAATGCTCGCCATCGATCAATCACTCTCCCTTCGGAATTCGCAGTGTCATGGGCGCGTACGTCACTTGCTGACGGTCTTGCGCTTGACGTTGATCTGCTCGTTCGCGACCTCGTCGGCGCCCAAAGCGTCAGCCTCGGCTTCGTTCACGACCCGGCTTCCGTCGGATGCGATGAAGCCTTCCTTGAACTTGTTCGTTGCAGCGATCAGCTCAGCAGCGTTGTCGGCATCGAGTGCCTTACCGCCGTTGATGCTGGAGTAGACGCCTGCAGCCGAGTGCTTGAGGTCTTCGAGCAGTTCCTTCTCGAAGCGACGGACGTCGCCGATCGGAACGCTGTCGAAGATGCCTTCGCCGGCGAGGTAGATCGAGACGATCTGGTCCTCGACGGGGATCGGGCTGTACTGATCCTGCTTGAGCAGCTCGACCAGGCGGGCACCGCGCTCGAGCTGAGCCTTGGAGGCAGCGTCGAGGTCGGATGCGAAGGCGGAGAACGCTTCGAGCTCACGGAACTGAGCCAGTTCCAGACGCAGCGAACCGGAAACCTTCTTCATGCCCTTGGTCTGTGCAGCGCCACCGACGCGGGAGACCGAGATACCGACGTTGATCGCGGGGCGAACGCCCTTGTTGAACAGGTCGGACTCGAGGAACACCTGACCGTCGGTGATGGAGATGACGTTGGTCGGGATGTAAGCCGAGACGTCGTTCGCCTTCGTCTCGATGATCGGCAGAGCCGTCAGCGAGCCACCGCCGAGTGCGTCGGACAGCTTCGCCGAACGCTCCAGCAGACGGGAGTGCAAGTAGAAGACGTCGCCGGGGTAAGCCTCGCGTCCCGGCGGGCGACGCAGCAGGAGCGAGATGGCGCGGTACGCCTCTGCCTGCTTGGTCAGGTCGTCGAACACGACCAGAACGTGCTTGCCCTGGTACATCCAGTGCTGGCCGATGGCCGAGCCGGTGTACGGTGCGAGCCACTTGAAGCCTGCGGAATCAGATGCCGGGGCAGCAACGATGGTGGTGTACTCCATCGCGCCCTTCTCCTCGAGGGCAGCCTTGACGCCCGCGATGGTGGAACCCTTCTGACCGATGGCAACGTAGATGCAGCGCACCTGCTTGTTGACATCGCCGGAATCCCAGTTGGCCTTCTGGTTCAGGATGGCGTCGATGCAGACCGCGGTCTTGCCGGTCTTGCGGTCGCCGATGATGAGCTGGCGCTGGCCGCGGCCGATCGGGGTCATGGCGTCGATAGCCTTGATACCGGTCTGGAGCGGCTCTTCGACCGGCTGGCGCTCGAGCACCGAAGCGGCCTGGAGCTCGAGTGCACGGTTCTCGGTGCTCTCGATCTCGCCGAGGCCGTCGATGGGCGCACCCAGCGGGTCGATGACGCGGCCGAGGAAAGCATCGCCGACGGGAACCGACAGAACGTCGCCCGTGCGCTTTACTTCCTGGCCTTCTTGAATGTTCTGGTAATCGCCAAGGATGACGGCACCGATTTCGGTGGCATCCAGGTTGAGCGCGACGCCGACGATTCCACCGGGGAACTCCAACAGCTCGTTGGACATAGCCGAAGGCAGGCCAGAGACGTGCGCAATGCCGTCACTGGTGTCGGTCACTGTGCCGACCTCCTCACGGGAGGCCTCCGGGGAGTAGCTCGCGGTGTAGTTGTCGATCGCGCTACGGATCTCGTCGGAGGAGATCGTCAGCTCCGCCATGTTTTTCCTGCTCTCGGTGTCTGGTCTTCGAAAAGATCTGGAGTATGTGTTCGGCTGAAGGACTACTTGAGGTTCTTCCGCAGTGCTGCGAGTCGACCCGCTGCGCTGCCGTCGATAACCTCGTCGCCCACCCGGACGACCAAGCCGCTGAGGAGTTCTGGATCGACCTCGACGTGCACTGCTACCGGCTTCCCGTAGGTGCGGGTAAGAGTGCTCGCCAAGCGATCCGACTGCTCCGAGCTCAACGCCGAGGCGCTGCGAACGTGAGCAACGGTGGTATCGCGCTGCGCTGCGGCAAGATTCGACAGCTGATCGAAAGTGTCTGCGGGTGCAGACTTCAACCGGCCGACAGCCTGTCCGGCGAGTGCCTCGGTGACCGCGGTGACCTTGCCGTAGAGCAAGCGGGAGAGGAACTCACGCTTGCGGGCTGCGGGAACCGACAGATCCGAGAGCGTCTGCTCCAGGCTGGGATCCCCTGCCACGATGCGACCGAGACGGAAGAGCTCGTCCTCAACGGTGTCCAACTGGCTCTGATCGGCTGCGGCGCGGAGCAGAGCTTCGCGTCCGAGCAGTTCGAGCGAGTTGACCAAGTCGCGGGCCGCAGACCAGTCCTGGCCTGCAGCTGCCTTCACGGTGGCGAGCGCCTCGGCGCCGACCTTTCCGGAGAACAACTGCTCTGCCAAAGCCTGGCGACCAGCGGCCGGTGCCGAAGCGTCAGCCAGCGCGCTGCGAAGAGCGCGCTGGCCGTCGAGTACCTCGACCACCGAGAAGAGCTCGGACCCAGCCTGAGCAGAAGCAGCAGTTGCGGCTCCTGCAGAGACGGCGCCCAGGGCACTGCTCAGCGCAGAACGAGTCTGCGCCAAGGCTTCACGGCTCGCTGCGTACATGTTGCTCACTTCCTGGCTGAATCAGCGCTGACGGTGTCGAGCTCGTTGAGGAAACGATCAACCGTTCCGGCGCGCTTCACGTCGTCGGCGAGGGACTCCCCGATGACCTTCTCGGCCAGGTCTACAGCGGTCTTGCCGAGATCCGAGCGGAGCTCAGCGACGATCTGCTGACGCTGGGCGACGAGCTGGCTGTGGCCTGCGGCCACGATGCGGTCGCTCTCGTCCTGCGCCTGAACCTTCATGTCAGCGATGATCTGCTGACCCTGGGTACGCGCTTCCTCACGGATCTGCGCTGCCTCGGTACGAGCTTCGGCGAGCTGCGCGCGGTACTGCTCGAGCGCTGCTGCTGCCTCTGCCTGTGCTGCTTCGGCCTTTTGTATACCGCCCTCGATCTGCTCGGTGCGTTCGGCCAAGACCTTCTGGAACTTCGGAAGAACGAGCTTCCAGAAGACGAAACCGACTACTACGAGCGCGACCGCGGACCACACGATGTCGTATGTCTCGGGGATGAGGGGGTTGTGTTCAGTCGTCCCCTCCGCCGCGAGAATTGCGATGGTGGCTGCCATGTCGGTCTTAGAAGATGAAGCCGGCGACGAGGCCGATCAGCGCGAGGGCCTCGGTGAATGCAATACCGAGGAACATCGTGGTGCGAACCTGTCCGGCCATCTCGGGCTGGCGGACCATGCCTTCGATTGCCTTGCCAACAACGATACCCACGCCGATGCCGGGGCCGATCGCTGCGAGGCCGTAGCCGATGGCTCCGAAGCCCTTGGAGCGAGAGACAGTCTCGGCAGTTTCCTGTGCCAGGTATGCGAGGCTCATGGTGTTCCGTTCCCTTTCTGTTGACCTCCGCCGGATTCGGCAAGAGGCTCAGTTCTTGGTGTAGCTGGTGAGGAGGTAAAAGGTCAGTGCTCGTCGGCGTGGAGCGCCAGATCGATGTACACCGCGGTCAGCAGCGCGAACACGTAAGCCTGCAGGAAGATGACCAGCAGCTCGAAGAACGTGAATGCGATACCGGCAATGATCGACGGAACACCGAAGATCGCCTGGAATCCGCCGGACACGAAGAGGAAGTAGTTCGTCGCGCTGAAGAACAGCACCAGCAGGATGTGGCCGGCCAACATGTTGGCCATGAGACGAACCATCAGCGTGAACGGGCGCAGGATGAAGGTCGAGATGAACTCGATGGGCACCAACAGGAAGTGCAGGGGCAGCGGGACGCCGGGAACGACGATGCTGCTCTTGACGTACTTGAAGAAGCCGTACTTCTTGATTCCCACGTAGTTGAACACGATGTAGGCGAGCGCTGCGAGTACCAGCGGCATACCGATTCGTGCGTTCGGCGAGATGTTCAGGAAGGGAATGACGCTGGCCAGGTTGCTGGCGACCACGATGAAGAAGATCGTCGTGATGACCGGCAGGAAGCGCTTGCCCTGTTCCTTGCCCAGGATCTCCTCGGCGATGTTGATACGAACGAAGTCGAGCGCGAGCTCAGCTGCGTTCTGCAGTCCACGGGGAACCAGTCGAGGGCTGCGCATTGCGATCACGAAGAAGGCTGCGACCAGCACCGACATCAGCAGACGAATCAGCATCAGACGGTCGAGCTCGAAGGGGCCCGCGTGAATCAACACGGAGGGCGGGAAAAAATCGTCTAGTGACGGCGCATGGAATTCATCCGCGGCCAGGGTGGTGACGCTCAGCGTTCTCTCCCGTAGTCGGTCCGCAGCCATCATTGACTGCGGTTCGATCGGACATTGACGATCTACAAGTCGACAAGTTCGACTCGCGCATTCGTCAGCAGCTGGAGAACCCTAGAGGGGCCTGGCGTCTGTCGGTGTCGGCGACTCTCGTCGACTCAGTGGTCAGAATTTCGACCACCTGCGAGCACATGGCATCGTCGGCTGAGTGTTACTCGGCCCACCATTGCTCTCGCTTGAACCGAACCTTATCAAGTCATCTACGACATTGTGTAGATGGGGTACCTGGAAGTCCGATTAGTTACCTCTTGTAGTACTACTCGTCGTCGTCGACGTTGCTGCTGGGAGCGGGATCGACGTACGGAGTTTTGGTTCCCAGGACGCCGTAAGTCTCCGCACCGAGCACCACGACCAGCGACATGATGATGACCAGGACGAGGGCGGTCTTGTTGTAGAAATCCATGTCCGAGAGGACAAAGAGAACAACCATCGCGAGAATCATCTTCAGCAGCCACGTGCCGAGAAGAACTGCACCGGCCGTGAGCGCAGGCAACTTCGCTGTGAGCAGCACGCCCAGCGCCGTGAACAGGATGAACCCGCCGCCGACGGCTGCGCCGATCAAAGCGCCGTAGACGCCTTCCTTACCGGCGAAGAGCCCGCCCAGGAGCGCGCCGACCACGGCCAGCGCGATCAGCCCCATCACACCCCACTTCACGGCCGACTTCATGGCGGCGGTCGAATCAGGGATGGGTTGCGAGGCAGGTACAGGCTGCGGCGTGTTCGTCACGATGCCCAAGGGTAATGGATCGGAAAACTTGGCTAGCGACGCTGCTGCTTGCGATCGATCAGGGAAGGCACCGCAGTGAAGAACAACGCAAGAACCAAACCGGCCGCGACGAGTACAACAACCAGCTGACGATTGAGCAGCGAGGATCCGACGGCACCGAACGCCAGGACGCTGACCCACAGGTAGATGACCAGCACAACTCGTCGGTGCGTGTGTCCGATCTGCAAGAGGCGATGATGCAGGTGCATCTTGTCCGGACTGAACGGACTGACGCCCGCTTTCGTCCGGCGGATCACGGCCAGGAGCATGTCCAGCATCGGGATGAACATCACAGCCCCGACCAGCAACAACGGCGCGAGGAGGCCGACGAGGTCGCGGGTTCCGTAGGCAGTCAGCGGAATACGACCGGATGCACTGGTGGAGATCGCGGCCAGCATGAGACCGATCAACATCGACCCGGAATCGCCCATGAAAATGCGCGCTGGATTGAAGTTGTGTGGAAGAAAACCGAGACAAGCGCCTGCCAAAGCCGCCGCGATCATCGCCGGCGGGTAGACACTCGCGTCGCCGCCCTGATCGTGGAGAAGACCGATCGAGAAGATGAGGATGGCGAGCGCCGCGATCAGACCCAACCCGGCGGCCAATCCGTCGAGACCGTCGACAAAATTCATGGCGTTGATGGTCGCGACGGCAACAGCAACGGTGAACAGTCCGGATTGAATCTGATCGAGGATGATGGTGGACCCACCGTCACCGCCGAACGGGTTGTAGATGATGAACCAGCTGACGCCCATCACCACGAGAACGCCGGCAGCAGTCACCTGACCGACAAATTTGGTGAGGGCGTCGAGGCCCCACCTGTCGTCGATCACACCCACGAGGACGATGACGGCGCCAGCTACGAGCGCAGCGTGTACGTCAGGACTGCCGAAGCCGAAACCTCTTGTGAGCGCGGGTAATTGCTGCGCGAACAGCAGACCGACAGCCATGCCGACATACATTCCGACGCCACCGAGGCGCGGAATCGGCTCGACGTGAACGTCCCGATCACGAGGAATCGCGACAGCGCCGAACCTCAGCGCCAACAACCGGACTGCGCCAGTCGCCAGGTAGGTCACCACCGCCGCCGTACACAGCACGAGCAAAAGTTCACGGATGGGAACACCCGCTCCCCCGCCACCCTGTGCCAGATACGTGGTCGCCTCGTAGGAAGTGATCACTGCTCGAGATCACCCGTCTGGCGGGCATAGGCAGGCTTTGCCCGGACCAGTTCGCGAACGCCGTCGGCAACTGCTGCCAACTCGGCCTCTCCTGACGTGGTGGCGGGGTCCGCGACAACTGCGCGCGCGATCAACTCCCCCACCACGCTCATGTCGGAGCGGTTGAAACCCTGGGTCGTCACGGCCGCGGACCCGACGCGGATTCCGGACGTGACGGCGGGCGACTGCGGATCGAACGGAATCGCGTTCTTGTTGAGCGTGATCGAAGCCAGTCCGCACCTACGCTCGGCGTCGACTCCGGTGACACCGCTTGCGCGCAGGTCGAGAAGCGCCAGATGTGTGTCGGTTCCACCGGACACGGTGCGCAGGCCGCGAGCTTCCAACGACTGCGCGAGTGCCGATGCGTTGGCAACCACTTCCTGTGCATACCAACGATATTCCGGCGTCGACGCTTCCTTGAAGGCAACCGCCTTCCCGGCGATCGCATGCATCATCGGGCCGCCTTGAATGAAGGGGAACACCGCGCGATCTACAGCCGAGGCGTGCTCGCTGCGGCACAGGATCATTCCGCCGCGCGGGCCTCTGAGGACTTTGTGCGTCGTCGCGGAGACGACGTCGGCGTACGGAACGCACGAAGGTATCGCCCGGCCTGCCACCAGTCCGATGAAGTGGGCGGCGTCGACCCACAGGATCGCACCGACCTCGTCTGCGATCGAGCGGAAGGCTGCGAAGTCGATGGTGCGGGAGTACGCGGTCGCGCCGGCGACGATGATTTTCGGCTTGTGCGCCAGAGCCAGGGTGCGAACCTCGTCGTAGTCGATCAATTCGGTGGCCGAATCGACGTGATAGGGAACGGTGGTGAACCACTGCCCAGAAAAGCTGACGCGAGACCCGTGAGTCAGATGCCCACCGTGCGGCAGACTCATCGCCAATACGGTGTCGCCGGGCTTGGCGAATGCGGCGTACACCGCGAGATTCGCAGTGGCCCCCGAATGCGGTTGGACGTTGACGTGCTCGGCGCCGAACAGCGCCTTTGCCCGATCGATCGCCAGATTCTCGGCTACGTCGACGTACTCGCACCCGCCGTAGTAACGCCGACCCGGATAGCCCTCGGCGTACTTGTTGCTCAGGGTCGAACCCAAGGCAGCCAGTACGGCAGGGCTGGTGAAGTTCTCGCTCGCGATGAGTTGAAGTCCGTCGCGCTGACGCTCGAGTTCGGCCAGCGCAACAGCCGCGATCTCGGGGTCTGCCGTGGCAAGCTCACCGAAATCCGGTCCCCAATACGTGGATTCCCCCGCGCGCTCGCCGCCGGCGCCGACCATCGTTACGAAACTCCCTCTACGAGACTTTCCGGACTGGTGCCCAATACCTCGGCGATGGATTCTGCCGAGACGGCACCCACTCGCAAGATACGCGGTGAATTGCCGGTCAGGTCGACGATCGTGGAAGCAACGGCGTGTTCGGCCTTGCCCCCGTCGAGATACACGCTGGCAGATCCGCCGAGCTGATCTCGGGCTTCCTCGACGGTAGTTGCCGGCGGACGCCCCGAAATGTTGGCGCTCGAGACGGCAAGCGGTCCGACATCGCGCAACAGTTCGAGAGCAACCGGATGCAAGGGCATGCGGAGCATGACGGTTCCGCGGGTATCACCGAGGTCCCAGGCAAGTGAAGGCGCCTGCTCGACGACCAGGCTCAGTCCGCCGGGCCAGAATGCGCGGATCAGATCCCGTGCCTGCGGGCGCACGCTGTAGACGAGCCCGTCGATGGTGTTCCACGATCCGACCAGAACCGGGACGGGCATGTCTCGCCCGCGTCCCTTGGCGCGCAAAAGACTCGTGACAGCTTCGCTGTCGAACGCGTCGGCGGCGAGTCCGTAAAGGGTGTCGGTAGGGAGAACTACGAGTCGGCCGGCCTTGAGCGCGTTCTTCGCGGCGGCCAAGCCTGCGGTTCGGGAATCTGTCTGACTGCAGTCGTACACGGTGCTCACTCAGCCATCCTTTCACTCTGCGCTTCGGGCGTTCGATTCCGCTGTGCTTCGACGTCGGTGGCGACACGTCTGGCGACGACGAATCGCGGACGACCGGCAAGATCTGGATGCTGCGCGACCTCGCCGAATACCCGGCGCGCCGAGAACAGCGCAGCGACGCCGTCCCCGTTGGTGTCGTCGTGCTCGATGCCTGCCGCGCCGCCGATTCGAAGCCACCGCGCGATGTTGCTGATCATGGGTTTGATGACGGACAGACCGTCGACGCCACCGAACAACGCGGTGTGCGGGTCGTAATCCATGACCTCAGGCTGCAATTGCACGCCTTCGGGGATGTACGGCGGATTGGAAACGACCAGATCGACGCCGCCCTCGAGCCCTGGCAACAGGTTCCGATCGGTGACATCGCCCTGATGCAGATGGATCGGTGTATCACCGGCGGCCTCGCGGTCGGCAGCATTACGACGCGCCCACGCCAACGCGGCGGGCTCCTTCTCCACGGCGTGAACGACGGCGTCCGGACGGGCCTCGGCGATGGACAGCGCGAGTACACCCGATCCCGTACACAGGTCCAGAACTACCGGCGGCTTGCTTCCGCAACCTTCGAGGAACGAGAGTGCCCAACCCATGAGCAGTTCGGTTTCCGGCCGCGGAATGAAGACACCCGGCCCGACAGCGACGTCGATGTTGCCCATCGACGCGACTCCGATGATGTGCTGCAACGGAATCCGCTTCACCCGTTGGGCAACCAACTCGTCGAACGCCGCGATGACCTCGGGATCGACCAACGGAATCAGTCCGAGACGCGTGCGTTCGACCCCGAGCAGGTGGGATGCCAACAACTCGGCGTCGGTGCGTGGGCTGGGCACACCTGCGGCGTCGAGCTGTTTTGCAGCTTCGATCAGCGCCAAACGAAGTGGAAGTCGACTCACGGGTACAGCCTGCCACGCTCGACCGACACGCGGTTCACCGAGTTCCCGGCGGGATGGAGGTCAGTCATGGTCTGCATCTACTCGGCCGCGAGACGCGCCTCTCGGTCCGCCTTGCCCAATGCATCGAGAAGTGCGTCGAGCTCACCGTCGAGCACCGCGTCGAGGTTGTGCGACTTGAATCCGATGCGGTGATCGGTGATGCGGTTCTCGGGGAAGTTGTAGGTGCGGATGCGCTCCGAACGGTCCACCGTCCGAACCTGACTCTGGCGACCTGCCGACGCTTCAGCGTCCGCGGCTTCCTCGGCGACTACCTGCAAACGGGCTGCAAGGACCTGCATGGCGCGCGCCTTGTTCTGGAGCTGCGAACGCTCGTTCTGGCAGGTGACGACGATGCCGGTCGGAAGGTGCGTGATTCGGACAGCAGAGTCGGTCGTGTTGACGCCCTGACCGCCCTTGCCGGACGAACGGTAGACGTCGATACGCAGGTCACTTTCGTCGATCTGGACCTGCTCGACCTCTTCGGGCTCCGGGTAGACCAGAACGCCGGCAGCCGAAGTGTGAACGCGTCCCTGGGATTCGGTGACGGGCACTCGCTGGACGCGGTGAACGCCGCCCTCGAACTTCAGCCGCGCCCACACTCCGTCCGGGGTGTCCGACTTGCTCTTGATCGACAGCGTGGCTTCCTTGTATCCGCCGAGATCGGAGACCGTCGCGTCGAGAATCTCGACGCGCCAGCCATGCCGTTCCGCGTAGCGGACGTACATGCGGGCCAGGTCCGAGGCGAAGAGCGCGGATTCTTCGCCGCCCTCACCGGACTTCACTTCGAGGACGATGTCGTCGCCGTCATGCGGATCACGCGGCGCCAACTGATCGGTAAGCGTCTGCTCGAGCTGCGCGACCTCGGCTTCGAGATCGGGGATCTCGGCGGCGAAGCTGGAATCGTCGGCGGCTAGTTCGCGCGCGGCTTCCAGATCGTCCTGCGCAGCGGTGAGCTTGTTGTACGTCGACATGATCGGCGAGAGCTCGGAGAACCGCTTACCGACGCGCCTGGCAGCGGCAGGGTCGTTGTGCAGCGCCGGATCGGACATCTGTGCTTCGAGACCGGCGTGCTCCGCCAAGATGTCGTCGATGGCCGAGGGCTGGGTTGCGCCTGCCATGGTTCGCTCCGCTCTGAGTTTCGATTCCTACGGTGCGCGCTTGAAGGTATTTCGACGCCGGGACCCGGGAAACGCGCAAACCGAGTGCAGGCACAAAAAAGCCGACGCCCGATCTGCGCATGGCAGATCGGGCGTCGGCGGAACAGCTAGGACTCGGTGGCCGGGACCTTGCTGTCTGCGCGCTTGCCGTAGCGAGCCTCGAAGCGAGCGACGCGTCCACCGGTGTCGAGAATCTTCTGCTTGCCCGTGTAGAACGGGTGGCACTGCGAGCAAACCTCGACGTTGATGCGTCCGGACTCCTTGGTGCTGTGGGTCTCGAACGTGTTACCGCAACCGCAGACGACGGTGGTCGCTACGTAGGTTGGGTGGATTCCTGCCTTCATGGTGTCCCTTTCAATGGTCGCCGGGTCGACGTCGCCAATCGACATCGTGAACCGGAACCGGACTCGGCCGTTCAGTATGCCAGATGCGGTACCTCACCGGATAATCCGCGTCTCGCACGCCTCGGGGTGGCTGTACGAAGTTGTCAACGCACTGCCCCTCGGTTTTGTTCCGCCCACGCAAAAGGCCCACAACCAGCTGGTTGTGGGCCTTTGACGTCGAGTCGATCAGTCGTCGATCGCACCCGGTGCGGTCTTGGAGACCTGCATCAGGAACTCGAGGTTGTTCTTGCTCTTCTTCAGTCGATCGATCAGCAGATCGATGGCCTGATGCGAGTCCAGACCGGACAGGACGCGACGGAGCTTGTGCAGCACCGCAGCTTCGTCCGGGCTCAGGAGCAACTCGTCCTTACGCGTGCTGGACGGGTTGACGTCCACGGCCGGGAACACGCGGCGTTCGGCGATCTTGCGATCGAGCTTGAGCTCGGCGTTGCCGGTGCCCTTGAACTCTTCGAAGATCACGGTGTCGCCGGTGGATCCGGTCTCGACCATTGCGGTAGCGATGATGGTGAGCGATCCACCGTTCTCGATGTTGCGGGCAGCACCGAGGAAACGCTTCGGCGGGTAGAGCGCCGTCGAGTCGACACCACCGGAGAGGATGCGTCCCGACGCCGGCGAGGAGTTGTTGTACGCACGACCCAGACGCGTGATGGAGTCGAGCAGTACGACGACGTCCTTACCCATCTCGACCAGGCGCTTCGCACGCTCGATTGCCAGCTCGGCAACTGCGGTGTGATCTCCCGGCGGGCGGTCGAAGGTGGAGGAAATGACCTCACCCTTCACGCTGCGCTGCATGTCGGTCACTTCCTCGGGACGCTCGTCCACGAGGATGACCATCAGGTAGCACTCAGGATTGTTGGTGGCGACGGCATTCGCGATCGCCTGCAACACGCTGGTCTTACCGGCCTTGGGCGGGCTCACGATGAGGGCGCGCTGGCCCTTACCGATGGGCATCACCAGGTCGATGACACGCGTGGTGAGAATGTGCTGCTCGGTCTCGAGGCGCAGACGCTGGTTCGGGTACAGCGGCGTGAGCTTGTTGAACTCGGGGCGCTTCTTCGCGGCCTCGACGTCGCCGCCGTTGACCGTGTCGATACGGACCAGCGGGTTGAACTTCTGACGCTGGCTACCCTGCTCACCGTCACGCGAGACGCGGACGGCACCGGTGATGGCGTCGCCACGGCGAAGGCCGTTCTTGCGGATCAGGTTCATGGAGACGTAGACGTCGTTGGGGCCGGCGAGGTACCCGGACGTACGCACGAAGGCGTAATTGTCGAGGACGTCGAGGATGCCGGCGACCGGCTGCAGGACGTCGTCCTCACGAATCTCGGTCTCGCGTGAATCGTTGGGTGCGCCACCCTCACCGCGATCGCGACCACGGCCACGGCGCTCGCGGAAACGGCGTCCGCGGCGTCCGCGTCCACCCTCTTCGTCGTCGTCCGGCCCGTTGTTGCGGTTGTCCGTGCGAGGACCGGCGTTGTTCTGGCCGGCGTTGTTCTGATTGCCGCGATCCTGACGGTCCTGGCGATCCTGGTTACCCCGGTTGCCCTGGTTCTCGCGCTGGCCCTGGTTGTCCCGCTGGCCCTGGTTGTCCCGGTTTCGCTCGCGGCGGGGACGCTCGTTGCCCTGCTCGGCAGGAGCCTGATCAGCGTCGGACTTGCCCTCGGTGCGCGCAGGACGCTCGGCCGGAGCCTCGGCCTTGGCGGTCTCGGCGACCTTCGAAGAATCGGCGGCCTTCGCGGTGTCCGCGTCGGACTTCGCCGAAGGAGCTTCCTGCTCGATGCTCAGTTCGCCCTGGTCGGGTGAACCTGCACGACGAGCGGCGCCACGACGCTGACGTCCGCGACGGGGTGCGCTCTGATCGGAATCCTCGGCGGATTCGGTACGCGCAGGCGCGGCCTCGGCAGGAGCCGATTCGGCTGCCGGAGCTGTTTCGGCTGCGGGGGTTTCGGTGCGTGCGGCGCGAGTGCTCTTGGCACGAGTGCGCGCAACGGGTGCGTCGTCGAGAGTGAGTTCACTCTGTGCGGGTGCAGCCTTTGCGCTGCCGCCCTGGCGCTCTTTGATGGCTGCGATCAGGTCACCCTTGCGCATGCCGGAAGTGCCTTTGATGCCCAGTTCACCCGCAAGAGTGCGGAGTTCGGTGAGCACCATGCCGGAGAGTCCGGCACCACGGCGCGTTTCGGCACGCTTCGTGGAGGTCGCCACCGCACCGTTCGATGCTGAAGATGACGCCTGAGAATTGTCGCCTGATTCCGACCCGGCGGGTGCAGAAGTGGCGATGAGGTCCGTATCGGTCACGGAGGTCCTTTCCTTCCCTCACTCGCACTGCGCAAAGTCGAGGGTTCGTCCCGCAGTTCGATTGAATACCGAACTCGGTGGTGCCGTACGTGGTTGCTGTCCAGAACTGCCGGCTTGTCCGCCGTCACATGATTGTCGGAAACTCTCGCCTCAAACTTTTCATGCGCTCGCAAACCTGCCCAACGCGCCTTCGTCGACGATTCACTCCCCCGTGTGTTGAACCCCAGAGTGATGGAACCTCTGAGTGTTCGATCCGCGGAGGATTCAAACCTTCGGAGAAGGTACAAGCGTGAGGATCATGCCTGCGAGAATCATGCCAAGGACTGTGGACCCCGATTGGGAAGGAGTTTTGCCCCCTGGTGATGCACCGGCGACTGACGCGCACGATGTACGGACATAGCCCAGGATAGCGCCCAAACCTGAGTCCGGCAAGAATTTGGACGACTGGGTGTGTCAGTTCACTACCGATCGGTAGTGGGCGATCACCTGGACCAAGGCAGGGATCAGACCGTCGTCGTGGATACTTCGACGCCGTCGGCGATGTCCAATTCGAGCACACGTAGTCCGTCTGCCCGCGCCGCTTCCGCGAGTTCGTCGGGGAAAGGTTCTGTGCTGAGCGCCAACACGGTGGGGCCGGCTCCCGAAACGGTCGCAGCAATACCCGCCTCGCGCAGGATCCCGATCCATCGCGTCGTGAGCGGAAGCGCGGGTGCGCGCTGTGCCTGATGCAGGCGATCCTCGGTGGCCGCCATCAACAGATCGGGCCGAGCAGTGAGCGCAACGACGGCGAGCGCGCTGCGGCTCGCGTTGAACGAGGCATCCTGGTGCGGAACCAATTCGGGCAGGAGCCCGCGAGTGTGTGCGGTGGACGACCGCTCCTCGGGAACCAGTGCCACAGCACGGATGTCGGGATGGACGTCGAGTTTGGCCGCGGAGTAGATCGGCTCGTCGCCTTCGACGGCCGGTGGGCAACTCCACGAGACGACTGCGCCACCGAGAACACTGGCAGACGCGTTGTCCGGGTGACCTTCGAACTCGGACGAGAGTTGAACCAACTGCTCTTCCGTCAAGCCGATCTCGGCATCGAGAGCGCGCGCCAGACCGTTGGCTGCTGCCAATCCACCGACAGCCGCGGAAGCCGAGGATCCCAACCCGCGCGAATGTGGAATCGCGTTGCGACACAACACGTCCAGGCCACTGGCCCACACTCCGGCCGCTTCGAGACCACGCTCGATGGCGCGGACCACGAGATGCGAAGGACCCCAGGGTACGTCGGCAGCGCCTTCACCTTCGACGCGGATCTGAAGGCCTGAATCCGTTGTGGTGACTACGATTTCGTCGTACAACCCCAACGCCAGGCCGAGGGTGTCGAACCCCGGCCCCAAGTTCGCACTCGAGGCCGGGACGCGAGCAGTCACCGAAAGGCCGATAGGCAGGGTTATAGTCATGTCAGACACCGGATTCCGCGGAGTGGTCGATGAATCCACGGACACTATGCAAGCTCGAGGGCAGCCGCGACGGCAACGGGATCGACACCGATCGGCTCGACGTTCGGCATACCCTTCAAAGCCGTGTCAGGATCCTTGAGACCGTTACCGGTCACCGTGCACACGACGGTCAGGCCCGGCTCGAGCCAGCCCTCTGCACGTGCGGCGAGCAGGCCGGCGACACTGGCTGCCGACGCCGGTTCGACGAAGACGCCCTCGGTGGCGGCGATCAGACGGTAAGCCTCGAGGATCTTCTCGTCGGTGGCGGCACGGAATGCACCGTTCGACTCTTCCTTCGCGGCGACAGCGCCGTTCCAGGACGCGGGAGAACCGATTCGGATTGCGGTGGCGATGGTTTCGGGATCCTTGACGGGTGCACCGTTGACCAGCGGAGCCGCTCCGGCTGCCTGGACACCGAGCATGCGGGGCTTGACCGTGGTCAGACCGTCCGCGTAGTACTCGGAGTATCCGCGCCAGTACGCGGTGATGTTACCGGCGTTTCCGACCGGGAGTGCGTGCACGTCGGGAGCCTTGCCGAGGACGTCCATGATCTCGAATGCCGCGGTCTTCTGGCCTTCGATGCGCACCGGGTTGACCGAGTTGACGAGACCGATGGTGGGGAATTCGGCCGTGGTCTTGCGTGCCAGCTCGAGGCAGTCGTCGAAGTTGCCCTGGACCTGAATGATCTTGGCGCCGTGCATGACTGCCTGCGCAAGCTTGCCCATGGCGATCTTGCCCTGCGGGATGAGCACGGCGCAGGTCATGCCGGCCTTGGCTGCATACGCAGCGGCCGAGGCGGAGGTGTTGCCGGTGGACGCGCACAGAACTGCGCGCTGGCCACGGGCCAAGGCGTCGGTGACGGCCATCGTCATGCCGCGGTCCTTGAAGGAACCGGTGGGGTTGAGGCCCTCGACCTTGAGGTAGACGTCGCAGCCGGTGATCTCGGAGAGGTGGCCGGCCGGCAGGAGCGGGGTGCCGCCTTCGCGCAGGGTGACGGTCTTCCAGTTGTCACCGATCGCGAGACGGTCCCGGTATGCCTCGATGAGACCCGGCCATGCCTTGTGGACGGGGTTGACGATGCCGGTCATTGTTCAGTGCCTTCCAGTCGCAGCACGCTGGTCACAGCGGTGACGAATTCGAGTTCGTTGAGGGCCGCCACGGTCTCGGAGAGAGCCGCGTCGGTTGCTACATGAGTGACGACCACCAGACGCGCGCCGGCGCCGGCGCCCTCCTGGCGGACGACGGAGATGCTCACGCCGTGCTTGGCGAACTCGGCGGCGACTGCGGACAGCACACCTTCCTTGTCCGCGACCTCCATGTTCACGTAGTAGCGCGTGAGGATGTCGCCCATCGGGGCGACCTTGAGCTTGGCGTACTTGGACTCGCGGGGGCCGCGTCCGCCGTGAACCTTGTTGCGCGCAGCCATCACCAGGTCACCCATCACCGCGGAAGCGGTGGGGGCGCCGCCTGCACCCTGGCCGTAGAACATGAGCCGGCCGGCGTTCTCTGCTTCCACGACAACGGCGTTGAACGCGCCGTTGACCGAGGCCAGCGGATGGCTGAGCGGAACCAGCGCCGGGTACACGCGAGCGGAAATCCGCTCCTTGCCCTTGGGCGTGACGATGCGCTCGCAGATCGAGAGCAACTTGATCGTGCAGTCGAGTGCCTTCGCCGAAGCCAGGTCGGCGGAGGTGATCGTGGAGATTCCTTCGCGGTACACGTCCGCGGCAGTGACGCGGGTGTGGAACGCGATCGACGCGAGGATCGCTGCCTTCGCCGCGGCGTCGTAGCCTTCGACGTCCGCGGTCGGGTCGGCTTCCGCGTATCCGAGGCGTCCGGCTTCGGCCAAGGTCTCTTCGTAGTCGGCGCCGGTCTCGTCCATCGCCGAAAGGATGAAATTGGTGGTGCCGTTCACGATTCCGGCGACCTTGTTGACACGGTCTCCGGCCAACGACTGTGTGAGCGGGCGGATCACGGGGATCGCGCCGGCAACAGCGGCCTCGAAGTACAGGTCGACAGAGTTGGCCTCTGCAGCCTCCGCCAATTCACCGGTGTGGTCCGCGAGCAGCGCCTTGTTGGCGGTCACGACCGACTTGCCGGAGTTGAGCGAAGAGAGAATCAGCTTGCGAGGGAGCTCGATTCCGCCGATCACCTCGACCACGATGTCGACGTCGTCACGACCGACCAGGGACTCGGCGTCCGTCGTCTGCAGTTCCTCGGGAATTCCGCGGTCCGAGCCGATACGGCGGACGGCAACCCCCCGCAGTTCCAACGGGGCGCCGACGCGAGCTTCGAGTTCCTCGGCCTGCTCACGAATGATCCGGACGACCTCGCTCCCGACGTTGCCGAGGCCGAGAACGGCCACACCGATAGCGCGATGCGCCGATTCGCTCGTCACTGCGATACCTCCAAGCTGAGCAGATCTTCCACTGTTTCCCTCCGCAGAATCACGCGTGAGACTCCGTCACGCACCGCCACCACGGCTGGGCGGGTGAGCAGGTTGTACCTGCTCGACATCGAATAGCAGTATGCACCGGTCGCTGCTACCGCTAGTAAATCACCGGGCCCGACGTCCTCGGGCATCCAGGTGTCCCGAATGACCACGTCACCGGACTCGCAGTGCTTACCGACGATACGTGCAACGACGGGATCAGCCTCGGAAGTTCGCGAAACCAACTTGGCTTCGTACTCCGCACCGTAGAGGGACGTGCGGATGTTGTCGCTCATCCCGCCGTCGACGCTGATGTAGCGGCGTGTCAGCGAGCTACCCACCGTGACGTCCTTGATGGTGCCGACCTCGTAGAGCGTCACCGTGCCAGGTCCGGCGATGGCGCGGCCGGGTTCGACGGCAAGCGTCGGCTCCGGCAATCCGGCCAGTGCTGACTCGTTGCGCACGATGTGGCCGAGCTTTGCTGCCAGTTCGTCGACGGGCGGCGGGTCGTCGGAGGGGATATACGAGATCCCCATGCCGCCGCCGAGGTCGATGATCGAAATCTGCTTGGTCTTCTCGACTCCGAACTCGGTGACGACGTCGCGGAGCAAACCGATCACACGGTGCGCTGCCACCTCGAAACCGTCGACGTCGAAGATCTGCGAACCGATGTGGCTGTGCAGGCCGACCAGGCGCAAGTTGTCGGCAGCGAAGACGCGACGGACCGCGTCGATCGCCGCTCCCCCGGCCAGCGAGAAACCGAACTTCTGGTCCTCGTGTGCGGTGGAGATGAATTCGTGAGTATGCGCTTCGACGCCGACGGTCAGTCGGATCAACACGTCCTGAACGACACCGGCCTCACCGGCGACACGATCGAGTCGGTCGATCTCGATCGACGAGTCGAGCACGACGTGTCCGACGCCCGCGGCGACACCAGCGGCCAGTTCGGCGACTGACTTGTTGTTGCCGTGCATGGCAATTCGCTCGGCCGGGAAGTCCGCGTGCAACGCGATCGCCAGTTCGCCGCCGGAGCAGACGTCGAGCGAGAGGCCTTCGTCGGCGACCCAGCGTGCGATCTCGCCACAGAGGAATGCCTTGGATGCGTAGTGCACCTTGGCATCCGGGCCGAAGGCGCGGGCCATGTCACGGCAGCGCGAGCGGAAGTCGTCCTCGTCGATGACGAACAGCGGGGTGCCGTACTTCTCGGCAAGTTCACCGACCTTGACACCCGCGAGGGTCACTTCACCGTCGTCGCCACGAGAAGCGTTGCGCGGCCACACCTGCGGTGAGAGTTCGCCGAAGGCTTCGGGGCTGGTCGGACGGTCGGGCAAGCCGGGGGCCTGCAACTGCTCGGCGTGCTTGGGGCCGGCGGGGTGCGCGTTCACATTTGCTCCGGTGCGGTGACGCCGAGCAGTTCGAGACCGTTGGCCAGGACCTGTCGGGTGGCGGCGCAGAGAGCCAGACGCGCGCGGTGCACGTCGGTGGCGTCTTCGTCGCCTTGCGGAAGGATGCGGCACGCGCCGTAGAAGCGGTGGTACGCACCCGCGAGTTCTTCGAGGTAGCGGGCAATACGGTGCGGCTCACGCAGATTCGCAGCGCTCGACACGACGCGTGGATACTCGCCGATCGTGCGGATGAGGTCACCCTCCTGCTCGACGGTGAGCAGGGCGAGGTTGCTCGCGTCGGCGGACAGACCGAGGTCTGCGGCGTTGCGGGCGATCGCCGAGAGGCGTGCGTGCGCGTACTGCACGTAGTAGACGGGGTTCTCGCTGCTGGTCTTGGTCCACAGGTCGAGGTCGATGTCGATGCTCGAGTCGACCGACGAGCGGATCATGACGTAACGCGAGGCGTCGACGCCGATTGCCTCGACCAGGTCGTCGAGGGTGATGACGGTGCCTGCACGCTTGCTCATCTTGACGGCAGTGCCGTCCTTGACGAGGTTGACCATCTGGCCGATCAGCACCTCGACGGTGTCCGGATCGTCGCCGAATGCGGCAGCGGCAGCCTTGAGACGGCCGATGTAACCGTGATGGTCGGCGCCGAGCATGTAGATACAGAGGTCGAACCCACGGGCGCGCTTGTTCTGGAAGTAGGCGATGTCACCGGCGATGTAGGCGGCGTTGCCATCGCTCTTGATGACGACGCGGTCCTTGTCGTCGCCGTAGTCGGTGCTCTTGAGCCACCACGCACCGTCTTCGTGGAAGAGGTTGCCCGAACCCTTGAGGGATTCGACGGCCTTCTCGACCGCACCGGATTCGAAGAGCGAGTTCTCGTGGAAGTAGACGTCGAAGTCGACGCCGAAGTCGTGCAGGGTCTGCTTGATGTGCGTGAACATCAATTCGACGCCGATGGCGCGGAAGGTTTCCTGCTGCTCGTCGGCAGGCAGATCCATGACGTCGGGACGCTGCTTCAGAACCGAGGCGGCGATGTCGGCGATGTATGCACCGGCGTAACCGTCTTCGGGAGCAGGTTCACCCTTCGCTGCAGCGATCAGCGAACGCGAGAAGCGGTCGATCTGGGCACCGTGATCGTTGAAGTAGTACTCACGTGTTACCAAACCACCCTGCGCGGACAGAATGCGTCCGAGCGCGTCTCCGACTGCGGCCCAACGGGTTCCACCGAGGTGAATCGGTCCGGTGGGGTTGGCGGAGACGAATTCGAGGTTGATCTTCTTGCCGGCGAGGGAGTCACCCGAGCCGTACGACGCACCGGCTTCGAGAACCGACACGACGATCGCGCCCTGGGCGTCCTTGTCCAACCGAATGTTGAGGAAGCCGGGCCCGGCGATCTCGGCGGATTCGATTCCGTCGGCAGCGGTGAGGGCTTCGGCGATCCAGCCCGCCAGCTCGCGGGGATTCGTGCCGACCTTCTTGGCTACCTGCATGGCAATGTTGGTGGCGTAATCGCCGTGCTCGGGGTTGCGTGGTCGCTCGACGGTGAGGGTTTCGGGTAGCACGGATACGTCGAGGCCACGATCGGCAAGGACGCTCGCTGCGGTTCCGCGGAGCAGTTCGGCAAGGTCAGCTGGAGTCACAGGTATTCATCCTATTGCCTGCACACCGGAAGTGGAGACTCGCCTCACGCCTCGCTCTCCGTGAACGTGCGCGGGGCCGCTGTGGCGTGTCGCACGCCACTCTCAAAGTTTGCCCTCAGACTCGGAAAGTACAGTGGTAATGCCCGAGCTACCACCGCGTACCTTCATGCGCGGGCGCGCCACACCTCAAGCCCACACACCGAAAGAGCCCAATCGATGCCAAGCGGTTCCGATAGTCGCGGTCCCAACAAGAACTCCGGGGCCAAATCAGCCAAGGCCATCAAGGCCGCCAACAAGAACAGTCGGCCGGCCAAGAAGGGCAAGGGCGGCGTCCCCGCTCCCCGCCAGATCCCCTGGCTGTCGATCGGCGCCGGTGTGGCTGTGCTCGCACTCATCGCCGTGCTCGGTATCAATCTGTGGCCCAAGGTCGAGGAGCGGCAGGCCCTCGAGCCGTACAAGTACAGCTCCGAGAACAAGGATCCGTCCGACAAGATCGACGGCGTCCTCAAGATCGAGTACCCGGCCGGCCAGCACGTCGATTCCACTCAGCGCGTGGCGTACGACCAGACCCCGCCGTTCGGTGGCCCGCACGACGCCACCTGGGCTAACTGCACCGGAACCGTGTACGCCGACCCGATTCGCACCGAGAACGCCGTCCACTCGCTCGAGCACGGCGCCATCTGGATCACGTACAACCCCGATCTCGTCGACCAGGACCAGATCGACAGTCTCGCCGGACGCGTGAACGGCAAGTCCTACATGCTGATGTCGCCGTACCCCGGTCAGAGCAGCCCCATTTCTCTGCAGTCGTGGGGCCATCGCCTCGAGATCGACAAGGCCGACGACGATCGCATCGATCAGTTCATCACTGCGCTGAACCAGAACCCGAACGTCTACCCCGAGGTCGGCGCGAGCTGCACCAACCCGCTGTTCACTCCGTCGACGTCGCCGTTCGATCCGACACCTCCGGGCGCCGACGCCATCCAGATGGACGGCACGGGCGCTACCCCGGCCACCGACGAACAGATTCCCGCCGGTGGATAGTTCGACGAACACCGATCAGTCTTCGAAGCCGAGTCAGCGCACCGCACTGCTGATCATCGGTCTGATCGGCGCGATCGCCGTCGGTTTTGCGCTCGGCGCACTGACCAACCTCCTCGGACCCGATGCGAAGTCGTCACTGACCGTTCCGGCTTCGGATTCGGTGGACGTGGGCTTCGCGCAGGACATGAGCGTGCATCACAGCCAGGCCGTCGACATGGCGTCCATCGCCCTGACGAAGTCCACCGACAACGACGTACGCACGCTCGCGTTCGACATCTTGACCACGCAGCAGAACCAGCTCGGTCAGATGCAGGCGTGGCTGACTATGTGGGATCAGCCGCTGTCCAAGGTGGGCCCGTACATGGAGTGGATGTCGTCCGATTCGGGCTCCGGCCATGGATCGCACGGGACTTCGGCCACGATGGACATGAGTCATTCCGGGCCGGTCGACACGATGCCCGGCATGGCGTCCCCCGAGGACCTTGCGGCTCTCCGCGCAGCGGAAGGTCTGCAACTCGACACTTTGTTCCTGCAGCTGATGCTTCGTCACCACGAAGGTGGGCTTCCGATGATGGAGTACGCAGCAGCCGACGCCACCGAGGGGCCGGTGCGCAGCCTGGCGCAGACGATGGTCAACACGCAGCAGAGCGAGTCCAAGCTGATGACCGACATGTTGGCAGCTCGCGGCGCAGTGCCACTGCCCATGAACTGAGCTGCACTGCACTGAGCCGAAATTGTTCAGACCCAACTGGGCCTGGTCCTGAATTTCAGGACCAGGTCCAGTTTTCTACTTCCGGCATGTCTTCGAGGTGCTCGACGATGTAACGCGAGTGCTTTTCGAGCTGTGTGCGGCAGAACTCCGCCAACTCGGACGCCCCGGCCGGCCGACGCTTGGAGCGTCGTAGCGCCTCGATCACCAGGTGGTAGCGGCTCATCTTGTTGAGGACAACCATGTCGAACGGTGTTGTGGTTGTTCCCTGTTCACTGAATCCGCGAACGTGGAAGCGCTCGGGACTCGGACGCCCGTGAATCAGTTCGTGCACGGCACGCGAGTATCCGTGGAATGCGAACACGACGTCGGTCTGCGCGGTGAACAGATCGAGGAAAACCCGCTCCCCGAATCCGTGGGGATGCTCGGTGGGGGTCAGCAACGCCATCAGATCGACGACGTTGACGACGCGGGTGATCAGTTCGGGTGTGTGATCGCGCAGCAACTGTGCAGCAGCCAGGATCTCCTGCGTCGGCACATCTCCCGCGGCGGCCAGGACCACGTCCGGTTCCTGTCCGCGAGCCTCGGTTCCGGCCCATTCCCAGACCGAAGCGCCCGCCGCGCAGTGCTCGTGCGCTTGCTCGAGCGTGAGGTACTGCAGGTGCGGTTGCTTGTCCACGACTATCAGGTTGACGTGGTCGGTACTACGCAGGCAGTGATCCGAGATCGAGAGCAACGTGTTGGAATCCGGCGGCAGCCACACGCGGATCACACTGGGTGCCAAGGGAATAACGGCGTCGATCATGCCGGGGCCCTGGTGACTGAATCCGTTGTGGTCGTTGCGCCAGCACGTACTGGTCAACAGCACGTTGAGCGAAGCAACAGACGCCCGCCACGGCAGGTCGACGGCATGTTGGAGCCACTTGGCGTGCTGGATGAGCATCGACACGCTCACCATCGCAAATGCTTCGTAGCTCGCGAACATCCCGTGTCGGCCCGACAGCAGATAGCCCTCGAGCCATCCCTCGCAGAGGTGCTCGCTGAGGACCTCCATGACACGACCGTCCGCGGACAGCCCGTCGTCGTAGTCGGTGATCGGCAGTTGCCAGCAGCGATCGGTTGTCTCGAATACGGCGCCGAGGCGATTGCTCGACGTCTCGTCCGGACAGAAGAGTCGGAAGATCCCGCCGCTGTCCTCGGTTTCCGTGGCGGCGTAGATGTCGCGCAGAAGCTCGCCGAGAACTCGCGTCGTCTCGTGGAAGGTCGAACCCGGGGATTGGATGGGAAGCGCATACTTTTCGAGCGGCGGCATCGGGAGATCGACGCGAAGTCGTCCACCGTTCGCGTAGGGAGTGCTCCCCATGCGCTTGTCCCCCGTCGGCGAGAGCGCCGCCAGTTCCGCGGCCAGTGATCCGTTGGCGTCGAACAACTCGTCCGGACGGTACGACCGCATCCACTCTTCGAGTTGCCGCAGATGTGATTCGTTGCTTCGCACGCCGGACAACGGCACCTGGTGCGCACGATGTGTGCCCTCGACCAAGATTCCGTCGACGGTGTGTGGACCGGTCCATCCTTTCGGCGTCCGCAACACGATTGCCGGCCACGAACCCGTCCACTCCTCTCCGCGGCGTGCGGCACCCTGCATCTCGCGGATCTTCTCGTGCGCCTGCGAGATCGCTTGATACAGCTGAGGAAACACCGCGTCGGGGTCGTCACCGGAGACGACGATCGGCGCCCACCCCTGTCCACCAAGATAGGCCTGGATGTCTTCGTCGCTGCTGCGTCCGTAGACCGTCGGCCCGGCGATCTTGGCACCGTTCACGTGCAGGATCGGCAGTACCGCGCCGTCGCGTCGTGGATTCAGGAACGCCGGGAGCTTCCACGAACCGGACAACGGCCCGGTCTCCGCTTCGCCGTCGCCGATCACACAGGCCACCACGAGGTTCGGATGATCGAAGGCAGCGCCGGCCGCATGGGCAAGGGCGTAGCCGAGCTCGCCGCCTTCGTGGATGCTTCCGGGTGTCTGCACACTCACATGGCTGGGCACTCCGCCGGGAGCGGAGAATCGCCGACACATCCGGTGGATGCCCTCGGCGTCGTCCGAGACTTCCGGATAGATCTCCGAGTACGTTCCCTCGAGATACGTCGACGCGACCAGCGCCGGACCGCCGTGCCCGGGACCGGTCACGTAAAGCCAGTCTGCGCCGGTGGCGACGATGTGCCGATTGAGGAGCGTGTAGATCATCGACAAGCCGGGGCTGGTCCCCCAGTGCCCGAGCAGTCGGGGCTTGATGTGCTCGGCACGCAACGGTTCCCGCAGAAGCGTGTTGTCCTTCAGATAGATCTGCGCGACGGTCAGGTAGTTGGCCGCTGCCCACCACTTCAGGTCGAGCGCGAGCTGGTCTTCGGAATAGTGGTGATCGGTCATCAACGACTCCCGTACCTCACGAGGGTGCCCGAGCGGTCCGCCCGAGCCTGTGCTCAGAGCCGAGCCTAGGCGTAAAAAGCATCCGAGTCAGTCGGTACAGATGATTCGACGACCATGGTCCCGGCCGCATCCTCGACTACCTCCCGCGAGGACGCCATGCCGAGACGGGTGCCGGTTTGGTCTTGTCCCCCCGTGATGCGCTACGCTAACGCAGCCCAATCGGCACACCGAAAGTTCGGTGCGCCCCCGTAGCTCAGGGGATAGAGCGTTCGCCTCCGGAGCGAAAGGTCGCAGGTTCGAATCCTGCCGGGGGCACCACGAAGACGCAGGTCAGCGATTGATCGTCGACCTCTTCACGGTGCCACACCAAAATATTCAGGGCAATCTACCCGACTACTGTCGATCTCATGCCTCGCATCGATCCTGCTCCCACGTACACGATGCGTCAGCTGGCCGCGTTTGTCGCGGTAGCCGAGACCGGAACGATCAGTGCCGCGGCCGAGCGCCTGCACCTCTCTCCTTCCGCCCTGTCCGCGGCGCTCACCGAACTCGAACGCGCGCTCAAAGTTCAACTGTGCGTTCGCCGTCGCTCATTCGGCATTCAACTGACCCGCACCGGCGAATCCGTTCTGGTGCGCGCCCGGGCGCTACTTCAGCAAGCCGGGGAACTCGAATCCGATGCGCTCGGAACCGGCGGAAGCGTGTCGGGGCCCATCGCGATCGGCTGTTATCCCGCTCTGGGGCCGACGGTATTGCCGTCGATGATCGCCGGGTTCACCCGTGAGAATCCTGACGCGCAGGTGGAGTTCCGCGAGGACACTCAGAATCGGCTCCAGACACATCTCGAGAACGGCGAGTTGGACCTCGCAATCGCTTACGACCTGGACCTGTCTCCACAATTGCGCACAGTTCCGTTGGCCATCCGCGAACCCTTGATCGTCCTGGGTGCAGAACACCCACTCGCGCGGTCCGAGCGACCGATCCATCTTCCGGACCTCGCGGAACACCCGATGGTTCTCCTCGACGCGCCGCCGAGCACCAAACACGCGCTCGACGTCTGTCGCGCAGGCGGATTCGCCCCGAAGGTTGCCTACAGAACTGCGAACTTCGAGACGGCGCGAGCATTTGTCGGCCGTGGCCTCGGCTGGACGCTGCTACTCCAGCGGCCCAAGATCGACGTCACGTACGAGGGGCTCGAGGTGGTCGTCAAGACCATCGCTTCCCCCGCCGTGCCGTCGGTGCACGTAGTTCTCGCTTGGCACCAGAACACTCGCCTCAGCCGCGTCGCACGCGCTTTCATAGAATTCGTTTCACCCTCAGAACCTGCCCAATAGTCCCGCTACCAGGCAGCGGAGCTGGTTCCACGTATTTTCCGTGCAAGAACCTCCAATTCTTTCGCTTTTCAATTGTTGTGGCGCACGTCATTGTTTCTTCAAGCCACATTCATCTCGAAAGGCACTTCATGACCTCCATCGCCTCACCGACCGCAACGCGCGCCGCCGCGACGGTCAAGGCGCGTAAGGCCGCCCTCGGCAGCTTTGTCGGCACCGCCATCGAGTGGTACGACTTCTTCATCTACGGCACCGCCGCCGCACTCGTGCTCGGCAAGCAGTTCTTCCCCGGCACGTCCGATCTGGCCGGCACCCTCGCCGCCTTCGCCACCCTCGCCGTCGGATTCGTCGCGCGTCCCATCGGCGGAATCGTGATGGGCCACTTCGGCGACCGCATCGGACGCAAATCCATGTTGGTCACCTCGTTGATGCTGATGGGCTGCGCCACCGTTGCCATCGGGCTGCTACCCAACTACGCCGCTATCGGCGTCTTTGCCCCCATACTCCTGGTGACCTTGCGATTCGTTCAGGGACTCGGTGTCGGCGGCGAGTGGGGCGGCGCAGTTCTGGTCGCCACCGAAAACGCACCGGAGGGCAGGAAGGGGCTGTACGGCAGCGCACCACAAATCGGTGTTCCCGCAGGCGTACTGGTGGCCAATCTCGTCTATCTCCCCCTCGCCGCCTTCATGGACGACGATGCATTCAACTCCTGGGGATGGCGAATCCCGTTCCTGCTCAGCGCAGTTCTGGTGGGCGTTGCGATGTGGATCCGTCTCGGCCTCGAGGAAAGTGACGAGTTCACCGCGTCGAAGTCCGAGGCACCGGCGGAGTCCATGCCGATTCTCGAGGTTCTCACCAGACACTGGAAGACTGTGCTCCTCGCCGGTGGAACCTTCATCGCCACCAACGGAATCGCGTACGCGTACATGGTTTACGTCCTCAAGTACGGCGAGACCGAACTTGGCTTCAGCAAGACCACGATGCTCTTTCTTCTCATCGCGTCCTGCCCGTTCTGGATGGCGGGAATGGCTTTCAGCGCTCACAAGTCGGACACTCTCGGACGCCGGACCGTCTACATCCGCAGTTCGATCACCCTGGTAGTGGCGGCAGCGGTGTTCTTTCCGCTGATCGACACAGCGATCGTTCCGGTGATGCTCGTATCGATGATCGCCCTCGGCTTCACGCTCGGCTGCTGCGCCGGCCCACAAGCGGCACTGTTCGCCGAATTGTTTCCCGCACACATCCGCTACAGCGGAGCGTCACTCGGCTACCAGATCGGCGCAATCCTCGGCGGCGGTCTGGCCCCGATGATCGCCACCGCGCTCTACGCCGCCTTCGATACCTCGTTCGCCATCACCGCCTACTTCGTGATCATTGCCGTGATCAGCCTGGTTTCCATCCTGCTGCTCCCGGAACCTCAATTGATCCCGAAAAACACTGCCGCACAGAAAGCCTCGTGACCATGTCGACCTACTTTCATCCGAAGAAGTACGCACCCGAGGACTTCGCCTCCCTGGCGCCTTCGGCCGACGCACTTCCCGTCGTGATCGTCGGAGCCGGCCCCGTCGGCATGGGCGTAGCCATGGGCTTGGCGCAGCGCGGCATTGCCGTCACGATTCTCGAAGCAGCCGATCAGGTCTCGTTCGGCAGTCGCGCGATCTGCGTGTCACGCCACAGCCTCGAAGTTGCCGAACGCCTCGGCTTCGGTGCCGAGCTCGAAGACATCGTTCTGCCGTGGGTGGGTGGTCGGAGTTACTACCGCGATCAGGAAGTACTGCAGTTCCGCATGGCATCCGCCGAGCACGACGCGCGTGGACCCATGGTCAACGTCTCGCAATCCGAGTTCGAGCAGATCATGACCGACAAGCTGCTCGCTTACCCACTGGTGAACTTCCACTGGTCGTCGTCGATCGCCGGCATCTCCGTCGGTGACGACGAGGTGACTCTGACCGTCGACACCGCGTTCGGAACCCGCGAACTGCGCGCGGCGTGGGTCGTTGCCGCCGATGGTGGACGCAGCAAGATGCGCGAACTCAGCGGAATCCGCTTGCAGGGCAACAGCTACGAGGGCAACTACGTCATTGCCGACATTCATTGGGAATCGGAACTCCCGGCCGAGCGTCTGGTGTGGTTCGACGCACCCAGCAACCCGGGGTCCACGATCATCATGCATCGCCAACCACGGGACATCTGGCGCATCGACTACCAGCTCGACGCCTCGGACGATCCGGAAGCGGAGACGCAAGAAGATCGCATCCGTGACCGCATCACGCGTCACCTCGAATGGCTCCAGAGCGACATCCCCTGGACCCTGGAATGGTTCGGCTTCTACCGCGCCCACGCACTCGCTCTGGAAGATTTCACTCACGGCCGTGTGCTTTTTGCCGGCGACGCCGCGCATCTCGTTCCGATCTTCGGTGTTCGCGGCCTGAACTCGGGCATGGAAGACGCCGAGACCTTGGTGTGGCAACTAGCCGCCGTCATCAACGGAGCTGCCGATTCCACCATCCTCGACGCGTATTCGAAGGAACGTCGCAGCGCGTGGCAGCAGAACGTCGACAACGCAGGCAAGTCGACGCTCATCATGTCGCCGGGAAGTCACGGCTACCGGACCACCCGCGATGCCGTACTCGAAATCGCCACCAAGCGAAGCGAATTCGCGCACCTCATCAACCCGCGCCAGTCGAGTGCGACGCACGCCCGGCTCTCCCCGCTGACGTGGCCCACAGCTGCGGGCGCCGAGGGCGTACTACCCGGCGATCCGTTGGAAGACAGGGTCGTCCAGGTCTCGGCGGACGGTTCATCTACCTCCTTGAACAGTCTGCGCGGTACTGGATTCGGCCTGCTGGCTTTCGGACTGTCAGCTGAGCTGGTATCCGAACTCGACACGCAAGCCGAAATCCTTGCTCAGGCCCTTGCACCGGAAACCGTACGCGTGATCACCGTGGGAACTACCGACTCCACGGTTCCCGATGCCGAAGGCAATCTCGCATCTGCCCTCGGCGCACGTGTCGGCGAGATCTTCGTGATTCGGCCCGACGGACTGGCGCTGTGCCGCATCAGCGATCCCACGCAATTGAACGACGTGGCCAAACACCTCACCGCCGGCACTGCGCCGACGCACTTCGATACGGCACAGTCGGCGACAACTGCGGTGGTCGACGACGAGGGCCATCGCGAGCACGTCTGGTTGGCACTGTCGAACGCACTCGATCAGGCTGATCCGTCCGACCGCGAAGCCATGTTGGTGCGCCTTGCCTTGATTCTCGGTTCGCAAGCTACGTCGACGAGCTTCGACGTAGCACTGAAAGACGCTGCCCTGAAAGACGCTGCCCTGAAATCTGCCACCCGATAGTTCAGACACAGCAACTCGGCCGCGCAGGATTGTCTCCTACGCGGCCGAGCGCATTCGCGGATGAAGCAAGTATTCAGTTGACCTCGGCCAATTCCTTTTCTTCCTCAGCGCGCCTTTCACGCACGGATCTTCCCCGCTGCGACCTTCCACGTAACAGCGGCGAGACGGTGATCGCCAACCCCACCAGCGCGACTCCGGTAACCAGGATCAGTCCGGGATGGAACTGCTCGAATCCGGCGGTACCGGCGCCGGACGCGGTGTGCGATCCAGCGGTCACGAGGGCAGTGGTCAGAGCGAGCACGAGCGCCGCACCGACCTGAGCGGAGGTGTTCACCAGCCCGGACGCCAAACCCTGCTCCGAGTCGTCGACACCCGAGGTGGCCTGGGCCATGATCGAGGTGTACCCCAGCGCGAATCCGAGTCCGAGCAGGATGACGCTCGGCAGAATCGCCACGACGTACGACGGTGAATCGCTGCCCGCGAAGAGGAACCAGAGGTACCCGACGCTGAGCGAGGTCAGTGCCGCGATGATGAGCTTGGCACTGCCGTACAGGTCGACCAGCCGTCCGACGAACGGCGATCCGAATGCGACGATGATGCCCGCGGGCAGCAGTGCCATCGCCATCTTCAGGGGCGACCAGCCGAGGGCCGACTGCAGGAAGATCGTCATCATGAACTGGAAGCTCAGGTAGGAACCGAAGAGCGCGATGATGGCCAGATTTGCACGAACGATGGTGCCGACGCGCAGAAGCCCAAGTCGCACAAGCGGATGCGCCACCTTCTTCTCCACGAAGAAGAACGTCGCCAGAAGCACGGCTGCGACAGCGAACGAACCCAGCGTCATCGGGTGTGCCCATCCACGGGTCGGAGCCGAAACCATCGTGTACACCGTGAGAAGCATTCCCGTCACCAGGGTGACGGCGCCGACGAGGTCGTGTCCCCCGGTATCTGCGGGACGGTCCCGCGGAATGAGGAAGTACCCACCGATCAGCGCGAGGACGGCAAACGGAACCGGCATAAGGAACGTGAATCGCCAACCGGCACTGGTCAACAGCCCACCGAGGATCAGACCGGACGAGTAACCACTGGCGCCGAACACGGAGAACACCGACAGCGCACGGTTACGGGCCGGACCTTCCTTGAACGTCGTGGTGAGAATGGACATTGCGGTCGGAGCGGTGAAGGCCGCGGCCAATCCCTTCACGAATCGTGATGCGATCAGCAGTGTTCCGTTGTCGACAAGGCCACCGACCAGCGAGGCGATTGCGAACACGGTCAGTGCGATCAGGAAGACCTTCCTGCGCCCGAGAAGATCGGCGGTACGTCCACCGAGTAGCAACAGGCCGCCGAATCCGAGGACGTAGCCGTTGATGATCCACTGCAGCGAGGTAGTGGACAGGCCCAGTTCATTGCCGATGGACGGAAGCGCGACGCCCACCATCGACACATCGAGACCGTCGAGGAACAACACGAGGCAGAGCACCGCGAGGATGCCCCACAGCTTGAGGGACCAGCCCTCCCCTGTGGCCGGATCCGAGGATTCCGTAGAAACCGGGGCGTCCGGCGAATCGAATGGTTTGAGTGTCGAGTCTGTGCAAGTCACGTCAGCGAGAATAGATGCACATGCACATAATGCACAAGCATTTAATGCAATTGCACGTAATCGAGTCTTCAACTAGAATGCGGTCGTGACGTCGGAATCCGAATTGCGCAACACCTGGCGCTCGCTGTCGACCAGCTACAACGACATCGCGTGCGAACTCGATCGCCAGATGCAGTCGGCGCATGGGCTGAGCATGAGCGACTTCGAGGCTCTCGACCGACTCATGGACGCCACGTGCGAACGTCCACGCATGCAGGAGCTTGCCTCGGAGATGTACCTGAGTCCCAGCGCGCTCTCCCGTAGCGTGGCCCGTCTCGAGAAGGCCGGACTGGTTCAGCGAGCACTGTGCGAGGCCGACCGGCGCGGAGTCTTCGTCGACGTCACCGACAAAGGACGTCAGGTACACGCGGACGCCAGCAAAATTCAACTGGCCGTACTGGATTCACGCCTGCGCGAGCAGTAGCCACACGTCAGCGGAGCACAACACAGCGCCCGGCCACCGGGCGAGGGCCGTTCCGGACTAGACTGAGCACATACCGACGCGCCTTTCTGTTGCCGTCGGCGATCGACAGCAGCGCAGCCAGCACGCTTTCACGCGGTCCTGGCCGAGGCAATCTGCCAGCGTTCCTGCGGCTTCTGCTAGTCCCTCAGGCTCCTGCCTGACATCTCTACCTGCTCCTATCGAGAGATACACAATTGAACAACGCACGCACCCTTGGAGTCATCGGACAGTCGAGCAAACCGGCAGAACGCCGGTTGCCGATCCATCCTGCGCATTTCGATCGCATCGATGCCGAACTACGTTCTCGGATCTACCTCGAAGAAGGCTACGGTCACCCCTTCGGCTACTCCGACGACTACCTCTCGCGCCTCGTTGCCGGAATCCGCACGCGCAAGCAGATTTTGGCGGAAACCGATGTGGTTCTGCTACCGAAGCCGTTGGTGCGTGACCTCGCCGAGCTACGATCAGGTCAGGTTCTCTGGGGCTGGCCGCACTGTGTCCAGGACACCGAACTGACACAGATCGCGATCGACAAGAAACTGACTCTCATCGCCTTCGAGGCCATGAACTTCTGGCACAGCGACGGATCGTTCAATCTGCATGTGTTCCACAAGAACAACGAGCTCGCCGGTTATTGCTCGGTACTGCACGCCCTGCAGTTGATCGGTTCCACCGGTGACTACGGCCGGCGTCTCACCGCTGCCGTGATCGGTTTCGGAGCCACTGCACGCGGCGCGGTCACAGCACTCAAGGCGCACGGTATCCACGAAGTGGACGTCCTCACCCAGCGTGGAGTCACCGCCGTCAGCTCCCCCATCCACTCGGCGCGCATGGTCTCGTTCGACAACAACAACGGTGACGTCCGTGGCAGCCACGTCATGCTCGACAACCACAGCGTGCCGGTGCCCGGTTTCTTGGCCGAGCACGACATCGTCGTCAACTGCGTACTGCAGAACACGGACGCCCCACTGACGTTCCTGACCGAGGAAGACCTCATGGACTTCCAACCCGGCAGCCTCATCGTGGACGTATCGTGCGACGAAGGCATGGGCTTCAGTTGGGCTCGCCCCACCTCGTTTGCCGAGCCGACCTTCATCGTCGGTGACAACATCACCTACTACGGTGTCGACCACAGTCCGTCATACCTGTGGAACTCCGCGTCGTGGGAGATCAGCGAATCACTTCTTCCCTACCTGCCCACTGTGATGGCAGGAGAGACGGCCTGGAAGGCAGACGAGACCGTCGACCGCGCCATCGAAATCCGTGACGGCGTCATCGTGAATCCCGCCATTACGCGTTTCCAGCACCGTTCGGCGGACTACCCGCACGCTGTCATCGCGGAGTAGACGCCCCGATCAGGCCTGGCCGGCTGCCGCGTTGATCGGTGCCATGTCGAAATAGTCGCGCCAGGCTTTGATCTTTCCGTCCTCGACTTCGAACACCCCCATGACCGGGAGCGCTACCTCGGCGCCGTTGATGGTGAAGACGTCGATGCGCTCGTTCATGACGGTGTTGCCGTCCGCGACCTGACGCTTGATCTGAAAGTCGATGTTGCCGAAGGCACCGACAAACTGCTCGATGAACGCCCGGACGGCCTCGCGACCGACCACGGGCTCCATCGGGATGTTGTGATAAACGACGTCATCGGTGAAGTAGTCGACAATTTTCGCGACATCGGCATTTGCCCACAGTGCGCAGAATTCGGTGACCAGCTTGTCCGGTGTCATTGTGTGCCAGCCTCTTTCGAATCGTCTTCGTGGGGTTCGATGATTGCCAGGATGCTTTCGATCTCGCCTGCCGGTATCCCGAAGTACTCGGTCACGAAAACCGTGACGGCCGGTGCCTGGCCAGGTGTTCCGAGGTCGAGCAGATACCGGGCTACGACGCTCTCGCCCCACTCACGCAGCGCGAGTTCACGTATCGCCACGATTCCGCGATATTGCTGGCCTTGTTCGAGCTCGTTGCTGATGAAGGCGCCGCTGTCACCGGTTCGCTGACCGTTCTCGACCCGCCAGGCGTCGGCGGCGAAGCGGACCTTCGTTGCGTCATGAGTGAGCAATGCGTTCACGTATTCACGCGCCATGGCGACGCGTCCGCTGACCGCAGACTCCGTGGAGTGCTTGGCAATTGCGCCCAGGATCGACTCCGACAACTCCGGTCGGCAGATCACGAGATCCGGCAGGTACGGATGAGATTCGTTGTAGAGCAGCGGCGAACCGTCGATGCGGCTGCAATACAGTCCCGCCGCCTGTGCGACGCCGACGGGTGCAGCCGAATCCCATTCCCACTGCCCACCGGCGTGCAGGTACGCGTCGACCTCGCCGCGCACCACCGCCATCGCCTTGGCGCCGGCCGATCCCATGTGCACCACGTCGGCGCCGAGTTCGGCTGCCACCGCTTCGGTGAATGCGGGTGGTCGCGATCCGCTGACTACTACGCGGAGCGGCGAGTTGGCGACAACCGAAGCTGCCTCGTCGCCACTGGAGTACACCGCTCCGAGCGCCGGCTGAGCAACCGCGGCTGCGGTAATTCCGCTACCGCGCTCCCAAAGCGCCACGTGCACTGCCCAATCCGCATGATTCGGCAAGCCGTATTCCTTGGAGCCGTCCAGCGGATCGATGATCCAGACCCGAGCTGCATCCAGACGACTGCGATCGTCGGCAGATTCCTCAGAGAGCACGGCATCGCCCGGCCGCTCGGCAGCCAACCGGTCGAGGATGTAGGAATCGGCGGCCTTGTCGCCCCGGCGACCCAGTTCCCGACCGTCGTCGACACCCAGACCCTCGGCTCGGATCCCCAGGAGGATCGCACCGGCGGCCTGCGCCAATTCCGCCGCGAGTGCCTCGTCGGCGATTCTGCTGTGTGTGGATTCGCTCACCGGTCCAACACTTCCATAATTCGCAGCGCAAGTTCGGTAGGCGTTCCGTCTTCGGGTCTGATCACCAGCTCGGGACTTGTCGGAGCTTCGTAGGGATCGTCGACTCCGGTGAATCCCGTGATTTCCCCGGCCCTGGCCTTGGCGTACATGCCCTTGGGGTCTCGGGCTTCACATTGCTCGATCGGGGTGTCGACGTAGACCTCGACGAACTTCAGCCCGGCGGCCTCGTGCGCCGCCCGCACTCGATCACGATCTTCGCGGTACGGGCTTATCAGGCAGGCCACTGCCACTGCACCTGAATCAGCGAACAACTGCGCCACCGAGCCGACTCGGCGGACGTTCTCGGCGCGGTCATCGGCACTGAATCCCAGATCCGCGTTCAATCCGTGCCGGAGGTTGTCGCCGTCGAGGCGGTACGCCGGGATACCCGCGGCCACCAACCGCCGCTCGAGTTCCACCGCGATCGTCGACTTACCCGAGGCCGAGAGACCGGTGAGCCAGACGGTGGCGCCGGCAGTCGCACGTTCCTCGCGAGAAACCTCCGAACTGTGCCAGACGACGCGCGATTCCTTGAGTGTCGGACCGTTGATCATTCCGGCGGCGACGGTATTGCCCGTGGTCTCGTCCACGAGAATGAAGCTGCCCGTCACGCGGTTGCGGCGGTAGGGATCGAACATCAACGGCTGCTGCGTCTTGATCGAGATGCGGCCGATCTCGTTGAGGGACAAAGATTCTGCCTTCTCGTCGCGGTGCAGAGAATTGACGTCCAGCCGGTAGTCGAGCTTGACGATCTGCGCTTTCGTGGAGCGCGTGGTGTGCAGCAACGAGTAGCGATTGTTCTCCGACAGAGTTGTCTGTTCGGTCAACCAACAGACCATCGCATCGATTTCCTGCCCGACCTGCGGCCGGTTGTTGAGCCGACACAATTGGTCCCCGCGGCTGACGTCGAGATCGTCGGTCAGCTCGATGCATACGGCCGAGGGCGCAAACGCTTCGTCGATCACGTCACCGCCCGGCCCGTGGACTGCCTTCACCGTCGAGGTGAATCCTGAAGGCAAAGCCACGATTTCGTCGCCGGGCTTGAAGACGCCACTGGCCACCGTTCCGGCGTATCCACGGAAATCGTGGAGGTCGGCGTCGGTCTGCTTCTGCGGACGGATCACGTACTGCACCGGGAAACGCGCGTCGATCAAATTGCGATCCGACGCGATGTGCACCTGCTCGAGATTGTGCAGCAGAGAAGGCCCGTCGTACCAGGACATGTTCTCGGTCCGGGCAACGATGTTGTCCCCCAACAGCGCCGAGACCGGAATGAACGTCAGGTCGTGGACGTCCAGTTTGATCGCGAACTGTCGGAATTCTTCCTTGATCTCCTCGAACCGTTCCTGAGACCAGCCCACGAGGTCCATTTTGTTCACACACAGCACGAGGTGGGGTATCCCCAGGAGAGTGGACAAGAAGGCGTGCCGCCGCGTCTGTTCGAGCACCCCTTTGCGAGCATCCACCAGGATCAGGGCAAGATCGGCCGTCGACGCGCCGGTCACCATGTTGCGGGTGTACTGCTCGTGCCCGGGAGTGTCCGCGATGATGAACTTCCGATGAGGGGTCGCGAAATACCGGTGGGCCACGTCGATCGTGATGCCCTGTTCACGCTCGGCGCGCAATCCGTCGGTCAGTAGCGCGAGGTTGGCGTACTCGTCGCCGCGTTCTCGGCTGCTCCGTTCCACGGCCTCGAGTTGGTCCTCGAAGATCGACTTGGAGTCGTAGAGCAACCGGCCGATGAGTGTCGATTTTCCGTCGTCGACACTGCCCGCTGTAGCGACTCTCAGCAGTTGCGGCATCAGAAGTACCCCTCTTTCTTACGATCTTCCATGCCAGCTTCGGAAATCCGGTCATCAGCTCTGGTTGCGCCACGCTCCGTGATACGGCTCGCCGCAACTTCTTCCACGACAGCGCCCGGTGTTTCGGCCGACGATTCGACACATCCGGTACACGTTGCGTCGCCGACCGTACGGAAGCGCACCAACGCCTCGTAGGACTCTTCGCCGGCGCGAAGCTCGAGGAAACGGGTGCGTGCCAACAACATTCCGTCGCGTGGAACCACCTCGCGACGATGGGCGTAGTAGATGCCGGGGAGGTCGATCTGCTCGCTCTCGATGTACTGCCAGATGTCGAGCTCTGTCCAGTTCGAGAGCGGGAAGATCCGAATATGTTCGCCCTTACAGTGTTTGCCGTTGTACAGGTTCCACAGTTCAGGTCGCTGCACCTTCGGATCCCACTGCCCGAATTCGTCCCGGAAGCTGAACACCCTCTCTTTGGCGCGCGCCTTCTCCTCGTCTCGGCGAGCACCACCGAATACGGCGTCGAACTTGTTGTCGCGAATTCCGCGCAGCAACGCGTGCGTCTGCAGGCGATTGCGACTGGAACCGACTCCGGTGTCCTCGATGACGCGTCCGGCGTCGATGTCGTCCTGCACGCTGGAGACGACAAGACGCAGGTTGAAGCGATCGACCGTCTGGTCGCGGAATTCGATCACCTCGTCGAAATTGTGACCGGTGTCGACGTGCATCACAGCGAACGGCAGTGGGGCAGGCCAGAATGCCTTGGCCGCTACGTGCAGCATCACGACGGAATCCTTACCTCCGGAGAACAGGAGGACCGGCTTTTCGAAAGTCGCTGCGACTTCGCGGAAAATATGGACCGCCTCCGCTTCGAGTGCTCGCAGATGCGACAACTCGTAGGCGAGCGGGGTCTGGAGTGTTGCCATGTCTTTCGCTCCTGAGCATCACGTACTCCGTGCGGAACACCATTTCCGCATCGGTACATTTATGTACCGGACTGGTTCTAAATTGAACGCAATCACAGAATAGAACTCGTTCTACCCAAAGGTCAATGACCGGCAATAAGACGTCACAGACCGCGAACCGGACTCCTGCCACCAACTTCCGCCGTCACCGCATCCGCCGCCGCAACCAGCACCGCGGCGCGGCGCTCGATCTCGGCGCCCGTGATCGCCCCACCCACATAAAGTGTCAGCACAAGGGCCTGATGCCCCTCGGCGTCGTAGGTCGGGGCCGCGATGAGACTGACGGGATGCTCGTCGTCAGAGCTGATGTCGCGCCCGAGATACACCCTCTCGCCCAGGCTCGACACCATCTCACCGAGCAGTTCACGCACCTCCGGCGGAAGATCGTGCGTCGCAACGCCCGCCATCAGCGTGTGCAGTCGCTGCCCGACGGGATCCAGACTCTCGACCAGATACCCCGCAGCCCGACACTCGCGGACCACGTTCCACAGACGCTCGCGATCCAAGCGCACCGGCAGGCTCGGCTCTTTGCTCAGCCAACTGTCCATGTCGTGATCCGAACCCCAGAGGACGTACATCAGTCCGACCGGTGGAGCGAACGGGTACACCTGACCGACCTTGGCGGCGCGACGCGCGCCGATCGGTCCGGTCACTTCGAGAACGCTGATCTGATCACCGATCACACCGGACGCCGTGCACGTCGTCCCGAACTCCGTGCTCACTTTCTCCAGATGGGTGCGGGCAATGGGTCCGACGGCAAATCCCCGCTGAGCTGCACGTCCGGCTGCGATCAAGGCCGGACCGAGCCCATAGGTCTTCGACACCTCGTCCCGAGTCAGGTATCCACGATCAGCCAGCGCCGTGAGGATTCCCAAGCAGGTGGGCTTGCTGATCTCGAGCGCGCGGGCCAGTTCCGACAGCCCGAACCGCTGATCAGGGCGACCGACGAGGTAGTCGAGCACCTGAACCACCCGTTCGGTGGGAGGCGATTGTCTCCCCCTCGGGCGTCCCTCTTCAGGCGTCTTCTCCGGTCCACCCATTGACCACTCCCTAGAACGCGTTCTATTGTCGAAATACCCAACATCTACCAAATAGGTACATATTTGTACCACGACGCTCTGGACCGGCGACATAGTCGGAACTGTGAGGAGCCAGCGTGCTGACGGACCCGTTTGCCGAGGCGATCGCCGAAGCCGAGAAATTGATCGAGACTGCGCCGCACATCAGATCCGAACAGGATCTACTGGAGGGATACCAATATCTGGCCGGCGGAATCATCGCGACGACGCATGCCGCCTGGGCCGGCGAAAAGACCCATCCGAGTTTCATCCAGGGCACCGGACCATTCACCAAGATGGGCCTCGACAACCCCGACACTCTGTACTTCGGCGCCCGAATCAACGACGACAAGGAATACAAGGTCACCGGAAAGCGCGGCACCACAGCCGATCTCAGCTTCCAGGTGTTGAGTGGGAACTACACCAACTCGAACGTTCCCGGCAGCGAAATCGCCTTCGACGACCGCGAGCTGGAGATAGACGACGACGGTAACTTCGTCGCTTGGTTCGGCCCCGGCCCTGCCGACGGCCGAGCCAACTACTACACCCTGGCGCCCGGATCCTCGCAGCTGGTTGTTCGCGAGGTCTACAGCGACTGGAGTCAGCAGCGCGGTGTGATCCGCATCGAGCGCACCGATTCGATCGGGATAGCGCCGCCACCTCTCACCGCCGAAGAGACCGAGAAGCGTTACGTCCGGGCTGGGAAGGCACTGGTCACGCGGGTCAAGACGTGGCTCCAGTTCCCGGAGTGGTTCTACCTCAAGCTCGCGGTCAACACCATGACCGAACCACGCCTGACACCGGGCGGGCTGGCAACGCAGTACTCGTCGGTGGGACATTACGAACTCACCGACGAGCAGGCGATGATCATCACCGTTCCCGCCTCCGACGCACCGTATCTCGGCTTCCAACTGGGGAGCCTCTGGTACATCTCACTGGACTACGTCAATCATCAGACCTCCCTCAACAACGGCCAGGCACAGGTCGATCCGGACGGGATGGTTCGAATGGTGGTCAGCGAGAAGAACCCCGGTGTCACCAACTGGATCGAAACCGTCGGACATCCGCGCGGCATTCTGCAGTTCCGTTGGCAGCGCGTGTCCCGCGAGCTGACGCCGCAGGACGGTCCCACCGTCGAAATCGTCGCCGTCGCAGATATTGCGAAGCACCTGCCGCATTTCGACACCAACGCCATCACCGCCGAGGACTGGGCAGCGCGCATTGCCCAGCGCCAGGCCGCCATCGACAACCGAATGCTGGGGTAATCATGACCGCCTTGCTCGAAGACCGTGTAGTAGTCATCTCCGGAGTCGGCCCGGCACTCGGCCGCGCTCTGGCCCTTCGATGTGCGTCGGCCGGCGCGAGTCTTGTTCTCGCAGCACGTACGCAATCGCGACTCGACGACGTTGCGAAGGAAATAGTCGATGCCGGTGGGCGCGCCGTCACCGTTGCCACCGACATCACCGACCAGGCTTCCGCCGAGAATCTGGTGGCCGAGTCCATTGCCGCCTACGGCAAAGTGGACACTCTGATCAACAATGCATTCTCGATTCCGTCGATGAAACCGTTGGCTCGCACCGATTACCAGCACATCCGCGACAGCATCGAACTGACCGTGCTGGGTGCGTTGCGCCTGACTCAGCTGTTCACGCCAGCACTTGCCGAGTCGGACGGCTCCGTGGTGAACATCAATTCGATGGTGTTGCGGCATTCGCAAGAGCGTTACGGCAGCTACAAGATGGCGAAGTCGGCCCTGCTCGCCATGTCGCAGTCCCTGGCCACCGAACTCGGCCCGCAGGGAATTCGTGTCAATTCGATTGCACCCGGCTATATCTGGGGAGACACCCTCAAGGGATACTTCGCGCACCAGGCGGAGAAGTTCGGCATGACCGTCGAGCAGATCTACGAGCACACTGCGTCGAACACCGACCTCAAGCGCCTGCCGACGACGGATGAAGTATCCGATGCGGCGATCTTCCTGGCGTCCCCGATGGCCAGCGCGATCACCGGCCAATGCATCGACGTCAACTGCGGCGAATTCCATCACTAGGAGCACCATGACTGAACGCACTCACGTCGGCACCGTCGAGGATCTCCATGCCTCGGCGACGCGGATGACCGGCCTGACGGACTTCGGCGCCGACGATTACACCGAGGCTCTGTCGGTCCTCCTCGAGTCTTACGACCGGGACGAGGATCTGACGCCGTTCGGCAGCAAGATCTCTCGGGTATTCCTTCGCGGCGCCCTGGTGGCCCGTCTGCTCAGCGAATCGGCGTGGAGGGAGCATCCGGAACACGCCGACGTCAAGATCGAGCGGCCGATCTTCGTCACCGGATTGCCGCGCACCGGCACCACTGCCTTGCACCGCCTCCTCACGGTCGACCCGGCTCACCAGGGCCTCGAGATGTGGCTGACCGAGTTCCCTCAGCCTCGCCCGCCTCGCGATACGTGGGAATCGAACCCGGTCTTCGCCAAGATCGAGGAGACATTCGGTCAACACCACGTCGAGCATCCCGAATTCATGGGCGTGCACTACATGTCGGCCAGCGAAGTCGAAGAATGTTGGCAACTCTTGCGTCAGACGTTCAAGTCCGTGTCGTACGAGTGTCTGGCCAATCTACCCACGTACTCCGCATGGCTGAAGGACCAGGAGTGGTCGAACGCCTATGCACGACACAAGAAGAACCTGCAGCTGATCGGTCTGCCCGATCAGGATCGACGGTGGGTCCTCAAGAACCCGAGCCACCTGTTCGCGCTCGACGAATTGATGGAGGCGTACCCCGACGCGCTTGTCATCCAGACTCACCGCTCCCCTTCGACGATCATTCCGTCGGTATGCAGCCTGGCCGCCCAGGCGACAGAGGGTTGGTCGAACACGTTCACCGACAAGGTGATCGGCGAAAGTCAGCTCGAATTGTGGGCCAGGGGGCTCGAGCAGTTCGACAGTGCACGCGCACACCATAATCCCGCGCAGTTCATCGACGTCGACTATCAGGACTTCGTCACCGATCCGCTGGGAACCGTCGAGAACATCTACACGCATTTCGACATCCCGTTGACATCTACCGCCCAGCAGTCGATGGAGGCCATGCACGAGGAAAGCCGCTCGGGTGCTCGCAAACCGTCGCACAAGTACACGCTCGAGGAGTTCGGCCTGACGAAGGAGCAGGTGGAACAGCGATTCGGAGCTCGCTGACCACGGTTGGTCGACGACCTTGCTGACGACCTTGCTGACAACTGAAGCCCCGCCGAACGGCGGGGGCTTCAGTACGAAACTCGGTCAGCTACTGAAATGCTCACCGAGCAACCGATCCAACTCCGTCGGCGCCTCGTCGGGGATCCAGTGGCTCACACCCCGGAGAACTTCGAACCGGTACGGACCGTCGACAAACGCGGGGGTGAGCGCAGACCCCTTGGGTCCGATGGCGGCGTCGCCGTCACTCCAGACGTGCAGGGTCGGCACGGTGACCCTGGCAGTTGCGGGGTTCGGCTTGGTCATCCACATCGCGCGGTACCAGTTCAGACCGCCGCGTAGCCGACCGGGAGCCAGCATGGCGTTCAGATCGCGCCGCGCGTTCTCCGGCGTCTGCCCGCTCGAAATCAGGAACTTTTCACCCGCCGACGTGGAGGACAGAATCTTCTCGGGGACGAAGGGCAATTGGAACGCCCCCATGTACCACGACTTCAGTCCCTGTGTGCTGGTCACCATCGCCTTGATGAACGCCAGTGGGTGCGGAACCGACACCGCGGTCACGGTATCGAGCAAGTCCGGCCGTTCGGCGGCCACCTGCCATGCGACTGCGGCACCCCAGTCGTGGCCGACCAGGTGCACTTTGCCCACCCCGAGTGCGTCGATCAGTGCGACAGTGTCAGCGGCGAGTTCGGACCCGCGGTACGCCCAGCGCGCTTTCGGCCGCGCGCCGGGTGAGTACCCTCGCTGATCCGGTGCGACGGTCCGGAAGCCGCGGTCGTGCAGTAGCGGTGCGAGCTGATCCCACGAGCTCGAATCCTGCGGAAATCCGTGCAGGAGAACCACCACCGGACCGTCTGCCGGACCTTCGTCGCGTACGTCGAAGGTCAGCCCGGTCCGGGAGTACGAGGTGAGGCGATCCGCCGGTGTAGTCATAGCGCCACGCTAGTCTTCGCGGCCCTGGTAACCGGAGCCTTTTCACCGGCACGCAGGAACTGACCTGTCTTTTCGATTCCGAATCCGGGGGCGAATTCGCCGTCGCGGTAGACGAGTCGGCCGTTGATCACCGTAGCGACCGCTGCGTCGTCGCTGCGGTTGACCATCCGGCTGATCCCGCCGTACTCGGGCACGTTTGCCTCGAACAACCCGTCGACCGACTCGTCGAGGCCGGCCGGGTCGATGACAACGAAGTCCGCGCGGTCACCCTGGCGCAGATGTCCGGCGTCGATGCCGTACCAGTCCGCCAGTTCTCCGGTCAGTCGATGGATTGCGCGCTCGATGGTGAGGAACGGCTTGCGGTCACTCTGAGCGTCCTTGACGCGCTTGAGGAGCCGCACGGGGTAGTTGTAGAACGCCATGTTGCGCAGATGTGCGCCGGCATCGCCGAAGCCCATCTGCACACCGGAACTCGCGGCGAGTTTCTTCGCGAACTTGGGCCGGTGATTGGCAATGGTGGTGCGCCAGCGAAGATCTCGCCCGTACTTCACCACCAGGTCGAGGTACGCGTCCACCGGGTGCACTCCGCGGATGTCACCGACCTGACCGAAGTTCTTGCCGATCAACGTCTCGTCCGGGCATCCCACGATGACCGCATCGTAGAAATTGCGATGCCAGATGCGGGGTGAGAACTTGTTGTCGTAGTCCTTACGAAATGCGCGACGGTACGACTCGTCCTGGAGCAGTTCGTTGCGCTCCACCTGGTCCTTGAGGTGCAAAGCGGCGGCGCCAGCACCGAACTCCTCGAACACGACGAGGTCGATTCCATCCGCGTAGACGGTCAAGGGAACCGGAAGGTGCTGCCACTTGAAATCGGTCTTGGCGAAGCGATTGAGCAGTGGGGCCGCAGCGAGCATGAAGTACACGATCACCGGGTAGGCCTTCGAATCCGCGCCGGAGAGCAGCGACGTCTTGAGCGGCTTCTTGCGTCCGATCGCGGAGCTTTCGGCGAAGAACGCCGCGACGTTCGGATGCAGGTTGATGGTCGGAGCGCTCTGCAAGATCTTGCCGCGATCGCGAAGGATGCGGTTGAGGAATCGGAACTCTTTCCACCGTGCATACGTCGACGGCAAAGAGCGAGAACGATATTCGTCGCCGTCGATCTTGTCGAGGGCATTGGTCATCGACGACAGGCCGAGCATCCCAGCGTCGATGGCATCCTCGAGCATCGAGCCCATCCGGCCGAGTTCCGAGCGAGTCGGCTTGACCTTCTTGTCGGTGCCGCGCCCCAGTCCGAGTACGTGCGTGCGGATGTCGGAATGACCGATGAAGGCCGCGACATTGGGTCCGAGGGGAAGGGCTTCGAGGGCGGCGGTGTACGCCGCGGGACCGGTCCAGGTCTTGTTCGCTTCGAGGATGCGCAGCACCGCGTCGTGGGGAACTGCTTCGACCCGGCTGAACAGATCCGCGATCTCGCGCGGCGTCGAATACACCGTCGACAGCGAGCAATTGCCGAGCACGACCGTCGTGACGCCGTGGCGAACCGATTCCGGAAGCCCTGGACTGACCAAGGCTTCGGCGTCGTAGTGCGTGTGGACGTCGACAAAGCCGGGGAGAACCCATTTGCCGGCCGCGTCGATCACTTCTGTGTCCGGCCCGATCTCGAGGCGCGTCGTGGACACCTCCGCGACCACGCCGTCTCGAATTCCGAGATTACGACGCAGACCTGGAGCCCCCGTCCCGTCGAACCACAACCCGTCGTTGACCACGATGTCGAAAGCAGACACTGTCGGACTCCTCGCCTCACGTATGTGTTACCTCACGTTATAGACAGCGTTGAGTAAAAGTCAATGAACCTTCCGAACCAATACATAAGATGACGGAATGGCTGCAGTCCCCCGCTCCCCCGAAGACCGTCAGAGGCAAATCCTCGAGGTGGCAGTACAGATGCTGCGGACCGAGCCTTTCGACCAACTGTCGATGGATCGCGTCGCAGCCGAGGCCGGTGTCTCGCCGCCACTGCTGTTCCACTACTTCAAGAACAAGAAGGGTTTCCAGAACGCCATCCTCGAGGCCGCCTCGGCCGATCTCGAAGATCGAATGCGACCGGATCCCGAGCTACCCATCACGTCCCAGCTGCGCTCAGGTATCGAGACATTCGTCGACGCCGTTATCGAGCACCCCACCATTTACCTCGCCGTGATGCGTATGGCCGGCAGTGGCGACGTTCGAATGCGCACGATCTACCGAGGCATGCGCCGCACTTTCACCACGTGGATCGTCGCTGCGCTGACGAATCTAGGCATCGAATCGAACGCGACCGTGGAGGCGACAATCGCCGGGTGGCAGGCATTCATGGAGGAAATCGTCGTCAACTGGATCGACGAGCCGACGCTCGAGCGAGGCGAAATGGTCGACCTTTGCGAACGAATCTTCTACCACTGCCTACCGGCAGCGGGCATCAGCGTGGAGCAAATAGTGGCAGCCACCGTTGCCGCGACGGCCAGTGAGTCCGGCGCAACACAACTGTGATCTTCGTGCCGGGGTTTCACAGGTGGTCACGATTGGGTATCTTGCTTGCAGTGGCACTGGACCACGACCCCAACACATGAAGGATCCAACATGGAGTCTGTCGAAAACGTATTGCCCGAGGGTGTCAAGCTCGAAGACGTCTTGAGTGTCCTCAAGGTCGCAGTTGCGGGCATCGGCCTCATCAGCGCACTTTCGGCATTCAGCTGATCGCAAAGCGTCATCGACAGGCCGGACTTCGGGGAGTCCGGCCTGTTTTTTGTTTACGTTCCTGAACAATCCGTGAACTTTTCAGCAACTTCAGCGCAAAGCGGTCATTTCGACCCAAACAAGCGTCCAGTTTGCTACCTTGTGTCTGCGACACAAGGTCGTACAGAAACACCACGCAGACACAACCTTGTACATACACACCTGTACATACGACACGGAGGACCGAAACATGGGTTCCATCAACACCCTCAGCGCCGTCATCGACATCATCAAGGTCGTCCAGCCGTTGATCGCCAAGCTCAACCTCAGCTGATTCGCTTGCACCACACCCCTGCCAGGGCGTAACTCGAAATGGGGCCGACATCGTCGGCCCCATTTTCCGTAGGTGCTCTATCTCAGCCGAGTGCCTTCTTGATCTCTCCTGCCAGTACCGACGCCAGCTGCGGCGGCACCGCATTGCCGATCATCGTGCGCACCGCTCCCCACTTGCCCTCGAAGACGTAGTCGTCGGGAAAGGTCTGGAGGCGAGCAGCTTCTCGAACGGTCAACGATCGCGTGTGTTTCGGATGCACGTTGCGTGAAGCCGAGATCATCCCGAAAGTGGTTCCGACCGTGGACGCCGGCTCGTCCCACCGGAGGCGCTTGTACGTCGTGTTGTACCCGGACGACGGTCGCATGGCCGGATCTTCGTTGTCGTGCGCCGACATTCCTTCCGGTACATCACGCAGCCACCGCAAGACGTGCTCGGGATGCTCGACGGCCCAGTGCAGCGGGTCCGTCTCGCAAGCCTGCCCGGATTCCAGCGGGGCCAGGTCGACGGTGGCATCGCGAAAAGTCCTAAGCGGCGCAACACCATTCACGCCGTGAGTCTTCGGCGGAAAACGCAGCGGCCCGATACCACTGTCGCGGCGGGTCGCCACGATGAACACTCGTTCCCGGAACTGCGGGACGCCGTAATCCTGCGCATTGACCGTGTTGACCGACGCGTCGTAACCGCATGCAGCCATCTCGCCGAGAATCCGGTCGACGACCATCCCACCGTCCGGGTCTTTCATGCTCAGCAGCAGCCGAACATTTTCCATCACCACGACCTTCGGCCTCACCAGATCGGCGAGCTCGAGTAGGTTCCGGAAGAGATGGTTACGCGGATCGTCGCGGTCTCGCCGGCCGGCGAGACTGAAACCCTGACACGGCGGCCCCCGGCCAACACATCGATATTCACCTGTGCCAGAAGATCTTTCACACAGGCTTCGTCGATCGCCCGGATGTCCTCACCGAGGCACTTCGCGCCGGGGAAGTTCCGATCGAAGGTCGCGCGCGCCTCCGGCACGACTTCGATGTATCCCTCCACCGAAAACCCCGCCATCCGAAAGCCTTCGGCCATACCGCCACAACCGGAGAACGCCGTCAATACGGTGGGGCCACCGTTTCCTGCCCCCGCGACCGCACGCCTGGCCACCGAGGCGGGGTCGTTGACCGGTGTCGCTCGACGCGCACGGGTACTACCGCTCGATCGCTTCCGGGGGGCCGCGTACGTGCCCTCACGCTTGGCTGCTTCCAACGCGGAGAGGGCCGTGAGGACTGCTCGCTCAACCGGTGACTTCGGATATGCCTTGTCGAGTTCCCACGCGGAGACGACTGCTGACGAGACTCCCGCCTGGCGGGCGAACTGGAACTGACTGATCCCCACGTGCAAGCGCCGCGATCGCAGGTCCTGTCCCGAAATCAATTCAGTGCCTCACTCATGTGGTCCGCTCGCTCCGGCAGCCCAGACTATCGCAGCCGACCCCGCGAACCGGGACCACACAAGAGAGACCGGCAGGCGATATGCCTGCCGGTCTCCGACACGAGCGGATGACGGGACTCGAACCCGTGTGAACGGCTTTGCAGGCCGGTGCCTAGCCACTCAGCCACACCCGCGTCAGTGAGTAACTCTGCCCTGAGTGACGATCTCGAACCACAGTTCCGCTCAGCATGATTCGAGTGCGTTCTCGCCAAGCGTTCCAGTCTCTGGGAAAAGTGCGGGCCTTTCGGGAACAAATCGGTCAGTCTCGATGCTGACTCCCTCGGTGGGCGCAGGTCATTCGATTGCGGCCCGAATTTCGCCCGAACGACCGAGCAGTTCGCCAGACCCAGACAACCCAGAAGGTTTCATGAGTGCCGAGAACACCGCCATCGCCCCGCTTGTGAAGGCAGCCCCGCCCGTGAAGGCAGCCCCGCTGGAAACGAGCAGTATCGACCGTAAGCCGAGCGTCGGGAAGATTCTTGCCCTCGGTTCCATGACTGCACTCGGGCCCTTCACCATCGACATGTACCTGCCCGCGCTGCCGGATATCGGTGCCGATCTCGGGGTCTCGTCGTCAACGGTTCAGCTGACCATCACCGGAACTCTCATCGGCCTCGCACTCGGCCAGCTGTTGGTCGGGCCGCTCTCGGACACTCTCGGCCGCAAAAAGCCGCTGCTTGCCGGAATCGGCGTCCATATCCTGGCTTCGCTGCTGGCGGTCTTCGCACCGAGCATCGCGGTCCTCGGCATCCTGCGGGTTTTCCAGGGCATGGGCGCGGCGGCCGCGGCAGTGGTGACCATGGCGATCGTCCGCGACCTCTACAGCGGTAACACCGTTGCCGTTGTGATGAGCCGGCTGATGCTCGTGCTCGGCGTTGCGCCGATCCTGGCGCCCAGCATCGGTGGCGCCCTCCTCGTCGCCCTCGACTGGCGCGGGATCTTCGTCGTACTGGCACTGATCGGCGTCGGCACAGCGATGATCGGTGCGTTCGGACTGTCCGAAACACTGCCGAAGGAAAAGCGTCGCCCGAGCGGATTGACGTCGGTTCTCCGCACCTACGGTTCGCTGCTCGGCGACCGCACGTTCATGGTCCTGACGCTTGTCTCCAGCGTCGGCATGGCGTCGTTGTTCGCGTATGTCTCGGGCGCGTCGTTCGTCTATCAGGATCAGTACGGCCTCAACGAGCAGGAGTTCGCACTGCTCTTCAGTGCGGGCGCGATTGCGTTGATCGGCGCTTCGCAGGTCAACGTCCGACTGCTCGACCGGTGGACTCCCCAGCAGATCACCAAGTGGGCCCTCGTGGCTGCCGTTGTCTCCGGGGCCGTCGTCATTGCTGTCGCGGTCCTGGAACTGGGCGGGCTCGCCGGATTCGTGATCGCACTGTGGGTCATGGCCGGTGCCATCGGGTTCGTTCTGCCCAACGCCCCGGCACTGGCGCTCGCTCGTCACGGCGAAGCGGCCGGTACTGCCGCCGCAATGCTCGGTGCATTCCAGTTCGGCGTCGGTGCGGCCATCGCGCCGGCCGTCGGCCTAATGGGAAACACGAGCACAGCCCTGGCCGTCACGATGACGACGTGTGTGTCGCTCGGTCTGATCGCTCTTCTGGCTACGACCCGAAAGAGTGAATCGGTCTAACCGGCAGCGGAGAACCACTCGCTGTAGAAGGTGGCAAGTCCCAGGACGCACGAGATCGCGACGAAGATCCAGAATCTTGCGATCACGACGGTTTCCGGCCAACCGAGTAACTCGAAGTGATGATGGATCGGGGCCATCTTGAATACGCGTCGACCGGACGATCGGAAGACCAGAACCTGGATGATCACCGACAGGATCTCAGCGACGAACAGGGCGCCGATGATGACCATCAGCAGCTCGGTGTGCGTCGTGACGGACAGGCCGACAACCAGGCCGCCGAGTGCCAAGGAGCCGGTGTCGCCCATGAAGATCTGAGCCGGGGCGGCATTCCACCAGAGGAAGCCGAGGCACGCCCCGCCTGCTGCGGCAGCGACGATCGCTAGATCGAGAGGGTCACGAACGTCGTAGCAACCGGCGGCAGGCTCGAGGACACACGAGTTCCGGTACTGCCAACCGGCGATGACGACGTAGGTCCCCAGGATCATGCCCATCGAACCGGCCGCGAGACCGTCGAGGCCGTCGGTGAAATTGACGGCGTTGGACCAGGCGAACACCAGAATGCAGAAGAAGACCACAAAGCCGATGGCACCCATGGAGAACACCGAGATGTCACGAACATGGGACAGGTACTGGCTTCCGGGAGTGACTCCGTTGTTGTTGGAGAACTGCAGGAACAAAATGCCGAAGATGATGGCACTCGCCAGCTGACCGACGGTCTTCGCTGTCTTGTTGAGCCCGAGATTGCGCTTCTTACGGATCTTGATGAAGTCGTCGAGAAAGCCGACGATTCCCAGTGACGTGGCGAGCGCGAGAACCAGCCAACCGGATGCAGACAGCCGCGGTAGCCGCGAGCCGAATCCGATGATGTGTGCCGCCAGGTAGCCCGCCCACATACCGGCGATGATCGCGATCCCGCCCATCGACGGGGTGCCACGCTTGCCCTGATGACTCTGCGGACCCTCGATCCGAATCTCGTGCCCGAGCCCCTGCCGCGAAAGCACACGAATGAGAAACGGAGTCAGGAAGAGCGCGACGAACAACGAGACGCCACCCGCTACGAGGATTGAAATCACCCGTGGGACTCTACAGACGTAAGCGGCTGCGACACACAATCAGACAAGGCACCCGACCGCTTGCCAGCATGGGATGATCGAACTTATGTCTCCCCCCGCGCCGCTCCCCCTCGACCCCATCGAAGAGGCGCATCGTCAGTGGACGAAGCACGGTTGGAGCGATGTCGCCGACGGTATGGCTGCGGTCACGTCGGTGATGCGTGCGCAGCAGATCATGATGGCGCGGGTCGAAGAGGTACTCAAGCCTCTCGGGCTGACCTTCGCCCGCTACGAACTGCTGACGCTTCTCACCTTCACCAGGTCGGGCGCACTCCCGATGGCCAAGGCAAGTGCCCGACTCCAGGTTCACCCCACCAGCGTCACCAATGCCGTCGACCGTTTGGAGAAAGCGGAGTTGGTCAGGCGGGTCCCGCATCCCAGCGATCGCCGTGCAACGCTCATCGAGATCTCGGACGCCGGTCGCGCACTGGCCCTCGAAGCGACCGAAATGCTCAACAGCAAGGTGTTCGCTCACCCCGGACTCCAGCAGGACAAGCTCGAGCAATTGGTGACGATCCTCACTGAACTTCGCAAGACTGCGGGTGACTTCGACACCGGCGGCGCACCGACCAAGTGGTGAACCGACCACCCGTACACACAAAGAAACTGCCCTCACACTCTCGACGAGTGTGAGGGCAGTTTCAGCGCTGTTGAAATTCAGCGGTGCTTGAATTCTGCCGACCGCTTCTCCACGAACGCGGTCATGCCTTCCTTCTGATCCTCCGTCGCGAAGGTCGAGTGGAACACCCGACGCTCGAAGCGGACGCCCTCGGCGAGGGTGGTCTCGAAGGAGCGGTTGACTGCTTCCTTGGCCATCATCGCAATCGGCAGCGACATCTCGGCGATGGTGGTTGCGGTCTTCAAGGCATCGTCGAGCAGATCGGCAGCCGGAACGATCCGGGCAACCAGGCCTGCACGTTCGGCTTCTTCTGCGTCCATGTTGCGGCCGGTGAGGCACAGCTCCATGGCCTTGGCCTTGCCCACGGCGCGCGTAAGGCGCTGCGAGCCACCGATACCCGGAATGACACCGAGCTTGATCTCGGGCTGGCCGAACTTCGCGGTATCCGAAGCGATGATGAAATCGCAGAGCATCGCAAGCTCGCAGCCACCACCGAGCGCGTATCCGGAGACGGCGGCGATCAGCGGCTTACGAGCTGCTGCGACGCGATCCCACGGGGTGAAGAAATCCTCGACGTATGCGTCCATGTACGTCTTGGACTGCATTTCCTTGATGTCGGCACCGGCGGCGAAGGCGCGCTCGGAACCGGTGATCAGGATGGCTCCGATGCCGTTGTCCGCTTCGAGGTCGGCAACCGCGGCGACGACCTCGTTCATCAGCTCGGAGTTCAGCGCGTTGAGAGCCTTCGGGCGGTTGAGCGTGATGACGCCGACGCGACCCTTACGCTCGAGGATGATGGTGTTGAAGTCGGTCACTACTGTCCTTCGGTCGAACGGTCACGGATGTCGTTGATGATGGCAGAGAAGTCCTGACCGCCACCGCCCGCGGCATGGAAGCGACTGTAGAGTTCGGCGGCCTTGAGTCCGATCTCTGCATCGACGCCGTTGTTGCGCAACGCATTTGCTGCCAGACCCAGGTCCTTGTCCATCAGTGCAACAGCAAAGCCGGGCTGGTAGTCGTTGTTGGCCGGGCTGGTGGGCACAGGTCCCGGAACCGGGCAGTTGGTGGTCAGTGCCCAGCACTGTCCCGAGGCGTTGGACGCCACGTCGAAGAGCGCCTGGTTGCTCAGGCCGAGCTTTTCGCCCAACACGAACGCCTCGCTGATCGCGATCATCGAAATGCCGAGGATCATGTTGTTGCAGATCTTGGCTGCCTGGCCGACACCGGCGTCGCCGCAGTGAACGACCTTGCGGCCCATCACGTCCAGCAACGGTGACGCGGCTTGGAAGTCAGCCTCGGAACCGCCGACCATGAATGCCAGCGTGCCTGCGGTAGCTCCGACGACTCCACCGGAGACCGGAGCGTCGACGCTGCGGTGACCGGCCGCTTCGGCCTTGTCGTGTGCCTCGCGGGCGTCGGCGACGTCGATGGTGGAACAGTCGATGAACAGGGTGCCCGGTGTTGCCACCGGCAGCAGCTCTTCGTACAGACCCAGAACGTGCTTACCGCTCGGCAGCATCGTGATCACGACGTCGGCACCGCGAACGGCGTCGACCGCCGAATCCGCCACCGATGCACCGTCTTTGACTGCCTGCTCCAGCGCCGCAGGTGCCAGGTCGAAACCGACGACCTTGTGTCCGGCCTTGACAAGATTGGCCGCCATCGGGCCACCCATGTGACCGAGTCCGATAAATCCAATGGTGCTCATTAGTGATGCTCCTTCGGCGGTGATCAGTTGCCTTGCGGTTGAGGGGCGAGTCCGAGCTCGTTGTCGCCCAGCCGGGCGAAGTAGGCGTCGACGGATTCTGCCGTGACGTCGTCGAGAGTTGCCGGCAACCACTTCGGGTTTCGGTCCTTCTCCACGACCTGGGCGCGAATGCCCTCGACCAGATCGTGTGAGGCGAGCGCAGCGGTCGAGACCCGGAACTCCTCGTTGAGGACTTCTTCCAAGCTTGCTGCTTCCTTGGCATGCCGCAGAGATCGCAGGGTCACCGACAGTGCAATCGGGGACTTGCCGAGAATCTGCTCCGCTGCCTTCTCAGCTTCGGGGATTCCACTTGCGCGAAGACGCTCGACGATGGTGGATACGTCGTCGGCGGAGTACGCGGCGTCGATCCAGCTCTGCTGGGCCAACAGTTCCGACACCGGAGCCGGCTCCGCGTACTGCGCCACGGCGTCGGCAACCGAAGACGACGCGAGTGCGGCGATGAACGTCTCGATGTTCTCCGACGGGATGAAGTGGTCAGCGAAACCTGCTGCGATGGCATCGCCGGCGCTCAGTCGCGCCGTGGTGAGCGCGATGTGCGTCCCGAGTTCACCGGGAGCACGCGAGAGCAGGTAAGTTCCGCCCACGTCTGGAATGAAACCGATTCCGGTCTCGGGCATTCCGATCATCGAGCGCTCGGTCACGATGCGAATGTCGCCGTGTGCGGACACTCCGACGCCACCGCCCATGACGATCCCGTCCATGATCGCGACGTACGGCTTCGGGTAGTTCGCGATCTCGGAGTTGAGGATGTACTCCTCACGCCAGAAGTCGAGCGAACCGGTCTTGCCGTCCTTGGCGTCATGGTAGATCGAGACGATGTCGCCGCCGGCGCACAGACCACGCTCGCCGGCGCCCGTGAGTACGACTGCCTTGACGTCGTCGTCGGACTTCCATTCCTCGAGGGCCTTGGCCATCGCCTTGACCATCGAGTGGTTGAGGGCGTTGATCGCCTTGGGACGGTTGAGAGTGATGAGCCCCAGTCCGTCACGCTTTTCGATCAATACCTCGAGCTCGTCGCTCATGCTGCTCCCTGCTTTCCCTGACCTGATGCGACCACGCTGCGGGCGATGACCACCCTCATGATCTCGTTGCTGCCTTCGAGGATCTGATGAACCCGAAGATCGCGGACGATCTTCTCGATCCCGTACTCAGCAAGATAGCCGTACCCGCCGTGAAGCTGGAGGGCCTTGTTGGCTACGTCGAATCCGGTGTCGGTGGCAAAGCGCTTGGCCATCGCACACAACTCCACGACGTCGGACGCTCCGTCTTCGAGTGCGGCAGCGGCGCGCCACAGCAACGTCCTGGCCGCTTCGAGTTCGGTACGCATGTCGGCGAGCTGGAACTGCAGGGCCTGCGACTCGATCAGTGCCGAACCGAAAGCTTTGCGGTCCACCAGATATGCGACTGCCTTCTCCAGCGCTGCCTGGGCCCCACCAACCGAACAGGCGGCGATGTTCAGCCGGCCGCCGTTGAGACCTTTCATGGCGATGCGGAATCCGCTGCCCTCTTCACCGAGCATGTTGGCGGCAGGAACTCGCACGTCTTCGAAGATCACCTGACGGGTGGGCTGCGCGTTCCAGCCCATCTTGATCTCGTTGGCACCGAACGACAGTCCGGGCGAATCCTTGGGCACGATGAACGCCGAGATCCCCTTGGCACCGGCAGATCCGGTGCGTGCCATCACGACGTACACGTCGGAAGTGCCTGCGCCGGAAATGAACTGCTTGACGCCGTTGAGGATGTAGTCGTCGCCGTCACGAACGGCCTTGGTGCTCAGGCCCGCAGCATCGGAGCCAGCGCCGGGTTCGGTGAGGCAGTAGCTGCCCAGTTGATCCATCGAGCAGAGTCCGGGAACCCACTTGTGGCGCTGTTCGTCGTTGCCGAACTGGTCGATCATCCACGTGACCATGTTGTGGATGGAGATGTACGCGGCGATCGACGGATCGCCCTTGGCCAGCTCTTCGAAGATCCGGGCAGCGTCGACGCGACTCAGCTCACTGCCACCCACGTCTTCACGAATGTAGATACCGCCCATTCCCAGGGACGCCGCCTTACGGAGGACGTCCACCGGGAAATGCTTGGTCTGATCCCACTCCACTGCGTTGGGCGCCAGATGCTCGGCCGCAAAGTCGCGGGCAGTGTCACGAATCGCCCGCTCGTCATCGGTCAGAGTAAACATGGAAAGTGTTCCGATCAGTTCATCGTGGGGATGACGAAGTGGTTGGTCTCTTCCTTCTTGCCGGAAGGCCAGCGCTGCGTCACGGTCTTGGTCTTGGTGTAAAAGCGGAAGGAGTCGGGACCGTGCTGGTTCAGGTCACCGAATCCGGAGCGCTTCCAGCCACCGAAGGTGTGGTACGCGATCGGGACCGGGATCGGCACGTTCACGCCGACCATGCCGACGTTGACGCGAGCGGTGAAGTCACGCGCGGTGTCGCCGTCGCGGGTGAAGATGGAGACGCCGTTGCCGTACTCGTGTTCGGTCGGAAGACGCAGTGCCTCTTCGTAATCGGCAGCGCGGACCACCTGAAGGACGGGTCCGAAGATCTCTTCCTTGTAGATGCGCATGTCCGAGGTGACGTTGTCGAACAGGGTTGCGCCGGCGAAGAATCCACCTTCGTGGCCTTCGAGGGTGAAGCCGCGGCCGTCGACGACTGCCGTTGCGCCCTCGTCGATGCCGATCTGCACGTAGTTGTTGACGCGGTCGAGGGCATCCTGGCAAACGAGCGGTCCGAAATCGACGCCTTCGTCGTCACTGCGACCGATCTTGAGCTTCGCGACGCGCTCCTTCAGCTTCGCAACAAGAGCGTCCGCGGTCTCCTCGCCGACGGGAACGGCAACCGAGATGGCCATGCAACGCTCGCCGGCGCTGCCGTAGCCTGCACCGATCAGGGCGTCGGCAACCTCGTCGAGGTCGGCGTCCGGCATGACGATCGCGTGGTTCTTGGCGCCACCGAAGCACTGTGCGCGCTTGCCGTGAGCTGCGGCCGTCTCGTAGATGTACTGAGCGATCGGCGTGGAGCCGACGAAGCCGACGGCTTTGATGCGGTCGTCGGTGAGCAGGACGTCGACAACTTCCTTGTCACCGTTGACCACGTTGAACACACCTGCGGGCAGTCCTGCTTCGAGGAACAGCTCGGCCAGGCGCAGCGGGACGGAGGGGTCACGCTCGGAGGGCTTGAGGATGAAGGCGTTACCGGCGGCGAGGGCGGGGCCGGCCTTCCACAGCGGGATCATCGCGGGGAAGTTGAAGGGCGTGATGCCGGCAACGACGCCGAGCGGCTGACGCATGGAGTACACGTCGATGCCGGTGCCGGCACTCTCGGTGAATTCACCCTTGAGCAGGTGCGGAGCGCCGACGGCGAACTCGATGACCTCGAGGCCGCGCTGGATGTCACCCTTGGCGTCGGCGACGGTCTTGCCATGCTCGGACGAGAGGAGGCGGGCCAGAGAATCCATCTCGGCCTGAGCGAGCTGCAGGAACTTCATCAGCACGCGGGCACGCTTCTGCGGGTTGAACGCTGCCCACACCTGCTGCGCCTCTTCGGCATTGGCGATGATGGCTTCGGTCTCGGCCTTGCTCGCGAGGGGAACGCGGGCCTGCACCTTGCCGGTGTTGGGATCGAACACGTCCGCAAATCGATCAGATGTCCCGGGAACACGCTTGCCACCGACGAAGTGCGTCAACTCGTGAACCGTCGCATTTTCAACCATTGTGCTAACCCGTTCCTTGCTCGTATGGACCGCCCAGGAGGCAGCAGTGAATATGTCTACCATCCTATAGTTGGATGTCCATGTATGTCTAGAGCCCAAGGGCTGTGCGCCTTTATTAACCGCGGGGGTTAATAAAGGCGCACAGCGCGGAGCGCGGCTGCCGCTTCCTGCGCGACTACTGCATCGGTGACGTCGTATCCGTCCGATCCCCCACCAGGTCCGCCGGAAACTGCGACAACCTTGCGCGCCGAGAGATGCACCGCATCGACGCCGACGGCAGCGATTGCCGGGATGTCGTCGACGGTTATTCCGCCACCGGCCATGATCTGGATCCGGCCCGCGGCATGTTCGACCATTCGACCGATCTCGTCGAGTCCCTCATTGCAAGTGTCCGCACCCCCGGACGTCAGCACGCGGGTCACGCCCAGGTCGATCAGTTCGTCCAGCGCGGTCAGACGGTCGGTCACCACGTCCATCGCACGATGTACTGTCACCTCGACTCTCGCCCGGTCCACGCATCCGATGATGCGGCGCAGCACGACGGTGTCGATCGAATTGTCTTCTGTCAGCGCGCCGATCACGATGCCGGAAGCTCCACCGGCCACAGCAGCATGTACGTCGTGCTCCATCACCCACACTTCGTCGGGTGAGAACACAAAACCTCCGGCGCGCGGACGGATCAGCGGGTGAACCGCGATCCCCACGTCCGACACAGCCTCGATCACTCCGATGCTGGGCGTCAATCCCCCCGTCGGGCCGAGTGCCGCACACAACTCGACTCGAGTCGCTCCCACCGAACGCGCGATCCTCGCCCCCCGCACGTCCTGCACAGCCAGCTCCAGAACCGTCATGTCAGAAGGACTGCCACGACGGCTTGTGTTCGAGCGCATACCGGTAGTAGTCGGCAAGTTTGAGTGAACTGGCCGCAGCTTCGTCGATGACGACGGTGACATGGCGATGCAATTGCATCACCGAAGCCGGGCAGAAAGCAGACAACGGACCTTCGACGGCAGCGGCGATCGCGTCAGCCTTGCCTTCTCCGGTCGCGATCATCACCAGATGCCTTGCATCGCTGATGGTTCCGAGCCCCTGGGTGAGCACGTGATGTGGGACGTCGTCCACACCGTCGAAGAAGCGTGCGTTGTCGATCCGGGTCTGCTCGGTCAGCGTCTTCACGCGGGTTCTCGAGGTCAACGACGATCCGGGCTCGTTGAAGCCGATGTGGCCGTCGGTACCGATGCCGAGCAACTGCACGTCCACTCCCCCGGCCGCCGCGATGCTCTGGTCGTACCGGGCGATCTCCTGCTCCGGGCACGGCGCTTCACCGTTGGGACTGGACACCATCGCGGGATCCAGGTTGACGTGATCGACGAACTCCGACCGAATCACCGAGTAGTACGACTGCGGATGGCGTTTCGGCAATCCCAGGTACTCGTCGAGCAGGAATGCCCGAGCCAGCGAGAAGTCGAGTTCGGCGTCGCGATGCCTCGCTGCCAGTTCACGATAGGTTCCGATCGGCGACGACCCCGTTGCGAGACCGAGCGTCGTCGCCCCGGCTCTGACGTAGCCTTCGACGATGTCCGCGACGGTCGAGTCGACCTCCGCGGGTGTCGGCTGAATTACGATTTCCATGATTTTTCCTCTCCGGCGGCTTTTCCGCCGAGTAGTACACGCCCCAGGCGCAATTGACGATCGGTGACCACGATGTCGGCCCGGCAGCCCACGGCCAGCGATCCGATCAGGTCGCCAAGTCCCAGCAGACGCGCTGGGCTCCGAGTTGCCGCTGCGACAGCATCTTCCAGCGCGACACCGCCGTCAAAGACAGTGCTGCGAAGCACGTCGAGCAATCTTGCAGTCCCTCCGGCGATGGCACCGGAACTGCCGTCGGTGGTCGCGAGTCTTGCTACACCGTCGGCAACCGTGACGTCGAGCGCACCGAGTTGGTAGTCGCCGTCGTCCATTCCCGCCGCGGCCATCGAATCACTGACCAAGGCGATCTGGTCCGGTCCGACAGCGTCGAAGACCATCGACACGGTCTCGGGCGCAAGATGCACACCGTCTGCGATCAGTTCCACCACCATCTCGCCTCTCGCGGCAGCCGCCAGGCACGCCGCGACGGGACCCGGAGATCGATGGTGCAGGGGCGGCATCCCGTTGAAGAGGTGGGTCGCGCTGATCTGTCCGGCCCAATCCCCGTGCACCGCAGCATCGATGCGCGCCGACGTCGTTGCCGCGTCGGCATCGGTGTGACCGAAACTCGGCACGATGTTGCGATGACGCATGATCGCGAGCAACTCTTCGAAATTCTCGGTCTCGGGCGCCAAGGTCATGGACCGCACGGTCCCACGCGCGGCGTCACACACGGCTTCGAGCAGATCCGGATCACCGGGAATGATCGCCGCCGGATCCTGGGCACCGCAGCGGACGCCGTTGATGAACGGCCCCTCGAGGTGGATACCCAGAAGTTCTCCGCGTTCGACCAGATCAGCGAGCATCGTTGCTTGTCGCACCAGATCTGCGCGCGGTGCGGAGACCAGGCTGGCCAGCATTCCGGTCGTGCCGTGCTCGCAATGGTGCGCCGCCGCGCGGCTCGCTCCATCGGCGTCGGTGTTCGGGAAACCAGCACCCGCGGCGCCGTGGCTGTGGACATCGATCAAGCCGGGCATGATCACCGCGTCGGTGCGTTCCGGAATGACGACGACGGGTGTGGACGCCACATAGTCCGCAGCCGAGCCGACCCAACTGATCTTTTCGCCGTCCACGACGACGACTCCGTCGTGAATCTTCCCGGCCGGAGATCCGATCACAGTTCCCCGCAATACGATCGGATCGCCGACAGCAGCCGAGCCTGATGTACTCATGCCGACTCGCGAATCCGCGCGACGGCCGCTCTACCCTCGATCGGGTTTCGCGCGCCCCGCGCCGCCGCGGCCATGTCCTTGCACACCGCCAGATCGAGAGAGGCCAGTTGCGCGCGAACTGCGCCCAATGCCGGGACCGACATCGACAGACTCGTCACGCCCAAACCGACCAGAACCGGAGCCAACAGCGGGTCAGACGCGGATTCTCCGCACACACCAACAGGTTTTCCGGCATCGGCGCCCGCCTGACCGACCATCGCGATCAGATCGAGGACCGCCGGCTGCCACGGATCGAGCAGCTGCGCCAGACCTCCGGCCATACGATCCACGGCGCAGGTGTACTGGCTCAGATCATTGGTCCCGATACTGACAAAATCGAGGTGCTCGAGGATATCCTTCGCCCGCAACGCTGCAGCTGGAACCTCGATCATTGCTCCGACCTTGCCGATCCCCCGCGAACGCGCAAGTTCTGCAAAGTCTTTCGCCTCGTCGGCCGTAGCTACCATCGGCGCCATGACCCACAGATCGGCGCCCGTCGCATTGCCTGCCGCCGCGAGGGCGTCGAGCTGGCAGATGAGTGTGTCGGGATAAACCGTGCCGACACGGAGCCCGCGGATACCAAGGGCCGGATTCTCCTCGACCCCGAGATCGAGAAACGGCAACGGCTTGTCCGAACCCGAATCGAGAGTGCGGACCACCACCTTCTGTCCGGCGAAGTGCCCGAGCACCGACGCGTACGTCTGTGCTTGCTCCTCCACCGACGGTGCGTCGTGACGCCCGAGATACGAGAATTCGGTACGGAACAGTCCGACGCCCTCGCAATCCGCCGCTCCGGCCCGCGCGGCGTCCTCGAGGGTTCCGATGTTGGCCGACAACCTCACCGCGAACCCGTCACGCGTGCGTCCTGGACCCTGTGCCGAAGCCGACTGCTCTGCCACGAACGATGCTTCGAGGACTGCGCGCTCGCGCGTTTCTGCCGAGGGATCGATGGTGACCGTCCCGGTGGTGCCGTCGAGGATGAGAAGTTTCCCCTCCGCCAGCAGATCGGTTCCCGAGCAGTTGACCACGGCCGGGATTCCGAGCGACTTCGCCAAGATAGCCGTATGGCTGGTCGGACCTCCTTCGGCAGTCAACAATCCGACCACGTCACTGGTGCCCAGCGTCGCCGTATCCGCCGGAGCGAGGTCGCGCGCCACCAGTATGTACGGGTAACCGGGAGTGGGGATTCCGGGCATCGGCTCCCCTCGAAGAACGGCCACGGCTCGCTGCCCGAGATCGCGCAGATCGGTTGCCCGTTCGGCCATGTACCCGCCGAGCGCCGTGAGCTTTTCACAGAAGGCGTCGAAGGCGACTGCGACGGCGTGTGCGGTCGGCAGCCCCGATTCCAGGTTCGCCTTGGCCGCCTTCACGATGCCCGCGTCGCGCGCCATCGCAGCCGACGTCGTCAGGATCTCCGCGGAGACGCCCTCGACTGTCTTTGCACGCGAGAGCAGTTCCTCCGCGACGGCGTCCAGTGCCTCACGGATCCTGATCAGCTCTGCCTCGGGACTGCCCGTGATCGGGTCCGCCGCCGAGGTCGGCTCAGGCGTGGAGAATCGCAACCACGGCGCGCAGACCGAACCCGCGCTCACTCCGATACCCGCGATGCGGTTGTCCACACTCGCCGTCATCAGGCTTCGTCCAGTTCGGATGCGAGAAGCTCTGCGAGCGAACCGACCGCAGCGTCGGCGCCGTCACCGTCAGCACGCAAGGTCACCGAATCCCCGAATGCTGCACCGAGAGTCATGACAGACAACATGCTGGAGGCATCGACGGGTTCGCCGTCGCCGAGCGCGATGGTGACGTCTACCGGTAGATCGGCTGCGGCGCGCGCGAAGAGCGCTGCGGGTCGTGCGTGGAGTCCGACGCGGGATCCGATTGTCGTGGTTGCGATCGCCATGTTCAGCGTCCTTCCAGTTCCTTGTCGAGCTTGTTTTCCAGTTCGGCGACGAGCGGGGCGTCGGTGCGGCTGTCACCTTCGGCAGCCAGTGCCAGTTCGGCCTCGAGCAGCGCTGGGTCGGGCTCACCTGCGGCCACCTCGACCTCTTCTTCTCGTCCTGGCGTGCGCAGATTCCACTTCTTGATGACGAAGCTGAAAAGGAAGTAGTAGATCACGGCGTAGCCGAGTCCGATCGGGATCAACATCCATGCGTTGGTTGCCTTGCCGAAGTTCAACACGTAGTCGAAGAAGCCTGCGGAGAACGTGAATCCGTCGTGAATCCCGAGCGCATTGACCAAGGCCATCGACGTTCCGGTCAGGAGCGAGTGGATGACGTACAGGGGCCACGCGACGAACATGAAGGAGAATTCGAGCGGCTCGGTGATACCGGTGAGGAATGCGGTCAGGCCGGTGGAGAGCATGATGCCGCCGACGAGCTTCTTCTGAGAAGGCTTGGCGTTACGCCAGATTGCGAAGGCTGCAGCGGGGAGGGCGAACATCATGATCGGGAAGAAGCCGGTCATAAACGTACCGGCGGAGGGGTCGCCGGCGAAGAACCGGTTGAGGTCACCGCGAACGATTTGACCGCTCGCGTCCTGGTAGTCGCCGATCAGGAACCACACGGCGGAGTTCAAGATGTGGTGCAGGCCCGTGGGGATCAGGAGGCGGTTCGCTGCGCCGTAAATGCCGCCGCCCACAACGGTATTGGAAGCAACTGCTTCACCGACCCAGTTGAGGCCGGAGTTGAACAAGGGGTACACGAATGCCATCAGGACACCGACCACAAGACCGGTGATCGCTGTCAGGATGGGAACGAGCCTGCGCCCGTTGAAGAACCCGAGATAATCGGGAAGCTTCGTTCGATAGAACCGCTGCCACAAGATCGCCGACAGCAAGCCCATCACGATACCGGCGAGCACACCGTAGTTGATCAGGGATTGATCCCCGTTCGGGTCCGTCTTCCCTTCGAGGACGATCGGCGACATCGCCTTGAACACGCCGTCGATCACCATGTAGCCGACGACGGCTGCCAAGGCAGTCGATCCGTCGGCCTTCTTGGCCCAGCCGATCGCGATACCGACGGCGAAGATCAGCGGCAGCCACGTGAAGACTGCTTGTCCTGCCGCAGAGATCACTGCAGCAGCACTGTGCATCGAACTGAATCGCCCGAGCAGGTCGTCCTGGCCGAGGCGGAGCAAGATTCCCGCAGCCGGCAGAACGGCGATCGGAAGCATCAAGCTTCGGCCGAGGCGTTGAACCCCGGCGAACACTTTCGATTCCTTCTTCGGGGTGTCTTCGAGAGTCATCAAGGACCTTCTTCGTTCGCCGGGCCGCGTCGCGATCGGCCGCTGGTTCTGGAAATTCGGGTGTCGTACACGTGCAGGTTTCGTGAAAATGCAGGTCACGGTTCTTGCTCGGAAGTGAGGCCGAAACCGTTTTGTAGAAACTGTTGTGGAGCCGGACTTCCAACGGGTACTGTCCGGTCATAACCAGTTGTAGTTTTACCTGGTGGAGGCGAGTTGTCAACACCCAAATGTGACATACGTAACCGGGATAGCCTTGACCAGCAACTAGTCAGCCCACCTGTACGACCGTTCAACGATCACGACCAACCCGACAATCAGGAGCAGCAAATGTCGAAAGCGGAAGCAATCATCAAGGGCCTCGGCGGCGCAGAGAACATCGTCGAGATCGAGGCTTGCATCACCCGCCTGCGTACCGAGGTCAAGGACGGAGCGAAGGTGAACGAGTCCGCTCTCAAGGCTGCCGGCGCACACGGCGTGCTCAAAGCCGGCACGGTTGTCCAGGTCATCGTCGGGCCCGAGGCCGACACCCTTGCCGAGGACATCGAGGACATCCTGTGACGGTCGTCCTCGCCCCGCTCCCCGGTCGGGTCGTCGCACTCGCTGACGTACCGGACCCGGTGTTCGCTCAGCAGATGGTCGGCTCGGGCGTCGCGATCGAACCCGCTCGCGGTCAGGGCCCACTCACGGTCGTGGCGCCGATCAGCGGAAAGATCCTGAAACTTCACCCCCACGCGTTCGTGATCTTCGGCGAGAAGGCCACCGGCGTGCTGGTCCATATCGGCATCGACACGGTCAAGCTCGAAGGCGACGGATTCACCCTCATCGCCGCCGAGGGTGACACCGTCAATGCCGGTGATCCCGTCGTCAGCTTCGATCCAGCGCACATCGACACGACCGGTTACTCGGCGATCTGCCCGGTAGTCGTGATGGATTCCAAACCGGACACCGTCGAATCCCCTTCCGTCGGTGGGGACGTCGCCACTGGCGACACTCTGTTCGACTGGTCGGCGTAACGCAAAGGGCGAGCACACCGGAAGGTGTGCTCGCCCTTTCGCTTCGAACGATGACTATTGGTCGCCGCGCGTTTTGGGCCGCGCTTGGCCCTGGACTTCCATCTGCAACTGGTAGCGGTCGGATCGGTACCAACTGCGAGTGTGCTCGACCGGTGCGATCTCGCTGAACGACACTCGATCGAAGTACAGAACCGGAGCGCCCTTACGAGTGCCCAGGAGAGTCGCGATCTCCGTACTGGCACCATCGGCACTGACTGTCTGCTCTGCCCGATCGATCGGCTTGTCGTACTTGTCGGCGGTTGCCCGATAGATCGAACCCGTCAAGTCCATGTCGAGTAAACCCGGCAACAGTTCGGGATTGAACCAGCCGTCGTCCACGCTCACCGGCTCGCCGTCGGCAAGGCGCAAGCGCTTGACGTGGTAACCGTCGGAACCCGGTCGCATATTCAGTGCGGCAGCAGTGTTTTCGGGGACCGGCCCCTGTTCGCTGACCAGGACCACCGTCGTGGGGTGATGCCCCTGGGCGCGCATTTCCTCGGTGAAGGATGCAAGGTGCAGCTTGGATTGGACAGCACGGTGCGCAACGAAGGTTCCCTTGCCACGCACGCGAACGAGGTGTCCGTCATTGACCAGTTGCCCGATTGCCTCGCGAACGGTGATCCGACTGACGCCGTAGTCCTGCATCAGGTTTCGCTCGCTGGTCATCAAGTCGCCAGGCTGGAGCTCTTGGGTGCACTTGCGCAGGAGAATGGTGCGCAACTGTTCGTGTTTGGGTATTGCGCTGTCGCGCAAATGAACGGGCATCACAGCGACTGTCCCTCCGAGAAATGAATAGTCGTCTATTCGCCGACGACAACGACCTGAAATCGCAGGCAGGTCCCGACCGGACCGGTCCAATTAACGATACTGGAATTTACGACAGGAAACTAGCACCAGTCCGGAGTTGTCCGATTTCAACCATCCAACCGTCGGTAGATGGACCGTATTTCGTCCAAGGCGACGTTCTGCTGAGCCATGTCCAATCCCAATGCCGCAACCGCCTCGCGCAACCGCCTGATATCCAGATCGTCGATCGCCGCGCGAAAAGGCACCTTCGGTAGCGCAGGGAGGGCAGCCGCGATTCCGAACCAATTCTCGACGTCCACCGAAACAGTCGACTCGTCTTCCACTCCCCCGATCAACTGCTCCAGGTCGACCCCGCGAAGTCTCAGCAACCTGAGCGGATCGGTGTCGATTCGCTCCGCGGTCAAGAACGCCACGGCCGCAGCATGTTTGCACGGCCAACCGACATCGGGGCAGGTGCAGTCGAAGCGAAACGCCGACGGACCGTCCGGTATCAGTTGAGCAGCAAGCATGTCCGGCACAACGCCGGACACCAGTGCGGCAAGACTTCCCGGCACTCGGCGGATCTTGGTGATGATGTCGTCGATATCCGATTGATCAAGGGTGTCGATCGACAGCGTGGAAACGAACGGTTGAAGTTGGCTGCCCTGAACCTCGGCCGTCACCACTCCTGGTTCGATGTCGAGCGCCAAGACCTGACCCGAACGCGCATACGTACGCCCACGCGTGACACGAGGTTTGTCGCCGATCTCTTCGACGACCCGAACAAAAGCCTTGCCCCAGAACGTCCTCCCGAACGCTGGACGAGGCTTGACCGGCGCGGGTGCTCGCCGTCGAGGCCCGGTGTACTCACTGAAATCGGGGCCCTTACCGCGCGGACTCATTCGCCCACCGCGTCGTCGCCGAGTCGCAACAACTCGTCCAGTTGCTCGACGCTCATCTCCGTCACCCAGTTCTCACCCGTCCCGACTGCAAGTTCGGCGAGTTCACTTTTACTCGCGATCATCGTGTCGATTCGCTCTTCCAAGGTTCCGACGCACACCATCTTGCGTACCTGAACGTTCTTTCTCTGACCGATGCGGAAGACACGGTCCGTCGCCTGGTTCTCTACCGCCGGGTTCCACCATCTGTCGAGGTGAACCACATGGTTGGCCGCCGTGAGATTCAGACCCGTGCCGCCGGCCTTGAGCGAGAGCACCATGATGGGCGGGCCGCCTTCACCTTGGAATGCCTCGACCATTGCGTCGCGCCCGGCTTTCGACACTCCGCCGTGGAGAAACGGAACTTCGGTGGTGAACCGGTCGGCCAGGTACGGCACCACCAATTCGCCGAACTCACGAAACTGTGTGAACAACAGAACCTTCTCGTCGTCGCCGATGACCGACTCGACGATGTCCTCGACCAGTCCGAGCTTTCCCGAACGGTGTTGCCCGCGGCGCATCACCGGCGAACCGTCGCGCAGGAAGTGCGCGGGATGATTGCACACCTGTTTGAGTTTGGTCAGCGCAGACAGGACGGCGCCCTTGCGCTTCATCCCTTCCGTCCCCTTGATCTGCGCCATCATCTCGTCCACCACGGCGCGGTACAACGCGGCCTGCTCTTCGCTGAGATTCGCTCGAACCGTCATCTCCAACTTCTCCGGGAGATCCGCGATCACGGCGGGATCGGTCTTCACGCGCCGCAGCACAAAGGGGGACGTGACGGCTCGCAGTCGCGAGACGGCAAGCTGATCTTTTTCCCGCTCGATCGGTACGACAAACCTTTTGCGGAACATCTGCTCCGAGCCGAGTACACCGCGATTGGCAAAATCGAGGATTGACCGCAGCTCGTCCAGTCGGTTCTCCACCGGCGTTCCGGTCAGAGCAACGCGATGATCCGCGGGGATGCTGCGAGCAGCTCTCGCCTGAGATGTCTTGGCGTTCTTGATGTGTTGAGCCTCGTCGAGCACTACGCGCCGCCAGTCGAGATCCTTGAGCGCCGCGACGTCGCGGGTCATGAGCGCGTAGGTGGTGATCACCAGATCACTCTCACGAACTGCCTGTTCCAACTCCGCCCCGGTAGCGCGATCCGAACCGTGATGAACGTAGACGCGCAAGCTCGGTACAAATCGCGCCGCTTCACGCTGCCAGTTTCCCACGACCGACATCGGGCACACCAAAAGTGTTGCTGTCTTGGACTTCTCGTGCGCAAGTAACGCCAACAGTTGCAGCGTCTTACCCAGACCCATGTCGTCGGCCAGAACAGCGCCGAGCCCGAGAGCACTCATGTACGCCAACCAGTCGAGACCGCGTCGTTGATACGGACGCAAAGTCGCGTTGACCGTCGACGGTACCGCCACCTGCCGCGGAGCCACCGACTGGTCGAGCAGTGCAGAGGCCCATCCAGTTGCTTTCACTTCCTCGACCGGCAGGTCTTTGAGGTCGTCGGCGATCAAGTCCTTGATCAGATCGACGATCGCTCGGTCCCCGCTCGAGTGCCGCTGACTGACAAAACGAGCCGCGCGGGCCAGGACGTCTTTGTCCGCCTGAACCCACTCGCCGCGCAACTGGACCAGATCGGACTTCGCATCGACGAGTCGGGTCATTTCCTCGGCGGTGAGTACCTTGTCTCCGAGCGCCAATTCCCAATCGTATTCCAGCAATTGGTCCATACCGACCGTACGATTCTCCGCAACGATCGGAGATGCCGCCGAGGTCACGCGCACACGCAGGGATGGAGACACTACGTTCCATGCGCGAGGAAGCAGCAGCGTGATCCCTCGCTCTCGCAGGACAATCGCGCCGTGTCCGACCAGGTCCATCACGACAGGTGTGGGCAGCAACAGGTCGAGGCTGTCCTCGTCACGCGGCACGTCGCGAAAACGTGGGTAAGCCTTGATTGCGTCTTCGAGCTTGCGACTGCCGAGCTGGATACGTTTGGGATCTGCCCGGTGCAGTCGAACACGTTCGGGCGCTTCACCTTCGGGACGCAAACACACTTGCAGACGCCACAGCGCGTCGTCGTCCGGATCGGAATTGTCGTCGAGTTCAGGCTCGATCAGCCGCAGAACCAGGTCCGGCTCTCCGGCTGTGAACGTCGACCCCCATTCGGCGAGTCCCTCGGCCGCTCGTACCGACACGTCGTCGAAAGCATCCCCGGACAATACGGCCTGCCACAGCGGGGTCTGCACCACCGGATTTGAGTCACCGAGAACACGACGGACGATCGGGTCCGTGAGTTCGTTCGTGATGTCTTCGATCGTCGCCCTCGGCGAGCCGACCGCCCGCTGCACCGGCGGCATGGCCACTACCAATTCGCCGATCCAGGCGCGCTGGCGTTCCCCCACAGACAACTGCCACCGCGGCCACCAACTACCCTCGGCTCGCGTCAGCGCCGGCACCACCCTCCCGGCGCGCACCCAACGGTCGATACCTCGCGCCACATGTACGAGAAAGTGCAGGTCTCCCGCAATTCGCTGATCGTCGGCCTTGAACCGCAGCAGGAGATCGACTGCGTCCGGCGGCGCCAACGCAACAGCTGCGTACTCACTCTGCAAAGGCCCGCCAGGTACGGGCGGCATAGCGACATTCACACGATGACGGAACTTGCGATGCAGGACAGCACTGACCGGATCACGGGGATCGTCGGTCCCGGCACCCTCGTGCCCGTCGACCCACAGTTTGAGCCCCGATCCCGGTGACCAGAGTCCATGCAGCATCCGACCATCCAATCAGGTGCCACCGACACCACTTCCCGCCTACCGGGCAATAGGCTGGCAGGCATGACGACGGCATACGGCTTCACCGAGTACGGCGGACCCGACACACAGTCCTACTTCGACGTCACCTTGCCCCCGCCCGGTGCCGGCCAACTGCTGGTGTCGGTCCGAGCGGCGGGCGTCAACCCCGCTGACTGGAAAGTTCGCGCGGGTACTCGAAAAGATACTGTCCCGGTGACGCTGCCTGCGGTTCTGGGCCGCGAAGTGTCCGGTGTTGTCATCGGAGTAGGTCCGCGGGTCACCGAGTTCGAGGTCGGCGACGAAGTGTTCGGCGCTACCGCGACCGGCTTCGGCGGCTACGCCGCGTCGACATTGCTCAACGTCTCCTCGACAGCACACAAGCCGCCTACCGTGTCCTGGGCCGATGCCGCAGTGCTGACGGTTGCGGCAGGAACGGCCTACGACGCACTCCACGATCTCGGTCTGAAACCCGGGGCGACACTCCTGCTGCTCGGCGCCGGCGGCGGCGTTGGTCGCAGCACGATCGCGCTTGCTCTGGCGCGGAGTATCAACGTGATCGGTGTCGCGAGCGAGTCCAAGAGAACCGCGATCGAGGAAGCGGGAGCACGTTGGGTTGCGTCGGGGGACGGCTTCGCAGACGACGTGTCCGCGTTGTCCCCAGTCGGAGTGGACGCGGTTTTCGACCTGGTCGGCGGGGACACTCTCACTCGCGGCGCTGAGCTCGCCCGACCGGACGCACCGATCCTGAGCATCGCCGATCCTCTGGCGGCGAGCCGACTCGGCGGCGGTGGTGTCGAACGCCGAAGAACTACAGCAGTATTCACGGAGATCGCGGCGCTCGTGGCCGACGGGATCCTCGACCCGTCCGTGTCCGGGCGGTACCCATTCTCCCGCGCTGGGGAAGCGCTCGCTGCAGTCGAAGACGGCCATGCCGCCGGCAAAGTGGTGATCGAGTTCGGCTGATTCCTGTCGGCCCCCGATGGTTCAATCACCGTCTACGACGGAAGGCGTTGAATCACCGTCTACGACGGACGGGGGCACAGGTGGTTGCACGGTTATCTGCGATCCTGTCGACGCTCGCGCTCGTATGTCTCGTCGCGTCCTGCGGATGGTTCGGGGACGAGCGTCTCGAGTCGGCCCCGGGCAGCCCGACACGATCGGAGCTCGAATCGCTGCTGTCCCGGACCGCGATTGTCGACAACCGCCCACATCCGGGTGGATACGAGCGCGGCTGCGGTAACGGCGAGGCCCCGTTGACTGAACTAAATGCCGAATGGTGCAGGTCTGAAGGGGTGGGGTCGATGTGGGTCGGTAGCTTGCGGACATGAGCGAAGGGGAAAGTTCGAGAGATCTGTCGGGGCTTGTGGTGGCCCGAGTGGGTCGGTTGATAGCGACAGGTCAGGCGGCGGAGCCTTACGTCTTGCAGGGCAGCGACGGTGAACGAGTGGAGTCCGTCGAGGTGTTCTTCCGGGAGCTGATCGCTTCCGGGAGGTCGGTGGCGACGGTGCGTTCGTACGGTATGGATCTGCTCAGATGGTGGCGGTTCCTTCACGCTGTGGACGTGGCGTGGGATCGTGCCGATCGGGTCGATGCCCGCGATTTCAGTTGTTGGATCCAGTTGACGGCGAAGGCACGACAAGGATCAGTGGTGCCGGCCAGCGCCGAGGCGGCTGCTACTGCTGCGGCATCGCCGAATCCTGTCACCGGCAAACCGGCTCTGGGGGCCGGGTACTCGCCGGCGACAGTGGCGCACAGTGAGACGGTGCTGCGAAGTTTCTACGATTTTCATCGGGACGCGGGGACTGGCCCGCTTCTGAATCCGTTCCCTCTCGATCTCTCTCGCCGGTCGAGACGGGCTCATGCGCACCACAATCCGATGGATCATTGGGCACCTGAGCGTGTGGGGCGCTACCGGCCTCGGGTCTCGCAGCGGATTCCCCGAGCGATTCCCGAGGATCTGTTCGATAAGTTGTTCGCGGCGTTGTCGTCGGATCGGGACCGGGCGTTGGTGGCGTTCTGGATTTCATCGGGGGTGCGAGCGTCGGAGCTGTTGGGAGTCCGCGAGTGCGATGTCGACCCGGGGCAGCAGTTGATTACTGTGGTGCGCAAGGGAACACGTGCGGTGGAGCAGGTACCCGCGTCGGCGGACGCGTTCGTCTGGTTGCGGTTGTATCAGGAGCAGTTGCGGGGCGAGGTGCCACTCGGACGGATGCAACCGTTGTGGTGGACACTGCGAAGGCCTCGCCGCCCGTTGAATTACCATGCGGCGCATCGGATGTTCGAGCGTGCGAATGCTACCCTCGGTTCGGATTGGACTCTGCACGACTTACGTCACAGTGCAGCGAGGCGGATGGCCAACGACCCGCACTTGTCCTTGGTGGAGGTCAAAGAGGTGTTGGGGCACGCCCATTTGTCGACGACCGAAATTTATCTGACACCCGATAAGGACGAGGTGATCGCCAGCGTCCTGGCCCACCACGCTCGTACTGCTGATCAGCGGGAACATCCGCGGGCTCCGTCGCCGCCTCCTGCTCCTGGATACGATCCGGCAGCGTTGAGCGTGCTGTTCGGGAGGCCGTTGTGAGCACTGCCGTCAAGCACATGACCCGCCCGGAACGCTTCGAGGTCACACCGGTGCCGCATTCGAGGATTCGCCAACTGCACAAACAGTTTCCACCACGCGAAGGTGAACTCTGGTGGCCGCACACCGCTGCCTCTGCTGAGGAGGTCGAGGCCCGACTGAACTGCTCGGTGCTTGCTGAGGCTGCGGTCACCACCCGAGCCGGACGGCACCGGGGCGTGATCAAGATACTGACCTGGTTGGCTTCGGTGCCAGGCGATACCTGGCAAGCCCGGTGGCTCGCCAGCGGCGCCGAGAACATCCGCGGGTCTCGTTACGGCGCGACAACCTCCTGGGCCGATCTCCCGGTGGAATGGATTGCCGGACACGGGCGCCCTGTCAGACATGATCGCAACGACCTGGCTGCAGGACTGCTGATGTTGCTGTGCCTGGACGTGATCCGGCCGCAGTTGCCGTGGATGCTCTCCCGGGCGCACCCGTTTCTCGCGCCGATGATGGCAAAGCTGCGAGATCCGGACGGATTCGCGCGGTTGGACGAGCTTGCTGCCACTCAGCCGGATACCTCGCGAGACGATGCACGAATCGCAGCGACCAGAATCGCGACCCTGCTGGTATCCAAAGGCGGGACGGTCGCGGAGATCACTGTCGGCGATTGCGTGGAGCTGATCGAAACGATGGCGCAGGTGCACTCCCGCCGCGGTCAGAAGAAGATCGATTTCTACCTGCGACTACGTGCGATGGGCATCTTTCCCGAGGATGCACCACACAGCATCCGTGCGTTCGGCGCTCCGGTCGGACAGTTGACGATCGAACAACTCGTCGACCGCTACCCGATCGAGAACCAACCGATCCGAGCTCTGCTCATCGACTATCTGCGCGAGCGTCAACCCGCGCTGGACTACACCAGTCTCAACTCTCGTGCCCGAGGACTCGCCGGGCTGTTCTGGAGCCGCGTCGAGACACTCGCCCCCGGTATCGACACCCTGGCGCTGCCGCCTGACGTTGCCCGAGCATGGAAGGACGACCTGAGATCGATCACACGCACCGCCGTCGACGCGGCGGGACGAAAGCACGAAACAACTTCGCCCCGAAAGAATTACAAAGACAATCTGTTGCAAGTGCGTGCGTTCTATCTCGACCTCGCGCACTGGGCCGTCGAAGATCCGGCACGCTGGGCGCAGTGGGTGGCGCCCTGCCCGATCAGCGACGCCGAGGTCAAAAGAGGCAAGGAACTCAAACACCGTAAAGCGCGGATGGATCAGCGCACTCGCGAGCGATTGCCTGTCCTGTCGCAGTTGGTTCGGTCCGCAGCTGACCGCCGCGCGGCCGCAGCGGCTCTACTTGTTGCGGCGCAGAACACCGAACCAGGTGAGGTGATCGCGGGAACCGACGGAGAACTGCGACGATCCTTGATCCGTCGGGGAACTGGCCGCGTCGTATGGGCCGACAATACTGTTACCGGTGTTCGCCGCGATCTCACCTACGAGGACGAGGAAGCATTCTGGGCATTCGCCACTATCGAAGTGTTGCGGCTCAGCGGTATCCGTCATGAAGAGCTCCTCGAGCTCAGTCACCACAGCATCACCGAATATCGACTACCTAGTACCGGTGAACTGGTTCCGCTGCTGCAGATAGCTCCATCGAAGACCGATACCGAGCGGCTGATCTTGGTCAGTCCCGAGCTTGCGGAAGTCCTCAGTGCGGTAGTTCAGCGTTCGCGGCAACCCAACGGATCGATACCGCTCGTGGCTGCCTACGATACGCAGGAGAAGCTGTGGAATCCGCCGATGCCGCTGCTCTTTCAGCGGGGAATCGGAAACGAACGCCGAGCGATCCCACCGAGTTTCGTCCGCAAGCTCCTCATCAATGCGCTCACCGTGGCAGCTCTCACCGATGCCAGTGGCGATCCGTTGATGTTTCAGCCCCACGACTTCCGGCGAATATTCGTCACCGACGCGATCATGAACGGCCTGCCACCCCATATCGCACAGGTTATTTGCGGGCACAAGACAATTGACACGACGATGGGCTACAAGGCCGTCTACCCCTCGGAAACGATCGAAGCGCATCGAGCGTTCATCGCGCGTCGTCGTTCGATGAGACCCAGTGAGGAATACCGGACACCGACCGACGAGGAATGGGATGCGTTCTTGTCTCATTTCGAGAAGCGGAAAGTATCGGTCGGGACCTGCGCACGGTCGTTCGGCACACCCTGCATCCATGAGCATGCTTGCGTCAGATGCTCACTCCTGCGGCCGGATCCAACGCAGCGAGGCAGGCTCGAAGAAATCCGAGACAACCTCGAAGCCCGCATCATCGAAGCCAAACAGGAAGGCTGGCTGGGTGAAGTCGAAGGACTGCAGGTCAGCTACACCGGAGTCAGGGACAAGATCGCACAGGTCGATGCCACGATGAAACGAGGATCGGCAACAACTGACCTCGGAATGCCTGGATTCGGATCGATCTCGGGAAGGACTTCCACATGATTACCAAGCTTGAATTCTTGTTCAGAGAAGCTTGCGTCTTCGGCCCCGCTTGGTCCGACGACCAGGACGCTCCAGGTGGCCACGACGGGTGCGATACCCGCAACAACGTCCTGGCCCAAGATCTCTCGGACGTGGTGTTCAAACCAGGAACACGTGACTGCGTCGTACTGTCCGGCGCGATGACCGACCCGTACTCCGGAGATCGCATCGAATTCGAACGCAGCCAGGCCAAGTCCGTCCAGATCGACCATGTCTTATCAGCAGCTTTGTCAAGGAGTCTTCCTCTTTCTGCTGGTTACTGTGTCGATGACATGCTGCTGAGTGCTGTGGTGGCCTTGTGATGCGCCAGCGCGTGACCGGGGTCGCGGTGGCGGCTGCGGCGTTCGTTGTCGCTGTGTCTGGTTGCTCGGTCCATCGGCCTGATGGCGGGGCGGTATTCGCAGCTCCGGTGTCGGGAACTTCTGCGCCGGGTGCGCAGGTCGATGAGGCACTGTCGGCGCTGGAGGAGCTTGCGGTGAAGGGGCGTGCGCCTAAGACGGGTTATGCGCGAAGCGAGTTCGGTATAGCGTGGACTGATACGAATACCGTTATGTGGGGCGGGAACTCGCTGAGCACACGCGAGGACATACTCTCCCGTGACCTTGTGGACATCACGTGCAAGGACCGCTCGGGTGTGGCCTCGCCGCCGTGCGTGGTGCAGTCGGGAGTCCTTCACGATCCGTATACCGGGACCACGGTGAATTTCGTTCGAGGGGAGACGACTTCGCCGCTCGTCCCGATCGAGCATGTCGTTGCACTTGGTGATTCGTGGCAGAAGGGTGCGCAGCAGTTGTCGGTCGCCGAGCGGGTCGATCTGGCTAATGATCCGCTCAATCTCATCGCTACTACGCAGGCTCCGAACTCGGCGAAGAGTGACTCCGATGCCGCCTCGTGGCTTCCTCCGAACAAGGCGTTCCGATGTGCTTATGTGGCTCGTCAGGTCGCGGTCAAACTCCGGTATCGGTTGTGGGTGACCAATGCGGAGAAAGACGCGATCGCCGCGGTCTTGTCGACGTGTCCCGGCCAGGGGCTTCCCTCCAATGCCGAGGCGGCGGGTCGTGTTTCGTGAACGAGCGGTGAATTCGCTTACCTGCAGGGCGCTAGTTGGAGTCGGCGAGTCGTCGCCGCAGTGCGAGGTTCTCACCGTGGGCGACCGCGAGCGCCGTGCGCAACTCGCCGATCTCTTCGGCGTGTCGGCGTTTGAGGTCCTTGAGCTGCGCGGACAGCGCCCTGACCGCGGACGATGCGGACTGCTGTTCGGGTTCGGCAATCTGTTCTGGAGTGGTTCGGCGATGCGGCCGCTGGGTGCGGAGGTCGTTGATCTTTGTGCGCAGGTCGGGCTGGTTGTAGAGGAAGTCGGTGGAGACCTTGGCGCGGCGAGCGACGGCCGCGAAGGTGACCGGTTCGCCTGCATTGCTGAGTGCCAGCAGCGCCGCGTCCGCGCGGGCTCTGGTCTCGGTGTGGCGCGCTCGCGCTGCGGCGGTGAGATGTTCGGGCACGGGCTGGTTCTCCTTGCTCTAGGTGGTGGTTCCGGGACCGCGAACCGCTTTGTCGGCGGCGGAGACATCGTTGATCGAGAGCAGGATCCGGTTAAGCGAGTCGACCTCGATCTGGCGGCCTTGCAGCCAGATGTTCGTCTCGTCCATCGGGGCGCCGTACTTCGCGGTGAACACTGCTTGCCGGTGTTCGATCAGTGTTTCCGTGTCGGCGAGCTGGGTCCGCAACTGCGGGGCATGAGTGGAGTCGGTGACGAATTTCGAGCAAGACAGGCAGGCGTTTCCCTTATCGCACAACTGTTTCGGTGGGAGCGCGCACCAACCGTTGGGCAAGATGCGATCAGCTCGCTTGTCGAGCTGGATCAGGTCGTAGAGGTCGGAGCTGTCGATCGTGGCGGTGCGCCCGTCACGGGTGACCTTCTTGTAGCGGAGGAATTCCTCTTCCATGGTCTGCGCAGAGGTCACGGCGTAGTGCAAGGTCATGTCCGGCGAAACGTGCCCGAAGTAGCGCATCACGACGTGAAGCGGCACTCCGGCGTTGATCAGGTTGGTCGCCGCGGTGTGCCGGAACTGATGTGTCTTGGAGACAGCGACGCGTCGGCCGACGGAGTCGCTGATGTCGAGCAGACTGGTGAGCCTGCTGAACCGCAGATGCATTGTCGTCATCGGGTAAGGCTTGTCGCCCATCCGGTTTCGGGTCGTGCGGAGGAACAGGTACTTCGGCGTCACACCAGGGTTTCCGAAGTGTGCCATCATCTCGCGGGCATGCTTTTGCTGCGCTCGGATGATCGTGACGATCTCGTCGTCCACGGGGATCGAGGGTGCGACGTTCGGTTCGACCTTGGTCTGTTGATACCGCATCCGGGCGACGAATCCAGCGCCGTCAGGATCGCCAGCCGCGGAATTGCGCAGCATCGGTTCGAGCGGGTCGAAGTCCATCATCAGCACCTCGTTGGCGCGACGGCCGGTGCGCAGCAGAAGCATCATGATGTGGAAGGCCTGCAGATCGCCGAGCCCGCCCTCCTGCACTGGCTGCGCGAGCAGCCCACTGCCCTCGGCGATCTGCTGCATGACACCGTCTTCGAGGACCATGTCGTGTGCCTTGACGTTGGTGAGGCGGGGCTTGTCCTCGGGGCGGAACAGCACGCAGTGCTCGGGCCGCAGAGTGGCCCAGGCACTGATACCGAGTTCGGTGGCGGCTTCATCCCGGTGGTCATACATGAACTGGTAGAACTGCTCGATGGCGGTCATGATCTGGCGGCGTGGGTTCTTCGCCAGAGGGCGGCCTGCGCGCGGTCCGGACTCGATGCGGTGCGCAAGGAGCATGTCGCAGAACCCTCGGATGAAGCCCCGCAGTCGGTGTGGATCGGTAGTCAGACACGGGCCCTGGTCGGCGGTGGTGTCGATGTAGCGTTGCAGCCATTTCAGGGCATCCAGGCGCGACTTGATCGTGCTCCACGAGTACCTCTCCGCGCTCAGGCCCGCCGAGAGCCAGTACTTCGCTCCCTCGCGCATCCAGAGGCTGGTCAGGTTGGTGAAGTGCATCGTCGTCGATCCGATAGGCTCGTGGTCTCGCTGAGGCACCCTCGGGTCGAGGCTCGGATTCCAGACGTTCAGCTCCCACCACGGGCCGCGGTGATAGGCATATCCGAGTACTGCGACCATGTGTCCAAGACGGTAGGTACCTTCTTTGAAGGCGAATTCACCGATCTTCTCGCCGAGCATCTGCGCCTTCCGCGCGGATCGCACCCACTCGTCGGGCGAACGGTGCAGCAGCGATTGCGCCGACCGACATTCGTCGTCCCCGTGGCGGATCGCGGCGCGCAGCAAGATGAAGACGGCGTTCGCGTCGACGATGCGAATGAACCGTCCCAACTCGATGTACCGGTGAATGATCCAGGCAACTTCCCAGGTCATAGGTTCAGGGAGACCCCGAAAATTCAGGTAACAGGCGGTCCAGTCGCTGCCGCTGCTGCTGCCCGCACTGACTTCGCGGATCGCCGGTCGGTAGTGCGCCGGCATCGTCTTCTTGTCGAAGTGATCGCTGCGGCATTCTTCGGGCAGAGAGTCCCAGAGCCTGCGGGCGATTGCGGGGTCGAACATGTCCGCTAGTGCCAAGCCCGGATCGATCTGGTGCAGTCTCTTGGGGCTGCGCGGCCAGGATGTGAACGCGGGATCGTTTGCGGGGCTAGACATTCGGATACTCCCATCCGGCGACGTATTCGCGCCAGTTCGCTACCGACGCCAGCTCGGCGTCCTCGGTGACATGGCCGTAGATGTTCATCGTGGTTTGCACGCTCGCGTGGCCGAGGCGGCGGCTGACGGTGTGGACGGGGCTCCCCGCCAGCAACAGTGCAGTGGCATGGGTGTGCCGAAACCAGTGCGGTGTCATCAGGTTCGGGAGATCGGCGTTGCGATGCTTCATCGAGCGCAAGTGCGCATAGACCGACTCGGTGCGCAGCGGCGCGAACAGCGGGTTCCGCAGCACGTTGCAGAAGATGTAGCTACTGTCCCAATCGCCGAGGGCGACATCGGCGCCTCGGTCGCACAGCCACCACACGTAGTCGGCATAGAGCCGGTCGAGCCGAGACCCGATGTGGACCTCGCGCTCCCCGGACTTGGCGGACAGGCCGTGCGGGTGCGCCCTGCTCACGATCGCGACCCGGGCGCTCTTGCCACCGATCCCGGTAATCCAGTCGCGGTGCTGCAACGAGAGGGCTTCACCGATCCGCATGCCCGATTCCGACAGGACTGCCCACAGGAACCGATATCGCAGGTCACCTCGCCATTCCACGAGTGTTGGGTCGTAGGTGGCCTCGGCATCTTGGAGGGCGTCGATCGTGGTCGGCGTCAGAATCGGAATGGTCTTGCGGGCGGCGCGGATTCGGATGGCGGCGCGCTTCCGCGGCGCTCGCCGGGTGACGTGCTCGAGGAACGAGAGGTAGCGTCCCGATCGGACCTGGGCTTGTTTCCACAGGAACGGCGCAGCGTCCGTTCCGCTGTCGGCCTGGTAGCGGTAGAAACTCATCACTGCACGCATGCGGAGATTCACCGTGCTGTCGCTGAGCGTCGGATGGGGACGCAGTTCGCGGATCGGAGAGTCCAGCTCGCCGTAGCGCAGAGCCGAGATGAAGTCGCCGAAGTCGTGCAGCTTCACCGCATCCCACGACCTGCCGGTCACCTCCAGGAACGACCACCACTGGGCCAAGCTCTGTGCGTAGGCCCGGGTCGTGTTCGGCCGGAAGTCGACTTGCCGCCCGTACTCGAGGTATGCCTCGACCGGCTCAACGAGACCAAACGATCTGTCGATCACCGTCCAGGTCGTTGCACCGTCGCTGAGAGTGACACGTTGCGCTCTAGCCATCAGCCCGCTCCCGTTCGTCTGAAGTCGAAGCTACGCCCGGCCCTGCCTGATTCGATGCACCCGAACGGTGCGTGTCGGCGGTGTCATCGGCATGCCTCGCTGCCTGCAGATAACACCGTCGCCCACATATCCCGGATCCGTGGACGGAGACCCAGGATGATGTCAACGGCACTACCTACTAGTTACGGATTACACGTCTTCCCGCTCGCCGCGGCCTGGGACTTCGGCGCGAACTCCTGGACTCCTGCGTTGCGGATGAGGTTCGCGAACGACATGTCTCTGAACCTGTTGGCCGTCAACGGTCCCGACAACCAGGCGAAAGGCGACAGCACGCCCAGTGACTGGTTGCCGCCCGATCCTGCTTACCGATGCTTCTACGCCGGCAAGTACCTGACCGTCGCGATTTCCTATGGCTTACCAGTCAGCCGAGCTGATCATTCGGCCCTGACGGACCTCGCCACTCGCTGCTGATCTAGCGGCAGTCCTTCACCACTCGCACACTCTGGATGACGAGTGCGATCCGCTCACGATCGGCAAAGATCGAGGGATCCGTCAACGGATTGCCGCGGAAGGCAACGAGGTCGGCGAACTTACCGACTTCGATGGTGCCGACCTCGTCGGCGATTCCGAGAATGTCGGCGTTGATCCGGGTAGCGGAAACCAGTGCATCCATGGGTGTTTCGATCTTGGCGCGCAGGACCAACTCCATCCCACGGCCCGTTTGATCGGTACCGATGAGGTCCGATCCCAAGCCCACTCTGACGCCGGCATTTCGAGCAGCAAGAAGCCCGTCGATCTGACCTTGCATCATCTGGCCGATCCGAGCCGAAATCGATTCGGGTAGACCTGCTGACGCCGCGCTGTCCGAGAGCGCCTGCACCACAGCCAACGTCGGCACCAAGGCGACGTCGTGCTCGGCCATCAACTTGGCGGTCTCGTCGTCGATATCAGAGCCGTGCTCGACGCATTTCGCGCCGGCAGTGACAGCGTTACGGATTCCCTCGTTGTTGTGAGCATGCACCGTGACATAGGTACCGCGCGCATTGGCTTCCTCGACGGCAACTTCGATCTCGTCGACCGTGAACTGGGTATCGGTGAGCTTGTCATGAGTGGATACCACTCCCCCGGTAACACACAGTTTGAGGAAGTCCGCACCCCTGCGGAACGTCTCGCGAACGTTCTTTCGCATTTCGTGCGGACCGTCGGAAAGCAGAGACATACACCGTAATCCGGGGATGTCATGATCGGACCAGTCCGAAGTCGGCTCCCATTCGGCCGCCAGGTGTCCGTGTCCACCGGTCTGGCACTGGATCGGGCCGCACTGAATGATCCGCGGACCCGGGATCTTGCCCGAGGCGACAACTCCGGCGAGTCCACCGTCGATTCCGCCGCAGTCACGAACAGTGGTGAATCCCCCGTCGAGGGTCGATGCGCAGGTCGCGAACATGTCTGCAGCGAGCTCGGCTACCGAGATCTGACGCCGCAGGCTCGGTGCGAGATCGCTCGATCCACCGAGATGAACGTGTGCGTCGATGAGGCCGGGCGTGATTGTCAACCCAGTGCAGTCCAGCACCTCCGCCCCGTGGGTGGCGTGCCACCGAGTGCACTGATGCGCCCGTTTTCCACAGCAACAGCGCAGTTCTCGATCGGGTCGGCGCCCGTCCCGTCGATGATCGTTGCACCGGTCAGCCATACGACAGACATATTAGATGTTCCTCCGACGTGTACCGATCGCCGGAAGATTCCGCCGACATACCGAATAGGGTTCGGTTAGTATGATGCATACCGGCTCCCGAAATCAAGGAGTTGTCATCACTCGATGAAGTCCGAGATTGCTGACGAATCCCTCACCAGGAGAATCGATGCCGCGTCCCACCCAGCCAATACTGTCCACGCGAAACATCACCGACGCGGCTCTGGATGCTGTCGACGCGACCGGCGACTTCACCATGCCCGGGATCGCCAAGCAACTGAACGTGACTCCGTCTTCGCTCTACACACATATTTCGGGTCGATCCGAGATCGTCGAACTCATGCGCATCCGCGTGATGTCGTCGATCTCTGTCCCCCACCCACCGGCAGGGTGGAGCGAACGGATCAGCGCGTGGGGGTGGGCCTATCGCCGAGCTGCGGTCGAGCACTGGCGCCTCATCCCGCTGCTCATGACACGAAGCGTCCGCACAGAGGTAACTTTTGCTATCGATACTGCACTGGTTCAAGCATTTTCGGACGGGGGTTTCGATTCGGCCGACACTCGTCACGCAATCTCCACGCTGGACAGTCTGGTTCTCGGATCCGTCGTGAAACTCTCGACGCCGGATGTCGCGTGGACTCAATCCTCCAACCCGAGCGAGATCACGCGCGAGGCTACGACCCCACTGCGAACCGACGACACGTTCGACTTCGGCCTGCGAACCCTGATCGCCGGATGGATGGCTCAGCGCGTTGTTCGTCTGTATACCGAACCTCATTCGGATTCCGACGTCACTTCACGGTGAACGACCTGGTGTGCCATCCCGTGGCTCCACCGGGGATCGGCGGAGTGCGCTCTTCCACCTGAACGTTCCCGTCCAAATCCGTCGCTCTGACCTGCACGGTGTGCAAACCTGAGCCTGCATCCCACATCCACGACCATTGACGCCACGTGTCGATCGAGTACTCCTGCGCCAGTGTCGCCGGTTGCCATTCACCGTTGTCGACGCGAACCTCGACCTTCTCGATCCCGCGATGCTGAGCCCAGGCCGTTCCCGCCACCAGCACCTGGCCCGGCTCGATCGGCGCCAAAGCTGCCGGCACCTCGATACGCGACGACGTCTTGATCGGTGCCTGCGCACCCCAACCGCGCTGGGTCCAATAGGCCTCGACCTTGTCGAAACGCGTCAACTCCCACTCCGTCACCCACTTGGTGGCGGACACGAAACCGTACAGCCCCGGAACCACCTGCCGAACGGGATAACCGTGCTCGAACGGCAACGGCTCACCGTTCATCGCCACGGCGAGAATCGCGTCACGGCCGTCGGTGACTATCTCGACCGGGGTGCCGACTGTGAAGCCGTCGACGCTGGTCGAGAGGAGCATGTCGGCGTCGGGATGGACACCGACTTCGTCGAGCAGGTCCTTCATGGGATAACCGATCCACTTCGCGTTCCCGGCCAGAACGCCGCCCACCTCGTTCGAGACACACGTCAGCGTGATGACTCGCTCGATGGGCGTTCGCGCCACCAGATCGTCGAACGACAACGTCATCTCGCGGTCCACCATTCCGTGAATCCGCAGTTCCCACGAATCCGTCGTCAATTGCGGAACGAGGAGAGCCGTGTCGATTCGGTAGAAGTCGTCGTTGGGCGTGATGTACGTCGATGCACCCGAAATCCCGATGTCCGCACCCGCCGGAATCGGCGGCGCCGGGTCAGCGGCGGTGGGCACGACAAAATCTTCACGATTCGCTACTGCTCCGGCGATTCTCTGCCCACGAACTTCCCGGCCGCACCCGCTGCCGCAGCCACTGCCAACGCCGCACCTGCCAGCAGAAGGAACTGACGACGAGGCAACCACGAGTCGGCGACGCCAGGCGAGAGCGGCACCTCCAGCTGTGTGATCAGCAAACGCAGTGTTGCGACGCCCGCCACCACACCGACCAGGGTCGGGAACACGTACATCGCGTCGGCAGTCGGCCGCTGCATCGCCGCATACACACCAACCGCGCCCAGAAGAACGAGAATGACGCTGCCGATCGGGCGGCGTCGCCGTTCCAGGAGCCCGGCCACCGCACCGAGCAGAACGATCAAGATCGACATTCCGATGAACAGCGCCGGCTTGTCATTGGTACCGAAAGTGTCGATCGCGAACTCGCGAGCCCACGCCGGCGTTCGGTCGACGGTAGTCGCACCTACCGCGTAGAAGGGCGACGCGTCCGGGTTGATCGGCAACGCAACCAGTTCACCGACGCCCAGGACGACAGCCGCGGCCAAGACCCCGGAGATCGCGTGAGCAGCCCATCTACGACGCGGTGGACGAGATTCGGTGCTCGGGTGCTCGTCGATGTTCTGTGTGACCATGTCGTCTCGGCTCTGTCGGTGCGAGTGGTGCTTCGATCGGATACCCGACATTCGGCGCTGCGGGCCATCCGGATGGGTGCACTCCTCCATCAAGAACTACTCCGAACTCGCGATTAGAGTGGGAACGATGACCGTCGACCTCAACAAGGACACGCTCCTGTGCATGTCGCTCTCCGGGCGACCGAGCAACATCGGCACCAGATTTCACAATTACCTCTACGAAGAATTGGGCTTGAACTTCGTCTACAAAGCCTTCACCACCGAAGACGTGCCAGCCGCGATCGCCGGCATACGAGCACTCGGGATTCGAGGCTGTGGGGTGTCGATGCCGTTCAAGGAACAGGTCATCGAGCACATCGACGTCATGCATGATTCGGCCAGCGCCATCGACTCCGTCAACACGATCGTCAACGAGTCCGGAGTGCTGCACGCCTACAACACCGACTATCAGGCGGTGGCCGATCTACTGCGTGACAACAACGTCGACACGAGCCTGTCCGTCGCTGTCGCCGGCAGCGGTGGCATGGCAAAAGCAGTCGTCGCCGCGGTGCGCGACACCGGATTCACCGACGTCACCGTGATCGCCCGCAACCAGCAAGTGGGGTCATCGCTTGCGAAGCAGTACGGCTTCGACTGGCAGGCCGAACTCGGTGAGCTTCGTCCCGGTGTGCTGATCAACGCCACCCCGATCGGTATGTCCGGCGGCGCAGAAGCAGATGCACTGTCGTTCCCCGAGCACGCAGTGCGCGCCGCCGATGTCGTCTTCGACGTCGTCGCGATGCCTGCGAAGACGCCACTGATCGCGTTGGCGACCGAACTCGGCAAAACGGCGATCACAGGAGCGTCAGTCATTGCCCTTCAGGCCGCCGAGCAGTTCGTGCTCTACACCGGCGTGCGTCCGAGCGCGGAGCAGATCCAGCGAGCGTCGGAATACTCACGGGCGTAGGAACCACGTCGCCGTGAACGAGACCGGGGAGACTCCACCTCAACAACTCGCGCGGAACTTCAACGAGTTGTTGCAAGAGCTGCGCGTCGCGCTCTCTGGTGTGCAGATCCTGTTTGCCTTCCTGCTAGCCGTGGCATTCACCGAACGCTACGAGGAAGCGTCGGCGTACATCCGCGGCATCCACTTGGTGACGGTGATCCTTGTTGCCATCTCGTTCGGGTTCCTGATGGCACCCGCGGTCTGGCATCGCATGCTTTTCCGCCGTGGGCACCGCGAGAACATATTGCCCGTGGCCAACCGATTCGCCCTGTGCGGCATAGCCTTTCTGGCCGCCTCCATGACCGGCACGGTCCTGTTGATCGCCGAGGTCGCCGTCGGCGGAGTTGCCGCAAAGGTTTTGGCAGCGTGCGCCGCGATCATGTTCACGGCACTGTGGTTTCTCGTGCCGTCATTCATCGATCGCACCAAGAGCTGACTCAGGCTCCGGTGTCGACGGCGCGAGTGCTGTCGTTGGACCACTGTGACCACGAGCCCGGGAACAGCGTCGCGTCGTAACCAGCGATCGCGAGCGCCGCGATCTCGTGCGCGGCAGTCACTCCGGATCCGCAGTACACCGCCACCTTGTCTCCGACGCCCAGTCCGGCGAATCGCTCACGCAGGTGGGTCGTATCCAGGAATCGCCTGTCGCCGGTGATGTTCTCGGCGGTCGGCGCGTTCACCGCACCGGGGATGTGCCCTGCGACGGGATCCATCGGCTCGACCTCGCCGCGGTACCGCTCCCCGGCTCGGGCGTCTAGAAGGACACCGCCCTCGCTCGTCCAGTTGCCGACACGGTCGATGTCGACAGTCGGCATGTTGCCGCCGGTGAAAGTCACGTCGCCCGGGCTGACGGACTCGCCGATACCGGCCGCCAACGGCAGTCCTGCGGACTCCCAGGCCTGCAGCCCGCCGTCGAGCAGTCGGACATCCGAGAGTCCGGCCCACCGCAGCAGCCACCAACCACGGGCAGCGGCCGTGTTGCCGGTGGCGTCGTAAAGCACCACCGAATCACCGTCGTCGATTCCCCAACGACGCGCCGCGTCCTGCAGGTCTTCGAGACTCGGCAGCGGATGCCTCCCCTCGTCCGGCGACGGCGGCGAGGCAAGTTCCTCGTCGAGGTTCACGAATACCGCACCGGGAATATGGCCGTCGCGAAAATGCTGCTCGCCGTTCGAATCACCCAGCGCCCATCGGACATCGAGCAATCGCGGCGCAGCGCCGGCCTCGATGAGAGCGGACAGTTCTTCGACGTCGATCAGCACGGGAAGTGTCATGAGCCCATCCTGACACGACCACTCATGCAACCCCGAAGAAGGCACCGAGACCCACCAACAACACTCCCGTCACCACGTCGATTCGCTTGCCGACGCCAGGGCGACGCAGCTTCTTGCCGGCTCCGGCTGCCAACACCACCACGATCGCCCACCACAGCGCCGCGGCGACCACCGTCGCGCCCGCCAACATCAACGTGCGCAGCCCTGCGCCTTCACCCGGCTCGATGAATTGCGGGAGTAGCCCGAGAAAGAACAACAACGCCTTCGGGTTCAGCAGGTTCGAGAGGAAGCCGTAACGAAATGCTGTGGTGACCGCGATCGGTTCTTTCGCTGCCGGAATTCCCTCGTCCGAGGCTCGGGCCTTGAAAGCACTTCGAATCGCGGAGATGCCGAGCCAGGTCAGATATGCCGCCCCGGCGTATGTGAGCGCGGAGAGCAACTGTGGCCGTGTCGCCACAAGTGCGGAGAGACCCAGTGACGCGGCAGCGGTGTGAACGAAGAGCCCGGAAATCACACCGGCGGCCACCACCGCGCCGGTCCGACGATCTGCTAGAGAATGACGCAGGATCAGGACAAAATCCGGTCCCGGCGTGAACAGGACGATGGATAGCAGGGAGCCGAAAGCGAGCCATTGACCGACACTCATCCGAAATACCTCACACCCGAGCTGATTCGAGACACATGTTCATGCCAGGAGTGTGCAACTGGATCCGGGAAGTTCAAAACGACTCCGGATATAGTTCGGCAGATGACGAAGAATGAGCCTCTGGATCCGGTGGACTGGAAGATTTTGGCCGAATTGCAGAACGACGCGTCGATCACCAACAAGGTGTTGGCCGATCGAGTCGGCTTGGCGACGTCCTCGTGCCACGAGCGCGTACGACGCCTACGCGCCAACGGCACGATCAGCGGCATCCATGCGGTTGTCGATCCGGCAGCCGTTGGCCGGTCGATGCAGGCGATCATCGCCGTTCAATTGCGACCACACCGCCGCGACCTCGTCGACCGGTTCACCGCCGACGCGCTAGCGCTGCCGGAAACGCTTGCGCTCTTCAACGTCTCGGGGCCCGAGGACTTCTTCCTCCACGTCGCGGTCCGTGACAGCGCTCATCTACAACGGGTATTGATCGACCACCTCGCCGCACATCCCGAGGTCTGGCACGCCCAAACGCACCTCATCTACGGCAAAGCGGTCACCTCACCCATCCGACCGGACAGGTAAATCGGGCCTCGAGCGGGTCGGGCAGAATCACTGACCATGTCGGACTCCACAGATACCACCGAACCGGAAGCCGTTCGCAGCAACTCGCAACCGATGAGCGCAGGCATCGTCACGGCCCTCGTCGGCTTCACCAGTTCGTTCGCGGTGGTCCTCACCGGCCTCGCCGCTGTCGGCGCGGACGCGACCGAGGCGGCGTCCGGACTGCTGGTTCTGTGTGTGACCCAAGCGTTGGGAATGCTCTGGCTCTCACGCCGGTATCGGATGCCGATCACCCTGGCCTGGTCGACGCCCGGTGCCGCTCTGCTCGCCGGCGCCGGAGCCGTCGAGGGTGGGTGGCCGGCGGCGGTCGGAGCATTCATCGTCGTCGGAATCGCGATTGTTCTGACCGGACTGTGGCCGACGCTCGGAAGGATCATCTCGGCAATCCCGACGCCCCTCGCGCAGGCGATGCTCGCCGGGGTTCTGATGCCGTTGTGCCTGGCGCCGATCATCGCCGTCCGGGACGCCCCCGCAGCGGTCGCGCCCGTCATCCTGGTTTGGCTTGCCGCGCAGCGCTTCTCCAAGCGATGGGCGGTTCCGCTCGCGTTTCTCACAGCAGCGGTCGTGATCGGGATCAGCCTCGTCACGTCGGATCGAGTGCTCGACGCCGGCGCCATGATTCCCCGCATTGATCTCACCGCGCCGTCGTGGACCTGGCAGGCAATGATCGGCATTGCGATTCCCCTCTACATCGTCACGATGGCTTCGCAGAACATTCCCGGTGTGGCCGTGATGAATTCGTTCGGATACACCGTTCCCTGGCGACCGTCGATGATCGTGACGGGTATCGGCACCATCGTCGGCGCACCGGCCGGTGGCCATGCGATCAACCTCGCGGCGATCAGCGCAGCCCTGGCCGCCGCCCCCACCGCACATCCGGATCCCAAACGTCGATGGATCGCTGCCTTCACCGCAGGCTGGGCGCATCTCGTTCTCGCTGCCGGCGCGGCCGCGGTGGCCGCTCTGGTAGCCGCCGCACCGGCCGGAGTCGTGGAAACTGTTGCCGGACTGGCGCTCCTGGCAACGCTTGCCGGCGCCCTCACGTCGGCGCTGAGCGAGGCGAGTGAACGTGAAGGCGCCGTGGTCACGTTTCTGATCGCCGCATCCGGGGTCAGTATCCTGGGAATCGGATCGGCATTCTGGGCACTGTTGGTGGGGCTGATCGTGCGTGCAGTCCTACAGGGCACCACCCTGCCCCCACTCTCGCGAAAGTCCTCACTACAGTCGAAGCCGTGAGCACAGCGCAGACGCCCCCGTCGATCAGCGAGTTTCCCGTTCTCTGGCCCGTCCCGACGCGGTGGGACGACAACGATCACTACGGCCACGTCAACAACGTGACCTACTACTCGTACTTCGACACCGCGGTCAACGCCTGGCTGATGTCTTCCACTGGAACCGACATCCGCACCCTGCCTGCCATCGGCGTCGTCGCCGAGACGTCGTGCCGGTACCTGAGCGAACTGTCGTTCCCCGAGCAGTTGCAGGTGGGTATCTCCGTCGAGAAGCTGGGCACCAAGAGCATCGTCTACGCCCTGGCGATATTCCACGAGGTCGACGGTGGCAATTGGGAACCCGCTGCCACCGGCCGCTTTGTCCACGTCTACGTCGACGCCGACACCCGTAAGCCGGTGGAGATCCCGGCGGCCATCAGATCGGCAGCCGGGACCTTGACCGAAAACTAGCTCAGACCGAGCTGATCTGCCGTCAAGACGGCGCGTGCAACGATTCCGTCGATCAGCGCGACCGTCGGGCCGCCGTGCTCGGCCTTGTTGCGCGGATCGTCGAGGATACGTCGCAGCACGCCCTCCGCGATGATCGAGAGCTTCCACAGAGCGAGTACGTGCCAGTATCCGACCGCTGACACGTCGCGGCCAGTCGCCTCGACGTAGGCAGCGACCAGCTCGTCACGGTTCGGGAAGCCTTCCAGCGTGGACGCCATGAACGGACCGGCAACCTTGTCACCGGCTTCCGGCCAGTACGCGAGTAGCGCACCGAGGTCCGCGAGCGGCTCCCCCAACGTGCACAGCTCCCAGTCGACGACGGCAACGATGCGCCCCTCGGCCGGATCGGTGATGACGTTGTTGAGGTGGAAGTCGCCGTGAACCAACGTCACTTCGTTCTGTTCCGGAATGTTTCGGTGCAGAATCTCGGCCAATCGGTCGACATCCGGAACATCGCGGGTCTTCGACTTCTCCCACTGCGCCGACCACCGCTTGAGCTGACGCTCGGCAAAGGGCTTGCGGCTGGCCAGGTCGTCCAGCCCGGTCTCTTCCAGGTCAACTCCGTGGATGCTGGCGAGGGTTTTGGGCATCGCCAAGCCGACCGCGCGACGCTCGTCCTCGGTCAACTTCTGAGCCACCGGAACGCCGTCGATCACAACGCCGTCGATGTAGCTCATGAGGACCAGCGGAGCGTCCGTGATCTCCGGATCTTCCGTGATGCCGAGGATCTTCGGAACCGGCACTTTGGTTCCCTGGAGCGAGGACAGGATGCGGTGCTCGCGAACGACGTCGTGCGCGGACGCCAACAACGTGCCGAGTGGAGGTCTGCGCAGTACCCACCGTCCTCCGCCCGCATCCGTCACGGAGTAGGTCAGGTTCGATTGCCCGTTACCGATCCTCTCGAAAGTCAGTGGTGTCGTGGCGCCGACCCCCAGTTCGGCGATCCACGCGGAAACAGCTTCTTCGTTCAAACCGACTGCAGTCACCGCACCGATGCTAGCGGTTGAAGTCCGATCGGTTGGCCGTACCGACACGTTTGTTACTCGTCAGTTCGCAGCTCAGGTCTTGATACGGCAGTGAAAATACTTGCGGATTTCCCAATCAGGGGATCCTGATGGTAGAGCGACAACTGCATACGACACATCGGGATTGTGCGGCGTACTCACGAGGCGCGCCGGGCATGAGCAGAAACCGAGGTGAGCGAAGATGGTCGACAACCTCGATTATCCGGTCCAACTCATCCAACCGAACGGCGCACGGGTGTGCCGTCCCGAATTCGACCGCCTGATAACGGACATCGGGCCTGACGAACTGCTGTCGTTGTATCGCGATCTCGTCGTGAGTCGCCGCATCGACACCGAAGCTGTTGCCCTGCAGCGTCAAGGTGAAATCGGGTTGTGGGCTCCGATGCTCGGTCAGGAAGCCGCCCAGGTCGGTTCCGCGAGAGCGCTCGCCCCAGACGACTTCGCGTTCACCAGCTACCGCGAACATGCCGTCGCGTACTGCCGGGGTGTTCCCCCGAATTGCTGACCACCATGTGGCGAGGAATCTCCCATTCCGGTTGGGATCCAGAACAATTCAACGTCACCAACCCGGCGATCGTCGTCGGCTCCCAAGGGCTGCACGCCACCGGATACGCACTCGGCGCACACCTGGACGGCGCCGAGATCGCAACGATCGCGTACTTCGGCGACGGCGCCACAAGTCAGGGCGACATCGCCGAGGCGATGGGATTTGCCGCCAGTTTCCGTGTCGGCGTTGTCTTCTTCTGCCAGAACAACCAGTGGGCAATCAGTGAACCGGTATCCCTCCAGTCACGCACGCCCATCTCACATCGGGCAATCGGTTACGGCATCCCCGCGATCCGCGTCGACGGTAACGACGTCCTTGCCGTGCTCGCCGTGACGCGCTCGGCGTTCAATCGCGCACGCGAAGGCAGCGGCCCGACGTTCATCGAGGCGATCACCTGCAGAATGGGCCCGCACACGACCTCCGACGATCCGAGCAGGTACCGCACCGATACGGATATGTCGGAGTGGAGAAGCCGCGATCCGCTCGAGCGAATGCGTCTGCTCCTCGGCCGTCGCGATCTTCTCGGAGAAAACGAACTCAGCACCATCGCGGCAGCCGCCGACGACGTCGCCGCTGGACTGCGACGCGCAACCATCGCGCTCGCCGATCCGCCCCCGTCAGCGCTCTTCGATCACGTCTACGCCGAGGCACACCCACTGATCGACGCTGAACGCGAAGAGCATCGCGCGTATCTCCGTAGCCTGGAAGGGGCTTCGTCATGACCGTCATGAATCTGGTGACCGCGCTCAACACCGGCCTTCGACGCGCACTCGAAGACGATCGTCGCGTTGTCATCATGGGCGAGGACGTCGGCCGTCTCGGCGGCGTATTCCGGGTTACCGACGCCCTGCAGAAGGACTTCGGCGACACCCGGGTGATCGACATGCCCCTCGCCGAATCAGGGATCGTGGGAACAGCTTTCGGTCTTGCATTGCGCGGATATCGTCCGGTCTGCGAAATTCAATTCGACGGGTTTGTCTACCCGGCTTTCGATCAGATCGTCTCGCAGGTGGCCAAGATCCAGTACCGCACCCGAGGCGCTGCCTCTGCGCCACTGACGATTCGGATTCCCAGTGGCGGCGGAATCGGTGCGGTGGAACATCATTCGGAGTCGCCGGAAGCGTACTTCGCTCACACCGCGGGACTGCGGGTGGTGTACCCGAGCAATCCGATCGACGGTTTTCACATGATCCGCCAATCCATTGCGGCCGACGACCCGGTGATATTCCTCGAACCCAAACGGCGCTACTGGGATACCGCCGACGTGAATACCGATGCTGCGCCCGAGCTTCCGCTCCACCGTGCTCGCGTCGCCCGCTCGGGGAACGACGCGACAGTGGTTGCGTACGGATCCATGGTCACCACCGCACTCGACGCCGCGCGGATCGCCGAAGAAGAGGGGCATGATCTGGAAGTGGTGGATCTGCGTTCACTCTCCCCCGTCGACTTCGACACGATCGAGGCGTCGGTGAACAAGACAGGCCGGCTTGTCGTCGTCCATGAGGCGCAGAAGTTTCTCGGCGTCGGCGCCGAAATCGCAGCACACGTCGCGGAACACTGCTTCTATCAGCTGGAGTCACCGATCCTGCGGGTCACCGGATTCGACATCCCCTACCCGCCCGCCAAGCTCGAGCGATTTCACCTTCCGGACGCCGACCGGATCCTCGCAGCACTCGACCGGACGCTGGCAGCATGAGTACAGGGCACGAATTCCGGTTGCCGGATCTCGGCGAGGGCCTGACGTCCGCCGATCTGGTCGAGTGGACGGTCAGCGTCGGCGACACGGTGGCACTCAATCAAGTTCTCGCCCAGGTAGAGACAGCCAAAGCTCTTGTCGAACTGCCGTCGCCCTACGTCGGCGTTGTCAGAGAACTCCTCGTCGAACCCGGCACTACCGTTCCGGTGGGTACTCCGATCATCCGTATCGAGGAGCCTGCAGATTCACCGTCTCCAAGTGATTCACAGTCTCCGAGCGTGCTGGTCGGATACGGACCCGCGGCGGAGAGACCGAGCCGCCGACGGAGCAAGATCACGCCGTACTCGCAATCCGCGGCGAGTACCGAGCGTCGGCCCGCAACCCCCCCGGCGCGGCGCGCGGCCCGCGAAGCCGGCATCGATTTGAGCGAAATCACCGGCAGCGGATTCGACGGTGCCGTCACCGCGGCTGACGTCGCAGACGCGCTTACCGTGCAGGCGCCTTCGGATAACGCGACACGCCTGGCCCCGTCCGGCGTACGAAAACAGATGGCGTCGGCGATGGTTGCCAGCACCCGCGCTCCGCAGGCCAGCGTCTTCCTCACCGCTGATGTCACGCCTTCGATGGAACTGCTCGGCAGGCTCCGTTCCTCGGAGGCGTTCACCGGACTGTCCCTCACTCCGCTGACTCTCGCTGCCAAGGCAATGGTGGCCGCCATCGCCTCGCACCCGATGGTGAACGCGCATTGGGACGAGGCCCGCGGCGACGCCGTCATCGACGATCACGTGAATCTCGGCATCGCCGTCGCCTCCGAACGTGGACTGTCCGTGCCCAACATCAAGAGCGCCCAGACCCTGAGCCTGGTCCAGCTCGCACGCGCGGTGACCGAACTGACCGTCGCTGCCCGTGAGGGAAAGACGGACGTCCGTCACCTGACCGGTGGCACCGTCACGATCACCAATGTCGGAGTCTTCGGCGTCGACGGCGGCATTCCGCTTCTCAATCCGGGAGAAGCCGTCATTCTCTGTCTGGGCTCGGTGAGCGAGCGTCCGTGGGTGATCGAGCGCAAGATCGAAGTGCGGAGCGTCGTGACACTGACGTTGACGTTCGACCACCGCGTGCTGACCGGTGAGCAGGCCGCGAGATTCCTCTCATTTGTCGCAGAGATGCTCGCGAACCCGGACCTGTTGCTGACTCACCTGTAGAAAGGAACGAGTGAGCGTCAACCCCACCGACCGCGCAGTCCCCACCTCCGCCCTGGTGCGCGCCCGCGCCGGCATCTTCGGCATTTTCGGCATCAACGGATTTCTCCTCGCGATGTGGGTCGTCCACATCCCGTCCATCGAACACCGAGTGGGGATCAGTCACTCGACGCTCGGCTCACTTCTTCTCCTTCTTGCAGTCGGAGCCATTGCCGGCATGCAGTTGAGCGGCCCGCTCGCAGATCGATACGGCAGCAGACGCATGGTCGTCCTGGCGGGTAGCGGGCTGGCATTCGCCACTCTCGGCCCGGGGTTTGCCACGAACACCTGGCAACTGGGCGCTGCACTTGTCGTGTTCGGCTTTGCGAACGGCGCGTTGGACGTGTCGATGAACTCGCAGGCCGTCGAGGCCGAACAGCTGTACCGGCGCCCGATCATGGCGGCCTTTCACGGCATGTTCTCGGTCGGTGGCGTATTGGGCTCTGTCATCGGATTCGGCACTCTCGCACTGGATCTTCCGCCGTACGTCACGCTCAGCATCGCGTCGGCAATCGGCTTGCTGGCAGTCTGGTTGTGCTCGCGACCCCTTCTCCCTCACGTCGACGTGCATGCCGAAACCGCGTCGACTACCGGAAAGACACACGGCAGATTCTCGGCTCGCGTACTTGCCCTCGGAACCCTCGCCTTTGTTCTGATGCTGGCCGAGGGAGTGGCAAACGACTGGAGCGCGCTGCAGGTCAAGGAAGATCTCGGTGTTTCGAATGCCGTTGCCGCACTGTCGTTCGGCGCATTCTCCGCCATGATGACCGTCGGCCGGTTCACCGCGGATCGGATCAGCGCGGCGGTAGGCCCGGTGGCAGTGGTTCGCTACGGTGCGTTGCTGTCGTCCGTCGGAATGCTGACCGTCGTGGTATCCGGCTGGCTACCACTGACGTTGCTCGGTTGGGCCCTGTTCGGCGCCGGCCTGTCGGGATGCATTCCGCAGATCTTCACCACGGCCGGAAATCTGGGCTCAGGTTCGGCCGGCACCAACATGTCTCGCGTCGTCGGCATGGGATACATCGGATTCCTCGCCGGTCCGGCAACCATCGGCTGGGTCACCAAGCTTGTGCCTCTCACCACAGCAATGTTGATCCCGTTTGCATGCGTCCTGGTCGCAGCGGGTTGTGCGGGTGTCGTTCGGCGCGATTCTCCGACCGCCTACAGACCTCACAGCTGATCCTCACGATCGGCACAGACTCAACAGGGATGCTGGTACTCGTGACCGTCTCGACCTCCACCCAGCACCCCGCTCCCTCCACAACCACTCGCTTCCTCGTCCTTGCCGCGATCGCCGTCGTAGCGCTGGGCGTCTTGTATTTCGTGCGACCCACCTCGCCCGGTTTGAGCGTCCCGGAACAGGTGCGCGCACTTGCCGAGTGGACGGTAGGCCGATTCGACGTCACCGCTGTACTCGCAGCCACTACCGCTCTGGCCGTCGTCTCGATGGTCCGCGGACTGCCATACGGCATCGGCGCGATCCTGCTCCTCGGAATGGGCGCCAATCTCACCAACGCGGCATTCGGTTCCTGGCTCCCCGATGTTCCCCAGGACCTATTGCCCAGCGGTCACGTCGCAGCGGCGACCGCGCTGTACTGCTCGGCGATCTTGATCTCCGCCCCGCAGTGGCGTCCGGTGGTCGCCGGGCTCGGATTCGTCGGAGTTGCTGCGATCGGTGCCAGCGCGCTCGCCGCCGAGCTGAGCGGCCTTTTCGGAGTGATAGCTGGCATTCTGATCACCCTGGTATGGGCCTGTGCCGCAGCCATTTTGATGGCACGATCGCCCATCGCCGCGAAACGTGAAGAGCTGCGCCCAGATACGGCAGCCATCGCGTTCTCCAGGCACCGGAGCATCCGACTTTAGTCCTAAATCTTTGGGATTCAGAGATTTTCGCCGATAGCTCTCCCGCCACGGTTGGACATGACGTATGTTCTGAAATGTCCGAATCAAGTAGTTCCACAGCGAAGGAGTCTTTACCGTGAGCCTCGAAGATCTGAACCCGCTCGAACTGATCCAGAAGTTGATCGAACTACTTTCCGGCTTCTCTTCCGACCCCGAAACCCCCGAGGTTCCGTAAAACGTCGCCAGAGGCGCCTGTTCCGAGTTTCGTCTCGGAGCAGGCGCCTTTGTCGTTTCAGCACAAGAAGTCGTTTCAGCACAAGAAGTCGTTGCAACACACGACATCTTTGCAACACACGGCCACGAAAAAGGCGTCCACTCGCAGCTGCGAGTGGACGCCCCTTCCGAGTACCAGCGCTAGAGCGCCTTGAGTTCCTCGGTTACTTCGGAGACCGACTTCTTGGCGTCACCGAAGAGCATCGAAGTGCCCTCGGCGAAGAAGAGCGGGTTCTCGATACCGGCGAAACCGGAGTTCATCGAGCGCTTGAGCACGATGACGGACTTCGACTGGTCGACGTTGAGGATCGGCATTCCGTGAATCGGTGAGCTCGGATCGTTGCGCGCCGCCGGGTTGGTGACGTCGTTCGCACCGATCACCAAGGTGACATCGGTACGAGAGAACTCGTCGTTGATGTCGTCCATTTCCTTCATCGCGTCGTACGAGACATCCGCCTCTGCGAGAAGAACGTTCATGTGACCGGGCATACGGCCGGCGACCGGGTGAATGGCGTACTTGACCTCGACACCCTTCGACTCGAGCAATTTCGCCATGTCCTTGACCGCGTGCTGAGCCTGCGCGACGGCAAGTCCGTATCCGGGTACGACGATGACCTGGTTGGCGTAGGCCATCTGGATAGCCGCGTCGGCGGCCGAGGTCGCCTTTGCCGTGCGCACGACGCCGTCGGAGGATGCGGCTTCACCGCCACCACCACCGAAGCCGCCGGCAACGATGGCCGGGATGGACCGGTTCATGGCCTTGGCCATGAGGTTGGTCAAGATGGTGCCCGAAGCACCGACGATCATGCCGGCGACGATCATCGCCTGGTTGTTGAGCGCCAAACCTGCAGCAGCAGCTGACAAACCGGTCAGAGCGTTGAGCAGCGAGATGACGACGGGCATGTCCGCGCCGCCGATGGGCAGCACGACCATCAGTCCGAGGATGCCCGAGAGCACGAGCACGCCGACGATCCACAGTGAGCTGGTCGGGCCTTCCGGTGAGATCGCCTTGATACCGATGATCACCGAGAACGCGACGGCGGCAATGAGCAGCAGAGCATTGAGCGGCTGCTGGAGCTTACCGATTCCGATCGGACGACCAGGCAGAGTTTCCTGCAGCTTCAGGAACGCGATCACGCTGCCCCAGAAGGAGATCGATCCGATCACCGCGGCAAAGAGCGAAGCGATGACGATGTGCACCGTCGGCGACTCGCCGTGCTGGAAAGCGGTGAAACCGTCCGAGTCCAGGAACTCCGCGTACGCGATCAACGCGACCGTGCCGCCGCCGACACCGTTGAACAGTGCCACCAACTGCGGCATGGCCGTCATCTTCGTCCGGAGCGCCGGCGGAACGCCGAGCACGACACCGATGACAAGGCCGGCAGCGATGAGGATCCAGTTCCCCATCTCCGCATCACGAATGGAGATCAGAGTGGCAACGACGGCGATGAGCATGCCGACCGCGGCGATCTGGTTGCCGCGGACTGCGGTCTTCGGGCCGGTAAGACCCATGAGGCCGTAGATGAACATCGAGAACGCGACAATGTAGAGCGCATTGACCAGGTATTCCATTACTGGTCACCATCCTTCGACACAGACTTGGCGGCCGGCTTGGCCTTGAACATCGCCAACATGCGGTCCGTGACCACAAAACCACCGACAACGTTCACGGTTCCGAAGACGAGCGCGACGAACAAGATGATCTGCAACCCGATCGAGGGATCGTGCACCTTGCCCAGGACGACCAACGCACCCAGGACGACGATGCCGTGGATGGCGTTCGTACCGGACATCAACGGGGTGTGCAGGGTGTTCGGAACTTTGGAGATCACAGCGAAACCGACGAACCCGGACAACACCAGGATCGCGATGTTCGCCAGAAGTGATGTGTACATCAGGCGCCCTTCTCTTCACGGGTGACGCACGCACCGGCCAGAACCTCGTCGGAGAAATCAGGCGCCAAGGCACCTTCCACCAACATGAGTTCGATCAGCGCGGAAATGTTCTTCGAGTACAACTCGGACGCATGCTCCGGCATGGACGCCGGCAAATTCAGCGGAGAGCAGATGGTCACGCCGTGCTTGACGACGGTTTGACCCGGCTCGGTCAGCTCGCAGTTACCACCGGTTTCACCCGCGAGGTCGACCACGACACTGCCCGGCTTCATGCCTTCGACCGCGGCAGCGGTCACCAGGCGCGGCGCGGGACGACCCGGAACCAGAGCTGTGGTGATCACAACGTCGAAGCCCTTGATCGCATCTTCGAGTGCTTGCTGCTGCTTCGCTCGCTCGTCGTCGGTCAACTCGCGGGCGTATCCACCCTCGCCCGCCGCATCGATTCCGAGGTCGAGCCACTGTGCACCCACCGAACGCACCTGGTCGGCGACCTCAGGACGCACGTCGTACCCGGTAGCGCGGCCACCGAGACGCTTGGCTGTCGCCAGCGCCTGCAGACCTGCCACACCCACTCCGAGGACCAGAACCGTCGCAGGCTTCACCGTGCCCGCAGCGGTGGTGAGCATCGGGAAGAACCGCGTCGACTCCGATGCTGCCAACAGAACAGCCTTGTACCCGGACACGTTCGCCTGCGAGGACAACGCGTCCATCACCTGCGCGCGGGAGATACGAGGAATCGCCTCCACGGCGTATCCCTCGATGCCGGCGGCCTTCAACTCGGCGATGCGGTTGTCCGCATTACGCGGATTCAGGAAACCGATGAGCTTCGCGCCGGTACTGATCCGGGCGATCTCTTCTGTCGACGGAGGCGCAACCTTGACCACCACGTCAGCAGTCCACGGATCGCCGATCTTCGCGCCGGCAGCGGTGTACAACTCGTCGGGAATCAACGCCCCGAGACCGGCCCCGGACTCGACGACCACGTCGACACCCTTGCCGATCAAAGCGGACACAATTTTCGGCACCAATGCGACCCGACGCTCACCATCACTCGATTCTCGAGGGACGCCGACCGACGGACGCACTTGTGCGCTCTTCGATGTTTCCATTTTCCATTACCTTCTGCGGTTGGTGGTTCGCCTGCTGCGACGAGCGGCAACCAGCATGTGATGAGCGGAAGATGACCCGCTTTTGGGTGAATGGTGACTGATAGTAGCCAGAGTTAACGCGGCGTAGGGAAACCGACGACGCACTTTCTCCATCTGAATCGAGTCCGAACAGTATGTTTGGACATACCTGAAGAAGCCTACTGTGAGGCCGATCACACCGGAATGGCGGACTATTCCACTATTTGAAACGGCCGAAAGACGTAAAGGCATCAGAATGACGCGCCGAATAATCACCGTCGAGCGAGTTTACGAACCAGCTTCCGAATGTAACGCCGTCCGACTCCGCGTAGACCGACTCCGGCCACGCGGCCTCAAACGTGAAAACCTGCAGTACGCCTCGCACCGGCCTCGGATGCTCGACCCGTTGTTCTACTGACAGCAAGCAAGGACCTGCCATGCAGTCACGCGCAGGTCCTTGCCGACTATCTCGCAGAATTACTCTGATGTCCTAGTATTTCACTAGAGCATCAATTGCTCACATATTGAGACCGCAACTTGTGCTTGACGAGCTTTCCTGTAGCGGTCCTAGGCAATTCGTCGGCAAAGTCAATGCTTCTCGGAGCTTTGAAATGTGCGACCTGACTGCGAACGTATTCCAGCAATTCCTCGGCGACATGGGCACCAGGCTCGATTCCCTCCGCTAGTTGGACAACCGCCTTGACCTGCTCACCCATTTCCTCGTCGGGAACACCGATGACCGCCACGTCGAACACCTTCGGGTGCAAAGTAAGGATGTTCTCGGACTCCTGTGGGTAGATATTCACACCACCGGAGATAATCGTGAACGCGGCGCGGTCGGTCAGATAAAGGAAACGCTCGGAGTCGATATAGCCGATATCTCCACTCGTCGTCCACGTCGGATGATCCGGATGCTGCGCGGCAGCCGTTTTCTCGGGATCATTGTGGTACCGGAACGGCAAAGTCTCCCGCTCCCAGAACACGGTACCGATCTCGCCGACCGGAAGATCGCGCCCGGCGTCGTCACAGATGTGCACGATCCCCATCACTCCGTCACGCCCGACGGAACCCGGATGCGACAAGGCCTGCTCACTGTTGATGAAGGTAGCGCCCGAACCCTCGGTCGAGGCGTAGTACTCGTAGATCACCGGCCCCCACCAGTCGATCATTGCCGTCTTCACTTCGGGCGGGCAGGGAGCAGCAGCGTGAATGGCGACCTTCACCGTCGAGACGTCGTAACGATCACGGGTCTCCTTCGGAAGTTTCAACATTCGAACGAACATCGTCGGTACCCACTGACTGTGCGTCACAGCGTATTTACCGATCAACTCCAGCGCGGTTTCGGCTTCGAATGCATCCATCAAGATCACGGTTCCGCCGACCGAATTGATCACGCCGCAAAAACGCAGGGGCGCCGCGTGATAGACCGGAGCCGGGCACAAATAGACTGTGTCGGAATCGAACCCGTACATCGGTGCGAACACCGCGGTGTACGGATCCATGGTGGTGTTCACCTCACCCTCCGGGAGATCTCCTTTGATCCCCTTCGGCCTGCCGGTGGTTCCCGACGAATACAGCATGTCAGCCCCACGCGGCTGCGAGTCGAGTGGAGCAGTGGACTGCGCATCGACCGCTTCTTCGTAGTCGTCGAAGCCCTCGAGGGCGCCGCCGTACACCAATCGGTGCCGCACGCGTGGAATCAGCTTCTCGTCCAACGGAACTGCTGCGGACGCCTGCCCCGACGCCACCAGAATTGTCGCCTCGCAGTCGTCGACGATGTAGGCAGCCTCCGAAGCCGTGAGATGCCAGTTCACCGCGGTGATGTAGAGGCCGGATCTCAACGCTGCCCAGTACACCTCGAACGCCCGGAGATCGTTGTTCGAGATGAGAGCGACGTGGTCCCCAGGCTTGGCACCGACACTTCGGAAGTATCGCGCCAACTGCGTCGACCGTTCGTCGAGTTCCCGATAGGTGATGGACTCACCCGTCGCAGGGCGAATGACGGCGGGCTTGTCCGGCGTGGACTGGACAAAATTTCCTGGAAACACGAAGACTCCTCTGTCGGTGACGACAACGCCGCGTGAGCCTGCTTCGGCGTCGACAATCCTGGTCTACCACAGGAACTCTGCCTCCCTCGGAGGTTTGACGACACCGACTCGAAGCATGGGAATGCCCGCTCACTTATCCGCCGGGACATACAGTGAGGAGAACCGCACCGTCCGAAACAGGAGATGTCCACATGAGTGGTTGGCCCCAGGACTCAGTAGTCGACGCATTGACCGAGGAATGGAGAGTCATCGACGCACTGCTGGCCGAACTCGACGGCGATCAGTGGTTGGCACCGTCGAACCTTCCGGGGTGGACGGTTCACGACATCGTGTCCCATCTGATCGGTACGGAATCACTGCTCTCGGGCATCAATCCGCCGTCGATCAATCTGGACGTGCACGCATTGCCCCACGTCCACAACGAGATTGCGGCGTTCAACGAGCGCTGGGTCGAAGGCCTGCGGCGGACACCGCACTCGGACCTGCTGACCCGATATCGCGAGATCACCGCCGAACGAACCGAAGCGCTGCGCTCGATGACCAGCGCGGACTGGGACGCCGAGACACAAACACCGGTCGGTCTTGCGCCCTATGGCCGGTTCATGCGTATTCGGACCTTCGACTGTTGGATGCACGAACTCGACATCAGAGATGCAGTTGGCATTCCGGGTGAGGAAGGCGGATTGCGCGCGGAGACTGCATTCGGCGAAATCACCAGCGCGCTCGGATTCGTCGTCGGAAAACGAGGAAAGGCGCCAGAGGGAGCACGGATCACTTTCGAACTCGAAGGGCCACTTGCCCGTTCACTTCACGTCTCGGTCGACGCGCGAGCAACACTCGTCCCGGAGCTGGACGGTCCGGCGACCACAACCATCTCGATGAGCTCACCACTCTTCACCCGAATTGCCGGTGGCCGCGTCCACGCTTCGGATCACCGAACCGACATCTCGCTTCGCGGTGACACCACGGTGGGCACACGCGTCGTCGACAATCTGGCGTTCACGATTTGAGGGCTGGGTGGGTAGGTCGCGAAGGTACTGAGAAGTGAAACTGTTTCTCTCGTCCTACCGATTCGGCGACCACCGCGAGGCTTTTGTCGATCTCGTAGGCCGTGGCGCTCGCATCGCGGTCATCGCCGCGGCTGCAGATTCGTGGCCCGCCAATGCCCGCAGTTCAGCAGTCACCAGCGAATTGACTCCGCTACGGGCAGCGGGCTTCACCGCAGAGGAAGTGGATGTCCGAGACTTCCTGGGTGCATCGGAAGCGCTGGAACTCCGGCTCCGCGAATTCGACTGCCTGTGGGTTCGCGGCGGAAACACGTTCGTCCTGCGAGCTCAGCTAGCTCGAAGTGGCGCTGACAGGGTCATCGAGATGCTGGTTCGTTCAGGCGTCGTGGCCTATGCGGGATACAGCGCCGGAGCGTGCCTGGCGACTCCGACTCTGATCGGGCTGGACGCGTCGGACGACCCCGCTGAAGTCATGCCAACGTGCGGTATCGACCCGATCTGGTCCGGGCTCGCGCTGATCGACTTCGCGATAGTGCCGCACGGCGGCGATTCGCTACTCGAAGATCCACAGGTGACTGCGCGGACGGTTGCGACCCTGACCACGGCGGGCGCGCAATTCACCGTGCTTACAGATCACGAGGTGATACTCGTCGACCGTTGATGTAACGCAGACGGTTGATCTTGACGCAGACTGAGCAGTCGACTCGGCCCGACCGGATCAGCCGTGCTCTGCCACCGCGGTTCCGGCTGCCGGCGACTGACGCTCGAGCCTCGTCCACGCGATCTCCCAGCGCTTGACAGAGACCTCGTCAGCGTCCTCGAGAAGGGCGTCGAGGAGCAGGCGTGGATTTTCGCGCCATGCCAGTTCAGCGGCATGGACTTCCGCAGCCGAGAACAACCCGGAAGCCTCGAGATCACGAATCCATTCGCAGATCTCGCCTCGGTGAATCCGTGCGATGGTCTCGTATCCCAGACCTTCGTCAAGGAAGTCGTACGAAAAAATTGCGGCAAAGTAACTGTTCGACTCACGCTGCCCGAAAATCATGTGCGTTCCTTCCTCGAAGTTGTCCGACGAAGACTCGAAATCGAACCGTTGAGCAGCGACGCCAAAGTTTTTTTGGCGAAGTTGTAACGCTTCTTCTATCCCCGACGATTCAAACGCTAACCCCCCGAGCGGGTCTTTGGGATCACGTCCGAGAAACGATCTGATGACCAACGCAATACCCCTGGGGTTTCCGGCCACTCGCACCCATCATCGACACGCAACCAGCGCGCCGCTGACCTGCAATTTGCCCGTTTCAGGCCCTCCACTTAATCCATCCGAACAGACGACAAAAAACTTTGTGACCGGTCCCACATATTGGGATAGTTACGATCGTGATGCATATGTATCACCCGTTGTGGGCACAAAAGTACGGGCAAATCGGCACGTACAGACCAGTTTTGTTCGTTCTCCATGGCGACGAAGGTCCCTTGAACGGTCGTCCAGTTGTAGTTGCGCTAAGTAACGGATCCCACGTCGGCAACCGATATTGCGGACGGCCTGCCAGGTAGCGTGCTCCAGAGAACGTAGACGCGGCGCGGCGCAACCGGCCGCCCTTTCGAAACGGAGCCCGAAGATGACCGAGACAGTGGCGCACAATCCCGCGGAAACGCGTTTCGAGATCCGAGTCGACGGCGAACTCGCCGGTTTCGCCGAGTACTCGGACCATTCCGGCGTCCGTGATTTCCACCACACGGTGACCTATCCGCAGTTTCGTGGGCGCGGGCTTGCCGCCATCGTGGTGCGTGAAGCGCTCGATCAGACCCGGAACGAGGGATTGAAGATCCTTCCGACGTGCTCGTACGTCGAGAAGTTTGTTGCGGAGAACCCCGTCTACCAGGCATAACCGAACGAGAACGGCCGGCGAAAAACCAGTCGCGAACCTGCAGACCCCGCTGCTAGCGTCGATGGTGCCGTCGTCGAAATCCTGGGCGGCACCATCTCGGGGAAGGAAAGAACGTGGTCGCCTCAGCAGATCGGCGTCCACCTGCGTCCACGGACGTAGCTATCCCCAGCTATCTCCCTCTCGTACTGGTCAATCTCGCGACGCTGTTCTCGGCGATCGGCAACGGTATCGCCATCGTCGTGCTCCCCTGGCTGGTTCTCGAACGAACCGGTAAGGCTACCGACGCGGCGATAGTTGCCGGCGCAGCAGCCATTCCGCTACTCGTGTCGAGCCTGTTTTCGGGGACATTCGTCGACAAGTTCGGACGCCGTCGAACGTCGATGATTTCCGACGCTCTCTCTGCGATGTCCGTTGCAGCGATTCCGATCATCGCGGCCACCGCGGGCTTGACGATCCCGGTGATCGCGGCGTTGGCCGCACTCGGCGCCGTGTTCGACCCCGCCGGAATGGCGGCGAGGGAGTCCATGCTGCCTGCAGCGACTCGGACCGCCAAGTGGAAGCTCGATCGAACCAACAGTGTGTACGAGGCCAACTTCAACGTCGCGTATCTGATCGGCCCTGGCATCGGCGGTGTCCTCATCGCAACGATCGGAGCGGTGAACACGCTCTGGGTCACGGCGGCAGGTTTTGTGTTCTCGATAGTCGTGGTCGCCTTCATCCGGCTTCCCGGCGCCGGAGTGCCCGAACACGAACACCGTCCGAAATCGATCTGGCACGGCACACTCGACGGTCTTCGGTTCGTCTGGAACAACAAACTGCTGCGCACCCTGGCGCTGATCGACATGGCAGTCGTCGCGCTCTACATGCCTGTGGAGAGTGTCGTATTCCCGGTGTACTTCACAGAGTTGGATCAACCGGCCCAACTCGGATCGGTGTTGATGGCCTTGGCGATCGGCGGCATCATCGGCTCTCTCGCGTACGCCCCACTGGCGCCGATCATGTCCCGGCGGCTGATCATGATTTTTGCCGTCGCCGTTCTCGGCATAGCGATGCTGGCCATGGCGCTCCTACCTCCACTGTGGGTGATCCTCGTACTTGCCGGACTGCAGGGCCTCGTCTACGGACCAGTCGGCCCGATCGCCAACTACGCCATGCAGACGCACAGCCCGGAGCACATGCGTGGACGCGTCGTCGGTGTCATGACGTCGACGGCCTACGCCGCCGGCCCGCTCGGCTACCTCGCGGTCGGCCCGCTGCTCGATCAACTCGGAATCGCGTCGACCTTTGTGGCCCTGTCGATTCCGATCATCCTGATCGCCGCAGTCTGTGCCTCTCTGCCGGTGCTTCGCGAACTGGATCGTCCGCGGCACTCGACCGACGTCAGTTGAACCCCATCACGTCGTTGCCCCAGGCGACGCGCAATCCGTGATCGGGGTCGCTGACGAGGGTGTCGGCGGAGTCGATCAACAGCGTCGACCGCTTCTCTTCCTCGTACGGCGCCCAGTGCTTCGAGCCGTCGAGGGCCGCCGGCACGGCATGCCTGGCGAAGGCCAACCATCGCCGTTGGATACGGCCGGCCACCTCCATCGCGGCCTTCCGACCGCCGAGCCAAAACGTGGGGTCGACGTTCAGGGTTCCGAAATTGCCGAATACATAAGGTAATTCGGTCGCGTGGCCCGCGCCGATCCGCGCCGCCTTGAGCATCGGCGTCGCGTGATCGAAGCGGTAGACCCATGTAGGGGAATGCCTGCAGTGCGCGTCTGCGATCCAGAGGGTCGGCATGCGAAACGCAGCGTCCCGTGACAGTGCCAGCGCGCCACTCGGTTTCGCATGGTCAGGGTAAGCCGACATGATCTCGGCAAGTTTGGTCGCGGAGATGTCGGGGTGATCGTCGGCCAGTAATTGGAGCATTGCCTCGACGGACTGCGCACTCACCGGCATCAGCGGAGACTTCATGAACTTGAAGATCGACGCCTCGTCCTTGTTGGAACCGATGATCAGTGGGATTCGGTGCGCGTAACCCTTCTGGAAAGCCGCAACCGGGTAGTGCGGCACCAGATCGCGATCGACAACGGGTGCCATCGCCAAAGTTCCCGGAATCCGGGTCGGAATTTCGTTGACCAAATCATCGCTTGCCTTGACGAGCAGTTCCAGATCCGTGGTCAGCAGATCGCCTGCGTCTTCGGGGTCGATCGAGAGCAGTTCGAGAAACCGCTCCGCCACGGTCTTGGCGCGCTCGGCCCCGTAGACGGAGGTCGCGGGCGGACTCTGGGCAATCGCACGATGGAACAGGCCTTCGGCGCTCGGACAGGTCATGAGCGTCGTGATGGATCCTGCGCCGGAGGACTCACCGAACACGGTCACCGCACTCGGGTCACCACCGAAGGCGTCGATGTTGTCTCGAACCCATTCGAGTGCCGCAATCTGGTCTCGCAGACCACAGTTCGATTCGAAAACAGTATCCGCGGTGGAGAATGCAGACAGGTCCAGGAATCCGAGTGCGCCGACGCGATAGTTGAAGGAGACGAGAACGACGTCGCCGGTTTCAGCCAGATGACGGCCGTCGTAGATCGTTTGGGCGGCGGATCCGAGGCAGTAGGCGCCGCCGTGAATCCACACCATCACCGGTCGCGGCGTGCCGTCGGGTCGCGGGGCCCAGACGTTGATCGACAGGCAGTCCTCGTCGATTTTGAAGGCCCGATCGATCGGAACCGCCGGACTCTGGCCTTGCGGCGCGATCGGCCCGAACTCACGACAGTCGCGCACCCCGTCCCACGGCTGTGCGGGTTGTGGCGCTCGGAACCTCCGCTCACCCACCGGCGCCGCTGCGTAGGGCATGCCTTTCCACGCGAATACACCGCCATCCGGATACCCGCGGGCTTCTCCGCCTCGCGCCCGGATCACCAGAGTTCCGTCCTCGCCGAGATTTGGTCGAACGTCGGTCTCCATGTCTGAATCCCCTCCCGACCCGCGCGTGTGGCAATCAAGACCAAACCTACCAATCTCGGACGGGTGTGCGCCGAGTACGCAACCCCTCGGTGTTAAGGTCGCCTAGTTCTGACACGGGGTGCTCCGCATGGGCGGGGCTGAGAACACACCCGGGAACCTGATCAGGTAATGCTGACGAAGGGATGTCATGGCTACTACGCAGCCTGCATACAATTCTGCCGAAAACTCGGTGGCCACAGCGCCGTCGACGGATCGGTTCACAGATCGACTCTGGGCCGAGACGAAGGCCCTCCGCGAGTCGATCGACTCACTGGAGTTCCTCCGCCGCCTCGGCGACGGAACATTGCCTCTCGACGCGTTCCGCACGTACATCGAGCAAGACAAGCTTTATCTCGAGGGGTATTCGAAAGCGTTGTCCCTGGTCGCGGCCCATGCCCCGGATCCGCAGTCCGCGGGCTTCTGGTCGAATTCCGCGTCCACGGCAGCGACAGTGGAATCTGCGCTTCACGACGGACTTCTCACCGGTGGAATTCTTCCAGCGGGATCGGGAAGGCTCGAGCATTCGCAGGCCTGCCTGGGATACGTCTCGTATCTGACGGCGACTGCAGCAACTGCGCCTTACCCGGTCTCCGCAGCGGCAGTACTCCCCTGCTTCTGGATCTACGCCGAGGTCGGCCGCGATCTTGCCGCTTCAGCGCGCGAGGTACTCGACGCCGATCCGTCGCATCCGTACGCACAGTGGGTCACGACCTACGACGCACCCGAATTCCACGAGTCGGTGGCGCAGGCCCGCGTACTGGTCGATGCTGCGGCCGAAGCTGCCACCGAGGCAGAGCGTGAGGCGATGAGTGAAGCATTCCGCATCGCCAGCCGCTATGAGCTGATGTTCTGGGATTCCGCACTCCACCAGCAGCCTTGGCCGGCGTCGTGATGTCGTTTGCGGCGCTGCGCCGCACGCTTGCCACGTCTGCCGCGATCGCAGCCGCGTTCACAGTTCTGACCGGATGCGCCTCTGACACCGGCTCTTCCGACGGGACCATTCGGTTCGCACTCGACTGGACACCGAACACGAACCACACCGGTTTGTACGTAGCACTCCAAGAGGGCTACTTCGAGGACGCCGGCCTGGACGTCTCGATCCTGCCGTACAACAACACCTCGCCCGACACCCTGGTCGATGCCGGCAATGCGGAGTTCGGCATCAGCACACAGAGTCAGGCCACGTTCGCCCGTGCAGCCGGCGCCGCCACGACGTCCGTCATCGCGCCACTTCAGCACCGCGCCACCGGCATCGGCGTGAAGGCGGATCGTGCGGACATCACGCGCCCACGTGATCTCGACGGGAAGACGTACGCCGGGTTCGGTGATCCCGGCGAAGTCGAAACGCTGCAGCAGATCATCCGCAACGACGGCGGGACCGGGAACTTCACGACGGTCACGCTCGGAACTTCCGCGTACGAAGCCGTGTACTCGGGCCAGGCAGACTTCACCGTCTCCTACTTTGCGTGGGAAGGCCTCGAAGCGGAGCGAAACGGAACTCCGATGCGGTACTTCCAGTACACCGATTACGGCTTCCCCGATGCATATTCGATCGTGATCAACGGCAACCAGCAGTGGTTGAAGGACCATCCCGACGAGGCACGCAAGTTCGTCAAAGCCGTTCAACGCGGATATCAGACTGCTGCCGACAACCCGGACCAGGCCGCGCAGGATCTCATCGACGCGAACCCCGGAGCATTCACCGACGAAGACCTCGTGCGTGAGAGTCAGCGGATGCTCGCCGCCGACTACATGAAAGACGCCAACGGCGTTGTGGGCGCCCAGAATCTCGAAACCTGGTCGGGCTACTCGGGATTCCTCTTCGAGAACGGATTGCTCGCCGGACCCGACGGGAAGCCGTTGACCCAGAAGCCGGACTGGTCGGAGTACTTCACCAATGAGTATCTCGACGCGTCCTGACGTGAGCGAACGGTTGGTCTCGACCATGCGGCGGGCGCTTCCCGCGCTCGCCGTGGTGGTGCTCCTCGTGGCGGCGTGGCAGATCTACGTCGAGATCAGTGGGATTCGGCCGCAAGTACTTCCGTCTCCGGGGCGCGTTCTGTCCCAGGGGTGGGACAACCGCGAGATCATCTCCGGCCACGCCTGGTCGACATTGCAGGTCACGTTGGTCGGCTTCACTGTTTCATTGGTGTTGGCCTGGATTCTTGCCGTGGTCGTGGACTTTTCGCCGTGGTTGTCACGCGCGCTGGTACCACTTTTCGTCGTCTCGCAGACGCTGCCGATCATCGCCATCGCGCCGCTGATGATCATCTGGTTCGGCTTCGGGTTGTTGCCGAAGGTGTTGGTGATCGCCCTTGCGACGTTCTTCCCCATGACCATCGGACTCATCGAGGGATTTGCCGCGGCCGACCGGGAAGCGGGCGCTCTCCTGCGCAGTATGGGCAGCACTCGCTGGCAGGAGTTCCGATACGTTCGCCTTCCTTCGGCAATTCCGCGATTCTTCACTGCCCTGCGCATCGGCATCACGTATGCGGTCGTGGGTGCGGTGTTCTCCGAATACGTCGGCGCTACTTCCGGTTTGGGTATCTACATGAGCACCCAGAAGAACTCCTTCCGCACCGACCTGGTGTTGGCGGCCGTACTGGTGACCGCGTTGATCAGCGTCACGCTGTACTTGCTGACGTTCGCCATCGAGCGCATCGTTGCACCATGGGCGATGAACGAAAGGTCGCGGACATGACTGACCCGATGGTCGAGGATGCAATGGTCGAAATCCAGGACCTGACCAAGAGGTTCGACACGGCCGGAGAATCGCGTCTCGTGCTCGATTCGGTGTCCTTTGGCGCCGACGCGGGCGAATTCGTGTCGGTGATCGGGCCGAGCGGCTGCGGCAAGAGCACGATCTTCAACGTCCTGGCCGGGCTCGAATCCCCGACCGCGGGTTCGGTCCGTGTGGGCACGCGCGCAACGGAATCCGAACCAGCCACCGAGGTGCATACCGCGTACATGCCGCAGAAGGATCTTCTGTTCCCTTGGCGTTCGGTATTGGACAACACGGCCCTCGGTTTGGAAGTGCAGGGAGTCGGCAAGAAGGAAGCACGCGAGCGCGCTCGCGAGTTGTTCCCGGCGTTCGGACTGTCCGGATTCGAGGACGCCCGGCCGTCACAACTGTCCGGCGGCATGCGCCAGCGAGCGGCGATGCTGCGCACCGTTGTTCAGGGCAAACCTGTCCTGCTGCTCGACGAGCCGTTCGGCGCACTGGACTCGTTGACCCGCACCGAGATGCAGGCCTGGCTACAAGACGTGTGGCAGCAGTACCGGTGGACCGTGCTGATGATCACCCACGATATTCGTGAAGCGATCTATCTGTCCGATCGCGTGGTCGTTCTGTCGGCGAGGCCGGCAACGGTCAGGTGCGTCGTCGACGTTCCCTTGCCGAGGCCACGCGAACTGGACATGATCACCTCGCCCGAGTTCGCCGACGTCGAGCGTGAGCTGCTTGCCGTACTCCACGACGAGACTCGCAAGTCGCTACAGCCCTAGCGGTTACTGACAATGCGCTGAGAGCGCGCCGATTTCACCTGCCGTTCAAGAGAAAGTGCATCGCAACGGTGCAACTTCGCGTAGGATGTCGCGGCGCGTTCGCCCAAAACGCCTTAATATCAGCAAGATCCGAACGCTCGACACGCAATCCGTCAACGCTGCACAATTCTCTGTACTCTTCGGTAACGTACACTCGGTCGCCTACGAGACCAACGGCCAGAAGGTAACTGGACGGTAAAGCGGAATCGTGGAGGCACAGTCATCGCAACAGATTTGGAAAGGGACAGCGTGAGCACACTGCAGTCAGGTCAGAGCCTCGGAGTCGGCCAGGAACTCAAGTCCGACAACGGCGCATACACCCTCACCTTGCAGGACGACGGCAACCTGGTTCTGTCCGAGGGCGGACAGGCTGTTTGGGCCGCAGGCACCAACGGATCCGGCGCCAACCGCGCCGAGGTGCAGGCTGACGGAAACTTCGTCATCTACAAGGACTCCGACGCCGTGTGGGCATCGCAGACCGCAGGCAACGACGGTGCCTCCCTCTCGGTTCAGGACGATCGCAACGTCGTTCTGTCCGCCGGCGGAAATGCTCTGTGGTCTTCGGACACTGCAATCGCAGCGCCGGCCGCCGAGGCTGCCCCGGAGCCCGCTCCGGCACCCGAGCCCGAGCCTGCCCCCGCCGCTCCGGCAGCGCAGAGCTACACCGTCGAAAGCGGCGACACCCTGTGGGCGATCGCAGAGCGTTTCTACGGTGACGGCAACCAGTACCAGCGCATCGCGGATGCAAACGGCATCCCGAACCCGGATCTCATCAACGCCGGTCAGGTACTGACGATCCCCGCCTGATTCACTGCTTGACCTGGCCCTGGGTGCCGACGTCCGCGTCGGCACCCAGGGCCTTTTGTGTTCTACGCCACACAGATTCGCGTCCCGCCCAGCAGACCCTGATACTCCATTGCGGCATCTTTTCGCCTACAGTACTTCCGTACTGCTCCCGAAGGACAGGTGTGCATGAAAGACAGAACAGTCATGATCGGCGCTGTCGCAGTGGCCGCTCTTTCTCTGACATCAGGCCTCGTTTTCGGCGGAGCAGCCGGCGCATTCGGTGCCGGCGGCCCTGTGGTGAAGCCTCCCACTCTGGTCTCGTCGGTTTCCGTGGAGTCCGTCGCCGGGATCGAACCGGCCGCGTTCTACAGCTCGGTTGCAGTCCCCACGGTTGTCATCCCGCCGACGCCGACCTGGCGAATCGCCGACGAGACGACCGCTCCTCGCAATCAGCCGCTTGTGGTGACCGCGACAAGCACGAGCTCCGCCACCTCGACTACGACGGCCACCAGTACGACAACACCCGTCTCATCCACCACAACTGCGTCGGCTACCGCGACCTCGTCACCGACCGCGACGGCCACAACCACCAAGACCAGCACCACCCCGTTGTCACGACCGGGTCCACGCCGCCCGTCGTCGAGGTCTCGCCCGTTCTCGCCGGATAACCCTCGCTCTTTCGCCCGCACACCGCCTGGCGTGACGGCGGTTACAGGCACACTTCAGTCGCCGCTCTCGAATAACCGATCTACCTGCGACTACCTTCCTCGCCGTCACGGTTCGTGGTCCGCTGCAATCCGGTCGACCGGAAAAGGACAGCAGCATTGTCGGAGCCTCGCGATACCGTATAGGTCTGAGCTTTTGCGGAAGGAGGTGGCTGATGAGCGCAATGGGCTTCGATCTCGATGTCAGTGTCGACCGGGCGTGGGCAGAATTTCAACGTCGCCTCGGCGATCACATTTCCATCATGGTCGACGGCGACGTGCTTGCCGTGGAATCGTCCACCGGCGACTTCGATCCAGCTGACGGCGCAGCGCCATGCGTTCAGTTCCTCGTGTGGGACGAGAACACAGTCCGCTGCGAGGTTCCTTCCAACGACTTCCTTCATCCGCGCTATCGACTCGAAGATGCCGACGAACAAAAGTTGATCGCACTCGGCTGGAATCCGCCTTCCGAGAATCTGGAGGATCCGAACAACTCCCCCGCCTTCTGCGTCGACAAGGCGCAGAACTGGGCCGATCAGCTCGCAGCGATGACTGTCGCTGCATTCCGTGATGTGTTCGGTGTGCACCACCCGGCTTTTCTATCCAGCGATCTCACCGGCAACGAGCAGACTCCGGATTTCGATCCGTCGGTCGTCGAGTCGACAGAACTTCCGACCCTCGACCCCACCGCGGCCTACATGCCCAACGACATCGACCATCTCAAGGAGTTGGTCACTCTCGCTTTGCTTCCCATGCTCGGCACTCTTCCCGAGCGAGACAGCGACGGCGACATACCCATTCGTGTCGGTTCGACTGTCATGTTCGTCGGTCCACTTTCCGAGTCCATGGACGTGCAGTTGTTCTCGCCGCTCGTTCAGGACATCAGCAACCGCACCCGTGCAGCCGAGGTCATCGCCGATCTCAACCGCAAGTGGTCGCGCATCAAGTTCGTCTTGATCGACGACCGTCTGTCGGTGTTCCTCGAGGTGGCGGGTTCGCCATTCGTTCCCAAGCAACTCACCGATACGTGCGCCGCCCTGACGTCGTTCCTGCGTACCGTGGACGACGAGTTCGCCGCACGCGTCGGCGGAGACCTCTTCTTCGCGAACAAGAGCGGTGATTCCTCCTCTCTACAGCCCGATCTGACAGCCGAGGACCTGCCTCCCGAACTCGAGACCCTGCTGCACCTCGATCTGGATGTGGCCGAGGATCTCGACGCGGTAGCCGATGTCTGCGGTCGTGATCGCGATCTGATTCTTCAGCTCCTCCACATCAGCAACGAATGGCAGATTCAGCTGCGTAGTCAGGCTGTGGACGCCCACAGTCGCGGGGACGCCGAAGAGGCGGCGGGCTACGAGGATCAGGTCGGCGGGTGGGAACTCATGGTCGACCGTCTGCGCGGGGCTTTGCGACTGGTGGTCCTGCCCAATTCTCGGACCGAGACGCCGGCAAAGCCGCAACCTGAGCAGATGGGCTTGTTTGCCGATCCCTTGCAACAGAGCCTCTTCGACGATCCGTCCTGATAACACGGATCGCCTTTCCCGCTATTCGAAGTGGGATTTGACGATCTGTCCGTGGACGCCCACGGTTCGATCGACTACCTGCGAGACCGTGAAATCGGCTGCGGCAGAAAGATAGGCGTAGGCCGTCGCTCGATCCATTCCGCGATCATGCTCGAGGAAGTCGAGCGCGTTGACCACCGCGCGCCGCATGGCGCCGTTGAGGTCACTGTTCTGCCCATCGACCGAACCGTTGGGGTCGGACAGGCCGATCGGAATCCAGGCCTCCTCGGTCTCAGCGAACGGGTATCCGAAAGCCACCGATGGAGCGTCACCGGAATCCTTCTTACACACGCTGAGTCGGAACGTGCCGCGCAGCGATCCTTCCATCGCGGTCAACGCTGCCTCACCGTCTCCCATCGCCATGTGGGGGTCACCGACGTAGAACAGGGCGCCTTCGGCAAAGACCGGCAAATAGAAGGTTGATCCAACACCGAGATGCCTGATGTCGATGTTTCCGCCGCCCAGCGTCGGAGGAATGGAGTTCGACGACGGGGATGTCGGGTCGGCATCCGAGGAATAGGCAACTCCCATCATTCCCATGAAGGGCCGCAGGGGAAACCGCACCTTCGACTGTCCGAAAGGCATCACGCCCTTGCCGTCTTCGATCGCCGTGAAAGTGGAAACACCGCCGTACTTCAACGGGTCCTTTGTTGCGCGCCCGTCTGTGGCGACCGGCGGCATGACTTCGTCCAGAGTGATTCCCGCTGGAACGGTTCCGTCTGCTGTGACGGCGAGAGCGCCCTTGCCGTGTCTGCTCGACACAACGCCGTACGGCACGCGGGGAATGGCTTCGAGAGTCTCGATCTTGAGTACGTCTCCAGGCTGGGCGCCTTCGACGAAGACCGGGCCGGTGACGACGTGCGGTCCGTCCTTGTCGAAGTTTCGTTCGGTTCGGTTGTATTCGGCCGCAACGGCAATCGCATCCTCGAGCACGTCCTTCTCGGAAACGCCTTTGCTACCGAAGTATTCGAGAGGATTGCGCCCTTGATCCTCGAGAATTCCCTCGTGCGAGAGGGCGTCGATCGTGACGGTCTGGCCCGACTTCATCCGCATCACCTCGCGGGTGTGGATGCTGGGCACATAACCCCACATGACGTCCGACGGATCCGAACTCAGATAGTGATCGCCACTGACGTTTCCGCTGCCCGGTTGCAGAATCGGAATGCCATCGGCGAACGGTAGTGCAGAGGAGGACGATCCAGCCGGTGACGCGTTCGAGTGCGCGCATCCCGAAGCCACACCGGCAACTCCTACGCCCGCACCGAGGGCAGCGACTGCCCTCATGAATCCGCGTCGGCCAAGACCTTTCGTCAGGTCTTCGGCTGCGTTGCGGGCAAGAGTGTATTCCATCGAGATTCCTCCGGAGTGCGTGACGATGTGCGACTGCGAAGAAAGCTAGACCCGATTTGTTACTCGTTCATTACCATTTCATGGCAAGGAAATACCGCTGACTGAGAATGAATTCAGCGACGGCGAAGCCGCCAGAGCGAGGTCGTCTCTCGTGCCCGGGCGGCGTGAAGCGCATCGGTTCGGTCACTGACCTTTGCGTGCGTCGGTTTGACGTCCATGCGATCGACAACAGTGAGTCCACCGGCCGCAATCAGGTCGTGTAGTTCGGATCGCGTTCGGAGACCGAGGTGTTCGGCAATGTCCGAGAGGATCAGCCACGCTTCTCCCCCGTCGTCCAGATGCGCTGCGACACCAGTCAGGAAGCCCTTCAGCATCGCTCCAGCGGGGTCGTAGACGGCGTATTCGATGGGCGAGGTGGCCTTGGCCGGAATCCAGGGAGGATTGCAGACCACCAACGGAGCGGTGCCTTCGGGAAAGAGGTCTGCTTCCACCACGGTCACCTGATCGCCGTAGCCAAGCCGCGAGAGGTTGCTACGAGCGCATTGCAGTGCCCGGGGGTCCTGGTCGGTGGCCGTCACTGCCTTGACACCGCGCTGCGCCAGTACGGCAGCAAGAACGCCGGTGCCGGTGCCGATGTCGAAAGCCGATTCCGTCGACGGCAGTGGCGCAGACGCGACAAGATCGACATACTCCCCGCGGACGGGTGAGAACACTCCGAAGGCGGGATGCACTCGTGCGTCGAGAGCCTCGATGAAAACACCTTTGCGGTGCCACTCGTGAGCGCCGATCGCGCCGAGGATGTCACGCAACGAGCGAACCGAAGGCTCACCGGTAATCCCGAAAGCTTCGGTCAACGCGACTTGCGCGTCCGGGGCTCGCCGGAGTGGAATCGACAGATCTGCATCCAAGGGAATGAGCAGCATGCCGAGGATCTGCGCGCGGCGTCCTTGGGTCTGCCGGTGGAGATGGAAGGCTTTGGCTGGGTCGTCGGACGCTCGGCGCGGCTTGCGGTCGATGCGCGACGCGACGGCCTTCGACAGTTGGCGAGCGTTCTGAAAATCTCCGCGCCACAACAACGCCGTGCCTTCGCATGCCAAGCGATAGGCGTCGTCGGCCTTCATCGTGTCGTCGGCGACGACGATGCGCTTGGGCGCCGGGGCGTTGCTCGTCGAACCCCAACGGGCCGATTGCTCGGCGTCGTTCTCGGTCCACACAGCGAATTGTTCAGTCATGTAAGCCCTTCCGGCGTCCGACGCATAGCGGCCGGTCTACCGGCTGATGTGGTCCAGATCTGCAAAATCTGCTCGTCTGGTGTCCACACTAGTCGGGACCGGCCGCGCTACATGACTGCGAGAGGGATGTCAGCCCTTGGCGACGCGAGCTGCCTCGGCGATCCGAGCCTCGACGACCGCGTCAGCAGCCTCGCCGGCGAGGATTCCGTCCTTCTTCGACTTCGCGAAGATCTCGGTGACCGTGTCGAAGATCTTCTCGACCTTGAGCTTGACCTCTTCGGCCGAGTTGCCCTTCAGCTCGCCGGCGACCTGGATGAGGCCGCCGCCGTTCGCCACGTAGTCAGGGGTCCAGGTGATGCCGCGGTCGCGGAGGATGTTCTCGACCTCGGGGACGGTGAGCTGGTTGTTGGCAGCGCCGCAGACAACCTCGGCCTTGATCGAGCGTGCGGTCGTGTCTGTGAGGGTTGCGCCCATCGCGCAGGGTGCGTAAACGTCGAGATCGGCGTCGATGATGCTGTCGACGATGCTCACCTGCGGGAAGTCAGCCTTGACACGGTCGAGCGCTGCGGCGTTGACGTCGGTCGCGAGAACGGTTGCGCCGTCTGCGAGGAGGAGCTTGATCAGCTCGTAGCCGACCTTGCCTGTGCCTTCGACACCAACAGTCTTGCCTGCGAGCGACGGAGTGCCCCAATGCGACTGTGCCGCGGCGCGCATCGACTGGAATACGCCGAGGGCCGTCATCGGAGCGCTGTCGCCGGAACCGCCGACCGTGGCGTTGCGGCCGACGACGTAGTCGGTGTTACGACCGATGATGTCGAGATCGTTGGAGTTGGTTCCGACGTCACCAGCGGTGATGTAGCGGCCGCCGAGGGTCTGGACGAATTTTGCGTAGGCGCCGAGCAATTCGTCGGTCTTGGCCGTTGCGGGGTCGCCGATGATGACAGCCTTGCCGCCGCCGAGGTCGACGCCGGCAACCGCAGCCTTGTAGGTCATGCCGCGCGAGAGGCGCAAAACGTCTGTGACTGCGGCGGATTCGTCGGAGTACGGGTAGAAGCGCGTTCCGCCGAGCGCGGGGCCGAGCGTCGTGGAGTGGATGGCGACGATGGCCTTGAGGCCGCTCGCGGGATCCTGGAAGAAGCTCACCTGCTCGTGGGGTAATCGCGCAGGTAGTCGGCGCGATCGAACACGCCCGCAGTGTCGTCATGGGAAACAACGGAGTTCACGGGCTCGGCGGTGAGAGTCATTGTGGGATAGACCTTTCCGAAGGATAAACGGGGCGCAGTCGAAATATTGGGACGAATTGGCCATTGGGTACTATTAGGGACAAATAACCCAAAGAGAATCCCGCTGAGCAATTCGTGGAACCAATGCTCTGCCTGAGTTACGATTTGGTCAATGCAAATCTCTTGAACTAGTCAATTCGATCATCCAGTGACTCATATCACTGAGGAGAGGTTCACAAAGTGCTCAGCATCGACAAGCTCGACGTCCAGTTGCTCGGTCTGCTCAGCAAGGACTCGAGGATGAGTGTGGCCGAGTTGGCCAACTCGTTGGGCGTCGCCCGCAACACCGTCCAGTCGCGAATGAAGCGCATGGAATCCAACGGACTTCTCACCGGGTTTCGGCCGAATCTCAATCTCCCCGAGGTCGGTATCCCGATTCAGGCATTTGTCGGTCTGGAACTCGAGCAGGGCAAGATCAGCGCAGTCGCGCGGAGTCTGACCGAGTTGCCCGAGGTGATCGAAATTCACGCGACGACCGGTCGCGAGGATTTGCTCGTTCGCGTCGCCACCTCGACGCACGCGGCCCTGCAGAAGTTGGCCGAGCAGATCGTGTCACTTCCAGGCGTCACGCATTCGACCACGACCATCGCTCTGACCAATCCCCTTCCGTATCGAATTCAGCCTCTCCTCGAGCACCTCACCAATGACGCCGGCTGGGGTCGTTCGACCGCCTTCCCCCGTCAGCAGGACTAGGACGGGTGGTCGCGTCGATGCTTCCCAGTGCGCTAGTTTCATGGTTATGAGTGAGATCCAGGGACAGCGCATCGCGTTCATTCAGGCGACGTGGCATCGCAACATCGTCGACCGTGCACGCGACGGATTCACCGACGCGATCGTCGAGCTCGGCTACCCCAAGGACACGGTTGATTTCTTCGAGGTACCGGGAGCTTTCGAGATCCCGCTGCATGCTCGGCGGTTGGCCAAGACCGGCCGCTACCAGGCGATCGTTGCCGCAGGTCTGGTCGTCGACGGCGGTATCTACCGGCATGACTTCGTGGCAACGGCTGTCATCGACGGTCTGATGCGCGTGCAGCTCGACACCGACGTTCCGGTCTTCTCGGTGGTCTTGACGCCGCATCACTTCCACGAGCACGCCGAGCACGTCGACTACTTCAGCACGCATTTCGTGAAGAAGGGCGCCGAGGCTGCTCGCGCGGTCGACGCCACCGTCAAGTCGTTGAAGGCCCTGCCCACCAGCTAGTCGTTACCCAAGTCTCGCTGAGTCGAATGCCATCGACTCAGCGAGATTTTTTGTGTCTATCGAGGGGTCTCGACGCTTGCCAGTGCGGAGGCATTCGAGTCGTCGACTTCGCCGTAGCGGTCGACGCATTGTTGGAAGAAGTCCCGCATCTCGGTGACCACCTGGATGTGGCTGTTCAATGACTTCTCCAACGAATCTTCACCATCCTTAGCTTTCTTGGAGAACTTCTCGGCCAGGTTGATTCCAGATTGGAGCGTTCCCATTCCAGAAACATTCGCAATCACGAACAGATTTCTGCGCATCTGATCGAGTTCGCCAAGAAACCCTTCGCATGCCGCAACCACATCACGTGCGATGTCTGGCTCAACTTCCAGTCGCGAGTCGTCAGACCCATTGCTTCGATCAGACCCACTCACCGAGACCTCATTTCGGTAGCGTCGGTTCAAGATTGACCGACAGACGCTGCACAACAACACAACTGGACTCTTGCCGAGCCTCAGACAGCTTTCGTTCTACGTTGAACCAGATTGAGCCGTGTTCGACCGAGAAAGCAAGGTAGCAACCATTGTTGTCCTCGTCGTCGACGCGCTGATACTCGATACCACGCCGCCCACCGACAGTGAGTTCCTCGAAACCTCGGAAATCAGGATTCCGTCGAACATCGTCGACGGTGTACGACGATGAATACACGGTCAAGAAATACCAGGACCCGCTCCACCCACAGATCTTCCATCCTGGCTGCTCCACGCCCGCCGCACCAGCTTCCTCGGTAGCCGGATCAAGCCCCACTTCCTCCAGAACCGAGTCCGGAATGTCCTTGCACGGATCGAACAATCCCTCTTGGCCGGATGCAGGCTCAGCCGCCCCCTCCACGACTGAGCTGCATCCTGCCGCAGCCCACACCAACACCCCAGCCATGAGCAGTCGCCCAACCCCCACCGACCCCCGCATGACACCCCCCGTTGATGTGGACCCACTGTATTGGATGCACCGGAGGCTCGATCGGTTCCCGCAATCTTGAAATTCCGGGTCTGTCCAGAAAACGGTGTAATTGATTGGTTTCTAACTACTTTCGTCCGGCAGACAGCCGTCCGTCGAACGTTATCTCGAAGGCATTCAGTGCTGCCTTCCATCGGTTGGACCAGCGCCTGCGGGCGGTGCCTTTGGGATCGAGGCTCATGATGGCCAGATACACGCATTTCAAGGCCGCGGCCTCGGTCGGAAAGTGTCCACGGGCCTTGACAGCCCTGCGGATTCGAGCGTTGACACTCTCGATGGCGTTGGTCGTGTAAATGACCTGCCGGATGGCGTTGTCGAATTGTAGGAACGGCACGAACTCAGCCCAGGCGTTAGTCCAGAGCCTGATGATCGCGGGATAGCGTTTCTCCCATTTGTCACTGAACTCTGCGAATCGGTCGAGCGCGGCCTGCTCCGACGGAGCCGTGTAGACGGGTTTGAGGTCCTTGGCGATCTCGGACCAGTCCTTGCGGGAGGCATAGGCGTAGGTGTTACGGAGAAGATGGACCACACAAGTCTGCACGATGGTCTGTGGCCACACTTGCTCGATCGAGTCGGGTAGATGCTTGAGACCATCGCACACGACGATCAGAACATCTTGCACACCACGGTTTTTCAGCTCGGACAACACCCGAAGCCAGTACTTCGCTCCCTCCCCGTCGCCGTGCTCACCGACCCACAGTCCGAGGATGTCGCGGGTGCCGTCGACAGTCACCCCCATCGCGACGTAGATCGGCCGGTTAGCGACGTTGCCCTCGCGGATCTTGACGTGGATGCAGTCGATGAACAACACCGGGTACACAGGATCCAACGGCCGGTTCTGCCACTCGGCCATGCCTTCCATCACCCGCTCGGTGATCGTCGAGATCGTCTGCTTGGACACATCAGCTCCGTACACCTCGGCCAGGTGTGCAGCGATCTCACCGGTCGTCAAACCCTTGGCCGACAATGAGATCACCATGTCCTCCACGCCTGAGAGCCGACGCTGCCGCTTGGCCACGATCTTCGGCTCGAAGGAGGAATCCCGGTCACGGGGCACCTCGAGTTCGACCGGGCCGGCCTCGGTCAACACGTTCTTGGCTCGTCTGCCGTTGCGGGAGTTGCCGCTGCCCCTCCCTGCCGGGTCGCTCTTGCCGTATCCGAGGTGGTCGTCCATCTCGCCTTCGAGCGCGGACTCCACGACTAGCTTGGTCAGCTTCGACAGCAATCCACCATCTCCGGTCAACTGCAGCCCTTCGGCTCGCGCCTGCTCGACCAGCTCTTTGAGCCGCGCATCGCTGATACCCGGCTGAGCCGAGTTCGTCTCTGTCTCACGTTCAATCACGTCAGTCATAGTGGCGTATCTCCTTTCAGAGTTACACCGTTGTTCTTACAGTCCCGAAATTCCCAGTTCAGGTTCGCCGGTTCACTCAGAGCGCATCGTCAGCGATTGACGCTCAGCTCAGCAGTCGCATACTGGAGAGGTTGACTACGACTTCGGGAAGGCACCGAGTGAGCGCACCGAAAGCCCCGGCCAAACCAGCGATCCTCAGCGTCGACGACGATCCTGGTGTTTCGCGTGCCGTCGTTCGAGACCTTCGCAAACGGTACGGCGAGAAGTACCGAATCATTCGCGCGGAGTCCGGCGACCAGGCTCTCGAAACCTTGCGTGAAATGAAACTTCGCGGCGATGCAGTCGCTGTGATCGTCGCCGATTACCGCATGCCTGGTTTGAGTGGAATCGAGTTCCTCGAACAGGCAATGGACCTGTATCCCGTAGCTCGGCGCGTTCTACTGACCGCGTACGCCGATACTGATGCTGCGATCGACGCCATCAACGTCGTTGACCTCGACCACTACCTCCTCAAGCCGTGGGATCCCCCGGAAGAGAAGCTGTACCCCGTCATCGATGCGCTGCTCGATGCCTGGGCAAGCTCGAGTCATCACCCCGCCGAGGAAACAAAGGTGATCGGCCATCGTTGGTCCGAGCGATCCTCCGACGTTCGAGAGTTCTTGGCACGCAACCAACTTGCCTATCGCTGGTACATGTCGGACGAGCCGGAAGGCCAACGACTGCTCTCGGCTGCCGGTACCGACGAACTGCGGCTTCCCGTCGTCATCGCACCCAATGGAGATGTACTCGTCGAGCCCACCGACGCCGAACTCGCCGACAAGCTCGGGTTGAGTACTACTCTCTCCGAAGACTTTTACGATCTCGTTGTCATCGGCGGCGGCCCTGCGGGTCTGGGAGCTGCCCTGTACGGCGCTTCGGAGGGACTTCGGACGGTCCTCATCGAACGGCGAGCGACCGGCGGTCAGGCCGGCCAGAGTTCACGAATCGAGAACTACCTCGGCTTCCCCGACGGAGTTTCCGGCGCACAGTTGGCCGATCGCGCAAGACGCCAGGCAACCAAGTTCGGCGCCGAGGTCATCACCGCGCGAGACGTCACCGGTTTGGAAATCAACGGCTCGGCCCGCACCGTGCGTTTCGACGACGGTTCGTCGGTCGACGCCCATTCGGTCATCTTGGCGACAGGTGTTTCCTATCGCCAACTGTCGGCGCCGGGGCTCGATACATACACCGGCCGAGGGGTCTACTACGGGTCAGCCGTCACCGAAGCCGCTCGGTGCAGCGAACAAGATGTGTACATAGTCGGCGGCGCCAATTCGGCAGGCCAAGCTGCGGTCTATCTCTCCCGCGGAGCTAGGTCCGTCACCATTCTCATTCGCGGCAACTCGCTCGAAGCCTCGATGTCCTACTACCTGATTCAGCAGATCGAAAAGAATCCGAAGATCACCGTGCGCACGTGCACGGAGGTAGTTGGCGCTGAGGGTGACGATCACCTCGAACGAATCACACTGCGTAACAGAGCCACCGGAGAAGAAGACACCGTCGATGCTCAGTGGTTGTTCATCTTCATCGGAGCCGCTCCCCTCACCGACTGGCTCGGCGACGTGGTGGTCCGCGATGGGAATGGCTTCGTTCTTGCCGGCCCGGACCTTCCGTCCGAAGGCGTCACCCCGGACGGGTGGCCGCTCGACCGCGCACCACATCATCTCGAAACCAGTGTCCCCGGAGTGTTTGTCGCCGGGGACGTACACGCCGAATCGGCCAAGCGCGTCGCGTCGGCCGTCGGAGAGGGCGCGATGGCCGTGATGTTCGTCCACCGCTATCTCGCTCAACAATAGGGAGATTCGATGTCCATTCCTGAATGCAGCCCAGACTTGCTTCGCACCCTGTTCCTGTTCGAGAAGCTCACCGACGATCAGCTCGAATCACTGTGCCAGGCAGGTCATATCACCGAGATCGATCGAGGTCAGGTCTACCTCGAAGGTGAGCCTGCCACCTGCTTCTACGTCCTCATCGAGGGCGAGGTGGTGCTGTCCAAGCTGTCGGGCGGCGAAGACATCGAGATCAACAGGACCACCCAGCGCGGCGTCTACTCGGGAGGCTGGACGGCGTATCTCGGCGATCGTGTACCGCAGGTCTACGCGGGGTCGATGCGAGTGACGACTCCTTCGACGTTTTTCGTCCTGGACGCCGACAAGTTCGGCAACGCGATGCGCGAGTGGTTTCCAATGGCGGTTCATCTACTCGAAGGTGTTTTCTTCGGCAAGAAGAACACTCAGCAGATCATCGATCAGCGAGAGCGACTCCTTGCACTCGGATCACTGTCGGCCGGGTTGACTCACGAGCTCAATAACCCTGCAGCCGCGGCGGTTCGAGCGACAGCCTCTTTGCGCGAGCGTGTCGCAGGCATGCGTCACAAACTGGGAATGGTCGCATCGGGCACCTACGACCGCGATGCCCTCGTCACTCTCATGCGACTTCAAGAGGAAGTTGCAGAGGTTGTCGCCAAGGCGCCGACGCTCACTCCCCTCGAAGCCTCGGATCGAGAGGATTCGTTGGGTGAATGGTTCGAAGATCATTCGATTCGAGAGGGTTGGGATCTGGCTCCGACCTTCGTGCAGGCTGGTCTCGACACCGCTTGGCTCGAGAATGTTGCTGCAGCCGTAGACGAGTCGGTGCTAGAAGGCGCAATTCGCTGGCTGAATTACACCATCGAATCCGAACTCCTGATGAACGAGATCGCCGACTCCACAACGAGAATCTCGACGCTCGTCGGTGCGGCGAAACAGTATTCTCAGATGGACCGCGCTCCCTTCCAGACCATCGATGTCCACGAATTGCTCGACAGCACGTTGATCATGTTGGGGCAAAAGATCGGAAGCGGAATCGAAGTCGTCAAGGAATACGACCTCGCGCTGCCACCGATCGACGCCTACGCCGCCGAACTCAATCAGGTGTGGACCAACCTGATCGACAATGCGGTGTCTGCCATGGACGGATCGGGAACACTCACCGTTCGGACAAGCCGCGATGGCGACCGCGTGTGCATCGAGATCTGCGACACCGGCGCCGGGATTCCCGATGACGTCATCGACAGGATCTTCGAACCCTTCTTCACGACTAAGCCTGTTGGTGAGGGAACCGGTCTCGGCCTTGATATTTCGTGGCGAATTGTGGTCGGCAAGCATCGTGGTGAGCTTCGGGTCACGTCGGAGCCCGGTAACACCCGGTTCAGAGTTTTGCTGCCCATCGCGGGCCCACCGCGGGATACGCGCGACGACTAGCCACCTTGCACGGCCGGTAGGCAAAGCGCACGATGAAATGACCGACTTCAGTCAGCGAGAGGGTGGACCATGACCGACGGACTTCCAGCGGGGATCGATCCGAGTGTGCCGCCCAGTGGCGCGGGATGCGTTGAATGCGATGCGAGCGGCGGTTGGTGGGTGCACCTGCGTCGATGCGCGCAATGCGGTCACGTGGGGTGTTGCGACTCCTCACCGTCACAGCACGCGAGCAAGCATGCGGCCTCGACAAAGCATCCGTTCATGCAGAGCTACGAACCCGGTGAGGATTGGTTCTGGAGCTTCGAAACCAACGAGGCGTACGACGGACCTGAATTGGCTGCGCCCACTTCACATCCCGTAGATCAGCCGACGCCGGGGCCTAAGGGTCGTGTCCCGGCCGATTGGCAGCAACACATCCACTGACTCAGTTCGGTTGGTCGATCGACCTCAAAGTCGAGACGTTCGACGACTCCTGATCCAATGCGTTGTCGATGCAGGCTTGAAACTGAGCCTGCATTGCCTCCACGACCGCGATATGACTCGCCAACACATCGACGAGCGCATCGTGGCCACCGACGGCCTTCTCCTCGAACTTAGCCTGTAGTGCCTGTGCGGATCCTAGGGTTCCGAACCCTGTCAATTGACCGAGTAGTGCGGCGGAGTTCAGTGCTGCCTCGAACTGCGCGCGGAGTTCAGCGCAAGCCGTGATCAGCTCGCCGGCGACTTTGGCATCAAGATACAAATTCGACATGTGACTCCTGTGTTCGAGGGTGTAGCTGCAATCAGGACCGCTGTCACGGGAGCAATGGAATCACTGTCTCGGCAATTCGTTCCACCAGCGTGCACGGCGTCTCGGCGCGCGCCGCACCGACCTTGGCGCCGACGCGGATCACCGCGGTGGATTGAGAGGTCGCGAACGCGACGTTGCAAGCAGAATCTGTTTTGTCATTGCGTTCCTGGTATATCAGGACTTCGCGCCCGGCGATTTGGGCTCGATGAAGGTCGCGCATGACTGGATTCTGTTCGACCTCTACGAGCGGATGATCGGTCGATGTCAGAGACAAGAAGTACCACCCACCGTTCCACGAGCAAATGTTGAAACCATCGATATGCGTGTCAACGATGTCAACCTCTTTTGTTGCCGGGTCGACTCCGACTTTCTCCAATTCCTCATTGCCGAGAACCTCACACGGATCAAACATCCCAATCACATCGACAGGGAAAGCCTCACCGTCGACCGTCGACGAACAACCCCCAACCAACAGCGCGGCCGCGACCAAGACCACTGCACCCCTCACTCCCACAGCACTCCCCCTCATTCGCTGCCCGGACACTCCAGCGACACTTCGCTGCCTCAATTTGGCAGGTCGACCGACCTCAAAGTCGAGACGTTCGACGACTCCTGATCCAATGCGTTGTCGATGCAGGCTTGAAACTGAGCCTGCATTGCCTCCACGACCGCGATATGACTCGCCAACACATCGACGAGCGCATCGTGGCCACCGACGGCCTTCTCCTCGAACTTCGTCTGAAGCGCTCGACCTGATGCGAGCGTCCCTAAACCACCAACCCAACTCAGTTTCGCAGCAGCAACAGACAAATGCACCAACGTCATTTGGTATTCGCCGCATGCCGTAACTAGCAATCGCGCCGTGTCCGGATCCAGCGAGAACGAAACCTCGGCCCCGGAGTCCTCATTTGAACTCATGCGTAGCACCACCTTCATCAAGCGAGCGATTCATCTGGGGAGCTCCGGGAAGAGTTTGTCGGTAATCGTCGACGCGAGGCCACACGGGTCGATCGGCGTCTCACCGAAATCTGGGGCGATCCGAACGATCAGCACCCCCTGATTGGTCGTCCAAGCTACTGAGCAAATCTGTCCGGTCGCATCGTCACGCTGCCCGAACTTGATAGCAGGGCCGCCATGAACATTCGCAGCCCTTACATCGGCATTGTTGGTGTTCGCTTCGACTTCGTCGAGAGTGTGGTCTGTTGACCAGACGCTCAGCGAAATTCCCGTCCCATCCCATGAGCAGATTTCAAATCGTGGAATCTGAACTCCAAGAATCCCGCGTTCCTCAGTCGCCGGATCAACGCCGACATACCGCAAGGCGCTGTCGCTAATGCCGCTACAAGGGTCAAATAGCCCAACAGCCTCGTCGGCTCGTACTGCATGCCCCTCGACCGTCGAGGAACAACCCCCAACCAACAGCGCGGCCGCGACCAAGACCACTGCACCCCTCACTCCCACAGCACTCCCCCTCGTTCGCGGCCCGCTCACAGTATTGGACGCTCACCAGCACCGATCGGTTCCACCCCATTGCATTCCGTTGCAACCCTTCACCCACGCCGATAATCGGCCTAGCGTCGATCTACCAGGGGATTCACAACGAAGTGAGGTGCGGATCAATGAAGGCAGCACGGTTCCACGGGCAGAAAGACATCCGGATCGAAGAGATCCCTGAGCCCGAATTGCGGCCAGGAACAGTCAAGCTGAAGGTCGCATGGTGCGGAATCTGCGGCACCGATCTCCACGAGTACCTCGAGGGACCGATCTTCATCTCCGCACCGGGCCACCCGCATCCACTCTCACACGAGAATGCGCCGGTCACGATGGGCCACGAGTTCTCCGGCACCGTCGAAGAGGTCGGCGAAGGTGTCACGGACGTCGAGGTCGGTGAAAATGTTGTCGTCGAGCCGTACTTCGTCTGCAACGAGTGCGCCCCGTGCAAGGCGGGCAACTACCACCTGTGTACGAAGATGGGGTTCATCGGCTTGGCCGGCGGCGGTGGCGGACTCAGCGAGAAGGTCGTCGTCGACCGTCGCTGGATCCACAAGATCGGCAACATCCCGCTCGACGAGGCAGCTCTCATCGAACCGTTGAGCGTCGCCCATCACGCCGTCGTACGCAGTGGAGCCGAAAGCGGCAACGTCGCCATCGTGGGCGGAGCCGGACCGATCGGACTCCTCGTTGCGGCAGTCCTCAAGGGTCTGGGTGTCACGACGATCGTCACCGAACTCAGCGAGGCCCGCAAAGCCAAGGCCCTCTCCAGTGGAGTCGCCGACTACGTCATCGATCCCACCACCGAAGACGTCAAAGCGCGCGTCCTCGAACTCAGCGGAGGCATCGGCGCAGACATCGGTTTCGAGTGCGCAGGCGTCAACGCAGTACTCGACACCATGCTCGACACGGTCAGGCCTGCTGGAGTTGTTGTCAACGTGTCGATTTGGGGCAAGCCCGCGACCATTGACATGCAGAAGCTGGTCCTCAAGGAAATCGACCTACGCGGAACCATCGCGTACGTACGCGACCATGAAGCGGTCATCAAGATGGTCCAGGACGGTGTCGTCGATCTGGCGCCATTCATCACCGGTCGTATTCAGCTCGAAGAATTGATCTCCGAAGGATTCACCACTCTGATCGAGCACAACGACACTGCAGTCAAGATTCTCGTCAGGTCGTGACCGGACGGGGCACCTCCGGGCCCACCGCAGTCAGCGACCCAGGTGCCCGCCCCTTGCCCCATCCGATCTTCTCTCGGTAGCGGCCGATGTGATCGTCCTCGATCACATCGGCCGTTTCCAATGGTGTGGATTGCGGATGCACATACAGCGCATCCGTCGGGCAATATGCCTCACACATGAAGCAGGTCTGGCAATCCGATTGGCGCGCAATCACCGGGACGCCCGAGGGCGTCCGGTCGAAAACATCTGTAGGACAAACGTCTACGCACTTGTCGCAACCGATGCAGTCAGGCGCGGACACCAGCTCGATCATGACGCCACCAATGCAGACCCGACAGGTTCCGACGTTCGGGTCCACACCGAATCCAAACCTCCGGTGAGAACGTGATGATGCTGCGTTCCATCGAGTTCGGGATAATCGTCACGCTTGCTCATTCCCCGAGTCTCGGTCCGCGCCAACGTCGAGTGGTACATCCAGCGACCGACGGCCGTGATCGCGGCAGCCTGCCGCGCCGCCATCCGACCTGCTGGATCCGCGCCCAGATCCGCACTCACTGCACCCCACAGCGATTCGAGCTCACCGAGCGCTGCGGATACTCGATCACCGCTGCGGAGGTAGTTCTTGTCGAAGGGAATGAGCTGCGCCTGAGCAGCTTTCACCACATCGTCGGCAGCAAACCCGGTTCGTACCGGATTACGCAATCCGACGGTTCCGGCTCCGCGAAGACCACTGGTAGACCCACGTCCGACCGACAGCGCATAGCGCGCAGCACCGGTTCCCGCCCACGAACCAGAAGACATCGCCCACGCGGCGTTGTGACTTCCCCCGCCGGTAAACCCTCCGCAGATTCGCTCGCGGGTCGCAGCGTCCCCGGCGGCAAACAGTCCTGGAACGGATGACGCGCAATCGTCATCGACGACGTTGATTCCCCCAGTGCCGCGCACCGTGCCTTCAGCGAGCATGCCGACCTCGAATTTGTCGGTGAAGGGATCGATTCCGCGGCGATCGAATTGCAGGAAGAAGTTGGGTTGCCCCAGCCTCATTCGACGCTGCACCTCAGCGTCGGCTCGATCGATCTGCGCGAAGACGGGCTCGTTCCGCAACGTGCTGGCGATGACGGACCTCCCCTTCGCCGAACCGGCCCCTTCGAGCACTCTTCCGTCTGCGTGGAAGAACGTTGCGAACGCGTAGTAAGCCGTCTTGGTGATCGTCGATCCGGCCGCTGCGATTCCGTACGCGTTGGAGAACTCCATGCCGGAGAACTCGGCTCCGACTTCCGCTGCCATCAATGCACCGTCACCGGTATCGACGTTGGTGCCCAGCGCACCGGACAGAAACGCACAACCTCCGCTGGCGACCACTACCGCGCCTGCCGAGACGCGGTAGTCCTGATGTTCGTGACGCTGGTATCCGGCGACTCCGCGAACTCGGCCCTCACCGTCCACCAACAACTCCAGTGCCGGCGAATGGTCGAGGATCCGCACTCCGGCTCGACGAATCCAGGTGCGCATCCGTCGCATGTACTCAGGTCCCTGCAAGCCGGTGCGGATCTGCTTGCCCGTGCTGGGGTCGACGGGGAACGGATATCTGCCCTCCACCGCGAGGAGATCCATGTTGGAGTAGGTCTGCTCGAGGACGCGGTCCATCCAATGGTGGTCGGCAAGATATCCGCCGAGCGCCTCACGACCGGCCTTTGCCCGCTCACGGGCAGTCGTATCCGGTTCGACGTACCAAACACCCGTTCCGGAGGGGCCGTTGCGCCGCTCGTTCCGCAGTAGCCCTTGTCGACCAGGACGACGTCTGCACCGGCTTTGGCCGCGCGCAACGCTGCCCACGCGCCGGCGGGCCACCACCGATCACCAATACATCGGTGGAGAGTTCGAGGACGTCCGTCACTGGCCAGCTCCTGTCAGAGGTCTACGCAACACTTCTGTTGCCGTAATATTCCTCGGACGAACTACCCAGCGCCACAGTCAGAATCACTGTGAACTCAACCGGTCACCATCGCATCGACAGATGTGCTACGACGCTTCCCGCTCCTCGTCGGTGCACAACGCGGAGTACTTGGCGAAGGCTTCCTGCAAGGTCAGCGATTTGCGTCGCTCGGCGATGTCGCGGGGCTTTCCCTGTGCAACGCATCGACGAGCATGCTCGATCACAGCTTCACGAATGACGCTGGAAATGTCCGCGCCCGTGAGCTCTTGGAGGGTCTCTAGGGCCCTCAGTTCCTCTACGTCGAATCTCACCGTTACCGATCGTCTAGCCACGCTCAGGATGTTACTTGCGGGTACACCAAATTTGGTGAGTTACATATGCGTCGAGTCGAATATCTTTGGGCGCCAAACCCTTCGAATTCCGATCTACGTGGGTAAATAGTTTTCCACTCACGGCACTCATGTAATGCAACGCACACGGCGCTAGCCAGCGTGCCGACGGACACTGTCGCTGTCTATGCTTGCGAAACACTGCCTTCGATCGGAGATAATCGCGTGAGCATCGACCACATTGTTTCCGCAGTCGACGGCGACGCTGCCGAGCGGATCAAGACGGCTCTGGCCCAGAGAGCTGAAACCTCGACGGACACGACCTCGCTGGTGTTCGACGGCGTGAGCATCGAGATTCCGCCGTCGGTCGGCGACGCCGTCGTGCAGCTCCTGACCTACCTCGCTGCCGGAGACAGCGTCGCCCTCGGGCCAGTCGCAGAGCTCCTCACCACCTCGCAGGCAGCAGAGATCCTCGGCGTTTCGGACACGTATGTACGCAAACTCGCCGACGCCGGGAAACTTCCGATCGAACTACGCGGCACCCACCGCAGGTTCCGCCTCGATGACGTGATGGCCTACCGCGAGCAGTTCCCCAAACGCGCCTAGCTCTTCGCGTACATTCCTTGGATCTCTTTCGAGAACCGATCGACGACGACATTGCGCTTGATCTTGAGCGTCGCTGTCATCTCACCGTCTTCCTCGGTCAGATCGCGATCGAGAATGACGAACTTCTTGATCGACTCCGCATGTGAGACAGCGGCATTGGCGTCGTCGACGGCCTTCTGCAGCTCCGCTCGAAGGTCCTTGTCGTCACGTAGTTCGGCGACGGTGGCACCAGAAGGCTTGCCGTTCTCGGCCTTCCACTTCTCGAACACCTCGGGGTCGACGGTCAGCAGCGCCGTGATGTAGGTCTTCCCGTCACCGACGACGACTGCCTGCGAGACGATGGAATGTGAACGGATACGGTCTTCCATCGGGCCGGGCGAGACGTTCTTGCCGCCCGCCGTCACCAGTAGATCCTTCTTGCGTCCCGTGATGGAAAGGTAACCGTCGCTGTCGAGTTCACCGAGATCCCCGGTGCGCATCCAGCCGTTGACAAACGACTCTTCGGTGGCCTTGTCGTTCTTCCAGTAGCCCTTGAAGACAACCCCGCCGTTGAGTTCGATCTCGCCGTCCTCGGCGATGCGAACCCCGTTGCCGCCCATCGGCTGTCCGACGGTTCCGATCTTCTGAGCACCCGGGACGTTGACGCAGTGCGCCGCAGTGGTTTCAGTGAGACCGTAACCCTCGTAGATCGGAACTCCGAGCCCACGGAAGAAGTGCCCCAGCTCAGGAGTCAGGGCGCCGCCGCCGGAGATCGCGAACCAGCACTCGCCGCCGAGAGCCTCACGAAGCTTCGAATACACGAGCTTGTCTGCCACTGCGTGCTTCGCCTTCAAGATCAGCGAGGGACCGCCATTGTCGAGCGCTTGGCTGTATTCCTTGGCGGTGGCTTCGGCGAAAGCGAAGATCGCGCCTGGGATCTTTCCACCGGACTCCGCCTTGCGTGCTGCGCCGTCACGAACTTTTTCGAAGACACGCGGAACACCGAGGATGGTGTTGGGCTTGTATCGCTCGAATTGGGTTGTGATGGTGGCAAAGTCGGACCAGTGGGCCTGCGACGCACCAGCTTCGAACGTCGCGAGGGACACCGCGCGGGCCAGTACGTGAGCGAGCGGCAGGAAGGTCAGGACTCGGTTTCCCGGAACCGCCACCTTGCCGATCGATGCCGTGAGAATCCCGCGCACCTCGGACAGGAAGTTGCGGTGCGTGAGGATGCATCCCTTGGGACGGCCTGTCGTGCCGGAGGTGTAGACGAGTGACGCCAGATCGTCGGCCTTGATGCCCGCGAGTCGCTTCTTCAGCTCGGTGTCGTCGACGTCGGCACCCTGTGCGGTTAGCTTCTCGACTGCTCCGTCGTCGATCTGCATGACGGCTTTGAGAGTGCTTGGCGCGTCCTGGAACAGCTGCTCGTGCGCGCCGGTTTCGACGATTGCGATGACGGCCTCGGAGTCTTCGAGGATCCAGCTGACCTGCCCCTGAGACGACGAGTCGTAGATCGGGACGGTAGCGGCGCCGGCCGCCCAGATGGCGAAGTCGAAGAGCGTCCACTCGTATCGGGTCGCGGAGAGGAGTGCGACGCGGTCGCCTGCCTGCACGCCAGCGGCGATGAGACCGTTTGCGACGCCGGTGACCTGCTCGGCGAACTCTTTGGCTGTGACGTCTACCCAACCCTCGCCCTTGGGGCGGGAGAACACCGTCAGTTCGGGCGTGCGCTCGGCGTGAGTGAAGACGGTGTGCACCACGGACTCGTTGTCGGAGATGGTGAACTGGGCTTTGGCGCTGTACTCACTCACAGGGTGTCATCTCCGTTGGTCTGCGATTCGATGCTGGTTCTGAAGCGGTGGAGTGCGCGGGCGAAGTCTGCGACCTCGGACTCGGTCCAATCGTGCAGCCTGCCGGCGACTTGGTCGAGCCGACGCGCGTCGGCGGCGTCGAGGTATTTGCGGCCAGCCTCCGTGAGGTGCAGCGGATTGCCCTGACGAACGGATCCCGGATCGGCATATACCCAGCCTGCCTCGATGCACCCGCGCACTTGGCGCGAGATGGTCGAGCGGTTGACGCCGAAGACTTCGGAGATCTCCGTGGCCTTGCATCCGTCATTGCGGCCGATGAAGGAGAGGAACGAATGCTGGGCGATCGACGGGTGGTCATCGGAATGCCGATCCCCCGTCATCAACTGCCGCGTCAGGTGCACCAGCTCGTCATGAACGGCTGGTGGACCGGTGAGCGCCATTGCTCCGTCGTGTTGCACTGGGCAACTATAACGCTGCCCCCAGTGTCCGACGCAATATGACCGCCGCCACCGACAAGAAGTCCGTCGGTGGCGGCGTGAAAAGTTAGACCAGATCCTCACCGTTGCGGCGAGCAGTTGCCCAATCCTTGAAGAATCCCTTGCTGATGACTCCCAGCACGACCAAGACCAACGCCGGCCAGATCAGAACATAAATGGTCAGTAGAGCTGTACTCATTCGTATTCCTTCCACTTGTCTCGACGGTTACTTTCCGGACGCTCCCACGGCAGGAAGCTCGTCATCGTCGAAGTCTCCCGTCCGCTGCTTGATCAGTTCGAAATCGAACGTCTCACGCTGATTGACGGACATCGCAAAGCACACGACGGTACTGACGGCATAGGCCACCAAAGATCCGCTGAGCGTTGGGTAGTCGTGCAGGAAGCCGATCGCGAACGGCGCGGACAGCACGATCGCCAGGCCACCGACGATCTGCGCAACCTTCAGACCGAAGAATCCAAATACCATGAGTCCCAGCACCACTCCGATACCGATAACGGCAACGATGTCGGAGAAGAGCCCGAACATCCCATCCATCGGCACCCAACTGAATCGGACGGGCAAGAAGGCGGCAAGCGCCACCAGAACCGACACAGTGAAGGCCTTGTTGGTGACCTTTCCCCAATAGAAGCTCGCGATAACCGGGAACACCAGCGCGCCCCACAGCGCGCCGACGAACACCAACAGATCAAGAATGCTCAGTTGCAGACTTGCCAAGGAGATAGCCGCCGCCGTGGCAACTATCATCGTTACTCGGCCGATGAGCAGCATCCGTCGAGGGTTCGCATTGGCCTTGCCTGCGACGGCTTGGCCGTAAACGTCGGTCATCACGATGGACGAGAGCGCAGCAAGGTCCGAGTCTGCCGTCGATGACAGCGCGCCGATGATCATGACAAAGAAGACGGCCAGCAAAATTCCGGGCAGGTACGACGCGGCCATCTGCGGAATCAGGTTGTTGACGTCACCATCCATCGGCTCGATTCCGAGGTACAGAGCGAGAACACCCAGCATTCCGACACCAATGACCGTTGCGCCGTATCCGACGGTTGCGGTGATGAAGGTGGGCTTGATCAGGTCTTCGCGGACCGCGAACAGACGTTGGGCAATGGTCTGGTTGCCGATTGCGTAGGCAAGAACTGCCGCGATGTACGGCGCGCCCTGCTCGAAGAAGGCAACGCTCGAGAAGAAGTTGCCCTGCTCAGCAGTAAGGTTGCCTGCCCCGGATTCGAAGGCTGCCGGGAACCCTGCCGCACAGAAGATGAACGGCACCAAAACCGCTACCGCACCGAGCATTCCGATCAGCTGAACGAAGTCGGTCAACACCGAAGCGCGGAAGCCCGACCACAACGTGTACAGCAAAACGCCCAGCGCAACGACGAACACACCCTGGATGAAGTTGAACGGCGAAAGCAATGCGATCAGCAGACCACCGGCGAGGAAGTTCGACATCAAACTGATGAGACTGCCGACGATATTGGAGCCCGCGAGCATCAGCTGACTCGAGCGTCCATGCCGCGCGTACATGACCTCAGCCAGCGTGTGGGCTTTCGGCGCTACTTTGCGAATTCGCTGGCCAAACGGATAAATGAAGAGAATCATCAACGCGCCCCATAAACCGTAGTGAATGGGGCCGGAGATTCCGTAGGTGTAGCCAGAAGTGGCGGATGCATACATCGACGACGCCCAAATCCAGGTGGCCGTCATACTCGCGGCCGAAACACCAAATCCTAACTTGTTTCCGGCGGTCATAAAACCGTCGGCATTTTCCTTCCTCTTACCAATACGAAGAGAAATCAGAAAAGTTCCACCATAAAAAGCAACAAGCAGTGAAACGATTACCAAGGTACTGAACTGGACCATGTCGGACCCCGTCACATGCCACATCCTTCGCACATAATCGGCAGAGCAAAGCACAAAACCCCTGTTCAGGATCTTTGCGCTTCGTTTCTGCACGCCCTAGGAGCGACCGCCATACCAACACCGGTCACATATTCAATTGACTAGCAACACGCACTTCGTCTTTTCGGAAACCCAACCTCCACAAAATAAATCTTCTGCGCAAGCTTTTGGCTCTACCACGCAATTCAACAACTGAGAATCGACCATAGCATGATGGCAATTTCGAACAAAAACTCCGATATTTTCCCACCCGAAAATATTCATGATTCCGCCGCGGAAAAATCGTGCGCTTCCAGCGCATATAACAACTCCGCATCGATTGAAATCGATGCTGGATTCGAGCGCTCAGCTACTTCGACAGGACCATCCTGGCAAACCGTCGACCCCACTCGGGATCGGCGGAAACATGCTGGTCCAGCGGATTGGAGACAATCGCCCCGATCATTCGCAGGTACACAAGAGTGTCTCGCACCATCCACGTCCAATCGTCGTCCCCGAGTCGTGTTCCGTCTGTTGTCGACCAACCCAATGCCGTGAGGCCTTCGATCATCACTTCACTACGTTCGGACTCCGACAAGCCGGCAGCCAACGTAAGGAACAGAATTCGGCCGGCTTCCTGCGCCAACTCACCCTTTCCCAACGGCATGGCCGTCACGATGTGACGCCACAGCTCGCCTTCATATGCAAGCACTGACGCTCCGAGTCGAGTCAGAATCAAAGTGCCTCGGAGTTTCCGGACAAATCCCAGTGTCTTGGCGGCTTCAACGAGTACTGCCAATTGCGAGTCACTCCCTGCCGTGACATCGATCCAGTCACTGCCCCAATCGAGTTCGTCTCGGGCGTCCGCAACATGGTCCGAAGGAAGTGCCCCGGACGCCGTCAACGCAATCCCACCGACTCGCGCGGAGTTCAGCAGCCACAGCAGTTGGCAGGTTGCTCCCTCACGCATCACCTCGAAATAGTTGTCATATCCGCCACGAAACTCCGATTTGGCAACTGCGGCAAACAGTTTCGGCGCGGAATGAACCGACAGTCGGCGCAAGAAGTTCTCGAACAGCGAGCTTTCCACGGGCGGTGATTTATGCAATGCCACTGCAATGGTGACTGCTGCATTGGACTCTGCGGAAACAAAACGTTCGGGATCGAACAGTCCGGTACTCGCCTGCACGTTCAGGAACTCGCGATACCCGATCGGACCGCCAGAATCCTCCGGCGGGCACGCTCTCTCGCCGTCGAGACAGGATGGCTCAGGAATCGGCTGGTCTTCGACAATCTGCTCGAGAACCAACGTGTGACTCCACCTTGCGCGGGCGTTGTACTCATAACGGACGTACTCCCCTACCGCAGTAACTGCCTCGTCGATCCGGACTTCATCCTCACCAAACTCGTCTTCCTGGTATCCGTCGCGCTCGATCACCTCTGGCGCGATATATCGATCTGGGCCATTGTCCGTTGAATGATGGACACTCACCCACTGATGAGCGTGTTGATCTCCCCACCCCATCACCGCCTGCACAATCGAATGAAGTTGGTCCAGTTCGGTATTCGACGGAACCGAAAACCGTCTCCAAATAGGCGGCGTGATGCAATCGAGTTCGATCCGCATGACAAAGTTCGCCACCTCCGGCCGTCGACGCTGATTCCGCATCTGCCTCGGCGTAAGGACCTTCATCTGGCTTTGCGCCGCTTGATATTCAGCTACCAAACGCAGATGTGAAGCTCGCCGAACTCTCTGACCCGTCATGCATGGAGGCTAGATCTACCTACCTACAGCCGAGATACTCACTGCCACAAGGTTGCCCGATTTGTCGGGGCTCGCACGACGTCGTTGGTCGGCTGTCAAGTCCTGATCAGCGCGGACCTGCGCAGGCATTATTAATCATCCACTGCGCGGACAATAGTGTGCGCCGATTACCGTAGACCTGACAGCTACCGCACGAAAACAGTGCCCAGCGCCTGCTCGGACTGGCACAGAACATGAGGATCCATGAGCGACCAAGACACGACCGCCGACCAGCCCCTCCACATCAACGGCGCAATTGCCTTGGTGACGGACGAGCGCGACGAATTGGTTCGCCTGTGCGTTCAAACTCTCGCCGAACTACTGGGCAGTGAGCCTGCCACCGATGACGACGGCGACATCGTCGTGCCGGTTCACGGGTTTGTCGTCTACGTGACAGTTGCGGATGACGGCCCTCAGATCAACGTCTGGTCTTCGGTTCTGACCGGCCTCGGCAATCCCTCGCATGCTGCGACTCGACTGATCGAACTCGCGCAGGAATGGCCGCGCCTGCGCTTCGCCTTCAGCGGCGACCACCTACTGGTCTCCACGATGCTCGACGCCGATCCCTTCGCGCCGCAGCATCTGCTGAACCTGATCGACGAGGTTCACGACTTCACTCACGAACTCGACGACGATTTTGCTGAATCCTTCGGAGGGTCCCTCGACTGCGACGCGGATGACGACAGCTATGCCGGAGACTGCAATCCCGGCGGTTGCGACGGAGACTGTGACTGCGCATGCGGCGATGAAGCAGACGGCGAGCTCAGCATCAGGGCGGTCACCTCGACGCCCAGCAAGTAAGCAATAACCCACGGCTAGTATTGCGTACGTGCATCTCTGCGATTGCGGAGATGCACGCACGCTGACGTTTGTCGTCGCTTCGCGGGACGCCGGAAGCCTTCGACGGCGAACGCCAGTTCGGACAATTGAGCGAAGTGCGAGCGCGGCTATACCGCTACGGTCGCGAAACGTGCCGGGATCGCCACATACCGATCGAAGACGCTGGATTCGAACCGCCAGAGGCACGCGTTTACTGGTGCCAGTCAAGAATTTATGATCTGCACATTCTCGACGACGAAGCCAGCGTCGACCTCGACTGCTGGAACTCCACCTGCGCGATTCCGAGCACGAGATTCAGCTACGCGGTCGAAACGACGCTGGAAGAATCGTCACCGAGGGATAGCAACCGGGCAGCGAAATGACCTTCGGCCTGGCAGCGAACTCATTATCGCGACCCACGACGGTCTCGGACTGCTATTTCTCTGCGGCGTGGCAAAGCGCTCATCCGGGACGCCGCTTTCCGACGTATTCGGCGCACCAGTCCGAAGGGCGAGGATCCGCTACAGCCGATCAAGTCCATCCTCGATTACTGCTTGAAAACTCGCACGTTGCCAGCCATCCACCGCGGCACCTGGTCAGGGCGACCCGTGACGCCTGGTGTAGGAGTTTCTCTCCTTGCTGCATTCATGTGGGCCGCTGAGGTCTCAGAGGCAGATAGCCGTGCCCAGTTGATCGACCAATTCGGTGCCTCGACCCTGATTCACGAAGGCTGGCTGGAAGATCCAGCGGTCAGCGGTTTGACACTTCGCAGGTACCACCGTTACACCCAACTGCTCAGTTCGTGGGCAACCACTGCCCAAACCCGCCCCGAGCTGATCGAAATGTGGCTGATCAAACGCTGGATGGCTCGGGTTCAAGAGGCTCGGCGGGGCGGACGCGCGATGCCCACGCAGTTCTGGACTTCTAGATGACGTCATCCCAATGCCACGCCCCTCTAGCAACGATTCGAGCAGGCTAGTGATCGTCGCAAACACCCGAACGCGGCAGCTGAACCCGACAGGTCGGACACAAGGCAGCAATTGGTTCTGGTTGAGGTTTCGCTCTCCGCCGCTGGGCAATGATCGCCGGCGGTAGAGCCGGGACGCCGCCCTCTGCGGGGATAGCAGCACCGAAGTACTTGTAGCACTCCAGTCGCGCCTCAGCTGCGTGTTGATCGAGGTCTTCAGGGACCTCGAGTCCAGCGACTTCGAGTACGTAGCGGTACCCATCACCAACACTCTGATCCTGCTTGACACATAATGCAGTCAGCGATGGTAGCTCCTCGGCGGCGGTTCGGTCGACGACCTGACCGAGCACACCACCGATCCAGTTCCGCATCTGCGAGCGGCTCCGAATACCGGTGCTCGCCTGAACTTTTTCGGCAAGATCCTTGTAGGTAATGAACGAGTGATAGTTCGACGCAACGTCCACGAGAACGTCAAAAGCAGCATCAGCCCACGCCGACGTGGCGTCCTTGAACTGGACAGCAGTACCGTCCGAAACTCGCCAGGTTCCTGGAGTCTGCACACCTTCTAGCTCCGGACTCAGTTCACTCACAATGCTTCTCCACCAAGTCGGAAATCTTCCCTGTGCCGAACAGTGCCAGTTGCTCCCGAGCACGCGAGCCCGCGACATAAAGAATCCGGCGCAGCTTTAGTTCCCCTTGAACCCGATCCACCCCGGTCAATCTTTTGACGTAGAACGGCGGGAACTCGCCTTCGCCGAGCCTGCACATTGCAACTGCACGGAACTCCAGCCCCTTCGCCCGGTGCATCGTCATCACTCGGACTGCGTCTCCACTCTTGTCCTCGTCTGACCGGTCGGTCACGATGACGCTCTGGATGCCCGAGGATTGGAGAGATTCAGCTAGGTCTTTAACGCTGTCTTTGTCCAACGCGAAGACTGCGATGTCGGAGAGATTCAAGCCTTCGCCGACCCATTTCTGAACCTGGGCAGAAAGACCCTTGTTCTCATCCGCGATGTTTTTACGTACGAGGACCTCAGGCGCAGGCCCGCCGAAGACTGACCGCGCACCCGCGAGGGTGTCCGCTGCCAGATCGAGGTCGTCGACTTCAGTGTCTGCGACGCCCAAGCACCATTGCAGAATTTCTTTCGATGTTCGGTAGTTGATCGTGAGGCGACGCGATCGGCCCCTCGTCTCAATTCCGTAGCGAGAGAGCGGCGCCGGGCGGCCGTAGATGCGTTGGTGGGCATCACCAACGATGAACATGTCGTCGCTATCGGCAGGCACCAACGCTCGCAGCAGCTTCCAATGGGCAGGATGAAGATCCTGCGCCTCGTCAACCACTACATGTCGATACCCCAGTTGGTCGCGAAGCGTCGTGTCGGACAGCAATATTGCGGCTGCTTGAGAGGCCAGCTGAGTGAAGGTCATCAGACCCTGGGACCGCATCAAGCTTTCGAATTGCTCGATTACCTTCCAGACATCAGCGCGCTGAGGCCGGCTCAGACGCTGACTCCGACCACTTCGGGGCACTCTGAGATAGCCGGCTTCATCGACAATCGCATTGCCCAAGACAACCTGCGACCATTCATCGGCCAAGAAAGTGGCGTCCCAGGTTCCCGTGGCAACCAATGCCGCGGAAGACCACAGTTCTCTCACCTCGGAACTATCGGACGACACAAACTTCGTGTTTGCGACTGCAATTCGTCCGGCATCCGATGCGGTGACAACCCGTCGGGCCAAGGCGTCGATGTTGACCACATCAACTCGATCCAGGACCTTGGGTCCGGCCAGCTGCTTGAGTTGCGATTCGATCGTCCGCGCAAGGTTCTTGGTGAATGTAGTGAACAAAACCTTCGTCGCGGCTTCTTGCGAATCGAGCTGTCGAGCAAGGAATCTCGCGCGGTGAATCGCCGTTACGGTCTTGCCTGTGCCAGCTCCACCCGTAACACGGAAGGGGCCATTCCAACCCTTGTGGGTCGCGAGTTTGCGCTGAAGTGGATGCAGCCACACGCGCCATTTCGCGAAGTCTCCTTCAAGAACAGCTCGAAGCTCGTCTTCATTTTCACCGTCGAAGCTTGTGAAGCTCAGTCGTGACAGCGGTCGTTGCAGTGCAGCGGAGAGATCCTCGACGTCGACTTCACCAGGCTCGTCAACCACGAGGTCTGCCCACACATCATCCGGGCTCTTGCCGTACACCAAATCAAGCACAGCACTGCCTTGCGACGAAGGTAGTGCAGTGACAATGGATTCCAGGGTGTCCTCGTCCGACACCTTCTTCAACTGCTCGGCAATCTCGGATTCGACGCCAAATCGTTCCAGGTCCTTCTGACTGACCTTCGCAGGCATCAAAGGTTTGACGGTATCGGTCGACTGCTGAACCTGTCGCGCTTTGTCCACGGCTTCGTCAAGAGCCAATGAGTCGAACAGCTCGGCCGCACCAGTCTTCGGGTTTACCTGAAGCGTGAGCTTGCTGGCGTACTCGTACGCGTCATCATGTTTCTTCACTGCGACGAGGTACAGGGTGCTGGTTTCCGAATCCTCGCCTGCAGCAATAAGAACAGCACGATAGTTGTCAGTAACTCGAGCGGTACGCACGTGTTTGGTTTTTGCGAGCTTCGGGATCTTGAAATCCAACCCGGTTGCATCCGGGTCCTGCTGCAACTTCACCATGAAACTGAGTACGCGACTGCGTACGCTGCCGTCGAGGCTGTCATAGGAGTCTTGAAACAGGTCATGCATCAGGACGTGTGTCTTCACTTGCTACTCCCATTCACGGCATTCTCCAGATCACGGGCAAGCGTATCCGGAACGTTCTCGTCCTCGACGGTTTGTACTGTCCATCCGTCCTTCGCGAGCCATTGGTCACGGTCGTGGTCGATATCAACGACGACGGCAACCTTTGCAGCGGGCCACGCAAGTTCTACCTGCCAGATACTTTGATCTGGGCCCACTTCTGCACCAGCTTCTGGCACATCCATGGCGGCTGCTGCCATGATCTCGATCAGCTTCGCAAGGACTGGATCTGTGTAGTCCCGAACTACAGCCCATTCAGGCGCTAGCTCGGCGCTCTGTCCGGCGGTTGTGGACTGCGCAGGCGCCGACAGAGGAATGTGCGACTGAGCCAACGGATCAACGGAACGTCGAGTCCAAATCTCCACCATCCGCATCGGCATCTGATGTCCAAAACGCGGAAGAGTCAGGAATTGCAGAACGTTCGCCCACCGTAGCCATTCGCGCCATCGCGCTGCATGCTCAGGACCACCAATCTCTGTGTGGCGGTCGTCCAGCACGCTGAGTACTCCCGTTGTGGCAACGTGGTCCTTGGGATCGGCAACGACGATCAGCGGTAATCCACTCAAGCCGTTCCGGGGTACCAGCATTACGGTTCCGTCTGATTCTAAATCGGCTTTGGTGCCACCGAGGAATGAATTCAGGCTCGTCTCAAAGCTTCCCGGCTTCACCATAATCGGTGCATCCGATCCGTGTCTTCCCGGATTCACAATGGCCAATACGGTCCCTTGTGCGCCATCACCCCACACTTCTGCGTCGGGATCAGCCAGGTACTCGATCAGGAAGTCGATCGGATTGCCCCACAACAGTTTCAAACGGGGATCGTCGATGCCAACACTCGCAGCATTCTGTACCTGTTGGTGGACGAGGTCCGGCACCGCAGCCTTCAGAGAATTCGAGATAAAGGCCTGGACATCGTCCCAAGATATCGACCACACTCGCCGACCATCACGGCGCAATGCATCACGTTTCACCGCATCGTCGTCGGTTCGGTTGTGCTCAACACTCGCATGGAATTTCGCGCCGTCCAGGTACACCGCAACGTCGCACCCCTGTGCGTCGCTTCGTGTCAGGAGGAAGTCCGGTTGCGTCGCAATCGATCCTGCCCTGACGTCAACCAGTGGTCGCATTCGCCACCGCCGGGGCTCTCCGTCGGGATTCGCGAGTCGCAGGTCAAGCTCTTCGCCCTTGGACCCGATAGCAGCTTCGATTGACCATCCATCTCGAGACGCGATCCTTTCCTTGAGCGCCTCACGGAACTGCAGTTCCAGTTCGCTGAGCTGAACTTTGGCTATGTCGACTGTGCTGACGGTCGGAATCTTCTCGACATCCCAATCTTGAAGGAAGTTTTCGAGCAGTCCCAATGCCGATTCTCTTGACGCATTGGGCATTTCACGAGACTGAAGCACTCCGTACAAGCATCGGTGGCATGCTGCACGGCCTTCTAGTCTGCACGGGCATGCTGCAAGAACGTCCCGCGCGAGGGTGAGAATATGCCGCAACCGTTCAGGCTGCCCGAAGCGGTCGAGGTAGCCGGTGCCACCGGGGACGGTGTCGTGCAAGACGAGGAAGCGCCTCACCGAACCCATCCCGTCACTCATACTCGAGGCGACAACCGCAAGGTGCTGGGGGTCGCCACCGAAATCTCGCCGCAGTCCGAGTAGCAACGCGCCCTTGAAGGACGTCATCGTCGTCTCGAAATGCAGCAACGAAACCGGCAGCAACAGCCGGACAGCCTGCGTTTTCAGTTCATGGGAGAGCAGCAGCTTCTCCCATCTTTCAGCTGTGCCTCGCCTAGTCGCGCAGTAGCCCCTGTGACGGGCCTTATCCTTTTCGGTCGCCTTCTTAGCCACGACGCCGCAGTGGGAACACGTGGTAAATCCGGCTGCCGACAGTGTCTCTCCGGCGATGATCGTCTCATTACCGGGCACGTCGCCTAGACCGACATTGATCGAACGAATCACCGCGGAACGTGCGTACTCGGCGCCGAAGACGGTCTCTTTCAACTTCCATGCGTCGACGATGTCCGCGGGGTCTATGTCAACCCCTGTGACACGGCCGAAGTATGTCTTGGTTCTGTCGTCAGCGTCCTCGTCGATCAGTACATCATCGAGACGATGTACTGCGGAAACTCGCCGCAATGGCAGAACCTTGTGTACCGCACCGGCATCGGTCACTGCCGAGCTATGGCATCGCGGACATGCGGCCAGCGGCGCCGAAGGGTTGGTTGTCCCCCAGCCACACGACGGGCACAGCCTGGTATTCGCCCACAGTGGTTGCGAAAGCGGCCCGACGTCGACGGCATCGACCTCCACTCGTTTGCCGCTGGCATAGAAGTACGCTCCCGGCGCCAACTCGGTGAGTGCGCTACTGCTGCTTCGTTCGTAGGTGAGGTCGAGTGCTTGCGGTTCTGGAGAATCGCCTTCGTTTGCGGTCCACCACAGATGGACATCGAGCGTGGTGGAATCGTCGAGCAGGTTGTAGTTCGGCAGTAGGCCCACCCCACTCAAGCCTGTCAACGTCTCTTGACGTCCGCGCTCACGTAGTTGATCGCCAAGTGCTCGCGACTCCCCCATACAGCGCTTTCGGTCATCCTTTTGCTTGTCGTCGAGATGACCGTGCTTGTCGATCTCCGCCACAGTTTTGGCGAGATCGTTGAGACGGCTGCGAATTTCGTCAGAATCCGTTTGCCACGCCAGCGCTACTCGCGCCGCGCTCTCACGGAGCCCTCCGCCAGCGAAGTCCTTCACCGCGGACTGCGCTTCCGGCACAAGCTTCTTACCGAACAGCCCAAGGAACTCTGAGCTCAGAGAGTCAGCGTCCGCAGTCGCAGCGTCGACCACAGCACGCAACCACGCTCCATCCGCCATACCTCCGCTCAACGCTGCGCTGAGCTTGGGTGGCATCACAGGTACGACGCCGAGACCACCAGTTGCGAGGCGGTCCAACGCGAATGCGAAGAACTGGCGGTAGAGCAACTCCGTCGCATTGAGGTATGCACCAGGTGGCAGCACCTCCCCGGCGAGCAGGTGGCCTGGCTGGGCAAAGTAGTAGAGGTCCCGCGGCGAACTAGGCACGGCCGCGAGAACGAACGCATTACCTGTCGAACGGCCGGCACGTCCGATCCGCTGAAGATAGCTCGCGGTGGACCGTGGCAGCGAGGCTAGCGCGACGGTACTCAGATCGCCGATGTCGATACCGAGTTCCAATGTCGGTGTACACGCGAGGATGTTGGGGTCAACAGGCGAGCCGCCGCTCTTGAAGCGCGCCTCCACTTCCTCTCGTTCTTCCCTGTCGAGCAGTCCGGTGTGCTCCGCACTCACGATGCGGCGAATACGTCCCGACTGATACATCTTCCGGTAGAAGTTTTCGGACTCCATCTCGACTAATGCCAGAGTGCCCGGGCACCGCATTCGTGGGCACGACGCCCCGGTCCACAGTGACTGCCGCTGCTTCGAGCTCGGCTGCACGTGATGACAGATCGGGCACTGCAACCGAGCAATGTCATTGGGGTCCAGAATGATCCGGTCCGGAGTGATGCCGTAAACCTTGGATCCCTTTTCGCCACTGCGTCGTTCGAGTGGCCCGTCTTCGCTTGAGAGAGAGTCGATCACGTCTGCGAGTAGCGCTCTAGCTTCTGGCGCCGTCACTCCAAGGCACCGCCTCGTCCAATCGGTCAGCCAGGACTCACCCCGAGGATTGACCGCCATGAAGTCTGTGTCACCAGCCGCACCGGTGGTCAAAAAGCCGGGAGCCGGTCGCCCAAGCGGGAATTTAGGCATTCCCTCAGCGCTACCGCCCCAAATCGACCAGCGCCTGCCTTCATCACGGATGTAGCGCGTAAGCCATTGGTGGTAGACGCCGCCGTTCACCCGAAGATGCTCCAACAACCCCAAGATCCAGATGTCGTAGCGAGGGCCGCCCACGGACTCAGATTCAAGCTCGAGCTGTTGTGGCCTCTGGTCAGGTACCTCAAGACTGAGCTGACCTGACGGCCCCCCGCTCAGATTCAGGCTCAGCTGTGGCAGGTTCTGGTGAATGTCGTGAGCGCGCTGCGAAAACAGAGTCAGGTCGACGTCAACATCGACGGCCATCGCGCCAGTGAGCTCGAGCGTACGACCCACGCGGGCATTCAGCCCTGCTTCCAGTTGCGCTTGGAAGGCGATCCGCACTCCCAACAGTTCACGCATCCACCCTCTAGGATCGTTCTCCAACCACGCGCCATCGACTCCCGTACGACGTACAAAGTCCGGCGGAGTGATCGAGTAAAGCTGATCGACGGGAATGTCGGCGACAAGCCGGTCCGACGTTTCCTTGAGAGTTGTCCGTTCGCCGTGAGTCGCGCCCAGCAGAGCGGATCGAAAGTTGAATTGGAACGCGCGCCCCTCAATGAATGCCGCACGGTGTGCGGCATCCTGCACCGAATCGGTGAAGACGAGGGTCTTCTTCTCGCTATCGGCTAGAAGAGTGGATCCGAACTCACTGGTGAGCCCAACACTCAGGAGCGTGGCAACACTCGATCCCATGAATCGGATTGCGTTCTTCGCGCCACACGAGGGGCATGTCTGATCGAATGCCGCCTTTTCATCTGGAGTGCAATGGACCGCAAGAGAATTCGCACTCGGGACCGACCCGATCTCAAGCGTATCTGGGTCGATGTAGCTGACGCCTTTGTCACTTTCATCAGCGAGGAGCAGAGCACGTGTTTTGAATCGGGTGGTCAGCCGGGCACTGTCTCGCCAGATTGTGACGGGATCATGGCCGAGCTCATCACCGAGCTCTGTTGTCGTTGCAATCCATCCGGAGTGTCCGCACACGCGGCAATGTGCCGCGGGCAGAAACGTGCCTTCCGTTGGTAACCCGTCGTGCCACCAGTCGAATCTGGTTTCGCGACTGAGACTTCGGAGCATGCGAGTCAGTTCCCGTACCCACAGCTGAACCTGGACGTTGATCATCGGCCGCAGGTTGCCGTTGTCATCCTTGATTCTCGCAACGGACATCAACGCAAGGAACTTGAGCAGCGCCTGCTGCACCTCGAGAGGTTTCGTCGAGTTATGCACCCCCCACGGGAGGACACCGGCCTGAGTGATCCTCGTGACCGCATCAGCCGGTGTGAGGGGCTCACCACCAAGAGTGTCAATTATGACTCGAGTCAGGAAGTGTGTCCGGAGAGTTTCGCCAATTTCTACCGGGTCGGCATAGTCAATCTCAGCCGCGTGCGCGCCAGGTTCCGCCGAGGGCTGGAGGACGGCTCGCGCCAACGGTTCCCATGATCCGGTGACTGAGGCATCTACCTCCGGAGCATCCAGGATCGCGTCGACCGAGGGGATCTCAAGCCCAAAGTCGACGTGCGGCACAACATCTGCAGCAGACAATGAGGTTTCGGTGATCAACGATTCGAGGGCGAACTCAGTGCCGAAGATCGTTTCAGCGAACTCTCGCAGTTCATCCGACCGAACACCTCCACCAAGTGTCGCGGAAGTTGCGACAGGAGTGATACGCCCCAGCGGCCGTCCGTCCTCAGCCACTCCAGTCCGCGCGCCGAGCCTACGAATGAGCATCGCTACATCGGTTCCCTGAGCCCCGTCGTAGGTGTGAAACTCATCGAGCACCAGGTATTGCAGCGTTGCAGCAGCGTTGTCCCACAATGGTTTATCGCCTGAGCGAACCAGCAGCAGATCGAGCATCTTGTAGTTGGTCAGCAGAATGTCGGGCGGGTTCTTCCGTAGCTCGTCGCGGTGGTCGATCAGCTGATTTCGAGTGCGAGTCCTTCGCCTGCCCTCGCCACCGATGTAAACACCTGCGGTGACCTCACTGAGCAGAGGATCGTCGTGGAGATAGTTTGCGAGTCGACGAGCCTGGTCAGTGACCAGTGCGTTCATCGGATACAGGATGACCGCTTTGATCCCCCGCTCGCCACGAGCGGCCGACCGCCGAGCATGGTCAAGGAGCGGGACGAGGAAAGACTCGGTTTTACCTGAACCAGTTCCCGTGGTCACGATCGTCGGCTGCGCGGCTCGTCCATGCGTCGAGAGCCGATCGAATGCCTGCGCTTGATGCTGAAAGGGCTGGAATCCCTTCGGCATCCATTCCAGCGGCGATTTCCAACTCTTCGCCACTTGTTGGTACGGCGTGCGCAGCTTAAGGTAGGGCCCCCGAAAAATCCCGGTCTCGGGATCTCGCAGGAACTCGCTGAGCGCCTTACCCGCGTTGGCATCTGCCAGCGAGAAGGTGGTGGAGAGGTACTCGGTGATTGAGTCCCGCGTTTCCTCCGCCAATAGCGACGGAAAGGTCGGGGAGGATTCCTTAGCCATTCAGCCCAAGCCTCCGCTCAAATTCGGCGTAGGCAATACGCATCTCGGCTTCACGGTTGGGCTTGTAGAACCACGGTTCATCGTGGTTCGCATCCGCGGGGAAGGGTACATAGCGATCGAGAAGGTCACCACAGTCTTCCTTGTCGAGATATGCCTGAAGGAGTTTGTAGTCTTCCTTCTGTTGCTTAATACCTTGCGCGTGATGGTCCTTCGCGATCTTTCGCCCCTTCGCATCGAAGTACATCTCGTACTCGTACTTGCGCAGCACGGGGAATTGTGCTCGGTACAGCAAAATTAGATGCTCCGAAGAAATTCCTAACATCAAGGCGGCCAATGCATCGATCTCAACTAAAGCGGCCCGTCGATCAATTTCCAATCTAAGCGGAGATTCTTTCGTCCAAATCCTGCCTGTCGCCCCCAGACTGCAAGTATTTGGAATACTGGCTGCCCAGAAATCGTCATCGAAAGACTCAAGATAAACAGATTCCCACAGCTCTGAGTAATCTCTTGTTAGACAGTTTAGGCGAAGAGACCTCAACATCAGCATTGGAGCCGCGGCATGCTCCAGGGGCGCCGGAAATTTATCAATCAATTCGGCTTGAACACCGGTTCGTCCACTAACTTTCACCATGTAGTCATAGGGTAAGGATGCCCACAGCCCCGCAACAATTGAGGTCATTCGAAGATTCTCATGCGCATATTCAGCCCCGCCATCAGGCTTTCCCACCTGCATTGAATGAACCGTGTGCGTATGCGCAGCACCTGGAGGAATAATCGCAGCATGTAAAGACCTTTCAAGTCCTGGCTGCGTCATACGGCGCCATGCAATCCGCCAAAAATCTGTCGCTGCCTGACCCCCCACTTCGGAACTGCATCGTCGTACCTTTCACGGCCCGCCGCTCGTCTATAGTTCGTTCGCGGTATGACAGATTCCGGCAGTGCAGCAAGATCCCAACTAGAATAGTCCGACTTGCTCCTACACGGATCATTCGGCTCCTTCGCAAATGGATTAGCTACACTAAAGTGTGGACCTTGAAGTATGACCTCTGACCAATTATTAGGACGTTCAGTCTTCCATTCGATGTATCCGTCCTTCTTGGAACTCTTCTCATTCCATAAGAACACCCAACGGTACCCAATGTCAGACATTCGCGTGGTTTGGTTTGAAAGAATTGACAACAATGAGACCTGTTCAACTGTCAAAGGCCTCAAAAGCCGTGATTCCAGTGCAGGTGTTCCATTTTCATCAAATATTCGCGCCCAATCCGATAAGATCTCCTGATCAATCCAGGTAATTCGAGATGCGTGCGGTCGCAAATCGCGGCCACCCCATTCATACTGAATTCCGGGAAGTTCCCCCATGCCGTCATGTTCAAAAGAAGAATCGATTGTAGCTGGATCCGCCAATGAACTCATTTGAGCAAAATTGACATCAGAAATGTCACCGTACACGTGTAGGCCAAACACCGCCATGCCTCCGACGCCTTCAAAAAGACCCAGCTCATTGAAAAACTGAAAATGCCGACGCAGCCGGCGATAGGTATGGCTTCGAAACTCCCCGGCATTCGGATCGGAAAAGTGCCCTTCAGGGTGAATTAAGCCGGAGATCCCCCCCGCGGCACCATTTCTCCATACCTGCTCCATGAAATTCGTATAGAGGTTAGTCCGAATTCCAGACAGCTTTGGATATCCAACGGTGGAACTAAGATGCTCCGCGGTACCTGCCCACTCCACAAGGTCTGCCAAGTATTTATTCGATACATGCCGGGAGCGGAGCAAATCATCGCGCCGCACAGAAAGTACCTTTTCCGGAATCTTATCCTGCAACAAGAAATATGGATCAAAATCGGCCAAGATCGGCGATTCCCACCAATCTGGCCGTACCCATGGCGGGTTTCCAACTTGAAGAGTGAACCCGCCCTCGCGAAATACATGAGCAAAATCGAGCTCCCAGTGAAAAAATCCTTGGTCGTCTGCGATGCTGCGCGCCGTTCCGAGCCATTCATGCTTCGAAACTAACTGCCACACAGGCCGCATCCCGTAGAAGCCGCGCTCAAGTTCATCCATCTTCGACAGCTGATCGAAGCTCTCGACCGTCTCGTGGAACATGCCCTGGTCCTCTACACCCTTTCGCACGCCATCGGCGCCTAGGTGTATGAGGCACGGACGTTAGTTACGCGGTGCCGGCGGTAAGCGGCAGGCGGTCGTCCTCCGCGTGCTGAATGCGGTCGGTGATAATTATAGTGAATGTTCCACACCTCGACGGCAGTGCGCCGCTCGGCTTCGCTGATGTATTCGCGGGAGTACAGCAGTTCTTCGGCGAGGATGCGGTTGTAGCGCTCCACTTTCCCATTGTGTTTCGGCGTGTACGGCTTGATCCGGTAGTGCCGCGCTTCCCGCAGTGAAGCAGTGAAATCTGCTGCCCGATAGCATGATCCGTTGTCGGTGATCACGCGCTCGATCCGGGTGATGCCGTGCGCCGCGAAGAAGAGTCGGGCGTTGTTCATGAAATCGATGGCTGTCGCGGCAGTTTCGTTGTCTCTGGCCTCGGTGTACGCCAAACGGGTGTTGCCATCGATCGCGGAATGCAAATAGGTGTAGCCGACGCGGCCCTGCTTGTTCTTCGTTTTCCGACGTTGTGATCGTTTGGCCTGCTCGGAACCTCGCCCGTGGACGCGCCAACCTCCGCCGTCAGGGATGCGGCCGACCTTCTTCACGTCGACGTGCACCATCTGACCAGGCCGTTTCGCGGCGATGACCTGGGGTTTGCGGTTCGTTTCGCCGTTCGGGTCGATGAACCGGCGGCGATTGAGACCAAGATCCCGCAGGAGTTTCGTGACCGTCCGGCGAGCGATGACCGTTCCGTCCATTCGGAGTTCGAACGTGATGCGCGCGGCCGACCATTTCCGGGTCCGGCGCATCGCTTCGATCTCGGCCACGATCTCTGCGGCGGTGGCGGTGGGTTGATGGTTCGGTGCGCTGGATCTGTCTTGTAATCCCAGTTCACCGTATTTGCGGTACCGGTTGACCCACGTGGAGGCGCATTGTCGGGAGATGCCCATTTCGGCGGCGACGTGGGCGATCGGACGAGTGCGGCACCGCTCGATGAGTCGTCGTCTTCCCTCCACAGTCAGCGGAGCATTACGGTGTGTCACAGGGCTGGTCCCTTTGCTGTTGATGGTCTGTTTCGCAACTTCCATCCTGCCGCGAAGGGCCAGCCCGTCTACTTCAATCCAGCGTCAGCAACGTCCATACCCACAACACCTAGGAGACCTTCGAGCGTCTTTATCCACTCATCCAGATCTGGAGGACCAGGGTGGTTGTCGTCGTCGTAGTCGGAATCCTCAACCGACCCAGTCAAAGGCCAGAACCACATCGCACACCAGGCGTCCATCGCCAACCGAAGTCTCAGGTAGGGTCCCTCCGGATCATGCAGCTCAGATTCAACTTGCTCACGACTTACCGCTGCAGTGATTGCTGGAAGGTCAGCTCCCCACACGTTAATCTGCCGCGATACCTCTCGTTCACTAATCTGTAGGCGACGCAGTGCTAGCTCCCACAGCCGTTCCACACGACGCGACAGCGCTCGAAGGCGATCGAGTTGCTTCACGCTCGGCTTCTTCGTCGCCTCTGCACGCCACTTCTTCAGTGCTGCAGCGGCTTCCGGAGCCAATTCCTTAGCTTGCTTTGCGTCAGCTACCGCCGCCCATCCGTCAGCGGGCAGAAGGAAATGATGGATTTCACCGTCACCGATCGGCCCTTCAGGCAGCGGCCTATCCGTCGGCGGTGTCTTCAACCAGCTCTTCTTTGCCCGCCCAAGCGAGGCGAAGTCGTAGGTTGCACGCCTCGCACCAATCAACGAGTTGCCTCGGCGAAGGTGCAGACCAAACCACGGCGCCTGCAGTCCCTTGTGCATCACATTGAGCCAGAGCGAAACCTCGGCAAGTTCAACAGCGGTGGCGTTAAGGTCCACACCGTATGCGCGATGAAGCGCCAGGTACGCCTTGACCTTCTGCAGCTCGGTCGCATAGTTCTCCGGCTGAATGCGGTCGCCGAGTTCATTCTGGCGACGGGTCAGATACTCAGCAGAAAGCTGATTGATCGCCTCGTTCAGGAACGCGCCACTGCCGAGCGCTGGCTCACAGATCCGGTACTCAAGGATCTCGGCGGCAGTTGTTTCGTCCGTGATCAACTCGGCCAGCGAATGCTTGACGACAGTCTTGGTCAACACTTCTGGGGTGTAATACGATGCACTGCGCTGGCGATCACGGCCGGACAGCCGAAAAACAAAGCTCCCTTTCGGATGTCGGACGATATCCTTGCGCCCTGTCAGTCGATCCTCGCGCCAAACAATATCGTCAGCGTCGTAATCGCCCGACTTGGTGGATGGCACGAGCCATGAGCCCTTGTCCGCGTTGCCGTCCTTCGCTACCTCGACCATGTCGTCATCGGCAATCAGGCCTGAGTAGGACATCAACCCCTCGTAGACGGCACCCAACTGGTTGATGCCGAGCTGCGCATATGAAATGTAGCCACGCTGCTTGTTCTTGTTCTTCGAAGGCTTCGACAGCAGAAGGAGGGTCAGCACTTCCTGCAGTACTTTGTTGCTGATCTTTACGTCATCAATCAACGGCGTACGAGCAGGATCGAAGAGGTCCGAACGCATCGCTTCGAACACGAGGCCGTCGCCATTTCGATTCTCAGCGCCATGCCCATCGTTGACGAGCCTGAATAGCAGGTTCAGAGATTCATGCAGGTGATGTCCGCCAGCCGATTTCCCTGTCAGCGGTACCTGGGTGATTTCGCGCAGGCGGTCAAGGCCATAACCGGATCCGTACTCGGGTGCTCCGACCGGCAGAATTCCAAGCTCTGGTCGCGCTTCAGCGAAGAGTAGGAACAAGATTCGATACAGAAAGCGCAGCGACTGGATAGTCAATTCCTTAGGAAGCTCAGGAATGCCATTGACCGGCCTGCCCGCCCCACGACGCTGATCAAGAACTTCGTTGGCGATCTTCTCGATCGAAATACGAAGTCCCTCACGAAGGTCCTCGCTGACACCTACTGCGTGTTTCTCGGAGTCTTCGGTAAAGGCATCCAGCGCCGTCTTGCCGTCATCGTTCGGGAGCAATACGTCTGCAGACCAAAGACCAGCATGGTGTGCGAGTTCGCCCGTTGCTTTCTCATCGCGACGGTCCAATGCCGTTGCAACATCGAACGCCAGGTACCGGCCTTCAGACCAGCGGGCGGCATCAGTCAGGAGCACGACGCTGCCCGCAATCACGAGCAGATATCGCGGAGCATGGTCACTGACGAAGAGCTGAGTGACAGCCTTCGATACCGATCCCAGCAGCTCGGTCTTTGCACCTGTAATCGACAGTTGCAGAGGGGAAATCAGTTCTGCATCCGCCGAGAACAGAGCATCGGCGTCGATAGCCGGTACGGCCTGCAGGATGTGCAGCGCGTCCGTCGCAGAAGCACTGGCGAAGCGCCCCAACAATGGGACGGCGATCGGTGTTTCACCCTGGAAGGTTTCGAGAACAGTTTCGGTGCTGTCGAAACCGACTGCGCTGAGCAGCATCCGATGAAGGTCGGTCACCGATTCGACGAAATCCGCCTGACTCGGTTCGGGTAGCTTTCCTAGCGCCGTCAAATAGCTACCGCTGATGGCCGACAGCCCCTTAACAGGAGTGTTCTTGCCCTGGGAATCGAGTTCCTTCCAGCCTTTCGCAAGATCCTTCAGCTTGTTGGGGAAGACTTCGGCGAGCCAATGCTCAGATAGATAGTCATTGACGTTGGAGACTGAATCGAACATTGGTTACAGACCTGCTTTCGGCACAATCACAGCAACAACGCGAACAAAGGGGTCACCGCTCGCAGCGAGTGAGTCGATGAGAGCGGAAGATTCGTCGAGGGTCTCGGAGATCTCAAGCTTCGATCCGGTTCGCCGTCCCGATTCCGTCACTATCTCGAGAACTGTTTGTTCCCAACCTTTCAGGCTCTTCCGATACTCGTCGATACGCCGGAGCAAGTCAGCTTCGAAGTCGTCGCGGCAGTCACGAAGGTGTTCAGTCGCAGCATCTACCGCAGCGGCGACCAGGGCCTGCAACACTTCCAAATCCACGTCGCCAAAACCAGCATTCGCGGCGCCTTCCCTGATGCCCGCTTGATCCAATGTCTCGTCGAAATCGCCGACTTCGGGATTGCCAGGCAACCCACGAACTGCGCCCCAGTGCGCAATTGCCGGTTGCCCCTTGGCATTCGACCAGACTGCCTGAGTTAGGAAGACTGGCTCGCTGACACCTCCTGACAGAACTGGTATCTCGTTGCGTCCGAACCGAGACACCGATCGGTCAGCCGCCCAATCAAGAACTGGGTGCACCGGAGCAAGGAAATGAACGTCCGGCCACGCACTGTCAGTTGACTTCCGAGCTTTATCGAGCCGGCCTTCGGCGAATTCAACACTCCCCGATACTCGGAGACGTTTGTCAATCTTCTGCTCGTCAAGGTATTCAGAGGGCAGATCACGAAACCGCGGCACAAGATCTGCCGGCGGGTTGAATGCGATCATGTCTGTATCTTCGTCGCGAGCGATATCCAAGCCGTGGCCGCCGGGTTCCGCCGCGACGTCCTTCAATGCGTCCGCGAGGAAATTGTCGTCGTCCTGGAACAACGAACGCTGTGGAGCGCGCTCGGGTGTCGGGTCGCCGGTATGGCTGCCGGCCGTTACTTGGAGTTGCGCAAACGGATTCAAGGCTGCAGGCGTCGGCTCCGGAACGACGTCATCCAGATCCTTCCCTTCACGAATCGCCTGGATAACAGTCTTCTCTTCGATGTCAGCGTCATGCACATCAAGGAGCACTCCGGCGTCACCCAACGCGAGATTGGCTTCGTGTTCCTTCAGAAGGAGCTTGGTGACCACGCGCAAATCGCTCGGCACGTCATCGGAGTCGCTGGTGAGTGCTAATGCCGCAATCTGCGGTTCATGCATTTGCCCATATCTGTCGATGCGGCCGTTGCGCTGCTGAATTCGAATGAACGACCATGGGAGGTCGTAGTGAACGAGCTGGTGACATTCCTTGTGCAGGTTCAGTCCTTCGGAAGCCATGTCGGAAGCGAGTAAGACTCGAATTTCAGAATTAGCCTGGCCGAATCCCTCCACTACCGACTGAACCTTCTCGTCAGGAAGTCCAGCGTGCAGCACCTGCACTGCCTTGACTGGAAGTTTGAGCGCCTTCGAGACCTCAGCCCCCAGCCACGTCAGGGTGTCGATTCGCTCCGAGAACACAACGACGCGGGTCGTAGATCCCTTCCCTACTCCGACAGACTTCAGATGTTCGACGAGCGATTTGAGCTTCGAAGATCCTTGTTGATCAGCGTCTTCGGCGAGAGCATCCAAGCGCACGAGCGCTTTTGCCTCTGGAGATGATGCGGAGTCGAGAGACTTCAACCGTCGACCGACACTTGCGCGGAGGGCCTTGGGGGACGAGAGAAATGCCTTGAACAGTGTCCAGGGAAAGAGCTGACGTCCTTGCCCCGTGACAACAGAATCGCCCGCCGGGTGAAGCCATACGTCCTCGAGTTCGCGCAACACAGCTACCTCGGCCGCATTGGGAACAACCTCAATCACGCGTGGGGTACGTCGTTGCTTCCACCGATGCGCGACATCCAACTTGACGTCGGGCGAATTGCGGTGCCTTCGGACGTAAAGGTGCTCGATGTCCTTGGCCGTGTATTCGGTCCGATCCGAAATGGCGGTGGGATCGAGAAGATTGATCAGTTCCGCGAACGACTCAGATTTGCCATTGTGCGGCGTGGCACTGGCCAGAATCAATGCATCAGTCTGTGCTGCAAGCAGTCTGGCAAGTTCGTTGTTCTGGGATGTGCGGTTGATCAAGTTGTGGCACTCGTCAATAACGACGGCGTCCCACTGCTGATCCTTCAGGTGGTGCTTGTACTTGGCAGGGTTCTTGAGCGTGTCGATCGAGACGATGACCCGCTTGTAGTAACTGAATGGATTTCGCGAACTCGGCAGATCGCGCTTGACCTTCTGAATGCCGTTCGAGTCCAGGCGCACCAACGGTATTGCGAACCGCGTCCACAGCTCATGCTGAAACTGTTCGAGCACCGCCCTGGGCGTGACAACCAGGATGCGCTCGCCACGACCACGCCGGATTAGCTCCGACAGCAGGATACCGATCTCGAGTGTCTTGCCGAGGCCCACCGCATCCCCGATCAGGATCCGGGGCCGGAGATTCTGCAGTGCTTGCGCGGCCGGACGGAGCTGGTAAACCATGCGATCAAGTAGTGCCCGGTCGCCAACGGCGATACGGGTGTCGCTGGTGGGAACTGGACTACCCCGTCGGACAGACTCAAGCCAAAGCCTCGAACGGCGGAATCCGGCAGATTCATCGATGACAAGCTTGCCGTCCCGCGGATCCAGTCGGTCAATCTTGTCGAGAGCTCCGAAGAACACCGCGTCCTGATCTCGAACCAACTCACTGACCCCAGTGACCTCGACGCGAGCCCCATCGCTTTCGGTGTTCCGGACTGCTCGAACGAGCCATTCCTCGTCACGAACAACTACGCGTTCACCTGCGGCAATATCAGCCACGTGTCACTCCTCATATCGGACAGCCAGATCAGATTAGCTCGCGAAACAAACTCGTCTCCGCAGTACTCCAGGCAACAGCCAGACACATCACATGGTGGGATGACATTCAGCACCCCTCCACGTGATGGCAGACCTAGACGGCAGCGACAACGGCGGTGAACAAGCCTTCATTCTCCTGATTGTTTTCGGGAGAACCGAACAACAACGCACGATCCAAAAAGGTGTTGTTCAGCTCGCACGATGTCTCAGGAACCAACACACAGGCGTGACACGCTGCCAGGTTGAGCGCGTCAGTTCCGGATGCACCTGCCTCGACACAGACTGGGTCAGCTGAGCACCACGACAGTCGGATCAACCCTTCATGGAGCGCACTAGCAAAGGTCTCGGATTCAGCCTGTGAAGCCACGCCTCCGAGACTGCCAGCCGAGTCAGAACTGGCCGTATAGATCAGCAGCCCTGCCATCTCGTCATCGACAAACAGCCGTTCTCGCAGCGATGCCGCCGGATACCCCGCATCGAGGGACAGCTGATCAATCAACACATGTGCGAGCGTATGAATCGCCACCTTCACGATGTCGACCTCTGCTGCCTCAGTTCGCCCAAATTCAACTGCCTGTCGATCTGCAGCTCGCTTCAGCAACTTGCGACGATCCTGAGCGAATCGCTTCTTCGCCCAATCATCGAGTTGAGCCCGATCAAACGCTACAAACACACCCTCGCCGATGACTTCAATCGCCGGAAGCCAGCTTTTCCGGCCATGCGACAGTTCACAGAGACCGTCGGCACCAAGTTCATTCACGCCGTTGAGCCGCGAAAAGCCGTACAGGGCACGAACTTCCCGAAGTCGGGTCACCTTACGCACTTCCATGACACAGTCCGGCAGTGACGAGTCACGATCCATTTTGATACTGACAAAGTCGGAGCCTTGACTCTCGTCGCGGCCATCGATCAGCGCCGAATACTCTTGCTTTCGGAGCGCGTCTTCCGTGAGTTCCTCGTCCTCGTCATCCCCTCGGCGACGTTCAGCCTCGGCATTGATCTGATCGACCGAGAACTTTCCATTCGATGAAGCCGCGATATTCGTTAAGAGTTTGTCAGTCACGGCCTCAGGGTCCGCCAGGGCGATCCAATGCCGGTCTACAAATTTCGCAAGTGCTTCCGAATATGGCGGAATCGAGATAGCAGATCGCACGGCAGGCAACCAGACGTTCGACGCACCGCGCTGAAGCACCCTCGGGATCTCCGCGCAATCCTGCTTGTGATCGAACCCCAGCCAAGGCCGCGCACCACTGCAGTGACCGTATTCGGCAAGAGCTTTAGGGCCGAAGGTTCCGTCCAACGACTTCGGATTCACGCCGCAGGTGCACGTCAGAACCAAGTCAGCCAGCGACGAAGTCTTACCAAGGGACTGCATACGCATCTCATGGTCTTCACCCTCACTGCTTTGTCCCTTGTGAAGCCAGCGGTAGTACGGAAATTCGTCAATGTGCCCCTTGTTGCATGCAGTGATCAGACGGAACGGTGCCAGGTCAGCCTTGTCCTTACATTTATTACATTTCGCGACGTTCCAATCCCCCGAGAGGTCAAAGATCGATCCGATCCTGCGGCAGGACGGGCATACCTGAGTGTAAGGAAATCTGATGACAGGGACATCTCGAGCTGTTCCTGCCGGCGGTGACTTCAACTCCCGAACCCGCAGCGAACGCGCAAGGCGTGGCTCGCTGACGATTGGCGCTCGACTCTCATTCCAGTCGTCCAAGCCTGTGATCATGAAACTTGTTGACTCTGAGGGGAATAGCCCGCCAATTCCGTAAGTGCTCAGGAGCTGGCTACGGCGTGCTTTGGCGCCAGTTGTCATTATTTTCTCCTCATCGGAATCTGGTACAGGCCAGTTTCTGCATCAACGTCGCGCATGCTCTGAAGGGTTGGCCAGGGAGCCTCGTCCTGGGAATACTCAATCGTGTCGTTGGTCAATGCGGTCGCGGGGTCCACCAATAGAGCCGCATCCAGATTCTTGGAATTTCGATACCTCATACGAGGCTTTTGTTCGCCGGCTTCGGCCCAAACTTCCAGCAGTTTGTCGATCTGGTCGCGCGTATCGTCAGATTCTTCCGAAGCCACTTCTGCGACCCGCCGCTCCAAGATGTCCGCCACCTGCCGGAGACCGTCCCAGTTGTCTTCCGCCAGATACGCAGAACCGTCGGTAGCAAGTCCTGGAACCAGCAGTCTCGCAAGTGAAACCAAAACACCGTGCAGCCCTCGATCTCGGGCACGCGCCGCGAAAGGAGTCGCACTTGTCGCCTCCACTGCCCGGTAAAGAGCTTGGTGGTAAGGAATGAAGCTCTCGTAATGTGAACGGTCACGAGATCTCGCGGAGTTGAAGATTGTGACTACCAGCCCCGGATACTTTCGGCCCACCCGGCTGGTGGACTGGATGTACTCGGCACTCGATTGTGGTTGGCCCATCACCGCCATCAATCCGAGGCGATCGATGTCGACACCCACAGAAATCATGTTGGTCGCCAACACGACGTCGTCTGGCGTTCCGTCGCTGACCGCTCTTTCCATCTGCTTCAACGCACCTGGAATTTCCGAGGATGGCACACGACTGGTGAGCTCATTCAGTCGACGAATCTCTCGTGGGTCTCCCTCGCTCCTATTGGCTACAACCCGTAGACGTTCTCTAACGTCTCCTTCGACCTGGAGATACGCACTTCCGAGAACACGCAAACTGTTGAAGTAACCTAGCAGGGTCCAATAGGGATCGCGTGTGTCGTCGTCTCCCTCGAGGTCCTTTGCCGCCTGTAGCAGCGCCGAATAGACACGTACCAAGAGCGTTGCGTGGCTTGTTCCCGGAGTCATGATGCCCACGTATCGACGTGTCCCGTGGGTGTCACGCGGCGCCGGTTCCGCAAAGAAGGACTGATCTGGGTCGATCCCTGGCGGCGGGAACTGCGCTGCCTCCCTGGCAAATACCGACCTGATCTGTTTCTCAGCACGCCTGATGGTGGCCGTCGATGCGATGATTTTGGCCCGGCCGCGAGTAGTCCCTTCCCCCAAATTCTTCACCTCGCAGGCAGCGTCAATCGCGGTTTCATACAGTCCCACCATCGAGCCCAACGGACCTGAAATGAGATGCAACTCATCCTGAATGATCAAATCCGGCGCATAGCCAACTCCATCACGAGCAAAAATCTTGCCTACGTTCTCATTCCATGCCATTGCCGCAAACTTGTCGACTGTACCCAGAATCAGCTCAGGGCGAGCCCGATAGATGTCCTCGTCGACAACGTGCACCGGTAGACCGTCCGCGAAGTCGCAACCCGCCGTTCCGCACGCAATATGCAAGTGCCGTTCTGGAGCAATTTTCACCGAATAGTTCTTGTAGTCCAATTCACTTCCACACCAAGGACACTGCGTCAGTTGAACGGGATTCTTTTCCGTCAACTCACGACCAGATTTCAGGTCGCGCAACGACTTCTTGGCTTCGTCCAGCTTATTGGGTGTGCCACCTGAACCAACCCAAAGGCCGATGGAGAATGCGCGCGATCCCAGTTCTGGGTTTGCCAAACGCACCGTTTCAAGAGAGCACACGAGCATGGTTGCGCGCTCGAACTGCTGAATTGTCAAGAGCCGCAGCGTGTAGCGCATGATGACAGCCACACCAACGGCCTTCGGATCTTTCAGACGCCGATGAAAGATCGAGAACGCAACCAGGCCGAGGTATGCCTCGGTCTTCCCTCCGCCTGTGGGGAACCACAGAAGGTCTGCGATGTCACGATCAGGATGGTTCGGATCACTGAGACCAGGCAAGTTAAGAAGAATGTACGCAATCTGGAAGGGGTACCACTGCTGGTTCAAACCCTCATCAGCTGTGCCCGTAGCTCCTGAACGAACCCAGACCTGCCTTGCACGCTGCAACTGCATAGCCTTGTTCGACAACCGAAATGCCCGCATCGTGTCAGCATCGTTCTGCAGACGGGAGATTCCCGCATCGATCCGATCGGCCGCTTGCTTCGCAGCCTTCATATTGTTGCGTGCGATGTCCACTAGATCCGTCTCGACTTCAGCGGTACCGTCGTCGAGCGTCGCCTCGAGGTTTCCAATCCACTGCCGATACTGCCGCGACATTGCGCGCAGGCTCCCAAGAACCTCCGCATCGGGTGCGTCGGAGAGGAAAGACATGCGCAAATTGATCGAATCATCAAGGATGCCCGGCCTCGCACGTGGGACTTCGTGTGTCGGGAGGAACGTTGTCGCAACTTGCGCGATGCACTCGCCGACGGCATCTGATCCCGCCCATTCGACCGCACAGCCGTGACCGATCGCGAAAGTCCGCATATTTCGGTACAAGAGAGCTGCGCCGTCAAGGTCAGGATCAGAACCAAGATTTCGCTGACGAGAGCGATCAACGATCGCCGGCGAATCGGTGTCAATGATCAACCCGACTTGGAACCACGCTTTCGCGTCGCGCAGTTCACCTTTCACGGATTCCTGGGTGTTGCGCAAGGCCACAGATACCGTTACTGAACCTTCGCGGACTGGTCGCACATACACATAAAGCTCCAGCCCTTCCGGCATTTCGGGCCGGTAAGTTCCTGGCACGTCAACTGCATGAATGACGGGTTCGATGTCGAGCTCATGACGCTGCCAATCACTTTCCCGGCGGCGTTTCGGCTTCTCCCCGCCGTCGTCTCGCGACTCCAACGGAAGGTAGTACGCGGCCTTGGCGGAGATCTTGACCGTTGTTGCGACATCCAACTTCACTGAGAAGGTGAGTCCCATCGACGACGGGAATCGCATACGAGCCTGAGCGACCGGGCTGTCTTCGGTCGCAGTCTGATCGCTTGGCTCAGTCCCGTCCGGCTCAGGTTCTTCTTGCAATACCTCATCAGCCGGCCACAAGACCCCGACGATGTACCGATCCAATGGCGCTTCCTTGATCACCTCAGATGCACCACCCCCCGGACCGATGACATCACGGAACAGTTCCTCGACCATCTCGTCGCGGAACCGATACTTTTCGTCAAGCGAGGAATCAACTGATGAGCTCACTCTATTTCCTCCATGTTCGACCAATCAGGTTGTGCCAGACCAAAAACTCGCGGAGCCAACCAGAATCCTGCAAAGCTGACATCCATCTTTTCCGACTTAGCCGGATCTCCCGCCACCGTCTCTACCGAGACAACCGACAATCCTGTCAACGATGCCGGCCACGACCCACCTTTGAGGTTGAATGCCTTCTTGAACTCCTCGTTGAAGGTCTCACTGGTCCGTCCGATCGTGTGACCGTCTTCCGTCGTCAGCAAGTACATCGGCAGTTCGGACGTAGAAACCTCCAGGTCCAGAGTCGCCTCGAGTCTCTGTCCCATCAATTTGTCGTCACGCAGATTCGACTGAATTGTTGCTGCACTGATCTGGCCTGCACTTACAGGAGCGTCAACGTCAGTATCGCTGTAGCGGAACTCCACGGATCTCGTTCGCTTGTACTTTGACTTTTTGCTCGACACTTTCTCCATCAGCCGATCCCTCATCCAAAACTCGGACTTGAAACTCGCCCAGGTCTTCGGGATCCTGCACAGAAAAAGATCATCGCGTGCCCGGCTCAGCGCAACGTACCGACCACGCATCACTACCCACGGGTCTTCGTCCTTACGAGAGAAATTCGGCTCGACAACGAAGACCCGTTCAAACTCGAGCCCCTTCGCTTTATGCACCGTCGAGACGATGACGTCGGCCGTGTCAGGTTCGGTCAAGGTCAATGGAATTGCGCCCGACCGAATCAACGTACGCAGACGAGAAAGATTGAGCTGATTATGGTTTCGCGAATCACCCTCTGCAGACTTCAATAGATACCACCGATCCTCCGCGATTTCCGGCGAGCAGAACTGCGACAGCGCCTCCTCGACCTCCGATCTGGGGATACGCTGACCGACCAATGAACCCAATGCCTGCGCGACCCACCTCGCGGCCCCAAATTCCTGTGCGGTTCGTCTAACAACATGGCGCACACCGGCTTCGCGCAGGTACCTCGACACACGAAAGACCTCAGCATTGGTGTTACACAGGATCGCAGTGCGCGAGCCTTCCTGTTGAACTGATGAAGCCCATTCCTCGATGTCTCCACGGTCGATGAGGTTCTGTTCAAATTCGTCGAGGACAGCTCGCCCTTCGTCTGCGTCTGCTACCTCACGCAGAACTTCCCCCAGCTCGATAACCTGCTTGGGGTCCAACCCACGTGCACGATAGTTGTCGCCTAGCCCAACTTGCTTGAGCCCGAATTCATCTCGCAGGGCTTCGAAGACAGCAGAGGACGGAGTCTTTGTCTTGGAATCCTCGAGTTGAAAATCGTAGATCCCTTGAAGCGGATCGCCGAGCGCAGTGATACCGACATCACGATCCAACTTGCGAAGCAATGCCAGCACAAAATCTGCGCGGTCCCCCACCAAATCCTGAACCTCGTCCATCACGATATGTCGAAGTGTCTCGACCTCGTACGGAACTTCGTCACTATCGATCAGCAACTTGGTTGCCTGCCGAATCCTTGCCTCGAAGGAACCGACAGGCTCGATATCTGCGTCCAGCAAGAGGCGGCCGGCCAGCGAATCAAATGTACGTACATTCGCGCGAGCTATGTCTCGTGCATCTAAACGTAGCTTGACCGCTTGTACCGCGGCGCGCGAAAAGCTCAACACCAAGATCTCGGTTGAAGCAGACAACTCTTCCTCGGCAACCAGACGGCCGATACGTGACGCCACCACTTCAGTCTTGCCTTGACCGGCCCCCGCAACGACGAGCAATCGCTCACCGATGGAAGCGTCTGAAACCTCGCGCTGTGCAGCATTCAATTCCAACGCACACTCTGGCCCACTCATCACTACCTCTTTCGCAATCACCGAAATGTGGATCGCCACTTCGGGTTCAAATGCGTCAATATTGTCATGTTCCGAATGGATCGCCCTCGCACCCTGCGCGCGATTCGTCGACCAAAGTAATGCCGCCACCACGGCAGAGCTTTCAATCTATATCGGTCAGTAATCGCTTACTGTTGCACCAACGCCAAACACCGGGTTCCAAGGAAAATCAATCACCGGCATCTCTCCGACAATTTCTCATCGCCTCGCTCGGCGTATTCCCTCCGAGCCTCAATAGACGGACAACCGTCGCCAAGCCATGCCGTCCCAGTCGGCGCTACCAGGTACTCTTCACCTGTGCGCGCGAACGAATCGACGATCCAGGTACTCGACCTCTTCGCAGGCGCCGGCGGGCTGACGCAGGGCCTCCACGAATCCAGCGCGAGATACCGAATCGCTGGCGCAGTCGAAATGGATCGAGCCGCTGCTGAAACGTACAAACAGGTCTTCGGGGACGTTATGCACCAAGGCCGAATCGAGGATTGGCTCGAGACCCACGCGGTCCCTGAAGTCGATCTCGTCGTCGGTGGACCGCCCTGTCAGGGGTTCTCTGCGCTTGGTCGTCAGGACGCAGACGACGCCAGAAATCAGATGTGGCGTCACTATGCAAAAACCGTGGCCCTTGCCGCCCCGAAGTACTTTGTCCTCGAGAATGTCCCGCAGTTCCTGAAGTCGCCTGAGTTTCAAATATTCTGCAAGATCACCGAGACAGGCGGCGAACTCGCCGACTATGTCTTGACACCTCACACGCTGAACGCTGCAGATTACGGCGCGCCACAAGCACGGAAACGCGTCGTGGTCATTGGGCGGCATCGTGACATGGAGGACCCTGGCGAACCACAGAAAACCCACGCGGACGCACATGTCACCGTTGGTGAAGCTCTCCGTGGGATCAAAGCCCATGTAACCGAACAACTCCTGCCAGAAGGTCGCTTCGTAGAATTGGAAGACGGCAAGATGCTGCCCGGTGAATTCAAAACAACCGAACTGCATCTAACTCGAAACTTCGAGCAGCTCTCGCTGGATCGATTCGCAAGCATCCCGATCGGCGGAAACAGATTCGATCTGCCCGACGAGCTGAAGGCGCCGTGCTGGCGAAGGCACACAACTGGTTCCGGCGACGTCATGGGACGGCTCCACTCGGACCGACCGTCGGTGACCATACGCACCGAATTCTTCAAGCCAGAAAAGGGTCGCTACCTCCATCCCACAGAGAACCGAGCAATCACCCACTTCGAAGCAGCTCGATTGCAGGGATTTCCAGACGATTACAAGTGGGTAGGCTCGAAAACCGCGATCGCGAAGCAGATCGGAAATGCAGTGCCCATCAAGCTCGCATCAGCAATCGGAACACTTCTCTCTCGGCATTTATAACTGTGCGACGGATAAGGTGTCGGTGAACGGGATTCGGCGACGCCAGTCTCGATACTGATCTTGGGGGAGGTGCTTCAATGGAGCAAGACAACATTCAGAAGCTCGTCGACGAGCTCTACCGGGGCCGCTCGCGAGCGTGGGACGCAGCGCTGGTAACCACTCAGACGTTTCTGGAAACACTGGCAGACGAGCTGTTGGACAACGTCGACCGTGACCGAATGAACGCCAAGAACGCGCGTATCAAGTCGCCCGAACGCGCCGCAGACAAAGTTCGTCGCAAGATCGCCGAAGCAAAGATTGCGGTGCCAACGACACCGGAAGCGGTGATTGACGCCCTCGGCGATCTGGTCGGCATCAAGGTATTGTGCAAAAGTCCCAGAGACCAGCTTGCGTTCAGTCAAGCACTCGAGACGTCCTGCCGTTCGTCTCAATGCTCGATGCGTTTTGCAGAAGAACCAATCGACTACGTCTCCAGCCCCAAGGACAGCGGATACCGCGCGTACCACGCCGTTCTCCTCGTTCGGGTCCCAACCCATCAAGGCGATCTCGATGTAAAGGTCGAAGTTCAGATCAAGACCAGACTCCAAGATGCATGGGGCGAGTTGACGCACGAAGACATGTACAAGCCTGGAGAGGCGCTGAAGCCAAACGAGTTTCACAATAACTACGCCAAACAAATGGCGGGATTGCTGGCGCAAGTTGACGAAATGGCTGACAGTCTCGCTGAAGAGCTTGATCAGCAGACTTCTCCATTGGCACCGTCTGAACGTGGGCCGGCCCCTGTCTCAAATGGGAATAGTGAGCGCCCCGCAACCATATCTGCGCGGGTCACGAAGACCGGGCCCAAATATGCCCTTGCTGTCGGTCCCGATGGGCGCCGTGGATTGATTCCTGCTCGCTCTGTTCGTGAAGCCGTCCGTGAGACAAAACGGATCGATGTTGATGCGTATCTCAGCATTGGCGATGAAGTGTCCGTCAATGTCGAGGAAACCGACGACGCTCTATATTACCACCCGATCAAAATCGGGTGATTCGCTCGTCCCGACTTGATCTTGGAGTGCTCACTTGTCGCTGATCGCCTGGCTCGACACGTCCGCTGAGGAAGAACGACGAATGCGCGAACTCGTTGCGCTCTTCAGCGAACCCGGAACCCTCGACAATCTCGGTATCGGTCAGATCCGAGACGGACTCGCAGACCGCCTGTTCCCCGGGATCTCCACCGTCCAGACGCGGGCCCGCTATCTGGTCCTGATTCCGTGGACATTCCAACGAGCAGCGCTGCGCAAATCAGGTGCAGCGCTGGTCAAAGCTGCAGACCGAGAACAACGCGAGGTACTGCTCGCACTCCGCGAGGCCGGCCACACTCAGGGGCTGATCGGACGGGTCGCCGGCGCAGCGGTGCGGGTACTCCCCTCCGCGATCTACTGGAATGCACTGCAGACCTACAGGATCCTTCGCCACGACACCCGCCCACAGCACCTGCCACAGTCGCGCAAGGGGGAGGCAAATGACGTCGAGATGCACGACACCTCACCGTGGTCGACGCTCCCTCTGCCTGAGTCATTCCCCGCGGATGTGACAGACCAGGGGTTTGATCTCTCTGTGGCGGAGGCCAACTGGCTTCGCGAGCGGATCGTCGTGACCTGCGACGGTTCCTTGCTCGCGCATTTACTGAGCCAACCGACGATGCCTGACCTCGACGTCGACTACCTCTGGGATCTCGATCTGGATGCAGCACCGCAGGAGCTTCACGGCCTGGTCGAAGACACCGAGCTGTTCTCGCTTGCCCTGCACGGCGCGTCGCTACTCTACAACTTGATGGTGGGCGAAGCGTACGAGCGCCACGAGCTGACAAGCGTGGAGGCACCCGCGCAGCGGTACCGTGACGAACTCGAGCAGTGGAGCGAGCGGTACTGGAATCATCCACTTGCCCCGACCTGGGACCGGTCGCGGTTGTGGAGCCGGTTCCCAGCACTGCCATCGCGAACGCGGCAATTTGCCGAAACCTGGATCGACGGCATCAATGACCTTGGAGCGGGCGCGCCGGCAGACTCCGTCGAACTGCGAAAACTCATCGGCGATCGTGAGTTTCAGAACAAGGGCGCGCAGTCGCGTCTGACAAACGAGAAACAACTGCGACTCTGGCAAGGCGCGTCCGGCGCCAGTCGACTCCAATTCCGTTGGCCACAAGCATCACAAATACTGAGCGACATCTCCGAAGGACTGAACAATGCTGGCGCCTGAAGAACGAGCCACACTGGTGGATCAACTGCGGCCACCGGCAGGCTCTCGGCTCGACCACCTGGTGGGAACTACATTCACCCTCGATTTACAGGCCGCGTTGGTACCTGCACTCGCCTTTGCGTCACCGTCCCATGCGACGGATCCCCTTGCAATGCTGGCGTCTATCCGCATCTGCGCCAACGCTATCGATATATTCCATCAAGCCGGACACATTCGAGTTCCTGAGCGAACGAATGCACTCATGGCCTTCCTCGAGCCCGCAGTCCATGCTGTGCGCAGCAGACCAGGGACACTCTTTCACCCCAAGATCTGGTTGGCCAAGTACATTGATGACGAAGGCGCGGTCAGTTTCCGACTCCTCGTTCAGAGCCGAAACCTGACGCGGGACAATTCCTGGGACATAGTTGTGGCACTCGACGGCACTATGGGGAGCGCGCGAAACAAGACCAACAAGCCGCTGAGGGCATTGCTTCAATACCTAGCTGACGATGCCACTGTCTCGCCGTTGGAGCCGACTCGACGCGGACGTGTGCATGCATTGGCCGACGACGTCAGGCTTGCCGAGTGGACTGCGCCGGAGGGACTCTCGGATATCGCCTTCCATGTGTTCGGCGTGCCAGGCCATAAACCATCACCAAACTTCGAAGGCACACGGCACCTCGCCATTTCACCGTTCCTGGGCGACGACGGCTTCGACGCTGTGATTCCGGGTGAACGGGTACTCGCGAATGTCATCAGCCGCGCAGAATCCTTGGAACAGCTCCGCCCAGACACCCTGAGCTGGTTCGAGGCGTCGTACGTGCTCAACTCTGACGCAGGAATTCCTGATCCCGAATCAGACTCGGCAAATGTCCTGGGCGGTTTACACGCTAAGGCCTATGTAGTTGAATACAACCACTCGGCAAGACTTTTCATCGGTTCTGCAAATGCAACCGCTGCGGCATTCAGCAAAAACGTCGAGATTCTGGTCGAAATGACCGGCGCAAAAAAGAAATTCGGAATCAATGCCATGCTTAGCAGCGGCGGACTCGGACCCATCATCAGCCCGTACGAAGCCACCGGTGGCGCAGAACCGGATGAAGCCGATGCCGTTCGCCGTGAACTCGACAAGACCTTGCGAGCTGTTGCATCAACTCCGTTCACCGCGACGGTCCAACCGGCCGGAGAATTCTTCGATTTGCTGATCGAAACTGCTGTAGCCATACAACTTCCCGATGGTTACACCGCCACGATCGAACTGACCACCCGCCCCGGATCGGCAGTTACCATGACGGCCGACAAACCCGTTGACTTCATCAGTCCCGGGCTGACGCTGGTCGACATCACGCAGTTCCTCGCAGTTCGTGTCACTGAACCTGGCGGATCGAGCGGCGGCACAGTGGTTGTTGCCAACCTGATCAACGAGCCCGACGAGCGCCTCGACGAAATCCTTGCATCGCAGCTGAAGAAGCCCGAGGATGTTTTGCGCTTTATTGCGCTAATGCTGTCCATCTCCAATGGCGGGGACAGTGCAGGCGGAGCATTCGACCAGATGATCCGCGGTCAAGGCTCCCAATCCGGACCGCTCCCCGGCATTCTCGAATCACTCCTACTCGCTCTGGCGACGGCCCCGGCCGTCCTCACCGATATGGACGGCTTCATTCGCCGACTCCATCGTGACGACACACGTCGCGACCTGCTGCCTCCAGGATTCTCCGCACTTTGGACGGATATTCACTCTGCCGCAACGGTTCTGAATCGGAGAAACGCATGAACAAGAAATTCCGCGCCGAAACAATACTCTCCGGACTACGCGACTTTCAGCGGGACACCGTTGACCATGTATTCGAGCAGTTCTACAAACCGGATCCCAGTCGCCACTTCCTCGTCGCAGACGAAACTGGACTCGGCAAGTCGATGGTGGCGCGCGGAATCATTGCGCGCACAATCGAACACCTTCAACAAGGCCCGCCCGGTACCGAGATCAACATCGTGTACATCTGCTCCAACATCGACCTCGCGCGACAGAATCTCGAACGTCTCAATGTCACCGACAACAAAGACATCACACACACCAGCCGGTTGACACTGCTCGCCACTCACAACCGCAGACTGGACTCCGTAGAAGACAACCTGCGCGTACCCGTCAATCTTGTTTCACTGACTCCGGATACATCATTCAAGACGGGACTAAGGACCGGCCGTTCCGATGAGAGGCAACTGCTGTTTCTGTTGCTCGATCGCGAGTTCCAGTTCTCAGCCACCCAACGCGTGGCTGCGCTGACGATCCTGCAGGGTTCCGTCGCTTCCTTCGATACCTTCGAAAGGGACGTCGCAGTTTTCGAGGAGAAATTCGGCGATTCGATTGATCCGTCGATCTTGGAAGCGTTTGTTGCCACGATTAACGCCGGCGAACCGTCCATCGCCGACAGGTTGTTCGACCTGATGAAAAAGCCGATCAACGATCCCGGTCGAAACTCCGCCATCACGACCCTCATTGCAGATTTGCGGTACGAACTTGCTCATGCCAGCGTAAATTCGCTGGCGCCCGATCTTGTGATCATGGACGAGTTTCAGCGGTTCACAGAGTTGATGGACGAGACGACATCCGCCGGCGAACTTGCGCGCCATCTGTTCGGTCACCACGGGACACGGGTACTTCTTCTGTCTGCAACGCCATACAAGCCTTATACCGAGGCCGACGATTCCGGTGCCGATCACTACTTCGATTTCACCAAGACGATTGATTTCCTCGCTGATGGTTCGAAGCTGGTGAAATCCAGTGACGTCATGGCGCTGCTAGAGCAGTTCCGCAATGCCGTTATCGAGGATCGCGAAGCCACGCAAACGATGTCAGACCTACGAAACCTCCTCTTGTCCTTGATGTGTCGCGTGGAACGCCCGGCCAATTTAGACAACACAATGGTTCGGGAACGCAGGTCCACGATCTCTGGAATCGAACCTCGAGAATTACTCGGGTACGCGGCCCTGCGCCGCCTCGCCAGGGAACTCGACGCCCAGTTCAGCGTGGACTACTGGAAGTCCGTTCCCTACTTCGTCAACTTCATGAGCAACTATCAGTTCGGTCGGAAGTACGCTGCAACCGTCGGCAGTAGCGAGTCGCGTTTACTCGACATCAGCAGAGTCGACGCCGCTGCTGTCAGACAGTTCGCTGAGATCGAAGCGGGCAACGCTCGGACTCGAAATTTCCGCGACGATACCGTCGATACGGGCTGGGAAAAACTACTGTGGATCCCGCCCAGCCTTCCGTACCTGACCCCCGGAGGTCCGTTTGCTGATCCCAATCTGGCACAGACAACGAAGCGACTGGTGTTCTCCAGCTGGTCGTCAACTCCTCCCGCCGTCGCATCAATTCTGAGCTATCACGCGGAACATCGCTTGATGCAAGGACATTCCTCGATAGTTCCCAACGATCCGGATAGTCTCCGAGCCATCGGTTCACCGCTCGAATACCGCGGATCCAATCCGCAGATGACCACCCTTGCCCTCTTCTGGCCGATGCCACATCTCGCAACAATGTCGGATCCACTCGCCCTTGCTCGAGACCACGTCGACCCGGTTGATACCGTGTCCTTCGAAGCCACTGTGGTGGAGCGACTTCAGTCGACCATTCCGCGTGGTCGCGAAACTTCGTCTGCGACCGGGGCACAACACTTCTATTGGTCGTGGCCGATGCATATCGATCGAGAGCAATTCGACGTGTTCGATTTCAGCTCGGACGATCAAGGATGGCTCCGCAATGTCTTACAGTCGCACCATGACTCAGATGCCGAGGCGGCTGACGAGGCAACTAGTCTCGATCCATTCCTGACCCTCGCCGAGAGCACCACAACGCTGACCGACGGTCGGATACCGCCCGACCTCGTCGAGGTAACTGCCAAACTGGCGGCGCGCTCTCCAGCGAATTGCGCGTGGCGATCGCTGAAACGATTGCGGATTGCCCCGAGCGTTGCAGAAGGCGACATCTGGGGAGCTGCTGCCACTATCGCGTCAGGACTCCGATCAACGTTCAATCGTTGGCAATCCGCAGTGCTTCTGCGGCAGCTCTATCCGGACTTACCGTATTGGCGACAGGTTCTGCAGTACTGCGCCGACGGTAATCTCCAAGCAGTCCTCGACGAATATCTCGGGCAATTGACACCGACCCACGACAGCGAGCCTCTCGACGTCGATCAGATCTACGCCATCGCCAATTCTGCAGCCGAGGCGATGTCACTTCGAGTGGGTCAGAGCCTGTCGCACGACCCCATAGACGAAGCCGATAACATCCGCTTCCGAACTCACCTTGCCGTTCAATACGGCGGTAAATCCGAGAGCGACGAGTCGTTTCGACCGGCCCTTATTCGCCGTGCATTCAACAGTCCGTTCTGGCCGTTCATCGTCATCTCGACCAGCGCCGGCCAAGAGGGAATCGACTTCCACCCTTGGTGTCACCATGTGGTGCATTGGAATACACCGTCGAACCCCGTTGACTTCGAACAACGCGACGGTCGCGTCAACCGGTTCCGTGGCCATGCTGTGCGGCGCAACCTAGTCGAGCGCCACCGGATCAGCATCTTGGGTGCTCACGACGTCCACCCCTGGACGGCCGCGTACGCCATCCCGGACGAAGAACTCGGCGGACTGGTACCGGATTGGATCTACTCTGGATCTCACAAGGTGATTCGCGAACTGATGCCCTATGAGTTGAGCATCGACGGCCCTCGACTTGAGAAATCCAAAGCCGGAGTTGCCCTCTACCGCCTGGCATTTGGGCAACCGCGACAAGAAGACCTGATCGAACTACTCCAGCATCGGGATGTAGACGCCGAAGCAGCCGCCGCAATGCGACTGGACCTCACTCCACCGTCTCGAGAAACAAATCGAGGTCAATCATCCACTTCGACACCGTAGCCGACAGCCATAGCACCGAGTCCGTGGTTATGCCCCTGACCTACCGCCCGAAGCCGCCAAACATTTCCGCGGCGGTAGATCTCGGCGAGAACCATGGTCCGCTCGACCGTTCCGAGATCGAGTACAAATGTGGCAAATGTTCCGTCAGGACCATCAATGCTGACCGAGACTGCTCCTAAGTCGCCGAACGTCTTGTCACCGTCGACTGCTGCTGCGATGACAACACGTTGACATTCCGCAGGCAAAGAGTCGAGATCTGCACGGACACTCTGCTCACTGTCACCGTCGACGGAGAGCTCGACTGCGCCGTCCTCATCCACGGTGTTGTTGTAGAAGACGAAATCTTGATCCGAATCGACCTTGTTGGTTCCGTCCAGGAGAAAGGCAACCACATCGACGTCGAATTCGTCTCCAACGTTTTCTGCCCGCCACGCAACATTGATCGACCACGACGACTGAGCGGCAGGAAGATCGACGACCTCGCCACGCATCAAAATCGGTGCAGACAAGCGTGATTCGAGCCTCATGTGGGCGGGAACTACACCCGAGACCAACGCCTCGTTGACGTCGGATTCCGTGATCTTAGGAAGCCCTCGATCCGTGACCCTCGCCATCCGCTTGTCGGATTCACCGCCTTCCAACACCAAAACCTCGGTGACGGCGGTTGTGAAGTTGAGAGACGGACGAGCACCGAGCTGCAGGATGCGCGACCGCATGATCACGCCGTCGAGATGGGTACCGCCGAGAATCAGAACGCGACGCCCCTGCCACGCCTTCGCCTTGCGATTCGCGAGCGGGGATGCAGTCGCGATCGATGATGGCCGTACCCCGGAGGTCGATTCGTCGGGACGAGGTTGCGCAGATACGATCATCTCCGGCACCAGAACCACCTCGCGCTGGACCTCGACTTCCGGCGCTGTCATCGTGTCAGGCACGGGTTCAACAGTGCTCACTCCCACGGAAGCGCCCTCAATCTTGATCTCACCCGGCACTGCACGTTCCAACAAGTGCTCCAACTGCTGCTCCGAGATCACGGGAATTCCATCCGACTCGGCCTTACGTACTTTCGAGCTTTGAGATGCAGTGTTGTCACACACCAGAACACTCGTCTGTCGGCTCACGGTATTTGTGAACTCGAATCCCGCGTCCGTGAGGCGGGCAGCCAGCGTAGCCCGGGGTGCGGATGTCGGACCACTGATCGCTATCTTCATTCCTTGGACCAAGCCGTGAGTCAGATCGAGGCGTCCGGGGTTGGTGAATGACGACGGCACTCGCTTGATCTCGCGAGAGTGGACCGTGGCCCGGCGGTCCTTACACCCCACCACTGGAAGCGGAAGTTGCAGCGTTTCCGCGAGAGATGCGCTCCTGCCGAAGACCTCGACGAGTACCCGCGCATCGTCGTAGGCGTCGTGCGCATTGACCTGTTCTATCTTCCAATACTCGGCCAGTGTTGCGAGCCTGTGATTGGGTACGTCGAGCTCCAGGCGTCGCGAGAGCGCCAAAGTACACAGCCGCTTCTCGATCGGGGTGCCAAAACCTGCGCGTTGAAACTCTGCGTCGAGGAAGCCGTAGTCGAACGACGCGTTGTGTGCCACCATGGTCCGGCTTGAGAGCAAGTCGGCGAATTCCTCAGCAATGTCTTCGAAACGCGGCGCACCAGCCAAGCGGTCGGGAGTGAGGTTGTGAACGTGGACGGGCCCCGGATCGCATCCTGGATTGAGCAGAGTCGAGAACTGACGCTCTACGGAACCATCCTCACGCAGTACTAATGCGGCGATACTGAGCACACGATGCGATGCCGACCGCATCCCCGACGTCTCAACGTCGAGAACAACCCAGCGGTGATCCGCAGGCAGACGAAGCGTCTCGGCGTGGCTCAACGCACTAGTCATTCGGTACCTCCCATAACGCCCATCAGCTGTTCGACTGCGGGCACCAATCTCACCTGGATATCATCGCGCATGGGGCCGACACGTCGGTTTTCGACCCGGGCCAGGCGCCAAATTACTCATCGTTAGCGCCCTTTGCCGACTGATTGTGCCAATGAAATTCCAGATCCGTCGTCAACTATCCAATCGATCCATCCATTGCATTCGACGTCGTCGCCGGCAATTACCGATTTGGCAGCAGTCGCCGCGCCACCCGGATCTGCGAACGTTCGCCCTTCCAGTACTTGGAACCCAGCAGCGCGTGTGACCTTTACTCCGCCCCCAACCTGGTCGTAGAGCGCCACGACACGGTATCCCTCAACATCCATATAGATGCGAATGCTGTTCTTGGTCGCCAGCGTCCGTACGACGACCTTCCGAGTGCTTGCTCTCAGCGACAATGAATTCTGGCCTACTGAATTCGAGTTGGTCGCATGCTTCGCCGGAGTTTTAGGCAACGGCGACGTCAGAGCAATTCGTGGGACTGCGATATTTGTCTTTGCAACACCACCAGTGCCACACCCAATGTAGTCCCAGCGATCGCGGCCGCTCACCACAATCGATCGCGGAATCGGATGCAGTTGACGTGTCAGTCCCGGATTCGCGATCATCCATTCGTCGATTTCGTTGCGGACCGACCGTGAAATATCGAAGGCCGAACATATGTAATGGGCCTGGGGCTGTTCAGAGGGATCGACAAAGATCCACGACGTGGCGTGAGTGTCATCAAGCGATCGATTTCCGTCATCTTTCGATGCGAACCAATCACCTGCTGTGGGGGCCAGCACTCGCGCAACGCGACGGATACCGTCTGAGCCAATGACAGTCAAAGCAGTCCGACGTGAGTTCTCGACCAAAGTGGCTCTACCGCCCTGCGCTTCGATTGCTTCGATCAGGGCGCGAAGTTCCTGATCACTTGGGGGCACGACTGCTTGCTTAGGAGGTTTATCAGCAACGACCTCGACGCCGGGCGCCGAATGGTCGACCCGTGATTCGAGTACCTGAGAGCTACTTCCTGCCAAAGACTCCCATAGTTCTGCCAACCTTTGAAGAGAAACACTCTCGAGCGGAGTGCCATTCGCAGCACAGCGCAGCTGCTTCAGTCCGGGATTGGGCGCGATAGCTGCTCGGGTATCCCTGAGCGCCCACAGCCGCGCAACACGATCTTTCCGACTCGTCCGGTCCTGCCCACCGTCACCGACCAACACGCCATCAACCAAGGTCCAGCTGACGCGTCCTTCCAAGTTTCCTGCCATAAGAGTTTTTCGGATCTCGTCATCAGGCAATAATTCAATCAGTTCATCCCAAGTTGCAAGCCCCTCAAAATCGTCGAAAACGTCGAGGATGGCTTCCTTCGTCCAGCTATTGGACTCCGACGCAGTCACGGCTGCATGATCCGGATCGAACTCGGTCGGATCGCTTTTCACAGCCGCATCTAGTACTTCTGCAGCAATGTTCATTTCTACGTCTTCTGGACGCTCCAACAACCAACGTCTCAGCAAAGCTGCTGCATCCGCACCGCTTACTGAACGTACCTCGTCGGCAATGTCCAAGATCTGTCTAAGAAACGTTTCATGCGCACCCGACGCCGGATCCTCCGAGGTACCTTCGACATACACAATTGCAAAGATCGCATGGCGGCCATCATGTTTGGGCCGAATGATCCGGCCCATCCGCTGGACCATCTGACGCCGGCTTCTACTTGCCGCGAGAATGAGCCCGAGTTCTGCTTCTGGTACGTCAATTCCCTCGTCCAAAAGCCGCGGCGTCGCAAGTGCAACCACCTCACCGACCCTAAATCGTCCCAGCAACGCTGCTCGTTCAGCAGGTTTCATCCCACTAGTCATCGCTTCCGCAGCAACACCTTGGTCTGCGATCATCGCTGCCGCCGCTTCAGCGGCCGCCACTGTCTCAGAAAAGAGAATCGACCGAGCAGGCCCCCGCATTGCGGAGCCAATCTGTCTGAGCAGATCCAGCTTTGCATGGCTCTGAGCGAGAATAGAGCGCCGATCATTGAATGCCTTCATGAACTTTCGCGCCAGAAATGTTGCAGGACCGGCATTTTCGTCATTCGATAGTCGATCAACTTCTTGCATGAATAGCCCGAACGGCTCGGCGGGGATGCCACAGTTGTTGATCAACTTCGTGCGCGCGGACCTTGCCCGCTCGTCAGCATCTTCGTAATCGTGACGCTCCTTCGGAGTGAACTGAACCGCTATGTTCACTACTCGGACAGGAGCGAGGATCCCCTCTTCGTAACCACGCCGGTAGTCACAACCGTCGATGGTCGATCCGAAATAGGGACTCAGTATTGTATCGATCGAATCATCACTGCGTTCATAGGTCGCCGTCAAACCGAGCCGCTCCTGAAAGTCATCGGTCAGGGCCCGCGCAAAAGCCGAAGCCCCGTAACGGTGCACTTCATCCGCCACCAGCAGACAACCGGAGGTAGCAGGGAACGATTCACCGCGAACTGCGGATTGAACGGTCGAGATCAAAATGCGATGCGAGTCAAGCGTATCCCTGAACTTGTCACCTCGCCGACCAATTTTTGTGTTTGGGACAGCTCGCTGAAGGACTGAATGCCATTGCTCCATCAGGTCTATTCCAGGCACTAGAACCAGGCTCCGGAGCCCTCTCGAATACGCATCTGCAATCGCAGCCACGCCGACGGCCGTCTTACCCGTTCCCGTGACAGCTTCTACAACGCCACCTCGCCCCGCCACAATCCACTCCTGAAGCGCATGTTCCTGCCACTTTCTTAGTGGCTGTTCAAGGTAGTTGCGTGCAATCGGGAACGCCCTCCCGCTCAGCACATGCCACTTGCGAGACATGCCGCCATCATGATCAAACACGTCCGGGTGGTCGAACAATATTCGCTCCACCAGACTGGCCGTGCAACTCGATTCCGCGAGCCGGCCTACCAATTCCTCTACCGAAGACTCGGGGACTTCCCGTAGCAAGTTCAGCACGCGCGACGACACGGTTAGCACTTGGCGCCCCTCCCTCATGTCAGACAGCTCGACTAACGTGTCATTTTGTTCCCTAGAGATATCACCACACACCGACACCAAGGATGCGCAATGGATGCTCGACCCCACACCATCCGAGAAATATTTGGTTCGGACGAGTGTCTGATCGTCCCGATCTTTCAAAGACCATACGTATGGAAAGAAGATCGTAACTGGGAACCTCTATGGAACGACGTCGCGAGCATGGTGACGCTGTTCGCGGATGACGACGACGCCAATCCTCACTTCCTCGGGGCGGTAGTTCTGGATCATCTCAAGGCCACGAAAGGCTCGATTCCGTCGCGTCAAGTTGTGGACGGTCAACAGCGCCTCACCACATTGCAAGTGCTACTTGCAGCAGTGAGAGATGCATTTACGACGCGAGGTGTTCCCGACCGATACATAAATGCACTGCGCCAGCTCACACGTAACCAAGACGAACTATCCACTGACCGCCATGCACGCTTCAAAGTCTGGCCGACGTTAACCGATCGTGGTCCGTTTTCAACCATCATCGTGGCGGACACTCAGCACCAGATCGACGAACTACTCACCAACAGCGACTCTGATTCGGTACTCCTTGACGCATACAGGTACTTCTTTCGACGTGCCCTCCAATGGCTCGAAGAGTTCGTTGGATCCGAGGCCCAAGATTCCGCTGCCAATTCGCTGGTAAACGTCCTCCGCGATGGGCTGCAACTAGTCGTCATCAATCTCAGCCAGCACGACAATGCACAAGTGATCTTTGAGAGCCTCAATGACCGTGGCACACCCCTGCTTCCGAGCGATCTCATCAAGAATCTCCTATTCCAACTAGCAGAGTCTTACGGCCATGACCCCGAAACCCTTTACAACCTCTACTGGCAACCGTTGGAATCGAAGGCATGGAAATCAGAGATCCGGCAAGGCCGACTGAACCGATCGCGGCTCGACGCCTTTTTCGCCCACTATCTGACGATGCGGCTGGGCAAGGAGATCCTGGCACCAGCACTCTTCACTCAATTTCGCACCTTCACAGCAACGCTTAGTCGCGAAAGAATTCCGGATCTGATGTCCGAGATCAAGCGATTCAGCAGCATTTACGAGAACCTCACGGAATCGAAGGGTGAAAGTTCCGATGAGACACTCTTCCTCTCCCACCTGAGCGTGCTTGATACAACCGTGATCACACCAGTATTGTTGTTCTTATTTGACAGCTATCCATCACACGAGAGAAGTGCAGCCCTTCAACTGCTCGAATCATGGCTGGTCCGCCGAATGGTATCCAGACTGACCAGCAAAAACTACAACCGCATGATGCTTGAGCTCCTCCACCTACTGAAGCGCCGAACAGAACCTCCTACCACGACGATCCGCGAGTACCTGCTAAACCAGTCCGCGGAATCCGGGTTTTGGCCGACCGACGAGGCCGTTCAAGATGTACTCCTTACGCAACCGATTTACCGCCAACTGACCCGAGCACGAATTCGACTCGTGCTGGGTGGATGCAATCGAGCGCTGGCACCCACGGAAGAGTCCGCTACCTCTGACCTGGCTATCGAATACCTTCTAGCACCCAATCTTCGGGACGCTCCAGACGAAATTCTCGACACGTTAGGCAACCTAACGCTATTGCCGAAAAAGCTTGGCGCAACAGCTTCCACTGCGTCTTGGGAGAAACGACGGTCATTGATTCTGGAGACCACCCCATCTGGAGTCAACCAACTGCTTCCACTCGATTTCGGGCCCCAGCAAATTCTGCAGCGGAGTGTCAGACTTGCCGATTCCTTCTGCAAAGAGTGGCCGCACCCGCTCTCCATCCCTGTTCCAGTCTCGGTCCCTTCAAGTCGACCCACGCCGACCGACCGACCTCGAATAACACCTCCTGCCCCGCCTCAGGTGGATATCGCCAGCCATGTCAACGAAGTGTTCAGATCGATGCCTATCGGCACTGTGCTGACCTCTGTACAAATTGCCAGTCTGCCGTCAGCTTTCTTCGGGCTAGGTCAGCTCAGGGCCGACCACGTTGAATCAGGTTTAAGACTGTTGCCGGGCTATCTCAACATTATCGAACGAAATCCTCTGACAATCGAAAAGATATATGTTGCAGCACTTGCCAAAGAATCTCAGCCTCCAGATCCCGCAATCAAGCGAAAACACTACACCGAAACAATTCAGGTCCTCCTCAATCAAGGATTGTTACAACCCGACGACGAACTCGTCTATCGCGAACCGAAGAAGAACCTTGTCCATCGAGCCCGCGTTCGACATGACGGTGCGATCTTCGCTGGTGGGCGCGAGTTTTCTTCCGTATCAGCAGCACTCACGCACTCAGTCGGCCGGTCGGCGAACGGATGGGAATGGACCGTTGTTCGGACCAACCTAACGCTGAGCGATATGCGAATCCAGGCTCAGGCACCGAAGCTCAGCAGCTAGCTGGTCATTTTTGCACCGTGCAAAAATACGCAAAGCCAGCGGACCAAGAACTACAGCCACAACCGACTTTCAGCAAGTGCATCACACCCACACCTCAGGAGCTAATGGTGAGTCAAAATTACTGGCACAAATCGGCTTTCATGAAGACTCGGCACGCCTGCACACTCGTCGCGCTTGCAGGTCTACTGGCGCTCTCAGCCTGCTCGACACCTCCAGCCGAAACCGCACCCTCGACGACCGCAGCCTCGTCCACTCCTCGATCGGAGGCTACAGCGAATCCCCTGACTACCCCAATCACATCCGACGTCGTGGTCACGTCAGTAAGCGCGACTGCTGTTCAATCCATTCCACCCACCACCGAAGCGCCTACTCCCGCGGCGCCGGTCGTGGTCGAATGTCTACAGGGCACACCCGGCCCTGCGCGGATGAGCGACGGAACGATGGCATTTTCACAGTGGTGCTTCGATCAACTCGGAGGAAACAAATACTTGGAGAGCGAGCGCCAGGCAAATACCTTCAATTGCGACGGGACTGTCTGCCGAAATCCGTACACGGGTGGTTCATATCCAGATCCGAATGCAACCGTGCCAGTTACTACCGTGAGAACCGCAACTCCGGCTGAAGTTATCCAAAACCAACAAGGCGTCGCCGAATCAGGATGCTCGACGTCGGGTTGCATTCAGACCTACTTCGGATGCCGCGATGGGTACATAACCGGAGAAGTTTGCAGTCGGTGGGGATTCTGAATCGGCCAGAGAGTCAAGGCGTCACCAGCCCCTACCTGAACGCACTCCCCTTCGAGGTAAGAGTCTTCACCCGCTCGACAGTCCAGATCGCAAGCACATCCACTTTGCGCTTGCGACCCGTCTCCTTGTGCGTATCCATTTCCTGCTCCGCGATGATGTCCTTGATCCCGTCGGCATCGAGGGCCGAAAGACGCTCCAAGAGAGCCTCTTCCCCATCAAGCTTGAAGACCTCGAACGGGTCGAAAGCCCCCGGCTCCCGTTTCACCTTCGGACCCGCAGCACGACGACGCGGCGCCGGCGCAGAAGCAGGTACCGCAGCGGCGGATCCATCGGACGGAACTGCGAAAGCGTTCTCAATTGCCTTCGCGAACCTCGGGGTACGGGCAGCTTCCTCTGCAACTACCTGAACCAGTTTGGCCAGCAACACCGATGCCGAGGCATTGGTTGCGCCCAACTTCAGGAGCGCAGCACCGGTCTCCTGCACCTGCACCCGTCGACGCGCTTCATCGATACCCGCACTCATAGCTTCGCCTGCGCTTCCGTGAGAATGTTCTGCGTGATCGCACGCATCTGATCGAACTGACCTGCGTTGCCGTACTTCACTTTCAAAGTGCTGTACGGGTGAAACTCCGCCGACGCCGCAATCTGATTCGACTCCGCGAGGTATTCCGGCAACACGTGTGGGACGTTCGGATCGCGCCGAAGGTTCCGCACAGTAGTGCGGTGCACCGCCGAGTTGGACTTGTATTTGGTGATCACCAACCCGAGTTCGAAGAGTTCACGGCCGAGTTCTTTGCCGAACTTCGCGATGTGCGTCTGGATCTGCGGAATGCCGTACGTGGAGAGCACATCTGGGATCGTGGGGATCACATAGCCGTCAGCCATGGCCAATCCGTTGAGTGTGATCGGCCCGAGATTCGGCGGGCAATCGATCAGAACGTAGTCGTAGTACGGCATCACCGGGGCGACGGCATCCCTCAACAATTCAACCGGCTTGGTGGAGTTCCGATCAGCAACCCGAAGGGCACTGATCTCCTCCTGCAGCTCGATCAAATCGAGAGATGAGGGAAGCAGATCCACACCCGTCACTCGCTTGACCGGCGAGACTCCGCGCTGAATCGAAGCTTCGAGATCGAAGTTCGACGTGCCATCGACAGCGTCACGGAAAATGGTTGCGCTGGTCAGTCCTTGCTTGTTGAGTTCGAGCCAGTGATCCTCGCTGATCATCATCGTCGTGAGATTGATCTGCGCATCGAGGTCGATCAGCAGCACGCGCTGACCGAATTCGAGCGACATGAACTCGGCCAACCCCGCGGTGATCGTCGTCTTACCGACGCCGCCCTTGAGGTTGATCGTCGCAATCGTCTTAGCCATCAGAACCCATTCCTGTCTCCCACCACAACACACCTAGTTCGCATCGACGATCGCCCCTGTCCCCGACTGCTTCACCCGAAAACCGATTCGCCCCAACGGCTCCGCCGCGTGCGGAAGCGCGTACGAGAACAACGTCGCAAAATCGCGCGAGTCCACGGGACCAGCCTGTGCCCGCTTCAACTGACGAGGAGCCGGATCGTTCGCCAATACCAGAATCAATGCACCGCGAGTCTTCCGATGAAGAGCACCCGCAAGCGGTCCACCGTTCTTCTTCGGGCTGCCCGCAATGTGCTCGATCGCATCGCGCTCACGGACGGCCGTACCGGTGAAACCTGTTCGGTACTCGCGTTCCTGACGCTTGCGATTGACGATCGGAAGTTTCTCGTGCCAACCCTTGATCTCGATCGGCTCCCGGGTCTTGGGGTACGGCAGCAGAACTGCAAAATCCTCGAGCAATCCGGATTCGATTGCGGTCGAAAGCGCTTCGCGGTGGGGACCGAAATCCCACCCGTTCGCCCACTCGAACTGGTCGACGGCCTCCAACACCACATGGGCAGGGACAATGCCGTATCGCGCAGTGAACGATCGCGAAACATCATCCTTGTCAACGAAATTGAAGGACCCTGTTTCGCCCAACGACTTCAATAATGGTGCAACCGCGTCGAAGTGCCGAGCGTTGATCGAACCGTCGCCTCGCGGGGGCTGCATCGTGAAGCTGAAACTTTCACCGCCCATGCCTCGATAAACCAGATCGGCGTTGAACATCTTGTTTCGAGCCGTTGGCCTCAGCCACGGCAGCTGCTGAAACACCATCGGCGGCACATCGCGTGGAGTGACCCACGGTTCGCCCTTCTCGTTCACGCCGCTGAACCGAGTGAGCTCGTTCCGGAACTCCTGCTCGTCCCGAACGATCGCCTCGAACGCCTTGTACATGTCGTAGTCCGCGCCGGCGGGTCCGCCAACCGTGCGGCCGATGAACAGGCGCACCAAGTCTCGGTACCCGGGGCGGAATCCGAACCAGCGTCCCATCTGCATCAACGTGTCAGCTTGGCCCGTTCGACGCGTGTAATAAGTGATGGTCAGGCCCTCGACTGTGAAGCCGCGACTCAGCTTTGTTCCGCCGACAAGGATCTTCCATACTCCCCGTTCCTGGAAGTCGAGGGAATCCTGTTTGTAGTCCTTCTCGGCAGCCCCGTTGACCACGATGACGGGGCTGGCTCCCTCGGAAATCTTGTCGTAGGCGGCGCCGATGAACTCCTCCAACTCGGCAAACGAACCAGGATTCTCCAGTTCACTGCCCCGAGCCGCACTCACCACCGCAAAGTCTTCGGCCCAGAGCTTGTCCAGCCGGGAAAGACTCTTGGCCTGGCTGTATCCGGCCGATTTCCACAAGGCCTTGAAGTCGTCGGCTACGGCGTCATGCTCGGCCTGCTTCACCGATTCGTGCACCAACATCGTGTGGTGCCGATACGGCTTGACGCCCTTCGATTCCCGGAAAAGCTTGATCGCCCCGGTCAGGACAAACGAGTCGAGAGCCCGCAATTGTTCGGCAGAACGATCCTCGTCGCACTCGGCCCGGAGATCCCGTACGTACGCTTTCTGGTTCGAATTGGCCGGAGTCTTGTCGTCGTCTTCGAGATCGTCGAGATCGTGGAAGTCCGCACCACCCATGTACGGGCCGGGCCGCTCGAGACTGACGATGAAGTCCGAAGGAAAGACGTTGACGCTGTCTTCCGGATCGACAAACACATTGGCAAAAGGTGTTGCGGTGTAACCGATGTACTGGGCACGCTCGAGTAGACCGAGGATCTCAGCAATCTGACCGTTGATCGCCGTCCGCTCGACCTGCTCGGTTTTCATCTTCTTCGGATCGATCGTGTTCACCGATGCCTGATCGGCTTCGTCGTCGATGATCAGAGCCGGGATCTGATCGAGCTCGGTCGGGACTTTCTTCAGATCGGCCACCAGCTTCTTGAGGCTGGAGACGTTCTTCTTCACGACCGCGATACGAATATTGCTCGGGTACAGATTCTTCGGATCATTGAGTGGAAGAGAGTGATCCACGGTTTCGAAGTGCAGTGCGCTCAAGCCCGCGAGCAGACTCTTGTAGTCAAAGGTCGAGGTGGTGAGCCGACGGATAGCCGGGATTTCATTGGTCTTGTTCGGATCGATTTCGTGTTCGAGAAAGCTCCCGTCCCGCCAGTCCTCGTCGTTGGCGTAGTCGTCGTCCACACCGGCACTGATGTTTTGACGACCGACCAATTCCATGTCGAGGCGTCGCTGAGTCTGGCTCCGGAGAATCTCGATAGTGCCGGTCAGAACGATGACCAAGCGGTACCCAGCGTCGATCGCCTTGGCCACGACGCCACTGAAATTCGCCGTCTTCCCGCTCTGGACGTAGCCGACCACCAAACCTTTGGACTGATACGGCTCGGGCCGCGTCGGATCCGCAAGCCGGTGCACAACTTCAGTCGTTGCAATGTCCAGCTTTCCGATTGTCGCCTCGTCCCAGTTCTTGTCGGCTAGAACTCGCTTGTAAGCGCGCCAATAGAAGTCGTGCTCGCGCCGGCGCTCGGAGGTGTACCAGGGGTCCCACGGCTGCTGAGCAGCAATGACAACCGGCCCACCTTCGCGAGGGAAGTGCGCATCCATCTCGGCGTGGGCGTCGACCGGCAATCCCAACAAGTCGTAGATCCGAGCTCGCCGTTCCGGGCTCTGCGGAACAGTCGAGCCCACCCACGTCTCAACACTTTCCGCATCCCACTGCCGGAGACGCGAGGTGAGCGCCGTTCGTACACCGACAGCACTGTCGTCGAGGAACACATCGATGATGTCCGCGATGGTCAGGCCGTCCGGATAGCTCGCTCGCAGGCGCGCGTTGACCGGGTACAGCACGTTCTCGGGCGGAAACCCGTCACCGAGTTCACGTGCAACCGCACGGAATACTTCATCACTCACTGCACTACCTGCTCCCGGTGCGCTGCCACTGCGGAAATCAACACTTCCTGCCACGCCTGCATCTTTTCCCTCTGACGAGCGCCGATTCTCGTTCCTTCGAACATCTCACTCACCAACAGGAAGACAAGCGTCTTGAGCACCGGAGCATCAGCCGGGTCGAGACTGCGACGTCCGAGCAGATCACGCCGAAAACGCGCATTGATCCACAAAGTCCGAGTCTTGAGGTCAACTTCGAAGAACTGATCACGCGCCAAGGCTCGCCAACCCACAGCAACAGGATCATCACCGACGCTGAATTCGAAGGCGTCGCTGAAGGAATCGAGCACGTCTTCCGGAAAGCCGGATGCCGGCTCGATGACGCTGATCGGCCGAGGTGCAGAACTTCGGGCTGCCCGCACGACGCGCTCGGCATCGGTCAGATACGAACGGAATCCACCGTTGCAATCCGTGAAGACGGCCCCGTCGACGGCAGCCGACGCAGTGGCGTCGAGCGTCACCCCCGATTTCTCGGGATTGATGGTGATGTGCTGCAGCAGAGAATCGTTCAGATCGACAGCAATTCGTGCCAATCCGTAGTCCGGTCGGCCCCGCACTATCGCGTTCCAGCCGCCGATCTGCAGGAGTCGATCGTGCCGATAGAAGTAGAGCCCCTGCTGGTCGCGGCCGGGGGCGCCGTGGATGCGAAATTCCGGTGCATTGCTCCGGGCGGGCCACATGTGAGCTTCGGCGGTTACTGTGGCACCGGCGATCGACACGGTAAGTGTCCGAGGGTAGTTGGGGTCGCCGGTGCGCGGATACCGGAACGGGTCGATGGCACTGACTGTGCGCAGCGCGCCGGCGCGTCCCGCTTCGACGTCGAAGACATCCACAGTCAGAGCGATCCGGCCGGATTCGATGAGACGGTGAAATACGACGCCGAGGTGACTGCGCACGTCGTTGATGGTCTGTTCGAGCCAGCTGGTCTGCTCGTCCGCGTGCGCGGACATGAGAAATGTTGTGATGCCGCGCCATTCGACAACAGTTCCGGTGTCGAAGGGAAAGCGGGGCGTGACTGCGTCGAAGAATTCTTCGGCTTGCCGGTCCTCGATCACCGAAACTGACTGACGCCCCTGCACTGAGGCCGAGTCGATCTCGCGGCCCTGCGTCGGGTGCCCGGACTTTCGAGACCACACTCGGAGCAACCGAGCCTGACTCAACGACGCCGCCTTCATCCCTACACCGAAATGACCCAGGTCCCCGGCGGCATAGTCGCGTCGGCGGCCGTAGGTCATCGCGGAATCAATGGTGTCACTGTCCATGCCGGAGCCGTTGTCGATCACCATCATCGACACGATCCGTGTGCCGTCCTGAACGAACCTGATCAGCACGTGGGAGGCCTCGGCGTCGAGGCTGTTGTCGATCAGATCGGCGAGCGCTGTCGCGATGGTGTGGTGCAAGCCGATGGCGCCGGCGAGGGACTCGTCCGCAGCAAGGATCTTGGTGCCCACTATGCGAGTGTCCGCGACGTCAGTCATGGGATGCATCCTTACCCTCTACCTCGTCGATTTCGGATGCTTCGCCGCGCCTCCATGCCGCCTCCAGGAAGTCCAAAACCACGTCTTCACCACGATCTTCGTACGCGCGCAGTATCTTTCGTGGACGGTCTTCGCCGTCCAGACACACGGCTTCGGCGAGAATCCGCACCACATGTCTCTCGGCAGTTCGCAATGGCTCGCGATTGCCAACCTCTGCAAGTGCCTGACGTAGTGGGTCGATGTCAGAGTGAACGATCGCCGGTCGGACCACGCGGAAGGTTCCGTCTTGCCACAGCTCGAGCAACACGTCTTCGCCCTCCACAGCGGAGAGTTCACGCAGGAATCGGCGGATAGTGCCGAACGTCGGCTGCGCTCCGGTCCACCGAACTGCTTGAACGCCGAGGTGGCTCTCCAACTCGATGGTCTCACCGCGCACACAGCCGGCAGCGACTGCAACACCGGCGGGTACAGCAAATCCGGAGCCCCGCAGATGATCTGCGGTCACAGTCAGTCGATACCGCCACGTACTACCTGACCGGTACAGGCGGCGAGTCAACTCTGGCGTCTTCGCAGTGTTGCGTGTCCGCTTGCGCCGGACTATCCCGTCACCACCAATGTTGAACTCACTGGCTTCTTCAGCCTCTCCCGAAGAAACCGGTTCCTCCCCAACGGAATCCGCGCTTCCCCAGGCGTGCAGCCGCCACACTGCGCCGTCGAGCGCCACGCGATCGTCGGCCTCGAGCGCGCGCTCGATCGACCGCTCACTGCGATCGGACTTCAGTAAGTCCACTAGCTCGACGACGGACTTCGGCGATCCGACGGCTTCGAGCGCGCCGACTGCCAGATCGGAGATCCGACGCGCACGCGTCAGCGCAGACTCCGCCACAACGACAACGCCGCACCACGCAAGCCACTTCTCCAGTTCGCCGCGTGACATCGACACCACTTCGGCGACGTCGTCGAGTGCAACCACACCGTTCGGGGACTCAAAGTCCTCGAGCAAGGTCTGAGTCCGCTTCTTGGCCTCCGCGACGCCCGGAGCGGCAGCCCAACCGTCAGTCACCTCGAAGTAGTCGTCGAGACGGTCCAGAACCAACCACAGCGGAACTCCGTAACCAGGCACCTCCGCCGCGATGCTCGGATGCACGTCGAGGAGGCGATCAAGCGAAGCTACCGGCTGAATCTCGACCCGCAGGCTGGCAAGCAGGTTCCCCACCGCCGTCCCGAATCCGCACGCCGCGTTGAGTTTGGCTTTCACGTCAGCCTCGATCTGCCCGACTCGCCCCGAGCCCACACCGAGCTTGGCTCCGATCGCTCCCCTGCGCTGCGGAACTCGCGCCACGATCCGCTCACGCAACACCAACGACTCCCGCTCATCCAGCTGCGAGAAGAGATTGTCGATCTCGTCCATCGCGTCGGTACGGTCCGTGTCGGGCAAGTCGTTCGGCGTCAGAGCCGAGATCCGGGCGGCAACTTCCTGAATCGAGGCCGGAGATTCGTCGTCGATCTCGACGGTGACGAGTGGTCTGCTGTCCTGACCTCGGACCAGTCGCCACATAGCAAGCTGAGCGAGATCGTCGAGCAGCGCTGTGATCGCGGGTGGGGCACCTGCTTCCTCATTGGCCTCGACGCGGGCGAGCGGAGTCGTCATGACCGCACAGACCAACAGGTTGAGCACTATGTCGTGCACCGTCTGTTCGCTCGTTCCGCGCACGCCGAAGATCTCAGCGGTCGTGTGCATCAGCAGTCCGCCGATTGCTTTGTCGGTGGTGAGCCGAGACAGTGCAGTCACTGCGCGAGTATCGAGACTCAACACCTCCAGCGGGAGATCTTCACCAAGTAGCGGAAAGCTCGCTCTTAATACCGCTGCCGCGTGGTGAGCGATGTAGAGGGACGCCAGCTCGGAGAGAACCTTCTCGAGATCGACCTCGAGAACAGTGAACGACGGCGCTTCGCTGAACCACCAATCAGGTGACGGTGCCAGCGGCTCGAGCAGCGCAGCACGATCGGATACGTAGTCGTCCAGCCAAGGAAACAGATCGACCCACAGCGTCTGACTCAGCTCGTTCGCGGGAAGCGAGTTCACACCCAACGTCAACGCACTACTCCCACTCACGGATACCTTCATTGCGGTCAAAACCGACCGCGATGTCGGTAACAAGTTACTGCAGCTCGTGAGCGGTCGCAGCGCCGGACCCGCTTACCCGACAGTCAGACTTCTCCGCTCAGTCGACGGCGGTGAAACCCTTCGCCCGATCTTTGTCGGCCGAGGTCCACAGCGTCGTCGACAGTTCCGCCTTCACCAGCGGGATGACCTCTTCCGCAAAGCAGCGCAAAGTGTCCTTCTGCTGCTCGAAGTCGAGCACGTGATTGACCGACACCGATTGGAAATCGTGGCCGTAGCTCTGGTGGTAATCGAGGATCTTCTCGGCGACTCGCTCAGACGACCCGACCAACGCCGGCCCGCGATCGACGGCCTCTTCGATGGTCCGGAAACTCGTCGACTTTCCGACAGCTTTGGGATCGTGCTTGCGTTTGTCGGCCTGCGCAACGGCGCCTTCGTAGATCGGACGGAACTCTTCGATCGCTTGTTCGGTCGTGTCGGCGAGGAACAATCCGCCCGAACCCGATCCGACGTACGCCTTGGACGGGTCGTGCCCGTACGCCAGGTACTGCTCGCGGTAGTGGTCGATCAGCACTTTGTAGTTCTCACGAGGCTGGAAGGCGTTGGCGGTGACGATGGGGTCGCCCCACTTCGCCGCGAGTTCGACGGCCTCGAACGAGGTAGCCGATCCGTGCCAGATACGGAACGGGCCGTCGAAAGGACGCGGTAACGTCGTCGCGTCCTCGAGCGAAGGCCGGTGCGTTCCCACCCACTTGACGTTTTCCTCGCTGATCAGCAGTTTGAGGAGTTCGTAGTTCTCGGTGAGGTACTCGTACTGCTTGGTGATGTCCAGACCGAGGAGCGGGTATTGAAGAACCTCGTTGCCCTTGCCGATCACGATCTCGAGGCGTCCCCGGCTGAGTTGATCGATGGTTCCGAAATCTTCGGCGACTCGGATCGGGTCGAGTAGCGACAGGACGGTGACACCTGTCGACAGCAGGATTCTGTCCGTGGCCTGCGCAATCGCCCCCAAAACGACGGTTGGCGCCGACGAAAGAACCGGCCCGGCATGGCGCTCACCCACCGAGAACGAATCGATACCCAGTTCTTCGGCGAGAACGGCCAGTTCGACGACGCGGTTGAGCCGATCGGACGGGGCAACTTCCTCGCCGGTCACTGGATGGGGTGGGTTGAAAATGATGTCCAGAACCTGAAAACGCATGACCCGTCTTTCTCGATAACCGCACAGCGCGCCTGTCCCTCGGAGGCTAGTGCGCGACTCGTCGACGGATCCGCCATCCGAGGACGCCCCTGACACGACGAGATCACGAAAAACCCTATTCAACAACTACTTTCGAATCAATGGCACTATTCGGTCAATAAAACTCTCCCCGATCCGAAGTCGCCCGAAAACATGCCGAACTCCCGCCAGGCAGGACCTGTGTCACCAACCAAACGAGCGCACGGTAAACATGAAGTACTAAGAGTGCGTTCCCTTATCGTTAAGAGGTACTTGTTATGAACGGTGCGGCGGCCATCGGTGATGGCATATTCCAGATTCCTGTCCCGATCACGGACAACCCGCTCGGGCACACGCTCGTCTACGCCATGGAATCCCCCGGCGGACTGATCTTGGTCGACGCTGGCTGGGGTGACGACAACGGCTGGCAGGGCCTCAACGCGGGGCTCGCCGAGATCGGGCATTCGGTGACCGACATCGAGGGCGTCGTGGTCACGCACTTCCATCCGGACCACACCGGACTGTGCGGACGGGTCCGCGAGGCATCCGGCGCTTGGATCGCCATGCACGAGGACGACCACTACCTGTTCGATCAGATGGCCACTGCGCGTAACGAGGAGTGGATGGCGTACCAGCTCGACAACATGGAACGTGCCGGAGCGCCCGCAGCTGACCGTGATGCCTTCCGACTGGCTGCCGCGGGTGAGTCTCCCGTGGGCCCCGAGTCCGCTCCCGACCGCCTTCTCGTCGACGACGAGATCATCGCACTCACCGGCCGCGGCCTCCGCGTTGTCTACACCCCCGGCCACACGCCTGGTCACGTCTGCTTCTACCTCGACGACGCCGACATCATGTTCACCGGCGACCACGTCCTGCAGAAGACAACACCGCACGTCGGCAACTTCGTGTACCCCCTCGACGAACGCGACGCCCTCGCCGATTTCCTCGACTCGCTCGCACGAGTGCAGAACATGAACATCACCCGCGGTCTCGGCGCTCACGGCATTCCGATCGACGACGTCGGAGGTCGCGCCGGTGAGCTGATCGAGCATCACCAGGAGCGACTCGATCACCTGCTCCAGGAGTTCGCCGACGACAAGCTCACCGTGTGGGACGTCGCGGCAAAGATGAAGTGGTACAAGCCGTGGGCCGAGATCTCCCCGATGGGAAAGACGATGGCGTTGTCCGAGGGTGCAGCTCACCTGCGCCATCTGGTTGCCCGAGAGCAGGTCTCTCAGGTTCCCGGCTCCGAGCCCGCGCTCTTCTCCCGCTCGATCTGAAAGATCAGGGCCGACAAGCACTCCGCTTGTCGGCCCTGATCTCTATTCCGCTTCGGCCTGATCGACTATTCGGGTCGACGCCGATCGCGGGACCACCACCACCGGAACCGGTGAGTACCGCACGATCTTCGCTGCCCGACTGCCGAGGAAGACCCGGGCCAGTGGACCTGCCTTGCTCGAGCCGACTGTCAGAACGTCACCTCGGTCCCACTCGACGCCCTCGAGCGCCTCGGCCCAGTTACGACCATGGCTGATAACCGATTCCATGACGTCGGGTATTTCGGGCAGTGCACGCACCCGCTCGAAGGCAGCGTTGGTCTCACGCTCGACCACCTCGGCCCACTCGGAGATGATCCGTGAATCCCCCTCGGTCCCGAGTGTGGTCGTGTACTGCGCGTTCGCACGAACTGCAAACGCCGCCAGTCTGAGTCCGGCATCGACACGCGCAGCCACGGTCGCGGCGGCGAGCACCAGATCGTCTTGATCGGGTGTGCCCGAGTATGCGGCGGTGACGCGGCGAACCACCTCACCGGGCTTGGTTCGAAATCCCCTCGGCGCCAGGGCGACCGGAACGTCGGAGCTGTGCAGCAAGCGTGAGGTGACACTGCCGAGAGCCACGTGACCGAACACCCCGGCCGTAGACGAATCCAGGACGATCATCTTGGCTTCGTGCTCGTGAACGAGATCGAGCAGGCCACTCGACGTCGACTGAGCCTCATGCACGACATAGGTCACGTCGACATCGGAGGGCATGTCTGCCCGCGCTTTCGCCAGTGCCGCTTCGGCTTCGGCTCGTAACTGCTGGTGGTATTCGGCGTCGACACGCGCCATTCCGGGCGGTGGCGGCGAGGGAATCACCGCGCAGATCACCAACGGTTCACCGGACGAGCGCGCCAACAGCGTTGCCAGATGGACGGTTCCGGAACTGTCACCGTCGGGTGCGTATCCCGCGAGCAGCGTCATGACTCGGACTCCGATCCCAATTCGGCGCGGTTCTTCGCACCGAGGCGCGAGTGCTTCATACCGTAGGCGAAGTACCAGATGATCGCGACGGTCACCCAGACAAGGAACACGTAGATCGTGACGGTTCGGAGGTCCTTGATGATCCACAGGCAGCCCAGGATCGAGAGGATCGGTGTCACCGGATAGCCGGGAACTTTGAAGCTGCGCGGCAGGTCCGGGTCACTGCGCCGCAGGATGATGACCCCGACCGAAACCACGAGGAACGCCACCAGGGTTCCGATGCTGGTCATTTCGGCGAGGAAGTTGATCGGAATGAAACCGGCCAGAATGCTGATGACGACGCAGACGATGATGGTGTTGGGCACCGGCGTCAGAGTCCGCGGGTTCACCTTGTGGAAGATCGACGGAATCATGCCGTCGCGTGACATCGCGAACAGGATGCGGGTCTGACCGTAGATGACCACGAGCGTGACGCTGCAGATCGAGATCACCGCACCGGCGGCCAGAAGTGTTCCCGGCCAGGTAGATCCGGTCACCTGTTCGAGGATCGCGGACAGTCCGGCTTCCTGACCTTCGAACGATGCGGAATCCTGTGCACCGATCGCGACGGCGACAACGGCGATGTAGATCGCGGTGACGGACACGAGCGCAATGAGGATCGCGAGAGGGAGATTGCGACGAGGGTTCTTCACTTCTTCGCCGGCAGTGGACACAGCGTCGAGGCCGATGTACGAGAAGAAGATGATTCCGGCGGCGGACATGACGCCACTGAATCCGAACGGTGCGAAGTCGGCGAAGTGATTGCTGTTCCATCCGGCGATGCCGACCACGATGAAGAGCAGCAGAATTGCGAGTTTGATCGAGACCATGATGGCGTTGGCCTTGGCCGATTCACTGGCGCCGCGGATGAGCAGAACACCGCACAGGCACACCAGGATCACTGCGGGCAGATTGATGATGCCGCCCTGCTCCGGCGCTTGTGACAATGCGTCGGGAATCTGGAACCCGAAGAGGTTGCCCAGTAGCTGGTTCAAATATTGCGACCATCCGACGGACACCGCCGCGGCCGAGACTCCGTACTCGAGAAGCAGACACGCGCCGACGGCCATGGCCGGAAGCTCTCCGAGCGTCGCGTAAGCGTAGGAATACGACGAGCCCGACGCCGGGACAGCTCCGGCCAACTCCGCGTAACAAATCGCTGTGAGTCCCGCGACGACACCGGCAACAACGAAGGAGATGATGACTGCCGGACCCGCAACCGGGACTGCCTGCGAGAGGACGAAGAAGATACCGGTGCCGATCGTGGCGCCGATGCCGAACATGGACAACTGCGCCAAACCGATACTGCGGGTCAGCTCACCGCCGTTGGTATCTGCGCCGGTCTCCTGGTCTATCTGCAAAGCCGGCTTGCGCCGAAGTACGTGTTTGACGAGAGTAGCCATCGACGCTCCTCTAGAGTGCCTGGTAGGAAACTGTTGTATCCTCATACTGCACGTAAGTGTCCTGCGACACAACAGTTGGAGCAAAGTTGCCCAGCTCACGCCAACCGTCCGGTCTGGAATGCCCGGATCGTGAACCACCTTCGGAGAAAACGGGGAGATCATGACCGGACCGACCATCACCGTCGACCTGCGTCGTATCGAACAGAATGCGCGCGTCCTCGTCGAAGCGTCCAATGCCAAGGGTATTGCGGTGGCGGGCGTCGGCAAATCTACATGTGGCTCCCCCAAGGTGGCGCGAGCAATGGTCCGCGGCGGCGTCGCGCAGATCGCCGACTCCCGCCTGGACAACCTGGCCCGCATTCGCCGCGACGGCATCACCGTTCCCCTGATGCTGATCCGCGCACCGTCGCTCAACGAGATCGACGACACGATCCGCTACGCGGACATCAGCCTCAATTCCGAGTTGACGACGATTGTTGCTCTGGGCAGAGCAGCACGGACGCGAGGAGTCGTCCACGACATCGTGCTGATGATCGACCTCGGAGATCTCCGCGAAGGAATCCTGCCGGCGGAGGCGTTGGACGTAGTCGCTGAAATCCTTCCCATCGAGGGCATCAGACTGATCGGAATCGGCGCGAACCTCGCGTGCGTCGGTGGCATCCAGCCGACCGTCGACAACCTGTCGAATCTGGTCTACCTAGCCGACGAAATCACGAAGCGGTTCTCGATCGAACTGCCGATCGTTTCCGGCGGCAATACGTTCTCGCTGCCACTACTCGAGACGGGCACGATGCCCGAGGGGATCAACCATCTGCGTTTGGGCGCCAGCATTGTTCTGGCCGAATCACCTACTCCCCCGGACTGTACGAACTGCTGAACAACGATGCCTTCACTCTCACCGCGGACATCATCGAGGCCAAGGTCAAGCCGTCGCGGCCGTATGGAGTCTCAGGCGAAGACGCATTCGGCCGACGCCCCGTCTTCGACAACGAGGACAAGCCGAGCCGACGCCTGATCTTGTCCATCGGCCGCGAAGACATCTCGCCGGAAGGCTTGACCCCGATCGATCCGCGCCTGAAGGTGATCAGCGCCAGTAGCGATCACCTCCTCGTCGACGCCGGAGAAACAGGTGACGAATACCGACTGGGTGGCACCGTCGACTTCACGATCGATTACGGCGCGCTCTTGATGGCGATGACATCGCCCTACGTCGAAAAGCGATACGTTCTGGGCACCGAACCGATCGATGCCAATGCGACCGTCGAATTGATCGACCTCGAAACTACCGGCCTGGCAAGCCATCTCCTCGATCACGGTCTACGTGAGGACATGTCCGGAATCGGTTTCGACTGCATTCAAGCAGAGAATGCCGCTGCGGATCTCACAACGCTGCCGCTGTGGCTCACTGCCGAAGCCTGGCAGAACACCAGAATTCCGATCGCCACCGAACCTGGAACCGATTTGGGTGCAATCATTTTCGCTTCACACGGTGACATCGAACAATTGCTGTCGTCGGCGGCGGATCTGCACGGCCCCAGTTTGGAGAACACCGTCTTGGTGGGCGTCAAGAACGCCACGGTCGATCACAAGCGCGCACTCGACGAGTACGGGGTATTGCTGGTGACGATCGACGAGATCGATCGCCATGGCATGGCGGCCTTGATGCCTCGCGTCCTCGCCGCGGCGGGCCAGGGTGTGAACGGCGTCCACGTCCATTTCGACATGGACATCATCGACGGACGTGTTCTCGGAGTCGACGACACGACACATCTGGGCGGCCTCACATTCCGAGAAGCGCACCTCGCCGCCGAATTCATCAGCGAGACCGGCCTGACGAGATCGATTTCGATCGGCAGCGTCGCGGCAGCGGATTCCGATCCCCTCGGACGGCAAGCGACCTTCGTCGACGGACTGGTTGCATCGCTGCTCGGGCGCAAGGTGGTCAAAGCCTGACGCTGTCGGCAGCCCTTGCGAGAATCGTCCGATGATCACGCGGAGCTCCGGTCAGCACGTATTCATCGCACTCGGCACGCCATGGATCGATGCCGTGGTCGCGTTTCTCGAACCCCGAGCCCGTGTCGATCCCTGGATCATGCACGGAAAGATGGCCATCGGTGACCTGCTGGTCACGGTTCTCGATACCACTCCTCGCACGCTGCTCTGCATCGAGACCGTGGCTGCGCCCTTCGACGGCACGTCGCCGATGGAAGTCGATGAACGCCCGTACGAACTCCACGGTTTGCCCACCGTTCCAGAACTCGAACAACGATGGTCCATCACGTTTCCCACGGATCCTGGGCCGGTCGACGACGCACTGGCCGACCGGATTCTCACGGCCGGCCAGTCACACTATGCGCACTACTTCGGCGACATCGACACGCTGGATCCGACGTCCACAGCTGCCCACGCCCGAACGTTGATGAACGAGCGGGGCAACTGCACAGGTTGCAGCTCACCGATGCCGTTGCGAAAGTTCAACAGCAGCGATCGCCTTCACTTTCATTCCGCATCACGGATCTTCAGGCAGGCTGAACCTGGTGACGACTACCCAGCCGTCCTGTGCCGCAAGTGCACCGGAAGGATGGCCACGTCTGGGCACACCAACTTCATCGACTACATGCTGGCGAAGAATCCGTCGTGCCCACTCTGCGGTGCACACAGAACCGCTCAGTGTGCACCGGGGATGCCGGTCCATCCGTTCGATCACCTACCGTGGCTCGCCGTAACTGGCTGCGTCGTGGGACCGGACACCCCGGAATGGACGTGCCGAGCGTGCAGTCACTCATGGGGACAGATGTTCCCGCCGGATCACCCGCAGCACGACTGATCAGTTCGCGGCGAAGCCGGGAAGCCGATCGATGTCCGCGATGATCGAATACTCCGCGGCGTCACCCTGGAGGATTCGACTCTGCTCGCCGTGGACGTCGACGGGGACGTCGCCGGCCAATGTCACTCGGTGCACACTGCGCGCCTGAGTCCCGTAGTCGGCGATACCGTAATGCTGAGTCGCCTGGTTGTCCCAGATCGCCAGGTCGCCGGCCGACCAGTTCCATCGAACAGTGTTTTCCAACTTGATGATTCGTGCCTGCAGGATCTGGTAAAGAGCTACCGACTCCGACGGCTTGAGCCCGACGAACTCCTTGAAGAAGTGACCGAGCAGGAGGGTCTTCTCCCCCGTCGCCGGATGGATACGCACCACCGAATGTTCGGTCTCGTAGATCTCACGGGTGAATTCGGCGTAGTAGGCCTGGCGCTGCGCGTCTACCGGGTTCGCCTGATCGACAACCTCGGCATAGTCGTAGGCATTGGTGTGAACGGCCCGCAAATTCTCGACCAAGACCTTGAGTGAAGACGGCAGTTGGTCGTACGCGGCGGTGGTCGACGCCCACGTGGTCGCTCCGCCGTACTCGGGAATGGTCGTCGCTCGCAGAATCGAGGCTTTCGGGATGCGGTCGACAAACGTCACGTCCGTGTGCCAACTGTTGGCGGCTCGGTCGAGCACCAACAGCTTGTCGCCCCTGGACTTCACCGTCGGATGCGGGGTGGTCTGGGTGCCGAGGGTTCCGGCGAATTCGTACTGCGACGTGTCGTCGAGATGATGCTGCCCACGGAAGAACACAACCTTGTGCGCTGCCAGCGCATAGTTGATCGCGTAGGCGGTCTCTTCGGACAGATCCCCCGAGAGGTGTACGCCGTCGATGCGGGCGCCGATCAGCTCACCGACCTTGTGGACAGTGATTCCGCCGGCAGCGTAGATCTGCTCCGGGGTCTGGGTGACACGTTCGAGTTCGGTGACGGACATGGCGATCTCCTGTGAGTCGGTCAAGCCTACGGGCGCGGCAGTCGTCATGGCGCTGCCTACTGTGAACACTCAATCATTTACGCTGCGGGCTCGAATACGGTTGAACTCGAGTTGATCTCAAAGTTCGCCGCTCCCTCGCCGGAGAATTTTGCCGCTCACTGGGACGAGGCCGTCGTCGTTGTCGTCATGAGCTGTAGCGTGCGATCTGCCGCACCCACGTCTACGGAGGACAGCATGCAACCCGAGGGCCCTGCCGAACAGATTCGTTCAACGCTCGCTCGCATCGCGCATCTTGCCGATACCGGCTCGGTCGAGGATTACGTGGAGCAGTTCACCCGCGAGGCCGAATGGAACATGCCGGCCAACCCCGATCGCGGTATCCCCGCACAGGTACGACGTGGCCGCGAAGAAATTGCTGCTGGAGTAGTCGAGCGTCGAGCCGCCGGCATACAAGGCCCGGGCACATTCACACGCCACGTCACCACGGCGATCGCCGTGGACGTGACCTCGGAAACGACAGCCCGCGCGGATGCGGTGTGGACGTTCTACGTCGACACAGCCACGTCGCCCGAACTCAGCGGCGTCGGGAGCTACGCGGACGAGTTCGAACTCGAAGACGGGCGGTGGCGACTGTCGCGACGAGTGATCTCGCGCGGCTGACGGTCAGTCTTCTTCGCCGGTGATCGCCTCACACCAGTCTTCGACCTGATCGATCCACTCTTCCGTCCATTCCGGGCTCATGTCTTCGAGTGCATCGAAGACAACCTCGCAGGTCAGCATCTCCGGTGAACCCTCCGACCCCGCTGCCTCGGTTCGCTCCGCAGACGCTGTCGCAACTGGGCCGGCGGCCAGCGCAACCGCCATCGCGCCTGTTCCGACCATCGCTTTCACACGCATCGGTTCTCCTCCTTCACTCTCGCTTCGGTCCTCGGGGTACCCGACTCGCCCCGCGCTACCCATCCCCGTCACTCATGTCCGACTTTCGGCGCCGACGGCATAGACTGAGCTCGTCGCCACCACGCTCTCGCAGCGTCGGGGGCGACAGATACACAGCTGGATCAGAATCGGAAGGCATCCCATTACAGAATCTCCCGCTCCGCACGACATCTACTTCGTACCTCCGGAGCAGGACAGCCCCAATCCTGTGGAGCCGGCGTCGGCCGCGTCACGCGCACGGATGGGCGAGCTACCCGAGACCGTCCGATTCAAGAATCGTTTTGCCCTCGCGATCACGACCACCACGCCGCTCGAAGCGATGGTCGAAGATCTCCTCTTCATCCGCGACATCCTCGACGCCGCAGGAATCGAGTATCTACTCGTCCGCGGAAACGACGAGCGCCCGGTCATCGCGGTCAGCTGGACGGAACGCAAGAACCTGCGGCAGGCACTTGTCGAGGGATGCGCCAACGCACCCTTCTATTCCAAAACCGTCGACGCGAAGAAGAGTCCAGCGCTCCTTGTCGCGGACGGTGCCCTGTCGAAAACCAACAAGTCACGGATCTTCCGCTTGTTCCGTCCGAGGGTTCACGTCGCAAGCGGTATGAACTACGGCGCGAACATCGGCGTTCAGATCGAATTGTGGTCGATTTCCGACGAAGAAATCGTCCTACCCGTCGAGAACTCACTGACACGACGAACCGTCCTCCCCGAAGAAGCTGTCCGAGGAACCGTCGAGCGATTCGGCCGGATCTGGCCGACCATCGAGAACATGTTCGCCGATCATGCCTCCGATATCAGCTTCGATATCGATCTTGTCTTTTCCTGGGTCGACGGTTCTTCCAAAGAGTTTCAGGCTCAGCGCGCCAAGCGCATGCAGAACTACATCGTCGGCGAGGGCGACGAATCAGAAGCGCGCTTCCGTCAGATCGACGAGCTCAAATACGCACTTAGATCTATCCACATGTACGCGCCGTGGATCCGGCGGATCTTCGTCGCAACCGATTCCGATCGTCCGGACTGGCTTGCCGACGATCCGCGAGTCACGTTCATGCCCAGCGAAAAGTTCTTCGCCGATCCAAGTGTGTTGCCCACCCACAATTCTCAAGCTGTCGAGTGCCAGCTGCACCATATTCCGGGTCTGGCAGAGCATTTCCTCTACTCCAATGACGACATGTTCTTCGGTCGCCCCGTCGGCCCTGACATGTTCTTCTCCCCCGGTGGGATCAGCATGTTCATCGAGGCCGACACCAGAATCGGATTGGGACACAACGACAACGACCGCAGCGGGTTCGAGAATGCGGCCCGCGTCAACCGCCGTCTGCTGCAGGACCGCTTCGGTCTGATGACCACCAGACATCTGGAGCACGCAGCGACGCCACTACGCAAGAGCGTGATGGCCGAGATGGAACGCGAGTTCGCCGAAGACTTCGCGGCCACTGCAGCAAGCACCTTTCGCGCGAGTTCCAATATCTCGGTGACCAATTCGCTGTACCACTACTACACGCTCATGAGTGGACGGTCGGTGGTGCAGAAGTCCGCAGCCGTCAAATACGTCGATACGACGGTCAAGGCCGGTTTGCGCGACATGGACTCACTGCTCGCCAAGCGCTCCATGGACTTCTTCTGCCTCAACGACGGCAGCGCTCCGGAGATCGATCTGGAACTTCGCACACGCAAGATCACGGAGTTTCTGGAGAGCTACTACCCCATCCCTGCTCCCTGGGAAGCCTAGACGAAACGAGGGCCCAGCCGATTTCGGCTGGGCCCTCGCCACTTCGGTCGATCAGCGTGCTGTCACGTGCTCCCGTTGCACCGGAATGGGCAGTCCGAGATTGTCACGCAACGTCGTTCCTTCGTAGTCACTGCGGAGGACACCTCGATCCTGCAACAGCGGCACCACGTCGTCGACGAACTCGTCGAGGCCGGTCGGCACGAGGTGCGACCCGAGGATGAATCCGTCCGAACCGTCGTTGCTGACAAACGAATCTATTTTCTCGGCAACCTGCTGCGGTGTACCCACGATCGGTCCACGCTCGAACTGATCGATCACCACTTCGCGCAGATTCAACTTCTTGCTCTCGGCGACCGTGCGCAGTTTTGCCACGGTCGCGAAACGATCCTGGTGAATGAAGGCGCGCCCCTGGATGATCGGCGGAGCCTCGGGGTCCGGAGCGATGTCGGGTAGTGGTCCGTCGGGGTCGTACTTCGACAGATCGAGATTCCAGATCTGTTCGAGCAGAACCAAAGCGGTCTGGCCGGTGACCTGCTGGTCGCGAATCTCTCGGTATTTCTCGATCGCATCTGCCTCCGAGGTGCCGAGAACAAAACTCGCCGACGGCAGGATCTTGATGTCACCCGGGTCACGTCCGGCCGCGACGGCACGTGCTTTGATATCGCGATAGAAATCGGCCGCCTCGGGCAACTGACCGTACGGTGAGAAGATCGCGTCGGCATTGCCGGCAGCAAAATCGCGCCCCTGCGGCGACACCCCGGCCTGCAGAATAACCGGGCGCCCTTGCGGGCTACGCGGCACTGTGAATCGGCCGTTCACGTCGAAATGTGATCCATGAAAAGCGAATTCACCGGCATCCGGTCGCGCGAGAAAGCGCCCTGATGCCTTGTCTGCCACGATGTCGTCGCTTCGCCACGAATCCCACAGTTCACGCACCAGCGCTACGGTCTCCTCCGCACGCTCGTATCGTTGCGCGCGGTCGAGGTATCCGCCGCGGCGAAAGTTCTGGCCGGTGAATGCGTCGAACGAGGTGACGACGTTCCAGGCGGCACGCCCTCCGGACAACTGATCGAGCGTCGCGAATTGGCGGGCCAGTTCGTACGGCTCGTTGAACGTGGCATTGATAGTGCCGGCCAATCCGAGGTGTTCGGTTACCGCCGCCAACGATGCAAGGACCGTGAAGGTGTCCGGCCTACCGATGATGTCTTGGTCGAAAATCTGTCCCGCACGCTCACGAAGGGCGAGGCCTTCGGCGAGGAAGAAGAAGTCGAACTTCCCACGCTCGGCGGTTCGAGCGGTGTGCTCGAAAGAATCGAACTCTATCTGGCTGCCCGCCTGCGGATCCCACCACGCAGTGTGATGGTTGACGCCGCCGAGGTAGGCACCCAGGATGACCTGCTTACGCTTCTGAGAACTCATGAGAATCTATTCCTCGTCTGTCAGGCGGCCGGAGTACCGGCGGCGTAGCGGTTGGGAACGTCGATGGGTAGACCAAGGAGTCCGCGAAGATTCGCCTGCGGATATTCGGTGCGGAATACGTTGCGTCGCTGCAATTCAGGCACCAGCTCACCTGCGATGGCGTCGAGGTCGTCCACGACAACGCCCGGCCGCAAACGGAAGCCGTCGATTCCCAACTGCTGCCACCGGAGAACAAGATCCGCCAACTCCGCAGCAGAGCCGGTGAAGGTCAGTGCGTCCGAACGGTATTCGGCGCCGGCCTGCGCGTCGAGGCGAGCGAGCCGTTCCTTTCCGGTTTCTTCCGGCGTATCGAAGAAGACGACGATGTCGGTGAAGACCCGAAGAGGTTCGCCGGTGCGCTGCACGTGTTCTTCGGCTGCTCGCACTTCACCCAGGATTGCCGTGACCTGCTCCTCGTCGAACGGCGTCACGAACACCAGATCGGCCGTCCGCGCCGCCAGTTCGTACGCGACCCGCTGATGTGCCAACGCGGTAACGACGGGATGCCCCTGCGGCGGGCGCGGAGTCACCGACGGTCCACGGACCGAGAGGTACTTTCCCTCGAAGTCGATGTAGTGCAGCTTGTCCCGGTCGATGAATCGGCGCTGCTCCACATCACGGATCTCGGCGTCGTCCTCCCAACTGTCCCAGAGTCTCCGGACGACGTCGGCTGCCTCCGCAGCTTCGTCGAACAGCGCGCGCACGAAGTCCGGGAGGACGCCTGAAACGATCGACTGACGGTCGGCATCGGTGAGCGCTGGGATGTCGCGGCGCCCGAACTGTGCTGCCTCGGATTCCGACGCCGACACCTTCACCTGCCACCCGGCGCGACCGCGCGAGGTGTAGTCCAGCGTGGCAACGGCTTTGGACACGTGGAACGGTTCGGTGTGAATGGTGGTGATAGTCGGGATCAACCCGATGTTGCTCGTGATCGGTGCCAGTCGGGCGGCCACGAGATGTGCGTCGAGCCGAGCGCGCACCCGGTCAACCGCGTCGTCGACAGGCTCGAGTGGGTTGGCCGGCACCGAGAGACTGTCCTCGATGGTGACGAAATCGAGCAGACCACGCTCGGCGGTCGTCACCACGTCAGTCCAATACGACGCGCTGAACAGCTCACTCGGGCGCGAGTGCGGCTCTCGCCAGGCCGCTGGGTGCCAACCGGCACCGTCCAGCGCTACGGCGAGATGCAACGGAGCAAGATGAGAAGAGGGGGTGGAGGTCATCGGCGCATACTCCTGTTCGAGAACTACTCGGGAGCGCACAGTGCCGACCGCAGAAACCGTCAGCACCCGACTGACGGTTCTCGTGGCGACTGCCGCTTGCGACACGCACCGCGCGTATCGCCAGGTGTGATTCCGGGGCACCCCATCGGCATGAAGGGTTGCCGTCCAGCTAGCCGGTCCTTGTTGCTGGAGCTCTGCACCTACCTCGACGGTAGTGAGTACGCGACCGCCCGGCAATCACCCAGAACTGCGCGTGGGTGTCGGAAACCGCCTGCCACCTCAGATGATCGAGCGTGCCGCCTTTTCGCTCTCGAGGATTCGAATGCCGGCAGCACTGAGCCTCCGGGCACCCTCGGCCGCGTCGACGGGCTCACCGACCGTCACGTGCGCGCCGAGTGGAACGACCGAATGAACAATTGTCTCGTCGTACACGTGCACCAGATTGCACCCCTGAGCCCCGTCGCGACCACGCTGCCCACCGACTTCCACGTTCAAGTCCTGGGTGTAACACGTCGACGACGCCACGGAAACCGGAATGCCGGCGAACGTCGCCGTCGTCGAATAGTGCAGGTGCCCGGCAAGAATCGCCCGGACGTCGCTGCCACGCAAGACGTCTGCCAACCGGGACTGATCGCGCAACTCCACCAGAACCGCGAGATCCTGAATGCACGGAACCGGCGGATGATGCAGCGCCAGAATTGTTCCGTCGGGCGCCGGCACCGTCAATTCTGTTCGTAGCCAGTCTAATTGACGATCCGAGATCTCACCGTAGTGATGACCGGGAACCGACGAATCCAGGGTGATCACCCGCAGTCCGTCAAGGTCGTAGACGTTGTCGACGGGATGATCGGTGGCGTCCTCGCCCAACAGCAGAGATCTGAACGTAGGGCGGTCGTCGTGGTTGCCCATCGCCCAGACGACCTGCGCATCGATCTCGGCCGCCACGGGTTCCACGATGGCTTTCAGTTCCGCGTATGCGTCGGGGTGTCCCTGGTCGGTCAGGTCGCCGGTGAATATCAGTGCATCCGGGCGTGCGCCCGAGGCCACGATCCCGCTGAGCACTTCCCGCAATCTCGTCGACGCATCCACGGCGTCGTACAACTCCCCCTGAGCCACCAGATGCGTGTCACTGAGGTGCACCAGGAAATGCTTCGGACGCGGGTACTCGGCATTCCGAACGCTCATCGGTCTCTCGCTTCCGCTTGCCGACGCGTAGGCGCCGGTGCGGCACCTACTGATCGTCGAGACTAGTCAACCGACCAACAGTGACTGATCGGGGCACGCCCGACGAACACGAAGCGAACTCCCGCGGCGACCCTCGGGATCGAGTAGTTGAAGCTGCGAGTAGTGTGTGGACAGTGTTGTTCCTGACCAGTCGGCGTTACGTCGACCTTCGCCTGCAGGCGAGCGCAATGTGTACGCGCTCGCTCTGACCTGACGCGTACCAGGAAACATTTCTTCGAATCTGCCCGGCCTCTGGTGCCGCGCTGCGTTTCGCTCCCTTGATTTTCGAAAGGCATAGTCATGCCCAGCTCCACCTCCACCGGCGTGCCGGAAAAGTCCACGTCCCGTTTTCCGTCCTGGGCGACGGCATTCGGACCGCAGATCGTCGCCGGTCTCGTACTCGGTGTCATCATCGGTCTCGTCGCCCGGGCAATGCCTGATGCAGCCGACGGCAACGTCAACTGGTTGGTCGGCACCGTGCAGACCATCGGTTCGAGTTACGTCAAGCTGCTCACCGTTGCGGTTATCCCGCTGGTGTTCACCGCCATTGTCAGCTCCATCGCCAACCTGCGCCAGGTCGCCAATGCAGCTCGCCTGGCCGTGCAGACCTTGCTCTGGTTCGCGATCACCGCTTTCATTGCTGTGATCATCGGCATCATCGTCGGCCTGATCACCGATCCCGGTTCACGGACCGATGTCGCCGCCGAAGCAGCAAAGGAACCCAAGAGCTCCGGCTCGTGGTGGGCGTTCATCACCGGACTGGTTCCGAACAACTTCCTGGGGTTGGGTGCAAAGACTTCCGTCGCCGAAGGCGTGGCGACTACATCGCTGAGCTTCAACGTCCTGCAGCTGCTCGTCATCGCCGGCGCAATCGGCATTGCTGCACTCAAGATCGGTCCCAAGGCTGCGCCGTTCCTCGAGTTCAACGCTTCGCTGCTCGCGATCGTCCAGAAGGTCCTGTGGTGGATCATCCGCCTCGCCCCGATCGGCACCGCCGCGCTGATCGCCAACGCTGTCGCCACCTACGGCTGGGATGCAATCGGCTCGCTGGGCGTCTTCACCGCCGCCATCTACATCGGTCTGGCCATTGTCTTCTTCGTGGTCTACCCCATCCTGATTGCCGCGCACGGCCTCTCGGTCCGAAGCTTCTTCTCCGGTGTCTGGCCTGCAACTCAACTCGGCTTCGTCTCGCGCTCGTCGATCGGCACTCTGCCTCTGACCGAACGCGTCACCGAACGCAACCTCGGTGTTCCTCGTGAGTACGCCTCGTTCGCCGTTCCGCTCGGTGCCACCACGAAGATGGACGGTTGCGCCGCAATCTATCCCGCGATCGCGGCGATCTTCGTCGCCGGCTTCTACGACGTTCCGCTGACCTTCACCGATTACCTGCTGATCGTCGTCGTTTCGGTCATCGGCTCGGCAGCAACGGCCGGAACTACGGGTGCGACAGTCATGCTCACACTCACACTCTCCACCCTGGGTCTTCCCCTTGCCGGCGTCGGACTGCTCCTCGCAGTCGAACCGATCGTCGACATGGGCCGTACCGCAGTCAACGTCACCGGCCAGGCACTGGTCCCGGTCATCGTCGCAAAGCGTGAGGGAATCCTCGACAAGGAGCGCTTCGACGCTCCCCGCAACGGTGATCCCTTCGCCGAGGAACTTGTCGACGCGTAACCCTCGATGACTACAGCAGCGTCCCCGCACCTGAGCAATACGGTGCGGGACGCTGCTTTTCACCCCAGATTTCACCCTTACCGAAATAAACCATTTGGTCGTTATGACCAGTATGCTCAGCCGGCACAGCCCTCAGAAGTGGAAGGGCTGCCCAGTTGAACACGAGGTCACATGAAGCTCCGCCGTCTGGCATTCAGCGTCGCAGGTTGCGCCGCAATCACTCTGGTTGCCGCACCCGCCGCTCAGGCATCCACGGTTTTCGATTTCCTACCGATCGAGATCGCACGCATGATTCCGACTGGCTCTGCCGACGCAGTCCAGCCGTTCCTTCCCCCGGTCTTCGCACCGCCGGCGCCGCCCGCTCCGCCAGCGCCCCAGAACCAGCCGGCGCCGCAGAACACTCCCGCACCAGCGCGGTACTACCAGAACTGCACAGCCGTTCGTAATGCCGGCGCAGCTCCGTTGTACCGGGGCCAGAACGGATACGCCCCGCATCTCGACCGGGACAACGACGGCATCGCCTGCGAGTGATCCAACGCTCGGGTTGTGGTGCATCCACAACCCGAGCACTGTTGTCGAACCGTCAGACGCCCAATGCCCGGGACAGAGTCGGCCACGCCTTCGGCAGTCGTTCACGCCAATACGCCCACGCGTGCGTGCCGTTCGGCTCGTAATCCACCTGCGCCGGAATCTTCAGCTCCTGCAACCGAGCGTCGAACATCTTGGTGCAGGCGTGGGCGGCAACCTCGATGCCGCCGCCGATCACCAGACGCTCGAGCAGTTCAGGAGTCTGCAGCGTCTCGTCAGATCCGGGACGACCGTTTGCAGTCGACACGTAGATTTCCTTGCCACGCAACTTCTCTGCGTTGATCAACGAATCGTGTGCCTCCCACTCCGGTCCCCCTGGCACACCCCAGATGTTGGCCGGATCTCCGCTTCGAGACGATATCGTGGCCTGGACGGCAGTTCGGCCGAGCGGATCCATCGTGGAATAGCAGCCGCTGAATACGGCAACGCCGCGGTACATGTCCGGAAAGCGTTGGGCGAGCATCATTGCGCCCATCGCGCCCATGGAATTGCCGGCAATCGCGTTGATTCCGTTGGTCTCGAGTCGCGCGTCGATCAGCGGTGGCAACTCCTCGGTGATGAAGGTTTCCCACTTGTGCAGTCCCAGCCGCGGATCCGGATTCTCCCAGTCCGAGTACAGGCTCGCGATTCCGCCATTGAGCATCACGACGTTGACGTTCTTGTCGGCGAAGAACGCCGGGGCGCCGCCGATCGTCATCCATCCGCTGCTTTTCTCTCCGGCGTCGACACCCTCGAGCATGTACAGCGCTGGGCGCGGAACCGAATTGTCAGCGGGTAGCAAGATCTCGACGCCGACCTCGCGTCGAAGTGCAGGCGACGCCACCGTCAGCCTGACAGCCTGCGGTGCGGTCACCTTCTCGCCGACGATGGCCGGGACGACGATGTCGTCGCGCAGCTCCGGCTTGGGGCCCGGATCCTCCTGAAGCGGTCCTGGGATCGTCGACCCCGAACTCACGCTGCCCTCGACGCTGCCCAGACTTCCCGAGCTTCCCGAGCTCCCGGAACTCGGCGCTGCCGTCGACAGTCCGCCCAACTGCAAAGAAAGTGCACAGACGGCCAAACACACCGCACCTGTGCGCGCAGATCGGATCCACGCACGCCGCTCAGTCCTCATGAAACTCCCAAACCAGTCAAAGATGTTTCCGTGAACATACCGTGCAGTTCGGACTTTCTTGGACAAACGACCACGACAAGATCTGTCGGTCACCGCTACTAGGCTGGCCCCGTGCAACCGGATTCAGTCAGGGCCCTCGACCTCGACCGAATTCGCGCTGTCGTGGGCACAACCACCTACGAACGCGGACTTACCTACCTGCGGCAGAATGCAGTCGAATCCATCGCATGGAACGACACCGCTGACACCTTGACCGGCGCTGTATCGGGAACTGCGCGAGAGCCGTACACCTGCACGATTTCGGTAAGTCGCAGCGCGGCCGGTAAAGCAACGTTCACGCGTGGCCTCTGCACGTGTCCCGTGCGGATGAACTGCAAGCACGTAGTCGCGTTGGTGCTCGCAGCGGTGGCCGAGGCGAACAAGACTCCACAACACCTCGGATGGGACAGCGCGCTCGAGGAGTTGCTCCGACCAGACCCCGACGGCCGCACAACTCCCGGACTCGGCATTCAATTCATCGCGCGAACCAAAGGCGCATCGACACGGCTCCTCGTCAAACCAGTGCAACCAGGAGCGAGAGGGTGGATCTCCGGCGGACTCGCCTGGAACAAACTCGGAAGCACTTTTCAGTTCCCTGCCGACCACATCCGGGTTCTACGCGACATTCATCTCCTCCACAGCGCCGGCAACCATTACCGAAATCAGAATGCAGCGGAGATCGATCTTGCCGGGTTTCCGAGCCCGCAACTCTGGTCGCTTCTTGATGAGGCGATCAGCGTCGGCGTTTCACTCGTTCACTCGAAGGCCGGCCTCGGCAACATCTCCCTACTCGACGACGCCAACATCTGCCTCGACGTCCACGGAGCGGAAGACAACAACCTCCGTCTCACTCCCCGAATTCAGACCGATGGGCACATCATCACCCATTCCGACTGGGGACTTGTCGGTACACCGGCACATGGTGTCTTCGCGCTCGACGCCGCCAACGCGATCACGCTCGCACCGCTGCACACGCCGGTCACCCACCAATTGAGGCAGTTGATCGACTCCGGAAAGTCAGTCGACATACCCGCCGAGCATCGAGATGCGTTCACTTCGCGGTTCGTGTTCAAACTCGGAAGCCTCGCTCCCGTCCTATCTTCCGACGGTGCTTACAACCCACCGACTGTGTCCGGTCCTCGGCTACAACTGATGGCCACTTACGAAGGCGACCACCGCATCGACATCGAGTCGGCATGGAAGTACACCGTCGATGCCGACGAACTGATCATTTCTACCGCCGATGCAACCACCGACGAGTCCGAGGTCCGCAATCACGCTGCCGAAGATGCCATCACCAACAGCCTCGGCGCGGCCGCGGCGAAGGCCACTCTCGCGGGAACTTTGACCGGCCTCGATTCCATGCAGTTCACACTCGACCTCCTGCCCCAACTCGAAGCGCACGACGCCATCGACCTCACGGTTGCAGGAACCCCCGCCGACTACCGGCCTGCAGACGACGCTGTCGTGATCGGCCTCAGCACATCAGCCCCCGACGGGGACAGCGGATCCGACTGGTTCGACCTCGATGTCACCGTCGATGTTGCGGGACAAAGCGTTCCGTTCACAACACTGTTCTCTGCTCTGAGCAAGGGCGAGATTCACATACTGCTACCGGACGGCGCCTACTTTCGGCTCGACGCACCTGAACTACTCGGCCTGCACCGTCTCATCACCGAAGCGCGGTCGCTACTCGATCGGCCTACCGGCAAACTCGCGATCAGCAAGTTTCAAGCCGGGCTGTGGGAAGAATTGACGACACTGGGAAGAGTCGAACATCAGGCAGCAGCTTGGAAGAAGCAGATCGCAGGATTGCTCGGCGGTTCCGGGATCGATCCCGTCGACGTCCCCGCCACGTTGACGGCAACACTGCGCCCCTATCAGGTCGACGGATTCCGCTGGCTCAACTTCCTCCGGCAGCACAGCCTGGGCGGCATACTCGCCGACGACATGGGCCTGGGCAAGACCCTGCAAACTCTCGCAATGATCTGCACTGCACGGCAATCGAATCCAGCGGCGCCGCCCTTTCTGATCGTTGCTCCCACCAGCGTGGTCTCCAATTGGAAATCCGAGGTGGCCAAGTTTGCACCAACCCTCCACACCGCTGTCATCACGGATACTCTGCGGCGCAGAAGAACCGACCTGGCAACACTCGTCGACGGGGCGGACATCGTCGTGACGTCGTACGCTCTCTTTCGCCTCGACACCGATGCGTATTCGGCGGGCGTCTGGTCCGGACTGGTACTCGACGAAGCCCAATTCGCCAAGAACCACAAGTCCAAGGTCCACAAGTGTGCGACGGCAGTGAACGCACCCTTCAAACTCGCGATCACCGGCACTCCCATGGAAAACAATCTCATGGAGTTGTGGTCGCTCCTCGCGATCACTGCACCAGGACTGTTCCCCAGTCCCACCACCTTCACCGACGTCTACCGCAACCCCATCGAAAAGGAAGGCGACACAGAGCGATTGGCGCAACTTCGGCGGCGCGTCAAACCGCTGATGGTTCGGCGCACCAAGGAACAGGTGGCTGCAGACTTGCCGCCGAAGCAGGAACAGATACTCGAGATCGAGTTGCATCCGAGCCATCGCGCGATCTACGACACCCACCTGCAACGCGAACGGCAGAAGATTCTCGGACTGCTCGACGACGTCGACAAGAATCGGTTCACGATCCTGCAATCGCTGACGCTGCTACGCCAACTCAGTCTCGACGTCTCGCTGGTCGACGAGGAAAGCGGACCCGTCCCATCGGCCAAGGTCGACGCTCTCGTCGAGCAATTGGACGACGTCATTGCCGGCGGACACCGTGCGTTGATCTTCAGCCAATTCACCGGGTTCCTCGGTTCTGTCCGCAACCGACTCGACGAGGAAAGAATTCCGTACAGCTATCTCGACGGTTCGACGCGCAATCGCGGTGAAGTGTTGGAGGAGTTCAAGTCTGGTGCAGTCCCCGTCTTCCTGATCAGCCTCAAGGCTGGTGGCTTCGGCCTCAATCTCACCGAGGCCGACTACTGCTTCATTCTCGACCCCTGGTGGAACCCGGCCGCCGAGGCACAAGCGGTCGACCGTACTCACCGCATCGGGCAGACACGAAACGTCATGGTCTACCGCCTCATTGCCAAAGACACCATCGAAGAGAAGGTCATGGCGCTCAAAGCCAAGAAGTCGGCATTGTTCTCGAATGTCATGGACGCCGAAGGCACACTGGGCACCGGACTCGACGCCGAGGATCTTCGCGCGCTGTTCGAGTGAGGTGCCTATTCGGTCGAACCGCACCTACCCGCTCACGGTAATGTGAGTCGCGAACGGACAACACAGAACTCCCGAACGAAGAAATCCACTTCGTTCGAACGAGAGGAACCTGAATGGGCGTCACACTTGCCAAGGGCGGCAACGTATCTCTGTCGAAGGCCGCACCCAATCTGACCAAGGTCGCAGTCGGTCTCGGCTGGGATGCACGCAGCACCAGTGGTGCCGACTTCGACCTCGACGCCAGCGCGTTGGTCACCGGCCCGGAACGCAAGGTCCTTTCCGACCTTCACTTCGTCTTCTACAACAACCTTCGCTCGCCCGACGGATCCATCGAGCACACCGGCGACAACCTCACCGGTGAAGGTGACGGCGACGACGAGGTCATCAACGTCGACCTCCCGGCTGTACCGCCCAACGTCACCAACATCTTCTTCCCCGTCTCGATTCACGACGCCGATGCGCGACTCCAGTCCTTCGGACAGGTCACCAACGCCTACATCCGCGTCGTAGATCTGTCGAACGGCTCCGAACTGGCACGCTACGACCTCTCCGAAGATGCATCCACCGAGACAGCCATGCTTTTCGGTGAGCTCTACCGCCACAATGGCGAATGGAAGTTCCGTGCAGTCGGACAGGGATACGCATCCGGACTCGCCGGAATCGCCCGCGACTACGGCGTGAACATCTGATCTCTATCGGTACACGAAACGGGGTTCGATTCGGCATTGCCGGATCGAACCCCGTTTCGGTTGTCTGCGTCGACGCGCGAGTTAACGCCGCAAGATCGCCCTCGCGAGGTGAACAGCCCAGGGCGAGTCCGCTTTGCTGCCGAACTTCCCCAGCTCGTACCCCGTAGCGCCGATCAATCCGAGCACCTCTACGGTGCTCCCTGACGTGTCACGTCTGGGAGTCTGAGCCCCAGCCATCAGGATGCTCGACGACCGAATCGACTCCAGCGCTCCCGCGACGAAACGATGACGATCCGCCGGCGACATGCCGGCGGCTACGGCAAGGAGGACAAGGAGTTCCACCGCTCTCTGCGAGCCGCCGGGCGCAACCGGAACTCCCTCGACGATCACCGACCACGTCATTGACGCGTCCCGCTCTGCCGACTGTCCCCGCTTCGTCAGAACAATCTGCCCTTTGTGCTTTCGCACCAGGCCGAACTTCTTGAGCACTGCGAAGAGTGATCGCCCTTGTGGAAGGTTTACAGGTCCCAGTTCAGGTTCGTCGAGCATCGCGTCGACCGTCGTGAAGAAATCATCGGCACCGATCCCTTCGACACCGATCAGAGCCAGAACCGCTTGAATGCGTTGGCCCGCCTCGACGTGGACCAACTCCCCGATTGCCGACTGATCGTCAATGCCTGCTCGGGCGAGGACCGCGTGCAGTTCCGGGACTCGCGAGGGTCCCAGGCATTCGACGAGCTTCGCAATGTCGTACGACGCAGCGATCTCGTCCGGTCTAGGACTATGCAGTCGATTATTGACCTCAGCGATCTCGAATCGTGTCGGCTCGAAATCAGTTTGTGGCCATTCGAGGGTCCATTCATGGGAGCGCAGCTTCTCCGAAGCGAGAACACCGAGGAGCTGCTCGTACTCGTCAGGTCCGACGCATTCCTCCGGCGGACAAGCACCGCGACCCGCGGCACACACAACTTGGAACCCGTCGGGCAGTACTTCGGAAGATTCAAGTGTCAGCGTGTGGCGCCAGTTCCCGAAGCGTCCGTAGCGATAACTGATTTCATCGCCAGGCGAGACCATGACCTCGTCCAGGCGTACCGCGGACTCTACGATCGCCGCTCGGCCGGCGCGACGCTGCTCGGCGTTGCTTCCGGAAGCTACGTACTCTTCGACCTCGCCGGGAAATCGGCTGCCGGACTTGGACCACGCGTGCGATTGACGGTCACTCCACCCCATTGCCCGTTGAACCACCGAATGCAGGTCATCCAGATTCAGATCCGACGCGACGAGGATTCGTCGCCAGATCTGAGTGGAAACATTGTCGACACTGATACGTATCGCGTATTGCGCCGGTACCGCGCGCCTCTTCGAACGCAACGATCGCGCAATCTGAATGCCCCCACGCCCTCCGCCAGCTTCTAGTACAAACCTTTGCAGTTCTTCAGGTTCCGTCGGAACGAGTCGCAAATGCGACACCCTCGAGCTGCTCAACCCCACCATGAGACTCAGCCTAGGCCAAAGTGCTAGGGACGAAGGCACAAAATCGGAGAGTACTTCGGACTTATGAGACGGTTCACAATCTATACCTTGGCTAACAAGTCGCTATGTGCGTCGGCGACGGCATCGTCCTCGCCCAATCCCTGCCCTGATGGTGTGAACGTACCGTTCCCCTCGCCTAAGAGGGTGAGCGTGCCGTTCACTCGATCCCGGACGCGGTGGTGAGCCCACTGTGCTCGCGCCCCTGATGGTGTGAACGGTACGTTCGGTCGATCTGAGGCGACGAACGTACCGTTCGCTCGAAGTCGGGGGTGCCGGCGGCGGTGCTTTCGGGTGTTGGCGGGGGTGGGGTGTTTTGGGTACGAGAAAGCCCCCCAACCAGTACTGGTTGGGGGCTTCTCTAATGTGTGTTCGGCGGTGTCCTACTCTCCCACACCCTGTCGAGTGCAGTACCATCGGCGCTGAAGGGCTTAGCTTCCGGGTTCGGAATGGGACCGGGCGTTTCCCCTTCGCTATGACCGCCGTAACTCTATGAAACTGTCACAGTAACCTTCTTCTGATCACCTGGTTTCACCACCCGTCAACACCAGTTTCTGGTGTTGGGGGATGGAGAAAACATGTTCTCATCAGTATCTGTGTGTTGTTTCAGATACCGCACAGTGGACGCGTAGCTTCTTTGTGGTAAGTCCTCGGCCTATTAGTACCAGTCACCTGCATGCATTACTGCACTTCCAGTTCTGGCCTATCAACCCGGTGGTCTGCCGGGGGCCTTACCCCCTCGAGGGGGTGAGAAACCTCATCTTGGAACAGGCTTCCCGCTTAGATGCTTTCAGCGGTTATCCCTTCCGAACGTAGCTAACCAGCGGTGCTCCTGGCGGAACAACTGGCACACCAGAGGTTCGTCCGTCCCGGTCCTCTCGTACTAGGGACAGCCTTCCTCAAGTTTCTAACGCGCGCGGCGGATAGAGACCGAACTGTCTCACGACGTTCTAAACCCAGCTCGCGTGCCGCTTTAATGGGCGAACAGCCCAACCCTTGGGACCTACTCCAGCCCCAGGATGCGACGAGCCGACATCGAGGTGCCAAACCATCCCGTCGATATGGACTCTTGGGGAAGATCAGCCTGTTATCCCCGGGGTACCTTTTATCCGTTGAGCGACACCGCTTCCACTTGCCGGTGCCGGATCACTAGTCCCGACTTTCGTCCCTGCTCGACCTGTCAGTCTCACAGTCAAGCTCCCTTGTGCACTTGCACTCGACACCTGATTGCCAACCAGGCTGAGGGAACCTTTGGGCGCCTCCGTTACATTTTGGGAGGCAACCGCCCCAGTTAAACTACCCACCAGGCACTGTCCCTGAACCAGATCATGGTCCGAGGTTAGAGGTCCAATTCGATCAGAGTGGTATTTCAACAACGACTCCACGATAACTGGCGTCACCGCTTCACAGTCTCCCACCTATCCTACACAAACCGAACCGAACACCAATACCAAGCTGTAGTGAAGGTCCCGGGGTCTTTTCGTCCTGCCGCGCGTAACGAGCATCTTTACTCGTAATGCAATTTCGCCGAGTCTACGGTTGAGACAGCTGAGAAGTCGTTACGCCATTCGTGCAGGTCGGAACTTACCCGACAAGGAATTTCGCTACCTTAGGATGGTTATAGTTACCACCGCCGTTTACTGGGGCTTAAATTCTCAGCTTCGCTCCCGAAGGAACTAACCGGTCCTCTTAACCTTCCAGCACCGGGCAGGCGTCAGTCCGTATACATCGTCTTACGACTTCGCACGGACCTGTGTTTTTAGTAAACAGTCGCTTCTCACTGGTCTCTGCGGCCCCACCCAGCTCAGACAGTAAATGTCGTCACCAGACAGGGCCCCCCTTCTCCCGAAGTTACGGGGGCATTTTGCCGAGTTCCTTAACCATAGTTATCTCGATCGCCTTAGTATTCTCTACCTGACCACCTGTGTCGGTTTGGGGTACGGGCCGTGTGAAAGCTCGCTAGAGGCTTTTCTCGGCAGCATAGGATCACTGAATTCGCCTCAATCGGCTACGCATCACGTCTCAGGCTATGTGCGACCCGGATTTGCCTAGGTCACGCCCTACACGCTTACACCAGTATTACCACTGACTGGCTCAGCTACCTTCCTGCGTCACCCCATCGCTTGGCTACTACCAGATCAGGTCCCATGCATCCACCAACTCGAGACCCGAAGGTCTTCTCGTGGCTTCAGGATGGTTAGTATCACTGATTCACCATGGGCGCGTTCACACGGGTACGGGAATATCAACCCGTTGTCCATCGGCTACGCCTGTCGGCCTCGTCTTAGGTCCCGACTCACCCTGGGCGGATTAACCTGGCCCAGGAACCCTTGGTCATTCGGCGGACGAGTTTCTCACTCGTCTTTCGCTACTCATGCCTGCATTCTCACTCGTGTGGCCTCCACGGCTAGGTCACCCTGCCGCTTCCATGGCCACACGACGCTCCCCTACCCATCCACACACCTGCCAGAAAATCCTTGGATCAACTGGGGGCTATTGCGTGAATGCCGCAGCTTCGGTGGTGTACTTGAGCCCCGCTACATTGTCGGCGCAGGATCACTTGACCAGTGAGCTATTACGCACTCTTTCAAGGGTGGCTGCTTCTAAGCCAACCTCCTGGTTGTCTTCGCGACCCCACATCCTTTTCCACTTAGTACACGCTTAGGGACCTTAGCTGGCGATCTGGGCTGTTTCCCTCTCGACTACGAACCTTATCGCCCGCAGTCTCACTGCCGCGCTCTCACTCACCGGCATTCGGAGTTTGGCTGATTTCGGTAAGCTTGTGGGCCCCCTAGACCATCCAGTAGCTCTACCTCCGGTGAGAAACACGCGACGCTGCACCTAAATGCATTTCGGGGAGAACCAGCTATCACGGAGTTTGATTGGCCTTTCACCCCTACCCACAACTCATCCCCTCAGTTTTCAACCTAAGTGGGTTCGGTCCTCCACGACGTCTTACCGTCGCTTCAACCTGGCCATGGGTAGATCACTCCGCTTCGGGTCTAGAGCATGCCACTGACTCGCCCTATTCGGACTCGCTTTCGCTACGGCTACCCCACACGGGTTAACCTCGCGACATGCCACTAACTCGCAGGCTCATTCTTCAAAAGGCACGCCATCACCCCCAGCAGTAAACTGCTCGAAGGCTCTGACGGATTGTAAGCGCACGGTTTCAGGTACTATTTCACTCCCCTCCCGGGGTACTTTTCACCTTTCCCTCACGGTACTAGTCCGCTATCGGTCACCAGGGAGTATTCAGGCTTATCGGGTGGTCCCGACAGATTCACACCAGATTTCACGGGCCCGGTGCTACTTGGGTTTCCATTACAACAGTCACAAAGTTTTCGTGTACGGGATTCTCACCCTCTACGACAGGCCGTTCCAGACCACTTCCACTAACCCTGTGATTTCTTACTGTTGGCCAACACGGCAGTATTGACAAAATGAACCCCACAACCCCACGAATGCAACACCTGCCGGCTATCACACACCCATGGTTTAGCCTCTTCCGCTTTCGCTCGCCACTACTCACGGAATCACGGTTGTTTTCTCTTCCTGTGGGTACTGAGATGTTTCACTTCCCCACGTTCCCTCCACACGCCCTATATATTCAGGCGCGGGTAACACGACATCACTCGTGCTGGGTTTCCCCATTCGGACATCCTCGGATCACAGCTCGGTTGACAGCTCCCCGAGGCTTATCGCAGCCTCCTACGTCCTTCATCGGCTCCTGGTGCCAAGGCATCCAC
>NZ_CP034152.1:4370000-6408544 GCF_003860625.1 Rhodococcus sp. NJ-530
AGTTCAAGGAGCACCCAATGTCTCGTCTTCTCTTCGTCAACATGCCGGTCAAGGACGTCGTCGCTACCCGTGCATTCTTCAGTGGCCTCGGTTTCGAGTTCAACGACATGTTCAGTGACGAGAACACTGTCTCGATGATCGTCAGCGATTCCGCCACCGTCATGTTCCTGAACGAACCCCGTTTCGGGGACTTCATCGCCGACGACATCTGCGACACGTCGAAAGCTCGTGAAGCACTGATGTGTGTGTCGGCCGACAGCAGGGAGGAAGTCGACACCTTCGTCGACGCGGCGATTGCTGCCGGCGGCAGCAAGTGGATGGAGCCCCAGGATCACGGCTTCATGTACGGACGCGCATTCCGCGACCTCGACAATCACGTCTGGGAGGTCATGTGGATGGACCCGGCTGCGACTGTTCCCCAGCAGTAACGCACAGCAACAGCAGTAACGAGCAGTCGCGCGGGTCCCTCCATACTGGGGGGCTCGCGCAACTCCTTGCCCCTACAACTCGGCAGGGCCCCTACAGCTCGGCAGGCAATCCGAACCGTGCGAACAGACTCAGATCGAAGAAACACGTCACGTGCGAGATCCCGGACTCGGTGACATCGAGAACGTGCAACTGGAAAGCGCGGTGAACACCATCGGGCTCGCGCATGTAGAGGCCGAACGCCGGCTGACCGTTCGCAGCGGTCGGAAGTAGGCGCATCGCTCCTGGTCCGTCGGCCGGGCATTTGGTTCCGATGAGTTGCCCGATTGCCTCGGGGCCCTGGTACCAACCCTCGAACGGAGGCATCTCCCAGATGGCTTCGCGCGTGAACAGTTCGACGATGGCCTCGACGTCGTAGCTCTCGAAGCTGTGCACGTAGTCGCGAAGCAACTTCCGGGCAGCCTCGGTAGTCGGTTCCACGAGATCGTCCTCGGTGGGTCCGATGTGATTGATCTGCGCGCGAGCCCGCTGCAGCAGGCTGTTTACCGCAGTGGTTGTGGTGTCCAGCGCCTCCGCAACTTCCGACGCCTTCCACTGGAGAACGTCACGTAGAACCAGAACCGCACGTTGGCGCGCGGACAAGTGCTGCAAAGCGGCAACAAGGGCGAGCCTGACCGAATCGCGATTGACGACCATGACGGCCGGATCATTGACGTCGCCCAACGCAGAATCGGCAATCGGTTCCAACCAGGCAATCTCGTTGCGCTCGATCAAATCGTCGGCCGGGTCCGAACTAGGTGCGCCGAGGCCGGTCGGGAGGGGACGCCTCGATCTCCCCTCCAGCGCGGTCAGGCAGGTATTCGTCGCGATGCGGTAGAGCCAGGTCCTGAGAGATGACTGGCCCTTGTAACCGTCGAACCCGCGCCAAGCCCGGATGAACGTCTCCTGGACCTGGTCTTCGGCGTCGTGAATCGACCCCATCATGCGATAGCAGTGCGCCAGCAACTCGCGGCGGTACGGATCGGCAAGAGTGAGGAAATCACTGTCCAACGCCTGATCGACTGTCATTTGTTCAGACTAGTGGCCGAGCGCCCGAAACACAGGCGTCGGCGAGAATTCGATCAGGCAGGCGCCTGCACCGCAGTCAACCTGGATCTCTTCCGGAGAACGAACCCCAGTGATTCGTAGAGTCTGATCGCATTCGTATTCGATTGCACTGCATGGAGAAATGGCAGCTCGCCGCGCTCGCGAATCCCGGCAGCGACGGCACGGATCAGCGTCGTACCCAGGCCTCGACCCCGAAAGTCGCTGTCAGTGCACACCGCACTGATTTCCGTCCATCCCGGAGGGTGCAACCGCTCCCCCGCCATGGCAACAAGTCTTCCGTCGACGCGAATGCCGTAGTAACTGCCCATCTCGACGGTACGAGGAAGAAACGGTCCTGGCTTGGTGCGCTCGATCAATGCCAGAATTTCGGGAACGTCGCCCGTTCCGAGAAGTTCGACCGACGGATCAACGGAGACTTCGAGTGCGGATCCGTCCATCTGCACCGAGCCGAACTGATCCACAACGTGCCACCCTTCCGGCGGGCGGTGATCAAATCCTCGCAAACCTACTGTGCCGCCAGGACCTACGAGTGTGAGTAGGTTCTCCCAGTCCTCGGCGTCCAATTCGGGCGGATGACCGACAAACGGCGCGACCGTCGGGTCGTATCGCGCAACTCTCCCTGCCCAGCGAGCGAATTGCGCATGATGTCCGCGAAGTCCTTGTCGCACAGGATCGTCCAGCGGATGGGTGTCGACATCCGTGTCAACTGTCTCGACAAACGACGCCAGGGTCGCCTCCGTGGTCATCGAACCTCTTCCTGCCCTATTTGCCTGTGATGGAGGCGAACGAACCTCCCCGCCCACCTCTATGACAACGCTAGGAACACTTGCTGTCGTAGTCGCCGGATAGAATCAAGATGATTCTGACCTCGACCTGTATTTCCGGCGTCAATCAGGGCTCGATTGCAGATCTGCACCAGGACATTCGTCGCGACGCCTCACCAACCGGAAGGCTATTTGGCATGAGCAACTCCGACCCGATCAGGTCCGCATTCGACCAGTTGCCCCTGAAGGAGATGGACGCTGCAACGCTGGTCTTCGCCATCGAGAGCGCCGTCGACGAGCTGGCGATCTCGGGTGAAACCCTACGGCTCGCCATGGAGGTCGCTACCCTTGCGCACCTCGATCAGTTCAGAAAGAACGGGATCAAGTCCGACGAGGATCCCTACATCGTTCATCCCCTACGAAATGTATTGCGGCTGCTTCGGTACGGGTGCTCCGATGTCGAGATCCTGAGCGCAACCGCGCTTCACGACACGGTCGAGGACCGACCACACGCCGTCATCGCGCTCCTCGGTGGCCAGACTGCAGACGACATGTCCGCATTCGAAGCGCAAGAACGTGCGTCAACACTCATCGCCTCGCGCTTCGGCCACAGAATCTCCGAACTTGTTGAGGCAGTGACCAATCCAATCGACTACCCACACGACAACACCACCGCCGGATATCAGGATCACGTCATCCGCGCGATAGCGGATCCCGCAGTGTTCCTCGTGAAGTTCAGCGACTTCGTCGACAACGCGGGAAGCGTGAAGTACCTGAACGGGACCGACAGACTGAGACTGGTCACGAAATACGAACCACTCGTGGAGCACTTCAAGCGGACTTCACTTGCTCTCGGCAACGCATTGCACCTCCCTCCCTCAGGACTCGACGCGATCGCAAAGCACATCGCAACCATCGAAGGCGATTTCTCGAATACGGTCCGACCGGACATAAAAAATACTCGCCAGTAGTACCGATCAGTAATAATCGAGCAACCCAGAGAATTCTCCGAATATGCGATTTTGTTACCAGCGAGTATTCACTTTCTTGCCGATTTCATTACCATCGTGATCCGTGTCACAAGTCCGAATTCCATTGCACCGCAATGATTTAACGCCATATGTGTAACCGTGGTTCACGTTGACTAATATTCTTCAATTCGCCCAGGTGACATGAGCGTCGACATACTGCATTCTTAGATAAACCAGGGATTCCCTGGAAGCAGACACAATATGTTGCTGATTCGTGATTGGAGCGGTTCTGAGTCCACGCCTGCAGGGTGGCGCACAAGGCACACAGTGTCTCAGCGCACACAGCGCTTCGGTGCACACAGTGCTTCAGCGCAGGGGACTCGACGAACCGGAAGGGCAATCACTTGCCGACGCGCAACCGGGGGAAACACAGCGCATCGCGGCGTAGTTCACGAACCGGGGAATCCGGGTATGTGGGACACGGTCGGCTCATATCGCAACGTACGTGACGAAGAATCTCATCAAGGACGGTGGCAGTGACAATGTTCAAACGAATCGCAGTGGTCAATCGAGGTGAGGCCGCGGTCCGGCTGATCAGGGCTGTACGCGAACTGAACGCCGAACACGACTACGGCATTCGCGTCATTGCACTGCACACCGAGGCCGAGCGCCGCGCCATGTTCGTCCGCCAGGCCGATGAGGGCGTGACCCTGCGCAGCACCGGCACCGGTAGCCCGTACCTCGACTACGCCGAACTCGAGCGAGCACTGCTCGCAGCCAAGGCCGACGCAGTCTGGGTCGGCTGGGGCTTCGTGGCCGAGGATCCCGCCTTCGCGGAGATCGTCGCGAAACTGGGCATCACGTTCATCGGCCCGAGCGCCGACGCGATGCGCCTGCTCGGCGACAAGGTTGCCGCCAAGATCCTGGCCGAGAAGGTCGGCGTACCGGTCGCCCCGTGGAGCGGCGGACCGGTCGAAACGCGCGCCGACGCTCGTCGTCATGCTCAGTCCATCGGATATCCCCTGATCATCAAGGCCCGAAGCGGCGGCGGCGGACGCGGTATCCGCAAGGTCTGGGCCGAAGACGAACTCGAAGTTGCACTCGAGCGCACGCAGGGCGAAGCAGAGCGGTCCTTCGGCGACCCCGTCGTCTTCCTCGAACGCCTTGTCACCGATGCACGCCACGTCGAGGTACAGGTCATCGCCGACAACCACGGCAATGTCTGGGCTCCGGGCGTTCGCGACTGCTCGATTCAGCGTCGCAACCAGAAGGTCATCGAAGAATCCGCCTCTCCCGTCCTGACCGAAGAACAGTCGGACCACCTCAAGAAGGTGTCCGCCGAACTGGTCAAGGCAGCCGGATACCAGGGCGCAGGCACGGTCGAATACCTCTACCAGCCCGAGAACAAGCTCTTCACGTTCCTCGAGGTCAACACCCGCTTGCAGGTCGAGCACCCGATCACCGAGGTCACCACCGGAATCGACCTCGTCAAACTGCAGATCCTGGTCGCCAGTGGTGACGAATTGGTCGGTGACTGCCCGCCCGCATTCGGCCACGCCGTCGAAGCCCGCCTCAACGCCGAAGACGCCGACAACGATTTCGCGCCGGCACCCGGCACCGTTCAGCTCCTCAAGTTCCCGCTCGGCTCCGGCATCCGGGTCGACACCGGCATCGCTGCCGGGGACGTCATTCCGCCCGACTACGACTCGATGGTCGCGAAGGTCATCGCGTGGGGCCGCAACCGCTCCGAAGCGCTTGCGCGTCTGCGCACCGCCCTTCGTGAAACCACTGTCGTACTCGACGGCGGCACTACCACCAAGTCGTTCCTCCTCGATCTACTCGATCGCGACGAGGTCATCTCGGCATCCGCGGATACCGGCTGGCTCGACCGCACGGGCGCCCTCACCGGCACCACTCGCCGCGCGGACGTCGCGCTGATCGCCACCGCCATCGATGCTTACGACGCCGAGGAGTCCCTCGAGCGTGCGGCCTTCCTCGCCTCGGCACGCGGCGGCCGTCCCCGCGCCAATCACGCGATCGGCCGTACCGTCGAGCTCAACTACCAAGGTCAGGCATACAAACTGACCGTCGGGCGTATCGGCCCGCACCGCTACCGCGTCGACGGAGACGCCGGAGACATCGAGGTCGACGTCGATCGTCTCGGTGACTTCGAGTCACGGCTGGTGATCGGTGATCGCCGCTTCCACGTCGTTTCCGTCGTGAGCCCGGCTCGCTATCTCGTCGAGGTCGACGGCATCAGCCACCAGATCAGCCAGGACGACGCCGGCGTAGTCCGCGCGCCGGCTCCCGCCGTAGTGGTAGCAGTACCGGTCGCGGTCGGCGACGACGTCGAAGCCGGATCCACTCTGGTCGTGCTCGAATCCATGAAGATGGAGACCGCGGTTCGCGCTCCGTATGCGGGCAAAGTGCGTGAGGTTCTCGCTACCGTCAACTCCCAGGTCGATGCCGGCGCACCGCTCCTGCGCGTCGACCAGGTCAGTGAGGAAGCTGTCACGGAGAAGGCTCCGCGAGTCCAATTCGATCTTCCCGCAGCAACTTCCGGGTCCGATACCCGCGCAGATGCATTGGCACAGCTGGAAGCACTGACCGCGATGATCAGTGGCTACGACGTCAGCGGCAAGCACGCAAACGCTGTTCTGGCCGAATACGACGCACTTCGCAGCGCACTCGAATCCGAGGACCGCGAACTGGTCCAGGCAGAACTGGCTGTGCTGACCACCTTCGCCGACATCTGCGAACTCTCGCGCAACAAGCCCACCTCGGGCGAGTCCGCGAAGGACGAGTCCGTCCACAGCCCCCGCGAGCACTTCCACACCTTCCTGCACTCACTCGACTCCGAGCGCGAAGGTTTGCCGGCGTCGTTCCGCACGAGACTCGAACGGGCACTTCGCCACTACGACGTCACCGATCTGGAAGATCGCCAGGCCGTCGAGGAAGCGGTGTACCGACTCTTCCTGGCTCTGCAGCGCATGGAAGCCCAGATCCCGGTCATTGCAGCACTTCTCGAAGGCTGGCTCGTCGGCGACAAGGCTCCCGGTTGCTCGGCGCAGGAGCTCAACGAGGTTCTCGATCGACTCATCGTCGCGACGCAGGTCCGCTACCCCGTCATCGGCGACGTCGCCCGCAACCTTCGCTTCCGGTTCTTCGACGAGCCGCGCATCCGCAAAGTTCGCGAAGACGTCTACGACGGAGTACGCGGCAACCTCGCCTACCTCGAAGAGCAGCCGGACGCTGCAGATTTCGACGAGCGAATCGCCAATCTCGTCGCCACTCCCGAACCGCTCCTGGACCTGTTGGGTCGAAAGATCGGCCTCGGCAACCGCGATGGCGGCCCTCTGCTCGAGGTCATCACGCGTCGCTACTACAAGATTCACTCGTTCGAAGACGTCCGCGTTTTCGAGCACGTCGACCGCCGTTTCGTAACCGGTAACTTCGACCTCAAGGGCGACGGGCTGCATCTGGTCTCGACGGTGGCCGAATTCGACGCTCTCGGTACGGCTCTCGACGACGTCGCCACGATCGCGCAGGATGCTCCATCCGGTCGCGGGCTGGTAGTCGACATCTACCTCGACTGGCCTGATCAGCCCGCCGACGGCGACGCGCTCGTCGAGACGCTGCGCACCGAACTCTCGCGCAACGAGACGATCACACGGTCTCGCCGCGCGACGGTGATCATCTGCAACCCGAACGGGGATCCGGTCCGGTGGGTCACCTTCCGCCCCGTCGACGGCGAACTGGTCGAGGACCACATCATCCGCGACATGCATCCGCTCACGGGTCAGCGTCTGGACATGTGGCGCCTGAAGAACTTCAACGGAAAGCGCCTCCCGGCTCCGGAGAACACCTACCTGTTCCACCTCTCGGCCAAGGAGAATCCGAAGGACGAGCGCCTGATCGCTCTGGCCGAAATCCGCGACGTGACACCGCAACTCGACGACGAAGGTCAGATGGTTGCACTCCCGGCCATCGAGCGCACGCTCGCTGCCTGCCTCGACGGTATCCGTCGTGCGCAGTCCCAGCGCGGCGACAAGCGTCGACTGGCAGCCAACCGCGTCGTGCTGTACGTGTGGCCGGTCGCCGACGTTCCCAGCGAACGCTTCTCCGTGATCGCTCAGAACGCAGCCCGACTGACCGTCGGCGCCGGGCTAGAAGAGATCACACTCATCACCCGCCTGAAGGACCGAAAGGGCGGCGCGCCCAAGGAAGTTGCGCTGCGATTCTCCTACCGCGCAGGTGCCGGTGTGGTCATCAACAAGACCACGCCTCCCACTGAACCGCTGCTCCCCCTCGACGCGTACGCCCAGAAGGTCCAGAGTTCGCGGGCACGCGGCACGGTGTACCCGTACGAGCTGATTCCGCTCCTGACCGGCACCAAGGGCACCTTCGTCGAGCACGACTTCGACGAAGCGGGCGTCCTGTCACCTGTCGAGCGTCCGTACGGTCTCAACAAGGCCGGCATCGTCGTCGGCCTCGTGAACACGCCGACGCCGCGCTATCCCGAGGGAATGACTCGTGTCGCGCTATTCGGTGACCCCACCAAGGCGCTCGGTACCGTCGCCGAGGCCGAATGCTCACGCGTCGTCGCTGCCATCGACCTGGCCGAGAAGTTGAACGCTCCGGTCGAGTGGTTCGCACTGTCCTCCGGTGCCACCATCTCGATGGAGAGCGGCACCGAGAACATGGACTGGGTCTCCCGCGGCCTGCGCCGGATCATCACCTTCACCCAGAACGGCGGCGAGATCAACATCGTCGTCACGGGCATCAACGTCGGCGCTCAGCCCTACTGGAACGCCGAAGCCACCATGTTGATGCACACCAAGGGCATTCTGGTGATGACCCCGGACAGCGCGATGGTGCTGACCGGCAAGCAGTCTCTCGACTACTCCGGTGGTGTGTCGGCCGAGGACAACTTCGGTATCGGTGGTTACGACCGCGTCATGGGCCCCAACGGCCAGGCGCAGTACTGGGCCCCCGACCTCACTGCGGCGTGCGAGATCCTGTTCCGTCACTACGCACACTCGTACCTCGCTCCCGGCGAACGGTTCCCGCGCCGCGCAGCGACGACGGACCCCGTCGATCGCGACGTGCGTAGCTTCCCGCACACCCACCCGTCGAGCGACTTCGAGACGGTCGGCGACATCTTCTCCTCGGCGAAGAACCCGGATCGCAAGAAGCCCTTCGACATTCGCACCGTGATGCGTTCGGTGGTCGACCAGGACCACTCTGTTCTCGAGCGTTGGGCCGACATGGCCGGCGCCGACACCTCGGTCGTCCTGGACGCGCACCTCGCCGGACATCCGGTCACAGTGGTGGGCATCGAATCCCGCGCGATCCCACGTAAGGGGCACTTCCCCGCCGACGGTCCCGACACTTGGACGTCGGGAACGCTGTTCCCGAACTCGTCGAAGAAGACTGCTCGCGCGATCAATGCTGCGAGCGGCAACCGTCCGATCGTGGTGCTGGCCAACCTGTCCGGCTTCGACGGTTCCCCGGAGTCGCTGCGCAACATCCAGCTCGAGTACGGCGCCGAGATCGGCCGCGCCATCGTCAACTTCGACGGACCGATCGTGTTCTGCGTCGTCTCCCGCTACCACGGCGGCGCGTTCGTCGTGTTCTCCGGTGCGCTCAACGACAACATGGAAGTTCTTGCTGTCGAAGGCTCGTTCGCGTCGGTACTCGGCGGCGCCCCCGCCGCCGCAGTGGTCTTCACCCGTGAGGTGAACACACGCACCAACAACGACCCGAAGGTGCAGCAACTGGAGGCAGACTTGGCAGCGGCCAAGGATGACACGGAGAAAGCACATCTGCGCGTAGAACTGAACGCTCAGCGCATCGCCGTCCGCTCCGACAAGCTCGGCGAAGTGGCATCCGAATTCGAAGCGATCCACAACATCCAGCGGGCCCGAGAGGTCGGCTCGGTGGATGAGATCGTCCCTGCCGCAGAACTGCGTCCGCAGATCATCGCAGCAGTCGAACGCGGCATGAAGCGCGCACTCGCGCAGTAAGTTTCTCCGCACGTCGAGCGGTCCCGCGAAATGCGGGGCCGCTCGATTTGTGTCCAGGCAGCGCCTGCGTCAGACGCCCTCGAGCGCCTCTCCGATCTCTTCGAGGACGTGATTGTGCTGCTCTGTTGCGAGCAGATGCCCCGCTGCAATGGTGACTGCCACGGGCCACTCGATGATCTCGAAGGCGACCATCAGTCCCATCACCGCAAAGTAGGCGATCTGCTCGGGTCTCGGAACAGGGATGGCACCGACGATCGGTAGCTCCAACTCGAAGCTCCGTGCCGAACGGACGGATTCGACTACCGCGCGGTGATCGACGGGGTTCGTGTGGTCGACGGTGTTCTGGGACATGTCACGATTCCTCAGGATTCATCTCGGGTCGCCCGGGAGTTCGGCGACGTGTCACTTCCAGCAGCGACGCTCACAAGCGTGTCCGATTCACCGGTTTCCGCTTCTTTGATTTCCACGTCGCTGATTTCCACGCTGTCGCGGGCGCTGACTCCCCCGGTTCGGGAGGTGTACGCAGTGCTCGTTCGCGTCGGGATCTTGCGAATCGTCGACTGACCGTTCGCGTTCTCCTCAGTTGCGGCAATCCGCTCCAACGCCCGCGGGGCCAGCGCCGCGAGCAGCGTCGCCGCCGACGCGCAGCCCACCGCTTGGCCCCAGGCGATGGGACCGAGCGGCGTGCAACCGAGAAATTGGCTCACCACGGGTGTGCTGACGAGCGTCGCCAGCGCCGCAGCGGATCCGGCAACGGTTGCGACCACCAGCGGACTGCGTGATTCGAGCAGCGTCTGCCCCAGTTGGGTGCCCACCAGGGCAACCAACGCCACCGTCGACGCTCGCCGCCTCCTACCGCTCGCCCGGGCCAGAAGCCACGCTGCCAGCGCACCGATTGCCGTGGCACCGCCGCGGACAGCGATCGTCTGCCACAACGCATGAGCGTCCATCTGTTCGGACTTCTCGGATCCGTTCTCGGACGGGGTGCTCACCGCAAGCGCGGCAGCGGGCAAGGCGTCCGTCATCAGATTGACCAGTAGCAACTGCCTTGCGTTGAGCGGTGATTCGCCGGACAACGCAGAACCGATCAGCGCGAATGCGACTTCACCCGCGTTGCCTCCGAGCAAAACCCCTACCGCTGATCTGACCCGCCGCCACAATTGACTGCCCTCGTCCAATGCGTCGGTCAGTCCGCCGACACGGCCGTCGAGGAGCACGATGTCTGCGGCGCCGCGCGCCGGATCACTGTCGGTCGACGCCACCCCGATTCCCACGCTGGAAACTCGGATCGCCGCAGCATCGTTCGCGCCGTCACCGACCATGGCGCACACCCGCCCGTCGGTCTCCAACGCTTGCACGATCTCGACCTTCTGCTCGGGTGTCACGCGCGCAAAGACGCTGCTGCCGCGGACCGCATCCCGTCTTTCGGCGCGAGAGAAGTTCTCCCAGTCAGGACCGGTGACAACATCCTCGCGTGCGACGTCCAACCCCAGTTCGGTGGCGACCGCGGCCGCTGTTGTCGGATGATCCCCGGTCAGCACGCGCACTTGCCGTCCGTCGCCTCGAAGTTCTCGAACAAGTTGCGTTGCTTCGGGTCTGAGCGTGTCCGAGAGTCCGAGAAGGCCGACCGCTTCCAACCCCTCGGAGCAACACTGTTCGAGAAATTGCGAGTCTTCGCCTGCGCGTCGCGCGTCGTGTTCCGACAACTCGCGCTGGGCGACGGCAACCACCCGCAGTCCGCGTCCGGCCATGCTTTGAACGTGCTTCGCCGACACAGCATTCGCATCTCGTCCTGCTTCGGTCACGAATTCCGGCGAACCTTTGAGTGCGATCCGCCTGCCGAGCAAAGCTGCCGAGTACGGCCGCCCCGACCTGAACGGAACGAGATTGTTCGCCTCGACGTCACCGAAAACCGAAGCATCGTCCAGAGCTTGCTGGGCTGCATCGACGACGGCAGCATCCGTCGAATGAAACACGCGATCGTCGCGACTTCCCAGGGCACTGCGCGCCGCAACTTCCAGAATCTCGCTTTCGTCCCAGCCGTCGACGCGTTCGACCGCGGCCACCCGTAGCTTGTTCTCGCTGAGGGTTCCGGTCTTGTCGAAGCAGACCACGTCGACACGACCGAGCGCTTCTATCGATCGTGGCGCACGAACCAACACTCCTGCTGCAGTGAGCCTTCGCGCTGCGGCCTGCTGAGCCAGAGTGGCAACCAGAGGCAGCCCCTCCGGCACGGCAGCCACAGCCACGGCCACACCTCCGGTGACGGCGCGGCGCAGACCGGTACCACGAAGCAGACCCGCGACTGTCACCAACGCCCCACCGCCGATACTGGCCGGCAGGGTCGCCCTCGTGAGTTCGCGAAGTCTGTTGGTCAGGCCCACAGCAGGTCCGGATCGGGACACACCGACATCGGCACGCCTGGTCACCGTTCGGGCTCCGATGGCCGTGACCACGCCACGACCAGATCCGGCAAGCACTGTTGTCCCTGCGTAGGCCATGCACCGTCGCTCGGCCAGTGGCATCCCAGGGGTCGGGTCGGTCTGCTTGTCGACGGGCAGGGACTCTCCCGTCAACGACGACTCGTCGACTTCCAGTGATTCGACGCTCAACAGGCGACAATCTGCGGGCACGATGTCCCCGGACTCGATTGCCACGACGTCACCGAGTTCGAGCGCGTCGGCCGCTGTCTCGACCGTGCCGTCGTTGGTTACTCGCCGAGCTACCGGTTCCTGAGTCCGCAAGAGCCGCTGCACCGCCCGCTCCGAATGAAGCCGTTGAACAGCGGACATCGCGGCATTGCCGACCAAGACCGAGCCGACCAGGACGGCGTCTACCGGTGAACCGAGGACTGCACTGGCAGCGGAGCCGGTCGCCAACACAGGCGTCAGTGGATCCGCCAATTCTGTTCGCAACGCCGACAATCCGTCACGGATCAACCTGAACCGTGCGGGCGCTCGCACACGAGCTTCCGCACGGTGCGGTGTATGTCGGATGGATTCGGATAGTTCGCGAACGACAGCATCACCGTCCATCTCATGCCAGGTATCGCTCGGAGTACCGACAGGGACGGGCGCTTCAATCACAGATCGGGACAAGGTGTATCCGGTCCACAGTCCCGCGGCCGAACCAGCTGTGATCGGCCCCGGCCCAGCCCCTCGAACTCCCGGAAGCATGATCAAGGCACCCAATGCCGAAGAACCTGAGGAGAGTTCGACACCGCGCCTCGTCGCTGTTCGAGCAGCCGGGAGCGCATGGACAACCCGCCACGCCCCGGCCAAGTCGGTGTGGATGTCGGCACTCACGTGCTCGCCACTCGGTGGTGAAATCCCGATGCGTAGCACTGCCTGTCCCGATATCGCCCTACTCGACACGATCGCAACTGTCCGACCCTCGGCCACCAACGCCGAGAGAGCCTCGCGCAGGCCGGCTTCGGCAGTCGATTGCGCCGGATAGAGCTCGTCGAATCCACTTCGCAGTGATCCGAGCCCGTCGTCGTCGATCGTGACGGCTGCGACCCCGGCCGCACGTATTTCGCCTATCAGTGTTTCCGCCAGACCTTTTCGCACGGGTCGCACGACCACTTCGGCGCCGCCGATGCGGTGCCTTCCCACTCCGACAGTTCCGTCGTTCAGAGCTTTCCTGGCTTGTTCCCACACTGCGACGCGATCCGACTCGGCCACCTCTCGTATGTCGGAAACCCGGAGCGAGTCGTCGAAGAGGACGCTCGGATCGACGAGGACGGTGTCAATACGATCGAGCATGCGTAGAGCCGCAGAGTCCGAAACGGCGGTGTGGTGCGTCCGACACAGACCGTATGACACACCAGCAGCGAATGATTCGCGCGACATCCGAAGCGGCCGCGGCGCCGAAACCTTGATACTCGTCGCGACGGTGTCACCGCCGGCGGACACGGTAGCCAGTGCAGCCCCGGCCGCCAGCTGAACCCCAGCGATCCTGTCGGCATAACGCTCCCCCGGACCACTCGGGTCAGGCCTCGTGGAAGCACCGCGACCGCCAGGTTCGAATGACCACACCCGCCGAGAGTTTCGCGCCGCCAGAGTTTCGCGCAGCAGCATCGTCCGCAGCCCGAAATCCACGCCCAATGACGCAGGCGCATAGGTCAGAACATCCGCGAACGACGTCGCCGACTCCAATGCGAAGTCGGTGAGCGAACGGCCAAGGCGCTGTTCGATTCGCCGACGCACCCGGGGTTGATAATTGATCGCCGACGCGGCCGCCGAGACATAGGCGGAACCTGGGATTCGCGGGGCACCGAATATCGATCCCGCTGCTGCAGGAATCATCCCCACACCCGCCAACGCGAGGGTGCCGGTCCGCAACGCCACGTCACTGACAGCGGTTCGCGGAATCGTCGAACCGCCCACCAACGCGAGTCCCGACAACGCCAGGCGCGGCGGCAAAGTTGCCACCGACACCGCACGCCGGGCCATCGCTGAGAACATCAGTGAGTGGATCGAGTGTGCGAAGAACTGTGAGTTCGATCCTGTGACCGGCCGGCCGCCTTGTGGGAGTTTCCGCTCGGTTCCTTCTTTACCTGTTCCGGCTTGCTCGTGCGGCCAACCGCCTTGACCTGGCGATCCGGCCGACCGCTCTTGCGATCCCATTCGTGGAGTACCAGGGCCGTGCCGCCGACTGCCAAGAGCACCGGCCATTCCACCAATCCCGCCGCACCCACGGCCGCCATCGTGAGAACCGCCGTCGGCGTCGAGGAACTACCCGCACGAATTCCGTCTCGGACACCCTCCGCCGATCCACGTATCCCGCCCGTCACTCCACCGATCACTCCACCGCCGACGGCTCCGGCCACCGTCGTCGTTGCGTCTGCCACACCACGAACGACGCGGGTGGCTTCGTCCACAATCATCATCGGACGCTCCTATCAGCAGTCCATCGAAGAATTCAGTATTTGAGGCCATACCCAACACGGACGGCGGCAATCACGATCCGATACATTTTTCGGCGAACCTGGCGAGGGCGCGCCATCGCCAGCGCCGTGAGAGGGTACGGTGCGGGATGCAGCGACCACCTTCATCGACGGGAGTTCCACACAGTGGCGATCATCGGAAATTCGGATCTCGACATCTTCCGACTCAGCTTGGGCGGCAACCCTTTCGGATGGACCGCGGACGAGAAGACGTCCTTCGAGATCCTCGACTCGTTCGCCGAAGCCGGTGCAAATTTCATCGACACCTCCGACTCGTACACGGCGTCGGCTCCCGGCAATTCCGGTGGGGAATCCGAAACGATCATCGGGAAATGGATCACCGATCGGGGACTGCAGAACGACATCGTCGTCGCCACCAAGGTGGGTAGCCATCCCGATTTCAAGGGCCTGAAGGCCGACAACATCGCGGCCGCAGCTGAGGCGTCGCTGCAGCGCCTGCAGACGGACTGCATCGATCTGTACTACGCGCATTTCGACGACCCGCAGACTCCGCTCGAGGAAACTCTCGAAGCCTTCAATGCGTTGGTCGTCGCGGGCAAGGTTCGCTATCTCGGAATCTCCAACTACAGCCCCGATCGCGTCCGGGAGTGGCTGCGAATCACCGAAGAGAACGGTTACGCCGCGCCGATCGCCCTGCAACCGCACTACAACCTGGTTCACCGCAAGTCGTACGAACCCGAACTTGCCCAGATCGCCACCGACAACAACATCAGCGTCTTCCCGTACTTCGCTCTCGCTTCCGGCTTCCTGACCGGAAAATACAAGACCCGCGCGGACATCGAAGGCAGCTCCCGCGAACGACTGACCGCCGGATACTTCAGCGACGCCGGACTCGACGTCGTCGCGGAACTGGCGACAATCGCGCAGGCACACGACAGCGAGATCTCGACCGTCGCGCTGGCCTGGCTGCTGACTCGACCAGGCATCACCGCACCGATCGCGAGCGTCAGCCGGCCCGAGCAGCTCCCGGCGCTACTGGACGCCCCGAATCTGGTGCTCTCGTCGAACGAACTGGACACGCTCGAACGGGTGTCGGCGGCAGTCGGAGCCTGAGATCAGGCAGTTTTGAGATGAGCGCCGAGGGCCGTGTTGTTGATCGTCCAGAACGACCAACCGTCATGGCTCTCGGTGTCGCCTGAGATGTGACCGGTGACGGCATTTGCGGCCGCGGTCGGATCAGGGAATCGGCGGCCTTCCATCGGTCCGCGCATGATCTCGACGACCTCGGTGGTTTCGTCGAAGCGCCCGACCCAGCGATATCCGTGGCAATCGGCTGTCATCTCGAGGCGATTGTCGACGACTTCGATCTCCTCGACACCGCTGGCGCGACGCTTCTTCGCGGCGACTGGCGACGTCTTACGCTTGGTCGCAACCGGGGTCTCGACGTAAATGCTCGGATCCTTGACCGCGGCCAAGCCCAGCGCATCCCAACGATCGTGACCGTGCACGACGCGCCCACGCGGAATCGCGTGATGGCCGGTGCGATTACGTCCGGGGCTGTCCATGATCCACAGGTCGACCTCGGCACGGATGTCGTCGGCGACCTCGTTGGAGGGCAACATGTAGAACTCGTGCGGATCTGCTGCCAGATCGACGAACACCCAGAACTCGGAGCGGGTGTCGTCACTCTCGAGCGACTCGTCCTGACGCCTGGCCTGCCAGTCACCGTCGAGCTTGGAACGCACGCGGACGATTCGGCTGACACCGTCAGCGCCCGTCACCTCGACGGGATTACGACGTGAGTGCGTGAGACGGACAGCCTTGCCCCCACGCTGCGTAGCTTCGGAAATGAACGCATTGATGCCGCGGCTTGCGGTGTCTTCCATGATCGACCTGTCTCGAGCGGGTACGCCCGCATCACCGGATCGGCATCGGGGTCGAGCATTGAGCGAAATCCCGGCCTTTACTTCGATCGTGTGGCCGGTCAGTACCCCCGACCTTACAGCTCCGGCGACGGCCTGACTACGGCGCCCGACGCTCGTTCCCAGAGGTCAGCAGTGCAATGTCCCCGTAAAGCGCCGCCCGGTGAGCGAACATCAGCTCTTCCACACCGTCGAATTGATCCCCGACGTAGTGCGTGTTTGCAGCCGAAAGTTCACGTGAGCCGGAGCGCGCAAGTAGGTCGTCGATCCGGCTGTCGAGGCTCGCTGCATGCGCAACCGCGCGCTGCGAACTCAACTGATCCTCGGCCCGTGCGACCAGGTCACCGATCCGCGCGAGGGCCGCCACGCGCTCGACCAGCTGGTCCCAGACCGCGCCGAGCGCTTCCCTGCGCGAAGCGATTCCGGCTCGGGTTCCCTCGTCGCGTGCCAGTGCAGCCGCGTCGTCCAACTCCGCAAGAATCGAACGCAGCGCGACGGTGTCGACCGCGATCTGGGTGATCTCGTCGGCCAGGTCGAGTTGGTTGCGTTGAATGACGAAGTGGTCGGAATGCCACGCGCTGGAGCTTTCGATCCGGTCGAACAGATTCCCGGCGAGGTAAAGCAAGGCGTCGTACTCACCGGCGCGTCCCTCGGGTTCTGAATCGACCAGTCCGTCGAGGACTTCCGCGATGCGCCTTCCGGCATCGGCGATGACACCGGTTCCCTGGACCTTCCCGAACTGGGCGGCGAGTTTGTCGAGTGCTGCGTTTCCACTGCTGGCCACGACACCGAGCCCCACCGGCAGCTTGGCTGGAACCGGTGTACGGGTGAGCCCGGCAAAGAGAGCCTCGCGTTGCTCGACGTCGAGATGCAGGCCGTCGCGCCGGTCCTTGCGGATGGCACGGACACTGCTCGCGAAGTGACGATTGGAATGCACGATCGCCGACCGCATCGACTGAACGCGCTTCTCGAGCGCCTGCACCCGTCGTTCGAGGACAACCTGAACAGGGCCGATGCGAGTCGCGAGCAGTCGACGTCTGGTGCGGGCCAGCTCGTCGGTGAGATACCGCAACTCCGAGAAGCCGCCGATCTCCGGGAACGAACGTCCGACACTGCGCCGGTTCGCCAGGATCGACCGCGTCGACTCGTCCGCATAGCCGCCGGCGATCAGCAGCGCGACATCATCGGACAACTCCGGCCGGTTCGACTCGACTGTCCCCGCCGCACACCACTCCCTCACTCGGGTGGAGATGAGCGTTCGCCGTTCGGTCACCGACGCCACGACAAAGACGTCATCAGTTCCGTCTGTCATCTCACGCCTCCTTGTGGTCGCCGGTTACCACTGTTCCAGAATCTGCCGACACGCGCCCGACCCCTGCGACCCAGCTCGACGCACACCTGCCATACCGTAGGCGGGTGACCTCCCTGCGATCAGACGCGCACGCAGGTCACTCGCGCGCATCGAAGACTGATCCAGCAGTTCAACCGCTGCTTCCCGACCTCGCGATCGAACAACTTCAGTCCTTGTTGCAGGTTCGTTCCTGGACTCTCGCGGAATGGTTCGCGATGGCCGACCAACGCGGATTCCTCGCGCCCGCTGCCAGCGTTCCGCTCTTCATGGAAGCCGCGCTGAAGTATCCCGAGCACCGCGAGGCGCTACTTCGCCTCGCCGGTCGACGCGGGCAGTACCTGGCGGAGCAGAACCCGGATTGGGCCCAGCTACGACGAATCGGATCACGCCGGGACGAGCTGTGGCTTTCGCCCGATCCGGACGACCGTACGGCCTGGTTCGATTACATACGTACGGTCGACCCGGAACTGGCGAGCGAAGAGCTCGAGATCGCTTGGGACGACGAGGCCACGGCAAGCCGGCTGCACTTCCTCGACCATCTCGACGTCGGGCTGGGTGAACACGACTACGCGCTCCTCGAGCGTGCACTCGACGATCCAGCCGTGCGGGTCCGTGAGCGTGCAATTCAACTACTACGGCAACTCCCCCGATCTCCGTTTGCCTCTCGAATGGTCACTCGGGCTCGGTCCTGGGTGCGGCTCGAGACGAAGCCCTTGCGGCCGCGCCTTGCCGTCCGATTGCCCGGCTCGCTCGACGACCTCGCATTTCGTGACGGCATCGAAGACGTCCACTACAAGAACAAGGGCATCCGGCGCTGGTGGTTACGGCAAGTCGTGACCGCCACTCCGCTGACGCTGTGGGAATCTATGGCCGGTTCGCCACGCGAGGCCCTCACCATCCCCATCGAGAAGCAATGGCGCGCAGTGATGATCGAATCATGGACTGCTGCAACCGTTCTCCAGAAGAACACCGCGTGGGCGTCGGCATTTCTGGAGCGGGACGGGCGCACGACCGACCGGAGAATCGTCGCCATCGCGGACCCACGCGAGCGCGTCGAGTACATCGTTGCCGGCCACGCGGACGAGTACCTTCTGGGCGTCGACGGCAGCGCACTACTCGACGGCATCGACCGCCCATGGCCCCTGGCCGTCGCCGAAAAGTTGTTGAACGCCTTGGAGAACGAAGCGATGGAGCATGCTGCGACGGGTGAGGACTTGGGCATCCACTCGCGTCACAGTCACTTTTCCACCCTGCGAAGCGTGCAGGCGCGCTTCCCTTTCGACGCCGTACCGCTTCTGCAGGACGCGGCGGCCCGAACGAGTGACCCCGGGTGGCAACACGCATTCACCGACAGCGCCGTCAACATCGAGCAGCGCCGACTCCGCTTGGACGTCCTGCGCAATCACCGCTGAACGACGAAGGGGCCGCATCCTTGGAACGGAATGCGGCCCCTTCGTCGTTCGTGAAAGATCAGACCACGCTGACCATCTCGTGATCAGCCACACCGGCGGCCAACACCCGAAGGTGATCTTCGGTGCTGCCGAGGGTGTGCTCGATGGCGACGAGTCGGCTCACGTAGTGCCCCACCGGGTACTCTGCGGTCATACCGATACCACCATGCATCTGGATCGCCTCCTGGCCGATGAGCCGAGCCGAACGCCCGATCTGCAACTTCACCCGCGAAGCGATCACTGGATCGACGACGCCGTCGGCAAGGGACATCGTTGCGTACAGACTCATGCTGCGTGCCAACTCGAGCGAGACGTACAGGTCGGCGGCGCGGTGTGTCAGTGTCTGGAACTTTGCGAGGGGAACCCCGAATTGCTTACGCGTCTTGAGGTATTCGGTGGTCAGGCGTAGCGCCTCTTCCATCGCTCCGACAGCCTCGGCGCACAGCGCGGCCTGCTCACGGATCTGCGCGGCCTGGATCAGAGCAGTAGCGTCACCGCCCTCACCGAGTGCTTCGGCCGGCGTATCGGTGAACTCGATCTGCGCCCCGCGCAACCCGTCGTGAGTGGCGTAGGACTTGCGTACCAAACCGGAGGCATCGCTCTTGACGAGGAACAGTCCGACGCCACCGCCGGGGAGCGCAGCGCTCACGACCAAGATGTCCGCCGTCGCGCCGTGGCCGACGGGATTCTTGATACCGGTGATGGTCCAGCCGCCGTCGACCTGGGCCGCCGCGGTGGCCCGTTCGGTTGCCGGCCAACGGATTCCGGGTTCCTGGTCGGCGAACGCGAGGAACGTGGTGCCCTCGGCCACTCCGGGAAGAATCGACGAACGCTGCTCTGCACTGCCACCTTCGGAGATGAGGCCGCCCGGCGTCACGACCGCGTCGAGTAGCGGCTCGGGTGCCAAGCGTCGACCGATCTCGGTCATGACCGCGCCGATTTCCACTGGGCCGGCGTCCATGCCGCCGTCGTCCTCGGAGAATGTCAGGCCGAGCAAGCCGACCTCGGCCAACTGCTTCCAGACCTGCGGGCTCCACCCGGGATCGGAGTCGATGATCGCGTTGCGCTTCTCGGCGTCGTAGCTACGCGCGAGGAGATCCTTGGTGGTGTCGCGGAGAAGTTTTTGTTCGTCGTTGAGTTCGAAGTCCATGCCACGCCTCACAATCCGAGGATCGAGGAGGCGATGATGCTGCGCTGCACTTCGCTCGATCCGCTGTAGATGGATACCTTGCGGTAGTTCAAGTACGTCGGGGCAGTGTGCTGCGCCCAGCTCGCGGAGGCGATGTCGCTGCCCGCGTCGTACGGCAGTGAATCAGGGCCGGCCACGTCCATCAGCAGTTCGACGCTCGCCTGCTGCAATTCGGAGCCACGAAGCTTGAGCAGCGACGACGCCGGGTTCGGCTGGCCGTCAGCGGAACTGGCTACCACCCGGAGCTGAGTGAGCTCGAGGGCAAGCAATTCGTTTTCGAGTTCGGCGAGACGAGCAGCGAAGAGCGGATCTTCGAGCAGTGTTCCGTTGCCGACCTTGACCTCGGCAGCGCGGGCCTTGGCCTGGGCCAGACGAACCTTCGAGAACCCGACGCGGGTGACACCGGTTCGCTCGTTGCCGAGCAGGAACTTGGCGTAGCCCCAGCCCTGGTTCTCTTCACCGACCAGGTTCTCTCCCGGAACGCGGACGTCCTCGAAGAACACTTCGTTGACCTCGTAGCCGCCGTCGATCAGCTTGATCGGGCGGACCGTGACGCCAGGCGTCTTCAGATCGACAAGGATGAACGAGATGCCGGCCTGACGCTTGGGCGCATCGGGATTGGTGCGCACGAGGCAGAAAATCCAGTCGGCGTACTGTCCCAGCGTCGTCCACGTCTTCTGGCCGTTGATGACCCAGTCGTCTCCGTCGCGGACCGCGCGAGTCTTGAGCGAAGCGAGATCGGAACCGGCCTCGGGTTCGGAGAATCCCTGGCACCACCAGATGTCGAGGTTCGCAGTCGCCGGAAGGAACTTCTCCTTCTGCTCCTGCGAGCCGAAGGCCGCGATGACCGGACCGACCATGTTGGCGTTGAACGCCAACGGTTCGGGAACCGACGCAAGCTGCAGTTCGTCGAGCCAGATGTTGTGCTGGACCGGGGTCCAGTCCTTGCCGCCCCACTCGACCGGCCAGTGCGGTACCGCCAGACCGTCAGCGTTGAGGATCTGCTGCGCCTCGACCATACGGTCGCGCCCCAACTCCTCGCCGTGGGCGTACGCCTCCCTGATGTCCGCGGGGATTTGCGTACGGAAGAACGTCCGCATCTCGTCGCGGAACGCTAGTTCCTCGTCGGTCAATGCCAGGTTCATCGGGATTCCTTCGCACTCGAAACCGGATTCATGTTCGGTTCGACCGTACCCCGACAGCTATGGAGGCGGAACAGGTACCGCAAAAGACGGCACTCGGGGCCGACCTCCTACACGGTTTTCAGGACCAACAGGTAACCCCCGCCCGCGGCGTCGATGCTTGTTTCGACATTCAACGCGGGAGCCAGACGCGACAACCGATCGATCAGCCAATCCGACGCTTCCTGGGCGTCGTCCTTGCCGGGGCAGCGAGCGACGGCGACGCGGCCACCCTTTCGCTCGAGCTGCTCCACGACCCCGATGATCGGGGCGGGATCCACGACGAACAGCCGATCCGGCCATTCCACAACAGGTTTGACCGCACCCTTCTTGGTGTTGCATGCGCGGTGCGCCAAGCGTTCGACGCCACCTTTGGTCTTGCCACCCTTTTTTGCGGTGTTGATGCTGTCGATACTCGGGCCGCGCGGATCATTGACGGACATGTCGGGATCGACCGGTTCATCACACAGCCAGCAGCGCCAGGATTCACGTTCGCCGACTTCTTGAAGGGTGCTCATGTGGCAACGGTACCGTGCGCACTTTCGGCTGTTACCGCTACCAAAAGTGCGCACGGGGGCCGAAGGCCCTACATGTCTGCAATCGCCTCCAGCGGCTTTGTCTTGGCCGCTCGGTTGGCCGGCCACAGCGCCGCCAAGACACCCACCACACCCGAGCCGATCAGCATTCCGACCACCTGACCCCACGGGATCGTGATCTTGTCGAGGCCCTGATCCGCGAGAGTGCTCACGAAGGCCCAACCGAACGCGATGCCGAGAACAACTCCGACCGCCGCGCCGTACACCGCGATGAGCACCGACTCGAGGTAGATCGTGCGTCGCATCTGTCCGCGCTGCATGCCGACAGCACGCAGCATTCCGATTTCTCGTCGCCGCTCGACCACCGACAGTGCCAGGGTGTTGATGATGCCCAGGATTGCGATCACGACCGCGAGTGCAAGCAGTCCGTAGAGGATCGCCAACAACGTGTTGATCTGCTGGCCCTGAGTTCCCTTGAACTCCTCACGATCCTGCACCTGGACGACGACGTACTTCTCCGTGGCCGTTTCGAGCTCGGATCGCAGCGTTGTCAGATCCGCGCCAGGCTTCGCCTTCACCAGAACCACGAAGTCCGGCAGACTCTCGGCCGGCATCAGCTTCCTGTACGCCTCGTCCGAGACGATCCACGAGCCGATCAGCTGGTTGTCCTCGAACACTCCCGCGACGACCGTCTGGTACTCGACGCCGCCGGGACCGGTCAACGTCTGGGTCGAGCCCACAGTCCAGCCCTTGTCGTCCGCAGTCGACTTCGAGACGAGCATGTTGTTGCCGGTCAGATCGACCGTGCCCTCGAGGATCTTGTATTCGAGCACGCCTTCGATCGGGCCGTCGAACGAAGCGCCCTGCTCGTCATCACCGTCGACCTTCGCACGCACTCCGTGCAACGACGTTGCGCTCTGCACGTCGGGCACTTGTCGGACCGCGTCGGCCGCACCTCGCGGCACGCCGATCGCGTTGGGACCGGTCAGGATGTAGTCGGCCGAAACACCCACGTCGACAAGAGCATTGATGCTCGCCTTGGCTGAGGAACCGAACACTCCGATGACCGTCACCAGCATCAGACCGAGAGTCAACGCGAATGCCGTTGCGGCCGTGCGACGGGGATTGCGCACCGCATTGGTACGGGCCAATCGCCCGATGGCACCGAACGGCTTGGCGAACACGGCACCGAGCGCGCCGACGATCGGCCGCGACAGCGCGGGAGCCCCGAGAAGCACCGCGATGATCAACGAGAACGCACCGAGCCCGACGATCAGCGCCGCGCCACCACCGGTACCGCGAGAGCCGAACACGAGCAGTGCCACACCGATCACGCCGAGAATCGCACCGATCAACGTCCGCACTCGCAGTGAGTCGCCGGTGGAGGCGAACTCCTCACGCATGGCCGCCACCGGCGGGATCTTCGACGCACGACGAGCCGGGGCGTAAGCGCTGAGCGTCGTGACGACGACGCCGACCACCAACGCGACGATGATCGTGCGGGCACCCACCTGGAGCGGGCCTTCCGGCAGACCGACGTCGAATGTGTTGAGGAGACTGCGCAATCCGTAGGCGAGACCGATACCGCCGAGCAGACCGATGATGCTGCCGATGAGTCCGACCACGAGCGCCTCGGTGACCACCGAACGGCCGACCTGCGCTCGGCTCGCACCGATCGCGCGCAGCAGCGCCAGCTCACGAAGACGCTGCGCCACGATCATCGAGAAGGTGTTGTAGATGATGAACGTTCCGACGAGTAGAGCAATCGCGCCGAACGCCAACAGGAAGTAGTTGATGAAGCTCAGCGCCGAGTCGACCTCGGCCTTGGTCTCCTCACGAACCTGGTCGCCGGTCTGCACCTTGAGATCGGGGAAAACCTGCTCGACGCGTTGCTGCAGTTCCGTCTGCGACACCCCGTCGCCCGCGACGTCGATGTACTCGACGTGTTGGCCGTCGGTGAAGAGTCCACGGGCCTGCTCGTCGGTGAAGAGCGCGCCGATGAACCCGCCGGTGTCACTGCCCGCCCCCTCGTAGATGCCGGACAACGTCACGTCCACGATTCCGCGGGCCGGTGCCAGAACCTTGGCGGAGTCCCCCACCTTCAGTCCGGCTCGCTCGGCGGCGCTGGTGTTCAGCGCGACCTGACCGGTCTGCGTCGGAGGCGCGCCCTCGACGAAGGTGTCGGGTTCGGCAATCGCCTGGCCCGGCGGTAGGTAGGACTGCCCGATACTCGGCGCGCCGCCGGTCTGAACAGCGCCGCCGTCTGCGTTGATCAGGACGATCTGTCCGCTGACAGCCGGCGCCACCGCTCGGACACCGTCGACTGCGGCAAGTTTGTCGACATCCTCGACCGGAACGCCACTGGTGTTGCGCTCTTCCATCGATACCCGGACGTCGACGCCCTGGGCGGTGTTCTCGAAGATCGAATCGAAAGTCTTCTGGAGGGTGTCGGTGAAAACGAACGACCCCGCGACAAAAGCCGTGCCGAGCACCACGGAGAGAACCGTCAGCGCAAGTCGCACCTTGTGTGCCGCCAAGTTGCGCAGGGAAACCTTGCGCATCGGCGAGTTACTTACCGAAGCCATGTGCTCAAGCCCCGGCTTCCACGTTCACGACCGCCTGCGGAGCGTCCAGACGCTTCATCCGGTCGAGGACCGAATCCGCCGTAGGCTCGCGCAATTCGTCGACGATCTTGCCGTCCGCGAGGAACACCACCCGGTCGGCATACGCCGCTGCCCGCGGATCGTGCGTCACGATCACCACGGTCTGGTTGAACTCGTCGACGGCCGCCCGCAGGATCGAGAGCACCTCACCGGAGGACTTCGAATCGAGGTTTCCGGTCGGCTCGTCGCCGAAGATGATCTCCGGCTGACCCGCCAGCGCACGCGCACACGCCACACGCTGCTGCTGACCACCCGAGAGCTCTCCCGGCCGATGATCGAGGCGATCCCCGAGACCCAGCTTGGTCAGGACGCTGTTCAACCAGGTCGGGTCCGCTTTGCGTCCCGCGATGTCGAGCGGCAACGTGATGTTCTCGAGCGCGGTCAGGGTCGGCACCAGGTTGAACGCCTGGAAAACGAAACCGATGCGATCGCGTCGCAATTGGGTCATCTGTTTGTCGGAAAGCGTCGTGAGTTCCGTGTCACCGATGAGAACAGAACCCGAACTGGCGGAATCCAGACCGGCGAGGCAATGCATCAGCGTCGACTTACCGGAACCGGACGGCCCCATGATCGCCGTGAACTCACCGCGGGCGAAATCTGCGGACACCGAACTGAGGGCGTGCACCTGGGTATCTCCGGTGCCGTAGGTCTTGGACAGGCCGACTGCGCGGGCCGCGACATCCTGGGCGTGCGAACTCATGATCGCCTTTCCTGTTCACTTCGGTGCTACTTTGCGGGCGTGACGGGCGCCCGTGAAAACACGGACGCCCGCAATGGTTGGTTCCATCCTGTCGGGTGGCGGGCGCGCCCGCCATCGGGGACCACCCTGATATCTGCGGCCGAGCCGGTCAGGGTCGGGGGAATGCGACCCCTCCTGCTTGTGCGCATTGACTGGAAACAGCGATACGAAGACCGGGCGCACATTAACCTTGTGACACCAATCACACGAGAGAGGCGGCCGAATGTCCGACGCCACCGCTGGAATCATTTTCGATCGGCTAGAGCACTGGGCGACGGTCAAGCCTGATCAAGCAGCGATGACCTTCCAAGGGACCGAATTCACGTGGGCTCAGTGGCGGGACCGCATCTTGCGTATCGCCGCCGCCCTCGCCGAATCAGGCATCGGTGCCGGCGACACTGTCGCGTTCGTCGACAAGAATCATCTGTCCTGTCTCGAAGTCACCTACGCCGCCTCACTACTCGGCGCCGCGAATGTCGTTCCCAACTGGCGACTTTCGAGCGAAGAGCTGGATTACGTTCTCGCGGACTGTGGCGCTCGCATTCTGTTCGTCGGCAGCGAACTACTCCCCCAGGTCGTCGCGATGCGAGACCGCTTGACGGCCGTCGAATCGATCTTCGCCGTCGGCGGTGAACACGACGAATTCGAGCCGTGGATCGACGAGGTCACACCGCTGCACTCCCGCCCCGAGGTGAGCCCCGATGCCACCGCTCTGGTTCTCTACAGTTCCGGGACGACCGGTCGCCCCAAGGGTGTCCAGCTCACGCATCGAAACCTGTTCGCGCACAGCAACAATGTCCTCGAAATCCTGCCGGCCCACGAGGATCACCGATTCTTGATCGCGATGCCGATGTTCCACGTCGGCGGAACGTGCTACGCCATCATGGCAATTCACACCGGTGGCCGCTGTTACTTCACGAGAGAAGCCGACGGACCGTCGATCTTCGCCGGTCTCGCCGCCGGAGCCAACATCGCCTTTCTCGTCCCACCGGTCATTGCCGGAGTCCTGGCCGCAGGCGAGCAGGCGGTCGCCGCCTTCAAAGCATTCAAACGCATCACCTACGGCGCCGCCCCCATGCCGCTCCCACTGTTGCGCGCGGCACTCGCAGCGTGGCCGGACACCGAATTCGTGCAGGTCTACGGCATGACCGAAATGGCAGGCGTCATTACCGCGTTGATGCCGGACGTTCACCGCGACGAGTCGCAGGTCGAGCGCATGGCATCAGCAGGTACGGCGATCCCCGGCGTCGAGATGCGCGTGGTGGACCCCGTCACGCTCGAGGACGTGCCCACCGGAACGACCGGTGAGCTGTGGTGGCGATCCGAACAGTGCACACCCGGATACCTGGGTAAGCCCGAGGCGACGGCCGAAACGATTACCGCAGACGGGTGGCTGCGTAGCGGCGACATGGGCCGCGCCGACTCCGGCGGGTTCGTCTTCATCGAGGACCGCCTCAAGGACATGATCATCACCGGCGGCGAGAACGTCTACTCCCCCGAGATCGAACGAGTACTGGTGGAGCATCCGGCAATCGCCGAGGTCGCGGTCATCGGCGTTCCCGACGACCGTTGGGGTGAAACCGTCAAGGCTGTCGTGGTTCTCACTCCCGAAGCGCAGATCGACGAAGCCGATCTGATCACGTACACCCAGGAACGTCTCGCAAAGTTCAAGTGCCCGACCAGTATCGACGTCGTCGAGATCCTTCCCCGCAATCCCACCGGAAAGATCCTCAAACGCGACCTCCGCAAACCGTACTGGGACAACCGCGAACACAAACTGGTCTGAGTTCGCGTGCTGTAATGGGGCGGTGACTTCGCGCCGCCCCACCACACCCAATCCGACCGATCCGTGCCCGTGCGGCAGCGGCAACGCGTTGGCCGAATGCTGCGGAAAGTACATCAGCGGTGAAGCGCACGCACCGACCGCCGAAACCCTGATGCGTTCGCGTTACACGGCTTTCGCTGCGATGGACGACGAATATCTCACGCGGACTTGGCATCCCGACCATCGCCCAGCCCAACTCGATCTCGACCCCGACCAGAAATGGCTCCGGTTGGAGATCCTGGACACCGAACGGGGCGGGCTGTTCGATTCCGACGGCGTCGTGGAATTTCGCGCTTACTACACATTCGGACGCGAGCGGGGAATGCTCCACGAACGCAGTCGATTTGCGCGAACAGAGGGTAAGTGGCTCTATGTCGACGGCGATATCGGTTAGGTAACTCCGGGCACCGCCGCCGCGGATCCCGATAACGCGAGCCCTACGATCGAGTCATGACAACGAACCGGACGAGATCATTTGCCGCTGTCGCTGCCATCGCAGTGGGCGTGAGCCTGACTGCCTGTTCGCAGGACGCGGAGACCACTCCCACGGCAGCCACCTCGGCCGTCACCTCGACCTCGACCTCGAGTGCAGCAGCGTCGACCACAGAACCAGTCCCGACGGACAGCTCCGACAAGACGTCGGCTGCGGGCACCGAATCCAAGCTCACCGTCGTCGACATCCGAGTGGGCGAGCACGACGGATTCGATCGTGTCGTCTACGAAATGGGCGGAACCGGCACACCCGGTTGGCGCGTCAAGTACGTCGACGCGGCGACGCAGGAAGGCAGCGGTAAGCCCGTGGACATCAAGGGTGCCGCAGTGATCCAGGTCCTGATCGACGGTTCCGCATATCCCTTCGACAGCGGAGTCGAGCAGTACTCCGGCCCCAACCCGGTCCCCGGCGTCGGCGGAGTCGTGACCGAGGTCAACGGGTCCAACGTCTTCGAGGGAGTCACGCAGTCGTTCATCGGCGTGACCGAGAAGCAGCCGTTCACGGTCACGACGCTCAGCAACCCTCCTCGCGTGGTGGTCGACGTGGCCCGCTGAGGCCGCACTTGACCTGAAGTTTGGTTGAGGTTCTACCTTCGTGTCGTACCGGCCACGTAATCTTCGTGGCCGGCGACCGGAGGGGCGAAGTCATGAGTATGGAAGTCACCGCGTGGAACGCGATGTACAACGCGATGCACGCGCAAGAAGATCGGCGCCCGTTCTCGAAGGCGACACTGAAGCGGATCGCGACGTTCGCAGTTCCACAGAAACGCAACCTCAGCTGGTACCTCGTACTGAGTGTCGTCACTGCTGCGCTTGCCGTGGCAACACCTGTCCTGGCCGGGCGCGTGGTCAACGCGATAGTCGGCGGCGACGCCGTCGACGTGGTCGTCAAACTTGCCGCCCTGATCGCACTGGTAGCACTTCTCGAAGCCGCTCTGGGACTGTTGACCCGGTGGCTCTCGGCCAGCATCGGCGAAGACCTGATCCTGCATCTGCGCACCACCGTCTTCGATCACGTCCAGAAGATGCCCATCGCGTTCTTCACCAGAACTCGAACCGGAGCACTGGTCAGCCGTCTCAACAACGACGTCATCGGCGCTCAGCGCGCCTTCAGCGACACCTTGTCCGGAGTGGTCAGCAATCTGGTCACCCTGGTGATCACGCTGATCGTCATGCTCGGGATCTCCTGGCAGATCACCGTCCTCGCGCTGCTACTTCTCCCGATCTTCGTCATCCCCGCACGGCGCATGGGCGCAAAACTTGCAGCACTCAATCGTGAAGCAGCCAACCATAATTCGCTCATGAGCACCCAGATGACGGAGCGGTTCTCCGCTCCCGGCGCGACTCTGGTCAAGCTGTTCGGCCGCCCGTCGCAAGAATCTGCGGAGTTCGCGGTTCGCGCCAGGCGTGTGCGCAACATCGGAGTCCGGACCGCAATGCTGCAGTCCGTCTTCGTCACAGCGCTGACGCTGGTCTCGGCCCTTGCTCTTGCCCTCGTCTACGGACTCGGCGGTTTCTACGCGCTGCGCGGACAGTTGGACGCAGGCGCCGTCGTGGCGATGGCATTGTTGTTGACGCGGCTGTACTCGCCGTTGACCGCACTGGCCAGCGCCCGGGTGGACGTCATGAGCGCCCTGGTCAGCTTCGAGCGGGTATTCGAGATTCTCGATCTGGCGCCGCTCATCACCGAGAAGCCCGATGCACGCACGGTGCCGCAGGGACCGGTGTCCGTCGAGTTCAAGAACGTCACTTTTGCATACCCATCCGCGGACAAGGTGTCTCTCGCGTCCCTGGAGGAAGTCGCGATCCTCGACACCCGCGGCGGCGAGGACGTGTTGCACGACCTGTCGTTCCGCACCGAAGCAGGACAGATGGTCGCCTTGGTCGGCACGTCCGGCGCCGGAAAGTCGACCGTGGCGCAGATGATTCCGCGCCTCTACGACATCGACTCCGGTTCGGTCGAGTTGGGCGGCGTCGACGTCCGAGACCTCAGTACCGATTCCATCCGGGAGACCGTCGGCATGGTCACGCAGGACGGGCACCTGTTCCACGAGAGCCTTCGATCCAACCTGCTCCTTGCGCGACCGGATGCCACCGAAGGGGATCTGCGTGAGGTTCTGGAGCGCGCACGGCTCACCGACCTGGTTGCGTCGCTGCCCGACGGACTGGAGACCGTGGTGGGTGAACGCGGTTACCGCCTCTCGGGCGGCGAGCGTCAACGCCTGACCATCGCACGCCTGCTCCTGGCCCAGCCTCGCGTCGTCATCTTGGACGAGGCCACCGCGCATCTCGACTCGACGTCGGAAGCTGCGGTTCAGGAAGCACTCGGCGAAGCACTCGCCGGGCGGACTGCGGTGGTGATCGCTCACCGATTGTCGACGATCCGTTCCGCGGACCTGATCCTTGTCGTCGAGGCAGGCCAGATCGTCGAGCGCGGCAACCATGAGGAACTGCTCGCGCGCGGCGGCCGCTACGCCGAGTTGTACCGCACGCAGTTCGACACCAACGCCCGGAAGAACGGCGCCCTCGCACCGACGCCGATCTGATACCGCGCAGCGCCTTGCCCCCCACACAGAAAACAGGCGCTGTCCTCCTCGCGGATGGCAGCGCCTGTTTCAGTCTTCATGACAGTCGTTGAAGCTGTAGGTCAGTCGTTGTAGCGATCGCGTCCGCCACCGCGGCGGTCGTCACGTCCACCACGATCGTCCCGGCCACCACGGTCGCCACGGCCACTCGGACGTCCCTGCGGCGGCCCGAAATCAGGCTGCAGCTGGATCAGGACGCCGGAGATGCGTGTGCGACGCAAAGCTTCGAGAGTCTCGTTGGAGAGGTCTGCCGGCAACTCGACGATGCTGTGATCCGGGCGAATGCTGATGTGCCCGAAGTCGCTTCGACGAAGCCCACCCTCGTTGGCGATGGCACCGACGATGGCACCCGGAACGACGCGGTGACGCTTGCCGACTGCAATGCGGTACGCGGCCAGCTCCTGGCCCTCGGGCCCACGCGAGCGCGGGGCCGGGCCATCGTCGAAACGACGGGGAGGACGTGGTTCACGAGGCTCGCGCTCACGACGCGGCGGTGCCGGCGGCTCGGGAGAAAGCAAGAATGCTTCGCCGTCGCGCGACTGCAACGCCAGAGCGGCAGCGATGTCGATGAGCGGAACGTCGTGTTCCTGGTCGTAGTCCTCGATCATCTTGCGGAACATCGCGAGATTCTCCGAGGCCAGGCTCTCGGTGATGGAGTCACCGAACTTGGCCACGCGCTGGGCGTTGACGTCGTCGACACTGGGAAGCTGCATCTCCGCAAGCGGCTGACGGGTCGCCTTCTCGATGGACTTGAGCAGATGACGCTCACGCGGGGCGACGAACAGCAACGCGTCACCCTGACGACCGGCGCGGCCGGTACGACCGATGCGGTGGACGTACGACTCCGTGTCATGAGGGATGTCGTAGTTGACGACGTGGGAGATTCGATCCACGTCGAGGCCTCGAGCAGCAACGTCGGTCGCGACGAGGATGTCGAGGGCGCCGTTCTTGAGCTGACCGATGGTCCGCTCACGCTGGGCCTGGACGATGTCACCGTTGATCGCGGCAGCCGAGTGCCCGCGGGCGCGCAGCTTCTCCGCCAGGTCTTCGGTGGCCTGCTTGGTACGGACGAAGATGATCATCGCCTCGAATGCCTCGACCTCGAGGACTCGGGTCAGTGCATCGAGCTTGCGCTGATGAGCAACCTGAATGTAGCGCTGCGTGATGTTCGAGGCGGTCGACGTCTTGGACTTGACGGTGATCTCGACCGGATTGTTCAGGTACTGCTTCGAGATCCGGCGAATCGAGCCGGGCATCGTTGCGGAGAACAGGGCGACCTGCTTGTCGCCGGGGGTGTCGCGGAGGATGCGCTCGACGTCCTCCTGGAACCCCATCTTGAGCATCTCGTCGGCCTCGTCGAGAACGAGGTACTTGAGATTGGTCAGATCCAGGGTGCCCTTTTCGAGATGGTCGATGACGCGACCCGGGGTACCGACGACGACGTGTGCGCCGCGGCGCAGGCCCGACAGCTGGACGCCGTAGCTCTGGCCACCGTAGATCGGCAGCACGTTGAGTCCGGGGATGTGCGCGGAGTACTTGCCGAATGCCTCGGCAACCTGAAGCGCCAGCTCACGCGTGGGAGCAAGCACCAGCGCCTGGGTCTGCTTGATCGACGTGTCGATCCGCGACAGGACTGGAACTGCGAAGGCTGCGGTCTTGCCGGTACCGGTCTGTGCGAGACCGACGACGTCCTTGCCTTCGAGCAGCGGCGGAATGGTGGCAGCCTGAATGGGCGAGGGCGACTCGTAGCCCACGTCTGACAGTGCCTTCAGTACCCGATCATCGATGTCGAGGTCGGCAAATGTTGGGGGTTCGGGGTCACGCTCAATATCACTCATTTGACCAGCAGTTTAGCGGATAGAGTATAGACACGACGACATACCGGGGGTGCTTTTACGACAGATCCACCCTCCCAGCGGGTTTCGCCTAGCGTAGGAAGCATGACCGAAGCCACCGCAGCCACCCCCTCCCAGACCGTTGTCGCGATTGCCCAATTCGCCCCGGGGACGGACAAGAAAGCCAACCTCGAATCACTGCGATCACTGGCTTCCGATGCAGCAGCACGCGGCGCGAAAGTTGTCGTGGCGCCGGAATACTCGATGTTCACCGCACCGAAGACGGATGAGCGTTTGATCGAGTCCGCGGAGGACCTGGACGGCGAATTCGGTTCGGCGCTGGCGTCGGTCGCCGCGGAGTTCGGAATCTTCCTCGTGGCAGGAATGAACGAGCGGATCGACGACGTGAGCAGAATCTCCAACACCCTCGTCGCGATGGACCCGAACGGCGAACTGGTGGCGACCTACCGGAAACTGCATCTTTACGACGCTTTCGGTTACCAGGAGTCGGCCGTGATCCGCGCGGGCGAGATCACCGAACCGCAGACTTTCGGGTGCGACGGCCTGACCTTCGGCCTCCAGACCTGCTACGACCTGCGCTTCCCGGAAGTCACCCGGCGCATCGTCGACGTCGGCGCAGACATCTTGCTCCTGCCCGCCCAGTGGGTGCCGGGGCCGCTCAAGGAAGACCACTGGACCACTCTCGTGCGCGCCCGGGCCATCGAGAACACGATGTACATCGCAGCGGCAGATCAGAGCGCGCGCGGCGGCGCGGGTGCCAGCATGATCGTGGACCCGATGGGCGTCGTGATGTGTTCACTTGGCGAGCAGGTCGGGGTCGCCACCGCACTCGTTTCGGCTGCTCGCATCGCCGAGGTACGCGAGAAGAATCCCGCTCTCGCGCTGCGGAGGTTCACAGTCTCGTCGCGGTGACCTGCAGCGAGTAGCGTCGAACTGGTCGGGGTTCGAGCTTCTCGAGGACAACGCAGTGACCCAGTATCGGGATCGATCTTCCGCCGGCAAATTTCTGGCCGGGCGGCTCGAGACCTTGCGTATCGACAAGCCCGTCGTTCTCGGACTCCCACGCGGCGGAGTTCCGGTCGCAGCCGAGGTGGCTGCGGCACTGAACGCTCCGCTCGACATCGTGGTGGTGCGCAAGCTCGGCAGTCCGTACAACCCGGAACTGGCGATGGGCGCCATCGGTGAGGGCGGCGTGCGGGTCCTCAACCACGACGTCATCGCAGCGGTTCGCGTCTCGAAAAGAGAACTCGTCGCCGTCGAACGCGACGAGCGAACCGAATTGGAACGGCGGGCGCATCTCCTGCGCGAGGGGCGGACCCCGGTTTCCCTCCACGGACGCACTGCGGTGATCGTCGACGACGGAATGGCTACGGGCGCGAGTGCCGCCGTTGCCTGCCGATGCGCGCGCACCGCGGGTGCTGCCTCCGTGATCGTCGCGGTCCCAGTAGCGTCCCCCGAAGCCATGAGAGTGATCGCGTGCTCCGCCGATCGGGTCGTCTGCCCCTTCGTTCCTGCCCTGTTAGGCGGCGTCGGTGCTGCATTCGAGGACTTTCATCAACTCAGCGACGACGAAGTGCTGTCCTTCCTCGCTTGAGTGCACACCTCTCCAGCCTGAGCACAGTCCAAGAGATCTCTGCGAATTTGTGATGTGTGCAACATTTCGCTCCTCGGTGCCGATAGCCCAAATGGAACAAAAAGAATTCGGCTTTCTGGAGGAACCGTGACCATCTCGACCGATACCGTCGACGCCGTCGCAGCTGCGTGCCGTGACCGCCTGGGCGACCCTTCCGCCTGGGTTGCGTCAGACGCTTATCGACAGAGCCTCGCCCTGTGCATCATCGAATCCGTTCAGTCCACGTCGGGTCACAGCGAAGTGACCGTCGTCGATCGCTACCTGGCGTACCGGAAAGCCCGCGAGGACAAACCCGTCACGGATGGCGCACGCGAACTACTCCGCACCTTCGAGGAAGCCGGCAGTTCGGACCAGTGGGCAGGCAAGATCGGCTCGTACAAGCGTCGCTACACGGCGACGGGTGTCCCGATCGAGGCACGGCACATCCAACAGGTCGCCGAGAAACTCCATCACTTGCGGATCAACAGCGTCGAGGACCTGCTGTCGGCCGCCGATTCCGACAACGCTCTCGACGCCGTTCACCATGCCTGGGTGGACGCGTGCGGAGACGGTTCCGAAGTGACCTGGGCCCACCTGTTGATGTTGGCCGGAATTCCGCACACCGATCTGGGGACCGCTGCCGACACCTTCATCAGCGCGACACTCGGCACCACCGAGTTGCCGGGAGACACCTCGGAGATCCTTGCAGCTACTGCAGAGCAACTCGGAGTGGATCCGGACCGATTGGACTACGCAATTCGGCGGTGGCTGTCCGTGCACGGTCGCACGCTCCAACACGTCGCCTGAGTACCTGTAAACAGGCGGTCACACTAAACTGCAGGTCAGCGCCCGACCAGTTCTACCGAATAGTAACGACAGTGCAAAATGACGACTAATGTGATGCAATGCACATCAGAAATGTCAGTAGTCACTGGAGGGGTCAATAGTGCGCGAGTTCTCAGTTCCACAGTCGTTCTCAATTCCGGAGAACGTATCCATGGCCGACTCCGTGTTCCGTCACGCCGAAGAAGACCCCACATTCGTGCCGTTCAAGAGGCCGTCGAACGGTGGATGGGTCGACGTCACTGCAGCTGAATTCGCGAAGCAGGTCTCCGCAGTTGCCAAGGGCCTGATCGCGTCAGGTGTCGAGCTCGGCGACCGCGTCGCTATCCTGTCAGCGACGCGCTACGAGTGGGTCGTTCTCGACTACGCCATCTGGACTGCGGGCGGATGCACCGTCGCGATCTACGAGACCTCCTCCCCTGATCAGGCGCAGTGGATCCTCGAGGATTCAGCGACAACACTTCTGGTCGTCGAAACGGCCAAGCACGCGGAGACTCACAAGGAAGTCACCGACGGCGCAGAAGCCCTCCGCGAGGTTCTTGTCATCGAGTCGGGTGCGATCGACGAGCTGTCCAGTCGCGGTTCGGCAATCACCGACGAAGAACTGCACACTCGTCGTCACCAGGTCACCGCTGCCTCGCCCGCGACCCTGATCTACACCTCCGGAACCACCGGACGCCCCAAGGGTGTCCAGCTGACGCACTCCAACTTCTACGCCGAGTCCAACGCCTGCCGCCTGGCGATGCCGGAGTCCATGGTCCCCGGCAAGAAGACTCTGATGTTCCTGCCGCTTGCCCACGTATTCGCGCGAGCGATCTCCTTCGGCGCTTTCGACGCCAAGGTCACCGTCGCCCACACGTCGGACCTGACGACGCTGCTCGAGCAATTCGCCGGCTTCAAGCCCAACTTCATCCTCTCGGTGCCCCGCGTGTTCGAGAAGGTGTACAACTCGGCTCGCCAGAAGGCAGTCGACGGCGGTAAGGGCAGCATCTTCGACAAGGCTGCTGCCACCGCCATCGAATACAGCGAATCCCTCGAAAAGGGTGGCCCCGGCCTGGCACTCAAGCTCAAGCACGCGGTATTCGACAAGCTCGTCTACTCGAAGTTGCGTGCAGCTCTGGGTGGCGAGTGCGAGCGTGCAGTCTCCGGTGGCGCAGCCCTCGGCGCGCGCCTCGGCCACTACTTCCGCGGCGTCGGCATCCCGATCTACGAGGGCTACGGACTCACGGAGACCAGCGCCGCAATCACCGTCAACACCTCGAGCGCGCAGCGCGTCGGCACCGTCGGCAAGCCGATCAACGGCCATGCAGCACGGATCGCCGAGGACGGCGAACTCCTCCTGCAGGGCCCGGTCGTGTTCGCCGGCTACTGGCACAACGAGAAGGCCACTGCCGAATCCATCGTCGACGGCTGGTTCCACACCGGCGACCTCGGCTCGATCGACAACGAGGGCTACGTCTCCATCACCGGACGCAAGAAGGAAATCATCGTCACCGCGGGCGGCAAGAACGTCGCACCGGCAGGCCTCGAAGATTCCCTGCGCGCGCACGCTCTGATCAGCCAGTGCCTCGTCGTCGGCGACGGTCAGCCGTTCATCGGTGCACTGATCACCCTCGATCCGGAGACTCTGCCCGGTTGGGTCGAGCGCAACGGCCTGCCCGCCGGCACCCCGATTGCCGATCTGGTGAAGAACGCCGACCTGATCGCCGAGATCGACTCGGCCGTTGCCGACGCGAACAAGAAGGTCTCCAACCCCGAGCAGATCAAGAAGTACACGATCCTCGAGGTCGACTTCACCCAGGAGACCGGTGAATTGACGCCGACGCTCAAGCTCAAGCGCAACATCATTCACGAAGCTCACAAGACCAAGATCAGCGACCTGTACGCCTGATCGATCGTCTTTCACGAGTCTGGCCCGGTTCGAATGCGAACCGGGCCAGACCCGTTTCACTGTCCGGCGGAGAGTAGTTCCTTTTCGATCTCGGATGGAAGGCCGTGCACCGCACGATCCTCCCGCTGAGTCGGCAGAGTTTCCCGCTGCATCCACTCCCAGGTATCGCGCACGGTGTCTTCGACGGGCCGGCACCGCAGCCCTGCTTGCCCCGCCTTGGCGGTGTCGGCTTCGAGGAAGCCCGCGAACTCACCCTCCTGCGGCACCCAACACGGAAGTTGTGTCCACGGCTGCGCTCCAGCGGCCGCCAGCCTGTCCTCGTCGATCCACACGAGTTCAGCGTCCGAACCGGTGGCAACCACGCACGCCTGGAGGAGTCCGGAGGTAGTGGTGTGGCCGGACGGGCTGATGACGTCGTATGCCCCGCTGATCCCGGCGGCCAGTCCGGACAGGACAAAGGTTGCGATGTCGCGGGCATCGACGTACTGCAACGGTCTGGTCGGCACTCCGGGAGCAACGACACGTCCGCCCGCCGCGATACGCTGCAGCCACCACGGCAACCGCCCGATGTCCTCGCGCGGGCCGAGGATCAACCCTGCCCTCGCGAGTAACGCGTCCGGGAAGGATTCCAGGACAGCGAGTTCGGCCCCGCGTTTGGCGGACGCGTAATCGCTGTAGTCATCGGAGGTCGCAGATGCGGCCACCACTGGTGAGGTCTCGTCTACGTGCAAGCCCCATTGGTAGACGGACCCACTGGAGATGTATGCGTACCGGTCGACGTGACCGAGTAAGACGCGCGCATTTTCCCCGATCACTCGGGGGCTACCCGACCAGGTGTCGACGACAAGATCCCATCGACGATCACCGAGCGCATCAACCATCGCACGCTGATCGGTGCGATCCGCGAACAGGACCTCCGCTGTAGGTGGTGGCGCTCCGGTGAGCCCACGATGGAGCACTGTCACCTCCCAGCCCCGGACCAAAGCGTCATCGACGAGAGCGTGGCCGAGGAACCGTGTTCCTCCGAGCATCAACAGCTTCATGAGGGCCATCGTCACTTGAAAAGCGTCGTGCGGCAACACGTTCGTCTGGTAGCGCAATTTCCGGCGACTGAGGCACGGACGAACCGCTCAGATACCTCGTCCGGGATTGAGAATGTTCTTCGGATCGAATGCGGCCTTGACTGCAAGCATCATTTCGCGTTCGGTCTGGCCGACCATGTCCGCCATGTACGGCGCTTTGAGAACCCCGATACCGTGTTCACCGCTGATCGTTCCGCCCAACGCCAGTGCGCCGGCAACGATGTCGTCGAAAGCTCCGCCCGCACGATCCTGCGCACCCGATTCGGCAGCGTCGAACACGATGGTCGGGTGGAGATTGCCGTCGGCGGCGTGACCGAAGGTTCCGATCGTGACGCCGTGGCGATCGGCCGCTTCACGAATGCATTCCAACATGGACGGCAACGCCGGCACCGGCACCGCGACGTCGTCGAGAAGTACCGTGCCCAACGCCTCGAGAGCCGGCAAGGCCATGCGGCGCGCGGCGGTGAACTCTTCACCTTCCACCGGATCGTCGGTGTGGAAAACCTCTCGGGCCCCGGCACTTTCGCACGCCGCGGCGCAGTCCGCTGCCTCGGCGGCCGCCGACCTACCGTCGCACTGGATGAGCAGCATCGCCCCGGCCGATTCGTCCAGCCCCATCTTGGTCAGCCGATTGACGGCGCCGATGGTGACGTCGTCCATCAACTCCATCTGACACGGTTCGGCCACTGCCGACACGGCGAGGACGGCATCAATCGCGGACTCCGCGGAATCGAAGAAGGCGACCACAGTGGTCGCGGCAGTGGGCGCCGTACGCAACCGCATCGTGGCTTCGACGATGACCGCGAGAGTGCCCTCCGACCCGACGAGCAGATGTGTCAAGTCCAGCCCCGCAACGTTTTTGCGCGTCCGTGCACCGGTACGGATCACACGCCCGTCGGCGAGTACCGCCGTCAGGGCCGCAACGTGATCACCGGTGACGCCGTACTTGGCGCAACAGATGCCGCCTGCATTTGTCGCCAGATTGCCGCCGATACTCGAGATGGACCGGCTTCCCGGATCCGGTACGTACCAAAGACCCTGCTGTGCAGCAGCTTCCGCCAGGTCACCGTTGATCACTCCGGGCTCCACCGTGGCGGTGCGCGCGGCAGGATCGATCTCGAGAATTCGATCCATGCCCGCGACGCTCAAGACGATGCACCCGTCGAGCGCATTGGCAGCGCCGGCCAACCCGGTACCCGCCCCTCGTGTCACCACCGGAACGGCGAGTTCGTGGGCCACCGTCATGACCGCAACGACGTCGTCGACCGTCTTCGCCTTGACCAGCGCGGCGGGCCTTCCGGCTGCGGTGAGCAGTGATTGATCCCGGACGTACGCACCCATTCGGTCGGGATCGGTTGTCGCCCTGTCCCCCACCGCTTTCTGCAGACGCTCGCCCAACAGATCGATACTCGTGGTCATTGTGTTCGTCCTTCGTAGAATCCGCGCACATGGCGCTCGACCAAAACGGCAGCCTCGTCAACTGCACCGCGCTCGATCGCGTCGGCGATACCCTCGTGCTCTGCCAGCAGTGCGCCGAGCGTGGCCGCCGAGTTCTCGCGCGAGTCGAGTTCACTCAGCAGGTAGCCGGCGATGCTGTCGCGGAGAACCGTCATGACCAACCCGAACGCCTTGTTCCCGCCGGCTCCGGCCAGCGCAACGTGAAAGTCGACATCGGCGTCGTGGAATGCGACCGAGTCGTCGGCAAGGGTTGCGACGCGCATCCGCTCGATCGCAGCCCGGGCGCCGTTCGGCACCGCGACGACAGTGCGCAGCGCAGCAGCTTCGAGCAGCACTCGCAATTCGACAAGATCGCCCAATGGAACTGCACCCACCTGCAACGCCGTGCTGAGAGCTGTGGCTGCGGAATCGGCCGTATGCTCGTGCGTCACCCGAGGCCTGGCAGTAGAAGTGGTGTCCGCGCCGGTCAACAATCCCTGCGCTTGCAGGACCCGAAGGGCCTCACGGACCGTCGATCGACCCACCGAGAACGTCTGCGCGAGTTCCTGTTCGGTGGGCAATGCCTCGCCGACGGGAAGCGAGCCGTCGAGTATGGCAGCACGGATTCTTCCCGACACGGCAAGGCTGAGCGGCATGCGCGACAACGGAGTCGTATCCATGCCGCGACGCTACCACCCCTTGCCTGCTTGTCTGACAAACTGTTTAATTGAGGAGATTCGTGACCCGGACCACAACAGAGAAGGTGCCGACCATGACCGACAAGCTCGAATTGGATCCCGCGACCACCGCCGTCGTGCTCATCGAGTACCAGAACGACTTCACCACCGAGGGCGGTGTTCTTCACGAGGCCGTCGCACCGGTCATGGAATCGAACGGACTCCTCGCGAACACCGCCGCGCTGGTCGATGCGGCCCGTGCGGCGGGTGTCACCGTGATGCACGCACCGATCACCTTCGCCGAGGGGTACAACGAAATCACCTCGCATCCGTACGGAATCCTCAAGGGCGTCGTCGACGGAAAGGCCTTCGTGAAGGGTTCGTGGGGCGCCGCTATCGTCGACGACCTCACTCCGAAAGACGGCGACATCGTCATCGAGGGCAAGCGTGGACTCGACACTTTTGCCAGCACCAACCTCGATTTCATTCTGCGCAGCAAAGGAATTCGCACGATCCTTCTCGGCGGTTTCCTGACCAACTGCTGCGTCGAATCGACCATGCGCACCGGATACGAGAACGGTTACCGGGTCATCACACTCACCGATTGCGTGGCAGGCACTTCGGTCGCCGAACACGAGAACGCGATCACCTACGACTACCCGATGTTCTCGCACCCCGTCACGTCGAAAGAGGTGCTCGGCGCGCTCTCCTGAGAGGACTACCTGGAATGCGCGAGAAGGAATTCACGGCTGACGTTGGTGACACTGGCGTGAACCTTCTCGTGCAGCAGGTCGTGACCGGCGTCCTCGAACTCGCGCATCTCGACGTTGCGCAGCGTCCGCGCCCAGTCCCGGACGGGATCGACCGGGGCGATCCGGTCGTCGGTACCGTGAACGACCAGGACTGGGATGCCCGCGTCGGAGAGTTCCGCCCACCCGTGTTGCTCGACCGCACTGCGCGGGATGCCGCACAGCACTGCGGAGGCAAAATCGTGATCGCGATGAGCCAGCATCGTCAGCGCCGTCACGGCACCTAACGAATGACCCATCACCGCCTGCGGAACTTCGGGCAGTTCCGCCAAGGCGATGTCAGCCAGCGCGGCTGCATCGGCAGCAAGATCGGAGAGCGGAGCCCCGACTCCCGGATCACCCTCCGACAAACCGTGCCCGGTGTGATCGATCGCCCACACGTCGATCCCCGACGCCGTCATTGCGCCCGCGAAGCGGTGATACTGGCCGCTGTGCTGGCCGAGACCGTGCAGAAAGACCAGTGACACCGTGGGCACCGCACCCCCTGCCGCCGGCCAATGCCGAAAGTGCACCTGACCGGTTCGTCCGTCGAAGAAAGGCATGATCGTCATTCTGCACGCCGCTACCGATATCCGCGGCTCGTGAGCGATTACTGGTGGGTTGCCTTGTCGGTGAGCGATGGCACAATCGCCCTGTGTTCCTACTCGATGATCAGATCGTCTACAGCGCCAGCGACCTCTCGGCTGCGGCCTCGTGCGAGTTCGCACTGCTGCGGCAACTCGACGCCCGAACCGGTCTGATCGCGGCCGAGGCCGCCGAGGCGGATCCGATGCTCGAACGGACGTCGAGCCTCGGCGACTCGCACGAGCGCGAACAGCTTCAGAAGTTCATCGATCACCACGGAGACGGCGTCGTCGTCATGCCGCGACCGGAACACTCACGCGCAGGCCTGACCGCTGCCACGTTGGCCACCGTCGAGGCAGCACGATCGGGCGCGCCAGTCATTTATCAGGGAACCTTTTTCGACGGCCGATTCCTCGGGTTCTGCGATTTCCTCGTCCGCGAAGGCGACACCTACGCGGTCTACGACAGCAAGCTCTCCCGGCACGCCAAGGTGTCGGCACTTCTACAACTCGCCGCATACGCGGATGCGTTGGAGCGCAATGCAATTGCCGCCTCCGATCAAGTTCATCTACTGCTAGGCGACGGCAGCACGTCGTCGCACGACATCGGAGACATCGCGCCGGTATTCGCGGCACGTAGAGCTGAACTCGAACGAGTCCTCGACGAGCACCGCGCCGAGGGGAAACCGACACAGTGGCTCGACGATCGGTACCTGCGTTGTGGTCGATGCGACACCTGCAGCGTCGAGGTCGAAAGCCATCGAGACCTGCTGCTGGTTGCGGGCGTCCGCGGCAATCAGCGTGAACAGCTGATCGTCTCGGGGATCACGACAATCGACGAACTCGCCGCGAGCACCGGCCCAATCGAGGGCATCCGCCGGGAAACACTCGACAAACTCCGTGCACAGGCCGCGGTTCAACTACGCCAGGAACTGTCCGGCGACGCCGAATTCGAGGTCTACGAACCCTCGGCGCTCGGCGGACTCCCCATCCCCGACGACGGCGACATCTTCTTCGACTTCGAGGGCGATCCGCTCTGGGCCGAGGACGGGTCCACCGATTGGGGGTTGGAGTATCTGTTCGGTGTGGTCGAAGGGCCTGCGGACGACTACGTGTTCAAGCCGTTCTGGGCACACGATCGCGAGGGTGAGCGCCAGGCGCTCCTCGACTTCCTCGATTACGTCACCGCGCGTCGAGAAGCTCATCCAGGCATGCACATCTACCACTACGCCGCGTACGAGAAATCGGCGCTGTTGCGCTTGGCCGCACGTCACGGTGTCGGCGAGCAGACCGTGGACACCCTGCTCAGCGAGAACGTGCTCGTCGACCTGTACCCGATCGTCCGCGCGTGCCTGCGGATCGGACAACGCTCGTACAGCATCAAGAAACTCGAGCCGCTCTACATGGGTGAGCACGGCCGCGACGGCGACGTGACCAATGCCGCCGCTTCGGTTGTCGCTTATGCCGACTACTGCGAATTGCGCGACGGCGGACAAGCCGACCAGGCCCGGGAACTTCTTCAGGGCATCTCCGACTACAACGAATACGACTGCGAATCCACTCTGCGCCTGCGCGATTGGCTTGCCGAGCGCGCCGCAGAACACGGCGTCGAACTTCGTGAGCCGACCGGGCAGATCAAGATTCCACTCGAGGAGCTCACCGAATCGGAGATCGCGCTCCGCGAATTCGCAGGACACAAGGCAGGTTCGGCGCGTACCCCCGATCAGCAGGCAGCTGCTCTACTGGCTGCTGCGGTGGGGTACCACAATCGCGAGCGGAAGCCGTACTGGTGGGCCCACTTCGACCGATTGGTCACACCGATCGAAGACCTGGTGGACATCCGCGACGTCATGGTGGTCGAACAGTCCGAAATCGAAGCGGACTGGCACAAGAGCACCGCGCGGCAGAAGAAGTTTCGTCGCCACATCCAATTGACCGGAAGTTTCGGCACCGGAACATCTTTGAGTCCGGGCAGTGATTTGTTCGCTCTCTACGCAACCCCCTCCCCCGATGCCGTTGCAAGCGAGAACCCCACCCAACGCGGCACCAGCAGCGTCAAGGTCACCGCCGTGGTCAAGTCCGAAGGGCTCGACGTGGTCACCGTGGAAGAACTGCTCAGCGGTGACGAATACCTCGATTCCCCGGTCGCGTTGGCACCTGGTCGTCCGATTCCCACCGGACGCATGGAGAAGTCCATCGCCGCTGCCGCGTCCGACGCCAGCGAGAGCCTGCCCGAACTGCCACACATCGCGGCAGTCGACATTCTCAGGCGCAGCACCCCGAGAACCCTCTCGGGTTCACCGCTGCCACCTGTCGGCACCGACAACAACTACGCCGACGCCATCACCGCCGCACTTCTCGACCTCGACGATTCCTACGTGGCGGTGCAAGGTCCTCCCGGTACCGGCAAAACCTACACGGGCGCTCGTGTCGTCAAGACACTGATCGAACAACACCATTGGCGAATCGGCGTGGTGGCACAATCACATTCGGTGGTCGAGAACATGCTTGGCGGCATTCTGAAGGCCGGCGTGGACCCCGCACTGGTCGCAAAGAAGGGCAGCCGCAGCAAGACCGCGGAATGGCAGGACATCGCGTCCGAGGAATACGCCGGATTCATCGCCGAAGCGGAAGGCGTCGGCTGCGTCATCGGCGGCACTGCATGGGACTTCGCGAATACCGATCGTGTTCCCGCCGGCAGTTTGGACTTGCTCGTGGTCGACGAGGCAGGTCAATTCGCGCTGGCGAACACCATTGCCGTCGCGATTTCCGCGCGAAACCTGTTGCTGCTGGGCGACCCGCAGCAGTTGCCGCAGGTGAGCCAAGGTACTCACCCCGAACCTGTCGACGAATCGGCACTCGGTTGGCTCGCCGAGGGACACGGCGCACTGCCACCCGAACTCGGCTACTTCCTCGAGAAAACGTGGCGGATGCACCCGGATCTGTGTGCGCCCGTGTCCGCATTGTCGTACGAGGGCAAGCTGCGTTCCCAGGAAACCGTCAGTGCGGCAAGGAAGCTCGACGGACTCGCTGCCGGAGTACACACGGTGTTCGTCGATCACCGCGGCAATTCCACCTACTCCCCGGAAGAGTCCCAGGAAATCGTTCGCCAGATCCAGGGCCTTCTCGGCACGCCTTGGACCGACCCGAGCGAGTTCGAGGGAACCAGGCCGCTGGAGCAGTCGGACATTCTCGTGGTCGCGGCGTACAACGCCCAGGTGGGCACCGTCGAGCGCGATCTCACCGAGGCCGGTCTCACGGAGGTCGAGGTCGGGACCGTCGACAAGTTCCAGGGCCGCGAGGCTGCGGTGGCAATCGTGTCGATGGCCGCATCTGCCGTCGAGGACGTCCCGCGAGGGATGTCGTTCCTGCTGTCGCGAAACCGTCTCAATGTTGCCGTCTCACGCGGCAAGTGGTGCGCGATCATCGTTCGATCGCACGCGTTGACGCAGTACATGCCCAGTACGCCTGCGGGATTGGTCGAACTGGGTGCATTCATGAGGCTGACGAGCTAGCCGAAGCCTGTCTTACCTGAAGCACTGCCCTACCCGAAGCACTGCCCTTCGCCGCGATAGGTGGGAACCGAGGTTCGGGTGCCGTCGGCTTCGACCACGTACACGCGGTCGAAGCGCTCGCACAGCTCGCCGGCCTTGGCGTGACGGAACCACACGCGGTCGCCGATCGCGATGTTTCCGGCTTCCTTCCCGGTGACCGGCGTCTGGACTTCGCCGGCTCCTTCGTTGCGGAGCAGTTTGAGACCAGCGGGCCAGACCGGTGACGGAACGCGGGTGGCTCCGGCAGGTCCCGACGCGATGTATCCGCCGCCGAAAAGGGTCGTGACCGACGGCGTCGGTTTGCGCACGGCCGACAGCGCGAAGAACAGCGCCGGATCGGGACGGAAGGCACGGTAGCGGTCGAACAGGGTCGGTACGTACAGTCCGGAGCCTGCTGTTACCTCGGTCACCACAGGATCGGCCGAGCTGACCTCCAGCGACCCCGTACCGCCGCTGTTGACGATCTCGAGTGCACCCACGGCATCGGTGACGGCCGCGACCACAGCGCCCCTTCTGGACGCCAATTCGCGGGCAGAGGCTTTCTTGACCCAACCGATCGGAGCACTGGTGTCAGGAAGGCCGGCAATCTGGGCTTCGTAGAACATCACTCCGACGACGGAGAATCCGCGTTGGCGCGCACGCGCCGCGAGTGCGGCGACCGCGCCAGGTTCGCGCAGTGGCGAGCGTCGTACGCCCAGATGGATCGGGCCGATCCGCAGTGACGCGTCGACGTCGAGACACACGCGGACAGGCGCATCCCCCGTCGACGCCGAACGAATGAGGTCCAACTGCGCATCGTCGTCGACCATCAAGGTGATCGATGCGAGAGCGGTGTCGTCGGCAGCGAGATCCGCGATGGCGCCACGATCGGCGGTCGGGTACCCCATCAGGATGTCCCGTGCGCCGAGCCCGACCAGCCACAGAGCCTCGCGCAGTGAGTACGCCATGATTCCGCGGAATCCGCCGGACGCGGTCAGTGTGTCGCCGAGAGTTTCAGCCAGAACCGTCCGACAACGAACCGATTTGCTCGCCACTCGCACCGGGGTTCCACCGGCGCGGCGCACCAGGTCGGCTGCATTACTGCGCAGTGTGGTCAGATCCAGAGCAGCCAGAGGCGGGTCGAGTTCTCGCGTGGCAGCAGTGAGTCGATCAAGGGTCCTGGTCACAGATGATCCAATCGTCGCGGCGTGCGACCAGTCAATCACCCATCCTGGACGTATGTCCAGGATGGCGGTTCTACTGAGGCGCGACCACGGCTTTGTTGGCGATTACCTGAACCATTTCTCCGAACTCGGCAATAGTCGCGTCGGAGTCACGATCGACCAGCCATCGCAGAACAAGGCCGTCGATCATTGCAAGACTCAGTCGCGCAATCGAACTCAACGGCTCCGTCCACACCGTGCCCGATATCTTGGCGCACTCTTCGAGAAACGACACCGCGAGCTCATCCATGATTCGGTACTGCTCAAATGCAACCGCCCCAGCACGTTCGGCTCCGAGATTGCGACTACGCAGTGCCTGCGCGGTAATTTCGTAGGTCAACAACTGGCGATCCGGGGTTGCCTCGATGGTCGGCCACATTCCGGTCAGGCCGATGTGCAGCAATTCCCTGAGCCCCTGCACGCCACTGAGATCCGGCGCATGGCGGACCTGCGCGAACGCATACTGCATCGACGCACTGAGCTGCAGAATGAGCGTTTCACCCATTGCCGCGATCAGCGCTTCCTTGCTCTCGAAGCAGTAATGAACGACGCCGAGCGATACCCCGGCCTCCTCTGCCACCGCCCTTACCGTCACAGAACTGACACCGCGCTGTTCCGCAATAGACAAGGCGGACTCGACCAATTGTGTGCGGCGTTCGTCCGCCGGGAGCCTGTTCAGCATCCAATGATCGTAGAACGCAAATGACAAAATCTTCGCGCAATACTTGCCTGGACGACCGTCCAAGTACATTATTGCGTAATGGCTTCGGACACTTGGCAGAACTGGGCGGGCACTCAAAGCGCCGCGCCGCGTCGCTTTGCGACGCCGACAAATACCCGTGAACTTTCGTCGTTGGTCGCCGAGGCCGCTTCGCGTGGCCAACGTGTGAAGGCCGTCGGCGCCGGCCACTCGTTCACCGGTGTCGCGGTCACTGACGGTGTCCTCGTCAGCCTGGACAACTTGAGCGGAATCGACTCGATCACACCGACCGACGACGGTGCGCTGGTCACTGTTTTTGCAGGCACTCGCCTTCATGCTCTCAACGACGCCTTGTGGCAACGCGGATATGCGATGGCCAATCTCGGTGACATCGACGTCCAGTCACTGGCCGGCGCGACGTCCACCGGCACACACGGCACCGGCGCACGATTCGGCGGTATCGCCACGCAGATTCGCGGAATCGAGATCGTTCTCGCCGACGGATCCGTCGTTACCGCAAGCGCCGACGAAAACGTCGAATTGTTCGAAGCGGGCCGCCTCGGGTTGGGCGCAATCGGCATCATTTCGAAGATCACTCTCGCCTGCGTTCCGCGATTCACACTTCGCGCAATCGAGGAACCCGACACGCTGTCTCACATACTGGACACCCTCGAGGGCGATCGCCTGGGCCTGGATCACTTCGAGTTCTATTGGTTCCCGCACACCGATCGTGTCCTGACGAAGAGCAATACGCGACTCCCCGGAGATACCGAACCCGATCCGGTGGGCAAGGTCCGCGCGTTCGTCGACGACGAACTCCTCTCGAACACACTCTTCGAAGGTGTCAACCGCGTTGCCACCCTGGCACCGGCCGCGATCCCGAGAATCAACAACGTGTCGTCCCGATTGCTCGGCGCCCGCGAGTTCACAGATCGCAGCTACCGGGTATTCGCGTCTTCGCGCCGGGTGAAGTTCAAGGAGATGGAATACGCGATTCCCCGCGAACACGTCACCGAGACACTTCACGAAATCGATCGCTGGATGAAGAAGTCCGGAACCAACGTCGCTTTCCCCGTCGAAGTACGTTTCGCTGCCGCCGACGACCTCTGGCTCTCCACTGCTCACGGACGCGACACCGCATACATCGCGGTACACCAGTACCACCGCCGACCCGAAACGGAGTACTTCGCCGCGGTGGAAGCCATCGCGCGCGCCGTCGACGGCCGGCCGCATTGGGGAAAAATGCACAACCGGACCGTCGACGACCTGCGTCCGACGTACGACCGACTCGACGACTTTGTCGCCGTTCGAGACAAGTACGACGCGAATCGTGTGTTCGACAACGAATACTTGCGTCAGGTGCTGGGCGACTGACGGTCAGCGCCGCAGCAGTTCCGCTTTTCGCGCATCGCTCGCAAACGAGGCTTTGATCGAGTTCCGGGCGAGGGTGTCTCGCTCGGCCTCGGTCAGACCCAGGGCTCGGCCCAGTTCGGTGAAATTGTCGTCGACGTATCCCCCGAAGTAGGCCGGGTCGTCGGAGTTGACCGTGACGATCAAACCCATCTCGAGCATCGATCGAAGCGGATGATCCGACAGCGAATCGAACACCCGCAGACGAACGTTCGACAACGGGCAGACCGTCAGTGGAATCTCCTCGTCGACCAGACGCTCGATCAGGGCAGGATCCTCGAGTGCCCGGACTCCGTGGTCGATCCGCTCGGCGCCGAGAATGTCGAGCGCCTGCCAGATGTACTCGGGCGGTCCCTCTTCACCGGCGTGAGCCACAACGTGCAAACCCTCGGCACGCGCGCGGGCGAACACGTCCTCGAACAGTGACGGCGGGTTGCCGACCTCCGCGGAGTCGAGTCCGAGCCCGACGATTGGAGCCTGCAGGCGAATTATCTCGGAGAAGATCTCCTCGGCGTCTTTGACGGGCTGATCTCGGAGGATGGCGGCGATTGCCGCGCTGCTGAGCCCGAACTCGCGCTCACTCGATGCCACCGCATCCATGATCCCGTCCAGGACCTCGGTCAGCGGAACACCACGGACCACGTGCGCCTGTGGATTGAAGAAGAACTCGGCATGCGCGACGCCGGCGGCAGCCGCGCGGCGGAAGTACGCTCGCGTCAGGTCGGCAAAATCCTCCGCGGTGCGCAGGACGGCCATGTTGGCGAAGTAGAGATCGAGGAACGACTGCAGATCGGTGAACTCGTACCTCGACTTCAGATCGTCGATATCCTTGTACGGCAAGTCCATTCGATTGCGCTCGGCAAGTCGGTAAATCTGTTCGGGTTCCAGAGAACCCTCGATGTGCATGTGCAGCTCTGCGACAGGTGTAGCCATGTCGGTGTTACCGCCCCTTCCAGACCGGGGCGCGCTTCTCGGCGAACGCCGTCGCGCCCTCGCGTGCATCTTCGGACGCGAACACCGGCGCCATGACCTGCAACTGCTTCGCGAAAGCTTCGTCGTCGGACCAACCGCCGGCCTTGACGATGATCTCCTTGGTGACCGCAACCGCGAGCGGTCCGTTGCGGGTGATGCGATCAGCCAGCTCCAGCGCGCCTTCGAGCGCCTTACCCGGCTCGGTCACCGTGTTCACGAAGCCGTAGCGGTAGGCCTCCTCGGCTGTGAAACTGTCACCGGTCAGGGCCAGTTCCAATGCCTTCTGGTACGGAATCCGCTTGGGCAGGCGCAACAATCCGCCTCCACCTGCGACCAGCCCTCGCTTGACCTCCGGGATACCGAACTTCGCTTCGGACGACGCGACCACCAGGTCGGTGGCAAGCACGAGTTCCGTGCCGCCTGCCAACGCGAAGCCCTCGACCGCCGAAATGATCGGCTTACGCGGCGGCCCTTCCGTGAATCCGAGACCGCGTCCCGGCACGAGTACGTTCTCGCCGGCCACGAATGCCTTCAGATCCATACCGGCACAGAAGTTTCCGCCGGCTCCTGTCAGCACCGCCAAGGACAGATCGTCGTCCGCATCGAGCTCTTCGACCGCAGCGGCCAATGCGTGACTGACCGCCGAGTTGATGGCGTTACGCGCCTCGGGCCGGTTGATGGTGATGATCAGTGTCCGCCCGCGCCGCTCGGTGAGAACCTCGTCCGCCATGATGTCCCTCTCGTTTGTCGACCACGCTCGCGTGACTACGCGACGTTGCGTTCGACAATACGGACGAAGCCATCGGGGTCGATCTGCGCGGTGTCGTGAGTGCAGAACCACCCCTGGGTGAACCTCGTCGAGGTCGCTTGCGGCGAGTTCCAATACCGACGCGTGACACTCGGTCCACGGCACAACAACTCGCCGAAACCACCCGGCGCATCCGGGCCGTACAACGCCACTTCCATTCCACCGAAAGCGATTCCGACGCTTCCGAGGTGGGTGGGCGCCGACTCGGTTGGCAGAATGAGACCAGCCCCACAGGTCTCGGTTTTGCCCCACCCGATCACATGCCGAGCGGCCGGGAACAGGGTCAGCAGCTTGGATTCCTGTTCGGCCGTGATCGGCGACCCGCTGCAATCGATCCACTGCACCGACCTCGAACCGGCACGCGCCGCCGGTCCAAGGGTGAGCAACCGCGGCTCGAGCAGGTCCTCGGGCCGCCCGGTCACGATGTCGACGGTATGCACACTCTCACGCCAGAAGTCGCCGGCGAGGACCACCGTTCCACCGACCACCAACGTCGCGAGCACGTGCACGAATTGCCGTACCGACTTGAAGTCATTGTCCACCAACAGATTGCGCACACCTTCGACGCCGTAATCGCGCGAGTGCAGAATGCCGACGATGGCGGAGAGCACGTTCTCGTTGCTCAACTCGACGCCCAGCATTTCGCCCGAAGAATCGGCGGTGTACGCGAGGATCGCCATCTCCTCCGGGGCGGCACCGTCGTCGATGAACGGAACACCGTGTGGGAGTTCCCCGTCGAGCACCAACACCGAGCCACTGTCCGCGATGACGAAGTCCGCCGCGTCGTCGCTCAGATGAACACCCACGGAGACTGGAACACCGCCGGCGAGAATGACGCCGAGGCACGCCTCCATCCACCTCACCCCGGCGGCGACGCGAATGGCCACACGGTCACCGATCTCGACGCCTCGCGACTTCAGCCCGCCTGCGACCCGCGACGCCTCGGCCCACAACTCCGCGAAGGTGACCTGCTCGCCGTCGACCTCCTCCACCGCGATGCGTGAGGAGAATCGATGAACGGCGATATCGAGGAGTTCGGACAGCGACGGGTCGAGTTGGCTGTACCGAAGCACCCCGTCACCCGCACGGGTGACACGGGCGTCGGCGAGGAGCTGAGTCGAACACGGGTATTCCACAAGCGTCGACCGCATCGATACCTCCACGTCACTGACAACCCACCGGCCATTCGACTATATGACGTGGATCACAGTTCGTGGAGGTCTCTGGCGATAATCGTCGCAAACTTACTTTCCGGAGTAGACCGCTTTGCCCGGTCCGACCTCGAGGAAACTGCGGACAGCGCCGCGTAGGTCATCGGTGGCGAACAGCGCACCGGACACCCCGGGAGTCACCGCATCCGCGTGGGCGATCCCGCCGGAACGCCAGGCCGCCACGATCTGCTTGGTGGCGTCGTGGGCTCGCGTGGGCCCGTCCGCCAACCGGGCCGCCAGGGCACGCGCCGCAGCATCGACATCGTCGTGAACGGCATTGACGACGCCCCACGAGTGCAGGGTTGCGGCGTCGTAGAGATCGCCGGTCATGACCAACTCCCGAGCCCGTCCGGAACCGGCGCGCTCGGCCAAACGCTGCGGTCCACCCATGGACGGCGTCAGACCGACCACTGTCTCGACCAGTCCGAACTTCGCCTTCGGCGCCGCGAGGATGATGTCGCAGGCCAAAGAGATCTCGAAGGCAGCAGTCAGCGTCAGCCCGTGCGCCGCGTAGATGACCGGGCACGGCAACGCCTCGAGCGGATGGCAGATCTGGGCGAACAGTTCGCGCCACAATTCCGCTCCCTGCTCCGGGTTCAGTCCGTCGAACACATGGACGTCGACGCCGGCCGAGTTGACCTTGCCCTCGGCGCGCAGAAGCACAGCGCGCGGTGGGTTTTCGGTCAGCGCTGCAACATCGGCGATGACGGCGTCGAACATGGCCTGATCGAACAGATTGAGTGGTCCGTGCGCGAACGTCAGGACAGCCACCTCGGCACCACCATCGGTGGTGAAGCGCTCGAGGCGGGTGGGATGCGATTCGGGAGCAGTCATGCCGCCACACTGCCACATCGAACCGGCCTACGATCGTCGGGTGGACGGTCTGAGAAATGCACTCGCGGACGTTGTGGGACACCGGTTCGTCGTCGACGACGCCGACGTATTGGCGACCCGTTCCACCGACCAGACAGGGCGCTACAGCGGGCGCGCCAGCGCTCTGGTCCGACCCGGAAATACCGCCGAAGTCTCGGCAGTGCTGAACGTGTGCCGCTCGCGCGGCGTACCGGTCACCATTCAGGGCGGGCGAACCGGTCTGGTCGCCGGGACGGTGCCCGAGCACGACGACGTCCTGCTCTCCACCGAACGCCTCCAGGCGATCGGCGAAGTCGATGTTGCCGCCGGTCGGATCACCGTCGGTGCGGGAGCGACACTCGCGCAGGTACATTCGGCGGCCGCCGCCGCCAGCCTGAAATTCGGCGTGGACATAGCTTCACGGGATACGGCGACGATCGGCGGCATGGTCTCCACCAATGCCGGTGGCCTGCACACGGTTCGATACGGGAACATGGCCGAACAGATGCTCGGACTCGAGGTGGTACTCCCCGACGGAACTCCTGTGCGCCGGTCACCGAAAGTGCTGTCGGACAACTCCGGATACAACCTGCCCGCGCTGTGGGTCGGTAGCGAAGGAACTCTAGGGGTGGTCACTTCCGTCGACCTGAAATTACGGAAGATACCGACCTACCGCGTGACGTCGCTGATCGGTTTCGACGCACTGCAAGACGTCGTCGAGGCAGGGCGAGTGTTGCGCACTCTCGACGGCGTCGACGCACTCGAGTTGTTGGACGGGCGCGGTCTCGAACTGGCCGCCCACCATTTGAACGCCGCGGTTCCGACGGGGCGACCGTGGTACCTCCTCGCCGAGGTGTCCGCGGCCCACGATCCGCTGGAAGACCTGGCCGAGCTGCTCGAACGCATCGGCCCACCGCAGACCCCGGCCGTGGCGATCGACGCCCCCGGCTCGACGCGCTTGTGGGCGGCACGCGAATGCTTCGCCGAAGTGGTCGGACTGTTCGGTCCCCCACTGAAATTCGACGCGGCGCTGCCGCTGGACTCGCTTGCCACCTTCGCCGAGGACGCCGCGGTGGTGATCGCGAGTCGTGCCCCCGAGGCAATTCCGATCCTCTTCGGACATGTCGCCGAGGGAAACATCCACCTCAACGTCCTGAACTGCCCGAACGCCGACACCGTGTACCGCAGCGTCCTCGAACTGGTTCGCGATCACGGCGGAAACGTCAGTTCCGAGCACGGGGTGGGCTCGCTCAAACGCAACTATCTGGACCTGGCCCTCTCTGCGGAGGACATAGCCACGATGTGGGCGATCAAGCGAGCCCTGGACCCGAGCGACTATCTCAATCGTGCAGTGATGTTTCCCGACGCGCTTCGGCACTGACGGCCATCGCGTCGTCGTGTGCGTCGCCGCGCAGAGGCCGAGCGAAGCACACCGAAGCGACGAAGCCGATGAGCAGCACGCCTGCGGGCAGCCAGATCGACTCCGACATCGCCGTGCTGAACGGTTCACGGACGAACTCGGGTAGGTGACCCACTCCGGCTTCGGAACTGCCGCCGGTCAGACCCTGAGCCGCCAATCGTGCGGTGATCAGTGCTCCGATCGCGGCACTGCCGAGAACCGCACCCACCTGCCGGGTGGTGTTGTAGACGCCGGCGCCGGCGCCGGCCTGCATCGGAGGCAGGTTGTGTGTGGCGGTGGCCGCGAGCGGCGACCAGATGCATGCGTTGGCGAAGCCGATCAGGCCGATCGGCAGGAGCAGTTCCCAGATCGCGACGTCGGGAGACATAACCAATGCCAGCCAGCCCAGGGCGATCGCGAACAGCAGGAAGCCGGTGCCCGCAATGTAGCGCGGATGCGTCTTGTCGACGAGCTTGCCGATGATCGGCGCAAAAATGCCGGTCAGCACGGCCATCGGAACGAGGAGGAGCGCCGACTGCGTCGGGGAGAGTCCGCGAACTGCCTGGGTGTAGAACATCAGCGGAAGGACCATCGACGTGATCGCGAAGCCCATCGCGGTGATGGCGACGTTGGCGAGCGAGAAGTTGCGGTCCTTGAAGAGTTCGAGTGGGAGCAAGGGCTCGTTCTTGTTGCGCGACTGGTAGAACACGAACACCGCGAGCAACACCACACCGGCGCCGATCAGGCTCCAGACGAATCCGTTCCAGTCGTACGAACTGCCTTCCTGGATTCCGAACACGAGCAGGAACATGCCTGCGGCGCTGAGAATCACGCCGGGGATGTCGAACTTGTGCTCGCTGGTCGGCAACGACGGAACAAGCTTCCACGCGAGGAGGAATGCGATGACACCGACCGGGACGTTGACGATGAAGATCCATTCCCAGCCGAGATTGTCGACCAACACACCACCGGCAAGCGGACCGACCAGCGTCGCAACACCGGCAACCGCGCCCCACAGGCCCATTGCGGCGCCACGCTTGTTCGGCGCGAACGTGCGTGTGATGACGGCCATCGTCTGAGGCGTCATCATTGCGGCGCCCAGACCCTGGAAAGCTCTTGCCACGATGAGCATCTCGACGCTGCCGGACAGACCACACCACAGTGAAGCGCCGGTGAACAGTACGAGGCCGATCATGTACAGGTTCTTCGGTCCGAACCTGTCACCGAGCCGGCCGGTGACGAGCAGCGGCACCGCGTACGCCAGCAGGTACGCGCTGGTGACCCAGACGACCTTGTTGATGTCGGTGCCGAGGTCCTCCATGATCGCAGGGTTGGCGACAGCGACGATGGTGCTGTCCACCAGAATCATGAAGAACCCGATACACAGCGCCCACAGCGCGTGCCAGGGATTGACCTGCTTTTCCATCTTCAGTCCTTAGGTAGTGCGGACGAGCCTGCGGAGCCGGCCAGCCGGTCGAGAAGTTCTTGTGAGAGCCAGGGCATTTCGCCGCTCTCGATGTCTGTCACCAACGCGCCGATCCACTCTCTTTCGGCGACGGTCAGTGCGTGGGCGTAGTCCGCGCCCACCGTGAAGATTCGTGGTTTTTCCGCCGCCTTCAGCGCTTCGTAGTCGGCCTCGAATTTCGCGATCGTCTTGTCGAGGTGCGCGAGACGAATTCGAAGCATCTGACACGCGGTGGACGCGGAGAGGTTGTGCATTTCGGCGAGCGCGAGCGGCAACCGCGGATACTCCCGCACCGGAACCGCCAACATCTCACGTAGTTGATGCTCGAGGGCCTCACGGCCCCGGGCGGTGATCTCGTACGTCGTCCGTTCGGGCCGGTTGCCCTCACGATCGGTCCCGATCGAAGCCAGAAGTTCCTGCTTCTCCAACCGGGAAACCGTGTGATAGAGCGATCCCGGCTTGATCTTCACCAACTGATCGCCCCGGCGAACCGAGGCCAGTTGATACATCTCGTACGGATGCATCGAACGCTCGGACAGCAGGCCCAGAACGGTGATTCCCAGAGGCGTCAGTGACACGTCACCCATGAGTCCCCCTCCCTGACAAGCCGCAATTGACTATTTCTTGACTATTCCACCTGAAATAGTCCACATGGAATATACGACCTCTGTCCATCTCGATCAACCCGTTCGAATCGGACTAGCCTGTAGCGAGTGGACGAACATCACCTCGACATCATCCGACTCGCTTGGGCACGTGAACTGGGCCTCGGCGACTCGGCACTTCGGCCGGCACACACGGCCCGCGTCGTCGGCGACGACATCCACGTTCTCGATCTGGCAGGCTCAGGTGCGATCGTCGGGCCGCAGTGGTTCATCGAGCGCACCGAGGACATCTCCGTCGACGCCCTGCTGCAACCGGCGCGTCTGCTCGAGATCGCCGGCGATCACGGCGGCAGAATCACCGGCCCCGTCGATCTCGCTTTCCTCGGCGACTACACGGACGCGCCGCCCGACGAGCAACTACTGATTTCCCACGACATCGACGATGCCCTCGCCGTCGCTGCGCTGTGCCCACCCGACGACAGCACCACAGCCGACCTCGGGAACCGGACGCGGTGGTTCACCGCCCTCACCGATTCCGCCGAGGTGCTCGGATGCGCGGCGTACTCCGAATTTCAGGGATTCGTGGCAGATCTCACGACCCTGACTGCTCCAGCGCATCGCCGTCACGGGATCGGCTGCGCAGTAACGCTTCTCGCTGCGGAGGACGCTCTCGATTCCGGATTGATCCCGCAGCTACGCACAAGTCGCGGCAGTGCGATCGGAGCGACGCTTCCACGTAAAGCCAAATTCGACGTTCTGGGGGCATACGCTCGGGTACACGTGCACCTGCCCAGTTGACACTCGAACGAGAGGGACCGCAGATGAGTACGGAAGACGGCGCGAGCGAACCGACATTCGTCGAAGAGGGTCGTGAATTCAAACGCGACACCAACTACATCCCGACCCGGATCACCGAGGACGGCCGCGACGGGTACCCCGTCGAACCCGGGCGATACCGGTTGATCGTGGCACGTGCCTGCCCGTGGGCAAACCGCGCCATCATCGTCCGCCGCCTACTCGGCCTCGAAGACGTACTGTCGATGGGCATCTGCGGTCCGGTTCACGACAAGCGAAGCTGGACTTTCGATCTCGACCCGGGCGGCGTCGATCCCGTACTGAAGATCCCGCGACTGCAGGACGCATACTTCGCCCGAGATCCCCACTACCCCAGGGGAATCACGGTGCCCGCCATGGTGGAGATCGCCACGGGCAAGGTGATCACGAACGACTACCCACAGATCACCCTCGACTTCTCGACGCAATGGAAGAAGTACCACCGCGAAGGCGCACCGGATCTGTACCCGGAGCCCTTGCGAAACGAAATCGACGAAGTGGCCGAGTACGTTTTTCGCGACGTCAACAACGGCGTCTACCGCTGCGGTTTCGCCGGTTCACAGCAGGCGTACGACGAGGCATACGACACGCTGTTCGCTCGCCTCGACTGGCTCACCGAACGTCTTGCCCGGCAACGTTTCCTGGTGGGCGACACCATCACCGAAGCCGATGTGCGCCTGTTCACCACGCTGGCGCGGTTCGATCCCGTCTATCACGGCCACTTCAAGTGCAACAGAAGCAAACTCAGCGAGATGCCGGTGCTGTGGGACTACGCGCGCGATCTGTTCCAAACCCCCGGATTCGGTGACACCATCGACTTCACACAGATCAAAGCGCACTACTACATCGTGCATTCCGAGATCAATCCCTCCGGAATCGTGCCCAAGGGACCGGAATTGACACACTGGCTCGAACCGCACGGACGCGAACAGTTGGGTGGCCGACCGTTCGGGGACGGCACACCACCTCATCCGCCCATCCCGTCGGAAGTGGTTCCGGCAGAGCACTGGGCCACCAGGTAGGTCGCGGGGGGCTACTCCCCTGCGTACGTGCCGAAACTCCAGTACACACCTTCGGGATCACGGCAGGTGAACCCCCGCGAACCGTAGTCCTCGTCGCGCAATCCCTGCGTGATCGTGGCGCCCGCCGCGACAGCGCGTTCGTGGAGTGCATCGGCGGCGTCCGCGTCGTCCACGACGATGTACACCGAACCGATTCCAGGCGGCAGGCCGGCGATCGCAGAATCGGTGCGCGGCGAACCCAACATGATGCCGCCACCGCCCGGCCAGTCGAGTTGGGCGTGGTCCACCACGTCTCCCTCTCCGTAGACGGCCTTCTCCACGAAACCGAAGGTGCTCACCAGAAAGTGGATTGCCGCACGGGCGTCGAGGTAGCGCAGCGTCGGCCAGATGGTCGTCGAACGAGATTCCGAAGTGGCGGTCATAACACTCGAACTCCTGCCTGGGAAAACTCACGAAGAAAACCGAGTCTCGTACGAGCCTATGGCCCCGGTGATCACCGCCGCCAGCGAAAACTTCACCTATTCTCGAGATACGGTCCACCTCGCTTCAGAGGAGGACAACTGTGGAGGGGCAGCAATGAGCAAGTCGACGAACAACGACAGCGGGCGTATCGAGAAGGTCCTCGTTTCCGTTCTCGACAACGGAAGCCGCCTGCAAGCGCCCGCAGTGGCCAAATACGTCAACCATGTCCGTAAGGCCCACCCCGACGAGTCACCTGCTCAGATCGTCGAGCGGATGGAGAAGATGTTCATTCTCGCCGTGACCGGAAGCGGCAGTGCCGTCGGCGCCACCGCCGCCGTGCCGGGCGTCGGAACGGTCGCGTCCATCGCTGCCGTCGGTGCGGAATCGGCTTTCTTCCTCGAGGCGTCAGCGCTGCTGACGTTGGCAATTGCGTCAGTGCATGGAATCTCCGTACAGGATCACCAGCAACGACGTGCCCTGGTCCTGGCAGTCGCCCTCGGCGAATCCGGTATGGAGATCGTGCAGAAGGCCACCGGAATCACAGCCAAGAATTGGGGAACGGCAATCACGAGCAAGATTCCCGGACCCACGATGAGGGGAATGAACAGCACCCTCGTGCGGAAATTCGTGACCAAGTACGCCGCGAAGCGCAGCGCACTGATCCTCGGCAAGCTCGTTCCGGCCGGAATCGGTGCGGTCATCGGCGGTGCGGGCAACCGTGCAATCGGCAAGGGCGTCGTCAAGAATGCGCGCGAAGCCTTCGGACCGGCACCGGCCAGGTGGACCGACCACCTGATCGTGATGCCTGCCGACGATGCCGCAGTGCTTCCCCAGACGGAGACACGCCGGGCCATCCGCAGATAGCTGTCCGGGCCGTAGGCTCGCATCACGTATTCGCCGCCGACCCGGGAGCAGCATTGACGAACACCGCAATGGGATCCTTCTCTGCCCCCATCGAGATTCGTGGGTTGACGAAGACGTTCAAGGCGGCGCGCGCGGTCAACGACCTGAGCTTCGACGTTCAGGCGGGCTCGATCACCGGGTTTCTCGGTCCGAACGGTTCGGGCAAGACGACCACGTTGCGGATGCTCCTCGGACTGGTGTCACCGACGTCGGGATCGGCCACGATCAACGGCACCCCGATGCGTTTGCTGCCCAACCCGGCTCGGACCGTCGGCGCAGTACTCGACGTCGGCAGTCTCCATCCGAAACGAACGGCGCTCGGACACCTCGAGATCTACGCGGCCGCTATCGGCATGCCGACTCAGCGCGCGGCGCAGGTGCTGGACATGGTCGGTCTGAGATCGGTCGGAGTCCACAAGACCGGCACCTTCTCGCTCGGAATGCGCCAACGCCTGATCCTTGCCACCGCGATGCTCGGTGATCCCGAGATCCTCGTGCTCGACGAACCCGCGAACGGACTCGACCCCGAGGGCATGGCGTGGCTTCGTCAGTTCCTGCAGACCTTCGCCGGTTCCGGCCGAACGGTTCTGATCTCGAGTCACGCGCTTCGTGAAGTGGAAGCGACCGTCGACAGCGTGGTCATCGTCAGCGCCGGCTCACTCGTCTACCAAGGGACCATGGACGAACTTCGCCGCTCGCAGCGCAGTCGACTGCTCGTCTCGTGTTCCAACCCAGCGCTCCTCGCCACGGCATTGGCCGCTCGCGGAATCATCGACGCCCAGATCACGCAGGACGGACGGCTCGCCGTGGGCGGCACCGACACGTCGGTGCTCCCACCGGTGGCATCCGCCGCCGGTGTCACGATCTTCGGCGTCGCAACCGAAGGCGCAGATCTCGAGCAACTGTTCCTCGCGATGACAACACCGCAGTACGCGGTTCCCCAGGTCGGATACCACCGCCCACCCGGTCCCGGTTCCGGACCGGGCTATTACGGCCCTGCCGCATACGGACCTACCGGAGGACACCGATGACCACGCTCGTGCGCGCGGAGACACTCAAAGTTCTCACCCTGCGCTACTGGTGGGCACTGGCCATCGCACCGGTCGTCGTGGCCGTGCTGATTGCTGCCTCCACCAGGACGTTCGTCGAAGCCGTGGCCGATTCGGCAGACACCACCTTCGACGTCGATGTCGTGTCCACCGGCGTCAGCCTCGGTGTCTCCAACACGCTTGTCCTGGTGTTCGCGGCTGTCTTCGGAGCACTCACCGCCGGATCCGAATTCGGCTACAAAACTCTCACCACGACGTTCCTCACAGCTCGCGGCCGTGACGGAGTTCTCGGCGCAAAACTTGCCGTCGTCGCGGTATTCGCCGTCGGCTACGCGTTGGCGGTCGAAGTAGTCAGCATCGGCGCGATGTTGCTCTTCGGCCGGGACTTCAGCTTCACCACCGATCTCTTCGCCATCTGCGCCGCAGGCATTCTGGCGTGCGCTCTGTGGGCACTGCTCGGCGCCGGGGTGGCACTGCTCACCGGTTCGTCGATGGCCGGTGCCCTCTCGGTCATCCTGTGGTTCGTCTTCGGTGAATGGATCGTCCGCGCAGTGCTGCTCGCGATGGATCTCGGCGGGGTCGGGGCCGCGCTTCCGGTGTCGGCCACGATCGGCACGATCATCAATGCGGCCCCGTCGATCGACGTCGACGCGTTTGCGTCCTGGCCGAGCGGCCCGATGATGCTGGCAGCTTGGGTGGTTCTGTTCTGCGGGCTCGGTTGGCTGCGGACCAGGACCCGCGACATCACCTGAAAAGGCTGTCTGGGGCCGGGTCTACCGTGGATCTCGATGAACACGATCAACACGGACAGTCCGGTAGCTGGAGAGGTCGATCGAGCTCCGGGCTGGATCCGCCGCTTGGCGCACGCATGCTGGTTGCACCGAAGAGTTGCCATCGGCGCGCTTCTGGTGACCGTCATCGCTTCGGCGATCGACATCTCGTTTCCTCTTCTGACCCGCTATGCGCTCGACGCCGCAAGCCAGGAGAACCCAGGCAAGGTGATCGGGTTCGTCGCGCTGGCGATCGCGCTGCTCGCGGTCGTGCGCTTCGCGTGCCAGTACGGCCGACGGATGCTTGCCGGCCGACTCTCGCTCGATGTTCAACACGACTTGCGGCTCGCCCTGCTCGGCTCGCTGCAACGCCTCGACGGACGCGGGCAGGATCAGATCCGCACAGGCCAGGTGGTATCCCGGTCCATCACCGATCTACAACTCGTCCAGGGTTTGCTCGCGATGGTGCCCATGTCCGCGGGTGCGCTCCTGCAATTCGTGCTCGCGATCGGCATCATGGCGTGGCTCTCGCCGCTGTTGACTCTCGTCGCTGTCGCCGTCATCCCCGCAGTCGGGCTGGTGGTGTTCCTGATGCGACCGATGCTCTTCGCCGCAACATGGTCCGCGCAGCAGCGGGCCGCCGACCTCGCCCAACATGTCGAGGAAACCGTCACGGGCGTGCGCGTCGTCAAGGGATTCGGGCAGGAACAACGAGCCGTCGACCAACTCGAAAAGCACAGCCGCACGCTGTATTCGGAGCGTCTTCGCGCCGCGTGGTTGAACGCGAAATTCGCGCCGACCATGGCCGCCTTGCCCCAGCTGGGGCAGGTGGGAGTGATCGCCCTCGGCGGGTATCTCGCACTGCACGACAAGATCACCGTGGGAACGTTTCTCGCGTTCGCCACCTACATCGTGACGATGACCGGCGTCACCCGAACTCTGTCGTCGGTCATCGTCATGGCGCAGCTTGCGCGCGCCGCTGTCGAGCGTGTCTACGACGTCATCAACGCTCAGCCGGACATCGCCGATCCTGACCATCCGGTGGACCTGCCCGACGGTCCGCTCGGCGTCACTTTCGAAGACGTCGCATTCGGGTTCGACACCGAACGCGACGTCCTGACCGGGCTGAACCTCCGCATAGAACCGGGCGAGACCGTCGCCGTCGTGGGGCCGGCCGCGTCGGGCAAGACCGCGTTGTCCTTGCTTCTCCCCCGGTTCTACGCCCCGACTTCGGGTGTAGTCACCGTCGATACCGCGGGCGAGACGTTCCCCATCGGCGAACTGCGCAGTGAGCAGCTTCGTGCCGCCGTCAGCCTGGTCTTCGACGAACCTTTCCTGTTCTCGGACACCATTGCCGCCAACATCGCACTGGGTCGCGAGGACGCCTCCGACGAGGACATCCGCGACGCAGCAGCACTGGCACAGGCAGATTCGTTCATCGAGGCACTCCCGGACGGATACGACACCGTTGTCGGTGAACGAGGTCTGACGCTGTCGGGCGGCCAGCGTCAGCGCATCGCACTTGCCAGGGCACTGCTCGTCGACCCACGGATCCTGGTCCTCGACGACGCGACCTCCGCAGTCGATGCGGCTACCGAAGCCGCGATCTTCGACGCGTTCCGGGCCAGACGGCGCCAGACCACGCTCATCCTCGCGCACCGGCGATCCACCTTGACGCTGGCAGATCGCGTCGCGGTTCTCGACGGCGGACGGATCATCGACTCCGGAACCGTGGACGAGCTGGAAGCGCGATGTCCGCTCTTTCGCGCCCTGTTCTCCTCGCCGCCGGAACTATCCGCCGAAATCGACGAGGCCGGCCCTGACGCTTTCGGACATCAACGCCGCGAGCCCACAACCGAGCAGCTGTGGCCGCAGGCTCCGGAATCCGAAGCCGACAGCACTACCGCTTCGGCGCAGAGTGCCGGCGGACCGATGGCCGGAGCGCTCAGCGGAATCGCGGTGACTCCGTCTCTGCGGGCAGCAGTCGACGCTCTCCCACCCGCACGCGAAGACCCCGGAATTGCTCCTGAGAGCCTGCGCGAATCGAATCCACAGTTCTCACTCCGACAGATCTTGAGGCCGGTCCGCTGGGTTCTACTGGCGGTTGTCGTGTGCCTTGCCCTGGACTCCGCCGCGGCGATCGCATTTCCCTCCCTCGTCAGATATGCGATCGACCACGGAGTCGTGACCGCAGACAGCACCACACTCTGGATCGCGACGGCATTCGGCGCGCTCCTGGTCGCAGCGGACTGGGTCATCGTGGCGGTCATGACGGTGCTCACGGCCCGAGCCGGTGAACGCGTGTTGTTCGGGCTCCGCGTACGCAGCTATGCACACCTGCAGCGCCTGGGTCTGGACTACTACGAACGGGAATTGTCCGGCCGCATCATGACGCGTATGACCACCGACGTCGACGCGCTCTCGTCGTTCATCCAAACCGGTATGTCGACGGCGATCGTGAGCGTCCTGACCGTCGGCGGAATTTCGATCGCCCTCCTGGCGACCGACGTGACGCTCGGCCTGGTGGCGCTGGCCGTCATCCCACCGCTCGTGGTTGCGACCGTGATCTTCCGCAAGATCTCCTCGGTTGCCTACAGCCAGTCCCGCGAACGGATCTCGCTCGTCAATGCCGACTTCCAGGAGAACATCGCCGGTCTGCGAGCAGCTCAGGCCTACCGCCGCGAAGAAGGTGCGGCGCGTAGGTTCGCAGAACGCTCCGAGAGCTACCGCCAATCGCGGATGCGGTCGCAGCGAGCCATTTCGATCTACTTCCCTTTCATTTCGTTCCTGTCCGACCTCGCGTTGGCCGCGGTCGTGTTCGTCGGTGCGCACCAGATCGCCAACGGATCGACTTCGCCCGGCGTACTGATCGCTTTCGTGCTCTACCTCGGTCTGCTGTTCGGACCGATTCAGCAACTCTCACAAGTGTTCGATGGTTACCAACAGGCAAACGTCGGATTGCAACGAATCGGCGACCTGCTGCGCACTCGCAGTTCGATCGAGACTGCCGACAGCGAGGATTTGATCGCGATCTCCGGACGACTCGACGGCGCCGTCCATCTCGACGGGGTCGGGTTCCGGTACTCGGGTGCGGACGTCGACGCCCTCTCCGATTTCGATCTGCAAATCCCGCCGGGCACGACCGTCGCTCTGGTCGGCCGAACCGGTGCCGGGAAGTCGACGGTCGTGAAGTTGCTCGCCCGCTTCTACGACCCGACGTCCGGATCGGTCGACGTGGACGGAACCGACATCCGGAACTTCCACCTCTCGCAGTACCGACGTCGCCTCGGCGTGGTCCCACAAGAAGCCCATCTGTTCACCGGCACGGTCGCCGACAACATCGCGTACGGCAGGCCGTCGGCGTCGCACGCGGAGATCGAGGAAGCGGCACGTTCCGTCGGCGCACTGAATTCGATAGCCGACATGCGTGGAGGCATGAATCATCCCGTCGGCGAGCGCGGCCAGGGGCTCTCGGCGGGCCAACGCCAACTGATCGCATTGGCCCGTGCCGAACTCGTCGACCCGGACCTTCTGCTCCTCGACGAGGCGACCGCGACGCTCGATCCCGCGACCGAACGAATGGTGCTCGAAGCAAGTCGGTCGGTCACCCGGAAACGGACTTCCGTCGTCGTAGCTCACCGCCTCGCGACAGCTGCCCGAGCGGACCTCGTTGTCGTAGTTGACCGGGGACGTATCGTTGAATACGGCCCGCACGATGTTCTGCGGTATGCCGGTGGTCACTACTCGGGACTCTGGGATGCATCGCAGGCGCGTGAGGGGAATAATCTGACGTCGAGAACTGTCATCGAAGGCAACCCCGTCGCGTGACAGTCGGCACGGATTTGTACCGCCGAGAGGTAGTGCGCGATCGCAAGATCACGGACTTCCGTGAGACAGCTCACAAATTGTGTGCCGCACAATTGCTCGTCACACGCTCGGGCTAATCTCATGTATATAGGCGCTCTGATCGGGTACCGAAATAGAAACGAGGCGAACACCTGCCGTGAGCAGCAGTTCTACATCCCAATTCGGACAGAACCAGTGGCTGGTTGACGAGATGTACCAACGCTTCCAGGACGATCCGTCGTCCGTGGATCCCAGTTGGCACGAATTCTTGACCGATTACTCGCCGGACTCGGCGAACACGGGAGGTGGAAACGGGACTGCCTCGAACGGCAACGCGGCTGCACCCGCCGCTGTTGTAGCTCCGCCTGCTGCTCCCAAGGCCACGCCTCCCGCCCCCAAGACCGCACCTCCTGCGCCGGCTGCCAAGGCTGCCGCTCCGGCCCCCGCGAAGACGGCAGCGCCCGCCGCCAAGGCCGCCCCGGCCCAGCCCGCAGCAGCCAAGCCCGCGGCCGCTACTGCGAAGCCCGCCCCTGCCGGCGGAGCCGAGGAAACCAAGGTTCTCCGCGGCGCCGCAGCCGCAGTCGTCAAGAACATGTCGCTCTCGCTCGAGATCCCGACTGCAACCAGCGTGCGTGCCATCCCCGCGAAGCTGATGTTCGACAACCGCATCGTCATCAACAACCACCTCGCGCGTACCCGCGGCGGCAAGATCTCGTTCACCCACCTCTTGGGTTACGCGATCGTCCAGGCAGTCAACGCGTTCCCCAACATGAACCGGCACTTCGCCGAAATCGACGGCAAGCCGAACGCGGTCACGCCCGAGCACACCAATCTCGGACTCGCGATCGACCTTCCCGGAAAGGACGGCAACCGCTCACTGGTAGTTGCCGCCATCCGGAACACCGAGTCGATGAACTTCGTCCAGTTCCACGCGGCATACGAGGACATCGTCCGACGCGCCCGTGAAGGCAAGCTCACCGGCGAAGACTTCACCGGCGTCACCATTTCGCTGACCAACCCGGGCGGTATCGGCACGGTTCACTCCGTTCCTCGCCTGATGAAGGGCCAGGGCGCCATCATCGGTGCCGGCGCGATGGAATACCCCGCCGAGTTCCAGGGCGCCAGCGACGAGAAGCTGGCCGAGATGGGCGTCGGCAAGTTGATGACTCTCACCTCGACCTACGATCACCGCATCATCCAGGGTGCCGAGTCGGGCGATTTCCTGCGCACGATCCACAACCTGCTGATCAGCGACGAGTTCTACGACGAGATCTTCCACGCGCTCGGCAACCCGTACGAGCCGGTGCGGTGGCGCAAGGACGTGCCGGAAGGCGCTGTCGACAAGAACACCCGCGTTCTCGAACTGATCGCTGCATACCGTGACCGCGGCCACCTCATGGCCGACACGGACCCGTTGCAGTTCGTCAAGGACAAGTTCCACAGCCACCCCGACCTCGACGTCATCAGCCACGGCCTGACGCTGTGGGATCTGGACCGTGAGTTCAAGGTCGGCGGCTTCCACGGTCAAGAGAAGATGAAGCTGCGCGACGTGTTGAGCGTGCTGCGCGACGCGTACTGCCGCCACGTCGGCGTCGAGTACACGCACATCCTCGAGACGGATCAGCGTCAGTGGATCCAGGACCGCGTCGAGGGCCATCACGCCAAGCCTTCGGTCGCTCAGCAGAAGTACATCCTGAGCAAGCTCAACGCCGCCGAGGCCTTCGAGACGTTCCTGCAGACCAAGTACGTCGGCCAGAAGCGCTTCTCGCTCGAAGGCGCCGAAGCCGTCATCCCGATGATGGACGCCGTGATCGACCAGGCCGCCGAGCACCAGCTCGACGAGGTCGTCATCGGCATGCCGCACCGTGGCCGTCTCAACGTGCTTGCCAACATCGTCGGCAAGCCGTACTCCAAGATCTTCACGGAGTTCGAGGGCAACATGAACCCGGCAGCCGCTCACGGCTCCGGCGACGTGAAGTACCACTTGGGTGCCAGCGGAACGTACATCCAGATGTTCGGTGACAACGACATCGCTGTCTCCTTGACCGCAAACCCATCGCACCTCGAGGCCGTCGACCCGGTTCTCGAAGGCCTGGTCCGCGCCAAGCAGGACATCCTCGACAAGGGTGAAGAAGGCTTCACCGTCCTGCCGCTCATGCTGCACGGTGACGCTGCATTCGCCGGTCAGGGCGTTGTCGCCGAGACGCTCAACCTCTCGCTGCTTCGCGGTTACCGCACCGGTGGCACCGTGCACATCGTCGTGAACAACCAGGTCGGCTTCACCACCGCTCCGGAACATTCACGCTCGTCCGAGTACTGCACCGACGTCGCGAAGATGATCGCCGCACCGGTCTTCCACGTCAACGGCGACGACCCCGAGGCTTGCGTCTGGGTTGCTCAGCTGGCCGTCGACTTCCGTGAGAAGTTCGGCAAGGACGTTGTCATCGACCTCATCTGCTACCGCCGTCGCGGTCACAACGAGGGCGACGACCCGTCGATGACCCAGCCGGCCATGTACGACGTCATCGACACCAAGCGCAGCGTTCGTAAGAGCTACACCGAGTCCCTCATCGGCCGCGGTGACATCTCGCTCAAGGAAGCCGAAGACGCACTTCGCGACTACCAGGGCCAGCTCGAACGGGTCTTCAACGAGGTCCGTGAACTCGAGAAGTTCCAGCCCGAACCGTCCGAGTCCGTCGAACTCGACCAGACTCCCCCGGCTCGCCTGACCACGGCTGTCGCTCCCGAGGTCCTCGAGCGCATCGGTGATGCGTTCGTCAACGTCCCCGACGGCTTCACCGTTCACCCGCGCGTCAAGCCGGTTGCCGAGAAGCGCCGCGAGATGGCCCGTGAGGGACATGTCGACTGGGCGTTCGCAGAATTGCTTGCGTTCGGCTCGTTGGCCGAGCAGGGTGCCTTGATCCGCCTCGCGGGTCAGGACTCCAAGCGAGGAACGTTCACGCAGCGTCACTCGGTCCTCATCGACCGCAAGACCGGCAACGAGTACAGCCCGATCGCCAAGATCGCTGCCGACGCCGAAAACGGCGGCAAGTTCATGGTCTACGACTCCGCACTCACCGAGTACGCAGGTCTGGGCTTCGAGTACGGCTACTCGGTCGGTAACCCCGACGCTCTGGTCCTGTGGGAAGCGCAGTTCGGTGACTTCGTCAACGGCGCGCAGACCATCATCGACGAGTTCATCTCTTCGGGTGAGGCCAAGTGGGGTCAGCTCTCCGACGTCGTGCTGCTCCTGCCGCACGGTCACGAGGGTCAGGGTCCGGACCACACCTCCGGTCGCATCGAGCGTTTCCTTCAGCTGTGTGCAGAAGGCTCGATGACCGTTGCGGTTCCGTCGACTCCGGCCAGCTACTTCCACCTGCTGCGTCGCCATCACCTCGACGGCATCCGCCGTCCGCTGGTGGTTTTCACGCCCAAGTCGATGCTGCGTAACAAGGCTGCCGTCAGCAACGTCGAGGACTTCACGACGGGCAAGTTCCGTTCGGTCTTCGAGGAGCCGGCATACGAGAGCGGCGAAAGCGCACGCGAATCGGTCAAGCGGGTTCTGCTGGTCAGCGGCAAGCTGTACTGGGAACTCCTGGCGAAGAAGCACAAGGACGAGCGTGACGACATCGCCATCGTGCGCATGGAGCAGCTCTACCCCGTGCCGAAGCGTCGCCTCAAGGAGACCCTGGACCGTTACCCGAATGCGGATCAGTTCCGTTGGGTCCAGGAAGAGCCCGCAAACCAGGGTGCGTGGCCGTTCCTCGGGCTGGCTCTGCCGGACCTTCTGCCGGAGACCTTGACCGGTATCAAGCGCATCTCGCGTCGTCCGATGTCCGCTCCCTCTTCGGGATCGAGCAAGGTCCACGCGGTGGAGCAGCAGGAGATCTTGGACGAGGCGTTCCTGCCGACCAACTGATCTCAGTAATTTGACAAGGGCCGGGCCCCACATTCCGCAAGGAGTGTGGGGCCCGGCCTTTCTGCGTTCACGTCAATTCGATTGCAGCAGACCCAGATCCGGCCCGGCATCGAAGCCGACGGCCGCCAGTGCCAACGCGGGCAACGACTGAACCGTCAGGTCGATCAGTTCCTCGCGGGTGATGGCGGGCGCTCGGAGCCAACTGATGGTGGCTTCCTCGACGAACGCGATCCAACCGCGAACGGCCAACTCCACCTGAGGTGTTCGAGTCAGGCCGATCTTCGGGAGCTGATCGAGGGTTCTCTTGGCCATGATGTCGCGAGTCTGCTCGAACACCTCACGCATCTGCGGATCCCCGCTGGCGGTCCCCCGGAGCAGCGAGACGTAGGTATTGCGGTTCTCGGTCACGTAGTCGACGTACGACGCCAGCACCGAGCGGAGGGTGAGCATCGGATCGTCCGACTCGCTCGGCTCGGTGCGCTGGAGCATCTGTTCACTGCTGTGTCGGACGATCGCCAGATGGAACTCGCTTTTCGACGCGAAGTAGTGGAACAGAAGCCCCCGCGAGACACCAGCCTGATCGGCGATGTCCTCGACGGAAATCTGTTCGAGCGGCCGTTCGGCCAGCATCCGCGCCCCGAGGTCGATGAGTTGCGCTCGGCGTTGCGCAGGGTCGAGCCGCGTTCGCTTTACTGCGTCCATGCCCAATAGACTACTGAATATTCGTCAATAAGCTATTGACCGTGACTCAATAAAGGCATATCGTTCCCTACATGAGTCTTCCAGTTACAGATACCTCAGCACCTGCCGCGGATACTCGCCACGTCGGCACACTGATCATCGGCAGTGGTTTCGCCGGTCTCGGTGCGGCGATCAAACTGGCACAGGCCGGCATCACCGACTACGTCGTTCTCGAGCGCGGCAACGACGTCGGCGGGACCTGGCGTGACAACAGCTACCCGGGCGCCGCGTGTGACGTGCCGTCGCATTTGTACTCGTACTCTTTTGCACTCAATCCGGAGTGGACGCGCTCCTTCTCCACTCAGCCCGAGATCTACAAGTACATCCAGTCGGTGGCCAACCGCCACAAGGTGCTCGACAAGCACATCTTCGACTGCGACGTTCTCTCCGCACGCTGGGACGAGGCGTCTGCTCGGTGGCACGTCAGCACCAACAAGGGCGAATTCGTCGCAAAGATCGTCGTCTCGGCCGTCGGCGCATTGTGTGAGCCTTCACTTCCGGACATCAAGGGCATCGACGGCTTCAAGGGCGAGATCTTCCACTCCTCGCGTTGGAACCACGACGCCGATCTGACCGGCAAGCGTGTGGCCGTCATCGGAACCGGCGCCTCGGCCATCCAGATCGTGCCGGCCATCGGCAAGAAGGTCTCGCATCTCGACGTGTACCAGCGCACGGCGCCGTGGATCCTGCCCCGCGCAGACCGCGAGTACACCAAGATCGAGCACCTCGCGTTCAAGTACCTCCCCGGCTTCCAGAAGTTGTGCCGCACCGGTATCTACTGGATGCGAGAGACGCAGGTCGTCGGCCTGGCCAAGGCGCCGGTCTTCATGAAGCCGTTGCAGTTCGCCGCCGAGCGTCACCTGAAGGCCCAGATCAAGGACAAGGATCTTCGCAAGAAGGTCATGCCCAACTTCCAGATCGGCTGCAAGCGCATGCTGATCTCGAACAACTACTTCCCCACCCTCGCCCAGGACAATGTCGACCTGGTGACCGAAGGCATCGAGGAGGTCACCGCCAACGGGATCGTCTCGAAGACCGGCACCACCCGTGAGATCGATGCCATCGTCGTGGCGACCGGATTCCACGTCACCGACTCCCCCACCTTCGCGGGAATCTTCGGCAAGGACGGACGCTCGCTCGCCGAGGTCTTCGAAGAGACCGGCATGCAGGGATACAAGGGCGCGGCAGTTGCCAACTTCCCCAACATGTTCTTCCTCGTCGGACCCAACACCGGCCTCGGACATTCGTCGATGGTCTTCATGATCGAGTCGCAGATCAACTACCTGGTCGACGCGATCACCACCATCGACAAGTACGACATCGGCACCATCGAGGTGCGCAAGGACAAGCAGGACAAGTACAACAAGGACCTGCAGGCAGCTATGTCCAAGAGCGTGTGGAACAACGGCGGTTGCGCCAGCTGGTACATGGACAAGCACGGAAACAACACCACCCTGTGGCCTGGCTTCACCTTCCAGTTCCGCAACGCCACCAAGCATTTCGACCTCGCGGCATACCGCAGCGTCGCCACCTCGGATCTCGGCGCCGTCGGCACCGCGACCACTTCACAGATCGACCTCGACGACGAGAAGGCAGTAGCACAATGAGTGATTTTGCAGGCAAGGTCGTAGTCATCACCGGAGCGGGATCGGGCATCGGTCGCGCACTAGCACTGAACCTGGCCGGCCAGGGCGCCAAGTTGGCAATCTCCGACGTGGACACCATCGGGCTCGCCGAGACAACGCGTCTGGTGGAAGCCATCGGCGCCGAGGTGAAGTCGGACCATCTCGACGTCACCCAGCGCGAAGCGGTTCTCGAGTACGCCGACGCGGTTGTCGCCCATTTCGGCAAGGTCAACCAGATCTACAACAACGCCGGAATCGCCTACCACGGCACTTTCGAGAAGTCCGAATTCAAGGACTTCGAACGTGTCATGGACGTCGACTTCTGGGGAGTTGTCAACGGCACCAAGGCATTCCTCCCCCACGTCATCGCATCCGGCGACGGGCACATCGTAAACGTGTCGAGCCTCTTCGGTCTGCTGTCGATGCCGGGTCAGAGCGCATACAACTCGGCCAAGTTCGCCGTTCGCGGTTTCACCGAGTCGCTTCGCCAGGAAATGCTGATCGCCAAGCACCCGGTGAAGGTGACCTGTGTGCACCCGGGCGGAATCAAGACCGCCATCGCACGCAACGCCACCGCAGGCCCGGGTGAAGATCTTGCGGTCTTCTCCGAGTTCTTCGACCGCAAGCTCGCGCGCACCACACCGGAAGACGCCGCCAAGACGATCGTCAACGGTGTTCGGAAGAGCAAGCCGCGAGTTCTCATCGGGATGGACGCAATCGCACTCGACGCCTGGGTTCGCCTCGTAGGATCGGGCTACCAGCGCATCGTCGCGATCGTCGCCGGCCGAATGATGCCCAAGTCCAGCTGAGTTCGTTTCACAGCGCAGTTCGCACAAAGAGTCAGGAGCCCTGCCGGTGAGCACGTTCACCCTTCCGCTGCCCGTGGTCGCATTCTTGTTGAAGCCGTACTTCCGTCTGGCTTTCAACTCGCGGCTGCCGTATCGGATTCAACGTCTGTTGCTCGAGGCCGGGGCACCGCTACAGCAGGTTCCAGCGGGCGCCGTCGTGCGCCCGCTGGAGCTGGCTTGCCGACCGGCAGAGAAGATCACCGTCGGCGCAACCGAGCGCCCCACCGCAGTTCTCTACCTGCATGGCGGGGCGTACACGCTGGGTTCGCTGTCCACACACCGTTCTCTCGCAGCTCATCTCGCCCGTGAGTCGTCCAGTGCGGTCTTCACCTTGGACTACCGTCTCGCGCCGGAGAATCCGTATCCCGCCGCTCTCGACGACGCGGTCTCAGCCTTCATGCAGTTGGTCACCGAGTTCGACTATTCGGAAGACCGCGTTGCCATCGCCGGCGATTCGGCCGGTGGCGGCCTGGCCGCGGCGACCGCTATCCGTCTGATCGAGCGTCACGGCGTGACCCCCGGCGCGCTTGCCCTGATCTCACCGTGGGTCGATCCCGGCGATCGGAGTGCTACCAAAAAGGCCGACCTGGTGGTCAACACAGCGTGGTCCTTCGACGCCGCCGACGCCTACCTTGCCGGAGGCGACCGTACTGATCCCGGCTACGCACCGATGCATGGCAAGCTCGACGGGTTGCCACCCACCAGGATTCACGTCGGTTCCGAGGAAGTCCTCTACCCGCAGATCATGACGTTCACCGACAAGCTCTCCGCTGCCGGCGTCGACGTGTCCCTGGTGGAGTACGCGCGACTGTGGCACGTGGCTCACGCACAGGCGTCACTGGTGAAGGAAGCAGCAGACGCCGTTTCCGACCTCGGCCAGTTCATCGCATCGAAACTGATTCGTGCCAAGGATGATTCGAGTTCAGCAGTGGGCTCGAACAGTCACTGACGGCTGGGACACCCGTCCATGTCACTGACGGGTGTCCCACCAGGTGCGGGCGACTTCCGAGGCTGACGCCTTGCCGGTCCGCACCTGCTCGATCATTGCGGCGAGATCGGTGGTGGACAGTTCACCGGCAACGACGCTGAGCGCCTTGACAGCCGAATCTCCCAGTGCGCCCGCTCGAAAGAGCGGAACGACATTCTGCGCAGCCAGAACGTGATTCGAATCAGCGAGCACTGTGACGGCATCGGATTGTGCCAACGCCGACAGCGTCGTGGTTCCGAATACTTGTGCACCGGGTACGTCTGCCAGCGTTGCCTGATCGACACCGGCGAAGACACACTCGGCGCCCTCGGCCAACTGTTCCACTGCCCCGTCCTCGACGAATCTCGCGGAGACGAGCGGCCTCGCCGCGGCACACGAAGGAGCAAAGGCTTCTATCGTCTTCGCTCCCAACGACTGTGCGTATCCGGTGTCGAGTGCGAGGACCGCACGATCTTCGGCCATCGCATAGTCGGAGACCGAAAGACCCTCCGGCAGAGAGCGACTCAAGGCTTCGAAGACGTCGTCGGCCTTGCGGGCCGGGGATGACGGGTCGTAGTGATCGAGCAGCGCGCCGGTGAACTCGGGCACCAAAGTGACTCGCGCTGCGTCCAGAGCCTCGAGTGATTGGTTTCGGCCACCACCCACCGATTCGACGCGAGCCGACAGGCCGGAGGAGGAGAGCACCGTCGAATACACCTCGGCCAACACCGAACTCTCCACCGATGCGTCAGCAGCCACCACGATCTGGTCACGAGACTCCGCTTCGGCACCCTCTACCACCGAATCACCGTTTGCGCATCCGCTGAGAATCGGCAGGACCATCAGTGCTGCAACAACAGTCGAATACTTCGTGCGTGTGCTCTTCACCGAAATCCTCACATCCAATCCCATGGATCGAAAACCGTGCCATGTCGGTACCTATCGTTACACTTGTCGGGCGATGCGCGGTAACCAGTCCTGACGCAGCCACTCGGTGGCGGCGCCGTCGAAGTCACTCGGGTGGCTTCGCCACAAGGGAATGGTTTCCGACGCCCGAAACACGGGACGCCCGAAAAACCGGAAGGACGCTCATGCGCACCTCACGATTTCGTTCCAACCGTTGGCTCGTAGCCGCGGCAACCGTTGTCTCTCTGACTGCACTGACAGCGTGCGGTAGCAGCGACGGTGACTCCAACAGCGATCCCAACGCGATCGTTGTCGGCTCCGCCAACTTCACCGAATCCGAGACGATCGCCAACATCTACGCCGAAGCACTGCGTGTCAACGGGTTCGATGTGTCCACGTCGTTCAACGTCGGCAGCCGCGAGGCGTACATTCCGGCACTCAAGGACGGGTCCATCAGTGTCATTCCGGATTACACGGGAAACCTCCTGCAGTACTTGGATCCCGACAGCACGGCCACCAGCTCCGCTGACGTCCTCGCTGCTCTTCCCGCAGCTCTCGGGTCGGAATTGGCAATTGCGACGCCTGCATCCGCCGAGGACAAGGACGCCGTCGTTGTCACGAAGGAAACCGCTGACAAGTGGAACCTGAAGACGATCGCCGATCTGGCTCCGCATTCCGCCGAGGTCAAGTTCGGTGCTCCGGCCGAGTTCCAGGAACGTCCAGCCGGATTGCCCGGTTTGAAGTCCAATTACGGCCTCGACATCTCGGCAGCCAACTTCGTTCCGATCGCCGACGGCGGTGGACCGGCAACCGTGAAGGCTCTCTCCTCCGGTGACATCACCGCGGCAAACATCTTCACGACGTCGGCCTCCATCCCGGAGAACAACTTCGTGGTTCTCGAAGACCCGAAGAACAATTTCCCGGCTCAGAACGTGGTGCCGGTGCTGCGCGCGTCGAAGTCTTCCGACAAGTTGAAGACAGTCCTCGATGCGGTGTCCGCCAAGCTCACCACCGAAGAGTTGTTGGCACTCAACGTCCAGGTGTCCGGCGACACCAAGACGGAGCCGGCAGCGGCGGCCAAGGCGTGGGTGACGGCGCAGGGCCTCGACAAGCCGGTCTCGTAGTCACGTGATCACCTTCGAGGGCGTCACCAAGCAGTATCCGGACGGCACCACCGCCGTCGACCGTCTCGATCTCACCATCGAGGCCGAGTCGTTCACGGTGTTCGTGGGGCCGTCCGGGTGCGGCAAGACGACGTCGATGCGCATGATCAACCGGATGATCACACCGACGTCGGGCAAGATCTTCGTCGACGGTCGTGACATCGCCCAGACCGACGCGGTGAAGCTGCGTCTCGGCATCGGGTACGTCATCCAGAACGCCGGCTTGCTTCCGCATCGCACCGTGATCGACAACGTCGCAACAGTTCCGGTACTGCGCGGTGAGTCCCGCCGCGCAGCGCGCAAAGCCGCGTTGGGGGTACTCGAACGAGTCGGTCTGGACATCTCCCTTGCCACCCGCTATCCCGGGCAACTCTCGGGTGGGCAGCAACAACGTGTGGGAGTTGCGCGAGCATTGGCTGCCGATCCGCCGATCCTGTTGATGGACGAGCCCTTCAGCGCCGTCGACCCGGTGGTGCGTGAGGATCTGCAGACCGAAATGCTCCGTCTTCAAAGCGAACTGAAGAAGACGATCGTCTTTGTCACCCACGACATCGACGAGGCAGTCAAACTCGGTGATCACATTGCCGTCTTCGGTCCCGGCGGGCGGCTTCAGCAGGTGGCGGCACCTCGCGACGTGTTGGCCGCTCCGGCAACGGATTTTGTCGCCGGATTCGTCGGACGCGATCGCGGCTATCGGGGATTGTCGTTCCGCGCTGCCGACGAGGTTCCGTTGCACCCCATACGCACGGCCGTCGAGAACGAATTGAAGGCTCTACGTCTCGAATTGGGCGAATGGGTTCTCGTGGTCACGGACAACGGAACCCCGCAGGGATGGATCGACGTGACCGGCGTCGAAGGCCTGCGCTCGGGACGAACCCTTGCTCAGTCGACGTCTGCCGGTGGTTCGCTGTTCTCCCCCGGCGGCGATCTCCGCCAAGCACTCGATGCGGCAATCTCGTCGCCTTCCGGTATCGGTGTTGCCGTCGACGGCGAGGGCGCGGTCATCGGCGGGATCCTCGGTTCCGAAGTCGTTGCGAAATTGGCAGATCAGCGTCGACGCGAGGACGAGGAACGCAACCGAGTCGCCTTCACCGAGGGATTCGGGTCGTAGCGGCATGCGCTGGCTCATCGACAATTTCTCGACGGTCGTGGATTACTCGAAGACCCATCTGTATCTGGCACTGCTTCCTTTGCTGATCGGTCTCCTGATTGCCGTTCCGGTCGGAACAGCGATCCGCAACGTCAGATGGCTGCGCCGAATCACGTTGACCCTGGCGAGCATTGCGTTCACGATTCCGTCGCTCGCGCTGTTCGTCACCATCCCCCAGTTGTTCGGACTCAAGACCCTTGATCCTCTCAACGTCGTGATCGCACTCAGCGTGTATGCGACGGCACTGCTCATCCGGGCAGTACCCGAAGCACTCGACTCGGTGCCGGACAACGTCATCGACGCCTCCACCGCCGTCGGTTTCACACCACTACGACGCGCTCTGACGGTCGAGTTGCCATTGGCGCTGCCGGTGATGATCGCGAACATCAGAGTTATTGCCGTTACCAATATTTCGCTGGTGTCAGTCGGATCTCTGATCGGAATCGGCGGGCTTGGAGTCCTGTTCAAACAAGGCTACGACCGCGACTATCCCGACCAGATCGTTGCGGGCATCATCGCGATCGTCGTGCTGGCACTGGCGCTCGATCTGATCCTGTATCTGATCGGCCGATTCCTGACCCCGTGGACCAGAACGTCGACCTCGTCGAAGGTTCCCGCCGTCCTGTCAGCCGAGGGGGAACCCGTATGAGCATCTTCACCGGGGCCTGGGACTTCATCGTCGATCCCGGAAATTGGAGCGGCGACACCGGAATCGGCACCCGCATCCTCCAGCACCTCTGGTACAGCGTTCTGGCCGTGGCACTTTCGGCTGTGATCGCGGTGCCCATCGGATTACTCATCGGCCATCTGCGTCGCGGTGAGATCGTGGTCGTCAGTCTGGTCAACGCACTGCGATCACTGCCTACTCTCGGCCTGCTGACCTTCCTCGTTCTTCTCATGGGTCTGGGAGTGATGCCGCCGATTCTCGCCCTCGTCATTCTTGGTATTCCCCCACTACTCGCCGGCACGTACGCCGGAATCGCCAGCGTCGACCGCGGCGTCGTCGAGGCCGCACGGGCGATGGGTATGACCGAACTCCAAGTGCTCTTCCGCGTCGAGATACCCAATGCGCTGCCATTGATTCTCGGCGGACTGCGTAATGCGACACTGCAGGTGATTGCCACGGCAACGGTCGCCGCCTACGTCAACCTCGGCGGCCTCGGCCGGTACATCTTCGACGGTCTCGCGCTCTACAAGTACGACCGAGTGGTCGTCGGCGCAATCCTGGTCGCGGTTGTGGCTCTCGTCGTGGACGGCTTACTGGCGCTGGTGGTCTGGGCATCGGTTCCCGGGACCGGCAGGCTACGCCGAACACCCGACCTCACTCGTCTGTAGCTCTCGGTACACACGAAAAAGCCCCGATCGGAACCTTGTGTGCGGGTTCCGATCGGGGCTTTCGTAGTCCCTCTTAGCTGGTCACGCCCTCAGCATGCGCTGCGGCCGCGACGGCTTCCGCTACTGCGGGTGCCACGCGAGGGTCGAGTGGGCTGGGGACGATTTTGTCCGCCGCCAACTCGTCGCCGACCACCGACAGGATTGCCTCGGCGGCAGCGAGCTTCATACCTTCGGTGATGCGACGGGCGCCGGCGTCGAGCGCGCCCTTGAAGACACCGGGGAAGGCAAGAACGTTGTTGATCTGGTTCGGGAAATCACTACGGCCCGTCGCCACGATCGCCGCGTACTTCGACGCGGTTTCGGGGTGAATCTCCGGGTCCGGGTTGGAGAGTGCGAACACGATCGACTCGGGAGCCATCGAAGCGATGAGCTCCTCGGGGATCTTGCCCGCCGAGACACCGAGGAACACATCGGCACCTTCGAGAGCCTCGATGGCACCACCATGCAGGTCACGGGGATTGGTGCGGGCCGCGAGTTCTGCCTTCACGTCGTTGAGGTCGCTGCGCTCACCCGAGATGATGCCCTTCGAGTCCAGCACGATGACGTCGCTGATTCCGGCGGCGAGCAGGATGTTCGCGCAGGCAACACCCGCAGCGCCGGCGCCGGAGATGACGACCTTGAGTGTGGTGATGTCGCGGCTCTGGACCTTCACGGCGCCCTTGAGTGCCGCGAGGACCACGATGGCGGTTCCGTGCTGATCGTCGTGCATGACGGGGCAGTCGAGAGCTTCGATGACGCGCTTCTCGATCTCGAAGCAACGCGGCGCCGAGATGTCCTCGAGGTTGACCGCGCCGAAGCTCGGACGCAGTCGGATGAGTGTCTCGACGATCTCGTCGGGGTCCTTGGTGTCGAGAACCAGCGGAATGGAGTTCAGTCCGGCAAAGTTCTTGAACAGTGCCGACTTGCCCTCCATGACGGGCAGCGACGCGCGGGGGCCGATGTCGCCGAGTCCGAGAACCGCGGTGCCGTCGCTGACCACGACGACGAGTCGGTTGGTCCACGTGTATCGATCGGCGAGGGTTTCGTCTGCAGCGATGGCGCGGCTCACCTGAGCAACACCCGGCGTGTAGGCGATCGAGAGGGCCCGCTGCGTATCGAGCGGTGCTGTGGTCTCGACCGAGAGCTTGCCACCGACGTGAGCGGCAAAGATTTCTTCGTCGGTCAACTCGACCTTGGGTACGTTGATGGCTTCAGTCACGAGGGACACGATGACACTCCTGATTAGTCCAGCCTCAAGCGGGGCTGGGTTACTGGGAAGTAATCCTTCAGACCGCTGCGAAACTACGTTCACAACGGTCAGAGATCATTTCTTCCGCGAACGACTACTGAGAAGAAGAGCATTCGGCGTGCGCGAGAAAGTGGGCCGCAATACATCCGAAGCGTCATGGTGTGGGGCGGGTGAGCCCTGGCGTATCCATGCAATCTAGGTTTCGGGAGAAATTCTGACGAAACCTGCACTTCGGGGCCGGGCTGTGGCGCCGCCTCGAAGTAACTCCAGTTTGCCACCAGAGTCGGATCACAATCAAATCCTCCAAGCGGTCGGATTCCTCACCACACTCGAAACCGAACCGTCATCCCCACCCAGTCATCCCCACCACTGCGTCACCAACAACAGCCCCGCCACCACGAGCACGACCACCGATCCGGCAACCGCCGCGATACCCCGCCTGCGGTCGCACCAGATCTGCGCGGCCAGAGCAACCACCGAGGCCGCAATGTGCGCGGTGATCGACGTTGTTCCCGGACCCGGGAATCCGCGGTTGCCGCCCAGATATGCCGAACCGATGATCACGAGTGTCAAGACCACGATTCCGGCCGCCACGGTGCCACTCAGGGCGCGTAGAGCGCGGACCAGCAGCCATTGTCGTTTGTCGGCGGGATAGTCGTAATCGTCTTCATACTGATAGTCCTGATATTCCTGGTACTGGTAGTCGTCCTCGTACCTGTCGTTCCGGTCGTACCTGTCGTCGTATGTCATCTCTTACGCTCCCGCGACGAATCCGCGGACTGATTCCGCAATGAGTTGAACCGCGATGGCGGCGAGCAGAAGACCGGCGATGCGTGCCAGCAGACTGATGCCGCCCTCGCCCAGTATCCGGATCAGTGCGGTCGAGAAGCGCAGGACCACGAACAGCACGAGGTGGATGGACAGAATCGCCAACGCGATCGCCAGATACGACGCCGCTTCACCGTCGGCCTGGGCGACAAAGACGATGACGGCTGCTATCGCACCGGGACCGGCCATCATCGGCGTTCCCAGAGGAACGAGTGCGACGTTGACGTCGTCGGCTCCCTGCGGACGGTTGGAGGCCTTGCCGGTCAGCAGTTCGAGTGCGATGAGAAGCAGGAGTAGTCCGCCGGCGCCCTGCAACGCCGGAATGCCGATGTGGAGGTAGTTGAGGATCGCCTGACCCCCGATGGCAAAGACCGAGATGACCGCCAGGGAGACGGCGGGGGCCTGCCATGCCGCTCGATTGCGATCTTCACGGCTTTTACGTCCGACGAGTGACAAGAACACCGGGATGACTCCGGGCGGGTCCATGATCACGAACAGCGTGATGAACACGGTGAGGTAGAGCGTGGTGTCGAGCATCAGCGCCCCAGTACCTCCACGCCGGTGGCGGCCGAGACGAGTTTGTCGAACTCGGCTTCGTCCGTGAGCTCGTCGCCGAGTCCGATCGTCTTGTTCTCGCCGTGGTAGTCAGAGGATCCGGTGACTGCCAAACCGAGGTCGACAGCCAGGCGGCGCAGGACGTCACGATCGTCGCTGCGATGGTCCGGGTGATCGACTTCGAGACCCCCGAGACCCAGATCGGCCAGATCGCGGATGTGGTCGAGCGCAAGCAATCCGCCGCGCGAACGGGCCCGTCCATGCGCCAGGACGGTCACTCCCCCGGCGGCTGCCACCAGTTCGACGGCGTACTCGAGCGGAGTGTCGTACTTGGGAACGTCGTATCGTCCTCGACTGGACAACAGGTCGGAGAAAGCCTCACTGATGCTCGACACCACTCCCGCTCGCATCAGGGCCGCTGCGACGTGCGGGCGTCCGACGGACGGACCGGCGTCGGCGAGGATCTGATCGGGATCGACGGGCAGACCGTCACGCGCCATCATGGTCGTCATCACCCGGATACGTTCGACGCGTTCGGCGCGCAGTCGCTCACGTTCTTTTGCGAATTCGGGGTGCGTCGGATCGAACAGGTACGCAAGCAGATGTACAGCGACCGGCCAGCCACGCTCACCCCGACCTTCACACGACATCTCCATTCCACGAACCAGGCTGACGCCGGCCGGCAAGGCCTGCGCCGCCTCGGCCCAGCCCGAAGTCGTGTCGTGATCGGTGATGGCGACGACGTCGAGTCCGGCGTCGGCTGCGGCGCGCATGAGGGCAGCCGGGGTGTCGGTGCCGTCCGATGCGTTGGAGTGGGTGTGAAGGTCTATTCGCACTGTTCCAGTGTGTCAGCAATCGGCAACTTCATCGCGCTCCGGTGGGCGAGCCGGAAGCTGACGTACGATTACGCCGCAGCGGCAGCGCAATTCGATCAGGTGTCGCTGTAGTGCCGTTCCCCTGCATTACAGACCGAGAAGGAGCGAGCGTGCCAACCATGCCGTCACTGCCGAATTGGTCGAACGGCAAATCGACGCAAGCCGATGCGCCCAAGATCCCCGTTCCGGCAGCCCGCGCGATCGTCGACTGCGCGGTCTACGTGGACGGCGTGCGGTTGCCGGGCAAGTACACGCACCGCGCTGCGTTGGCCGAGGTTCGTAGTCGCGACAACGCGTTCGTCTGGGTGGGCATGCACGCTCCCGACGAAGGTCAGATGCAAGATGTCGCAGCAACTTTCGGACTCCACGAGCTGATGGTCGAGGATGCCGTCCATGCACACGAGCGCCCGAAACTCGAACGCTACGACGACGTCATGTTCCTGGTGCTGCGCACGGTCGTCTACGTGCCGCACGAGTCCGTCGCGACGGCGAGCGAGATCGTCGAAACCGGCGAGATCATGGTGTTCGTCGGCCCCGACTTCGTGGTGACCGTCCGGCACGGGGATCACTCCGAACTGGCAAGCGTGCGCAAGTCACTCGAGCAGAACCCCGAGCGCCTCACCATGGGCCCGTTCGCGGTGTTGCACGCGATCACCGACCACGTCGTAGACAGCTATCTCTCCGTCATCCAACTCGTCGAACAGGACGTCGACAGCATGGAAGAGTTGGTGTTCAACCCGCGGAACACCGTTGCCGTCGAGCACATCTACCTGCTCAAACGTGAAATCGTCGAACTACGACGCTCGGTCACTCCACTCGGATTGCCACTGCTCCAGCTGACCCAGCCCGCGGGCGGCCTCGTCCCGAAGGAGATCCGGCGATACTTCCGTGACGTACGAGATCACCACACGATCGTGGCCGAACGTATCTCGGAATACGACGAGGTGTTGAGTTCGCTGGTCGACGCCGCACTCGCGAAGATCGCGGTGCAGCAAAACACCGACATGCGCAAGATCTCCGCGTGGGTCGCTATCGCCGCCGTGCCGACCGGCGTTGCCGGTATCTACGGGATGAACTTCGAGAACATGCCGGAACTCGGTTACAAGTACGGCTATCAGTCCATCCTGTTCCTCATCGCGTCGGTGTGTGTCGGCTTGTTCTTTCTCTTCCGTCGCAACAACTGGCTGTGAACCTCGCACGCTGACTCCCTGTACTTGCCACCGTCGCAGGCGGACAATGGATACGGGTACGCATTTTCATTCCGTTCCCGAAATCCATTTTGCGACAAGCAAATTCAGATCCAAGGAGAAGTGGAGGAGCAACCATGCCTACAGTCGAGCAATCCGTGGAGATCGCGTTGCCACCCAAGGACGTCTGGGAGTACATCGCCGTCGCCGAGAACTGGCCCAACTGGGAGAATTCGATGGTCGAGTGCAAACAGATCACCGACGGCCCGATGGGCGTGGGAAGCCGCTGGCACGGTGTCTCGCGAATCCTGGGCAAGCGTCTCGAGTGGACATCCGAATTCACCGAGTACGACCCACCGAGATCGTCGAAATCGACGTCCGTCGAAAGTCCGGTCAGCTTCTCGCAGACCACGACCTGCGAAGAAGTCGGTGACGGCACTCGGGTCACCTACCGACTCGACAGCGAAAGCGGCCTGGGAGGAGTATTCGGCAAGATGGCCGACCCGATCGTCACGAAAGCATTTTCACGGACGGTTCGGGTAAGTCTCGAGAACTTGGCGGACATCCTCGTGCACGCCGAATGATCTGACGGACAAAGCGCCAGCGCAGCTAGAGCGAGGCAGCGGAACGGTGCGGATCGCGGATGTCGATCCCCGCCTCGGTCCACGCTTCCCTCAGTGCCTCCGCGCCGCGCAGACGCACCCAGGCGGCTTCGGTACCGGTCAGGGGGACCACACCAAGGAAGCGCACCGGGTCGAACGGCTCCGGCAGCGTCAGGTCTTCGATCCCGCTGTCACCGAGAAGCACCGCCGTGAACGCAGTGTCCTTCCACAGCGGCTCGCCCAGGTCCAACAGTGCGTCCTCGAGCAGCACGACGCCTTCGACGGACGGCGCCGCGGCCAGCACCGCGAGCGTCCTGGCCACACCTGACGCCACACCGGTGCCACCGCGCAGCGTGAGTACCAACTCGGCGCGGGGTCCGCGTGTGGGGTCTGCGACCAGTTCGTTGGGGTCGCCCATCGGATGACGCGAGCACCCCAGTGTGACGTAGCGGACCAGGCCGTCGGGTGATTCGAAACGCAGCACGTCCAGCGGTTCGACACCAAGGAACGTCACTGAGGCCGCGGTGGGGTCCGGCCCCTCGATGCTGCTGACGAGATGGGCCCGGACGGAAGATACGACGCTGTCTGACACTCGTCCATCTAAACACCGTGCCCGCGAGGTTCGCAGCGCAGATACCTCGCGGTGGCGGTAGCGTCGTCGAAATGGTCTCCGTTCTCGCTGTCAGCGACGAGACCGTCGAATTCCTGTGGAGCAGTCAAGTTCGTTCACTCGGAGTCGACGTGATCCTGGGCGCGGGCGATCTGCCGTTTGCGTATCTGGAGTACCTGTCTGACCAACTGAATGCGCCTTGCGTGTTCGTTCCCGGAAACCACGACGCCGATCTGTCCGGATATTCGAACAAGAGATCGGGTTGGACGCGGGCCGGGATGCCTGCGCAGTGGCCGGGGCCTACCGGCGCAGTCAACGCCGACGGACGCATCGTGACCGTCGCCGGTCTGCGGATCGCGGGCCTCGGTGGTTCCATCCGATACAACACGGGTCCCAATCAATGGTCCGAGCGCCAGCAGAGCCGACGCGCTCGCTCGCTCGCCTGGCGAAACGCCTGGCAATCGCGGCTTCCCGGCGGCCGGGCGGGCGTGGATGTGCTGCTCACCCACAGTCCCGCTCGCGGTGTCGGCGACGCCGAGGATCGGCCACATCGAGGGTTCGAATGCTTCACGCCTTTGATTCACAACCTCGATCCGACGGTGATGGTCCACGGGCACATCCACCCGCACGGGCGAACCCCTCTCGATCTGGAGGTAGGCCGGACTATCGTGCTCAATACCGTCGGCTTCACGCTGATGGAGATTTCCCCAGGTACTCCGCCGACGATCGTGAGGCGCCGACATGGCTCGTGACACCGGATTTCCCACAGCCGACGCGGAAAACGACTTCGCTCGTCAGCGTCGACGTGCCGACGTGGCACGTCTGGTCAGTTGGCTACGACGCGAACCCGACGACGTCAACGCGATCCTGCCGTTCGACGAGGTTGTCGCAGCTCTGGGCAAGGTCGGCGAGAAGTCTCTGGGGCTGCAGGTCGTCACCATCGAATCGATCGTCGGAAGTGTCGACCGCACAGGTGATTTCGACAGGTACTTCCGTCCGACGTCCACTCACTCGCGCGCTCGTTGGGAGCGACTTGCGGTGGCGCAACGACGCGGCGAATCGGTACCACCTGTTCAGTTGTATCGCGTCGGCTCCATGCATTTCGTGATCGACGGGCACCACCGAGTGTCCATTGCGTGTGCGATGCACCAGCAGACAATCGACGCGTACGTCACCGAGATCATCACGCGTATCTCGCCGGAAGGCATCACTCAGCGCGCTGATCTGCTCATCAAGGATCATCGTCGACTCTTCCTCACCCGCGTTCCGCTGCAGGGTTCACAACGCGAAGCCGTCCAGGTCACCGACCCGTGGGAGTACGCCGAACTCAGTGAGTGTGTGGAGGCGTGGGGTTTTCGGCTCATGCAGGAGAAGGGTGAGTTCCTCGGCCGAGACACCGTCGCCCGCCGCTGGTTCGGCGAGGAGTTTCTGCCCGTCGTGCGAATGCTGCGGGGTGCTGACATGTTGCCCGAGCACACCGACGCCGAGGCCTACTTGTGGATCGCCCGGGAGCGGTACCGACTGGTGCGGCGTCACATGTGGAACGACGAGATCGTGGCCGAACTGCGCGATCGAGCACCCCGAAAGCACAAGCCCGCTACGTAGATGCAGTGAAGCGCACCTCTCGGTTCGGGATCTTCGGGTGCATGAATTTCAGCAACGCACGCGCTTCCTTCTCGATGGATGCGAGCGCGGTCTTCGGTTGCTGCGCAAACAGAGTCGCGCCCAATTCGACTGTCTCCTTGTCCGGCGTCACCGTCGCGAATCCCACCACCTTTCCGCGCACCAGGATGGCGGGCTTGATGATGCCGTTGACGGTGAAGACGCGAGTTCGGTACTGCTCGTCCATGATTCGCGAGCGGTCGGCGTGCGAGAGCAGGATGTTGTCGAACGGAGCAAGGATTCTGACCGGCGGTGTTCCGGAGGTCGGTCGTGGCGCGTCCGGCAGGTCGAACACCTCGGCCCCTTTCGCGTTGACAAAGGTGATCAAGCCGGGACGTAGCCTCTCGAAGACTTCGGCGAGTCTCGTGAGCCCTGACCACGCTTGCGCATCTTTCACACTGGCGGGCCCGAAGGCCGCCAGATAACGAAGCACCATCGCATCCGGATCCGGCGATGAACTCACTTCCGTGCCAAGCCAATTCTCCAAGGTCGTCAGTGCCGGTACTCCGGATCGTCCCCACAGGCCTCGCGGTGGGACCTGCACCATCGGCAGAAGTCCTCGAACTCCGTGCGCCAGTCCCTCGGCCGCGTGACCGGGAAAGCGCTCTGCCAGTATCGGTCTCATCTGCATCTGAGTGAGCGGCCCGTCCGCTACCAATTCGCGCCCCGCCCGCGCCAGCGCGTCGAGATCCAACCCGGTGAGCGCAGCACGCTGAGTGCTGTTGGTGTGGAGATCGCGTTCCATGATCGTCTGAACCGTGGCCCGGAATGGGCCCGCATCCGCAGCCGAGAGGGCAAAGACCGTGCCCCGCATGGCAACCAGCCGCACCACCTGGCGCTTCTCGACAAGGGTGGAGAAGTCTTCTGCCGCAAAGTTCTTCAGCCGCGCCCACAGCGCCAGGTAGGGCGGGTTCGGCGCCTGGGCCTGCAGACCTGCCAGGTGCTCGATCGCATCCAACGCACTGACCTCGGCCCTCCGCAGCAGGAACTGCCGCGCCAGAGTCGCCAGGTTGAGCTCGCGATCGGTGATCAGTGCAGCCATCGACAACTCCTCAACGATCGTGGTCAGTGGCGGTGACGATCTCGAACGGTATCTCGACTCGCGCGAGGGTTCCGGACTCTTCACCCGGTCCGACCGAGAACGAGCCACCCGCGGCAACCACACGCAGTTCGTGCGAGAGCAGTCCGATGTGCCCGGCAGCCCGTCGTTCGGCAATCCGATCGGCGCTGATCCCCCGGCCGTCGTCCGAGACCACCAGCACCGCACGGTGGTCCAGCCGTGCGAGCTCGATCCGAACATTGTGCGCGCCGGCATGTTTGACGACATTGCCAAGGAGCTCTCGGGCGGCGCCGAACAGGACGTCGTCCGCGGACGTGCGCAGATCGTCGTTCCAGCCCGAAGTGTCGACGTCGACCACCACTCCGCCGCGTCCCTGCGCCGATCGCGCGAGGTCCCCGATTGCGCGGGCAAGACCCACGTGAACAAGGACAGTGGGATGCAACTCCGAGACGGAGGATCTCAACAGCGTTGTCGCTTCACCGAGCGCTTTCCCAGCTCGCGCCAGGGCGACAGGCTCCGCGCTGTCTGCCAATTCGTCGAGATCCATCCGCGCCGCGAGGACGTACTGCAGCGCCCCGTCGTGTAATTGCTCCGACAGTTCCGTGCGCTCACGCTGCTCGAGCCCCATGAGCTCGGCAAGAAGGCTCGTGCGATGCCCGACGAGGTGCCCGATGGTCAGCACGCGTGATCTTTGAATCCGAGTCAGTCCGATTGCGCCCGCGCCTACTCCGGCCAAGGCCATGGTGCTCAGCAGGATCGACGGCCACGGCTCGGAGTTCGAAGTCATCGTTGCCCAACTGGAAACGAAGAACACCCCGATCGTGCAGGCAACGACGCCGACACACACGTCCGTCCGCAGTTGCGTACACGCAAGAACCGGAATGACGAAGAGCCCGTTGCTCAAGATGTCGGCGGTCCAACTCTGCTCGGCCGCGAGACCGGTCAGCAATGTCAGAGTTGCGAGCACGGCAAGGTCGACGAACAAGCCGAGCCAGATCATCGTCACCGGGCCGGTGCCGCCTTTGCGGATCCACAGAGCGACGGCTGCCGACCAGAGGGCATAGGTGCCCAGAATCGCGAAACACCATCCCGCGTCGTTCATCGGCGGGACGAAAATCAGTGTCAGGGCGATGAACAGCACCAGAGCGCCGCGCACCGTCAGTTGGAGGTACGCACCGCGGTAGGCGTGTTCGCGCAGGATCCGTTCGAGGTCCGGGCCGCCGGGCAGGTGCTCGGTTCGTACCGAGGATTCGTTCATCTGTCCTCCTGTGCCGCCCATCCCAGTTCCCTGTGAATGAGCTTCGCACACGAGATTTCACAATCAACCCGCAATACCGTGAATGGCACAGCATTCACCGAACCTCGAAACCACGCAGGAGTGCTCATGATCTCGACCCGAGCAAGCAAGCGCCGCATCGCCACTCGATTTGCCGTCGCCGGCGCCCTGGCAGCGGCGCCGATCGCCGTGGTGGCCGGGACAGCGCAAGCAACCCCGGCCTCCACCCATCACGAACAATTCGGCCGCCTGGTCCCCCTACCCGAACCAGCCGATGCAGCGCCCGGCCCCGAACAGGTACCGCTCCCCTGGGGCGCGACGTATTCGGTCACCTTGCCCGGGTAAAGGTCACAGCAGCAGATTGGCTCCCGTACCGCCGTCGAACACCGCGATCTTGGCGGGATCGAACCAGAGATCGACAGACCTGCCCTGGGCCACCGTGGACTCGGACGAGAGCCTGGCAACCAGTTGACCTCCACCAGCGACGGCCGTTCCCGAATCGGCAGCGAGTTCCTCGAGTTCACGAGAGTTGACGGCGGGGCCACCAGCGAGGAAATACGCGTACTTGTCCGAACCCATCGATTCCAGCACGTCGACGTCGACGGTGAACGTCCCGCCGTGCGGCTTCTGCGCTGCATCGACCAGCGCCACGTCCTCGAAATGCTCCGGTCTGATACCGACCACCACGTCCTTGCCCGAACCGCTGCCCGAGATCTTCGACTGCGCCGCCGCGGGCAGGCGAACATCGCCGATCGGCGTGCTCACACCGTCCGCCGTCAACTGTCCGGGGAAGAAGTTCATGGACGGGGACCCGATGAATCCCGCCACGAACAGATTGTTCGGACGATCGTAGAGTTCCTGCGGCGCACCGATCTGTTGCACGATTCCGCCGCGCAGCACGACTACCCGATCGCCGAGCGTCATCGCCTCGGTCTGGTCGTGGGTCACGTAAATCGTTGTCGTACCGAGTCGCTGCTGCAGACGGGCGATCTCCGTCCTCATCTGCACGCGCAGTTTGGCGTCCAGGTTGGAAAGCGGCTCGTCCATGAGAAACGCCTTCGGGCTGCGCACGATTGCGCGTCCCATCGCGACACGCTGACGCTGACCGCCCGACAGGTTCGCCGGTTTGCGATCGAGATGCTGGGTGAGGTCGAGGACCCGCGCAGCGTCGTCGACCTTGGCGTTGATCTCGTCCTTGGACATCTTCGCCAATGTCAGTGGGAAAGCGATGTTCTGACGCACCGTCATGTGCGGATACAGCGCATACGACTGGAAGACCATCGCGATGTCGCGGTCCTTGGGGGCGCGTTCGTTGACGCGTTCACCCGCGATCCGCAACTCACCGGTCGAAATGTCTTCCAGCCCGGCAATCATGTTGAGAGTCGTGGATTTTCCACAACCGGACGGGCCCACGAGAATGATGAATTCTCCGTCGGCGATGGTGATGTCGACATCACTGACCGCCTTGGCTCCGTCCGGGTACAGCTTGGTCACCTTGTCCAGCACGATCTCGGCCACAGGCTTATCCCTTCACTGCGCCGGAAGTAAGCCCGGCCACGATACGACGTTGGAAGAACAGAACAAAGATGATGATCGGAATGGTGATGACCATGGCGGCCGCGGCGATCGACCCGGTGGGCTCCTCGAATTGTGAAGCGCCGGTGAAGTTTGCGATGGCCGCAGGGGCGGTGATGGAGCGTTCGGTCGACGTCAGCGAAATCGCGAACAACAGATCGTTCCAGCAGAAGATGAACACCAGAATGCCCGCCGTGACGATGCCGGGCGCGGCCAGTGGAGCCACCACCTTCCGGAACGCCTGCCCCGGCGTCGCGCCGTCCATCTGCGCCGCCTTCTCGAGTTCCCAAGGAATCTCTTTGAAGAATGCCGAGAGCGTGTAGATCGCCAACGGCAACGCAAAGGTGATGTACGGCAGGATGAGTCCGGCCCAGGTGTCGAAGAGTCCGAGCCGTCGTTCGATGTCGAACAGCGGGCTCACCAATGAAATCTGCGGGAACATCGCGATCAGCAGGGCAACAGCCACCAGCAGCTTCTTGCCCGGAAAATCCAGGCGCGCAATCGCGTAAGCAGCCATGGTTCCGATCACCACGGCGATGACCGTCGAGATGAGTCCGATGCCGATGGAGTTGATCAGAGCACTGGTGAAGGCGCTGGTGTCGAAGATTCCTCGGTAGTTGTCCAGGGTCCACTTCTCCGGAATGAACTTGCCGTCCTTGATCGTTCCGGCCGGTTTGAATGACAGGCTCGCAATCCACAGGACGGGAACCAGCGCGTACAGCAAGACCAGAAGGTTGACGACGGACCAGCTGATCTTGAGTCTGGGAGTCACGGTCATGTCAGCGTCCTTCCGTATCGGATCCGGGAGCCGAAGCACCGAAAAGTTTGATGAAGATGAACGCGATCACGGCCACACACACGAAGATCAACACGCTGATCGCGGATCCGATGCCCAAGTTGAATGCCTTGAACAGATTGTCGTAACCCAGAATCGACACCGACCCGGTGTCGTTCGCTCCCTTCGTGAGCACGTAGATGTTGTCGAAGATGCGGAATGCGTCGAGTGTGCGGAACAGCAGAGCGACGAGGATGGCGGGCTTCATCAGCGGAAGGATGATGCGTACCAACCGGGTCCACGCGCCGGCGCCGTCCACCTGAGCCGCCTTGAGAAGGTCATCGGGCACGAGCGCCAAGCCGGCGAGCAGGAGCAGCGCCATGAACGGCGTCGTCTTCCAGACCTCGGCAAGGACGATGATCGCGAGCGACGGGATCTGGTCGGTGAGCGGCGCACTGCCGTCGGGCAGGAGATTGGCGAGGTAGCCGGTCCCCGGCGTCCACGCGTAGTACCAGCTGTATGCCGCCGCGACGGTGACGATGCCGTACGGGATGAGCACAACGGTGCGGACGAGCCCCTTACCCACGATCGTTCGGTGCATCACCAGTGCGATGGTCAGTCCGAGAACGAACTCGATGACGACCGAGACAACCGTGATCGACGTCGTCACCGCGAACGCTTGCCACCAGTAACCGTCGGTCAGCACCGACACGTAGTTGTCGAACCACACGAACTTTCGTTGATCCGGGAAGCGCAGGTCGTAGCGCTGCAAACTCAGCCAGACGGCGTAGACCACCGGATATGCGGTCACCGCGATCATGAGAATCGCGGCCGGGGCCACCAGCCAGAGACCGAGGCGACGCTCGGCCGCCTTTCCGTCGGATATCTTCGTTTTCGCGGAGTGCTTCGGCTCCGGCGACGCCGTCGCGACTGTTGGTGCAGCTCCCGAATTTTCGCTGTCGATCGTCACGGAATCAGCCCCTCGGAATTGACTGCCTTGCGTACCTGCTCGGCAAGATCGTTCACGGTCGATTCCGGATCGATGTTTCCCACAGGGTTCAGCGTGGCAGTGATGAGCGTCGAAATACTCTGATAGGCAGGAGAAACCGGCCGAACCGAAGCGGTGTCCAGGCTGTCGCGAACCTCACGCCACGCCGGGTACGCCTCCTGGAACGCCGGGTCGTCGTACAGGCTCTCGAGAGTCGGCGGAACGCCACCGGCTACCGCGTTGTTGCGCTGATTCTCCTCGTTACGCAGACAGGTGAGCGCCTCGAAAGCGAGGTCCGGATGCTGACTGGTCTTGGCCACCGCTACGTTGAAGCCGCCGATCGTGACCTCGGCCGGCTTACCCTCGATCACCGAGGGATACGGAGCGGCAAGGAAATTCCGTTCTCCGTTCACCGTGAGCACCGTGTTTCCGGTGTTCTCACTGGTGACGTTGCCCTTGTCGTCGATGTACGGCAGATCGCCCTTCTCGGCATTCTCCATGATGCCGGGCAGCACGAACGGCCAGTTGACCTGGAAGGCAGATTTGCCGCTCTCCATACCCAGTCGCGACGACGCTTCATCCCCCTGCGAGATCGAGGGATCCGCACCCTTGGCGGTAGCGACGCGCTTCATGACGGTCAGCGCCTGCTGGGCAGCATCACCGTCGGCCACCGTCACGGTTGTTCCGTCCGGCCCCACCACCGATCCGCCGGCACTGGCGAGAAGGGTGTTGAACCAGACCATCAATCCTTCGTACTGCTTGCCCTGCACACCGATCCAGCTGGGGCGCCCCTCCGCGGCCAGGCCTTCGGAGATGTCGATCATCTGATCCCAGGTTTGGGGTGGTTGCCCGTCCGGCATCAAATCCTTTCGATACCAGAGCAATTGGGTGTTGGTGTTCAATGGCGCCGCATAGAGCTGGTCCTGCCACTTCGCCGACTCCAGCGGACCCTCGAGCGTCCCGTTGCTGACCTCGGCCGCCACGTCGTCAGGAAGCGGCAATGCCCATCCCGCTTCGGCGAATTCGGCAGTCCACACCACGTCGAGCGTCATCAGATCGAGTGACTTGTCATTGCCGGTCAGACGCCGGGCCAACTGAAGTCGCTGGTCGTCGGCACCCTTGGGCAGAGTTTTCTGCTCGACCCGGTACGCGCCGTTCGACGCCGCCGAACAATTGGCGGCGGCCTCCGCATACTGCTCGGCGCCGTCGGCGGCGGTGTAGAAGGACAGCACCACGCCGTCGTCATTGTCCGATCCGCACGCACTGAGCAAGGGCGCCAACAACAATGTTGCCGCGCCGAGCAGCCCCGCCCGCAATTTCTTCTTCTGTCCCGCCCGCGATCTCTCGTTCTGCCCCGCCCGCGATCTCTTGTTCTGCACAGCCGTCCTCCTCGGGCGGCGAGACGGCGCAGTCGTTACGGCTGGCCGACGCACCACACATCGGCACTTTTGCCGGAGAAGGGACCTATTTCCTTGTCCGGCAAACGGTCACGGGAAGCGAGTACTACCTCGCCCGCGTGTACATAAAGTAACCGAGATCACACAAGTTGGCAGCCCGAGCGAGAATGTCAGATGGCGAGCTTGGCGAGCAGGTCGCGCGCCGACTCCGCCGTCTTGGGCTCACACAGTACGTCGTAACGTCCGGCGACCAACTGCATCGTCGAGGCGAAGTCCCGCTGCCCACGCGTCGCGGCGTACGGAATCGTCGTGGAGATGACACCGAAGATGATGCCGCCCACGATGCCCGCGATCAGCGGAGCGAGGAAACCACCGGTGACGATTCCGAGCACCAGGCCGAAGAAGACACCGAGCCAAGCACCGGAGACGATGCCGCCACCGATCACCTTGGCCCACGTCAACCGACCGAGAACTCGCTCGACCTGCATCAGGTTCACGCCGACGATCGTGACGTCCTGAACCGGGAATTCCTGATCGGAGAGGTAATCGACTGCGCGCTGCGCCTCGGCGTAGGTGGGGTACGACCCGATGGGCCATCCCGAAGGCGGTGTCGGCAACGCTCCACGGCGCGACCCATTCGACGATTGACCGAGCGGATTGGACATGGCTGGCTGCGCTCCTCTTTTCGGGCACGTCATCCACGCGGATGACGCAAGTACATCTACCCCCTATTGTGCCCTTTACAGACCTGATTCGTTCGGCTATGCGAGCGTCAGGCGTGTTCGGGCGGCGTGAATTCCGAGGTGCGCGTCATCCCCGCGGCGCGGCCCTTGGCCGAAATCACCAGTGCCATCTTGCGACTCGCCTCGTCGATCATCTCGTCGCCGAGCATGACGGCGCCCCGCCCTCCCCCGGCAGCCGAGGTGTGGAACGCGTACGCGTCCAAGATGAGTTCCGCACGGTCGTAGTCGGATTGGCGCGGACTGAACACCTCGTTGGCCGCCTCGATCTGCGTGGGGTGCAGAACCCACTTGCCGTCGAAACCGAGCGCTGCCGTTCGCGCAGCCGACCGAGTGAAAGCCTCGACGTCGCGGATCTGCAGGTACGGCCCGTCGATGGCCTGGACGCCGTGCGCCCGCGCGGCCATCAAGATGGTCATCAGGATGTGATGATACGCGTCACCGCGGTCGTAGCCGTCCGGTTGCTCACCGACGACCAGAGTTCTCATGTTCAAGCTCGCCATGAAGTCGGCCGGGCCGAACACGAGCGCCTCGACGCGGGGACTCGCGGTGGCGATCGCGTCGATGTTGGTCAAGCCGATCGCGTTCTCGATCTGCGGTTCGATCCCGATCCTGCCGACCTCGAGACCGTTGGCCTTCTCGACCTGCGTCAACAACAAATCGAGCGCCTGGACGTGACTCGCATCGGGAACCTTGGGCAGCAAAATGGCGTCCAGATGCGCTCCGGCGCGGCCCACCACCTCCACGACGTCGGCATACGTCCATTCGGTGGTCCAGTCGTTGACCCGGACGACCTTGACCTGTTTGCCCCACCCGTCCTCGGCCAACGCGTCGCCGATCGACTCCCTGGCCGCCTGCTTCGCCAGCGGCGCCACCGCATCTTCGAGGTCGAGAAAGATCTCGTCGGCGGGCAATCCCTTCGCCTTGTCGATCATCTTCCGACTGCTGCCGGGAACTGCCAATACCGATCGACGGGAACGGTTGCGTGAAGTCATTGCGGACTGCCCTTCTCGATTTTCGGTGGCGCCGTTGCAGATTTTGGCGCTGGACGAATTAGCCTTGCAATCATGGCAGCAGCAGGCAAGGTATTTGCAGCCAGGCTTGCCGGCCTGGTTGTACTCGGCCCGGACGGCGAATCGATCGGTCGTGTGCGCGACGTCGTCATCACGGTCCGCATCGGACGCCAGCAACCGCGGGTTCTCGGTCTGGTGATCGAAATGTTCACGCGCAAACGCATTTTCGTTCCGATGTTGCGTGTGACAGCCATCGAACCGAGTGCAGTCACCCTCACCACCGGTAACGTCAGTCTGCGGCGCTTCAACCAGCGCCCGGGCGAAGTACTCGCTCTGGCGCAGGTACTCGATTCGCATGTGCGCGTGGACGACCCGGAACTCGAGGAGCTTCACGGCGTCGACACGATAGTCGTCGATCTCGGAATCGAATCGACGCGGACGCGAGACTGGGTGGTCTCCAAGGTCGCGGTTCGCGGCCATCGCGGACGCCTCGGTCGACGCGCGGCTATTCACATCGTCGACTGGCAGCACGTCGCCGGCCTCACCCAGAGCGATCTCTCACTCCCCGGCCAGGGCGTAGCTCACCTGCTTCTCCAGTACGAAGGCATGCGACCCGCCGATGTGGCCAACGCCATGCGCGAACTGCCGGAGAAGCGCCGCCACGAACTGGCCGTGGCGCTCGACGACGAACGCCTCGCCGACGTCGTGCAGGAGCTGCCGGCGGACGACCAGACCGATCTGCTGATGCACCTGGAAGTCGAACGCGCCGCCGATCTACTCGAAGCGATGGATCCCGACGACGCCGCCGACCTGTTGGGCGAGCTGCCCGAAACCGAGGCCGAGTCACTGCTTCAGTTGATGGACCCGCAGGATTCCGAACCTGTTCGACGCCTGCTCGAGCATTCCCCGGACACTGCCGGTGGTCTGATGACGCCCGAACCGGTGGTACTGACGGCCTCGACGACGGTCGCGGAGGCCCTTGCCCGCGCCCGCAACTACGACGTGACCCCGGCGCTGTCGAGCATGGTCTTCGTCGTACGTCCGCCGACGGCGACTCCGACCGGGCGGTATCTCGGCTGCGTCCACTTGCAGAAGCTTCTCCGCGAGCCTCCCGCCAGCCTGGTAGGCGGACTACTCGACACCGACATGCCCCGGTTGGCCCCGGACGACTCGTTGGCGTCGGTCACCCGATATTTCGCGACGTACAACTTGGTATGCGGGCCGGTCGTGGACGACGAGAACCACCTGATCGGGGCCGTGACGGTCGACGACGTGCTCGATCACCTCCTGCCGGAAGACTGGCGTGAGGATTACTCCGACGACGAGGAACTACTCCGATGAGCGAACGGGCGTCGAGCACGACTGCACGGCAACGACTGGAAACGCCTCGCGGAAGCCGCCGGTTCAATCTCGATTTCGACGTCGAAGCTGTCGGGCGCGTCAGTGAACGCATCGCCCGCTTCCTCGGCACCGGGCGTTATCTCGCAATCCAGACGATCATCGTGATCGTCTGGATCCTGATCAACGTGTTCGCGGTGGCCCTGCAGTGGGACCCGTACCCGTTCATCCTGCTCAACCTGGCCTTCTCCACCCAGGCCGCCTACGCGGCGCCGCTGATCCTGCTGGCCCAGAACCGTCAGGAGAACCGCGACCGGGTCTCGCTCGAGGAGGACCGCTCACGCGCCGAGCAAACCAAGGCGGATACCGAATTCCTCGCCCGAGAACTCGCAGCTCTGCGTATCGCCGTCGGCGAGGTTGCCACCCGCGACTACCTGCGACGGGAGCTCGAGGAGATCAAGTCGATCCTTGCTGCCGACGGCGAACCGACCCCGAAGAAGAAGCACCGTGACTCGAATACTGCGAAACAAAGTCACAACTAGCTGAGCGTTCGCTGAGTTTTGCTGCACGCACCGTGACCGATATGTAACGTAAGTCACAGCAATATGGATATCACGGTGGGTACTCCGGAGCGGGAGCGCCAGCAAAGGGGAATCGTGCGAGTACGCGGAATGATTGCAGCATCCACACTGGTGGGGGGACTGCTCGTCGTCACAGGTCCAGCGGCCCTCACTGCCGGAAGCGCACCGACCGGAGGGTCACAGGTTCCGATCGCACTGGCGGGCTCCGCCTCGATTGCGCAGCCGGACTCTGTCGACTTCCTCCCGACGCCCCGCACGGTCCGAACGCAAAGATCGGCCCCGCCCAGCGATACGGTCGCCGGCGCCCCGGCAGCGCCTAACGCTGCGGCCGTCGTCCTCACCTCTCTGGGCATCCCCGAGATCGTCCTGAACGCGTACCGCTCCGCGGAGCTGGTGATGATGACCGAGGCACCGGGATGCGGAATCCCCTGGCATCTTCTGGCCGGCATCGGACGCATCGAATCCGGTCACGCCAACGGCGGCAAGACGACCTCGGTGGGTACGACGGTCACCCCGATCCTCGGCCCCGTCCTCGACGGACGGCTGGCAGGCAACGAAGTCATTCGGGACACCGACAAGGGCGCAATCGACGGCGACCCCACTCACGACCGCGCCGTCGGGCCGATGCAGTTCATTCCGGCCACCTGGGCCGGATATGCCAGCGACGGCAACGGGGACGGAATCAAGGACCCCAACAACGTCTTCGATGCGGCACTCTCGGCAGCGAAGTACCTCTGCAGCGGCGGACTCAACCTGCGCGATGTCGCCCAGGAGACCAAAGCTGTTCTGCGATACAACAACTCGGCCGCTTACGCAGCAAACGTGATCATGTGGTCGACGGCATACAAGAACGGTGTCATTCCTTCCGGTCAGCTGCCGTACACCTCGGGCATCAACACCGGAAGCTCCGCGATCAACGCCGCCGCCTCGGCAGACTCCGCCGCTTCGGCCGTACTCGCCGCGGCTGCGGCTACCGATCCGGCGGCCGGCGACAAGGAATCAGCGTCGACGACGCCGACCCCGACCACCACTCCCCTCTTCCCGGGTCTGCCGGACATGCCTGCACTCTCACCCGAGATCCAGGCACTGATCCCGCCGGGCGTCATGCCGACCAGCCCCGCTCCGGGACCCAACGCCGCCCGGAACGCAGCTCCCGGTCCGATCATCCCGCTCCCCGTCCTCACCTCACGGGGTCTCGTGTGGCCGATTCTGACGGCCGAGGGATGGCGCTGGCCCGACGACATGTGTGTGATCCTTCCGGACCCCGCAGCCCTCGACGCCTTGCAGGACGGCATCCTTCTGCCGTGCACGATCCCGGGCATGGCAGTGGCCGCCACGGCACCCGCCACCACCGACGCGGCTCCCGCGGAATCCTCTCCACCCGCCGCCCCCTCTCCGGAGCCCGCACCGGCACCGGCACCCGCACCCGCACCGGAGCCCGCTCCGGCCCCGGCTCCGGCATTCGTGCCGTTCTTCCCAGGCCTGCCCGGCATGCCCGCTCTGTAACCGAAAAATCACGAAAGAACAGTGCATATGCCCCAAACTGCCCTTCTAGATCACGGTTGAATAACGGAAACGCAACAAATCAGGTAGCCTCGACTCCGTCAGTTGAACGGAAAACCTCCTCGCGGAGGTTCAGGAGGCATAAACAGTGGGTCGGCACAGCAAGAAGACAGATTCGCACATCCGTCGAAATTCGGTCATCGCGCTCACCGGACTCATCCCTATCGGACTCGTCACCGCAGCCAACACGGCCGGCGCCGCTCCCAAGGTCCCGTTCTTCAACACCAGCTCCGCCGAAACGGTGGACACCGCCGCACAAGCCACGCAGGAGCCGCAGGCGCAGATTCTGCCCGCCGTCGAAGCAATCGCCGAGCCGGCTCCCGCCCCCGCGCCGGAACCCGCGCCGCTGGCTCCCGTGCAGGCCACTCCCCCGCTCCCCGCGTCCATGGCCGAGGGAGCACTCGGAATCCCGAGCGTGAGCGTCGCCGCCTACCAGAACGCCGAGCGGATCCTCGCCGTCGAGAAGCCCAACTGCAACATGCACTGGACGCTCCTCGCCGGTATCGGCCGCGTCGAATCCGGCCACGCCAACGACGGCAAGGACGCCGACGCGAACGGCAACCTCTACAAGCCCGTGATCGGCCTGCCACTCAACGGCAGCCTCCCCGGCCAGGCCGTCATCATGGACACCGACGGCGGCGCCCTCGACGGCGACACCGTCTACGACCGCGCAGTCGGCCCGATGCAGTTCATCCCGTCCACGTGGAACCAATACGCCGGTGACGGCAACGGTGACGGAATCGCCGACCCGCAGAACCTTTTCGACTCCGCACTGACCACCGGCAAGTACCTGTGCGACGGCGGACTCAACATGCAGGACGTCACCCAGGTTGCCTCCGCGATCCACCGCTACAACAACTCGGCCGCCTACGTCGCCAACGTTCTGGCCTGGTCGCTCGGGTACTCCACCGGCATCGTGCCCGCCGCATCGGACCTGCCGCGCATCCACTGACCTACCTGGACTTACCATGGAGTCATGTCTGTACTGACCGAGTCCGACGTTCGCTCCGCGCTCGCGCGAGTTCTGGACCCAGAGATCCGCAAACCCATCACCGAACTGGGGATGGTCAAGGGGATCTCCCTCTCCAGTGACAACAGCGTCGACATCGGCATCTATCTCACGACCGCCGGCTGCCCGATGCGCACCGAGATCACCGAACGCGTCACCAAGGCCGTCGCCGACGTCGCCGGGGTCGGTGCGATTCGCGTCGAACTCGACGTCATGGACGACGCTCAGCGAACCGAGCTTCGCAAGTCGCTTCGCGGCGATTCCGCCGAGCCCGTCATCCCGTTCGCCCAGCCAGGTTCACTCACCCGCGTCTACGCCGTGGCCTCCGGTAAGGGCGGAGTCGGAAAGTCCAGCGTGACAGTCAATCTCGCGGCAGCAATGGCCGCGCGCGGACTGTCCGTGGGTGTACTCGACGCGGATATCTACGGCCACTCGATCCCCCGCATGCTCGGCACCGACGCCAAGCCCACTCAGGTCGAGCGCATGATCATGCCGCCCGTCGCCCACGACGTGAAGATGATCTCCATCGCGCAGTTCACCCAGGGCAACACACCTGTCGTCTGGCGCGGACCGATGCTGCACCGCGCGCTCCAGCAGTTCCTCGCCGACGTGTTCTGGGGCGATCTGGACGTGCTGCTGCTCGATCTGCCGCCCGGCACCGGTGACATCGCCATCTCGGTGGCTCAGCTCATCCCGAGCGCCGAGATCCTGGTCGTCACCACACCGCAGCAGGCTGCTGCCGAGGTCGCCGAGCGCGCGGGCGCGATCGCCCTGCAGACCCGCCAGCGCGTCGCCGGCGTCGTCGAGAACATGTCCTGGCTCGAACTTCCCGACGGCACCCGTATGGACGTCTTCGGCGAAGGCGGCGGGCAGACCGTCTCCGATCGCCTCACGAAGGCCGTCGGCGCCAAGGTTCCGCTTCTCGGACAGATCCCGCTGGATCCGTCCGTCCGCGAGGCAGGCGACGCCGGGACGCCGATCGTCCTCAGCGCTCCCGATTCACCCGCAGCCATCGCACTCAAGGACATCGCCGACAAGTTGGCCGTCCGTCAGCGCGGGCTGGCCGGAATGTCGCTCGGTATCAACACGGTTCGCAACCTGTAGAACCCCCTCATACGGAAGGGCGCCTGTCACCGATCGGTGACGGGCGCCCTTGCGTATGTCGAATCTAGGTGGCGTCGAAGTCCACCGGAGGACGTTCGCCGGCGGTGAGTGGCTTGTCCTTCGACAGCGTCTTCGGCTCCTGCACTCCGCTCTGCGGCTTCTTGTCGAAGTTGCCCGTGAAGATGGAGTCGTCGCCGTCGAGGAGGTGCTGGGTGATCACTGCGCGCGGCGTCATTCCGCGCAGCTTGTTCAGATCTGCGAGCGGTTTACGCAGATCCTCGAAATCGGTGCCCAGTTCTTCCTTGAGCTGATTGGAAGCGCCCGAAGCATATTCGCGCACCTGCCTCAGGGATTTCGTGACCCAGGAGACCGCACCAGGAAGCCGCTCAGGTCCCAAGATGACCAGAGCCGCTACGAGGAGGATCATGAACTCGCCCCAACCGATGTTGCCAAACACAGGGTCAGCCTACTGTGTGCTCGCTCGGTGCGTGCATGTCCGGATCAACCTCACAGGAAGATCGCAGGGTCCGATCAGTCCGACACCGGCGTGACCGAAATGTCGACCTGCCGTCCGTCGCGGATCAACTGAACGTTGACAGGCTGATCGACGGTCGTCGCGTTGACCGCAACCACCAATTCGTCGGCGCTTGTCACCGGTCGGTCACCGACCTTGACGATGACGTCACCCTCGACGATCCCCGCACGTTGAGCGGGGCTGCCGTCGCGCACGTTGGCCACCGCAGCACCACTGGTCGCGTCATTGACCGCGGTGCGGGCATTCACGCCGATGTCGGGGTGATGAACCTTGCCGTCACGGATGATGGTCTGAGCCACCTCGGTGACCGTGTCGATCGGAATCGCGAAGCCGAGCCCGACCGAACCACCGGACTCACTGAGCATTGCGGTGTTGATGCCGATGACGCGGGCTTCATCGTCGACGAGCGCACCACCGGAGTTGCCGTGATTGATCGCCGCGTCGGTCTGGACGGCGTCGATGACGGCGTTGGTGTCGGTGCCTTCACCCGACAACCGCAGAGGCCGGTTCAGTGCACTGACGATTCCGCGGGTGACGGTCTTGCTCAATCCGAGCGGTGAGCCGACGGCGACGACGTCGTCGCCCACCTGAACATCCTCGGATTTTCCGAGCTGAGCGACCGTCAGATTGTTCGCCGACACCTTGAGCACTGCGAGGTCTGTCTTGACGTCACGTCCAACGATCTGGGCGTCGGTCTTGGTTCCGTCGGAGAAGATCACCTGGATCTTCGCGTCCTGAGCGGGCGGAACGGCCGAGGAGATCACGTGGTTGTTGGTGACGATGTATCCCTCACCCGAGATGACCACACCGGAACCCGTGCTGCCCTGGTCACCGACGGCGACCTGAATCGACACCACGGATGGCAGTACCGCGTCGGCGACCTTCGCCACCTGAGACTCCGGCTGTTCCCCACCGCCGGATTGAACGAGCGTGACACGTGAACTGGTGAGTGAACTGCGATCGGCAGTGATGACAGTGGCAAGCAACCCACCGACGAGAGCGATGACAAGCGCAATGCCCGCAAGCGCGGCCAGCGCCGAGGGGGCGACCTTGCGACCGAACAACAGCTCACGCACGTCGAGTTTCTGGGCGGGAGGCAACTGCACCGGCGCCTCGGACTCTGCGGGCTTGCCCAGCGAGACGGCGGATTCAGGATCACGCCACGGATCACGCGGCGGTTCTTCGTCGGGCGTGTTGTTCGCCGTCGCCTCGGGATCGCGACCGATCGACTCGGTGGCGTCTGCGGGTCGACCGAACGCTTCGGCCAGAACCGGGTCCGGAGTCCCGATCACGACATCGGAGGACGGAGTCGATCGCGCGGCCACCGGAGTGAACGAGCCCTCGACTCCACTCGGCCGACCGAACACCTGGCGCGAGGCCGGATCGATCTGGGGTCGATAGACCGGACGGGGGTCGAGAACCGGCGCATCTGCCGGTCTGTCCACCGAACCGTTTGCCGAAGAATCCGAACTCACTCCGGAGTGCCCCCTTTTTCCGTCAGTCACATGGTCCAGTATCACTGATCCGCGCCGGGAAGCTGGCGCGCGGCGTCATTTGCGCCAGCGACGGGACAACCTCTTGCTGATGGTGGAGAAGCCGGCGGGTTGATTACCGACGGAACTGTCGGCGTTTTCCGAATTCGGCCCGGTAGTCGGACTGTTGCACGAAGGAATCTGGCTGAGAAGTCCCACCAGGGACAACGGCATCGTCATCTCGCCGCTTCGACGCAGCGCACCACGTGCCTGCTGCTGAGCATCGACGGCCGCAGCGCACTCGGCGCAGATCGAGATGTGATGCGAGGCCCGCAAGTAGGCCTGCATTCGGAGTTCTCCGTCGACGTAGGCAGCGATTGCCTCGCTGGCCAGATGTTCGGTCGAACCGAACTGGCGATGTGCCCGCGCCTCCGTCATTCGTCCCTCCAGGTGATTGACCACGTCCCGCTCTGTAGCTCGAACCCGACCGTCAGAAACCGACGAGTTCGGATTCGGCTGCGCGCTGCGCTGCCAGATGATCACGAATCGCCTGTCGCCCACGATGGATACGGCTACGAACCGTTCCGAGCTTCACTCCCAGTGTGGCACCGATTTCCTCGTACGACAGACCTTCGATGTCACAGAGCACGACAGCGGCACGAAATTCAGGTGCGAGTGAGTCCAGTGCGGCCTGCAGACCTGCGTCGAGGCGCGCGTCGTGGTAGATCTGCTCGGGGTCCGGACCGGGCGAGGGAACGCGGTCGTAGTCCTCGGGCAGCGCTTCCATACGGATGCGATTGCGTCGGCGAACCATGTCGAGGAACAGGTTTGTGGTGATGCGGTGCAACCAGCCCTCGAAAGTTCCGGGCTGATAATCGGAGAGCGAGCGGAACACCCGGATGAAGGTGTCCTGCGTCAAGTCCTCGGCGTCCTGGGCATCGCCTGACAACCGGTAGGCCAGGCGGTACACCCGGTCACCGTGCTGACGCACGAGTTCGTCCCAAGACGGCATGGAGGACTTCTCACCAGTTGCATCGAACACAGCAGTGCCGATCAATTCGGAATCCACAGCCGATTCCGTCGTCAAAACTTCCGACTCTCGAGGGCGAGGCTCGTCGTTGACCTGGTAAATAAGTTGATCCTCCTGCTCGGGATCGCGTAGTTCGATCACCGCGTTGTCCGAATCACGTGATGCGCGATATTCGGGAGAACCAGCCGTTGCTGTGATTTGTTCCCGATCACCGAGCTGCGAAAGACCAACTTGGTAGAAATCGATACCGCCGTGCGATCTTCGATCCGGCGATGTATATACCTTTTCTCATCGCGGTGTGCACGCCATATGAGGAGCCTGAGGGATTCCTGAGAATCCTGGTGACTGCGCGCCTTGCAGCGACAATCCGAACCGCCCGATAACCTCATGAGCGTGACCCACGCCGAACAGATACTCCGCCACGTCGAGGACGTAGTTTCCGAGGACGAGATTTTGACCGCGGCGCGAGATCGAGCGCTGGATCTCGGAGCCCATCCGGTGACGCCCGCCGTCGGCGCGACCCTCGCGATGTTCGCGAGAATGCTCGACGCGAAGACGGCCGTCGAGGTAGGTACCGGAGCCGGCGTGAGCAGCCTGTGGCTTCTGCACGGCATGCGCGACGACGGCGTCCTGACCACGATCGACAGCGAACCCGAACATCAACGAGCAGCCAAGCTGACCTTCCGCGAAAGCGGAATCGCTCCGGCACGCACTCGCCTCATCAACGGACGGGCTCTCGACGTGCTTCCCCGGCTCGCGGACGGCGGCTACGACCTGGTGTTCGTCGACTGCGCCGCGATCGACCACCCGCACTACGTCCGCGAAGGTGTCCGCCTGCTGCGCTCCGGCGGTGTCATCGTTCTGCACAACGCCCTGGCCGACGGCCGCGTTGCCGACAGCTCCGCACGCGACGCGACAACGGTTGCGGTCCGAGAAGCGGCAAAGGCCGTGACCGAGGACGAGCGACTCATTCGAGTCCTCCTCCCCTCGGTGACGGCCTCCTCTGCGCGAGCAAGCTCTAGATCCAGACGCCCTTACCGATGGCGACGACGCCACCCTGACTGACGGCAAATCGTTCGCGGTCACGTTCGAGATCGACGCCGATGATTTCGCCGTCACCGACGACGACGTTCTTGTCGAGGATCGCTCGCCGTACGACGGCACCCTTGCCGATGCGCACACCCGGCATCAGCACGCTGCCCTCGACGGTCGCACCGTCCTCGATCATCACGTTGGAACTGAGTACCGAATTGCGCACGGTCGCCGCGGACAGGATCGACCCCGCACCGACGACCGATTCCTGCGCGAGTCCGCCCTTCACGAACTTTGCGGGCGCGAGATTCTCGGTGGCGCCGCGGATGGGCCAGCGACGGTTGTAGAGATTGAAGATCGGGTGCACCGACACCAGGTCCATGTGAGCGTCGTAGAAGGCGTCGAGGGTACCGACGTCACGCCAGTAGCCGCGGTCTCGATCGGTGGCGCCGGGAACGACGTTGTCCTTGAAGTCGTAGACCGACGCCTCACCCGCGGCGACCAAGGCGGGAATGATGTCTCCGCCCATGTCGTGGTCGGAATCGGAGTTCTCGGAATCAGCGCGGATGGCGTCCACGAGCACCTTGGTGGTGAACACATAGTTACCCATGGACGCGAACGTGGAATTTGGGTCGTCCGGTGTGCCGGGAGGATGGGCGGGCTTTTCCAGGAACTGGGTGATGCGTCCGGACTCGTCACTGTCGATGCAGCCGAAAGCAAAAGCCTCACTTCGCGGTACACGAATACCCGCGACCGTCACGCCTGCCCCGGATTCGATGTGGTGCTGAACCATCTGTTCCGGATCCATCCGGTACACGTGGTCGGCACCGAAAACCACGATGTACTCGGGGTCCTCGTCGTAAACGAGATTGAGCGACTGCAGGATTGCGTCGGCGCTGCCGGTGTACCAGCGCGGCCCGAGCCGCTGCTGGGCCGGGACCGGGGTGATGTACTCACCCGCGAACCCGGACAACCGCCACGTCTGCGAAATGTGGCGGTCGAGTGAATGTGACTTGTATTGCGTCAACACACAAATACGCAGATATCCCGCGTTGACAAGGTTGCTCAACACGAAGTCGATAAGTCGATATGCACCTCCGAAGGGCACTGCGGGCTTCGCTCTGTCCGCGGTCAGCGGATACAAGCGTTTGCCCTCGCCCCCGGCGAGCACGATTCCAAGCACATGCGGCTGGCTTCTCACACCGCTAACCTATCCGCACTGGTGAACTCCCGCTAGCGAAGCAGTCCGAGAGGTCCGATCGTGTCCCCCTCCGAACGGTCGGGGATAACGTGATCGGTAGCCGGATCGACCACGGGCGGTTAGGTTTAGCGCGTGCGAGTCGCGATGATGACCAAGGAATACCCGCCGGAGATCTACGGCGGCGCAGGAGTACACGTAACCGAGCTCGTCGCTCAGATGAAACGGCTGTGCGAGGTCGACGTGCACTGCATGGGCGCCCCGCGCGAAGGCGCGATCGTCCACTCTCCCGACCCCGCTCTCGCCGGATCCAACCCGGCCCTGACGACGCTCTCCACCGAACTGCGCATGGCGGACGCCGCGGCCGGTGTCGACATCGTCCACTCCCACACCTGGTACACCGGACTGGCCGGGCATCTCGCGTCGGCTCTCTACGACGTGCCGCACATCCTCACCGCGCACTCACTCGAGCCCAGACGCCCGTGGAAGGCCGAACAGCTAGGCGGCGGCTATCGGATCTCGTCGTGGTCCGAACGCAACGCCGTCGAGCACGCAGACGCGATCATCGCCGTCAGTTCCGGTATGCGACTCGACGTCCTCGACGCGTACCCCGCTGTCGATCCGAGTCGCGTTCACGTAGTCCGCAACGGAATCGACACCGAGGTATGGCATCCCGGGGGATCTGCGCCGGGAGCACAGTCCGCACTCGCGTCGATCGGCGTCGACCCGGCAAAACCCATCGTGGCCTTTGTCGGACGCATCACGAGGCAGAAGGGCGTCGGGCACCTCGTCGCGGCAGCCCACCACTTCGACCCGGAGATTCAGCTCGTGCTTTGCGCCGGCGCTCCCGATACGCCGGAGATCGCCGCCGAGACGGAGAAGGCGGTGGCCGAACTCGCCCGGCACCGGGGCAATGTCTACTGGGTGCGCGAGATGCTCCCGACCGAGCAGATCAGGGAAATACTTTCGGCAGCAACGGTATTCGTCTGCCCTTCGGTGTACGAACCCCTCGGGATCGTCAATCTCGAAGCCATGGCGTGTGAGACCGCCGTGGTCGCTTCCGACGTCGGCGGCATCCCCGAGGTGGTCGCCGACGGCGTCACCGGTCGACTCGTGCACTACAACGCCTACGAGCCGAACGCATTCGAGGAATCGCTCGCGGCCACCGTCAATGCCGTTGTCGCCGACCGAGAAGGCGCCGACGCGATGGGTCGTGCGGGCAGGATCCGTGCGATCGACGAGTTCTCCTGGGCCGAAATCGCCAAGCAGACGCTCGAGGTCTACGCGGACGCCGTCACGAGACGCTGATCCGCGTCAGATCTTGCGATAGGTCGAGACCGTCGCCGACGCGGTGACGGTGCTCGGCTGCGGCAGCTTCGCCACGGCGGCAGCCAGATCGGCGGGCGTCAGGTGTCTCGCCGACGGTCCCATCCCCACCAAGTCGAGGACGTCCTGGTGTGAGAGTGACATCGTGAACTCGACCTCGTCGCTACTCACACGCTCGAAGTATCCGGCCATCGACGATTCGAGACGTTCCACTTTGCGGTCGTCGACCCGGACCATCGCGAGAATGTCGATGAGCTCGCGCAGATGCCTGTCGGTGGGCGTCAGGACCACCAGAACGCCGTCTTCGGCGAGAACTCGATGGGACTGCGGACCGTTACGAGGAGCGAACACACAGAGCACGTGAGAGAGCGCTCCGTCGCGAATGGGTAGTGGTTGCCAGACGTCTGCGACGATCGAACCGATTCTTTCGTGGACCTTCGCGGCACGCCGGGCCGCGAACTTGGACACGTCCAAGGCTATCGCCCGAGAATCAGGCAGCGAATCCACGACGTGTGCGAGGTATTGTCCTGTGCCTGCGCCGATTTCGACGATCCGCGCGGGATCCGACCTCGCCGTCGTCGCGCAGGCTCGGGTGACGGCATCCATCAGCGGGCCGAAGTGGCCGGCGCCGAGCAATCGTGCACGCGCGGCAATCATCTCGGCACTGTCGCCGGTGAACTTCGTGGCACCGCCACTGATCAGGCTCACGTAACCCTGGCGAGCGATATCGAATCGATGTCCGCGGTCGCACTCGGCGGCGCCGTCCACCAATTCCAGATCAGCAGCACACTGCGGGCAGGACAGAAGATCGATCACGGCGGCAAGCATTGATCCGTCCTTTCGGCTACCGGCGGTGCGCACACACTTCAGGCCCCGTACCGAAACGGATACGGAGCCTGCGTGCAATCACGTGCTGTTGTTCGTACTGCTACAACCTGGACCCGACTAGCTGGTGACGTTCGTGAGTTCCACACCGAGCGCTGCAGCTTCATCCGGGGTCAGCTCGACGACGAGGCGTCCGCCACCCTCGAGTGGAACCCGCATGACGATTCCTCGTCCCTCTTTGGTTGCTTCGAGGGGACCGTCCCCGGTCCGGGGCTTCATGGCCGCCATCCTCTGCTCCCTCCAGATCTGCGCTGCATTGCTCTGCGCCTCGACTAACGGTGCGCCCCGCCAACAATCAGCGAGGCTCGTACCCTCCATTGTTCCCTATGGATGCGGGAACCGGGAATCTGAGTCACATTTAGGGGTGTTCAGTCGACCGTCACACCTGCACCGGAACCCAGCAATCAGCCACGTGATCATCGACCATTCCGGTAGCCTGCATGAGCGCATAAGCCGTGGTAGGACCCACAAACTTGAACCCGCGCCGCTTGAGTTCCTTAGCCATGGCAGTCGACTCGGGAGTGACCGCGGGAACCTCTGCAATTGATGTCAGTCTTCTGGTGCGTCGAGGCGGCGAGAACGACCAGAGTAACGAATCGAGGTCCAGATCGGGCGAATTCACGAGCACTCGGGCGTTGGAAATCGTCGCCTCGATCTTCGCGCGATTGCGGACGATCGCGGCATCGGAGAGCAATCTCTCGACATCCGCAACTCCGTACGCTGCGACCTTGTCCGGATCGAACCCGTCGAAGGCTTCGCGGAACGCCTCGCGTTTGCGCAGAATCGTGATCCACGAAAGTCCCGATTGGAATGCTTCGAGGGCGAGTCGTTCGAACAGTTCGTCGCGCCCGTGCAGCGGACGCCCCCACTCCTCGTCGTGATAGTCGCGGTAGAGCGTGTCGCCGGGCGTCTCGACCACCCAGCCGCACCGAACGAGTCCGTCGGCCATCAGCCCTGGGAATCCTTCGATTCGGATACGGTCTCAGGCTCCTCCTGCGATGCTTCGGCCTTGGCCGGAGCATCCGCTTTCACCAGGACCTCAGACCGCTCGTCACGGCCCAGTTGTGCACGCAGAGAATCGATTTCCAACCCGAGGCGATGCAGGGCCCAATCCACTTCACTCGCCTTGTAGCCACGCAGCACCTGCTGAAAACGCAGCGCGTCGACATCCGCCCCGGTGACGTCCTCTGCCGGGAGTACGGTCGCCGTCGTGCCAGGAGGCAGCGGCGGCAGCTCTTCCGAGCGCCCGAACACAGCGCTGGCGGCGAGGAAGATCATCGCGCCGACCAGTGCCATGACAATCAGGTACAGGAGGATCGTCATCATGGACCGATACTCCCATACCCGAGTGTGAGCGGTCAGACCCCCGCGGTGCGCACTATCGAATTCATCGGGGGTCGATCGAGTAGCGAAACCTCGGTGGTCTCGGGCACGAAAGAATCGCCGTCGACCAGGAATTGGGTCAACCCGGCACCCGAATCCTCGATCCCGCACCGCCGGAGCATCGTTCCGATGATCTGCCGGCTCATCACACCGAGGTCGGCGAGCGGCCGGTTGCGATGCTTGCGCACACCGAGATTGACCTGACCGATCGCCGCCAGCCCCAACGTGTCGTACGTGTCGAGCAGAAGGCCGATCTCGACGCCGTAGCCGGGCGCGAACGGGACAGCGGACAGCAGCTCACGGGTGCCCGCGTATTCACCGCCAAGCGGTTGCAGTACCGACGTGAGTTCCGGCCGCAGCGCGGCCAACATGGGCCGCGCAACCAATTCCGTGACTCGCCCGCCGCCGTTGGCATCCTCCGTGCCGCTCACGCGCAGCGGACGGCGGTAGTAGCCCTTCACCAGATGGATGCCGTCAACCGTGAGCAGCGGCCCCAGCAGTTTGGGCACGAACGCCGGATCGGGATTGATGAGATCGGAGTCGACGAATGCGATCAGATCGCCGGTCGTTGCGGCGACCGAACGCCACAGCACCTCGCCCTTGCCCGCGGTCGGCGGGATGGACGGGACTGCGCTCTCACGACTGATCACCGTCGCCCCCGCCGCGCGAGCACGCTCGGCGGTACGGTCGGTCGAACCGGAATCGAGAACGATCAACTCGTCGACCAAACCACCGAGCAACGGATGAATGGTGTCGACCACCGCAGCAACGGTGTCCTCTTCGTTGAGCGCGGGCAACACCACCGAGACGGTTCGGCCACCCTTCGCCCGTTCGAGCTCGGCGACCGTCCAACTCGGATGGTCCCAACTGTTGGCGTCTGCCCATACGCGGGTCGGGCCCGCACCGGTGATGCTCATGCCAGACCTCGAACCGTACGTACCGGGGCACGGCGTCCCTGGATCGCGGCCACCATGTCGACGACTCGACGGGTGGACGCCACCTCGTGAACACGGAACACCCGGGCGCCGCCCGCCGCGGCCATTGCTGTCGCTGCCAATGTTCCCTCCAACCTCTCGGAAAGCTCCACACCAAGAGTCTCCCCGATGAAGTCCTTATTACTCAGCGCCATCAGCACTGGCCACCCGGTGTTTACAAGAACGTCCACTTTCCGCAACAACTCGAGCCCGTGGAAGGTGTTCTTACCGAAATCGTGGGTGGGATCGATCAGGATCGCGTCACGCGGAACCCCGAGTGCCAGGGCGCGCTCTGCCGCCGACACGACCTCGGTGACCACATCTGCGACGACGTCGTCGTAGCGGACACGATGCGGGCGGGTGCGCGGAACCGCGCCACCCGTGTGCGAGCAGACGATCCCGGCACCAGTCTCGGCAGCAACCAGGACGAGGTCGGGATCCGCACCCGCCCACGTGTCGTTGATCAGGTCGGCGCCTTCGGCGCGTGCCAACCGCGCGACGCCGCTCCGCCAGGTGTCGACGCTGATGATCAGCTCGGGGTACTTGGCTCTGATCGCGGCGACGAACGGAACGACTCGCCTGACCTCTTCGTCGGCGTCGACGAGGTCACCGGGCCCAGCTTTCACTCCCCCGATGTCCACCAGATCGGCGCCCTCGTCGACGGCCCTGTCGACGGCAGCCATCGCTGCCGAATCCGAGAACGTCGCGCCTTGGTCGTAGAAGGAATCGGGAGTGCGGTTGACGATGGCCATCACCAGTGCACGGTCGACCGCGACTCGACGCCCACACAGGGTGGGCGCCGGACCTGGCTGCGCGGTAGAACCGGGGAGTGAAGACATGCCACTCATACTGGCATGACGGAACTCGGTCTAGCCCTTGGGTACCGAGCCCGCCGCGACCTTTCCGACGTATTCGTCGTACGAGTCCACGTAACCACCCTCGCGGCCTTCGAGAACATGCAGAGTGTCGGCGCCGACGTCGTAGCCCTCGTTGCGCAATTCCACCTTGCGCGACTTGAAAGTGCTGGTGTGTTCGAGTGAGTCGACGATGCGGATGAACAGCGGGACCGCGTAGTTGGGGAGCTTGCCGTAGAGGTGTGCCGCGACTTCACTTCCCTCCAAGCTTTGACCGTCCCGCAGCTTGACCGCCGCCATGCCCGCGCGACCGTCGGTGCCCGGAATCTCGACGCCGTAGACAACTGCTTCCTCGACGGCCGGGTGCGAACTCAGCGCGCCCTCGACCTCCGTGGTGGCGACGTTCTCTCCCTTCCAACGGAAGGTGTCGCCGAGACGGTCGACGAAGGCGACGTGGCCCCATCCCTGCTTGCGCACCAGGTCTCCGGTGTCGAACCAGGTGTCGTCGTCCTTGAATCCGCCGCGCACCAGCTTGCTGTTGCTCGCAGCTTCGTCGGTGTAACCGTCGAAAGGCGCTCGGTCGGTGACCTTCGACAGCAGGAGCCCGACTTGACCCGTGGAAACCTTGCGGAGTCGACCGTCGGCTCCACGCAACGCTTTTCCGGTGTCCTCGTCGAACTCCACGACGGCGTGCGGCAACGGGCAGATGCCGGCCGTCTTGTCGACGTTGAGTGCGTTGACGAACGCAATGTTGCATTCGCTCGCACCGTAGAACTCGGCGACGCGGGGTATGCCGAACCGCTGGGTGAATTCGGCCCAGATCTCAGGGCGCAGACCGTTACCCACCATCAGCCGAACAGCATTGTCGCTGTCGGTCGGCTTGACCGGCTGGTTGAGCAGATAGCGGCACAGTTCGCCGATGTAGGTGAACGCGGTCGCCTTGTTGAGTGCGATGTCGTCCCAGAACCGCGAGGCCGAGAACTGACGTCCGATCGCGATTGTCGCACCGGACGCGAGCACCGAGGACAGCGAGACCGTCAACGCGTTGTTGTGGTAGAGCGGCAGGCAGCAGTACAGGGTGTCCGAGCCGCGCAAGCGCACGCCCATCAACCCGAGCCCCGACATCGACTTCAACCAACGGAAGTGAGTCATCAAGCTGGCCTTGGGCATTCCGGTGGTACCCGAGGTGAAGATGTAGAACGCCTTCTCCTTTGCCAGCACCTCGGCGGTGACCGCGGGGTTGGACGGATCAGCCGTCTTCGCCAGATCCGCGAGTTCGCTGACGAGAAGTTGGTTCGGTCCGCTAAATCCGGCGGGCAACGATTCGAGGGCTTCTTCGCACTCGTCGGCGACCACCAGGACGCGCGCATCGAGAAGCGTAAGGCTGTGTGCCAGAACGTCGTCGCGCTGGTTGTAGTTCAGCATGCCCGCTGCCGCGCCGAGTTTTACCGCGGCCAAGGCGATCAGCAGCGCTTCGGGAGTGTTCTTTGCCAGCACTCCGACGACGTCTCCGCGGTCGACTCCTCGACCACGGAGAACGTCCGCGTAGCGGTTCACCAGTTCGTTGGCTTCCGCGTAACTGGTCGCGTGGCCCTCGAACCGGATGAACGGGCGCGACGGGTGCGCGTGCGCGGCCTTCTGGAAGATCAACCCGATCGATTCCTTGGCCGAAGGCTTACGGGTGAGCCCGGCGGCCCCCCGCGCCAGGATCGGCACCTCGGTGATCATCGACGGCAGTTTTGCCGCCAGATCGAGCAGGCCGACGGTCGAACGGGCTTCCGAACTCATGGCTCCCCTAACACGTATCCGGCGCCCATTCGGCCGCCCAGTCTGCGGCCACCTTACTGCACGGTAATAAAGCCCGCCATGCCCCAGGTCAGGGTTTCACGCACGCGTCTGATCAGGATTTGACGCACGCGTCGAGCGCGGCCTCGACGTCCGTCCTCACCAGCAGAGTGTCCAGCGCCTGACGCCCGACGAAGCCGGTACCGTCGAGCTTGTTCAACCACTCGAGCAGGCCGGTGAAGTGGCCGACGGGATCGAGCATCACGACAGGTTTCTCGTGCATTCCCAGGTAGCCGGCTGTCCACGTCTCGAACAACTCTTCCAGCGTCCCGATTCCGCCGGGCAGCGTGATGAACGCGTCGGCGTGGTCTTCCATCAGCTTCTTGCGTTCGCGCATGGTGTCCGTGACGATCAGTTCGTCGGCGTCAACGTCGGCAACTTCCTTGTGCACCAAGGCTTTCGGAATGACGCCGACGGTCCAGGCACCCGCCGCGCGAGCGGACTCGGCGACAGCGCCCATCATCGACACGTTGCCACCGCCCGAGACCAACTGCCATCCGCGTCGACCGATCGCGGTTCCCACCTCGGCAGCCAACGCCAGGAACGATTCGTCCACCGGCCCCGACGCGCAGTAGACGCAGATCGAGTACTTTTTGTCGGAATCGGTCACCATTCTTCTTCTTTCCCCAGATCTGCGGCCTCGTCGACGCCCTTGTCGGCGTTGAGGACGATTCGTACTGCTTCTTCCACGCTGTCGGTGACGTGCAGCAGATTCACGTCACCTTCGGAAATCTTGCCGTCCCGCTCGAGGGTGCCGCGAATCCAGTCGACGAGTCCGGACCAGTACTCGGTACCGAACAGGACGATCGGGAAGCGCGTGACCTTGTGGGTCTGGACCAGGGTGAGTGCCTCGAACAGCTCGTCGAGTGTTCCGAAGCCGCCGGGCAGGCAGATGAATGCCTGGGAGTACTTCACGAACATCGTCTTGCGTGCGAAGAAGTACCGGAAGTTGATTCCGAGATCCACCCACTCGTTGAGTCCCTGCTCGAACGGCAACTCGATGCCGAGGCCGATCGAGTATCCGCCGGCCTCGCTGCAACCGCGGTTGGCAGCTTCCATCACCCCTGGCCCACCACCGGTGATGACGGCGTACCCGGCCTCGGCCAACGCCGTTCCCAGCTCGCGCCCGGATTGGTACTCGGGATGATCGACCGTGGTGCGGGCCGAACCGAACACCGTCACCGCACGCGGGACCTCGGCGAGTGCGCCGAAACCTTCGATGAATTCGCTCTGGATACGCAGCACACGCCACGGATCGGTGTGTACCCAATCCGTGGGTCCGCGCTTGTCGAGCAAGCGCTGATCCGTCGTGGTCTTCTCGTCCTTGCGCTTGCGTCGAAGCTGAACCGGCCCGCGGTGCTTGATCGACGAGCTCTGCTTCTTCGAAGCCGAATTCTTCTCTGGTGCCATGCGGCAAGGCTAACGGTCAGGCCGACAGATACTTCCTCAGCACGGCCGCGACGTCGGTGATCTGCTGCACCGGAACGTGCTCGTCGCGCTTGTGCGCGAGGTTCGGATCACCCGGTCCGTAGTTCACGGCAGGAATGCCGAGCGCCGAGAACCTGGACACGTCGGTCCACCCGTACTTCGCACGGAACTGACCACCGGCCGCCTCGATCAGGGCGGCAGCGGACGGGTTCGCCAAGCCGGGCAGCGCGCCAGGCGAGGAGTCGGTGACCTCGAATCCGAGGCCCAGACCGTCGAACACTTCGCGCACGTGCGCCTCGGCTTGTGCCTCGCTGCGATCGGGTGCGAATCGGAAGTTGACGTCCATCTCGGCTTCGTCCGGGACGACGTTTCCGGCGACGCCACCGGAGATCCGCACCGCCGACAAGCCCTCGCGGTAGCCGCAACCGTCGATGTCGACCGAGCGCGGCTGGTAACTCGACAACCGCTCCAACGCTCCGCTGAACTTGTGAATGGCATTGTCCCCCAGCCAGGACCTGGCCGAATGGGCGCGAGTTCCCGAAGCCGTCAACCGCACCCGCATCGTGCCCTGACACCCGGCCTCGATGAAACCGGCCGTCGGCTCACCGAGAATTGCGACGTCCGCCGCGAGCCATTGCGGGATCTCGCGTTCGATCCGTCCCAGGCCGTTGTACGTTGCGGCGATCTCTTCGCAGTCGTAGAAGACGAGGGTCAGATCGTGGGCCAGGTTCTCGATGGTGGCCGCAAGGTGTAGGAAGACCGCGTCGCCCGACTTCATGTCCACGGTCCCGCAGCCGTGCAGGATGTCGCCGTCACGCCGCGAAGGAACGTTGTCCGCGATCGGCACCGTATCCAGATGTCCGGCGAGCATGACCCGACTGGGCAAACCACGCGACGTACGCGCCAACACGGCATTGCCGTTGCGGATGATCTCGAAGCCCGAAGTCTGCTCACGCAGCGCATCCTCGACAGCCTGCGCAATGACGGATTCGTCGTGCGAGACGCTGGGGATGTCGACCAGGGCGGCCGTCAAGTCGATGGGGTCCGAAGCAAGATCGAGGATGCTCACACGCACCAGCCTAGGCCGGTGCACCCACCACCCAGTAATCTCTAGTCCCGTGAGCGCACAGGGAGCAACAGCAGTAGGTATCGCCAACGTGACCGCGGACGGAACCGTCCTCGACACCTGGTTCCCGGCACCGGAGCTGGGAACATTCGACAAGACCGGTACCGAGAACGTCGAGGGAACAGATATTCCTTCCGATCTTGCACTGCTGGCAGGCACTGACGACGCTCGCGAGGTATCGCAGGTCGTCGTGCGCACCACCATCGCCGATCTCTCCAAGGCGCCGGTCGACGCACATGACGTCTACCTGCGCCTCCATCTCCTCTCGCACCGTCTCGTCGCACCCCACGGTGTCAACCTCGACGGCCAGTTCGGCCTGCTCAGCAACGTCGTGTGGACCAACTTCGGCCCGTGCGCCGTCGAAGGTTTCGAGCAGGTTCGCTCGCGTCTGCGCATCCGCGGCGTCGTGACCGTGTTCAGCGTCGACAAGTTCCCCCGCATGGTCGACTACGTCGTGCCGTCCGGAGTTCGCATCGGTGACGCGGACCGTGTCCGACTCGGTGCACACCTCGCCAGCGGAACGACCGTCATGCACGAGGGCTTCGTCAACTTCAACGCCGGCACCCTCGGCAACTCGATGGTCGAAGGCCGGATCTCCGCGGGCGTCGTCGTCGACGACGGATCCGACGTGGGCGGCGGCGCCTCGATCATGGGCACCCTCTCCGGTGGAGGCAAGGAAACGATCTCCCTCGGCAAGCGCTGCCTCCTCGGCGCAAACGCCGGCCTCGGCATTTCGCTCGGCGACGACTGCGTCCTCGAAGCGGGCCTCTACGTCACCGCCGGCACCAAGGTCACCGGCCCGGACGGAACCGTCGTCAAGGCCAAGGAACTGAGCGGCAAGTCGAACCTTCTCTTCCGTCGTAACTCGGTCTCGGGTGCCGTCGAGGTCGTGCCGTGGAAGGGCACCGGCGTCGAACTGAACGCTGCTTTGCACGCCAACGACTGATGAGTAGCACCGACGTCTCCGACGGAACAACCACTGCTCTCGGCCACGGTCTCAAGGTCCGCCATCTGACGATGATGGGCCTGGGCTCGGCCATCGGCGCCGGCCTGTTCCTCGGAACCGGCGTCGGTATCGCCAAGGCCGGGCCGGCCGTCCTGATCTCCTACATCCTTGCGGGCGCCGTCGTGGTGTTCGTGATGCGCATGCTCGGCGAGATGGGCGCCGCGATCCCGGCCAGCGGTTCCTTCTCTCACTACGCGCGCCTGGGGATCGGCGAGTGGGCCGGCTTCGTGATGGGCTGGCTCTACTGGTTCATGCTGATCATGGTGCTGGGCGCCGAGATCACCGGGGCTTCGGCGATCGTGAACGACTGGGTGCCGTCGATCCCGCAATGGGTTGTCGCCCTGGTTTTCGTGGTGTTCTTCGCCGTGGTGAACCTGGCGAAAGTCAGCAACTTCGGTGAGTTCGAGTTCTGGTTCGCCGCAATCAAAGTCACCGTCATCATCGGCTTCCTGATCATCGGTGTCCTGCTGGTGTTCGGCATCCTCCCCGATACCGACCCGGTCGGTACGAGCAATCTGTTCGGGCAGGGCGGCTTCATGCCCAATGGATTGTCCGGCATAGCCGCAGGACTTCTCGTCGTGGCATTCGCCTTCGGTGGGATCGAGATCGTCACCATCGCCGCAGCCGAATCCGAGAATCCGGAACGCTCCATCGCCGTCGCTGTCCGGAGCGTCGTGTGGCGCATCAGCGTCTTCTACATCGGCGCCATCTCGATCATGGTTCTGGTGCTGCCCTGGAACGACCCCGAACTCGAGAGCGGCCCGTTTGTGGCCGTCCTGAACAAGGCGAACATTCCAGGCGTTGCCGGGTTCATGGAACTCGTCGTAGTAGTGGCGTTGCTTTCCGCCTTCAACGCCAACATCTACGGCACCTCTCGCATGGCGTTCTCACTTTCGCGCCGCGGCGACGGACCCGCCTTCATGGCGAAACTGTCGAGCACCGGAGTTCCGACCAATGCCGTTCTGCTGTCGGTGTTCTTCGGCTTCGTCAGCGTCCTGCTCAACTGGCTGCTCCCCGACGACCTGCTCGGCATCCTGCTCAACGCAGTCGGCGCTGCGCTGCTGGTCATCTGGATCTTCATCGTCGTCTCGCATCTGCGACTGCGAAAACAACTCGAAGCGTCGGGCAAGCTGACGGTTCGGATGTGGCTGTTCCCGTATCTGAGCTACGCGACACTCGCGATGCTCGGTGTGTTCGTCGTCCTCATGCTCTTCGACGCCGATGCCCGTGCACAGTTGATCTCGACCACCGTGTTGTTCCTCGTGATCGCGGCATTGGGTTTCCTGAACGCCCGTTGGCGTAAGCAGAATCAGCCCGTCTGATCCGTGTGCCTATGCATCCCGCCTGTTCACGACGACGATGCTGAGACAGAATACGACGAGCACGAAGAGGGCGAAGTAGATCAGGCTGCCCCAGGGTCCCCAGTGGAAATCGACGCTACCGCCGGAACCGAGAAAATTGTTGGCGTTCATGAACGGCAGGAACGGCATGATCTTCTCGCCGATACTTCCGAACAGGTTGAAAAGATTCTCGATCAGCAAGGGCCACAACAGCAGAAGCGCGATCGCACCTGCAGACTGCCGGAGCAACGCGCCCACTCCGACTGCTAGAACTACGCAGAAGAACGCGTAGATCGGTGTTCCGTAGACGACCCGCCAGTTCTCGTCGCCGGACAGAGTCAAGAATCTTCCGGCGTCACCTGCCGTGGCCTTCGTGAGGGCGAAGGCGCCGAACGACAACACGAGAGTCAGCACCGCTCCGAACCCACCGATGAGGCCCGCTTTGGCGACGAGCACCGAGGCGCGGTTCGGAACCGCCTGGAAGGTGGTGCGGATGGTCCCGAAACGATATTCGCTGGTGATCGCGAGAGCCGCCATGATCATCAGAACCAACACACCGAAGCCGGTCACTCCACTGAGTGCCCCCGAAACTGTCGGCATCATTGCACCGTTGGGGCCGCTGAGCGACGACTTGGCGCTCAGTCCGAAAACGGTAGCGAGTCCCAACCCGAGCACGATGATGATGATCGTGCACCACAGCGGCGACTTGGTCGTGGTGATCTTGATACGTTCCGCACTGAGAACAGCCATTACAGTGCACCTCCCATAGCCTGCTGCGTGTTTGCCTGCTGTGTATTTGCGTGGTGTGCACCGACACCCGGATCGATACCGGATGCGTGGTACTGGACATCGTCCCCGGTCAACTTCATGAACGCATCCTCGAGCGACCCCTGCACAGAAGCCAACTCGTACAACACGATCCCCTGCGAACCAGCCAACCCACCGATCACATCGGTGGTCGAATCCACCACCACCAATGCCGGGGCAACACCGGAACCGTCCTCACGCACCGTCAACCCCTGCGAGAGCAACACACTGCGCAACGCATCGAGCTGAGGACTACGCACCCGCACCGTCGACTCCGACGAACGATCCACGAACTCCGCCACCGTCGAATCCGAAATCAACCGACCCCGACCGATCACCACCAACTGCTCCGCCGTGAGCGCCATCTCCGACAGGAGGTGACTCGACACCAACACCGTGCGGCCCTCGGCCGCCAACCGCTGCATGAACTTACGAATCCAGACGATGCCCTCCGGATCGAGACCGTTGACCGGCTCGTCGAACAACAACACCTTCGGATCCCCCAACAACGCACCCGCCAACCCCAGACGCTGCGACATACCGAGCGAGAACCCGCCGGCCTTCTTGCCCGCCACCTCGGACAACCCGACCAACCCGAGCACCTCGTCGACGCGGGACTTCGGGATCCCGTTCGAAGCAGCCATCCACTGCAGATGCGCACGCGCACTGCGATTGGGGTGCACCCACTTCGCATCCAACAACGCGCCGACAGTCCGCAACGGCGTCTTGAGCTCGCGGTACGGCTTGCCCTCGATCAACGCCGCACCCGACGTCGGCTGATCCAAACCCAGGATCATCCGCATCGTCGTCGACTTACCGGCACCGTTCGGGCCCAGGAAGCCCGTCACGATGCCCGGCTTGACCGTGAACGACAAATCGTCCACCGCTTTCGTCGGTCCGTAAACCTTGGTCAATCCCCTCAGCTCGATCATGAGGACCAGTCAACCACGAAAACCGAACTGTCGGAACTTTCAGACGCCAACGGAGAAAGGCGTTGCGTCCGTTCGCCGTCGAGGCTAGTATCGAATGTATGTTCGACACTACCGGGGGGTAAAAGTGACGACGCAAGTATCTGAACAGGCGATATCCAAACAGGCGATATCCGAAGAGACCATCGGACAATTCCGGGCATCACTCGCCAGCATGGATCGATCCATCGACAACGCAGCACGCGTGGATCTTCTGCGCGCATTGGAAGAGTTGAAGGCCAGTTGCGCTGGTGCCCAGGCATTGCTGGCTGCCGATCTCGACGCGTTCACCCGCAACGACCGCGGCGAACGGGGAGTGCCGCGCGCATACCAAGGCCGTGGAATCAACGCGCAGATTGCCCTCGCACGGCGAGAGTCGGCTTGGTTCGGAACTCAGCATCTGAACCTGGCCCGCGCACTGAACGACGAGATGCCTCACACACTTCGACTACTCGTCGACGGCTCCATCAGTGAGCATCAAGCGACGATCCTCATGCGCGAGACTTCATGTCTCACCGCCCAGGATCGCGCTACATTGGATCGCGAGTTCTGCTGCGACGCTGCAATCTTGGACGGATGCGGCAACCACCAACTGACACAAAGAATCCGCGCACGCACTGCCGAAATAGACTCCGATAGTATTGCCAGACGAGCACGCAAAGCCGTGGGAGACAGACGAGTGACGTCACGGCCTGCGCCCGACACGATGTGCTGGCTCAATGTGTTTCTTCCCGTGGCCGAAGGTATCGCCGTGCACGCCACGCTCAGGCGCGACGCAGATTCCGTACTTGCCGGCGGGGACAAGCGCACCCGAGCGCAAATCATGGCTGATCTCCTGGTCGAGCGAGTTACCGGAATCGGCCGCGCCACACCGACACCCGTCACCGTGAATCTGGTTGTCTCCGACCAGTCATTGTTGGGCGAAAATTCCGACCCGGCGTACGTCCACGGGTACGGACCTGTACCAGCCGCTATTGCACGCGAATGGATCACCAAGGCCAGCGAAGACTCCGAAACGGTGGCAACGCTCCGAAAGCTCTACGCACGCCCCGATACGGGCGCGCTGACCGCAATGGAATCCACGGCGAGAACCTTCCCGAAGGGGTTGGCGCGATTGATCGAACTCCGTGATCGAAGCTGCCGTACTCCGTGGTGCGACGCGCCGGTTCGCCACCGCGACCACATTCGCGATCACTCCAGGGGTGGCCTCACCAGCGCAGCCAACGGTGCCGCGTTGTGTGCGGCATGCAATTACGCGAAACAGGGCTCGGACTGGACTGCCGAACCTGTACCAGGTAACCGGCACACCTTCACCACGACGACACCTACCGGGCACCGGTATTCGTCTGAGGCTCCGCCACTTCCGGCACCCTGGACCAGTCCGGATGCGGCCTAAGTTCCTCGGTGAGCCAATGCGTTCACGAACACCTCGGAAATCTCCGAGGGGTCACGAGCGATGTACGTCGAACCGCCCGTCACGCGGGAGATATCGGCGAGCGCCGCCGCATCTGCGTCATCGGTGATGCCGATGGTGACGATGATGACCGGACGCGCCGGATCCTGCTCGCGTGCAAGAACATCGAGCAACTGTTCACGGCTGATGCTGTCAGGATCTTCGTTTGCGCCGTCGGTCAAGATGATGACGCTGTTGACCGCTCGCGGATCGTACGATTCCTGAACCTTACGGAATGCGGCCAGCGTCGTGTCGTACAAACCTGTGGCGCCACGTTTGAGTTCGGTGAGCCGGTTCGCCTGATCTGCCATCAACTTTCGTTGAGTCACACCGTCGACGATCGTGTCGTAGCGCCTGATCGGCACCAATTCCTGGAAGTCCTGGGTTCCGTTCATACCTTGGGAAAACGCCCAGAGACCGGCAGCGACGCTGTCTGGGAAGACCTGATTGCCGGCCAGAGCAGCAGCAGTGGTCAACTGCATGCGCGTCTTGCCGCCTGCCGCCGGGTAGTCCATCGACGCAGACACGTCGATCGCAACGAGTGTCCGGATCGGCTTGGCCATCAGAGCCCAAGCGCCCAGTGTCTGATCGGCCACCGACTGTTCGGACACGGTCAGTGCCGTGACGTCACCGACTCCACCTTCGACGGCTCCACCGCCGGAAGTACGGAACCCGCTGCGCGTCAGCACTTCCTGAGCAGATTCACTGTGCAACAGCTCGGCGATGGCGTCACTCTTCTTGGCTGCGGCGTAGTGCCGGTCCGGTGCCGAAGCACTGACCACCAGGGGGTAATCCATGATCATGGTTCCCGTCGCCGGTACTGTCGCGGAAATCTTCGACTCGGCCTTCGTGAACTCGACGACCTGTTGCTCGGTCGAAACACCGACCTTTCCGGAGCTGACCAATTCGGTGAGCATCTTCTGTCCTACCGGCTGATCTTCGGTACGAACACTCTCCGCTTGCGCATGGGGTACGAGTGCCGCTCGAACGGATTCGGAGGTGGCCCCGGTTTCCGCGAGAGCTCCGAGAATGGGCGCCGACGCAACCCCTGTGAACAACGGATTGCCCAACGCCAGATCGGGAACCTGTAGCGCCGCGAGCCAACTGGCAAACTGTTCGCCACCGCCGGAGGCGAGAACGACAGGCGAGGTGGCGATCGAACCGCCGGCGGCAGCGACCGGCCCCTTGGCCGTCAATGCAGCTTTGCCCACCCACGCTGTCGAATCCGGTATCCACATGTCCGGCGCGTCCACGCCCTTACCCAGGGTTCCCGCAACGTCCCCGGGCAGCGCAGAGGTAACCGTGATCCGCGAACAGCCTGTCTGCTCCGGCGACGATTCTGCGAGGATCTCTGTGACTGCCGGCGCGATCGCAGGATCCGCTGCCAGCGAGTACTCGTCGACGCTCTCGCAGGAATCGGACTGTGTTGCCTTGAAGACCACCACCCCGGTGGCGACTACCGCGACGGCAACCAACCCACCCACTGCGTAGAACCCGATCGACCGCCCGCTGTCAGGACTCGAATGCCGTCCGCCCGCCATGAAATCTGCCCTTCCGAGGCCACTCGCACTCAGGCATACCGACGGTATGCGCGCGACTGGAACTGTCCCTACCGGGCGGTAGTGTAGCCAAGAACACAGAAATTCCAACTAGCACTGAATCGTCGGAGAACCGGCGAGCCCACATTCCGGGACAGGCCGGCCGAATTCACGAACCTTCAAGCGTCGCAGCGACTTTTCAGCAAACCGACCTGCCTAGAGCAGCTCACGCTTCTGAACCTTGCCCATCGCGTTACGTGGCAGAGTCTCGGCAAATCGAACCTCACGGGGACGCTTGTGCGCCGACAACTCCGCCCCGACCAACTCGACCAATTCGGCTTCGGTGACCTCGGGAGTCCCGGGCTTACGGACTACGACGGCGATGATCCGCTGCCCCAGATCGGCGTCGGGGACACCGATCACCGCAACTTCGGACACCGAAGGGTGCCCGAGGATGGCGGTCTCGATCTCGCCGGCGCCGACTCTGAATCCACCGGATTTGATCAAGTCGATGGATTCGCGGCCGACGATTCGGTGGAACCCACCCTCGTCGATGACGGCGACGTCACCGGTCTTGAAGTAGCCGTCCTCCGTCCAGGACTCGGCGGTTGCGTCCGGACGGTTCAAGTAGCCGTCGAAAAGCATCGGCCCACGTACCTGTAGGCCGCCGATACTCTGGCCGTCGTGCGGCACATCGTTGCCCTTCTCGTCACGAAGACGAGTCTCGACTCCGCGCAGCGGCACGCCGACCCACCCCGGGCGTCGCTCGCCGTCGAAACGCGTGCTCAGGGTCAGCATCGTCTCACTCATGCCGTAACGCTCGATGGGCGTCAATCCTGTTCGCTCCCGCAGCTTTTCGAAGACAGGCACGGGAAGCGGCGCACTACCGGAGACCAGAAGTCGGGCACCGGACAACGCGCGGGCAGCTTCTTCGTCTTCGGCGATACGCGACCAGACGGTGGGGACACCGAAGTAGAGGGAGCCTTTGGCCCTTGCGTAGTTTTCCGGCGTCGGCTTGACGGTGTGGATCACCCGGCTGCCGATCCGGAGGGGGCCGAGGATTCCGAGAATCAGTCCGTGCACGTGGAAGAGCGGAAGCCCGTGTACGAGGGTGTCTCGCCACGTCCAGTCCCAGGCCTCGGCGAGCGCGTCGAGCCCGGCTGCGATAGCCGAGCGACTGAGCAGAACGCCCTTCGGTGGGCCGGTAGTTCCGGACGTGTACAGGACGAATGCTGTGGACTGCGGTGCCGGTTCGGGATAGCTGTGCCACGAGCGAGCGTGCAATCGGACGGGAACCACGGGCAGGCCTTCGCAGTGGTCGTCCGTTTCGCCGAGCCACGCCTGGGCACCGGAGTCACGCAGAATGTGCTCTCGCTCAGCCTTCCCCGAGTCCGGCGGGACCGGCACAACGGTGACGCCGGCAATCAACGCCCCGACGACGGCGAGAATCGTTTTTGCTGTGGGAGTTGCCAATACGGCAACCCGATCGGCCTGCGCCACTCGCTCCGCGACCGAGGTCGCGGCACCGAGAATGGCACTCCGCGAGAGAACCGTGTCACCGATCGTCACGGCGTCGTCGAGGTCGTCACCGCGGGCAACAGCAAGGGGGTTCAAGGATCTCAGCAGCACCACGACAGCATCTCACAGCGCGGATGGTCGCAAACTTTCTCCTGCCCGACGCGCGTCCATCGAGTGCGGAGGGAACAGCGTCACCAGCGCAGCCCCCAAGAGCGCCCCGGAAAGCACCGCGAATCCGTGTGCGTCGTCGACCGTCACCAATGTTGCGCCGCCGACGACAATCAGGACCGTCAGAACAATCTCAGGCATTCGCGGGCGCACCAGAACGCCGATGCCCGCGGCCGCCGCTGCCAGAGCAAGCGTGGCACCGGAGTTGCCTGCGCCGGTCGACGGGAAGACTGCGGTGGTGAGCAAACCGAACAACAGTTGACCGAGCAGGAAGAGAGCCCAGCCACGTGCGGCGCCCCAGAGCCGAAACGCAAGCGGTGCAACCACGGCCAGCGTCGCGAGATTGGTGACAGTTCCTGCGGCCCCTCCGTCCTGAACGAGCACGGAGGTCAGAATGCGCCACCATTGCCCGTCACGAATCAACGCGGGATCACGACGAAACATCTCGAGCAGTCCCGGCATCGCCGCCTGCAAGATGGAAGGCACTGCAACCATCAGCCAGAGGAGAGCTGCCGAGAGTGGGAATTCTCCGAAAACTCGACGACTTTTCAACCACACGAGCATCAGTGCAACCGAGGCAGCAACGACAGCAAAAATCAGTACCGCGTCCAAGCCGCCGGTCCCTGAGGTGGTCACAGCGCGACCTTACATCGGACCGATACCGACATCAGGGAACCTGACACCCGCGAAAGCACACGGTTCAGGCGGAGAGGCGCTTTGCTGCCGCGGCGATTCGTTCGTCTGTTGCGGTGAGCGCGATCCGCACGTGCTTGCTCCCGCTCGGTCCGTAGAACTCACCGGGGGCAACGAGGATCCCACGATCGGCGAACCAACTGACCGTCGCTCGACATTCCTCGCCGCGCGTCGCCCAGAGGTACAGACCTGCCTCGGAATTGTCGACGGTGAATCCGGCGCCTCGAACAGCTTCGATCAACACACTACGACGCTCGCGGTACCGCTCGCGCTGGATGTTCTCGTGTTGGTCGTCGCCCAAGGCTGCGGTCATCGCCGCCTGGATCGGTAGCGGCAGGATCATGCCCGCATGCTTGCGCACCTCGAGCAGTTCCGACACCAGAGCCGGATCACCGGTGACGAACCCGGCGCGATAGCTCGCGAGATTGGACGTCTTCGAAAGTGAGTGGACCGCAAGCAAACCGGTCAGATCACCGTCGTTGACACGAGGATCGAGAATGGAGAGCGCATCGGCTTCCCACGTCAATCCGAGGTAGCACTCGTCGGAGACGACGATGGCGCCGCGCTCGCGCGCCCAGGCCACGACCTTCTGCAAGTGCTCGAGGCCGAGCACCTTGCCGGTGGGATTCGAGGGCGAGTTCACGAAGATCATCGCCGCCGACTCGGGACCGAGCTTGTTCAAGCCGTCGGCGCGCAGGACGCGAGCACCTGCCAGTTTCGCTGCGACCTCGTACGTCGGGTACGCCAACTCCGGAATGACCACTAGATCGTCGGCTCCGAGACCGAGCAATGTCGGCAGCCACGCGATCATTTCCTTGGTACCGATGGCCGGCAGCACCGCTGCCGGATCGACGTCGGGAATGTTGTAGCGGCGATCCAGTGACTCCGCCACGGCCTCGCGAAGCGCGAGCGTGCCATGAGTCGTCGGGTATCCGGGCACCTCGGCAACAGAGGCCAGAGCCTCCTGAATCACCGGGTCCACCGGATCCACCGGCGTCCCCACGGACAGGTTCACGATGCCGTCGGGATGAGAGTGCGCCTTCGCCGTGACGTCGGCGAGCGAATCCCACGGAAAATCAGGAAGCCCAGCGGCCACCGGAGTACGAGACAAGATCGCTATTCCTCACCCATGGGAGGCAGCGCCTTGATGAACGGCGTGTCGTAGTCGACCTTGCCGAGCTTGGCCGCTCCACCCGGTGAGCCGAGATCGTCGAAGAAATCGACGTTGGTGCTGATGTACGCGTTCCACTGGTCCGGGACGTCGTCTTCGTAGAAGATGGCTTCGACGGGACAGACAGGCTCACACGCGCCGCAGTCGACACACTCGTCGGGGTGGATGTAAAGCATGCGTCCACCCTCGTAGATGCAGTCGACAGGGCATTCTTCGATGCACGCCTTGTCCATCACATCTACACACGGTTCAGCAATCGTGTAGGTCACTGCCGATCTCCCTGCCTTCCTGTCGTGCATCGCCGCCGCAACACGCAGTTGCAAGGGGCCGAAAATCCGATACGACTCTCACGTACCGCGGGAACAGCCTATTATCCCCCTGCCGACCGACTCTGAGCAGGCGGGGGTAACACATTTCAGCCTACTGCGGTGATGTTCCTCGACCGAATCGCGATCCACTTCTCCCCCAGAGCGGCCGCGTGTACCAGTGCGCCCCGCTCACCGAGGTAATCCGCCACGACGCCGACCACCGGAATCTTGCCGATGATCTCGTACGGTTTTGTCCGAGACGGCCGCTTGTGCAACTCGTCCGTGATGGCACGAAAAGTCTTGGACGTGCGCCACAACGTTCCGATGAGCGCGAACGGGCGCCAGGTCTCGTCGGCGCCGCCGGCTGATTTCTCGGCGAAGTCCTCTCCGGTGAGAAGCTCTCGAGACTTCGTCTCACGCCGGCACAGCACCGACGCCAGGAGGTCCACCTGCTGATCCCGTTCGGTCACTCCGTGTTCACGAGCAACCGCAACGAGCACAACGGCCTGATTCGCGAAGGCCAGCAGGTCCTGGATCGGCAACCGATTGAGGAGGACGCCGAAGATGCCGGGGAACGCCACGGCAACGGTGTTGAGTGCACCCAACCGGGTCGTCCACCACTTCGAGCGCTGCTCGTCGGTCATCACCGACCACGCCGCCGTCCCGGGGAACTTGACGACGTCGAGGACCCAAGCGGCCGCGTCCAACACCATCGCAGCAGCGTTTCGCTCGGGATCGGTCGGCTCGAACGTCCGACGCTTGATACCGAGCGGATCGCTGTAGGCGAGGTCGAGAACCGGGTTGATCCCCCACACCGCTCGATCGAGAACCTCGACGACCTTGCGGTCCCCCAGTACGTCAGCCATCAGGCAATCGCTCCTTCGCGTCGTGCATGTGTGGTGGTTCGTTCGCGTGCCGGACGTCCGATTCCCTCGGCGATGGCGCGCAGTTCTGCGACGGTCTTCTCGGAACCGTGTTCGGAGCCGGCCATCCGCGAGATCGTCTCTTCCATCAGCGTTCCTCCGAGGTCGTTGGCGCCGCCGTTGAGCATCATCTGCGTTCCGGTGATGCCAAGTTTGACCCAGCTGGTCTGGATATTGGGTATGCGGCCGTGCAGCATGATGCGTGCCAACGCGTGTGCAGCGCGGTTGTCCCGATTGGTCGGCCCTGGCCGGGAAGCGCCCGCCAGGTACAGGGGCGCGCTCTGGTGAACGAACGGCAGCAGCACGAACTCCGTGAATCCGCCTGTACGGTCCTGGATTCCGCGAAGAACGTTCAGGTGCCCGACCCAATGGTGCGGCTGATCGACATGCCCGTACATCATCGTCGAACTCGACCGCAGCCCCACCTCGTGCGCCGTGGTGACCACTTCGATCCATTCCGCCGTCGGCAGTTTGCCCTTGGTGAGGATCCAGCGCACCTCGTCGTCGAGGATCTCCGCTGCCGTACCGGGAATGGTGTCCAGGCCCGCCTCACGAAGGGCCGTCAGCCAATCCCTGATGCTCTCACCACTGCGCGATGCACCGTTCACGATCTCCATCGGAGAGAACGCGTGGACGTGCATCGACGGCACGCGCTTCTTGACGGCCCGGACCAGGTCGGCGTAACCGGTGACGGGAAGTTCCGGATCGATACCGCCCTGCATGCACACCTCGGTTGCGCCGGCGACGTGCGCTTCCCACGCACGGTCGGCGACCTGCTCTGCCGACAGCGTGAACGCGTCGGCGTCACCCTTGCGCTGCGCGAACGCACAGAATCGGCAGCCCGTGTAGCAGATGTTGGTGAAGTTGATGTTCCGGTTCACCACGTAGGTGACGTCCTCGCCGACGGCATCCTTGCGCAGCGCATCCGCCAGTGCCACAACGGCTTCCAGGCCCGGGCCCTCCGCCGTGGCAAGGGCCAGGTACTCGTCGTCGGAACATCCGGCCGGGTCGCGTTCGGCACTGCGGAGCGCAGCCAGCAGATCGGTGTCGACGCGAATCGGAGCACTGAGCTCGAGAACCTGTTCGCGCACGGTCTCCCAGTCGCCGAACGCACTGCCCAGGTCACTGCGGGTCTCGGTGTTGCGCCCGTCCGTGTCGATCTCGGTATTGAGATCGACGCGTCCGCTCGATTCCCACGACTCGTCCGGTTCCTGCCACGGCCGACCCACCGGCTTGGTGTCGGGCAAGGCGAGACCGGTCTTGGGATCCGCCAGCGCCTGCACGTGACCCGCAATACGCGGATCGATCCACGGAGCCCCGGCCAGGACATATGCCGGCTGAGCCGCAGTGCGTTCGGTCAGCGTGAAGCCGCCCTCGGCGCTGATCTCGGCCAAGGTCTCGAGATTCGGCCAGGGACGCTCGGGGTTGACGTGATCGGGGGTCAACGGTGATACCCCGCCCCAGTCGTCCACGCCTGCGCCGAGCAGCGCGAGGCACTCGCTGTTCGAGACGAGATTCGGCGGACTCTGGATCCGCATCGTCGGCCCGAGCAGCAGGCGTGCGACGGCGATGGCCGCGAGAAACTCGTCGAGTCCAGCATCAGGCGTATTGCGCATCGCGGTATCGGGCTTGGCCAGGAAGTTCTGAATGATCACTTCCTGGATGTGGCCGAACGCCTTCTGCGACTTGCGTATCGCCATGATCGACTCGGCACGTTCGAGGAAGTTCTCCCCGATGCCCACAAGAATTCCCGTGGTGAAGGGGATGTTCAGTCGGCCTGCGTCGGTCAGGGTGCGTAGCCGAACCGCCGGGTCCTTGTCCGGGCTGCCGTAGTGGCACTCACCCTTGTCGGTGAACAGCCGGGTAGCGGTCGTCTCGAGCATCATGCCCATCGACGGCGCAACGGGCTTGAGCCGCGAGAGTTCCTGCCAGCTCATCACACCGGGATTGAGGTGTGGGAGCAGGCCTGTCTCCTCGAGTACCCGGATCGACATCGCTCGCACGTAGTCGAGGGTGGAGTCGTAGCCGCGTTCGTCCAGCCATTGCTTGGCTTCCGGCCAGCGAGCCTCGGGGCGATCCCCCAGCGTGAACAACGCTTCCTTGCAGCCCAATTCGGCGCCTGCCCTGGCAATGTCCAAAACCTCGTCCGGTTCCAGGAACATGCCGTGCCCAGCGGCACGCAGCTTCCCCGGCACCGTGACGAATGTGCAGTAGTGGCACTTGTCCTGGCACAGACGGGTCAGCGGAATGAAAACTTTTCGCGAATACGTCACGGTGTTCGGCCGACCCGCTGCCAGCAGACCGGCATCGCGAACCTTGGCCGCCGAAGAACACAGATCGGTCAGATCGGTTCCCCGTGCCTGCAGCAGCGTTGCCGCCTCGTCGACGTTCAGGGTCGCTCCGTCGCGTGCACGACGGAGAACTCGCCGCATCGCCGACGCTGACGGGCCGGGCGACGGACTGGACGAGGCGGACGCGGAAATACCTGGCATCGGAAGCATGGTGGGTTTGCCGGAGTCATCACCAGTTCGGTTCACCTAGCGATCATGCGCCATGTGGGACGACTAGTGCCACCCGGTGCCAGAAGTAGGAGGCCTCACCGCCCCGACACCGCCTCGATCACGACGGCCGGTAGTCGTCGTCGACCGCAACCTCGACTCGTTGATCCACCACGTCAGCCACTGGCGCGTCGAGCGGAATGTCGGTCAGATCGGGTTCTTCAGGGGCGTTCGGATCTACGGGTGTCGATTGTTCGAGCGCATCTGATTCCGGAGCCTCCGGGTCGAATGTCGCATCTTGTTCGGTCATCACGTGCTCCCTTCGCGGTCGCCACACTCCACGATAGGGCCGATGTCGACAGATCGCCCCTCACTCGACCAAAGTAGTGCCCATGACTGCGCCGCAACCGCTGACCATGGCCGACCCCTTATGGCGACCCAGCACCAAAGCCCCGAGGCTGTGGGCAATCACTGCCTCACTGTTCTGGGTACCCGTCATCGTCGCCGAAATCGTCTGTGCCGTCTTGGTACCCGGAATCCCGTCCTGGGTGGTCGGCACCGTATTCGCAGTCACCGTACTCTTCGCTGCCACCTACATTCTGATGGTCCCGGCGTGGCGGTATCGGGTCCACCGATGGGAGATCAGTGACACCGCGGTATACACCCGCACCGGCTGGTTCACCCAGGAGCGACGCATCGCACCGATCTCGCGCGTGCAGACCGTGGACACCGAGCGCGGACCGATCGACCGCATGTTGGGTCTGGCAACCGTCACGGTCACGACAGCGTCGTCGGCCGGGGCCGTGAAGATCTCCGCACTCGACCAGGAAGTCGCCGACCGCACGGTGGCTCAACTGACGGAGATCGCGGGTACCAACGTGGGAGACGCGACGTGAACGAGAAACAGTTGGGCGACCCGACCGCGATCGAGATCCCGGTAGAGGCGGAAACGGCAGCTGCCGAGGCCGCGGAAGAGGAACAGCCCTGGCTCCGCCTCGACCGACGCATGCTTCTGGTCCACCCCGTCAACGAAGTCGTCAAACTGCTCCCGGTCCTACTCGTCTCCGTAGTTCTCGGCAGCCAATCCGGAAACCACTGGTGGGGACTCGGCGTCGTCACTCTGCTCGTCATCTTCGGTTTGTTGCGGTATTTCACCACCACGTACCGAATCGGACCCGTCCACGTTCAACTGCGCACCGGGGTCTTCCAGAAAAAGCTGCTCTCCGTCCCGCGTAGCCGCATCCGATCCGTCGACGTCGAGGCCGGGGTCATGCACCGGTTGCTCGGACTGTCGATCGTGCGCATCGGTACCGGCCAGCGCGCCGGGAGCGGCCACGATTCGAACAAGTTCGAGCTCAACGCCCTGTCGACCGCCCTGGTTCCGGACCTACGCGCCGCACTGTTGGCCGGCGCCCAGCAAGCACGGCGACTGGAAACCCCGGGCACGCCGGTCGAAAGCATCACCGAACCGGTCGACACCGAAATCGGTCACTGGGAACCGAGTTGGGTTCGCTACGCCCCCTTTTCGTTCACCGGAATCGCCATCATCGCAGCCATCATCGGCATCTCGTTCCAATACGGCATCGGCGCTGCCGTCGCGAAATCCTCGGCAGTGAGCGACAGCTTCGACTCACTCGAGAGCCTCGGCATCGCACTGATGGTCGTCATCGCACTCGTCGTGCTGCTGGTGCTGTCGAGTGCACTCGCCTGCGTCCAGTACCTGATCGCGTTCGGCAACATGAAACTCACCGACAACGGCCGCATCCTGCATGTCAGTCACGGCCTGTTGAAGACTCGGCAAACCACACTCGACCGCGCCCGCCTCCGTGGCACGACGCTCAAGGAACCGCTCCTGCTGCGATTGGCCCGCGGCGCGCGGCTCGACGCCATCATGACCGGGGTCAGCGCCGAGAAGAAGGAATCTTCGCTACTGCTCCCGCAGGGACCGCGCAGGGAAGCCGAGCGAGTGATGGCCACCGTGATCGGTGACTCACGCCAGGCGTCCGCCCCGCTGATCCCGCACGGCCCGGCCGCGCGGCGCCGCCGGTACACCCGAGCACTGTTCCTCGCCGCGGTGGCGTTCCTGGTCTGTGTGGCGTGCGCGGCTTCGGGACTCGATGTACCGATCTACGCGTGGTTCGGGGTCGCCGTACTCGCCATCGGTGGCACCGCCCTCGCCTTCGACCGATACAACGGCCTCGGCCACGCAGTACTACCCGGATGGTTGATCACCCAAAACGGCTCGCTCGATCGCCAGCGTCACAGTCTCGAATCCGAAGGTGTCATCGGATGGACGGTGCGCGAGACGTTCTTCCAACGACGCGCGGGAGTGGCAACCGTCGTCGCCGCGACGCCCGCCGGCACCGGAAGCTACGAGGTGATCGATCTCCCCGCCGAGAACGCGTGGGCATTGATCGAAGCCGTCACTCCGGGCGGTGGCGACGTGTGGGCAGGTCGTCGATGATGAGCCGCGCCAGCGAACCGAGACGCGATCGCTCCGGCTGGATGGTCGGAACACCGAGGAGTTCCAGCGGGGCGGCCGTCACCGGTCCGACGCAGTAGGTCGGTACCGGTCCGCGCATAGCTGCGACGAACCGCTCCAGCTCGCCCATTTCTTTTGCCGTGCTGAGCATCGAGGAGACCGCGGGGGCACTGGTGAAGGTCAGCGCGTCGATCGCACCGGAACGAACTGCAGCGACCAACGCGCGGACCGGCGACTGATCCGGCGGCCGGATCCACCGATAGACCGATACCGGAGTGACAACCGCGCCGATGTCGGCGAGGGAGGCGCTCAGGTCCGTCAACGGCTCCCATTCGGTGATGGTGCCGTGCAACTGAACTGCGATGCGCAAGCCTGCCACTCCCTCGCTTCCGAGATGTGCCAGAACTTCCTCGGACGACTCACCCGAAGGCGACCATTCCTCGCGCAGTCCGGCGCCTCGGATGGCGCCCGTCGCCTTGGGGCCGCGGGCGATGATGCGCGTGTGGGCGAGAGCCCCGAGGAACTCCTCGGTCAAACCCCACGAGGCGACGGCGTCGAGCCAACCCCTGAAGCCGATCCCGGTACTGATCACGACCAATTCCGGAGGATCGGCAATCAAAGCGGACGTCTGAGTCCTCAGGTCTCGATCGTCCACCAACGGCAGCACATGGATCACCGGTGTCCGCACGATCTCCGCGCCTCGACGTTCGAGGAGCGTCGCAAATTCTTCGACACGCCGTTCTGCGGTCAAGGCGATAGTCGCACCCGCCAAATCATGTTCAGCCACAGGCTGAGTGTCCCTTATGCACGGGTCAGTTTCCTACGCGCGCGCCGAGAACTATTGCGAGCTGAGGGTGGCGAGTCTGTTGATCGCCACTTTGAAGAGGAAAACGGCGGCCGGAGCGATCGCACCGACCAGCAGCAGGAAGGTCAGAGGGGACGAAAGCACGAGTACGTCGCCGCCGGGGCCGCCCACCATGCACACCAAGAACCCGACGATCCAACCGGCGAGCGGCAATGCGGCCCTACCCGGCGTCGTAACCGTGCGGGCGGCGATCACCAATACGAGGTTCGCGGTCGCGGCTACGAGAATGCTGATGGGAAATGCCGTCGTACCGAGATGAGTCGGCAAGAACAGGACGGACAACACCGCGCACAAGAATCCGTCGAAAATCAGGACGCCGAGGATGACAGGGTCGAGCCACGACAGCGACGTTCCTGTCGAGGCGTCCGTGTTGTTCTCGACGGTCGTCATGGTTTTGATAGTGGTCTATCGGTCGTCATCGCGCGAGCGCGGGGTCCCTCCCGACAAGCACCCCGGCTCGCACCCGAAAAGCACGAAGCTGATCAGGGAACCGGCGGGAACCCGAGCAGAGTCAGCAAATGACTCTGCTGATCTGCGAATGCGTAGAGCGACCCGTAATACAAGTCGTGGTAATAACCAGCCATCGGACGCAACGAATCGACGAAGGCGACGATCTGGTTTTGCAGGTCCCAGTTGTACATTTCTTCAGCCCCCAGGCTTTGCTGTTACCGAAAGGACCACCCATCCGGTGACACGCATCACACACCACTACGGCGTCGATCGCAATGCCTGAGAGCCGACGCCCAGGTCAGCTGTGCAGCCCGCCGAACAGATCGCGCTCGCGGCCGTCCTCACCCACCGGACCGAGCGCGCCGGCGGCCAATACGAAATGCTCGACCGTCAGGATCGGTTGGACCACGTTGTTCGACAATGCGAACTCGGCTCGGCTCGGGGCTACCGTCACCTGAGTGGCGTGGGCGCTCAATGCCCTCGCCTTCGCATCGATGACGCCTCGAACGTCGATTGCCGTCGTCACGTCTGTGTCCTCGACGCTCGGCAATTCCCCGGGCTCGGGCAGACGCCAGTTCTCCGGGAACTCGGAAATCGCCGCGATGCCGCGTTCGAGTCCGCTGCGCTCGGTCACGGTCCAGTAGAACTTCGGAGTCGACCACGGCTCGCCGGTCTCGGGATACGCGGTCGTTCCTGCAGCTTCGACGGCCGCTGTCGTGATCGCGTGCGCCTGGATGTGATCCGGGTGCCCGTAGCCGCCGTTGGGGTCGTACGTGATCACGACGTGCGGCCGAATCTCACGAATGACGGCGACCACCGCGCCGACTGCTTCGTCGAGTCGAGCATTGACAAAAGCACGGGGATTGGCGGCCGAAGGTGTGCCGATCATTCCGGAGTCGCGATACCGACCGGCACCGGCGAGGAAGCGAGGAGCGGCACTGCCCAAAGCCGACAAAGCAGCGCTCAGTTCCGCGATCCGGTAGCCACCGAGTTGATCGGCCTCGGAAGCCACGAGCCCGGCCCACGCATCACCGATCACTTCGCCTTCCTCCCCCAACGTGCAGGTGAGGACTGTGACCTCGACGCCTTCGGACGCGTATCGCGCGATGGTGCCACCGGTGGTGATCGTTTCGTCGTCCGGATGTGCGTGTACCAACAGAAGTCGCTTCGCCGACGCGGTCACTTTTCCACCCTCACCCAGTCCGTAGCGTTTCCGAATATCCCCACCTGCACCGGCCCGTCGAGGACCACGCCCTCGACTCCGGTCCCGACCGCGACCAGCGCTCGGCTCTGCACGATCGGCAAAACCGCCGCAAGATCCCACAGCTTGGGTTCCGCATCGGCGATCAACGACCCCAGATCCCCGATGCCACTGAGCGCTTCGTCGATCCGACCTTGCAACGCCGGATCACACAGCCCGGACAGGTTGCTCGGAGCCTCGACGCTTGTCGTTCGGATGGGCTCCGGTGTCTGCGACGGCGTCGGTGCGGGCACTGCCGAACTTGTTGCCGGAGTGGAAGGTGCGCTCGGGCAACTGAACCGCGAGGCCAGCGAAGTGGCCGTGTCGGCGCCTGCCCGGCTCCAACCGACGATCATGTCGACGCGTCCTGTCGTCAGGTCCTCGCCGTAGAGTTCCTCCGGCGCCACCGATTCGACGGTCGCCAGGATTCCCACGTCACGCAATTCGTCGGCAGCGGTGTTTGCCACGGCGATCGCGATGTCGTCGTTTTCGGGAGCGCCGATCAGCAGTGTCAACTGGGCGCCGTCACGGACGATCGATCCGACCGTTCCAGTGCCCGTGACGATTCCGGTGGGCGGTGCCGTCAGGTAGCCGGCTGCAGTCAGCTCGCCCAGTGCTTGCTCCCTGGTCGGTTTCGGCGGCGCGGTGGGCGCATATCCCGGATCCGACGGAGCGAGGATCTGAGCTTTCACCGGGGCGGACGCCGATTCACTCCCTGCCGCCACCACGGCGAGCAGGTCCGGATCGAGCAGTCCCAGAACACCTTTACGCACCCGAACATCTGCGAAGTTCTTGCTTCGCCCGTTCACGTTGATGTCGAGAGTGCGCGGAACGTAGGAGAATGCCGTCCTGACACCCGGGATTGCAGACAGCTGAATATCCGTAGCACTACCCGAATGAACCTGCGCCACTTGGGCATCGTCGGTACGCAGCGCATCCGCCAACTGTGCAGCCGTTCCTCCGCGTCGCAGAACTATCTGATCCGGGTCTGAAGGCTTGCCCCAGAATCGGTCGTTGCGTTCGAGCACGATTTCGTCCCGGCCGCGGTCGACCGAGCGCACGTGAAAGTGGGCTCCCGACACCGGAATCCCCTCACTCAGGCCGGTGCTGAAACCGCCGGGAGTGTCCTTGATCAGGTGGGACGGAAGAATATCGGTGAACAACTCTCGCCATGCCGGATACGGCGCACGCATCACGACGTTGACCGTCTTGCCGCCGCCGGACGAGTTCACGTCGTCGATCATCTGATAGCCCGCGGGATTGACCACACCGGGAACCGAGATCATCTGCTGCCACAGGTAGCGAAAGTCTTCTGCCGCAATGGGAGCGCCGTCCGACCATTGGGCTTCGTTGCGCAGTTGGTAGCGAATCGTGAACGGGGCCTCCGACGTCACTTCAGCGGAAACGAGGAAAGAATCGTCGATCGCCCACTCCGTCGCGCCAGGTTGTGTGGGCGAATTGATCGGGCGAAACGCACTGGGCAGTACGAGGTTGCCGACTGCGGAGTTGACCGGCGACTGATCCGCGAGCAGGTGCGGGTTGAATCCGCCTCCCACCTCGTCGATTGCCACAGTGACCTGCTTCATCGCCGGAACGACCGGAGTCGGTGTGGGCTTGACGGTTTCGGTGCTCTCGACCGGAGGCGGCGGATCGGCTGTACATGCAGTCAGTGACAACGCCGTCACTGCCACTGCCAACGCCAGGTAGCGACGTCCTGAGGCCACAGACAATTCCTTCCGTACGGGGCCGCGTCGCCCCTTTGCACTCGATTCCCTGGCAGATCTTTCGCCTGGAAACCATGAAGGCGAATGTACCTTTCCGCCGAAAACTCGGCTGAAAGGCACATCCGCCTGTCAGGTTGTAACCGACGAAAGACTACAGAGCAGCCTTGTCGCGTGCCTTACTACGTGAACGCTCGCGAGCGCGCTCGGTTGCGTTGAGGTGCACCTTGCGGACGCGGACGTCCTCCGGGGTGACCTCGACGCACTCGTCGCTGGAGCAGAACTCCATCGCTGCTTCGAGTTCGAGCTTGATCGGCTTTGCGAGGGTCTCCATCACGTCTGCGGACGACTGACGCATGTTGGTCAGCTTCTTCTCGCGGGTGACGTTGATGTCGAGGTCTTCCTGACGCGGGTTGATACCGACGACGTGTCCCTCGTAGGTGTCTGCGCCGGGCTCGACGAAGAAGGTTCCGCGGTCGGCCAACTGGATCATGGCGAACGGCGTCACCGTGCCGGAGCGGTCCGAGACGAGCGAGCCGGTGTGGCGCGCACGAATCTCACCGGCCCACGGGCCGTATCCGTCGAACACGGCGTTGGCGATACCGGTTCCGCGGGTTTCCGTGAGGAAGTCCGTGCGGAAGCCGATGAGGCCACGCGAAGGAACGATGAACTCCATGCGAACCCAGCCTGCGCCGTGGTTCGACATCTGGACCATCTTGCCCTTGCGGTTGGCCAGGAGCTGCGTGATCGCGCCGAGGTACTCCTCGGGGCTGTCGATGGTCAGCTCTTCGAAAGGCTCGTGAACCTTGCCGTCGACGAGCTGCGTGACAACCTGCGGCTTACCGACGGTGAGTTCGAAGCCTTCACGACGCATCTGCTCGACGAGGATGGCGAGCGCGAGCTCTCCACGACCCTGGACCTCCCACGCATCGGGGCGACCGATGTCGAGGACCTTGAGCGAGACGTTACCGACGAGCTCCTGGTCCAGGCGGGACTTGACCATGCGTGCAGTCAGCTTGTGACCCTTGACGCGACCGACGAGCGGTGACGTGTTGGTGCCGATCGTGACCGAGATTGCCGGCTGGTCGACGGTGATGCGGGGCAGTGCGACCGGGTTCTCCAGATCGGCGAGGGTGTCGCCGATCATGATGTCCGGGAATCCTGCGACGGCGCAGATGTCGCCGGCGACGGCGACCTCACCGGGAACGCGCTCGACACCGATGGTCGTGAGGAGTTCGGTGATCTTGGTCTTCGTGACGACGGGCTCGCCGTCGACCTCGCGGCACCAGGACACGGTCTGGCCCTTGCGCAGCTCGCCGTTGTGGATGCGAACGAGTGCGAGGCGACCGAGGAATGCGGATGCGTCGAGGTTGGTGACGTGAGCCTGCAGCGGTGCGTCGACCGAGCCCTTCGGCGCGGGGACGTACTCCATCAGCACCTGGAAGAGTGCGGTGAGGTCCTCGGCGTCGGGAGCCTTGCCGTTCTCGGGCTGCACGGTCGATGCCTTGCCTTCGCGACCGGACGCGTAGAGGACGGGAAGTTCGAGTGCGAGCTCAGCGGCTTCGGCGGCCTCGTCGGACAGGTCCGATGCGAGGTCGAGGAGCAGGTCCTGAGCCTCGGTGACAACCTCTTCGATGCGGGCGTCGGGGCGGTCCGTCTTGTTGACGACCAGGATGACGGGCAGCGAAGCGGCGAGTGCCTTGCGCAGCACGAAACGCGTCTGCGGCAGGGGTCCCTCGGAAGCATCGACGAGCAGGACGACGCCGTCGACCATGGACAGGCCGCGCTCGACCTCGCCACCGAAGTCGGCGTGGCCGGGGGTGTCGATGACGTTGATGACGGTGATGGAACCGTCTTCGTTGACCTTATGTACTGCGGTGTTCTTCGCGAGAATGGTGATGCCCTTCTCGCGTTCGAGGTCGCCGGAGTCCATAACGCGATCGACCAGCTCGGCGCGCTCCTCGAACGCGCCGGACTGACGAAGCATGGCGTCGACGAGGGTGGTCTTGCCGTGGTCGACGTGTGCGACGATGGCAACGTTACGGAAGCTGGTGATGGTCACGCGATGGCTCTCCTGGCTGAGTTGATTCGGCCACGCGAAAGTCAAGTCGCACGGCTCTTCTGGTGGCCGCTGCACGAGTGTGTGATCCGAATCAGGGCACGAATCGCCTGAGAAGGCACCGCGGCCTAGTAAATACTACTCGCTCCGGGCTGATACTCCTGCATTGTGCGGCCTCTATCACCGCCCCCACCAGCGAATAGTGATCTGCACCACGCCGATGCGCGTAGGATTACGACCTGGAGAAACAGGTCATTTAAGGGTACGCTAACCTCGTTCCAAGAGCGGGCTCTCCGCCGTAGTGAAACAGGAAAGCCGCAGCGTCACATGGGAAAAGTCAAGGCAAGCAAGGTCTCGCAGCTCAAGCCTAAGAAGAAGTGCTGCCGCAAGAAGACGCGGTGCATCAAGTGTCCCGTCGTCATCATGCGGATGAAGAAGCTCGAGAACGAGGGCGCATCCAAGAAGGAACTGAAAGCGGGTCTCAAGAAGGCTCGTGCGGCGTAAGCGCGCTCAATTCCGCGAGTAACTCGGGGATCCAGGCTCGATCGTTGTCCACCAGATCCATCGACATCAGTTCTTCGGCGTCGACCCATGTCAATTGAGCATGGTCGAGCGCGACCGGTTCTCCCGACACCAACTCCGCCCGGTAGGCCCGCAGGACCAACCCCGGCGACAGTGGCACGTCGACACCGATTCTGGCGCCGCATCTCACCTCGACCGCCAGTTCCTCGAGCAGCTCCCGCGCCAACGCGTTCTGTGGCGATTCGAATTCTTCGACCTTCCCGCCCGGCAGCTCCCAACGACCGGCCAAAGCCGGCGGACTCGTCCGCTGCGCGAGGAGCAGCCTTCCCTCGCGGAAGATCGCACCGGCGACAACTTCCCGATCCCTTGCAGGTGCATCACTCATCGCACCATGATGGAGTATGGCCACTTTGTTGTCCGACTCAGCGATCCAAAACGCTCTCGACGAACTGCCCGCCTGGCAACTGTCGCCAGGGTCGATCACTCGCACGGTCGACTCCGCGACATTCCCGGACGCCATCGCACTTCTTCAACGCATCGCGGCAGTCGCCGAGGCCGCGGATCATCATCCCGACATCGACGTTCGCTGGCGAAAGGTCACGTACACGCTTTCGACACACTCGGCGGGCGGTCTCACGGAACTGGACTTCGACCTTGCCCGTCGAATTGACGTACTCGTCGACGATTCGGTCCGTTTCGACTGATCTTCGAGTGAACAAACCTCGCAATCTGACGTAACAGTTGCATCAACTTTCACATAGATCACTTCAGTCACAGGTATGGTCGCCGTAAATCACGATCGAGGCCGGTCATGCCATAGACTCCCCCCGGTGCGTAGCTGCTCAGCAACTGAACAGCTGTACAACCCGGGGGCTCTGTACATAGAGTGACCCCTCGAGCCGTCAAACGCGGAGCTCGCCTAGGCGCCCGCGCGGTATGACTAAGGATGGGGAAACAGTGCTTCGAACCCGAGGTATGCGAAAGGCGTTCACCGCCGTCGCTATTGCCGCAGTAGCAGGACTGGCATTGCCGGCACAGGCAATGGCCGATCCGGCAGCACCGCCCGCACCCGAAAGTGTGCCGATCGAGTTCCTCGCATCGTTTGCGCCCGCGATCATCGGCGCCGCCGCAGGTCCGGCCGATGTTGCAGGCGGACCGCAGCAAGCGTTGCTCGACCAGGCTCGCGCGATCCTGAACTCCCCCGGCATTCCGCCCGAGATCAAGGCCACCCTCGAGAAGGTCATCACCTTCCTCGACGGCAGCGGCGGCGGCGGACCGGCGATCCCGGACGAGAATGCCCCCGTCATCGCGCAGTTCCTCTACCCGACGCTTGGCAAGGGCTGCATCTCGGCCACCGCCGATTCGGTCGGAACCGCACTTGCCGTTCCCGGCCCGGCTCACCTGCCTCCTCCCGGTCCCGCTGCCGGTCAGGCCGGATTCGTCTTCACCGCTCTCGGTACGGCTCCCGCCGTCGACGACCAGCCGGTGCCGATGACCGTCACCTGGGTCAACATCGACAACCAGCGCAGCGCCACCCAGAACTTGACCAACGCCGCACGCATCAACCCGGACGGCCCAGCCACTCTGTCGGCTATCGCCGATACCGGCCCCGGACGCGTTCTCTCGGTGATCAGCGGTTCGCTGACCACCCAGCCGGAAGGCGCAGATCGCATCACCTGCAGCTTCCTTCCGACCGTGGGCATGTTCGCGGTAGCTTGATCGAAGTCTTGTGAAAGGGACCCACCGAATTTCGGTGGGTCCCTTTTGCATCTCCGATCACCGTGATAGACCCGATAGATGGGACATCTACGAGTGGACATCACGCACGGTCGTCCAGAGAAGAAATCCGGCCCAGACCAGTCGATACGGTCACACAAGTCGACGCGATCGATACTGTCCATCCGATCCGAGGGGTCCATTCTCTCGATCGGATCGGCGTACTCGATCCTGTCGATCGGTAGCGTCGGCTCTTTTCTTTCGATCGGAAGCATCGGGTCTACGGCGTCGGTCCTGAGTTCGGGCTCGTTCGCCAGTCTCGGGTCCGCGCTGTCCGGTCTCTCACGTTGGTCACTGCTCTCCTGGCGTGGAAATCATGCAGCCCCGAAGAACACCCGAAACTTGTTGTCATTGCGCCGGAATCGGATTCGAGCGATCCGGACCGCTCACTACGATCCGTCTCGCACTCTCAGACCTGATTCGGTCGCGGCCATTCGCGGCCTTCCAGCGCTTCGACCGAGGTATTGAATTGCCGCAGTAGGTCACCGAGCGCGAGACGCTGCTCCGGCGTCCACTCGCGGAGGACCTTTTCGACACCGGCTGTCGAATGTTCGCGATCAGCACGAAGTTTCGACAGCCCCAGCGCCGTCGGCCGGACCTTTCGCGCGAGCCCTCCGTCCGGATCCTCCACTCGCTCCACCAAGCCCTGACGCCTCAGCGCGCCGATCTGCCGGTTGATGGTGGAGATGTCGAGCGAGAAAGCGCAGGAGAGCTCCTTGAGGCTCATGGGATGTTGCAATTCCAGTCGACCGAGCAGTAGATACGCCGACCGGTCCAGATGAAGTTCGGCCCGTTGTGCGAGCGCGTGGTAACGCGAGAGCAGAGTCAACTCGTACTCGATATTCACCAGATCAGGGTCCCGGTCCATCCTCATATTGTGCAGACTACACACGATGTGTAGCGTGCACACTGGGGCGAACGCACCAATCAGAACACGCCATGGCGGGAGCCGCATGTCCGTTCACGCAGGGTCGTCCAATGTCGACGAGAAAATCCCCGACACGAACTACGCATCCTCGGGTCCAGTGCTCACCGTTCTAGGACTGTGCGGAATCGTCGTCGCCTTGATGCAGACGCTGGTAGTCCCCATCATTCCGCAATTGCCGCACCTGCTGAACTCCACTCCCGCCGACACCTCGTGGGCGGTCACCGCAACACTCCTCGCCGCCGCGGTGATCACGCCGATCAGCGGGCGCCTCGGCGACATGTTCGGCAAGAAACGAATGCTGCTGGTCAGTCTCGGGATGGTCGTTCTGGGCTCGGCCATCTGCGCGATCGCACCTTCACTGATCGTGCTCGTTGTCGGCCGAGCACTTCAAGGAGCATCAGTCGGCGCAATTCCATTGGGCATAGCCATCATTCGTGACGTTCTTCCACCGAAGAAAGTGGCCGGCGCGATGGCGGTCATGAGCGCCACCCTCGGCGTCGGCGGTGCGATCGGACTGCCGATCGCCGCGGTGATCGCCCAGAATGCCAACTGGCACTTCCTCTTCGTCACATCGGCAGCGTTCGGGCTGATCTGCATCGCACTGGTTGCGTTCGTCATTCCCGAATCGACCGTACGACGCCCGGGACGTTTCGACTTCGTCGGTGCGCTCGGCCTCACCGTTGGTCTGATCACCCTGTTACTCCCCATCACCAAGGGCGGAACCTGGGGATGGGGCGACGCGAAAACCCTGGGGCTCCTTGCGGTTTCCGCGCTCAGCTTCCTGGTGTGGGGATGGTGGGAACTTCGACGCAACGCACCGCTGGTGGACCTCCGCGTATCGGCCCGGCCGCAGGTTCTCTTCACCAACTTCGCGTCGATCGCCGTCGGTTTTGCCATGTACGGCAATTCTCTGACGCTCCCCCAACTGCTCATGGCACCGACGTCCACCGGTTACGGACTCGGACTGTCCATGGTTGCAGCGGGACTCGCACTGGCCCCCGGCGGACTCGTCATGATGGCGCTCTCGCCCGTCTCCGCTCGAATTTCGGCTTGGCGCGGCCCGCGAATCACGTTGATGCTCGGCGCCCTCGTCATCGGATTGGGTTACGCCTTCGCATATTTCACGGTGTCGAGCGTCTGGCAGGTCGCCGTGGCCGGAATGTTCATCGGAGCGGGCGTCGGGCTCTCGTACTCGGCCATGCCGGCCTTGATCATGGGCGCAGTCCCCATCACGGAATCTGCAGCCGCGAACGGACTGAACTCACTGATGCGATCGATCGGCACGTCGACGTCTGCCGCGATCGTGAGCGTCGTCCTGGCCGGAATGACCATCACCGTCGGCACCGCAGTGATCCCCTCGTTCGAGGCGTTTCGTGCCACGTTCCTGATCTCCATCGCCGCCGCCGTCGTGACGATGGTGTTCGCCGGGTTGATTCCCAAACAGAAAGTCTCGTAAGGGAATCAACCCGGCGGAGGACTCACTTCTCCGAAGAGCCTTCGATGCTGCCCGTCTGCAACTTCGACAGAAGTGTGTAGATGAAATTGATGATGATATCCACGTGGTGCCCTCTCACATAACGGGTCCCCGACCCGCCAACGACGGTACCGCAGAACTCTTCTCCATCGAATCGCCGACAATCAATTCTGCAACGTGTTCTAATTTGAGGCGACGACTACCCGAGGAGCCTTTCATGACCTGGACACGCACCGAACTCGAAGACGCCTTCGCGGGTTACCAGAACACCGTTGTCGAGTGCACTCGTTCCGGCGATTGGAACGCCTTCGCGGACATGTTCACCGAGGACGTCGTCTACGTGGAACACGCTTTCGGCACCCTCAATGGCCGAGAGGCCGTACGCAAGTGGGTCACTCGCACGATGACGGAGTTCCCGGGGCACCGCATGACCGAATTCCCGGCCAACTGGTTCGTGGTCGACGAGCAGCGCGGATGGATCGTGTGCGAGATCGACAACCCGATGGAGGATCCGGGTGACGGATCCAAGCACGGAGCCGCCAACATCACGATCCTGCATTACGCCGGCAACGGACTGTGGTCTCGCGAAGAAGACGCCTACAACCCGATGAACTTCCTATCGATGGCAAAAGCATGGTGCCTCGCCGCGGAAGCGGCGGGCACCCTCCCCGACGACGCCAAGGCCTGGCTCGCCAAATTCGGCGCTATGGTGCGATAGATCCTGTCGGCAACGAGGATCCGACCGGCTGAGCCGGACCGACCGCACCGGCCAACGACCACTGCCCGTAGTCCCGAGTGAGGATCGAGTTCAGATCCACGCCGACGCCGTCGACCTTGCGCTTGTCGATCTCGAACTGATGCAGGTTTGCCCGCGGGTGCACATACCCTGCGGGCGAGCCCCAGTTGTGCTGCCAGAACCAGGTTCCGACGCCGGCACTGATCATTGCGTCGATCACGCGAGTGTTTCCGTAGACGCCGAGCGCTCCGTTGCCGACAACCGAGGCCCACCCCTCGAGGTACGGCGTGATCAGCGTAGTGATTTCAGTAGTGGTCGGGTTGTCGTCGATCGACGCGTAGATCGGCCGACCGGACGGCCCACCAGCCGCCGCATGTAGTTCGAGGCCACGGGCAGCATGACGCTTGCCCGCTTCGCGGGCCCCGCGCCAGTCCGCCGTTCCGCCCTTGCCGAATTGATAGCAAGAAACGACTTGAAGTCCGGCCGCGGTCAACGCGTCGGTTTCCCGCGCCAGTACGGGCTTGCCGACCATCCAATCGGCGCCCGGGCGCCTGTCCGAGACGTATCGAATGGCGCCCGCATACCCGGCGGCCTTGATTGCCTGAGCGGACGGCACACCGGCGGCGTAATCGAGCAGGGTCCCGAGCGAACCGGCATTGGCCACCGACGTCGTACCGCTCAATGCAGCGAGTCCGGCAGCCGCCGATCCAGCCGCTGCGTACTTGAAGAGGTTTCTTCGCGAGACGTGCACAAAGCTCCGATCATCGGCGTGTCCCGCTCGAAGTGGCGGGCAGGCAAGCTATCTTCTTTCGCTCGCATTCCACCACAGTCACATCATCCCCGCCATGCACTTGGCCAACATGAGCCACATTTGCGACAAATGGGCTCGGTGCCCACTCCACCGCGCAGCTCGACGAAACAGAGAAGTGCCCCCGCGCCACAGGCTCGGGGGCACTTCTTGCTCTGCGGGACTTACTCTGCCGACAGGCCTTCAACGCTTCCGGAGATGAAGTCGAGGAATCCGAAGAGGTCAGCGAAAGCGCCGAGGAAGTCTGAGATGTCGCCGAAACCGATAGTAGGCATTGATATTGCTCCTGTCAGTGATGAACTGTCCGTGATGGCGGGCCACTGGCTGGCTGCCGGGGCTAACACTAGAGCCCTTCCGTTACTTTTACGACACCAAATGTGTCCGGGACGTTACATTTCAGGCCCGCTCTAGTGACCTCATATCCACAGGTAACAACCAGTCACGGTGAACAATTTGTCACCATATTGCGCATTCCTGACAAAATTCGAACATGGTTGCCGAGATCAGTTATCGTGCAGCATCACCGCTGGACCGGTGCTGCAAGAACAGAGGGCTCGACTTCCCCACCCTGAGAGATTCGCCGTCAAAGTCTCTTACTTGCGAATCGATGCCAAATTTCCCCATCCAGGGCACATTGCATCCTGAGCGTGTGCGCAATTTTTCAGCCATAACTTCAGTTAGCGAGATCTTTACGCCGAAAACGACCGGCCCGACGGCCCGCGGGACCATACCTATCGGTCATCATGGTGACGCTATTCACACTGATTTGAGGAACTCCCGGCACCGATAACAACCGGATCTCGACACCGATTGGACGTTCGAGGGCACAGTGGAGTTCATGAACCTCACAAAGAAGAAGTCCTGGAGTGAGCTGTCACCCGCGCAACGCCGCGTCGTCGCCGTGCTCGCAACGATTCAGTCCCTGTTGGCGATCGCCGCGTGGACAGACCTGGCGCGACGCCCTGCCAATACGGTCAACGGCAGCAAGAAGAAGTGGGCGGCGATCATCTTCGTCAACTTCTTCGGACCGCTCACCTACTTCCGCCGAGGCCGGATTCAGTCGAAGTAGTCCCAGAACTGCAGCCACTTCACGGAGGCGAAGAGCGTCAGAGTCACGACGTACACCGCAATTACCGCCGCGACGCCGCGCCAGTTGGTGCGGGGAACGGCGCCGTCGACCGGGTCCAGCCAATGACGGAACCATCTCGTGACCGTCGGCATCAGGAACCACGTCATGGCGCCGACGCTGACTATCTGGCTCAACCACATCGACAGCCACGGCGGCGCTCCGATCCCGTCGAGCAACGGCCCGAGAAACCTCGACAGCGTCATCACCGTCGGATAGAGGACGAGCAGGATGATCATCGCCGTCTTCCAATTCGGCGTCGCGCGAGTCTGCCCGTTCTCCGTACGCAGAATGGTGCCGAACGGTGTCGACCGCGTGGTCTCGGTGAAGTCCTCGGCCAACTCGGCCCGCAGTTTCGGTAGTGCTGCGGCCCTCTGGGGCGACGCCATCCACACCGCCAACTGCTGCTCTGTCCGAAACCGAAGGACGGACTTCCACTGGGTGGAGTCGGTGACCGACCGCAACAACATCACCGACTCGTAGCCGGAGAATCGCGAACTGAGATCGATGAGGTGTCGTTGCGTTCGCAGAAACTCATTCTCCTTACCCACGACGACGGCGTGGTCGTACACACCGATACCGGGCGGCGGCAGCACGCCGTCGATCAGAACGAGATCACTCGTCTGCGCCAGAATTCCCGTTGCAGCAGCTGATCTTTCGAGATCGCGGCGATCAGTCGACTCCAGCCAACGATGAAGATCGTCGGCACTGTCGAAAGTGACGGACACGCCGTGCGACACCGGTTCCGGTTGATCACTGATGCCACAGCTCAGGTAGCCGTCGAATCGACCGGCGGTCTCAGCCGCACGCTCGACCCACGCCCGGAATCCCGAACTCGTTCGGTGGTACCCGGTGATGGCAGTTGCGGACACGTCAGCCCGATATCCGGCGCCCTTGCACGTACACGTGCGCAATCGCGGGCTCGCGCATCGCCATCAGGAGCCCGAAGAGCGTCTGGTCGCGGGCGAGTATCGGATCATCCGAACGCGTTCCGTAGTTGACGAGCCCGGCGAGCGGCGGCCACCCGGACGGATCGATCACCAGGAAGTCGGCCTCTTTGCCCTCGTCGAAGTTGCCGATCCGGTTCTCCATGTCCAGCGCGCGAGCACCGGCGAGTGTTCCGGTGAACAGCAGTTCGGCAGGGTGCATCGACACTCCGCCGTCGCCGGCTTCGGAGATGTGAACCTTGAAGGCGTCGCCGAGGACTCGGGTGAGCAGGCACTCGTCGCCGCCACCGAAGTCCGATCCGATCGCGATGTTGACCCCTGACGCAACGGTTCGTTTCCACGGCATGGTGCCGGAGCCGAGAAACTGCTGGGAAGTAGGGCAATGTGCGATGGAGGTTCCGGTCTCCGCCATTCGTGCGAGTTCGGAGTCCTGGCAGTGCACCGAGTGCGCGAGTATCGCGCGTGGACCCAGGAAGCTCTTTCCGCCGACCTGTGAGCCCGGGAGGAACTTGCCGTCGTACGTGTCGAGATAGGTCTCGACCTCGTACTCGGCGAGTGTGGTCGCCACCTCGCCGGTTCCGGGCCGATTGTTCTCGTTGAGATGACTGTGGAAGTAGACGCCCCGGCCACGGACGGAGTCGTACAACTCCCCCAAGTCCTTCAGCGTCCGTGTTGTCACCGCGAGAGAGAAGCGGGGAACCACTGCGACGTGAATGAGCGCAGTGTTCACGTCGCCGGTGTCGGCCGCGTGCCACTTGTCGATCTCCTCGCGGGTGAGTCTGATCGCGTCCTCTTCCGAGGTGATCAGCGCGGCAGCGGAGGCCGGGCCGGTGGTCTGAATCCCACGTCCGCTGACCACTCGAAGGCCGCGTTTCAGAGTTTCCGAGAACAGGGCGTCCTGCGCGTCCGGGAAGGCCGATCCGAACACCATCGCGGCCGTGGTTCCCGTGGCGACTCGGCGAGCGCAGAAGGCCTCGGCAGCGTGCTGGGCGAATTCCGGATCAGCGAATCTCGATTCGGAGGGAAAGACGCACAGGTCGAGCCACTCGAGGAGTTGGCCGCCGCCGTAGGCGTCGCCTGCGTAGGTCTGCGGGAAATGAATGTGTGCATCGACGAATCCGGGCAGCAGGAAACCCGGTCGGTGGTCGTGAATTTCGCCGCCCGCGAGGTCTCCGGGGAGCGATTCGAATTCTCCGCAGTAGACGATCGTTCCGGCATCGTCGATCGCCAAGACGCCGTCGGGGATCGAGACGAGCGACTGCGCCGCATCCTCAACCGTCGGACGACCGGAAATGTGGAAGACATGGCCTCGATGAAGGTGCGTCACTTACTGAGCAAAGCACAAAACTACCCGGCGCCGCGCGGCGAATGCTGTCCTTTTTGTCAGATATTGGGATCAAGCAAGAGTTGCATGCCAAACAAGAGCCGCAGCCAGTGCACCTGCACCATTCAACGACCAATGCAGAGCAATCGGCGCAATCAGGCTGCCGCTGCGATGACGAAGCCAGGTGAACACGAGACCGGCCGCAGCGGTGGCGAGAACAGCTCCGAGGATGCCGGCGACCTGGCCGACGACTCCGGTACCGAGAAAGCCGGACAGCCCTTCGTTACCACTGGTCAAACCCATCGACGACGCGATGTGCCACAGTCCGAACATCAGAGAACCGGCAGCGGCGACGCCGCGGAATCCACTGACCCGGTTCAACGTGCCGTGCAGGACGCCACGGAAAGCCAACTCTTCGGGAATGACGGTCTGCAGCGGGATCACGATCATCGACGCGATGATCGCGCCGGAAATAGTGGCGTAGCGATCCGCCATGAAGAAAGGACGTGTGAGCGGAAGCAACGCGCCGACGGCGACAACCGTCAGGACCAGGCCGACGGCGGCAAGCGCGTACTTCGAACCTCGCCGCAGGTCACGAGGGGACAGCCCCAATTCCGCCCACCCCATTCCCCGGCGCTTGGTGAGCGCCAACAGGACGAGAGCAGAGATGGGTACCGTCGCGATGCTTGCCCAGGCGGTGGTGAAATGCGCGATCAGATTGGTTCCCACCAGCACCACGATCACAACAGCGATATCCACGTATGCATGCATCCGCGGAAAACGAGGAGCGGTCGCTTCGATCTCCACTGGGCCGCCGCTCGTTAGCTGAAAGTTCACTTTGTCCAGTGTACCGGCGCACGAGAACTGCCCGCCACTGTTTGCGAACACGCTCACAGTGACGGGCAGGTCCCGAAACAGCTCTGATCAGGCGCCGAGCGTGCTCGCAAACTTCGGAACGGCGTTGTCGATTGCGTAGGTCAACCCCGGTACCGAGCCACTCGAGAACGCATTGACGAGTGCCGGGTCATCGAGGATCAACAGATGTCCCTCCTGAGCCGACGGGATTGCGCGCAGTAGCGGATCGTTCGCAAACGCACTGCTGTCGAGGAAGATCGGAAACAGCACCGTGAGATCCGCGTCGAACAGGTTCAGGTTCTCGTTGGCGACCGGGATGTAGAAGTTTCCGGTGGCTTTTTCGGTGATCGCCGTCGGGATCGTGAAGCCGAGGCGGGTCATGAAGTCTGCGCGTGCGTCGCCGGGTACGTACGCGCCGTAACCGTCGGAACTGTAGGCGCCGACCGCCGCGGTCTTGCCCGCGAAGTTCGGATTGGCGGCAATCGCGGCGTCGAACTTGGCGTCGAGGCCGTCGAGTAGCGCCTTGCCTTCCGATTCTTTGCCGAGTGCCTTGGCGACGAGTTCGGTCTGCTGCTCGACCGTCGTCCCGTAGGCCGTGGCGAGACCTGGAGGCGGCCCGACCGTCGGCGCGATGGCACTGAGCTTGTCGTAGGTGGCCTGCGTGTTGTCGCTTCGCGTCCACAGAATGAGGTCCGGTTCGAGCGCGATGACGTCTTCGACGCTCAAGTCCATCGTTCCGAGGATCTTCGGGTCCGTGGTGAACTCGTCCGCAATCCAGGGTCCGACGCCCTTGCCACCGAACGCCATCCAGTCCGCGACACCGACCGGCTGTGTTCCGAGGGCAAGTGCCGTCTCGGCGTCCGACCAACCGAGCGCAACGACGCGCTGCGGGTTGGCCGGGACCTCGACGTCACCGAACATGGTCGAGACGGTTGCTCCCGCCTCCGCGGGTGCGTCAGCGCTGTCGCTGCTGCAGCCGGCAAGTCCGGCGACGGCGAGCGAGGCCGCCAAGGCGGTGACTGCAATCTTCATTCGAGAGACTTTGATTCGCATGGTTACCAGCACTCCTCCAACGCTCAGCGAGAATTAGGGAAGGCTAGCATCAGCTAACGAAGGCTGTCGCCCATCGGCCAGATCGTGTTCAGGACGCCTCTGCTGCCCGTTCGAGCTCCGCGATGTCGATCTTCTTCATCTTCATCATCGCGTCCGTGGCGCGTTGCGCCTTGGCCCGATCCGGATCCTTCATCAGTTCGAGAAGACGATTCGGGACTACCTGCCAGGACAATCCGAACTTGTCCTTGGCCCAGCCGCACGGGCCCTCTTCCCCACCCTCGGTCAGCCGGGACCAGTAGTGATCGACCTCAGCCTGATCGACGCACGGAATCTCGAAAGACACTGCTTCCGAGAACGTGAACATCGGCCCGCCGTTCAATCCGGTGAATCGCTGACCGCCGAGTTCGAAGCTGACGGTCATCACCGAGCCTGCCGCCATTCCGGAGGGCGATCCCTCGACGTACCGTTCGATTCCGAGTATCTGCCCGGAACCGAACACCGAGATGTAGAAGTTGGCTGCTTCTTCTGCTTGGTTGTCGAACCACAAACAGGGAGTGATGGAAGGCATGTTCTGTCCTTGTCGGAGAGGTTACGAAACAGGTGTACAGGGTTATAGACCCGACCCGAAACGAAAACTCATCGCCAGGAACTGCTCAAGCGGACAACGCAGATTCGAGCATCGGCCAGGAACGAACGAGTTCGTCGCGCCAGTACGGCCAACCGTGCGTCCCCACCGGCTGAGCGCTGCGGGTGACATCGACTCCGCGATCACGCAACACCTGAGTGATCTGGTCGGTGCACAGGTTCGATCCCAGTTCCATGACCCCGCCGACGACCAGTACCCGGCCCAGGGCAGGAGTATCGAGAGTTTCGTGCGGACCTGGTAGTCCCGATCCCGAGGCGAGATACACCTTGGTGCCGCGCAGCTTGTCGGCATTGGCGAAAATGTCGTGCTCTTGCCAAGCCTCGCTGCCGGCCGGACCCCACATCTGCTCCGAACGGGCATTTCCGTTGATGACCACGAGATCGGTCAACGCCTTGCCGAATCCTCCGACGGTTGTGTAGCAGCCGCTGTAGCCCGCGACCGCGTCGTACAACCCGGCCGAGCGTTGGGCCAGGATCAGAGCGGCTTCTGCACCCATCGAGATCCCGCCGATTGCGTTGTGCCCGTTGGTGGCGAACCTCGTGTCGATCAGTGGGGGAAGCTCTTTCGTCAGGAACGTCTCCCACTTCAGACGACCGAATTTCGGGTGGTCTTCCTGCCAATCGGTGTACATGGTGCCGGTTCCACCGATGGGGAGTACGACGTTCACATTCTTGTCGGCAAAGAACGGGACGATATCGCCGTTAGCCGGGGCCAACCAGTTGTTCTCCTCGATCTGCCCGGAATTGCCGTCCAGGAGATACAGCGTCCCGCGCGGTTCCGAGCGGTCGGCAGGAAGCAGCACTTTCACCGCCATGGTGCGCCCCATGGCGGGACTCGCGACGTCGAGAATCACCAAGCGCGAAGACAGTTCGGTGGCGCTCGTTATCCGGGGAGTCTCGTCGGCGAGCGCGGCCGAAGGCGGCGCCAGTACTGAAATCAAGGCGAGCGCGCCTACGAGAACGACGCTTCGAAGACTTGCTCGTTGGGGCCTCACACGCCGAGCGACGCGGCGATCATCGGCCACGAGTCGTGTAAGTCGTCTTCCCAGTATCCCCATGAATGCGTTCCTGCCGGCTTGAAGTTGTAGCGAATCTTGTTCATACCCAATGCGTTCGTCCTGTCCGCAAGCTGGGTGGTGCAGTAGTTAGTTGCCGCCTCGATTCCGCCACCGAGAACAAGCTGCAACGCCAAATCTGTGACGTCGTTGCCGATCCGCGGATCGGCAAGTCTGTCGTACGGACCCGGAATTCCGGTTGCGGTTGTGATGTACATCGGGATTCGAGGTAGCTTGTCCGCGTTGACAACCGGATCGTGAGCCGGCCAACCCGGACCAAAGTACGGACCCCACATGTTTTCCGCGTCACCCCCACCGACGGCGACCACGAGTTTCACGAAGTCCTGCCCGATGCCCGGACTCGTCATCGCGCACCCGCTGAAGGACCCGACACTCTTGTACAGCGCGGGCGCCGCCATAGCCAGATCCAGTACCGACGTGCCTGCCATCGACAGGCCTGTCAGTGCGTTCTCGCCGGTCGTCCCGAACGTCGAATCAATGACTGGCGGTAGTTCTTCCGTCAGGAACGTGGTCCACATGTTGACCCCGTTGTTGTTGCCGGATTTCGCGAGGCCGGGGTCCGGCCGCTCCCAATCGGTGTAATAGCTGAATGCTCCACCGAGAGGGGTGACCACGTTGACGTGCTTGTCCGCGAAGAACTTCGGTGCGTCGGTCCGCACCGACCACGTCGCGTCGTCTTTTCCTCCGTCTACTCCGTTGAGTAGGTAGAGCGTCGGAGCAGGCGTCGAAGTATCAGCCGGCCGCAAGACCTGCAACGGAATGTCGCGCCCCATCGACGGTGAGTACACCGAGATGTCGACCAGCCTGCTGTCCGCCGACTGAGCGTGACCTGGCGCTGCGAGGAACTGGAGCCCACATACTGCCGTGGCCAACGCCACGAAGACACGGAAAACCGTTCGTAACGCACGAGTCTCGATCATCCGGGTCACTCTCTTCGGCAGCGGAACCTTTCGAACGGTACCGCCTGAAACAGGCAAACCCGACATGATCGGAAAAACTCGATCCGGTCGACACGGAAAGGCTCACGCACCGAGTGCGTGAGCCTTCCTCGTCAGACGACGCTTACTTGGGCGTAACCGTGCCGCCGCTGAGCTCGGTCAACGCATTGAAGAATGCGGTGCCGACGCTGTTGACAGCCGTGACGACGTTCCCCACGATTTCGATGGAACCCATGAAAACTCCTACAGTTGTTTAGGTCTCGGTAACCCGAGCGGAAGTTGTGCGACAGAACAGTCCGATTCCGGCGAGCGGAATCAGCCGAGCGGCTTGAGGCTGCCCGTGTTCGCCTGAACCGAACCGATGAAGGTTTCGAACAACTGGTCGCCGGCACCAAGCGAGCCCATGCCCTTGAGTGCAAGTTCGACGATCGACATCAGTGAACCCATGTGAATCTCCTAGAGAAGTCAGAGGTCAGCTGCCAAAAAGCACCCGACAGTGCTGTGACAGCTGCGTCACATCTGTAATGTATCCGTGACGTGGGTAACAGTAATCATACGAACGACCAGTTGGCAAAGGATTCCGACAATGGGGTCATTATTTCGACTAATAAGGTCTGCTACTGAAAAAATTCCGGCCAATCGGTCGAATTTGACCAATTCTGTCGCCGCATTGATCAACCGCCCCAAATCCTGCGGTTACCCACCAGTAAACTGAAATCATGTCTAGCGCAACCTCACTCACGCAGGTAGCTAATTTCCGGTGGCACCGCCATCAACTCGACCGAGCGGTTGCCGGTGACGCCAATCACAGCGATTGCAGCATTCTCGATCTCGGGATTCAGAACACCGGACCTGACGGAGCCGCCTGGGCCCTGCGGATCCGCGGCGTCCGCGGCGACGCCACTGAGCTCGCTCTTGCCTGGACGTTGCGCGGAGCTCCCCACTATTACCGTCGGGGTGACCTGCCTGCCATCGCCGTCGCCACGTCGCCGTTCAGCGAAGCCGATGCAGCCAAACGCATTTACGACGCGAATCGGCCCCTGAAGGCCGCCGGCATCCCGACGCTGACTGCCCTGCAAACAGTTGCTACTGCGATGCGGGATATCGTCTCGAAACCAACCGTCAAGGGCGAGATGTCCGCGCAGTTGACCAACCGAGTGACCGAGCCCTATCTGAGATTCTGCCGCCCGTGCAATGCCACTCATCTGTACGAGATGCCGTTCCGGCTCGCGGCACTCCAGGCAGGCCTCGAGCTACAGCCGGACACATCTCCCCCAGTGCTCGAACGCATTCCGGGTTGGCGCCGACGCCCATTCAGCGCCACGGGCGCAGACGCAGATTCCCGCTTCGACGTGATCCGGGGTTATCTGCGGTTCTACGGCCCCGCGACTCCTGCTCACGTCGCGTCGTTTCTCGATGCTCCGGTCAGGGACGTCAAAGCCCACTGGCCAGTCGATGCCGAGGAGATCGAGGTGAACGGCGAGAAGCGGTGGATTCTCGAACAGGACCGCGAAGACTTGTTCGGCTCCCCCACCGATTCGAGTACGCGCTTGCTCGGGCCTTTCGATCCGTATGTACAGCTCAAGGATCGGGAGACCCTGGTTCCCGATCCGACCGCCCAGAAGACGGTGTGGCCGACCCTCGGGCGACCGGGCACGGTGGTGGTCGGTGGCACGATCACCGGATTGTGGCGACCACGAGCATCCGGAAAGAAGCTGAAGGTCGCGATCACCCCGTGGGGAACATGGTCACGATCGGCCCGCGCAGCAGTGGCCGAGCAGGCCGAAATACTTGCCGAATTTCGCGGCGTCGAGCTCTCCGAACTGGTCGAAGTATCTTGATCGAGCCAGTGGCATCCGGATAATTCCAGCTCACACCCGCCCCGATTCGGAGAAGGAAACCCCCAACGATAACCTGAATGCGACCTTCGCACGCACCCTTGTTCAGGAGAGATGATGGCCGACTTCCTCTATGAGGACCTGTTGCCGATCGGTGATGACACCACCGAGTACCGATTGCTCACCACCGAAGGGGTGTCGACAGTCGAGGGACCGGACGGCCGCACCTTCCTGCAGGTCGAGCCGGAAGCGATGCGCTTGCTGACCGAAACGGCGCTGCACGACATCTCTCATTACCTGCGCACGGATCACCTGACGCAGCTCGCGAGCATCCTCGACGATCCCGAAGCGTCGAACAACGACAAGTTCGTCGCGCTCGACCTGCTCAAGAACGCCAATATCGCCGCTGCCGGCGTTCTGCCGATGTGCCAGGACACCGGAACCGCCATCGTCATGGGCAAGCGTGGACAGCACGTACTCACCCCCGGCGACGACGAGAAGTCCATTGCCCGCGGTGTCTACGACGCCTACACGCGTCTGAACCTGCGCTACTCGCAGAACGCCCCCATCACGATGTGGGACGAGAAGAACACCGGCAACAACTTGCCCGCGCAGATCGAGCTGTACGCCGATACTGCTGCCGGACATGAGAACTCGTACAAGTTCCTCTTCATGGCCAAGGGCGGCGGAAGCGCCAACAAGTCCTACCTGTACCAGGAAACCAAAGCGATCCTCAATCCCGACTCGATGATGCAGTTCCTCGAGGCGAAGATCCGCTCACTCGGCACCGCAGCCTGCCCGCCCTACCACCTTGCAATCGTCGTCGGCGGTACTTCGGCCGAGTTCGCGATGAAGACGGCGAAGTACGCGTCGGCGCACTATCTCGACGAATTGCCCACCGAAGGCGCCATCACGGGTCGCGGCTTCCGCGATCACGAGCTCGAGAAGAAGGTTTTCGAGCTGACGCAGAAGATCGGTATCGGAGCACAGTTCGGCGGCAAGTACTTCTGCCACGACGTCCGCGTCGTCCGACTCCCCCGCCACGGCGCTTCGTTGCCCGTCGCCATTGCGGTGTCCTGCTCGGCAGATCGACAGGCGAAGGCCAAGATCACCCCGGAGGGCGTGTTCCTGGAACAGCTCGAATTCAACCCGGGCCGTTTCCTGCCCGAGGTCACGGACGCTCAGCTCGACGAAGAGACGGATGGCATTTCGGGTACCGGCAAGGGCGCTGCGGTCAAGATCGATCTGACCAAGCCGATGTCGGAGATCCTCGCCGAGCTCTCCAAGCACCCGGTGAAGACTCGTCTCTCCTTGACCGGTCCGCTCGTCGTGGCACGCGACATCGCGCACGCCAAGATCAAGGAACGCCTCGACGCAGGCGAAGAGATGCCGCAGTACCTCAAGGATCACCCGGTGTACTACGCCGGCCCCGCCAAGACGCCCGACGGCATGGCGTCCGGTTCGTTCGGCCCGACCACGGCCGGCCGTATGGACTCGTACGTCGAGCAGTTCCAGGCCGCCGGTGGCTCGATGATCATGCTGGCCAAGGGAAACCGCTCCAAGCAGGTCACCGACGCCTGCAACTCGCACGGCGGTTTCTACCTCGGGTCGATCGGTGGACCGGCCGCTCGCCTGGCGCTCGACTGCATCAAGAAGGTCGACATCCTCGAGTACGCCGAACTGGGAATGGAAGCCGTCTGGAAGATCGACGTCGCGGACTTCCCCGCCTTCATCGTCGTCGACGACAAGGGCAACGACTTCTTTGCGCACACCGGTGAAGTGACCCTGACGATCGGCAAGCGCCCGGGTCTGTAGACACGTCAACAGCAAAGAGCCCCGGCGAGTTTCGATCGCCGGGGCTCTTTTGTGTCTTTGTCAGGTCCAGAGCGCGGCCACGAATACGGTCACGATCGACAACCCGCCGACGACGTGTACCAGATTCGGATTGGGCTGGCCCTTCTTCTGCTTCGCCCGGGTGATCTCGGCAAGCGCCACGATGACCAGCGAAAGCACCAGCTTCACAGCGATCTTCGCGTGAATGTAGTTCTTGTCCAGGGCGCCTTCGCCCAACCCGACGATGATCAGGCCGGACACGAACTGCATCCTGGCACCCCACACCATGACCTCGGTGATCGAAGGAGCCTTGAGGACGGTGAAGTAGCTACCGACCAGGGCAGCCATGCCGAGTAGGTGAATCACTACAAAGACGTTGTATAGAACAGACATACAAGCACTTTAACTTGTACCTTGTTCTGGCCGAACGGAACTGCGACTTCTCTCAGAGAATTCCGGCTTCGGATGCGGCGGAACGATATTTCGCTGCCAAGGTGTCCACCGTCTCGTGTGCGTTGAGACCACTGGGATTGGGCACGATCCACAGTTTTGCCCCCTCGAAATCACGGTCCTGACGCCCGGCCTTCGCCTTCTTGTCACCGAAAGCTGTTCGATAGGCGGTGATCCCGGCGAAGGCAACGACTACTGGATTGGTTGCGCGCACGATGTTTCGGACCCGAACTCCGCCAGTTGCGAGTTCCTCCGACGTCAATTCATCGGCGCGCGCAGTTGCCCGCACCGCCAAATTGGTGATGCCCACTCCCCGATCGATCAGATGCTGTGTGTCAGCGTCCGACATACCCGCGGAAGGATCGATCGCATGCTCGATTATGCCTGCCCGCAGCAGTGCCGGATAGAACCGATTACCCGGTCTGGCGAAATGCGCGCCGGTCGCCGCCGTCCACAGTCCCGGATTGATACCGACGAACAACAGCCGGCAATCCGGCCCGATCAGATCCTCGATCTCGGCGTCTCGGAACGATTCCAGTTCGGCGCGCGTGAATCCCATGCAGCCAGTACATCAGGCCGTCACGACAGCGCTTCGCGCACCTCGTCGATCGCGTCGTGCATCATCTGCTCGTACACATCGACGTCCGGAATCGAGGCCGGACTGCTGGTGATGCTGATCGTCACCGTGTCCCCGATCCCGTGTACGCCGTGGGTCAACGACATGACCGGCGACAAACTCGGGAAGCCCGCTGTGAACCGAACGACGCCGCCTCCGAGCACCAGATCCGCGTCACCGCGCGCGACACTCGACACCACGGTGTTTCCAGTGACCTCGTCGGGTACTGCCGTGAAATCGTATTGCTGCACGCCCCAACGGACCAGCGGGCCGGGAACAGCGTTCAGCGCGAGATCCGACGCTGCGCTGGATGGATGGGACGCACGTGCGCGACGCTCGTCCATCGACTCCTTGATCAGTTGGGCTCGCTCACGAAGATCATCGACTTCCGGGAACAGCCCGACACCTGCATTGCGGAAGTGATTGCGCGCCGTGGGTGTACCTGCCTTGGCGATGGTCACCTCAGCTCCCAATTCGGGCGGTACCGAGCCGTCTCGCTCGGTGAGGTAGTTCGCCATCGCTACCGAGATGGCTGTCATCGCTCCGACTGTGACGGATACGCCGTCGCCACGGAAATCTGCGCTGTCCCGCACGACCATGCGCACCAGTCGGTGCGGTCCGGGAGGGATGTTCGAGCGCACCTTCGGACGGCTCGCCGCCTGCGGCGCAACAACTCCCGATTCGGTGTCCGCCTGCAGCTGTAACTGCGCGCGGTGCCCCGCCCGGCCGTCGCGGAACAGCGAAACAAGTTGGCCCGGAAGGCGCAGGGCGGCGCGGCCCAGAATCTCGGCTGATCCGCTACGCCGCACGTCCGTCTTCTGCTTCGCGGGCGGTTGCGGCGAGAACAGCTGGCGAGCAATCGCCGACGCACGTTTGCCGTCCGCCAGAGAATGAGCGACCTGCAGAACTGCGATCAGCGCCGGGCCACTGCAGCGCGGCACGCCGGTGACGCCGTGAAACAGGTGCAGCGTCCACGGGGACTCGCGCGGGTCGACGTGGTTCTCGAGTAGTTTCTCGATTCCGTGAATGCACGAGAGCCACGAGTTTTCGGGCAACTCATGCACTCTCACCAAGGAGGCGTCGACCGGCATGGGCTCCCACACCGGATAGTCGAGGTGCCACGGTGATTCACGAATCCGAACATTGAGATCCGGAATGAGCGACGCTCTTTCCACCACCGAGCGTCGTAGCTCGTCCATGTGCTGGCTCTGCCCGTCGAAACAGTAGAGCAGCAGCTGATCGTTCGGGATCTTCTCCGAAATCCAGAAGGTTTGGGCATCGGTGGGCGTCATCCGTAACACCGGGAGACGGTACCACCGGCTTGTCAGCTCTTTTCTGCAGCAGCTTTCAGCTGGGACAGGCCCTTCTCGAAATCCTTTCCGACAAGCTTGTCCATGCTGAAGATGAAACCGAAGATCTTGAAGAACAGATTCTTCTTTCCGGTCATCTTCCACGTCACCTGAACTTCACCGGAATTCGGCGAGATGAGAAACGTGGTGACGTTCTGCGCCTTGAACGGCTTGAGGAAGGCCAGGTCCAAAACTACTCGTTCATTCGGGACGGATTCGGTGATCACCATCGAACCGGAGCCCGCCTTCTTGTTTCCCGCCCAGGCGTACGAAGCCCCGACGCCCGCGTCAGGCCCCGCGTACGTACGCTGCATCGCCGGGTCGAGACCTTCCCACGGCGACCACTGAGTCCACTGATGGAAATCGTTGATCAACGCGAAGACGACCGGTGCTTCTGCCTTGACGATCGTCGTACGTTCTACCAGGAATTCGTTGGAATTCTGCGAAGCCATCGTCGATCTCCAATTCTCGGGCGTGACAAGTGTTCGGAATTATCCACGGTCGACGAGATCGGAGCGAGTCGACACTCAGTCCCGCAGGCACAGGCAGAAATAGTGACCGACCGGGTCGCGGTACACGCGGAAAGTCTGATGCTCCGGAATGTCGGTCACCCGCTGCGCTCCAAGGTTCGTCACCCAAGCCTCGGCGGGGTCGAGAGAATCCACGAACAGATCCAGATGGATCCCGACACCGGAGGTCGGCCAGTCCACCGGAACGAAATCCGGAGCGAGCTGAAACGCGAGCCGCTCCCCGCCGGGTCCTTCGATCACGTGCCAATCATCCTCGTCGCGAACACTTTTCCACTCGAGGACCTGGACGTAGAAGTTGGCCAATGCAGCCGGATCCGGGCAGTCCAGGACTGTGTAGTTCATGCCGATGTTCGGGCGCGTCACTGTGCCTTCTTCTCCTGAACTTTCTTGCGCACGAACAACAACGGAAGAACCAGCGTCGCAACGGCGGTTACCAGCCACACGACGACGGTTCCCAGAATCCACGTCGAGACACCGGAGATCGACAGATTGGAGAAGAGCGACGCCACCAACAGCGCGACAAATGTCGACACCAATCCGATTCCGCCGAGAAATGCCGGTGCATGGCGCTTTGCCACCGTGGCGATGAACGGCGCCAGGACCGACTGCGCAATCGCAAAGATCACGACCGCAACGATGAATCCGGATGTGGGCGCCGAGAAGCCCGAAAGAATCAACGACGCAACTAGAAGCCCGACAGCGGCAGAACCCAGGAAGATCGCGGCGCGAATCAGGAAGCTGATCATTTGTTGATCCTATATGTCGGATATCGAGGAGAACAGATATTCACAATCCCAGAGATTCCTGCACCTCTCGCAATGTCCGGGCAGAAGATCGGAGCCCCGAAGCCTCTCTTTCCGATAGCGGTACTTCGAGGACTCGGCCGGCACCAGCACGACCAACCATCGTGGGAAGGGACAGGCAAACGTGCTCGAGTCCGTGGACGCCGCTCTGCAAAGTCGACACCGGCAGAACCCGTTGTTCGTCCCGCAACACGACTTCCGCGATGAATGCGCTCGACAATCCGATGGCGAGGTTGGTCGCACCCTTACCCTCGATGATCTCGTAAGCACTCTCGACTACAGACTTCGCTACTTTCGCGCGTAGGTCGGGGCCGAGGACGCCACCCGACGGTCCCACGAACGAGGTTGCCGGCACTCCGCCGATGGTTGCGCTCGACCAGAGCGGAATCTCGGAATCCCCGTGCTCGCCCACGATGAAGGCATGAACGTTCTCCACCGCGACTCCGAGTTCGGTAGCCAGCAGGAATCGCAATCGGGCCGTGTCCAGCACGGTCCCAGATCCGAAAATTCGGCCGCGGTACGACAGTCCCGCGGCCTGGATCGCTGCGTAGGTCGCCACGGCGACCGGGTTGGTGACGAAGAGAAGGACCGCGTCCGGTGACACCGCCAACAGTTGTTCGGTCAGTGTCTGCGCGATCTTGACGTTCACCGCGGCAAGTTCGAGCCGCGACTGACCGGGATGCTGTTTGGCGCCCGCGGTGACGACGACCAAGTCGGATCCCGCGGTGACCGAGATGTCATCGCCTCCGTCGACAGTGCACGGCGGTGTGAACTGGGTGCCGTGGTTGAGATCGAGAACTTCGGCCCGGACCTTTGCGCTGTTGGTGTCGTAGAGGGCGAGCGCGTCGGCCGATCCGCGTATCAGGCACGCATACGCAATTGCGGTGCCGACGCTTCCCGCACCGACAACGGACACTTTTCGTCTGGATGAACGATTCGGCGTCGTCATGGGTAAATGGTGCTCGCTCGATAACGATTTCGCAGTACAACGGATTGCCAGTCTCTTCTCAGGGTTTGGATGCAGACCTCTCAGAATCGACGTGGATGATCGCTGACATGGCTGAGGTAACCGTTCTTGCAGTTGGCGGCACCGGCGAATCCCACGTCGGCGACCACGGCGCCCGTGTGCGCGGACTCCTCAGTGCCGTCACCGACGAACTCGACAGTCGATTCGATTCTCGCTGGGTCGCTTATCCCGCATCGTACGGTCCGGTCGCCGACGGCTGCCTGAGCTTTCGGCACAGCACAGCGATGGGTGTGAAAGCCCTCACCGCCGAAATCGCACAGACAGACGGCCCGGTCATGCTGATCGGATACTCACAGGGATGCACCGTGATCCGCTCGGCTCTTCCGACGCTGAACAGCGCCAACGTCATCGGAGTCGGACTGATCTCCGATCCTCAACAACCGGCGGGCGTGATCGTAGGTTGTGAGGGACACGGAGTTGCCGGCGACGGACCCGAGATCCAGCCGTGGATTCCGGTCAAGTGGATCGGGCACCCGCAGGACATGATCTGTAATGCCAGCGACGACAGCTACATTCGCGACATCGCAGACTTGACGCGCTGGATGTCCTTCTCGCAGGCACGCGTGTGGGCAGGAAAGGTTTGGGAACTACTTCGTAGCAATGCTTTCCAGAATGCGCAGAAGACTCGTTTCAGTCCCAAACAGTGGCGTACCGATCTACGACGCATTCGCACCGCGTTCCTCGAAGTACTTGGTTACCTGCCGACGAAGTTGAACCTGAACCGATTTCAGCTCAAGAACCCTCGCGGCGGTAGACACATCAGCTACGCGATCGAACCTCTCGACGAGAGCGGACTGACCGGGTGTGAGCTTCTGGCGTCGTGGATGAAGGTCCACGCGAGCGGCGTCGGGCAGCGCATTCACGCGGCCTGACCTTTACCGTTAGTTTACCTAACGAACCCCGGCGAGCCATTCGACGCCTCTACGTTCCTTTCATGCAACTGAGCAGAATATTGTCGTGCGCCGCCGTGACCGTCGCACTCCCCCTCACCGCCCTGGCGGCCCCGGCCGCCGCATCGCCAACCGGCAGTCTCGACTGGTCCGGTTCGTTCGGTAGTTCAGCGCCCCAGCCGGTTTCGACGTTCGACGTCCAAGCCCACCGCGGCGGGCTCGGCCTGTACACGGAAAGCAGCCTGGCCGCGTTCGCGAATGCCCTCGAAATGGGCGTCAGCACACTGGAGCTCGATACACAGATCACCGAGGACGGGATCGCTGTCGTCACGCACGATCGCAAGATCTCGAACAAGAAATGCCTCGACACCGAGCCCGCAACTGCGGGTGACCCGGAGTTCCCGTACGTCGGCAAATTCGTCAACACGCTGAGCCTGCAGCAGATCAAGACCATGGACTGCGGCACTCTCCCCCTTGCCGGATACCCTGAGCAGCAGAATGTTCCGGGAGCGAAAATGCAGACGCTCGAAGAAGTGCTTGCCCTGGTGAAGTCGTACAACGCACCCGGAATCAAGCTCAATATCGAGACCAAGATGGAAGCGGGAGCGCCTCACGAGACCGCCCCGCGTGAGCAGTTCGTCTCTGTTGTCCTCGACACGATCCGGGCAGCCGGATTGTTGGACAGCGTCACCATTCAGAGCTTCGACTGGGGCTCGCTCATGCTCACCCGTCAACTCGCGCCGAGTGTCCCCGTCGTTGCGCTCACAAACGGCGACTTTCTCCAGGTAGGCAAGGACGGAGCGTCACCGTGGCTCGGCGGTCTGGACATCGATGATTTCGGTGGCGACGGCATCGCGGCGGTAGCAACCTTTGGTGCCTCCGCCTACTCCCCCGTCCAAGGAACTCCGCAGGGCGGAAAGGTCGGGGATCCCGGTTTCACCCTCTATCCGACAGCCGACATGATCGCGAGCGCACATGCGCGTGGCATGAAGGTCATCCCGTGGACCGTCGATGATCCCGCCACCATGCACGCCCTGATCGACCTCGGTGTCGACGGGATCATCACCGACTACCCCAATCGTCTCCGAGCCGTTCTGGCCGAGCGAGGCATGCCACTACCTGCACCTGCGGTCAAGAAGTAGCCTCCACCGCGCACCGAAGCAGGTACCTGAACAGGTACTACGGCCGATGTCCCCGGGGTCCCGTCGGCCGCATCCTGGACAGGTACTTGCTCGGGTGATCGGAGGTGAATTCTGATGATGTCTTTGAAGGATCAGTTGGACAACTGCGAATACCTACTTGCCGACGCGGAAATGGCCGGCGACTGGAATGCTGTCCGGCGATTCAGGGAATACCGGCTCAGGCTCGTTCGACAACTGTGCAGGCAAAGGGCCGCCGGCCTCTGCGCCTAGAGGCCCGACCTCAACCGTATCTGAGCTGGTCCCTCTGGGCGGTTACGATCCGCCGTCGCCCGAGTCACAGTCGGGTGCTCTCACCAATTGAGCTACAGAAGGTATGGCCCGCAGTGCTTTTCGACTGCGATCTTTCTCTGCCGAACCATACGGGCCCGCATCTCGTCCGCGCTACTGATTTTCGAGTAGACGATCTACACCGACCACCGCTGTGAGTTCGGTTCCGCGTCCCCGCGGGGACGTCCCCGTCGAGGCCACACCGAATCACCGCTGACCAGTAGTCGATGGGATGATGACCTGCGTGTCCATGTCCCCACCGCTGCCCGTCAAGAACGGGGTTGGCCCGACGCGCCTACGCATCCCGCTCTCTGGGCCGTGGGCGACGATCGCCGAGTACGTCGTAGCCAAGTTCGACCATCTGGACGCCGAGAACCTGTATCGGCGGTTCGACGACGGCGAGTTCGTAGATACCGACGGCCACTCGATCTGCCTGAACACAGAACTCAGCGCGCACCGGTTCGTCTGGTACTACCGTGAGTTGCCGGCGGAGGACCCGGTGCCGTTCCACGAGGAGATCCTGCACACCGACGACGATCTCGTCGTCATCGACAAGCCACATTTTCTCCCGACCACTCCGAGCGGGCGATACCTGCGTGAGTCGGCGCTCATCCGCCTGCGGGTTCGTCTCGACAACCCAGATCTGACCCCGATCCATCGACTCGACCGCGGCACCGCAGGGGTGGTGATGTTCTCGGCCCGCCCCGCGACGCGCGGCGCCTACCAGTCACTGTTCGAGAAGCGTCAGGTCACGAAGGTTTACGAGGCGGTGTCGGCGCGACCGACCCGGCGGGGCCGGGATGCACCAGCGCTCGACGTCCCTCTCGTTTACCGCAACCACATCGAAGCTCGACGCGGCGAGTTGCGAGTCGTCGTCGACGACAGCCGTGAACCCAACTCCGAGACCATGATCGAGGCGCGAGGGATGGGCGTGAGTGCCTCCGGACGTGCTGTGCTGCACACGGTTCTACGTCCGCAGTCCGGACGGATGCACCAGTTGCGGGTGCATTTGGCAGCTCTCGGCGCCGGGATCCTGGGCGACCGGCGATACCCCGACCTGCTTCCCGACGCCCCGGACGATCATTCTCTCCCACTCCAATTGCTCGCGAGGGAACTCGAATTCACCGACCCGCTGTCGGGGAAAGCGCGGCGGTTCGTCACCCGTCGGACGCTCAGCGAGATGCCCGTGGGGTGAGGACCAGAAGCCGCGGATTTAGACGTTGAAGCGGAACTCCACCACATCGCCGTCGGCCATGACGTATTCCTTGCCCTCCATGCGGACCTTGCCGGCAGCCTTGGCTGCGGCCATGGAACCGGCCTCGACGAGGTCGTCGAAGGACACGATTTCAGCCTTGATGAAGCCGCGCTCGAAGTCGGTGTGAATGACGCCGGCAGCCTGGGGCGCGGTGTCACCCTTGTGGATGGTCCAGGCGCGAGCTTCCTTCGGACCAGCCGTCAGGTAGGTCTGCAGTCCGAGGGTGTGGAAGCCGGTGCGCGCGAGAGCGTGCAGGCCCGGCTCGGTCTGACCGATCGAGTCGAGCATTTCCTGGCGGTCTTCCTCGTCGAGCTCGAGGAGTTCCTGCTCGACCTTCGCGTCGAGGAACACAGCGTCGGCCGGTGCGACGGATGCGCGCAATTCCGCAACCTTCGCTGCGTCGGTGAGCACAGACTCGTCGGCGTTGAAGACGTACAGGAAGGGCTTGGTGGTGAGCAGGCTCAGCTCACGAAGCAACGAGAAGTCGAGCTTGTCCTTGACGCTGAAGAGCGTCGTGCCCTCGTTGAGGAAGGCCTGAGCCTTGAGTGCCTCGTCGTGGGCCGGCTTGAGCTCCTTGTTCTTGCGAGCTTCCTTGTCCAGACGCGGGAGAGCCTTCTCCAAGGTCTGCATGTCGGCGATCACGAGTTCGGTCTCGATGACCTCGATATCGGAGGCCGGGTCGACCTTGCCGTCGACGTGGATGACGTCGTCGTCGGCGAAGACGCGAACTACCTGGCAGATGGCGTCCGCTTCACGGATGTTGGCCAGGAACTTGTTACCCAGGCCTGCGCCCTCGGACGCTCCCTTGACGATGCCGGCAATGTCGACGAACGACACGGTCGCGGGGAGGATGCGCTCGGAGCCGAAGATCTCGGCGAGCTTCTGCAGCCGCGGATCGGGCAGCTCGACCAGACCGACGTTGGGTTCGATGGTCGCGAACGGGTAGTTCGCTGCCAACACGTCGTTGTTGGTCAGTGCATTGAAAAGGGTGGACTTGCCGACGTTGGGCAGTCCGACGATTCCGAGGGTAAGGCTCACGGTCTGTGGATTCTACGGCCTCGCGGCGACGTGACGGGTACTCGCCCCACCGTCACGTCGCGGCAGGTGATCAGTTGTAGGTATACGAATCGACGGATGACACGATCGCAACCAGGAAGATGACGTAGAACGCGATGAACAACACCCAGCAGATGACGGCTATGAGGAGCGAAATCTGCCCGAGCTTCTTCACCCGCTCGGACGCGTACTGCGCGCCCTGGTGATCGCCCATCGCCCACTTCGGGTAGATGTCGTGGAGATGGTTGAACGCGGCGAACGCGATAGGCCAGAAGAAGATGATCGACGCGACGGCCCATCCCGCGTTGGACTTCGGCGGACCGTACTGCGGCGCCGCGTACGTGGGAGCGGCACTGTACTGCTGGGTCGCGCTGTACTGCTGACCGGTCGGATACTGCTGTCCGGCTGAGTACTGCGGGTCGGTCGGGTACTGCTGGCCCGTCGGATACTCCTGGCCTGCTGAATATTGCTGACCGGCTGAATACTGCTGGCCCGCCGGATACTGCTGTTCCTTCGGATACTGCTGCTCCTTCGGATCCTGCGGGTCGGTCGGATATTGCGGTTCGGTCATGATTCCCCCAAAGAGTCGGATTCGGTTCTCTATCGCAGAACCTAGTGGAGACTTACCGCTGCCGTGTCACAGTGAGCGCCTACGCTCTCGAGGTGACTCGGATGCTGATCGTGCTCTTGATATGGATAGTGGGTCTCGGCACCGCCGCGCTCGCAATTGTCGCCTCGCCCGGATGGTGGGTGATCGCTGTCGTCACACTCGCGCTGGCGGCGATGGGCACCTACGACCTCACTCAGAAGTCCCACAGCATCCTCCGTAACTATCCGGTCCTGGGGCACGCGCGATTCCTCCTCGAGAAGATTCGACCCGAGATCCAGCAGTACTTCGTCGAATCATCCACCGATGGAATGCCATTCGATCGCGAAACGCGAGATCTGGTTTACGAGCGGGCAAAGGGAACACTGGCGGAAGAGCCCTTCGGGACCGAGCGCGACGTCAATGCGATCGGCTACGAGTTCATGACGCATTCGATTCGCGCACGGACCGCCCCCGACACCGTTCCCCGAGTTCGCCTCGGCGGACGCGATTGCACGAAGCCGTACGACATCGCTCTCCTGAACGTCTCCGCGATGAGCTTCGGGTCGTTGTCCGCCAACGCAATCGAGGCCCTCAACGCCGGCGCAGCCAAAGGCGGTTTCGCTCACGACACCGGTGAAGGCGCGATCAGTCCGTATCACCGCAAACACGGCGGCGATCTGATCTGGGAAATCGCTTCGGGATACTTCGGATGCCGAACCGAGGATGGCCGATTCGATCCTGACCGTTTTGCCGAGCGTGCCGGACTCGATCAGGTGAAGGCCATTTCGATCAAGCTCTCGCAAGGTGCGAAACCCGGGTTGGGTGGCGTGCTTCCCGGAGTCAAGGTCTCCCCCGAAATCGCTGAAACCCGCGGGGTACCCGTCGGCCAGACCGTGATTTCGCCACCCGCGCACACCGCGTTCAGCACCCCGGTCGAACTGGTCGATTTCATCGCGACCCTGCGAAAACTGTCGGGAGGCAAGCCGGTCGGGATGAAACTGTGTGTCGGCTCGCGTCGCGAATTCCTCGGAATCTGCAAGGCGATGATCGAACGCGGCATCACGCCCGACTTCATCATCGTGGACGGTTCCGAAGGCGGCACCGGCGCAGGTCCGGTGGAGTTCGAGGACCACATGGGCATGCCGTTGACCGAAGGCCTGATGCTGATGCACAACGCTCTGGTGGGAACCGGTCTGCGCCCTCTCGTGAAAGTCGGCGCTTCCGGAAAGGTGGCGAGCGGTTCCGACATCGTCAAACGCATCATCCAAGGCGCAGACTTCACGATGGCGGCCCGCGCAATGATGTTCGCAGTGGGCTGCATTCAGGCCCAGATGTGCCACACCAACCGCTGCCCGGTCGGCGTTGCCACTCAGGATCCGGCACGCACCCGCGCACTCGACATCCCCGACAAGAGCGAGCGCGTCTACCGCTTCCAGAAGGCAACCGTCGCCAGCGCACAACAGATGATCGCGTCGATGGGCATCGATTCGTTCGACCAACTGCAACCGGGAATGCTCAACCGCCGCGTCGACGGTCTCACCACGCGTACCTATGCCGACCTGTTCGACTGGCTGATGCCGGGCGAACTGCTCGACTCCCCGCCGCAGAGCTGGCTCACCGATTGGATCGACGCCGACGCTCACCGATTCTGACGGCGGTCGACTCTCGCGCCACAGATCGCGCGGATTCACCCTTCTGGTCCTACAGTGACAGATGGCCCGCTGTGACGGCGGCCACACGTGCACTAGTGGACGGAGTTCGACGATGAGCTTGACGACTGCGCCGGAACCAAATGTCGAGTACCTGAAAACCGATCCTGACCTGCCACCTGTCGGCGTCATCGACAAAACACCCATCTCCACGACTGCGCGCGTCGTCTTCCTTGTTCTCGGACTGGTCGGCGCGGGCGCCTGGTACATGATTGCGATCGTCCGCGGTGAACACATCAGTGCTGTGTGGTTCGTGTTGGCCGCAATCTGTACCTATCTGATCGCCTACCGCTTCTATGCGCGGTTGATCGAACGCAAGATCGTCAAGCCCCGCGACGACGTCGCAACTCCCGCCGAGATCATGGAGAACGGCGCCGACTACATGCCGACCGACCGTCGGGTGCTGTTCGGTCACCACTTCGCGGCAATCGCCGGTGCCGGCCCCCTGGTCGGACCCGTGTTGGCCGCGCAGATGGGATATCTTCCGGGAACGATCTGGATCATCGTCGGCGTCGTGTTCGCCGGGGCGGTGCAGGACTTCATGGTCCTGTGGATCTCGTCGAAGCGCCGCGGGCGCAGCCTCGGTCAGATGGCCCGCGAAGAACTCGGCCTTGTCGGCGGCGTCGCCGCACTGATCGGCGTGTTCGTCATCATGATCATCCTCATCGCGGTGCTCGGACTTGTGGTCGTCAATGCGCTCGCCGAGTCCCCGTGGGGAGTGTTCTCGATCGCGATGACCATCCCCATCGCGCTGTTCATGGGCGTGTACCTGCGGTATCTGCGGCCGGGCAAGGTTTCCGAGGTCTCCCTGATCGGCGTCGTCCTGCTTCTCCTTGCCATCGTCTCCGGCGGATGGGTTGCCGATACCGGTTGGGGCGCAGACTGGTTCACACTCTCGAAGGTCACCATCGCGTGGCTGATGATCGCGTACGGATTCGCCGCATCGGTGCTGCCAGTCTGGCTGCTCCTGGCACCGCGCGACTACCTGTCGACGTTCATGAAGGTCGGCACCATCGCGCTGCTGGCCATCGGAATTCTGGTCGCACGACCCGCTCTGAACATGCCGGCAGTGACGCCATTCGCCTCCAACGGCGAAGGCCCGGCCTTTGCCGGTTCACTGTTCCCGTTCCTGTTCATCACCATTGCCTGTGGCGCACTCTCGGGCTTCCACGCACTGATCGCGTCCGGTACGACGCCAAAGCTGCTCGAGAAGGAAAGCCAGACCAAGATGATCGGGTACGGCGGCATGCTGACCGAATCGTTTGTCGCGATCATGGCTCTGGTCACCGCCTGCATCCTCGATCAGCACCTGTACTTCGCACTCAACGCTCCCGCGGCACTGACCGGTGGAACACCGGAAACCGCAGCCGAATACGTCAACAATCTGCCCCTCGGCACTGCCCCCATCACACCGGACGTGCTGACTCAGGCAGCCGAGGCCGTCGGCGAAGAATCGATCATCTCGCGAACCGGCGGCGCCCCGACGCTCGCGTTCGGAATGTCCGAAGTGCTCAGCGACGTCTTCGGCGGCGACTCGCTGAAATCGTTCTGGTACCACTTCGCGATCATGTTCGAGGCGCTCTTCATCCTCACCACGATCGATGCCGGCACCCGCGTCGCTCGATTCATGCTCTCCGACTCGCTCGGCAACTTCGGCGGTCCGGCGAAGAAGTTCAAGGACCCGTCGTGGCGCATCGGCGCGTGGCTGTGCTCGCTGATCGTCGTCGCTGCCTGGGGCGCGATTCTGCTCATGGGTGTCACCGATCCGCTGGGCGGAATCAACACACTCTTCCCGCTCTTCGGCATCGCCAACCAGCTACTCGCCGCGATCGCACTGACGGTGGTCATGACGATCGTCATGAAGAAGGGCCTGTTCAAATGGGCCTGGATTCCCGGCGTGCCGCTGGTGTGGGACCTGGTCGTAACCATGACCGCGTCGTACCAGAAGATCTTCTCCGACAACCCCGCGATCGGGTACTGGGCTCAGCACAACGTGTTCAAGGACGCGAAGGCTGCCGGCGAGACGGCGCACGGTTCCGCGAAGACTCCGGAGGCCATCGATGCCGTCATTCGCAACACCTTCATCCAGGGCACGTTGTCGATCATCTTCGCGTCACTGGTGATCGTCGTGGTCATCGCCGGGATCATCGTATGTGCCAAGGCAATCCGAGCGGGCGGGCTGCCGACCACCGAGTCCCCGGAAGAACCGTCGAAAATCTTCGGACCCGCCAGCTTCATTCCGACGCCCGCGGAGAAGGAAATCCAGAAAGAATGGGACGAGCTGATCAAAGCCGGGAAAGTCCGGGCGCCCGGCGCCGCACACGGAGGTGGGCACTGACCATGACGACGGCCACCATGACGGCAAAACTCACCACAGCGTTCCGCGGAACGCTGTGGTGGGTTCGCTCGGTGATGGGTGATCTCGACTATCAGCGCTACGTCGAGCACACCCGACGCCACCACGCCGACTCACCGGTGATCAGCGAACGAGAGTTCTGGCGCCGCCGACACGCAGCAGCCGACGCCAACCCAGGCGCCCGCTGCTGCTGAATCCGGTCAGGGGCAGGTGGCCTTCGCGAGTTCGTAAATGTGGCCGGCCTGCTCGTCGGTGGGCTTGTTGCCGTTGTTCTCGGCCAGGTCGGTGATCTTGGTCTTGACCTCCGCCTCGCCCGTGCCGTTGGCGACCTCGGTACACGTGGTCGTCAAGATCTCCTCGATGTCTGCGTCGTCGCGGTTCTCCGCCAACGGTGCGTAAGCCCCACGGAACGTGGCGACGAACAGCGCCGTCTTGCCCTGATCGATGGCGTTGCCCGCTGACTGTTTCGCCGTCTCGAGCGCCTGTTGCCCGCTCGTGACTGCCTCGCTGATCTTGTTCTGCGCGTTGTCCTGATCCTCGGTGCTACACGCGGTGAGCCCGAGAACGACGATTGCTGCTGCCCCGACTGCTGCTGCGATTCTCATGACGGAAATGTTAGTCCGATCAGCATGCTTCAAAACACAGTATTGCAGCGCAACACACGAGTTATCGCATGCAGTCGTTACGATCAGCTCAGCTAGATCACCGGATTCGCACATCGGCGAGGAGATCCCTGCGCCGACGGAAAGGACGATCAGTGAGCGAGCAAGACAAGGGGACGTCCGCAGGGGTGCGCAAGCGCGACCGCGGCGAGATCATCGGGCAAGGGGGTATGTGGCTCGCAAAATGGTCGTTGGTGTTGGCGTCGATTTCGCTGGGCGCCTGGATTTTCGGCTGGCTGATCGAAAAGCTCTGGGTCATCATCCTGCCGGTGGCTCTGGCTATCGTTGTTGCGACAGTCATGTGGCCGCCGACCCGCGGCATGATCAAGCGCGGGATGCCACCGGCCGCGGCAGCCGGCATCACCCTGGTGCTCTCGATCGGAATCCTGGCCGGTGTGATCGCCGGCATCGTTCCGTCAGTGGTCAGCCAGGCCCCCGAGCTCGCGAACAAGACCACCGAGGGCATCAACCAGGTTCAGGACTGGCTCCAGGGTCCGCCGCTGAACCTGAAGGACGACCAGATCGACAACGCCGTCCATGCCGTCATCACCAAGGTGCAGGAAAGTGGAACCGCCATCGCTTCAGGCGTTTTCAGCGGCGTGAGCACAGCGAGCTCGTTGTTGGTCACGCTCGGTTTGGTCCTGATTCTCGCTTTCTTCTTCATCAAGGACGGACCGAGGTTCATCCCCTGGCTCCACGCTGTCGGCGGCGGCCGTGCCGGTCGGCATCTCGAAGAGGTCCTCACCCGCATGTGGGACACGCTCGGCGGATTCATCAGGACACAAGCACTGGTGAGTCTGATCGACGCGGTCTTCATCGGCGCCGGATTGCTGATACTCGGGGTCCCGCTGGCACCGGTGCTGGCAATTCTCACGTTCATCGGTGGCTTCATCCCGATCGTCGGTGCCTTTGTCGCCGGCGCCCTGGCTGTGTTGGTTGCGCTGGTGGCCAACGGTCTCACCACCGCCATCATCGTGTTGATCATCATCCTGGCCGTTCAGCAGATCGAAGGAAACGTCCTTCAGCCTGTGCTGCAGAGCAAGTCGATGAAACTCCACGCCGTCATCGTGCTGCTTGCCGTGGCCGCCGGTAGCTCGCTGTACGGCATCGTCGGCGCGTTCCTCGCAGTGCCCGTCGCCGCTGTGGCAGCAGTTGTCATCCGGTACATCGGCGAGCAGATCGACGAACGCGCAAGCGACAACGAGCCGATGCCCGCCGGCGATGCGTCGGACATCCTCGAGGATCAAGACGACGACGCCGAGTCAGAGGTAGAGAACAAAAAGGCCTGATCAGTCCGCGATCACCTTCACCGAGGAGCCTGCACGTCCGCGAATGACGTGCAGGCGACTCGGGATTCGCTGCCTCATCTCGTCCACGTGACTGACGATGCCCACCACTCGTCCACCGTCGCGAAGCTCGTCCAACACAGCCATCACCGAGTCGAGGGTGTCGGCGTCGAGAGTGCCGAATCCTTCGTCGATGAACATCGTGTCGAGAACGATTCCGCCGGACTCCGCCGCAACCACATCGGCAAGTCCGAGGGCCAAAGACAATGACGCCAAGAATGATTCACCGCCCGAGAGCGTCTTCGCCGAGCGAACCACACCCGTGAAGTCGTCCCGGATGTCGAGTCCCAGACCGCCGCGGCGACCCCGAGAACCTGCCTCGTCACTGTGCACGAACTCGTATCTGCCCCCGGACATCCGCTGCAGCCGAACCGATGCCGACACGGCGATCTCTTCCAACCGCGACGCGAGCACATACGCTCGCAGCGACATCTTGCGACTGTTCTGACCTTTGCCGGCGATCACGTCGGCAAGCGCCGCGAGTTCGTCGTGCAGTTCACGCTCAGGTGCAACCGCTTCGTATGCCTTCTCGAGTTGTCCGCTGAACCGTTCGAGATCCGACACACGGTTCTCGGCCAGGGAAGCAGCTGCAACAGCCGAGTTCACCACCTCGGCGCACCGAAGAGCACGCTCGCGAGGACCGTCGACGTCGACTGTCTCGACTTCGCTCACCGCAACGACCTCGGGGTCGTCGAGGACCGTCCGAGCGGCCACCTCGAGGTCGCGTGCTTTGGCGAGTTCCGTTTCGATCGCCGCGATTCGGGCCGGCGATCTCACCCCTTCGATCGCAGCCTCGACCGAATCGAATCCAGCAGCGGCCGCCGCAGCGGCCAGTTTGGTCGACAGTTCCGCCGATCGCGCCTGCGCACGAACGGCGTCGTCACGCATCTCAGACGCCGCCGAGGCAGCGGAGGCAATCCTTTCGAACCACGAGCGCCGAGCAGCGATGGTCGAATCTTCTCCCACCGCAGCGACGATCGCCGCTCGAATCTGCTCGACCGTGGCCGACAGAGTCGTCGTACGCTCGGTCAGTGCCGCCAATTCGGCCGTCAGAGAAGCGGATTCCTGTTGCAGCTCGCCGTCACGCTCGTTGAGATGCCCGAGCTTGTCGGCCAACCCTCCAACCTGACCGGCAGAGTGGGTCGCCTCGTCAACGGCGTTCCGAGCCGCGGCGCGGAGCCTGTCGAGTTCTGCGACGTCGCCGTCCCCGCCGCGGGCGATCACCCGGTCGATGTCACGGTCGACGGTTACCTGGCGGTCGACTACCTTGCTCAGGGCTTTCTCGGCCGCACGCTCGGCTGCGGACGCGACTTCCAGATCGGACTCGGTGACCGTCACGACATCAGACTGCGCCGGCGCAGGGTGTTCACGCGAACCACACACCTGGCATGGGTCACCGGGCGCGAGTGAACTCGCCAACTCCGCAGCCATGCCCTCGATACGCTTCTGCACGAGGTCGAGCCAGCGCCCGCGAGCACTCTGATGGGCGTCGCGCGCATCCAACACCTGCACACGAATCTTCTCGGCTTGCGCACGCAGAGAGACGAATTCATGAGCCGCTGCCGCAGCATCCGATGCTTTGGCCAGTGCAGCTTCGAGGCCGGGCAGAGCCGCGTGCGCGCGTTGCGCATCCTCCAGTCGTTGGCCGGCCGAGCGCACCATTTCTGGCAGTTGAGTGCGTTCAACCGCGATGGCATCGATGCGCTCGGACAGAGCGTCTCGCCGAACTCCGAGTTTCTCGATCTCGGCTTCTGCCGCATCGGCTCTGCGAGCGTCCTCCGCCATTGCGTCCAGGCGAACGATCTCGTCACGCCAGGTCCGGATCCGAGCTACGACGCGTTGACGCTCGTCGTCGGTGGGTGGCCACACCTCCGGCACAAAAATCTCCGGACCGCCCGTTGCGGAGTAGGTCGACATCGCTGCGGTCATCGATTCGAGTGCGGCAGCGAGGTGCAAGCCGGCAGCGTCCACATCGCCGGCGACAGCGGCCACCGGCAGTGCGCGCTTGGCGGTCTCGAGTTCAGCGCCGATCACAGCTCTTTGGGCGGCGCCCGTATTGAATGCTGCGAGTTCAGCGGTCGCACGATTACGGCGAGCGACCAGATCTGCGGTTCGCTGCGCCGCCGACAGAACCCGATTAGCCTCGGCTGCTGCATCTTTCGCGGTCACCAGCTCCGCAAGACTTGTATCGCGGGTGTCCTGAGCCTCGGCGAGGAGTTTGCGCGACCATTCCAGTGGGTGTGCCTCGGCGCCTACCTCGAGTCCCGCAGCTGTCTCGACCTTCGCGAGCAGTAGTCGCACGGATTGCTCCCTGGCCGCGAGCGCGGTCGCACTTGCCTTTCGCTTGGCGTCGAACCATGCCTCGACGGAGACAAAACGCTTGGTGTCGAACAGACGCTCGAGCAGTTTGCCTCGCTCGTCGCTCTCGGCACGCAGGAATTTGGCGAACTCACCCTGCGGCAAGAGCACCACCTGGAAGAACTGATCAGCGCTCATGCCCATGAGGCGGTTGATCTCGTCACCGATGTCAGGGATGCGCGAAAGGTTTTCGCCGCGGCCGTCCAACCACGTCAGTGTGGCCTTTGCGTTCTCTGTGATCGAACCGGTGCCACGCTTCTTCGGGCGCGAATACTCTGGACTGCGAACAAGTTTGATTCTGCGACCACTGATGGTCGCTTCGAGTTCCACGCGCGGCACCGAACCGGCGGGCGCGTGATCGGACAGTAGCCGTTTGCTCTCGTTGCGCGCACCCGGCACCCGCCCGTACAGGGCAAACGCAACCGCGTCGAGGATCGTGGTCTTGCCTGCCCCGGTGTCACCGTGCAGAAGGAACAGCCCGTCTGCACCCAAACGGTCGAAGTCGACCTCGACCGTGTCGGCGAAGGGCCCGAAAGAGCTGACTTCGAGTTTGTGCAGCCTCACGCGGTTTCACTCAGTTCTACCGTGGACTCCTCGGCGCGCGCGGCAGCGCTGAGCGCTTCGGCCATCAATGTGACCTCACGCTCGGACGGGTCACTACGCACTGCCGAGACAAAGCCGCGGGCGATCTCCATGTCGGATCGACCCCGTACCGCGTCACGGTACTTGAGATCCGATTGCCCTTCCGGCCTTTGCCATTCGAGATGAACGGCAAAGGGAAAACGCGCCTGAAGTTGCCTCATGGCATCGACGGGACGAACCGGATCAGTGAGCAATGCGGAGAGGTAGCACTGCTCGGAATCGGTGTACTTCGACTCACCGAGTAGTTCCTCGAGAGTTCCCGTCACCTGGCTCAGCCCCCGAATGACCGGGAGATCCAGGCGCTGCACCGACGACAGGCCGGCTGCGTCGAGTTCTATCAGCAGCGCCGCCTTACGGTGGCTGCGTTCACCGAACGAATACGGCAACGGTGAACCCGAGTACCGCACACTCTCCGAGAGCATCTGCGGAGAATGCAGGTGTCCGAGGGCGACGTAGTCGACGCCGTCGAACTCGCCCACTGCGACGGTCTCCACTCCGCCGACCGAGATGGAGCGTTCCGATTCAGAGGCCTCACCGCCCACGACGAAGGCATGGGCGAGCAATACCGATCGAGTCGCGGGGTCGGCAGCCGTTCGTTCGGCGAGATCTCGCCGAACACGCGACATGGCCGCTCCGAGGATGTCGGAATGAGTACGAGCCCGGGGCACGTCCAACTCGACGCGCGTGATCTCCGGCTCGAGATACGGAATCCCGTAAAAGGCGACGGGCCCGAACTGATCGCTCAGCATCACCGGAGTACCGATCTGGCCGACGCGAGTGATCAAGTGCAAGCCGCCGGCAGCGGCAAAGGATGCCCCGGCTCCGAGCCGCACCGCGGAATCGTGATTGCCGGACGTCGCGACGATGACCGCCCCCGCCGCCCGGATTGCCTCGAAGCCTCGATTGCACACGGTGACCGCGTCGGAACTGGGAATCGAGCGGTCGTAGATGTCCCCCGGCACGACCACGACGTCGACTCCGTGTTCGCGGACGGAATCTGCGATGGAACTGAGCACACTCGCCTGATCGGCCAACAGATCGACGCCGTGAAAGGTGCGACCTATATGCCAATCGGAGGTGTGCAGAATCTTCATGAATCCGACGGTAGAGCAGCCCACCGACACCGCCGATCTCCCACGCTGACGGCTTCGGCGGTGTGCCCCGACCCACGAGAGTCCGGTGACCCTGCACACAATCCGTCCGGTTCGTTTGGCGAAGAACCCGAAACCATCGCGCCATCGCGTCGATAAATGCGCCAGCCACGACCCGCACAAACACGGCCGACAACGCAAGAACCGCTAATGTCGTTATGTGTCTGCAACCCAACGTGCTCGCTCCGGGGTACCGCTGGACAAGCGATCGCTCATCGTGACCGTCCCCGGCCTGCCCTGGTGGGGAGTGATCCTGCTTGCTGCCGGTGTGACCGCCGTCGGCGTACTGATCGATGCCACCGGAGGCGGCGGAGAGCTCACCGCGGTGTTCTCGACGTTCTACTTCCTGGGCTGTCTCTTTGCTGTGGTTGCCGCTTCGAACAAAGCACTCTTCACCGCGATGGCCCAGCCGCCGTTGCTGCTCTTCGCTGCGGTGCCGATCGGGCACACGCTCATCGGCAAGGACAACAGCACCGCGCTGCGCGATATCGCGATCAACATCGCGTACCCGTTGGTCAACCGCTTTCCGATCATGTTGGCCGCAACCGTCGTCGTGCTGATCATCGGCGGTTTCCGGTACTTCCTGCTCAATCAGCGTCCCACCGGGCCTGCCCGCTCGACCCGCTCCCGCCGCTCGGCGGCCACCACTCGTGACTCCTCTGCGGCTGCCACGCGAGAACAACCCGCACCCGAGACCGGGCGTCGACGCAGAGTCTCGGACGCGCCCGTCCCCGGGCCGCCGCGTCGCCGCGCCCCCGAGGTGGACGAGCAGCCCGCCTACCGAAGCACCCCCAGGCGCGAGCCGATCCAGGACGAGCGTCCGCTGCCGCCTCGGAGAAGCCCTCAGCCACCCAGGGTCGATCGCACGCACCAACCGCCTACGCGTCGCCCCCAGCCCGACAGTCGGCCCGTGGCAGACGACGACTACCCGTCGTACGGTCGCCGCCGGGCGCCCGAGCCCACTCCGTCGCCCAGACGTGAGGAGCGGATGGAGCCCTTCTTCGCTTCGGGTGACGACGTATCGCCGCCGCTGCCCCCTCGCCGCCGCCCACCCGGAGTCGATCTTCCCGCGTATCCGCCGCCGCGAGTTCGGTACCGCGATCGCGAAGAGCCCTGAACAGACGCGCCCGGTAGCACAAAAATGCGGGGCACCTTCCAGATGGAAGGTGCCCCGCATTTTCTTGTTTCAGGACGTGCGCGCTGCTCGCAATTCACGGGGAAGGGCGAACACCAGAGTCTCGTTGGCAGTGGTGACGGGTTGAACGTCGTTGTATCCGTGCTCGGCAAGAAGTTCGATCACGCCGCGCACGAGCACCTCGGGTACCGATGCGCCTGACGTGATGCCGACTGTCTGGACACCCTCGAGCCACGCGAGATCGACCTCACGGGCGTAGTCGACCAGGTACGACGCGGCAGCGCCCGCCCCGAGCGCGACCTCGACCAGGCGAACCGAGTTGGACGAGTTCCGCGAACCCACCACGATCACGAGATCGCACTCGGGAGCCATCGCCTTGACCGCGACCTGACGGTTCTGCGTGGCGTAGCAGATGTCGTCGGACGGCGGGTCCTGCAGATTGGGGAAGCGCTCACGCAGGCGCGCGACGGTCTGCATCGTCTCGTCGACGCTCAGCGTGGTCTGGGAAAGCCAGATGACCTTCGACTCGTCACGAACCGTGACCGCGTCGACCGAATCCGGGCCGTCGACGATGGTGACGTGATCGGGAGCCTCACCTGCGGTGCCCTCGACCTCCTCGTGGCCTTCGTGGCCGATGAGCAGAATGTCGTAGTCGTCGCGGGCGAATCGCTTCGCTTCCTGGTGCACCTTCGTGACCAGGGGGCACGTCGCGTCGATCGTGCGCAGGTTCCGCTCGGCAGCCGAGTCGTGGACAGCCGGCGACACACCGTGCGCCGAGAACACGAGCAACGATCCCTCGGGAACCTCGTCGGTTTCGTCGACGAAGATCACGCCCTGATCTTCGAGCGTCTCGACGACGTGGCGATTGTGGACGATCTCCTTACGCACGTAGATGGGTGCGCCGTGCTTCTCGAGGGCCTTCTCGACGGTCTCGACCGCGCGGTCGACGCCGGCGCAGTAGCCGCGAGGCTCGGCGAGGAGCACGCGCTTGGCGCTGCCCTTGCGGGTGGACGGCGAATCAGCCGAGTGCGCGATACCGAGATTGAGAGGAACAGCCGAAGACATGTGACCAGCCTACTGGCACCTCGAACGTGAGACACTCCGGCAAACGTGAACACCTCGGTTTCGGGCTCCGATCGAAGGTTCCGAAGTAAACGAGTACAGCCGTCACAGGCAAGTCGGCTACCGATTGTCGGAGCTTTGCGGCAAGCTGTGGGAATGATCCGACCACCGTTCGTGGCGCGCGTTGCCGCGGGACTCGCCGTCACCGCGATGGAAGAGGCAAAGAAGTTGCCCACCACCGCCGTCGCCCTGCCGATGACCGCCGTGAGCCAGATGCTGCAGACAAGCATGCGCGTGCAGCAGTCGATCACCTCGCTGGCCATCAAGGGCGATCAGGCATTTGCACTGATCAACTGGTCTTCCGAGGACGAACAGCCCGAGTGGGCGGTCTTCGACGAAGACGTCGATGCGCCTGCTGACCCGACGCCTTCCACCGGATCGACCACCGCTGACACCCCGACCAACGCCGGTCGCTTCGCGCTCTACTCGCTCGAGCCGACTGCCCCCATCGAGGAACCCGCACCCGTCGCCGAGTCCGAATCCACGGCAGCTACGACGGACGGACCTGCCGAAGAGCCCGAGATCGTCACCGAACTCGACTACCCCAACCTCACACTCGCACAGCTCCGTGCGCGCATCCGGACGCTCAGCATCGACGAGCTGACCGCAGTCCTGGACTACGAGAATGCGACGCTCGCTCGCGCACCGTTCCAGACCATGCTCACTAACCGCATCACCACAGCCAAGGCAAAGTGACTTCCGCAACGCCCCCCGCTTCATCGCAGCGATCGTCCGGCGCCAGTAGCGCTGAGCAGCCGTGGCCGGTCCGCACGGTTTCCGCCAAGGTCGCCGGCTGGATCGATCGGCTCGGCAGTATCTGGGTCGAAGGTCAGATCACCCAGATCAATGCACGCCCCGGCACCCGAACGGCCTTTCTCGTCCTGCGTGATCCGTCGGCAGACATGTCGCTGTCGATCACGTGCTCACCGCAGTTGTTGCACAACTCCCCGGTGCCGTTGACCGAGGGCTCGCGTGTCGTGATGTTCGGCAAGCTCTCGTTCTACACCGGACGCGGAACGGTGTCGTTGCGTGTCACCGAGATTCGCGCCGTGGGTATCGGTGAGCTGCTTGCCCACATCGAGAGACTGCGCGCCTTGCTCGCCGCCGAGGGCTTGTTCGATCCGCGGCTCAAACGGCCGCTTCCGTTTCTGCCCGGCACGATCGGCCTGATCACGGGCCGAGCCAGTGCGGCCGAGAAGGATGTCGTCTCAGTCGCCCATCGTCGTTGGCCAGCAGTTGCCATCGCAGTGCGTAACACCGCGGTTCAGGGCCCGACTGCTGTTCCCCAGATCATCGAAGCGCTGAAGGAACTCGACGCCAACCCGGTAGTCGACGTCATCATCCTCGCTCGCGGCGGCGGTAGCGTCGAGGATCTCCTGCCGTTCTCCGACGAAGCGCTGTGCCGCGCCATCGTGGCCTGCACGACGCCGATCGTCAGTGCCATCGGACACGAGCCGGACAGCCCGCTCAGTGACCACGTCGCCGACCTGCGCGCAGCCACACCCACGGACGCGGCCAAGCGCGTCGTACCCGACGCGGTTGCGGAAGCTGCCCTGGTTGCGGATCTGCGTGACCGCAGCGCTGCGGCACTGCGCAGCTGGGTCAAGCGTGAGTCTCATCTGATCGAACAGTTGCGCACTCGACCGGTCATGGCATCGCCGCTGCTCGCGGTGGACCGTCGCGCCGAGGAGGTCGAAAGGCTCCAAGCCGCCGGACGACGCGATGTGACTCGGTTGATCGACACCGAGTCCCGAACGATCGAGCATCTGCGCGCCCGGCTCACCACGCTGGGCCCCGCCGCGACGCTGGCCCGCGGGTACGCAGTCGTGCAACGTGTTGTCGCCGACGGCGATCCGGAGGTTCTGCGCTCGGTCGAGGACGCGCCACCCGGTACCCAGATTCGAGTTCGACTTGCAGACGGCGCCGTTCGCGCCGCAGTGATGGGAAGAGAAAAATGAGCAACGCCACCGACACCGACATCAACGAACTCGGCTACGAAGCAGCCCGCGACGAATTGGTGAGCGTCGTGAAGATTCTCGAACAGGGCGGTCTGGACCTCGACGCGTCACTCTCACTGTGGGAGCGAGGCGAAGCGTTGGCCAAGCGCTGTGAAGAGCACTTGGCCGGCGCGAGGGCCCGCGTCGAAAAGGCTCTGGCCGAAGCGGACGAGTAACGTCCGCTCCGACCGCAAATCCTATGGCGTGATCGGCTGCGCTGCGCCGACCTTCTCGGCAAGAATCCGGAACTCTTCCGGCGTCGCCGCGCCCGTGAGCAACAGGCGAACATCCCCGACGTCCGTGACCCAGATCGACTCGACACCTTCGCCGCCGAAGACGTTCCACGTATCGGCACCGACGGTCTCGACTCCGGTCGCGAATCGCTGTCCACCGGCAACATGTGACACCAACGGGAATTCCTCGGCATTGCTCTGTGTCAGCTGGATGTAGCGACCACTGGTCGTGATGAATCCCACAGTGCTCGAATCTCCGCCGCCGTCGCCGGAGATGATCTTGCGACTGCCGGAGTTCGGAGTCCACCCGTCCGGAACACCGGGATTACGGATGGGAAATCCGAGTTCCTTCGCGTCGTAGTTCAGAGCTGCGTCCACGTCGACGCTCGGGATAGGCCCCTGTGTCGGGCCGCCAGGACTGAACGTGCACTGGCTGGCGATGCCCGCAATGATGATGCAGAACAGCACCAACGGTACGAGAGACCAGACCATGTCTTTGTTGTCTTCGAGAATGCGGGGTTTCTTCGATGCCACACCCCCAGTATCCAGGTACTCCGCAGTAGATACGATTCCCGGTCCCCCTCGAGCGAGACAAAACGTCTCTGCGGCGACCCGACAGCGCACGTAGCCGCTCCCATCTGGGACAATGACGCCTGAAGAAACCACTGCGTCGACACACCCCGTCGACCGCGACCGCGCCAGGAGGCACCGCACATGACGGCCAGCAGCACTCATCGTGAGACCCCGGACCGTAACCTCGCACTCGAATTGGTCCGAGTCACCGAAGCCGGTGCTATGGCTGCCGGCCGCTGGGTAGGCCGCGGCGACAAGGAAGGCGGCGACGGAGCAGCCGTCGACGCCATGCGTCAGCTCGTCTCCTCAGTCTCGATGCGCGGCATCGTCGTCATCGGTGAAGGCGAGAAGGACGAAGCGCCGATGCTGTTCAACGGCGAAGAGGTCGGAAACGGCGACGGCCCCGACTGTGACTTCGCCGTCGACCCGGTCGACGGCACCACCTTGATGTCCAAGGGCATGCCCAACGCAATCTCTGTTCTGGCTGTTGCCGAGCGCGGCGCGATGTTCGATCCGTCGGCCGTGTTCTACATGGAGAAGATCGCTGTCGGGCCGGATGCCGCAGATGTCATCGACATCAGCGCACCGATCGCCGAGAACATCAAGCGCGTGGCCAAGGTCAAGAAGGCGTCGGTCTCCGACATCACGATCTGCATCCTGGACCGCCCGCGTCACAACCAGCTGATCCAGGACGTTCGCGACACCGGCGCCCGTATCCGTCTGATCTCCGACGGTGACGTTGCCGGCGCGATCGCCGCAGCGCGTCCGGAGTCCGGCACCGACATGCTCGTGGGCATCGGCGGAACGCCAGAGGGCATCATCGCCGCAGCAGCCATGCGCTGCATGGGTGGATCGCTACAGGGCAAGCTGGCCCCCACCGACGACGAAGAGCGTCAGAAGGCCATCGACGCCGGTCACGATCTCGATCGGATCCTGTCCACCGAAGATCTCGTCTCGGGCGAGAACGTCTTCTTCTGCGCCACCGGCGTCACCGACGGTGACCTCCTGCGCGGCGTCCGCTACTACGGCGGCGGCGCCAGCACGCAGTCCATCGTGATGCGTAGCAAGTCCGGCACCGTTCGCATGATCGACGCGTACCACCGTCTCGAGAAACTGCGCGAGTACAGCTCCGTCGACTTCGACGGCGAAGAGGGCGCGGTTCCCCCGACGTTCTGATGGGCTCCGCCCCGTGAGTGGTTAGGGAGTCCCTGCACTCCTTAACCGCTCACGGGGGACGTAGTCCCCTACCCGCTCTCGAAAAGTGGCAATGTGGAGCCATGACGGAGAGCAACGATCAACAGTTCCGAATCGAACACGACACCATGGGCGAAGTTCGGGTGCCCATCGACGCACTGTGGCGAGCACAGACCCAGCGTGCAGTCGAGAACTTCCCGATCAGCGGGCGCCCGCTCGAGCGCACCCAGATCCGCGCAATGGGCTTGCTGAAAGCAGCGTGTGCGCAGGTCAACAAGGACCTCGGACTCCTCGACGCGGACAAGGCCGACGCAATCATCGCCGCCGCGAACGAGATCGCCGAAGGCAAGCACGACGATCAGTTCCCCATCGACGTCTTCCAGACCGGCTCGGGAACCAGTTCGAACATGAACGCCAACGAGGTCATCGCATCCATCGCGAAGGCCGCCGGTGTGGACGTACATCCCAATGATCACGTCAACATGTCGCAGTCCTCCAACGACACCTTCCCCACCGCCACGCATGTCGCAGCTACCGAAGCAGCGGTCACCGATCTTGTTCCGGCACTGGAACATCTGCATGCTGCGCTTGCCACGAAGGCGACCGAGTGGAAGACCGTCGTCAAATCCGGGCGCACCCATCTGATGGACGCTGTGCCGGTCACGCTCGGTCAGGAGTTCGGCGGCTACGCACGTCAGATCGAGGCCGGCATCGAGCGCGTCAACGCAACACTCCCCCGCCTCGGCGAGCTGCCGATCGGCGGAACAGCAGTCGGCACCGGTCTCAATGCTCCGGATGGATTCGGCCCCAAAGTTGTTGCCGAACTGGTCAAGTCGACCGGCGTCGACGCGCTGACTCCGGCGAAGAACAGCTTCGAAGCGCAGGCCGCGCGTGACGGACTGGTCGAGGCATCGGGCGCGCTGCGGACCATCGCCGTCTCACTGACGAAGATTGCCAACGACATTCGGTGGATGGGATCGGGTCCGCTGACCGGGCTCGGCGAGATCGCACTCCCCGATCTGCAGCCGGGAAGCTCGATCATGCCCGGAAAGGTGAACCCGGTCCTGCCCGAGGCAACCACTCAGGTTGCGGCTCAGGTGATCGGAAACGACGCCGCCATCGCGTGGGGCGGCGCAGCCGGAGCTTTCGAACTCAACGTCTACATCCCGGTCATGGCTCGCAACCTGCTGGAGTCGTTCACCTTGCTGGCCAACGTCTCTCGACTGTTCGCCGACAAGTGCGTGAGCGGACTGGTCGCGCACGAGGAGCACCTCAAGACGCTCGCCGAATCGTCGCCGTCGATCGTGACGCCCCTCAACTCGGCAATCGGTTACGAGGAAGCCGCAGCCGTCGCGAAGCAGGCACTCAAGGAGAAGAAGACGATCCGTCAGGTCGTCATCGAGCGCGGACTCGTCCCGGACAAGCTGAGCGAGGAAGAACTCGACAAGCGTCTCGACGTTCTGGCGATGGCGAAGGTCAAGGACTGAACAAACAAAAGAGTGGCGGTTTCCACTTCGGAAACCGCCACCCTTGCACTCACACCGCAGCGGTTGCCCGCCACTCGTCGGTGCGATCGGGGCTCGCCTCAGCCAATGCCTTCAGCGACGCTTCGCGATCGAAGTCCTTGCCGTACACGGGAGTTCCCGGCTGCTGACGCCAGGAATCGTCGATCGTTCCCGCATCGACGGGATCGAAGCCCAACTGATTGATCAGATCGAAGACGACCTGCTTGTTCGCGTCGTCGTCGCCGGCGATGGGTAGCGCAATGCGCCCCTCTGCACCTTCGGGAAGGCCCTTCTCGAGGAGATGCTTCCACCAGATTCCGTTGAACGCCTTGAATACCGGAACACCCAGGTGCTCCTGCACCCATCCGCTTTCGGTCTGCCCGTCCTCGATGGCCGAGATCAGACCGTCACGCTGTTGCGGGTAGTAGTTGTTGGTCTCGATGACCGGGGCACCGGCGACCGCACTGCTGAGGATCCCCGCCGGTAGATCAACCACGTTCTTCTGCGGAATGCTCACGATGACCAGCTCAGCACCCTCGGCGGCCTCGGTGCTGCGGACTGCCTTCGCACCCGTCTCGGCTTCCAGTTCTGCAAGCGTGTCCGGTGTCCGCGAGTTCGAGACGCGCACGTCGTGACCGAGCGCAGCGAGCCTACGTGTGAGCGTGCCACCGATCTGACCGGCTCCGATGATTCCGATGCGCATGACCCTGCTCCTTCGTCGTGTGCAGTGGCGATCGCGCCACCGCTGCATTCGTCAACGACGAGAACGCACCGGGTCATTCCGCACCGACCATTTCAACTCCCGTTGATTCAATCGGTTGACGGATCGAGTGCGAGCCTGATGCGGACACTGACCGGGTCGGTCTGCAATCCGCGAAAGGCAGAGGCCGTCAGCGCCGATCTGATCTTCCCCGACGCAAATGTCTTCACCCGCGCCGGCACGTCGTCGTCCGGCATGATCTGGGCCTGTCCGTCCACCCACTCGCCGCGGCGACGGATCCGAACCTTCGGCGTCGCAGAGATATTGGCACCCCACCCCGTGCCGGTGCCATGCTGCGCAATGACCCACGCCTCGTCACCGTCGTAGGTGATCGCAACGGGCACTCGGCGGGTCAGACCGGTTCGGCGTCCAACCGTCTCGATCTCGGTCATCAACGACGGCATCAAACCGATCCGATTCAATCCGGTGACCAGCGGATTGGCGAAATACTTCCCGACTGCGACTTCGATTCTTCGTTTTCGTGCAACTGACGTCGGTACCGGCATGTCGTTTCCTCTCCTCCGAAGCTGGTGCTCGAAGCAACAGCTCTATACCGCTCGATATAAACACTGTTCGGGGAGTTTTGCCACCAAGAATCTCCGTCGATACCCACCACCTGCACACAACACTTGACTGTGTCTGTCGGTTACATCTAGTCTCAGATTCGTTCCTATACCGATCGACATACTGGGAGGCAGTGATGAACACACCTCGAGACGCCTCGTTGCCATGACCGGCCCGCAGACGCGTTGTCCGATCGCCGCAGCGCGTCGCAAGTGGGGAGTACCAAGAGAATCAGCGGCACCAGATGATTCGAACAGCACTGCGATTGCATACGATGGCGGGATGGCCGACTCCGATTCCCGCACTCTGATGCTGGTCGGCGCCATCAATGCCTTCCGTGAACACGGGATCGCGACGACCTCGCTCACCGAGATCGTCGAACGCTCGGGAGCTCCCCGCGGGTCGGTGTACCACTACTTTCCCGAGGGCAAAGGACAGCTGGCCGGCGAAGCAGTTGCCTACTTCGGCCGGGGCGTCAGTGCCGCCATCAGTTCGATGATCGCTCAGTCTTCCCCACCGGAGATCATCGACGCGGTTGTCACGATATTTCGAAACAGCTTGGTAGAGAGCGATTTCACCTCCTCCTGTCCGGTCGCAGCCGCGGCAGTGGAGGGCGCGTCGACGCCGGCGGCGTTAACTGCTGCGGGCGAATCCTTCACCTCGTGGGAATCGCTTCTCACATCGTTCTTCTGGCAGCAGGGACAGCCGTCCGAGACTGCAGCACAATGGGCAACCGTCGTGATCGCGTCAATCGAAGGCGCGACGCTGATGGCAAAAGCTCAGCACACCACGGCGCCTCTCGATCGCATCGGCGCTCACCTCAAGGCTCTGGTCTCGGCCCCGAGCTGACCAACCCTCTTTCTTCCAACCGCTGCTGCCGTCCGCGCAGGAGCAGAGATGGCGTACAAACATGTCTCACACACTTGCACCGGCGCCCTCGGCGCCCATGATGACCAAGTCACGTCGATTCACTGCGCTGATCTTCATCTGCCTCGCCGAACTCCTTGTCGTGCTGGACAACACAGTGGTCAACGTCGCACTGCCGACGATGAGCGTCGACTTGTTCGCCAGCGTCAGCGACCTGCAATGGATCGTCGACGCGTACACGTTGACCTTCGCCGGGTTCCTACTCACTTTCGGCCACCTGGGTGACCGCTTCGGACGCCGCCGAGTGATGATCATCGGCTTGATCGGCGTCGGTGCGATGTCGCTCGTCGGCGCTTTGGCTTCCAACCTCGAACAGGTGATCATGGCGCGAGCCGCCATGGGTGTCTTTGCCGCAGCTGTCTTTCCGGCTACGTTGGCCATGATCACCAACATCTTCACCGACGCCAGAGAACGAGCCATCGCCATCGCGGCCTGGACCGCAATGGCCGGCTTCGCGATTGCCATCGGCCCGACTGCGGGCGGCTGGCTTCTCGAGCACTTCTCCTGGCACTCGGTGTTCTGGATGAACGTTCCGGCAGCATTGTTGGTCATCGTGGGTGTGCTGCTGGTTGTTCCGGAATCGAAGGCGCTCCACGTCGGCCGATTCGATTTCGTCGGAACAATCTTGTCGCTACTGGGCATCGTCATTCTGGTGTGGACCATCATCGACGCACCACATCGCGGATGGGTGTCGACATTCAGCATCACGGGATACCTCTCTGCGACAGTGTTGTTGGCCGCATTCGTCGCATGGGAATTGCGCACCGACGCGCCGATCCTGAACATGAATCTCTTCCGAATCCGGCGGTTTTCTTTCCCCGCCTTGGCTATTGCTGTCAGCTACTTCAGCATGTTCGGATTCTTGTTCCTGATCACGCAGTACTTCCAGGGCGTTCGGGAGTACTCGCCGCTCGAATTCGGCATCCACTCTTTGCCTTTCGCTGCAGCTGTCGCCGTGGGCGCCCCAGTCGCCACCTTGGCGGCACAGAAACTCGGCACGACTGCAGTGATGGTGTTCGGCCTCCTGGTACTCAGCGGCGGGATGTTCCTGGCGGGTCGGACGACCGTCGAGACGCCCTACCTCGGACCCGTCGTGATCTCGATGGTCCTCATGGGTCTGGGCCTCGCAATTGTCCAGGGACCGGCGACCGACTCCATCATGTCCTCGGTGCCCCTCGACGAAGCGGGCGCAGGTTCGGCAGTCAACGACACGACGCGTGAGCTCGGCGGGACCCTGGGCGTCGCCGTCATCGGTTCGATCGTCGCCTCGTACTACACGTCCAAGGTGGCTCCGATCGTCGACGCCATTCCCGACGCCGTGATGTCGGCGCAGGAGAAAGGCTTCGCTCGTGAGTCCGTGCTCAGCGTCATCGAAATCCGCTCCCGCGACATCAGTCCGCTCTTCGAGCAGCAGAAGGACAGTCTGATCTACACGATGAAGACCGCATGCCTGGAAGGTTTCGCCATCGCGTCGTACTTCACGGTCGGAGCAGCATTGATCACCGCTCTGCTGGTCGCGTTGTTGCTCCCTTGGAAGCCGGTCACGGAAGGCTCCATTCTCGGCAGTCTGACAACCAAGACCCCGAAGTAGCTACAAGGTTTCCCGATTTGTCCCAATATCAGCCCGCCGTTCCCCGATACTGGATTGACCGAGTGGTACCGACGACAACCCTGCTAGGGAGAATCTCGTGTCCATCACCAGTAGAAACAGCTCGCGACTGTCGGCAGCGGCGGTTCCGGTAGTACTGACGGTCGCCCTGCTCGCCGGATGCTCGTCCGATTCAGACACCACCTCGGCGCCCGGGCCGGTCGTCAGCGACGCCAGCCCGGGTCTCGACGCCGGGGTGCCGATCCCGGACGGGCAAATCGACGACGCGGTCGGGAAGCTCGACGGCCTCGCGAACGACCTCATGGCAAGTTCCGGTGTTCCCGGCATGGCGGTGGCCGTGGTGCACGGAGGTAAGACTGTGTACGCAAAGGGATTCGGGGTTCGCGAGTTGGGTAAGAGCGCCACCGTCGATGCCGACACCGTGTTCCAACTGGCATCGGTGTCGAAATCGGTCGGGGCCACGGTGGTCGCCCACGAAGTCGGAATCGGGACCGTGGACTGGGACACTCCGGTGATCTCGAAACTGCCGGGGTTTGCGCTTGCCGATCCGTGGGTGACCGACCACCTCACGATCTCCGATCTCTACACGCATCGGTCGGGGTTACCGGACCACGCCGGCGACGGGCTGGAGGACCTGGGCTACAACCGGGCCCAGGTGCTCGAAAAACTTCGCCAACTACCGCTCAATCCCTTCCGAATCACATACGAGTACACGAACTTCGGCGTCACTGCCGGTGCGGAGGCCGTTGCAGCCGCGGCGGGCACCGATTGGGAAACGCTGTCGCAGAACACGATCTACGGTCCGCTCGGTATGACGTCGACGTCTTCGCGGTTCGCCGATTACCAAGCCCGAGAAAATCGAGCAGTCGGCCACATCCTCGAAGACGGAAAGTACAAGGTAGGGCCGGTTCGGGACGCCGACGCCCAATCCCCCGCCGGTGGAGTCAGCTCCTCGGTGAACGACATGGCCAAGTGGTTGGACATGGTGCTTTCGGGCGGTCGGTATCAGGGGCAGCAGGTCGTTCAGACGGAGGCGCTCGTGCCCGCAGTCAACCCGGAAATCGTCTCGCGCCATGCGCAGGAAATCGGGGAACGCTCCGGCTTCTACGGCTACGGGTTCAACGTTTCCGACAGCGCGGCAGGCCGTGTGACCGCCAGCCACTCCGGCGCCTTCCTGCTCGGTGCCGGGACCAATTTCGTGACGATTCCCTCCGCTGACGTCGGCATAGTCGTTCTGACCAACGGCACGCCCACCGGCGTCGCAGAGACCTTGACCGCCGAATTCGCCGATCTGGTGCAGTTCGGGAAGATCACCCGCGAGTGGCGCCCGCTGTACGAAGCGTCCTTTGCCTCACAAGCCGACCCTGAGGGCGAACTTGCCGGGAAGACGCCGCCGACCTCCCCCGCTCCCGCGCCACCGACAGACCAATTGACCGGCGACTACGGCAATCCGTACTGGGGTCCCGCGCTCGTGACGCAGCAGAACGGTGCGCTGACCTTGACCATGGGTCCCGCGGCCGCGACGTACCCTCTGACCCACTGGGACGGAAACACCTTCACGTTCCCGCTCAGCGGCGAGAACGCACCGGCCGGGACGGTCTCGAAGGCCACCTTCGACGGAAACTCGCTAACCTTGGAGTACTTCGATCACGATCATCTCGGTACCTTCATCCGGGCAACACCGGCCGAATAATCAGCCAAGGACACCCCATGAGTAGTTCGACAGCCACGGTGAACGCAATGTTCGCGGCCCTCACCGATTTCGACGTGGACGCCGCAGCCGAATTGATGACAGACGACATCGTCTGGCAGAACGTCTCGCTCCCCACCCTGCGAGGCAAGAAGACCGTCGTGCGAGCGCTACGTCTGGTCACCAAGCCTTCACTGAAATTCGAGGCGGAGATGCACCACATCGTCGGCGACGAGTCCACGGTGCTCACCGAACGCACCGACATCCTCACCGTCGGACCGCTGCGCATCGAGTTCTGGGTATGCGGAACTTTCGAACTGCGCGACGGCAAGGTCTGCGTCTGGCGGGACTACTTCAGTCTGCGAGACGTCGCGTGGGGCGTGGTGACCGCGGTCGGCCGCGCAGTCGTCGGGACCGGGACACGAAGTAGGCTTGCTCCGGCCTGAAATCACCTGCCGAAAGCGAGCGAACCTGCCATGTCCGAAAACACCACGCCTGACTCCTTCGACGCCGGATTGGCTGTGCGCACCGAAGTCATGGGGGCCGATTTCGTCGACGCCGCCTTCGAGCGCACCCGGGGAACGGACAGCGAAGAACTGCAGAACTTCGTGACTGCCAACGTCTGGGGTTCGGTATGGACGCGTCCCGGACTCGATCGCCGCAGTCGCAGTCTGATCAATCTGGGGATGCTGATCGCGCTGCGCGCCGAGAACGAACTCAAAGGCCACGTACGTGGGGCATTGCGAAACGGCTTGACGCGCACCGAGATCGTCGAAACCGTGATCCACGCGAGCGCGTATTGCGGCGCTCCGGCCGGACTGGCGGCGATGCGTGTGGTGCAGGAAGTTCTCGACAACGAACTGGGACCGCTGCAAAACTGAACAACTTCAAACCCAGGCATCTCCCCGTGCAGACCGAAGTCCGCACGGGGAGATCACTTCTCAGGAAGTGGGGCCGAACTCCTCGAGCATGTCGGTCACCAACTCGGCGATCGGCGAACGCTCACTGCGCGTGAGTGTGATGTGCGCAAAAAGCGGGTGCCCCTTGAGCTTCTCGATGACGGCCGCAACTCCGTCGTGCCTGCCCACTCGCAGGTTGTCACGCTGCGCGACGTCGTGCGTGAGGACCACTCGCGAGCCGGTTCCCAGACGAGAAAGCACTGTCAGCAGAACATTTCGTTCGAGCGACTGCGCTTCGTCGACGATCACGAACGAATCGTGCAGCGACCGACCGCGAATATGCGTCAGCGGCAACACTTCCAGCATTCCGCGGGCGAGAACCTCCTCGAGAACCTCTGGCGAGGCCAACCCGTCGAGAGTGTCGAAAACGGCCTGAGCCCACGGGCCCATCTTCTCGCTCTCACTACCGGGAAGGTAGCCGAGTTCTTGTCCGCCAACGGCATACAACGGACGGAAGACGACAACCTTGCGCTGAGTGCGGCGCTCGAGAACCGCTTCAAGACCTGCCGTCAGAGCCAAGGCCGACTTACCGGTGCCCGCCTTACCACCGAGAGAGATGATGCCGATGCTCTCGTCCATGAGGAGATCGAGCGCAATGCGCTGCTCGGCGGAGCGGCCGTGCAACCCGAACGCCTCGCGCTCACCGCGCACCAACTGGATGCGCTTGTCGGGAGTCACCCGACCGAGGGCGCTCGACGAACCACCGAGCAGGCGAAGACCCGTGTGACACGGCAGATCTCGCGCTTCGTCGAGGTCCAGGAAACCCTCGTTGAACAGCTCGTCGATGTCCGTCGAGGCGACGTCCAGCTCAGTCATGCCCGTCCATCCGGAGGGCACGACGTCGTGAGCGTGGTACTCGTCGGCAGGTAGTCCCACCGCGCCTGCCTTCACACGAAGCGGAATGTCCTTGCTGACGAGGACTACATCCTTGCCCTCCGCAGCAAGATTCAGCGCACACGCCAGAATCCTCGAATCGTTACTGTCCGTGCGGAATCCGACGGGCAGGACCGCAGGGTCGGTGTGATTGAGTTCGACCTGCAGTGTCCCGTTCTCGGTGCCGATCGGCACCGGACGGTCGAGGCGGCTGTATTCGATCCGTAGATCGTCGAGCATGCGGAGCGATTCTCGGGCGAACCATCCCAGTTCGTGGTGGTGCCGTTTGCCTTCGAGTTCACTGATCACGACCAGTGGGAGTACCACGTGGTGTTCGGCGAATCGAGTGACAGCCCATGGATCGGACAGTAGTACCGAGGTATCCAAGACGTACGTGCGAAGTGCATCTCCCGAATGATTCCCGGCTGATTGATCAGCCCGGGCCGAGTGGGCAGAGACGGAGCGTGATGCAGTCACGTTGGGCTCCTAGGTCTGCGCGGCACCCGCGCAAACTCAGCTCGCTGGGCCGGACGGCTCTGGTGTCAGGTGACGCTGTGTCAGCTGAAACAAGGGCCGGGCGCCGGCCCTCTCGTACTGAGTGTTTCAGTCACGATCAGAACCTCCCGCACAAGTAACTTCTGGTTACTCGTTACTGCCGACGGTACTGCGGATCGGACACTCGCGCCACGGAACGAGCCGCACATCTGGTGAACGCCAGGTAACAAAATGCCACTCGTGTGATTCGGCGTCACTCAGGACTCGATCAGACCCCACTTGGCGGCGCGCACCGCTGCCTGAACCCGCGAATTGGTTCCGGTCTTGACGAAGATGTTCTCGAGATGGGTGGCGACGGTGCGACGGCTGACGAACAACTCCTCGGCGATCTCGACATTGCCCGCGCCCCTGGCCACCAATTGCAGTACTTGAATCTCCCGTGGGCTCAGATGGACACGATCGAGCGCCACCTGGTCCCCCACGACGCGCGAGCAGGCTGCGCTGGACGCCGCCACCACCTCCCGTACGCGATCGACGACGCCGGAATCCGCGAAGCTCATGTGCAGCAATCCGGTCACCTCACGGCCGGAGAACCCCAATGCGACCGAGGCACCCTCGGCGTACCCGGACGGCCGCAGAACATCGGTGACCATCTCGACCTGCTCGAATCGTGGCACGTCCTGCCAGAACACGGGCACGCCCGAAGCCTCGCGAATGATGCCGAAGAGATTGCGATCGGCGACGAAGTCCTCGAGCAGGAACTCGAGCACCCTGGCGTCGTATCCGGAACTCGCCAGAGCCCGATGCCTTCCGCTCGACGGGTCCCGGTACGTGACCGCCGCAGCCGAGTACGCGAGTCCACGTGCGCGGAGTTCTTCGGCGCACAGGCCGAGAATGCCGTACGCCCCGGCCGCCGGCGATCGCGGCGCGAACATGTCAGGTCCAGCGCCGCGATCAGGCAGTACAGACGTCATCACACCAATCTAGCCAATCGTGTGAGCTAGGCCACGACCAGTGAATCGGCCGGCTTCTTGTCCGCCCACGGACGTGCCGCTTCGAAGTTCGCGGCAGCCCGCAGGACCACTGCGTCCTGGCGGTGACGTGCGGCGATCTGCAGCCCCACCGGTCGACCGTCGGCGGTGAATCCAGCGGGCACGGTGATCGCCGGATTGTTGAGCATGTTGTACGGGTAGGTGAAGAGCCAATCGAGCAACTGCTCACGCAGCGACGCACCTTCGAGCCACGACGGCGCGAACTGACTGAGCGGGAACGTGGCCGAAGCCAGGGTCGGCGAGACCAACACGTCGTAGTCGTTCATGAACGTCGTCCACGTGTCCCACATGACGCCGCGGAATGCGTCGGCCCGCCCGACGTCGACACCGGTGAGCCGCTCGGCCTCGTGCATGATCTCGATCAGGTTGTCGTCGACCTCGCCGCGCTGGTTCTCCCAGTCGAGCAAGTCGTATTCGGAAGCGAAACCGGGAACCCAGATGCCGTTCCACATCGACTCCGACGGATTTCCCCACTGCGGGGTCGCCTCGGTGATCCGGGCACCCAATTCCTCGAATGCCGACAACGCGTCGAGACACACCGCCAGCACCTCCGGATCAACATGGCCGAGACCGAGATTCGTCGACCACGCCACGCGAAGGCCCTTCACGTCGCCCTTCGAGGCTTCGACGTACGAGGTCTCGGCACGCTCGATCGAGAGCGGGTCCGCATTGTCCGGCCCGGCCATGATGTCGAGCATCAGCGCGTTGTCGGCAACAGTCCGGGTGATCGGACCGTGATACGCCCAGTTGTAGAAGCGCCCGGCCAGGATGGTCTGCGGGATGACGCCGGTGGTCGGCTTCAACCCGACGACCCCGCAGAGCGCCGACGGGATACGCACCGATCCCGCGCCGTCACTGCCCTCGGCGAGTGGCCCGAGGCCTGCAGCCACAGCAGCAGACGCACCGCCACTGGACCCGCCCGCGCTGTTGCCGAGCTTCCACGGGTTGTGCGTCGGCCCGTACAGGTGGTTGTCCGTGCCACCGTAGTAACCACTTTCGGGAGTATTCGTCTTTCCCAGGAACAGTCCGCCGGCGCCACGCAGCCTGTCCACGACGACGGCATTTCCCGTCGCGATGTTGTCGGCCATCGGCTTCATCCCGAACGTGGTCGGCAGCCCGTCGACTGCCGTCAGATCTTTGATCGTGAACGGAACGCCGTGCAGCGGGCCGAGTTTCTCGCCCGCTTCCTGTTGCCGTGAGAGTTCGGCCGCATCGCGCGTCACCTGCTCGCGATCGAACTGGACTATCGCGTTGATCGACGGATTGACGGCGTCGACGCGCTGGATCATCGCTTCGGCAATCTCGTTGGGCGAGAGACTGTTCGACGCGACCGACGCCGCCATCTCGGTAGCGGAGAGCCAATGCAGATTCTGTTCGGTCATGGGGTTTCCTTCGCCGGAGGGGTGATGCTCTCAGGCTAGGAAGCACCGAACTCGGCCACCATCGGTCATGTGACCGATGCCACAATCCGCGACTGGCAAAAAAACCAGCGGCCCGGCCCCTAAAAAGGGACCGGGCCGTCGGTGAAGGAATTCCTAGACGTTCTTGCTGAGCAGGCCCCAGTTCTCGAGACCGTCGTACAGCGGAAGGTCGAGAGCGAGCTTGGCGACGCGCGCACGCAGCGCCGGCAGATCCGCGTTGCCGGCCAGAGCGGTACCGATGATGTCGGCGACCTCGGTGAACTCGGCATCGCCGAATCCGCGAGTGGCCAACGCTGCGGTACCGATACGCAGACCGGAGGTGGTCATCGGCGGGCGGGGATCGAACGGAACAGCGTTGCGGTTGACCGTGATGCCGATTTCGTGCAGAAGGTCCTCACCCTGCTGGCCGTCGAGCTGCGAGTTACGCAGGTCCACGAGCACGAGGTGGACGTCAGTGCCGCCGGTCAGGACGCTGATGCCCTGGTCTGCGACGTCCTTGTTGCCCAGACGCTCGGCAAGGATGCGCGCACCGGAAAGGGTGCGTGCCTGACGATCCTTGAACTCTTCACCGGCAGCGATCTTGAAGGTGACTGCCTTGGCCGCGATGGCGTGCATGAGCGGTCCACCCTGCTGACCGGGGAAGACAGCGGAGTTGAGCTTCTTGGCCCACTCTTTCTTCGCCAGGATCAGGCCCGAACGCGGACCACCGAGGGTCTTGTGGACGGTCGAGGAGACGACGTCTGCGTACGGGACGGGCGACGGGTGCAGTCCTGCCGCAACCAGTCCGGCGAAGTGAGCCATGTCCACCCACAGGTACGCCCCGACCTCGTCGGCGATCGCGCGGAACGCCGCGAAGTCCTGCTGACGCGGGTACGCGGACCAGCCGGCAACGATGACCTTCGGCTTCTCGGCGAGGGCGATCGAGCGCACCTCGTCCATGTCGATGCGGTGATCTTCCTTGCTGACGCCGTAGGACGCGACGTCGTACAACTTGCCGGAGAAGTTGAGCTTCATGCCGTGCGTGAGGTGACCGCCGTGTGCAAGGTCGAGGCCGAGCAGCTTCTCACCCGGGTTCATCAGTGCCATCAGAACAGCAGCGTTGGCCTGTGCGCCCGAGTGCGGCTGAACGTTCGCGAACTCTGCACCGAAGAGTTCCTTCGCACGGTTGCGCGCCAGATCCTCGATGACGTCGACGTGCTCGCAACCGCCGTAGTAACGACGTCCCGGGTAGCCCTCGGCGTACTTGTTGGTCAGGACGCTGCCCTGAGCCTGCAGAACCGAGCGGGGAACGAAGTTCTCCGACGCGATCATCTCGAGCGTGTCGCGCTGACGAGCCAATTCACCAGCCATCGCCTCGGCGACTTCGGGGTCGAGTTCGGCGAGTGATGCAGAGTTGACGTCGGAGCCGGGCACAGCGGTCATCGAGGAATCTCCAAGCTGGATGCGGAAACGAATGCGTCCAGTCTACGAAGTTCGCTCCCGCCGTCTCCACCCGGCACTAGGCAGCACGCAGAGAGCTGGGGACCAGCGGCTCGTCGAGCAGCCTGCGGAAGCGTTCGGTGCGCTCCGCGCCCACCGGCACCTCGTCCAGCCAGCCCCCGAGCAGCCGGTATCCCTCGACATACGTGCTGGTGTATGCCCGCCACAGCGGCGAAGACAGGAACTTGAGCGATTGGCGAGCGCGTTCCGGCGTCGACAGCGACCACCGTTCGAGGAACAGCGCCACGTCGTCGAGGCTGCGCCCCTCGTCGTGCAACATCAGCGCCGCATCCTGCCGGACACTCAGCAGTTGCCCCGACGCGGCGGAGAGCCGTTGCGCCTTTTCCCCGTCGAAAGACAAGCCGAGGTCGGCGTAGATGTCCTGCGCCCACAAACCCCAGTCCGGGCCGACAATCGCTTCCAGCGCCAAATCCGCGAGGCCTTCGGCCATGATGCACTGCGGCGTGTTGACCAGGAACAGTGTCTGCTCGAGCTGGCCCGAACCGACCAGACCGGCTTCCTTACGGCAATGCTCGGTGTGATGGCCGGGGTAGGACTCGTGCGCGATCAGCCGCGGTAGGTTGGCCATGAACTGCGGCAGATCCGAATTGATCGCAACCTTGGAGCGGTAGTCACCGAGGTAGTAGTTGAAGCCGGACCACGGCTTGTCCCCCACCACTTCGTATTCGACGGTTTCCGACGCGGGAAGCCCGAACGTGCCGCGGACCAGATCGCGCAGCGCACTCGACATTGCCTCGACGCATTCGTTCAGTTTCGCCGCGGGGATCTCGTCGTCCTTGCGATGGGCCTGCACCCGCTGCGCCAGCGGTCCCGGACCGGGCAGAACTTCACCCATCAACCGGTGAGCGTCGCTGTAGGCGTCCTCGTTTCCCTTCTCGATTCGGACGTCGAAGTACGCCTCGACCTCGTCCACGAAGCCGATGTCATCACCCGCGAACTTGCGCCCGGAGCATTCCAGGGCGCGAAGGTGTACGTCGACGAAGTGGGCGCGTTCGGCATTCAGACCACTTCCGGCCAACTCGCCCCGCAATTCACGTGCCGTGCGGGCAAGTTCACGCGGATCGGGCTTCGGGGCGCTCTCGATCTGCTTACGCAGCGCCGGGTCACCGGTGAATGCGTCGACGAACCCGTCTTCGAGACGGTCGAAACCCAGTCCGAGCAGCAGGTATTGGCGAACAAGTGTGTCTGGATCCATAACGACCGAGCCTAGTCGCTCGCTCCGGAATGCCACCCGGCGAAAGTCCCGGACGTGGCACCGAGCACAATCCGACTATGCACTCGGATCGTGCGCACACGCGCCTGGCTTGCTCGCATAGCTGTTTCGTCCGCCGGGCCCCGGGTTCACTACGTGCCGGTGAGCTGGGCTGATGGCGCGCACCAACGAATCGAGTCCCTACGTCGAGTTCGATCGCAAGCAGTGGCGGACACTGCGTAAGTCGACGCCGCTGGTGTTGACCGAGGACGAGTTGTACGGCCTGCGTGGTCTCGGCGAGCAGATCGATCTCGAAGAAGTTGCCGAGGTTTATCTCCCCCTTGCACGTCTGATCCACCTGCAGGTGGCGGCACGCCAACGACTGTTCGCGGCCACCGCGACCTTCCTCGGTGAGAAGCATCCCGACCGTCAAGTGCCCTTCGTCATCGGTGTCGCCGGTTCGGTCGCGGTCGGAAAATCCACGACTGCTCGTGTGCTGCAAGCTCTCCTGGCCCGCTGGGATCACCATCCACGCGTCGACCTCGTCACCACGGACGGATTCCTCTATCCGACCAGGGAACTCCAGCGTCGGGGCATCATGCACCGCAAGGGTTTTCCCGAAAGCTACGATCGCCGCAAGCTGTTGCGCTTCGTCACCGAAGTCAAGTCCGGGGCGGAAGAGGTAGCGGCACCGGTCTATTCGCACACGTCGTACGACATCATCCCGGGCCAGTACCACCTGATCCGCCAGCCCGACATCCTCATCATCGAGGGCCTCAACGTCCTGCAGACCGGCCCGCGTCTGATGGTCTCCGATCTGTTCGACTTCTCGATCTACGTCGACGCCCGCATCGAGGACATCGAAGCCTGGTACATCCAGCGGTTCCTCGCGCTACGCAACACGTCGTTCGCCGATCCGAACGCCCACTTTCACCACTACTCCGGCCTCTCCGACCGTGACGCGACCATCGCGGCGAAGGAGATCTGGAACTCGATCAATCACCCGAACCTGGTGGAGAACATTCTCCCCACCCGTCCCCGCGCAACCCTGGTGCTGCGCAAGGACGCCGACCACACGATCAACCGGCTGCGGCTGCGCAAGCTCTGAGACGGCTCAGGCGCCGAACCGGCGGTGGCGCGCCGCGTAATCGCGCAAGGCTCGAAGAAAGTCGACTCGACGGAACTCGGGCCAGTACGCCTCGGTGAACCAGATCTCCGAATAGGCGCTCTGCCACAACAGGAATCCGGAGAGCCGCTGCTCGCCGGAGGTGCGGATCACCAGATCCGGATCGGGCTGTCCCGACGTGTACAGATGCCCGTCGATGCCGTCGACCGTGACGGCCTGGATCAGTTCGTCTCCGCTCAGGCCCGCACCGATCTTGTCGCGCAGGAGCGATTGGACGGCGTCGGCGATCTCCTGACGCCCGCCGTATCCGATCGCGACGTTGACATGTGTCCCGGTTCGGCCGCTCGTCCCCGCCGCCGCTTCCCGCAAGCGCCTGGACTGCTCGGGAGGCAGAAGATCGAGAGCCCCGACGATCTGCACACTCCAGTTCTTGCCGGGCCCGGAGATCTCTTCGACGACGTCGGTGATGATTTCGAGGAGGGTGTCGAGCTCTTCCGGCTCGCGGCGCAGGTTCTCGGTCGAGAGCAGGTAGATGGTTGCCATCTCGATTCCGGCGGCGTCGCACCACTCGAGCAATTCGGCAATTTTGAGCGCGCCCATGCGGTGCCCGTGACTGACATCGGTGAAGCCGTTCTCGCGAGCCCATCGCCGATTTCCGTCACACATCACCGCTACGTGCCGTGGGTGCGCGAGACCGTCGAGATGACTGAGGAGTCGTCGCTCGTAGATGCTGTACAGCAGTCCGCGCAGATTCACCGTGACATCACCATGGTGTCAAAGACTACGCCCGGCAGTGACAGCCACATGCGAGCGCCGTCACGCTTTTTGTACGCGTCGAAAACCCGCAGGTAGGTTATGCTACTGATGCGTAACCTACGGTACCGTAGGTTACGCGGTTGGCAACAGTACGGAACGAGAGGGGTTGCACATGACGGCATTCGGGCTCGAAGAGCTTCCGGTCAAACCACGCATGCGCGGTTGGATCCATCTGTGGGCGCTCGGTGTCTCCGTCGTCGCGGGCATCGTTCTCGTCTCCGTAGCCGGCGCTCAGGTCGGCGCCAAAGCGGCTTGGGCGACCGCGATCTACAGCGTCACGATCTGTGGCCTCTTCGGCATCAGCGCGACGTATCACCGCATCCAGTGGCAGACGGTCAAGGGCCGTACGTGGATGAAGCGTGCGGACCATTCGATGATCTTTCTCTTCATCGCCGGCAGCTACACACCGTTCGCCATGCTCGGCCTCCCGACTCACACCGGCAAGATCATCCTCGCGATCGTGTGGGCAGGCGCGCTCGCCGGCGTCGCACTCAAGATGCTCTGGCCCACCGCCCCGAAATGGGTGGGAGTCCCGCTCTACCTGCTCCTCGGTTGGGCGATCGTTCCCGTGGTCGGTGAACTGACGCACCAGGTCGGTGTGGCGCCGATGGTGCTGCTGCTCGTCGGCGGAATCTTCTACAGCGTCGGCGCAATTCTGTACGCGACGAAATGGCCAAACCCGTGGCCCACGACGTTCGGGCATCACGAGTTCTTCCACGCCGCGACGGTCGTCGCAGCGATCTGCCACTACATCGCGGTATGGCTCGTCGTGTTCAACTGACTCGCCAGTTCCACCACCGTCGTCACCGGCCGATCACACACGAATCCCCGACAGATGTACGCGGCTTCACCTCCGTCGACGAGGGGTCGATCTGCAAGCAGCGGTGAAGAATCCGGGGCACCCCCGACAACCACTGCACCACCCGGCGCAAGCTGGCGGGCATCGGCCAACAGCGAACCTTCCCCGACGACGGCCACCTGTATCGGACCACGCAACGACGCTTCCGCCACCGCGAGCCAGTGCCCCGCCGACCGAGGCGCACGCTCGAGCGGCAGCGTGGCCCTCGCCAGCGCGTCCGCCGCGGCCTGGGCGTAACGAGAAGAGCGCTCGGCATCGGTCAACGCCGCTGCGGTCAACAGAGCCTCCGCGACGCTCGACGCACCGGACGGCGTCGCGCCGTCCAACGGGTCTCGGGGCCGAGTCACGAGCGACTCCGCGAAATCGGCCGTGTCGAACCAGCTTCCCGGCTCGGCCGGATCAGCGAAGTGGTCGACAGTGACGTCGAGCAACTGCTGCGCCGCATCGAGCCACCGCGCCAATCCCGTTGCCTGGTATAGAGCCAGGAGGCCGGTGGCCAACATTGCGTAATCCTCGAGCACACCCGTCGGGGCGCCGACAGCCCCGCCGAGGGAAGCACGACGCAAGTGACCGTCCACCAGGTGAAGGTCGAGAAGAGCGCCTGCGCACTCGGCCGCCGCGGTGATCCAGTCGGGTCGGTCCAGGGCAAGTCCCGCTTCCGTCAAGGCCGTGACGGTCAGCCCGTTCCAGGCCGTCACCACCTTGTCGTCGCGGCCGGGCTGTGGACGCTGAGCCCGGACGGCGCGTAGAGCGTCGGAGACCGTCTGCCAGCGCGACCAGTCGTCGGGGTCACGGAGCAACTGCAGTACCGACGCACCCTCTTCGAAGGTTCCGGTATCGGTGACCCGGAACAACTCCGACGCCCACTGCCCGTCCTCCGCGCCGAGAATCTCGACCAGCTGCGTCGGCGTCCATACGTACGTGAGGCCTTCGACGCCGTCGGTGTCGGCATCGAGAGCCGAAGCGAAGCAACCGTTCTCGGTCAGCAGATCGGAGAGCAGGAACCTTGCGGTCTCCTCGGTGACGCGAGTGGCGAGGTCCGATCCGGTGCGCCGCGCCCAGTGCGCGTAGAACCGCAGGAGCAGCGCATTGTCGTAGAGCATCTTCTCGAAGTGCGGAACCACCCACTCGGCATCGACCGAGTACCGCGAGAAACCGCCACCCAACTGGTCGTAGATCCCGCCACGTGCCATTGCTTCGGCGGTGCGCTCGATGCCGCCGAGGATCTCGCCCGAACCCGTTCGCTCGTACTGTCGGAGCAGCCCCTCCAGTAGTGCCGACGGTGGAAACTTCGGTGCCCCACCGAATCCCCCGCGCGGGACGTCCTCGTCGCCGAGGATCGACCGGCCCGCCGCGTTCAGCAGCTCGGCGTCGATGGGTGCTCCGCCGTACGGAATCCCGCCCGACGCGCGCTGAAGTTCCGTGACGATCGACTGCGCCGCGTTGTCGACCTCGTCGCGCCGATTCGTGAAGGTGTCGACTATCGCTTCGAGAAGCTGTGTGAACGAAGGCATTCCGCCGCGAGGCGTCGGCGGGTAGTACGTGCCGCAGTAGAACGGTGAACCGTCGGGAGTCAGGAAACAGGTCATGGGCCAGCCGCCCTGGCCGGTCATCGCAACCGTCGCATTCATGTAGACGGCGTCGATGTCGGGACGTTCTTCTCGGTCCACCTTCACACAGACGAAGTTCGCGTTCATGACGGCCGCGATCTCGTCGTTCTCGAACGACTCGTGCGCCATGACGTGGCACCAGTGGCACGCCGAGTATCCGATCGAGAGGAGAATCGGCACGTTGCGCTCGCGCGCCCACTCCATCGCTTCTTCGCCCCACTGTTGCCAGTGGACCGGATTGTCGGCGTGCTGACGCAGGTAAGGGCTCGAGGACCCACCCAGGTTGTTCCGCATCCGTGGGTCCATCGCCACTACCTCGTTCGTCTCAGGATTCTTGCTTGGGCTTCTTCTCGGTAGAGACGTTGGGTTCCGCCGGGCTCGGAGCAGTGATAGCTCCCCGGTCGGTGCCTTCGTCTGCCTGCTGATCGAGTTCGGGATGATCCGGTTCGAACGTCTCCGGCAGCTTCTTGAGCTGGCGGTTCATCGACCGAACCAGGAGGATCACACCGATGAGCAGCGCAAGAATCACCAGCAGGCCGACCGGAGACGACTTTCCGAACTCCGGGCCGGATGGGTTACTCGGGGTCTGAGCAAGAAATTGTGTGGTGCCGAGAACTACCTCGACGGACAGAGCATTCACTTCTGAGCGTCCTCTTCGAGACCTGCGAACAGGTCGGTTTCCGGAATGGACGTGGTGACCCGCGTCTTGGCGAGCTCGAATTCCTCGGTGGGCCAGATCTTCTGCTGAATGTCGAGCGGCACAGCGAAGAACGAACCGTTGGGATCGATCTGCGTCGCGTGTGCGCGCAGAGCATCGTCACGCTGGGGAAAGTAGTCGCCGCACGTGACCTGAGTGGTCACCCGGACCATCATGTCGCCGCGTTCGGTCTTCCACTTCTTGAGCCAGTCCGCCATCGGGAACGGATCTCCGCGACGCTCGTACTCCTCCTGGAAGAGTTCGAGGCGCTTACGGATGAATCCGTGCGAGTAGTAGACCTTCTTGATTTCCCACGGCTGACCGTCCTCGGGGAAGTACTCGGGATCGGCGGCGGCTTCGTAGGCTGCCATCGTCACCTCGTGGCACCGGATGTGATCCGGGTGCGGGTATCCGCCGTTCTCGTCGTACGTCGTGACGACGTGGGGACGGAACTCGCGAATCACCTTGACCAGAGCGCGCGTCGACTCTTCGAGCGGAACGAGGGCGAAGCACCCTTCGGGCAGCGGCGGAAGAGGGTCGCCCTCGGGAAGCCCGGAATCGACGAAACCGAGCCAGCGCTGCTTCACGCCCAGGATGCGAGCGGCCTCGGCCATCTCCTCCTGGCGAACTTCGCTGATTCGATCGCGGACACCGGGAACGTCCATGGCCGGGTTGAGAATGTCGCCACGCTCACCCCCGGTGAGCGTCAGGACCATCACTTCGTGGCCTTCGGCTGCATAACGGGCGGTGGTGGCCGCACCCTTGCTCGACTCGTCGTCGGGATGGGCATGGACGGCCATGAGCCGGAATCCGCTCACGTGTTCGTTCACCTCAACTTCACCTGTAGCCGTTGCCGGCAGTTCACCTGTAGCCGTCACCGGCGTTCACCTGTAGCCGTCACCGGCAGTCTTCGAATCACACGCTGTGCACCGCTCGGATTACTCCGGGCCGTTGCCGTCAAACGTACCGACTGCCGACAAACCTACCGACGGCGCGACGGGATACGTCCTCTATAGTTCCACCCGAGAGTTCCTGGCGCAGCCGTGACCCCTTCGGTAATCCGGCGGGACACAGTCAGTTGCTGCACGACACGCGAACTCGAGTCTTCGAGAGCAGAGTGATGAGCAAACCGCTTCCCCAAGATCGGTACCCGAGCACAACTCGCACGGGCAGTCCCCGCAAGTGGATGGTGTGGGCTCTGACCGCTCTCGTCATCGTCGTAGGCGGCGGAATCTCGTACTACGCGTACGGAAAATTTGCGGTCAAGGAAATCGAGACCGAGACCATCTCGTTCGACATCGCCAACGACTCCACGGTGAAGATCCGTTTCACCGTCACACGCGACGACTCGTCGCGTGAAGCGATGTGCATCGTGCGCGCACGCTCGAAGGACGGCTCCGAAACCGGTCGACGTGAGGTCTACGTCCCGTCGTCGGAACATCAGACCCTCGAGTTCAACACCGAGGTCAAGACGTCCCAGCCGCCAGGCATGGCCGACGTCTACGGCTGCAGCTTCGACGTTCCGGAGTACCTGACCAAGAGCTGACCTCGGAACGCACCCACCCTGCCGGACGTTTGACGCCGGACAGGGCGGGTAGTCATGCGTGATAGAATTGCCCGATACACGGTTCCGGGTGGAACCGTGTATTGCTGCATTGACGCAAGGTTTGACGGCAAGGTTGCATCCCTGGTGGTGCTTCTGTGTCGTTGTTCGCTGCTGTTGCAGCGATCGTCGAGGGAGCCCCCGGCTCCGACTACTAGGGAGTGATCGAGATGACCGAGACCCAGGTGACCTGGCTTACCCAGGAATCACATGACAGGCTCAAGAACGAACTCGACCAGCTCATCGCCAATCGCCCGGTCATCGCCGCCGAGATCAACGAGCGTCGCGAAGAGGGCGACCTGAAGGAGAACGGCGGCTACCACGCTGCCCGCGAAGAGCAGGGTCAGCAGGAAGCCCGCATTCGCCAGCTCCAGGAGCTGCTGAACAGCGCAAAGGTCGGCGAGGCCCCCACTCAGTCCGGTGTCGCACTGCCCGGATCCGTAGTCAAGGTCTACTACGACGGCGACGAGAGTGACACCGAGACGTTCCTGATCGCTACCCGCGAAGAAGGCGCACGTGACGCCAAGCTCGAGGTCTACTCGCCGAACTCACCGCTGGGCGGCGCGCTGCTCGAAGCCAAGGTCGGCGACACGCGTGAGTACAACCTGCCCAACGGCAGCACCATGAAGGTCACGCTGCTGAGCGCGGAGCCTTACCACAGCTGATCGGCTGTACCAGCTCTGAAAAGAAGCGCCACCCGACTCGGTCGGGTGGCGCTTCTTGCTCTGTCGACGCTCGCCGTTTCCTGCCCACTCACACCACGCGGCGAGCCTTCATGCCGGCGAAGATCGGGCCGACCTTCACCACGTCGCCGAACGTGGGTGCGTGAAGCATCTGACCGTTGCCGACGTAGATCGCCACGTGGCCGGGGCCGCCTGCCTGCCAGTTGCCGAACAACAGGTCACCGGGCTGCGCCTGATCCAGCGGGATCTCGACGCCGACACCCCACTGCGTCTCCGAGGTCCGGGGCAGAGTCACCCCGGTGGCCGCGTGGATCGCGTACGACGTCAGCCCCGAGCAGTCGAACCCGCCCATCGACGGCCCGTTGATGTTTCCGCCACCCCACACGTACGGCAATCCGAGAAACTTCAGACCGGCCTCGACGACGCCGCCCACCGCTGCGGCGAGGTTGTTGTAGTCGAAGGGCGCAAGCATCAGGGCGAACGAGTCCTGCAACGATTTGATCTGGGCGACGAACGGAGCGGCGACCGCCTGCTCCGCAGGAACCTCGCCCGACTTGTCTGCCGGAACGCCGCCCGCTTCGCGAACTGCGTCCGGCCCGACGTCGTAGGCAGCGAGCGCGAGGTCGACGGTATCGCCCTCGACCTCACCGGACTTCTGCCAGGACTGCGCTTGCTTCACGAGATCGCACAACCGGTATCCGGTTGTCATCACCGGATCGGCAACGCCCAGGATGTCCATCTTTCCGTCGCCGTCACCGTCCTTGCCGTATGCCGTCCACGCTGCGGTGGTGAAGCGGCCAGGCCCGCGCCCACCTTCCGGTGAGATGTCGGTATCGGGTCCGTACTTGAATCCGTTCTCGACCGAGTACAGCGAGGCGATCACCGCGGGCGTGATCTCCGAGCACAGAGCACCGGCCTTTTTGATCCACGGCGCGAACACTGCCACCGCTCCCACGGGCGCCAATGTCGCTCCCGGAAAGTTGGAGGGTACGGAAGGCACGATTCCCTCAGGTGTGTCCTGAGTTCGTGCCGGTCCGTTCCAGGCTGCAAGTGAGACTGCAGCATTCGAAGACTCGTTCTTCTCGACTTGTGCGGGCGCTCCGAGAGTTCCACTCATCACGCCCAGTGCGGTGCCGATCGACACAGCGATCGCCAGGACACCGACTGCCATCCGAACCTCCGATAAACCTCTGAAAATCCATGTACGTGGTCGTACCCGAAACTTGTCGGTGCGAACATCTACTCTTTCGAACATGCATTCGACACGGCTCAGTCTCGCGACTCCTGTAACCAATGTCTCATTTATCTCGGCGGGCGTTACGCAAATGACTACAGACGCCAAGGCTTTTCTCAGGTTCGGCGTGCAAGCTGAGTCCATGAGCGACGATCGGCCACGACCCGCCCGGGGACGCACTACGGTGTATCGACCCGTTCGCCTCGCCCTCGCAGCCACGGCTGTGGCGGGAGCACTCGCAAGCGGCGGACTTTCACTCGTTTCTTCTCCCACTGCCACGGCACTCGCGCCGGACACGTCGGCTTCTCACACCAAGAATCCCGTAGCGAAGCGGCCCGTCGTGGTCGCCGGATTCGGAACCCCGGACGCCGTCTCCAACGGTTCGTGAGTACTCCGCGCTCGGCCTCCGAGTGGCTCACGTGGGGGGTTCAGGCCCGGGTCGTCGTCACCGACCCTGAAGTCCTTCCCTCCGCGGCCAGCCTGGTTCGCGGGTACCTCACCGCTGCCGACGCCGCCACCAATCGAGATCGTGCCGACTCCGAGATTCGTACCTATGTCAGCGCCGCGAGCAACGTCGACGGCGTCGCCGTGACCCCGATGTTCGCGCACTTCCTCGAAGACGCGTTGGCTGTCGCACGACTGACCGACGGCAAACTCACGCCGACGGCCGGGTCGGCAGACCCTCACTCCTGGTGGAAGATTCGCGTCGAGAACAACCGCGTGTACAGCCCGGACGACGTCGTTCTCGATCTGTCCGCGACGGCCCGCGCCAGTTCAGCGGACCACTGTGCCGCGTCCACTGCGACTCTTCTCGGGTGTGGCGTGCTGGTCGGCCTCGGCGGGGACATCGCGGTTGCCGGCCCGGCGCCGGAAGACGGCTGGCAGATTCAGGTGCAAGACCTGCCCGGCGACCCGACCTGCCAGGTAGCACTTCCGTCCGACTGCGGGATCGCCACGGCCAGCACCGTCAAGCCACTGCACCGCGAATCGACGGCGACGCCGATGTGGCGCACGGTGTCGGTGATTGCATCCTCCTGCGCCCAGGCCGCCGCATTCAGTCGGGTTGCGGTCGGCATGGGCGGTTCGGCCATCGACTGGCTACATCAACTCGACGTACCCGCCAGGCTGGTCGACCAGGAGTACCGCGTGACGGTTCTGGGCGGCTGGCCTGACGAGTAACTCGCCTCAGTTCTGCAGTCGTACTGCGTAACCGGCGCGGTCGAAGGCCGTCAGAAGTTCCGCCTTGTTGTCCGGACCACGCGTCTCGACGGTGAGGAAGACTTCCACTTCGTCGAGTGCAAGTTCGCCACCGGTACGGGAATGGATGACATCGACCACGCTGGCGCCGTTCGCTCGAACCACTTCGAGCAACGAGACCAGTGCGCCCGGCCGATCGTCGATGGTGATGTGAACGCCGAGGAACCGTCCGGCCGCTCGCAGACCGTGCGAGATGACGTGCGTGAGAAGTAGCGGATCGATGTTGCCGCCGGAAAGCACGGCGCACACCGGCCCTGTCAGTCCCAGCTCCTCCGGAGTACAGGTCATCAAGGCCGCGACGGCCGCGACGCCGGCCGGTTCGACGATGAGCTTGGCGCGTTCGAGGCACAGCAGGAGCGCTTTGGACAGCGCTTCCTCGCTGACCGTCACCACGGCGTCGACATGGGCGGCAACTTCGGCGAACGGAACCTCGCCCGGGCAGCCAACGGCGATACCGTCTGCCATCGTGGACATCGACGCCAAGGCGGTCGGCTTCCCGGCTGCCAACGACGCCGGCCAGGCAGCCGCGGTCTCGGCCTGCACTCCGACGATGCGGACCTGCGGGCGCACAGCTTTGACGGCTGCAGCCACTCCCGCGATCAACCCGCCGCCGCCGGTGGGAACGAGGATCGTGCCGACCTCAGGCAGTTGCTCGAGGATTTCGAGCCCCACAGTCCCCTGCCCCGCCACGACGTCCTCGTGGTCGAACGGGTGGACCAGAACTGCTCCGGTTCGGTCCGCGAATTCGCGAGCGGCCACGAGCGCTTCGTCGACAGTCGAACCGTGCAGGTGGACCTGAGCTCCATATGCCTTGGTGGCCACCAACTTCGGCAGCGGCGCACCCGTCGGCATGAAGACGGTCGACTTGATTCCCAATTCTGTTGCAGACCAGGCAACTCCCTGCGCATGGTTACCGGCACTGGCCGCCACCACGCCCGCTGCCCGTTCCTCTGCGGAAAGATTGGCAATGCGATTGTACGCACCGCGCGGTTTGAAAGAGCCGGTGCGCTGCAGATTTTCACATTTCAAACTCACGGCGAAGCCGGTGGTTTCGGACAACACTCGCGAGGCCACGACCGGGGTGCGTCGCATGACCGGGGCGAGCAGTTGCTGTGCAGCCTTTATCTGTTCGAGATTCACGCATGCCTCCAGAAAGTGCGCCTCCACACCCTCGTGAGGTGTGAAGGCGCACTGCAGATTCGAAGTCGAATTACTGTAGAGCGAAGATCAGGACAGCGCTTGCTCGATGTCGCCGACCAGATCGGAGGCGTCTTCGATGCCGACCGACAGGCGAACCAGATCGTCGGGAACCTCGAGAGCGGAACCGGCCGTCGAGGCGTGGGTCATCGCACCGGGGAATTCGATGAGGGATTCGACTCCGCCGAGAGATTCTGCCAGCGTGAAGATCTCGGTGCGCGAGCACAGGTCGAGAGCCGCCGCCTTGCCGCCCTTGAGGCGGACGGAGATCATGCCGCCGAAGCGTCGCATCTGCTTGGCCGCGACCTTGTGCGACGGATGCGAAGCCAGTCCCGGATAGATGACGCTGGCAACCGCGGGGTGACCGTCGAGCAATTCGACGACCTTCTCCGCGTTGTCACTGTGACGCTCCATGCGCAGCGCCAGTGTCTTGATTCCGCGCAACGTCAGGAACGCGTCGAACGGGCCGGGAACGCCGCCGGATCCGTTCTGCAGGAAGGCAAACGCGGTGTCCAGTTCTTCGTCGTTGCAGACGAGAGCGCCACCGACCACGTCGGAGTGTCCGCCGATGTACTTGGTCGTGGAGTGCAGCGCGATGTCGGCACCGAGCTGCAGCGGCTGCTGCAGGTACGGCGAGGCGAAGGTGTTGTCCACCACGATCTTTGCGTTGCCCTCGTGGGCGACCTCGGCAAGGAGCTCGATGTCACCGATATTGAGCAGCGGGTTCGTGGGCGTCTCGACCCAGACCAGCTTGGTGTTGGACTTCATCGCCGCGCGCACCGCATCGACGTCGGACACCGGAGCCGGGGTGTACTCGATCCCCCACTGCGTGAACACCTTGTCGATGAGACGGAAGGTTCCGCCGTACGCGTCGTCGGGGATGACCAGGTGATCGCCGGGTCGAAGTACCGAACGGAGCAGGCAGTCGGTGGCCGCCATTCCCGAACTGAACGCTCGGCCGTAGGTTCCGGATTCGAGCGCGGCGAGGTTCGCCTCGAGTGGGCGACGGGTGGGGTTACCCGTTCGCGCGTACTCGAAGCCACTGCGCATTCCACCGACGCCGTCCTGGGCGAAGGTGGAACTCGCGTAGATCGGCACGTTGACCGCACCGGTCAGCGGATCGGGTTCGTAACCCGCATGCACCGCTTTCGTGGAGAAACCCTGCCAGCTGATGTTGTCGGCCTTGCTGCGTTGCTCACTCATGGTCCCCAGCCTAATGGCGCCGGTGCCGGCGCAGGAATCCGAACTCAGGAATCCGAACTCAGGAAACCCAGGAGATCGTGGCGCGTGATGACACCGACCGGCTTGCCGTCGTCGACGACCATGAGTGCGTCGGTGTCACCGAGCGCCTTCGTGGCAGCCGAGACCGGCTCGCCGGAACCGATGAGCGGGAACGGCTTGCTCATGTGCTTCTCGACGGAATCCGCAAGGTGCGCACGGCCTTCGAAGACCGCGCTCAGCAGATCCCGCTCGGACACACTTCCGGCGACCTCGCCCGCCATGACCGGCGGTTCCGCACCCACGACGGGCATCTGGGACACGCCGTACTCGCGCAAGATCTCGATCGCGTCGCGCAGGGTCTCCGACGGGTGGGTGTGAACGAGGTCCGGCAGCTCGCCCGACTTGCCACGCAGAACGTCGCCGACGGTGGGGACGTTGGTCTTGCCGTCGAGTGGGGTGCGCAGGAATCCGTACGACGCCATCCACTGATCGTTGAAGATCTTGGACAGGTAGCCGCGGCCACCGTCCGGGAGGAGGACGACGATCAGGGCGTCGGGGCCCTCACGCTTGGCTACTTCGAGGGCAGCGACGACGGCCATACCGCAGGAACCGCCGACCAGCAGTCCCTCCTCGCGGGCGAGGCGACGCGTCATCTCGAAGGAATCGGCATCCGAGACGGCGATGATCTCGTCCGGGATGGACGGGTCGTATGCCGACGGCCAGAAGTCTTCGCCGACGCCTTCGACCAGATACGGACGACCGGTGCCGCCGGAGTAGACGGAGCCCTCGGGGTCTGCGCCGATGACCTTGACCTTGCCGCCCGAAACTTCCTTGAGGTAGCGGCCGGTGCCGGTGATGGTGCCGCCGGTGCCGACGCCCGCGACGAAGTGCGTGATCTTGCCGTCGGTGTCGGCCCAGATCTCGGGGCCGGTGGTCTCGTAGTGGCTCTCCGGTCCGCCCGGGTTGGAGTACTGGTTGGGCTTCCAGGCGCCGGGGATCTCACGGGTGAGACGGTCGGAGACGCTGTAGTAGCTGTTCGGGTTGTCCGGCGCGACGGCCGTGGGGCACACGACCACCTCGGCGCCGTAGGCGCGCAGGACGTTGCGCTTGTCTTCGCTGACCTTGTCTGGGCAGACGAAAACGCACTTGTATCCACGCTTTTGCGCCACGAGCGCCAAGCCGATTCCGGTGTTGCCCGAGGTCGGCTCGACGATGGTGCCGCCCGGCTTCAGTTCACCCGAAGCCTCGGCTGCGTCGATCATCTTGACGGCGATGCGGTCCTTGGAGCTACCGCCAGGGTTGAGGTATTCGACCTTGGCTGCCACCGTGCCGAAGTTTTCGCCCGTGACGGACGTGAGCTTGACGAGTGGGGTGTTGCCGATGAGGTCGACGACGTGTTCCGCGATGCGCATTCGTCCATGTTCCCAGATGAAAGAAAACGGTGCGCGCGGACGTCGGGCGAAGGTGGTGCAATCCGGCTAGATTGGCAAGTGTGAGTCGAACCGGACTGAAAGCGTCGGTGGCCACGGTGGTGGCCGGATCGAGTGCAGGCACGCTCTCCTGGTTGGGCTACAACTATCTGATGTCGCAGGCGGGGGCGGCCCGCGGGGTGATCGGTCGCAATATCGCCAAGCCACCCGAGGCGGACGGGGTGTACGCGCCCGGCGCCGACAACCCGGAACTCTGGTGGCGGGCCGTGCCCTTCGATCTCCACTTGATGATCTTCGGCGATTCGTCTGCGGCCGGCGTGGGCGCGCTGACGGCCTCGGAAGTTCCGGGTGTTCAGGTCGCGAAGCTGCTTGCGAGTGAAACCGGGAAGCGAATCCGTTTGAGCACCAAGGCCATCGGGGGCGCCACCTCCCGCGGGTTGAGTGGGCAGGTCGACGCCATGTTCGTCGCCGGTCCTCCCCCGGACGCTGCGGTGATCCTGATCGGCGCCAACGACGTCACCGCCAAGAACGCGATTCACGCGTCGGCTAAACGCCTCGGCGACGCGGTTCGACGCTTACGCGAGAGCGGCGCCGTCGTTGTTGTCGGCACCTGCCCGGATCTGGGGGTGGTCACGGCGATCCCGCAACCTCTGCGCTCCGTGGTGCGCGAATGGGGCCATCGCCTCGCACTCGCCCAGGCGGCCGCGACCAGAAACGCCGGGGGTCATCCCGTTCCACTGGCCGACCTGCTGGCCAAGGAATTCCTGGCCTCGCCCGACACGATGTTCTCGGCCGACCGTTTCCATCCGTCCGCGGCCGGATACGAACTCGCGGCGAAGCAGATCGTCCCGGTTCTCGCGTCGGCTCTGGGTGAATGGCAGGGTGGCCCGCTACCCGAACTCCCCCACGTCTCGGAGGCGGCGCAAGCCCGCACCGTCGCGGCCCGACTGACGGCGGCGGCAACCCAGTGGAAAGCCTTCGCGAGACGCACCAAACCTGCAGGTCAGCGCCCCGACGTCAACTGAGTGAGACTGCGTGACCACCATCTGGGAGCGGCAACGTAAATTGTAAGTCGAAGCTGCATTCAACTTGCCCTGCTCGACGGCGTTTCAAGCCGCCCTCGAGCAGTACACAAAAGGAGTTTTCATGCCCGAGGCAGTAATCGTCTCAGCAGTACGGTCGCCCATCGGCCGCGCAATGAAGGGTTCGCTCAAGGACATCCGCCCGGATGACCTCGCAACTCAGATGGTTGCCGCCGCGTTGGCAAAGATCCCCGAGCTCGACCCCACCGAGATCGACGACCTCATGCTCGGTTGCGGCCAGCCCGCCGGTCAGTCGGGCTTCAACATCGCCCGCGTCGTCGCCGTCCAGCTCGGCTACGACTTCCTCCCCGGTGTCACGGTCAACCGTTACTGTTCCTCCTCGCTGCAGACCACCCGCATGGCGCTGCACGCCATCCGCGCAGGCGAGGGCGACGTCTTCATCTCCGCCGGCGTCGAGTCCGTCTCCAGCTTCATCACCGGCAACGCCGACGGCCTCCCCAACACCAAGAATCCGCTCTTCGACGCAGCGCAGGCCCGTAGCGCCAAGCTCGCCGAAGGTGGAGTCGCCTGGACCGATCCTCGCGAAGAGGGCCTGATCCCCGACGTGTACCTGGGCATGGGCCAGACCGCCGAGAACGTCGCTTCGGCCACCGGCATCACCCGCGAAGACCAGGACCGCTGGGCAGTTCGCAGCCAGAACCGCGCCGAGGAAGCCATCGCGCGCGGCTTCTTCGAGCGTGAGATCACGCCCGTCACGCTCGCCGACGGCACCGTCGTCTCCAAGGACGACGGCCCCCGCGCCGGCACCACCTACGAGGGCATCAGCGGCCTCAAGCCCGTCTTCCGCCCCGACGGCACCGTCACCGCCGGCAATGCCTGCCCGCTCAACGACGGCGCAGCCGCACTGGTGATCATGTCCGACACCAAGGCAAAGGCACTCGGCCTGACCCCGCTCGCTCGCATCGTCTCCACCGGCGTCTCGGGCCTGTCCCCCGAGATCATGGGCCTCGGCCCGATCCAGGCCGTCAAGAACGCCCTGAAGATCGCCGGCAAGTCGATCTCCGACATCGACCTGTTCGAGATCAACGAGGCATTCGCAGTGCAGGTCCTCGGATCCGCTCGCGAACTGGGCATCGAAGAGGACAAGCTCAACATCTCCGGTGGCGCGATCGCGCTGGGTCACCCCTTCGGTATGACCGGTGCCCGTATCACCAACACCCTGATCAACAACCTGCAGGAGCAGGACAAGACCTTCGGCGTCGAGACCATGTGTGTCGGCGGCGGACAGGGCATGGCAATGGTGATCGAGCGCCTCAGCTGATCCCCTGAGCACGTCGAAAGCGGCCGCCCGGCTTCTGCCGGGCGGCCGCTTTCGTGTGGTCGGGTTTCAGGTAGTCGTGAACTTCCGAGCAAAACTCCCCAACTCGCGAATCAACTCTCGCGCAGCGTCGTCCTCACGCTGCACGGCAGCGCGAGCTTCGTCCGCCCATCCGTGACGGAGCAGTCGTTTGGCGGCAAGAACTGCCGGTCCGACGTTGGCGGCAATCTGCTCGGCACTCTCGCGGGCGCGTGCCTGTACCTGGTCGGCCGGCACGGCGGCTGTCGCCAGTCCGTAGGCGGCAGCTTCGACGCCGCTGAGCCACCGGGCCGACAGGATCAGCTCGGCGGCTCGCTGCGTTCCGATCACCTTGGGCAGCAACCAACTACTGGCAGCTTCGGGAGCTGTACCCAGCGAAGTGAACGGTGCCCGCAGACGTGCGTCCTCGGCAACGTAGACGACGTCGCAGTAAAGCAGCATGGTCAGGCCGATGCCGACGGCAGCGCCGTGTACCGCGGCGATCAATGGCTTCGGGAACTCCACCAGCGCGACGATCAGCGGCGCGAATGCGTGGCCGAAGTCGGCGTTGTCTGCGCCTGGTTCGGCGAGTGCGCGTAGGTCGACGCCACTGGAAAATGCCTTGCCTGCGCCCTCGACGATCACCACGGCCACGGCTTCGTCCGACGCCGCGTCGTCGAGCGCTTTGGTGAACGCTCGAAAACCGGCTGCATCAAATGCGTTCAGGCGACTCGGATTATTGAAGGTCAGCGTTCGCACTGCTCCGGCATCCGCGACCAGGATGGGTTCAGAGGTGTTTGTCGACATTCGCTCCCCTTCGTTCCAAACCAAGCAGTTGCTAGGTATCCAAGCACCGTAACCGTCCACAGACGACAAAAGAAGGGCCCCTCGCGGGGCCCTTCTTCGTGTTACGGATCGACTCGAGAACTAGTCGTTGTTGAAGTAGCTCAGCAGACGCAGGATCTCGACGTACAGCCAGACCAAGGTGACGGTGAGGCCGAATGCGACGCCCCAGGCTGCCTTCTCGGGCGCCTGTGCGCGGATCAGCTGATCAGCGGCGTCGAAGTCGAGCAGGAAGCTGAAGGCTGCGATGCCGATGCAGACGAGGCTGAAGATGATGGCGACGGTTCCACCGTCACGCAGTCCCAGTCCGCCCTCGGTGAAGAAGCTCGCGACGAGGTTACCGAGCGCCAGAACGACAACACCGATCAACGCACCGATGATCATTCGCGTCAGACGAGGTGTCACCCGAATCGCACCGGTCTTGTAGACGACCAACATGCCGAAGAACACGCCGAAGGTTCCGAGGACCGCCTGCGCAATCAGCATCGACGCGTCAGCGCCTTGGAGTTGGAAGGTGAACATGAACGACAGCGCACCGAGGAACAGGCCCTCGGCCGCGGCGTACGCCAACACGATTGCCGGGTTGTCCATTTTGCGACCGAACGTCGCGACCAGAACCAGAACGAGGCCGACGAGACCGCCGCCGATGACCAGCGGGGCTGCGAGGTCGGCGTTGTTGTTGACCAGGAAGTACGACACCAGTGCCGAGATCGTCAGCACACCGAGCGTGATGCCCGTCTTGGTGACGACGTCGTCGATCGTCATGGCCCGCGAGGTGGGACCGGTCTGGTACGGCTCGGCCGGAGCGTACTGCGGCTGACCGAACTGCTGGGTTGCCTGCGAGGCGCCCGCCGTCGCAGATCCGAACGAGGCGTATCCGTTGCCCTCTTGCTTGGGCAGATTGCGGAACACCGGGTTGCTGGTGGTGCGCACCGTGATCATCCCTTCATCGTGGTGGCCTACGACGGGTGCGTCGCGGGTTCGCCGGACGGATCCGAGTTTCCGACACGGTCCGTGTACCTGACTAAAAGTAAAGCACTCGTAATTTACAACGTCGAAGCTTCGGTTGTAGTTCCCGGCGCATTTCCAGAAGATCAACACTCTTCGACACTCGTCCCTTTTCGATACTAGGACGGTTTGACCGACTTCATCACGATGAACTTCGCGTTCTTCGCCATCGCCTCGCTCGGACCCACCGCGGCTTTCAACGGTTCGCGATACCCCAGATGCGCGTTGTGAACAGTCCACAACTCGCCACCGGGACGCAGGACACGGCCGGCAGCTTCGAACATCTTGAGTGCTCCGCCGGTGTGGACCGCCGCGCCGACGTGGAACGGCGGGTTCAACAGAACCAGATCCGCGCTCGCACTGGGCAACGAACTCACGGCGTCGTCGCGCAGGCCGCTCACTCGATCGCCGACGCCATTTGCGGACGCGGTCGCCAGAGCCGAAGCGACGGCTGCCGAGGACTGATCCGTTGCGATCACGTGCACGTCCGGGAACTTCCGCGCGATCGCCGCCGCGAGAATGCCGCTGCCACAACCCAGATCGATCACGTCGCTCAGCGGATCGACCGCAATCTTTCCGAGGTTCTCCAGGAGCAACCGGGTGCCGATGTCCAGGCTCGCACCGGCAAACACTGCGCCGTGAGCAACGACGTCGAGGTCGAATTCGTCGAGGCGTTCGGTCACCGGGAACGTGATAGCAACATCGGGCTTCGGTTCCGAAGCCTTGAGTACGCGGGACTTCTGACGCCCACGCGAGGCGCTGACGTCGGAAAACGATTCGCCGAGAACCTTGTTCATCGCCGGGGTGATGTGCTTGTCACGCCCACCGGCGAAGACACGAACCGCCGGGTCGGCGTGAAGCGCGATCAGCTGGGCGATCTCGGCAAGTTCGGCGAGGCTACGCGGCAATTGCATGAGCACGACGCGGGCGCCGCTGAGCAACTCCTCGTCCAGTCCGTGCGAGGTGAAGGCGTCACTGAATCCGAGTTCGCGCGCATTGTTCGCGAGGGCCAGCTCTCCGGTGAGCGGATCCTGGTGAACGCGCACGGCGGCGATTCCGTGCACGAGCGCAACACCGGCAGTCAGCGCACCGTAATGATCGCCGATCACGACGACGGTGCCCGCCGGTGCCGCGGCGAGAGCGTCGGCGGCCTCGTCGAGGATCAGACGGTCAGCCGCATCGACGGCAAAGAGATTGGGTGCCTCGACATCGGGGAATCGGCGCAGACGATCGAACAGTTCGGGTGTGTCGGACATGCCACCAGTCTTTCAGGTGGAACTACGCAACACTCAATCCCCCGACCAGCAGGTGATCAGTTCGACATCCCTGTCAGTTCGACATCCACTGCACGACGTTGTCGACGGTTTCGCGTTCGGTGCGGAATCCGTTCACCGGGTGGTCGGCGTCGGGGTATCCGAACGAGATCGCGCAGACAACCTTGCGAGTGTCGTCGATACCGAAATGCTCGTGAATGAACTTGGAGCTGCCCGCGAGCGCCGCCTGCGGAATGGTGGCGACCCCCAGACTCTGGGCCGCGAGCAGGAAGCTGTTCACGTACAACCCGCAGTCGACTGCGCCGTAGGTGCCCAATGCCTCGTCGGTGGTGATGATCGCGACGTGGGGAGCGCCGAAGAGCTCGAAATTCTTCATCGTCTGTGCCGCGGATCCGGCGCGGTCACCGTGCTCGATTCCGACGCTCGAATACAGCGCCATCGCGCAGTCGAACCGACGCGACTTGTAGATGCCCTGGTACGCGCGCGGGAACTCGAAGTCCGACTCCTGGGCGTTGGCCATCACGTACTCACCGAGGCCGGCGCGGAATCGCTCGGTGCCCTCCCCTTCGGTGATCGCGACCTGCCACGGTTGCGTGTTGCACCACGACGGCGTCTTCTGCGCCAGCCGAAGGATCTCCTCGATCACCTCACGTGGCACCTGACGGTCCTCGTAGGCGCGGCAGCTGATCCGGGCGTCGAGCAACGCTTCCAGGCTCGTATCCACGACGATGCTCTCGGTCATGTGTTCTCTCCTCGATCAGGCTGCACTACAACACTTCGCACGATAGAACTACCGCCTCGACGCAATCGTCAGCGGGTCACCTTTGCGAAGGCCGCCACCAGCTCGCCGAACTCTGCCATCGCCGCATCCGGATCCGGATCTACTGCCGCCAGCGCAACCAGCACATCGGTGGCACCGGATTCGAGCAGTTGCTCGGCGCCGATCATCGTCGCCGGGAGGTCGATCGAACCGTCGGACCCGCGTACGACGGTCAGTCGCCCACGGACCTGCAATTCCGCTGGATCGCGTCCGAGATCCGCCATCGCTTTGCCGATGACGTCGATCCCTTCACGTAGGTCGTCGTCCGCGGCACCCATGATCGGAATCCACCCGTCACCCCAGGTTGCGACGCGTCGTACAACGGCCTTGGAGAGCGAACCGGACACCCAGATCGGGATTCCAGCGGCCGGACGGGGCGCGCAGTACACGTCGTCGAACTTCAGACGAGGGGTGTCGATGCTCGCCGGCGCCGAACTCCACAGGGCCCGGCACACTGCGAGAGCGTCGTCGAGCAGTGGTCCCCTTTTACCGAAGTCCATACCTGCCGCCTCGTATTCACGTTCCTGCCAACCTGTTCCGACGCCAAGGTCGAGTCGGCCCCCGGAGAGCAGATCGAGTGTCGCGGCCGTCTTGGCCAGTACCGCTCCCCCGCGCAGCGCCGCGATGACGATTCCGGTCCCCAAGCGAATTGTCTTCGTCTGTCCGGCAACAAAAGCCAGGACGGTCAGCGGCTCGAGCCAGTTGGCGTCGGGCTCGGTGGGGAACGCCGACCACGTGTACGCCGAGTTGTCCGAGCCCATCACCACGTGATCGGTGACGAGGACCCGGTCGAAGCCCGCAGCTTCCGCGCTCTGACAGACCTGCACGAGTTTCGCGTAGGAGTCCTCCGCGAGAGTGGTGCCGAAGTTGGGAACGTTCAGACTGAAAGTTGTCATGTGTCAAGCCTTTCGGGGCCGGTTGGTCCAGCCACCCTCTTCTGTGGGGAACCAGCCTCCGGCAGCGTGCGAGCCGCCGTCGACGTGGATCACGGTTCCGGTGATGTATCTCGCCAGGTCGGAAGCCAGGAACAGTGCGGGGCCGGCAATGTCGACCGGCTGGCCCGGTCCGCCCAACGGTGCCCACCCCGGCCACTTGTCCCAGTCGTCGGCAGGAACGATCGTGCGATACGGCACCTGTACCGACTCGATCAGATCCGGGGCAATGGCGTTGACGCGCACTCCGGTTCGACCGATCTCCACACCAAGGCTCCTGGTGAACTGTGTCAGCGCGGCCTTGTATGCCGAGTACATCGTGTGGCCCGGGATCGCTCGATGCGCCTCCACCGTCGTCAGGTTCACGATCGATCCACCCAAACCGCGGTCGATCATGCCGGGAAGCAGGGCATGGGTCAGACGCACGACGTGATCGAAATTGATGCTGCCGGCCTCGGACCAGAAACCGGGATCCGTACCGGTGAACTCTGTCGGCGGGTTCAGGAAATGACCCACGTTGTTCACCAGGACGTCCGGAGCGAACTCGGTCAACGCTACGGGGACTTCCCGCGTCCGCACGTCGTACTCGAGATAGTTGATCGAACCACCTGCAGCCGAGTCGAATTCGACGTCGCCAAGAGGAGCCACGTCGACAACCAGAACTGACGCGCCATGCGATGCAAATGCTCGAACAATCGCTGCGCCGATTCCCTGGGAACCGCCTGTGACCACTGCCTTCTTACCCACCAACATCGGCCCTGGGGAGTACGCCGATCCGACCACCACGAAGACACCCTTCTGCAGTTCGATGTGAAGCACTTCGGCGTACCGTCACACATCGAACGGCAAAACGGGCGCAAAGTTCTCACTCAGTGGTAGCCGCGACGCCCCACCTGCTCGAACCGCCGAGTCGCCCATTCAAATAGTGCGGAATCTCGGCTGCCCGTATCGGCATTCCCTCGAGGTACCCCTGGATCACGTCACATCCGCACTCGGTCACTATCGCGCGCTGCCTCTCCGTCTCCACGCCCTCGGCGACGGTGTCCAGCCCCAGAGACTTGGCAATCGCGATGACGGCTCGCAAGACAGCGAACCTCGAATTCGAGGGATCCGCGTCCAGCGGTGCGACGAACGCCCGATCGATCTTCAACCGATCGAGCGGCAGCCGGGCCAAGCTGGCAACCGAGGAGAACCCTGTGCCGAAGTCGTCCATCGCAATGGCGATGCCGAGCGCCGAGAGCTGTACCAACACATCTCGGTCGGCGTCGTCGATGACCAACGATTCGGTCACCTCGATCTCGAGTCGGCTCGGGTGGAGGTTCACCTCGATCAGTGTCCGGCGTACCGAGTCGACGTATCGACTCGAACGCAGTTGCACCTGAGAAACGTTGACGGCAACCCGAATGTCCTCCGGCCACTTTGTCGCCGCCGTGCAGGCAGCCCTCAGAACACCTGCACCGATCGGCACGATCAAGCCGGTTTCCTCGGCGACCGAAATGAAGTCTCCCGGCGAGACGAGACCTGAAGTCGGATGGTTCCACCGCAGCAGAGCCTCGAACCCGACAACAACTCCCGTCGCGGCCGAGACCTGTGGTTGATAAACCAACTCGAACTCTTCGTCGATCAACGCACGACGAAGATCCAACAGTGCCCTGGCCCTACCCGTCGCACGATCCCGCAAAGTCGCATCGAAGGCGCGAATCTGGTTCCGACCGCTCTCCTTTGCGTGGTAAAGCGCGAGGTCCGCGACAATCACCAGGTCTTCGAGGCTGTCTGCGTCGTCGGGCATCGAGCCGTAACCCAGACTGGCACGAATGCGAATCTGGTTGCCGACCAGTGAAAATGGTCGTTCGAATGAGTCGAGAATCGATTGGAATCTCTTCTCCACCTCATCTGCACTCCCGATGTCGTCGAAGGCTACGTCGTCGAAGGCGATGGCGAACTCGTCACCCCCCAGTCGGCCACAGATCTCGTTCGATCGCAGAACGCTGTGCAGTCTGCCGGCAACATCGCGAAGCACGTCGTCTCCGATGTGGTGTCCCAACCGGTCGTTGATCGACTTGAAGTTGTCCAGATCCAGAATTGCCAGCCACACCCTGTGTCCGTCCCGAATCCGCGAAGACAGTTGAGCGTTGAAGCTGTACCGATTTCTGAGCCCGGTCAACGAATCGATCTCTGCCAATCGCAAGATGTTCTGGCGCTGGTGATACGAGTGCGTGATATCGGATCCGACACCGCGCCACCCGTAGGTCGCCCCATCGCCACTGCCCGGGTGACCTGACATCGACCACCAGCGAGTATCGCCCCGAACGACGACCTGCATGGTGAGGTCCCGAAACGCCGTCCCGGCTTGAAAATTCGCGGCGAGGAGATCAAGGGACTTCCTGCCCACATCTGTTCGGGACGCGCCGATCCCGATCAGGATCTCGTGCATTGTGCGGCCCCGAATCTGTGCTGCCGGCAAACCGACCTGCTCGGCGAATCGATACGACACGGTACTGGCGATACCGCGCGAATCGGTCTCCCAGAGCCAATCCTGTGCTCCGTCTTCGAGATCGTTGAGCAACAACTCGACGAGATCTCGTTCGTCCTCGGCTATGAGTTCGGCGCGTAGCCGTCTCTCGAAAAGTTTGGCCAACAGCAAAGTTCCGCTGTAGAGCGAACCTACAAAGACGACCAGCACCCCGATCAGCACGAAACGCGATGTGCCCGGTTCCGTCCAGAACGCCCCGGCCAACCCGACTCCCACCAGGCTGATCCAGACCACAGTGATTCCGCGAAACATCATGGTGGGAAACACGCCGACCGCGATCCCACCGATCAAGGTCGAGCTCAGTACCAACTCGTCACGAGGATCGAGCATCGGAAAGAGAACGAGAGCCAAGCACGCCAGGAGCACTCCCCAGACAATGATTTCGACTGTGAGTACCACCAGTTCGGTGGTCTGGGACTCGGAGACGCCGAGACGCGAGCGCCGGAGCCAATACACACTGAATCCAGCGCTCGACAACAGCATGACGCTCGACCAGGCGAAGGTGAACCATCCGGCATCCACCGGCAGAAGCACCACGATCGCTGACAAGGCAACCGCCGCGGTCAGAAACGACCACGGCAGTACGCGCGCGGTGAACCGCAGTCGTCGATCGAGTAGGCGACGGCGATCGTAATCCGAGAGGTGTTGTTCCGTGCCGCTGCGACCGAGTTTGCGCACCGACGTCCCGACGCGACGCCTACGGAGTACTGCCGGGTCATCCACGTCGGCCTGCTACCGCCGCTGCGACCGCGTCGACCGACATGGCTCCGCCGGCGATGTATCCCTGAACAGTCCTCACCCTTGCAGCGGCCACGGACTTCAAGTCTTCCTCACCGTCGACTCCCGAGACGACGACCTCCATTCCCAATGCGTCGACCAGATCCACGACAGCTTCGAGGATCGACCGTCCACCAGGCACTGCACCCGAAATGGAGCGTTCTATCCGGACTCGGGTGAACGGAAGGCCGGACAGTGATGCGAGCGAGGAGAATCCGGCGCCGAACTCGTCCACGGTCAGCGCGATTCCCATGTCCGCGATGGCGTGCAACGCAAACTTGGACTCGTCGGTGATCGCCGATGATTCGTTGAGTTGGAGCTCGAGCTGATGTGCACTGACACCTGCTCGTCGAAGCGAGTCCCCTATCGCGACGACAAAGGAATCCGATTCGAGCTGACGCGTCGATACCGCGACGGCTACCCGCAGGTGATCAGGAAGGCGGGACGCCGCCTCGCAGGCCAACTCGAAGACGGTAGTCCCCAGTGAGTACGCCAAACCGGTGTCGTCTGCGACGCTCATGAATTCGGCGGACGTAACGGCACCGAGGCGGGCGTTGTGCCAGATCACGCGGACTTCCACGGCCACGATCTCGCGGGAAACCACGTCGATCCTGGGCAACAGCTCGAGTTCGAGGTCCTTCTCCGCGACAGTGTTTCCCAGATCTTCGAGCAGGCGGGCCCGCCGATCGGCCACGGACTTCATCGAGTCTCGATATTCACGTACGGCCCCGCGCCCGGATTCCTTTGCCGCGAACAAGGCCAGGTCCGCAGCGCCCATCATTTCGTCGGCGGAGGACGGCAGCTCGTCGGGGAGGTAGTACCCGATGCTGCATCCGATCTCCAACCGCGTACCGGCCACTGTGATCGGCTCGTGCAGAGTTTCGATGTAGCGGCCGAGCAGAGTACGAACTTGTGAGCTGTCACCCACATCGGTGAAAAGAACCGCGAACTCGTCTCCCCCCAGACGTGCGAACAACTGTGACACCCCGCCGGCTTCGGACAGGCGATCCGCGACCTCTCGCAGAACCGCGTCGCCAACGGTGTGTCCCAGTGTGTCGTTGACCGACTTGAAGTTGTCGAGGTCGAGCATGGCCAACGCGAGACCACTTTCGCTTGTGTACGGCTCGCGCAGCAGTCGCTCGAGCTCGGTCCAGAAGCTGTGCCGGTTCGGCATACCGGTGAGTGCGTCCACACGACCCATCCGCACGATCTCGTCACTCTGCAGTTTTACTTCCGTGACGTCGGAACCGACTCCTCGCCAGACGAACTCGTCGGGTGTACGGCCGGGGCGCGGGCGTCCGGAGATCTGCCACCACCGAATTCACCGTGAACTCGGACCGGAACGAGCACGTCGACGAATGCGGTCTTCGTGTGGCGGGCCTGCTGCAACTCCATCAGCGCATCGATCCCGCCGGGGATCCGTAGGGTGCCCAACTCCATGAACAGGTCCTGCCACGCCGTTCCCTGCAACTCGGTGGAGTCCAGCCCCGCTTCGACCGCGAGCCGCGTCGGGATTCGGTTGAACTTGCCCTTCTGGTCCGTCTCCCACACGAAGTCCCCGGCGTTGCCTTCGAAGTCTTCGAGAAGCATCTGCACGACCGATCGTTCCGACGCGGCGCTCAATTCAGCTCGATAGCGAGATTCCAGGTTGCCCGAGACCACTATCGTGCCGCCGATCAGAGCCGCGCCATAGGCGATCATTCCAATGAGAATTCGTTCGAACTCGGGTCCCGGCTGAAGCCAGAATGCCACCCCGAGGATTATCAGATTGGACAGGACCCAGGTGACCCCCACCACTCGCAACATCGCGGTGGCCACGGCTCCGGCACCGGTGATCGATGTGGTGACCGCTATCAGGATCAGATCGCCGGAATCGTCCAGGATCGGGTACAGGACCAGGGCGAGCGAGGAATACAGGATCCCGACTACAGCAAATTCGACGATGAGAAACGCGTAGGACATCCGGTACGTGGGTGTGATCAGGTTGAAATGAATGGCGAGACCCACGCACATCCCCACCAACCCGATCACGCCGGACAGCAATGGCCACACACGCGGCAGCGGTCCGCCGTCCGGGGGAATTACATACAACGTCAGCCCGAGTGTGACGACGAGGTGGACGGCAGCGGCCCAGGGCAGCACGCCGAAGGTAACGGCTATCTGCTCACGAGTTACGTCATCACGTTGGGCGGGCGTCAGTCTTTCTCTCTGGCGGGGTTGCAGAAGCGACAGGACTGGCATCACTTACCTCCCGCTCCCACGACGAAATTGAATCGGACGTCCGACTCAGCAATTCTTCCGTAATTGGACGTTGCCGTGTCAACCAGTGCGTCCACCCTATTTCGGAGTCGCGTCTGCCCACAGACACAGTAATCAGCAAACTGCTGGTCTGCCGCAAGTTGGCGCCGCAAGTTTGATGCCCATGGGTTGAAATCAGACATGAGGGACAATGGCCGGAGATCGCCGATCACGTCGGTGGAGATTCCTCGACGGGTAACACGATCGGACTCATTCGAGTTCAGACAAGGACTATCACGATGGCAATCGACTACACCCGACGTTCCGGCGAGTCCACTCCGTCGCAAGCACCGGTCAGCCTGAGCAAGATCACGCTGACAAAATCGGCGCCGACGGTCAACCTCGCGAAGGCGGGTGAACGACAAGGCAATATGCGCGTGAACCTCAACTGGTCACAGGGGGCACCACCGAAGAAGACCGGTTTTCTCGCCAAGCTCGCCGGCGCAGGCTCTGGTGCGGTCGACCTGGACCTCGGATGCCTCTACGAACTTGCCGACGGGTCCAAGGGAGTAGTTCAGGCCTTGGGTAACAGTTTCGGTTCACTGACTTCTCCGCCCTACATCTCCCTCGACGGCGACGACCGCAGTGGTGCGAACACCGGCGGCGAGAACATGCACGTCAATCTTGGTGACCCAAGCGCTTTCCGGCGAATCCTGATCTTCGCGATGATCTACGACGGCGCTCCCAACTGGGCGGCGGTGGACGGCGTCGTCACCTTGTATCCCACCAACGGGCCGGAAGTGGAAGTGCGACTCGACTCCGCCAGCAACCAGGAGCGACTGTGCGCAATCGCTCTCATCCAGAGTTCAGGTCAGGGCGTGACGGTGACCCGTGAAGTTCAGTACATCAACGGCAGTCAGTCAGATCTCGATCGGGCCTACAACTGGGGAATGAAATGGGCTGCCGGACGAAAGTAGGGGCTGCGGACGGGATCTCCCCCATCCGAATGACAATGTCCGAATCATCCACAATGTCGCAAGTTACTGGATAGTGTCGAGAAGTGGGGTCGGACATGAGGGGTCACGCTCGACACCGATAGTGGGTCGGTGACGCTATGTGCTTGGCGGCGCCGACGTTCGACCGGAAAGGCCCTCGATTTCCCCCGAGATCGAGGGCCTTTTCGTATCTTGCGTCACTGTTCACACCCTTTCATTAGTTGATCGTTAAACTAGGCGTTCGTCCAACATGCACCGATGGAGAACGTGAATGTCCACGAATTCAGATCGACGCCCGCGCCTGCCCGTGAGAATCGCCTACCTCGCCGCAGGAGTTCTCTTTGTCGCCGCCATGCTCCTGTTGGCAAGCGTCGTCAACCCTGATCGGGACCGCGATTTCTCGATGAACCACGTCCCCGCGGGGACGTCGACGACCGCCTTCGCCGCAACGTCCGACCTCGGCTAACGAAGGTACCGGTACGTAAGTGGCGCACGTCACGAACTGTGGGTAGTTTCAACGCCGATGGTTCGCCGTAGGTCGGTATTGAGAGGGACGGCCAACCACTGCCCTGCCTGGTTGCCCCACCCAAGCAGGCAGGGCACCCCAGATCAGGCAGGCACCCCCGATAATTTAAGCCTCAAGTAACTGTTACTCGGGAAAGACTTGTATCAAACGGGGACGAATCGTACATTTCATCCGGCAGTCGGCCTTCGTCCGACGCCTTTACCGTCAATGTCGACGGAACTTCTCTGAACACCACCACAAGTCGGCCACTTGTCGTGACCGCATTCGTCCTCGCGAAAGGCTCGCCCATGTTCGATTTCTTCGGCGCAATCTCCGGCTTCTTCGGCCTACTGTTCGGCACCGGCTCGTCGAGCGGGAGCTCGGGAGGAAGCAGCGACGCACCCGTCGCCCCGCCTACCTGATCCACAAGCCTCACCCGGCACCGATCCGCCGGGTGAGGCTCTCGCGAATCTCTTTGAAACACAACGTAACAGCACTTCAACTCCACCGACTTTTCTGCGGATCCACGCCGACACACTCCGGCGTCCGGACAGTTTCACCACATCGCCTGCAGTAATGGGTCCTGTGTCCGCCATTCTCCGTCGAGGCACACCCGCAGACCTCCCAACCGACAAGGCATGTGTTCGCCGTGAGCCGGTGTCCGTTGGGGCAGCAGTCCGGGGATTGCTCGGTCAACCGCATCTCCACATTTTCGCACACATGTTCGACAACTTGATACTGCACGCTGCACATTCGATTACACCGGCCGCTTCCGGTCGGCCCGAGCGCAACTATCCCTTCCGTCACTTCGGTCTGCTTTAATACGAAGGCTTTGTCGGGGGTTTACCAATGTCCGAAGTTGTCGAGTTTCTGCGAGCACACGCAGGCGAACACGGGGTTGAACTATGGGTTTCTTCAAGAAGACGGCTGTGACTGCTCTAGCGGTCGCTGCAGTCGGAGCATCAACAGGGATCGCATCAGCTGATCCGTCGACCGACGTGAATTACGAAGCGAAGGTCGTCGACAAGTCGATCGTCACCACCATCGACGCCGGGCTGTTCAAGGTGTCCGGCGACGGCAAGTCCGTCGTCTTGCAGGACAGCAAGGGAGCCGACCTTGTTTCCCTGCCTCTCGCATACAACCTCGGGGATCTACAGTTCCCCTTCGATCGCACGATCAGTGAAGACGGTAAGACCCTCACGCTGACACCGATCACCGATTCGGCGAAGGCAACACCTCGACCCGAGAGTGCGCCTGCGGCAAAGGAATGGACGCCCGTCGCCTCGCCCGAGGAGAATGATCGGGCGATTGCGCACTTCCAGAGCCAACTCGGACTCGGCACTCAGGTCGGCAGCCTGCTCGGCACCATCGTCGGCGCCGGAATCGGTTGCGCTGTCGGCGCTCCGCTGGGCTTGACCATCGTCGGACTCCCCGTCGCCGCGGCACTGTGCCTGGGTGGCCTCGCAACAGGCGCCGGAATCGGCGGTGTCGCCGGAACGATCCTCGGCGGCGGCGGCGCGGCTGTCGTAGCCGGCATCGATCTCGTCAACACGCTGAATGCTCCTGCAGGGACGACCGTCTGGGCTCAGTAGCCACTTGGTGGTCAGTCGCTGCTCCACGGAAAGCCCCGCCCGCCCGAAGAGGACGAGCGGGTTTTTCGATTCAATGTGCAGGAGGATCTACGTGGTGCCCCCAGTCGGACTCGAACCGACACTTGACGGATTTTAAGTCCGTTGCCTCTGCCAATTGGGCTATGGGGGCCTTGCCGCACCCGACGGGTCGGGTGCGGCAGGGATCAGACTATCGGGTCGGTCTGAGCTACCGACATCGCGATGCCGTCGAGTATGTCGTGTTCGCTGACAACCAGTTCGGTGATCCCGGCTTTGGCTTCGAACGCTTGAGCCAGCACCGTGGTGATGATCGCTCCGCCGCCGATGACGTCCACCCGCCCCGGATGCATCGGGCCGAAGGCAGCACGATCAACCCGAGGCATAGCAATGAGACGCTCGCACACGTCGAACAGTTGATTGAACGAAATCCTCGACAGGTGCACCTTCTCGGCGTCGTACTCCGGAAGATCCTGCGCGATCGCGGCCAGCGTCGTCATGGTTCCAGCGACACCCACCCACGTGTGCGCCTTATCGACGGGTACGGCCTCGAACGCCTCGGCAAGTTTCGCGGTCGCGAAAGCCGTCGCCTCGGAAACCTGCTCTGCTGTAGGCGGATCCGACGGTAAGCAACGCTCCGTGACGCGCACACAGCCGATGTCGGTGGAGTACGCAGCCTGGACGCCCGACGTGTCGCCGAGGACAACTTCGGTGGATCCGCCGCCGAGATCGACCACCACGAAGGGGCCCTCGGACGGATCGAGTTCTCCCACAGCACCGCTGAACGAGAGGCGCGCCTCTTCGTCGCCGGTGATGACCTCTGCTCCGGATCCGGGAATCACCGCGCCGAGCACGTCCCGCGTCATCGTGAAGAATTCTTCCCGATTCGCAGCGTCGCGAGTAGCCGAGGTGGCGACCATGCGAACGGCGGTTGCTCCGGCATCGGCGATCATCGACGCGTACTCGACCAGCGCGACCCGGGTGCGTTCGATGGCCTCGGGCGCGAATGTCCCTGTCGCATCAACACCTTGACCGAGTCGCACGACGCGCATCTCGCGCCGGACATCCACCAGACGACCGTCGTCGCCGACGTCCGCGATCAGCAGTCGAATGGAGTTGGTACCGCAATCGACTGCGGCGACACGGCGAGTCACCGGTCGGTGTTGTCGGCATCGTCGATGCCAGGCCAGTCCGCGGGAATTGCAGTGCCGCGCAGCTTTCCGTGACCGGCCAACGCGACGGACTCGTCACCGAGCGGATTGACGCCGGGTCCCTTGGCAAGCGAATGTGCCATCAGCACGTGCAGGCACTTGACACGATCCGGCATCCCACCGCCGGCAAAGTCGGTTCCCAGAGATTCGATCGCGTCCCGCTCGGCAAGGTACGACTCGTATGCCCGTCGGTAGGCCGCGGCAAGTTTCGGATCCTGGGTCAGGCGTTCGGTCATTTCACGCATGACGCCGGCGGATTCCTGACGGCTCGCTTCGGCAGTCAGTCGCGGGTCCGTGAGGTAGTACAACGTCGGGAACGGTGTTCCGTCCGGAAGTTTGGGGGCGGTCTTGACCACGCCCGGCTGACCGTCCGGGCTGCGGTACGCGATCTCGATCACTCCGCGTGGCTCACGGCCCAATTGAGCGGCAACGGCGTCGAGATCCGCTTGTGAAACCTGTGGGGAATTTTCGGACGTGTTGCTCACCCGGTGGGTACTCCTTGTTCTTCTGGCTCTATCGGCGCCAACGGCATCGGGGCCGGTGTCGTCGTCTCGGGAACCACTGGCGGTTCCGAAATCGTTTGCCACAGATCGCGATACCACGGACCTGTGAGCGGTGTTTCCTTTTCCTGCTTCTTCTCGGGTTCCTTGTAGTCACCGGGAAGCTGAACCTGGAACGGGGTCTCGCCCGGTTTGACGTACCGAAGGCGTTCTCGTGCAAGAGCTTCGATGTACGCAGGGTCGTCGAAGCGCGCGTTCTGCCCTTGCAGCTTTCGCAGTTCTTCCTCGAGTACCTGACGTTCCGCCGCCACCTGCGCGGCATCCGAACGCTGGCTGATGTAAGTACGGAGCGGCACTGCCAGTGTCAGCGCCAGCATGAGCACAACCATCGCGAGCACAACTGCCCGACTGGTGGACAAGCCGAAAATGGTGTTGTCCGACTTCGGAAGCCGAGACCAGAACTTGTTGGTTCCGCTCTTCCCCCGGGCCGACTTCGACCCTCGCGCCGACGCTTTCTCGGCGGAGACCCCCGGTTGCGCGGGGTCTGTCACAGCGGAATCGACTGCTTCCGGATCTACCGAAGGTTCCGACACGCGCGGGCGTCGGGCGCTGTCCCGACGCGCACGCGACGGTGTGTCCCCACGACGGGAACCACGACCCCCCGGACTTCCGCCGGGGGATCGTGGCTTACCGCGCTGTGCAGACACTACTGAATCTTAGATTTCCGTCAGGCCTCGAAAGCGAAGCGCGGGAACGCAACCTCGCCGGCGTAACGTGCTGCGTCGCCGAGGTTTTCCTCGATGCGCAGCAGCTGGTTGTACTTGGCAACGCGCTCGCTGCGTGCCGGAGCACCGGTCTTGATCTGGCCGCTGCCGACGGCAACCGCGAGGTCGGCGATGGTGGTGTCCTCGGTCTCGCCGGAACGGTGGCTCATCATCGTCTTGTAGCCGTTGCGGTGAGCGAGATCGACGGCGTCGAGGGTCTCGGTCAGGGTGCCGATCTGGTTGACCTTCACCAGGAGTGCGTTGGCCGCACCCTTGACGATGCCTTCTTCGAGGCGCTCGGGGTTGGTGACGAAGAGGTCGTCGCCGACGAGCTGGATTTTGTTGCCGATCTGATCGGTGAGTGCGACCCAGCCGTCCCAGTCGTCTTCGTCGAGCGGATCCTCGATGGAAACGAGCGGGTAGGCGTCGATGAGCTCGGCGTAGAACGCCGCCATCTCGGCCGCGGTGCGGTTCTTGCCCTCGAACTTGTAGCCGGTGCCGTCGGTGTAGAACTCGGTGGCAGCGACGTCGAGAGCGAGCGCGACGTCGGTACCCAGCTTGAGGCCGGTCTTGTTCACGGCGATCGTGATGAGGTCGAGTGCTTCCTTGGTGCCTGCGACGTCGGGCGCGAATCCGCCTTCGTCGCCGAGACCGGTGGAGAGGCCCTTCTCCTTGAGAACCGACTTCAGGGAGTGGTAGACCTCGGCGCCCCAGCGCAGCGATTCCTTGAAGCTCGGTGCGCCGATGGGAGCAACCATGAACTCCTGGACGTCGACACCGGTGTCTGCGTGTGCGCCACCGTTGAGGATGTTCATCATCGGGACAGGGAGAACGTGAGCGTTGGGGCCACCGACGTAGCGGAACAGCTCGAGGCCCGAGGACTCGGCGGCGGCGCGAGCCACGGCAAGCGAGGCACCGAGCAGAGCGTTTGCGCCGAGACGCGACTTGTCCGGGGTGCCGTCCGCGTCGAGCAGCGCCTGGTCGACCGTGCGCTGCTCGGTTGCGTCGATGCCGATGATGGCAGGAGCGATCTCGCCGAGCACAGCCTCCACGGCCTTCTCGACGCCCTTTCCGCCGTAGCGTGCGCCACCGTCGCGCAGTTCGACGGCTTCGTGCTCACCCGTCGAAGCGCCGGACGGCACCGCAGCCCTGGCGAAACTTCCGTCTTCGAGCAGAACCTCGACCTCAACCGTGGGGTTACCACGGGAATCAAGGATCTCGCGAGCTCCGACCTGCTCAATACTGGCCACTGTGTGGTTCTCCTTCGAATGGGCTTCGCATTGGGGCACGCTCTGCGTGCTTGACACTTGGGCTCCGACCCCTCCGGTCGAAAGAGGACCACGATCGCGGCTGGGCCTCTGCAGTGCCAGCACCTCTGTAGTGCCAGCACACAGCCTAACCGCACGGGCCGAAGGCTTCTTTATCGACGCGCGGTCACGGGTCCGACCTGCGGATCGATCACCGTCAGTCCGGCCGTACCCCGACTGAATACGCCGACGCACGATCACGAACGAGTGCGAGATAGTCGCCCGAGAGGTTGTACGCCATCAGTGCCTGCTGCCATCCGGCAGCGGAAGTGAGGTCTCCCCCGCGTGCACACAGGTAGCGGGCGGCTGTGAGGGCAGCGTCGTCGATGTTGTCTGGGTCCACCCGGCCGTCGCCGTTGGCGTCGACTCCCCATTTGAGCCACGTTTCGGGGATGAACTGCATGGGCCCCATCGCACGGTCGTGCACTGGATCGCCGTCCATCGCCCCGCCGTCGGTGTCGGGGATCTCGGCAACTCCCGGGCCACCGTCGAGGGGGATTCCCCGAATGATCGGAGCAACCTGGCCGAACGCGTCGACCGACGAGCCGTCGTAGGTCCCGTGGCGGCTCTCGACGCTGCCGATACCGGCCAAAGTTGTCCACCCGATTCCGCAGCCGGGAAGCGTCTCGGCCATGACCGCGGCGGCGTACCCGTAGGCCTCGAGTGCCGTCGTCCCGATCCCGATGTCGTCCGACAATCCCGCTGCCCAGTCGGCGAGTTGATCAGCACTGCGGCCGGGAGCATTGATGTCGATCGGCGGCGTCGGAGAGCCGGTACCTGGGGGTATGCCCTCCGGAATGGCTACTTTCGGTTCGTTCGATCCACAAGCCACGACGCCTGCGCCCAGCAAAGCTGTTCCGGCAGCTACTGCTGCTACGGCTCGCGAGAGACGCCGGGGACTTCTGCGGGCTGCGGGAGTTCGGTACACCCCTCCATCATCCACATGAGAGTGAACTACTCCCGAATCCATTGGTAAAGAACAGCAAAAGTACAGGTGAGAGCATGGTTCGCCGTCGATGATGGAGTATCTTCTTCTGAGTTAAGGCTGGCCTAGCCTCATGCGTTCGTCAGAAGCTGTTGCACTCACTCAGTCAGGAGTCGCCCGTGCCCGTGTCGGTACTCGCTGCCGCGAGCACACCATCAGTTGCCACCCAGTTATTCGGCAGTGGCCTGATCGGTCTGCGCGAAGGCCTCGAAGCGGGCATCGTGGTGATGATTCTCGCCGCCTACCTCGTAAAGGCGCAGCGCAAGGACGCACTGAAATGGGTGTGGCTCGGCGTCGCGATCGCCGTCGCGATGGTGGCGATCATCTTCTTCGCGATCCACTACGGAACGTCGACGGTCGACGGCCTGACCGCAGAGATCATCGCGGGCGTTGCCTCCCTGATCGCCGTCGTCATCGTCACGATCATGGTCCTGTGGATGCGCACGGCCGCCAAAAACATTTCCGGAGATCTGAAAGCGGGGATGGAGAAGGCGTTGATCGCCGGACCCGTCGCCATCTTGTCGCTGTCGTTCTTCGCGGTCGGTCGTGAAGGCGTCGAGACTGCGTTGCTCATGGTCGGTTACGCCGAGAACACCGCAGGCAGCTCCTGGCCGTTGGTCGGACTGCTCCTCGGAATTCTCCTGGCCGCCGTCTTGACCGTCGCCATGTACTTCGGCGCCCTCCGTCTCAACCTGACGACGTTCTTCCGGTACACGGCGATCTTCCTCATCGTCGTAGCCGCCGGAATCCTCTCGTACGGTGTTCGCGCTCTGCAGACCGGAAACGTCCTGCCGGGCGGTTCGAATCTCGCGTTCAACCTGACACCCGGCTACGACCCGTCGACCTGGTACGGCACCGTCCTCGCCGGAATCTTCAACTTCCGCCCGGACCCGACCGTCCTGCAAGCCGTCGCATGGGTCGTCTACCTCGTAGTCGTCCTCGCGCTCTTCCTACGTCCCCTTCCGTCGAGCCCATCGGAACCGACAACCCCGCCTGCGCACGACATACACGTTCCCGAAAAATCCTGAGAGGCATTGCCGACATGCGTAAATCCACCCTCGTACTGGCCACGGCCGCGGTACTTCCCTTCTCCCTCGCCGCATGCACCGAGAAGACGACCGCGAGCGACGGCGACATCGTCGTCACGGCCACCGACGATTCGTGTGACGTCAGTGCCACCACTGGAACCACTGGCAGTTCGACGTTCCAGGTGACGAACAACGGCTCGAAGGTCACCGAGTTCTACGTCTTCGCCGAGGGCGATCGAGCGATGGGCGAAGTCGAGAACATCGGCCCCGGCCTTACCCGGCAGCTGATCGTCTCCCTCCCCGAGGCTGCGACCTATCAACTCGCGTGCAAGCCGGGCATGGTCGGAACCGGCATCCGTCAGGACTTCGTCGTCACGGGCGATTCGCAGGCGGCCGCCGACGAGAGCGGCCAACTCGCCGAAGCTGCCGACGGTTACCGTCGCTACATCCGCAGCCAGATCGTCGCGCTGCAGGACACCGCAGCTCAGTTCGTCGCCGCCGTCCAGTCCGGCAACGTCGACCAGGCGAAGGCACTCTTCCCGATCGCACGTACCTACTACGAGCGCATCGAACCCGAAGCCGAGAGCTTCGGCGAACTCGATCCCAAGCTGGACCTGCGCGAAGCGGATCTGGAGCCCGGTCAGGTCTGGACGGGATTCCACCGCCTCGAGAAGGATTTGTGGGTGACCGGGCTTCAGCCGGATACCAACGCGGTCGCCGATCAACTGCTCGAAGACATTCAGTATCTTGCCGACCAGCTGAATGCCGAGGATTACACGATCGATCCAACCAAGATCGCCGGCGACGCCCAAGGACTGCTCGACGAGATCTCGACTTCCAAGATCACCGGCGAGGAAGACATCTTCTCGCACACCGACCTGTGGGATTTCCAGGCCAACGTCGACGGCTCGCAAGCGGCGATCGCGGCACTGAACCCGATTCTGCAGGAACGTAATCCCGAGCTCGCCCAGCGCATCGCTGACCGATTCGCCGACCTCGACGCTGCGCTGGCGCAGTTCCGGGTCGGCGACGGATTCGTGTACTACGACACCGTCACCGAGGCGCAGCGTCAGGAACTCTCGCGTAAAATCGATGCACTGTCCGCCGAGGTCAGCCAGGTCCAGGAAGTAGTCGCGGGACAGTAGATGACTGATTCACCAGAAGGCACACCCGCTGCGGAAAACGCAGCACCGCACGCAGTCTCACGACGCCGACTGTTCGGCGCCGTGGGGGCCGGCGCCGTTCTGGCCGGTGCCGGTGCCGTCATCGGGCGGGTGACCGCCGACGAGAGTTCCGGCGCCGATCACGCAGACGTGGTCGCCTTTCGCGGCGAGCATCAGGCAGGCATCACGACGCCGGCCCAGGATCGTATGCACTTCGTCGCTTTCGATGTGACGACGAAGTCGCGCGACGAACTGATCACGCTGCTGCAGACGTGGACGGCGATGGCCGAACGAATGACGGCGGGTCAGGAAGCAACCGAAGACGGAGCGACCGGCGACGGTCCGTATGCACCACCGAGCGATACGGGTGAGGCACTCGATCTCGCGCCGTCGCAACTCACCCTGACCATCGGATTCGGACCGTCACTTTTCGACGACCGTTTCGGGCTCGCAGACAAGAAACCTGCTGCCCTGCTCGATCTCCCCCACTTCCGTGCGGACAACCTCGACCCGAATCGGAGCGGGGGCGACATCGCCATCCAAGCGTGCGCCAACGATCCCCAGGTTGCCGTCCATGCGATCCGCAACCTCGCGCGAGTCGCGTTCGGGACCGCGTCGGTCAAATGGTCGCAACTCGGGTTCGGACGAACATCCTCGACCTCGACGACGCAGGCGACACCACGAAATCTGTTCGGGTTCAAGGACGGAACAGCCAACATCAAGGCGGAAGATCCAAACGCACTCGCCCAGCACGTCTGGGTTGATCCCACTGACGATCAGGCCTGGATGGCGGGCGGATCATTCCTCGTCGCCAGACGAATCCGCATGCTGATCGAGCAGTGGGATCGCGCAGTACTCAAGGAACAGGAAGCTGTCATCGGCCGCTCCAAACGCAGCGGAGCGCCGCTCGGCGGCAAGGACGAGTTCGACGAGCTCGATCTCGATTCCAAAATGGGACACGACTTCGTCATCCCGGAGGATTCACACGTGCGCCTGGCCTCTGCCGAGGAACTCGGTGGGATTCAGATCTTGCGCCGCGGATACAACTTCACGGACGGCTCCGATGGCTTCGGCCACCTGGACGCGGGACTGTTTTTCGTTGCGTACTGCCGGAATCCGGTCGAGCAGTTTGTTCCGATGCAGCAAAACCTTTCACGACACGATGCGCTGAACGAATACATCCAGCACGTCGGTTCTGCGGTCTTCGCTTGCCCCGGCGGTCTCGCCGACGGGAGCTACTGGGGCTCCGCGCTGTTCGCGTAGCCGAACACCGGGACACCGGTCCAGGTTGCGATCTCGGAACGAAATCTGCGCACGGAGTACTTCTCGTACGAGCGTGCACCATTCACGTCCACTGCGGCGACATCTCGGATGCACTCGGCCACCGATTCCCAACTGTCGTCGTGGAAATGGAGTCCGTCGACACCAGGTGTCACGGTTTCCGAAGCTCCCCCGATGCTGTTCGTAATCACGCGCGCACCCGCAGCCATTGCCTCCACCGGCATGATTCCGAAGTCTTCGATCGCCGGAAAGACGTATGCGAGTGCCTGCTGATACAGCGCAAAAAGCAACGCATCCGAGGGGCGCCGAACAATTCGAACGGGAACCGACGCAGAGTCAGCCATCGCGCGGAGCCGATCCTCTTCCGGGCCCGACCCTGCGATGACAGCAGCCGTTCCGGCCCGCTCGGCTGCCCGGATCACCCAGTCCAAACGCTTGTACGGAATGAACCTCGAGGCACCGAGAACGAATGGCGAGGGCAAACTGGATAGTAGCTGAATTTCGTTTTCGCTCAATCGGGACCGCCAATCCTCGACGGCGGAGATCCGGTCGACGTCCACCGGAGGGTGGATGACCCGTGATTGCACGCCCCAGGCTCGCTCAACCCGTCGACTGACGAACACACTGTTCGCTGCGAACGAGGCTCCCTCCGACGCTCTTTTGCGGTCGATCTTGCGCAGAATGGGTGATCCCAGCCTCGCGAGTGGCGAGTTTCCACGCTCGTCCAGTTCGGGATTCCACACGTACCTGGCGGGGGTGTGCACGTAGACGAATTTCCGGAATCGCGCAGACTGCTCCCTGAATGTTGCGTGATGGGCAAACACGTGGGAGCTGATCAGCGCGAAGTCATAGCCGCGGTTCTCCAACCCTCGCCAGGTGAACGGCATGACAGGCAATGAGAGCGCTTTGCTACGACGCAATGGCGTTGCAGCGAGCACACTTTCGTTGACATCGGTTGTCGAGTAACGCCCGGGAGCATCGTTCCACAGACAATAGAGGTCAGCGTCCGGATAACAGTTGACGAACTCGTCCAGCACCTTCTCTGCGCCGCCCGAACGCTCTATCCATTCATGGACGAGTACACCTGACATTTTCGGACTCCTATGCGCTTTTTTGGCGCTTCACAAACCTAGAGATTGCCGGATCGGCATCAAACAGACTACTGGTATGTTTACTAGCAACATACAGGCAACCGATCTTGACCGGAGTGATCACCATCGAGACTCAACTGGCCACGTGGTTCGGGTCGGCAGACAGGCCGTTGCTCGGATTCGTTCACGTGCCCTCTTCAGGAACTGTCCGAGAAGCCGTGGTCATGTGTCCCCCGCTGGGCAAGGAGCACATCGACACCTATCGCGGCATGCGACTTCTCGGCGAAAAACTCGCGGCACAGGGTATGGCCGCTTTTCGTTTCGAGTACGCGGGAGTCGGCGACTCGGCCGGTGCCGAAGACGATCCTGACGCTCTCACCCTCTGGCTGAAGAGCATCGTCAGCGCTGTGGACTATGTCCGACAAGCGGGCGCGGAATCCGTCAGCATCGTCGGACTGAGAGTTGGTGCCCTCCTGGCAGCGTCGGCATTGCAGGAGTGCGGACACGTCAACTCGATAGTCCTGTGGGACCCAATTCTGACCGGCCGCAACTACCTCAGGGAACAACGTGCGTTCTACGCGATCAGCGTCGGAGAGGACGATCCCGCCGACTCACGTGTGTCGATCATGGGTGGCGTGCTGGCTCCCGAATGCGCCGACCAACTGTCACGTCTCCGCATCACCGGACCATTTCTCGGACGTCCACGCACCCTTCTGGCCGTGAAGTCTTCGGTACTGGACAGCAGAGCTGTCGCCGGGCTCGCAGCAACTCTTGATCCCGAGATGATGATCTTGGAGAACCACGACGCGTTCACGTCGCCTCCCAGTTTCTACGTCGACATCCCCTACACACACATCAGCGAAATCGCACAGTGGTTGGATCGCCACGCGCCCACGAGTTCCTCCGCGTTCACTCCCGCGATCACCACCACAGCTCGCGTCGCGGTCACCGAAGTCGGCGAGGAGGTGTTCGAGACGTTGGAACGATTCGGCGCTCAGGAGCTCTTCGCGATCCGCACGCATCCCGCAACTTCTCCCGAATCCGAGGCAGGCAACATATCGACCACCGATGCGCCTCCCGAGCGCGGACTACTGTTCTTCACTACTGCAATCGAGCATCGAGTCGGGCCTGGCCGCTCGTGGGTGACCATCGCTCGTGAGGCCGCGGCTCTCTCGGTCACGAGTCTCCGATTCGACCGACGAGGGGTCGGCGACTCGGGTCCGATCGACGCCGACAATCCGACGTCGGTCTATTCACACGCGGCAGACGAGGACGCACGCACTGCCGTTGCCGCACTCGGCGCAGATCCGAGAAACCTCGTGATGACCGGATTGTGTTCGGGGGCATGGACCTCAGCGTCCATGGCGCTCCAGATGGGTGCGAGATCGACAATACTCGTAAACATGATCTTGTGGTCGGTGAGGCGCAAGAAGTCCCTGATGGATGCTGTCTTGCCGGAGGCTCCTCGAATCGATCCAGGTGCCGAAACCACGAAACTTCCCCTCCGCGGACGGGTGAAAGGCGTACTGCAGTCCCGTCTCCCCTATCCAGCGTGGAAGCTTCTGGGAATCAGGGGAATCACGCAGGTTCCTGAGGTAATGCTGGAGGCACTCTGCAAGCGTGGGGTGGATACCACCGTCATCCTCTCCCCCGCGGACGCCGCATGGTTCAATCAGCAACGCGGACCCGAAGGCGTTGCCCGGATGACTCACCGAGGACAAACGTTCGACGCGATCATGCCACCGGTCGGCGATCACCCGTCCTACCATCGTGACCTCCGAAATATCGTGCAAACAAAGGCGATTTCTTCGATAGCGAAAGCATTCGGAATTACGACGGTCCCTCGGGCCGACACGGCGAATGCGAACCGGTTCATCGCGTGAACACATCATTCATGTTTGTTGCTGCAATCTTCGCAGTACCCATCGTCGTTGCGATCTACCAGCGACCACAACGCGGCTTGCTGCTTGTTGCACTGTTCGCTCCGCTCCACGGTCTGTTGGCGATCATTCCCGGCGGGACATCGATGGCCGGTTGGAAGGAGGGGTTGCTCCTGCTCACGTTGGGATGCACCTTCGTCAGCCCCAATCGCCTTCGGGTAGTGCGCCCCTCGATGCCTTGGTGGCCGGCTGCCGCGGCCTGGGTAGCTTTCGGTTCCGCGTCAGCACTGCTTCTGTCCGGTATCGCCGGGGTGACATCGATAAAGATCACCTACTTCTACATCTTGATACCCGTCATTCTCTGGCGCGCACCGTTCTCGCGGGACGACCGAGATCATCTCGTGTCCGTCCTGATGAGTATGGGGATACTGACAGCAGTCATCGGACTCCTTCAGCAAGCAGTAGGGCCTGCATACCTGGTGGATCTCGGCTACAGCTACACCGAACAGATTCGAATCACCGGCTCGATCTTGCGAAGCTTCAGCACTTTCACCGGTCCGTTTGCGTTCGGTCTCTTCGTGATGCTGAGTTTGATCGTCGGTATTTCGGTCGCTCTCGCGGATCCGAAACGGCTGCGCAACATTATCTTTCTGGCCGCAACTCCGATCATGGTCGTAGGCATGGGAGTCTCGATTGTGCGGGCCAGCTACATCGGGTTGGCTGTCGGGCTTCTCTGGATTGCCGTATACAAGTATCGGTCTATCTTGATGTTGTTCGGCGCGGCTGCCGCTGCCGTTCCCTTTGTACTTCTGTTGGCACCACCATCAATCGTCAAACCACTGTTCTCGTCGTACAGTCTCGAAGAACGCGGTAGCGGATGGTCGTCGACAATCAGCTCGCTGTTCGTGCATCCACTCGGGCAAGGTCTGGGCGCAACAGGATCCGCGGCAGCAAAGGCGGCGGAAGCAGCGCAACCGATGCTCAACACGATGACGATCAAGGCCGCGACAACACTTGGGCTGATCCCCTATCAGCCCGACAACTACTACATGAAAGTCGCAGTCGAGCTCGGACCGATCGGCTTGTGGATTTTTGTCCTGGTCCTCATATCTTCCGGAGCGTCCGCGCTGAGGGCATCGCGTGTGCTTCCCGGCTCGGACGGCGCTTTGGCTCTCGGTGTCAGCGCCTCGATCGTCGCGGCCGCGGTCGCTTCTGTCGTCTCGACATATTTCGAGATATTTCCCCTCGACCTCTATTTTTGGCTACTGATTGGAACCGTGGGATGCGCACTGACTCAACACCACTCGGAGAAAGAAGCGATATCCGATCACGAATCACCCTCGGAGCCATGGCACTCCGACCTGGTGGGGGCGGCGTCCAAACCTATGCACGCGAACTACTCCGAGAACTCTCCCCACTGATCAGCGAATCGACGAACCTCAGCGCAACAGTGCAAATCGACGCTGTCGATGAGATTCCAACCGGCGTGCGCGCCGTGACGCGCCCTGTTGCCTCCGGAGCACACAGAGCCGCGTGGGCGATGGTGCCGGTCGCGGGCAGCGACTTGTTCCACAGCCTCGACGTCGACCTCCCGATCGGGCAAGGCGGCCTGAAGATCTCGACGTTTCACGACATGTCGGTATTCGACGTTCCGTGGGCCTTCAGTCGATATCGAGCAGCTGGCGAACGCCGACTCCTGTCCGCGGCGCTACGCAAGGCCGACGTCGTCATTGCAGTATCGGACTTCACCGCCGAACGAATACTCGCGCTGAGCGGTCGGCATGCCGTTGTCACGCCGCTGGCACCCGCATCCTGGGCCACGATCCCCACCGAAGCTGCAGTGACCGAAGTTCGGCGGCGATTGAAACTACCGGAGCGATTCGTGCTGCAGGTCGGAACGATCGAACCTCGAAAAGATGTCGCTCTGGTCGCCGAAGCGTGCACGGAGCTGTCGATTCCTTTTCTGCTGGCGGGCTCCGGCTCGACGGGCCCCGACGCGCCCCATTCCGCCCGAGGATTGGGTTACGTCGCGACAGAAGACCTTCCGGCACTCTATTCCGCCGCAACTGCTGTCGCTTACTCCTCCCACTACGAGGGGTTCGGTCTGCCGCCACTCGAAGCCATGGCGTGCGGCGCGGCAGTGGTTGCGAGTGCGGTCGGAGCACTGACCGAATTCGCCGACAACGCCGCCGTGCTTGTCCGCAAGCACGACAAGGCTTCCTGGTTGGCCGCTCTTCGCTCAGTCGTCCTGGACGACGATGTCAACACCGCACTCCGTATATCTGCGCCACGTGTCGCGGCCCGCTCGACGTGGACCCGAACAGCCGAATACACGGTTGACGCGTACCGCACTGCAGGGCTGAGCGTGTGAGTTGCTCATGACGAATCGCAATTCGACGGGCACCGAGCCCGTATCGCCGCGAGAGTTCGCCGAATTGCGCCAGGCCGCTATCGACAAGTTCGAGAAGGAACGTCGCGAGCGAGAGACGAAAATCCACGGGCCGGCCGCTCCGGATTTGACTGCGAACGATGCACGCCGAAGCACTGCGATCATGCTCGGAAGCCGGATCGCAGTGGCAGCGATGGGGTGGACCGGCTCGGTTCTGATCGCGCGTTCGATCAGCCCTGACGAATTCGGTAAGTTCTCCCTCATCTTCGGATTGCTCGGATTGTTGTCCGTCGTCACCGATCTCGGCGTCGGCCGAGTGGTGCTCGCGAAGTTGGTCGAGTGCAATCCGTGGGAAGTTTCGCTGGTCACCACCGCGTTCATATCCCTACGGGTCGCCCTTGGTCTTTTCGGATACATCGTCGCGGTGGGTTATGTTTGGATTCTCCGCTACCCCGCAGAAGTGGTCGAAGCAACGGCGGTCGCTGGTTTGGTCGTTGTCGTTGCCACTCCCAGCCATGCACTTTCCGTCATGTACCAGAGCCGCCTGCGCATGACGTATGTCGCGATCGCCGAGGGCGTCGGGCAACTCGCCCAGCTTGTCGCGACCATCGTCGCGGTTTTGTGGCAGCCGATCCTCCTCGTTCTCGTCATCCCTGCGGTCATCAACGAAGTGGTCGCGGCCGTCGTGAAAGTGCGCGGTGTCCGAAAGGGCGTCGCCGGGCCTAGGCCGTCGTCACGAGCGCAGTTTCGTAGGTGGCGGGAAATGCTGATCGAAGCAATCCCTTTGAGCATCGGCTTCGCTTTGGTCACGCTTCTGTCCAAAGTTGATGTGCTGCTCTTGGGCAAGCTCGATACTTTCGATTCGGTCGGCTTGTACACCATCGGGTACAAATTCGCGGACCTTCTGCAAATCGTCGCAATCACCGTAGTCACCCCGGTAACAACACTTCTCGTGTCCTATTGGCCCGACAGCGTGGCAGTGTTCCGCGAACGAAGCCGCGAAACATTCATCGTCCTGACAGTTCTCGGGAGCGCATCGATCGCCGCGTTCTGGCCTGCTGCCACCGGAGTGCTCACCTTTCTGTACGGAGAGCGGTTCGCAATTGCAGGGACCTCGACGCGACTGTTGGTGCTTGGCGCATGCTTCTCGATGCTCACCCAGTTGGGGTTGATGATCCTGGTTGCGAGCGGCCGGCATCGAATATATCCGTGGATTGCATTGGGCGGCTTACTCTTCAATATCGTGGTCAACATCGTGTTGATTCCTCGAATGTCATTCAACGGAGCGGCAGTTGCGACCGTATCGACCGAACTGCTTCTTTTCGTTGCAATTTGGATTGTAGTGCGGCAAAGTCTGCCGGTTCACAGAATGTTTCCGATGCTCCCGCTCGGAGCGGCCGTCGCCCTCTGCGCGGTGGTCACAGTGGCAGGAACGATCTGCGTCGAAAGGTTGGGCGTGCCATGGCCAGTCGTTTCGGTTCTCGCTCCACTTGGGACAGTCGGAATCTATGCACTTGTATCGCTCGCGGGCGGGAAGTCGCCACTCGCAATGGTAAAACCCGACAGGGAAGTAAAATGACACGAACGATCATTTTCGTCAGCCACACTGGAGAGATCTCCGGCGCCGAACTGGTCATGCTCCAACTGATGCGTTTGGCACACGAGCAGGGTTTCACGGTAATGTTGGCTTGTCCGGAAGGGCCGCTGAGGGATCGCGCACGCGCGTCAGTCGACTTCGAAACGGTCACGCTACCAACCCTGTCGCTCAGAGGCGAAGGGGGTCTGGCACGCGTCCTGGCGATTCTCGAAGTTGCAAAGAATTGGCGAATTGCCGGGCGCATCATTGCGTCTCGGGCTCAGTCGGCCAGCTCGACCGTGATAGTCAACTCACTGTTCGCATTGCCGGTGATCAGGCTCGGCCGCGTACCGCAACGTGCAACGTGGCTTGTCCACGACACTCTCTCGAGCACAAAACAACGAATCGTCGTACGGATTGCAAAACCCGGGATACGACGAGCAGTCGCCGTCTCCGGACCGACATCGCTTCCTGTTCTTTCGCTGGGAATTCCCACCTCGGTGTCACGACTTGGTGTTGTAGTTCCCCCTGAGGTAACGGAAGTTCGATCACCGGCACGCCGAGTTGTCGGAATCATCGGGTCACTGACGCCGTGGAAAGGCCACTTGGTGTTGATGGATGCCATCGCCCGCACAGTGGACGTCCAACTCGAAATCGCCGGACTTCCGTTCCCGGGCGATGAAATGTACGCACAAGTACTTCGTGAACGCGCACAGCAGCCGGATCTGGCGGGTCGCGTCACATTTCTCGGATATGTCGATTCACTGGCAACTATCAAAGGATGGGACATCGCGATTTCTGCGAGCACCTCTCCCGAAGCCGGCCCACTCGTGGCACTCGAAGCAATGAGCATCGGAGTGCCAGTCGTCGGAACCGATCTCGGCGGCACCAGCGAGCTGCTGGGGGACGGCGCCGGATCGCTCGTCGAGCCATCTGATTCAGTAGAACTCGCAGCCGAGATAACGAGACTGTTGGAGGACGGGAGTGCACGATCCGAATTGTCACGCATCGGCCGGCGGAAGGTAGAGGACCGATATGACATCCAGAAGAATCTTCCGGCTCTGCTGAAGGAGCTCATCGATGGCTAAGGCACGTCGAGTCGCCGCAGTCGCAGTGGTCTTGTTGATTGTCGGATTGGTAGTCCATTCTTCGATTACCGCAACCGGCGAACCTTGCGCAGTTCAACCTTCGTCAGACAATACTGGCATCGCACTGGGTTCCGGCTATACCGCAATGAGTGACGCCGAAATGGATCGAACGGTGGAAGCTATTCGATCATCGGGTTCGCACTGGGTCAGATTCGACATCGACTGGTCCGCCATCGAAAGTACCGAGGGCACCTTCGACTGGTCCGGAACCGATCGCCTCGTGGACATCGCGAAATCTTCCGGGCTCGAGATTCTCGGTCTCATCACCTACACGCCTGCCTGGGCAAGAGATCCGGCAGCGACGAGTCCTGACACGCATACCCGTCCGGCCGACCCGGACGCGTTCGGTAGGTTCGCGGCGCTTGCCGCTGCCCGCTACTCGAATTCCATTTCGTCATGGGAGATCTGGAACGAGCCCAATCTCCAAACATTCTTCAATCCGACGCCGGATCCTGAGTATTACTCGAAGCTGCTCGCCGCATCGAGCGTAGCAATCGAGGCAGTGCAACCGGGCGCAACAATTGTCTCCGGTGGCTTGTCCCCCGCAACTGACAACGGCGCTGACATAAGCCCCACGACGTTCCTCGCGAATATCTACGAATATGGAGCTGGACAACACTTCGACGTTGTCGGAATGCATCCGTACACCTACCCGGCACTGCCCTCGGACCCGTTGACTCGAAACTGGAACTCTTTCTATCGAATGCGGCTGATGCACGACACAATGGTTGCAAACGGCGACTCGACCAAATCTATTTGGGCGACCGAATTCGGGGCACCAACAGGAACTGGTCTCGACGCTGTGACCGAGTCGATGCAAGCCGAGATACTGCGTGACGGATTCAACGAAGCGCGTAGCCTCGGGTTCGTTCAGAAGGTCTTCGTTTACAGTCTCCAGGACCGCGGCTCCGATCCCGGTGATCGCGAACAAAACTTTGGCCTTCTGAATCTCGACTTCGAACCGAAGCCCGCAATGGCCGTGTTGCAAGATGCAAACGAAACTGGAGGATGCCTCTGAACTATTGATCATTTTCGACCACAGTCACCGAGAAAATCGGACAATACCAACCGGCGCATTTCGCAGTAGCACCCAACCGGACGGAAGTACTGCAGAACCGACTTCGAGACTGGTGCCAAGTGACCCAATTCATGCAATTCTTTGATTTGTCGGATTGGTCATCTAGTTCGGCTTCCAACTTGTCTGTCCCGCACCGGTTTCGAGTCACTGTGGAAAGAAGGTGGTCGGCGTGAGTCGACTTCGATTGTCCCTCGCCTGCGCCCTGTTGACTGTCGGGTCATTGAGCGCGTGTGCACCGAGTCCAGTTCCAACAACAACCCCAACCCCGAACTCGACGTGCAGTTCCGTTGGTTTAGGGATCGCCGCGGGTGCCCCACTCAACGGTCTCTCTCAGAATGATCTCGATGCAGAACTGACCGCAATGAAGAATGCTGGCGCGACCTGGCTCAGGTTCGACGTCGATTGGTCCGCCGTCGAATCAACCAAGGGCCAACAGAATTGGAGCGCAACGGACCGCGTCGTCGATCGAGCACGTCTCCAAGGATTGAGCGTCTTGGGAATCGTTACGTACACGCCGGCTTGGGCTCGCGTCGCCGGGGTCAACGATACCCACGGGTATCCATCCGATCCGGCCGCGTTTGCCAAGTTTGCACAACAAGCAGCACAACGGTACTCGAACAGAATCAGCACTTGGGAGATTTGGAACGAACCGAACCTGACACAATTCTTCCGCCCCAAGCCGAATGTGAACACATACACTGCACTCCTGAAAGCCGCATCTGAAAGTATCCGTGCGGTACAACCGGGTGCAAAGATTCTCAACGGCGGTTTGGCACCGGCCGTCGACAACGGATCCGACATCTCACCGGTCACATATCTCAAGGGTATGTACGCGGCAGGAGCAAAGTCTTCATTCGATGTCTTTTCGATCCATCCGTACAGTTGGCCTGCGCTACCTTCGGATTCGTCCACCCAGAATTGGAACACTTTCTACAGGATCCGACTGATGCGAGAATCGATGGTGCAGAACGGGGACAGCGGAAAGAAAGTCTGGGCAACCGAATTCGGAGCTCCGACAGGTACAGGCCCGACCGCCGTCAGCCCGCAATTACAGGCCAACATCATCTCGGATGGATTCGCGCAAGCAAAGGTGCTCGGTTACATCGAGCGCATTTTCATCTACAGCATGCGTGATCGCGGAACCAACACTTCGGATATCGAACAGAACTTCGGTCTGGTCACGATCAATTACACTCCGAAACCCGCACTCGCAGCGGTGAAACAGGCAGTTGGAGGGTGCAGCACACCCAAGATCTAGTGAAAGCCCGGTCCTTCAGGATTCCGACTGTCCGTCTGCTGAATCCGAACGTATAAGGCTCACGCGAGTTCTTTGCCTCCTCTTTCGAATTTCCGCTATATCTTTGGAGGTCAACATAATTCGTTCGGTCGAGGCTTCGGAGTCGATGCCGTCGGCTTCCCCGGACGCCTTGACACCAGTTGCATCATTGCTGGTCGACTCCGCTCCGGAAATCTCCACTGCGGACGCCTCGACTCCGGCGCCCTCGATATCAACAGCCTGCACGATCTGCGGCTCTTCGATCTCGACCCCTGCGCTCGGCTTGGGCGTAGCCTTCGGCAGGTTCTTCTTCGCAATACTGACCGTTTTCGCATCCACCAGGCTGGCGCGATCCCTTCTCGAATCCAGGGCGGAAGTATCCATTCCGTACGGCACGGCAACGGAAGGCTCGTTCAGCCGCGGCGCACCGGACTTCACCCAGGCGCTGTCGGACGGGGCCTGTGAGTTCGTGGCCGAGTTGGTCGGCTCGGCCGCCAGTTTCACTGAACTTGCGGGCCTGCGTCTGCGACGCAGCACCGCGAGGGTAAGTACGTCGAGGAGAGGCTCGGGAGCAGACGGACCCACGAGTACCAGTGTTCGCGCAACATCGACTTCGGCCAAAGCCCTGAGGCATTCGACGATCTCCCGTTGGTTGGCGTGCTGTGCGGAGACAACAACCAGGGCAAACCCGGTTCCATTGGAGTCAAATCGGCGCCACCAGTCCGACTTCAGCGAATATCGGGAGACCCCGGATCGCACGTGCGCAGGAACATCCCATGATGTGGAGGGGACGCCGTCACCCGAAAGCACCAGGACATGATCACCGAGACTTGCACGCTGGCATATCGTCAGCGCGAGGTTCGGCGGAAACTCAGCGGCTTCGGAGTGCTGCAGGAGTAGTGAGGCTCCGTATTTCCGGGCCGTTCGACGTGCCCACGCGTCGGTCACTCGCGAACTGAATCGACCCCGGCAGGCAGAGAGGATTTCGGCAGCGAGAATGAGGACCACCAAGAACGCAACCGCCGACTCGACGAGTGGCTTCGGCGCAACCGGCAGACCCGTTCCCGCGGGGGCGGAAAGCAACTGCAGTCGGTCGGAACCGGATACGGTCGATCTCAACTGGCGCAACTGCTCCAGCCTCGCGTCGAGATCCGCCTTGATAGTCGGATCGTCGGCGGGCGTCTCGTATTCGTCCAAGCTTTCTCGCCGCGCTGCGTCCAAGTCCCCGTTCAATCGAGCGATGTCGTCGGTGAGAACTCGGGTACGACGATCCAGCGTGTCTGCATTGCGTCGCGCCTGCGCGTCGCTCAAGGTGGCGACGACTATTCGTGCCAGCGCGTCCGCGTCAGCCTGACTGAAGGCAGTCGCCTTGACGAATACCAATGCCGGAGAAGTACCCGGCGTCACCGAGATGTGGCTCGAGACATCCGCTGTCGTCCACCCGTTATTCAACTGGTCGTGGATGGCGGCAACCACATCGCTATCGGTGGCCAGTGCGACATAGGGGGCAACCAACTGGCCGAGGTTCGCGTCCGTCACGACGATCTGAGAGGCAGACTGAACCTCCGCGACGATGTCGGATTGATACACCGGTGTCGCGCTTCCCCGCACAGCGTAGACAATCCCACCGACGAGCAATGCGATGACAAGAGCGGGGAAGAACACTCTTGCAAGGTTTCGTGCATGCCTCACCAGGTCGAAAGTGGGCGGAACGCCGAGTTCGCGACGTATCACCGCATCCCTGGTACTCGAATCTGCCATCTTGAGTACCCCCGATTGGATCGCGCGTTGAAGCGTAGCTGAAAGAAACCAAAAGTTTGCCGAACGCACACAAACATACCTGACGGCTGATGTCAGCTACCAAGTAGCCATCGCGGTCGCGACCACATCTGCCAGTACTCGACGATTTCGGCTCCGCTCGCGTCGTACAGAGCATTGCCGGCAGCGCTGGCGAGACCACACACGGCGCCGTCGCCGACAGCCTCGAATGCGGCTGCCGACACTTGCCGAAGGACCCGTAACCCATGTCCGCGCCGCTGTCCTTGCGCCCTGGTTCCGGCCGCCCACACAGTGCTGATGGGCTTACCGAACGACAGCATCGCTGCGGTCTGCAGCGTGTCGAGTTCGAACAGGCCGACGACTGAACGCTCACTTGGTCGGTCGGGGGCCGCCTCCTGATACACCAGAGTCGCAGATTCGCGATCGATACCGAAAACATCCTCCGCAAGTTGTCGTGCTGAACGCAGGTCGCCATCTTCCAGGATCCGCACCGCGGCATCCGGCGCTGACGGAGAATTCGGTAGCGCGCGCAGCGAACTCGAACCTACGCACACCCACCCTGCATCCGCGAGGACGGTCGCGGCATCCAGACCCGCCCCGGCGAGCATGACAACGGTGCGCAGTCGCTCTGCGAGCACTCGTTCCACAACGGCGACCGTGTTTTTCCGCACATCACCCCCATGGACCAATGCAAGGTTGTAGCTGGGATCGGGTGCACCCGTGAGAGCGATCCACCAACCGTCGTCGGCGAGATACACACCGGTCTCAGGTACGAGTCCAGACATGTTCTGCCCATAGGCATCCCGTAAGGCGGTCAACCCCGCCACCGTCCGAAGTGGTTGCCATCCGGTCATCGTCGTCTCCTGAGTCCAGGTATTGTGGGGCCATCAAACAGATCAAATCGGCCTTGAAGATTGCGGGCATACCTCTATCACTCCTCGCCCTTGGTGCGGCAACGGGTTGGCCCGTCTTCGTCTCACCCAAGATCGATGCACCACGAAGTGCTGACGCTATCGTTGTCCTCGGCGGAGCACACGACGGACGCGAGGAGGTCGGAATCCAACTGATGAAAGACGGTTACGCACCACGCCTGATCTTCTCGAATCCTTACGGCGACAACGACAAGAAGATGCGGTCGATCTGCGAGGGTACGTTCGACTTCCCTGTCGACTGTTTCGTCCCGTCACCGTCCACCACCGAGGGCGAGGGGTTCGAAATCGAGAGAATGGCTAATGCCAACGGATGGAAGACTGTCATCGTCGTGACGTTCGTTCCTCATATCTCGCGGGCGCGGCACATCATTTCGCAGTGTTATCAAGGAGAACTGGTCATGGTCGCAAGCCGTCCGGAACTCTCGATCGGGACGTGGGCATTCAACTACGCCTACCAAACTGCCGGCTACGTCAAGAATCTGTTCTCGCATTGTTGAGCTCGACAGCTGACAGGAGGGTGCCCGGCGCGGATATCCGCGCCGGCACCAACCGCGTAGTCAGTACGCTCCGTCGCTTTTCGCGACCGCTGAGACGGTACGAGTAATGATCGAAAGATTTTGCAGGATAGACCAATTCTCCACGTAGGAAGAGTCCAGTCGAACAGATTCTTCCCACGAGAGATCACTGCGACCACTTACCTGCCAGAGACCGGTGATGCCAGGCTTGACCAGCAGGCGCCGGGCAACCTCGTCGTCGTACATCTCGACCTCGCGACGCAATGGCGGCCGCGGGCCGACAACGCTCATCTCTCCGCGAATGACGTTGAAGAACTGCGGTAGCTCGTCGATACTCAATCGACGAAGGATCTTGCCGACGGACGTGATTCGTGGATCCTCACGCATCTTGAACAACACACCTCCGGCGCCTTCGTTGTCCCCCATCAGATCGACAACCTGCTGATCGGCGCCTTCCACCATGGTACGAAACTTGAACATGGGGAACGGTTTCCCGTTGAGGCCGATGCGTTCCGCCTTGTAGAACACCGGGCCTTTCGACGTGAACTTGACTGCAGCGGCAGCGGCGAGCATGACCGGCGCCACGAGGAGGATCATCAGCATCGAGAACACCGCGTCGAAAACAGCGGGCGCAAGCCGGTTCGCGCCCTGGTAGCGCGGCCGCGCAACGTGAATCAACGGGAGTCCCGCCGCAGGGCGAAACATCAAGCGAGCCTTCGACACATCGGCCACGACCGGTGAAACCACCATGTCGACGCCCTCGGCTTCGAGGTCCCACATCAGTTTGCGAATGCCCACCTGTCCGAGGTCTTCGGTCCCGGTTACGATGACGGTGTCTGCGCCACTTGCGCGCATCGCCTCGACTACCTCGAACTCGTTGCCCATTACCGGGACTGCTGCTCCGTCGACAACGATGTGATCGTCCAACGCGGTCGCCCGACGCGGAATGCACGCTCCCACAACGTCGTAGCCTGCCGAGGATTCCCGCACGAAGGCACGCGTAGTAGCAACGACGGACGCATGTCCACCGACCAACAGCACCGAGTTACGGCAATCCCCGATCGCACGCTTCCTTCGAATGTCGCGTCGCCAGAGGTAACGTCCGAGAAGCAGCGCAGCGAGTCCGACGGGCAGTGCGATCATGAGGTAGCTTCGCGCAATTCCCACGCCCAGAATGATCCCGGCCAATGCGCCTACTCCGAAGACCTGGCCGGTAGCGAGCAGTACCTTCTCGTACTCGTCACTGCCCTCGCCCAGCATCGCCTGATGACGGCTACGCCCCCGTGCGAGGGCGATCATCCACAGTCCGCCCAACGCTGCAGACGCGATCACTTTAAGTGGTGTCAGCCACTCGATGGGATGCGGCCACATACTGCCGATCTGAGCGAGTGCGATCACGAACAGGACCGTGATCGAATCGCTCACTGCGATCCGCTTCCGGTATGCCCGGCGCCAGTCTGTTCCGACATGAGCGGAATCCTGCGATACCGCCGACCGGCTCTCCACCTCAGCATGAACGCTCATTTGCCATCAGTCTTTCTTGTCATACGAACGGCGTCAGCGGATCGAACGGCTTGGGGGATCGCTGATCGGTAGCCACCGCGAGCGTCCAGGTACGGCAACACCCCGCCGGTTGCCGTACCTCGCTGCTCGCAGTGCAGAAATGAACCGTCATCGGACCCCCCTACATAACCGCCGATCAAAGGCCAATTCATGCAAGAAAACGACCCAGTGTTGCTCATTTCGTACGTAAACATACCTTAGGTTTGTTTCAACTGCACTCACCAAGCCCAAGCTATTTTCCGATTGCCAGGTGATTACCGGGCAATTACGTCAAAGTGGGCTAATCCTCCACGTCTTCGAGACGTCTTCCCTCACGAATCCGAATGTCGGCGATCAGCATGTCCAGGGCGCCCAGGAGTGCAGTGTCGGCGCGTCGGCACTGCTCGATCAGAGCTTCCAGATCAGCTTCATCGGCGCTTTCGATCACACCAGCTTTGGCGGCCCTGCTCAGTACTTTTTCGGCGAGGAGCAACGGCGGCTGCGACCGAGCGATGCCGTCCATGGATGACGCGCGAGCCTTCTCGGCAGCCTTCAAAGCGTCCCACGCCCGCTCTTGCTCAGCGATGTCGACCGCCCCGGAACTGACCAGGTGCGGGCTGCGGTGCACGAGTTTCGCGATCAATGCACCGGCCACGTCGTCCAATTCGAAAACACCGTGTGCTTGAGCGATCCGCGAGTGGAACAACACCTGAAGCAACAGGTCTCCGAGTTCCTCCCGAAGATCGCTCTCGTCGTCGCTTCGAATCGCGTCGAGTACCTCGTAGGTCTCCTCGACGAGGTAAACGGAGAGGCTCTCGTGCGTCTGGGTCGACTCCCAACCGCCGCGATTCCACAACCGGTCCATGATCGACGCCGCTTCCACCAGTCGATCGCCGTGAATGGGTTCGGCGCGAATCATCTTTACCCCAGCGGCAGACAACGCCGCGATCTTCGGCTCGGCGGTGTCCATCATCACAGTCACCGCGGCGCCGGGTGTCGTGGCCGGCAGTGCGCCGCGTACCGAGTCGGGGACGTCCGGGTCGATATCGATCGCGCCGGACAGGAACGGGAGCGCCTCCAGCGGAAAGACATGCGGCCGCAAAGGATCGAGCAGTACGACGACGGGCGATTCGTTCACCGTGTGCTCACGCCTCGACCAGGACGGCACCGGCGGCGCGCCCGTCAATCGCCAGGATGAAGTCCGCGATGTACTGGAGCAATTCGACGTCCCGCAGGCGATCCGAGCCGACTCCGCCGGTGCGAGGCAGCGGGAGTTGCACGAGCCCGGTCGTTGCCCGGTACTGCGCGCTCGGATAGATCCTCTTGAGCCTGATCTGTTTGGAATCGGGCAGTGACATAGGCGAGATCTTGAGCTGAGTTCCGGTGACGGCGACTTCCTCCAGTTGATACTCGCGGCAGAGCAGTCGAAGCTTGGCCACCGAGATCAGCCGTCGAACCTCTTCGGGCAGTGGGCCGTAGCGATCGACCAGTTCTTCGACTACGGCAGCGATGCCGTCGGAATCAGTTGCCGCAGCGAGCTTGCGGTACCCCTCCAACCTGAGCCTGTCACTGGTGACGTAGTCGGGCGGGATGTGCGCGTCCACCGGTAGGTCGATCCGGACTTCCTTCGTGCCCTCGTCCATTGTGATCGGTTTGCCGTCGGCTGCAGCCCGGAAGGCTTCGACCGCCTCACCGACCAGCCTGACGTACAGATCGAACCCGACCCCCGCGACGTGGCCGGACTGCTCTGCGCCCAGAACGTTTCCGGCTCCACGGATTTCGAGGTCCTTCATCGCGACGGCCATACCCGCGCCGAGGTCCGAATTCTGCGAAATCGTTGCCAGTCGGTCGTATGCCGTTTCCGTCAAAGGCTTTTCGGCCGGGTACAGGAAATAGGCGTATCCACGTTCACGACTACGCCCGACGCGTCCGCGAAGCTGATGCAACTGCGAGAGGCCCAGCGAATCCGCGCGTTCGACGATCAGTGTGTTCGCGTTCGAGATGTCCAGACCGGTTTCGATGATCGTGGTACAGACCAACACGTCGAAGTCGCGTTCCCAGAATCCTTGCACGGTCTTTTCGAGAGTGTCCTCGTTCATCTGACCGTGCGCGACGACGACGCGAGCCTCCGGGACGAGTTCGCGGATCTTCTTGGCTGCCTTGTCGATCGAGCTGACACGGTTATGAACGTAGAAGACCTGACCGTCGCGCAGAAGTTCACGCCGGATGGCCGCGGCAACCTGCTTGTCCGCATACGCGCCGACGTACGTGAGGATAGGATGACGTTCTTCCGGCGGTGTGAGGATCGTGGACATTTCGCGGATCCCGGCCATGCTCATCTCGAGAGTACGAGGAATCGGGGTAGCCGACATCGTCAGGACGTCGACGTGGGTGCGTAGCGCCTTGATGTGTTCCTTGTGCTCGACTCCGAATCGCTGTTCCTCGTCGACGATCACAAGCCCGAGGTCCTTCCAGCGAATACCGGTCTGCAGCAACCGGTGAGTACCGACGACGATGTCGATCTCACCTTCCGCCATGCCGGCGATGATTTCCTTCGAGTCCTTGGCGTCGGTGAACCGGGACAGCCCTCGCACCTTTACCGGGAACGACGCCATTCGTTCAGTGAAGGTCTGAAGATGTTGCTGTGCAAGCAGAGTCGTCGGCACCAGCACCGCCACCTGCTTGCCGTCCTGCACTGCCTTGAACGCGGCGCGAACGGCGATCTCCGTCTTGCCGTACCCGACGTCACCGATGACCACCCGGTCCATCGGAACCGGCTTCTCCATGTCGGCCTTGACCTCACTGATAACGGTCAACTGGTCGATCGTCTCGGTGAAAGCGAATGCGTCTTCGAGTTCCTTCTGCCACGGGGTGTCCGGGCCGAACGCATGCCCGGGAGCAGCCTGACGCGCTGCGTAGAGCTGAACCAGCTCGCCCGCGATCTCACGAACTGCCTTGCGGGCCTTACGTTTGGTGTTAGCCCAGTCGGATCCACCGAGCTTACTCAGCGCCGGCAACTCCCCACCGACATATCGGGAGAGTTGATCGAGCGATTCCATCGGGACGAACAGACGATCGCCCGGGTGACCGCGCTTGCTCGGCGCGTATTCGATGACCAGGTATTCACGACGCGCCCCACCGATGGTGCGTTCGACCATTTCGACGAACCGGCCGATACCGTGCTGATCATGCACGACCATGTCCCCTGCCGACAGCGCGAGGGGATCAACCTGATTGCGGCGCTTGGCCGGCAAGCGCTTTCCGTCGCCGACCGCGGCAACGCGGTTGCCGGTCAGATCGGACTCGGTGACGATCACCATCCCAGGCGTCGAGTCGTCGCCGGCGAGTACCAGTCCGTCATGCAGTGATCCGCGGAGCACCGCGACCTGTCCACGGGCGGGGGTAGCGCCGGCATCGAGCATCTTGGCGGGCACTTCGGCTTCACCGAGTCGCTCCACGACGCGGCTTGCGGTTCCGGCACCTGCCACCACGATCGCCGCGCGACCGCCCGTGCTCACGTGCGCCCGAAGGCTGACGAACAGCTCGGCCAACAGGTCGTCGGAACCGCGCACCTGCGGTGCCGCATGCACCGGGAGTTCGAGTTCTTCACCGTTTCCCGACGCCAGCGGGCTGACTGTCCACCAGGGTCGGCCGGCAGCTTCGGCAGATTCGCGAACATGACGAAGCGACCGGTACGCGGAGGCACCGAGATCGACTCCTCCGCCGTTGAGGATCGACGTGTCGAGCGGTGCAGCGCCGCCGATCGACGCCGCCGTCCACGATGCTTCCAAGAATTCCTGGCCGGTGCGCACCAGGTCGGTGGCGCGGGTGCGCACCTTTTCCGGATCACACAGAAGAATGTGCGCCCCTTCGGGAAGTACATCGGAAAGTAGTTGCAGTTCACCGGGTTTGAGAACCGGGAGCAGAGCTTCCATCCCCTCGACGGGGATACCTGCCGAGATCTTGTCCAGCATCTCGACCAACGACGCGTCAGCCTGGTTCTCAGCAGCGAGTGCGGCAGCTCGATCACGAACATCAGCTGTCAGAATCAGTTCACGACACGGCGGCGCGATCACGGAATCGACGTCGACGTCCGCTAGCGAACGCTGATCGGCAACTGAGAAGTAGCGAAGCTCCGATACCTCGTCACCCCAGAATTCGATACGGACCGGATGATCCGCCGTCGGCGAGAACAGGTCGAGAATGCCACCACGGACCGCGAACTCACCACGCTTTCCCACCATGTCGACGCGGCTGTACGCCATCTCCACCAGACGAACCAGAACGGAATCGAAATCGATCTCGGTGCCGACGCGCAACGTGATCGGTTCTATCTCGCCCAGGCCTGGCGCCATCGGCTGAACGAGAGAGCGCACCGTGGTGACGATCACCCGAAGTGGCGATCCGTACGAGGCGTCGTCTGGTCTGGCGAGTCTGCGCAGTACCTCCACCCGTCGCCCAACGGTATCCGCGCTCGGCGACAGTCGCTCGTGCGGCAATGTTTCCCACGACGGAAACTGCGCCACTCCTCCACCGAGCATCTCGGTGAGTTCCGAAGTCAGATCGTCGGCTTCACGACCGGTGGCTGTCACCAGCAGCACCGGCGTGCGAGCGGCGAGTGCAGCGGCGATGAACGGTCGAGCCGGCTTCGGAGCCACGATGTCCAAGGCGGCCGATCCGATGGATTCGATCACCGGAGTGAACGCGGCATCTGCGAGGGCGACCTCGGCGAGTCCAGCGAGCGCAGTCTGGGCAGAGGACAAGGAAGTCAACGAACGCGCTCCTGAACAGTGATGACGGGTTGCGGACGCACAGCCCGAGCGCAATATCCCCACCGAGGCAGAGTTGTGCGCCGGTTCGATTCTATCGGTGTGCGATCTCGCAGCGCAGTCCGATCCGTTCAGTTTCCCGTAGCACTCGTCTTCTTCGACGTCCGCTTGGACGGCGAGGATTGTGTGACCGGAGTGATCGGCGGCGCCACGGCCACACTCACGTGCGAGTTGAGCGCCCGAACGCGACCGATCACTTTCGTCGCCTGACCGGTTCTCCGTAGGCGTACAGTCCTGCGACCGTTCGGCGCGAGGTGGAACCAGGAGTCTTCGGGCTCGAAGCACTGCAGTTCGAGGGCAACGTATTGGGCTGAAGCATCCGTCGAGACGTCGACTACCCACTCCGAGTCACCGACGTTGCGCGCTGTGGCAACAAGTCCGACCGATCGCTCGCGAGGCCGCGCCGGACCCCCCAGGAGGTGGACCACTTCGTCCACCATCTCGCCGTCTTCGTCTTCGAGTGTGACGGTGACGGCGTCGTATGTCCGCGCCCCGAACCGAAAGACGTGAGTGAGGTCGGTGAAACGGCCGACAAGGCTGTCCACGGACCAGGTCAGACTTGAATGCGCTTCCACCTTGACCGGTAGCGCGACGTCGACCGGGACGACACCTGACCGACTGTGCGCTCGAAACCTGATCTCGCCGACGACAGGTTCGGCGGTCTCGTTGATCGCGTCGAGCCTCAATCCGTCCATACCGTCGTCCGTGACGAGGAGCGCAATCGGTTTGGCGCTCCTACGGAGCACGAACCACGGAGCTTTGGGGCTGCCGCTCCAATCGAGGACCCCCCATCCCGGTCCGGGCTCCAGGTCTCGCAGTGCGAGTGTCAAGGCGCCGTCGCACCGAGAGTCCGGGCGACGCCAGTATCCGAGCGTCGATGCGAACGCCTCACATACAGCTGCTCGCCCCAGGTCGAGATAGCGTTCCGGGTCGGACCACCGGACTTCACGAGCGTCTTCGCCGAAAAGCGCGTGGACGTAGTGGTCCCGAACATCCTCGAAATCCCACGACGATCCGTTGTCCCGAGGCACCGCGGCTTTCCATGCCGGGTGGTGCCCCGCGACGGCGAGTGAACCGAATTCGTTCTCGATCACCGCATTCGACGGTGGAATCGAAAATGCCAATGATTCGGTCGCAAAACGTACTCGCGCGCTGAGCACGTCGGCCAGTGGACGACGATAGGCACCCACCCCGAAGTAGTGAGCGACCCCGCTTCCGACATGCGTTGCCAATTGCTCGCCCCCGCGAGGCGCCGAGGGGGACGAAGTCACGTACTCGAGTTCGGGTGCCACCGTCGAGATCAACTCCGGCAGTCTCGAATGAATGAGCGGGATGTGTTGATCGACCAAGCCCAGCATGGTCGGCTGCTGTTCGGTCTCGCTGCCGCCGCAGAAGACTGCCAAAGCGGGATTTCCGCGCACTCTGTGCAAGAACTCGGTGACCTCGGAGGCAACGAGTTCGAAGAATTCGTCGGTGTCGGGCGGATCGAGCGTCGCCAACATCATGTCCTGCCACACGAGAATGCCCAGTCGCGCGCATTCCTCCCAGAAGTGGTCGCTCTCGTAGACCATCGTCCCCGGGATTCGAATCATGTTCAGGCCGGCCTCTGCCAGGCGTTCCAAGACGCGAGTGGTGCCGGCGTCGCCTTGAAGCGAGATCGGGTCGGTCGGCACCCACACCGAACCACGGCAGTACACCCGGATGCCGTTGACATACAAACGGAATCCACCATCGGATCTGTCGAACTCCACCGTCCGGAAGCCAACTGAACCGAGATGCTCGGAGACTCCGACCGCTTCCATCGTCACCCGATAAGTGCGCGGGGTGCCATGAGTGTGCGGCCACCACAACTGCGCGTCCGGCACTTCGACGACGCCGGACACCTCGAGAAATCCATCCGGTCCGGCGGATACAGCCAATTGCCGCGAGTGATCGCCGACGCGCACGGTCACGTACTCCAGCGAGGCCGGCAATCCGGTGAGCCGAGCACTGACGGCAACACGACCGGTTGTGCCGTCAACACTCGCATGCTTGACAGCAGAGACTACGGCGGCAATCCCCTTGTCCAACAAGCGGATACCCCGCCACGGACCCACCGGTACCGGTACACCACTGAACACGGGAGCCATACCGAGCATCGTGGTTCGTATCCACCGAAGACCCTGTTCACGGACCATCGACGATCGCCAACGTCCTCGAGGACGCCTCGATCTCAAAATCGCGGAGAGAGAATGAAAATGAACAGCCACCTGGACACGTTTACCAGCGCCGACTCCGGCCGGAATGCTCACTTCCCCAGGTGCGAACATGGATTCAGTGGACGCGACACGGACACCGCCGATCCAGACATCCGCAAACGCCGTCATACCGTCGAACTGGAGCAGCCACGACCCCTCACCAGTCGTGGCCACGGTAGTCACGAACCACCAGTCCGACGATGAAACGGATGATTCTGAAACAGACGACGACGAAACGGACTTTGTGCGTCCGGCGTCCGTTTGCGCCGCACGTAACGCACCGACGACTGTTCCAGGCACGGACGCTGCGACCCACTCGGTCACGGCTTCGAGGGCATCCGGGTCAGATATGGATCCGGGTTCGGTTGCAGCGCATCGCCATATCGCGCCGGCCAGCAGGTCTGCTGACGAACGAGGCACTGTCAGACCAACCTCAGGTGTCGATGCGAGTCGACGCCGACTGTGTCGGCAACGATTTCCATCGCCCTCTTCCACGACACGGCCATCTCGTCGAGTTGCTCACGCGGGTCCACCGCGCGACCCCTGGAGGCACGCGCCATCTGAAACTGCACGCTCTTGGCACCGGATGCCACTTTGCGGAAATCTGGCGCAGCTTCGCCTGTCCCGGAGAAACCTGCAGTGTCCAAGAACTCGCTGGCGTCGGCAGCCAGCTCCGCGCTGGCCCCGCACTGACGAAGTAGCCCGAAGGACCAGAGGTGAAAGGCATCCATACCCGCCCCCTGCACCCATTCGAGGTCTTCGATCACCTTGCGTCCCAGCTCTCGCACGGGATTACCCACCGCTCGAACCGCTACATTCCGCCGAGCCACTTCGGCGATGTTTCCGGCGTTGGTCGCGTGAACCGGATTCAACCTGATCTGTTCGACATAGGGCACGAACGAAGGAAGTGAGGAACGATCGAGATCGAAGACGCCGGAGAAATCGTCGCCTCGCAGCAAGTAGTACCCGCTGTTGTGAAAGTACTCGAGCTCGCCGGCAACGCGATCGATCCGATTGGGCACGATCGTGGTCTTGGTGTGCCCCTCGTGATAGCTCGTTCCAAGAGTGTCGGGAAGCCAGTATCCGTCCACTTCAACCGTCGACAGCATCCCAACCGCGAGGTTGTCCTCGACATGGATCAGCGGTGCCCGCCAGACGTTCATCTCGGCGACTTCGATTCCGTACAGCGCGTAGATGTCCTCGGCCTTGAGCTTGAGGAACGTCCACTGAGTCCCGTCGAACCGCGATGAGAAGGCACATGCCAATGCCGGGACGGGGTCCAACCCCAGCGAATGCAACACTTCGATCCACAGATCCGTGTAGCAGTTGGTCTGCGCCCACACGCGGTCGTCCTGGTGCAACGAATGGGGCCGGTAGCGATCAGGTGAAATGTCGATGAGCCGTGACATCAGATGCCCATTCGTTCACGAACGGAGGTTGGCCATGCAGCCACGTCAAGACCATGAGTCCGCAACAAGGACAACGCGATTCGCTCCATCCCGAAGCCGACGCACGAGCTGTGTGCCACCTCCCCCTCCGCCGTTCGGATGTCGAAGTTGACACCGAAATGGTCGAGATGGTTGTTCGAGGACACGATCGCCGTGCCCTCGTCGAGATCTCCGTAGAGCCGAACTGTCAGTTCCGTCTTGAGATTCTCTTCACGCTGGTTGGCTGCAAGCATCTTTCCGGCGCGCCCGAAGAAAGGATCATTGGCGATCACCGGGGTAGCGTCGAGTTCGAGCCGGCCGAGCACCTCGAGCCCCCGCTCGATCCAGTGCTCGCGATGCGCTCGCGCTGCCGCGGCGTCACCGATCGTCACGAACTCGTGCATCCGAAACGCTTGCATGCGAGCCGGATCTATGGCCGGTTCGTGCCGGAAGCAAAAACCGTAGATGTCCAGCAGCACGCCGCCTTCGGGCAGAACTCCGGTGTACCGCGCATAGGCAGGATGGCACGCTGCGGACACGAGCATGGTCTCGGTCGGCTCGAGGTGGCGGTCCCACGATTGTCCCTCGGCGCGATCGGCCAGCAGTCGCGCGTGATCGCGATTGGAACCGGCGAAGGTGTTGATGGCGCCGGTGAGGTTGGGAAACGAAGCGATGTAGTCGGTGCGCTCGAAACTGCGCCGCGGGAACACCGGCGGGAACCGCAGCCGAGTCGCGGCGTCGCCTGGCCCCGCTGCAATCACCACTCGGTCGATACCGTCGACGATGTCCTCGAACACGCCGGAACGCCCGTAGAGTCCCGGCACCTCCGTCTCGACGAGAAGTCCTTCGACGAGCAGTTCACGTTGAAATGCAGCCCGGGCCCGATCCAGATCGGTCTCGCCTGTCACAGTCTCGATCGTCACAGTCTCGTTCGTCATAGCGTTCCCCGGTATCCGATAGCCATGTGCGCTGAACCTGCCATGATTCGATCGTTGTTCACCATCACCGCTGCGCCGTGCGCGTCACGAAGGTGCCGACCGAGCGAAAATTCGGTGTCCTCGCGATATCCCGAGATTCCACAGATCAACATTGTCTGCCCCACGATTTCCACCACCGCTGTCGACGCTGTGACTTTCAGGTTGTTCATCGCGAGCGAAAATCCCACCGCTCCCGTCGCCTCGAAATCGGCAACGCTTTCCTCCGCGTGGACTGCGCGGTCGTACCTGCGCGCAGAGGCGCCGACGAGATCGGCGAATTGTTGCGCCGAAGCGGCAACTTCGGCGAGCCGCAGCGCTCCGGGGGAAGTGACACCGGGCTGCTTGCGGGCGGCGGCACGCACGTACTTGCGCGCCTTCTCGACTGCAGCGTCGGCAATTCCCAACCACACCGAACTCCAGACGACGTGCGAGACCGGAAGCATCGTGTGGGTGGAGATATCGGAATACGGTACGCCGGCGACCATCTCCGGCGTCGAGGTGGCCCGAAGGATGTAACCGAGACTGCAAGTACCCCTCAGCCCCAGCGTGTTCCACTCGGTGGTGCGTTCGAGCGTCAGGTCTGGGGTACGACACACCACGAGAACCTGATCGTTCGGCTGACTCTCCGGTGTTCGCCGAGCCGTCACGACTATCGCGTCGGAGTGTTCACCGTACGAAATGACAGGCGCGTTCTTGATCAACAGCAGGTGACCGCCCAAGTCTTCCACCGCGCAGTAACTCCGGCTGACGTCACCACCGATTCCCAGCTCAGTGGTTGCCGATGCCAACAGCAATTGCTTGTCGACCGTTTCTTCGACAAACTCGCGTAGTGCTTCGGTGTTGCCGTGCTTGACCAACGAGTATATCTGCGTCTGATGCATCGCGAAAATCATTCCGCTTGCTGCACAGCGTGTTCCGATCACACGGGCGATCTGCGACACTTCCTGCAGCGAGAGCCCTTCGCCGCCTAGTTCCCTCGGCACAGCTACGGACAGCAGCCGTTCGCTTCGCATGGCGTCGACAGCTTCACGCGGAAACCTTGCTTCTGCATCGACTTCGTCGGCCCACACCGCTGCAACTTCGTCGGCCAACCGTGCGGCCCGCTCGAGGGCCGTTCCGGTGGAGCACTGCGATTGCGGAGCGTTCATGCAGCACCCAACTCCGTCAACGCACCCTCGATCGCCTTGACGCTTGCGAAAGTACTCTTCCGCAACAACTCGTCAGGGAACTCGATGTCGAACGAATCCTCCAGCGCCAACATGACATTCACGCTCGCGTGCGACGTCAAACCCAACTCGTAAAGATCGGCCTCTCCGTCGATCGTGCTCACGTCGACTGCCAGCCGACCGTGCTCGACGAGCACTTTCCGAATTGCCTGATCAATCATCAGCGATGTCGTCCTTCTTTTCGATGCGAGCGCCCGAGCGTGTTGCGATCACCATTGCGATGGCCACGTCCGCTTCGTGCGAGATAGATACTTGAAAATCGTGCAGATCCTGGGCCCGCGCGAGTTCCGCGGCATTACCGGACAGTGTCACCCCACAGCCACCCCACTCGGCCCGAGTGATTTCGATGGAACTCCACGGAACGGGAACGTCACCAGGCCGCAGTACCTTCACCACAGCCTCTTTGGCGGCGAAACGTGCAGCCAATCGTTGATCCCGCGCCGGCCCGGCGCACGTCTGCAATTCGTGCGGGGTGAAGGTCCGATCGAGATATCTCCGCCCGAAGAGTTCGATACTTCGAGTGACATCCACGACGTTCACTACGTCACAGCCGATCCGCGGGCCGATGTCGAGCATCGGCGTCGGCGCAGTGTCACCCATCTGTCGACTCCCCATCTGGGGTCGTACACGCCGGGCAGCCCCTATGCTGCCCGGTGCGCCGACGCCGTCACCCTGCCCTGACAAACCTTCATTCTCAGCAATTCTTCAGCTACCGATAGAACATACCGCAATCCGAAGATTGACGGCAAGATCGGACTTCCAGATTCCCATCAACACTATAAACATACTCTCAGTTTGTTTCGAATGCAGAACAAAGAGAACAATGTCCCTACCAGGACATTTGCAACAAATTGACGAAAGGAGCAGTGCGGAGAGCCAGTGATTTCAGTGATCACTGGCAAGGCGACGGGCCGCGAATTGCCTGAAGTACTCCACTTTCGATTCCGGGACCACGATCGGAAGTATCAGATTCCACGATGCCTTCATGGAGTCCGAAAGCTCACGAACGGTCCCGGTCGCGGCTGCCATCAGCCGAACTCCCGACGCAACTTCCAACAGGAAACGAGCAATGTCAGCAGAATCCGCGTCCGAACGCAGATCACCTTCGTCGGCGGCACGGCTGGCAAGTTCACGGTAAATGTCGAGCCACACGTCCAGAGTCGCCGGCCCGGAGCCCCGATAGTCCCCGATCTCGACCAACAAGCGGAACGTCGCTCTAACCATGGCGTCATGCGCACCGATGTCGACGATGACCGACGAAATACCGATCAGTGACTCGAGTGCGGGAGTTCGACGGTCCAACCAGAGCTCACATTTTGCGTCGAAACGTGCCGAACCCTCGTCTATCACCGCCCGCGCGAGTTCTTCCTTGGACCCGAAATGGAAGTACAGGGCGCCTTTGGTCACCTGCGACTCGGCGATGATCTCGCTCAAGCTGGCATTGGCATAGCCCAGGCGCAAGAACACACCCGCTGCTCCGCGCAGCACCGAATCACGGGTGGCTTCTGCCCGCTCTTGCCTCACCATCGATCCGGCCTCCAATCACCACACATCGAACGAATTCTTGGTCTTACCCGTTCACAGCGTCAAAATGGATGGCACGGTTCGGCATTCAACCCACCCTGCAAACAAATGAGACATTTGCCCATCAAACGATCGTGATACAGCGAACACAGCTTAGACCGCGATCCATCTCTGCGCGGCAGGCGCGCCTGGTTAACCCTCCAATTGTGGATCGGCTTCCAGATTCGTCAGCCCATTCCAACACAAATTCACGAGGTGAGCGGCGACAACTTCCTTCGACGGAGTCCGTTCGTCGAGCCACCAAGTAGCCGTAGTGGACACCATGCCGACAAGCGCCTGTGCGTACATCGTTGCTAGTCCGGGGTCGAAACCGCGTCTGGAGAAGTCCCCCGCCAACAGGTAGCCCACCTGACTGATCGCGTCGTTGAGGAGGCTCGAATATGTCCCACTGGGCGCGACAACGGACGAATCGCGCACGAGTATCCGAAATCCGTCGGTGTGCTCTTCCACGTAGGTGAGCAAAGCCAACGCAACCCGCTCGACTCGAACTCTCGAGCGATTTTGTGAGAGCGAAGACGTGATCATCTCGAGGAGTCGCGACATCTCCCGGTCCACTACGACGGCGTACAGCCCCTCCTTGCCGCCGAAGTGCTCGTACACGACAGGCTTGGACACGTTCGCGCGCTGGGCGATCTCCTCGATCGAGGTCGCTTCGTATCCCCGTTCGGCGAACAATGCCCGCCCGATCTCGATCAGCTGTTGCCGACGTTGGGTACAGGTCATCCGGATCCGTGTCACTCGTTCGGGAACTGGATCCCCGCCACCCGAACCGGACACCGTCGCCATTGTCTTCCTCTCGCCGACACACAAATTACTGCTGTGGACGCTCAGCCTATCGGGACTTCAGGGGCCCGATCGGAGGAGCGGTTCGACCTACGGCGGGTCGGCATGCGATTATTCTTTCGCGCGTTCGGCCGCAAGGCTCGGCAATGCGTGGCAATCCGCCGTGGTGTAATGGCAGCACCTCTGATTTTGGTTCAGATAGTTCAGGTTCGAGTCCTGGCGGCGGAGCTGGTGAACAACATGCTTTCCCGAGCGGAATGTATGTCTTGATCGACAGTTTGATCGACAGAGGGAGCTCAAACCAGTGCAGACCGCCGTGATCGTTCTCGCAGCGGGTGCCGGTACACGAATGAAGTCGAAGACTCCCAAGGTCCTCCACACTCTCGCCGGACGCAGCATGCTGGCACATTCGCTTCACGCGGCAACCTCACTGAATCCCACGCACCTGGTGACCGTCGTCGGTCACGATCGTGAGCGTGTCACCGAAGCCGTGAACGCAGTCGCCGGGGAACTGGACCGTTCCGTCACCGTCGCTGTTCAGGACGAGCAGAAGGGCACCGGGCACGCTGTCAGTTGTGGGCTCGAGGGGTTGCCGGCCGACTTCTCCGGGACCGTACTCGTCACAGCCGCCGACGTGCCTCTGCTCGACGGAAAGACCATCGCAGACCTCCTCGCCCAGCACACGGCTGCTCCCGCGGCCGCGGTGACGGTGTTGACGTCGACGGCCGTCGACCCCACCGGCTACGGGCGAATCCTTCGTACGACGGACGGCGAGGTGAACGCCATAGTCGAGGAGAAGGAAGCCACCGATTCGCAGCGCTCGATCACCGAGGTCAATTCAGGGGTCTACGCCTTCGACTTCGAAACTCTGCGCGACGCGCTGGCGTCCCTCGACTCCAACAACGCACAACACGAGTTCTATCTCACCGATGTGATCATGATCGCCCGTCGCGCGGGCAAGCGTGTTCGTGCTCAGCACATCGCGGATTCGGTTCTCGTCGCGGGCGCCAACGATCGCGTGCAGCTCTCGACGCTCGCCCGCGAGATGAACCGTCGGATCCTCGAGAAGTGGATGCGTGCCGGCGTCACCGTCGTCGATCCTGCGAGCACATGGATAGATTGCGACGTGCACGTCGCACAGGACGTGACGCTCCTGCCCGGAGTTCAGTTGACCGGCACAACCTCGGTGGGCGAAGACGCCGTGATCGGCCCGGATACCACCTTGGACAACGTGAGAGTCGGTGAGCGCGCAGTAGTCGTCCGCTCGCACGGGACCGACTCCGTTGTCGGCGCGGACGCGGCTGTGGGCCCTTCGCCTATCTCCGGCCTGGTACCCGCCTCGGGGCACACGGCAAGATCGGCGCCTACGTGGAGACCAAGAACGCGGATATCGGCGAGCATTCGAAGATTCCGCATCTTACCTACGTCGGCGACGCCACCATCGGCCATCACAGCAATATCGGAGCTTCGAGCGTCTTCGTCAATTACGACGGGGTGAACAAGAGCCGTACTGTGGTGGGGTCGCATGTCCGAACAGGCTCCGACACCATGTTCGTCGCCCCTCTCGTCGTGGGAGACGGCGCATACACGGGTGCGGGCACGGTCTTGAAGAACGACGTACCGCCTGGGGCGCTCGCCGTCTCGGGTGGGGTGCAGCGCAACATCGAGGGCTGGGTCCAGAAGAATCGTCCCGGCACACCCGCGGCCGATGCCGCTGCAGCAGCTGCACAACCTGACGGCCCTGCAACGACCTGACAGCCCTGCAACAACCTGACAGCCCTGCACAACAGACAGCACAGATCACCACCAGATCGACCGGCAAGTACAAAAGGATGGCATGAACCAGTGACTGCGAATTGGATCGACAACCAGAAGAACCTGATGTTGTTCTCGGGTCGCGCACATCCCGAGTTGGCGGAGCAGGTGGCGAAGGAACTCGATATCCGCGTCACCCCGCAGACCGCGCGCGACTTCGCGAACGGTGAGATCTTCGTTCGATTCGAAGAGTCGGTTCGCGGCTCCGATGCGTTCGTCCTGCAGAGTCATCCGGCACCGCTGAACACGTGGGTGATGGAGCAGCTCATCATGATCGACGCTCTCAAGCGTGGATCGGCAAAGCGCATCACCGCCGTTCTTCCGTTCTACCCGTACGCCCGCCAGGACAAGAAGCATCGCGGACGCGAGCCGATCTCCGCTCGCCTGATTGCCGACCTGCTCAAGACCGCCGGCGCCGATCGCATCATCACGGTCGACCTGCATACCGATCAGATCCAGGGCTTTTTCGACGGCCCCGTCGATCACATGCACGCACACAGCCAGTTGGCCAACCACATTCGCGCGGGCTACAACCTCGAGAACATCACGGTGGTGTCCCCCGATTCGGGGCGCGTTCGTGTCGCCGAGAAGTGGGCCGACTCGCTCGGCGGAGCACCGCTGGCATTCATTCACAAGACGCGCGACCCGTTGGTACCCAACCAGGTCAAGTCCAACCGCGTCGTCGGTGAGGTCGAAGGTCGCACCTGCATCCTGATCGACGACATGATCGACACCGGCGGAACCATCGCCGGCGCGGTCAAGGTGCTCAAGGAGGCCGGTGCAGGTGACGTCGTCATCGCTGCAACCCACGGCGTCCTCTCCGACCCTGCGGCCGAGCGTCTGTCGACGTGTGGCGCGAAGGAAGTTGTTGTCACCAACACACTTCCGATCGACGAGTCGAAGAAGTTCCCGACGCTGACGGTGCTGTCCATCGCACCGCTGCTCGCTCGCACCATCAAGGAAGTTTTCGAGAACGGTTCTGTGACTTCGCTGTTCAACGGCAGCGCCTAGTCTCGCGCCGCACTACGGGCGCGTACCTGTGACTTCACGGTCACCGGTACGCGCCCGTCGTCGTCTTCGTGAAGGTCTCAGAAACAGACCACCCGGTCATCATGAAACCACCTGTGGGACACACGAATACCGTCGAATGCGGCGATTGACATGATCTTGATCACGCTCCCGTCGAGAAACCCAGGTCGATGTTGGGGCGGTGTTCACCGCGCCGCAATCTTCGCCTAGTGTGGCTCGTCGTGATCGACGCGCAAACCCTGGAATCCCGGCCCGAATCTCATTCCCTGAATTCATCAGTTCCGACGATCCGGCGGTGGCGCCCAGGATCTTGTGTCTGGTGCGGAGACGACAACTCCGTGGACATGTTCCGCAACGAACCCCGCTGCGGAAAATGCCGTGAAAACGAAGGCATCATCGACGACGCCAAGCGCTTCCTCGGCATGTACGGTCTGCGCCCGCTCGGCGGCACGCTGCAGTCCGACGACGACGAAGAGCGCGAGTACCGCGTCAACGCACGCGAGGCACGCCGAGTCCTGAACGAGATCCGTATGGACGTCCTTCCTGATGCGGCCGCTGTTCGCAAGGCAATTCGGCCCCGCGCCGCAACGGTTGTCGCCGACACGTCACCCGCACGCGCTTCCCGCCCCGCCAGCACGGGCACAGCGACGCGCGTTGCCGCTCCGGTCAAGACCGACACCGTGGACATCGACACGCTCCAGACGCGCGTCCTAGGGCTTCTCGATCAGCTCGGTTCGATCGACGAGCAGATCAAGGTCGCCGAACTCGCACAAGGGTTGCCGGCTCGCGCACGACTGAGCGATCTGAACAAGCAGAAGGCCACGGTTCTTCGCACGCTGGCCGCTCTCGAGAAGGCCCGCATCGCCGCCTCCAACTAATTCCCCTCGCGTCCGTCCCACGGCCCCGTCTCACTTGCGAGACGGGGCCGTTCTGTATGAGCAGGTACCTTTACGAATCGTGAATGACATCACCATCACTTTCGTCGTGCTTGCACTGGTCGTGGCGCTGTTCGTGATCGGCCGAATCCCGGTCGGCATCATCGCGATCGGCACTGCCCTGGCGCTGTACGCCACCGGTGTGATCACGATGGAGCAGGCGCTCGCCGGATTCGGCGATCCCACGGTGGTGTTCATCGCCGCGCTTTTTGTCGTCAGCGAAGCCCTCGACGCCACCGGTGTCACCACGTGGGCGGGCGAGAAACTGCTGGCGAAAGTCGGCGAATCCCGAGTCCGTCTCGTGAGTGCGATCATGTTGCTGGTTGCCGCGTTGACCGCATTGATCAGCGTCAACGGGGCCGTAGCCGCGTTGGTACCGATGGTGGTCGTCTTGGCGGTACGTCTCGGTAAATCGACGTCACAACTGCTTCTGCCGTTGGCATTTGCCGCCCATGCCGGATCGATGCTCACCTTGACCGGAACACCGGTCAACATCATCGTTTCCGAAGCCGCCGAGGAATCCGGGGCCGGTGCTTTCGGGTTCTTCAGTTTCACCTTGGTCGGTGCGCCGCTCGTATTGGGAACGATTGCGATCGCCGTACTTCTCGGTCCTCACGTCCTCCCCCATCGTGCGGGGACGTCGATGTCGCCTGACCTGAGCCGGCATGCCAAGACCCTCGCGAAGCAGTATCAGCTCATGGGAAAGGATGCGCCGTCCGCAGAGCCCTTGATCACCAAGCACGACGGCGTGGTCGAAGTGATCATCCCGCCGCGCTCGGAAATGATCGGCGACAGGGCTTTTCCGGGCATGGTGACCGACAGTGGAGACCTGGTGATACTCGCAGTCCAGCGCGCCGGTGAGGACTGCGGCCCCAAGGGCGTCAAGTTGGCGGCCGGTGACACGCTTCTCCTGCAAGGAAGCTGGGACGATCTCGACACCCACACCGCCGTCGATCCGAACGTCCTCGTGGTCGACGCACCTGCCCAGATCCGTAAGCAGGCAGCCCCGTTGGGAACCCGCGCGGTCATCGCTCTCGTCGTCGTCGCGGCGATGGTAGTGATGCTGACGTTCGGATTGGTGCCGTCCGCGATAGCCGGACTCCTCGCGGCATGTGCGATGGTGCTGCTACGAGTCATCAGCGTCGAGCAGGCGCATCGGTCCATCTCGTGGACCACGTTGATTCTCGTCGGCGGAATGATCCCGCTGTCGACCGCAATCCAGCAGACCGGCGCGGCCGAAAAGCTCGCTCATGCGTTTGTCGACGTCGTCGGTGGGGCAAGCCCGTATGTCGTCGTCGCTGGACTCTTCGTCGTGACGGCGACTCTGGGCCAGCTGATCAGCAACACTGCAACCGCGTTGATCATCACGCCGATCGCGATCTCGGTCGCCATCGAACTCGACATCTCGGTGCTGCCCCTTCTGATGACGGTCACCGTCGCTGCCGCGGCCTCCTTCCTGACGCCTGTAGCCACTCCCGCGAACATGATGGTGATGGGCCCTGGTGGTTACAAGTTCGGCGACTACTGGAAGCTCGGACTCCCGATGTTGTTGTGGTTCCTGATAGTTGCAACGGTGTTGATCCCAGTGATCTGGAGTTTCTGATGTGCTCACCGAAGGTCTTGTCGGAGGTCTACGAATCAATCGGACGCGAGGGCAGGAAGATCAGCCGTCGATCGATGTTCGCGGCGCTGGGCACCGGTGCCCTCGGCGCGACCGTCATGGCCGGCGCTGTACAGCCCACTGCGTCGGCAGCACCAACAGGTCAGACCATCGTCGATCTGACCCACGTACTGACGCCGGAGTTCCCGGTGTGGCCGGGCGCGCGCTCGTTCGAGATGAGAAACCTGGCGAAGATCGCCGACGCCGCCGGATCTCTGGGCTCGCTCGGCTCCGCCGGGTCAGGTGGAAACTTCTACCTCAACGAACTCCGCCTCGAAGAACACACTGGTACTCACATCGACGCTCCCGCACACGCCAGTGCGGACGGAATCACCGTCGAGAAGATTCCCGTCGCCGACCTCGTCGTGCCGATTGCGGTCGTCGACATCAGTGCCCGAGCCTCCGTCGACCCCGACACACTGCTCACCCGCCAGGACATCCTCGATTGGGAGTCCCTCCACGGGACCATCGCTCCCCGCAGCCTGGTTGCGATGAACTCGGGTTGGGATACCCGGGCCGGTGCCGGTGGCGCCTTCACGAATCGAGATGCACTCGGCGTGCAACACACACCGGGATTCAACCCCGAGGCGATCGACTTTCTCGTCCGCGAGCGCAACATCGTCGCCGTGGGCTCGGACACCCTCAGCATCGACGCGGGCCGAAGCACCACCCACGGGGCTCACCGAAGCGCTTTGGGCTCAGGAAAGTACGCAGTCGAAGCCCTCGCAAATCTGTCCGCACTTCCGGCCGTCGGCGCCACGGTGATGGTGGGAGCGCCGACGCATGCGGGTGGTTCGGGTGGTCCGTGCCGGGTCATCGCCTGGTACTGAAGATCAGGGCGTGGGCGTCACCCGCAGCACCTTGTCGCCGGCGCCGTTGTCGGTGGTCACCAGGAGCGAGCCGTCGGGCGTCGGGGTCACCGACCGCAAGCGACCGAACTGGTTCTCCAACCCGAAGGTCTGCGCGTCGACCGAGCGTCCGTCGGCATTCAGGCGGAGGAAGATCAGTTCCTTGCTCTTGAGGCCACCCATTACGAGCGCACCGTCCCAGGCACCCCATGCAGCTCCACCGGTGAAGGCAGCGCTGGCGGTAGCCAACGTCGAGCTACCCGAACGCCACACCGCCGCAATTGCTCCCGGCACTCGCACCGGGTCGGTCATCGGCACGGATTCGTCGTACGTTCCGGGAAGCCGATCCGGGCGGTAGCCGTAATTTCCGCCGGGGGTAAGCAGGTTGACTTCGTCGTCGACGCTTGTGCCCTGTTCAACCGAGTACACCCGGCCGGTTCCGGGTTGCACGGCCAAGCCTTGGACGTTGCGGTGCCCGAGCGTGTAGACCGGGCTGGAAGCATTCGGATTCCCCGCCGCCGGAGTTCCGTCGGCGTTGATGTGCAAGACCTTGCCGCCCAGCGAATTCGGATCCTGGGGGACGCTCGGCGTCGCGGTGTCACCCGTCCCGACGAACAGCGTTCCGTCCTGCGCCGCAAGAATTCGGCAACCCCCGTGACGCCCGGACGAGACCGGGATTCCTGGCAATACAGTTCCGGTTCGCGTGAGTGCGGTCCATCCGGCGTCGACGGTCCACGCGATCACTCGAACGTCCGTGACTCCCCCAGCGCTGAATCCTTGGCAGGTGTACAGGGTGCGCGACTGAGCGAAGTCGCGAGCAAGCGCGATGCCCATGAGCCCGGTTTCGGACTGCGCGTAGAGATCCGAAAGGTCAGCAGCGACTGGACCTGTCGTGTTGTCGCCTCGGCGAACGAAGAATCCGCCGGATCGTTGTCCGGTCAGGATTGCACCGTCCGGGGCCGCCACCACGTCCCAGGGGTGGTCGAGTCCGTCGACCAGTGTGGTGACCGACAACTGCGGGAGGGTGTCCTCGATGGGTATGTCCGGGTCGTCGCTCCCCAACGATCCGGTGCTTCCGTTGCCGAAACTGCCGGGGTCGAAGGGGAATGGTTGAGCCACGCTCTGCGTTACCGGCATCACCAGTACTGCAGTCAGGGCCACGGTCAATGCGGCGAGCTTCGGATGACGCACGCGTTCTCCTCGGGTCGGAAACCGTTCTGCGCCTCACTATAAACAGACAAACACCATTTTTCGGGCCCTCTCGCTATACCCGCAGGCCACAGGAGAAACGAAACCCCTTCAGAAGTCGGCAAACTCCGGCAAAGCGTTCGCCAGTGGGGATGCGTTACGTCTTGATGCAGATCGTGCCTTCCGCCAGCCGGGCACACTCCAGTCCAGGAGGTATTCGAGATCCGCTTCCACTCCCCTGTCCCGAAGTCCGAAACGTCGTTCCAGCGCATCGTCGTCCGTCAAATGCAGTCTCGCCGCGTCGGGCACTCTCAGTTCGGGGTCACAGAATGGGCCTACGGGCGCGGTAACCGTTCGTCGTCCTGACGGATCTTTCCACTCCAGAAGACCACCTCCGATTTGCTTCACTGTCCACCTGCCAAACGTCTTCAGTCGGTGATGTTTTCGACACAGACAGGCCAAGTTCCGTTCTGCAGTAGGCCCTCCCTGAGCGGGGTTGCCGTGATCGAACGGCACCGTGTGATCGATATCGCAACTATCAGAACGCACAACACAATTCGGAAAGCGGCACGTACCGTCTCGCGTCCTTACAATCGTCACCAACGCCGCGGACGGCTGGTACGTGGATTCACCGCGCCGCGAACCACTGTTCCTTCTCGAGCGATTATCCCTTGCCGCAGCGGGCAATATCTCCGGTGAGCGCATCGACCGACCCACGCCGAGCACCGGTCCGGCTGACCCTGCAGTCGAACAATGTTGCACCTCGGACGGTGCAAGGGTGAGGACTCTCTGCCACGTGGCGTCCGCGGCGATCGCGCGCGCAAGGTCGGCATCGATGTGGCCGTACCCCTGCAAATAGCCTGGCAGGTCGTCGAATCCGAGCAGGGTGGAAGCGTTGACACCCACAAGAATTGTCGCAATCGGGAGCGCGGAGGTCTTCGTATCATCCCTACGGGTGCAATCGCCGTCGCACTGACAATCCAACGACGTCTTTCCTTCCGCCAATGCGATCAGTGCATCGGCACGCCGTTGCCCGAAAGTTCTCGGATCGGAACCACAGACCTGCATCGACATCGCACGGAGCCTGGTGGCCAAAGTCTGAGCGCCGACCGCTGGAAGCATTCCGTCCAGAGTCGACATACCGTCGTGCGACGCGCACGTCCGAACGTCCCGATCCGCCTCCGCACGAACTCGCCTGGCACGCACCCCATCAGGGTCGTGCCGAGCAATGAGACCTCGTGCGCGCGCCTTCAACTTGTTACCGGTTACACGGCAGGCACCGTCCACGAGGAGTCGCTCGATGTCATCGAGCGCGTGCTCGGAGACGTTGGCGAGAGCTTCGGACAGTGCCATCGCTTTGGCCAGATCGATGTCACCGCAAGCAAAAGCGGCCGCCACCCGCGGAAGTCGCCAGCGCAGGTCACATCCCAGTGCAATCATTTTCTGCGCGGCGTACTCCGTAATGCTCAGTATCGACGCGATCTCCACGTGCGCGAATTGACCCCGAAAAGCCTCATTGACTCCAACCGCGGCATCCTCCTCACAACGGTCCAAGTACAGCGCAGTGACCGCGTCGATCTCGAGGAAGTGGGCGCGCGCGATTTCCGCATGCTGCCGCAACAGCGCGTCCGCGGAAGTCTTTGATTCGAACATATGAGCGATTCTACGGGCGCCCACCGACAAGTTTTTGCGAAATCCCGGGGTATTCACCGATACCTTTTGCGCTCCGATGTCACTACGTTCAATCGCATGACTCAGCATCCGACACGAGATCAACCGTACTTCGGCATAGCGATATTCGAGTTGGGGAAGAATGACGGGGTCGGGTGCTTCTACCGAGAGGACTGTTATCTCATCTGGGCTGGCGACCCCGCTGAGGCGCAGTCAAAATTCGAGCGCAAGGCCGGCGAGCAGGAGTATCCGCTCGGCGCGAGCGATGACCAGTCCTATGTAAAACTCGCGCATCTCGTGGATCTTGCGCCGGTGTCGGAAGCTGTCCATACCGGCACCGCAGATCTCTACTCTCGACACTTCTCAAATATTGCCGCCTACAGAACTTTTGAGACACTTCTAGGGGGAGACAGCATCCTCTGACAAGCGCCCACTTCACGCCCGCTGCGCGCACAACAGCGCAAAGCGCTGATCCTGATCCGTCCACACCTTCCGCACCCCGAAGCCCGCGGACGCGAGTTCCGCGGCAATCCCCTCCTCGGTGAACTTCGCCGAGATCTCGGTGCGCAGCTGCTCGCCCGCTGCGAAGGCGATCTCCAGATCCAGGTCGTCGATATGCACCGAGACTTCACGAAGTGCTTCCAGGCGCATCTCGATCCACTCGTTATCGGCATCCCAGAGCGCGACGTGACGGAAGTCCTCCAAGGGAAAGTTCGCTCCCAGTTGCTTGTTCAGGACCGAGAGAACATTGAGATTGAACTGAGCAGTCACACCGGCAGCGTCGTCGTAGGCGGGCACGAGGACTGCGGGATCGATCACCAATCCCACGCCCAGGATCAGGTTCTCACCGGGATCGAGCACCGCTGCGATCCCCGAGAGGAACTCGGCTCGTTCTGCGGGAACGAGATTACCGAGAGTCCCCCGAGAAAAGCGACCGCGCGCCGTCCACCACCTGGCAGATGATGCAGCGAACCGGTGAAGTCGCTGACCACTCCGAGCACGTCGATTCCGGGAAACTCGGCACCGACTTGCTGCGCCGCACCTTCGAGGGCCGTCACCGAAACATCCTGCGGTACATACGTTCGCAGAGTTCCGCGAGCCGTCATCGCGTCGAGGAGCAACCGCGTCTTCTCAGAGGAACCTGAACCCAGTTCGATCAGGATCTCGGGTTCGGTCAACGCCGCGATCTCGTCGGCGTACCGAGCGAGCAGGCCGCGTTCGGTACGGGTGGGGTAATACTCGGGTAAGGCCGTGATCTCCTCGAACAGTTCACTTCCACGCGCGTCGTAGAACCATTTGGGCGAGAGCCACTTCGGCGTAGCGGTCAAGCCCTCCCTGGCCTCGGCTCGCAATGCGTCGACCGATTCGGCCGGTGTCAGATAAACCTCGAGCGTAGGGGTTTTCATTGTTCTCCCATCGGTATCGGGGTGATGATCAAATGGCCGGGACGCGCGCAGACGATGTGCCGGTCCGGCACCTGCTCCCAGTCCGGTGAACGATCGGACGGTTCGGAAACGATCAGTGCCCGCGACTCGTCGACCCGCGTGTACAACGTGTGGCCCCACGCCGTGGCCCACAGTTCCTGCCCGTCGCCGAACAGGAGGTTCAATCGTGAATCCGGTGCCGCCGCAGCCACATCGTGAACCAGGCTCGTCACGGCGGCTTCCGCGGGCTTCGACTTCAACCGATGCCGAAGCACTGTCCACAACAAGGCAGCATCCGTCGGCGCGGGCATCTTCAGCAATTCGACGGCCGGAACTTCTGCTGCCAAGTCGGCGAGTGAGCCAGGCCAACCGGATACCGCTCCGTTGTGGCTGAAAGCGTAGGTTCCGTCGACGAACGGTGCGCAGGCACCGATCTCGACGGCCATCCCCTCCGTCGCGGAACGTACGGCGGCGAGAACGGATCCGGAAATGATGTGGGACAACGTCTCGTCGACTGTCGGGTCCGACCAGATCGGCGAGATACTGCGGTACCGTCCCTGCCTTCCACCGTTCCACCACACCGCGCCGAATCCGTCGGCATTGATGGTCCCGCCGCCACGCATCTCGCGAGGTGCCCACGACTGTCGCATCAGTGAGTTCTCGCCGTCGTGGAGGAGTTCACGAACCGAACGCGGCGGCCCGAGATACCCGAGGTGCCGACACATGTCAGGATCTACCCGAAATCGTTCTGGCGCAGCGAAAACCCGAGAAGATCTGGCGCCTGATCGGGTGGTCCCAGTTGCGGAACGTCCCCCGGCAGGCAACGCTGTCGGTCCCGAACGATCCCCCTCGCAACACTTTGTAGTCGCCGCCGAAGAACACCTCCGAGTACTCCCGGTAGGGGAAGGCCCGGAAACCCGGATACGGATGGAAACCCGAAGACGTCCACTCCCACACGTCACCGATCAACTGCTCGACACCTGCTGCCGATGCACCCGCCGGGTACGAGCCGACGCCGGCGGGACCGAGATGGCGCTGACCGAGATTGGCAAGTTTCTCGTCTGCGGACACGTCCCCCCACGGGAATCGTCGCGATCTTCCGGATTCCGGATCCCACCGCGCGGCCTTTTCCCATTCCGCCTCGGCGGGAAGCCGTTTGCCTGCCCAGCACGCGTAGGCCTCGGCTTCGTAGAAGCTCACATGCACGACGGGCTTGTCCGGTGGGACCGGAGCCTCGACGCCGAAAGTCTCGTGCCACCAACCCGAACTGTCGCGTTCCCAGAACAGTGGTGCACGGAGCTTCGCGTCGACGCGATGCCGCCAACCGTCACGGGACCACAGTTCCGGTCGGGAATAGCCGCCGTCCTCGATGAATTCGACGAACTGCCCGTTGGTGACCGGGAATCTGTCGATCGCGAAGTCGGTGAGATAGACCTGATGCGCAGTGCGCTCGTTGTCGAGTGCCCACGGTTCGTCGTCGGTCCCCATGACGAAGGGGCCGGCGGGGATCGTGACCTCGTCGAGTTCCGGCATGCGGGCCGCTTGCGGAGCGGGTGTGGCAACGAGTGCCGTGGGTCCCGAACGCAATTGGTGTGTTGCGAGCATGGTTTCGGCGTGTTGCTGCTCGTGCTGCGCGATCATCCCGAAGGCAAAACCGTCCATGTCGAGTTCTGTGCGTCCGAAGGTGCTGGCTTCGAGCACATCCCAGACCTTCCCGCGAACCGTACGTACGTATTCGCGCGCCTCGGCCGGGTTGAGCAGGGGAAGTGTGGGTCTCGACGATCTCGAATGCTTGAACGCGTCGTACAGCTCGTCTATGTCGCTACGCACCGGATCGCGGCCACCGACATCTCGCACCAGCCAGAGTTCCTCTTGATTGCCGATATGCGCCAGGTCCCACACGAGTGGACTCATCAACGGAGAATGCTGAGCGACCAATTCGGTATCGTCGACGCAGTCGGTCAGCAGCGTCGACCGTTCACGCGCTCGCAGAAGTACGGCCTCGACCGCTTCCTTGGTGATCTCCCCCGTCATGTGTCGCTCTCACCGGGCACAATTGCGCGACAACACCGTTCGGCTGCGGCATCGAGAAGACGGACAAACTGCGGCTCCGGCGCGTACGACGCGGCAAGCGACATCAGAGAGGTTGCCGCCGAACGCAGTTCGACGTCGTCCAAACCGTACTCTGCCGCATCCCGCCATCTCCCGGCCGTCGACGCTGCGGCATCACTCGCCTCACGCATCACGGCAGGCCCGGACAGCAACGCGTCGATCGCTGCTACCGGTACTCGCCACAGATCTCCCGGCTGCGCATCGATGTAGCGAACCTCCAGATGGCCGACAGCGCGAACCGGCGGGAACAGCGTGGACAGGTGATAGTCCAAGTCCGCCCAGACGGGTCGGCGTCCGATCTCGGCATCCAAAGCGCCGTCTATCCAGTCCCCGAAAGTGGCACCCCGCGGAGCCGTCCAATCGTCGCCCTCGTTTCGCACACACATCAGCGGAACATCGAGCGCCCAGCCGGCGTAGTCCTGCACTTCCGGGACTGCGACCGTTCGCCAGGAATCGAGTTCGAGCCACGTCCGCATGCGTTGGGACGCCCAATCCCCTCTCGGAACCCCTTGCAAGCGTGGAGAACACGCAAACGCAGCGATGAGCGCCGGCCCCATGTCCCGAGGAGCCGCCAACGCTGGGCGATGGACTCCGGGCTGCCGCCGGCATCGACACTGACCTGCACTGCTGCTGTATTGCACATCATCAAGGTGCCGTACGGTCCTATCCCGGCGAAGCGGGATTCCATTGCGCAATAACGTGGCAACCGGAGAATCCGGGAAGGTGGGCGGGCGACGTCGGCCGCGGCAGAACTGATTTCGATGGAGTACGACGCGAGGAGTGTTTCGAGAGTACGACGGTCTTCGTCGAGACAGTCACACAGTTCTCGGGCGGACGTCCGCGGCGCTGACGAGAGTTCGATCTGTCCGCCAGGTTCTACGGTGACGAGGCTGCCACGAGGAAGCGGAACCGCTGGTGAATCCGGGTCGATACTGGTGGGTGCGTGTCGCCCGAGTGCCTTTGCCAGAGTCGCTGCTGACGGCCGCTCCCCACCGGGAACCTGGCTGGTCAGCCACTCGAGCTCAGCTCCGACCAAACGGGGTGGCCCCTGTTTGAAGCACACACCACCGACGTAGGCCTCGGCCGCAGGACGTGAATCCACCTGCGTGGTCTGTGCTGCTGTCAACGCTGCTGTCACCATTCGACTTCCCCTTCGGGCGGTCTTCGCGGTCGCTACCGACGATAGAACGCCAACGTCCGAGATGCACCCTTTGTGGTGTTACGTGTCGTTGAATTTCTTCAGTCGTATCCACCGGTACCCACAACCGGCCAGAACCACACCTGCCCCGGAAACAACCGCGATCCACGGAAGTGTGACCACCAAAACGACACAACCAGCCGCGCCGACCGCTTGCAGCCACTTCGGATACAACCGGTCCACACCGCGTTGGCTGTACGCACTCACGTTCGCGACGAAGTAGTAGAGCAGCACTCCGAACGACGAAAAGCCGATCACCCCACGAAGATCGGTTGTCGAGACCAAGGCGATCACAACGGCACCGACCACAAGTTCCGCATGGTGAGGGACCCCGAACCGTGGATGGACTGCAGCGAGGGCCACTGGCAGATCGCGCTCGCGGGCCATCGCCATCGCCGTACGACTCACGCCGGCGATCAGAGCCAGCAGCGCCCCCGCCGACGCCGCCGTGGCACCGATCACCACTACGGGAACGGCCCAACTCCAACCGACTGCGCCCACCGCATCTGCCAGTGGTCGCGCCGAATTCGCCAGCCGATCAGGTCCCAGCGTCACCAACAGCACCACCGCTACCAGCGCATAGAGGATGACGGCGACGGTGAGTGCGATCAGGATCGCCCGCGGAATCGTTCGACGCGGATCACGCACTTCCTCCCCCAGCGTCGCGATCCTGGCGTACCCGGCGAAGGCAAAGAACAGCAGTCCCGCCGATTGCAGAATTCTGTACCACGACCCGAATGCGAGATCCGGGAACTCGCGCACCGCACCAGGACCGACGACGGCAACCACCAGCGCTACACACAGCGCCGTCGTCGACACGGCGACGATCACCCTGGCCATGTGCGCCGTCCGCGTGACTCCGCGGTAGTTGACTGCAACCAGCGCTGCCACCACCAATACCGCGACGGGGACACGCCAGGCCGTAGGCGCAACATACGTCGCGAAAGTCAGAGCCATTGCCGCGCAGCTCGCGGTCTTCCCGATCACGAACGACCAGCCGGCGGCAAACCCCCACCAGGGTCCGAGCTGCTCACGTCCGTAGACGTAGGTCCCACCTGAAGTGGGGTATCTGGCCGCAAGCTGCGCCGACGACGTCGCGTTGCAGAATGCGATGAACGCTGCAATCGCCAGGCCCACAAGCAACCCGGTACCGGCTACTGCGGCAGCGGGCGCGAACACCACGAAGACTCCGGCGCCGATCATCGCGCCGAGGCCGATCACTACGGCATCGGACGTGCCCAGTCTTCGCTCCATCGGGACAGCTTCGTTCACAGGTAGTTTGAACCACACCGACATGAACGGAAGGTGCCATGTTCGATCTCGACACGATCCGCCGCGACACTCCCGGATGCCTCGACAAGGTGTTCCTCGACAGCGCGGGATCCTCGCTCCCGCCCGAGCCGGTGCTGACCACGATGATCGAGCACCTGAGACGTGAAGCCGACGTCGGCGGATACGTCGCAGCTGCTCGTCAGAGCGGCGCCCTCGCTGCTGTTCCCCATTCGCTGGCCCGGGTCATCGGTGCTCAGGCAACCGATATCGCTTTGACGGACAGCGCGACCCGTGCGTGGAACGACTTCCTCGCTGCCGTTCCGCTCGGACCCGGTGATCGAATCCTCATCAGCGGAGTCGAATACGCGAGCAACGCCATCGCTGCACTGGGGCGGGCGCGTTCGACCGGTGCCCACGTCGAGATCATCCCGAGCGATCAGTACGGACGCATCGACCTCGACGCACTCGAGAACATGCTCGACGATCGTGTTCGCGTCGTCTCCGTCGTCCACGTCCCCACCAACGGCGGCCTGATCAACCCCGTCCGCGAGGTCGTCGAACTCGCGAGGGCCTACGGCTCGCTCGTTCTGCTCGACGCATGCCAGTCCGTCGGCCAATTGCCCATCGACGTCACCGAACTCGGCGTCGACGCCCTCAGCGCAACCGGCCGCAAGTGGCTCCGCGGGCCACGCGGAACCGGATTCCTGTACGTCCGCCCCGGACTCGTCGACGCACTCGAACCCGCTGCGATGGACCTGCACGGAGCGGAATGGACCGGCGAGAACAGCTTCGTCCCTGCGCCGGATGCAACACGATTCGAACTCTGGGAAACGAGTGTCGCGGCGCGCCTGGGTCTCGGCGTCGCCGCCGACTATCTGCTCTCGATCGGCACCGACACGGCGTGGGAGCAGATCGAATCCCGAGCAGTCACGCTGAGGGAAGGTCTGGCAGCGATTTCCGGAGTCGAAGTCCGCGATCGAGGAACCCATCTGAGCGGCATCGTTTCCTTCACCGTCGACGGTATTTCCGAGCACCTGGTTCGGGATCAGCTTGCAGCACAGAACATCACCGTCACCGTCAGCGGTCGCGGGTCCACCCTCCTCGACATGGATGCCCGCGGACTCGACGCCGTGGTTCGCGCATCGCCGCACTACTTCGTCGACGAAGCCGACCTGGACACATTTCTGGGCGCGGTGAGGAGTTTGCAAACCTCCCGTTGACCGGGACCATGCCTGATCTGCGGAAGTCGAAACTGCAACTGTGGGGTGATCAGCAGTTTCGCCTTCCGAGAGGACTATTCGCATGGCCGACCCCACCGTCAGATCGATCTCCGCTGCCGACATCACCACCTGAGACTACGAGGCCGACGTCGTCGTCGCGGGATACGGCATCGCCGGCGTCACCGCTGCGATCGAAGCAGCTCGTGCCGGCGCCGAGGTGCTCGTCCTGGAGCGGACGGGCGGTTGGGGCGGAGCCGCGTCACTGGCTGGTGGATTCATCTACCTGGGCGGTGGAACGCCGTTGCAGAAGGCGTGCGGGTTCGAGGACTCGGTCGAGAACATGAAGACGTTCATGAAGGCAGCGCTCGGCCCCGGAACCGACGATACGAAGATCGACGCGTACTGCGAGGGCAGCGTCGATCACTACAACTGGCTCGTCGACGCCGGGGTCCCGTTCAAGGAATCGTTCTGGGGTCAGCCCGGCTGGGAACCGCCGTACGACGACGGCCTCATGTACTCGGGAGGCGAGAACGCCGCGCCGTTCAACACCCTCGTCGATCCCGCGCCCCGCGGACACGTTCCGCAGATGTCCGAGAAGAACACCGGCGAGAAGGGCGGCGGCTACATGCTGATGAAGCCACTCGTCGAGACGGCCGAAAAGCTCAGTGTCCGAGCAGAATACGATCTGCGCGTCCAAACTGTGGTGGTAGACGGCGATCGGGTTGTCGGCGTCGTCGCCAAGCGCTACGGCAAGGATGTCGCGATTCGTGCCCGCAAAGGCGTAGTGCTTGCGATGGGCAGCTTCGCGTACAACAACGAGATGGTGCGCTCGAACGCACCGCGCATCTTCGGCCACCCGGCGGCCTCCATCGAGGCGCACGACGGCCGCGCAATCCAGATCGGTCAGGCACTCGGCGCCGACACCGCACACATGGACGCCACCGAGGTCGCGTTCTTCTGCGACCCACAGTTGATGGTGCGCGGCATTCTTGTCAACGGCCGCGGTCAGCGATACATCCCCGAGGACACCTACCCCGGCCGCATCGGCCAGGCAACGCTGTTCCAGCAGGACAACCAGGCATTCCTCGTGATCGACGAAGCTGCGTACGAGGAAGGCATGAATGCCGAATCGTCCAGTGCACAGTTGCGGGCGCAGCCGAGCTGGGTGGCGGAGACCGTCGAGGAACTCGAAGGCGAGATGGGATTGCCCGTCGGATCGCTGCAATCCACCGTCGACCTCTACAACCGGCACGCGGCTGAAGGTTCGGATCCGGTGCTCGGCAAGAAGTCCGAGTGGGTGAAGCCGATCGTCGGCCCGTTCGCGGCAATCGATCTCCGTGGCCGCACAGGCGGATTCACGCTGGGAGGATTGAAGACCACCGTCGATTCCGAGGTTCTGCACGTCTCGGGTGCGCCGATCCCCGGACTCTTCGCAGCGGGTCGCTGCACGTCCGGTGTCTGTGCGGGCGGTTACGCCAGCGGGACAAGTCTCGGCGACGGCAGCTTCTTCGGACGTCGTGCCGGAATCAGCGCGGCGCGCTAGATCACCACAACTCGCACGCCCTCGGCAAAGCGGTACGGCTGAGTCTGCAGGACCGCGCCGAGGTGTTTCCTCAGTCTGGACACCTCGGCGCGCACTGCCACGACATGCTCGCGATCACCGAAGAGCACTTCGCTCAGGCCTGCGGCATCCACACCTGCCGAACCGACGGCTGCCAGTGCCCGCAAGATCTGAGCGTGACGCGGCGAAAGCGCGCGCGTCCAGTTGGCGTCACCACGCACCGTCACCTGCGGCGATGCTCCGAGGGCCAGCTCCAGCTCGATCAACGGCCCGCCGACGCCGGTGCGCAACAGCCAGCCGTCTCCGAGCGGCTCAGGCAGACACATCCCCAGACCTGGCACGATGACGGGCTTTCCCGCACTGGGTGCTGCCACACGGTCGGGCGCGGCAATCCCGCTGGCGCCGGCTACCCAGCCGAACTCGTCGACCACCAATGCCGGACCTGTGCCTGCCGCGAACAACGGCGCCGCGCGCGAGCGCAGGCGCTCGAGCGAAGCTGCGTGCTCGCGCCACAGCGTCGCCTCCGCGAGGCGAACCGCGGTGCGCACCAGCGCGACGGTGGTGGGATGAACCGAAGCTGCGGATCCACTGATGTCCACCACGCCCAGGATCTCGCCCGTCCGTGGGTCGTGCACGGGCGAGCCGGTACACGACCAATTGTGATGCGTGGGCGCATAGTGCTCGGCCGAGAAGAGTTGCACCGCAGAGTCTTCGATCAGCGCGGTACCTATCGCGTTGGTCCCCACCGACTGCTCCGACCAGCGTGCGCCTTCCGCGAACCCGAGAGCGTCCGCCGCACGTTTGACGGTCTTCGCCCCTTCGCGCCAGAGCAGGACACCGTCGGCGTCGGCAACGACCACGATGAAGCCCGCGTCCTCGGCGACCTCGGTGAGCGTGGTTCGCAGTTCGGGCAGAACGCTTCGCAGCGCGGTACGCGAACGCCTCGCCTCCAACTCGGAGAAATCGGCGACAGTAGACGCACCGCAGTGATCCGGCGTGAGCCCGCCGGCGGCCACCCTCGACCACGACCGCGCCACGACGGTCCGCGGCTGCGCCGGTGGTTCCTGCCCGGAGAGAACTGCGTCGTGCACCCGACTGAGTAGGCGAGCATGCTGCGACAGGTCGGTACCCGGCACGACGGCACCGAGCCGACTGCCTTCGGGAGCGTTCCCCACGGTGGTCACTCCGTCAGGCTACCGCTTTCGATGTGACGCGAACCACGTCCACACGGCCAGGTCCCCACCACCTGCGATTAGCGGCCGGGAGCAAACTCCGGTAACGTATCCAAAGTTGTCTCGGCGAGGGTGAATCGCAGCAGTTCCACACGTTGCAGGTTTACCGTGATCGACGCGGCTACGGCTCAGCTCGAGCGTTTCGCTCCTGGCCGTGTGCGCGCCTGTCCGCCTTGCCGCAGGCAAAACCACACGTCAGTAAACCGAGCACGAACCCCGTGAGTTGTAGGAGCCGTTTCATCATGTCTGAAGAAAACAACCTCGTCGCCGTCGTCCGCACCGAATTCGGCAAGGGCGCAGCTCGCCGCGCACGTCGTGACGGCCAGGTCCCCACGGTTCTGTACGGCCACGGTGAAGATCCCCGCCACCTCAATGTGCCGGCTCGCGACTTCGCCGCCATCCTCCGTGCACACGGCACCAACGCCATCCTCACCCTCGACATCGAGGGCACGGAGCAGGTTGCACTGACCAAGTCGGTCGTCGTGCACCCCATCCGCAACTACATCGAGCACGCCGACCTCCTCGTCATCAAGAAGGGCGAGAAGGTCACGATCGACGTGAACGTCATCGTCGTCGGCGATGCTGCTGCAGGCACGATGGTCGCGCAGGACGCATCCACGATCTCCATCGAGGCCGACGCGCTTCACATCCCCGAGCAGATCGAGGTTTCGGTCGAGGGTCTCGAGATCGGCACCCAGATCCTGGCCAGCCAGCTCGAACTGCCCAAGGGCTCGACCCTGCAGGCTGACGCCGACACCCTGATCGTCAACGTCGTTGCTGCACCCACCGAGGCAGACCTCGAAGAGGGCGCAGAAGCTCCCGCCGCCGACGAGGCTGCAGAAGAGGCCTGATCCTCTCGGTTCCAACAGAACTCACTGCGCGCGGCGCGTCATTCCGATTCGGAGTGACGCGCCGTTCGTGCGTAGCAGGAAAAATCAAGCCAGAAAGTAGCGTCCGTTGAGCACAGATACCGCCCTCGTCATCGGCCTGGGTAATCCCGGCCCCCAGTACGAGAAGACCCGGCACAACGTCGGCTTCATGGTCGCCGGCACCCTTGCCGGGCGCATGGGCGGAAAGTTCAACGTACACAAGAAGAGTGGTGCCGAAATCGTCGAAGGTCGCCTCGCCGGCCGGCGCGTGATTCTCGGAAAACCACGCTCGTACATGAATCTCTCGGGTGGCGCTGTCGCCGGTCTCGCGCGGTTCTTCTCGGTCGACGCCGCGAATATCATCGTCGTCCACGACGAACTGGATCTCGATTTCGGGACGATCAGACTCAAACTCGGCGGCGGCGAAGGCGGCCACAACGGCCTGCGGTCCATTTCGAGTTCGTTGACCACCAAGGACTACCTGCGCACGCGCGTCGGGATCGGTCGTCCGCCGGGCCGCATGGACCCGGCGGACTACGTTCTCAAGCCGTTCTCGTCCACGGAGCGACAAGAACTCGATCTCGTATGCGAAGAGGCTGCGGATGCAGTGGAGCTACTGCTCGAACTCGGGTTGGAAGCCGCACAGAACCGCCTGCACTGACGGTCAGTTACCCAGCAGTGCAGCCGAATTCGCGCGGCGGAGCTTCCCCGACGACGTCTTCGGGATACTGCCGGGACCCAGGACCGCAACGGCGCGAGGTCGGACACCGACGTCGGCAACCACGGCGTGGACCACTTCGCGTTCGATACGCTTGACCTCTTCCGGATCTTCGAACGCGTTGGTCTCGACGGCGACTGCAAAGCTCTCACGCTTCTGGCCGGCGTCGAGACGAATCGCGACGGCATTTCCGGGACGCACACCGGCAACGGTTCCGGCCGCCCGTTCGATGTCTGTGGGGTACACGTTCCGGCCGCCCATGATGATGACGTCCTTGACACGCCCGCACACCACGACCAGTCCTTCCTCGGTGAAGTACCCGACGTCACCGGTGTCGAGCCAACCGTCGTCGTCCTGGGCCGGCTTGTGTCCGTCGACCGTGACGTACCCGGGAGTGACTGCCTTGCCGCGAACCTCGATGATTCCGACACCGCGGGCCGGAAGCACCTGACCGTCACGGTCGACGATGCGTCCCTCGAGGTCAGGCACCATCTTGCCGAGTGTGGCGAGGGCACGAGCGTTGGGGCGATTGGACGGCACCGCTCGAGACATCGATTCGAGAAAGTCTGGATCGACGTAGTCGAGGACCTGACCTTGATCGGGATCCGGAATCGACACGGCGAGCGTGGTTTCCGCCATTCCGTACACGGGCGCCAGCGCAGTCGGGTTCAAACCGAAACGCGCACCTGCCTCGGCGAGTGCATCCATCGTGTCGGGATCCACCGGCTCGGCGCCGTTCCACATGTATCGGACGCTGGACAGGTCGACTGCCCCGTCTTCCGCCTGTGCGAGTCGACGAGCCAAGAGCGAGTACGCGAAGTTCGGTGCGGCGGTGACAGTTCCGCCGTACTTGCCCATCAGCTCGGCCCACAGCACCGGGGTGCGCAGGAAATCCATCGGCGTGATGCTGATGACCTCTGCGCCCACCTGCATCGGAACCGTGAGAAAACCGACCATGCCCATGTCGTGGAAGAGCGGAAGCCAGCTCACCATCACCTCGTCTTCGATGGAGAACTTGATGCGGTTGATCATGGCGTAGGCATTTGTGTAGAAGTTCTCGTGCGTGATCTGCACAGCCTTGGGCGAACCGGTGGAACCGGACGTCAACTGCTGGAGTGCGATATCCGATTCGGCCGTCTCCACGGGATCGATCGACGTTCCGCTGCGAAGCTCGTCCACCGTCACGACGGTGATGCCACGCTCTTCGAGGAGCGGCTTGGCAGCGTCGAAGGGCGCACCCAGAATGACGGCTTTCGCGGAGATCATGTCGATCACAGTCTCGGTGTCCTGAGCCCAGACGCCCAGATCCGTTCGGGGGGTCGGCTGATGCAGCATCGTCACCGACGCACCGCGCATCCACGTCGCCTGGCAGGCAGGTGCGATGTCGACGGGCTGTCCGGCGAGAATGCCGATCGCGACGCCGCGATCGATACCGACCTCGGCCAGGCCGCCGGCCATGCGCCTAGCCTCCTGGTGGATGTCGCCCCAGGTCTGACGGAAAGCGTTGTCCGGCTCTCCCGTCACCAGGCCGCGGTCGGTGACTGCGGCGGTCGCATACATCTCTTCGGTGAACTTGCTCAACGCAACTCCTCGGTCAGTGTCACACTTCGATCAGTGCAACTCTTCGCAGGACACAAATGGCTGTGTGTTCGAACACACACATACATGGATAATCAGCGATCGTTCGCCGAGTGTTACGCCGCAGTGGCTATCGCATCGTGGTCTGCGAGTATCCTTTCTCTGTTGTGCTGCCGCACTCTCCACCTGTCCGCGCACCGGCACGTCGCCGGCACCGACGCCCACTTCGAGAGGTTCTTCGTTGACTACCCCGTCCGACTCGACCGTCCCTTCCGACTCGACTGTCCAGTCCGACACCGAAGGCCCCGATTCAACCGAGAGCGGGTCGGTCGCGGTCACGACGACGACCAAGGGCCTGTCCGCAGAGGCAGAGCGTCGCCGAACCTTCGCCGTCATCTCGCATCCCGACGCCGGAAAGTCGACGCTGACCGAAGCGCTGGCACTGCACGCGAAGAAGATATCGGAGGCAGGAGCCGTCCACGGCAAGGCAGGCCGCAAGTCGACGGTCTCGGACTGGATGGAGATGGAGAAGGCCCGCGGCATTTCCGTCAGTTCCACCGCACTGCAGTTCAACTACCACTCGTCCGAGACCCCGGACGAGCAGATCAACGTCATCAACCTCGTCGACACCCCCGGTCACTCCGACTTCTCCGAGGACACGTACCGCGTCCTGACCGCCGTCGACGCGGCGGTCATGCTCATCGACGCTGCCAAGGGCCTCGAACCGCAGACGCTCAAGCTGTTTCAGGTGTGTCGTCACCGCGGCATTCCGGTCATCACCGTCATCAACAAGTGGGACCGTCCCGGTCAGACTCCTCTCGAACTGCTCGACGAGATCAGCGAACGGATCGGCCTCACACCCACCCCCCTGTACTGGCCGGTCGGCATCGCCGGCGACTTCCGCGGACTGCTGCGGCGCGGTGAAGACGGTGAGGCTCGCGAGTACGTCCGCTTCACCCGTACCGCAGGCGGCGCGAAGATCGCCCCCGAAGAGGTCATGGACGCCGACGCGGCGCTCGCCAAGGAAGGCTCCGAGTGGGAGACCGCGGCCGAGGAGAGTGAACTGCTCTCCGCTACCGGCCAGGACCACGATCAGGAGATGTTCCTCGCCGGTCAGACTTCCCCGGTGATCTTCGCGTCCGCGATGCTCAACTTCGGCGTCCGCCAGATTCTCGACACCCTCGTCGAATTGGCGCCGCCGCCGCGTGGGCGCGAAGACCTCAGCGGCAAGCCGCGCGAGGTCACCGATCCGTTCAGTGCGGTCGTCTTCAAGGTGCAGGCCGGTATGGACACCGCGCACCGCGACCGTCTGGCGTTCATGCGCATCGTCTCCGGCGTGTTCGAGCGCGGCATGGTTGTCACACACGCCCAAACCGGCAAGCCCTTCACGACCAAGTACGCCCAGACGGTATTCGGACGTGAACGTTCCACCGTCGAATCCGCGTTCCCCGGCGACGTCGTCGGCCTCGTCAACGCCACCGCACTCGCACCCGGCCACACGCTGTACACCGAGAAGAAGGTGGAGTTCCCGCCGATCCCGTCGTTCGCGCCGGAACACTTCTCGATCCTGCGCGCCGAAAGCGCCGGCAAGTACAAGCAGTTCCGCCGTGCTGTCGACCAACTCGATTCCGAGGGCGTCGTCCAGATTCTCCGCAACGACATCCGCGGCGACGCCTCCCCCGTCATGGCGGCCGTCGGCCCGATGCAGTTCGAGGTCGTCGCAGCACGCATGAAGGCCGAGTTCAACGTCGAGGCCAAGATGGAACCGCTCGGCTACGCATTGGCTCGCCGTACCGACGCCGCGTCCGAGGTCGAACTGAACCGTCAACGAGGTGTGGAGGTCTTCACCCGTTCCGACGGTGTTCTGCTCGCCCTGGTCAGTGACAAGTGGCGCCTGCAGTACATCCAGAAGGAACTCCCGGATCTGACGCTCGAACCCCTCGTCGCTGCTGCGGACTGATGAGCCTGATCGAGGCGCTGTTCGACGCCGAACTGCACATCGGCAGCGCCACGATTCTCTGGCGAGAGATCATCGGAAACGCGTTCGGAATCGGCTCCGCGATCGCGGGTGCGCGACGCTCGGTATGGGCGTGGCCCGTCGGTATAGCCGGAAATGCCTTGTTGTTCACGGTGTTCATGGGCGCACTTTTCCACACGCCGCAAGAGCTCAATCTCTACGGCCAGGCCGGCCGTCAGTTGTTGTTCATCACCGTCAGCGTCTACGGGTGGACTCAGTGGCGACGCGGGGCACGCGACTCCGGTCGCGCAGTCCTGCCCCATTGGGCGACAACTCGCGAGCGCGTCGCCATGATCGCCGTCATGACCAGCGGCACAATCGCTTTCGCCTGGATCTTCGACCTCCTCGGCTCGTACGGAGCGTGGGCAGAGGCCTGGATCTTCACCGGCTCCATCCTCGCGACATACGGCATGGCGCGCGGCTGGACCGAATTCTGGCTCATCTGGATCGGCGTCGACGCCGTTGGTGTTCCCCTTCTTTTCCGAGCCGGCTATTACCCTTCGGCGATCCTCTATCTGGTCTATGCATTCTTCGTCCTGTGGGGCTTCGCAATGTGGCTGCGCATTCAACGCCGAACTCCACAAGGGGTGTGACCGTAAACCAACTCCTGGTATGTTTGCGTCGATTAAGCAAACCGGCGGTCTGTTTACGGGCATCAGGAGCGAAACAATGGAAGACAAGAATTCTCACGGAATAGCGGGCCCCAACGGTTCCGGCAACGGATCGAGAGCCAATAGTTCCGCAAGTAATGGTTCTGCAAGCAATGGTTCTGGGAGCAACCTTTCCACGGGTAACGGTTCCAGCAGTGCCACCGCCACAGCGGATTTTCTGTCGACCGCACCCAAGCAATCCGATGCATTCACGTTTCCGCTTCCTGCCCGAACCACGGCCGCACACAGCAGCGGAGAGGACCTTTCAGTGCCAGCTTCAACACGCGAATCATCGAGGACGCTCGAAACTCGAAGTCGTACCGTCGTACGTCGCGACGCGATGGGCGTAGCCGCCGTTCGAGTGGCCGGTCGACTCACCCACACCGAACTCATCGCAAATCAGGCCTCACCCTCGAGCGCACATTCCTCCGATCCCACGACGGATCTGGACGAGTTGCTCACAATGCTCGGCAGCTACCTGTTGTCCTCGGGGTTCGAACATCCCGAAATCCACGCCAAGCTGGGCGGACAGTCGATCGTCGTCAACCTCGTATCGCCGGAGATCAGCGCGAGCTGATCTGGGCCCAGCTGCCCCTTAGGGCCACAGCACTGCTCGTGTCCATGCTCGGTCCGAGCCGCGCCGGTACAACCACCGCTGATGTCGACGCCCGGAGTCTGCCTGCCAGAACTCGACAGACTCCGGCTCGAGGCACCACGCACGCCAGTCCTTCGACACGAACCCTGGGTCGTCGCTGATTCTTGCTTCCGCAGCGGCCACCGACGCGTCGTACGCCCCTAAGTCTTCGAGCACCTCGCTCTGCTTACTTGCCGTCGCCACCGCTCGCGCGGTGACGGAGCGTTCGACGAAGTCTCGGCGTCGAAGTGCGTCGTCGCCCTCGCGAACCGTTCCGCGAATCCGGATCTGTTGACCCGTCTCGCGCCAGTAGAAGGCGAGCGATGCTCGCGGATTTTCTTTCAGCTCAACACCTTTCGGCGAAGCAGCTGAACCAGAGAACCAGAACCCACCCTCGGTCACGTCCTTGAGGATGAGGAAGCGAGAATCAGGCATACCGTCGCCGTCCACGGTCGAGAGCGCACACACGTGTGGCTCGACGACGCCGAAGGCCACGGCCGCACGGAGCCAGTCGAGGAACAACTCCCCCGGCTTTTCCGGAAAACACTCGGGCGCGGGCGGCGGAGTTCCGGTCAGCGCGGGGATACCGCGAATCCACGTCCGTACGTCAGGCAGCGAAAAATCTGCATCAACCATGAGCCGACTCTAATCGCGGGCGACCTCAGGAGACGTTGCGAACGACCGAGTCGCCGAACGACGGTTGCTGCAGCAGCGCCCACTTGTTGGACGTCAATCGGAAACTCGGCATGTCGGCGAGCGCCACCACCGATTCCCAGGTCCGCTCGTAGCTCGTGTGGGAGATTCGCCATTCACCGTCGCTGCAGCGGGTGTATCTGTCGTGATAGAAGGCCGATCCGCGAAGCAGCATGCCGTCTTCGGGGATTACCACTGTGTCCGCGAGGCACCAGATCCCGGTTGCGGTGTCTCCGTCGACGTCGATCTCGGGTTGCCCGCACTGATGTTCGGTGATGATGTGTGATCCGAGAGTGTTCTCGAGGAAGGAGACGAACGAATCTCGGGAATCGAAACTGAGTTGTTCTCCGTAGATCGCGGTGGCGTCGACGGTCAGAGTGTCGGCGAATTCGACCCACGATTTGGTGTCCAAGGCGCGTGCGTATCGGTACTTGAGTCTTTGGATGAGAACAATCGCTTCGAGATCCATGATCCCCGCCTCCCGGTGCAGCAACCACCCGTCCTATGTGTGCACATTAGCCTGTATCACGCCGAAACGGGCATTACTCTCAAAGCTAGTAGAAATGTCAGCCGATAACACGCTTTTCCAGGCCGTCGAGCATGATCGTGATCTTCTCGTCCAACCAACCTCGCCCGTGCCACGTCGATTCGTCGCCGATTCCCTCGGTCAACGACTCCGATGCATTCCAACTTTCCTGATACGCCTCTCGCGCGGAACGTGAATCGGCGGAGCTGACGGTCTTGTCCATCGCCGCCATCATTGCGAACTGCGTCATCGTCACCTCGGAGATGAAGTCCACCGCCAATATCGCATCGTGGGGTGTGAAGCCTTGCGCAGTCAACGAACCGACCAGTTTCTCCACGATCTCGACTATCGCCGGCGGCGTGCCCGGAACTGCGAGCCCGACCTGGGCCAGACCTGGATAGCGCTCGAACGAGGACCACAGAACGTCGCAGAAATCCTTCAGGAATTCGCGCCACGGACGATTCGTATCGGGCCATACAGTCTGACGCACAACATGATCCGAGCAGGCACGCAGCAGCGCTTCGCGGTCTGCGAAGTAGCGATAAAGTGCAGAATGACTGACGCCCAGCCGCTTTGCCACGCTCGGCATGGTCAGTTCACTCAGATCACCGGCCAGGGCGGCCTCGACGATGTCCACTGTCGACAACGTCGGCGGCCGCCCCGTCTTCTTTCCGGTCTGCATTCTGCTCAGCTTGCCACCTGCTCAGCCCGCTACCAACCGCCATCCCGACGCACGGTGGCGCTGGTTCCAGAACGCGGCGTAGTTCCCACCGGCTGCGAGCAGAACTTCGTGGGTTCCCACTTCGACGATCGATCCGTCGTCACCGAGCACGATGATCTGATCTGCGGCCACGACGGTCGACAGTTTGTGAGCGATCACGAGCAGTGTGCTTTCCCTGGCGAGTTCTTGCATCGCACGCTGCACGTGTGCCTCGTTCTCGGGATCGAGCGCGGCCGTCGCCTCGTCGAGCAGAACGACAGGTGCGCGTTTGAGGAGTGCGCGCGCAATGGAGACCCGCTGCCGCTCTCCACCGGACAGTGCCGTCCCGCCCTCACCGACACGGGTGTCCCAACCCCGCGGAAGCCGCTCGACGATTTCCGCGACGCCCGCGATCCGAGCCACGTCGAAGACTTCCTCGTCCGTGGCTTCGGGGCGGCCGAGGCGGATGTTCGCGATCAACGTGTCGTCGAAGAGGTACACGTCCTGGAAGACCAGAGACAGCTGCGACATCAGGTCGGCACTCGTGAGGTCCCGCACGTCGACGCCGCCGACACGCACCACACCGGAGTCGACGTCGTAGAAGCGCGAGATCAACCGGGTGACGGTGGTTTTGCCGGACCCTGACGGACCGACCAACGCCGTCAACGACTTCCGTGGCACGTCGAAGGAGATGTTTCGCAGAACCTGCCCACCGTCCGCGTATCCGAAGTCGACGGCGTCGAACTGCACTGCCGTCTCCCCCGTCGCCGTCCCGCTGGTATCGGGTTCGACCATTGGTTCAACTTCGAGGATCTCGGACATTCGCCGGATTTCATTGCGTGCCATTCTGATTGCACCGCCGAACTCGCCGATCTCACCCAGCGGCTGGATGAACCGTGCGGTCAGTCCGAGTAGCGCGATCAACGTGACCGGATCGATGTCGCCGCCGAGCGCGAGGAACGCGCCCAAGATGATCACGGCAGAGAACACGAATTGCAGGGCGATCCCGTTGACCACGGACCCGATCACCACGAACCACAGTTGTGAACGACCGGCAGTGTGTTGCGCTTCGATCGCGTCGTCGAGCGGTTCGTACACCCCGTGGGTGCGTCCGAAAGCACGCAGGACCGGTTGGCAACGCGCGTATTCGAGCACTCGATTGTTCGATTCGACGGCCGCTGCATGAGCCCGATCGTCGGCCTTGGCAGTCATCGTCGAGGCAAATCGTGCTGCCGCGAAGAGAATCGGAACGCTGATTACCAGCGCGAGCCCGAGCCGCCAGTCGAAGAACAACATGCACACGACAATGGTTGCCGGGCTGGCAATTCCGGAGATGATCGGTGTCATCAGGTGCGCAGCGGCCCCCATCACCGAGATGGTGCCCTTGCTGGCAACCTGCGATACCTGCCCGAGTCGGCCGGCGCCGAACCAGCCGAGCGGCAGAGTGACGAGATGATCTCCCAGGCGCAGATGCATCGTCCGCAGCAGAGTGAGGGCCGACTCGAAACCCTTCATCGCCTGCAGGTAGTGCGCAATCGAACTGATCACAGCGCATACGGCCATGGCGGCGAGCCACCGAACGAAACTGCCCCAGTTCTGATCGAACAGTGCCTGCACCGCAGGGACCAGAAGCGCCACTGCCAAACCCTGCATCACGCCGTACAACACTGCCCACACCAGGAACTCGCGATAACGGCCCTGATTCTGCGGGCCGAGTATCCGGAAGAGGTCGCGAATCATGAGTTGGCCTTTCCTGCTGCGTCAGACTTACCCGCGGTGTTGCGTTCAATCGAGTCGGCCCGACTGTGTTCAATCGAGTCGGCCCGACTGTGACTCGCCCACATCCGCGCATAGGTTGAACCACTCGCCACGAGCTGATCGTGCGTGCCCTTCTCCACGATCCGTCCGGCGTCGAGGACCACGATCTGATCGGCACTCACAATCGAAGCCAACCGGTGCGCGATCACCAGCACCGTGCGGCCGACCGTCAAGCGCGACAGCGCTTCTTGGATATCGGCTTCGGACTCCGGGTCGGCGAACGCGGTTGCCTCGTCGAGCACGAGAACAGGAGTGTCCGAGAGAATCGCACGCGCGATGGAGACTCTTTGGGCTTCACCACCCGAGAATCTGGCGTCGACCCCGACCACCGAGTCGTACCCCCTCGGGAGCGCTTCGATTCGGGTGTCGATCTGCGCGGCTGCGGCAGCGGCCTTCACCTCGGCCGAAGTCGCCTGCGGTCGGGCAAGCCGAATGTTGTCGAGCACGGTCGCTTCGACCAGCTGCACGTCCTGCAGAACGAATCCGACGTGGCGGTACAGCTCGTCGGTAGCGACTTCCCTGACGTCGACACCACCGATGGCCACGGATCCGGCACGCACGTCGTGGAACCTCGGAACCAACGTCGCCAGCGTCGACTTACCCGAACCCGAAGGTCCGACCAGCGCCGTCACCGTGCCCTCCGGCAGCGTCAGATCAATGTCGGTCAGAACGTCGGCGCCGTCGTCGTATGCAAAGGAAACTCCGGAGAATCGAACTTCGTTCCCCACAGGCTTTTTCGGATGATCGGTTTCCGGCAGAGCGTCGGTTGCGAACAGCGCGATCAGTCGCGCCGCAGCGGCGGCTGCCTCACGGCGTGCCTGCATACCGAAACCGATGGTCGTCACCGACACCGGAATCACCATCGCGACAAGAGAACTGGTCAGCACATCGACGGGTGACACCCATCCGGAGTGAACGAACCACGAGCCGAGGCCAAGGTTGACCACCAGCACAACCGGTGCGCTCAACGCAATCGAGGCCAGCGCCTCGGTCCGAAGCATCGGGCGAACCCAGCCCTCGTACGAGACGGCAAACGCCTTGGCAGCGTTGCGGTATCGAGAATGTGACTGCTTGTCCTGACCGAAGGTCTTGACCACTGCGATGCCGGTGACGAACTCGACGATGGTGTTGCTGATGGCCGCGATGCCCTCATTCATCCGGCTCATCTTGACGGCCATGTCCTTGGTCATCATCGCGTAGGCGATCATGTAGATCGGGAGGGTGGCAATCGCGACCAGTCCCAGACGCCAGTCGATCGAGATCACGTAGCCGAGCCCGACGAGCGGCACCGCGATGGCGCCGGTGGTCTCGACGGCGCTGTGCGCAACCAGGTAGTGGAGATCGGAAATGTCGTTCTGCGCGGCTTTGCGTACGGTTCCGGACGAGTGGGAGGTGAACCAGCCCAGTGGAAGTCGACCGAGTGTCGCTGCGATTCGACGCCGAAGCACAGCTTGAAGATTGACATCGGCGAAGTGCGTCACGATCAATGCACCGCCTCCGAAGAACGCGCGCATACCCAGACCGAAGACGACCACCCACACGATCGTCCAGACGCGAGACGAGTCGATGTCGCCGCCCACGATCAGCGTCTTACCCAACTCGGCGATGGCCACGTACGGCACGATGGCCGCGACCGCGGCGATCACCTGCATCACCATCGCGATGGTGGTCCGTGTACGAACTGGCGCAAGGAGTTCGCGAAGCGCGCTCTTGTGCGCCGCCGCTTCAGCTTTGGCTTGCGAGGCTTCGGCCGTCGCTCCTTGTGATGCGTCGGTCTCTTCAGATGAAATGTCTGCTTTCGTAGCCTGTGTCGTCGTCATTTCGAGAACGCCTTCCATCGGGTTACTGCGTCGGCGTCGGATGCGATGCGGCCTTGGAGTTCCGCGCCGGTGAGAGTGCGATCGGCAAGAGCCTCGAGGTCTTCGAGGATCCAGTAGACCGCGAAAGGATAACTGCCGAACCAAAGTTCACCGCTCACGTCCACTGTGCGTCCGGCCTTCACTGCGGAGATCTCGTTGAACAGTGGATTTGCGTGAACTAGAGCGCCGTCGTAGATGTTGCCCGAGGTCACGACCATCGCGTCCGCCGCGTGCTGTCCGACCTCCTCGCCTGACACCGAAGACGTGGCAACACCTGTGTTGGGGCCGATCTTCGCGTCGAGTTCGGCTTGCGGGCGCCCGAAACCGGCTTCCTCGATGATCGAGGACATCGGCGACTGTGGGATGACGGTGTAAATGCCGCCGGAGAATCCCACCAGCACTGACAGCGTCTGCGGTTGCGCCTCGACCGTTCCGGATACTTCGGCAAATTTGGTCTCGAGCCTCGACACGATTTCGCGAGCTTCGGACTCTCGACCCAGTGCCGTCGCCGCGGTATTCAGAACTTCGCGCCACGGCGCCGCATAGGCGAGCACCGTCGTCGGGGCAATCTCGTTGGCCTGCGCGGTGATCGACGTCAACGAGCCGACATCACTGAGCAGGATTCGGTCAGGATGAACGGCCGCGATCTGCTCCACATCTGGTGATTGGAAGAACGTCGGTTTGTCGACGACCTCGATCCCCTCACTCTGCAATATCTCCTTCGCCGCCTGCGACTGCAGCGTGGCGAAGACCGTATCGGGCTTGACCCCGAGCGTGAGTGCGTTGAGCGCTGCGAACTCGTCCAGTGCGAGCAGTTTCTGAGGTGCAGGTACGGCCGACGACTCGCCTGTTTCCGATGCGTCTGCGTCATCGCCGCCCACGGAGCAACCGACAAGCGCCGTTGCTGTCGCTGCGAGTGCCGTTGCTCGCAGGCCCCACTGCTGCCGCATCCTTCTCTCCCCGCTTTAGTTACACGCTGTCTCGATTAGGGGAGCCTACAATAAGTCACGCCTTTTGTGCAGTCCTCGTCGCTGGAAGTGCAATCGCCGGCAGACAGGCGACAACACTGATGACGGCACCCATCACGAACGCCAGCGCGAACGAGTCGCCGGAAATGCCGATCGCCAGGACCGCTGTGGTCACCGGGGCGCCCACCGCCGAACCGACGGTTCTGATCACACTGTTGACTCCACTGGCTGCTGCCATTTCCGATGGCGGGACGATCGAGGCAACCAACAGAGCACAGACCGCGAACCCCACGCCGTTCCCCAATCCGACGAGGGAAAAGAACGCCACGATCGCAACCACCGAACTCGGCCAGATCGCGAGTCCGACTGCGCCCGCCGCCATGAGGGCCAGCGCTATGACAGCGGGCACCCGCGGCCCGAATCGCCGCGCGAGAGCCGGCGTCAAGCGGCCACCGAGAAAGACGAGGACAGCGGCGGGCAAGAGCGCCAAGCCGGTCTGCACAACGGTGAATCCGCTTCCATACGTGGACGTTTCCGGCGCCTGGAGGATCCGCGGCAGACAGATATAGAAAATGTACGGCACGAACCCGAACACCAGGGTGAGTGCGCTGGTGATCATCATCGGCTTGTCCCGAAAAACTCGCATGTCGACGATCGGCGCGTCGTGGCGGGAATCGACGGCAATCAGTGTCGCGAACGAAACGAACGCGACTACCACCAGACCCCAGAATCCGAGCGACAAAACTCCCCAGTCGGAGGCTTTCGTGATCGCCAAGAGCAGGCTCACCAATCCGAACGCCAGAGCGCCGGCACCGGCCCAGTCCGTCGGCATACCCGGGCGGCGATGCGAGCCCGGAACCACGGCCACCACTGCGACCAATGCGAGCACGATCAAGATCCCGGTGATCACGAACAACCACTGCCAACTGAGATACTCGAGGATGACACCGCCGATCACCAGTGCACTTCCGGCACCGATTCCCAAAGTCCCAGCGAGCCAACCTATCCCTGAAGACAACTCGGGACCTACTACCGTTCTCCGCAGTACTGCCATCGCAAGCGGGAAGCTCGCCATGCTCACTCCCTGGACAGCTCGAACGACAAGCAGCACCCCGATATTCGGGGCGGCTGCCGCGGCAAATGTCGCGAGAGCGAAGATGATCAGGACGATCACCAGGACTCGCTTGTCGCCGAATCGGTCACCCATCGCGCCGACTATCGGAGCCATCACCGCGGCCGCCAACAGGTACGCCGTCAGGATCCAGCCGGTCACCGCCACGGACGTGTCGAAATGCTCACCCAACACCGGCAACGCCGGTACCAGCATGGTCTGCATGAGCGAGTAGACGAGTACCGCCCCCGCAAGCGCGGCGATCACCCGGCTCCCGGATCGCGTGGGCGCCTCCGCCAAGGTTGTCATCGACACCTTCCTCCAATCATGAATCGAATCGGAACGGAACACTCCGTTCCGATTGAGTAAACCATGCATTGCTAGCCTGTGGGAATGGCGAAAGAGAATGCGAGCCTCCCCGGACGCGCCCGAGAAGCCGCAGACAACGACGTCACCGTACTGCGAGCAGCGCGCGAGATTTTTGCCGAACAGGGTTGGAATGCACCGGTATCGGCAATTGCCACCCGGGCCGGAGTGGGAGTAGGCAGCATCTATCGCCGATACCGAGGCAAGGAGGAACTGGCGCAATCCCTGCGCGTCTGGGCGATCGACCACCTCGCCACCCTCGCCCGAGAGTGCATGAGCACCGCGAAAACCGATGAAGCCGTATTGAAGACGTTCTTCTCGCGATATCTCACCGAATCAGTGGGACCGCTCATTCCGGTCCTCGGCGGCAAGTTACCTGAACACGCCGAAGTCACTCGTGCCGCCGAAGAATTGGAGGCCGCACTGCAATCGATGGTCGACGTCTGCATCGACGCTCGCGAAGTCCCGCCCGACTTCACTGCTGCAGACGTCATGCTCATGACAGTGCATCTGCGGCCGACTCTGCCGATCGAGGGTGAGCGAGCCACCGAAATACACACGCGCTATCTCGACTTCATGCTCGACGGACTTCGTGGCGGAACACCTCGACCAACGATCACTCCCCCGTCCTGGAGCGAATGGCTTCAGATGTGGCAGGGCAACTGACCCCGAGAACACCCGAATGACATGTCAGGTTAGGCTTACCTAGCTTATTTCGCCATGTTCGGAAGGTTCTCATGAAAATCAATCGCCGGCTCGCCGGCTTCGCCGCACTACCCGCCGTCGCCACGCTCCTACTCGCCGGTTGCGGAAGTAGCGACGCAGCGCCCTCTACCGAGACCAGGTCTGCCGACCAGTCCTGGAGTTACACAACGGGATACGGAAACACGATCACCCTCGACCACGCCCCGGAGCGGATCGTCGTCGACGCGTACTCCGCTGCGGCTCTGTGGGACTACGGCATTCGGCCGGTCGGCATCTTCGGTTACGGCGTCGGCAATCCAGACGTCACCGATCGCGCTGACGAGTCGACGATGACCGTCGTCGGCCGTGAAGGTGAACTCAGCGCGGAAGCTCTTGCGGCGCTGGACCCAGACCTGGTCATCGGGTACGGCAACAGCGACGACCCGACACGATGGACTTGGTGGGACGAGCCGATGGGCAAGACCGTCAACAATGTTGCACCGTTTGTCGGCGTCAAGTTCTCCGGAGCCTCGACACCGGACGTGTTGAACGAGTACGCCTCACTCGCCGAAGCTCTCGGCGGGGACACCGACACAGCCGCAGCACGCGAGGGCAAGGAAGCATTCGAATCCGGTGCAGAGCGCATCCGAACTGCTGCGGCCAAGGTCGACGACATCGAAGTCCTCGCCCTGAACGGTGACAGCTCCGAGTTGTACGCAGGCACAACGGCGCTCGCTCAGTTCGGTTACCTGAAGGAACTGGGCGTGAAGTTCACCGGTCCGGGAGGTGACAAGGGCTGGGCCGATCTCAGCTGGGAACAGGTACCGGACTATCCGGCGGACATCGTGTTCCAGTTCGCGAAGTCGGCAGAGGCATTCGCGGCATCACCCGTGTTCGTCAAGCTGCCCGCGGTGACCGCGAACCAGGTGATCGACTTCGACGACAAGCGTCCCAACACCTACGCCAATTACGGCGCCTGGTTCGAGCAGGTTGCACAACTACTCGACCAGGCCCGCAACGTCGCCTGAATTACTGCCCAGTAGTGATTCGTCCGGCCGCTTCCTCGAGAACGTCGAGGAAGATGGCCGCGGTGAGCGCAAATCCTTGGTTGTATCGCGCGTCGCTGGTCAACACGTTGCCCGCTTGAACTGCAGGCAACCGCTGCCACGTCGGCTGCGACTTGATCGCGTCGAGCGCTTCCTGATCGCGTGCTTGGGCGATGATCACATCCGCCGGAGCCAAGGTGTCGAGTTGCTCGAACGACAACTCGAACGAGTTCTCTGCATTGTCGTCGTCACGGAAAAGCACGTCCAGGCCGGCATCGAGTGCAACACTGATTCGCAGATTCCGCTGATGCACAAGGAAGCCCGTCGGCGTCTGAACGCCGAACACGATCTTCTTTCCGCCCAGCTTCTCCTGCAACATCGGTCGCAGTCTCGCGAGCTTGTCGTCGTACTCCGCAATGGAAGCCTCGGCGATCGTCACCCGGTCGAGCTGGCTCGCCTGCGCCATCAGAGCACCTCGCCAGTCGACCGGGTGCCCGGCAATCGGTTCGACGTCGTCGCCGACGACCAACAGCGGCGCGATGGAAGACAAGCGCTCGGTGCCGTACCAGTCACTGGTGTATCCGATCGCAGTGATGACGATCAGATCGGGCTCGAGAGCGAGCAGAGCCTCGAAGTTGGTGGAGAAGTCGCCGGCGACGTTGACGAAGCTCGCGTCCTCGATGGTGCGGCCGGGAAACTGGAATCCTGCCTTGGCGTCGGGGAACCAGAAGTTGCCCGATCCGACGATCGGGTAGTCCATCATCATCGCGAATTCGAGGTCGACGCGGCCGTCGAGCACCACCACACGCTTCGGGTCGCGCGGAACGTCGCCGCTGAACTCGGCCCACGTGTACGGGAGAGTGTCACTGGCAGAGTCGGATTCGCCATCGGAGCTTCCGCAGGCGCTCAGCGCCAATGCTGCAGCCACACCAGCTGCGCCACCGAAGAATCGGCGTCGCGAAATGCGGTCGACGATCTGAGCCCACTCCGTGTCGGTAACCTGCGCATCCAGGACGAGTGTCATACCTTTGCTCCTTCGATGTTTCGCTGACGCTCGCGTCCCAGCGGAATGACCAGCGGTGTGTGGGAAACCGGATCGTCGATGATGCGGCACGCCATGCCGAACACCTCCTGCACCAGTTCTTCGGTGATGATCTCCGCGGGCGGGCCCTCGGCGACCACCGCGCCGTCCTTCATCGCGATGATGTGAGTTCCGTAGCGGCACGCGTGATTGAGATCGTGAAGCACCGCCACCAGCGTGTGTCCGTCGTTCTCGTTCAGATCGCGGCAGAGTTCCAGCAGCTCGATCTGGTGCGCGATGTCGAGGAACGTCGTCGGCTCGTCCAGTAGCACCAACGGAGTCTGCTGCGCGAGAACCATAGCTACCCAGACACGTTGGCGCTGACCACCGGACAGTTCGTCGACCGGCCTGGCCGACAGATCCGTGACCTTGGTTGCTTCCATCGCCTTGATGACGGCGGCCTCGTCCTCTCGGGACCACTGGCGGATCAGCTTCTGGTGCGGATAACGCCCTCGCGCAACCAGATCGGCGACTTTGATTCCGTCCGGCGCGATCGACGTCTGCGGCAGAAGCCCGAGTCGCCTCGCAACTTCCTTTGCCGGGTACGACGTGATCGTCTTACCGTCGAGAAGGACCTTGCCGGTGGTCGGCTTGAGCAACCGGGACAGCGCACGCAGAAGCGTCGACTTGCCGCAGGCATTGGGACCGACGATGACGGTGAAGCCACCGTCGGGGATTTCGACGTCGAGGTGTTCCGAGATGACGCGCTTGTCGTAACCGATCGTGACGTCCTCGGCGCGAAGCCGATTCGTCCTTTCGACCACGACGGCGGCCGTACTTGTCTCGTTCACGCTGTTCCTCGTTCCTTCACCGATCACTGCTTACGTGCCTCTCGCGCGAGAAGCCATACGAAATAGATGCCACCGATGGAGACGGTGACGACGCCGACCGGCAACTGTGTCGGCGCGAAAGCTCGCTGCGCCACCCAGTCGCTGACCATCAGCAACGCGCCACCCATTGCTGCCGACGGCAGCAGGGTCACTCCGGCACTACCGGTCAATCGCCTCACCAACTGCGGAGCCGCCAGCGAGACGAACCCGATGGGACCGGCCGCTGCTGTCACCATGGCCGTCAGGGCGACGCCGAGAACAACCAGGGAAAGCCGCGTGGGTTCGGCCCGGACGCCGAGCGCCTTGGCGGCGTCGTCGCCCATCTCGAGCATCTGCATCCGCCTGCCCAACACCAGGATCAGCGGAACGAGGATGGCCAGCACGACGACCACCGGCCACACCTGAGTCCAGCCGAGTCCGTTCAACGAACCGGCACCCCACACTGCGGCAGCCATGGCGTCGTCAAGTTTCGCCTTGAGGATCATCCAGGTGTTGACCGAGCCCAACATCGCGCTGATGGCGATACCGACGATGATCAACCGGAATCCCTGCACACCTCGCTTGTACGCAAGGAGATAAACAACTGCTGCGGTGGCGATTCCGCCCACCAGAGCACCGACTGCGATCTCGTAGTAAGTACCACCGATGAGGAGGATGACCACCAGAGCGCCCGTGTACGCACCGGAGTTGAAGCCGATGATGTCCGGGCTACCCAACGGGTTCCTGGTCAGCGATTGGAAGATCGCACCGCTCATACCGAGCGCCGCACCGAGCATCAGCGCCAACAGAACTCGGGGCAGACGCCATTCCACGACGACCATGTGGATACGCGCGGGGGCTTCGCCGAACAGTGCACCGAGGACGTCCCCGATCGGCACTTGGTAGTCACCACTACCGAGCGCGATGACACCGATGGCCAATGCAAGCGCAACGAGGACGAGGCAGACTGTGACCGTGCGGACGTCGATCCGCGCGGACCAGCCTTCTTTGGGTGAGCGCACCACCGTGGTGGCGCGCCCGAAATCGATGCTCACAGACCGCTCACCTTGCTTCGACGCACCAGCATGATCAGCACCGGAGCGCCGATGAAGGCCGTGACGATGCCGACCTGAAGTTCACCCGGGCGCAGCACGATTCGGCCGACGACGTCGGAGAAGAGAAGAAGAATCGGCGAGCACACCAACGTGTACGGGAGAATCCATCGCTGATCCGGTCCGACGAACCATCTCGCGACGTGCGGAACCATCAATCCGACGAATCCGATCGGCCCGGCCGCAGCTGTCGCCGCGCCGCACAGCAATGTCACCGCGATGACACCGAGGATGCGAGTACGAGTGATGTTGGCACCGAGCGAACGTGCCAGATCGTCACCCAGGGCCACCGCGTTGAGTTGGCGCGCCAACGCGAGCGCCAGGAAGAGCCCGATGAGAATGAACGGTGCGACGGCGAGAACGATTTCCAACGAACGCCCGCTGAGTGAGCCGGCATTCCACTGGCGCATCTGGTCGAAGGCGGTCGGGTTGAGCAAGGTGATCCCGGACGAGATACCGCCGAGCACGGAGCCGATGGCAACACCGGCAAGCGTCAGCCGAATGGGCGTCGCACCACCTCGACCGATCGAGCCCAGCGTGTAGACGATCGCTGTGGCTATCACCGCTCCGAGGAAAGCGAACCATATGTACGACCAGATGCTGGTCAAGCCGAAGACCGCGACGGCAACGACCATCGCGAAGCCCGCGCCGGCATTGACACCGAGAATTCCGGGATCAGCCAAGGGATTTCGTGTCATCGCCTGGATGAGGCCACCGGCCACACCCAGTGCCATACCGACTATCAGACCGAGCAGAGTACGCGGTAGTCGCAGGTCACGGATGATCACGTGATCGTTCGAGTCGTCGTAGTTCACCAGCGCGTCGATCACGGTCCCGAACGGAATGGTCTTCGATCCCACCGCGATACTCAGCAGGAGCACGGCGGCGAGCACCACCAGACACACCAGAAGACCCGCCATACGACGAGAGTTGGTCGATACCAGGCCGTCCGGTTGCTTCTGCTTCTCGTGCAGCGACTCGTCGATCAGTTCTTCGGTGTGTTTGTCGACTGCACTCTTGTCCGCCGCACCGCTGTCGACAGCACTCTTGTCGAATCCAACGGTCACAAGCCGGCGCTCTCTAGAGTCTTCTCGACCTCGTCGCGGATCTCTTCCTCGTCGCGGTCCGATTCCCAAGCCGCATCGAGTGCCGCGCGGACACTTTCGTCGAGGGCCTCGTACTTCGCGTTCCACACCTCGGCTTTGTACGTCCAGTAGCCGATGACCTTGTACTGCTCACCCGGCAACTTCAGTTCGTGGCGAAGGTACTTGCGGATGTCACGGAGCATCGTGCTCTCGCCTGCAACCCACACGTATCCGAGTTCGGTGGGCAAGTTCATCGCGCGAACCGCGTCCGGCAACTTCGACGGTGCAACACCGTTGCCACTGCCGACCAGCCAGATGAACTCGACGTCGGCGTCCGAGGTGATCTGCTGCTTGTGAGACTCGTCCACCACCTCGACGATCGCCTTGGCCGACATCCCGGCGGGCAACTGTTCGATCAAGCGCCCGAGTGCGGGGAGTCCAGTCGCGTCGGCGACGAACACCTGCCAACGTGCGTCGGCCGGGGGCTCGTAGAGGCCACGAGACTCGCCGATCGCCAACTTGTCACCGATCTCGGCCTTCTGTGCCCAGTCGCTGGCGATACCACCCTCGTGAACGACGAAGTCGATCGTCATGCGGCTGGTTTCGGAATCGAACCGTCGCACGGTGTACGGCTGGCACGGGGACGGTTCCGCTCCCTCCGGGTATCGCCAACCGCGCGGTGCATCCGGATCTTCCGCCGGAAGAACGAACTTGCCTGTAGCCGGGACCGGGAAGTGGAGGCGCAGGTATTCGTCACCGGTACCGGTGGTTTCGAAGGCGGTCAGCTCCTCCCCACCGAACACGATACGAACCATTCCCGGGGTCACGTACTCCTTGTGAAGTACCTCGCCGAACACAAGACTCACAACAATCTCCAACATCGATGGAACATGAACCGGACCCGAACACGAGGATCTATCCGACTTCCGGACATAGTTAACCCGTGCTAAGTAAGGTAGACCTTAATTTATTGCAGTGTCGTCGATGAGTCGATGCCTTCTCCGCTGCAACGGGGCCAACTACTATCGCAATTCGGCCAACGCAATACGTATGGCCTGTTCAAGACAAGTATTGGCACCGGTGTGACTTCTGACTACCGCCCACGATCCCTAGCGTGGACCCAGTGCCTTCGACACCACTTCTTTCGGCCGAGACAAACGGTCCCCCAACCAGCCCGGCGATCACGCCGCGTCAGGTAATCACACGCGCGATCGCTTCCGAAGGTCGCGGAGCCAAGCTGGCGGCCGCGTCCGTCGGCTTCACCGGCCACCAGGTCGCGGAAGCGTTGGTGCCGGTGGTGATCGGTGCGGTCATCGACCGTGCTGTGGCGACCAACGATGCCGCCGCACTCGGAAAGTGGATCCTCGTTCTCGGAATTCTCTTCACCGGCTTGTTGCTCAGTTGGCGCTTCGCGGCGCGCATCTCCGATTCCGTCACCGAGCACGGAGCACATCGCTTGCGGATGGACATCGCGCGCCGAGGCCTCGATCCGCACGGCATGTCGCCGCGGCGTATGCCGGGCGAGGTCTACTCGATTGCAACATCCGACGCGGGTTCGGTGGCCGGATTCACGCACACGCTGAGCACCAAACTTGCGGCCGCCTGCGGAGTGCTGACCGCCGCGATTTCGCTACTGGTGATCTCGGTGCCACTCGGCCTGCTCGTCATCCTCGGCACTCCCCCGGTGCTGGCTCTCATGCAGGTGGTCAGTCGGCCGCTCGAACGCCGAGCCGAAACCGATCAGTGGCAGGGCGCCAAGGCCGGCGCGCTAGCCGCAGATCTACTCTCCGGACTCCGAATCCTCTCCGGAATCGGCGCCGGAGATGCTGCAGCGCAGCGGTATCGGGGAGCCAGCCGGACTTCGTTGGAAGCAACCCTTCGCGCACAGAGATACCAAGCGATGTACTCCGCCGCCAACGTTGCGATCGCCGGCGCTTTCCTCGCTGTCATCGCGTACGTGGGCGGACGGATGGCAGCGTCCGGGAGCATCTCGGTCGGTGAATTCGTTGCCGTGGTTGGTCTGGCACAGTTCCTTCGGGGTCCGTTGATCGACATCATCTACTTCGGCGCCGGTCTGGCACGGGCGCGTGCTTCCGCCAACCGCGTCGCAGCACTTCTCGGGACCACCGAGGCTGTGACTCCCGCGGGTGAACCTGTGTCCCTGAATCACTCCGAGTTCCTGACGCTGCGCGACGTCGTGTTGGCCGGAGCGTCACCAGTCGATCTCGACGTCAAACGCGGCGAGATCATCGGCATCGTCACCGAGAATGCCACATGGGCGGATGCGTTGGTCGACGCACTGGCGCGTCGAATCGAGCCTTCGAGCGGAACAATTCATCTCGGCGACAACGCCATTCACGAGCTGCACATCGACGAACTTCGCACTCACGTTCTGGCAGCACCGCACGACGCGGCACTGTTCATCGGCACAGTCGGCGACAACATCGACGCCCTCGCACCGATCGGCAGCCGCAACGACGAGGCCATCGCCGCTGCTGCGGCAGATCAAGTGATCTCGGCACTGCCGCTCGGCCTCGCAACCCGAGTCACCGAGCAAGGGAATTCTTTGTCCGGCGGTCAGCGTCAGCGCATCGCGTTGGCGAGGGCACTGGCGAGCGAAGCTCCCGTCCTGGTCCTGCACGATCCCACCACTGCCGTCGACTCCGTCACCGAAGCGCGCATTGCTCGCGGGATCGCCGAGGTACGCGGGGCGCACGCCACAATACTTCTGACCAGCAGCCCCGTGCTGCTCGATATCTGCGATCGGGTGATCGAGCTGTGAACGAACTACTCCCCACCGCAACACCGAAACAAGCGCGCCGCGCGGCACTTCGGTTGATGGGACCCCACCGGATTTCCGCGATCGCAGCAGTCGTCACCCTGACCGCCGCGACCGCGATCGGTCTGCTCACACCGCTGGTCCTCGGCGCCATGGTCGACGCCGTGACCGACGCAGACGGCGACGCTGTCTCTCGCATCGGCACACTGACTCTCGCGTTGGTCGGCATCGCGGTTGCCTCATCCCTTCTCGTCGGAGTGAGCAACTACCTGCTCGCCGGCGTCGGCGAGCGCGTTGTCGCCGACCTTCGCGAAGAAGTCGTCGTCCGGGTTCTCGACCTTCCGCAGAGCGACGTCGAACGGGCCGGGCGCGGAGATCTCGTCTCCCGCATCACCGGCGACGTGCGGTTGGTGACCCGGGCCGTATCCGAAGCACTTCCGGTTTTTGCCACCGCGGCACTGACCATCGTGTTGACCCTGATCGGATTGGGTAGCCTCGATTGGAGATTCGCCGTCGCCGCGGTGATCGCGGCACCCATCCAGATCCAGGCGCTGCGTTGGTACCTCTCGAGGTCGGCACCGGTCTACCGCGAGGAGCGGGAGGCAGAAGGTGCACGTGCGCAACAGCTCCTGGACTCGCTGAGCAACTCCGACACCGTCGGATCGCTTCGCCTGGCCGAGTCGCATCTCGAACAGATCGAATCTCGATCTATGGCCGCCGTCCGCCTGAGCTTGTTGACCACGCGTCTACGCACCAGGTTCTTCGGCCGGCTCAACATCGCGGAGTTCATCGGTCTGTCCGCCGTGCTGATCACTGGCTTCTGGCTGGTGAAAGACGGGCAGATCAGCATCGGTGCCGCCACAGCCGCAGCCCTGTTCTTCCACCGCCTCTTCGATCCGGTGGGCGCAGTTCTCAGTGTGTTCGACGAATTGCAGGAAGGCACAATAGCGTTGGCTCGCCTGGTCGGAGTCACGCTTGCGCCCGTGCCATCTGCACCGACCGATCCGCAGGAACCTGTCGACAGCTCAGCTTCTTTGGAACGCGTCACATTCTCGTACCGAAGCGGCGACGCTCCTGTTCTGCGAGACATCGACATCACCATTCCGGCAGGAACCGTCACCGCACTGGTGGGCGCTACCGGAGCCGGAAAATCTACAGTCGCAAAGCTGATCGCGGGAACCTACGAACCGACCGAAGGCGTCGTGAAGATCGGGACGGTGCCCCGGAACGAACTGCCACCGTCGACATCTCGGAGCGCGGTGGCCCTCGTGACTCAGGAGGTCCACGTCTTCGCCGGCACGTTGGCCGAGGATCTGCGGCTGGCCGACCCGTCGGCAACCGACAACGACATCACCGCGGCGCTCGATACCGTCGGCGCGTCGGATTGGCTGCGGGCTCTCCCGGACGGACTCGAAACCGTGGTCGGAGACGGTGGACACCGGCTGACCGCAACACAGGCACAACAACTTGCGTTGGCAAGAATCGAATTACTGGATCCGCCGCTGCTGATTCTCGACGAGGCGACCGCCGAAGCGGGCAGCGCCGGAGCCAGGGTCCTCGACGATGCCGCTCTCGCTCTGACCCGGGGTCGCACTGCTGTCACAGTGGCACACCGACTCTCACAGGCCGTCGACGCCGATCAGATCCTGGTGATGGACGACGGCCGCGTCGTCGAGCACGGCTCTCACGACGAGTTGGTCAACCTCGGGGGTCGGTACGCAGAGCTGTGGGAAGCGTGGTCCGCGCCGCGGAGTTGACCGCGACGGTTGCACCGAGCACTTCCGCCCGGTGCAACCCAACTCAAGCGTGCAGAAGGTACGGCACCGATTCGGGCGCCACACTCCCCTTGTTCATCATGCTGCCGGGTGTGCGGCCGGTGACCCGGCGGAACACTGCGACAAAAGCACTCGGAGTTTCGTATCCGACCCGCCTACTGACAACCGAAACCGGCACTCCAGCAGCTAAATACGTCAATGCTGCGCGGACACGTACCTGAATTCGCCACTGCGCAAAAGTCATTCCAGTGCCCTGCGCGAACACACGCGTCAGCGTACGGACGCTACCGCCAGCCGTCAGCGCCCATTCGGACAGCGACCGCTGGTCTGCCGGATTGGCGACCAATGCTTCGGCGACGAACAACGCTCGCGGATCGGTCGGCATCGGAACCTCCACCGCAGCAACTTCGAGCGGCTGCAACATGTCGAAGGCCACCCGCTCGGCGCGACTGCGCGCCTCGTCGGGCATGTTCCGCCGATGCATGTGCAGGAGTACCTCACGCAGGAGAGCGCTGACACCGAACAAGCCCGGAACACCCGACGGCGCGGCGTGAGCCTCGGGCCGGAAGTAGGTGCAGAAGAACTCCGTACCCGGACCTGCCTTCACGGCATGCAACGCCCCGGCAGGCAGCCACAGTCCGGCCGAAGGCGGAACCTCCCAGGTGATGCCGTCAGCGACAACCGTGAGCATTCCACCGGAGTTTCCCCAGATCAGCTCATGTTCAGGATGACGATGCGGGGCCCACTGCCGCTGATGAGAGAGCTTCAGAGTCACCGTTGTCATCGAGTAGGGGTGATCGATGGAACGCGGCCCCACGGGCACCGAAATTCTCTCTGCCACAGCTGTCATGAAGACGAGTATAGGACTTTCGTTAGGCATACCTAAATAGGAACCCGGAAATTGTTGACTGTGACCCCAGAGTTACACATACCAGGGTCCCCGATATCGTGACTGCAACTCCCGGCTACGGGTCGGCAACGAGAGGTACATGATGGTTGACGCATCACGAATCCCGGTCATCGTCGGCGTCGGCGATCTGCGCTGGAATCCTGCCGACGGGCACCGCGAACCCCTCGATCTGATTCACGACGCCACCGTCGGCGCGTTGAACGACAGTGGACACGCTGAACTGGGAACACAGATCGATTCCGTGTTCGCGATCAAGACAGTCAGCTGGTCGTACGACGATCTCCCCGGGCTGCTTGCCTCACGATTAGGCGCGACCCCCACGGTCACCTCCACCTCGCCGATCGGTGGCCACTGGCCCGCGGCGCTCCTCGATCGGATCGGCGCGGCCATCGCTCGCGGTGAATCCTCGGCTGCTCTGCTCGTGGGCGGCGAATCGCACGCCAGCAGCACCGCGCTGCGAAAGTCCGGAGTCGCCCCCGACTCGATCGGGTGGACAGCCGCGCCCGGTGGGCCTCCCGGATTCGATCCGACCGACCTGGGAAGCCCCGAAATGCAGCGCGCCGGTTTCATCGTGCCGACTCGTGTCTACCCGCTCTTCGAGAACTGTTTCAGTGCTGCCGAGGGCCACGACGCCCGTGAATCGCTCGACTGGTCCGCGCGGATGTACGCCGCGTTCTCGGAACTGGCTTCGAAGAATCCCGCCTCCTGGACGTCGGAGATCCGATCGGCAGACGAGATCGGCACCGTCGGCCCCGGCAATCGGATGGTCTCCGAGCCGTACCCGCTGATGCTCAACGCCATGCCTTTCGTCAATCAGGCTGCGGCCGTTGTCGTCTGCTCGTTGTCGACGGCCCGCGAGTTCGGGATCGATGAAAACAAGCTGGTGTACCTCTGGGGCGGCGCAGGTGCGAGTGATCCGTTGGACATACTCAGCCGCAACAGCTTCGACAGCTCGGCCGCGATGCATGACGCCGTACATCGCACACTCGACGGTGCCGGAGTCGGCGCCGACGCACTCGACATCGTCGATGCCTACAGCTGCTTCCCGATCGTGCCCAAGCTGTTGATCCGCGAACTCGGACTTCCCGATACCGCGATCCCAAGCGTCACCGGAGGACACTCGTTCTTCGGCGGACCGCTCAACAGCTACACCCTGCATTCCGTCGCTGAAGTCACCAGGCGAATTCGCGACGGCGCGAACCTTGCCCTCGTCCACGGCAACGGTGGATTCCTCACCTACCAGCACTGCGTACTGCTGTCGTCCGCCGCTCATGCCGACGGGTACGTCGGTGATCCCGACGCACGCGCTTTGACCCCGGAGGCTCCGGAACTGATCACCGATTACCAGGGCACTGCAGAAATTGTCACTACCTCTGTCGAATACGGTCGCACCGGGGAGCCTGAGATCGGGTTCGTGATCGCGGCAACGCCGGACGGCCGCCGCGTCGCCGGTCACACCGGTCCCGAGAATGCCTCCGAACTGACCCAGCTTCGCGGTGACAACCCTCCGTCGATCGGGCGAACTGTTCACATCAGCGACGAGAACGGGCGACTCACGCTCACGTTCTGACAGTAGCGTTCTGACAGTAGACAGCCGTCAGCACCGGGGCATGGTGATGCCCCGGTGCTCACGTCTTCAGTTGTCGCGATTCACGCCGCGGTGGGTGGGCTGTTCCCGCCGATCGGCTGCTGATACGGATCAACAGACATCGGTGGATAGAACACCGTCTTCCGATCCGGTCCGATCTCCACCCGCCATTCCGTGTGGTGCATCGTCCGGTGGTGATGACCGCACAACAAGATCAGGTTGTCGAGATCTGTTGGGCCACCATCGTTCCAGTGAACAATATGATGGGCATCGCACCACCCCGACGGAGTCCCGCACCCCGGAAACGCACACCCACCATCCCGAACCGCAAGAGCCCGCCGCTGCGGAACGGTCGCCGTTCTCGCTTCCTTACCGCAGTCGAGCGGAACACCACTCTCATCCAGGAGGATCCGGGTGACTGTGCAGTCGCACGCCAACATCCGGGCGGTGTCGATGCTGATCGGGCCCACCCAATCCGCCCACGCGAAACCCAGTTCCTGAGTCGACGGCAGTAGATCCTTCAAGGCTTTGAGGTCGGTCATGTCTTTTGCACTGGCGGTGACTGTGATGTGCGGTTTCACTCCGCCCTCGATCGGACCCAGCCCCGCCCGCTCGTACCGGCGCAGTAGTTCGCAGAACCCGTCCGCGCGCCGCAGCGCCGGCGTACGGGTGTCCTTGACGCCGTCTTTCTCCGGCGTCGGCGCCGACAGGCTCGACAACAACGTGATCAGACGTGCCCCGTTCACAGCATCCAGATCACCCTTCACGGTCACCCGCCCGTACAAGCCTTTCGAGGCGTAGAACTCGTTACGCTCCGAATCCTCACCCACCGGGACGCCGTCCTCACGCCTGCCGTACTGCTTCTCGATCCGCCGGATCGCCGCCCGCACCGCATCGCAATCGGCAATGTTCTTCGACGCCAACCCCAACAGGATCCCGCGAGCCTTGTCCACATCCGCCGGCGTCATGTTCTTCGGCGGATGCTGACAAAACGACGCCACCTGCCGCGCCTTCAACGCATCAACATCCCCGCGGTGAAACGCATCGCCGACAACAGGTTCGAGCATCAACAACCGCGCCAACCCGACCAGCAGACTGCACTCACCGATCTCCAGATTCGTCGAACCATGCAACCACTGCGCGATCGCCCGAAAACCCTTCCCACCGAGAACCTCCCGGGAAAACATCTCCACGATCAGCAACACCATCCGCGACTGCAACTCGTGTCGGGCGCGCACCAGATCGAGAACCTCACTCTTGAGGTCCTCGCCATCCAGCTGCCAGGCTTCCCGACTGTCCATGCCCAAAGTTTAATCGAACATACTTTCGATAACCAGAGACAAACCGGACAACTTCGGGAACATGAAGACTTGAGACCTGTTGAAGTACATCACCATTCAGCTAGCCGTCAAAGACGACGCGATAGAGGACGTATCCCGCGAAACACACAATCGCAACAACGCACAGCACAAGCAGGATGTCGAAAAAGATGACCACGCTTCACCCCAATCAGTTCGACCCACCGGCCACTTCTCCGTGCGGAGAAATTCTCCAAGCGGAGAAGAGGATATCACGGTATCTTCTCTGCGTGGAGAAATCGACTCGAGAAGCACTTCTGGACGCCGGGCTCGACCTGCTGGGCCGGGTTGGGTTTCGAGCCTGGTCGATGAGAGGCGTCGAAGACGAGGCGGGCGTGCCACACGGCAGCGCACGGCACTACTTCGCAAACCAGCGTGGACTGATAGTCGAGGTGGTGCGACACCTTCTGGACGGTGATCTTCCTCGCCCGGGCGAGACGCCGAAGCAACAGGTGGCCCGGTGGCTGGGGCCTGAATCCGGCCGCACTCGGGCGCGTTACGAACTGATCATCGCGTCATTCCACGATCCCGACCTCGCAGTGGCACTGGTGCGTGGTCGGGATCGGTTTGTCGACATCCTGGTCGAACGCGGCATGACCTCGTCCGATGCAACGGAGTTGGTCGCAGCACTGGACGGGCTCGTTCTGGACGCACTGCTGCGCAGGCATGCTCCGGAAACCCTGGATCCCGAGCGAATCTTCAAGAGGTTCGCAGCGAAGTTCCCCTAGCCGTCCAGCTCGGCGAAGAGCTCCATCCACTGCTCTTCGGCGGCTTCCTTGTCGGCGATGACCTGCTTGAGTTCTGCGCCGAGTTTCTGCAGCTTGTCCGGGTCGGTGGCCGCGTCGGCGAGGGAAGCGTGCAGCTTCTTCTCTCGGTCGTCGAACTTCGCAATGGACCGCTCGAGCTTCGAAAGTTCCTTGCGTGCAGCGCGATCCGCGGCGCCGTCACGGACCTGCTTGCTCTTCGACGCACCACTCGCCGTCGAGGCCACCGACGGGTTGTCGCCATCCCCCATTGCTGCGCGCCGACGCAGGTAGTCCTCGATACCACCGGGCAGGTTGGTGAGCTTGCGGTCACCGAAGAGCGCCCAGGTGGTGTCACAGATGCGCTCGATCAGGTACCGGTCGTGCGAGATGACCACCATGGTGCCCGCCCAGCCGTCGAGCAGATCTTCGAGTTGCTGAAGCGTGTCGATGTCGAGATCGTTGGTCGGCTCGTCGAGAAGCAGGACGTTGGGCTCGGCCATGAGGACACGCGTCAACTGCAGACGTCGGCGCTCACCACCGGAGAGATCACCGACTGGGGTGCGCTGACGCGCCGGTGTGAAGCCCAACCGCTCAGCCAGCTGACCCGCCGATACTTCCTTGTCTCCCAGCGTGATTCGCTCGGCTACATCCTTGACCGCGTCAAGTACGCGCATGTCGGTCGGTAGATCGTCGAGTTCCTGCTTGAGCCAACCGATGTGGACGGTCTGCCCCTGAATGCGCTTTCCGGCGGCAGGCTCGAGTTCGCCGGCCAGAGTCCGCAACAGAGTCGTCTTGCCCGAGCCGTTGACACCGACCAGGCCTACACGCTCACCTGGAGCGAGACGCCAGGTCAGATCCTCGACGAGTACACGACCGTCCGGAGTCTCCAGACGCGCGTCTTCGAGTTCGATGACAACCTTGCCGAGCCGACGCTGCGCGAACGACGCAAGAGCGACCGCGTCACGAGGTGCCGGAACGTCGGCGATCAGGGCCTCTGCGGCCTCGATGCGGTACTTCGGCTTGGACGTACGGGCCGGCGCACCGCGGCGCAGCCATGCGAGTTCCTTGCGTGCAAGGTTGCGTCGACGCTCTTCGGAAGCGTCAGCCTGACGCGAGCGCTCGGCGCGAGCGAACACCCAGTCGTTGTAGCCACCCTCGTAGCTTTCGACGCCGCCGCCGACAACCTCCCAGGTGCGGGTGGCGACGGTGTCGAGGAACCAGCGATCGTGGGTCACGACGACAAGCGCGCTGCGACGCGAGACGAGGTGCTCGGCCAACCACTGAACACCTTCGACGTCGAGGTGGTTGGTGGGCTCGTCGAGCACCAGCAGGTCGAGGTCCTGAACCAGGGCCGCAGCGAGAGCCACGCGGCGACGCTCACCGCCGGACAGGCCGTCGACCTTGGCGTCCAATGCGGACCGCTCGCCACCGGCGCCCAGGTTGTCGATGCCGATACCCGAGAGCACCGAACGGATGCGCGCGTCGCCGGCCCATTCGTGTTGCGCCACTCCGAGCGGCCCCAGGACCACTTCACCGACAGTGGAGCCGGGAGGCAGCACACCGCGCTGCGTCACGACGGCCATACGCAATCCGCCGACGCGGCTGACGCGTCCCGAATCCGGCTGCTCCACACCCGCGAGGACTTCGAGCATGGTCGTCTTACCGCCACCGTTGAGACCGACGACGCCGATGCGCTCGCCCTCCTCGACGCCCAGGGAGACCCCGTCGAGCAACGGCTTGACGCCGAAAGACTTCGACACGTTTTCCAGATTGATCAGATTCGCCATCAGTGCTGTCCCTTTGCCGCATTGTCGAGTATTCGTGCTCCGGGAACGGGTCCGCTCGCCACGCGAACGGTGCGGCACACCCCCGCTCCCGCAAGTTCTGCGCTCACTTCCACCGCGGACTGTGCGTCGGCGCAGAGAAAGGCGCATGTCGGTCCGGAGCCGGAGACGATGCCGGCCAAAGCTCCGGCTTCGACGCCCGCTCGAAGCGTCCGTCGTAGATCCGGGTTGAGTGAGAGTGCCGCCGCCTGCAGATCGTTGCCGAGCAGCGACGCAAGCAGATGAGCGTCACCCGTGGTCAGTGCCTGGATCAACGCATCGGCGCTCCCCACCCGTTTCGGGGAGCCCTCTGCCCGCAGCTTGTCCAGCTCGCGGAACACGACCGGTGTGCTCAAGCCGCCCTTGGCCAGCGCCAACACCCAGTGAAAAGTGTGGCGGGTCAAGACGGGGACAAGTTGTTCGCCGCGGCCGGTTCCGAGGGCAGTGCCACCGTGCAGTGAGAACGGAACGTCACTCCCGAGGCGTGCCGCAAAAGCGTCGAGATCAGGCCGCGAGAAGTCGAGCTTCCACAAAGCGTTGAGCGCAACCAAAGCGGCGGCTGCGTCGGCACTCCCGCCGGCCATTCCGCCTGCGACGGGGATGCCTTTCTCGATGACTATCTCGACGTTCGGGGCCACGCCACCCTCGACGGCGAGCATCTCGGCGGCACGCCACACGAGGTTGGTGCGATCGGTCGGCACGGCCGCGGCGTCGTCGCCGATCACCCGCACGGTCAAGGTGTCCGCAGGCGCCACCGTGAGGGTGTCTGCCAGCGACAATGCCTGAAAAACCGTCGTCAGCTCGTGATAGCCGTCGTCTCGCAGGTCCCCGACGGCAAGGTGGAGATTCACCTTGGACGGGGCCCGGACGACTACGGGGCGTGGAACGACGGAGAGCACAAGGAACAACAATAGGCGCTGCGAACACCTGGGCGAAAACCTGCGACCGCAGCAGCCCGTCCGACAGCCAGCACACCCACGCTATTTCACCGCGCGCACACCTACGCCCAGACCGACCACCGCCACGCCCAAGGCGGCGACGATTCCTGCCAGAACGCTGCTCGACGCGAAGTCTCCGGCAAAGAGTGCCCGCTCGGCGTCTACGACGTAGCCGAGCGGATTGATGTTCACGAGGACCTTCATCCAACCTGGTGCGTCCTCGAGTGGAAGCATGGTTCCCGACAGGATCAGGAGCGGGAACATCAGCGTCTGCTGAACGACCCAGAACATCCAATCCTGCTCCCGCACAGCCAGAGCGAGAGCGTACGAGAGCGCACCGAGTCCGACGCCGAACACTCCGAGCAGGACTATCCCGAGCGCGGCGCCCGCTGCATTGACGTCCAATCCGAGCGGAAGTGCGACCAGAATGATCAGAATCGCCTGCGCGGCAAGCGGAACCATCTCCTTGCACGCTCGCCCGATCAACAAGGACGAGCGTCGGAGCGGAGTCACCAACATTCGCTCGTGCGATCCCTGCTGCATCTCCATCAGGAGGTTGGACCCGGTCATCGTCGTTCCGAAGATCGCGATCATCACCAACACACCGGGAATGAACCAATTCCATACGCCGTCACCGGTACCCGGAACCCCTTTGAGCAGAGGCCCGAACAACGCCAACAGGATCAGCGGCTGGATGAGGCTGAAGATGACGCTGACCGGGTCGCGCAACATCGGTCGCAGCTCACGGCCCATCACGATTGCGCTGTCTCGAACGATGCTGCCGTGCACGGTACGTGGGGTATCGAGTGTGATTGTCATGGCGGATTCCTCTTCGTCGAAGTTCTTTGTCGTGTTTCAGGAAGCGACCGCGGCGGCGCTCTCGCGCAGGCTGCGGCCGGTGAGAGTGAGGAAGACGTCGTCGAGAGTCGGCCTGGTGATGTCGGCAGTGAGTGCGCGGGCACCACGGGCATCGGCTTCACGCAGCAACACCGGTAGCGTCGAATCACCCTCGCCGGCACGGATACTCACCGAACTCGCCTGGACGGTGACGTCACGCACAGTGACAAGTCGCTCGGCCACCGACGCTGCGACGGCGGCCGCCTCGACGCTGTCGAAGGTGAGCAGAAGATGATCCCCCGCAAGATCCGCTTTGAGTGCAGCGGCGGTGTTGTCCGCGATAACAGTGCCCTCGTCGATGACGATGACCCGCTCCGCCATCGAATCCGCTTCTTCCAGGTAGTGCGTGGTCAGCACAATCGTGGTGCCCATCTCGCGCCGCAACCGCAGGATGTGGTCCCAGAGGTTGGCCCGACTCTGCGGGTCCATGCCCGTGGTCGGCTCGTCGAGGAACAGGAGCGGTGGGCGATGCACCAGGCCGAGGGCGATATCGAGCCGCCGGCGCTGCCCGCCGGACAGCGTACTGACCTTTCGAGTACCCAACTCGGTGAGTTCGAGATCACGCAGCAATTCGTCGGCCCGGACCTGCGAGTCGCCCTTGGGCATTCCGTAGCACAACCCCTGCGTCACCAACTCGTCGCGAACCCGCTGGTTGTGGCCGGCTCCGTTCCCCTGCCCGACGTACCCGAGGCTCGATCGCACCTCGTTTCGTGCCGCAGCGATGTCGAATCCTGCGATTCGCGCGCTGCCGGACGTGGGCTCGAGCAAGGTGGTCAGCATGCGCAACGTCGTCGATTTCCCGGCGCCGTTCGGCCCCAGCAAGGCAACCAACTCACCCTCCGCTACATCGAGCGTGACTCCCTTGACTGCTTCCACGAGCTTCTTGCCCTGGGCGAAGTGCTTGGTGAGCGCCTTCGTCTCGATCATCGGTCTGCCGTCGTTGATGCGACTCATGATGTGCCCCAATTTCTTCTCGACTGATCGGATGCGGACCAACCTAAATTCAATTGAGGACGCATTGGGTCCTAAATGTTTGGCAGACTTCTTCCCATGAAGGAGACATCGGCTCGCCTACTGCGGTTGCTGTCACTGCTCCAGACACGTCGAGACTGGTCCGGTGCCGAACTCGCAGACAAGCTCGCGATCACCCCACGCACAGTTCGACGTGACGTGGACCGCCTCCGCGATCTCGGCTATCCGGTCGACGCGACAGTCGGAGTCGGTGGCGGATATCGCCTGGGTGCCGGCGCGGAGATGCCCCCGCTACAGCTCGATGACGAAGAAGTACTCGCGGTGGCACTTTCACTGCAATCCGGAGCGACCGGCTCTGTGGTCGGCATCGGCGAGGCTTCGATGCGCGCGCTGGCGAAGCTGCGGCAGATCATGCCGTCGAGGCTGCGACACCGTCTGGAATCGCTGTCGATCGATGTCGTGCCACGCGAGCCCGCCGCGAGCGCAGTCGATGCGTCGGTACTGTCCGCCATCGCATCCGTATGCCACAACCACGAGCGATTGAGATTCGACTACAGCACTCACGACGGCACCCAGAGCCGACGCGAGGTGGAACCGTACAGGCTCGTGCGGTCGGGTGTTCGGTGGTATCTGGTGGCTTGGGATCTGTCTCGCGAAGACTGGCGGTCGTTCCGCGTCGACCGGATGGAACCCAAGATCCCCACCGGCCCACGATTCGTGCCGCGGGAACTACCCGCCGGTGGTGCAGCAGACTTCGTGTCCCGCGGTGTCGCTCGGGCCTATTCCTCCACGCGCGCAACAGTTCTACTGCATGCACCCATCGAGCAGATAGCACCCATGGTCAACGAACAGTGGGGATCGGTGGAGTCCACCGACGAAGGGCGTTGCGTCATAGTGCTTTCGGGCACTTCTCTGCGATCGATCGCACACTGGCTCAGAGCTTTCGACGTCGATTTCACCGTTGTGAATCCACCTGAACTCCGCGAGGAATGCCGCACGATCGCGGCGGAAACGGCAGTCGCCACTCAGCGGTATCTCGATGCATGACAGCGTTTTTCACCCAAATACAACAAGACCCCAACTCCGAAGAGTTGGGGTCTTGTCAGTACGTCATGCGTCGGTTGCCCGACTCACATGGACGTCTTAGACGATGGTAACGCCGGTGGCCTGCGGGCCCTTGTTGCCCTGACCGATCTCGAACGCCACGCGCTGGTTCTCCTCGAGAGTGCGGAAGCCGCCACTCTGGATCTCGGAGTAGTGAACGAAGACGTCAGCACTGCCGTCTTCGGGAGCGATGAAGCCGAACCCCTTCTCGGAGTTGAACCACTTCACGATGCCCTCTGCCATGTAAATCTCCTCTAACACAGTGTCAACAGGCAGTCGCTTCGACCGCCCGGGTCACTTACTACGACCGTTCTGAGACAAATCCGTGGAGGATGTCCAAACGCTCGCAACCTAACCATTTGCGAGCGTGGAAACACAAACACAAACACTTACGACCAACACAAGTAGACCACACATCCGCCCTGTTGTCTTCCCTGAGGCCTTCGTCACTGCCCAGCCCGTTGACAGGCATACCCCCTGGGGGTACCTTCGATTGCAGAGTGATACCTACACCGGGTATCCGTAAAATAAGCTTTCCACAACCGAAGGGACCTGCGATGACCACCGCCGAATACACCGTTTCCGGAATGACCTGCGGACACTGCGTCGGATCCGTCAAGGAAGAGATCGGCAACATCGCGGGAGTAACCGCGGTGGATGTCGAACTGGCGAGCGGACGTGTCGTCGTCACCAGCGATGCTCCCGTCTCCGCAGCCGACGTCGTCGCAGCAGTCGACGAAGCCGGCTACGCAGTCGTACCAAGCTGAGTCAGCCGTGCGCACCTCGACAACACTTGCCGCCTACGCCGTAGGGCTGGTCGCCGTCTTCGGCGCCGCCCTCGGCGTGGGGGCCGCAATCGGAAGCCCGATAGACATGTCCACCGCCCAGCACAGCACCCACGAATCAACCACAGAATCGATGCCAGGCATGGATTCGGCAACACCTGCAGGACTCGAAGTCTCTTCCGGCGGATACACACTCACCGATGTGACCGCACCCGGTCGAGCTAGGGAGCCGGGAACCTTGACCTTCCGGATTCTCGACGACACCAACACGCCCGTCGTCGATTTCGACCTCCTGCACGAGAAGAAACTCCACCTCATTGTCGTCCGAAACGACACCAGCGAATTCCGCCACGTACATCCGTCCCTCGCTGCAGACGGCACCTGGTCGATCGACTGGGCCTGGCCCGCCGCCGGCACCTACCGAGTCTTCGCGGACTTCGATCCCACCGACGGCACCCAACTGACACTCGGCCGAAACTTCGACGTGGCAGGCGAATTCACTCCTGCGCCGCTACCTGCGAAGAGCGCGACCGCAACCGTCGACGGATACACCGTGACTCTCGACGGTGATCTGACCACTGCCGGCGGCCCGATCACGCTGAGCGTTGCTCGCGACGGAGCCCCGGTCACCGATCTCGATCCGTACCTCGGTGCCTTCGGTCACCTCGTTGCCCTGCGCACCGGCGACCTCGCCTACCTGCACGTGCACCCCGAAGGCGAGCCAGGCGACGGCGTCACAGCTCCTGGTCCGGACATTTCCTTCCACGCACAGGCACCGAGCGAAGGCACATACCGGCTGTTCCTCGACTTCCAGCACGAGGGCGTGGTTCGGACCGCCGAATTCACTGTTGATGCAGGCATTTCCACAGCTTCAGTTCCAGACAATCACGAGGGAGGGCACTGATGACGTCACCGACTGCGGTCGACAATGCTGCCAACTCGAGCAGCGTCGAACTCGCGATCACCGGGATGACCTGCGCCTCCTGCGCGTCACGAATCGAGAAGAAGCTCAACAAGATCGACGGCGTCACAGCCACCGTCAACTACGCGACGGAGAAGGCCAAGGTCACCTTCCCGGACGGGGTACCCGTCGAAGATCTGGTCACTGCCGTCGAGAACGCCGGTTATTCCGCCGCGCTCCCCAAGCCGCCCAGCGCGCCGGACACCGTCGACCCGGATGCGGAAACCCCGCAGGATCGTGATCTGCGCGAGCTCCGTACCCGCCTGATCATCTCGACTCTTCTCTCCGTGCCGGTCATCGCTATGGCAATGATTCCTGCGCTGCAGTTCGACAACTGGCAATGGCTCTCCCTCACACTGGCCGCACCGGTCATCGTGTGGGCGGCCCTCCCCTTCCACCGGGCTGCCTGGGTGAACCTGCGTCACGGCGCGGCCACGATGGACACGCTCATCTCGCTGGGCACCATCTCGGCCTTCGTCTGGTCGCTCTACGCACTGTTCTTCGGCACTGCGGGCGAAGCCGGTATGAAGCACGCCTTCCGGCTGACGGTCGACCGGATGGACGGCAGCGCCAACATCTACCTCGAAGTTGCCGCGGGCGTCATCACGTTCGTGCTGGCCGGACGCTACTTCGAGCACAAGTCCAAGCGCACGTCCGGCGCCGCACTACGCGCACTCATGGAGCTCGGTGCGAAAGACGTCGCGGTATTGCGCAACGGCGTCGAAGTACGAATCCCCGCCGAAGAACTGGCAGCGGGCGACTCCTTCATCGTCCGGCCCGGCGAGAAGATCGCCACCGACGGCATCATCACCGAGGGCCGCTCAGCCGTCGACATGAGCATGTTGACGGGTGAATCCGTGCCGGAGGAAGTCGGTGTCGGGGACACTGTCGTCGGCGCCACCGTCAACGTCGGTGGAACCTTGACCGTCGAGGCAACCCGGGTCGGGAGCGACACCCAACTCGCCCAGATGGCGGCACTGGTCGAAGACGCCCAGAACGGCAAGGCCGAAGTTCAGCGCCTCGCCGATCGGATCGCCGGTATCTTCGTACCGGTCGTCATCGCGATTGCCGTTGCGACACTGGGCTACTGGCTCGGCACCGGTAACCCTATCGAGATGGCCTTCACCGCTGCTGTCGCCGTGCTGATCATCGCGTGCCCCTGTGCCCTCGGATTGGCAACGCCCACAGCCCTGTTGGTGGGCACGGGTCGCGGAGCCCAGATGGGAATCCTCATCAAGGGACCCGAGGTGCTCGAATCGACGCGCGCAGTCGACACCGTCGTGCTCGACAAGACGGGAACCGTCACCACCGGTCAGATGACATTGCTGGACACCGTGGTGGGCGAAGGAACAACCGTCGACGAGGTCCTTCGGCTGGCGGGCGCACTCGAACATCGCTCCGAGCACCCCATCGCCGCAGCGATCGCGAAGGGTGCGACCGAAGCCGTGGGCGAATTGCCTGCGGTCGAGGATTTCGTGAACGTCGCCGGGCGCGGCGTGCAGGGAATGGTCGACGGTCACGCCGTCGTCGCGGGCCGAGACGCGCTGCTCGCCGACTGGTCGATGCCGTTGCCGGAAAATCTCCGCGAGGCGAAGGCTGCAGCAGAGAAGGCCGGGCGCACCGCAATCGCGGTGGGCTGGGACGGCAAGGCGCACGGCATCCTCGTGATCGCCGACGCGGTCAAGGACACGAGCGCCGAAGCAATCGCGCAGTTGAAAGCACTCGGCCTCGAACCGGTTCTGCTGACCGGTGACAACGCCACCGTTGCTCGCACTGTCGCGGATCAGGTCGGGATCAGCACCGTCTTCGCCGAGGTCATGCCTGCGGACAAGGTCGACGCCGTCAAGAAACTGCAAGCGGAAGGACGCGTCGTGGCCATGGTCGGCGACGGCGTGAACGACGCGGCAGCCCTGGCTCAGGCCGATCTCGGCCTGGCGATGGGCACGGGTACCGACGTTGCGATCGAGGCCAGCGATATCACTCTGGTGCGAGGTGACCTGCGGTCGGCAGCCGATGCAATTCGACTGTCCCGCAAGACGCTCAAGACCATCAAGGGCAACCTGTTCTGGGCATTCGCCTACAACACGGCTGCGATCCCGCTGGCTGCGGCCGGCCTGCTCAACCCGATGCTCGCCGGTGCCGCAATGGCATTCAGCAGTGTGTTCGTGGTGAGCAACAGCCTGAGGTTGCGGCGGTTCAAATAAGGGGGCAAGCCCCTGTGCGCGGTTAGGGAGTCCCTGCACTCCTTAACCGCGCACGGGGCTATTCGCCTCCAGCCAGCCGAACGAAGGCTGCTGCGTCGAGCATCTCGCCACGCGTCTGAGGCTCGATACCGGCAGCGAGGAGCCGTCGTTCGGCCTCGGCAGGCGAACCTGCCCAACCGCTGAGAGCGGCACGCAAAGTCTTGCGGCGCTGTGCGAATGCGGCGTCGATCGCCGCAAAAACCTGCTTGCGGTGCTTCTCGTCCATCGGCCACGGCGGCTCCGCGTACCGATCGATACGAACCAGTCCGGATTCGACCTTCGGCACCGGCCAGAACACGTTGCGTCCGACGGCACCGGCGCGGCGAACCTCGCCGAAGAAGTTGGCCTTGACGCTGGGAACGCCGTAGATCTTGCTTCCCGGATCAGCCGCCAGGCGGTCGGCAACCTCGGCTTGCACCATCACGAGTGCGGTCCGCAGACTCGGAAGCGACGCGAACAGGTGCAACAGCACCGGCACCGCGACGTTGTACGGCAGGTTCGCGACAAGCGCGGTCGGCTCGCCGGGAATCTGCGAAGGCAACACACGCATCGCGTCGGCTTCGACGACGGTCAGGCGATCGGCCAGTTCCGGCGCTCGCTCGGCCACCGTCTTCGGCAGGCGAGCCGCGAGGTTGGGATCGATCTCGACCGCGATGACCCGATCGACCACGTCCATCAGCGCCATCGTCAGCGAACCGAGACCAGGCCCTACCTCGAGAACGACGTCGTCACGTGTCACGCCTGCCGTGGTGACGATGCGCCTCACGGTATTGGCGTCGTGAACGAAGTTCTGCCCCAACTGTTTCGTGGGCCGGACACCGAATTCCTCGGCAAGAGCGCGCACCTCGACCGGACCGAGCAGGGCTGCCTGCCCGCGCGGAGTAGCGATGGGTTCGTTCGATTGTTCGGCGTCTGACACCAGTAGAACTTATCCCAGTCCGAGGCGACCCGAGCACGACGGCCATGCGCCCCAGCCCTGAGTGCGCTGGGTCTGTGTCGCAATCGCGATCTGTTCTTCACGGGTGGCGAGGTCGGCGCGGGGCGCATACTTCAACCCGCCCTGTCGTTCCCAGGTGTTCTGATCGAACTGCACGCCGCCGTAGAAACCGTTGCCGGTGTTGATGGCCCAGTTACCGGTGGCCTCGCACTGTGCGAGCGCATCCCACGTCGAACCGTTCTCCACGGGCGGCACCTCGGTGCCCGGCTTCGTTCCGACACGCACGACCTTCGGCTGCGCCGGTGTGGTGATCGTCTCCGCGACCTGGGTACGTCCGGCTTCGACACCGTTGACGAGATTCACGGCGAACGTCACGTCACGCACACCGGGCACGCCCGGGTTCTCGACGATCGTGCGACTCTGGTTCATCGTCGGGTCCTCGATGCGCTGATCCGGCGGATCGAGCGGCAAGGTCTCGACCTTGTTCTCGGTGCGGTTGCGCGTCACCGTGACCTCCAGGCCCTCGGTCAGTGGAGCGTCGGCGGCGGGAACCACCGTGTCCGACTGCTCGAGCGGAGTGCCGTTGGCGGTAAGGAACTCCCCGACCGTCGGCGCCGCGATACGCACGTCTGCTGCCGCGTTTGCGCCGTCGACCAGTTTTGCGACGACCGGTGTCAGCACGTCGAGCGCGGCGCCGTCCAGCGGAAGACGCTGCGAGCGCGAAGCCGACACGTGCACATCCGCCGCGACGTCCAACTGCTTCAACGCGTCGTCGACGGTCAAGGCTGTGGTCCAGAGCTTCTGCGGCTGACCGTCGACCGTCAGCGTGATCTCACGGGCACGACGGAGCACCACGGTGTCGCCGTCGGACAGCGAAGCGTCGGCCGCGGGAGCAACTGCATCCTTGTCACCGATCGGGTAACCCGCGTCCTCGAGAGCGCCGTCGACGTTGGTCGACATGGTGCTCAGGCGAATCTGCTCACCGTCGACATCGAGAGTGATGGTCTTGTGCCGGACGACGGCCAGAACACCACCCACGAGAACCGTCAGGAGAAGAGCGGCGATCGCCGAGTACAACAACGGCGACCTGGTCGAGTTGATCTTGGCGAACGGTGACATCGGTTCCTGTGTTCTGTGAGGTGTGAGCGCGTCAGCGCAGGCCCAATTTGCTGGTGCAGGACGGCCAAGCACCCCAGCCCTGACCGGCGCGGACTTTCTCGCCGATCGCGATCTGCTGTTCACGTGATGCGAGATCGGCGCGAGCTGCGTACTGACCGCCGCCGAATGCTTCCCAGGTGCTCTGGGTGAACTGAAGTCCTCCGTAGAAACCGTTGCCGGTGTTGATGGCCCAGTTTCCGGTCGCCTCGCACTGAGCAATGGCATCCCACGTCGACGCGTTGGACACAGCGGGAGCGGAAGCCTGCTTGGTACCGACCTTCACCACTGCTGCGACCGGTTCCTTGATCACGGTCGCGGACAGTTCCGTGCGTCCGGCCTCGACACCGTTGACGGTCTTCACCTCGACGGTGGCCGTGCGCTCACCCGGAACACCCGGGTTCTCGACGACGGTCTTGTCCTTCTCGAGCTCGGGATCTTCGACCTTGTTCTCCGGCGGCGCGATCGGCTGCGTCTCGACGCGAGTGTCCGTGCGGTCGCGAGTGACCTGGATGGTCAGGCCGTTGGTAACGGGTGTGTCGGCGGCGGGAACCACCGAGTCGGCCTGCTCGAGCGGCGCATTCTTGGCCGCGAGAAGATCACCGACGGTCACGGCGGCGAGCTTGACCTCCGCCGCGGGAGCGCCACCGTCGCTGACGCTGACGGTCTTCGGGCTGACGACGTCGAGCTCGGTCCGTTCGAGCGGCAGACGATGCGAGCGCGAAGCCGAGACTGCGAAGTCGTCGGAAACATCTACCTGCTTCAATGCCTCGTCGACCGTCAATGCGGTGGTCCAGATGGTGGTCGGCTGACCGTCGACGGTCAGAGCCAACTCACGGGCACGGCGCAGTACGACGGTATCGCCATCGGACAGGGAGGAATCGGCACTGGGTGCGAGCGCGTCCTTGGGATCGACCGGGTATCCGGCGTCCTCGAGAGCGGTACCGACGCTGCTCGACATCGTGGACAGCGAAATCATGTCGCCGTCGACGTCGAGGGTGATCGTCTTGTGCCGAACCACGGCGAGCGCACCCCCGACGATGAGCGTCAGAAGCAACGCACCCACCACTGAATAGAGAAGTGGTGACTTCGTGGAGTTGATCTTGGCAAAAGGCGACACAGGAAATCCCAAGGCAGACGACGTTCGATCACAATACGGTAACGACCGAGCGTTGTATCGGCAACCAAATCACAACGAAATGCGACTTTTGTCACGGAACGGCAACGGCGTGTCGTGTGTTCTGCACTTTCCGGCTCCGATACCCGTGTATCGATTCAGCTCTGGGCGCAGTATGTTCTCGTCTGGTTCAAAGCAGTCCGGCGATCCCGGGCGCGACAGAAGAAAGCTGGGCGATAGTGCGAAGAAGATTCGACAGACCACGTAATGCCAGGTGGCCGATCCTGGCCATCCTGCTGGCGCTGATCGCAGCGCTGTTCGCCCCCGGAATCGCGAGCGCGCAACCCGGCCGCACCTACACGATCGCCACCGATCTGACATTCGCCCCGTTCGAATTCGAGAACGAAGACGGCAAACTCGTCGGCATCGACATCGACCTGCTCAATGCGATCGCCGAGGACCAAGGCTTCAAGGTCGACATCAAGCAGCTCGGCTTCGACGCGGCCCTTCAGGCCGTGCAGGCCGGGCAGGCGGACGGCGTCATCGCGGGCATGTCCATCACCGACGCCCGCAAGCAGGTGTTCGACTTCTCCGACCCGTACTTCGAGTCGGGCGTGCAGATGGCGGTCCTCGAGACCGACAACGACGTGAAGTCGTACGAGGATCTGAGGGGCAAGCGCGTCGCCGTCAAGAACGGCACCGAGGGCGCCAGCTTCGCCGAGTCCATCAAGGACCAATACGGCTTCACCACAGTCTATTTCGCCGACTCCGCCAGCATGTACGACGAGGTCCGCACCGGGAACTCCGTCGCAGTCTTCGACGACTACCCCGTCCTCGCCTACGGCATCACACAGGGCAACGGCCTCAAGACGGTCACCGAAAAAGAGGTGGGCGCGAGCTACGGCTTCGCAGTCAACAAGGGCCAGAACGCCGAACTGCTCCAGATGTTCAACGCCGGACTGCAGAACCTGCGCGACGACGGCCAGTACGACGAAATCGTCTCGACCTACCTCGGTCAGGGCGCGTCGACGTCGGACAACTCCATCATCGGCTTGATCAAGAGCACCTACCCGCAGCTTCTCAAGGGCCTGTGGTTGACGATCGTTCTCTCCGTCGTCTCGATCGCGATCGCTCTGGTCCTAGGCGCGATCTTCGGTCTCTGCCGCGTGTCCACCAACATGTTCGTCCGAGGTATAGGCACAACCTACGTCGACATCTTCCGCGGCACACCGCTGTTGGTGCAGGCATTCTTCATCTACTTCGGCATCCCGGCAGCCCTGCATTTCCAGATGTCCGCCTTCACCGCAGGCATCATCACGCTCTCGCTCAACGCCGGCGCGTACATGGCTGAAATCGTCCGCGGCGGCATCCTGTCCGTCGACAAGGGACAGATGGAGGCGTCACGAAGCCTGGGCATCAGCTACATGAAGTCGATGCGAAAAGTCATCATGCCGCAGGCAATTCGCACGATGATCCCGTCGTACATCAACCAGTTCGTGATCACCCTCAAGGACACGTCGATCCTCTCGGTCATCGGACTCGCCGAGCTCACTCAGACAGGGCGCATCATCATCGCGCGCAACTTCCAGTCGTTCAACATGTGGCTGATCATCGGCGTCATGTACTTCATCATCATCATGGCGCTCACCAAGCTGTCGAACCGCCTCGAGAAGAGGATCAACAAGTGACCGAAACAGCCGTCAACATGGGCAAGTCCGCCACCGAGGTCAAGATTTCGGTCAAGGGACTGAAGAAGTCGTTCGGCGACAACGAGGTCCTCAAGGGCCTGGACGTCGACATCAAGAGCGGTGAAGTGGTCTGCGTCATCGGGCCTTCAGGTTCCGGCAAGTCGACCTTCCTGCGTTGCCTCAACCGCCTCGAAGACATCACCGCCGGATCCGTGCGCGTCGACCAGTTCGACCTCACGAACAAGGATGTCGACATCGACAAGGTGCGCCAGCACATCGGGATGGTGTTCCAGCACTTCAACCTGTTCCCCCACATGAGCGTCGTCGAAAACGTGATGCTCGCTCCGGTGCAGACCGGGCGATCGACCAAGGAGCAAGCTCGCGAGATCGCCGTCAAACTGCTCGGCCAGGTCGGTCTCGCGGAGAAGGCAGATGCCAAGCCCGCCAGCCTGTCCGGTGGGCAGAAGCAGCGCGTTGCCATCGCCCGCGCACTCGCGATGAGTCCGGACATCATGCTCTTCGACGAGGCCACCAGCGCCCTCGACCCCGAAATGGTGGGTGAGGTTCTGCAGGTGCTGCGCGACCTCGCCAAGCAGGGCATGACCATGGTCGTCGTGACCCACGAGATGGGCTTCGCCCGTGAGGTTTCCGACCGAGTCATCTTCATGGCCGACGGATACATCGTCGAAGAAGGTAAGCCGGAGAGTCTGTTCGGCAACCCCCAGCAGCAGCGCACCCAGGACTTCCTGGCGAAGGTTCTCTAGGGGCAAGCCCCCTGTGCGCCTTTTTGGTAGTGGGGACTACCGGAAAGGCGCACGGGTGGTGGTCAATTCGACGACCAGCCCGGTCTCGATCCGATTCTGCGGCTCGAAGTCGAAGTCGCCGAACCTTCGGAACCACCGAGGACTGGCCTCGACCCTTCGATAGGTCTCGCTACCTTCGACGGGCAACCACATGCGTGGACTTCCGACTTCCTCGTACGTCGTCGTGACCACGAGAATCCCGAGCACCACACCGGTGGTCACGACTCCAGACGCCGGCATCCCGCCGTGAACCCAACCGTCGAAATCGTCGTCCTGCGATCGCGGTGTCAATGTCCACGAGCATGGTTCACCGACCACCGGAAACGGCCCGCAGCACTCGACTTCGACCGCGTCGACATGAACGCTGACGATCCGGACCGAAGAGTCGACCGGCGTCGGCTCAGTGAAGCTGTGCGCCCTCATCCCCTCGCGGGAAGAGCAAGCTCGACGACAACGGCCGTCTCCATCCAGCCACGACGACCGGCAACCAGCGACGACATGCCGCGAAAAGACCGTGGGACCTTCTCGACTCGAACGTGATCGGTGCTCCCAGGTACCAATACCCAGTGCCTGGGTTCTTGTTCGACAAACTCGCCGCGCTCGAGTCGGATCGAGAGAACGATCCCGGCCGTAGGTTCCACGTCGTCGGGATAGATTCCTCCATGAACCGTCCCGTCGAACCACAGCGACTCACGTGTGGGGTGCAAAGCCCACGCAGATTTTTCGCCGACCACCGGCAACGGTGCACAGCACTCGAATTCCCACGTTTCGATGCGGACTGTGACCACGTTGTAGTCATTCATCTGAATACTCCGCGCAGTAGACGAACCGGGACACGACCGTCCCGGGCGCGGAGTTACCTGTCAGACCACCATAGCGTCAGAGCTTGTAGACGCGCTCCGCTGTCGCCGTGGACGCTGCTGCCAGCGCCTGCGGATCCTCACCGCGGATGTCTGCGAGCGCGCGCACTGTGTACGGCAGGCAGTACGACTCGTTGGGCGCACCGCGGAACGGGTGCGGCGTCAAGAACGGCGCATCCGTCTCGACGATCAGTTGATCCGACGGCACCAACAGCGCGGCCTCACGCAGCGCCTTCGCATTCTTGAAACTCACGGTTCCCGAGAAACTCAACACGTAGCCCGCGTCGATGCACGCACGGGCCATCTCCGAATCCGAGGAGAAGCAATGGAACACCACGGTCTCCGGCGCGCCTTCCTCGTGCAGCACCCGCAGCAGGTCCTCATCGGCTTCGCGATTGTGAATCATCAGCGTCTTGCCGAGACGCTTCGCGAGGTCGATGTGCCACCGGAAACCGTCGACCTGCTCCTCGATGGTGGCGCACCCTTCGAGCTTGCCTGGCCAGTAGAGATCCAGCCCGGTCTCCCCCACCGCGACGACCCGCGGATCGGACGCCAACCGTTCTATCTCGGCTCTGGTGTCGACATCGAGGACGTTCGCCCTGGTCGGATGGATTGCGACGGCTGCGTAAACCCTCGAATCCCAGTTCGCAGCGTCGACGGCAAAGCGTGCGGCATCAAGGTCGTCGGCCACCGTGACGACCCGTCCGACGCCGACGGCTTCGGCCCGATCGACAATTTCGGCCACGGTCGCAGCGTCGTGCGCACCACAGGCGTCGAGGTGCGTATGTGCGTCGATCAGAGGCGACAAGGGCTCAGGGGCATCGGGGGCGGGACGGTCTTTGCTCACGCCCGATAGAGTAAGCCCACCATGACTGTGCCTGCCTCACCCTCCCAGACCCCGCGCCCGGACTCCGCTGCCCCGGAAGGCGCGGAACGATCGCCGTTCTACATCACGACAGCGATCGCGTATCCCAACGGCGCTCCGCACATCGGCCACGCGTACGAGTACATCTCCTCGGACGCGCTCGCCCGTTTCAAGCGGTTGGACGGTCATGAAGTGTTCTTCATGACCGGCACCGACGAGCACGGTCTGAAGATGCAGCAGACAGCGATCAAAGAGGGCATCGACGTCCGCGAACTCGCGGCTCGGAACTCCGACGTGTTCCAGAACCTCGACAAGGTCCTGAACATCTCGTACGACCGGTTCATCCGCACCACCGACGCCGATCATCAGGTCGCCAGCAAGGCGATCTGGGAAAAGATGGCCGCATCGGGCGACATCTACCTCGACACGTACTCGGGGTGGTATTCGGTTCGTGACGAGGCCTTCTACACCGAAGCCGAGACCACGCTTCTGGACGACGGCACCCGTCAGTCGACGGAGACCGGCACCCCGGTGGAGTGGACCGAGGAGTCCAACTACACCTTCCGTCTCTCGGCCTACGAGGACCGTTTGCTTGCTCTGTACGAAGAGCATCCCGAGTTCATTGCCCCCGCGACTCGTCGCAACGAGATCGTCAGCTTCGTCAAGGGCGGCCTCAAGGACCTGTCGATCTCGCGCACCACGTTCGACTGGGGCGTCGAGGTTCCCGGAGACCCCGACCACGTCATGTACGTCTGGGTCGACGCCCTCACCAACTACCTGACCGGCGTGGGTTACCCGAACGTCGACTCGGCGGAGTTCGAGAAGTTCTGGCCCGCGAGCCTGCACATCATCGGCAAGGACATCACGCGTTTCCATACCGTGTACTGGCCGGCGTTCCTCATGTCTGCCGGCATCGAACTGCCGGAGCGGGTCTTCGTCCACGGGTTCTTGTACAACAAGGGCGAGAAGATGTCGAAGTCGGTCGGCAACGTCGTCGACCCCATCGCGATGGTCGATCAGTACGGCCTCGACGCGGTCCGCTTCTTCCTGCTCCGCGAGATCTCGTACGGCCAGGACGGCAGCTACAGCCACGAAGCAATCGTGACGCGTATGAATGCAGACCTGTCCAATGAACTGGGCAACCTCGCGCAGCGTTCACTGACGATGGTCGCGAAGAACTGCGATGCCCAGGTACCGACCCCCGGCGAGTTCACCGAGGACGACCTGGCGATGCTGGCGTCGGCGGATGCCCTGCTTGCCAAGTGCCGCAGCGAGTTCGACGTGCAGGCGCTGCATCTCGCACTGGAAGCCATCTGGGGCGTTCTCGGCGAGACCAACCGGTACTTCTCCAAGCAGGAACCGTGGGTTCTGCGCAAGACGGATCCGGCACGCATGGCGACGGTTCTGTACGTGACGCTCGAAGTGGTCCGTATCGTCGGGCTTCTCGTTCAGCCGGTGATGCCCGACGCGGCGTCACGCATCCTCGATCTGCTTGGCCAGAGCGAAGAGAACCGGCAGTTCGCCGACATTGCGGTTCGCATCGACGCGAACCGGAAACTGCCTGCTCCGGCGCCAGTTTTCCCCCGCTTCGTCGAGGAATGAGCTAAGCGAGAGTGCCGCACGTGGGGTCCGAGATATCCGGTTACAGGCGGATGTGTCGGACCCCACGTGCACACTCCAGCCATGACGACGAATAGAACATACATTCGAACCAGCGCTTCGGCGCAGACACTGCCATGGAACGGAGCGCGGGTGTCCACTCAGGAGGTCAGCCCTCAATCCGTTTCCGCGGTGCGAGATCTCGTTTCCGAACTGTCCGCGGCGTACGACCGCGGATGGCAGCCGGCGGATCTGATTCATCTGGCGCGTCGAAGCAAAGAAGCGTCCGACGCCGATCTCGCCGCCACCACCATCCTGTTCGACGCGAAGGCGTCGCGCGCCTCCGATCGCGCTCCGCTCGAATGGGTGGGGCAGTTGCAGACGATCGGCGAGCAGTATCCGAAGTCTCGGCACATCGCTTCTCGAATCACCGTGGACGACGACGTTTTTCGCTCCCTCGCGGCCGGCCTTCTGTTCCAGGATCCCTACTTCCTCGTTTCGCAGATCGTCGACGTCGCGCGATCGTGGATGCGCCTACCTCAGTGGACGGTATTGCTCGCGCCACCATCCACCTGGCCGTCGCAACGCACCCACACCAGCTATGCCGGCGTCGGTGACACCGAGGTCGACGCCAAGGTACTCAAGCGAATTCGTGGGCTACTCGCCAAAGCCGAAGCCACCAACTTCGCGGAAGAAGCCGAGATCTTCACCGCGAAGGCCCAGGAGTTGATGACGCGATACGCGATCGATTCCGCACTGCTCCACAGTCGCGCCGGGGTCACCGACACGTCCGTGAATGCACGACGCATTCACATCGAGAACCCGTACGTGAAAGAAAAAGTTCACCTCCTGACCGAGATCGGCGAATCGAATCGTGTCAGGACGGTGTGGTTCAGCGATATCGCGCTCGCGACCGTCGTCGGCACTCCGGTCGACCTTCAGCAAGTCGACATGCTGTTCACTTCACTACTTGTACAGGCAACCCGTGCAATGCAATTCGCCGACTCGAGCAATCGTGGCGGCTCACGCACCACCTCGTTCCGCAAGGGATTCCTGGCCGGGTTCGCCAGCCGCATCGGACACCGCCTGCGTGACGCCGGCACCAAAGCCACCGCCGAAGCGGCCGACGCGGCATCGATGGACGTCGCGGATCTTCTGCCGATCCTCGCCACCACATCCGAGGCCGTCGACGCCGAATTCGATCGATTGTTCCCGACAACCCGCAAGACTCGCGGACGGTCCGTGGACGCCGAAGGCTGGCACGCCGGCCAGGCTGCAGCCGACGACGCCAACCTGCGTCCCGGCACACCCGCCGTGAACCGCTCCCGCTAGTCCTTGCGCGCAGCCAGGACCGTCTCGTACAACTCACGCTTGGAGACTCCGGCCGTTGCGACCAGAGCACACGCGTCCTTCAATCGTGCTCCCCCCTCGACCAGCCTTTCCACCTCGTCGACCAGATCGGCAGGATCAGATGCCACCAGCACTGCGCCTTCGAGCACCACCGTGATCTCACCGCGAACGCCCTCGGCGGCCCAAGCAGCTAACTCCCCGAGAGTGCCGCGCTTCACTTCCTCGTAGGTCTTGGTCAATTCCCGGCACACAGCCGCGCGGCGATTCGGCCCGAGCACTTCCACCGCATCTGCGAGGCAGTCGGCAAGGCGATGAGGCGCTTCGAAGAACACACACGCTCGCTGCTCGGTTGCCAAGGCAGAGAGCCACGTCTTGCGCTGCCCCTGCTTACGCGGCGGGAACCCGTCGAAGCAGAACCGCTCGACGGGCAATCCGGAGAGTGCCAGCGCCGTCGTCACCGCCGACGGACCGGGCAAGCACGTGACGGCGAGGTTCTCGGCTACGCAGGCGGCGACAAGGCGATATCCGGGATCGCTGACCGACGGCATGCCCGCGTCCGTGACCAGCAGGACGGTCTTGCCTTCGGCGACGTCGGCGACCAGCGCGGGCAGCCGGGAAATCTCGACCTGATCGTAGAAACTGACGATCTTCCCGGTGATGGTTACCTCGAGCGCGGACGCCAGAGACTTGGTGCGTCGTGTGTCCTCCGCAGCAACGACGTCGGCGGTTGCGAGAGCAGACCGAAGACGCGGAGACGCGTCACCGACATCTCCCATGGGTGTTGCGGCGAGTACCAAGCGACCAGTCATACCTGACAGCCTACGATTGCCAGGTGACTGTGCAGACGGACGAGCGGCCAACGCCCGCCACGAGCGATCGGGTAATGCGTAGTCCCGGCCCGCTGGTACCGGATCCTGATTTCGGCCCGACCGACAGATTGCGCGGCTGGATCGTCACCGCTTTCGTCACCGCTATCGCGGCGATCACACGCTTCACGATGCTCGCCTACCCGACCGACGCCGGCACACCTGTCTTCGACGAGAAGCACTACGTTCCGCAGGGCTGGCAAGTTCTGACCGGTGGCGGCATCGAAGACAATCCCGGTTACGGATTGGTGGTACACCCGCCCATCGGTAAGCAGATGATCGCGATCGGCGAAGCACTCTTCGGTTACAACGGTTGGGGGTGGCGATTCTCGTCGGCCCTGGTCGGGACACTGATGGTCTTGCTGATCATCCGGATCGTGCGCCGCATGACGCGCTCCACGCTGATCGGCGCGATTGCCGGAATCCTGCTCATCGTCGACGGCGTCACCTTCGTCTCCTCACGCCTGGGGATGCTCGACATCTTCCTGGCTTTCTTCGTCCTCGCTGCTCTCGGATGCCTGGTGGTCGATCGCGACCAAGTCCGCGAACGGATGGCGAAGGTATACGAAGAGGGCCGAATCGGCGACTCTGCCTGGGGTCCGCGGCTGGGTTTCCGGTGGTGGAGGTTCGGCGCCGGCATCCTGCTCGGCCTGGCCTGCGGAACCAAGTGGTCCGGCATGTACTTCATTCTGTTCTTCGGATTGCTCAGTGTTGCCTTCGACCTGTCAGCGCGCCGCGCCTACCGCGTGCAGCGCCCATGGGTCGGCACTGCAGTTCGCGACATCGGGCCGGCTCTGTATGCGTTGGTGATCATTCCGCTCGGTGTGTACCTCGCGAGCTACTGGGCCTGGTTCACCAGCGAGACCGGCGTCGACCGTCACGCCGTCGGTAACGAGATCGGTGAGGGCGGCACATGGAGCTTCATTCCCTCCGCGCTGCGCTCACTCTGGTACTACAGCGGAAACGTTCTCCAGTTCCACGCCGGTCTGACCAACTCCGCCGGAAACCACCACCCGTGGGAGTCGAAACCGTGGACGTGGCCGATGGGGCTACGACCGATGCTCTACTACTACGCCGACGGCGAGCAGGTCACCGGTTGCGGGGCCGCCAGCTGCGTCAAGGCCGTGATGCTGATCGGCACACCGGCGATGTGGTGGCTGGCCCTACCGATGTTGGCGTGGGCGATCTGGCAGACGTTCGTGCGCAGGGACTGGCGATACGCCGTGGTCCTGACCGGCTACGGTGCCGCTTACCTCCCGTGGTTCGCGACGCTCGACCGCCAGATGTACTACTTCTACGCAGTTGCACTCGCCCCGTTCATGGTCATGGGATTTGCGCTGGTCCTCGGCGATGTACTGGGCAAGGCGAGCGCGTCCGTCGAGCGTCGTACCACCGGACTTCTGGCAGTCAGTCTGTACATCGGTCTGGTCGTGGCCAACTTCGTCTACCTCTGGCCGATACTCACCGCCATGCCGATCACGCCGGAATCGTGGCAGAACCATCTGTGGCTGCCCAGCTGGAAATAACCAGACGACAAAGGGGCACCGAACCGCAGTTCGGTGCCCCTTCACAGTTCAAGTCCTACTCCGCTCAAGTCCTACTCCACAGACTTACCCACACGGCGTCCTCGGCGCGGGCGTAGGAGAGCACGTTTCTGCTCCTTCGCCGCAATGATGATCGGGTCGTGCGAAAGATCCTTGTACAGCGAGAAGCACAATCCGATCATGACCAGCACGAACGGCGCCGCAGCGATGATCGTCATGGTCTGCAAGCCGTCGAGCGCTTCGGAACCACCGGTCCACAGCAGAAGCGCCGCGACGCCACCGGTCAACATGCCCCAGAACACCACGACCCAGCGACTCGGTTCGAGCGTTCCGCGCTGCGAGAGCGTCCCCATCACCATCGACGCAGCGTCGGCGCCGGAGACGAAGAACACTGCGACGAGCAGCATGACCAGGACAGTCGTCACTCCGGCCAACGGCAGATTGTCGAGCATGCCGAACAGTTGAGCCTCTTCCGAGCCTCGGCCGGACAAGCCGATTCCGTCGCGTTCCTCGCCGATGCCTGCGCCGCCGAAGATCGCGAACCAGAGCAAGCTGACAGTCGTGGGAACGGCGATGACGCCGACGATGAACTGGCGGATCGTGCGGCCGCGGCTGATGCGGGCCAGGAACATGCCGACGAACGGCGTCCAGGACACCCACCATGCCCAGTAGAAGATCGTCCACGACGAAAGCCACGCGCCGGTTTCAGGATTCGACGATGCACCCGTGCGGGCCGACATCTGGGCGAGGTCGGAAACGTATGCACCAATGGTCGTCGGGAGCAGATTGAGAATCAGCACGGTCGGCCCGAGAACGAACACGAACAGGGCCAAGATCAGCGCTAGCACCATGTTGATGTTGGAGAGCCACTGAATTCCCTTGGCCACACCGGAAACTGCCGAAGCGACGAACGCCAGGGTCAGCACCGCAACGATGGCCACGAGCAGGAATACGCCGGCTTCTTCCATCCAGCCGACTACCTCGAAACCGGAGCCGATCTGAAGTGCGCCGAGCCCCAAAGATGCTGCGGTGCCGAAAAGCGTCGCAAAGATTGCCAGGATGTCGATGACCTTGCCGATCGGCCCTTCGGCTTTGCGACCGAGCAACGGGATGAAGGCCGAACTGAACAGTTGCTTGCGTCCTCGGCGATACGACCCGTACGCAATGGCAAGGCCCACAACGGCATACATCGCCCAAGGATGAAGACCCCAGTGAAACATGGTGGTAGCCATGGCAGTTCCGACGCCACCGTCGGTACCGGGAGGCGGAGTCACGTAGTGCGCAAGCGGTTCCGCGACACCGAAGAACATCAGGCCGATGCCCATGCCGGCGCTGAACATCATGGCGATCCAGCTGACGGTTCGGAACTCTGGCTTCTCACCGTCTTTGCCCAGCGGAATGTCGCCGAATCGACTGACAGCGAGGTAGATGGAAAACAGCACGAAAGCCGAAGCTGCGAGTACGAAGAGCCAGCCGATGTTCGTCACCAACCAGCCGAGAACACTTCCGGTTACCGAGTTCAGGTTGTCGGGAGCTACGAGACCCCACACGACAATAGCCAGCACCGCTGCGGCCGCCACGGAAAACACCACGTAGTCGGTCCGAACGCCTACCCGAGTGAAGCCCGTCTCCGGGCGCTCTTCGTTGGCCCCGGAATCTTGTTCGGATCGATCAGATTTCGTCACCATAGATGACTACGTTCGTCACTTTGTGGGCCAAAAGCAAGCTGGAAGGCGGGCTCAACAGCCGTTGAACCCGCCTTCTCACCCCGATCAAGCTGGGGTTTTAACCCAACCGTTGCCCTTGCCGATCAATCCGTCGATGCTGATGCGTCCTGCGCCGATAACAGCGATCAAGAGCGAACCGACACCGAGTGCGACGACGAGTTCATAGCCGCCGTTGTCTATGAAGACGCCCTTGTCGGCGTGCACGATGAAGAACGCGCCGACCATGTCGAGGAACAGCAGTGCGCCGACGAGCGGGGTCAGCAGACCCGCGATGAGCAGGATGCCGCCACCGAGTTCGATGGATGCTGCCAGAACTGCAGAAATCTTGGGGAGCGGGGCGCCCATCCCTTCGAATGCGGCCTGCGTTCCGGCGATCTTGTAGGTGAAGAACTTCTGCCAACCGTGGGCGATGAAGATGATCCCGAGGCCGACACGGGCGATGAGGAGTCCGAGGTCACGAGCAATCGACGAATTCATGAGCCAAGACTGACAGCTTTAAGTTGAAGCGTCAACTTAATCAATGTGTCACGCACCTCTCAATGCCGACTCCACCATGGCGACGATCTCAGTGTCGGAGTACCCGAGCGAGCGGACCTTATGCGCAAACGCGGTCGCCGCCTGCTCCGCCTGCGCCTGCACCGGATCGGTCCCCGAAGCGATGAACGTCCCTTGCTTTCCCCTCGTCTCGATCACGCCCTGATCGCTGAGCGCGCGATAAGCCTTCGCGACGGTGTTGGCCGCCAATCCCAGCTCCGAGGCCAATGCACGCACCGTCGGGATCTTGGTTCCCGCAATCAATCCGCCGCCGTGAACCTGCTCGATAATCTGTTGCCGCAGTTGGTCGTACGGAGCTGTGGAGGAATCGTGTTCGATCGCGATCTTCATCGTCACCCTCGTCGTATCTTCTCGGTCACAGCATCTTCTCTCTCACAAACCCTCGATCGCTTCGCGGATCGTATGCGGGCCGGAGGTCAGAACCAATATCTTGCCGACACTGGACGGCGCGTCGATGAGCGCTTCGATCACTGCGGCGACATCTGCACGAGGCACAGAGCCTCGATCGACGGGTGGCTCTGCAAGAAGGACTTCACCGGTGGGGTCGTCGTCTGTCAGAAGTCCTGGCCGAAGAATCGTCCAATCCAGCGAAGTCCTTGTCTTCAGGTCTTCCTCCGCTGCCGTCTTCGCCCGCAGGTAGGCGGCAAAAATCTCGTCGGTGTTCTCCGGTATTTCGTCACCAGCACCCATGGCGCTGATCTGTATGAACCGACGCACTCCCGCTTTCTCGGCGGCATCGGCCAACAGCACCGCCGCAGCTCGGTCTACGGAGTCCTTCCGCTCGATCGAGCTACCAGGTCCGGCGCCCGCGGCGAAGACCGCGACGTCGGCACCGTCGAGTACCTTCGCAACTTCCTCGACCGTGGAGGATTCCAGATCGATCACCACGGGGAACGCGCCGAGTGTGCGGACCGCACCCTCGTGCGCGGAGTTGCGGATCAGCGCTACCGGCCGATCACCATGTCCTGCCAGCAGGTACGTCAGGTGCTGCGCGATCTTGCCGTGCCCACCGGCAATGACCACGCGCCGTTCGTCCACACTTCGATGTTCCGTCATCGTTTTCTCCTCACAAGTCGGTACTTCAAGTGCAGCGCGCCGGAGGTGTCCGTTGTTCCCCTGTTTGTCCCACGAGTTCGGACACAGAGGCAGAATGACGGACATGGCATCTGCAACCATCTTCCACAATCAACGGTGCAACACGTCGCGGACTGTTCTCGGACTTATCCGCGACGCCGGCATCGAACCGACCATTGTGAAGTACCTCGATACTCCGCCTACCCGATCCGAGCTGGAAAAACTCCTCGCCGACGCCGGCCTCGAGCCCAGCCAAGCCGTTCGCAAGCGCGAAACGCAGTACAAGGAACTCGGGCTCGCCGATGCATCCGAATCCGAGATCCTCGACGCGATGATCGAGCACCCAATTCTGATCGAACGCCCGTTCGTGGTCACCGACAAAGGCACCGTCCTCGCGCGGCCTGCAGCCAAGGTGGAAGAAATTCTCTGACAGCGTCGACGGCTTACAGCGGATCGCGGGCGATCGGGCAGGACATGCACCGAGGACCACCTCGGCCGGACCCCAGTTCCGAACCCGCGATTCGCAAAACCTCGATACCCGAGGCCTCCAGCCTGGCGTTCGTTTCGACGTTGCGCTCGTAAGCGACGACGACGCCAGGCTCGACGGCGAGGGTGTTGTTTCCGTCGTCCCACTGCTCACGCTCGGCAGTCACCGTGTCGAGTCCGGTGTCGATCACACGCAGTTTTCCGATTCCCATGGCGTCGGCCGCCGCTTCGAGGAACGGCGTCGCACCGCGAATACTCACCCCGTCGTCTTCCTTGCGCAGAGTGAACGCCGCCAGGGTGTCCTGAATGGCCGGATACATGACGACCGCGTCGGCCTCGACCATGGTGCAGACCGTGTCGAGATGCATCGACGCTCGGCGTTGCTCGATCGGAACAACCAACACCGTGTGGGCGAGGCCGTCGTCGAACACGCTACGCGCCAATGCTTCTGCTCCGGCGGGTGACGTACGTTCACCGACACCGATTGCGATCACCCCCGGCGCGAGAAGCAGCACGTCACCTCCCTCGACAGGAGCCGTGTGCGACTCGTACGCGCGGCGCACGCCTTTGAATCGAGGGTGATGCGCGTAGACGAGATCCGTTATCGAGGATTCGCGAGCTCGCGCTGACAACGCCAAGGACGTGATGATGACCCGTGGCCCGACCCAGAACGACGAATCACGGGTGAAGAGCAAGTTGGGCAACGGGTCGATCACGAAGTCACCGCCGTGATGCATCCTGCGCACCAACGAGGTCGAGTCGGCATCGATCGGCAATTCGTCGAACGTCATTCCTGCAGTAAGGATCGACGAAAGCTCCTTCGGCTCCACCTTTCGCAGGTAGGCGGCCAGGTGTTGCCCGAGCGCGTGGCCGATCTTGCGTGCGTCGACGGCGGCCGCGATTCCCTGGATCCTCGCTGCGCCACTGACCTCGAGCGCCTCGGTGAGGAGATCGGACAAAAGCAGTACCTCGACGCCGCGCTCACGAAGGACGGTCGCAAACTGATCGTGTTCTTCCTGCGCGCGGTCCACCCACGGCAACGCGTCGAATAGCAGCTCGTCGTTGTTGCGCGGAGTCAATCGTTTCAACTCGTCGCCAGGACGATGAAGAATGACCGATCGCAATCGGCCCACCTCGGAATCGACACCGAGGGGGACGGAGCCAGAAGCGTTCATGAGTGAACACTAATCCCGTAGGCCCCACCCAGCAGGGACAAGCAGCTGTCGTACCGGCCCGCGTAACGTCTGATCCGACGCAGGCGAGAGGACCAGGCAATGAGTAGTACGGATCAGGCGGCGCTGAACGGCGCCGGAATCGAGAGGTTCACCGGGCGCTGGGTCGGCGCTGGAGCCGGACATTTCCCCACCATCGACGACTTCGAGTACTCCGAGGAGATCGAGTTCGCGCCCACCCCGAAACCGTTTCTCACCTACTCGTCGCGCACTCGTGGGCTCCTCGACGGACGACCGCTTCACATGGAATCGGGATACCTGCGCCCAACACCGGGTGGTGAGCTCGAATTGCTGGTCAGCCAGCCCACCGGATTCGTCGAGATCCATCGCGGCACCCTCGACTCCGAAGGCACTCTCGCCTTGACCCGTCTCACGCTCGCAGCATCACCCGACGCAAAACCGGTTCACGACGTTCGGCGAGTCATGCGCGTTCAGGGCGACACGCTGACATACGACCTGTGGATGGCGCACGGCGACACCCCGCTGACGCATCATCTCCACGCCACCCTCCACCGCGCGACGGACCGGTAGTCGCCATGGAGATGCCGTCGTGGAAGGCAAAGGAACTCACGCCCGGCCAGCTCTCCGAGCGCAGCGGTGTCGCCGTCTCGGCCCTGCATTTCTACGAACGAGAAGGCCTCATCGTCAGTCGCCGGACCAGCGGAAACCAGCGCCGATACCAACGAGACACGCTTCGACGCGTCGCCTTCATCAGAATCTCGCAACGCGTCGGCATTCCGCTGTCGGAAATCAGAGAGGCCCTCGGCACACTTCCTGAAGGCCGTACCCCGAACCGCGCAGATTGGGAAAGATTGTCGACCGGGTGGCGGCGCCACCTCGATCTACGCATCGAGCAACTGGAACGTCTACGGGACAACCTCACCGGTTGCATCGGTTGCGGGTGCCTCTCGTTGGAGGGGTGCGCCCTCGCCAACCCGCACGATCAACTCGCATCCGCCGGCCCGGGTGCGCGCGTTCTGGAAGTAGATTTCGGTGCAGGCTCAGGCGAGAAATGACTCAACGGCGTCCCGATCGCGCCCCAGCAAGTCCTCGACGGTCTTCTTCAGCAACTTCTCGATCTGGCCGCCGATGATCGGCATCTTCACCTCAGCCGTTCCGTCGACGACCAACCGCGTGCAGGACTCGGCGGCGGTGAGATCGAGCGTCGTCTCGATTCGGATCGGCAGTCCCCGCGCGATTCCGGTGACCGACCCTGCTGCACGCCCGTCCGACAGAGGTCCCCACCGATCGACCCGTTTCAGACCGAGCCGACTCGGCGCAACCTTGGCGACCAGGCTCGGGAGGGAGGCGGAGTCGATTTCCTCGGACACGGATACTTCGATCGATCCGTCTCGAACTTCGATGTCCGAGGTGGCATAAAGGTCTCCGAGTCTGCCTTTCCAATAATTCGGGTCGGTCAAAGTTCGATGCACGTCGTCGATCGGATATTTGAATTCGATATCGAAGTGAAAACTCTTCGGCATGACTTTGGTCCCTATTCGACTAGATAAAAGTCCCGGCGGAGTTAACGCTCATCGCTTGAGCAATTTACTGAACTGGTCGTTCGCTTTTTGCATCACGAACTCGTAAGGCAGGGCGAATTTGCGCGCCCACCAGTATCCGAATCGGATGTCATTGGACGTATATACGAGGTACGTATTCTTCTCGATTCCCCGCAGAATGCACGACGCCACCTTCTCCGGGGAGACAGCACGCGCCTCGAACCGGTGCGTGAGTTTTTCGACCCGCGGGTCGTTCCTGTCGATACCCGCTATTTCCACGGTTCCCACCAATGGCGTCTTCACCCCACCCGGCACAACCAGACTGACCCCGATTCCGTGCCGCTTCAGATCGAATCGCAGCACCTCGGACACCCCGCGAAGGCCGAACTTGCTCGCACTGTAGGCGGCGTGCCACGGCAGGGCCAAAAGTCCGGCAGCCGAAGACACGTTGACCAGGTGTCCACCCTTGCCGGCACGAATCATGGGTGGAACAAACGTCTCCATGACATGGATCGGCCCCATCAGGTTGACGTCCACCATGGACTTCCAATGCCGATGTTCGAGGTTCTCGATAGTTCCCCACGCTGAAATGCCGGCGATATTCATGACGACATCCATCGAAGAAAATTGAGTGTGAATCTCGGTACCGAATTTCACGACCTCGTCGTAGTCCGAGATATCGAGTGCCTTCGCCATGCTGACCGTGCCGCCGCCGGCGCCGACCATCGCGACCGTCTCTTCCAATCCGACGCTGTTGATATCGGTGAGAAACAATTCGGCGCCGACCTCTGATGCACGCAGCGCAGTTGCACGTCCAATTCCACTACCGGCGCCGGTGATCAGGCATTTCTTGCCGTCGAGCGACCTTACAGACATGGATGAACACTCCCCCGCACTCGTACTGTGGACATGCGGGAAAGTCTACGCACGCACGATGCGGCCGCCCTGAAACACGCAAGACGACCTGGGGGGGCACGGCCGCACTCCGCGCAAACACCGCACAGAGACGACCGCAGCGAGCACTAGAGACGCTGCATCATCTGCTCTTGATAGCCCTTGACCGTACGGTCGAGTTCTTCCGCCGCTACATCGTCCCCACGCTTGCGTGCGTCGTGGGCTCGATCCTGAATTTCACGGATTGCGCGGCGCAATTCATCATCGCTCATCGTGTGTTTCATGTCACAATTCTGCACCCACTCGGAGGGTTTAGCTAGCACAGATCGCAATCCGGCAAACCGTTCAAGGTTCAACCCGGAGGTGATCCGCATGACATCGCAACCAGCCACCCTGATCGCGACCCCAAACCTTCAAACATCGCTTGAACTGCAGTTTTTCAATCGAAATAGTTGTGAAAAACCAGGCTAACGCATAGCTAATATCGCCAAAACGGGTAAAAGGTTTGATATTGGGCAGATTGGCCAAGTACTGGAAGGTTCGAATAGCGCAGTCGTAGCTGCACATTTCCGTGTGGCGGAAACTCAATGTGCGCTGAGACATAGCTGAGCACTCATTGGGCGGACGAATCGAATCTCGGACACATTTGACAACTAGTCCACTAAACAGACTACGGTGAGCTACCGATCGGTTATCCGCGTGATACCGTAGGATTCACTGAACGGACAATTGCTAGCTAGAGAGGATTACGGGGCGGTTCACAATGGCTGACTTTGCAGAACGATTGAACAAACTGTTCGACAGTGTTCATCCTCCGGGGCGCAAACCCCATACCAACGCCGAGGTTGCGGCAGCGCTCATCGAAGACGGCCATCAGATCTCCAAGCCGTACATCTCGCAGCTCCGCTCGGGACAGCGCACCAACCCCTCAGACGAGACAGTCGCAGCCTTCGCCCGGTTCTTCAAGGTGAAGCCCGACTACTTCTTCAACGACATCTACGCAGCCAAGATCGATCACGATCTCGAACTGCTCTCACAGCTCCAAGGCTACGGGCTTCGCCGCCTCTCGAGCCGTGCATTCGACCTCTCGGAAGAATCGCAGAATCTACTCACCACGATGGCTGAAAAGCTCCGCGCGAGTGAAGGTTTGCCAGAGGTTCCGCCTGACGCGTCACGCTGATGTGACCGTGCTGAAGCACTGACTCGATCTCGAGCACTGCAATGACATGGAGTAGGTCGACTACGAACGTCGACCTACTTTTGTCGTTTCATCGAGTTCTTTCGCCAACAACAACACCCAGCGGCGCGCCGACATCTTCTCAGGAGGCGCAATCCACCTGGTGTCCAACACATCCGAGGCCAAGGGATCGGCGATCCACCCCGCCAAAATCCCCGCGTGTGCAGTGACGGCCCGCGGCGGTTCCTGACCACCGACGTCGAACATCCCGGCGCCGGACTGGATGTACATCGCATCCATGATCTGCGCGATCATGTCCGATGCCCGCAGCACAGACGTACTCCCGGCGCTGTCCGCGTCGACTACCTCGGGGAATCGCTTGACGAGAAGCGCGTGCATCCGCCGCAGCCGGTACAGATCTCGTCGCGCACGTAACCAGGTCTCGAGAAGCACCCACGTGATGCCCAGCGCAATCAGAACACTCGAGGCAGCGATGAACCACACCCCCGGGCCCGTCCAGATATCCGATTCGAGTGCGCCGGTGCCACCGATCGATTCGACAAGCATCACGACGACCACGACGAGCAGGATCGACGAACCGGTCACGATCAACGCGATTCCGCGCCCCAACGGCGCCCACGCAACGTGCCGTAGCCCCGTCGAAATGACAAGGGACAGAGCGACGATGATAAAGATCAGAGCCGGCGCCGGGTAGCCGAAGAGAACCGCGATCGCCACCAGGAGCCCCACCGAGTACAGCACGGTGGCGAGGCCGCGCATAGCCGGACGTGACATCACCGGCCACGCAGACACGGCGCCGACTGCACTGGCCGCAGACAACGCTGTCCACAAGACGATGACGATCATCGCGGCGGCATGCTGCTCCGGCGCAATGCGATCGACGATGTCCCATACCGCCGGCACCATGACCGTCGACGACAATGCGACCGAGAAGCCTGCAAAGACCATCGACATTCGCAACGGCGTCGCGGTGCGCGCGACAACTCGACCCAGTCTCGCGCCGGCTGCAACCCAGACGAGAAGGGCCACAGCCCAAAAGATCATCCGATCGCCTCGTCGTACCGCAACACCGACAGCGGTGTCCCACGGCCACTCATCGTTCGCAGACGCATGATCAACATCGACGCGAACGTCTCGGCTTCCCACTCCGCGATGTCGTCCATCGGCACGGGTTCGTTGCGCCGCAGAGAACGTTGACTCAACATGTAGGCGATCAAATCGTCACTGACCTCGAGCGTCGCCTCGGCGATCTCGGCACCCTCGTGGCGAAACACTATGTGCCCCAACTCATGTGCCAGAGTCCGCTCGACATTGGGTAGTCCGGGAGCCAAAACGATGACGTCGTGGTCGTCGTAGGCCCGGCGCTGACCGCACACTCCGGTGGCGAGAGGGGTTTCCAGATCGATCTCGATCGGGCGCCCACGCTCGCGGGCGACTGTCTGCACCACCGTCAGCAGTGACACTGCCTCCGACGACGCTGCTGCGTCGCATACGGCATCCACCGCGGCCAGAACGCGGCGATGTGAACGTCTGTCCGGCACGACTCACGCACCTCCCTGTGATCCGGGTGCCAGGAATTCGGCACGCGCGGCAGCCAATCGTGCCTTCTGCAGCGATGCTCCGCGGAAAGTCAGTGCTCCCGCACCGGCCGCTACCACTGCCATTCCGCCTACACCGCCGGCGACGGCGGCGGCGTTGAGAATCGGCGGAAGCCCTTGAGTGAACGCCGTCGGAAATGCCTGCGGGTTGTCAGTCGGAGCCGCGACGTTCGGAACGTTCGACGGTACCTGCGGAGCTACGGGTGCGGGTGCGGCCAGAACCTCGGGTGCGGAAGGGGCTGCGACTGCGCCCGGCGCAGCGTTTGCCGGTCCACCGGCAGAGGGTGCAGGCGCTCCGCCGCCCGCTGACGGTCCCTGCGGATCAGACGGTCCAGCCGGCGGAGCCGCTACCGCGGACGACTGCTCGGAACTCGGCTGCGATTCGGAAGGAGACTGTGTCTCGGAGGGTGCTTGGCTCGAAGGACTCTCGGTCTGTGAAGTTGCGTTGGTCGCAGAAGTTGCGTTGGTCGCGGGGGAAGCGCTGCTGCTCGGACGTTGCGACGCCGAAGGGTTGGTCGTGGGCTCAGTCGTGGTCGTGGGCTCAGTCGTCGTGGTCGGCTCAGTCGTGGTCGTCGGCTCAGTCGTGGTCGTCGGCTCAGTCGTCGTCGGCTCAGTCGTCGTCGGCTCAGTCGTCGTGGTCGGCTCAGTCGTCGTGGTCGGCTCAGTCGTGGTCGGCTCAGTCGTGGTCGGCTCAGTCGTGGTCGGCTCAGTCGTCGTGGTCGGCTCAGTCGTCGTGGTCGGCTCAGTCGTCGTGGGCTCAGTCGTGGTCGGCTCAGTCGTGGTCGGCTCAGTCGTCGTGGTCGGCTCAGTCGTCGTGGGCTCAGTCGTCGTCGTCGGCTCAGTCGTGGTCGGTGTCGGTGTCGGAATTACGGTCGTGCCGCAGTTGTGACGGTGACAATGCCAGCCATAGTTGCCGTTGCCGTTGTTGCCGCCACCGTTGCCGTTGTTGCCGTTGTGACCGCCACCGTTGCCGTTGTTATTGCCACCGTTGTTGCCGTAATTGCCGTTTCCATTGCCGTTGTTGCCACCACCGCTGTTGCCGCCAGGTTGGGCGGCGACGATGGCGGGGAAGACCGATACGGCAAGGACGCCGATACCCATCAGGCACATCACAGCAACAAGCATCATCGCTAGCCGTCGTGGCTGGCTCATCGACATTCCTCCCCGACACATACGTCCGACCTGCGGAAAACTGCGGCAGACTCACCGTGCCTATCGCACCGGACACACCCTCGTTACATTTCCGGCAAACATGTATCCGCCCAAGGATCATCCCTCACTTGGAAGCTCAACGGTCCGGATCAGCGGTCGCAATCGTATGAAACGGCGCACACTCAGATCGAATCTTCGCAATTCGGGCAGGCCCTGAAAATGCAGGAAAGGGTCGTTCAACTTTCGTTGAAAGACCCTTTTCGCTGGTACTTCTTGGTGGAGCTGAGGGGAATCGAACCCCTGACCTCTTCGATGCGAACGAAGCGCGCTACCAACTGCGCCACAGCCCCGTGCCACCGCCTCAGCGGTGCTCGGCAACTCTAACAGGAACGAATACTCCCGTTGGAATCACCCGACACGAACTTTCGGCCCGACAAGATCGGCCCAGAAGATCACTGACCGGACGCGCGACGCATCTCGGTGTGCCTGATCTCTTCTTCGTAGTGATCCAGGTGATCGAACACCGGATCTTCGTCGTCGACCTCGAGGACAACCGCTCCTGGCCGACGCAGTCGCGCCGGAATCAGGCGAAGCTCTTCGTCGGTGTGCGATTCGACTCCGAGTCGCGATCGGTTGAGGCGTTCGGTACGACGGCGGCGAATCTCCTGCTCGATCCGAACCTGCCGACGCAAGTACGCCATGTACCCGCCGAGGCCGCACACGGTCAGCGCAAACAACCACCACACCATCGGCGAGATGATCAATGCGAGAGCGCCCGAGAGAATCGCGACGAACGCAAGGCCCAGCAACGTCCGCTGACGGAATGCATACCGCGCCTCCCGGGCGATGGCATCCGCTTCGGGGTCGAATCCGCCTCGGCCGCGCCGAACCGGAACAAATTCTCCGACCGGTGCACGACCGCCGGCGTAGTCGTCTTCTGCGTGAGTGTCCATCTGGTCCTCCGCGTCGTAGCTGCTGCGCACTGGTTCTGGTTGCCAGTTCGGATCGCTTCGATGTCCTGCTGCCGGCCCGCGCTGAACAGGGTTGCTGTCGCCGCGGTGGAGTACTCGAGTCGCGAGTGCCGCGTCACTCGTCTGCCGGATCCTGGGGCGCTTGTTGACAAGCATCGGCACCAGGACGAACAGCCACACGGCCACCAGCCCGATCCACACGAATGAGCTAGGCATGCCGCGGCCTCCTCCCGATCACCTACCAGCACCTATGCCAGCCGTTGACGAGTCAAGGTTAACGGCCGACGCCCTCGCATCGTTGCCGACGCGCCGAACCCCACCATACTCATGTGTCACACGCGTACCGAACTGAACTTCCGGTTCAGTCCCAAAAGTCTCAAGTTCTGGTTGAATCAAAAACCACATTTTCCCGACCGAAAGTAGGACTACTCAGCGGTAACTGCTGTTTAGCTCGCGTTTCTCACGCTTCTGGCGCCGTCTTCGTCACACCCACGAAGCGCGTCCGGACCGCACCAATCTGTCGACGACGGTGGTGGGTACTTCCTCGATGGTCATTCCGACCAGAAGATGATCACGCCATTGGCCGTCGACATCGAGGTAGCGCTTGAGAAGACCTTCCTCCCGGAACCCCACGTTTCGTAGGACTGCGCGACTCGACGCGTTCTCCGGCCGAACAGTGGCCTCCACTCGATGCAGACCGACCTTCGAGAATGCGTGATCGAGTGTGAGTGCAACGGCAGCTGTGGCTACGCCCCCACCGGTCACGTGCGAGGCGACCCAATAGCCCACCCAGGCGGACCGCAGAGCGCCGCGCACCACATTTCCGATGGTGACCTGCCCGCAGTACTTCCCGTCGAGTTCGATCACCAGGGGGAGGATCCTGCCCTTGCGCGCTTCGGAGCGAAGGTTTCCGCACAGGGACGGCCAGACGGTGATGTGGTGGCGAGCATCCCAGGGCGATTCTCCGGTGGGCTCCCACGGCTCGAGGTGCTCGCGATCGCGAATGCGGAGACGACTCCACACAGCAGCGTCACGGAGCTTCACGGGGCGGACGGTCACCACTCCCGCGGGCACTCGCAGCGGGCCGAGATCTTCCGGCCATCCTGGATGGACTGACATCACACCCCACTCGGGTCGGCGTTACCCACGTTGGGCGAGAAAAGCTACGTCGACTTCTTCACCGATGTGCACTTCGGTGACGTCTCGATCGACCAGAACCAAGCAATTGGCTTCCGCCAAGGTCGCGAGGAGATGTGAGGACGCACCGGGCGCACCCCCGAGGGCCTGCACCAGGTACTCCCCTGTCGCTTCGTCACGCATCAGCTGACCACGCAGAAAACCCTTGCGATCGGCAATCGACGTGATCGTTCCCACTGTCCGCGCCTTCACTACTCGCCGCATCGGCTGGCGGCGTCCGAGCGCGATTCTGATCAGCGGGCGAACCATGACTTCGAATACCACCAGTGCGCTGACCGGGTTGGACGGTAGGAGAAAGGTCGGAACCTCGTCCCTTCCCAGCTTTCCGAAGCCCTGCACTGATCCCGGATGCATGGCAACGCGCTCCACCTCGAGTGTCCCCAGGTCGGCAAGCGCCTCACGAACCTCGTCGGACGCTCCGCCGCCCACGGCACCGGCGATGACAACGATTTCCGAGCGAATCAGCTGTCCCTCGACTACTTCGCGAAGACGACGCGAGTCGTTGCCTGCGATTCCCACACGGTTGACGTCGGCGCCGGCATCGCGCGCTGCGGCGGCGAGGGCATACGAATTGACGTCGTAAACCTGACCAGGTCCCGGCGTGCGATCCACGTCGACGAGTTCTCCACCGACGCTGATGACGGAGAGGCGCGGACGCGGATGGACGAGTACTTTGTCGCGGCCGACCGCGGCAAGCAACCCGACCTGTGCGGCTCCGATGATGGTGCCTGCCCGAACGGCCACGTCGCCCGGCTGGACGTCGTCGCCTGCACGGCGAACGTAATCGCCCGAACGCACCGGCTCGAAGATCCGAACGCGAGCGCGACCACCGTCGGTGTTCTCGAGCGGAAGAACTGCGTCGGCCAGCGTGGGCAAAGGCGCGCCGGTGTCGACTCGGACGGCCTGGCGAGGTTGCAAGCGGATCGGTTGGCGTGAGCCCGCCGTCACCTCACCGACCACCGGCAAGGTGAGGTCGGTAGGCTCGCCGTCCTCGCCTCGGAGGTCGGCTCCGGCGCCGGCGACATCGACACTACGAACCGCGTAACCGTCGATGGCAGCTTGATCGAATCCCGGCAATGGGCGTTCGGTCACCACTTCCTCGGCACACAGCAGTCCCTGCGCCTCCGAGATGGCGACCCGAACCGGACGGGGTGCCACTGCAGCAGCGGTAACCCTGGTCTGCTGCTCCTCAACCGACCGCATCTGGTCCGCGTCCTCCTGTGTCTGGAAATTCGGTGATATCCGTCAGCTCATGATGCCTTGCCGCCGAAAAGGGACAAGCACATTGATACTGCGTTATCGGGCGATCAACCACCGTGGCGACACGCTCAGCGGTCGAGCCGATCCGCGAGCCACTTACGCAAGGACGGGCCGTAATCGTCACTGTCGAGCGCCAGGTCCACCGAAGCGCGGAGGTACCCGCCGGGGTTGCCCAGGTCATGACGCGTTCCGCGGTGCACCACCACGTGAACCGGATGGCCCTCGGAAATCAGGAGAGCGATGGCGTCGGTGAGTTGCAACTCACCGCCGGCTCCCGGCTCGATGCGACGAAGTGCGTCGAAGATCGCACGATCGAGCAGATAGCGACCTGCAGCGGCAAAGGTCGACGGCGCGTCTTCCACAGCCGGCTTCTCGACCATGCCGACGACCTTGAGGACATCGGGATTGACCGCGTCGGGAACGATCTCGACGTCGAAGACGCCGTACGCGCTGACTGCGTCTTTCGGGACGTCGATTGCACAGAGAACGGACCCGCCGCGCTTGGCACGAACACGCGCCATGATCTCCAGGACGCCACGCGGTAGTACGAGATCATCGGGCAGAAGGACCGCGATGGCGTCTTCGTCGTCGTCGAGAACCGACTCGACGCAACCGACTGCATGCCCGAGGCCGAGGGGCTGCTCCTGAATCACGGAGTCGACTTCGAGCAAACCCGGCGCTTTGCGCACCTTCGCCAGGGCAGCGAGTTTTCCGCTTGCTTCCAGCTTGCTTTCGAGCACGAGATCCTCGACGAAGTGGGCAACCACGCCGTCTTTGCCCGGGGACGTCACGATGACGAGCCGCTCGGCTCCCGAGTCCGCAGCTTCACCTGCCACCAGTTCGATACCCGGTGTGTCCACGACCGGCAGCAATTCTTTCGGAACCGTCTTGGTGGCAGGCAGGAAACGCGTACCAAGTCCGGCTGCGGGAACCACGGCCGTACGGAAGGCCCTCGTGCTGCTAGCGACAACGTCTGTCATGCCAACACCTTAGCCGCCGCTTGTTACCGCTCGGTCAGCACGACGAATATCGTTGCGGGGTGACACCTCAGACAAAAGCACAATGGCGACAAATCACACTCGCAGCACGTGATGCAGTCTCCGAGCACACTCGAAACACGGAAACTGCGGCGTTGATCACGCACATACGTTCAGTGATTGTCGACGGCTCGGTCGTCTGTGCGTACGTCCCCACCCGCACCGAACCAGGATCCACCGATTTGCTCGACGCCGTTGCCGAGATCGCTCAGCGTGTACTACTTCCGATCACCGGGGAGCCGGGACCGTTGTCCTGGGTCGAGTACAGCGGCGCGGACGGTTTGCGCCCCGCGAAGTACGGCATTCGGGAGCCTGTCGGACCCGTCTTGCCACCGGAAGCCCTGTCCGACGTGGAATGCATGCTTGTCCCTGCTCTCGCGGTGGATCTTCGCGGAACACGCCTCGGCCGTGGCGCAGGCTTCTACGACCGGACGCTCGGGTCGGTCGGACCACAGACTCGGCTCGTGGCAATTGTCAGAGACTCCGAACTCGTCGAGGCCTTGCCTGCCGACGACCACGACATTCCCATGGGCTGGGCATTGACGCCGCGCGGCGGCCTCACGCAACTCAAAGGCGATTGATCTGCGGGAATAGATCCCTGATTAGCGCTGTTGGCACTGTCACTTGTAGAGTGCTAAAGGCTGCGGTGTAAATACGCGGCTGCTCGAACATCACAGTGCGGAGGAAGCCCGGTGCCCACCTACTCATACGCATGTACGGAATGTGACAACCGTTTCGACATCGTCCAGTCCTTCAGCGAAGATTCGCTGACGGTCTGCCCAGCTTGCTCAGGCAAGCTCCGCAAGCTGTTCAACTCTGTTGGCATCGTGTTCAAGGGCAGCGGCTTCTACCGCACCGACAGCCGCGGCGGCTCCGGGACTGCGAGCGAGCCGGCCAAGAGCGATTCGGCACCCGCTGCGAAGTCCGAGTCCAAGTCGGACTCCTCTTCGACATCGAGTTCGTCGACCAGCACGCCGGCGCCCGCAAAGGCTGCCGCAAGCTGATTTCCACAACCTCCGGGTTGTCCACAGGTTCACATTGTCAGGGCCGGAAGCACCGCTTCCGGCCCTAACGTGCATGAATGCCGTCAGTACGTTCTCGTTCGCCGAGGCGCTCCCATCCATTGCGCGCCCAGCTCGATCTCACGCCGAACACCTTCGATCGCGTCGTCGAACTGACACGCGGCACACGGTTTCGCTCAGCGACCGTCCGCAAGATCGCAGCGGTCGTCCTGGCCACACTCGGCGTTGTTCTCTTCTTTCGAGGCGATCCCGCGACCGATACGGTCGCCGTAGTTGTCTCGAGCCGCGATCTCACTCCGGGGCAGGTGATTGCGGATTCGGATGTCGAGATGCGAGAGATCGACTCGAAACAACTTCCCGAAGGAGTTGTCTCCGACACCGACCTGGTAGTCGGGAGAACCGTTGCCGGCCCGATTCGCTCCGGAGAAACCGTCACCGACGTGCGCGTTCTCAGCCCACGGCTGGCCGGGTTGTCGGTAGGAACCGACGACGCCCGCATCGTCCCCGTCCGATTGGCCGATGCGGCCGTCGCGGACATGTTGCGCAGCGGGGACGTCGTCGACGTCCTGACCGTCGGCCCTGACACATCCCGCCCAGACACGCCCCACCCCGACACACCCAACGAATCAGTTGCAGACAAGGCCCCACAAATTCTTGCGGCAGGAGCGGTAGTCGCGTTGGTCACCACATCGGAAAGTACACGTAACCAGCAGGAACAGGTGATTTTGCTGGCCCTGCCGACACCAGCAGCCAACGTCGTAGCCGCGGCATCTCTGTCCAATGCGATCACCGTGACATTCCGCTGACCGCACAAAGCGTCCGAAGCTCCTCTAGGATTTTTCCAGTCGGTTCGGTATCAACGGACCATCTGGCACTTGCCATCGGAGACTCGAGGGGACACCGACATGCTCAAGGGATTCAAGGACTTCCTGCTTCGCGGAAACGTGCTCGACCTGGCCGTCGCGGTTGTCGTCGGCGCAGCCTTCACCGCCATCGTCACGGCATTCACCAGCAACATCATCAACCCACTCATCGCAGCTATCGGCGGATCCGACGAATTGGGCTGGGGAAAGGAGATCATTGCCGGTAATTCCGAAACCTTCGTGAATATCGGTGCTGTGGTCACCGCGATCATCAACTTCATCATCATCGCAGCGGTCGTCTACTTCGTGCTGATCGTCCCTGCGAATGCAGCGAAGAAGAAGTTCGTCTCCGAGCCCGAGGACAAGGAAGCCAGCGAAACCGATCTGCTCATCCAGATCCGCGACATCCTCTCGGCCAATGCCGGTGGCGCCGACACGGGAGCGCACGCCAAGACTCTCGAATAGGCAGTGCCCACAGATCAAATCAGGCCCTCGGACAATTGTCCGGGGGCCTGATTTACTTCTCAACCCCCGTGGTGCGGGGGCCGCTGACTGCGCAGCCAGTCGTCGTCCGAGGACCGCGAGGATCCCTCGGGACCCCGCTCGTCCGACGTCGTCTCGGGAAAGACGTCCCCGAAGATGCGCGCCAGGCGCTTCTTGTCGACTGACGGCTTCTTCGGGGTATCTGGTTGCTCCGACAAGCTGTCTCAGCCCTCGAGGCTGGACAGCTCGGCGATCACGTGACTCGCCAAAGCCGTCAGGGTTGCCATGCCGTCGCGAATTGCCGGCCTGGTCGACGCCAGATTGGCTACCACGGTGCTTCCCGAAACCCCGACGAGGCCGCGGGACAAGCCTGCTTCGAGCGATCCGGCCGAAAGACCGGAAGCACGAAGTGCTTCGGCAATTCCCGGGATCTCGCGATCGAGAACCTCAGCGGTCACGTCAGGAGTGACGTCACGCGGGGATACCCCGGTACCGCCGACCGAGATGACGAGGTCGACGCCACCGATGACTGCGGTGTTGAGAGCGTTGCGGATCTCCACTTCGTCGGCGGCGACGGCGACCGTCGCATCGACGAGAAAACCCGCTTCGTTCAGCAGTTCCGTGACCAGTGGACCGATGGAGTCGGTGTTGTCGCCGTGGGCTGTGCGATCGTCGACGATGACGACCAGAGCGCGGCCGGCCGATGTGGCTTCGAGTTCCATGACTCCTACCGTAGTGTCCGATCCCGACGCCGTTGCGATCTGGCCGAAGATCGGGTCGATCGTCTGCTGATCGCCGAACATCATCGACCGCCCTGCGCTGCCGCGGTTCCCAACGTGACGTCGACGGTCTTGGTCTGCCCGCCGTCGCTGTACGTGATCGAGACCTTGTCGCCGGGAGCATGTGAACGCACTGCCGCGATCAGCGAATCACCATCTGCGACAACACGATCGTCGACCTTGGTGATGACTGCACCCTTCGGGATACCGGCCTTGGCGGCCGGCCCGTCAGCAGTGACATCCATGACGGTTGCGCCGTCGGCGTTGTCCTGCGACGGCACGGTCACGCCGATCATGGCCTGAGTCGCCTTGCCGGTCTTGATCAGTTCGTCGGCGACGCGGCGTGCCTGATCGATCGGGATGGCGAAACCGAGGCCGATCGAACCGCCTTGGGTACCCGACGACGCTCCGAGCGAGGCGATCGCCGTGTTGATGCCGATCAGCTGGCCGTCCATGTTGACGAGGGCGCCACCGGAGTTGCCGGGGTTGATCGCTGCGTCGGTCTGCAGAGCGTCGATGACGGTGTTCTGGTTGCCGGACTCGCCGCTCGTGGACACCGGGCGATCGAGTGCGGAGATGATGCCTTCGGTGACCGTGCCGGCCAGGCCGAGTGGGGACCCGACGGCAACCACCTGCTGTCCGACCTGGACGTCGCCGGAGTTGCCGAGATCGATGGGGGTGAGGTCGTTGCGACCGTCGACCTTGATGACGGCGATGTCGGAGACGGGGTCGGCACCGACAAGGGTGGCCGAGGCCTTGGTTCCGTCGGAGAACGCAACGCGAAGTTGCGCTCCCTGTGCGCCGGCAACGTGGTTGTTGGTCAGGATCAGACCGTCGGAGGACAGGATGACACCGGAGCCCTCACCGCCCTGTCCCTGCGCGGTGGCTACCTCGATCTGCACGACGCTCGGCACGACCTTCGAGGCAACGGCCTGAACCGAGCCGGCGGGAGCGTTGGACGTGTTGGTCGCAGTGGGCTTCGGAGCGTTCAGAGAGTTGGTGACCGTCGCGGTTCCACCGTTGCGGTCCGCGACGACGGCGCCGACCACGCCACCGACACCACCACTGACCAGGACCAGGGCGAGAGCGCCGGCAACCAGCGCCATGCGTCCCGATTTCGGCTTGGTGGTGGTCGAACCGGAGTTCGGCCCCTGCAGCGGTGCGGGGATCTGGTTGTGGCCGACGCCCGGGCCGTTCGGACCGCCGGGGCCACCAGGGTTGGGTGCGCCGTACGGGGCGCTCTGCTGGTACGCGGCCTCATGGGCACCGTGCGGGTGGCCGAAAGCCTGCGTGGGCTGCTGCTGTGCCTGCCCGAAGGCTTCGGTGGGCCTGCCTTCGGCGGGTCGGGCGAACGATTCGGTCGGCTGGTACGGCTGCTGAGGCGCCTGCCCCTGAGGCTGCTGCGGCGGCACGGGAGGCTGTGCCTGAGGTGCTGTCGGCTGTGCTTGAGGTGCTGTCGGCTGCGCCTGGGTGGTGGGCTCGCTGTTGGGCTGCTCGGGCCGGGTCGGCCCGACGTTACGGTCCTCGGTCATCGGCTCGCTTTCGTCTACGGTGACCACCGGACGGGCAGTCACAACTGTTCTGCCGACAATGCTGCCTTGCGCTGCTGAGAAGGCGCTGAGACGTGCCTGTCACTTTACCCAGAGTTCGACGTGAAAAACCGGTGTTGTCGGTTCGGCCCGAAAGACTTTCGGGCCGAACGCATTAAGCCGTGACGTCAGTCACCGAAGCGAGGGACCAACGGGTCTACAGAACACGCTACTCGGCACTCGGCCCCGGTTCACCGGGAAGCACGATACGAACAAGCGCTCCCCCACGATCGGATTCGTCGATCGCGATGGTGCCGCCGTGCTTGACGACGACCTGACGCACAATCGCAAGTCCCAGACCCGATCCCGGCATCGAACGTGCCGCGGTCGACCGGTAGAAACGATCGAACACCAACTCCCGATCCTCCTCCGGAATTCCAGGTCCCGCATCACTTACGGTCAATTCCAACAATCCTTGACCCACCGGATGCATTTCGACGCGTACCTGTTCGCCCTTAGGACTCCACTTCGCAGCGTTGTCGAGGACGTTCAGCACGGCACGCGACAGGCCCGCTTGATCTCCGTAGACGTACCACGGAGTGGTGACCGCCTCGAACTCGATTTCGTTGCGCCTGCGCCGCGCTCGTTCGAGCGCACGCTCGACGACGTCGCTGACGTCGACGCGCTCGTACACGGTTTCGGGTGCGTCTTCACGGGCCAGGTCGACGAGGTCGCCGACCAGAGTCGACAGTTCCTCGATCTGCGCGACGACGTCGGCACGAAGTTCTGCCATGTCCTCGTCGGGAATCTGCGGCGCACCGGGGCGACTTGACGCGATCAGCAATTCCATGTTGGTGCGCAACGAAGTCAACGGCGTCCGCAACTCGTGTCCGGCGTCCGCGACGAGGCGCGACTGACGCTCACGGGACTCGGCGAGCGCCCGCAGCATCGTGTTGAAACTCTCTGTCAGGCGCGCCAATTCGTCGCTGCCGGTAACGGGGATCTGCGTCAGATCGTCGGTCCGAGCGACTCGTTCGGTGGCAGCAGTCAGCCTGGCAATGGGTCGTAAACCGGTGCGGCCCACGGTAGTACCCGCCACTGCCGCAAGTATGACGCCACACCCGCCGACCACGAAGAGCACCCAGGCCAGACGGTCCAGTACCGCAACGGTCGGCGCGAGCCGCTGACCGATCACCAAAGTGCTGCCGTCATGGGTTCGTTGAGCCAGCACTCGCTGACCGTCGACGGTTCGCAGCGAGGAATCCGATTCGCCACGCGCTACGGCGTCTTCGGCTTCACCGATCGGCACGTCGGAACCGGGCGGCTGGTACGTGCTCAGGTCCGAGAAGATCAGGGCCACACTGATGTCGGTGGTGTACAGCGTCGCACCGGAGATGTAGCGAGGATCGAATCGCACGACATTGCTGTCGATGAGCACCGCTGCCCTGGTACGCAACTGGTGATCGACGTCCGCGTAGAGCGCACGCGAAACCACCGCGTAGGCAGCGATCGCCATGACTGCGACGGCAATGGCCACCACCGACGCGGCGAGCAGCGTCACACGCCAACGCAATGACACCGAACGGGTCAGTGGCATCGGCGGGCGCATTTCGACGGACGCTTGGGTGGTGGAGGATTTCTTCGGTTCGGCGTTCTTGCCGAACGGAGCGGTGATCACGGAGGCGTCTCCCGCAGGACGTATCCGACTCCGCGGACGGTGTGGATCAACCTCGGTTCGCCGTCGGCTTCCGTCTTGCGACGCAGGTAGCCGACATACACCTCGAGGGCATTGCCGGACGTCGGGAAGTCGTATCCCCACACTTCTTCGAGAATGCGTCCACGGGTCAGCACGCGGCGTGGGTTGGCCATGAGCATTTCGAGGAGGGAGAACTCGGTGCGCGTCAGGCTGATCGATCGTTCGCCGCGCTTGACCTCACGGGTGACCGGGTCGAGGGTGAGGTCCTCGAACGCCATCATTTCGGAATCGGCGTCCAGATCGGGCGCGGTGCGGCGAAGTAGTGCACGCAACCTGGCAAGCAACTCTTCCAAAGCGAAGGGCTTGGGCAGGTAGTCGTCCGCTCCGGCATCGAGACCGGCCACTCGCTCGCTGACCGAATCGCGGGCGGTGAGCACGAGGATGGGCAGGTCGTCGCCGGCACTGCGAAGACGACGGCACACTTCGAGTCCGTCGAGTCGCGGCATCATGACGTCGAGCACGACGGCGTCGGGCCGGTTGGCGAGGATCTTCTCGAGTGCGTCGAGCCCGTCGACCGCGAGCTCGACCGTGTAGCCGTTGAAGCTGAGCGACCGCCGAAGCGACTCGCGAACCGCCCGGTCGTCGTCGACCACCAAAATACGCATACCGACAGTTTGGACTGAAGTGCTGAGATGCGGCTGAGAGGGTCCGATTCCGGCCTCCGGCGTGTCGCGGTCAGTCCCGGGTTCGCCTCGGCCCGGGCAGGCTCCAATGACGCCATAACGCAAGCAGTCTGAACACCGCGGCGAACGCCGTGCCGCACACCAGAGCGGCGTTGGTGGACAGTCCGGCTTGCGAGACTGTGACCACCAACGCAGCGCCGAGCAGTGCGGGAACCGCGTACAGGTCCTTGTGCAGGAGCAGTGGCACCTCGTTGACGAGAACGTCGCGGATCACGCCGCCGCCGATCGCCGCGGTCGCACCGATCAAGGTCGCCGCCAGCGAACTGGCGTTGTTGTCCAGCGCGATGACGGCGCCGGTGCTCGCGAACAAGCCCATCCCCAGTGCGTCGAGCGCCAGGATTTCACGACGCAGTCGATTGAGCGGCTCGTGGAGGTAGAACACGGCGAGTGAGGTGGCGGCGGCCGTTCCGAAGTACGGCCAACTGCTCAGAGAGCTGGGCGGATGGACGCCGAGGAGAACGTCGCGGACGATACCGCCACCGATGCCGGTGAACACACCCACCGAGCACACCCCGAAGATGTCGAGTCGCTTGGTGACGCCCACCAGGGCACCCGAGGCCGCGAACGCCACGATGCCCACCAGTTCGAGGATCCTCAGCAGCACCGGCCAAGGATCGCACGGTCAGATGCGGCTCGGGTCGATCACCCCGAGTCGAACTGCTTTGACCAGTCGCCGAGGGACTCGGTGGGTCTGGCCGAAGGCCGTGACCTCGACCAGATCGGGCGCCGTCGCCTTCCACTGGGCACGACGGCTGCGAGTGTTGGAACGGGACATCTTCCGCTTGGGAACGGCCATCAGAGTGCCTTGCGCTTTCCGTAGCGCCGCTCGAACTTCTCGACGCGTCCGGCGGTGTCCATCACACGTTGCGCTCCGGTCCAGAACGGGTGAGAGTCGCTCGTGACGTCGACGACCAGCAGCGGGTACGTGCCACCATCTTCCCATTCGACGGTGCGCTCACTCGTCACGGTCGATCGGGTCAGGAAGCTCTTGCCGGTGCTGGCGTCCTGGAAGACCACCGGGTGGTAGTCGGGGTGCATCTGCTTCTTCATTCGTTTCCCTCTCGCGTTGATTCGGTTTCGGCATAAGGTGATTCGGATTCGTCACACGGGTCTTCGTGAAACTCGCCGAACGGGTCTTCCCACGTTGCCCACGACGCTTCGTCCGCCAATTCGTCGTCGGTGACCAAGGCGTGCTGCAGTGTTCGGTCGATCTCGAGCGGGTTCGCACCGCACGTCAGAACGACCATCGAGGTGTCGCGATCACCGAAACGTTCGTCCCATTTCAGGGCCGCGAGTGCACGGCGTTCAGCTGAAACGCGGTCTCGTTCCTCCGGCGTCATCGCGGCCAGCCAGGTGTCCGCGCTGGCAACTCGCAGGCCACCGCCCGCCGATTCGAGCCAGAGCGCTTCACCCGGTTGCGTTGCCACCCAGACTCGTCCGCGGGAGTACACGACGCCTTCGAGCAGGACGTCGATCGCCTCGTGCAGACGACCGGGGTGGAACGGCCGGTTCGCGGTGAACTCGACGAGCATCACTCCGCCGTCGTCGTCGAGCGGCGGCTGGCGACGCAACAGCGGTGAGTGAGCGTCGGCCAGTTCACCGCGTCGCGCATCCGCAGGCACCTCGAGGAGCAGTGCCTCGATGTCGTCTCCCTCATCGAAGACGGGTACCCGTGGAGCGATGCGCGCGAGAACCGCGTTCAAGCGGGACCGCTGCCAGCCGTCGAGCGCATCGGACCCGCGTAGGACGAGCGCGTCGGCGAAGTCGACCTGCCCGACGACGACCTGAGCCAGGGTGCGGTCGTCGTCGAGAGCTTCGTCGCCGGTGGCGTCTGCCAGCCAGGTCGCCGCGTCGATGCACGTCACGACGGCGTCGACGCGGACGTCCCGCTGCGCCGGTCCGTCCAGTTGGCCGACGACGCCGGTTACGACGACGTGCTCGATCGCCCAGCACAGCGCCTCGGGCTCGAGTTGCCGGTCCAACAGCAACACGATCCGCTGCACCGAACTGTGCGAGTGAAGCCGGCGCAGGAGCGGCAGCAAGTCTTCGCGCAGGGTGCAGGAGACGCAGCCGTGCGCGAGCTCGAGGATCGTCTCGCGCTCGGACACAGTGCCGGCAGACCCGGCACTCCCGGTCATCGAGGTGACCGTCCGCCGGACCACCCCTTCACGGACGTGGCTCAGGTCGTGGTGGACCAGAACAGTTCCGGTTCGCAGCAACGCTCGTGCGGTGTGTGGGGTGGATTCGCTCATGCCGGCGACCAGGACCAGCGGAGTCCTGCCGTCCAAGATCGTGTTCACAGCGGGCCTTTCTGGGAATGATTGTCATTACCGAGGTTGAACGGTACATTGATCTCACCGCATTGTCGAAAATGATTGTCATCTGCAAGTTGAAAGGAACACCCATGTCGGCTCACTGCCAAGTGACCGGACGTGTGCCGGGGTTCGGAAAATCCGTCTCGCACTCTCACAAGCGTTCGAACCGTCGCTGGAACCCGAACATCCAGCGCAAGACCTACCTCCTGCCCAGCGAGGGGCGTCACATCACACTCACGCTCTCGACCAAGGGCATCAAGACGATCGACCGCGACGGCATCGAATCCGTCGTCGCCCGGATCCGCGCGCGCGGCGAGAAGGTCTGAGCAGATGGCACGCAACGAGATCCGCCCGATCGTGAAACTCAAGTCCACCGCGGGCACCGGGTACACGTACGTGACCCGCAAGAACCGTCGTAACGACCCCGATCGACTCGTACTGAAGAAGTACGACCCGGTGCTGCGAAAGCACGTCGATTTCCGAGAAGAGAAGTAGGCATGGCCAAGAAGTCGAAGATCGCGAAGAACAACCAGCGACGGGTCGTCGTCGAGCGGTACGCGGAGCAGCGGTCCGCTCTCAAGGAGACGATCCGCTCCCCGAAAAGCTCGGCAGAGGAGCGCGCGAAGGCCCAAGCGACCCTGCAACGTCTACCACGCGACGCCAGTCCGGTACGATTGCGCAATCGAGACGCTGCGGATGGACGTCCGCGCGGCCACCTGCGGAAGTTCGGGCTCTCCCGGATTCGCGTGCGAGAAATGGCGCACCGTGGGGAACTGCCTGGCGTACACAAGTCGAGCTGGTAAGGAAGTCGGATGGCAGTCAAGCGTTCACCGTCGAAGAAGCCACGCCCCGTAGAGGGTCGTAAGCCCAAGAAGAACCCGTTGTTCGCAGCGAAGATCACGCATGTCGATTACAAGGACATCAACTTGCTTCGCACGTTCATCTCGGACCGCGGCAAGATCCGCAGCCGTCGCGTCACGGGCCTGACCCCGCAGCAGCAGCGTCAGGTCGCCGTTGCAGTGAAGAACGCACGCGAAATGGCGTTGCTCCCCTTCACCGCCGCCCGGTAGTCATACGTGCTCGGTAGTCACACGTAGAAGTACCGAAGAGGTCGCGCAGTCACTCGACTGCGCGGCCTTTTTGTTGCCCGGACTAAGATTTCCCGAAGTCGTTCATTCCAGTCGAGAGGTGCCCGCAGCGTGTCGGGAGTTGTTGCGGGTTTCACCGTAATTTTTGTTGTCATCGCGGTCGGGTATCTCCTCGGCCGTCTCGGCACCCTCGGTAGCCAAGGACAGTTCGTTCTCGGTCGACTCGTCTTCTTCGTCGCGACGCCTGCCCTGCTGTTCACCACCCTCGCGTCGTCCGATCTTTCGGTGATCTTCTCGCCGACGCTCGCCGTTGCGTCGGCTACTGCCTTTGCCGTCGGCGCTCTGTACGTCGTCGTCGCAAAGATCTGGCTCAACCGGCCGCTACCCGAACTGACCATCGGCGCGCTGTCGGCTTCGTACGTGAATTCAGCCAACCTCGGAATCCCGATCGCGGTGTTCGTGCTCGGCGATGCCACGTTCGTCGCGCCGCTCCTGCTCTTCCAGATCGTCGTGTACTCCCCGATCGCCTTGACGATCCTCGATCTGACGGCCCTTCGCGGCGCGGATGCCGAGAAGCTCTCGTTGATCGACACCGTCACCGCCCCGTTCAAGAATCCGATCGTGCTCGCGGGCGCTGCGGGGTTGATCGTCGCGTTGATCGGTTGGGTACCGCCCCGGCCGCTGATGCAGCCTTTCGAATTGATCGGCGCGACGTCCGTACCCGGTGCGCTGTTGGCATTCGGGCTCTCGCTCTACGGCGTGCGGGTGCTGGAGAAAGGCTCGAGTCCACGCCGCGACGTCGCGCTGGCGTCGACGCTCAAGATCGTGGTCCAACCTGTGCTGGCCTATCTGATGGCGCATTTCCTCCTCGGCATCGACGGTCATCAGTTGTTCGCCATCGTGGTCGTCTCGACGTTGCCGACGGCGCAGAACGTCTTCATCTACGCAAGCCGCTATCGGCGCGGAATGGTCCTCGCCCGAGACAGTGCCTTTGTCACCACTTTGGCGTCAATTCCGGCAATTGCGCTGGTCACAGCGCTACTCGCTTGAGCAGGGTTACGGTGGATTCATGCGTGTACTAACCCTCGCCGTTCTGGCCTGCCTTGCTGTGGCCGGATGCTCCGTCGGGGCCCAGACCACGGGGCCGGTTGCCGCACCGAATCCGATGGCGGCCAACGAAGCAAGTCCCGCCGACTGGTCGCTCGGAACCCCCGTTCCCGACGAGGTCGACGACAGCGAGATGGGCACGGAGTTCGACAGCCGCACCGACATCGTGGGTGCGACGGCCACCATGTTCGAATCGTGGTCCGAGGTCGACGATCACACGGTGGCAGTCCACTTCGTGACCGGCACTCCGGAGTGCTACGGCGCGTACGCAACCGTCGAAGAGACCGATACGACGGTGATCGTCACGCTCCGAACCGGAGCATTGCCGGAGGCCGCGGACAAGATGTGCATCTTGGTTGCCGTGTTCGGCAGCCTGGACGTTCCGCTGAGCCGACCGCTCGGCGATCGTCACGTCGTCAACGGCTAGCTGCGCGCCTAAACGGCACAAGTTCGACGATCGAACACGCCGTTTCGTCAGGTGTGGTGTGCGTCTCCTCGGGACAGACTGAAAACCGACACCCGTTCACTCGCTCGTCGGCAGCTTTCGACTCGAGCGGTGCTCAACATGAAGGAGCTCGCAAGTGCCTAATCTCCAGAGAGACGTTGCAATCGTCGGCGCCGGCCCCTCTGGCCTGGCAGCTGCAACCGCGCTGCGCAAGGCCGGTTTGACCGTCGCTGTGATCGAAGCGCGCGACCGCGTCGGCGGCCGCACGTGGACCGACACCATCGACGGAGCAGTTCTGGAAATCGGCGGCCAGTGGGTCTCCCCCGACCAGACCGCGCTGATCTCCTTGCTCGACGAACTCGGCCTGAAAACTTTCGAGCGCTACCGCGAGGGCGAGTCCGTCTACATCTCGTCGGCAGGTGAGCGGACGCAGTACACGGGCGATTCCTTCCCCACGAACGACACCACGAAGAAGGAGATGGACCGTCTCATCGACGAGATGGACGATCTCGCAGCACAGATCGGCGCCGAGGAACCGTGGGCACATCCCCTCGCCCGCGATCTCGACACAGTCTCCTTCAAGCAGTGGCTGATCAATCAGTCCGACGACGCCGAGGCACGTGACAACATCGGCCTCTTCATCGCCGGTGGAATGCTCACCAAGCCCGCCCACTCGTTCTCTGCCCTGCAGGCCGTACTCATGGCCGCTTCGGCAGGCTCCTTCTCCCACCTCGTCGACGAGGACTTCATCCTCGACAAGCGAGTGATCGGCGGAATGCAGCAGGTATCGATCCGCATGGCGGAGGCTCTCGGTGACGACGTCTTCCTCAACGCACCCGTGCGAACGGTGAAGTGGAACGAATCCGGTGCAACGGTGTTGGCGGACGGCGATGTTCGCGTCGAGGCAAGCCGAGTGATCCTGGCCGTACCGCCCAACCTCTACTCCCGGATCTCGTACGATCCCCCGCTGCCGCGTCGTCAGCACCAGATGCACCAGCACCAGTCCCTCGGCCTCGTCATCAAGGTGCACGCGGTGTACGAGACGCCTTTCTGGCGCGAAGCCGGCCTCTCCGGCACCGGCTTCGGCGCGTCCGAGGTAGTGCAGGAGGTGTACGACAACACCAACCACGAGGACGATCGCGGCACCCTGGTCGCTTTCGTCTCCGACGAGAAGGCCGACGCGATGTTCGAGCTTTCCGTCGAGGAGCGTAAGGCCACGATTCTGGCCTCACTTGCCCGCTATCTCGGCCCGAAGGCCGAAGAGCCGGTTGTGTACTACGAATCCGACTGGGGCTCGGAGGAATGGACCCGCGGTGCGTACGCAGCGAGCTTCGACCTCGGAGGCCTGCACCGCTACGGCGCGGATTCCCGCACGCCCGTCGGCCCGATTCACTTCTCGTGCTCCGACATTGCGGCCGAGGGGTACCAGCACGTCGACGGTGCCGTTCGGATGGGTCAGCGAACCGCAGCCGACATCATCGCTCGCAGCAAGGCCTGACGGCCGCTTTGCCAAGTCTCGATCATTGCCCGGCAGTCACGATTGCCGGGCAATGATCGAGAGCAGTAGTTCGGCCCGAACCCTGGCCACTTCCAGCCGACAGTCGATCAGGCTCTCCACCTTCGCCATTCGGCTCCGCAGTGTGTGCCGGTGAACGCCCATCGTGATGGCGGCCGCTTCCCAGTGTCCGTTGGCCTCGAGAAATGCCCGCAGCGACGCCAGCAGTTCGGTGCCGTTGTCACGGTCGTAGTCCTCGATCGGTGTGATCATCGTTTCCGCCAGCGTGTTGAGCACTTCACGCGTCGAATCGAAAGACAGCAGCACACTTCCGGTCAGAGCTGCGAATTCCAAAGGCTCGCCACCGATTTCCGCCGCCGACGCACACAGCTGGGACTGTTCGACGGCGACCGCCAGCGCAGCGACCACCCGTCGCGCGCTCAAGCCGACACGAAGCGCGCGAAGATCCGACCTCGATACCCCGCCGAGCAACTCTCGGGCGAACTCGACGTCGTCGGTTCCACGCAGCAGCACCGTGACGCGAGTGTCGTTGATCCGCGAGAACAACTGCCGCCCCGCCTTGTTCATGAACTCGGCAATCTCGGCTCCGACGCGTCCCGCTACGTCGGACGTGTCGGCAAGAACTGTCAATCCTCGGATCATTCCCTCACCGTCGGCGGCCTGCCTGATCTGTTGCCACGCCGGCGCCGGGTCGCGATCCTCGGTGAGCAGCAGCCCGAGGGCGTGCGAATTCAACTGATCCTGAGTAGCACGCAGACGCGCGGGTTTCTCGAAGTCCAACGCCAACAACGAGTTCGCGTGACCGAGCAGTATCTGATCGACGTAGCTGAGCGCCGAAGCACTGATCACCGCCAGGTATCCGTACGGCGTTCGCCCGACGCTGATCTGCTGCACCGCGATCGACGCTCCAGACCTTGCGAGCGTCACGCTACTAGAGGCACCGCCCCCGAGAGTTGCTCGCAGTTCGTCGATCACGTCGTCCGTCGGCAGTTGAGGTGAGCTCTCGAGAACTCTTCCGGCGACGTCGAGAAGAAGCACCGTCGCCGAGGTTGCGATCGCCAGTTCACGCACGGTCGCAGCCGTTCCGCCGGAAATGACGGCACGCGTCATCCGCGGTTGCGCCCGCGACGCCCGGAGGACAGCTTCATATTCCTGCTCTGCCAACCGGCTCATCACACGCTTGACGACGGCAGCAAAAGGCGTCGGCAGCGGCACCTCGATCAGCGGGAGTCCGATCTCGTCGGCGACGGCCACCAGATCGGCCGGGACCTCGGGGTACGAGAGCCCGGTTCCGAATCCCACCGCCGCCACTCCCGCCGCGTCGAGCATCCGGAGATAGCGGCCGCGCTTTTGCTGAGTGGACGGCAATCGGATGCCGGTGGTGAGGATGAATTCGCCGCCGGTCAACCATCGAAACGGGTCGAGCAACTCCGTGGCGTGCGCGAATGTGATTTCGCGACCGACACCCTGGGCGCCACCTTTGAGTTCCAGCGCGAGATCCGGCTGCGCCAACATCCACCGCACAGCGATCGTCATGGGCAGGACTGTACAACTCGGTGCGTCGGGGATCAAAGATTTCACCTTTTTGGCAGCTGCCTTTACTTGTGAGTCAGCGCACACTTGCTCACACACGCCCCACAAAGTGCGAGTTCCGTGCTGATCACCTCGGCCGGAACTCGTTCGACCTCGAGAGGAACCGGTACCGATGTCGATCGTCGTACTCGAGAACTACATCAACGGTGAATTCGTCGCCTCAGCCGCGACGGAAACACTCGACCTGATCAACCCCGTGGACGAGAGTGTGGTCGGGCGTACGCCGGTCTCCACGAAGGAAGACGTCGACGCCGCCGTCGAAGCCGCACAGAGAGCATTCGAGACCTGGGGCAAGACGACGCCGAGCGTGCGGCAGGCTGCACTCCTCAAGCTCGCCGACGCCATCGAAGCGCACAGCGACGAAATCGTCGCAGCCGAAAGCGCCAACACCGGCCAGGCTCACCAGATGATCGCCGACGAAGAGGTCAAGGTCGGAGCCGATCAGATGCGGTTCTTCGCCGGAGCCGCACGACTTCTCGAAGGCAAGGCGGCCGGAGAGTACATGGAGGGTTTCACCTCCTACGTCCGTCGTGAGCCGATCGGCGTCGTCGGTCAGGTCACTCCATGGAACTACCCGTTCATGATGGCGCTGTGGAAGATCGGGCCCGCCCTCGCGGCCGGCAACACGATCGTCCTCAAGCCCAGCGACACCACACCGGGCAGCACGCTGGTCCTGGCGAAGCTCTCGAAGGGCATCCTGCCGGACGGCGTGTTCAACGTCGTGCTCGGCAACGGCGGAACCGGAGCGACGTTGGTGGAGAACCCGGCCCTCGGTCTCGTCTCGATCACCGGTTCGGTGCGGGCGGGCATCGCTGTCGCCGTGTCCGCAGCACAGCAACTCAAGCGCGCGCACCTCGAACTGGGCGGCAAAGCGCCGGCGATCGTCTTCGGCGACGTCGACATCGAGAAGACCGCCACCGGCATCGCCGAGGCAGCGTTCTTCAACGGCGGCCAGGATTGCACCGCGGCCACTCGCGTGATCGTTCACGAGTCCATCCACGATCAGCTCGTCGAAGCCCTCGTCCGGAACGCCGAGAAGCTGCGCCCCGGAGCGCCTTCCGATCCTGATGCCTTCTACGGCCCGCTCAACAACATCAATCACTTCAACGCCGTGAGCGACAAGATCGCGAACCTGCCGGCGTCGGCCAAGATCGTTACCGGCGGAAAGCGTTCGGGCGAAACCGGATTCTTCTTCGAGCCGACCGTCATCACCGGCGTCGCGCAATCGGACGACATCGTGCAGGAAGAGACTTTCGGTCCTATCCTCACAGTCCAGAGCTTCTCCGACGAGAAGGAGGCGATCACGCTTGCCAACGACGTTCGGTTCGGCCTGGCCTCGAGCATCTGGACCAAGGATCACGGTGTCACGCAACGCGTCTCCGCTGCTCTCGACTTCGGTGCGGTGTGGATCAACTGCCACATCCCGCTCGTCGCCGAAATGCCGCACGGCGGCTTCAAGTATTCCGGTTACGGCAAGGATCTCTCGGCCTACGGAGTCGAGGACTACACCCGTCTCAAGCACGTCATGAGTTCGCACGACTGAGTCGCCGCCCCTCCTGCTGTGCGCCTTTATCAACCCCCGCGGTTAATAAAGGCGCACAGCAGATTCCTCCAATCCGGAAAAGAGCCACCATGCGCCTTATCGTCGGATACCTCGCCACACCCAGCGGTAAAGACGGGCTGGTCCTCGGGGCCCAGCTCGCGCGCAGTCTCGGCGCGCAACTCGACATCTGCATGGTCCTCCCACCGGATCGGACACTGCCGGCCAAGGTTCCCTCGGAAGCCGGCTACGACGACATCCTCGCCGCGCGTGCACACGACTGGCTCGCCGAGGCGAAAGCGTCGGTGCCCGAGGACATCCAGGTGGAAGTACACCTGAGCTTCCACGAGTCGTTCGCTCAGGGCCTGCTCGACGAAGTGGACAGACTGAATGCGCTCGCGATCGTGGTGGGAGCTTCCGGCGACGGTTTGCTCGGCCGTCACGCGATAGGTTCGGTCTCGACCGAACTGCTTCACTCCGCCCACGTCCCGGTAGCACTGGCGCCTCGCGGAACGCGGCACTCGGCGGCCACTGCGATACGAGAGGTCACCTGTGCACTCGGCACCCGTGTCGGCGCCGACATCGTCTTGAACACCGCCGTGCGCGCCAGCGAACTGATGCAGGTTCCGTTGCGACTGGTCTCACTGGTAGCGCTCGACCCCCAGAACGATCTGCGAGATCATCGCGACACCGCCGAGTCGGCCAGGGAGCGTGCACGAAATCACGCTCAGGACACACTCGACGTCGCAAGAGCCGCGCTCCCCGCGGAGTTCCCCATCGAGGTCATCATTGCCGACGGATCTACCGTGGAATCGGCAGTGCGTCAACTGGACTGGCAGGACGGCGACCTCGTGATGGTCGGTTCAAGTCGACTCGCACAGCCCCGCAAACTGTTCCTGGGCTCAACCGCCGCCAAGATGCTGCGCGTACTGCCCGTACCCATGGTCGTAGTGCCCAAGCACGAATTCACCCAGCCGGAGGCACTGTCATGACCAGCACCGAACTGAGTTCCAAAGGCCTCGCCACCGGCAAGATCGGCATGATCTCCGGCGCGGTGCTCGGAATCTCCTCCGTGGCACCGGGTTACACCCTGACGGCCAGCATCGGATTGATCGTCGCTGCGGTCGGTCTCAAGATGCCCGCCATCTTCATCGCCGGCTTCATCCCGATGTTCCTCACCGCGTACGCGTACCGCGAACTGAACTCCGACACTCCTGACTGCGGAGCGTCATTCACGTGGTCCACCAAGGCATTCGGACCGTACGTCGGCTGGATGTGCGGCTGGGGCATGGTGATCGCCACCATCATCGTGCTCTCGAACCTCGCTGCGATTGCCGTCGACTTCTTCTATCTGTTCATCGCGCGGGTGGCCGACAATCCCTCCATCGCCGATCTGCCGGGCAATAAATTCGTCAACGTCGGCACCACACTGGTGTTCATCGCGTTGGCCACCTGGATTGCCAGTCGGGGAATCACCACCAGCGAGCGCGTACAGTTCGCGCTCGTCGGCTTCCAGATGGTGCTGCTGGTCGTCTTCGCCGTCGTTGCACTGGTTCACGTCGGCGCCGGCGACGCCCCGGCCGGATTGTCCTTCGACGTGAGTTGGTTCAACCCGTTCAGCGGACTCGCCATCGGTGCGTTTGTCATCGGACTCACCGGATCGATCTTCGCGTTCTGGGGCTGGGATACCTGTCTCACGCTGGGCGAGGAGTCGAAGAACCCCAAGAAGACCCCCGGCCGCGCCGGTTTGCTCTGTGTCGCAACCATTCTCCTTACCTACCTGCTGGTCGCCGTTGCCGCGATGATGTACGCCGGCGTCGGCGAGGAAGGCCTCGGCCTCGGCAATCCCGACAACTCCGAGAACGTCTTCGGCGCTCTGGCCGACCCGGTCCTGGGCAACTGGGGCGGAATGCTTCTGTTCCTCGCGGTCTTCGTCTCTTCAGTCGCCAGCCTGCAGACCACGTTCCTGCCCGCGGCACGAACCATGCTCGCCATGGGTGCATACGGAGCTTTCCCCAAGAAGCTCGCCGAGGTCTCGCCTCGGTTCCTGGTGCCGTCGTACACGACCGTCGTGGCCGGCGCGGTAACCGCAGTGTTCTACAGCGTCGTCACGTTCCTGTCCGAAAGTGCTCTGCTCGACACGATCGCCGCACTCGGCATCATGATCTGCTGGTACTACGGCATCACCGCATTCGCGTGCGTGTGGTACTTCCGCAAGACGCTTTTCGAGAGCGTACGAAACTTCGTCTTCCGGCTCGCGTTCCCACTCATCGGTGGCCTCATGCTGCTTGCGGTGTTCGTCATTTCGGTCCAGGAGAGTATGAATCCGGACAATGCCAGCGGAGCATCCATCGGCGGAATCGGCCTGGTCTTCTTCCTCGGCTTCGGAATCCTCATCCTCGGCGCGGTCCTGATGATGGTCATGCGAGTGCGCAATCCCGAGTTCTTCGAGGGCAAGACCCTCAACCGCGACACGGAGGCTCTGCGCGACGAGAACGACCTCAGCGTGTCCTAGGAGACAGTAGATTCGGGGGCCTGCGCGATCAGGCCCGCCATCAACACGCGCAAGCCGAATTCGAAGGCGGCGTCGGCACGTTCGGGATTTTTCCCGGACGTTGCCAACGCCGCCTTCATCGCGTCGTTGGCTTCGGGTCCCGACGCCCACTGGACGTCCGGCGCCGCCAGGTCCAGGGCCGAACCGAGAACAAAACTGTCGACGGTCGTGATCGCGTGCAGTGTTTCGGTCGGGTCGAAGCCACCATCGGCAAATGCCTGCGCCAATGCGTTGTAGAGGGTGAACGCCACACCGGCCTGCACCGTCTGGGCCGTGAAGAGCGGAATCAGACGAGGATGCGCGGCGTAGCTTCGCCGGTACTCGGCTGCCAGCGCCGCGACGGTCTCACTCCAGGTCCCCGAGGCCGACTCGACGTCGATTCCTGCCATCAACTGCGCCCTCATCAGTTCGACGATCTCGGCTCGTCCGGAAACGTGGTTGTAGAGCGAGGACGGTCGAACCTTCAGTCTTGCGGCGAGTCCCGGCATGGTGAAGTCGCCGGATTCGTCCACCGACTCGATCGCTGCCTCGGTGATGATCGCCGGTGAGAGCAGTCGTTGCGATGGCCGCGGCATATGTCCTCCTGTAGTGATCCACACCGTTCGGGGCGCTGCAAAAAACAATTCCTCGAAAGTCCTTGATCAATCAGCGCTCACCCACCATACTTAACGAATCACATTCGTTTTACGTTGAACGTCGAATACCCGAGCACCGAGGAAACCCCATGCTGACGATCACCGCCCTCACCCCACCCGAGTCACCGGCCGCGACTTCGCCGTCCACGTCCACCCCTCTGCGTGTAGGTCTCGTCCAACATCGCTGGCACGAGGACCAAGACGACCTCCACGCTGAATTGAGCGAAGGCATTGCGTCCGCAGCGAAGCTGGGCGCTTCCGTGGTCTTTCTTCCAGAGCTGACGCTCAGCCGCTACCCCGCCTCCGCCCCGGCCGGCGACAATCCCGGACGCGCGGCGGAAGACCTGCTCACCGGACCCACTTTCGCCTTCGCCACCAAGGCCGCCGCGGAGAACCAGGTTCTCGTTCACGCGTCGTTGTACGAGCGCAGCGACGCCGAGGACTGCCTGGGCTTCAACACCGCGATCCTGGTCTCGCCCGGGGGTGAACTTCTCGGTCGTACCCGCAAGCTCCACATTCCGGTGACGGCCGGGTACTACGAGGACACGTACTTTCGCGGCGGTCCGTCCGAGGACGCATACCCCGTTCACGAGGCACTCGGCGCCAAGTTCGGACTCCCGACATGCTGGGACGAGTGGTTCCCCGAGGTCGCACGTGCATACTCCCTCGCCGGTGCCCAGGTCTTGGTGTACCCGACGGCGATCGGCTCGGAACCCGATCACCCGAACTTCGACACCCAACCGCTGTGGCAGCAAGTGATCGTCGGAAACGGTATCGCCAACGGCACTTTCATGGTTGTCCCCAATCGCCACGGCAGTGAAGGTCTCATCACCTTCTACGGTTCGTCGTTCATCTCGGACCCGTACGGACGCATCCTCGTTCAGGCTCCGCGCGACGAATCAGCCGTCCTGGTCGCAGATCTCGATCTACAGCACCGTGAAGACTGGCTTGCGCTGTTCCCGTTCCTGGCCACTCGCCGACCCGACACCTACTCGGGCCTGACCGCACCGGTGAACACTGCAGGAGCCAACCGATGACCTGGCGCATGCCCGCGGAAAGTGAGCCGCACGAACGTACCTGGATGGCGTACCCGAGCGCCGGATACTCCCTCGGGGACACCGCGGAAGAACAGCACGAAGCGCGCTCGACGTGGGCGGCCGTCGCCCACGCCGTCGCCGAATTCGAGCCGGTCACCGTCGTCGTCGATCCCGCCGAAGTCGAAGAAGCACGAAAGTACCTGTCCGAGAAGGTCGACATCGTCGAGGCACCTCTCGACGACGCGTGGATGCGCGACATCGGGCCGACGTTCGTCCTGTCCGACGAAGGCCGTCTCGGCGGAGTCGACTGGGTGTTCAACGGCTGGGGTGCACAGGATTGGGCGCAGTGGGACAAGGACTCGAAGATCGGCGCGTTTGTCGTCGAACAATCCGGTGCCCAGTTGATCGACTCACCAATCGTCAACGAGGGCGGCGGTATTGCGGTCGACGGTCTCGGCACCGTCTTGGTCACCGAAACCGTCCAACTCGATCCGGGACGAAACCCCGACCTGACGAAGGCCGACATCGAGGCCGAACTCGCCCGCACCATCGGCGCCAAGCACGTGATCTGGCTTCCCCGCGGATTGACTCGCGATCAGGAGACCTACGGAACGCGCGGACACGTCGACATCGTCGCTGCCATCTCTTCCCCCGGAGTGGTACTCGTCCATGACCAACGCAATCCGGTGCACCCCGACTACGCCGTCAGCAAGACGATCATCGAGTTGTTCGAAAGCTCGACGGACGTCGGCGGTCGGCCGTGGAAGGTCATTCGGGTACCCGCTCCCGAAATCCTGCGCGACGACGAGGGATTCGTCGACTACAGCTACATCAACCATCTCGTGGTCAATCGCGGAGTGATCGCCTGCAGCTTCGACGATCCGGCCGACGCCGAAGCGGCCCGGATCCTTGCGGCCGCCTACCCCGGGCGCACCGTCGTCACCGTCGACGCCAGACCGCTGTTCGAACGTGGCGGCGGCATCCACTGCATCACCCAGCACCAGCCCGCTGAACAAGACTGACGGCGGCAGAATTAGCGGCGACCTCGCATGTAGTCACTCACGACCGCGGCGCCGAGGCCGTCCAGGTCCGGCGCGATGACGCGTCCACCCACACGGTGCGCCATCCGGTCGACCACCCTGGCCAGACCTGGATCCTCACCGAGGCGGAAGAACGTGACCTTGGCGCCCAGCCTGGCCACCGCGTCGAGTGCTCGAACCGTCAAACCGAGGGTTCGCGCACTCGGCGGGTAGTCGAACCTGGCTTCTCCGTCCGCTTCGAGATGAGCCGTCGGCTCACCGTCGGTGACGATCAGTACCACCGGCTGTGCGTTGGAGTGGCGTCGAAGATGCCTGGCCGCCAACAACAGTGCGTGGTGCAGGTTGGTTCCCTGGTCCCACGCGCCGTCCAAACCAGCGAGCTCCGACGGGCTCAGCACGTGCGCGTGGCGTCCGAAGGCGATCAACTGGAGTTCGTCGCTGCGAAATCGCGTACTCACCAGATGATTGAGTGCCAGAGCGGTGCGCTTCATCGGCACCCAGCGATCTTCCATCACCATCGAGAACGACGTGTCCACCAGGAGAGCAACCGCAGCCTGACTGCGCTGTTCGGTTTCGGCCACCTCGACATCGACGACGCTCAGCCGCACCGGCATTCGGCCCGGGTCACGCAGGACGGCGTTGGTGATGGTTCTCGTGACGTCCCACGGTTCCGTGTCCCCGAATTCCCATTCGCGGGACGCTCCGGTCGGTTCACCCATCGCACCGGCCCGACGCGTATCGCGTTGACCGGTTCGTGACGACAGTTGCCCGGCGACATCGCGCAGAGCAGTCTGTCCGAGCTGTCGCATGGCTTTGGGCGACAAGCGCCATTGACCATCCGGTGCACGATCGAAGAAACCCTGTTCCTGCAAAGCCTTTTCGAGATCGGCCAGGGTGCGAGCATCAGCGGCGGCTTCGTCGCCGAGTTGCCGCGCAAGTAGCTCGGGGTCGATGTCGTCGAGCGCCGCGCCCGCGTATTGCTGCGACAGTTGATCCGCCAAGGATTCCAGCTCGGCGATGTCCTGCAGGGCACCGGTCCCCTCACCCAACCCCATTCCGTTGTCGCCGCGGAACTGTTGCGAACCTTCCCAGTCCTCACCCGGCCGAGCCGCCTGAAGGAACTGGTCGAGTTGACTCAGCTCACTCATCAGGCTCGGATCACCGAACGCCTGCTGCGCCAACGCATCCAACTCGTCACGCTGCTCCTGCGAGAGCGAGTTCCGCAATCGTTGTGCAGCCGCCGCGCGCTGCGCCAAAGAATCCAGAAGTTCCTCGACGTTGCGCGGGTTGTCCGGGAAATACTGCCCGTGCTTGTCCATGAACTCCGCGAACTGCTCCGCAGTGTCGACGCCGCGAGAGTGCGCGTCGAGCAGTTGATTCAGATCAGCCAGCATCTGGCGTATCTGCTCACGATCCTCGTCGGTGGCGCCCTCGAGTGCCTGCTTCATTCCCGAGAAGCGTTGATCGAGAACCTCACGTCCGAGCAGATCACGAATCTTCTCGTAATCCGCGCGAGCCTGTTCGCTGCGCCAGTTGTAGTCGGCCAGATCTTGCACGGCCTGAGCTGTCGACGGCGGTAACTCCTCGATCCGCATTTCGTTGAATCGTGCGTCGTCGTCGAGAGCACGTGCCAATTCTTTGCGCTCTTCGAGCACCGCCTTGTCGAGAAGCTTACGAACCTCGTCGAGAGTTCCGTCGAGATTGTTGCGGCGCAGCAACTCGCGTCGACGCCGGTTCGCCTGGGCGGCAAGGTCGTCGAGCCCGCGCATGTCCCGGTTGCCTCGGCGCAGGAGCTCTCGGAGGGCATGGCGCGGCGACGTGCCCGACAACACGTCGTCGCCGATTGCTGCCAGGGCCTCGCGCAGATCCACGGGAGGCGCGAGCGGATCGGGACCACCGTCGTAAGGCCCGTACCGCGGATTGTGGATCATCACTGCCCCTTACGAATACACCGAGCGGCCGCCCGGGCCTTGATCTTTGGAGATCCGGCGCGCGAGGTAAAGCCCTTCGAGGGCAAGTTCGGCACCGGCGGCACGCTCGCCGTCGGATTGCGCACCGAGACGTTCGGCTACTTCGTCCAGGACCTCGAGGTCCGGAAGCTCGTCGAGAAATGCCTTGGCCGTGACAGATTCACCGGTGACGATCGTGTTGCCCATCTCCACCGCAGCAACCAGCATCCCCAGGTCGATCCCGCCGAGACGTGCCCGAACCGTATCGGCCGTCGCGCGACGCAGCAGGTGCTCGAGCACCTCCAGTTCCCGTCCCTCTTCACCGGATTCGAACTCGACCTTGCCGCGAAGAACCTCGACCACGGACTCGAGATCGACGGGCCGTGCAACAGGATCGGCTTCGCCGAGCACCGCTGCCCGTCGTACCGCGGCGGCACTGACGGTTTCCGCGCCGGCGACGGCAAAGCGTGCCGACACACCCGATCGCTGGTCCACCGAGGTGGATTCGCGGAGCAGGCGAGTGAATCTGGCAAGAATTTCGAGAAGGTAGTCGGGCACCTCCGCGGCCAGGTGCGCCTCCTGCTCGATCACCGCGATCTCGCCCGCCAGCTCGACGGGGTAGTGAGTGCGGATCTCGGCGCCAAAGCGGTCCTTGAGTGGTGTGATGATGCGCCCGCGGTTGGTGTAGTCCTCGGGGTTGGCGCTCGCGACCAGAAGAACGTCCAACGGAAGCCGAAGCGTGTACCCGCGGACCTGGATGTCCCGCTCTTCCATCACGTTGAGCAAAGAGACCTGGATGCGTTCGGCGAGGTCGGGGAGCTCGTTGATGGCCACGATTCCGCGATGCGCGCGAGGCACGAGGCCGAAGTGAATGGTCTCCGGATCGCCGAGGCTCCGGCCTTCGGCAACCTTGACCGGATCGACGTCGCCGATCAGGTCGGCGACCGAGGTATCCGGCGTCGCCAACTTCTCGGAGTACCGCTCGCTGCGGTGGCGCCAGGCGATCGGGAGGTCGTCGCCCAGTTCCTTGGCTCGACGTATCGAAGCCGGGGTGATCGGCTCGTACGGGTGCTCCCCCAGTTCCGAGCCTTCGATGACGGGCGTCCACTCGTCGAGCAGGAGCCCGAGAGTGCGAAGCAGCCTCGTCTTTCCCTGACCTCGTTCGCCGAGCAGAACCACGTCGTGGCCGGCGATCAGCGCCCGCTCGAGTTGCGGGGCGACCGTGTCCTCGAACCCGACTATCCCGGGCCAGGGGTCACGGCCGTCCCGCAACGCGGCGAGAAGATTCTCTCGTAGTTCTTCCTTGACACTTCGCTGTACGTGTCCGGAGGCGCGTAGCTCTCCGAGGGTTTTTGCGACAGTCACCACTCCACGCTACGAGTGTTTTCGGGGTTTCGCCTCTCGCCGAGGAAGTTCGGTCGCTCAGCCCTCGATGTTCTCGGGATTCATCCAGATGATTTCCCAGATGTGGCCGTCGGGATCCTGGAAGCTGCGGCTGTACATGAAGCCGTGATCCTGAGTCGCGTTACCTTCGGAACCGCCGGTCGCGAGCGCCTTGTCGACGAGGGCGTCGACGGCCTCACGGGTCTCGGCCGAGAGACCGAGCAGCGCCTCCGTCGACGTCGAGGTGTCGGCGATGCCCTTGGTGGTGAAGGTCTTGAAGAAGGGCTCGGCCAACAGCATCACGACGATGGTGTCACTGATGACCATCGACGACGCATTCTCGTCGGAGAACTGCGTGTTCTTGGAGTATCCGAGGCCCTCGTAGAAGGTGGTGGCCTTGCCGAGGTCCTTGACGGGCAGGTTGAGGAAGAACATCGGCTGCGGGTTTGTCGCCATGAAAGGTCCTTTCCGAGACTTTGCTGTGCGCCTTTATTAACCGCCGGCGGTTAATAAAGGCGCACAGTAGACCTAAACTCCACCCATGGATACCTGGGTGTTGCCGGCCATGCTCGGCCTCGGACTCGCCGCAGCGTCCGGAATGCGAACCTTCCTGCCCCTGCTGATGCTCAGCGCTGCCGTCCACTTCGAACTGTTCGGGATCACCGTCGGTGAGTCGATGCGGTGGATCGGATCGACCGGCGCGCTGGTGGCATTGGCAATCGCCGCGGTGGTCGAACTGGGTGCCGACCTCATTCCGTTCGTGGACAACGCACTCTCGGTGATCGGGAACGTCACGGGGCCGATCGCCGGAGTGATCGCGGCCTGGGCGGCCTTCAGCCATCTCGACCCTGCGATGGCCGCGTTGGCGGGCATCATCGTCGGAGCGCCGACGGCGTTGACGTTCAGCGCCGCGCAGACCGGCACTCGCGCGGTCAGTACGGCCACTACCGGTGGGCTGGCAAATCCCGTCGTTTCCGTCATCGAGGATGTGCTGACTTTCTTCACTTCCTTGATCGCGATGATCTTGCCGCTCCTGATCATTCCCCTGCTCGCCGCGCTCTTGTGGTTCAGCTGGCGTGGCTGGCGTCGTGTCCGGAGTCTGCGCACCGCCTGACCGCACCGACCTGGTAGACAAGTCGTCATGTCCGACACCGAGATCTCGTTCCAATCCGGCGACGTCACCCTGTACGGGAGTCTTCGCCTGGCCGCCTCACCCGACGCCCCTGCCCCGGCCGCGCTGATTCTGGCCGGCAGCGGCCCCACCGATCGCAACGGCGACAGCGCCCTCCTCGAAGGCGACATCGGAACTCTGCGGTTCATCGCGGATCTTCTTGAAAATCAAGGCATTTCAAGCCTGCGTTACGACAAGCTCGGCAGCGGCGAAACCGTCCTCGGCGACTACGAGATCGAGGACATCGCCGATCTCGGCTTCAACACTTTTGTCGACGCCGCCTCCGACGGACTGGACTACCTCGCCGGGCAACCCGGTGTCGATCCCGAGCGCTTGTTCGTGGTCGGACACAGCGACGGCGCCGTAGTCGCACTGGCCCTCGCCACCGCGAAGGAGGGCGCCAGAGTCAGTGCCCTCGCACTGCTCGAGCCACTGAGCGTCAGACTTCTCGATCTACTCACGACGCAGATTCACCGCCAGCTCGATGCGGTCGTCGGCGCCGGTCAGTTACCGGTCGAACTGGCTGACGAACTGCGCGTCGCGCTCGCCGATGCCGTCGAGTCGCTGCGATCCGAGGGCACTGTTCCGGATGACCTGCCCGAGCCGCTGCAGAATGCGGGACTCGTACACGCCAATGCCAAGGCACTCGCCGAGGAAGACGCATTGGACCCGGTTGCGCTCGTGGCGGCGCTACCGGCGGGCATGCCCGTTCTCACGAGCTGCTCGGACAAGGACATCCAAGTCATTCCCGCCGATGTCGCGGCACTCGACGCCGCGCTCTCACATACAGCGCTGACTTCCGTGCGGATGCGCAACGCCAACTTCGTACTCAAGGACATCGGCGACGAACAGTCCACCGGTGCCGACTACGTCGCGCCGCTTCCGTACTCGGCAGAGTTCTCGGAACCCTTCACAGCGTGGGTCCGTTCGTTCTCCTGATCACGTACAGACCGAACGTCCTCTTTTTCAGGTAGAAAGTTCCCTCCGCGAACCATCGCGGAGGGAATTCTGCTTTCTACGCCTGACCTGCAATGAAGACTCTTTCAATCCAGCGAACCTGGGGACAGAAGTCACCCGGAGTTTACGTTCGCGGCGCTTTTTATTGGTGCGAACCCTCGATCCGTGCTGTACGGTCATCCATTAACCAGCAACGCCACACAGAAAGGAACGGACATCATGTCGCTACACCCGCACGTCGTATCCGTACCTTCGTGGCGCAGCTGCACCGCAGACAAGCACATTTTTTCGGCCGCAATGTCGGCCAAGCACATGGGCAACAAGCGCGGTGTACCCCGAGAATGATCCCCAGTTTCACCGGATTCGTTCTCGGCACCCAGGGCAAACGCCTCGGGTGCCTTTTCTTTTACCTTTCACACGCAGGAGCACCACATGAAACTTCGAGTCAACCGACTGTCCATCGCGCCGCCGTATGTCGATCTGCCCGGTGACCTCACCGGATACGCCGTCACCCTGGATCTTTCACACTCCGATGCGGCCCACGAAGCTACCCTCGGCGCATTGATCAGCGAGATCCGCAGTCGCGGAGCCTCACGCGTCGTCATCACCGGCTCACCCCGCGAACTCCAGGGCACCCACAGCAGCGCCGCCTGAAAGACCCGGGCGGCCTGAATGCAGAACGGGCCCCGAACTCCCGTTGAGGAGTCGAGGCCCGCTACCGACGCAGGGGTCAGTGCGCGAAGTGGCGCGCACCGGTCAGATAGAGAGTGACACCGGCTTCCTTGGCTGCGGCAATCACTTCGTTGTCGCGAACCGAACCACCCGGCTGCACAACAGCCTTGACGCCGGCGTTGAGCAGCACCTGCAGACCGTCAGGGAACGGGAAGAACGCGTCCGAAGCTGCAACCGAACCTACGACGCGGTCACCGGCTCGCTGAACAGCCAGATGCGCTGCATCGACGCGGTTGACCTGGCCCATACCGACGCCGACGGACGCGCCGCCGGAGGCCAGCAGGATCGCGTTGGACTTCACCGAACGGCTGGCGCGCCAAGCAAATTCGAGGTCAGCGAGAGTCTCGGCATCGGCAGCCTCACCGTTGGCGAGGGTCCAGTTGGCCGGGTTGTCGCCGTCGGCGTCCAGGACGTCGCGCTGCTGGAGCAACGTACCGCCGGAGATCGGACGCAGTTCGATTCCGGTAGCGGTCGGAGCGGCTGCCTTCAGAACACGAATGTTCTTCTTACGCTGCAGAACCTCGACAGCTCCGTCTTCGTACGAGGGCGCGATGACGACCTCGGTGAAGATGTCGGCGATCTGCTCGGCCAGTTCGACGGTGACCTCGCGGTTGGCAGCGATCACACCACCGAAAGCACTGACCGGATCGCATGCATGCGCCTTGCGGTGGGCGTCGGCGATGTCGGTGCCGATGGCGATGCCACACGGGTTGGCGTGCTTGATGATTGCGACGGCCGGATCAGTGAAGTCGTACGCTGCGCGCCACGCTGCGTCGGAGTCCGTGTAGTTGTTGTACGACATCTCCTTGCCGTGCAACTGCTCCGCCTGAGCCAAACCTGCAGGCGCAGCCGGGTTCTCGTACAGCGCGGCGTCCTGGTGCGGGTTCTCGCCGTAGCGAAGAACAGCGCTGCGGTTCCAGGTAGCACCGACCCAGGCCGGGAACAGCGAACCGTCTTCGTCAGCGGCGATCGTGCTCGTCATCCAGCTCGCAACAGCGACGTCGTACGACGCAGTGTGCTGGAACGCCTGCGCCGCAAGCACAGTGCGCTCACGCAAGGTGAATCCGCCACCGGCAACGGCAGTCAGGACGTCGGCGTAACGAGCCGGATCGACCACGACGGCAACCGACGGATGGTTCTTGGCTGCAGCACGCACCATCGACGGGCCGCCGATGTCGATCTGCTCGACGCACTCGTCCGGGCTAGCGCCCGAGGCAACCGTCTCGGTGAAGGGGTACAGGTTCACGACAACCAATTCGAAGGTCGCGATGCCGAGTTCCTCGAGCTGAGCGAGGTGATCCGGCTTGCGGGTATCGGCGAGAACGCCGGCGTGGACGCGCGGATGCAGCGTCTTCACACGGCCTTCGAGGCATTCCGGGAATCCGGTCAGAGCCTCGACCGGGGTCACGGGGATTCCGGCGTCGGCGATCTTCGACGCGGTCGAACCGGTCGAGACCAACTCGACACCGGCCTCGTGCAGGCCCGTGGCCAGCTCGATCAGACCACTCTTGTCGTAGACGCTGACAAGTGCACGGCGCACAGCCTTGCGTTCACTCACTGGGGATCACGGCCTTTCGTCCATCGGAAACCACTCCGCGCGTAGCAACAGCGGCGATGACGTCCGCCAACAACCGTCGCTCCACAATTTTGATGCGTTCATGCAACGAAGACTCGGTGTCGTCGTCATGCACCGGCACAGCTTCCTGCGCCAAGATCGGCCCGGTATCAACTCCGCCGTCGACGAGATGCACCGTGGAACCGGTGACCTTCACGCCGTACGCCAGAGCGTCGGGAACCGCGTGCGCGCCGGGAAAGGCAGGCAGCAACGCGGGATGAGTGTTGATGATTCGGCCGCCGAAACGCTCGAGAAAGCTGGGGCCGAGGATTTTCATGAAGCCTGCACTGACCACGAGATCGGGTTCGTACTCGGCCACTGCTGCTGTCAGCGCCTCGTCCCAGGCGGCACGATTTTCGTAGGTCTTGATCGAGACCTTGAAGGACGGGATCTTCGAATCCGCAGCGTGCTCGGCGGCGAGGCAGTCACGATCTACACCGACGGCAACGATCTCGGCGGGGTATCCCTCGGCATGCGAAGCGTCGATCAGCGAAGTCAGCAGGGTTCCAGCGCCGGAAGCGAGTACGACTACCCGCGCGACAGAGTCGCGAAATTGGACCCTGTCGGGCATTGTCGGCTGCGGATTGTCGGCCGAGGCAGTCAGCGCACTACTCCTGAGAACTGGAAGATGATGCGGCCGGAGTATCGGCCGCATGACAGCCTAGTCGCTGGACTCCTGCGGCTTCGAGGGCAGGTCGGTCTCCGGCTCCGCCCCGGCTGTGGGGTCCGCCTCGGGTGCCGCGACAACCTCCGCGTCGACTACTTCGATCTCGACGGTTTCCTCTGTCACTACCTGCACGGGTTCGCCTGATTCTTCGACAATTTCGGCTTCGACGACCTTGGTCACTACCACCGCAGATTCCTGGGCGAGCACTTCGTCGGCGTTTTCGTCGTCCTCGCCATCCGTTGTGGCCGCGGCCGTGATCGCAAGTTCGGGCTCGGATTCTCGAGCCGGTTCAGCCGTCGGCGGCGCAACCTCGTCCTTCATGTGTCCGCGGTGTGAGAACCACATCGCGAACAGCGCCGAGACGGTTCCGAACAATCCCAGCCACGCAAAAGTCAGAAGACCGAAGCCCCACCACAGGACCTCGACGGTGCCGAACTGCCCGAGGTCTCCCCCCGCAGCAAGGGCAAGCAGAGCCATGACGACGCCGGCACCGGCAGCTGCCGTCAGCACTGCGAGCACACTGTCCTGCCCGGCGATGCGTCGAGCGCAATCACGGCCGAGCATCACACCCACCGCAGCCGGAACGATCAACAGCACCGGCCAGATTCCGCCGGCGACGCCTTCCGGAACCGCTCCGAGAAGGGGCAAGGGTGGCAGATCTCCACCGATGTTGCCGAACACGCTGATGGAGACGTTTCCGAAATCGGCCGTCGATCCCGTCATCACCGCGGCTGCACCGACCACGAGGTTCGGCAGATAGAGCAGCGACAACACCGTCAATCCCAGTACGCCGACAAACCCGTTGCCGCGTGCGAGTAGGTCACCGACCGTCGACCACGACACGAGTAGTGACACCACGACGGCCACGGCGCCCGCAGCCAGCAGCGCTGCCGACGCGGCCGCGGCCGGACGAACAGCGGCAGATGCCCACGGCGGAATCTCGGCGACGACGCGATCCCAGTGCGCAGCAGCAACACCGACGGACGCGGCGATCAGGTGAATCCCGGCGACCCAGCCGAAAGCGGCCAACGTGTTGGGGCTCGACAGCGGAATTGCCGCGGAGGCGTCGGCGACAACGGCGAGAGCGATTGCCGTGATAGTCAACGGTCCGGCTACCGCCGCCCCCACCAGGCGGAGGGTGTCGTCACGGGAGTCGGTGTGCACCGCAGTCGACGCGCATCGGCGTGCGACCACCCACATCATGACCGCCGTTGGAAGCAGTGGCAGTACACCGAGTTGGACGCCGCTGATAGTCGCCGGCACCTGGTGGATGACCAACCATGTAGTGGCAATGGCGCCGAAGGTTCCGGTCAGATCGCTGCTCGCCGATACCAAAGTGACCACGACGACAGCCGCGATCAGCAGCATCGTCAGGCCCGACGGTCGGAAGGCGACGGTCAGCAGCTTGCGCGCCAGGTCCGGGTTCGGTCCCGGGCGACCGCCGCCGACGCGGCCGCTGCCAGTACGACCACGTCCGGGTCGTGAGGACGTGGGACGGGACCGGGTGCCATCAATCAAAGAACTCATCCCCTCGAGGGTTTCACTCGACAGTGCGCCGCGCACTCAGGCGCGCCGTCGGGCTCACGGAATGTGGCCTCCACCCGCAGCGGGTCGGAGGCCACATTCATGTTCGTGAAACGAAGAAGTACTACTGCTGACGCTCGTCGGGGTTCTGCGAGCCGAAGACCTTGGTCTCGGCCGCGGAATCGCTGCTGCCCTGGTCAGGTTCCGCAGACGGCGTCGGCGCTTCGAAAGTGGGCGGCTCGAAGCCCGTCGGCTGCTCGGTCGAGCCAGTCTGCTGCTGGTTGTACGGCTGGCCGTAACCGCGTGGAGCGGTGAACTGATCCGACGAGTAACTCGGGTTCGGCTGGCCACCGGGCTGAGAGGTCAGCGGATAGTAAGACGACGTCGTCGCGGCCGACGAGTCGGTCTGTCCGGGATTCTGCACAGGGTTCTGACCGTATGGAGGCGCAGTCTGGCCGTAAGGCTGCGAAGCGGTCGGGTCTGTGGGGGCGGCGTGCGCTCCCCCGTATCCCTGCTGCTGCGCCTGCCCGTACTGCGGATTCTGCTGGTACTGGCCCGGCTGCTGAGCCTGCTGAGGCTGGCCGTACTGAGCCTGTCCGTATCCCTGTGGCTGACCGGGCGCCTGCCCCGGCGCCTGGCCGTAAGGCTGCTGCTGACCGTACTGCTGAGCTACCGGTCGGGGCGCGGGCGCCTTCAGGATTCCGATCTCGAACAACAACGCGGCGACTGCGACGACGGTCTGCACGAACGAGAGGATCAGCACGATGATCAGGCCCCAACCGAGGCTGATGTCGACGTAGTCGCTGGTACCGACGGAGAACGCGGCGAACACCAAAGCGAAGAAACCCGTGAGGGTGAGCGCTGCGGCAATGCCTGCATACGACTGCTTCGGGAGCAGCGAGACGCCTGCGACCACACCGCCGGCGAAAACGAATCCGAGGCCGTAGATGCTCGATTCGAAGAAACTCGAACTGGTATCCAGGCCGCTACCGATGCCGCTGCTGCTTCCACTGATCGACGTGAAGGGAGCAAAACCGAGCAGGAAATTGATCAGGCCGAGTGCCGCGACGGCGATGAGCAGGATGAATCCGAGATTCTTGGTTCCACCGCCCGCTGCCGGCTGATTCGGTGGCCCGAAGCTGGGCCCTTGCGGCGTGAACGTCATGACTTCTCCTCGTAGACGGTCTTCGATGGTTACCAGCGTATGTGTCTCGACTTCGCACGCTAACACCGACAGGAGACAATGGGCAGATGCCCTTCACCCTCGCGCCCGGCGCCGACCACGTCGTCGAAACCGAGGTGAAGCACTCACGATTCATCGCCGCGCTTCACCGAGTAGACGACGCCGAAGCCGCCACGGAGTTCGTCGCGGAGCAGAAATCGCTGTATCCCGATGCGCGCCATCATTGTTCGGCTTTCGTGATCGGATACGAGGCGAACTCACGCGTCGAGCGTGCACACGACGACGGTGAACCGGGCGGCACTGCCGGGGTGCCGATGCTTCAGGTTCTCAAGTCTCGAGATCTGGTCGATGTGATTGTTGTCGTCACGCGCTATTTCGGCGGAATCAAGCTCGGCGCCGGTGGATTGGTCCGCGCGTATTCGGGAGCGGTCTCGGTGGCTCTCGATTCGGCCGAGCTTGTGGCCAGGGAGAGAAAGGTCCTGCGCACTTTGGCGATCCGGCACTCAGAGGCCGGTCGGGTGGAAGCGGAGCTGAGAGCGCGGGGCGTCTCGGTGCTCGGAACTACGTATGGATCGAAGGCGGTGATGACGCTCGCCGCCGGTGACGCCGACGATCTCGATTCGATCGTCGCATCCATCACATCCGGTGCCGGGCAGTTGGAACCTGCCGGGTCGATGTGGGTCGATACCACTGTGCGTGGTTAAGGAGTCCGGAGACTCCCTAACCACGCACGGGGGCGAAGCCCCTTACAGGGACTGAAGAATCTCGCGAGCGAGAGCAGCGGTAGCGGACGGCGTCTTGCCGACCTTCACGCCTGCAGCTTCGAGAGCTTCCTGCTTTGCCTGAGCAGTTCCCGAGGAACCGGAGACGATGGCACCGGCGTGGCCCATGGTCTTGCCTTCGGGAGCGGTGAAGCCTGCCACGTAGCCGACGACCGGCTTGGTGACGTTGGCCTTGATGTAATCGGCTGCACGCTCTTCGGCGTCGCCACCGATTTCACCGATCATCACGATGACCTTGGTCTCGGGATCCTTCTCGAACGCCTCGATGGCGTCGATGTGGGTGGTTCCGATGACCGGGTCGCCGCCGATGCCGATGGCGGTGGAGAAGCCGAAGTCACGGAGTTCGTACATCATCTGGTAGGTCAGGGTGCCCGACTTGGAGACCAGGCCGATGGGGCCGGTGCCTGCAATGTTGGCGGGCGTGATGCCGACGAGGGCCTCACCCGGGGTGATGATGCCGGGGCAGTTCGGTCCGATGATGCGGGTCTTCTTGCCCTTGGACTCGTTGTACGCCCAAGCGTAAGCGGAGTCCTGAACCGGGATGCCCTCGGTGATGACCACGAGGAGCGGGATCTCCGCGTCGATGGCCTCGACGATGGCGTCCTTCGAGAAGGCCGGGGGAACGAATGCGATGGAGACGTCTGCGCCGGTCTCCTTGATTGCCTCTTCGACCGTCGCGAAGACGGGGAGCTCGACAGGGGAACCGTCAGCTGCAACGTGCGAGACCGTGGTGCCGGCCTTGCGAGCGTTGACGCCGCCGACGACCTGGGTGCCGGCCTTGAGCATCAGAGCGGTGTGCTTGGTGCCCTCGCCGCCGGTGATGCCCTGGACGATGACCTTTGAATCCTTGGTGAGGAAGATTGCCATTGTTCTGTGAGTCCCTTACTTCGCTGCGTGAGCGAGTTCGGCGGCCTTGTCGGCGGCCTCGTCCATGGTTGCGACGACCGTGACCAGCGGGTGGTTGGCCTCGGCGAGGATGCGACGACCCTCTTCGACGTTGTTTCCGTCCAGGCGAACGACGAGCGGCTTGTTGGCCTCGTCACCCAGGGTCTTCAGTGCGCCGACGATGCCGTTGGCAACTGCGTCACACGCGGTGATGCCGCCGAAGACGTTGACGAACACGCTCTTGACCTGTGCATCGTTGAGGATGACATCCAGGCCGGCAGCCATGACTGCAGCGGAAGCTCCGCCGCCGATGTCGAGGAAGTTGGCGGGCTTGACGCCACCGTGGTTCTCGCCGGCGTATGCGACGACGTCCAGCGTGGACATGACCAGGCCTGCGCCGTTGCCGATGATTCCGACCTCACCGTCGAGCTTGACGTAGTTGAGGTCGTTTTCCTTGGCCTTGAGCTCGAGGGGATCGGTAGCGTCGCGATCCTCGAATGCCTCGTGGCCGGGCTGACGGAACGCTGCGTTCTCGTCGAGGGTGACCTTGCCGTCGAGGGCGAGGATCTGATCGTCAGGCGTACGAACGAGGGGGTTGACCTCGACGAGGAGTGCGTCTTCGCCGATGAAGACCTCCCACAGCTTCTGGATCGTCACGGCCGCTGCGTCGAGCACCTCTGCGGGCAGCTTTCCTGCCTCGGCGATGCTGCGCGCGAACGCGAGGTCGACGCCCTTGACTGCGTCGACGGGGATCTTGGCGAGAGCGTCGGGGTTCTCCTCGGCGGTGACCTCGATCTCGACGCCACCCTCTACCGAGCACATGGCCAGGTAGGTGCGGTTGGTGCGGTCGAGCAGGAAGGAGATGTAGTACTCCTCGGCAATGTCACTTGCCTCTGCGACCAGCAGCTTCTTGACGACATGGCCCTTGATGTCCAGGCCCAGGATTGCCTCGGCGTTTGCCACTGCGGCATCCACGTCGGGCGAGTACTTGACGCCACCGGCCTTGCCGCGGCCGCCTACCTTGACCTGTGCCTTCACCATCACGGGCTTACCGATTTCTTCGGCAATCTCGCGTGCGCCGGCGACTGTGTCTGTAACACGTCCAGCCGAAGTCGGCACTCCGTGCTTGGCGAAGAGTTCCTTCGCCTGGTATTCGAAGAGATCCATCTGCTCACCGTCTCGTCTGCGTTGTCACCCGCTCGAGGGGTAGGAGCGGGTCTGTTCTGGACTTTAACCAGTTGCCGCGTTCGGTTTGCGCCCGCATTGATGCTATGTGGCCCAAGTCACGCGCAATTGCCCGATGAGGCACGCCTCACCGATTCGGCAAGGTGGCCACACCGAATTTGTCAAGCATCAGTCTCACTGATTCTTGCGCTCGAGAACGCTGCAACGAGAAGCAACACTATGCCCGTGGCCGCTGTGATCGCACCCACCCCCACGGTTGCGTCCGATATGCGCGATGACGTGAGCGGCCACTCACCGACGTACACCAGAGCTGCCACGGCAGATCCGATCAGCAATGCCGCGCCCCGCGACGGCCGCGCGGACGCTGCGATCACAGCGGCGATCACGACGGTGACGCCGACGAGCAGTTGACCCCAGACGTCAATTCCCCACGGCCACTCCAGAACTGAGGCCGCCGTATAGGCGTCGCCCTGATAGAGGGGAAGCGCGGTTCCGATCAGGACAGCGACGGCGCCGATCCCACCGACGATAAGCACCAGCCCTCGCGAACCGCCACCTACCGACGTGTCGACATCCTCACGCTCGGCGCTTCCCGCCAGCCAGACGAGCAGTCCCGTCGCCGCAGCGAGGAAAGCCGCGCCGCAGAGCACGAAGGCACCGGCCCCCAACCCGACGCCCGGTACGTCCGTGGCGATGACAGCCGACTGCATGACAGCGGCGACTCCCATCACGACCGTGGTCCACAACACGCCGACGGCCGGCCGCACCACCGCGGCGCGGCCCGGGGCGAACAAGCCCAGACCGGCGACCAGCAGTACAGCAGCCGCGAGCAGGACAACTCGAGACGAGAGCATGGACGGTTCGGGGATGTTCTCCGGCAACGACAGGACCGGAAGTGCCACGCCCAGGGCTGCCACTGCTGCGGTGACAACTGCGCCGATACCGGCAACGCGGTGAAGTCTGTTCACCCGCGCTTGCGCCGCGCGGGACTGAGCCACCATCGCCGCTTTCAGCGCACCCTTTGTCGTCTTCGCGGGTGCGCGAACCACACTTTCAGCGGGAATCGCATCTTTTTCACGCCTGGAAGCGAGGTAGGGAGCTGAAACGCCGATCACGGCGATGACCACGGCGGCCAGTGCCCCGACCACCGATCCCGAACCGGCGCCGATCCGATCGCCGGCCGCGAACCCAGCCATCACCCTGGTTCCACTGACTGCGAGTGCGCCGAGACCGACACCGATCAGGGCGCCGCAGCCCACCGATAGCGAGATGGACGTCAATGCCGCCGCGACCGCAACGAGTACCGCGACGCCGACCAATCCCGTACCGACGGCGGTGGCCGCCGCCGAGTCGACGAGCGGTTTGACCAGAAAGATCGGATCCTGCGAACTGAAGGAAGGACCGAACAGGGAGAGCACGAACACCACCGCGGCCAGAATCAGCAGCGCTGTCGGCCACCCACCGATCCGCCCGCCAACCGATCGCCCGTCGAATTCCGCGGCGCGAGCGCTGCCGTATCCGTCCCGCTCCGATTCACGATGGACGACCATGAAGCCGAGGACACCGGACACCACAAGAAGTCCGTGGCCCGCGAGCGCGAGATAAGCGCCCGGACCCGCATCGATCGAACCCGCCGAAATCGGACGGAAAAGGTCCAAGCGGTTTGCATCGATTGCGTCGACGAACAACTGAACGTCGAGGATCGCCGCGCCGAGGGACACCGCGCCGATACCTGCCAGGAGTCCACCTGCGAAGGCGGGCCTGCGCCCCGAGGTGAGCACCGCAACCAGCGGCACGACGATCGTGCAGACGGCAGCGAAGAGAGCGGCGGAAGCAAGAGCCCCCGTCGTGTCGACCCCGCGGCCACTCCCGACTCCGACGACGGGACTGGCTGCCACTCCGACGGCACCGAGCAGTCCGATTACCGCCGCGAGTGGCGCCCCGGACTTCACTCCGGGGTCGTCGAAACGCGCCTGCGACGTAGTTCCAGGTGTTGTGGACACTCGATCGACGGTAGTGCCTGAATGGACCGGTGATCCGGTTGTGACACGCGTGATCACGAAACGAGATGATTCGTCCGTTTTGCCCGGATCGACATATTCCCAGGTCAAGCTGTGAGGCACGTCACATAATCGGACAGGTTTCCGCTACGGCTTGCGCCCATCGCAATCATTTCGTTACCGTCAGTCGGTCTAAGTCACGGGCTGATCACGAACTCGAGGAGAGAACCGGCATATGCATCACCGCAGCCAGTTCACCGCTAGTAGGTTCTCGAACTCAGCTCCAGACGAGGTCACGACCACTTATCCAACGCACTCGGCCAGGCGTTACACCGAGACCAAAAGTTCTGAGATCTCTACCGATATGTTCACTCGAAATTCATCCTCCACGTCGTCAGATTCCGACTCTCACGAGTTCGTCGAGTCCGACGTGATCAGCACCCCCACTTACGCCTCCTCCGCACCGACAGTCGATGTCGAATCTCCGGTTCGCCGCAGCGGTGCTCACCGACTCCCCACCCCTCCCTCCGCTCTCAAGGGCCGCGCCGCCGTTCTGGCAGTTGCAGCCGGCGCGGTTGTCGCCGCGGGCCAGGCAGTTGTCAACGACGGTTCCTCTTCTGCCGCCGACCACTCGGAAGTTGCACTCGCCAACGAGTCCTCCGCGATCGGTACCACCGCAGAACCGCAGGCCGCTCAGTTCGCTCCGGCCACCTCCACGGCAGCCACCACCGAGGCCGACGCTCCGCAGGTCCTCAACGTCGCAGCGCCGACCGACCTCTCCCAGTTCAGCAACCTGCTTGCCAAGGGCCAGCGTTTCAGTGACGAGCGCGCAGCACGCGAAGCCGCTGCCCGTCGCCCGCTGTTCGTGCTGCCGGCAGTGGGCACGTTCACGTCCAACTTCGGCACCCGCTGGGGCACCCTGCACGCCGGCGTCGACATCGCCGCCCCGATCGGGACGCCCATCGTCGCCGTCGCCGACGGCAAGGTCATCGATTCAGGTCCGGCTTCCGGGTTCGGCATGTGGGTACGCCTACAGCACGCAGACGGAACGATCACCGTCTACGGCCACATCGACACGTCCACCGTCACGGTCGGTCAGCAGGTCATGGCCGGCGACCAGATCGCCACTGTCGGCAACCGCGGCTTCTCCACCGGCCCGCACCTTCACTTCGAGGTTCATCTCGCCGGCGAGAACAAGATCGATCCCCTCCCCTGGCTCGCCTCACGCGGCATCAGCCTCGGCGTCGAGCAGGACTGATCGCAAGCCCAACGCTTCTCATGAAAAACTTCCGGCCCGCACCTTTCCAGGTACGGGCCGGAAGTTTTTGCCTGTCTTCTACAGCTTGACCATCGGCACACCGCCGATGAGCATCAACCGCACCTTGCCCGCGCTACCGAAGTCGATGGTGACCGTCGCGGTGGGGCCAGTGCCCTTGGTTTCCAACACGGTGCCCAGACCGTACTTGTCGTGACTGACGCGGTCACCCGTGGCGAGGACCAGAACGTTGTTGCGGCCACGCGCGGCACCGAAACTGGGAGTCGACGCGGCCTTGCCGGACCCTCCCCCGTAGTTCTGCCCGCCGCCGTATCCCTGGCCGCCCTGGCTGCCGTAGCGGCTTCCGCTGCCGTAACCCGGCCTGCCGCTTCCGAATCCGCCACCGGTGCCCGGATCCTCACGACGCCAGTTGATCAGGTCCTCCGGGATCTCCTGGATGAACCGCGACGCCGGGTTCTGGATCGGTTGCCCCCACGCCGAACGCATGATCGCGCGCGTCAGGTACAGGCGCTGCCTGGCACGGGTGATGCCGACGTAAGCAAGTCGACGCTCTTCGGACAGCTCCGCCGGATCGCCGAGGGCGCGCATGTGCGGGAACTGCCCGTCCTCCCAACCGGTGACGAAGACGACCGGGAACTCGAGGCCCTTGGCGGTGTGAAGCGTCATCATGGTCACGACGCCGTCGTCGGAGTCCGGCAGTTGATCGGCGTCGGCGACAAGCGATACCCGTTCGAGGAAGGCGGCAAGCGAACCCGGATCGGGTTCACCTTCACGCATTGCTGCGGTTTCCTCGTCGTCCGGATCGATCAGCCCGGCCGCGTTTCGCGCGTCGGAACTGAATTCCCTTGCCACGCTGACGAGTTCGTTCAAGTTGTCGAGTCGCGCGCCATCCTGCGGATCGCTGCTCGCCGCAAGCTCGGCGCGGTAGCCGGTGCGCTCGAGCACCGCCTCGGCAACCTCACCGATGTCACCGAGCTCGAACGGTTCGTCCTCGTCGGCGGCCGCTGTCGGTAGCAGGGCCCGCAGCCCGTCCATCATCTCGAGGAACGACGCGATGGCCTTCTGTGACCGCGTATTGAGCAGCGCCACTTTGCCTTCCGCGCCGTCACGGAGAGCGGCGGCGAAGCTGATGTTGCGATGCTCGGAGTGCACGGCGACGCAGGCTTCGGCTCGATCACCGATACCGCGTCGGGGCGTGTTGAGAATGCGTCGCAGGCTCACGGTGTCGTCCTCGTTGGCGAGGACGCGCAGATACGCGACGATGTCCCGAACTTCCTTGCGCTCGTAGAAGCGAACGCCGCCGACCACCTTGTACGGCACTCCGAGTCGAATGAAGATCTCCTCGAGCGCGCGCGAGGAGTTGTTGGTCCGGTAGAACACCGCGATGTCGGCGAACTTGGTCTCGCCCTGGTCCACCAGCCGATCGATCTCCGAGGCGACAAACGATGCTTCGTCGTGCTCGTTGTCTGCAACGTAGCCGACGATCAGTTCGCCTTCACCCGAATCGGTCCACAGACGCTTTTCTCGTCGACCGGTGTTCTTGGAAATCACGGAGTTGGCCGCAGACAGAATGTTCTGCGTCGAACGGTAGTTCTGTTCGAGAAGGATGGTCCGAGCATCCGGGTAGTCGCGTTCGAACTCTTCGATGTTGCGGATAGTGGCTCCGCGGAATGCGTAGATCGACTGATCGGCGTCACCGACGACGCACAGTTCGGCCGGGGCAACGGCGTGGTCGGACTCGCCGGCACCGCCGACCAGTTCACGCACAAGCATGTACTGCGCGTGGTTGGTGTCCTGGTACTCGTCGACGAGCACGTGACGGAAGCGGCGGCGGTAGTACTCGGCTATCTGTGGAAACGCCTGAAGAAGCGCGACGGTCTCACCGATGAGATCGTCGAAGTCGAGTGCGTTCGCCGCACGCAGCCGCTGTTGGTAGTGGCCGTAGACCTTGGCGATCAGTCGCGGAAGTTCGGCCGGATCCTGATCGGCTGCGACAACCGCCTCTTCCGGTCCGACGAGTTCGTTCTTCAGGTTGGAGATGTGAGTGGCGAGAAGGCGCGCGGAGAATCGTTTGGTGTCGAGCTCGAGGTCCTTCGAGATCATCGTCAGCAGTCGACGCGAATCGTCGGAATCGTAGATCGAGAAATTCGAGTTCAAACCGGGTAGGAGCGCCGCCTGTGCTCGCAGGATCCGCACGCAACTGGAGTGGAACGTCGATACCCACATGGCGTTGGCACGCGGTCCGACAAGAGCTGCCACACGCTCGCGCATCTCGGCCGCAGCCTTGTTGGTGAACGTGATGGCCAGGATCTGACCGGGGGTGACACCCCGTTCGGCCAACAGATAGGCGATGCGACGCGTCAGCACTGCAGTCTTGCCCGAGCCGGCTCCCGCGACTATCAGCAACGGCGAACCAGCATGGACCACGGCCTCGCGCTGTTGCGGGTTGAGACCCTCGAGGAGGGCGTCCGAACCCGCGTCGTGTCCCCGCGCGCCGCCCCCGTCGTGCTGGGAATGTCCGTCGTGCTCACCGAGTGCTGGGTACGTGTTCATCGCCTGTCCACGCTACCGGCGTCCACCGACACGGTCGTCAGTGCGTCCACCTGCTGGTAGAGGCACTTGGATTACCTGTGTCGAGCATGGCAAACTGGACGCTATGTTCAGCATTTCCGTTCGCGACAACAAGGCCGACCCCGTCGGCCCGCTGTGGCGTTACTTTACGTGCCCCGGACCTCGGTGCACGTGATCTGAACAGCTCACCCGCCCCTGGTCCGAATCGGATCCGGGGCATTTTCGTCAGTGTGCCTGGATCGGTAACGACCCGAGCCGAGACCACGATCCACGCAGTAGGAAGAGGAGACGAATAGCAATGAGCACCCAGGCTGCAGCCCCCCATGGAAATACTGTCGATACTGTAAAAACTGCTCCGACAGACGTCGAGATCCCCCAGAGTGAGGCGGAGATCGACGAACTACGGAAAGAAATCGACCGTCTCGACGCCGAGATCCTCGCGGCCATCAAACGCCGCTCCGAGGTCTCCCAGATCATCGGCCGTACCCGGATGGCATCGGGTGGTCCGCGTCTGGTGCACAGCCGCGAGATGAAGGTCCTCGAACGATTCAACGAGCTGGGCCAGGAAGGCCACACTCTCGCGATGCTGCTCCTGCGCCTGGGCCGCGGACGCCTGGGCCACTAGCGCACACCCAGATCACTTGCGAACGGCCACATCGGATGCCTCTGGCAGTCCCGATGTGGCCGTTCGCGTGTGTATCAGCTCTCGAGCGCGATGTACTTCGTGTTCAGGTATTCCTCGATCCCCTCGGTCCCGCCCTCGCGGCCGAATCCGGATTCCTTCACGCCACCGAACGGCGCTGCCGCGTCCGAGATCACTCCGCGGTTGACGCCGATCATTCCTGATTCCAGTGCGTCGGAAACCCGAAGCGCACGGTCGAGATCCCTCGTGAAGATGTACGCGGCCAGTCCGAACTCGGTGTCGTTGGCGGCTGCGATTCCCTCGGCTTCGGTGTCGAAGCCGGTGATCGCGGCGACGGGTCCGAACACCTCTTCTTTCAGAATCCGCGCGCTGGCCGGAACGTCTGCCAACACCGTGGCTGGATAGAAGTACCCTTCACCACCCGGCGCTTCGCCGCCCAGTCGCACCTTCGCCCCGGCATCCACCGCATCTGCAACCAACTCCGCGACCGTGTCGAGTTGGTTCTGGTTGATCAGCGGGCCGAGCTTCGTCTCCGGGTCGGTACCGGGTCCCATCGTGAAAGTCGCCATCTTCTCGGTCAGCTTGGTCGTGAACTCTTCACGCACGGCGTTGGCGACGTGGAACCGGTTGGCGGCGGTGCATGCTTCGCCTCCGTTGCGAAGCTTCGCCAGTACCGCGCCCTCGACTGCCTTGTCGACGTCCGCGTCGTCGAACACCACGAAGGGTGCGTTGCCACCCAATTCCATCGACGTGCGGAGCAATCGCTTCGCGGACTTCTCCACCAGCATCTTGCCGACGCCGGTGGACCCGGTGAAGGTGAGCTTGCGCAGTCGAGGGTCGTCGATGAGAGGGCCGGTCACTTCACCGGATTTCGATGTCGGCAACACCGAGAGGACTCCGTCGGGCAACCCGGCTTCGGCCATGAGCTGAGCAAGCAACAACATCGTCAACGGGGTCTCCGAGGCGGGCTTGACGATGATCGTGCAGCCGGCGGCCAACGCCGGGCCGATCTTGCGGGTACCCATCGCCAACGGGAAATTCCAGGGAGTGATGGCCAGACACGGTCCGACCGGCGCCTTGGTGACAAGGATCCGGCCGTTGCCCGCCGGCGCCGGCGTGTAGCGCCCGCCGATGCGAACGGCCTCCTCGCTGAACCACCGGAAGAACTCAGCCCCGTACTTCACCTCGGCGCGACTTTCGGCGAGTGCCTTGCCCATTTCGAGGGTCATCAGCAGCGCCACGTCCTCGGCTCGCTCGGTGATCTTCTCGAAGACGGCTCGCAGGATTTCACCACGCTCGCGCGCAGGTGTGCTCGCCCACTTCGACGAGACGGCGACGGCTTCGTCGAGAGCGCGCAGCGCGTCCGCGGGGCTCGCATCGGCGACATCGGTCAACGATTTCCCGGTCGCCGGATCCGCCACCGGGAAGGTCGCGTTGTTCTCCGCGGGCACGAACCGACCGCCGACGAACAACTGGGTGGGAACTGATCGAATGAATTCGAATGTGTCCATGGGTTCCATGATGCTCGTCGGAGCCGCGTCCGTCTGCCCGCGAGCGAGACTCACGCGGAAGTTTCCAGCTTGTGCCACTAAAGTCGATGATCGTGAGCACTGACATCACCGGAACCTCAGCCTGGCAGAAACTGCGCGCTCATTACGCCGACATCGAAGGCGTTCACCTGCGAGAACTCTTCCAGGACGATCCAGCCCGCGGGCGAGAGCTGACGATCGACGCCGGTGATCTTCACATCGACTACAGCAAGCATCGCGTCAGCCGCGAGACTCTCGCGCTGCTCGTCGACCTGGCCCGCGAGGCCGGCGTCGAGGCACGACGCGACGCGATGTTCGCGGGCGATCACATCAACACTTCCGAAGACCGCGCCGTACTGCACACAGCGCTGCGTCTGCCCAAGGATTCTGCTCTGACCGTCGACGGTCAAGACGTCGTCGCGGACGTTCACGAAGTTCTGGACGCGATGGGCGCTTTTGCCGATCGTGTGCGCAGCGGCGAGTGGACCGGAGCTACCGGCAAGCGCATCCGCACCATCGTCAACATCGGCATCGGCGGTTCCGACCTCGGGCCGGTGATGGTCTACCGCGCACTACGGCATTACGCCGACGCCGGAATCAGCGTCCGGTTCGTCTCCAACATCGACCCTGTCGACCTGGTCGGGCAGCTCGACGACCTCGATCCGGAGACGACGCTCTTCATCGTCGCATCCAAGACGTTCTCCACCCTCGAGACCCTCACCAACGCGACAGCGGCAAAGCGTTGGCTGTTCGCCGGTCTGGGCAGCGAAGACGTCTCGGCCGTAGCCAAGCATTTCGTCGCAGTCTCCACCCACGGTGACCGTGTGGCGGAGTTCGGCATCGACACCGCGAACATGTTCGGGTTCTGGGATTGGGTCGGCGGGCGCTACTCCGTCGACTCGGCGATCGGCTTGTCGGTCATGTGTGCCGTCGGACCGCTTCGCTTTGCGGAGTTCCTCGACGGTTTCCACCAGATCGACACGCACTTCCGAAACCAACCGCTCGAGCAGAACGCGCCGGTCCTCCTCGGCCTCATCGGGCTCTGGTATTCCAACTTCTTCGGCGCACAGTCCCGCGCAGTGCTGCCCTACTCCAACGACTTGCTGCGCTTTCCCGCCTACCTGCAGCAGCTGACCATGGAGTCCAACGGCAAATCGGTTCGCGCCGACGGCTCACCGGTGACCACGTCCACCGGTGAGATCTTCTGGGGCGAGCCCGGAACCAACGGCCAACACGCCTTCTACCAACTCCTGCATCAGGGCACCTGGCTGGTGCCTGCCGATTTCATCGGGTTCGCGGAATCCACCGACGATCTGCCTACTGCGGACGGCACGGGATCAATGCACGATCTGCTCATGAGTAACTTCTTCGCTCAGACAAAGGTTCTCGCGTTCGGGAAGACTGCCGAAGAAATCGCGTCAGAGGGCACTGCTCCGGAGCTGGTGCCACACAAGGTGATGCCAGGCAACCGACCGTCGAGCACTATCTTGGCGAAGGAGCTGACCCCCTCGGTCGTCGGTCAGCTGATCGCACTTTACGAGCACCAGGTATTTGTCGAAGGTGCTGTCTGGGGTGTCAATCCGTTCGATCAGTGGGGCGTCGAACTCGGCAAGACACAAGCCATGGAACTGGGGCCTGCGCTCTCTTCCGAAGCAACACCCGGCGACCTCGGCGACACATCCACAGATGCTCTGGTGCAGTGGTACCGCAGAGAGCGCGGACGGGCCTGACTCACGCGGCCGCCGGGCCGAACCAACTTTCCGTTGTGTACACGCGTCCGGATCGGTCGACGAGCCGAGCCCGAAGCTCTTGCTGTTCAACCCATTTGATGGCGCTTATCCCCCGGATCAACGCAGCTTCGCTCGCGGCGTACGCCCACACCGCGTCGTCAGCAATCACCGAGACCTGTGCCCATTCCGTGGAGGGCCGCTCCTGGTTCGGCTCCCAGGAGGGCAGCTCCAGCGCCCGCGCCGTCGCCATCGCGGTTCCGTTGATCAGTTCGACTTCTTCGCTGTCCGGCACCGGAATCTGCCAGCCACCAGCCGGTGCATGGCCGGCCGTGGCGATCACGTCGCCGATCCGCACAGCAACGCCGCATTGTAATTCGGCGGCGACGATCTGCGCGGCGCGATCGACGGTGTCGGCCTTGGCAACTCCGGTGATGTCGAACGACGCACCCCAGGGCGCGTACACCACGTCTCCGTCGAGCTGTACGTCCTCGAACGTCGGGGTCGGGTGCACCGGAGGGATGGATTCGTCCTCGGAGTAGTTGTCGGCAAGCGGATTGACTGCACCGCCGGTCATACGGGCAGCCCACAGCGCAGACCGCAGCAGAGCCGACATACGTCGTGTCACTTTGACCGGAGTTCCCTGAGCGAGGTTGACGGCGTGAATCTCGGCGTCTCCCCGGCGAAGGTCGCAGACCGCTTCGGTTTCGTCGATGGCAGCTGCGATCAACGCGTGCGCAGTAGGCAGCGCAGCGCCCTCGGTGACGTCCACCTCCACGGCGGAATCCCACATCGCCCACTTCTCGACACTGACCATGTCAGTCCTGCCCTTCGAACACACTGTGTTGTAACCAGTATGCGCCGGTCAGCAACCCCCGTGCCATAAAGCGCTTCCGAGGCCGAGGCACACATGCCGCAGGTTGAAGCAGCGCACGGCGGGACTGGATGGTAGATCTGTGCGACAGAATTGCCGCCCGGACTGTCGCCCTCCGTGTGCAAGACGTGTAATCCTCCACATGGTTCTGACATGCACCTGACTGCGACGACGTCGACTACTACTGGCGCAGCGGGCAATTCCGATCCGAAAGACGCAGAGTCGACGCTCGACATGTCTGGCCGGCCGGCTGCGCTTCGAGCCCGGTCCGCCGCAGCAACACGCCCGGGCGGCGCTGATGTCACCGCATGAACCTTATGTCACCGCATGAAAAAGTGGGGACCGACGAGAAGCACTGTGTTCCAACGTCGATGACATACCAATCGGCCGCTTTCAATGCGCGTCACTTTCGCAGGTGGACACACCTGAGCGCTCACTCTCGAGTGCAGCAAAACACGGGCCCACCACTGCGCGCGAGCGTCGAGCAGAGCACCGAGAAGAAGTCCCGAACACGCGGCGCGCCAACCGCCGGCACGACGACGCCCGGTGCCCGGCGGCAGCGCTTCGCACGTTACAGACCGAGCAGGAATGCATCGACACAAAATGGATAGGACCGGCTGAAAGAACCTGCAGCACAATGGCGTAACCACCACCGTTCGGCTTATACGCTACCGCCGTACACCTTGGCAAAACGAACGGTCAGTACGCGGCGAAAATCACATACTTTACAAAGTCTTTGGAATTTTTCTGCGCCAAATATCCGCAGGTGAAAGGACTTTCGACCAGAGTCCAGAATAACCGTGTCGTCTACTATGTGAAAACTGCGAAGTAGCTGTGACGCTGGGTCACGCTCGAGGGAGGAATTGTGACCGATTCATTCAAGGACCGTTTGAACGCCTTGTACCCGGCCACAGCACCGAGACTCACCAACGCACAAGTTGTGGAAGCCCTTTCGCAACGTGGATGCAAGATTTCGACACCGTACCTCTCGCAACTCCGGAGCGGTGTGCGCACGAATCCATCGGAGCAAGTCGTTTTGGCATTGGCCGATTACTTCGGCGTGGCAGCAGAGTACTTCTTCGGCCCGACACCTCGCCAAGATCCCGAACTGATTCCGGAAGAAGACCGTTCGGTTGTCGAGGAGTTCCACGACAGCGAATTACGTTCTCTGGCCATAAAAGCGGTCGATCTCTCCCCTGAATCGCAGGACTTGCTCTCATCGATTGCGGAGAAACTTCGCTCGTCCGAAGGACTCCCGGCCGTCCCTCCGGATTGCAGCACCTACACCCCACCGTTCACTCGCGACTAGTCCGGAGCGAAGATCAGCGAGTCAGATCAGCGAGTCAAGCGGCCCAATAGTGCCGAAGCGGTGATGATTCCGAGCAGCGCGGCCCCGATCAGCACGCCGAAGTCGACGAGGTAGTCGGTCGGCATTCCGATCAGCAGACCGCGCAGCGCTGACACCTCGTAGCTCAGCGGATTGATGCGACTGAGCCACTGAACCCACGTCGGCATGAGTTCGACCGGGTACAGAGCGTTGGACGCGAAGAACAACGGCATGGTGATCGCCTGGCCGATGCCCATCAATCGATCTCGTTTGAGTACGATCCCCGCGATCGCAACCGACAGACAGGCGAAGAACGCCGAGCCGAGGACAACGACAGCCACGACGCCGAGCAGCTTGATCGGGTTCCACGTCATGCTCACGCCCAGCAGCGCCGCTACAACGACTACGACCACGGCCTGGGCGACCGCACGGATACCGGCTGCAAATGCCTTTCCGGTGACCAGCGCGGCTCGTGGCGTCGGCGTCACCATGAGTTTGGTGAGGACTCCCGCGTCACGCTCCCAGATGATCTGGATTCCGTAGAAGATCGCAACAAAAAGCGCGGACTGCGCAATGATGCCCGGCGCGAGAAAGTCGAGATACGGTACGTCGCCAGTCGGGATCGCTCGGATATGACTGAACGTCTGACCGAAGATCACCAACCAGAGGATCGGCTGGATTGCGCGCGTGACCAATTCAGATCGGTCGTGCCGCAACTTCTGAACTTCCACGAGGCAGAATGTGTGAATTCTCGAGAGCAATCGAGCAAGACTGTTGGTAGTGGGATCAGCCCAAGCGGCGCGCTGTGCGACGGGCACTGCGGACATCGTGGAGACCTCCTGACTTGCCGCCGGTGAGGTCGTCGCCGGTGTAGTGACGGAACACGTCTTCGAGAGTGGCCTCCGGCCCCAGTTCGGCGGCCAACGCGCTCGGCTCGCCCACTGCACGAAGTTCACCGTGATGCATCAACGCAACACGATCACACAACTCCTCCGCTTCTTCCATGTAGTGCGTCGTGAGCAGCACAGTCATGCCGTACTGCTTCTGCATCTCCGCCACTCGCTGCCAGACGGATTCGCGGGCAATGGGATCCAGCCCCACCGTCGGTTCGTCGAGCACCAGCAACGACGGTCGGTTCACCAGCGCCTGCGCAAGTTCGAGACGTCGCACCATACCGCCGGAGAAGCTCGACGCCAGACGATCACCTGAATCGAGTAGGTCCACCATCTCGAGCGCCTGGTCGACGCGCTCGCGTCGTTCGGACCGCGGAACGTCGTACAGTCGCGCGAACCAGGTCACGTTCTCGCGTGCGGTCAATGCGCTTTCGATCGAGAGCTGTTGTGGCACGTACCCGAGGTAGCGCCGAATGGTCATCGCTTCGGTACGAACTGAGCGACCGAGAATCCGAATGTCACCGTCTTGCAGAGGAAGTAACGTGTTGAGCAACCTGATCGTCGTAGTCTTTCCTGCGCCGTTGGGACCGAGCAGGCCGAAACACTCCCCCGCATTGATGACCAGACTCAGGTTGTCCACCGCGCGGTGGTCGCCGAACTTGTATGTAACCGAGTCGATCTCGACCGCGTGTGCGCCGGGGTCGGGTGAACCTGCCGCTCGGCTCTTCCACCACTGTGTCAGCATCTCACTACCCGTCACCTTCTGATCCGGCTGCTGCCAGAGCGCTCGCCAATCGCGACAGGGCTGGTAGCGCAGCCTCGATCCTCGCCCTGTCTTCTCCGGTCAGACTCGACAATGCCTGACCGACAATCACGCTCCGGCGATCACGCCACACCTCGACGCGGGCGCGCGCCTCGTCCGCGAGCACCAATCGCGCGACGCGGCGGTCGGCCTCGTCGGCAACGCGTTCGATCACTCCCTCGTCGACGAGCTGCCGCACCAAGGTGGACACCGTGTTTGCCGCGACACCCAATCGCCCGGCAGCCTCGGCCACCGACAGACCCGGGTTGCGTCGTAGCAGCCTGACGAGTTCGATCTGGGCGCCGGCGAGCGGTCGTTCCGCAAACGGCCGCCCCGACGCCTTCCTCGTGCCCCGGCGCAATTGTCCGAGCGTCTCCAGGACGTCATCCGCAAGATTTGCTCCGCTTCCATCCACAACCTCACAATAGCTCTGTAACAGAGCTATTGTCGAGGAATCCGGACGCCCGGCGTTTTCAGCTCGTCCGCAACGGGTATCCCCGATTGCTTGTCCCGAGCACTCCCGCCCAGAACGGAGACGTCATGCGCAGACAGTGGTTGTTCGCGACAGTTGCGAGTACCGCCCTGATCCTCACCGGTTGCTCGCCCGACGCCCTCGATTCCGGGGACAGCGCAGACAACGTCACTGCCATTTCGACGTCGCTGTCGCCACCCGCCGCCGCTGATGCACCCCTGCTGAAGACCGCCGACTCCCCACTCGGGACGATCGCCGTCGACGGCGAAGGCATGACCGTCTACGTCTACAACCCGGACGAGGAGAACTCACAAGCCGGGTCGTGCGACGAAGCGTGCCTGCGTTACTGGCCGGCGGTCACCTCGGTCACGGATTCGCCGATCGTCGAAGGAATCGACGCTGTCATCGGTACCATCGACGGGCCGGAAGGATCTTTCCAGATCACCGTCAACGGCAAGCCCGTCTATCGGTACCTCGACGACAAGGTTCCCGGCGACATGCTCGGACAGAGCGTCGGCAGCCTGTGGTGGATGATCGACACCGCCGGAAACCCCGTGTTCAAGACCGAGTAACCCTCAGTTGTACGGCTGCCGAGCGGTTTCGGGGTCGCCGTACGTGATTGCCCGTTCCCGACGCGTCTTCGACGCCAGGGTTGCGCCCCAGTTCAGCACCGTGCTGGCGCGATTGCGGAACCCCGCGAGGAACGCGATGTGGATGATTCCCCATGACACCCATCCGATGAACCCGGACAACTGGACCGGCCCTGCCTGAAGCAACGCGTGGCGTCGCGAAATGTAGGCCGCGGTTCCAAGATCGCGGTACTTGAACGGTTTTCGGCTGGGCACTCCGTTTTCCACGGTTGCAGCGATCCGGGCACCGGCGTGCCGACCACCCTGCATCGCGACCTCGGCCACCCCGGCAAGTTTGTCCCGCGACATGAGGTCGCCCACCACGTAGACGTTCGGGTGGCCGGGAACGGTCAGATCGGCTTCCACCTCGATGCGGCCACCGCCGACCTGCTTCACACCCAGCGCCGTGGCCAGTGCCTCGGCGAACGGCACTGCTTCGACGCCCGCGGTCCACAGAATCGTGCGGGTCTCGTACTGCCGCTTCTCTTTTGTCTTCTTGTCCGTCGTCTCGATGCTGGTCTCGCACACGTCGGTGACGTGCACGCCGAGGTGAGTCTCGACGCCGATCCCGTCGAGAGTACGTTTGGCGGCGGCCGAGAGCTTGCGACTGAACGAAGGGAGCACCCGATCGTCGCCGTGGAAGAGCAGTACCCTTGCCTCGTCAGGGTCGATGGACCGGAACTCGTTGGTGAGCGCGTGCATCGCCAATTCGCGGATCTGTCCGGCTAATTCGACGCCGGTGGGTCCGCCGCCCGCCACGGCGAATGTCAGCCACGGTCGACGTTCTTCCGCAGTCGGGAGCGATTCGGCCATCTCGAACGCAGCAATGAGACTGCGCCTGATCGCCAAAGCGTCGTCGAGGGTTTTCATGCCGGGCGCCCATTTGATGAACTCGTCCTGGCCGTGGTAGGACTGGCGCATTCCAGCCGCCACGATCAGGTAGTCGTACGGCAATTCGAAGGTCGACCCGTCGAAGCGACTGGCAGTCAGTATCCCGGCGTCGGCGTCCACCGACTTGGCCTCGCCCAGAACGACGTTCGTGTTCTTGTTGTCCTCGAGCAGATGTCGCAGCGGACTTGCGATCTGCCCTTCGGAGAGCAGACCCGTGGCGCACTGGTAGAGCAGGGGCTGGAAGACGTGGCTGGTCCCTCGGTCGATCAGAACCACCTCGACGTCAGCCTTCTTGAGTCGTCTCGCTGCATACAGTCCACCGAAGCCGCCACCGACGATCACTACCCGGGGCTTACCGTTCGAGATGTGGATGCTCATCAGACAAACCTCGCTGTCACGGAGTTGGGCAGGAATCGTAGGGCCGCATCTATCCCTTGCCACTTGAGGCCGGGTAGCGCCGCTCGGGTGGTTTCCTTCTCGATAGCGTCGACCATGGCACTGACGCCTTCGTCCAGACTGGCCATGAGCGCAGCGTCGTCGCCGGCGCCGGCGGACATGTCGGTCTTGATGAAGCCCGGCAGCAGCGTGGTGACCCGAATAGGTGTGCGCGCCAACTCGATACTGAGCGCCTCACCCAGCGCCGCTACTCCCGCCTTGCTCGCCGAATAGGCCGCTTTTGGCCCGGGTAGCCCCCGATCCGCGCTTATCGAGGACACGAGAACCAGGTGTCCGGAGTCCTGCGCGCGGAAGATCTCGAGCGCAGCTTCACACTGCGACAGCGCGCCGACAAAATTCGTCTGCGCTGTTGCAAGATTCGCGTGCGCTTTTCCGGTTCCGATCTTGGCGCCCTTGCCGAGCCCGGCGTTCACGATCACCCGGTCCAGGCCACCCAACTCGTCGCGCAGCTCACCGAAAACCCGGACGACGGAATCGTGTTCGGTCACATCGAGTTCGCGCACTGCGACGCTGATCGACGGGTACTGCGCCACCAGCTCCCCACGCAGCGTGTCGAGACGATCCGTCCGCCGGGCACACAACGCGAGGTCGCGACCGGCCGCGGCGAATCTCCTGGCCATCTCCTCACCCAGACCCGAACTGGCACCGGTGATCAAAATCTTCTGCCGCGTCATGGGTCCAACTGTAACCATCATCGAGTTCTCGTACCCGGCGGTAACCGAGCGAACTCGGACCGATCCGACATACCGTGGAGCAATGACCGACGAATTCGATGTCATCGTGATCGGCGGTGGACCCGCCGGCGAGAACGCCGCCGCATACGCCATCGCCGGAAGTAATCGCACCGCCGCAATCGTGGAACACGAACTGGTCGGCGGTGAATGCTCGTATTGGGCCTGTATGCCCAGCAAGGCACTACTGCGCCCGGGGCAGGTCCTCGAGGCGGCCGACGCCTTGCCCGGGATCCCGGCCGGACCGCTGGACGTCGATGCCGTTCTGAAACGGCGCGACTCGTTCACCCACAACCACGACGACTCGTCCCAGGTCGACTGGGCAACCTCCGCGGGCATCACCGTGATCAAAGGCCACGGGGTCATCGACGGCGAGCGAGCAGTGACCGTCGACGGGACCCGTAAGCTCCGTGCCCGCCGTGCCGTCGTACTCGCCACGGGAACGACCGCCACCGTCCCGAAGACACCGGGATTGCGCGAGGCACTCCCGTGGACCTCGCGCGACGCCACCAACCTGCACGAGGTTCCGTCGCGAGTGGCGGTCATCGGCGGCGGAGTGGTCGCAACTGAGTGCGCAACGTGGTTGTCGTCGTTCGGCGCTCACGTGACGTTGCTCGTGAGGGGCGATGCTCTGTTGAAATCAGCAGAACCGTTTGCCGGAACGATGGTGGCCGAAGCACTCGGTGCCCGCGGTGTGGACGTTCGACTGAGCACTGCCGTCAACTCGGTCTCACGCCCCGATGCCAAGGACACCGGCGAAGGTCACATCCACGGTGGACCCGTCAGCATCGAGACATCGTCCGGCGTGATCGAAGTCGACGAGGTCATCGTCGCGGCGGGCCGCGGGCCGACATCTGCCGATCTCGGCTTGTCCGTCATCGGCCTCGAGGACGGCAAGTACGTCACCACTGACGATCACCTCTGTGCCCAAGGTGAGTGGCTCTACGCCGTCGGCGACATCAACGGTCGTTCTCCCCTCACCCACATGGGCAAGTATCAGGCGAGAGTCTGCGGAGACGTCATCGCCGCGCGGGCCGAGAGCCGCGGACTCAGGGGACCTCGGTACACGGCGTCGGCGGACAATGGACAGGTCCCCCAGGTGGTGTTCACCTCACCCGAAATCGCCTGGGTGGGACGCACCGAGAAGAAAGCTCGCGACGACGGCTACGACGTCGAAGTCGTGGAGATCGAACTCGCAGTCGCGGGATCTTCGCTGCTGCGCGACGACTACTCGGGGCGCGCGAAGTTGGTGATCGACAAGGCCACCGACGTGATCCTCGGCGCTACCTTCGCCGGGCCCGAAGTATCCGAGCTGGTGCATGCGGCGACAATCGCGGTCGTCGGCGCCGTACCACTGGAAACTCTCTGGCATGCGGTGCCCTCGTATCCGACGGTCAGTGAAGTCTGGCTTCGATTGCTGGAGGCTCGCCGCTGACGCGCTCCCGAAGTACGTATAGTCGCGACATGGCGTCCGACATACTTGTGACCACGGCCGACGGCACCCTGCGCGGCCGCCGGGTGGGAAAACTTCGTGCCTGGCGCGGAATTCCCTACGCCCGGCCGCCGGTCGGAACACTGCGTCTGACGCGACCCCAGCCGGTCACGCCGTGGACCGGAGAACGCGACGCGACCAGGTTCGGCGACGCGTCTGTCCAACACAAGAAGGGGCTGTTGCTCGCGCCCGGGAAGTACCAGCCGAGCAGCGAGGACTGCCTGACGCTCAACGTGCTCGCCCCCGCGAACACCGGCAATACTCCGCGTCCCGTCATGGTTTTCATCCACGGTGGGGCAAACACCATCGGGACCTCGGCCACCGGCTTGTACTCGGGCGTGTCCCTCGTCGAACGCGGCGACGTCGTCTACGTCTCGATCAACTACCGACTCGGCGCTCTGGGCTACCTCGATTTCACCCCGTTCTCCACATCCGAGCGCGTATTCGACTCCAACCTCGGACTGCGCGATCAGGTCGCGGCCCTGCAGTGGGTGCAACGCAACATCGCCGCCTTCGGTGGGGATCCTGAAAAAGTCACGATTTTCGGTGAATCCGCCGGAGCCACCGCCGTCACCACCCTGATGGCGACTCCGGCCGCCAAGGGACTCTTTGCCGGCGCTATCGCCGAGAGTTCGGCTCCGGATCTGGTCTCGAGCACGCAGCGATCGCATGCCTGGGGCGCGCGTTTCGTCGAGATCCTCAATTCCGGCCTACCACCCGCGAAGGCCCTGACCTCGGCGACAGCCGTCGAATTGGGCAGAGCCGGAAGCAGACTGGGCGCCGAGGTACTCGCGAACACACCTGGACTACATCCCTTCGGACCGGTCGTCGACGGCGACTTCCTGCCGCGCTCCCCCTTGGACGCATTCAAAGAAGGATCGGCACACCAGGTGCCGATGATCATCGGCACCAACAGACGGGAGGGGACGCTGTTCCCGAAGGTGCTCGACGCACTTCCGACCAACCCGTCGCGCATCGACACCATGTTTGCCCTCACCGATCCCGAGGCCGGGAAGCGCATCCTCGCAACCTATCCCGGCTACCCGGACGAGCAGTCCGCGATCGACGTCGGCGGAGACGTCACGTTCTGGCACCCGTCCGTGGAGTTGATGCAAGCGCACGCACAATCAGCGCCGACATACGCCTACCGATTCGACTTCGCGCCGACGATGATGCGCTGGCTCGGCCTCGACGCCACACACGGATTCGAGATGTTTGCAGTCTTCGGCATCGGTGACACCCTTGTCGGGCGCGGCCTCACCCTTCCCGGCGGTCGACGCGGACTGCGCGCAGTCACCGAATCTGTTCAGGGACACTGGCTTCACTTCGCCGAGCACGGCTCGCCGCGCGGATCGTGGCCGCGCTACGAGGGGCAGGAGCGTCGGACCATGATCTTCGACGAGATCGTCCGCGTCGAGAACGATCCCAGACGTGAACAACGCTTGGCCTGGGCGGGATACAGCGGTTACCGTAGCCACGGCACCGACATCTCCCTACCGTGACGAGCCCCCTCGAGATCACTCTCGATTCCGGGGTCGTACGCGGGCGCCTCGATCGAGGACTGCGCACCTGGCGAGCAATCCCCTACGCAACGGCCCCGACCGGTCCTTGGAGATTTCGCGCACCGCAGCCGGTCGAGGCTTGGCATGGTGTCCGCCCGGCGGAAGCATTCGGCTCTCCGTCTCCGCAGCGCAAGAGCAACTTCGACGAGAACTCACTCTTCGTCAATGTCGTGGCCCCGCAGGTACCGTCGGATTCGTTGCGACCGGTCATGGTCTTCATTCACGGCGGCGCGTACAACGGCGGGAATCCGTCGACGCCCATGTACCGCGGAACGAGCCTGGTCGAACGTGGCGACATCGTCTACGTCTCGATCCAATATCGTCTCGGCGCGTTGGGCTACCTCGATTTCAGTGAATATTCCACTGCGGAACAATCATTCGAGACGAACCTCGGATTGCGCGATCAGATCGCCGCGCTGACGTGGGTCCAACGCAACATCGCCGCTTTCGGTGGCGACCCGAACGCCGTCACCGTCTTCGGTGAATCGTCCGGCGCCAACGCGGTCACCACTCTGATGGCAACGCCGGCGGCACGAGGGCTGTTCGCCCGGGCCATCGCTCAAAGTCCGCCGGCTGCTTCGGCATACGGAAAAGAGCGAGCGCACCGTTGGGCACGCGAGTTCCTCGAGATCGCACAGGCTCCGGATGCCGATCCGGCATCGTGGCTGCGCTCCGCTTCGGTGAAGGACCTGGTCGATGCCGGCGAAGAACTTGCGCGCCGCGGCGCGGACGAAGAACCCGGAACGCGGGCATTTGCCCCCGTGGTGGGTGACGACGTCCTTCCCGAACACCCGCTCGACGTGTTCGCCGCCGGACGCGCCCACCCCGTTCCGCTGCTCGTCGGTTCGAATCTCCACGAGGGAAGAATCTTCCCGCGCGTTCTCGACATCTTGCCTACCGACCCGGTTCGGATCGAGAAGATGTTCTCCCACACCACCCCTGAAGTGAAAGCACGTGCGCTCGCGGCGTATCCCACGTATCCGCACCGGTTTGCTGCCGCAGATCTCGGCGGCGACATCACGTTCTGGGAGCCCGCGATACTCTGCGCACAGGGTCATTGCCAGGTAGCTCCTACCTACAGTTACCGCTACGATTTTGCGCCTCGCCTGCTCAGACTCATCGGCATGGGCGCTACCCACGCCACCGAATTGCTTGCGGTCTTCGGGCGTTCGGATGCACTCACCGCGGCCTTGACAGCGGTCGGTGGGCGCCGCGGACTGACTGCGGTGACCTCCACCATGCAGCGCCACTGGATCCATTTCGCCCGCCACGGAGTCCCGGACCGGGATTGGCCCGCCTACTCCGTACCGGAGCGGCAAACAATGATCTTCGACGAGACGTCCCGAGTGGAGAACGACCCGATGGGTGAGCGTCGACGGGCTTGGATCGGCTACGAGCACAGGCGCTGAAGCCCGATCAGAAGAACTGACCTTTCACGAAACCTGCGAGTAGGACGGCAAATCCGCCCACCTCACCGAGGATCAGCAGAAACATCCCGAGGTGCAGGGGCGGACCGGCGGACTCGAACTGATTGTCGGTGTCCTTCATCGCACCGTGAGCGATGTAGCTGAATATCGCTGCGAGAAAGAAGAACACGACCACTGCGGCACTGGTCAGGTTGATCCACGTCGGCCACGCACTGAGTTCGACGAACACCGCGATCAGCAGCGTCGCAAACGAGTACATCAGGGCAGCGCGGTGTGCGATGTCGACATACGGATGGGCGAGGTGATTGTCCGAAGTGGCCATCTGTCGGTATTTCCAGATTCCCAGGCACAGGGAGAGAAGGAAGATCAGACCGGCCGCGAGAAGCGTCAGTGTCGTGTCGATCCCCAGCGTCATCTGCCCACCCCGCAGTGCGTTTCCAGCGAGTCACCGCTGGGTGATCCAGCCGAAGGCTTGTCGTAGACGACAACCAGCACCACCGCACGATCCGCCGACACCGACCGCATCCGGTGCGGCGTATTCGCGTCGAAGTACAAGCTGTCGCCGGCGTCGAGGTGCATCGTCTGCCCGGGGATTTCGAATTCTACGGATCCGGAATGCACGAACACGAACTCCTCTCCCGTGTGGTCCATGAACTTGGGACCCATCACCGAGGCCGGATGAACCACGAACGGCTGCATGGCCTTTCCGACCAGTGAGGGCGCGATCGGATCGTAGACGGAAGACTGCACGGAGTTGGCCGGGTCGATCACGCGGTCCTTCGCGCGCACGATCGTCATGGCATTTCCCTCCATACTGTCCGAGAACAGTTGCCCCACATCGGCGTCGAGCACACGCGCAATCTTGAGTGCCACCGCGATCGACGGGGTACTGATACCCCGCTCGACCTTGGAGAGATAGCTCTTCGTCAGACCGGTCTGCTCGGCCAGGCCCTCGAGCGTCAGACCGGCGCGACGCCGATGTGTTCGCAAAAACGCTGCCATTCGGTTCCCCTCACGCGACTTTGTGTCATCACCCTACCAATACATTGACCTGCGGCGATCAGCGATGCATGAATCGAGGGTTGCGCATTTCCGTCCTATATGACACTTTGTGTCTTATAGGTGACGGAATGTCATTGATTTCCGGGTCCCGAGAAAGGCACACCCCATGACCGACACGATGCATACGAGCAAGCAGGAACTCATGGCGACCGCCGAGACGAAGATGCTCACCGAAGTAACGACAGGTAGTTGGACTCTTCGACAGAAGATCGCACTGACCTGCCGGGCACTGTCGGACGCCGGCCACGATTCCGGCCTTGCCGGACAGATCTCCGCCCGCGGTGGGCAGCCAGGAACGTTTGTCACACAGCGACTCGGCCTCGGGTTCGACGAGATCACCGAGGACAACCTCCTGCTCGTCAACGAGGATCTCGAAGTCCTCGACGGGGAGGGCATGCCGAACCCCGCCAACAGGTTCCACAGTTGGATCTACCGCGCACGACCCGACGTCAACTGCATCGTCCACACACACCCACTACATGCGACGGCGCTGTCGATGCTCGAGATTCCCCTCGTCGTCTCCCAAATGGACATCGCGCCGCTCTACGACGACTGCGCATTTCTCGCCGACTGGCCCGGGGTTCCCGTGGGAAACGAGGAGGGCGAGATCATTTCGGCTGCACTCGGCGACAAGCGGGCAATTCTGCTCGCCCACCACGGCCAACTCGTCGTCGGCAACACGGTCGAAGAGGCATGCTCTCTCGGGCATCTGATCGAGCGAGCGGCCAGACTGCAGTTGCTGGCGATGGCTGCCGGAGACATCAAGCCGCTACCGCCTCGCCTGGCGAAGGAGGCACACGATTGGACACTGACTCCTCGGCGCAGCGAGGCGAACTTCGCTTACTACGCCCGTCGCGCTCTCCGCAATCATCCCGACACACTGACCAACTGACTTTTGTTTCCCACCAACAGAACTGAGAGCCTCATGAGCAGCACCATCAAGGGAATCGTCGCCTATCCCGTCACCCCGTTCGACCGGGACACCGGAGCATTCGACCCCAAGCCGCTACACACGCTCCTCGACAGCATGATCAGCAGTGGTGTCGACGCGATAGCCCCACTCGGCAGTACCGGCGAGAGCGCCTATCTCGACGATGCAGAGTGGGAGACGGTCGCTCGGGAGACTGTCGACTACGTCGACCGCCGAGTCCCCACCGTCGTCGGAGTGTCGGATCTGACGACGGCGGGAGCACTCCGCCGAGCATCGATCGCGGCAGACGCCGGAGCCGACGCAATGATGATCCTCCCCACGTCGTACTGGCATCTGGGTGAGCAGGAGATTCGTGAACACGTCACCGCGGTGGCCGATTCCGTCGACATTCCCACGATGATCTACAACAATCCGGCCACCACCGGGATCGACATGTCGCCGGAATTTCTCGTCGATCTCGTCTCCACCGTCGACGGCGTCACGATGATCAAGGAATCCACCGGCGACATCACCCGGATGAACCGCATCAACGAACTGAGCGGTGGCACGATCCCCTTCTTCAACGGCAGCAATCCTCTTGCACTGCAATCTTTCTCTGCCGGTGCAAGCGGATGGTGCACGGCAGCCCCGTGTCTGGCCCCCGAACAGGTGGTGCACTTCTGGCGTCTACTCGAATCCGGTGATCGGTCGGGTGCCGCCGCTGTGTTCGAACAGATCGAGCCGCTACTGAAGGTCCTCGTCAGTCGCGGACTGCCGTCGACGGTCAAAGCCGGGTTGGAATCTCTCGGCATCGACGCCGGCCTTCCCCGCCGGCCCCTGCTGTCCCTCGACGACAACACCAGGACAGCTTTGTCCGACGCTCTGTCGGTGGCTCGCGGTGTAATCGTCGCGTCGTGACCTGACGTGGGAGTGGGTTCCGGCAAGATGGGATGCACACCGACCGAAGGAGGGGCACCATGTCCGTAGATTCACGGTCTGCGAGGATCGCCGTCACCGGCGCGACCGGTCATATCGGCGGACTGGTGGCCCGGTCGTTGGCCGACGCCGGTGTCCCACAGCGGCTGATCGCACGGTCGGTCAACCGATTACCGCAGCTCCCCGGTGCCGATTCGGCCGAGACCACGTACGGGGATCAGAAGCGCGCTCTCGCGGCTCTGGCCGGAATCGACACCCTCTTCATGGTCTCGGCGGCCGAAAGCGCAGATCGTCTGGATCAGCACCGCACCTTCATCGACGCCGCAGCGGAGGCCGGGGTCAGGCACATCGTGTACACGTCTTTCCTCGGCGCTGCTCCGGACGCGACGTTCACGCTCGCTCGCGATCACTGGGTCACCGAAGAACATATCCGCGCTTCCGGGCTCGCATTCACCTTCCTGCGCGACAGCTTCTACCTCGATTTCCTACCCGCTCTCGCCGGTGAAGACGGTGTGATCCGCGGACCCGCAGGGGACGGTCTCGTCGGCGCGGTAGCGCGCTCCGACATTGCTGCCGTCGCTGTGTCGGTTCTGCAGGATCTGGATTCTCATGTCGGACAGACGTACAACCTGACCGGACGGGAGGCACTGACGCTCTCCGAGGCCGCGAGCATCATCACCGAAGTCACCGGCAAGCGAACCACGTACGTCGAGGAAACGCTCGAGGAAGCTTACGAATCGCGGGCGTCGTACAACGCACCCGCTTGGGAACTCGACGCATGGGTGTCGACGTACACCGCAATCGCGCAGGGTGAATTGGCGCTGATCACGGGCACCGTGGAGGACCTTGTCGGCCGGCCTGCGCTCACGCTGCGTGAATTCCTCACAGCAGAAACCGCCTGATGCCACCACGCAAAGCAACCACGGCACGCAAGGCTGCCGCAAAGAAGGCTGCACCGCAGAAGGCTGCACCGAAGAAGGCTGCACCCAAGAGGAACACGACCAGAAAGACCGCCCCGAAGAAGACTGTCGCAAAGAAGAGCTCACGCGCGACGATGCCGGATGTGCCGACTGCCGGCCCTGGTGAGAGAGTCTGGCTCCTCGACGTTCCCTTTCGGACGCCGGCGCCTGGTGCGCAGTTCGTCAAGAAATGGAAGAGCTACGCGTGGGTTGGTACGGAGTTGCCCGTAGAACTCGCTCCATTCAAGGCACTCCCCTTCTCTTATCAGCAGTGGGTAGAGGACGACATCAATGACAGCACCGGTGAACGTCCCGTTGCTGCACCCAAAATTCCTCGGCCCGAGCAGGTTTCGGGGGCTGCAGCCGTCGTCGATGCCGCTCGCGCCGGCAAACGCGGATTTCTGTTGGCAGACAATGCAGGCCTGGGTAAGACGCTGATCGCAGTGATGTCTGCCAAGACGATTGCCGAGGAGCGCGGCGAAACCAACATCCTCGTCCTCGTCGATCGACCCGCACAGATCACCATTCCGCATTGGCGCTATTCCATCGCCTCGGTGGGCGACGGTGGATTCCGCTGGTTGATCATGTCGCCTGACCAATTGAAGAAGCTGATCGCGCGAAACGGCCGCCCCAAGTACACGTTCGGTGTGGTGATTGCCGACGAGGCCCAGCTGTACAGCAACGACACACAGCGCACGGCGGCATTCGAGAAGGTCGCGCGCTTTTCGAATGCTCACGAGCAAGCGCCGTTCGTCCTGTCCGTGACGGCAACACCGGGACACACGCCGGCCGACCAGCGTTACCTGGCACCGCTTTTCGCGCAGCTGCATTCAGAACCTTCGGAGTACTGGTCCGACCTGGGCGCCAGGCTGGTCGAGTCCGGCCTTCCGCTGGACAAGTCCTACGGGAAGTGGACGTGGAGCGCAGAGGCGAAGGAATCACCTGCGCTGCAATCTCGCGCGCTCGAGACCGTGCGTGGGTGGATGTCGAACAGCAAACCGCCCTTGATGATTCATCGACCGACTCCGTGGGGACCCGTTCCGCTCGACGGTATGCCGATCGACCTCACCCATGCCCAGCGCGCCGAGTACGAGACGGAGTGGGCCGAGTACGCCTACGAAATGGGATTGGCCCGCAAGAGTCGCAACATCGCGCGCGGCCGTGCGCTGGTTCTGCGCTACCGACAGAAAGCGGGCATGATCCGCGCCGAGTCGACGGCCCAGTGGGCGCAGGCGCAGGTCAAGGCAGGCAAGCAGGTGTTGGTGGCCGTCGAATTCGTCTCCACGGCAGGTGATCCACTGGTCGAGATGATCGAAGACGCCGGGATCTCGGTGGCAAAACTGTTCGGTGCGGTGCCGGACAAGGAGGGTCAACGTCTGCGGTTTCAACGCGGGGACGCACCGGTCATCGTCTTCAATGTCACGACCTCGATCTCGCTCCATGCCAACGAAGCACTCCCGGACGGCACTCACGCGTCCCCGTTGCCACGGACGGGAATCTTTCATCAACCGCGATACTCAGGGATCGCGGCAGAACAGACGTTCGGTCGGTCGCATCGCGACTACCAGACGTGCCCGTGGGTCATACCCTTCGGCGTGGGCACCAAGGAAGAGGACGTCGCCACGGTCATGTTGCGCAATCTCAATTCGGTCACAGGTCTGAAAGGTGGTGATCGATCCGGTCTGCGGTCGCTGTCCGAACTGCTCGGCGTCGAGTGGCTCGAGCCTGATGTCTTGACCTCGGAGGGTTGATCTTCCAACGACCGTCCAACGCGCACAAACGAACGGTTTCGGCGGTATGCCCCAATTCTACTCCACCAAAACCGAATTCGGCTGACCGCTTCATTCCTTTCGGGACCTTGGGACTCAGGTATCTGTGACCAGACGTGGCAGACTCTTTCGAGTCGAGGTGCACCAGCCTCGAAACAGTGCCGAGAATGCGAGGGGTCCGATGCGCAATATCTACCGGTCATTGATGCGCAATGTCGGCCATACACAATGGTTCTCGGATCTCGGCAAGGATCTGGTTCCGCTCGATCGAGCAGTGCAGAGAGTGTCGGGAGGCAAGCTCTCGCTGGTCGGAGAGAACACCGTGACTCAGCTACTGCTCACCACGACGGGCCGTAAGACCGGCCGTTCTCGAACCACGCCACTCCTGTACGCACCCGACGACGATGCGTTTGTCGTCGTCGGTTCGAACTGGGGGCAGGATACGCATCCAGCATGGACACTCAATTTGATGGCAAACCCCACCGCAATCGTGACAGTGAAGGGCGTCGAAATACCGGTCGGTGCGAGTCTGGCGGAGGGCGCCACGCGTAAGAAGCTGTGGGAGCTCGCGACCACCACGTGGCCGCCGTACGAAACCTACGCCGATCGAGCATTCGGGCGCCAGATCCGCGTATTTCGACTCCAACCTGTCAAATAACTGCTGCCGGGCGCAGGATGGGAAGGACCACCCTGCCGATCTCAGGAGCATTCGCGAATGTCCACAGCACTGACTCACGCAGAAGACACACAGATCACAGCTTCCAACGGGCGGATCGCACTGGAGCCGAACCCCCGCCGAATTCGAGCCTTCTTCGCTGGTCACGCCGTCGCAGACACCACTCGTTCGGTATACCTTTTCGAACGCGGCCGCCTGCCGATGTACTACATCCCCCTCGCGGACGTTCGTACCGAATTCCTCGTCCCGACGTCGACGACCACCCATTGCCCATGGAAAGGTGACGCCACCTACTGGACGATCGAGATCGGGGATCGCCGGGCCGAGGACGCCGTCTGGACCTACCCTGAACAGTTCGACGGTTCCCTGGATCTGAGTGAGTACGTCGCTTTCTATTGGGATCGCATGGACGCCTGGTACGAGGAGGATCAACAGGTCTTTGTCCACGCCCGCGATCCATACGTACGTATCGACGCACTCCCCTCGTCCCGCCACGTCCAGGTCTTTGTCGGCGACGTACTGGTCGCCGAGACGAGACGACCCAGACTGCTCTTCGAAACCGGACTGCCCACGCGGTACTACATTCCGAGAATCGACGTTCGCAGCGAGTACTTTGCGCCGTCCCCGACCACCACGGCCTGCCCCTACAAGGGCACTGCGTCGTATCTGTCGTTCACCGGCACAACCGAACTCGCTCCGATCGAGGATCTGGCGTGGTTCTATCCGTTCACTACCGCCGAAGCGTCCGGGATCGACGACCACGTGTCGTTCTATCCCGAACGCGTCGGCAAGATCCTGGTGGACGGTGCCGAAATCTGAAAGGTGCTGGAGCCGAGAAGGTGTGGGTGCCTACCCCACTGCAACAGGGGATTGCGGGATTCGCAGTTCAGCCGTCTCCAGTCGGCGATCATGCACCCACACCATCGCCGTTGCAACGGAGAAGACCAACCCGGCGATGCATACTCCGTTCCAGCCGTACGACTTCCACACCACTGACCCCACCGCCGAGCCCACGGCAGCACCGACGAAGTAGGTGGTCATGTACACGGAATTCACACGCGAACGCGCTTCGGGGACAAGGGCGTAGATCACGTTCTGGTTGCTGACGTGCACTCCCTGCAGCGCGAGGTCGGCAAGGACGATGGCAACGAGAAACCACACCACGTGGGTGGCACCGGCGACAAAGGGAAGCCACGACACCAAGAGAATCGCGATGGCGCCGCCGGTCGCCAGCTGACCCAATCCCCGATCGGCCAGTCTGCCCGCCACCGTCGCCATCAAAGCTCCCGCCACACCGAGTAGTCCGACCAAGCCGATTTGAGTGTCGCTGTAGCCGAATTCGCCGGACAGAAGAAAGGCCATCGTCGTGAAGACGGTGCTGACAGCAGCAAAAGCCAGTCCGCCCATGGCCGATCGGGTTCTCAGGCGCGGCAAGGTCGCAGCCAACTTCCCTACCGAAGCGAGCGTTGCGCGGTAGCTTGCCTTCGGGCGATCTGCGGAATCGGAAGGCAGAGATCGCCACAATGCCACGGCCATCACCACCATCAGCACCGCCGCAACCTTGTATACCGTCGACCAACCTCCCAATCCGGAGAGGACGCCGGCAACGCTGCGCGCCAGCAGGATTCCGATCAGCAGTCCACTCATGATCGTGCCGACCACCTGACCGGACCTCTCAGGTTCGGCCAGCGAGGCGGCAAACGGAATCAGCACCTGGGCGGCGACCGAAAAGACGCCAGCGACAGCGATTCCCACTGCCAGCGTGGCAAAGTTGGGCGCAAATCCGCTGACCGCTTGACCGGTCGCCGCCAGCAGCATGAGCCCTACCGTCAGCTTGCGTCGGTCCACCATGTCGCCCACCGGAACCAGAAGTATCAATCCGAGTGCATACGCGACCTGCGCGATGGTCACCGTCGCGGCCGCTGCGGAGGCCGACACATTCAGGTGATCTGCGATGGAATCGAGGAGTGGCTGGTTGAAATAGTTACCGCCCGCGCACAGGCCCGTCGCTGCAGCCATCAGCAGCACTATCGGTAGTCCGAGCCTCGGACGCGCGTCGCTTGAAATCATGTCGTCAAGCATGACCGCCTACACCGACGCGCGTCCAATAGATAGATATGCATGATCTATCTCCAGAAACGATAGATTGGTGCAATGGAACTACGTCACATCCGCTACGCCCTGGCAGTCGCGGAAGACAGACACTTCAGCCGAGCAGCGTCGCGGTTGCACGTTTCCCAGTCCGCCTTGAGTGCCCAGATCAGAGACCTCGAAAAGGAACTGGGAGTCGAATTGTTCAACCGGAACAGCCGAAACGTCGGCCTGACTGCTGCAGGCGAGGTTTTTGTCGCCCGCTCCCGCGAGGTACTCGGCGCCGTGTCGAGACTCGTCAGTGATGTCTCCGCACGGAGCAACGAGCAAGTGCGGTTGACGGTCGGCACCATCACCTCGGCGGGGCGCGTCGACGTCGGACGCGCGCTGGCAGATCTGACACGGCGCCACCCTGCAATCAACATCACCGCGCGACCGTACGGCAGTGAAGTAGTTATCGAAGGAGTCCGGTCCGGTGCAATCGACGTCGGCATTGTCGGATTGGCCGCAGGTCGCCTACCCAAGAGCTTTGCCGCCGCGCCGCTGTGGAGTGAACCCACCGCAGCGTTCGTTGCTCCTGACCATCCCTTTGCCCAGGCTTCGTCGATCAGGCTCGAAGACCTACGCGATCACACTCTCGTGGACTTCGCCTCCGGCAGCGAGGCCCGTGTCCAAACCGACCAAGCCTTCGCCGAATCACAGGTCCCTCGGGGAAAAACACTTGAAGCCAACTCGGTAGACCTGATCTGTTCACTGACCGCCAACGGCCTGGGCGTAGGTTTGCTCCCCCGGTCCATGAGCGCCCTGCACCCCGAATTGGTCTGTATTCCGATCACCGATGCGCCGCATCGGATCGTCCACGCAATCACCGAACCCACCCATTCGTCGGCGCTCGCCCGCGAGTTCGTCGAACTACTCGCAGCGCAGTTCGCTACTTGAGCAGTTTCGACATTCGCCTGTCCGCCAACGGCTTACCGCCGGTCTGGCACGTCGCGCAGTATTGAAAAGAGCGCTCCGCGAACGACACTTCGCGTACGACGTCACCGCACACCGGGCACGGAAGTCCGGTACGAGCATGCACTCGCATCCCCGAGCGTTTCTCACCTTTGAGCCGGGCCGCGTCCTGACCTTCCGAACGCTCGATCGCGTCGGCCAGCGTGGATCGCATCACGGCATACAGCGTCGAAATCTGATCCGGCGTCAGCCGCGACGAGGTCGCGAAAGGCGAGAGTTTCGCGGTGTGGAGGATCTCGTCCGAGTAGGCGTTCCCGATACCGGCGATCAACGACTGCTCGACTATCGAGTTCTTGATCCGCGCCGACGTTCCGCCCAGAATCTGTGCGAACTCGGCTTCGGTCACGGCCATCGCGTCCGGCCCCAACCGGGCGATGCCCGGAACCTCCTGCGGATCGTTCACGACCCAGACGGCGAGGCGTTTCTTGGTGCCGGCTTCGGTGAGATCGAATGCCGGCGTCAACCCTTCGGGTGTGAAGAAATGAACGCGCAGCGCCAACGGCCCCTTCCCCGGCTTCGGCGGCGTCGCCGATGGATTGTCCAGCCAGCGCATCCAGCCGGCACGGGAGAGATGCGTGACCAACCACAACCCGTCGCAATCCAGAGCCAGATGCTTCCCGAAGCGGGCGGCGCCCGTGACGTCACGCCCCTGCAGAGCAGTGATCGGCGGATCGAAGGTCTTGAGCACACTCAATGCAGCGATGTCGACGCGTCCCACCACTGCGCCGACCGCGTGCTGACGAAGGAACCCTGCCAGCGCTTCCACCTCGGGTAGTTCAGGCATGGCAACAGACTAACGCCGACCACGGACACTCACAGCGCGCTCAGTCCGTTTCCGTCTGCAGCACCACCGAATGCCCACCGCGTGCCTTCGCGGAGTACATCGCCCGATCCGCTCGCCGCAGCAGAGTCGGGTAGGCGACCAGCGCATCATCCGCTGATTCGAAAGGCCCTGCGATCTTCGCGATTCCGACGCTCATCGCCACCTCGGGATGATCGGGCGAGGTGATCGTCGAACGGAGTAGCTCATGTTCGAGTCGATGGAACGAGCGTTGATCGACCGAATCGACGATGACGAACTCGTCGCCGCCTATCCGTGCGATCAAGGCCGCCGGGCCGGCGCATTCGACCAGTCTCGATCCGACTTTTTCGATCACAGCGTCACCGACGGTATGTCCGTACTCGTCGTTGATGGCCTTGAATCGATTGATGTCGACGGCGGCGACTACCAAGAGCGCCGAGTGCGTGTACGACCGCTCCAGCAACAGTCGCACTTCGTCGGCCAGTCCCCTCCTGTTGAGCAGTCCCGTCAGTGGGTCCAATTGCGAGTTCAACGCGTCGGTGCCGAGGATGGAGAAAATGAACTGACAGGCAAAGGGAATCACGTAGATTGCCGCGCCGACCAGTACTACCAACGCGACCAGAACCGGAGTATCCACATCGTTTTCGACCACGGCCGTACGTGTCACGATGCCGATGACCACGACGAATACCCACAACATGTGAAGGCTCTGTATTCGAGCATTGTGGAAGAACGCGATGTATCCGCCGATCACCGAGAACATCACGGCGTGTGCCAGTGCTGCAAGTGGATTGGAGTACAGCAGCATTGCGGCCGCTATTCCCACTTCCGAGTAGAGCACAAAGGCGTAAGACCAGGAACGGGAGAGATTGCGCCTCGTCGAGAGTGCGACGGCCATCATCACGGTTATGACCATGATGACTGCGTTCGCGGTGCGCGCGTGCGAAGTGGTCGGGCCCTGTGGACTGAAGCGAGTGAGGAACATGATCACGGTGACCAGCACCAACGAGCAGACGACGAGAAACCGCGAGGCGACGGTCAACCCTTTGTCCGCGAGATAGCGATTGAAGGTGTCGAATTGGTCCGGACGCCGATACCAATCGACAAGTTGAGAAGAGATCAGCCGGAACGCGGGACCCGAGAGCGGTCGTCGAGACGCCACGGCGTCCGAACGCTCAACACTCTCGGCAGATTCCATAGGGTCAGGGTAATCCAGTCAACTCCCCGCAATCAGACAATTTTCACTGTTTGCCGTCCCACATCACAACCTGATCGCCGCCGGCGGCCTTCGCGCGGTACATCGAGGCATCGGCTACTCGAAACAGTTCCGTCAACTCCTCGTCGGAAATAATCGACGACCATTCGGCAGAGGTGATCGCGACTCCGACGCTGGTGGTCACTACCGGATCACGATCGTCGATTCGCAAGTGCCTTCGCAGATTGTCTTCGAACGCAGGCGCTGCGCCGACGTCTATCGTGTCTACCAACACGAACTCGTCCCCACCGAATCTGGCGAAGAGCGCCTTCTCGCCGCCGCACCACCGCAGTCGATCAGCAATCTGGCGAAGTACGAGATCGCCTTCTTCGTGCCCCTGTGAGTCGTTGACGCTCTTGAACGAATCGACATCGACAATCGCGACGACATACGACGACTTGCTCGACGCATGCCCCGTCGCCCCCATTTCGACAACAGCTCGCTGCAGCCCGCGCCGATTCAGAAGCCCTGTCAACGGATCCACATCCGAACTGTCCGCGTCGGAGCCGAGAAGTGAGAGGACGAACTGGCAGGCGAACGGGATGACCACGATCCCGGTGGCGATGATCAGGCACAGTGCTGTGGCCAACGCAGGATCCGCGTAGACCGCAACCTTTCGGCCGACCACTGCCAGAACCACGATGGACAGCGCGATGTGAACCGCCTGGAGTCTCGCGTTGTGAAAGTACGCGATGTAACCACCGATCAGTACGAAGAGCACACACTGGATCAACCCGATGAAAGGGTCGTTGTTCAAGAACACACCGACGAATACGCCGACCTCGCAGTAGGCGACAAAGAAGTACGACCACCGACGCGTGATTTCGGGCAGAAGGCAGAAGAGCACGATCACCGCAATCGTGACGGCGATGATAACGGCGTTGACGACGCTGGTGACGTGGTTGTGCACGCCCGCGTCGCTGAAGCGCAGCAGAGTCATCGCAATGATGACCGTCGTCAGCGAGCCGATGACCAGCAATCGGACAGCTAGCTCCAAGCCCTTCGTGGCGAGGTATCGATTGAAACTGTCGAATTGATCAGGACGCCGATACCACTGAACCAGAAGGTCGAAAGCCGACTTCACAGCTGATTTTTCACGGCCACGCGGCGCGGGCAGAATCGACTGCAGTCGGTCCTGCCCGAACGATGTCATGCGCAGATCATAGGTGCGCAGACCGTCGTTCGGGATCAAGAGTGCAGGATCGAGGCGGCAAATTCAGGGTCGGTTGTCAGCGCCGAACGAGGTACGTATCCATGATCCAACCGTGCTTCTCACGCAACTCCGCCCGGCGAGCGACGATCCGATCTTCGACGTCACGCAGTTTGCCGGAAATCAACTCCTCGTCCGGGGTCCCGAGGTACGCGCCCCACCAGATCTCGGCGTCGTTTTCGCTTACCTGAGTGAAGGTGCAATGCGCGTCGAGCATCACGACGGCATTGTCCACGCCGTCGGGCAATCCCTCGGCCAGTTTGCGGCCGGTCGTGATGTGGATGGGTTCGCCGATTCGGTTGAGGACGATTCGGTGTTGTGCAGCCAGCGACTGCACGCTGGTGATTCCCGGGATGACGGAGTAGTCGAACGAAACTCTCCCGCGAGCGAGCACGCGCTCGACGATCCGCAGAGTGCTGTCGTAGAGGGAGGGATCACCCCAGACGAGAATCGCGCCGACGCCAGGTTCGGCCGCAAATTCCGCTTCGAATTTCGCGGCCCGACGCTCGTGCCAGTCCTCGACGACGCCCTCGTAATCGGTGGGGGTTCGGTCCCGCGGCGGGTCCGTGATCTCGACCACCTTGTAGTCGAGGTGAACGTGCTCGTCGAGAATCCCGGTGCGCAAGTCGACCAGGGCCTGCTTCTCGTCACCCTTTCCGATGATGAAGAAGGTATCGGCCCTGTTCATGGCCTTGATCGCCTGAACCGTCACCTGGTCGGGATCACCAGCACCGATACCGATCACCAAGAGTTCGCGCATGTGCCGAGGCTATATTGCCGTGCGCCTTTATTAACCGCCGGAGGTTAATAAGGGCGCACAGCAAGGCAGGCCCTAGACTGATCCCGTGACTGTCTCCACTGCTTACGAAGACCTCCTCCGGCTCGTCATGGAGACGGGTACCGCCAAATCCGATCGAACCGGAACCGGCACCCGCAGCATCTTCGGTCACCAGATGCGTTTCGATCTTGCCGACGGCTTTCCGCTCGTCACCACCAAGAAGGTCCACCTCAAGTCGATAGTCAACGAACTCCTGTGGTTCCTGCGCGGCGACTCCAACGTGGCGTGGCTGCACGAGCACGGCGTCTCCATCTGGGACGAGTGGGCCGACGAGAACGGTGAACTCGGCCCCGTCTACGGCGTCCAGTGGCGTAGCTGGCCCACCCCTTCGGGCGAGCACATCGACCAGATCACGCAGACCGTCGAGACCCTGCGCTCCAACCCCGATTCGCGGCGGATCATCGTTTCGGCGTGGAACGTCGCCGACATTCCACAGATGGCCCTGGCGCCGTGCCACGCTTTCTTCCAGTTCTACGTCGCCGACGGCAAGCTCTCCTGCCAGCTGTACCAGCGCAGCGCCGACATGTTCCTCGGCGTTCCGTTCAACATCGCCAGCTACGCGCTGCTCACCCACATGATGGCCCAGCAGGCCGGACTCGACGTCGGCGAGTTCGTCTGGACCGGCGGCGACTGCCACATCTACGACAATCACGTCGACCAGGTGACCGAGCAGCTCGGCCGCGAACCGCTGCCGTTGCCGACCCTGAAGCTGAACAAGCGCGACTCCATCTTCGACTACACCTTCGAGGACGTGGAGATCGTCGACTACCAGCACCACCCCGCGATCAAAGCCCCGGTAGCGGTCTGACGATGACCGATCGCACAGTCACCCTCATCTGGGCGCAGGCCCACGGCGGCGTCATCGGCGCCGACAACTCGATCCCGTGGCGCGTGTCCGAGGACATGGCTTACTTCAAACGCGTCACCATGGGCCATCCGGTAATCATGGGGCGGCGCACCTGGGACTCCATTCCATCGAAGTTCCGTCCGTTCAGCGGGCGTCGGAACATCGTCGTCACACGCGATCCGCAATGGCACGCCGAAGGCGCCGAGGTGGTCCGCAGTCTGGACGACGCCCTGGCGTTGCCGGACGGTGACGTCTTCGTCGTCGGTGGCGGGCAAATTTATTCGGCTGCACTGCCATTCGCGACGCATCTACTGGTGACCGAGATCGACCTCGACATCGCCGGTGATGCTTTTGCTCCCGAGATCGGCCCCGAATGGAACCTGAAATCCGACGAGCCCTGGCAGACCTCGGAGAAGAGCGGCCTGCGCTTCCGCTGGTTGGAGTACACGCGCTGACCGACTTCCGCCGATAACGAGGCACCTCGCGAGTGAGTCGGTCATACTCCAAGAAGGACATTCACCGCTTCCGAGAGGTCTTAGATGGACAAGAAGTCACTGACCGCTCTCGCTCGCCAACAGTTGAAACTGGCGGGCTCGGCGACCAGCGGTCGCAGTTCACAAACCGTCTACGGTGGCCACCAGCGCAGCCTGCGACAGACGGTGATCGCGCTGAGCGCCGGCAAGAGCCTCGCCGAACACGACAGTCCGGGCGAAGCCACATTGTTGGTCCTGAGCGGGAAGCTGAATCTTGTATGTGGGAGCGACCAGTGGAAAGGATCCACGGGTGATTTCCTGACCGTCCCGGCCGACCGGCACAGCGTCGAAGCGCTCGAAGACGTTGCATTTCTACTGACCGTCGCCATGAAGGGCTGAAATCGGTAGCGTCTTCCGCGTGAGCGAAACCGTGATCGAAGTGTCCATCGTCGCAGCCCCGTCCGTACTCTGGCCCGCGCTGCGCGACCCGTCGCTGATTCGACGTTGGTTCGGCTGGGAGTACGACGGACTCGACGACGAAATCACCCAGATCTACTCCACCGCTGAGGCCGACCCCGAAGCGTTGACGCTGAAACTCGGAAACGGCGACCGTTTCTCACTTCGCGAACAGGACGGCAAGACGGTCGTCCGCATCGACCGACCGGCCAAATCTGCCGACGACGACTGGTACGACGACATCACCGAGGGCTGGACGACATTCCTCCAGCTGCTCAGATTCGCAGTGGAGCACCACGGACTGGCCGAGCGTAGAACCATTTATCTCGACGGCCTTCTGCTCCCCGGTGAGAACGTGGCAAGCGTCCTCGGGCTCACCGAAATCGAATTGGAAGCGGGAAGTCGGTACGCGGTGACAATCGCTCCCGGCGACTATTTCGAAGGCGTCGTCGACTACGTCACCGACCACCAATTCGGGTTGACAGTCGAGGATCTCGGCCCTGGCTTGCTGTCTGTCGCCACCCAGTCGGTGACGGCGCAGCGGCCCGACGGAGGCATGTCCATCCTGCTGACCACCTACGACCTGAGCGATGACGAGTTCGACGAGATCAAGCATCACTGGTCGTCGTGGTGGGAAGGTCGCCGCCAGGAGAGCTGACGTTCGGTGAGGCGATATGCTTCGACCATGGTCGAAGCTTCGGGTCACAGTCCGGCACGTACGTTCGGCGAGTTGCTCGACCGCCTGGGCGATTCCAATGCCGACATACCGACACTCCACCGCCTGCTCGAGGCGGTCCTGGTGGTCGGCTCCGGCCTGGACCTCGACCTGACGCTTCAACGGATCATCACCTCTGCGACAACGGTTCTGGATTGCCGCTACGGCGCCCTGGGGGTCGCGGCGCCGGGGGGCGGGCTCTCGGAATTCGTGTACGAGGGAATCTCCGGGTCCCAACGCGCGACCATGGGACATTTCCCCGAAGGTCATGGCGTGCTGGGTGTTCTGATGAATCACCCGCAGACTTTGCGTGTGGCCCATCTCGGCGACCATCCCGAATCGGTGGGATTCCCCGCAAATCATCCACCGATGGAGAGCTTCCTCGGAGCGCCGATCATGATGCGGGGAAAGGTGTTCGGAAGCATCTACCTGACCGAGAAACGGGGACAGGCCGAGTTCACCCAGGAAGACGAGGTCATTCTCGAAGCCCTCGCCATCGCAGCCGGTATCGCTGTGGAAAACGCCCGACTGTTCGAGCAGTCACGAACTCGTGAAAGATGGCTCACCGCAACATCTGCCATCCGCTCGCGGTTGCTGGCCGGTGACTCGCTCGAGGACGGCCTGCAACTTCTTGCCAGTCGCGTTCGGGACCTGACCGGCGTCGACGACGTGATCGTGGTGATCTGCGAGAACGGCTACGCACAGGTTCACGCCGCGGCCAGCGCCCGGACCACGTCACGTGGCGTCAGAATCCCGGCGACCACTTATCCGTTCGACGTGGTGCGGAGCACTCGAAAGCTACAGGTACTCACCACTTTAGGCGCACTCACCGAACTGGTGCCGTCGGCTGGGAGTGCGGTAGTGGCACCGATGTGCGTCGCCTCGGGTGTAGTCGGCGCGGTCATCGTGGCGTCGAATTCCACCAACACACACTGGGATCACGACGAACTGACCCGGATCGAGTCGATGGCCGAACTCGGCTCCGTTGCAATCGAGTTCGACGAGAAACAAAAGGCGCAACGCCTGTTGTCCGTTCTCGCCGACCGCGACCGCATCGCACGAGACCTGCACGACAACGTCATCCAGCGACTGTTCGCGAGCGGAATGAGCCTGCAGAGCACGCTTCCGGACGAGACCCTCCCGGAGTCGGCGCGCGCGATTGTCAAACGATCTCTCGAACAGCTCGACAAGACAGTCCGCGAGATTCGGACAACCATCTTCGATCTGCAGACTCCGACGGCCACCGATTCGTCGAGCCTGCGCCGACGCCTCCTCGATGTCATCGGCGACGCCACCGCACAGTCCGCGGTGACCCCGAGCGTCCAATTCTCCGGCGCCATCGACACTCTGGTGAATCCCGGGATCCACCAGCACGCCGAAGCCGTGCTGCGTGAGGGGTTGAGCAACGTCCTTCGGCATGCACACGCACGCCACATCACCATCGCTGTCACCGCGGACGTCGAATTTGCGATCACGATCGAGGACGACGGCGTCGGACTCCCCTCCGACTTCCACAAGAGTGGACTGCACAATCTGGAGCGCCGCGCCGAACATTGCGGCGGTACGTGCACGATCGTCAATCACGATCCGAGCGGTGCACGCCTGCTCTGGCGAGTACCGCTCGGTCGCACCAACTCGAATCGACCGAAATCCGGTCGTTAGATCCTAGCGACTGCCGCTACGGATTTCGGTCGCCAGCACCGCAGCCTGAGTACGACGCTGCATGCCCAGCTTCGAGAGCAGACGCGTCACGTAGTTCTTGACCGTCTTCTCCGCGAGGAACAATCGCGCGCCGATCTCCCGGTTGGTGAGCCCTTCTCCGATGAGGTCGAAGACTGCTCGCTCCTGATCGGAAAGTTCGGCCAACGGATCAGCTGTACGGTCGCTGCGGATCCGCTGCATCAGCGCCTCGGTTGCACGACTGTCGAGCAGTGAACCGCCACGCCCGACTGTGCGGACTGCAGCGACCAGATCGGTTCCGAGAATCTGCTTGAGGACGAATCCCGAGGCGCCCGCCATGATCGCGTCGAGCAACGCCTCGTCGTCGGCGTACGACGTGAGCATCAGGCAGCGGAGGTCGGGAAGCATCGAGCGGAGTTCTCGGCACAGTTCGACGCCGTTGCCGTCAGGCAGGCGTACGTCCAGAACAGCGACGTCGGCGTTGCTCTGCGGTACCGCGGCCAGCGCTTCCCCCACGGACGCCGCCTCGCCCACCACCACGAAGTCCTCGACCCCACCGAGTAGGTCGAACAATCCGCGTCTGACGATCTCGTGATCGTCGACCAGGAATATCCGCGTTGTCATCGAACCCCTCCAAAAGACATCTCACGTCGAACGGTACCGGAGACGGTGGACTCAGAACTCATGGAATGCATTCTCTTCACTTGTTGACGTGCCGGACGATGAGAACCGGGCAATCCGCGGTGTGCAGGAGCGCCCGACTGGTCGATCCGAGGAGCATTCCTGCGAATCCGCCGCGCCCGCGACTGCCGACGACTATCAACTGCGCCGTCTCCGCGTATTCGCTCAGGACTCGGACCGGCCGGTCACGCGCGACGACTCTTTCGACGACGACGTCCGGGAAACGCTCGGTGAATCCGGCCAATTGCTCGGCGAGGACAACTTCCTCACCCGTCTGGATGCTGCTCCACAGTGGGTCGTCGGGGGTGGCGCCCAACGAGGGCTGCACACTCACGTCGCTCCACACGTTGACGGCAATCAAGGTAGCGCCCCGCGCGGAGGCCTGCTCGAAAGCGTGCTCGACTGCCTCGATGCTGCTTTCGGATCCATCGACACCGACGACGACGGGGCCCTCGGTCGGCGGCCGACCGTCGAGCGTCCGTCCTCGGACAACTGCAACCGGAGATTCGCCGTGCGAGACAACCGAGACCGTCGCAGAACCGACGACCAATCCGGTGAATTCGCCGTGCCCGCGAGGGCCGAGCGCAATGATGTACGCACCCTTGGACAATTCGATCAAGCGATCGGAGACGCTGCCGTCGAGCAGTTCGGTGACGATCTCGAGGTCGTCGTCGATGCTTTGCCGCGCGAGGATCTGTGCGCTGTCCAGACGAGCGGTGGCAGTGCGCCGCAGTTCGTCCTTGAAGCTCTCGGCGAGGTAAGGCTCGGAGTAGTAGAAGACTGGGATGTGCACCACCGTCGCGATGTGGAGCGGTCGACCGAGCGCCACTGCCGTCCTCGCCGCCCAGACGACAGCCGACGACGCCGATTCCGAACCGTCTACCGCTACGACGACGGGTTTGGTTGCACTCATGTTCGTCCCTCCACAATCGACCACAGAATCTCTTCGCCCTCACACTATTGCCCAATGACGGCAAAAAGGATTCATCAGCCGACGCGAGTCCCGAATCGGACATTGGGTGTTCGGGTGGACTGCGGCAACGGCCCCGCCAACATCCCTTTCGGGCGTCAACGAGGCCACCGGTGCCGGATTCGCACGCAAACCCTGGCTACTCGATCCACGTTAGGTGAAGAACCCGACCGGTCAGAAGTGAAAAAAGTCCTGTCAACAAGCGCCCAAAATCGGGTTTCGTACGCAGGAGATCCTGAACCACCCGCTCTGCTGTGCGCCTTTATTAACCGCCGGCGGTTAATAAAGGCGCACAGCAGGGTCAGTCACAAATCTTGCGGAACTTCTCGATCAGCTGCACTCGGCCGTTGCGGTCGGCCGCCAACGGCGTGACGTTGAGCGTCGTGACACCGGCTTCGGCGAAGGCTGCGACGCGTTCCTTGACGTAGCTCTCGGGACCGATCAACGACACTGCGCGAACCAGTTCGTCCGGCACTGCTGCTGCGGCTTCGTCCTTCTTGCCCGCGAGGTAGAGATCCTGGATCTTCTCGGCGGCCTCTTCGTAGCCGTAGCGCACCGCGAGATCGTTGTAGAAGTTCTTGCCCTTGGCGCCCATGCCACCGATGTAGAGCGCAAGGCTCGGGCGTACCCAGTCGAGCATGTGGTCGACGTCGTCACCGATGGCCAGTGCCGGCGACGCGTACACCTGAAGCTCACCGAGGCTCGGATCGCGCTTGGCCTTGCCCTTGGCGATCGGCTCACCCCACACGCTTGCTGCCTTCTCCGGATGGAAGAAGATAGGTTCCCAGCCTTCGGCGATTTCCGCCGTCAGCTCGACGTTCTTGGGTCCGAGCGAAGCGATCAGGATCGGGATGCGCTCACGCACAGGATGATTGATCAGCTTGAGCGGCTTTCCGAGTCCGGTGCCCTTCTCGGCGGGGAGGGGAACCTGGTAGTACTTGCCCTGGTACTCGACCTTCTCGCGGCGCCATACCTGACGGCAGATCTCGACGACCTCACGTGTGCGTCCCAGCGGAGCGTCGTACTTGACGCCGTGGAACCCCTCGATCACCTGCGGTCCGGAAGCGCCCAGTCCCATCACGAAGCGACCGTTGGAGACGAAGTCGAGGCCCGCCGCCGTCATGGCGGTCAACGAGGGCGTACGGGTGTAGATCTGAAAGATTCCCGAAGCGAGTTCGATGGTCGACGTCTTGGCCGCCAGGTAACCGAGCTGGCTGACGGCGTCGAAGGAATACGCCTCCGGGACGAAGGCGATGTCGAGGCCCGCCTTCTCCAGGTCACCGACCTCTTCGACGGTTTCGGCGAACCCGCCGCTGTAGTTCAAACCCATACCGATACGCACGTTGTAACCCCAATCCTGACGATTGCTGCCGTGTGCGACGCGCACACGAGCAGTGGTACTCCCATCGAACACTTACTCACATCGAACACTACGGAACCTGAGTCCGCATTCATGTGACTACCCCGTTCATATTCGATGACCGAAATGAACGGGGTAGTGGGAGAGCCTGTCGAGGGTCAGGATTCTTCGGGGCGAACCACCATGACGGGGCACTTGGCCGAAGCGATCAGGGTGTTGCTGGTCGAGCCGAGCAACATGCCGCGGAATCCACCGCGACCACGGCTTCCGACTACGACGAGCTGCGCTTTTGCCGACCAGTCCAGCAGCCGTCCGCGTGGGTTGTCGAGGTATACCTCGCGCCGGACCTTCACGTCCGGGTATTGCTCGGACCATCCGGCCAAGCTCTCGCTGAGTACCGCATGCTCTTCCTCTTCGAGAGACTGCGGGGCAAGCGCAGCGGCCCTCGGGTCTTCGAATGCCGCACTGCCGAGGTCACTCCACACGTGCAACGCCACCAACTCGACTCCGCGGAACGACGCTTCCTCGAAAGCCGCACCGACGGCCTGGGCGCTCAACGCGCTGCCGTCGACGCCGACCACTACGGGTCCTTCCGAGGGCACCGCACCATCGCGGTCTCGGACGACGATGACCGGACACTTGCCGTGACTGGCCACACCGACCGCGGTATTGCCGAGGACTGCTGTCGCCGCCTTGCCTGACGCCGACGCTCCGACAACGACCCGCCTGGCCTGTGCCGAACTCTCGATCAGCCACTGAGTTGCGCTGCCGATGGCGATTTCGGTGTGAACTTCGAGTTTCGGATCGATCTCACGGGCGAATTGTTCCGCCTCTGCCAAGATCGCTTTTCCGGCCTCTTCGACCCATTCGTACACCCCACCCGCGTCGACGTACGGTCCGCCGAAACCGTAAGGCGCGAAGTCGAGAGCGTGGATGATGTCGAGTCGCAATTCGCGCTGGGCGGCGATTTTCGCGGCCTCGCGGAGCGCTGTGGACGCAGTGTCCGAACCCTCGACTCCGACAACAACACTGTTATGTTCGCGTGAACTCATGTGCCCACCTTCCTGAAGAAGTAACCGAGCCACTTTCACTCTAACCATCCCACTTGTCCGGCTTTTTTGGGGTCGCCCCCTCTTCATTTCGGGGACTTAGGTCCCCGAAACTGTTGACGGATAGGAGAATTAGCAGAGCAATCAGGACCAGGTGTGAACAGGATCTCCCGTCCGCATGTTCTCCACGTAACCGCGGAGCATTCCGGTGAGCGCAGTCGAGCGGTCCGCGCCCGAGGCCTCCGCGTGCGCCACTTGCTCGCGTTGCCAGGCGGCACCGGTCTGCCGATTCATGCACCGCCCTTCGATCACGCCGAGGTACCGATCGCGGGCCGCGGCGGACAATCCGAAGTCGGCCAAACCCTCGTCCGCCAACGGCAGCAGCCTTCGCAGGACCAACTCGTCGGCACCGACCCAACCGATCTCCGGCCAGTACAGGGTGGCGTCGAGTCCGTACTTGGCGCCGATGTGCAGGTTCTCTTCGGCCGCATGGAACGACATGTGCGACCACAGTGGCCGCTCCGCGTTCACCAATGCGCGAACGGTTCCGTAGTAGAAGGCCGCATTGGCCATGATGTCGACGACGGTCGGCCCGGCCGGCAGCACCCGATTCTCGATACGCAAGTGCGGCTTGCCATCCGAGCAGTCGTAGACAGGCCGATTCCAGCGATAGACCGTGCCGTTGTGCATCTGAAGCTCGCTCAACTCCGGAACCCCGCCCGCCGCGAGCACTTCCAGTGGATCGGTGTCCGAGACATCAGGGAGCAGCGCCGGGAAGTACCGTGAATTCTCCTCGAACAGGTCGAGAACCGAATGGATCCACCGCTCACCGAACCACACTCGCGGTCGCACACCTTGGTTCTTGAGCTCGAAAGTTCGGGTGTCCGTTGCCTGTTCGAAGATCGGAATGCGTGATTCGTGCCAAAGCGCCTTCCCTGCCAGGAAAGGGGAATTGGCCGCAAGCGCCACCTGTACTCCGGCCAGACACTGCGCGGCATTCCAGTGCGCTGCGAATTCTTCCGGCGCGACGCGCAGGTGCAACTGCATGGACGTACAAGCCGCCTCCGGCACCACCGAATTGGTGTCGGCCCGAAGGATTTCCACGTCGCCACCGGGTAGCGCGACACCTTCGACGTCGAGTTCGATGTCCTCTCCTCGCGCGGCAAAAATTTGCTCGTTGAGCAATTCGTAGCGCGGGTTGGCGGTGATCCACTCACGATCGAGATGCTCGAGCTGCAGTGTCGGCAGCATCCCGATCATCACCATCTCGGCGTCGTGCGCGTGGATTCGCGCGTCTGCGACGTCGAGGGACGCCCGCAGTTTCTTCTCCAATTCGAAAGTCGCATCACCGGTGAGTGGGCCGGGCTCGACGTTCATCTCGACGTTGAACTGTCCGAGCTCGGTTTGGAAAACCGCAGAGTCGTCGATGGATTCGAGCACTTCACGGTTGGACATCGCGGGCGTCATGTCGCCGGTCACGAGGTTGAACTCGATCTCCATGCCCAACAGCGGAGCGGGCTTGTCGACGGCGTCTCGGAAGTCACCACCGTCGAGCATCTGCTTCATGGCGTCGACGCACGAGCGCACCTTCTTACGAAAGAGCCTACGGTCGGCTCTGGTGAATTCTCGCGCCGTGACCTCTGCACCCATTGCGCATTCCCCCTTCGACGATCAACGTCACTGAAGGCTATCCGTCCGGTGTCACCGACAAACGAGAACTGCGGTGGCACCGGGAAGAATTTCCCGACGCCACCGCAGTTCTCCGAAAGTTTCTTCTACGAGTTGTCGACCCAGGTGACAGCTACGCCGCGAGCCTGCAGCCACGCTGCGGGATCGACCTTTGCGCCGTTCTCGGCAACCTCGAAGTGCAGGTGCGGGCCGGTGGACTGGCCACGGTTACCCACGGTGGCGATCTGCTGGCCGGCGTTGACGCGCTGGCCGACGTTGACCTGGTAGTCGTTGACGTGGCCGTACGTGGTGACCGTGCCGTCGTCGTGCTGGACGCGGACCCAGAGGCCGAAACCTGACGCCGGGCCGGCGTCGATGACCTGGCCGTCGGCTGCAGCCAGAATCGGCGTACCGATCGGAGCCGCGATGTCGAGGCCGCCGTGGTGTGCTCCCCAGCGCGAACCGAAGGTGGAGGTCAGCGTTCCGGACACCGGCTGCACGGTACGAGCTGAGGTGCCGGGGTTGATCCCAGCGAGGAACTGCTGTGCCTGCGTGTTGAGGTCGGCAGCAAAATCGGGAAGCTCGGGGATGTCGAGAGCCGGAAGTGCCGCCAATTCAGCCGGAACGACAACGCCCTCGGGAAGCAGACCCTGCGGGATTTCGATGCCGGCGATGGTCTGTGTTGCCGGCGCCGCAGCAGCGGTTCCTGCACCCATCTGGCCTGCACCGACGAGGAGCGCACCGGTAGCCGCAGCTACGACACCTGCCTTGACACCGGCACCAGGGCCAGCCGACGGGGTGCGGTGGCGGCCGCTTGCTGCCTCGGGATCGATCTCGAAGACAACATCGTCATTGCCCGTGCGGTGGTGGTTTCCCACAGTGTGTACTCCGTCAGTCGTCGGCGTGCAGCGTCCTTCTGATGAAGCCCGCTCCTCTGTCTGCCGAAGAATGTAACAGTTTGATCAAGGCGGCCGCCACCGTTACCCGATCTTGACCAAAACTATTTCTCGCCGTTCTGTCGGCTGGCGTCCAGTTCTGACTTGAATGCGTCGTATCGTGCCCGGTGAGCGGGTCGACGCCGGATGATCGCCCACGCGATGCCCAGAACCACGAACCAGATCGGCGTGACGAGAAGTGCCTGCAGGGTGTCGTCCTTGGTTGTCAGTGCCCAGAGAATGAAGACGAAGAACGCGAGCACGACCCAGCACATCACGATGCCGCCGGGCATCTTGAACTTCGACGCCTCGTGCAGGTGCGGACGACGCTTCCGGTACACCATGTAGCTCGCCAGGATGATCGTCCACACGAACATGAACAGCAGCGCCGAAATGGTCGTGACGACGGTGAAGGCCTCGATCACGGAATCGCCCGAGAACAGCAGGATCAACGAAGCCAGCAGGAAGATGCACGAGAACATCAGGGCGTTCGCGGGGACCTTGCGTGAGTTCAGCTTGCCGAGGGCCCTCGGTGCGTCGCCTTCCTGCGCAAGGCCGAACACCATGCGCGAGGTGGAGTAGATACCCGAGTTGGCCGAAGATGCAGCGGAGGTCAGCACGACGAAGTTGATGACAGATGCAGCGATGCCGAGGCCGGCGAGTGTGAACATGGCGACGAACGGACTCTTGTCTGCGCTGATTTCACGCCACGGAGTCACCGCGATGATCACGGTCAGTGCAACGACGTAGAACAGCAGGACACGAATGGGGATGGAGTTGATGGCCTTCGGCAGGTTCTTCTCCGGGTCCTTCGCCTCGGCTGCCGTCGTACCGACGAGCTCGATACCCACGAAGGCGAACACGGCGATCTGGAAGCCGGCGACGAAGCCCATGAATCCGGTCGGGAACATCCCGCCGTCGTTCCAGAGGTTGTCGATACCGGAGGTGGCACCGTTCGGCGCCGTGAACCCGGAGACGACCATGACGATGCCGACGACGATCAGGCTGACGATGGCGATGATCTTGATCAGCGCGAACCAGAACTCGGTTTCACCGAAGGCGCGAACGGTCGGGAGATTGAGGAGCAGCAGCGCCGCGATCGTCAGCAAAGCAGGAATCCACGCCGCGAGCCCTGGCCACCAGTACTTGAAGTACCCGGAAATCGCGATGACGTCCGCGATGCCGGTGACGATCCAGCAGAACCAGTAGGTCCAGCCGGTGAAGAATCCCGCCCAGGGGCCCAGCAGATCCGCGGCGAAGTCGGAGAACGACTTGTACGCCATGTTCGAGAGCAGCAGCTCCCCCATCGCCCGCATGACGAAGAAGAGCATGAATCCGATGATCATGTACACGAAGATCACGGAGGGCCCGGCGAGCGAGATCGTCTTGCCCGATCCCATGAACAGTCCGGTGCCGATGGCACCACCGATGGCGATCAGCTGGATATGCCGGTTGGACAGCTGACGTGAGAGGTGGGGGTCTTCGCCGGACGGCTTCGTCAGGTCTGGTGTATTCGCGTGGTCGGACACGGAGGATCCCCCTCGTCATACGGTTCATCCGGGGCATCGAAATCGTGCCCGTCGGGGGAACCTCGGAAAATGTGCTCTCTCAAAGTACGCGTGCACTGGCTCACATCACGCATCGGAAAGCGGACGCCGATAACCTGTCGAGGTGAACACTGACAGCACGGCCCATCAAGACGGACATATCGCCGCGACGCTGTTCGATTTCTCCGGAACCCTCTTCCGTTTGGAGGAGAGCGACGATTGGACCGAGCACCTCGTCGATCACCAAGGCGATCCGCTCGACGTGCGCGCTCAAGCCGAGCTGATGCGTCGGATGACCGCGCCGGTGGGCAGAACCGTGGAGATGGACGAAGCGGGGATCTACGCGTGGGAGAACCGCGACCGGGATCCGAAGTTGCATCGTCAGGCTTACCTCGACGTGTTGAGTAAGTCCGGGGTGCCCGATCCGGTTCGGGCCGAAGCTTTCTACGCCCTGCTGGTCGATCCGGATCAGTGGTCGCCGTACCCGGATACCGGCGAGGTCCTGAAGTCACTGTCGGAGAAGGGCATACGCACTGCCGTCTTGAGCAACATCGCCTTCGACATCCGTCCGGCGTTCGCCGACCGCGGCTGGGACGTCTGGGTCGACGAGTTCGTTCTCTCGTTCGAGGTGGGTGCAGTCAAGCCCGAACCGGCGATCTTCGAGTACGCCCTCGCACAACTCGATGTGGATGCGGCGCAGACTCTGATGGTCGGTGACAGCGACATCGCCGACGGCGCTGCCCGTGACGTCGGTTGCCAGTTCGCACTCGTCGATCCCCTGCCGACGACCGAACGCCCGCACGCGCTACTCGACGCAGTGCGGAAGTTCGGGCTTCTGTAGGGAGCGCTCAGACACCTTCGGTGAGTTCGCGCAACGACGCGTAGCGCTCGCGCACGTGGGGAGCTGGTTCGGCGTCGAATCGTCGCTCTTCCGGTTTCGGCCACACCGGCGGCTGCGTGTCCCCGGACAGTGCCCATGCTGCTTGCCTGCATGCCCCTTCGGCGACGTACTCACCCGGAGCAGGGATCACGACCGGCACTCCGAGAATTGCCGGCGCGATCTCACAGAGAGCGCGCGACTTCGCTCCGCCTCCCACGAGGAGAACTCGCTTCACCTCGACGCCTTGACGAACCAGGTCGTCGACGCCGTCGGCCAAGCCGCACAGGAGCCCTTCGATTGCGGCTCGTGCAAAGTGCGCAGGCGTCGAGTTCTGCAGCCGGAATCCGTGCATGGCCCCCGTGGCGTCAGGGCGGTTGGGCGTCCGTTCACCCTCGAAGTACGGAATCATGACCAGCCCGTCGTTTCCGAGGGGCGCCGTCGACGCCAACCGCGACAGTTCGGCGTGATCGACACCGAGAATGGACGCCGTCGCATCAAGAATGCGCGCGCCGTTGAGAGTGCACACCAGCGGCAAGTGCAGGCCGGTTGCGTCCGCGAATCCTGCCACGTTCCCGCCGGGATCATGCGTGGGGGTGGCCGATACAGCCGAGACGACGCCGGATGTTCCGATCGAGATGATCACGTCACCGGGAACTGCCCCCAAACCCAGTGCGGCTGCGGCATTGTCACCGGTGCCAGGCCCGACAATACCTCCGGAACGTGTACTTCCGATCTTTTCGTTCGGCGATGCAACTCGGGGAACATGCGGGGTTCGACCGCGAAATGCCAACGCCAGCAAATCTTTACGATATTCGCGCGTCGAGGCAGCATAATAGCCGGTTCCACTGGCGTCGCCCGCGTCGGTGGCAAGCTCCTCGATTGAGCCGGACCCACCCAACTTCCAGGACAACCAGTCATGCGGAAGACACACCGCGGCAGTGCGATCGGCGTTGCCGGGTTCGTGATCTGCGAGCCATCGAAGCTTGCTTGCCGTGACCGCGGCAACCGGAACTACACCAACTGCGTCGGCCCACGCCTTGGGTCCGCCGAGCTCTTCGACCAGATCGGTCGCAGCCTTCGCCGAGCGAGTGTCGTTCCACAGCAACGCCGGTCTGACGACCTCGCCGCCACTGTCCAGACACACCATGCCGTGCTGTTGAGCTCCGACCGATACGGCTGCGACGTCGCCGAGCCCACCCGCTGCGGCGATTGCACTGTCCATCGCCTCGAGCCAGCATGCCGGATCTATCTCGGTACCGACGGGATGCGCCGCCCGCCCTTCTCGTACCAGCTCTCCCGAATCGGCATCACGGACAATGACTTTGCACGACTGGGTAGACGAATCGATACCGGCTACGAGGGCCACACTGGCGTCCTTTCCGAAGGACCGTCAGCTCGCGTTGGCGACCGCGGGCATCCGGTTGCTGCGCTTACGCAGCGATCGCACATATTCTGCGCGCTCGGTCTCCGTCATTCCACCCCAGATGCCGTACGGCTCGTGGACGGAGAGTGCGTGTTCGCGGCACTGCTGGAGTACAGGGCACGTCGCGCAGACCTTCTTGGCGTTGCGTTCACGGTTCTCGCGGGCGTGTCCACGCTCGCCGTCCGGATGGAAGTACACCGCGGAATCGTGCCCGCGGCACGCTCCCTGCAGCTGCCAGTCCCACACTTCGGCGGTCGGGTACGGCATCGGAAGGTGCTTGTGCATGATGGCGACCTCAATTCCTTACTCGGGTGACACGGATTCGGGTGACTCTGGGCTGACGCCGGGTCAGACTTATCGACGCCTGACCGATTGGCCGAGTCGATGTGCACAGACCGTTGCGAGTTCGCCGGTGACCGGCGGAGTCAGCGCTACGACGCCGTCGTCGAGAATTGCCTGCAGCCTGCGGAAATACTCGTCCGGGGCGAGGCCGAAGGTTACAAAGATCTCTTCGTCAGGTCCACCGTCGAACTGCTGCCACTTACGTGCGAACTCGACGATCTCTTGTGTATCGGTGCGGCTCATCAGGTTCTCCCCTGTTTGTGCGCCCTGCTTCACAGAAACTGCGACTCGTCTCCTCGGACGCCCGTGGCAGTGAGTCAAGACACAGACTATGCCTACTTCTGCTTTTTCACAAGACCTACTTACGTCTTTTTGTGGACAAAGTATGCGAACTTTCGCACGCTGAAGTTACCGACGAGGAATGCTTGAATAGGACAATGACCCGACCGTCCACGACTCCGGCCACCGCGGGAGAGGTATTCACGCTGATACGCAGCGGTTCCGCGACCACGCGCAGCGAGATCGGGAAGCTCACCGGCCTGTCCAGGACGGCGGTATCGGCCAGGGTTGCAGCACTTCAATCGCTTGGTTTGATCGCCGATGACGACGAGGGCCCGTCGACGGGCGGCCGGCCGCCGTCCACTCTCACCTTCGCGAACTCGTCCGGCGTGGTTCTCGTCGTGGCAATCGGTCGATCGCGGGCACAACTTGCCGTCACCGACCTGGCGGGCACGATCCTCGCGGCAGAAGACATCGACAAGTCGGTCGGGGTCGGCCCCGACGAACTGATGCCCGAAATTGCCGAGCATCTTTCGTCACTACTGGCCCAGGTCCACCGCGCGTCTACCGAGGTCATCGGAATCGGACTGAGCATTCCCGGAACGGTCGACGTCGCCGCGGGAGCAAGCCTCGACTCTCCGATGATGGCGGGATGGGACGGAGTCGCGCTTGCCCCCTATCTGGCATCGGTGACCACGGCTCCGCTGTTCGCGGACAACGATGCCAACGTGATGGCTCTGGCCGAATTGAGCGAGCGACGCGAGAGTGCGCCCAACCTCCTGATGATCAAGGCGTCAACCGGCCTCGGCGCAGGAATCGTCATGGGCGGAGTCCTCCAACGCGGTTCACTCGGAGCGTCCGGCGAGATCGGGCATACCAAAACCGCTGCAGCGCGGGGCATGAAGTGTCGCTGCGGCGACGTCGGCTGCGTCGAAACTGTCGCCAGCGGTTGGGCTCTCGTGCACGCCCTCCGAGATCAGGGCCGAAGCGTCGGTCACGTGCGTGATGTCGTCCGCCTCGCCCTGGACGGCGACAGCGAAGCCCGCCGGCTCATCAGAAGCAGCGGCCGACTGATCGGCGACGTCATTTCCGGCGCGGTCAATCTCCTCAATCCCGAGGTCCTGATCATCGGCGGCGACATGGCCGAGGCGGACGAACTCTTCCTCGCCGGGCTTCGGGAGTCCGTCTACGGCAACGCAACGGCGCTTGCCACCCGAAAGCTTCAGATCGCTTCGGTCAGCCACGGCGCACAATCCGGCATCCTCGGTTGTGCGGTTCTCGTCCTCGACCATCTGCTCAGCGCCAGGGAAATCGATCTGCGGATCGCGGCGTCACTCCACACGTGAGTCGCTGACTTCTCGCACGCTCCGCATCAAACAATCAGACTTTTCCGGCATCGCTTGTGTTGACGCTCACACTTCTGCATAATTCATTACCTACCGATCATTCGGTTGCCGATATCGACGATGAGATCGCGCAGGAACGCTCCGAGTCAGCCAAAAGCATGCACCGAGCACACCGGCAACGTCGCAGATCGAACAGCGTTTCTCCCCTGTTCCGACTTCGCAGTTTCACCGTGTCGGTGAACCACGTGACTGGCAGAAAGTAGCTCGATGACCACAACCAGAACTGGCACCAAGCCCGCCGCGAAGGAATACGACCGCGCCGCGATGGCGTCGATGGTCGGCACCACCGTCGAGTGGTACGACTTCTTCATCTACGCCCAAGCCGCAGCCCTGATCTTTGCCGACCTGTTCTTCAAGCCGATGGGCTCGGCCGGCCAGATCGTCTCCTACGTCACGGTCGGCATCAGCTTTGTCTTCCGTCCTCTCGGTGCCATCGTGGCCGGCTATCTCGGCGACAGGCTCGGCCGCAAACGTGTCCTGGTCGCGACGTTGGCGATGATGGGTGCCGCGACGGTTCTCATCGGCGTGCTGCCGACGTATGCCTCGATCGGAATCTGGGCACCGATCCTGTTGATCCTGCTTCGCGTCGTCCAAGGATTCTCGACGGGCGGCGAATGGGGCGGGGCCGCTCTTCTTGCCGTCGAACACGCACCCACCAAGCGTCGAGGGTTCTTCGGAGCGTTCGTACAGATGGGAGTACCGCTCGGAATGTTGCTCGCCACCGGCGTTTTGGCACTGTGCACATTCACCCTCACGGACGAACAGTTCACCACCTGGGGATGGCGAGTGCCGTTCCTGCTCAGCGTCGTGTTGATCGGCGTCGGCTTCTACATTCGAAGCAAGGTCAGCGAGTCACCCGTATTCGCCGAACTCAAGGAACGCCGCACCGAGAGCAACACGCCTATCCGAACTCTGTTCAAGAAACACCCGAAGCAGGTCGTACTCGCGGCGCTGTCCTTCATCGGCACAAACGGCAACGGCTACATGGTGATCGGCGGATTCATCGTCGCGTACGCAACCAAGACCTATGGCCTGGGTAAGACCGAACTACTGATTGCCACGCTCGCAAGTGCCGTCACGTGGGGCGTTTTCACCATGATCGGCGCCTACTGGTCGGATCGACGCGGCCGCACCACGGTGATGAACGTGGGCAACCTCGCAATGGTCCTCTTCGCGGTGCCGTTCTTCCTCCTCGTCGACACCGGGAATCTCGGCTGGATCTACGTGGCGATGATCCTGTTCTCGGTCGGACTCGGGCTGTCGTACGGACCTCAACCCGCGTTGTTCGCCGAACTGTTCCCGGCTTCGATCCGTTACAGCGGTGCGTCGATCTCCTACGCGGTAGGCACCATCTTCGGCGGCGCCTTTGCTCCCACCGTCGCACAGTGGCTCCTCGGCAAGACCGGTGGCACCCTTGCCATCTCGATATACCTCGCCCTGCTGGCCGCGGTCTCGTTCGTCGCCACGATGCTCATCAAGGATCGATCAGGACGAGACCTGATGGTGTAATCGACCTGAATGTGGACGCCCAACGGCGTCGCGATGCCGGAGTTTGTCAGCCGAACTTTCGAAAGGCGAACTCCGGCAACTTCTTCGCAGCATTCGCTGTACGCACGATCTTGTGGTTCTTGCCTCGCATCAGCGCCAGTTGGATCCGCGATTCGATCCAGAACGCGCCGCGAGGCGAGCGGTTCCAGGTCTTATGCAGCAACGTCTTCGTCGCTGCGACGGCGTCCGGCGAGCGAACCGCGATCTGCGACAGCAGTTCCTGCGCCGGCTTGATCGGATTGTCGCTGACTCCGCTCACGAACCCCCACTCGAGAGCCTGATTTCCGTCGAACAGTTCAGCAGTCATGGCGAGGCGTTTCACGACGTCCATTGCCGCGAGTTCGCGCATCGTGACCGTTCCGGTCATGTCGGGGATCAATCCCCACTTCGCCTCCATCACCGAGAACGTGCAATCGGGGGTGGTGAATCGAAAGTCTGCGGCGAGCGCCAATTGCAGTCCCCCACCGAAGCAGTGCCCGTCAACGACCGCGATGACCGGCACGGGCAATTCGCGCCACACCCAGCACGCGCGTTGGAAGAGGTTGGTCTTCTGACCGGGAAATTTCGCGAAGGCCTTCGCCATGCGCCTCGGTTGCTTACCCGCAGAGGCGAAGTCCAACCCGGCCGAGAACGCGTCACCCGCGCCTTGAAGAATCACGCCCCGGATCGAACGATCAGCTTCGATAGTTCGAGCGGCGTCCACCAGGGCGTCGAGCATGTCCAGATCGAGACCGTTGAGTTTCTCCGGTCGGTTCAGCGTCACGTACGCCACCGACTGCACTACCTCGACACGAACACGATCACTCACGGCAACTCCTCCGATTCGACATATCCCCGACGAACTTACCTGAGAGTAAGTTCCCCGGGGATTCGTCATGCCATCTCGGCAAGAAGTTCCATGGTCTCTTGCCCGGCCGGGTCCGAATCAGTGGATGACGGTACGGCCACGACGGTGTCCACACCCGCCGCTCGGTACGCCTCGAGTTGCGCGCGAGCATCGGCCGCAGTTCCCACGATTCCCACCGCCGCCACCATGGCGTCGGAGACCTGACTCGAGAGCTCGCGCGGCGCGGTCCCGGCCCTGGCTGCCTCGATCACGTCCGCGAAGCCTGCGCGGACGAACATGTCCGAGTATCCGGGAGCAGCGAGATACGGCACGAGTCCACGTCTGAGTTGATCGATCGACATCTGAGTTGGGCCTTCGGTTGCCACGGCCGCCGGCGCCCACACCGACACCTGGGGCATCACCGTTTCCGTCTCAGCCACGATCTCCTTGCACCGTGTGATCAGACGACCGGCCTGCTCCGCACTCACCAGATTGAGCACCAGTTCGTCACCCAACTCCACGGCGGCCCGAAGAGCCTTGTCTCCGAATGCCGCAACGATCAGCCGCCCACCTGGCGGCTGAAGTCGCAGCCGATATCCGCTGGTGCGCATCACCGTTCCGGCGACTTCGCCCCGTTCACCGTTCATCAGCGCTCGCACACCGCGGGCGGACTCCGCAAGTGCACGTGCCGCCCCGGATCTGCTTCGCCCATGCCATTTCTCGACCACGACAGTGCTGGAAGTACCCAACGCGATCGATACGTCACGCCCGGTCAGGTCGGATACCGACGCCGCCCCGATCGCGATCATCGCCGGATCACGAACCGTCACCGCGAGCGGGCCGACCACTAGTTCGGAGTGCTCGAATCCGGTGCCGACTGACGTCGCCAGAGCAAAGACGTCGTACGTCGCCATCTCCCCCACCCACACTCGGCCGAACCCGAGTTTGTCGGCGAGGCGTGCAGTAGCGGTCACCTCCTGCGGCGGACGGTCCTGCCACAAACCCAAGGAGATGTCGATGGTCGGCAAACCTCTACTCGAAGTCGGAGACAAGACCCATTCCCTCCAACAGTGTCGGACGGTCGTAGTACTCGAGCCACTCGGTGATCCGTCCGTCTGCCATGCTGAGGATTCCGACAACAGGAACGACGCCATGGGTACCGTCGAAGTGGAAGTCGTCCACTCGCTGCACAAATACCCTTCCGTCGATCACGCCGAGAGACTCGATCTTCAGTGTGATCCGTTCACACTTGCTTGCCAGTAACGCAATTCGGCCCGCAACGGCCTCCTTGCCGACAAGAGGTTCCTGCATGACGCTGTGGAGCACACCGTCCTCGGCGAACAAGTCGACGACGCGTGTCCAGTCCATGACGTCCCACGCCTGGAACATCTCACGCGCCAACGCAAGCTTGTCACTGTCGTTCATCACACTCATGCCACACTCTTCTGTCGAAGCTCACGCTTGAGGATCTTTCCGGTCGAATTGCGCGGCAGTTCTTTCCGAATCTCCAGCCGCTCGGGAAGTTTGTACGACGCGATGCGCTTGTCCTTCAGGAACGCGACCAGAGCGTCCAGCTCGAGTTCCGTCTCGGGCCGCAGCGTGACCACTGCTGCGACGCGCTCACCGAGTACTTCGTCGGGGTCGCCGATGACGGCCACATCCGCAACGGCCGGATGCTCGGCGATCAATCCCTCCAGTTCGGCTGGGGCGATGTTCATTCCGCCGCGGATCACGAGGTCCTTCCCCCGGTCCAGGTAGCGGAGATACTGCCCGTGATCACCGGCAATCTCGAAGATGTCTCCGGTGCAGAGGAATCCGCGCTCGTCGAACGGAGACGGCCGATCGCCGAGATAGCCGGCAAAGACCGTCGGTCCGCTGATTCGCAACTCACCCGGGTGCCCGACTTCCGTGATGTCCTCGCCGGTGACCACGTCGACCAAGCGAACGTCCATCCAGTCCGAGATTCTGGTGCTCCAGCGGAAGTTCTCGACACCGAAACGAGGGAAGTACCGTGCGCGGTCGTCCGGATCCGGCATGTCCGCAGGCGAGGAGAGCAGACTGATGCCTTCGTTGGACCCGAAGAAGTTGATGACTCCGATTCCATATCGCTCCTGCCATCCCCGCACCATCGGAGGTTGCAGTGGCACCGAACCCGAACCGATCCGAGTCAAGCTCGACAGGTCGACCGCCGCGAGCATCGACTCGTCGGCGAGCAGCATCCACAACAGCGCAGGCGGCGCTACCGTGTACGTCACGCGCTCGGCCTCGATCTGCCCGAGGAATACTCGAAGGTCGAACGGGTGATGCTGTACCAGTACACATCCCGTGCGGAGCCACGGCAGGAACATTCCGTTGATTCCGGCCATGTTGACCATCGGGAACGGGTTCAACAAGACGTCGCCGACTCCGATGTCGGGAGCGTCGATCGTGGCCCAGCAGATGGCCAGCCACTCGTAGTGCGAACGTGGGACACCCTTCGGTTCGCTTTCGGTCCCGGAGGTCCAACAGATCGTCATCGCATCGTTGGGGTCGTTGGGATCTTCGGTGATTCGTACATCCAATTCACTGCGCTGTGTTTCGGTGGCCGCCCGAGGACTCAGCCCCACGACACCGGCGGGCAACTGGGCCGGAAGCTCGGATGCGGGAGCGTAGGCGAACACCGATCTCAGAGAGGGAATCCGGGATCTGATTGCAGCGATCTCCGTAGCAGGGAGTCTGTCACCAAAACTGGGTACGGTGACAAATGCTGCAAACGCCGCCTGGTTTGCCATTCCTTCCACTTCACGTTCGCGGTACTGCATGGGCAAGGGTGAGACCACGATCCCCAGAGACCACGCTGCAAGGTAGACCTCGACCAATTCGACGGTATTGGGCATCTGCACGCCCAGAACATCTCCCCGGCCCAAACCCACCTCGGAGAAGCCGGCAGCGAGCGCGATGACTTCGCTCTCCAGTTGGTTCCAACTGAGGCGTCGCGGATCTCCGCCGGACAACTCGCTCCGGTTCGCCGGATCAACCACGGCAAGTTCGTCACCGCGTACCCGCACCTGCGCCCGGAACACCTGATCGATCGTCTCGTCGGACCACCACCCTTTCGAGGTGTATTCGTCCACCTTGACGCGAGGATGCAATCCCCTGTGTGCCTTGTTCATTCGCGTACTCGTTTCAGTTCTCGTAACGGCCGGAAATGTCGATCACGTCGCCTTGCTTCTCGAACGCCTGGGTAGCGGCGTTCCACTCGAACGGCTGGAATGCCAGGATTCCCAATGCATGGTCCGCGGTCATCGTGAATTTGATTCCGTCGATGAACATCGGCGGGTGGTAGTCCTGCGTTCGTGCGGCACTCATGATGCTGGCGCGTGAGAGCCCGTCGGATGACTCAGAGGCCCGAGTGAAGTTGTCCACCAACAGGTCACCGATGGCCCAGCCGTTCACGGTGTAGCTGTTGGTCGGGGAATCGGCACCGTGAGCAGCCGCACCGGCCAGGTAGTCACGTACCGCCGCGTCGTCCTTGTAGAGGGCGTTGTTGGGATCCTTGAGCCACACCATCACCTGCTGCCCGTCGGCAGCATCACCGGCGGGCGCATACAGCGTCGCACCGTCGACGCAGTTCGACGGTTGAATCACGGTGTCGGGCTTCCATCCGACACGTCCGATCGCCTGGGTGATCGCGAGGCAATCGGTGGTGACACCGGCCACCACCAATACCTCGGCGCCACTGGCTTTGAGGGTCGATGCCGCCGTCTTGGGGTCGGTCAGCGCCTCTTCGGCTGCGATCTCGAAGTTCGTTCCTTCGATCGCGGACTTGAAGCCGTTGGCGATCCCTTGTCCGGACTCGGTCTGGTTCGTGGCCAAGGCAACCTTGGCGCCGCTCGGATACTTCTTCTTCAGGCTTTCGACCACTACCTCCATCTCGACGCCCGGATCCGGTAGATACTCCGTGGTCCACGGAAAGTCTTCGATCACCCGGAACTCGGGCATGCCTGCCTGCGCGAAGAGCAGTGGAACACAGGCAGTGGTCTGGTCGTCCGCGATGGCGTTCAACTGGCCTGCTCCGAACGTGCCCAGAACGTCGACCTTGTCCTTCTGAATGAACTCTCCGACATTGGCTTTGGCGCGCTCCGGGGAGAAGGCATCGTCCTTGACCACGACGTCGAGCTTGACGCCGCCGACGCCGCCGGCCGCGTTCTCGACCTCGAACCGTGCTCGCATTCCTTCGATCACGTTGCCGACCGCGTCGGCGAGCGGGCCGGACGTCGGCCCACTCCACCCCACCGTGAGTTTGTCGGTGATCGGCGCCGCGGCACCACTGGGATCGCTGCAGTCGTCGACCGATACTGCTCCGGCCGAGGTCGACGTGTTGCTCTCTGCGTCGGAGTTACCTCCGCAGGCCGAAAGGAGTAGTGCCGCAGCGGCGATGACTGCGGGAATCGTGGTCTGCCTTTTCATATCGTCCAGTTCCTTGCTGTGAGTTGAGAGAAACGAGAGTGGGCGAGGGAGACGGCGCTCAGGTGCGGGGTTCACCTTCGCGATACTTGGGATGATCTGCGGGAACCACCAGGACAAACCGTCGGAGAACGCTGTTGATCCGGCCGACGATTCCGTCCGGCATCAAGAACACGATCGCGATCAGCACCGCGCCGAACACCACTCCCGACACGGGGCCGTCGGTGACGCTTCCGGTGTAGTACGGCAGGAACACCACTGCCGTAGCCCCGACGATCGGGCCGAATTGCGTTGCGATTCCGCCCAACACCAGTCCGGTGATGAACTCGATCGACTTCATCAACGAAAAGGACTCGGGTGAGAGCGCGCCGATGTACATCGTGAACAGCGAACCTGCCAGACCGGTGATCGCGCCGGAAAGTCCGAAAGCGAGAATCTTGACCCGCGCGACGTTGATGCCGTTTGCACTCGCCGCAATCTCGTTGTCGCGCACCGCAACCATTGCCAGACCGAATCGACTCTTGACGAGATTGCGGATCAGGAGCATGACCACTGCCAGCGTCACTACCGAAACCCAGAAGATCCAGAGATAGGTGTCCGCGCGGGTCAAACCCGTCCATTTCGGCGGGACCAGAAGATTCGCACGAACGACCATGCCGGCCGCGCCACCGGTGAGATCCCCGGTCTTGCGGATCACTTCGGGAAACGCCACAGCGACGGCGAGGGTAACGAGGGCCAGATACAGCCCTTTGATCCGCAAGGAGGGAAGCCCGACGAGAAGTCCTAGTACGAAACACAATACGACTGCCATCGGGATTGTGGTCAACGGCGAGTATCCGCGATCGACGATCAGAACGCCGGTCGTGTACGCGCCGAGGCCGAAGAAGGCAGAATGGCCGATCGACAGAAGTCCGGTGTACCCGCTGACGATATTCAGTCCGGCGATGGCAATCGCGATGATGAAGACACTCGTGAACTGCCCTACGCGAAACGGCGCGCTCTGCGACACGAGGAGCAGGGCACAGACGGCAGCCACCAGCAGAACCAGTTGGAGTATCCGGTACGACGTCGATCCGGCAACCACCACGCGCGGCTGCCTGACTGCCTTTTCGGCGACCGCGGGTTCATTTCTCTCGGCAAGCGTCGTCATACCCGCTCCAGTTTCTTGGTACCGAACAGTCCATTGGGTCTGACGAAGAGGATCACCACGATGATCAGTAGCGCGGATGTCTGCTGCAGCGAACCGCCGATGACCGAAATGTAGCCGCTGAGCATCGATTCCAGAACACCGATCGTCAACCCACCCACAACTGCGCCGACAAGACTGTCCAGACCGCCGAACAGCGCTGCCGCAGATGCTGCGATGAAGATCGGGAACATGGTCGTGAGGCCGAGTTGTTGCGGCGAGAGCGGAGTGACCAGGACACCGGCCAGTGCGCCGATCGCTGCCGCAACACCCCAGCCGATTGCGAGTATCCGGCTGGTCGGAACTCCGGCGAGAGTGGCAGATTCGGCATTGTCCGCGACGGCACGCATGTGCAGACCGACTCTCGTCTTGCGAAAGAGCAAGGACATCAACACAAGTAGGACAACGAGCGCAACCAGTACGCCCAGTGCGTCGCCGTACACGCGCGCGCCGCCCACTGAGATGTAGTCGGTGGGACCGTTGGGAAACGGGCTCGGCATGATCTTCGTTTCGCTCCCCCACAGCATTCCGGCCAACGAGTTGAGCCCGGTGAACAATCCCAGTGCCACTATCAGCACTGCCATGTCACTTCTACGTTGAACCGGCCGGATGAGCAGACGCTCCATCAACGCCCCGAGCAGGAAGCCGAGAGCGAGAGCCGCTCCGATCGCGGCCCAGATCGGCCAGGACATCGTTGTGAGCCACCACGCCACGAAGGTTGTGAACAGGGCCAACTCGCCCTGAGCGAAGTTGATCGTGCCGGTGGCACGGAACACCACCACGAGTGCCAGCGCGAGAATTGCGTAGATCGAGCCGTTGGTCAATCCGGAGATGAGTCGTTCGAGAAAGAGTGTCACCGTTTACTCCTGGTACCCGAGATAGGCGCTGCGCACGACGTCGTCCGAACGAAATTCCTCGGGCGTGCCGGCAGCGACGATGGTGCCTACGTCGAGCAGGAAGACCTTCGACGCGAGTTTCATCGCGAGATCGGCATTCTGTTCCACGATCAGCAGTGCAGTTCCGTCGCTCCGGTTGATCGCACCGAGCGTGTCGAACAATTCGGCGATGACGATGGGCGCCAGACCCAGGCTCGGTTCGTCGCACAAAAGCAGGGTGGGACGGCTCATCAATGCCCGCGCGACCGCGAGCATCTGCTGTTCACCGCCTGACAGCGAACCTGCCAACTGTGTGGACCTCCTCGCGAGCACCGGAAATGTCTCACACCACCGCTCGATGTCGGCCTCGATCTCCGCCTTGTCGTTGCGAAGCGCAGCGCCGACGAGCAGGTTGTCACGTACCGACAGTTGACCGAGAGTTCCACGGCCCTGTGGGACAAGGCTGACGCCGGCGGCCACGGCGCGTTCAGGTTTGGATCCGAGCGGCGAACCGTTGAAGGTGATCGTTCCCTGGTGCGGAATCAATCCGGCAAGCGCACGCATCATGGTGGTCTTGCCGGCACCGTTCGCGCCGAGAACAACAGCGACCCCGCCGGGTTCCACGTCGAGCGAAACCCCGTGCAGTACATTGCCTCGCCCGTAACCGGCATGCAGATCATCGACGCTCAGCAGGCTCATGCCGCTCGCCCCAGATAGGCATTGATCACGGCGTCGTTCTGCTGGATCTCCGCCGGAGTACCTTCAGCGATCTTGTGGCCGAAGTTCAGTGCCACAACGTGATCGGAGATACCCAGCACCAATCCCATGTGGTGTTCGACCAGAAGCGCTCCGAAGCCGAAGTCGTCGCGGAGCGAGACGATCAGTTCTCCCAGCTCCTTGACTTCGCTGTGTGTGAGCCCGCCGGCGGGCTCGTCGAGCAGAAGCAGCGAAGGCTCGGACATCAATGCTCGTGCCAGTTCGACGCGCTTGAGTGTTCCGAACGGAAGGCCTGCTGCCGGCGCGTTCGCGACGTCGACGAGTTCGAGGCGTTCGAGCAGGTACCAGGCCTTCTCTCGCAGTTCTCGGACTCGGGCGCGCGCTGGAGGCCAGCCGAGAACCCCGCTCGCCAGTCCGAAGCGGCCCCGAGACGATCCGCCGACCATGGTGTTGTCGAAGACGCTCATGCCGCTGAACAGTGCGAGATTCTGGAAGGTCCGAGCGATCCCTGCAGATGCCAATGCATAGGGCCGCAATCCCAAGAGGTCGGTTCCTTGCCAGGTGATGACACCGCGACTCGGTTCGTAAATCCTTGTGATGCAGTTGAACAGCGTGGTCTTACCAGCGCCGTTCGGCCCGATGAGTCCGCAGATCTGGCCGGCGTGGACGTCGAAGCCGACGTCGTCGAGAGCCGTGACTCCGCCGAATTCGATCGATACATCGGAGAGCGTGAGTACGACCGGGTCATTCGCAGGTTGTGCGGGTGGTGTGTTTCCAAGCATTGGTTTCACCTCCTCGTGACACTTCAATTAACAGTGTGATAGAGATTACTACAGTAAACAGAGGCACTCCGTCAACGTGCGGCCCCCGATCCGGAGCCGAGAAGGGACATCATCGTGAGGTCCAACAACATTCACGCAGTCGACAGCGGCGGGGGCCCAGACGTCAGGGACTACAGCCGGGTCGACGCTCTCGTCGCCAAGCAGGAAATCTACGAGGTTCTGGCTCGTTTCCTCCGAGCCGCCGATCGCGGCGACGTCGAGGACGCCAGGCGGTGTTATCTACCCGGCGCAACCGAAGACCACGGGGGTGTCTTCACCGGCACCGCCGACGACTACATCGACCACATCGCCGGGGCCATCACCCACCCACGGTCACTGACCACCCACGCAATGACCAACGTCTTGGTCGAACTCGACGGGGACACAGCACACGTCGAGTCCTACGTGCTTGCCTTCGCGCGAATCAAGCACTCGGACGGCATAGCCGACACACTCACCTCGGCGCGCCTGATCGACCGCTTCGGCTACGAGGACGGCAGGTGGGGAATCCGCCACCGCGCCCTGCGGTGGGACTGGAACCACGACATGGCCACAGCCGAAGGCTGGATCTTCGGGATGCTCGCGCCTGAAACGTCTTTGAAGAAGAGCAAGAAATTTCCCGACGACCTCATCTACACCCGGCAGACACAGGAGCACTCATGACAAGGTTTCGCGGAACGCCGATAGAGGGCGCGACTGTCCTCGTCACCGGCGCCAATCGAGGGCTCGGCTTGGCCTTCGTCCAACAGGCGAAGTCGATGGGTGCCGCCAAAATTTATGCAGGGGTGAGAAATCCCGACGAGGCGCCCGCCGAGCTGCGATCCACCGGAGCACACATCGTCGAACTCGACGTGACCGATCCAGGACTCGTCGATGCAGCGGCCAGGGAGTGCGGTGACACCACAGTGGTCGTCAACAATGCCGGACTGTTCACCGGGAATCGGTTGATCGAGGCCTACGACCAAGCGGCTGCGCGAGCCGAGATGGAGGTCAACTACTTCGGGCCTCTGACGATGATCCGCGCCTTCGCGCCGGTACTCGCCGCCCGCGGCGGAGGATCGATAGTCAACGTCCTGTCGGTGGCCGCAATCGCTCCGACCGCCTTCATGGGTGGCTATTCACCGGCCAAGGCGGCTGCTCTGTCGCTCGGCGGCATCGCTCGCGCCGAACTCGAACCGCACGGCATCACCGTCACGTCGTTGATCGTCGGCAGCGTCGACACCCGCATGGCGTCACATGTGCAGGGCCACAAGGAAAACCCTCTCGACATCGCGGCAACCGGACTCGCCGCCATGCAACGCGGCGAGTGGACGTGCGACACCGATTTCATGGCAATCGACGCGCGTGCGCGCCTGGCCCGCGACCCGATTCGGTACGAACGCGGACTGGGCAAGCTCCTCTTCGCCGGCGAACTGACCACCCGATCATGAGCGATCCGATTCGTGTTGCCCAGTGGGCGACCGGTGCCATCGGCAAGACAGCGCTACGCGGAATCATCGATCGTCCCGACCTCGAGTTGGTCGGCCTCTACGTGTACAGCGACGCCAAGGCGGGTCGAGACGCCGGTGACATCGCCAGACGAGCACCGACGGGGGTGATCGCTACACGCGACGTGGACGAGATCATCCGCTCGCGCCCACAGGTTCTCATCCACAGTCCGCGGTTGCAGATTCCGTACGAACGCCACGACGACGATCTGTGCCGTCTGCTTCGCGCCGGGATCAACGTGATCACGACGGCCGGGCAGCACTTCCCCCGCGCACACGGCACCGAACGCGAGCACATGTTCGCCCAAGCATGCAAGGAAGGCGATTCGACGCTCTACGGGGTCGGCGTGAGCCCAGGTGTCATCGGCGAGCGATTGGCGTTGGCGCTGACGGGAACATCGATCGAACTCGACCGAATTACGATCGACGAGGTGCTCGACGCTCGCGGCATGCCTGACCCCGACTTCGCGTTCACCGTGATGGGAATGGGTTCGCCCCCGAAGGACCTGGACGGCACCGGGCCGTTGCCCTCGCTGTACGCGTCGCTGTACCTCGAGACCATCGCGTTCATGTGCGAGCGCCTGGGCGTCACCTACGACGAGGTCGTGTCCGATCACAGGGTCGTTCCGGCACGTACGGATCTCGACGTCGCCGCCGGACGCATCGCCGCGGGAACCGTCGGAACCACCGAATGGCGCTGGCACGCAATGGTCGACGGAAAGCAGTTCCTCACCCTCGCCATCATCTGGACCATGGAACCTGATCGCGACGAATACGCGGGACGGGACCAATGGGAAGTCCACCTCTTCGGCAAACCCGAGATCGTGATGACCGTCAACCTGGTCGAACCACAAGATCCGAACAGTCGCACGACAGCCGGTCAGTTCATCACTGCAGGCCCGGCACTACGCGCCGTCGAGCATGTACTCGCTGCTCCCGCCGGCATTTTCGAACCCCCTGTCTTTGCCCCCTTCAGATTGGAGCATTCAGCATGACAACTCAGCCGACGGACGTAGGTTCGACTGCCACCCGTGAACCTGCCACCCGTGAACCTGCCGTCCGTGAACCTTCCGTGAACGCGCTCCTGCCCGACGGTCGCCCCGTGCGGAATCTGGAAGACTTGCTACGCAGCCGGGCGATTGCCAGTCCGGAGAGCACCGCCGTCATCTCCGATGACGGGCGTACCAGTTTCCGCGAACTCGACATCGAAACAAATCGTGTCGCGAATGCACTTCTGCGCGATGGTGTTCGACCCGGCGACCGGGTGGCGTACATCGGGGCCAATGCACCGTCTTTCCTCTCCGTCCTGTACGGATCTTCGAAGATGGGCTCGATCCTGACGGCCGTCAACAATCGGCTGGCACCGGGCGAGGTCGACTACATCCTGAGCAACAGCGAGCCGACCGTCGTCGTACTCGGAGCAGGCGATGAGGGCCTCTCCGACGTCGCCGCGGCGGTCGGTAGCGTCCGGACCGTCGTCACGGTGGACGGTTCCGGAAACTCGATCTCGTGGAACGACTGGCTTTCCGGTGTCGGCGACGACGATCCGGGGTCGTCGCGCCGCCCCGACGACACAGCGCTGATCTTCTACTCGTCGGGAACCACCGGTCACCCCAAGGGAATCGAACTCACCGGCGCCAACCTCGGCCGTGCCCTCGCCACCATGTATCACCTGCTCGATCTCGACACCGACTCCGTGGCTATGTGCCCGGTTCCGTTCTTCCATGTGGCCGGACTGGGTCTCGCCCTGGTCACGACGCTCGGCGGTGGCGCTCTACTGCTCGAGACCATCGCCGGACCTCTCGAACTCGTCGCGCTGATGCAGGAGTACAAAGTCACGCATGCGGTCGCCGTTCCCGCGGTGATCAGCGTCCTGACCTCCCTTCCGGCTGTGCGCGAGGCAGATTGGAGTGCCCTGCAGTTCCTGGTCTACGGAGCCGCGCCGATGCCACTGCCCCTGTTGCAAGACGCGACCGAGGTCTTCGGGTGTAGTTTCCTGCAGGCATACGGACTCACCGAGTCGACCGGCGGCGTCACCATGCTGACCCCGGAAGATCATCGGGCGACCGACGAGTCGACCGCGCATCGGTTGAAGTCCGTCGGGCAGCCGATGTTCGGAGTGCCCATCCGCATCGTCGATCCCGTGACGCTCGAAGACGTCCCGGTCGGTACCCGCGGCGAGGTCGTCATCGGCGGCGCTCACGTCATGAAGCGTTACTGGCGTAATGAGGCAGCCACTGCGGCCACCATGTTGGACGGTGACTGGCTTCGCACCGGAGACGGCGGATCGTTCGACGAGGACGGCTATCTCTACCTCCACGACCGCCTCAAGGACATGATCGTCTCCGGCGGTGAGAACGTCTATCCGGCCGAGGTGGAGAGTGTTCTCTCCGGGCACCCCGGCATCCGCGAGGTCGCGGTAGTCGGCGTTCACTCCGATCGGTGGGGTGAGACTCCCCTTGCCGTGGTCGTTCGAGCTGCTGATTCGGATGCAACCGAAGCGGAGATCATCGAGTGGTCACGCGAGCGACTGGCTCACTTCAAGTGCCCCAGTGCAGTTCGGTTCATCGAGGAGCTGCCACGCAACGCTAGCGGGAAGCTGCTCAAGACTCGTTTGCGACAGGACTTCGCTTGAGTCCATGACACGAATTCGGGGCCGGTCGCTTCGAGCGATCGGCCCCGAATTCTGTCGTTCGATGTGAAGCACGCTCAGCGTGGGTGAATCCGGAACTCCACGCCGCCGACACTCAGCCCGGGCTCGACGGCAGACGCGCCGCTCGACGCCGCCAGATCGATTGCAGTGAGCATCGACCGCTCCCCCGGAACGAACGACACGACGCGTGATCCCAGCCTGATCGAGAGTGGTTGCGCCGAGACCGGTTTCTTTCCGAACACTTCGGCCCACAGCGTCGCCGTCCTGGCCGGATCGGGCGAGGACACGTCGACGCCGAGGATGTCGTCGACCCAGGGATCGAGGGAAACCTCCTTCTCCGTCTCATCCCAGAACCACTCGTCGGCGTCGGGAATCTCGTCGAGTTCTACGAGCAGTCCGAGATCACCGGGATGAAGTTGGACGATCCGGTGACCGTAGGCCTCGAGATCTGCCACCGTCCGAACATCCGCCGCAGCTGCACGTTCCAGATAGGGCTCGATGTTCGAAACCTGGATCGAGAGTGCATAGCCGCCCTCCCCTCCGCCCTTGCGGATCCATCTCGCCAGCGAGACCTTCTCGTCGAGCGGCGCGACGATCTCGAGAAATGCCTGCGGCCCGACGGCCAAGGTCTCGTCGGCCAAACCGATGTCTTCGAGCAGTGGATCCGCGAATCCTGGTGCCAGATTCAATGCTTCGCGCAATTGGTGACCGGTCTTGTCCACGTCTCGTGCACCGATCACCACCTGTCGCAGGATCTCCCACGTGCCCGCGTCGTGCGTGCCCGTCACAGTCCGACCGCTTCGGCGGCGGTGTCGGCACTCTGCCAGCGTCGGAGCTCGGCGCCCGGAGCCCACGTCGAGTGCGTACCACTCGAAATTCGTTCGGGAAGGCGAAGTTTACACAACGGTCCGTCTCCGACGCGGGCAGCGTCGAAGATCAAGCAGAAGGACGCATCCTCGTTCATGTCAGTGGTCAACGTGATGAGATAGCCGTCGTCTTCGGCGGTACCACCCACGCGCGGCGCCATCGAAGTCTCGCTGCCGTACACACCGTCACCGAAGGAGAATCGTTCCTCGTTGCCCGTCAGCAGGTCGTGTTTGACCAAGCCGTCGAACAGGAACCACGACGGTTTACCCGAAGCCGCATAGGCGTATCGGTACTTCTCGCTCGCGAAATTCCCGTTCATCATGCCGAATTCGGTGATCGAGTCACTGAGTTGCTCCTCACGCGTGGCTCCGGTGACCAGGTTCAAACGCCAGCGGTGAAGCCGGGTCTGCATACGATCGAGAGCGAGGAAACGGAAGGCGCGCTCCCACTGATTGCCCATACCGTTGTCCGACGGTTCCGGGTCGCCCTGGTAGAAACCGTCCAGAACAATCTCGTCGCCCTCTTCGTAGGCGTTCACGAAGTGCAGGACATAGGTCGGATCGGCTTCGAACCACTTGATGTCAGCGGTGTTTCCGCGGCGTGGGATGACTCCGAGACGGAGCGGGATATCGGGATGGAAATTCGCGACGTGCGCGCCCTTCTCCAGCAGAACCGGATCCCAGAACAAGGGGCAGTCGTTGAGGATCGCGTAGTTCTCCGTGAAGGCCATGTCGTGCGGCAAGCGTGGACCTGGAAGCGGGACGTCGACGTAGTGGACCAACTCGTTGGCCGAGTCCACGACGCCGTAGTGCATGTACGGCGCTTCCTTGCTGTAGTTGAAGAACAGCATTTCTCCGGTCTTGTCGTCCACCTTCGGATGCGCGGACACACCCCATTCGAAGGGGAACTTGCCGTTCCAGCTTTCCTTGCCGAGTGTCTCCGCCGACATCGGATCGAGACGATACAGATCTCCGCACTGGTAGAAGCTGGTGAGAGCAGTCCCCCTGTGAACGACGACGTCGGTGCTGGACGCGTCCTTCATCCGGGTGCGCGCACCCTTGCCGCCCTCGGGGCGACTGAGTTTGGGAGACTCGGCAAGCCCGGCCCACAACGCAGCGCCGGCGTCCTGCTCGGCCGCCAAGCCGTCGGTACGTACGAATCGGTTGCGGTAGAACGACTCTCCGTCGCGAAAGCCCACGATGTGAATCATGCCGTCACCGTCGAAGGGGTGATACGCCTTCATCGAGGGATGGAGCGGATTCTCGGTGTTACGCAGGTAGACACCGTCGAGGTCTTTCGGAACCTCACCGAATACGACTTCGAGGTTGTCCGCTTTGAACTCGGTGGTCTGGGGTTGCCACGGGCCGGTGCGATACGGGTGATCGTCATCGGCGGGAAGGGTGGACAACAACTTGCCTACGATTTCGACGTCCATGGAATTCTCTTTTCGACTGATGGGGAAAGGCTGGACTGCACTTTCAGGAAACTGCGTCGACGACAAAACTGACGGTGGTGGCCGTACTTCCACCGAAGTTGAGCGTCGCAAAGCGGCTCGCACCCTCGACTTGGAAACCGCCGGCCGTTCCCGTCACCTGATGGGCCGCGTCGAGAAGCATTCGGACACCACTGGCACCCACCGGATGACCACCGCCGATCAGACCGCCGCTGGGGTTGATCGGTAGCTTGCCGCCCATGGCGATGTCACCACTCTCGATGGCTTTCCACGACTCGCCGGGTGCGGTCAGACCGATGTGGTCGATCGCGAGATACTCACTCGCCGTGAAACAATCATGTGTTTCGATCCCGTCTATCCCGGCCAGGTCGACTCCGGCCCGGGAGAAGGCACCCATCACCGCATCCCGAACGTGTGGCATCACGTAGGGATTATCGGCGTCGCGGGCCAGCTTCTGCTCGAGACCTAAACCAACAGTCCGATGACCCCAGCCCGCGATGTGGGCCAGCGGAGTCGCCGCGGCACCAGGGTGTTCACGCAGGTACTTGTCCGTCACCAGCACCACCCCGGCGCCACCGTCGGTCACCTGGCTGCAATCGAATCGTCGAACACCGCCTTCCACAACAGGATTGGTGGCGTCGTCGCCGCCTGCATTCCCGAGCAGATCGGGTACCGCCCAACCGCGTGTCTGCGCGTTGGGGTTGTTCTTCGCGTTTGCGAAGTTGATCTGCGAGATCGTGCGAAGGTGAGATTCGTCGATCCCGTAACGCCGCCCGTACTCCTTCGACACACGGTCGAACATGTACGGCCACATGAATTTTGCTTCCTGACCTTCGTGTCCGACCCAGGCTGCAGCGCCCAGATGGCCGGCCGCGTCATCACCCGGAACCGTCTTCTCCAGTTCGATACCCATCACCAGAGCCGCGTCGTAGTTGCCGGCGCGCAGGTCTGCCATCGCTGCAAGTACAGCGATACTGCCCGATGCGCACGCCGCCTCGTGCCGAGACGAGGGCACACCCCACAGGTCTGGATGCACGGTGGCGGGCATCGCGCCCAGCTGACCTTGGCCGGCAAACAATTGCCCGAAGGCATTACCGACGTGGATCACCTCTATGTCGGTGGCAGGAACCTTCGCCGCGTCCAGGGTGTGGTTCACCACCTCTTCGGCAAGGTTCGCGAAATCGAGTTCCTCACGGGTGAAGTTCCGTGCGAAGTCGGATTGGTACCCGCCGAGAATCCAAATGTTCGAAACAGTCATGACCTCTCCCCTTGCCGATCCGGCCTCGGTGACGTCACCGAGATACCCGCGCAACGGCGGTTGTAATTTCACCGCAACCGTACTACAACTAGCAGAGTAACTCTACTAATTGAAGGGTTGAAAATGACTGATGCTTTTGTCCTCGACTACGTGCGCACGCCGCGCGGTCGAGCATCGGCGCGAGGCGCCCTCCACGAACACAGCCCCGTGGACCTTGTCGTCCATCTGGCCAAGGCTCTGCAGGGTAGAACGAACCTCGCCGCAGAACAGATCGACGACGTCGTTCTCGGTTGCGCATCGCAGGTGGACGAGCAGGGCGCGAACATCGCGAGAACTGCCGCACTCCTTGCCGGTTGGGGCGACTCCGTCCCCGGCGCAACCCTCAATCGATTCTGCGCATCCGGCGTCGACGCAGTCGGCCAGAGCGCGGCCCGCATTCGCGGCGACGACGTGTCCCTCGTCGTGGCCGGTGGCGTCGAAAGCGTCTCCCGGACTCCGATGTTCAGTGATCGCGGACCGCTGTGGACCGATCCGGCAACTATCGCGCAGATCGGTTCCATCCATATGGGTATTGCCGCCGACTTGAATGCCACGATCGAGGGGTACTCCCGCGACGAGTTGGATGCGTACGGCGTCGAAACCCAACACAAGGCTGCCGAGGCCTGGCGCAACGGCGCATTCGAGCGGTCCGTTGTGCCTGTCCCCGGCAGAAACGGAGAAGCGGGAACAGCCCACGACGAACTGGTCAGGGCAGAGACGACGGCAGAGGGACTCGCAGCGCTGCCTGCCGCCTTCGAAGGGCTCGGCGCCGCCGGTCAGGATGCACTCGCGCTCGCCGCCTACCCTGAGGTCGGCAAGATCGAACACCTGCACACCGTCGGATCCTCTCCCGCCATGGCCGACGGCGCAGCGCTCCTACTCCTCGGATCCGAGAAAGCCGCGGCGAGAGCCGGCTTGACCCCTCGCGCACGGATCATCGGATCCGCCTCGACTTCGGTGAATCCGGTCCTCATGCTCACTGCGGGCCAGAGCGCCGTGGAGGCAGTCATCGCGCGAGCCGGGCTTCGTCCACAGGACATCGACGTGTTCGAGTTCGCAGAGGCGTTCTCCGCACTCTGCCTACGGTTCCGCCGCGATCTTGACGCCGGGCCGGACCGCATGAACCCCAACGGAGGCACGATGGCGATGGGCCATGCATTCGGCGCCACCGGAGCAATTCTCGTCGGCGCATGTGTCGACGAACTGGTACGGAGCGACGGACGCTACGGTGTGGCCGCGGTCAGCGGCGCCGCCGGTGTCGGAGTCGCGGTGCTCGTCGAACGGATCGCCTCATGACCGTCAGTTCACTCTCCGGCCGCGTTGCCGTCGTCACGGGAGGGGGTAAGGGCCTCGGCCGTGCCGTCGCACTGCATCTCGCGAGCCGAGGGGTCACGGTGATCGTCAACAATCGAAATCGCACACTCGATTCGAGCGGCCGAGGCCCTGCAGATCAGGTTGTCGACGAAATCCTCGAAGCCGGTGGACAGGCCGTCGCCAACCACGACGACGTCACCGACCCCGAGGTCGGCCGAAAGTTGGTGGACGACGCTCTCACTCGGTTCGGACGACTCGACTTCTGCATCACCAGCGCCGCGGTCAGCGGTCCACAGATGCTTCATCGCACCACCGCCGAGAACCTCAGCACCGTCATCACGACAAACGTCGTCGGAACCGCACTGGTCGCCGCCGAAGCCTCCCGAGTGATGCGCGAAGCCGGATTCGGGCGCATCGTGATGATTGCCTCGACCGCAGGACTGCACGGAGAACCCACCGTGTCCGCCTACGCCGCCAGCAAGGGTGCCGTCATCGCATTGGGACGCACCGCAGCCGGCGAAGGAGCGAGTCGCAATGTGTTCACCAATGTCGTACTGCCCTATGCCACTACGCAGATGACCGAATCCGGAATGGATCCACGATTCATCGACATCATGGGTGCCGACCTGGTAGCCCCGGTGGTCACCGCCCTCGTCGATCCCGAGTCCACGACCAACGGGCAGGTGATCGTCACCGCAGGTAACGGAGTGCGTTCGGCCGACGCCGTCGAGGGCTCGACCGAATTCTTACCCACCACCACAGAACTCGATGCCAAAGCGCTCGACGCACTGCTCGTGACCAGCCGGCTCGGCACTCCTCACACCTATCCGAGCGCACAGGAAGCCTTCGCGGACTTCGCTTCCGAACTGCTCGACCACCACAATCAGAAAGCGCGCGCATGACCGACATCCCACTGGGCGACCTTGCACTGAACTTCGGTGTGAGCGCACTCGCCGTGCTCGTCTTCATCGCAGTCGTGATGGCCGTAGCCATCCGCATGAACAATCACTCGATCATCGACATCTGTTGGGGGCCTGGCTTTGCCGTCGTCGCCGCCGTCTCGTACCTGACGTCCATCGGATCGGACGGCAACGATCTGCGTCGCCTCGTCGTGCTGGCACTGACCGTGGTGTGGGGAATGCGACTCGGCCTCTACATCGGCTTCCGAAACCGTGGGCACGGGCAGGACAAGCGCTATACTGCCCTGCTCAAACATCAACAGGGACCGCTGGTTCCGTTCCTGATTCGCAAAATTTACGGCCTCCAGGGCGTCCTCATTCTCGTGGTGTCGCTGCCCGTCCAGTTCGCGATGTACGAGTTTCGCGCCCTCGGAGTCCTCGGCGCGATCGGCATCGCGGTCTGGACCGTCGGCTTCGTCTTCGAATCGGTTGGAGACTACCAACTTTCCCGCTTCAAAGCTGATCCGGCCAATGCCGGGAAGGTGATGGACCGTGGGCTCTGGGCCTGGACCCGCCATCCCAACTACTTCGGTGATGCATGCGTCTGGGTCGGACTGTTCATCCTCGCGCTTGGTGATCCATTGGCGCTGATCACGATCGCCTCTCCGATCGTCATGATCAAACTGCTGGTGAGCTACAGCGGTAAGGCCCTTCTCGAACGCGGCATGCGCAAGAGCAAGGGGCAGGCCTACGACGACTACGTCGCCCGGACCAGCGGATTCTTACCTCGTCCACCCCGCCCGGCACGAAACCACGCGTCGTGAGCGCCCCCACGAGTGGTCTCGCCGACGTCTTCGATCTGGAATCGACCGGCCCGGACCGGTGGCAGGGGTCGAACGACGGCGTTCGTCTACCTCAATTGTTCGGCGGCCAACTGGTAGCCCAGTCGATTCTCGCAGCCGGGCACACGGTTACCGACGGCAAAGCGATCAGTTCCGTCCACACCCACTTCCTTCGCCCGGGATCGACGGAGCATGCAACCGAGTTCTCGGTAGATCGACTTCGGGATGGAAAACGCCTGTCCACCAGAGGCGTCGACGTCCACCAGGACGGACGACTCGTCTGCCGTTCCACGGTCTCTGCCTCCTCGATCGACGAGGGCATCACTCACAGTCGCGCAGTACCTACCGCACTCCCGCCCACTGAGTGCGTGACGTTGCAAGAGTTGGCCGAGGCAGACGGTGGGTTGGGTGAGGTGTGGGAGGAGTTCTCCGCCATCGAGATTCGTGTGTCCCCCATCGATTCGCAGTCCCCCACGACGCATTCGGCGGCGCCTCCGCGCAACATCTGGATGCGTTCGGCTCAGCGGCTGAGCGACGATCCGCTGATTCACGTGGCTGCTCTCGCTTATGCCAGTGATCTGATGCTGATGGCAACCGCGCTGACTCCGCACGGCTACGACATCGGGCAGGAGCACTCGCTCGACACGGACTGGACTGGTGTGTCCCTCGATCACACGATGTGGTTTCAACGCCCTGTGCGGGCGGACGAGTGGCTACTCTTCGAGCACTCGACCCCCACAGCTCACACCGGCAGAGCAGTAGTGAATGCGGCGGTCTTCGATCGATCCGGACTCCAGATCTGCCAGATCACTCAGGAAGCGTTACTCATTGCCCGCACCGAGTGATTCCCGACTCTTTCTGCAGACCATTCGGTACGGTCTCGCGGTGCCGCAGGGTGCGCGGCCTATGATTTCGGGGTGGTACGAGTGAATGCAGCCGGATCTTCGACACCCACCGCGTCGGCGGGCGTCACCGAGTTGCCTGCCGGCGGTCCGAACGCACTGGCCGTCACGCTCGGGTTGTTGGGGGACGAGTGGAACCTCTGGATTCTGCGATTCGCCCTGTTGGGGTCGCGGCGATACAACGACTGGCTCGCCCTCGGGGAATCTCCAACTCCGTATTGTCCTCACGGTTGGCGGTCCTGACGGCCGGCGGAATGCTCGAGCGTCGTGAGTATCAGCAGAACCCGCCCAGGCACGAATACTCGGTCACCCGCAAAGGGCAGTCGATCTGGCCCGTCCTCATCACCATGTGGTCGTGGGAGAAGCAGTGGGCGCCCAATGAAACCCAGCCGCTTCCACCACTGCGGCACAGCACCTGCGGAAACGACTTCACCCCGATCCTGCGCTGCAAGGAGTGCGGCGAGGACGTGGACGTACGATCCCTGGACTCCCAAATGGGTCCGAGTGGGGACTTCTCACGCAGTGTCCCGGAAGCAACATCGCGGCGACGCTCCACCAAGTCCGAACGCCGTCCGGAGATTCTGGCTCACACGATGGAACTTGTCGGCAATCGCTGGTCAGCGGCGATCATCGGTGCAGCTTTCCGAGGCGCTCGCCGTTACGGAGAGTTCGCCGAGATCACCGGTGCACCACCGGCGATAGTCGCGGATCGCTTGAAGCACCTCACCGAGATCGGTGTGATGGAAACGCGTCCGCTTCCGGATCGCCCACAGTGGTCGGAGTATCGACTCACCGCCAAGGGCACGGCGTATTTCCCCGTGGTGATGTGCATGATCTCCTGGGGTCAGCGTTGGTTCAGATCCGCGGACGGCCCGGACATCGTTCTCCATCACAAGGCCTGCGGTAAACGGTTCGAAGCACGCTTGGGTTGCAGTGTGTGCGGTGAAGAGTTGAGGTCTTCGGACATCGAGGCCGTCGACCTCACCACCTCGGTTCACGTACCCGGGTCCGGTTGGTCCTGAGGTCCGCTCAGCCGGCAGTGCGGATCCGGCCGAAACTCCGGCCTCGGTGTTCGAGCGGCAGCCTGTCCCCTCGCCCGAACAGTTTGTTGCGCAGCGTTCCCTCGTCGTAGTCGCTCTGGTAGGCACCTCGTTTGGTCAGCTCCGGAATCACATGCTCCACAATGTCTTCGAAGGTTCCAGGAGTCACCGCGTACGCGAGATTGAAACCGTCGACGTCGGTCTCGGACACCCACTCCTGCAACTCGTCCGCGACTTCCGCACCGGAACCGACAACGATCGGGCCGAGCCCGCCGATGCCCGCCCACTCCGCGATGTCCCCCACCGTCCATTCGCCGCCTTTCTCGTCGGCCTGACGAAACGATGCGACCGCGGATTGAATGGCATTGCTCTCGACGTTCCCGATCGGCTCGTCCGCTCGGTATCCGGAGAGGTCGATTCCCATCCACCCCGAGGTGAAAACGAGCGCGCCTTCACTACTCGCGTAGCTGCGGTAGTCCTCGAGCTTCGCCTGGGCCAACTCAGGGGTTCGGTCGGTGATGATCGTCAACAGTGTGTAGATGCGGGCCGAGAACGGATCTCGCCCGACCTTCGTCAGTTCGTTTCGGATTCGAGCAACGGTGTCTTTGAGAATCGCCTTTGTCGGTGCACCCACAAGGATCGCCTCGGCATTCTCGGCGGCGAACCGCACCCCACGAGGCGACGCGCCGGCCTGGAAGATGACCGGCGTCCGCTGCGGAGAAGGTTCGGAGATGTGGATGCCCGGAACCGTGAAGTGCTTGCCTTCGTGCTCGATCGGATGAACCTTGGCGGGGTCCGTGTAGACCCCGGTGGTTCTGTCACGCACCACCGCGTCGTCTTCCCACGACGTTTCCCACAACTTGTAGAGAACTTCGAGGTACTCGTCCGCGTGGTCGTAGCGATCGTCGTGCTGGAGTTGGTCGTCCTCGCCCATGTTCCGTGCGGCCGAGGGGAGGTATCCGGTGACCACGTTCCACCCGATTCGCCCGTTCGTCAGGTGGTCGAGGGTGCTCAAGCGCCGAGCGAACGGGTAGGGATGCTCGAAAGCTGTACCTGCGGTGATCCCGAAGCCCAAGTGCTCGGTCACGGCAGCCATCGCCGACGCCAGCAGTAGCGGGTCCGAGACCGGTACCTGCGCGCCCTGCCGCAGCGCTGCGTCGTGATTGCCGCCGTACACGTCGTACGTTCCCAACACGTCGGCCAGGAACAGCCCGTCGAATCGTCCACGCTCGAGGAGCTTCGCCAATTCCGTCCAGTACCTCAGATCCGTGTACCTGGACGACTGGTCCTCCGGGTGGCGCCACAGACCTGGCGATTGGTGGGCGACGCAGTTCATGGCAAAGGCGTTGAATCGGATTCTGCGGGTCATTCCCGCACGATGCCGTGCCTGCTCCGCGGTGAACACCATTGCGATCAGTGCGATCGGTTCGGCTCCTGCTTGCACCCGGCGATACCGTCGACTTCGCGACCTCGTCGGCGGGCCGCTACACTGACTAGCGCAGCTGTGACGCCCGAGGCTTCGTGCCGACAGGTCGAGCGGATGCAACAGCAGTATCGGGAAGCGAAAACCCCGGCAGCACAGGGTTTTCAGTGCTTGTCGGTACGCTCCCCGCCCTCGTAGCTCAGGGGATAGAGCATTCCTCTCCTAAAGGAAGGGTCGCAGGTTCGAATCCTGCCGAGGGCACCAGGTGGGACTCTCCCCACATCGGCGTGACCAACGTGCCATTCTTGAATTCATGACGACGCCTCACTCCACGGCTACTCCCCCGAAGAACATGTCTTTGATCCCGGGTGGGACGTACTGGATGGGCTCCGAAGATTTCTATCCGGAAGAACGCCCAGTTCACCAGGTCACAGTCGACGGATTCTGGATGGACACGACGGCGGTGACGGTCGCCGAGTTCCGACGCTTCGTGAAGGCAACCGGCCACGTCACCACTGCTGAAATCGCCCCGGACGCCGCCGACTATCCCGACGCCGATCCAGCCCTCCTCGTCCCGGGATCGTTGGTCTTCACTTCGCCACCCGGCCCGGTTTCACTTGACGACTACACCCAGTGGTGGTCGTTCACTCCCGGCGCCGATTGGCGCCATCCCGAGGGCGCCGACAGCAACATCGGGGGACGTGAACGGCACCCCGTCACCCACGTGTCGTACTTCGACGCCCAGGTCTACGCCGCGTGGGCCGGCAAGGAACTCCCGACCGAGGCCGAGTGGGAGTTTGCCGCCCGCGGTGGACTCGATCGCCAGGCGTACGTGTGGGGCGATCACGACTCTCCGGGCGGGCGGCCCGGTGGCAACGTGTGGCAGGGCCAGTTCCCCTGGGAGAATCTGCTCGAGGACGGTTACGAGCGCACCGCTCCGGTCGGAAAGTTCCGGCCCAACGGCTACGGACTGTTCGACATGGCCGGGAACGTGTGGGAATGGACGGCCGATCACTACACATCGGACCACGCCCACAGTTCCAAGAACGTCGCGCCGGCCTCGTCGTGCTGCATTCCTCGTAATCCCCGAGCGGAGTTCGCCACGGAGGCGTTGGTGGGCGAACCCTACGCGCGACGGGTGATCAAGGGCGGCTCACATCTGTGTGCACCGAACTACTGCTTGCGCTACCGCCCCGCCGCGCGGCAGGGCGAATCCGAGGAGTCCTCGACCTGCCACGTCGGCTTCCGGTGCATCATCCGCATTCCGCAGGAGTAGATCAGAAGGGCACGTCCCCCAGGATGGCCACCCGCTCCATGACGCGGCGATGAGGGAAGTAATCACTCGCTGCGTAGTGCTGGGTAGCCCGGTTGTCCCAGAAGGCAATGGAATTCGGCGCCCACTTGAAGCGGCACTGAAAGTCCGGGACCTTGACCTGCGCGAACAGCAAATTGAGCAGATCGTTGCCTTCGACAGAATCCATATCCGGAATGTGGGTGGTGAAAAGGCTGTTGACGAACAGCGTCTTCCGCCCGGTCTCCGGATGCTTACGCACCATCGGGTGCAGAACCGGCGGGTACTGCTCCTTCATCTGTTCCAACTTCTCCGGGCTCATGCCGCGTCCGAAGGACGGCACAAAATCGTGGATGGCGTCCTTGCCGTCGATCAATTCCTTGATCTCGTCGGGGAGGCAGTCGAAGGCGTTACCCATATCGGCCCAGAGCGTGTCACCACCGGCAGGCGGTACGTCGATCGCCCGAAGTACTGAACCGAGCGGCGGCGTCTTCGTCCAGGTGACGTCGACGTGCCAGATGTTCTCCGTTCCTGGACTGTCCTCTCCGCGTTCGAATCTGACGACTGCCGGGACCTCTCCCTGCGGGAGAAGTGGATGAACCTCGAGTTCACCCCAATGGGCCGCGAAGTCACGATGATTCACGCTCGAAATCGGCTGGTCCCGAAAGAACACGACCTTCCATTCGAGGAGGGCCCGGCGCACGTCCTCGATCTGCTCCTCCGACGGATCACGCAAGTCGATATCGCTGATCTCGGCACCGATGAACGGTGTGACGGGTGTCAGAGTGAACCGCTCGTACGGCCTCGATTCAACGCCTTCCGGATTGCGCCTCATTCCGCGTGGTCCGAATTCGATTGTGTGATTGCCGATTTGGACTGTTCGTGATGATGTAAGGGTAGCCATCGAATGACTCCGTCCTGTCGTGTCGTGTCGCGGGGTCACACGTCAATCGACGCGTCCACCCGCTTTGCTCGTGTGCGTTTGTGTGCGCTTTGGGGCGCGGTCAGTGCTCCTACCGCGAGATCGACCAGATGATCCACCGTCGTATCGAAATCTGCCTGCACAACGGGGTTTTCGTCTTCGCGGCGCTGCTCGAAGATGGCCAGAGCAGAGACGCTCATGTTGAACGTCAGATCGATCCGTTCAACCGCGACGCGGCGGGGCAGATGCGGCAACGCCCGCGTCAACCTGACGACAACTTCGTTGATCCCCTCGCTGACCTCGCGGAACTCAGCACTCTGCGTATCCACCGACGGTGAGATTCGGGCAATGAACCTCGCATAGTTGGAACCGTCGACCGTCGCCAGAAAATCTGCCAGCGGGTACAGAAAGGCTTCGACCAAAGCACGGACCAAGTCGGTCCGCCCACTGGCGTCGATGTCGTCGAGATACGTCAGTCGCGCTGCGTTGATCTGATCCATCCGATGCCGGAATACGGCCAGCACCAGACCGTCTCGCCCACCGAAGTGATACTGAACTGCAGAGTTGTTGCGCTGCCCGGCCGCAGTCGCCACGTCCCGCATGGACACTTCGTGAATACCTTGCTCGGCGAACATCCGCTCGGCGACGGCGATCATGGCGTTCTTGGCATCCAACGAGGCGGGCATACACCGACCATATAAGTCACTGTCTTAATTCCGCAAGCCCCATCCCCTGTGCGCGGTTAGGGAGTGCAGGGACTCCTTAACCACTCACGGGGGTAGTTGTCCCAGTCAACGAGACATACGCCGCCAACTGAATTCCGATCGATACGCTCCAGATTAAGACGACTGCTTAATCCGCCCGGTTTTGCACACGCCAAGGAGCCTGCTGGTGAATCGCCATTCCATTCCGATCATTCCCGAGACGCCGAACGTCGCGGCCGCCGTGTACTACCCCGATCAGAATCCCCCGTACACCCGCCCGGAACCGCTTCGCCCGCCGGCCGGGGCCCCGAACGTGCTGCTGATCATGATCGACGACGTCGGATTCGGCGCACCCTCCGCGTTCGGTGGCCCGTGCCGCACCCCCACCGCCGAGCGTTTGGCCGAAACCGGCGTGAAATACAGCCGATTCCACACCACGGCTCTGTGCTCGCCGACGCGTGCCGCCACACTGACCGGGCGCAACCACCACAGTGTCGGTATGGGTGTCATCTCCGAAATGGCCAACGCGGCACCGGGATACAACGGGACCCGCCCCGCCTCTGCCGCCACGGTCGCACGCGTCCTACAGGGAAACGGCTATGCGACAGGTGCTTTCGGCAAGATGCACCAGACCCCGACGTGGGAGACCACCGCTGCCGGGCCGTTCGATCGTTGGCCGGTCCGTGAGGGTTTCGACAAGTTCTACGGTTTCCTCGGTGCCGAGTCCGACCAGTTCACCCCGGTTCTCTACGAGGACTTCACGATGGTCGACTTACCCAAGACACCACAGGAGGGTTACCACCTGTCAGAGGATCTCGTCGACCACGCGATCGAATGGGTCGAGGGCGTCAACACGATGGACCCCGACAAGCCGTGGTTCTGCTACCTCCCCTTCGGCGCGTGCCACGCTCCACTCCAGGTCCCGGACCGCTACCTGGACAAGTACGTCGGCGAATTCGATCACGGGTGGGATCGCCAACGCGAGATCACCCTCCAAAAGCAGAAGGAACTGGGCGTCGTCGCTCCTGACACCGAATTGGCCCCGTGGGCTCCGGGGCTCCCACACTGGGACGAACTCGACGACGACCAGAAGAAGGTCTCGGCCCGTCTGATGGAGTTGTACGCGGCGTTTCTCGAGCACACCGACGACGAGGTAGGCAGGCTCGTCGACCGGTTGCAGGACATGGGTGTACTCGACAACACTCTGGTGCTCTACATGATGGGTGACAACGGCGCTTCCGCGGAAGGCGGAATGGAGGGTTCGTTCAACTACCTCGCCGGCCTCAACGGTTACAAGAGTGCGACATCCGACGTACTGGCGCGCTACGACGAATTGGGGACCGAAACCAGCTACCCGCACTATCCGGCGTCGTGGGCTCTGGCTCTCGACACCCCTTACCAGTGGGCCAAGCAGGTTGCGTCCCACTACGGCGGTACCCGAAACGGTCTGATCGCCCACTGGCCCAAGGGGATCGACAAGCCAGGAATCAGGGAGCAGTGGCATCACTGCGTCGACATCACGCCGACAATCCTGGAAGCTGCCGGCATTCCGGCACCGACCAGCGTCGACGGGGTCACCCAGAAACCGATGGAAGGCGTGGCGATGAACTACACCTTCGCCGAGCCCGACGCCGAAGAGCGCCACACCACACAGTATTTCGAGATCTTCGGCAACCGCGGAATCTACGATCACGGTTGGACCGCAGTCACGGCCCACCGCGCACCCTGGCTGATGGCCACTCACGGCCTCGAGCTCACACCGATGAGCGAGGACCGTTGGGAGCTGTACGACACCTCGGTCGACTGGTCGCAGGCCCGCGATCTCGCGGACGAGCATCCCGAGATCCTCGCCCGGCTCAAGGAAAAGTTCCTCGTCGAGGCGGCCAAATATCAGGTGCTGCCGCTGGACGACAGAACGGTCGGTCGCCACGCCACCGCGGAATCACGACCCCCGCATCCGATGATGGGCCGCAAGACCCTCACGCTGTACCCACACATGAACGGTCTGGTCGAGAAAGCCGCGCCGACGTTCTTCAACCGCTCGTACACGCTGACCGCAAGTCTGGGTAGCGTCGCCGACGGCATGCTGGTCAGCCTCGGTGGCCGGTTCGGCGGATTCGCTTTGTACATACTCGATTCCGTCCCCGTCTACTGCTACAACTTCAGCGGCGGTGGTCGGACCTTCGTGCGTGGGCGCAACCCGCTGGCACCCAATGCACGCGAGGTGTCCGTCCACTTCGAGTACGACGGCGGCGGAATCGGCAAGGGTGGAACCGCAACCCTGAGCGTCGACGACGAGGTGGTCTCCGAAGGCCGGATCGAGAAGACCACTCGGGCGATCTTCAGCATGAACGAACAGCTCGACGTCGGCATCAACCGGGGAAGCCCGGTCGCGGAAGAGTTCGCGGACAAGGGCACGTTCCGCTACGGCGGCAAACTCCACAGCGTGACCGTCGACTTACGATCCACCCGAGATGTGGTGTCCGCAGAGGAACGGGAGAAAATCTCACTCGCCGTGCACTGATCGACCAGGCGACGCTCGCCGATTGTGCAGCCGCGCGCGATATCTGCCGTGCGGCTGCACAATCGCCCTGCGTCTATCCGACCGTGTACATCGGCAGGCACGGCCCCACCGGGCGAGCTTCCAGGATGTCGCGGGCCTTCTCACGCGCTGCGTTGAACTCCCAGGGTGCAGTGGTGCCCGGCACTCCGAATCGATATCTGCTCAAGGCACATGAACGCTGCGGTTCCGGTAGACGATCCAAGGCAGGTACCGCGTCGACGGAGAGCCCGCGTAAGTAGGAAACGTCGATGCTCTTGCCGCCCTCGAACCGTTCCACGTTCTTTTGCGCGATGTACGCGCCGGGGTTGAACACCGCGAAGGCCAGCAGCGCGACGGCCGAAGTGGCGAGAACAGCTGTGGGCAGCCACTTCCCGGACATCCGAATACCTGCGACGAGCAACAACACGAACACGAAGCCAAGAAGCAGCTCTGTCGCGAAGACGCTGACCCGGAGCACCGTGAAACCGTACTGATTCTCGTACAACCACATCCGGTGCACAGCGGACGCCACGATCACCAGGCTGAAAACACACAGGGCACCCAGCAGTCCGCGGGCAAGACGCCTCGATCCAGCGTCGCGGCGGTCGATGTACCGCACTGCGACGGCGATGACGAGCAGCGTCAGCACGGTAACCGCCATGAGCTGCCAGAAACCCTCACGCGCATAGTCCGCATAGGTCAGTCCATCGGTCACCTGTACGTGCTCGTCTCCCCCGAACAGCGTCTTCGTCTGTACTGCAACAAAACCGAGGAACAGCACGTTGAGTACTCCGAGCGGGACCGCCCACTCCCACATCGGCAACGGCGTCGCCTGCGCAGGTGCAAACGCGTCCACCGTCGGCGTTCTGCGGCGCAGATACACCGCAACCAGCGTGCCGAACGCCATCACGACGCCGGCAAAGATCCGTGCTCCCGGGTTCGACACCGAGATGGCAGGAGCGAAGCCGTCGAAGATCTTCGCGAACTCCGGATCCGCACTCACGAACAAAGATCCGAAAATCAGCAGGAGAAGAATCGATACTGCGCTTACGACGACAACTCGCGCCGCCGGCACCCGCGGAGCAGAGCGGGTAGCAAGTTTTCGACGACGAACGAAGTTGACCGTCCGGTGCGGTGCCCGCCAGGGAGCGACCGTTCCCAGAAGTATTCCGGTCCACGTCCGCCCGCCGATCAGAGTCCACGTGAACAGAACCCACGCAGCTACGACGCAGAGGAACACCAACCACTCCGCACCGCGAACGGCGGCAACACCCAGCAGTGCGAGCATCCCGATGGCGGCGACCCACTGCGTCACGGTCATCCGCGGCGGCGTCAGAATCCCGAAGACGATCACCACACCGGCACCCACGATCACGTACGCGATACTCGCGAACCCTGGGTCGAGGATCAGGGCCGCAAGCACCCCTACTGCGGCCGCGCCGAGGAGCATCGAGCGGGTGGCCATCGAAGTGCGATCGGGACGCCAGAACCGGCTGGAACGCTTGGGTTTTACGGCCGACATCGGCGGTTTCGGTGGAATTACTATCGGAGCGCTCATGTGATCTCCTATGTGTCTGGTTCAATTTTTCAGGGTCGGAAGTACAGACGAATGCCGATGAAGACATGCGCCATCGCGAGATCTCTCGATCTCGTCAGGGACTTTGATTCAGTTCTGCGGCAGCACTACTCGAATGCAACAACCCGACGGGGCATCGACGACGGCAATCCTGCCGTCATGTAATTCGACCGCCCACTTCGCGATCGCGAGGCCGAGCCCGGTACCCCCGTCGGTCGAGCCGCCGCGGATGAAGCGGTCGAACACTCGCTCACGGGCCTGTGGTTCGATGCCGGGGCCGTCGTCGTGGACGTCGAGCACCAATTCCCCCGCGCTGCCGGTACGTACTCGGATGACAACTTTGGTGTCGACGTTCCCGTGCTGAACCGCATTGTCCACCAGGTTGGTCACCACCTGGTGGAGGCGATCCGGATCGGCGACCACGGACAATTGTGGAGGCTTGACGTCTATCTCGATGTCGCCCGCACTCACACTCGACAGCTCGCGTAGGAACGGCTCGACCTCGAAACGGCGGCGTTTCAACGGCATTGCGCCACCCTCGAGTTTCGAGAGATCGAGAAGGTCGGCTACCAGCGCGCCCAGTCGTTCCGTTTGCCGCAGCGCCGATTTCATCATCGCCGGATCCGGTTCTTCGACACCGTCGACGACGTTCTCGAGCATGGCTTGCAAAGCGGTGATGGGCGTGCGCAGTTCATGGGAGACGTTGCCGATCAACTCGCGGCGGTACCGGTCGTCGGCCCCGAGGTCCTCGGCCATCCGATTGAACGCATGGGCGAGTTCGCCTACTTCGTCTCTGGAAGTCGCTCGTACTCGCCGCGAATAGTCGCCGCGCGCCATCGCCTTCGCCGCGGCCGTCATCTCGCGAAGCGGTGACGTCATCCCGTGTGCGAGCACCTGCGTAACGCCGAGAGCGACAACCAACGCCGTCAGTAGAGCAAAACGAAACGGTTGTTGCGACGTCAGCCAGAAACCACCCGCGGCGAACACCAGTGCTGCGACAACCAGGAGGCCGACCTTCACCTTGAAGGACCGCATCGGGTCCAGCGGCCGCGGCCACCGTGCAAAAAGACGGTCGACGACGCTCATCGCGGCACGTCCCAGGCGTACCCGACCCCGTGAACGGTCCGGATCACGGAAGGTCCGAGCTTGCGTCGCAGTGCCTTGACGTGGCTGTCGACGGTCCGACTGCCCGCTCCCTCACCCCAGCCCCAGATCTCCTCGAGCAGCGACTCCCGCGGGATCGCGGCTCGCGGCCGCTCCGCCAGATAGGCGATGAGATCGAATTCGGTGCGAGTCAGGTGAACTTCTTGCGCATCACGGCGCACTCGACGTTCGGTCAGGTCGATCACGACGTCACCGAACTCGAGGAGGTCGGCCACCGGGCGAGCAGCGTGCTCCGCGCGATCCGCACGCCGAAGCAGAGCCTGCACCCGGGCGACGAGCACACGCATGCTGAACGGCTTGCTCAGATAGTCGTCGGCCCCGACGCCGAGACCGATCAGCATGTCCGTTTCATCGGCGCGAGCGGTCAGCATCAGCACAGGCACCGGGCGCACGGCCTGGATGCGGCGGCAGACTTCGAGTCCGTCGAATCCCGGCATCATCACGTCGAGTACCACCAGGTCTGCGTCCATCTGCTCGCAGCGGGCCACCGCGCTGGGACCGTCGAACGCCAGCTCGACGTCGTAGCCCTCGGCACGCAGCCTCGCCGCGATGGACTCGCAGATGCTGACCTCGTCGTCGACCACGAGCACTCTTCGCTGACTCATGGAACTGACTGTATTCGGCCCTCGTGGATGAACCTGGGAGGACTTGTGAAGGTTCTGTGCAGGTTCTAGAACCTGCGGATGTTGTTGATCGGCAGATCCGCCAGGGGCGTCAGTCCGGTCGGAACACCAACTCCGTAGGCGTTGAACACCATTCCGAACCCAGCGTAGATGCCGACGTGCGTCGCACCGGGGTAGAAGGTGATGACGTCGCCGGGGGCGAGGGCCCACCGGGGAACCGGCTGTCCGACGTTGGCCTGCTGTTGGCTGGTCCGTGGCAGATTCACGCCGGCCTGCCGAAACGCCCATTGCACCAGCCCGGAGCAGTCCCACGAGTTCGGCCCGACGCCGCCCCACTGGTAGGGCTTTCCGGTCTGAGTGCTCGCCGCTGCCAGCGCGATCAGCCCTGCCGGACTCGGAATCGGAAGGGCGGCTGATCCGCTGCTGATGCTGCCCGTGCTTCCCACGCTTCCGGAACTCCCGCTACTGCCACCGCTACCGAGGCTTCCCGGGTCGGCTGAGGCAGGGGCAGCGGAAAGCAACAGGGCACTTCCGGTCAGCAAAGCCGCGACCGTTCCCGTGCGGAGTGTCGACTTCTTCATGCATCCGTCCTTCGTGGGAGTCGTTTCGGCGCGCGGCAGCGCACCTCGATAGCCGTGAACTGGTAAGACACGTGAAAACAAACACTTCGTTCGGATGTTAACTGCGTGGACGTGGTGTTCGGACAGGAATGATTGATCCGATTTGTCGGTTTTGAACAAACGGGCCTTACGTCCCGGGCTGGCAGAAGATCAGGGAATGATGGGGGATTTCCTGGATCCCGCGGCACGACAAGGTCCATAGATTCGACTCATGCGCCCATACCTGCTCGTCGCCGCGGTCATCATCGGAGCCACCACGGCACTCGTCGGTTGCTCGACGCTCCAGCGCGCAGTGGAGATTCAATCGGATCTCGACGGACTCACCAGGTCGGGTGTCGTCGGGTCGATCGCAACACTCGACGACGGCACCACGACGGCTGTCATGACCAGCGGCGTGCCCAACCGGACCAACGGCGATTCGATCGGCAAGAATGATCGCGTCCGGATCGGAAGTGTGACAAAGACATTCACAGCTTCACTCGTTCTGCAGTTGGTCGCCGAGGGCAAGGTCGACCTCGACGCACCGATCGAGCGGTATCTCCCGGGCCTACTGCACAGCAGTGACATGGACGGCAGTGGCATCGACGGTAGCGCGATCACCGTGCGGCAACTGCTGCAACATCGCAGCGGCCTTCCCGAGTTCGCCGGAGAACCCGGCGCCGACGAATGGATTGCAGCTAACGAGAACCGAACGCTGACGCCGTCCGCCGCGGTCGCCATCGCCCTCGGCAAACCGGCGCAATTCGTCCCCGGAACGTCGTTCGTCTACACCAACACCAACTACATCGTTCTCGGAATGCTCGTCGAATCCGTGAGCGGCCGCAGCTACGCCGATGAACTCCGGTCTCGGATACTCGATCCGCTGGACTTGGAAGACACGTACCTCCCGCCGGCCGGTGAGCTCGACATCAGGGGCGATCACCTGACGGGCTATCAGGATCTCGACGGTGGCCTGACCGACGTTTCCCGCACGGAACCGTCGATCCCCTGGGCTGCCGGAGCGATGGTCTCGACGGGCACAGACCTGAACACCTTCTGGCGTGCACTACTCGACGGGCGGGTGGTGCCGGCCGAGCAGCTTGCCGAGATGACCACCCCTCAGGTCGCCGCCACCGAAGCCGAGGGACTCGGGTACGGGATGGGCGTCGGCGCCACCGAACTTCCCTGCGGCGTCACCTATACCGGCCACAGTGGTGGGATCTACGGGTACTACACACTGTCCGGTGCGACGCCGGACCGCGCGTTCACTGTGACGCTGACGTCGACGCCGAAGGACCAGCCGGACACCGTCGCGATACTCTCGCACGCACTCTGCCCTTGACGCTGTTACCAGTATTGATGACGTTTTCCATCAGTGTCCGCGACGAAAATGACCGCGTCGGCGCCGTCCAACTCCGAAGGTTTCAGCGGCAGATGCCCTGGCAGGATCGCCTCTCCCGCGGTGACGGACAGGTCAAGTGCTGCGCGAAGTGCGGGGGTCGGAAACAGGGCACGCCGACTGGTCGCATCGGCCAACGCTCCCTGCAGAGTGCCCGGATCACTGTCGGGGTTGGCGTCGGTTGCCACGAATACGTAGCGCTCTCCGAGGACAAGTCCGACAAGTGAGCCGGCGCTCCCCCAGCTGACCACGTCGCCGTTGACGGGCATGTCGGACGGCACTCGCAGGAGATGGGCATTGTGTGCGAAGAGCAGGATCGGCCCGCGTCGCTGCTCCTGGGCGACGACGGCCAGCAGGTTCTCGGCCATCATCTCGGCACGGAGACTGAGCAGAGTGCCGATACGATCAGGAGCGGAACTCGCCATCGCGGCGTGGTAGCGCAGAAGACCTACAGCGGTGCGTGCGTGTGCGAGGGCCAGGTCGTATCCGCCCGGGTCGGCGGGCCGCAGCACAGGTGCGGCGCGCCGCAGGACGCTGGCGAGGTCGTCCGCAATGATGCGCAGGGCACGAGCCTGATCGGAGTTGCCGACGGACGCAGCCGGTTCGAACATCGCCGCCGGGTTGGTCCAGTCGGGGTCCTGCCCGAGCAGAAGGTCGATGTCGTCGAACGAGTGCGGCCGCATCGCAGCGGGCAGGAAGTCACCTGCTGCAGACAGCGCGCCACGTGGGCTCGGTGCGCCGGAGTACTCCACCGGAGCGTCGAAGCCGTAGAAGCGAACTCGGTCGGCCGGAGCGCGGCCGTGGTTGTACTCGCGTAGCCATTCGACGAGTTCGCGGTTTCCCGGTACCGCACCGAATCCGTGGCTGAAGCCTGTGGCGAGCACCTTCTCGATGTCCGCCTCTCCCCCGTTCACGTAGTCGTTCACGAGCAAAGCCGCAAAGACATCTGTTTCGAGCACGATCGACCGATATCCTCGTTCGACCAGTTGGCCGAGAAGTTCGTTGCGCAGCAACGGAAAAGCCTTGATCCCATGAGTCGGCTCGCCGAGAGCGAGCAGAGCCGGCACCTCGGTTCGCGCTGCGAGCAGTTCGTCGACCGCACGACCAAGACTTGCCGCGTCTTCGAGTTGGCGGCCGAACTCACTCAGCGCTGGGGCAGTGGACATGATCATCCCTTTCGAAGGTGGACTGCCTTCGACAGTATCGTTGAAGATTCGGTTGAAACTTTCACTGGCAATTACCTGGGGTATACCGTGAAAAGCCTCAATCGGAGGTGATCAGTGCGGCCCATAGACCTTGCCCGTGAACACGGGTTGTCCGCACAGGCGATCCGCAACTACGACGATGCCGGCATCCTCCCTCCGAGCGAGCGCAGCACTTACGGCTACCGGCGATACACCCCAGTGCACGCGCAAGCCCTGCGCACTTTCCTCGCATTGCGCGGCGGTCACGGGCACCAGCGGGCCACGGAAATCATGCGGGCGACCAACCAGGGCGACACCGAGTCCGCCTACCGCCTGATCGACAGTGCGCACGTGACGCTGCTCGCCGAGCGAAAAACTCGCACCGAGGTAGCCACAGCGCTGGGGACTCTGTCCACCATGGCACCGGCACTGGTGCACGGTCCAGCGCTGACGGTGGGTGAGCTGGCGCGCCGTCTCGGCGTTCACCCGGCGACACTGCGCACATGGGAAGAGCACGGCATCCTGCGCCCCGAGCGCGAACGAGCAACGGGTTATCGCGAATACGGTCCGGAGTGTGTGCGCGACGCCGAGATCGCACGGCAGCTGCGGCGCGGTGGCTATCGGCTGTCGCAAGTCGCTCAGTTTCTCGATTCGCTGCGCGAGGCCGGCGGAGCAGACGCATTGTCAGCGTTCCTCGAATCCTGGCAAGACCGGCTGGCCACACGCAGTCGCAACCTTCTCGCCGGCGCAGCTCAGCTCGATGCCTATCTCACGATGCTGGATCAGACCTCGCCTGGTTGCCGATCAGCAAACGGTTGAGGCGTCAGTTCACAAGCCGCGCAAGGCTCCTCACCATCTCACCGACGGTGTCGGTCGACGGCCACGGGAATTCCGGGAGATCGGCCCGCAACATCACCTGTCCGTGCAGCGAAGTCCAGATCGATACCGCATCGACAAAAGTGTCTGTGCTGGCCGACCTCCCAGCGGCGACGCACGCGTCGAGGTTGGTCACCAGCGTGTTGAAGGCGGCCAGTCCTCGCGTATCCGATTGTGGTGACTGACCTTTCGGCCTGGACCACCCGAACAAGACCCGATACCGAGCGGGCTCGGAAATGCCGAACTCGACGTATGCCGAGCACGCGGCATACAGACCCTCGACCGGGTCGGGGTGTGCGGAAACGGCGTCGGCCACGGCGAGATGCAACTGCTCCAGCGATTCGGAGACCACCGCTTCGACAATGGCATCGCGATCGGAAAAGTGTCCGTAGATAGATGGTGCGGATATCCCGACTTCGCGAGCGACCGATCGGAGCGTCACCGCCTGATCCGATCCGGTGCGGGCGATGAGCGTCGCCGCTGCGGCGACGATCTCTCCGCGGAGCCGTGCGCCGCTTCCTCTCGGATTTCGGGCGCGAGTACTCCGAGAACCACTCGTCCCAGTTTCATCGGCATCTTCGGAAACATCACTCACCCGACAAACTTTACACATGTAAGGCGAAGGGGTACGTTCTCATCACTAAACATTCGTAAGGTTACATTCGTAAGGACATGATGAATTCCCTCGAACCCACTGACCGGCGACGATGGGCAGCACTGGGCGCCCTCTGCACATCCCTCGTCGTAGTCACGATCGACAACACCATCCTCAACACCGCTATCCCGACCCTTGCCCGCGAACTGCGGGCGACCACCGTCGACCTGCAATGGATCACCAACGCATACACATTGGCGTTCGCCGCCTTGCTCATCACGGCAGGTGGACTCGGCGCGAGATTCGGTCACCGTCGGATACTTCTGACCGGCCTCACCTTGTTCGCTCTCGGGTCAGCCTTCGCTGCCCTCTCTCACACGTCGTTGCAGCTGATCGGCTGGAGAACAGTGATGGGGGCAGCCGCCGCACTGGTCATGCCGGCGACGCTGTCACTTGTCGTCTCGATGTTCGCCCCGCACGAGAGAGGCCGGGCGATAGGAATCTGGTCTGCAACCGCCGGACTGGGAATCGCGATCGGCCCCGTAGCCGGTGGCGTACTACTCGAACATTTCAGTTGGGGAAGCGTCTTCTGGATAAACGTCCCACTGGTCGCCGGTGTGATCGCCGCGACGGTTTCTCTTGTGCCCCCGGCAAGAGGAATCACGAAGGGTTCGTTCGACATCCCCGGGCTCCTGTTATCCGCCGGCGGACTGGCTTTGATCGTGGATGCCCTCACCCAGGCAAGCCTTCGCGGATGGTCGTCGCCCGTCACGGTGCTGGAGATCGTCAGCGCAACAGCACTTCTCGCCGGATTCGTCTGGTGGGAGCTGCGGGCCTCGGCGCCGATGACCGACGTGCGCATATTCACCAGTCGAGTGTTCAGCACCTCCAATGCCATCTTGGCCGTAACATTCTTCGCCCTTTTCGGAGTTCTCTTCACGTACACGCAATACCTCCAATTAGTTCGTGGTTACGGTCCATTGGTCGCCGGCGTCGGTGCAGTTCCGTTTGCGATAGTGATGGCGACTGTCGCCTCCAGCAGCGATCGTATGGTCGGCCGATTCGGCGTGCGCAGTTCGATCGCGACCGGTCTCGCAGTCATGTCCGCGGGACTGTTGGTCCTGTCGATCGCAGCAGATAGGTACGCACCGTTCGGAATCCTGGCTGCGATCATGGCACTGGTCGGCGCGGGGATGGGGTTGGTCATGGCTCCGGCCACAACCACGTCGATGTCTTCGGTTGCGCCCCAGCAGGCTTCGATGGCCAGTTCGATCAACAGCGTCGTGCGAGAGTTGGGTGGAGTTCTGGGCGTCGCCGTCATCGGGACGGTCGTAGCCACCGTTTTCCGGTCCCGCTTCGAACCCGGAGTCGGCACTTCCACAGCCGATCCGGCGCAGATCCATGCCGGCGCTCCCCCCGCGAGTGCCTTGACCGACGCAGCGAACCAGGCTTACACCTCGGCGATGAGTACCGGAATCCAAATCTGTGCCGCAGTCGCGTTCGTCGGTGCGTTGGCCGTCATTGCACTGTTTCCCGCACCACGTCGCCCGGTTTCTTGTCCTCCCGCAGACCTCGCCAACTCGGATGACGCAGACGCTCGGTCTTCGTCCAATCCATGAACCGCACCTCACCGACGAGTTCCGGCCTCACCCACACCGCACCCTTGCGGTCATCTGCTGGAAGTTCCTCCCCGAACGGACTTTCCTTCTGACGCAGCGGTTCCAGTGTCGCAAGTAAAGACTCCAAGTCGCGATCACTGAAGCCGGTACCGACGCGCCCAACGTAGGTCAATCCATCCTCACCCGGAATTCCCATGAGCAGCGCCCCGATCCCCTGTGCTCGATTGCCCTGCCCGGTGCGCCACCCTCCGATCACCACCTCTTGAGTGCGCCAGTTCTTCACCTTGATCCAACTCGACCCACGCCGCCCCGGAAGGTAGACCGATGCACGACGTTTGGCGACAATCCCTTCCCATCCGGCATCGGTACTCACCTCCAACGCGTTCTCCGCCGTGCCCTCGATCTGTGGAGGTACCTCGAGCTCACCGACCTTGCCCGCCAACGCATTCAACACGGTGCGCCGGTCCGAGTAGGATTTCCGCAGCAAAGACACTCCGTCGAGGTACAGAAGATCGAAGGCCAGGAACACCGGCTCCCCACCTCGCTGGAGAAGACCGAAATCGGTGACCCCCGCGTCGTTGTACGCCACCACTTCACCGTCGAGAACCACGTCATGACCGTCCAGCACCTCGGCCAACCCGGCAAGGGAGGGATAGTCCCCGGTCTTGTCGTTACCCGCGCGACTGCGAAGTGACATTGTGCCCGAATGATATTCGAGAATCACTCGGATCCCGTCCCACTTTCCTTCGAAAGCCCACTCCTGCGAGTCGAGACCTTCGAGCGTTCCAGCGGTGGCAAGCATCGGCTCGAGATTCTTGGGAAACTCCGTTCCGAAACTCGCGTTCTGATCCTTCATCAGATGCATCAACCACTGGTCACCCTTCGTCCGGATCAGCGCGAAGCGTCCCTGCACCCGTTTCCCACTGAGGCGCACGATCACCTCGTCTTCACGCCACTTCTCGGTCTCGTACGTCCCGGAATCCCAGATCGTCATCGAACCGCCGCCGTACTCCCCCTTCGGGATCGTGCCCGAGAACGTGGCGTACTCGAGCGGGTGATCCTCGGTGTGCACGGCCAACCGATTCTCTCCGGCACTGGTCGGCACGCCCTTCGGAACAGCCCAGGACACGAGCACACCATCCCGCTCCAGGCGAACGTCGTAATGCAATCGTCTGGCGTGATGTTCCTGAATCACAAAGGTATTGCCCGCTGTCTCCTTGGTCACCGCAGCAGGGATCGGCTCCGGCGTCCGGTCGGCCGACCGCTTGTTGCGATAGTGCGTCAACGTGTCGGCTACAGCCGCCGAGACCGGCGGATCCAGATCGCCCAGCAGATCACCATCGGATTCGACGCGCTCCAGAACCTCGTCGAACAACAGATGTCGTAGTTTCGGATCGTCGAGTTCGTCCCAACTGCGCGGCGCGGCAACATAGGGTTGATCGCGACCGCGCATCGAGTACGGCGCAATGGTTGTCTTGGCTGCGTTGTTCTGACTCCAGTCCACGAAAATCTTGCCTGCCCGCACATTTCGAGCCATCGTCGCGGTGACGAGATCCGGGTGAAGCTTCTCGAGTCCGGTGGCGATCTGCTTGGCGACAGTCGACGCACCGCTGCCGTCCAAGGCTCGATCCAGTGGAACGTAGAGGTGAATTCCCTTGCTACCACTGGTTACCGGATAGGCAGTCCACCCCAGAGTTGCGACCAGATCTCGAATCGACCTCGCCACCTCGGCGCACTCGGTCAATCCGACGCCTTCGCCCGGGTCGAGATCGAATACCAGTCGTGTCGCCGGACCACGCTCGGAACCGTCGAATCGCCATTGGGGAACGTGCAATTCGAGTGCGGCCTGCTGCCCCAGCCACGCCAGGGATGCAACGGAATCGAAGACCGGGTAAGTGACGACACGATCAGAATGTTGCAGCGACGCACGCGTGAGCCACTGCGGGGCAGACGACGCAAGGTTCTTCTCGAAGAAGGACTGACCGTCCACGCCATTGGGCCAACGCTTACGAGTGCCCGGTCTACCGACGACATGCGGAAGCATGACTGCGGCGATACGGGTGTAGTAGTCGATGACTTCGGCCTTCGTGGTGCCGCTCTCGGGGTAGAGGATCTTGCCCAGATTGGTCACGGACACCGTTGTGCCGTCGAGCGTGATCTGACCCCGATCCGTCGTTGCCATTTCCTCATTGTGCTGGATAGTGCTGCATCTGGCAGTAGAAATCTGGTGGATCGGAAACCTGCCGCTGCGCCAGGCCACGGGCAAGACTGGATTCTCGATGGGAGAGGAGACCACGATGACAGTTCGCAGTTCCGTGGAGCCGTTGGTCGACAACAACTGGCGGATGTTCGCCACCTGTAAGACGGTGGACCCCGCCGTGTTCTATTCGCCGGGTGAAGAACGCGGACGCAATCGGGCTGCACGGGAAAATTCCGCGAAGCAGGTGTGCTTCCGCTGCCCGGTCATTCGGGACTGCCTGACCTTTGCACTCGACACCGCTGAACCACACGGAGTATGGGGTGGGACGACACCGTCGGAGCGCCTTGCACTACGACGCTCAGCTGCGTGAACTCCGCTCACACGAGACCCCCGTCACGTTCGTACCGGACAAACAGGCAAGATGGCCTTGTGCCTATGACACGACGCGCTGTTGCCGTGACCGCGATCTTCGCTTCCTCGATCTTGTTGGGCTCGTGTTCGTCGCAGCCGGAGGCACCTGCGGCAGCGGACACCACGACCACGGTTCCCGAGGCATTCACCAAACTGCCCTCGACCACCGCCGTGGACAAGTGCGGACCACAGAGCGGGACCACCCTCGAAGACGGTGTCTTGACCATCGCCACCGATTCGCCGGCGTACGCGCCGTGGTTCGTCGACAACACTCCGTCCAACGGCAAGGGCTTCGAGGGGGCGGTGGCCCGGGCCGTCGTCGGCAAACTCGGGTACAACGCCGATCAGGTTCGCTTCACCACGGCCGCCTTCAACGACGCACTGAAACCAGGCCCCAAGGATTTCGACTTCGACGTCAATCAGTTCACGGTTTCCGGGGATCGCCGCGAGAACGTCGACTTCAGCTCGCCGTATTACGCAGTGGCGCAGTCGGTGATCGCCTCGCGCGGGAGCAAAGCCGCTGAGGCAAAGAATCTTGCGGATCTTGCCGGCTACCGACTGGGCGCTCAGACCGGTTCCACCAGCCTCGCGGCGATCACGGACACGATTGTTCCGACCACTGCGCCACGCGAGTTCGCGACCACGGACGATGCGAAAGCTGCGCTGGCCGCAGGCGAGATCGACGCACTGGTCGTCGACATCCCGACCGGATTTCACATCACCGAGAACGAACTGCCCGGGTCGGTCATCGTGGGTCAGTTTCCGCGGCCCAACGCGGTCACCGAATTCTTCGGGTTCGTGCTCGAGAAGAACAGTCCTCTGACGGCGTGCGTCTCTGCCGCCGTGGATGCGCTCTACGCCGACGGCACCCTCGAGAGACTCGCAACCGAATGGATCACGGACAGCGCCGACGCGCCAGTCCTCGAGTAGTTCAGCCGGCGCGCCCACTGATCGCGCCGACGAAGACCTTCGGGATGTCTGCCGGTGTCGGAGCGAAGTGGCTGTTGCCGCCGGTGAGAGCCGAAATCTGCTCGAGCACATCGGTATCGGCGTCATCGGTGACACCGATGGTGATGATCGGTACCGGCCGCGTCGGGTCCTGCTCGCGAGTCAGGGTGTCGAGAAGTTCCTGCAGCGAGATACTCGACGGATCATCGTTCGCACCGTCGGTCAGTAGAATCACCGAATTGATCGAGGCCGGATCGTAGGTCTGTTGCATGGACCGATACGCGGCGAGAACGCTGTCGTACAAACCTGTTCCGCCGCCGACGATCGAAGAGAGGCTGTCGATCCGAGACAGCAGTTTGCTCCGATGATCCGTGTCGCCTTCAGTTGCATCCATACGGGCGACAGGTTCGAGTTCGCGGTAGTCCGTGCCCTCGCCGAGGTCTACGGAGAATGCCCAGAGACCCAATTGTGCGTTGGCGGGAAACATTCGGATCGCAATGTCACCGGCCTGTGCAGTCGCGGCCATTCGAGTGACCCCGTCCTGCATGTAGTCCATGGACCCCGAGACGTCGACAACTGCCAGTGCACGGGAAGGCCTGGACAGAATCTCGTACCGCGCAAGCGCTTTGGCGACCACAGTCGGATCGGACGGCACCAGCGAGCCAACTTTTCCCACTCCACCGGCGACCGGCGGGGCCTGATCCGCGCCGCGGAACCCGAGGCCGGCAAGTACGGAGCGCCCGGTGTCCGATGTCAGCGCTGCCGCCAGCAGTTTGCCGGCGTCGACCGCCGCCGACGAGTCTGCACCCACACTTGCCATCGGGTAGTCCATGAAGACCGAACCGGACGACGGTACCGACGCGGTGAGTCGACTGTCCGCATGTGCGGCGAGATAAGCCTCGAAGGTCTGCTCGGTCGTCACCGCGGTCCCGCCGTCCGCGTCCACGGTTTGGATGCGTCCGGTCGAACCGGTTTCCTTCAGATTTCCGTACTGCGCTTGCGCCACCGGGACCAGGGCTGCCGAAATGGACGTGAGGTCCCCGCCCCGCGACTGGGCCTCGGCAAAGGCTGCCACGATCGGTGCGCTGGAGACGGCACTGGTGAGGGGATCGCCGATGTGCAGTGCTGGAGCGCCGAGGACATCCGTCCAAGCGGCGGGTGCCTCGCTACCCGGCGCCGAGACAGTGACAACAGGGGTGGACGCGACCGAGTTGCTGATCCGGCGAATCTCCTGCCCGCTAGCCGAAACCTTGTCCAACCATTCGCTCGAATCAGGGATCCACAGTGCGGGCGCCGAACCGTCGGCGATCGCCGCGACGGTGAGCACGGGATCTTGCGGCGTCACGCTGAGCGAGCTGCACCCGAGTTCCGTAGCGGGGATGGCAGCGGCGACAGCTTCGAGTCCCGAGGCGATCGACGGATCGGCCGCCACGGTCACGGTCTCCGGGTTCTCACAGCTGGTTGCCGTCGCCGCTGTGACAGCACTCGCACCGAGTTCTCCCTTGTCGCTGACGCTTTTGAACGTCACGGCGAATGCCGCGGTGCCACCGACTGCGACTACTGCCAAGAGTCCGATCAGAACCTGCACGGATCGAGGCATGGACGCAGGTGGTGCGCCGTACCCATGACGAGACGACATTGATCGAATCCTTTCCGGCGGGACCCGCATCAATAACCAACCGATGCCCGGTTTATCCCGCCGAAAAGAATCCTAACTCATGTTAGCGGTGAAGTAGCTCGATGTGGAAATCTCCACAACTTAGGTGTAGATCTGGACAAACTGGGCCAGCGACTTCTCCACATCGCCTTTGAGCGCCCGCGCCACACTCGAACCGATCGGGCCGAACAACGGCGCGCCGCCCAACTCGACTGTCAGCGCGAGTTCCGACCCGTCGCCCTTTGCCTTGACGTCGAGTTCGAGACCGAGCTTGACCCCGCCCTTGCCGTCTCCCTTGAGCGAGATCGCCTTCGGAACGTCGTACTTCTTGATGGTCCACCGAACGCGGTTGCGCAGGCCCTTCACAGTCACGACCGAGCTGATCTCGGTGCCGACACCCAGTTGTTCGGGAAGTTCACTGCGCCATCCGTCGTGAACCACGAGCCAGTTTTCGTATCCGCTGAGATCGGACGCCTTGTCCCACACTTCCTGAGGAGGACGCGGAACGTCGATTTTCACTGTGAGCTTTGCCATGGCAGAACAATAAGCCCCGTGCGCCTTTTCCGTAACCAGAGGTACCAGAAAGACGCACGGGGCTTTGCCCCTCTTAGTGGCTGACTGCCTTTTCGACGCCGACGCCGGTGAGGGAGCGAACTTCCATCTCCGACTGCTTTGCCGGATCTTCGATCTTGTTACGTCCGATGTACGTACCGACGATGCCGAGGACGAATGCCAGCGGAATCGAGACGATGCCGGGGTTCGAGAGCGGGAACCAGGCGAAGTCGGAGTTCGGGAACATCGACGACGGCTTACCCGACACCGCCGGGGAGAACACGATCAGCGTCAAGCAGCTGATCAAACCGCCGTAGATGCTGAAGAGCGCACCGGTGGTGTTGAACTTCTTCCAGAACAACGAGTAGAGCAGGGTGGGCAGGTTCGCCGAGGCCGCCACTGCGAAGGCGAGAGCCACCAGGAAGGCGATGTTCTGCCCCATCGCCATGATGCCGAGAACGATGGAGACGAGTCCGATGACCACGACGGTGATTCGAGAAACTCGAACCTGCTGCTCCTCGGTTGCGTTGCCGCGCTTGATGACACTGGCGTAGATGTCGTGAGCGAACGACGCCGAAGCAGTGATCGCGAGACCGGCAACGACGGCGAGGATGGTCGCGAACGCCACCGCGGAGATGATGCCGAGGAAGATGGTGCCACCGAGCTCGAAGGCGAGTAGCGGAGCGGCCGCGTTCTCCTTACCAGGCGCTGCCAAGATCTTGTCCGGTCCGACCATGCTGGCCGCGCCGTAGCCGAGAACCAGTGTGAACAGGTAGAAGGCACCGATGAGCGCGATCGCCCAGGTCACCGAGCGGCGAGCTTCCTTGGCAGTGGGCACCGTGTAGAAGCGCATCAGCACGTGCGGCAGGCCCGCGGTGCCGAGCACCAAAGCGATTCCGAGAGAGATGAAGTCGAGCTTCGTCATTCCGGAAAGACCGTACTTGGCACCGGGCCCGAGGATGTCGCGTCCCTGCACACCCTTGGTGGTGGAACTGTTGACCATGTCCTGCGCATTGGCGAGCAACTGAGAGAAGTTGCCGCGCACTGCCCACAGAACGAGTACGAACATGATTCCGGCTCCGGCAACCAGCAGAACTGCCTTGACCATCTGTACGTAGGTGGTGCCCTTCATGCCGCCGACCAAGACGTACACGATCATCAGCACACCCACGATCGCGACGACGATCGACTGTCCCACCTTGCCGTCGATGTTGAGCAGCAGCGCGACAAGTCCACCGGCGCCGGCCATCTGGGCAAGAAGATAGAAGAGGGAAACGGCCAGAGTGGACAGGGCTGCCGCCATGCGCACCGGACGCTGCTTGAGTCGGAAGCTCAGCACGTCGGCCATCGTGAATCTGCCCGTGTTCCTGAGCAATTCGGCGACCAGGAGCAGTGCAACCAACCAGGCGACAAGGAAGCCGATGGAGTACAGGAAGCCGTCGTAGCCGTACACGGCGATCGCACCTGCGATACCGAGGAACGATGCCGCCGAGAGGTAGTCACCGGCGATGGCGAACCCGTTCTGCGGGCCGGTGAACTGCCCACCACCGGTGTAGAAGTCGGACGCCTTCTTGGTGGTCCGGCTGGCGCGGATCACCAGCGTCATGGTCACGACGACGAAAGCGAGGAAGATCGCGATGTTGAAGGCTGGGTTTCCTACGTCCGTTCCGGACGCGGCGAGTGTGGTGATCACTATGCGGGACCTTCCAGTTCTTCACGGATGGCGGCGGAGCGGGGATCGAGCTCACGACCGGCGAACTTCACGTACCACGCGGTGATGGCGAAGGTCGTGACGAATTGCCCGAGGCCGAGGATGATGCCGAGATTGATGTTGCCGAGGATCTTGGTGGCCATGAAGTCGTGGGCATAGGTAGCCAGGACGACGTACACCGCATACCAGAGCAGGAAGAATGCAGTGATGGGGAAAACGAACTTGCGCAGACGCGTTCGGAGTTCCTGGAATTCGGGACTCGCTTGCATGTCTATGAATGCCTGGGCATCCGGGGTGCGTCGCTCTTGCGGCGACCCCTCACTGATTTCTGCTGTGGACACTGCCGGCTCCTCGCCTCGCGTGTGAAGTGAACTACGCACAGACGTTAGTGAGATCGGAGTCACATGAAGACGCTGTGGCGCCAGTCACACGGTGAGCAGTCGCGCGCTGCGCCGAACGGTCAGGCAGGCGCGACCAACGGCAGAGGGTTCGGGCGGTGAAAGTCAGGGTTGGCGGAGATCGTCTTCGCGATCGGAGCCCATTCCGAGACGTTCCGGGGCGTGCATCCGCGTGAAGATTCGCGCAATATCTGCCGGTATCTGCTTCGACGACACCTTGCTCACGACGATCATCGTGAGGAACGCCAGCGGCACGCTCACCGCGGCCGGGAACGCGAAAATGGCTGCCGGCCAGCCACCGAGGACGTCCTCCGACAAACCACCCAGGACGGCGACAGTAGCGGCAGTGCCCGCAACACATCCACCGACAACCATCCCCGCCCCCGCGCCGACGGCAGTCAGACCGCGCCACCAGATACCCAATACGAGCAGTGGGCAGAGCGTCGACGCGGCGACTGCGAACACCAAACCGACGGTTCTCGAGAGGTCGACCGACACCACCGCCAGCGACAGCACGAGAGGAACGACCCCGGCCAGTAGCGCTGCAATACGGAAGTCTCGAACTCGACCACGGAGAACATCGGTACTGACGACGCCGGCGATGCTGACGAGCAATCCGGACGACGTCGACAGGAAAGCGGCGATGGCACCGGACGCCACGAGGGCTGCCAGCAGTTGTCCGCCCCACCCCGAGAACACCGAGCCCGGCAACAGCAGCACCGCCGCGTCAGAGGTGCCGGTGATCAGAAGTTGCGGGACGTACAGGCGAGCGAAGACGCCGAGGAGTGTCGGAAACAGGTAGAACACGCTGACCAGACCGACAACGGCGAGCGACGTCAGACGGGCTGCCCGGCCGTCGGGGTTGGTGTAGAACCGGACGAGAACATGAGGAAGGCCGAGCGTTCCGAGGAAGGTCGCGAGCATCAGCGAGTACACCTGGTACATCGGGTGCGGCCCACCGAAACCCCAACCCGGGGTGATCCAGTCAGAGTTCTGCGCGGGCGCTCCGGCGACGACGGGGACAGCGGCTCCCGCGTCGAGGACCATGGACATGCCTTCACCGAGAGTGTGCTCCCCCGGCCCCAGGGTCATCGTGCCTTCGACCGCTCGCCCGTCGACTGTGCCGCCGCTGACCGTCACCGGCTCGGACACCTGGACGACGACGTCGGTGGTGATGTCGACGGTCGTCGCAGTGGTGACCGTCGGCGGCATCGACGCGCCGACGTCGTGGTGATCGCCGAAGAAGTAGAAGGTCAGTGCCACAGCGGGAATCGCGACGGCAGTCAGTTTCAGCCAGTACTGGAAGGCCTGAACGAAGGTGATCGAGCGCATCCCGCCGCCGACGACGTTGGCGATGACGATGACCCCGACCGCTACGCCGCCGATCCAACTGGGAACCCCGAGCAAGATATTGAGCGTCAGTCCCGCGCCTTGGAACTGTGGAATCAAATACAGGATGCACACCATCGCGACCACGAGCATCGCGAGCTTGCGCAATCGCGGTGAGCCGAGACGGAACTCGGCGAAATCGGGGACGGTATACGCACCGGAACGCCGAAGCGGCGCTGCGACGAACAGCAGCAGGGCGAGGTATCCGGCGGTGAAGCCGATGGGATACCAGAGTGCGTCGGCGCCGTACTTGGCGACCAGCCCCGCAACACCGAGAAACGAAGCAGCAGAGAGGTACTCGCCGGAGATGGCCGTCGCATTCCACCGCGCACTGACGGTTCTGGACGCGACGAGAAAGTCCGAGGTGGTACGAGCGAGCCGAACGCCGTAGATTCCGATAGCCACCGTCGCGACAGCTGCTGCCACGATGCCGAGCACCGTCAACACCGGGATAGGTTGTCCTCCCACAGTGCCGCGCTCAGTCGTCCACGATGTCGTTGAAGTCCTGCTCGTTTCGCTCCGCACGACGCACGAACACCCAACCGGTCGTCAACAGCAAGGGATACACGGCGCCGCCCATCACGAGCCACGGCAACCGGATGCCAAGGACCGCGACCTCCGACAGCGTCGGGAAGAGATGCGTCAGCAGCGGCACCGCACACAGGAGCCCGGCTGCGACGACGGCAAGGCGAATCGCCAGTCCCAACTGCGCGCGAACGAGACCGCGGATCATGGCGTCACCGACTTCGGTCTGTTCCTGCACCTCCACCCGTGTTCGCACGATCCGTGCGCCACTACGTTGCGCCAACACAACGCGCTCACGCTGCGGAGGATCGGACTGCGACGTCACCGCGACAACCAACTCTGCTTGGGCGCACGAACCAGTCGATCCTTGAGTTCACGGGTGTGTCTGCGACTGACCGGAAGCTCGACGGGAGGCTTGTCGCCGTGCGGGCGCAGACAGACCACCAATCCACTGCCTACTGTGCGGATGCCGGTGACCAGCGCCAGAGATACCAGGTAGGAGCGGTGCACACGCAAGAAGCCCGCGTCGGCCCAGCGTGATTCGAGCGTCGAGATCGGGATGCGCACCAGGTGCGACTTTCCAGCGGTGTGCAAACGCGCGTAGTCCCCGTCGGCTTCCACCCACTCCACCGAGGAACGCTGAACGAGCGTCGTGACACCGCCCAGTTCCACCGGGATCACCTCGTCCGTGGGCGCAGCTTCGGGTTTGCTCTCACTCTTGGTGCGCCCGGCGAGCCCCACGATCCGCTGAACGGCCTGAGCGAGACGCTCCTCCCGGAGCGGTTTGAGTAGGTAGTCGACGGCGCCGAGATCGAATGCGTCAACCGCTCGATCGTCGTGCGCTGTCACGAACACCACGGGCGGTGGCGTCGCGAAATTGGAGAGGATGCCGGCCAGTTCGAGACCGTCGAGTCCGGGCATGTTGATGTCGAGAAACACCGCGTCGATGCTTCCACCGCGCAGTATCCGCAACGCTGTCGTCGCATCCGATGCCGTGTGAACGTGCGCCACCGAGTCCTCGGCGCGCAGCAAGAAGGCCAGCTCGTCGAGGGCTGGTTTCTCGTCGTCGACGGCAAGGACGGTCAGCTGGGCATCAGTGTCAGTCTCGTTCACAACAGGTCCATGTTCCCACGACGGTTTCAGCCTGATCATCGAAGGCGAGAATCAGACGTGAATACCCTGCTTGAACTTGGGAACACGCATGCTGACCTTCGTACCGGCACCCGGCGCTGTCTCCACCACGAGTCCGTAGTCATTGCCGAACGCGGCACGAAGTCTGTCGTCGACGTTGGCCAAACCGACGTGAGCAGCTTCTCGTGCGCTGGGTCGCCCCGATCCCGACTCGATGGCGTCGAGCGAACCGGAGCGCAGTAGTTCGGGGTCCATCCCCACACCGTCGTCCTCGACGCTGATGATGCAGTCCGGTCCCTCGTCCGCAGCCACGATGCTCACGGTCCCGCCCTCCGGCTTACTCGAAATGCCGTGACGAACCGCGTTCTCGACCAGCGGCTGGAGGGCAAGGAAAGGAAGAACCACGTTGAGCACTTCGGGTGCTATCTGAAGGCGGACGTTCAGAGCCTCCCCGAATCGCGCGCGTTCGAGGGTCAGGTAACGATCGATGTTGCGCAACTCGTCGGCAAGCAGGGTGAACTCACCCGCAGATCGGAACGAGTACCGCGTGAAGTCCGCGAACTCGAGGATCAGTTCTCTGGCCCGCGCCGGATCGGTTCGAACAAACGATGCGACCGTGTTGAGCGCGTTGTAGATGAAATGAGGACTGATCTGTGCGCGCAGGGCACGCACTTCGGCTCGATCCAACAGGGCTCTGGACGCGTCGAGGTCGGCGAGTTCGATCTGACTGCAGGCATATCGTGCGACCTCGGTGACCGCTCCGAGCATTCCCGGCCACGGGTCCTTGCTGGTGACGATTCCCAGTACGCCGACCACGCCGATGTCCTCGATCAGCAGGGGCTGAGCGATCAGCGCTCGCACATGGTGATCGCTCGGTCCGCGCACCAGGTCCGAGTGCGTGACGAGTACCCGGCGTTCGCCTTCGATCGCACGAATGGCGGCGTCATGGAATTGTTCGGACAACGCTTCGTGACGGCCGTCCCACGCCAACAGGTTTCCCGACGCGTCTGCCAGGCCCAGACCGGAGCCGCCGGTCAGCTCGCGTAGGTGAGGCGCCGCCTCGGCGGCCGAATTCTCGTCGAGTCCACGCCGAAGTGGCCGCGCGGCAAGCGAAGCCGTATGGAGAGCGGCATGGACTGCACGTTCGGTGGGGGTGGTCACCTCACGTCTGGTGCGCATCCACACAGCCGTCAGCGCCCCGGCCACTGCGAGAATCAGCACGCTGAGAAGCGCGACCACGGCCGGACTCAAGGCGAGTCCTCGTCCAGTTTCCGTATCAGTGTTTTCGGAGCCACCGTGCGGTACGCATCTTCGACGACGTCGGCTACGTCGTTCCAGAATTTCTCGTCCTCGGTCTCGTCGGCACTCGGAACGTCGAGGTACACGCCGATCCATCCCCGGCCACCCACGTACGGAGGGACGAAGAACCTCGACGGGTCACGACTGACCCAATCTGCCTGCGCCCCAGGTGGGGCCGCGGCCCAGATCGCGACGCGATCGTCGTGGTGGTGATCTGCCATGGTGACGAACTGCGGCGCCTTGCGCACGAACCACGACGCTTCACCGTGGCTGACCCGCTCGGTCGCCTCCGGCAATGCCAGTGCAAGAGCGCGGATTCGCTCCAACGGCGTCATCGATTCACGACCCGCAGGTATTCGGTGCCGGAACACCTGCAAATCGATCCTTCACCCACGCGACAGCTCCCGGCACAGCGGCGCCGTCCGCATGACCTTCACCCGGTCGCGCCTGGAATTCGATGACGTCACCGTCGGCGCAGGCGCGTTCGACTGCCGCCTCGGTCCATTCCGGACGGATCAGGTTGTCATTGGTACCGACGACTACGTACATCGGACCGCTCGCGCGTTGACGGGGAAGAGCAACATCGCTGAGCCACGCGTGAATTCGGTCCGCATCCTCGGCGGTAGCCGGCCGCGTGTCGGCGGGCGTCACCTTTCCGACCAGACCCAACTTCTCCGTCGCCCGAGAGGTCAGGCACGAGGTGAGCAGGTCGTAGTTCTGCTCGAATGCGCCGCGCACGTAGTCGGTTCGTTCGAGGTCCGGATGGGTGAGGGACAGCCCTTCGAGTACATAGGGCAGCAGCAGTTGCTGAGGCAGTGACAGATTCACCTCGGAATCACTCGAGATGATCGGCGAGATGTCCGCTGCCGGGGACAGGTTTGCTGCACCGACGAATTCGAGTCCGTCGCCGTAGGTGTCGGCTTCCTCGGCTGCCGCCCAGGATGCCTGCCCGCCTTGGGACAGCCCCAGAGTTGCCCAACGAGTCGAGGTGTCCGGAACGACGTTGCGCGCCGCTCGAACCGCGTCGATGACGTTGAACGACGCGGTGTCCGGTTGCAGGTAAGGATGCGGGTCCGGAGTGCCGAGGCCCTCGAAGTCGGAGACAGCGACCACGTATCCCGAGTCGAGGAACGGCGCGACCAGGCCGATCGTGCCGAACAGGGTCGGCGAGGCCGACGGCGCGCAGTCGTCCGAAATACCCGTCGTGCCATGGCCGATGGAGACGATCGGCCAACCGCCCTCCGGCGGAGTTCCAGGCGGCGTGAACACCGTTCCCGACACCTGAGTCTCTCGGCCGTCGATACCGGAGGTGGAGCCGTACAGGATTTTCACCGCGCTTGCTCCGGACGCCGCCACTTCGGCTGTGCTGGTGAAGGGTTCACTGTCGAACACGACGCCACGTTGCGCACTGCTCTCGACCGACGGGGTTGTCGTGGTCGAGGTGTCGGTGACGGAGACATCCGGCGAGGCATCCGATCCGCAGCCGACGCTCACGAGAAGTGCGCTCGCCACCACGACTCCCCAGACTGCGCGAACCCTCGAACTCCGAACAGTCATACGCAGTGTTCCCCTCTATTTGCCTGCACCGCTACCTGCTCGGCGACGCCTGACACGTTCCTCTGCTGCGGCCTCTTCGATGTCGAGTCCTTCCAATACGGTACGCAATACCTCGTCGTCGAGATCTCCGTCGTCACGTGCGGCGATCAGCGCAACTCGTTGCGAGCGCAGTGACTGATGCCGGAACTTGTCGAACAGAGCTCCCGCATTCCACAAGGCGGCCTCGCGATCGGCGTCCTCGTCGACCTCCTGGAGTTGAAGCCTCGCCTGCATCGAGCGTCGTACGCGTTCGACGATCGCCTGCAGTTCCTTCCCGTCGATCCCCGGCGGAGGGTGCGCGGCCGCGTCTGCCAACGCCTTCTCTCCCGCCTTGCGAGAAATGTTGCGGGCCAACTCCATCTGTTCCTGCGTGCGCAACTGCTCGTAAGGATCCGCGACGTCGAGGCGACGGATCATGAACGGCAAGGTAGATCCCTGGATGAGCAATGTCCCGACCGCGACGATGAACGCGATCGCCTGGATGACGCCGCGTCCGGGGAACGGCTCGCCGGACGAGAGTGCAAACGGGATACCGCCGGCCGCAGCAAGAGTGACGACGCCGCGCATTCCCGCCCACGAGACCACCAGATTCTGTTTCCACGTCAGTTGATTCTCGCGATCACGGCGCAGGGTTACACCGAATCGCACACGCGAGTAGCTCAGGAACAGCCACACCGGCCGAATCACGATGACAACGGCCAGGACTGCGAGACCGTACGCGAACACGTGAAGCACCGGAAGTCCGTCGGCGACAACATCGTCGATCACGAAGCTCAGCTGGAGCCCCATGTACGCGAAGACGAACATCTCGAGAAGAGTGTCCAGGCTCGACCACACCGAGCGCTCCTGCAATCGCGTCATGATCGACGCGTCCGTCGAATAGTGCCCGATCACCAGACCAGCGACCACAACGGCCAGAACACCGGACGCGTGTAGTTCTTCGGCGGCCAGGTAGGCAGCGAACGGAAGCACCAACCCCAAGCCGGTTTCCAGTGGAGAGTCGTACATGCGGGCACGAACGAACTTGACGACAAACGCGAGCACCAAGCCGACGACAACGCCGCCGATCACTTCGTACGCGAAGAACAACAGGGGCGAATCGGTGGCAATTCGCGTTCCGGTCACTGCTGCGACGGCGACGGTGAAGAGCGTGAGCGCGGTGGCGTCGTTGACGAGCCCCTCGCCCGTCAGGATGGCTATCACCCGTTTCGGGAGCCCGAGCTTCTGACCGACCGCCACCGCGCTGACGGCGTCGGTCGGCGCGATCACGGCCCCGAGCACCAGGGCGGCGCCGATCGTGAACTCGGGCACCATCCATTCGGCGAAGAAGGCAACCACGAACGCCGTCACCAACACCATTCCGACGCCGAGGCGCAGGATCGGGGCCAAGTTGCGTTTGAAGGTCGCCACCGAGAATTTCAGAGCGGCCGAGTAGAGAAGCGGCGGCAGGACCACACCGAGAATGACGTGAGGATCGAGTTCCGGCCGCGGCATACCGGGTATGAAGGATGCGACCGAACCTACCGTCACCAAAACCAGCGGAGCCTGCAGGTTTCGTCGATTGGACAGCCCGGTGACTGCGATGGCGGCAATGACGACCAGCAGAATCCAGGTGAAGTTCACGCGTTCATTCTGCCCGCCGACCCTGGGAGTTCACCCAGCGGACGCACAGAAGCCCGCAACCTTTTCGGTGACGGGCCTCTGAGCAACGGTGCTACCGAAAAACGGTATGCCGAATCCGGTATTACTGCTTTTCGGGAACAGCCTTCTTGGCGGCCTCAGCTGCCTTGTCGATCTGATCGCCGTACTTGTTGCCGGTCTTGTCGTCGGCGATGTCGGCGACCTTGTCGATAGCGTCGTGAACCTTGTCGGAGTTCTCCGCTGCGAGCTCCTGGCCCTTTTCGACCAATCCCTTGACGTTGTCCAAGAAACCCATGTCCGTGTCCTCTCCCGGTGCTGACGCACATCCTTCGGCGGAATCGTTCCTCCGCGCCCTTCGATTCTCACAGGTCGACGGCCTCTGCGCCAGAAAGCAGGTCCGTGCGTTCGAGCCGTGCGCAACTCGAGGTGGCGTTAACCCGCCAATAGCTGATTGACCACCCATCGACATCGACAGGTGCCCGGTTTGAATGCAGGACTGCGCGGGACGGGGAGCGACCCCTACCCCACGCGTGAACTGCTGTCCCGGTGGTGGTCGGATCGCACCGATTACACCTGGCTCCCCCGATTCCTCGACACTCGCGGGCTGACCGTTCCCGGACGCAAATTAGTCGCGGTGTGGTGTTTTCTCTTCGCCCTGATCGCGGCGACCATGCAGTTGAGCCGCTTCGGTTCCGACACCGCCCTGGCGCGGTCGATCTTCGCCCTCGGAACTATCAGTGGCGCCTATGCGGGCTACCGCTGGGCGCGTAATGAATCGTGGCCAACTTGGCGACAATCCGTGGCCTTTGTCGTCTGGGCCGACCTGTGGCTCGCCGTCACTCTCTTCTTCGCCGTACGCACCGCTTTCGTCGGAACCATCGGCTGCATCTTGTTCATCATGATCGGCTTCTATGCGGCGATAGTTCACAGCCCTCGCGTTGCCATCAGCCACATCGGTTGGGCTCTTGCTGTCTGCACGACGCTCGCTGCCATGGCGATGTCCGAGCCGGTCAACGACGACTGGGTGGTCGTGAATCTCTATCTGATGGTTGCCGGTGTGGTTTTCTCCACCGCGTGGATTCTGCAGATCGTCTGGCTGCGCCTGACCGACGACGCACGCAACGCCCACCGGGACTACCTCACCGCGACACTCAATCGCCGCGGACTCCAGGACGAGGCACAGCATCTGCTGCGCAGTGATCGAACGCAGGCTCTGATCGCACTACTCATCGACGTCGACTCGTTCAAAAACCTCAACGACACGCACGGGCACGTCGCGGGCGACGACGCGTTGACCGCTGTCGCCGACCGCCTCATCGCTGCCGCCGGCCCCGATGCGGTGGTGGCTCGAATCGGTGGAGACGAGTTCGTCGTCCTGCGCGGAGTCGATCGAGGAGATATCGAGCAGGTCGCCACCGAGATACATTCGGCGGTTTCGTCCGACTCCGATCCCTATCCTGTGTCCGCCAGTACCGGCGTCAGTGTCTATCTGAGTCCCGAGACGGACTTACCGGATCGGGCTGTCAACGAACTGATCGAGCACGCAGACAATGCGATGTACCGAGCCAAGAAGCGCGGCGGCGATCGCATTGCCTGGGTGCAGATGTTCAGGCGCTGAAACTACTCACTCACTGTGGGCATGGTGATGCTCGCCGGGCAGGTCGTCGGGTGTCGCGAACATCTTTCGTTTCTCCCCGTGCAGGCGTGCGCTGATCCACCACGAGAGTTCCACGAGTACAACGCCGATCGCGCCGAGGGTGATCGCGAGCGTCGTCGCAGCGACGTTGCTCGGATCCAGTTTGAAGAACTCGCGGGTGAACGGCAGCGCGAACAGGATGAGGTATCCGGCCACCGACCCGCCGATCAGAACGAGCTTCCACCAGACGTACGGCCGAGCCACGACGGCCAGAACCCACACGGCGATCATGATCAACGTGATGAGCGCACTGGTTCCGGCCTGGATCTTCTGGGTTTCCGTCTGGTCCGGGCCTTGGTAAGCCAATACGTAGGAGATGAACGTGGTGATGCCGATGATCAGGCCCGACGGCAACGCCAGACGCATCACGCGCGAGACGAAACCGGTTCGCGCGCGCTCGTTGTTGGGTGCCAGAGACAAGATGAAGGCCGGGATACCGATCGTGAACCACGCTGCGATCGTGACGTGGCGGGGCAGGAACGGGTACGGCAGCGGTTCGAAGTCGAAGACCTGGGACAGGACGCCGGTGATGCCGATCAGGAACGCAAGCACCACCGAGTAGACGGTCTTGGTCAGGAACAGATTCGACACACGCTCGATGTTGCCGATCACTCGGCGGCCTTCCGCGACGACGTACGGGAGCGTCGCGAACTTGTTGTCCAGCAGCACGATCTGGGCCACGGCTCGGGTAGCCGGGCTGCCCGAACCCATCGAGACTCCGATGTCGGCGTCCTTGAGGGCGAGCACGTCGTTGACGCCGTCACCGGTCATCGCGACGGTATGTCCGCGAGACTGCAAGGCCGCGACCATTTCCCGCTTCTGATCCGGTCGCACTCGACCGAACGTCGTTGCTCCGTCGAGAGTGTCCGCCAGCTTTTCCTGATCGCTCGGCAGCTCTCGCGCGTCGATGGGACGGTCGCCGCCTTCGAGTCCGAGGGATCCGGCAACGGCGCCGACGGAAACCGCGTTGTCGCCGGAAATGACCTTGACCGCGACCTTCTGGCTGGCGAAGTACTCCAACGTCTCCTGGGCGTCCGGGCGCACTTTCTGCTCGAGCACGACCAGAGCTTCGGGGGTGACGGTGCCAGGGGCGTCGGCGTCGTCGACGGGGAGGTCGCTGCTGCCGAGCATGAGGACACGAAGTCCGCTCGAACCCACTTCCTCGGCCTTGCGGGCCATTTCCGAGTCGGGATCGAGCAGCACGTCCGGGGCACCGAGTACCCAGTTGCCGTGACTGCCGTACGACTGGCCGCTCCACTTCTTCGCCGAGGAGAACGGCGCCACCGCTGTCGCTTCGCCCCACCCGGAGTCGTCGGAGAGAGACTCGCGAATCGCCAGGACACTCGCGTTGGGGCGAGGGTCGGACGCGGCCATCGCGCTCAACGCGGACTTGACCGCAGTCTCCCCCGATCCACCCGGTGCGACGTCGACCTCGGACAGCCGCATACCGTTCTCGGTCAGCGTTCCGGTCTTGTCCGCGCACACCACGTCGACACGAGCCAGACCCTCGATCGCCGGCAACTCCTGAACGAGGCACTGGCGCTTGCCCAACCGGATCACACCGACCGCAAATGCAATGGACGTCATGAGCACAAGGCCTTCGGGAACCATCGGAACCAGAGCTGCCACCATGCCGTTGAGTGCCGGTCGGATCGGCAGGCCGATCGTGAAGAGCTGATTGAAGATGATCAGCGCACCCGCCGGAATCATCAGGTAGGTGATGAACTTCAGGATCTTGTCGATGCCGCTGCGCAGTTCGGAATGCACGAGGGTGAACTTGCTCGCCTCTTCGGCCAGCTTGGCCGCGTATGCATCGCCGCCGACCTTGGTGGCGCGGTATGCACCGCTGCCCGCGGCAACAAAACTGCCCGACAACACTTGCTGGCCACTCGCCTTGTGAACCGGATCGGCCTCACCGGTGAGCAGCGATTCGTCGACCTCGAGTGCAGCCGAACTGACCACCTCACCGTCGACGACTATCTGGTCACCGGATCCGAGTTCGATAATATCGTCGAGCACAACATCTTTGGGCGCCATCGCCACGGCGACGCCGTCACGCCTGACCATGGGCTTGGCCTGACTCACGATGGCCAGAGCGTCGAGCGTGCGCTTGGCGCGGATCTCCTGGATGATGCCGATACCGCTGTTCGCGATGATCAGCAGTCCGAACATGCCGTCGATGATCGAACCCGTCGCGAGCACGATCACCAACAACACGGTCAGGATCGCGTTGATGCGAGTGAAGACGTTGCCGCGAATGATGTCCTTGACCGAGCGGGACGCCCGGTCCGGTACATCGTTGGTTTGTCCCGACGCGATCCTTGCTGCAACCTGATCGGCGGTCAGACCGCGGGCGACGTCGACGTCGTCCGGCAATCGCTCAGGCGCTACCGCCACTGCTGTCTCTTCTGAACTGGTGTGCTCGTGAGCCATGGTCAAAGATTACGCACCCGGAGCAACTAATCAGGGTGCGACTCGACAGGCAACCACGTCCGCGACACTTCGCCGCTCAGCCCAGCGGTATCCACCACTTCGACGGCGGTGTCGGTGACAACGCGTCGATCCTGCCGCCCGGCATCGGGACCGACACTGTTGTGCCCGCATCTGCAGCCGACTCGTCGAGGCGAATGATCGGCTCCGACCACGAGTGAAACGCGAGGTTGAACGTCGCCCAGTGAATCGGGACGAAGACACCGCGCGACCCGTCGCCCTTGTTGAGGTCGATGTGCGTCTGCACTGCCTCTTCCGGATTCATGTGGATGTCCGGCCAGCGCACGTCGTACGCACCGACGGGGAGAAGCGTCAGATCGAAAGGCCCATAGGTTTCACCCAGCTGTTCGAAACGCGATGTGTATCCGCTGTCACCACCGAAGAAGACCCGGTGCTTCGGCCCGGCGAATACCCACGACGCCCACTGCGTCGTGTTCCGGACGAGGCCACGACCGGAGAAGTGACGAGCCTCCGTGCACGTGAGGACCAGGTCGTCGATTTTTGTCGACTCGTCCCAGTCCAATTCCACGATCCGGTTCTCGGGCACCTTCCAGTGCCGCAGGTGAGCCCCGATACCGATCGGCACGACGAACGGAGCGGTCTGTGTACGAGTCAGGGTCTTGACCGTAGCCATGTCGAGATGGTCGTAGTGATCGTGAGAGATGACTATCGCATCCACTGCAGGCAGTTCGGTCAAAGCCACCGGAGTGGGGTGCATGCGCGCGGGACCTACTGTGGCCGAGGGTGATACGCGTTCACTCCACACCGGATCGGCGAGAACGCGGTAGCCGTCGACCTCGACGAGAACGCTCGAATGGCCGTACCACGTCACCGCCGCGTCGCCGGCTGCCGCCGGTGCCAGCGGAGTGGCCAACGGAATCGGCCGACGCGGCCGACCCGTCGACCCTCGCGTGGCCATCGACTTGAACATTCCGACATCGGTGCCCGGAACCAGTGTGCTGCTGGGCTCCGAGTTGTGGAACTGGCGGTCCCGGTATCGCGGGGACATCGCCGCATACGGTTGCACCGTGTTTCGCGAGGCCCCGATCTGCGTCGGGATGCCCCATGCGGCTCGCGCCACCCACCCCGTCGCCGCGGCAACAGCAGCAACTCCGAGAACCGTCGTCTTCTTCATTCAGACGAGCGTAGCCACTATCTGCCCTGCGTGCCCGGCGCCTGTTTTCCCTGCAACCAGCTTTACTTACCCTTGAATACGGGAGGGCGGTTCTCGATGCGGGCAGCGCGGGCTTCCTGGACGTCCTCGCTGAGCCAGGCGGCGTGAAGCGCGTCGAGCTGCTCGGGAGACTGCTCCTCCATGGTGCCGTCGTCGTTGAGAACCATCTTCATGTGCCGCAACGACAGCGGTGCGAGATTCGCGATGCGGTGTGCCCATTCTTGAGCGTCGTCGAGGGTTCCGATTTTGTTGGCGAGGCCGCGAGTGAAGGCTTCTTCGGCGCCGATCTGTTCGATGCCGAGCAAAATGGTGCGCGCGGGACCGCCGCCGACCAGCGACGCGAGCCGACGCATCGTCCACTTGTCCACCGAGACACCGAGGGTGGCGGCCGGGATTCCGAAGCGAGCGCTCGGCGCCACGACGCGAAGATCCGACGCGATGGCCAGTTGCGTGCCCGCGCCTATAGCCGGACCGTTGACGGCAGCGATGACGGGGATGGGCGCCGTGTCGATAGAGCGAAGCATCTCGAACAGGCGATCGGTGAAGCCCTCCATGTAGACGTCGCCGGAGAGGTCCGCGCCTGCACAGAACGCCGATCCCTCACCGGTGATGACGACGACGTGCGCGTGCTCGGCTACCGCCGCGTTCATCGCGTCCCGTATTGCGATGCAGAGTTCCGCGCTGAGCGCATTACGACGCTCGTGACGCTGCAACTCGATGGTCACGACGTTGCCGTCACGGGAGAACCCGATCATGTCCGCTCACTTTCGTTTCTGGAAGGCTCGACACAGGGATGTTCCGAGGCGCCGATACCGTCCGCATACTTCTCTGCAGCTAAGTTCTGTACATCAGGAGGTTAGATTACCGATGAGTACAGACGACCTTGCCGCACAGCAACCACACCCGGTTGACGTGGTGGTGATCGGCGCCGGACAGGCCGGACTCTCCGCCGCCTACTACCTGCGCAAGTTCGGAATCGAGCCCGAATCGGGGTTCGTGGTGCTCGATCATGCGTCGGGGCCGGGCGGGGCGTGGCAGTTCCGTTGGCCGAGCCTGACACTGAGCACCGTCAACGGCGTCCATGACCTCCCGGGAATGTCCTTCGCGGCAACCACCGGTACAGACGCCGAACAGGTGCCTGCATCGGTGGCGGTCCCCCACTACTTCGAACTGTACGAAAAGCAATTCGAACTTCCCGTCCACCGCCCGGTACACACGCGAGTGGTGTGTCCGAGGGAAGAGCGCCTGCGGATCGAGACCGACCAGGGAGTATTCGCGGCGCGAGGCTTGATCAACGCGACGGGGACCTGGGAGCGGCCCTTCATCCCCCACTATCGCGGGGCCGAGTCGTTCCGTGGCCGACAACTGCACACGAAGGACTATCGAACCGCTGCCGAGTTCGAAGGCAAACATGTCGTCGTGGTCGGCGGCGGGATCTCGGCCGTCCAACTGCTCGACGAGATCTCACGCGTCACGACCACTACCTGGGTGACGCGGCGCGAACCCGAGTTCCGCGACGAGCCGTTCACGCCGGACATCGGCCGCGCTGCGGTTGCCATGGTCGAAGATCGTGTACGACGCGGCCTGCCACCGGGATCCGTTGTCTCGGTGACCGGCCTCCCGGTAACGCCTGCCATCCGGGCAGCGCGAGAGCGTGGTGTGATGAATCGACTGCCGATGTTCTCCGAAATTCTTCCGAACGGCGTGAAGTGGGCCGACGGTACCGTCGCCGACGCCGATGTCATCTTGTGGTGCACCGGTTTTCGTAGCTCACTCGATCACCTGGCGCCGTTGCACCTGCGCGGACCGGGTGGCGGAATCCCGATGACCGGGCGCCTCGCCACGCAGGTCGAAGCCGACCCTCGCGTGCACCTGGTGGGATACGGACCGTCGTCGTCGACGATCGGAGCCAACCGCGCCGGCCAAGCGGCAGCGCGCGAACTGACCGCGTACCTGGGAATCGGCGAATGAACAGAATCCTTGTTCCGGGCGAAACCTGCTGGCGCATCGAACCGGCGGACAATCTTGCCTGCATCGTCGACGCCGCTGACTACTTTCATCATGCGAAGTCCGCAATGCTGCAAGCTGAGAAGCGAATCATGTTGATCGGCTGGGACTTCGACACGCGCATCAAACTCGAACCAGGCAAGCAGACTCTCGACGGCCCCAACCGGTTGGGAATGTTCCTCCGCTGGCTCGTCCGCGAGAAACCCGACCTCGAAATCCTCGTACTCAAATGGAACATCGGCGCGTTCACCGCAATCGGCCGCGGCATGACTCCCGTCTTCGTGTCCAACTGGCTGACCGACGAGCGCCTACGGTTCGAGATCGACGGCGCCCACCCGGTTGGTGCGGCGCACCATCAGAAAATCATCGTCATCGACGACGCTCTGGCGTTCTGCGGCGGCATCGACATGACTGTGGACCGCTGGGACACCTCGGATCACGTCGACCGAAACGATTATCGAATCACGCCGAGCGGAAGGCGTTACGGCCCTTGGCATGACGCAACCACGGCGGTCGACGGCAATGCGGCTGCGGCCATCGGCGAATTGGCGCGGGCACGCTGGAAATCCGCAACCGGCGAGGATCTGACACCGGTCAAGAGCACTACGACTCCATGGCCCGTCAATTTGGCTCCCACCTTGCGGGTGGTCGACGTAGCCGTCGCCAGAACATTGCCGGAACTCGGCGAGCGCACGGAGGTTCGTGAGATCGAGGCGCTGTATCTCGCGGCCATCGCCGGCGCCGAACACACGCTGTACATCGAAAGCCAGTACCTCGCCTCACGCACGCTGGCCGAGGCGATTGCCGCGCGTCTACGTGAGGCCGACGGGCCGGAAATCGTTCTGGTCATTCCCCGCAATGCCGATGGATGGCTCGAACAAAAGGCGATGGACGGGGCACGCCACGACCTGCTGCATTTGCTGTGGTCGGCCGATATCCACGACCGTTTCGGTGCGTTTTATCCCGTGACCTCTTCTGGCGCACCTATTTACGTACACGCCAAGGTTCTCGTGATGGACGATCGCCTCCTGCGAATCGGGTCGTCGAATCTCAACAACCGTTCGATGGGCTTCGACACCGAGTGCGACATCGCCGTCGAATCCGACGACGACGCAGATGTCGAGTTGCGCGCCTCGATCATCGGATTGAGGCGCCACCTACTCAGCGAGCACCTCGACGTCACCGAGGAAGAAGTCGACGACGCGTTGGGCGAGCAGTCACTGTTGTCGACGGTTCGCGCTCTCTCGACCTCCGACGCTCGCAGTCTGCGCGAATTCGACCGGAACACAGTCGACGGCGAAGACCACGTGCTCGCTGAAAATGCACTGATGGATCCCGAGCGCACGCCGCCCAGACTGAGCGATCGAATCGAAGGATTGCGCCGCCTGCTCGGCAAACGCTGAGACTCTAGAACACGCGCACGCAGTGCCCGGTTGCCAGCGCGAGTTCGACGAGCGTTGCACCGTGAACACTCGGGACGAGCGCGAGGAGAAACGTATCGCTGTCGCTGTCGAGCCAGGCAAGTGAAACGCCCGTATCGGTGATGTTGTCGCCGATACGGGCGAGAAGCGATTCGAGTCCGGCAGCTTGATCGAAGGCCACGACAAGACTGTCCGACCACTCCCACGATCCCGCCGGCGCCGACGTGAGCACTCGCAGCTGACCCAGAACCTCGGCAGCATCCTCGTTCCAGTCCACCCAGACCAGGCGTTCTTGTTCGTGCAATGCGTCGACGAGAGCAAACCACGCCATTTCCGGGTGTGGCTTCTCGAGCGTCTGTGAGTACAACTCGTTCTGTACTTCGACATACCGTTCCGGTTGGTCGATCGCGAGAGTCACACGATCGATGACAACAGCGCTGTCAGGGGCGAGCAGTTCGGCGATCGCGCGCAACGCGTCGCGAGCAGTTCCACTCACTATGGCTCCAAGTTCAATTCGGTCATCGGTGCGGTTTCCACATTCTGACATGCGTGTGCGCCTCGTTCGGACGTGTCCTCGATGTCGGGACACGAGCCAGATGCTTGCCGTGAGTTCCGCGAATTCCCGGGCAGCACTACTCGCCGAGCTACCAAATTGGACTATCCGGCTATCCCATTCGCCGCACTTGTCCGTTTACCCTTTCACCTGGCCTTACAATCCGGATATAGTCATCGGCGATCCAAGAAGCCAACTGGGATGTAGCGAGCCAGCGAACAGTCTGTTACCGTTCAGCTAACTACCCCTTCTGGTCAAACCGGATCGAAGGGGTTCGGGCAATGACCCACGGGGGGTTGACGTGAAGGGGCCATGTTCCGCATGAAACACGATTCACACACGACAACCTCTTGGTGGTCGATCGGCGAATGGCGCCTGGGATGGAAGGTCATCGCCGTTCTCGCATTGCCGATGATCGTCGCCGTCGTCCTCGGAGCCCTTCGCGTTCAGACGGAACTCGAAGAAGCCGCACAGCTGAGTTCCTCGTCCGAGCGCGCCCTCGCTGTGCCCGCCGCGATCAATCTCGAATCCGCGCTGTACGAGCTCGCCGAAGCCGCATCGGCACGCACTGACACCGGCCCCGCCACACAAGCGGTTTCGGACGCAATGGATCAACTGGTCGACGCCGCGCGCGCGTTCCAGTCCGACGACGATCTCAACGACCAAGTGACTTCGGCGCTCGCAGAGAGCCGTTCCATCACGGAGGAGGTCGCCGCCGGCGCGGTGGCTCCCGCACGCTTGGTTTCGCGGGTCGGCGAAGTCTCTCGCGCACTCTCGAGCACCTTCACCAGCGTCGTCGAGCATTCTCAGCGTCCGGCGCTGCGCGAAGAGGGTGGCCGACTCTCAGCACTCTGGGATGCGCGACGAGCACTGGCCGAACAACGAATCCTCTTCGGCTCAGGTGATCCGGACCAGCAGGCTCGTACCTCGATGGTCAGTGCCGCCGGTGCCGAACTGGTCGCTCTGAACAACATTCTCGCCATCGACGGGAGCAACGACACCGTCCGGACCCTCAGCAACTCCGCTCAGAACCGGATCAACGCACTCGGATCAACCCCGTCGACCTCTCCTCTGGGGAGCCGCGTCGGTACCGATCTGAAATCCGGAAACGACCAGTACAACAGCCTGACCGACACCACCGTCACCGAGTTCGGCGATACCGTCACCGCTGAATCCAATGCAGCACGAACCGCAGCACTTCGTGACACTGCAATCGTGCTCGGCGCGGTCCTGCTGGCACTGGCCATCGCCCTCGTCATCAGCCGATCGCTCATCGATCCGATCCGTCGGCTGCGATTTTCCGCATTGCAAGCAGCACGACGCGGACTCCCCGACGCGATCGAACGAATTCGCGCAGGTGCCAGTATCGACGACGTCGACTTCGCCCGTGTACCGATCCGCACCCACGAGGAAATCGGCGAGCTTGCACGCGCGGTGGACGACATGCACGGTCAGGCCATCACGCTGGCCGGCGAGCAGGCCACCCTGCGGCGCCAGGTCAACGACATGTTCGAAACGCTGTCGAGGCGTAACAAGTCCCTCGTCGACCAGCAACTCGGTTTGATCGAACAGTTGGAGCAGGACGAAGACGACCCTCGTCGCCTCGAGAATCTGTTCCGGCTCGACCACATCGCCGCGAGAATGCGTAGAAACGGCGACAACTTGTTGGTTCTCGCCGGAACCGATGTACGCCGCGCCAGAACCGCCCCCGTCGCTCTCGGCGATATCCTTCGTGCGGCGGTATCAGGCGTCGAGGAATATCGACGCGTCGAACTCGGGCAGATACCGCCCGGAGTCGTCACCGGTCATGCTGCCCCGGACGTCGTTCACCTCATCGCTGAACTGCTCGACAATTCTCTGCGGTACTCCCCGCCGGAGACCACCGTCTCCATCAACGCTGCCCGCACCATCGACGGCTCCATGATCGTCGAGATCGCAGATCTCGGTATCGGCATGTCGCCTGCCGATATCCTCGATGCCAACGAGCGCCTCGCCGCCGGCGGCGAGATGAGCGCGGATACAGCGCGTCGCATGGGTTTGTTCGTCGTGAGCCGAATCAGTCGTCGCTACAACATCTCTGTGCGCCTGCGCCCGACGGCAACGTCGTCGACGCACAGCGGCATCACCGCAACGGTGCTCCTACCGACGTCGATACTCGATTCTTCTCGGGGACCCGAGATCCGCACGCCGCGAACCGGACCCGTGCCCACGCTCGATCGGACTCCGCCGCCCGCACCGTCTGAACCGTCCTGGTCACAGCCCGTCCCGACCGAATTGGCACCCCCGCAGCCTGCGACCAGAAGTTTCGCAGATCTCCCGCGTCGAACGCCCAGCAACAGCACCGACCGGACTGAGACGTTCGCCCCGATCACACCGCAATCCATTCCCACGACAACAGCGCCTTCGGGGTTGCCACGTCGCACTCCGGGCACAAGTGGAGTACCGGCGGTCAGTACCTCGACTCCGACCACTGCTGCACCCGCCACCTCCGTGTCGTCCTTCGCTCCTCTGCCCGATCCCGAAGGCACAAGCGCATCGACGTCCCTTCCCGTGCGTACTCCTTCGCCGGAATTCACCTCGCCGGCACAGGGTCCCGAGATCCCGGTGGGTCCACACCCGTCGACAACCCCGCCGCCACGGCACCGGCTCTCAGCCCCGACGCCGACAAACACTGCGGCGTTCTTCTCCTCGCGCACCCGTGACGGGCTCTCTGCTCGCGCATCGGCGCGCGCTGACGGCGCGGGAGACGGCAACTCGAACGGCGTACTCGCTGCCCCGACCACGATGCCGATTTTCGCCCGGATGGTGTCCGAGTGGCTCGTGGACCCGACGGCGGAGACGTCAGCTGCTTCCACCGGCAGTGCGTGGACCACCGACGCGGATCAAGGCTGGCTGGCCGCTCGGACCTCGTTCGAGATGCCGGTCACCAAGATCGCCGATTCCGGACTTCCCATTCGAGACCGCGGAGCCCGCCTGGTTCCCGGCGCAGTCGGGAGAGGTGGAACGACACAGCGCCATGCATCCAATCCGGCGGACGTCCAACGTGGTTGGAGCAGTTACCAATCCGGAGTACAACGAGGGCGTCGGCGCGCTGCCGACCATCAGCCCGATGGCGGACAGTCTTTCGAATCGTCCACGATGTTGCACAACGATGAAGGAGAACAGTGAACACTGTCGGAGCCCAAGAGACTCCCCGCGCACTCGACTGGCTGGTATCGGCTTTTGCCCGAGACGTGCCGGGTGTGAGTCACGCGATCATCGTCTCAGCCGACGGGTTGTTGACGGCCTCGAGCACACATCTTCCGCTCGATCGGGCCGATCAATTAGCCGCTGTCACTTCCGGACTCGCCAGCCTGTCCGCGGGGGCGTCACGCCTCTTCGACGGTGGAGCCGTCATGCAGTCCGTCGTCGAGATGGAGAACGGCTACCTGCTTCTCATGGGCGTCGGTAGTGGCGCTTACCTTGCCGCTCTCGCTGTCGCCGGATGCGACATCGGCCAGATCGGTTACGAAATGGCGACTCTCGTCGATCGCGTCGGCACCACCATGGACATTGCCCCGAGAACATCGCAGGGTATTTGAGTTCGATGCCTCACCATCAATCCGAGTACGACGACGCCGAACCGAGCTTGGTCCGGCCGTACGCGCTCACCGAAGGTCGGACCCTGCCGTCCATCGACCTCCCACTCGAAGCGATCATCGCGACGATCGAAGACGCGGTCTCGAACAATCTTGCACCGCAGGATATTCGTGCATCGATCGTCGCACTCTGCGAGCAGCGGATCTCGGTTGCCGAGATCGCTGCCCACCTGGGTGTTCCGATCGGAGTCGTGCGGGTACTGGTCGCCGACCTCGTAGTAGCCGGATCACTGGAAATACATGCCACTCTGCGAAGCGACGCATCTCGAGTCGAGCGACGCGAACTGATCGAAAGGACCCTCAGTGGACTTCGGGCACTCTGACTCATCGTCTCGCGTGAAATCGACAAAAATCGTGATCGCCGGGGGTTTCGGTGTTGGCAAGACAACACTTGTGGGGACCGTCTCCGAAATCGTCCCCCTTCGCACGGAGGCCATGGTCACCGACGCCAGCGACGGTATCGACAATCTCGGATCCACTCCCGACAAGAGCACCACGACCGTCGCGATGGACTTCGGGCGCATCACTCTCGCCGACGACCTGGTCCTCTATCTGTTCGGAACCCCGGGACAGCGCCGCTTCTGGTTCATGTGGGACGACCTGATCACCGGTGCGATCGGTGCGGTCATTCTGGTCGACACGCGTCGCCTGGAAGACAGCTTCGCCGCAGTCGACTTCTTCGAGGCGCGAGGCCTCCCGTTCATCGTGGCGGTCAACCGTTTCGACGGCGCACCAATCCATTCGGCGAGCGATCTCCGCCAGGCGTTGGCTCTACCCAACCGGGTTCCCATGATCGAGATCGACGCCCGAAACCGCGAATCAGCCAAACGCGCGCTGATCGCCGTCACCGAATACTCCCTCGAACGACTTGCAGCTGAAGCAGTCGTCTAGATGAATCACCAGATGCGAATCGTCGCCGAAAGGAACTGGCATGTCGGATGAAATGCACCATTTCTCGATGGGAATCTGGCTGCTCGGACTCGCCTACGTCGTGTCCGTGGTCGGGTCGGTAGTCGGCCTGGCGTGCACCAGGCATTCAGCGTCGGCGACGACAACCGCCACACGCATGCGATGGCTCGCCATGGCTGCCTTGTCGATCGGTGGCGTCGCCATCTGGCTCATGCATTTCATCGCCATGCTCGGCTTCGCGGTCCCCGGCAGTCCCATTCGATACAACCTCGGATGGACCGTGATCTCCGCGATCATCTCAGTAGGGGCCGTGTTTGTCGGCCTGCTGATCATCGGGACCGAATTTCGCTGGACGCGGCTTCTGATCGGGGGCGTGGTAACCGGTCTCGCCGTGAACATCATGCATTACACGGGTATGCGCGCCTTGCGCTTTCAGGGCGAGATCCACTACGACCTGCTCTTCGTTGCACTGTCGGTTCTCATCGCAGTCGTCGCCGGAACCGCTGCACTGTGGTTCACCATGGTGCTCGAGTCCACGATTCTGCGTTTTGTCGCCGGAATCATCATGGGCATCGCTGTCGTCGGTATGCACTACACCGGAATGGCCGCTGTCGAGGTTGTTCACGACGCGGCAGCCCCGGCGCCACAGGGACTCGAAGTGTTCTCGTTCCTCTTCCCTGTCTTCGTTCTCGGCCTGCTGGCGTTGGCAGTTCCGATTGTCGCAGTGCTGACAGCACCCAACCGCGCGACGGCACGAATGGAATCCGCCGCCGACGATCTGGCGTTCGAAGCACGAGAGTTCGCGATCTCGAACTGAGCGAGTACGGGGCGAGTACGGGGCGAGTTCACGTAAATCGACAACGCCCCGTACATTTCGGGGATGGTGGATGCCGGACACAACCCCCAGCCATCGACTCGCGCAACGCTGGTCGTGATCGGTGGTTTGCCGGCCACCGGCAAGTCGACGATCGCGCGGGCGCTTGCGCAGCGTCACCAAATCCCCTTCGTGCGGATCGATACCATCGAAAAGGCGCTGATCCGCAGCGGTATCGCTGACGCGTCCGGGACCGCCGGATACATCACCGGGTACGCGCTCGCCGCCGAACAATTGCGACTGGGACTTTCGGTCGTGGTCGAATGCGTCAACCCCGTCGAGGCGACACGAACCGCCTGGTCCGCTACCGCACAACATAATTCGGCGCGCCTGCTCGGTGTCGAGGTCATCTGTTCGGATCCCGACGAGCATCGCAGACGCGCTGAACGGCGAGTCGTCGACATCCCGGATCTCGTACTACCGACGTGGCAGGAAATTCTGGATCGAGACTACGAGCCGTGGACTACGGAACGGCTGGTGCTCGACACCGCAATCATGGACCCCGACAGTGCAGTACGACGCATCACAGCCAAGATGCTGTAGCGTGCGAGCTGCTCACAAGGTGAGAACGAAGAATGCGCTGTTCGGGTCTTCGCGGTAGTTCCCGAACGGTGGACAAGGCACGAACCCGAATTTCGCGTACAACCGGCGAGCTGGATCGAAGAACTCTTGCGTACCGGTCTCCAATTCGAGTTGCCGGTAACCTCGTTGTCTCGACTCGTCCACGACGTGTTGAAGAAGTCGCGTTCCCACGCCACGCCCCCTTGCTGCCGATGACGTTCGCATCGACTTGATCTCGCCGCCGGCCGACGACCGTTCCTTGAGTGCGACGCAACCGAGTAACTCGTCACCTTCGCTCCACAGCGTCCACATGGTCACAGAGCTATCCATCAGCCCCGTGACGTCCAGCGCGTGAACGCTGTCCGCGGGCGAGGTCGCGTGCATGTCGGCGAGATGTTCGGTGAGTAGAGCACGGACCGCATCCCGACTCAGGTCGTCAATTTCGATTCGCACAGATCCTCACTGTCCTCTTCGCTTCCGGCAGTACCGAATGAAAGTATGACTGTCCTTCACTTCGCCGAAGGCTTGGCCCGAACGTGGATGCGTTCTCCTTGGGGGCCGAACAGACTCAGTACCTCGACCGGGCCGCGCCCGTCACTGCCGAACCAATGCGGGTTTCGGGTGTCGAATTCAGCAGCTTCACCCGTACCCATCACGATGTCGTGATCGGCCAACACCAACCGCAACCTCCCCGACAGCACGTACAGCCATTCGTAGCCGTCGTGCACTTGGGGATCCGGTTCCGTCTGGCTTGCCGGGATGGTCATCTTGAATGCCTGCAACCCACCCGGTTGCCGAGTCAGCGGCAATACCGTTCGCCCACTGACGCTTCGAGGCGCACTCTGGATGCGTGGATCGGCGACCTGCGGTGCCGCCACCAGTTGGTCCAACGGCACTTGGTGGGCAAGCGCGATCGGAAGCAGCAACTCCAAGCTCGGGCGACGCTCCCCCGCTTCGAGCCTCGACAGGGTGCTCTTCGAAATACCGGTGGACTCGGACAGCGCTGTGAGCGTGACGTTCCTCTGTGTACGAATGCGTTTGAGGCGCGCGCCGATCTGCGAGATGGCGGCATCGATGTGCGGACCGTTGACATTCATGGTGCCGAGTCTGACGACGATTCCCAGAAATGGCAACATTAGTTGCTGAAGAACCCCCTCCGCGAGCAATCTGTGCTCATGCGAACACACACTGAAACTGAGATCCTCGACGCCGTGATCGTCGGCGGTGGCGCCGCCGGACTCAGCGCAGCCCTGGTGTTGGGTCGTGCTCGGCGCTCGGCCGCCGTCATCGATTCCGGCAAACCGCGCAACGCACCGGCAGCACACATGCACGGCTTCCTCTCGCGCGACGGCATGGCGCCACGTGAGTTGCTCGCCGTCGGACGCAGCGAATTGCAGACGTACGGAGTGGAATTGACACAAGATGACGTAGTCGACATCTCCTGGCGCGGTATCGAACCCGGCTTTGTCGTCGAACTTTCAGGAGGCACGACGCTCGAAACTCGTACTGTGCTGGTTGCCACCGGTCTACGGGATTCACTCCCGGAAATACCAGGCATCCAGGAGCTTTGGGGACAAAGCGTGCTCCATTGCCCGTACTGCCATGCGTACGAGATCAGCGACCAACCGATCGGCGTTCTCGGCGGCGACGCTCGCGAGATGTCACTTCACCAGGCGTTTCTACTCCGACAGTGGTCGTCGGATGTGACGTTCTTCCCCGACAAGATCTCGCTCACCCCCGACGAACGCGCGCGACTGGCTGCCCGAGGAGTGACGGTTGCCGACGGATCGGTATCTGGATTGGTCTGCGAGAAAAGCAAACTGAAAGCCGTCGAACTCGACAACGGCCAACTTGTTGCGCGCTCAGCACTGTTCGTTGCGCCGCGTTTCGTTCCGAACGACGCACATCTGACGCGACTCGGCTGCAAAACCAGCCCCACGGGATTCGTGGCTGTCGATCGTTCCGGCGCCACCAGTGTTCCTGGTATCTGGGGCGCCGGCAACGTCGTCGACCCTCGCGCCCAGGTAATCAATGCTGCGGCGGCAGGTTCGACCGCGGCAATCGCGATCAACGGATATCTGGTCGAGCAAGATGTCGAATCGGCTCTTCGTTCGACCGAGCCGGAAGGGGGCTTCTCGGCGACCGTGGAGCAACGCGTCTGCGAGTTGAACGGCGGCAGCGCCCTCCACGGCATGTGACCGAGGTGTCTACGTCGCGGGGCCGCCGTGCAACTTCTCGTAGGCGGCCTTCTCGGCGTCGTGGCGCGAGATCTTCTTCGGGTTCTCGAGGTCGGAAGGCAAACCGTGACGCTCGAGGCGACGCGACCTGTTCTGAGCCATGTAGGAGACCGAATAGAACAGCGCCAGAAGCACTCCGAGCAGCACCATCGACGCCCGCAGGGCCCACGGCCCAGGGAAGAGCATGAAGGCCGCGAACACTGGAATGAACGGCACCATGCTTCGGATCAGGTGACGCGGCACGGCCCAGTCACCGATCAGGTCGTTTCGTACCCAGTCCTGCATCGAATCGGGCAGCTTGCGCCCCACTGAATAACCCAACCACTGAAGAGGATTCGGGCTCGTACGTTGCTTTTTGGAAGTCACGGAAGTCACCTGTTCGGTACGCATCGACGGTACTGACGCAGTCATCACGTTTTTTTCGGATGCAGTCATCACATTTCTCTCATTGGTCCAAGGCTCCGGCGCGGAGCGCGGCCTCGTTGACCCGCGTCAGAACGTTGTGGAGTTCTTCGAGTTCGGCGAGGCTGACGCCGAGCTTCGCGACAACCGCCGGCGGGATCTTCTCCGCCTCCGCGCGCAGTGCCACACCGGCTTCGGTGAGGTCCACGTCCAGTTGCCGTTCGTCGGCGCGGCTACGGGTTCGCGTGATCAGCCCGGACGCCTCGAGTCGCTTGAGGAGCGGCGACAGCGTCGGCGAATCGAGTTGCAGTGCCTGCCCGATTTCCTTGACCGCCATCGGCGACTTTCCCCACAGTGCCAGCATCACCAGGTACTGGGGATGCGTGAGGCCCATCGGCTCGAGCAGTGGCCGGTAGACGGACAGCACCGCCCGGTTCGCGACCGCAAGTGCAAAGCGCACCTGCCGGTCGAGAGCCAGCGGATCATCCATCTGCGTCTGCGGAGCCTTCGTCGTCATGACTCCGATGTTATCAGATTAATTAGTGCAGCAACTATTATTGCACTAATCAATCTGGCGACGATCGTCACTCTTCTCCAACGTCGACGTGGGTTGCCCGGTGAGACCCACGTGCGCTTCCGCCCTCATTCGCTCCACCATGTGCGGGTAGTGCAGCTCGAACGCCGGACGCTCACTGCGGATGCGCGGCAACTCGGTGAAGTTGTGACGCGGCGGCGGGCAGGTGGTTGCCCACTCCAGCGAGTTTCCGTAACCCCACGGATCGTCGACGGTGACAACTTCGCCGTAGCGGTAGCTCTTGAAGACGTTCCAGATGAACGGAAGCGTCGAGGCACCGAGCACGAAGGCAAAGATCGTGGACACCGAGTTCAGAACCGTGAACCCGTCCGAGGGCAGGTAGTCGGCATAGCGACGCGGCATCCCCTCGCCGCCGAGCCAGTGCTGAACGAGGAACGTGCCGTGGAAACCGACGAACGTGGTCCAGAAGTGCCACTTGCCGAGACGCTCGTCCATCATGCGACCGGTCATCTTCGGGAACCAGAAGTAGATACCGGCGTACGTGGCGAACACGACCGTACCGAAGACCACGTAATGGAAGTGGGCGACGACAAAATACGTGTCGGTGACATGGAAGTCGATCGGCGGGCTCGCGAGAATGACACCCGACAGACCACCGAACAGGAAGGTGATCAAGAAGCCGACCGAGAACAGCATCGGCGATTCGAAGGTCAACTGCCCCTTCCACATCGTGCCGATCCAGTTGAAGATCTTCACACCTGTCGGCACGGCGATCAGGAACGTCATGAACGAGAAGTACGGCAGGAGAACAGCACCCGTCGCGTACATGTGGTGAGCCCACACCGCGATCGACAGAGCTGAAATCGCCAGTGTCGCATAGACCAATCCGGTGTACCCGAAGATCGGCTTGCGGCTGAAGACCGGGAAGATCTCCGAGACGATACCGAAGAACGGCAGCGCGATGATGTACACCTCGGGGTGACCGAAGAACCAGAACAGGTGCTGCCACAACAGAACTCCACCCGACGCCGGGTCGAAGATGTGCCCACCGAGATGACGGTCGACGAACAGACCCATGAACGCAGCGGTCAAGAGCGGGAACGCCATCAAGATCAGAATGCTGGTGATGAAGATGTTCCACGTGAAGATGGACATCCGAAACATCGTCATACCTGGTGCGCGCAGGCAGATCACGGTGGTGATCATGTTGACCGCACCGAGAATGGTGCCGAGGCCACCGACCGTCAGACCGAAGACCCACAGGTCGGCGCCGACGCCGGGACTGTGCACCGCGCCCGACAACGGGGTGTACGCGGTCCAACCGAAGTCGGCAGCGCCGCCCGGCGTAAGGAATCCGCCGAGAACGATGAGACCACCAAAAGTGAAGAGCCAGAATCCGAATGCGTTCAGACGCGGGAACGCCACGTCCGGGGCACCGATCTGCAGCGGAAGTATGTAGTTCGCGAAGCCGAAAACGACGGGCGTCGCGTACAGCAGCAACATGATCGTGCCGTGCATGGTGAACAACTGGTTGAACTGCTCGTTCGAGAGGAACTGCATCCCGGGGACAGCCAGTTCCGCACGCATGAACAGGGCCATCAGGCCGCCGATCAGGAAGAACACGAAAGCCGTGATCATGTACATGATCCCGATCTTCTTGTGATCGGTGGTCTTGATCATGTCGAACATCCACGACCCCTTGGGATCACGGCGCTTCGGGTACGGCCGCTCCGGAATCGGCTCCAACTCTCCGGTCCGCTCGTCCGGCACCGTTGTCGTCATGCTCGCGCGTCCTCTTTCGTGCTCGATACCGCCTCAAGAACTTTCCGCACGACCATATCGCATGTTAATAGTTAATGCCCAAACTAAGTGTGGCCGACGTGAGCAACTATCGAAAACCGAACGTACGCAACCTTTTGCAGATTTCGGTGAGATAAAGTCAGGCGGCGGAATAGGTCGAGGGTCCGCCGCGTTGAACAAACCCGTGACTCTTCCCGACACATCGACAGCACCCGAGGCCTCCGCGTTGCGCGGCCTCTTCGAGCCTTTCGAGGTCAAATCACTCTCGTTGCGTAACCGTTTCGCCATGGCCCCGATGACGCGCGCCTTCTCGCCGGACGGAATCCCCGGCGCCGACGTAGCCGAGTACTACCGTCGTCGCGCAGCAGGTGGTGTCGGCCTGATCATCACCGAAGGCACGTACATCCCGGACCCGGCAGCCGGCCCGCACACCCGCGTACCGCGCATCTACGGCGATTCGAGCCTGGGTGGCTGGAAGTCGGTTGTCGACGCCGTCCACGCCGAAGGCGGATCGATCATTCCTCAGCTGTGGCACCTCGGAGTCGAACGCGGCGAGAACTCGCGCCTGAACCCCGAGGTCGAAACCGTCAGCCCCTCCGGCCTGGCACTGGACGGAACCCGCCTGGGACGAGAATTCACCACCTCTGACCTCGGCGACTTGAAGCAGTCGTGGGTCGACGCCGCACTCAATGCGAAGAACACCGGCTTCGACGGTCTCGAGTTGCACGGAGCACATGGCTACCTGCTCGACGAATTTCTCTGGGCGGGAACCAATGTCCGAACCGACGGATACGGCGGATCACTCGAGGCCCGCACCCGTTTCCCGGCCGAGGTCGTCGCCGCAATCCGAGAGGCCGTCGGGGACGAGTTCGCGATCGTCTACCGATTCTCGCAGTGGAAGTCCGGCCATTACGACGCTCGTATCGCCCAGAGCCCGGCAGAACTCGGCCGCATCCTCGCTCCCCTGGTCGACGCCGGCGTCGACGTTCTGCATCCGTCCACGAGGCGTCATTGGGAACCGGCATTCGCTGAACTCGACGGTGAAGACGGCACACTCGGCCTCGCCGGTTGGACGAAGAAGCTGACCGGGTTGCCGACCATCACCGTCGGTTCGGTCGGACTCGATTCCGTGTTCACGACGGCATTCACCGGCGACGCTGCATCTGCTGTCACCGGACTGGAGCGTCTCGAAGCTCAGTACGAGAGGGGTGAATTCGACATGGTTGCCATCGGGCGCGCGCTGCTCGCCGATCCCGAGTGGGTCGAGAAGCTCCGCACCGGACGCGCGGACGAGCACATCGCATTCACCGCAGAACATCGCACACACCTGAACTGACCTCGCACGACAAAACGGCACTCCCGCAATTGTGGGAGTGCCGTTTGTGGGTCTGCCGGAAGTACTAGCTGCCGAGCGTGACCGGGTCGGGGCCGATGCGGCCGGCCGGGTCGTCGAGAGCACCGATCGCGTTGATCTGTTCCGGTGTCAGTTCGAATCCGAAGACATCGAAGTTGGCGGCGATACGTTCGGGGGTCACCGACTTCGGAATCACCACGTTTCCGATCTGCAGGTGCCAGCGAATAATCACCTGAGCCGCGGTGACGCCATGAGCGTCGGCGATAGCGGTGATGACGGGGTCGCCGAGAACGGTTCCCTGTCCGAGCGGGCTCCACGCTTCCGTCGCGATTCCCTTGCCGGTGTGGAAGGCGCGCAGTTCGGCTTGGTTGAACTTGGGGTGAAGCTCGATCTGGTTGAGGACCGGCACCTCACCGGTTTCACCGATGACACGCTCGAGGTTCTCGATGGTGAAGTTGGAGACACCGATGGATCGAACCCGTCCGTCGGCCTTGAGCTTCTGGAATGCCTTGAACGTCTCGACGTACAGGTCCTTGGACGGAACCGGCCAGTGGATCAGGTACAGGTCGAGGTACTCGAGACCCAACTTGTCGAGGCTGGCGTCGAATGCCGCAAGCGTCGAGTCGTAGCCTTGGTCGTCGTTCCACAGTTTTGTCGTGATGTAGAGGTCTTCGCGGGCGATGCCGGATTCGGCGATCGCGCGGCCGACGCCCACCTCGTTGCCGTAGATCTTGGCGGTGTCGATACTGCGGTAGCCGGTCTTCAGGGCTGTGGAGACGGCCTCCTGCGTCTCGTCGTCCGGAACCTGGAACACACCGAATCCGAGTGCGGGGATCGTCTTACCGTCGTTCAGAACAATGGTCGGTACAGAGGTCACATCGTTGGTCTCGGTCATATATGGATCCAACGCGCGAGGGCCGGGAGGCATTCCCCGCCGAACCTCCGGGCAGTGCCCTTGTACCGCCCGAAATGCCGGTCTACCTTGGAAGACAAGTATTGGAATCGCCTCGAGAAAAGAGAGAGCGATGAATCTTTCATATCGTCTCGCCTACAAGGTCGGTGTCACTCCGTGGGAGCACACCGGGCACGGGTTCGACGCTCAACTGTCCGGCCTTCTGGATGCGATTCCCGTCCCGGAAGGTGGCCGTGCACTCGATATCGGTTGCGGCACCGGACGCCATTCCATCGAGCTGGCGCAACGCGGTTGGCACGTCACCGGCGTCGACGCCGAACAGGAACCGCTGGACAAAGCGCGCATACACGCGCGTGAAGCACACGTCGACGTCCGGTTCCTCCACGAGGACGCGGCAGACCTGCACATTGCTGTCGACGGCGGGCACATGCTGGTGCTCGACATCGGCTGTTTTCACGGGCTCACCGATCATCAACGACGGGACTACGGGAGATCCGTAAACGCGATCACCGCACCGGGAGCGTCCATGGTGATGTTCGCATTCGGACCGGGGCACCGTTGGCCGATGCCACACGGCGTCTCGGAGGAGGACGTCATGCGTGCATTCGACGGTTGGTCGATGGCCTCGAGCATGGCCGCGGACGTGAGTGAATCGCCACTTCCGGTCCGTGCGGCACATCCGTGCTGGTATCACCTGGTCCGTGGCTGACTGCTGTGCGCCTTTATTAACCGCCCGCGGTTAATAAAGGCGCACAGCACCGGGGATACTTCTCAGGTGACTGCAACACTGCGCATCAGCGGCCTCTCTGCTTCCCGGGGAGAACGCACCCTGTTCTCCGACCTCGACCTCACCGTTGCCCCCGGCGACGTCATCGGCCTCGTCGGCGCGAACGGCGCCGGCAAGTCGACGCTTCTCACCGCACTGGCCGGAATCGGAACCGCCGACGTCGAGGGTTCGATCATCCTCAGCCCGCCGGATGCTGCGGTCGGTTACCTCGCGCAGGAACCCGATCGCATCGAGGGTGAGACCGTCCTCGAGTTCCTCGGCCGCCGCACCGGCGTCGCCCACGCCGAGGAAGTCATGAACGCCGCAGCCGAAACCCTGGCCGAAGCCGAAGAGGATCTGTACTCCCCGGCACTGGAACGCTGGCTCGCTCTCGGCGGCGCCGACCTGCTCGAGCGCGCCGAGAAGGTGGTCGAAGAACTCGGTCTCGGAGTTCCACTCGATGCACATATGACGGCATTGTCCGGCGGTCAGGCCGCGCGCGCCGGCCTCGCGTCACTGTTGCTTTCGCGCTACGACATTCTCTTGTTGGACGAGCCCACCAACGATCTCGACCTACGCGGTCTCGAGCAGTTGGAGCGATTTGTCGCCGAGACGCGCGCAGCACTGGTTGTCGTGAGCCACGATCGCGAGTTCCTCTCGCGCACCGTCACCGGAATCGTGGAACTCGATCTGGCACAACAGGACATCGCCGTGTACGACGGCGGCTACGAGTCGTACCTCGCCGAACGCGAGATCGCCCGCCAGCACGCACGCGAGGCGTTCGAGGAATACGCAGGCACCCGCTCCGATCTCGAAGATCGCGCACAGATGCAGCGCAACTGGATGGAACACGGCGTCCGCAACGCGCGTCGTAAAGCCAAGGACAACGACAAGATCGGACGCGGATTGCGGACCGAGTCGACGGAGAAGCAAGCCGCGAAAGCCCGCCAGACTCAACGCCGCATCGAGCGACTCGAAGTGGTCGAGGAACCGCGCAAGGAGTGGGAACTTCGTATGGAGATCGCGGCGGCGCCGCGGTCCGGATCCGTTGTCGCAACCACGAACGGCGCCAAGGTAACTCGCGGTCAGTTCACGTTCGGTCCGGTCACGACGCAGATCGACTGGGGCGATCGAATTCTCGTCACGGGCGCGAACGGGGCAGGCAAGACCACCCTCCTGAACGTCCTGCTCGGCAAACTCGTCCCGGACGAGGGCATCGCGTCGCTGGGTTCCGGTGTCGCGATCGGTGAGATCGATCAGGCGCGTGGATTGTTCGAAGGTGATCAACCAGTCGTGGAGGCCTTCGGTGCGCAGGTTCCGGACTGGCCCGATGCCGATGTCCGCACTCTCCTCGCCAAGTTCGGCCTGCGCGGACACCACGTACTCAGATCTGCCGCTTCCCTGTCCCCCGGCGAGAGAACAAGGGCTGCACTTGCTTTGCTCCAGGCTCGGGGCGTGAACCTACTGGTACTGGACGAGCCGACGAACCATCTCGACCTTCCGGCGATCGAACAGCTCGAGCAGGCAATGGAGTCGTTCGAGGGAACCCTCCTTCTGGTCACTCACGATCGACGCATGCTGCAGTCCACCCGAAGCACGCGCCGGTGGCGAATGGAGAACGGACAGCTCTTCGAGGAGTAGCCGATCGACTCTGCTTGCGCAGACAACCCGCGTGTGCAACTATTTATCAGGCGCACGCAATAGTTGCATGCGCGGCATAGGTGGCCCGCGGATGACATGATCCCCCGTCGAGCTGCCACATCCCAGTCCCGAAAGGCACTCTTCAATGTTGTCGATCCCCGACCGCACACTGACTCACGGAACCACCGGCGAGCCGATCACCATCCCGCAACTCGGGTACGGCGTTTTCCAGGTACCGGACGCGCAGACCGAAGAGGTCACTGCCACCGCTCTGGAGATCGGCTACCGCCACATCGACACGGCCGCGATCTACGGAAATGAAGCCGGGGTCGGCCGCGCCATCGCAGGTTCGGATATCCCTAGGTCAGAGCTGTTCGTCACCACCAAGCTGTGGAATGACGATCAGGGCCACGACCGAACACTCGCCGCTTTCGACACGAGCCTCGACAAGCTCGGACTCGACTACGTCGACCTGTATCTGATCCACTGGCCCGCGCCGGCAAAGGGCCTGTTCGTGGAAACGTGGGCCGCTTTCGAGGAGATCCTCGCCTCCGGCCGTGCCCGTGCGATCGGCGTGTCCAACTTCCTGCCCGAGCACCTCGAACTGCTGGCCGAGCACAGCTCGATCACCCCGGCCGTCAACCAGATCGAATTGCACCCCAGACTGCAACAGCACGCGTCACGGGAGTACGCGCGAAGTCGCGGCATCGAAATCGAGGCTTGGAGCCCATTGGGACAGGGAACCATCCTCGACGACCCGGCCATCGGGAAAATTGCTGCAGCACAAGGCAAGAGCCCGGCACAGATCATTCTGCGCTGGCATCTCGAACAGGGTCACACCGTTCTGTCGAAGTCGGTCACGCCTGCCCGCATGCGCGACAACGCCGCAATCTTCGACTTCACACTCGATGCCGACGAGTCAGCGGCCATCGCAGCGCTGAACACCGACAGCCGTGTCGGGCCTGATCCAGTCGAATTGAACTGAATCGAAACGGCTTCAAGAATTTTCGTGGGGAGTCAACGTCAGCAGCACAGAATCGACGGACTGCTCGGCCAGGAGCGCGTCCAGCGGTAAGTGACGGAACAACGCTCGGTAATAGATCGGCGACGCCAGCGCGTCCAGGACGAAGTCCAGGTCGAAGTCGCTCCGAATGTCGCCGCGTAGCCGCGCCGATTCCAGCACTGCCGCAGTGGAATCGCGTCGAGGCTGAAAGAATGCCGACTGGAAATCCCGCGCCAATTCCGGGTCCGCCGCCAGATCCGCGACCAACGCGGGCAGGATCCGACCGACTACCGTTTCACTCAGTCCCACAACCAATGTCGTGATGCCGGCGACCAGGTCTGCCCTGAGATCGCCGGTGTCCGGCGTTGGATCAGTGCCGATGTGCGCCACGACGACGTCCACCACCAGATGCCGCTTCGACGGCCATCTCCGGTAGATGGCGGGTCGATGCACGCCCGCTCTCGTCGCCACCGAACCGATCGACAGCTCCGCATATCCGTTCTCCCCCAACAACTCCAGGGTTGCCGCCAGAACGGCGTCGTCGATCCGCTCGTCGCGGGCGCGCACCATCTACAGCACCGGCCGCGGCATGAGCACCAGACGCCAGCCGTCGGGATCTTCGAAAGTCATCCCCGCATTCTCCTCCCAGTACGGATTCTCGGCGCCAACGGGTTCGTGCCCTGCTTCCCCCAACCTCTGAACTACCTCGTACATCGCCGACTCGCCGGCGAAGTAGAGCACCAACAGGTTGTCCTGCGTCGGCGCCGGGCACGGGCTTCCGTCTTCGTGGGTCGTGAATTCGAGGTGATAGTTCGAATCCGGCAGACCCAGCATGATTCCGTCGTACCCGGCATGACCGGAGAACCGGTAGAGCTCTGGCAATCCCAGACAGTCGCGATAGAACGTAATCACGTCGTCGAGCCTGTCGGTGGGTCGCGCTACGCGCACTTGCACTACTGCGAGGTCGTTCGGCCAAGTTGTCATTCCAAAACAGTACAGTACGTACCGTAATGTTTCGAGAAGATGGCTGCCAGCCTCCCGACGGCAGCTCGCTGCAACTACAAGCGATCATTCTCCGGAAACGCCGCCTTGGGCATGAACTTCGGCCTGGCGAACAGCACAGACAGTTTAGTGGGCTGCGACTCCACCGGGCGATCGGACCGGTACAGCAACGCCTGCTGCGGGGTACTCAACCATTCACTGGCGAAGATCTCACCGAGGCGCGAAACCGGCACGTGCGACCCGTCCTCGAGTCGAACGGTGACGTCCGCCCCGATATCCGACTGGCCGTACACGACCCACCACGATTCGCCTTCCACATCCCCCGGAGTGTGCTGCCCGATACCGATGACTGCACCCTTCTCCATCGGATCGCGCCAGACCGCGTCGCGCCCTTGCGGTCCCACGCAGTAGCTACCATCCTCGCGCACCTGCACGACCAGGCCGGACTTTTCGAGCACCAACTGTTCGACCACTATGCCAAGCCCCTTCCGTTGCCCGAACCTTATCCGCCGGCACGCCCCAGAAGCCGAACAATCGCGGTTCGTGTTGACAAACTGTTGGGTTTTTACAACACTTTGATGCATGAGCCCAGTCCGGCGGGGAGACGCGCTCCCCATCTTCAATCGCATCGGAGTGCTTCGCGCCGAGCGGAAGATGAGCCGGGCACAGCTTGCGCAACTCGTCGACGTGAATCCGCAGACGGTGGGGGCACTCGAACGCGGTGACCACTACCCCAGCCTGGATCTTGCATTCCGAATCTGCTGGGTGTTCGACCTCCCGGTGGAGGCGGTGTTCTCCCGGACGGAGTTCGGGCCGCTGTCGACGGAGGTCTACCGGAATGCACCGTCGACGGAGGTCTACCGATCTGACCGCACTACCGAGGGGAGTGAAAAGCCAAGTGCCTGAATCAAATCTGATCGACCGCTACCAGGCCCACCGCACTCGGCGGTTCCTGCAGAACGAGGAGACGTTCCGACATTGGCTCCCGAATTGGCGAACCCGTCGACGTCGGCGCGTACTCGTCGTCGCCCTGGCGGTCCTGTTCACCACGATGGTTGCCGTCAGCACAGCATGCCTGTTCAATCCGCTCTTCGCCGTGGCATGGCCGGTCCTCACCCTGCTGTTCCTGCCGACGTGGTCCTCACTTCAAATCGTGTCGGGCCGGCAAGGGGATGCTCCGCGGCAGGCGTTGGACGAATGGGAGATCCAGCAACGCAACGACGCTCGCTCCGTCGGGCTCAGCGTGACCCAAACGTTGGTCTTCATTGTCGCCATTTTCCTCATTTTCACCTCGTCGGTGCAGTGGAATGTAGAGAGGCTGCCTTACACGGGAGGTTTATTGGCACTGACTGCAATGCTGATCGGCGCGTGCACGCCCGCGATGATTCTCTCGTGGACCAATCCAGACCCGGATCCGATTGATTCGGAAGAGTTCGATCTCTGACCCGTATTACCGAAGCGCACCACTCGACCGATGGGAAGGACCCATGTCAGCCACCCTCACGATCGACGGCATCTCGAAACGCTACGGCGACGTCGTCGCACTCGACAACCTGAGTTTCGAAGTGCGCCCAGGCGAGATCTTCGGATTCGTCGGCAGCAACGGCGCCGGCAAGACGACCACGATGCGCATTGCGCTGGGTGTGCTCGGAGCAGATTCGGGAGAAGTTCGCCTCGGCGGCAAACCCATCGACCTCGACGTGCGTCGCACTATCGGATACATGCCGGAGGAACGCGGCCTCTACCCCAAGATGAAGGTGGGAGCGCAACTTTCCTATCTGGCCGAGCTACACGGACTCTCGAAGGCCGACGCGCACGCGGCCACTGAGCGGTGGACCGAACGTCTGGGCATCGCCGAACGCGTCAAGGACACCGTCGATTCCCTGTCCCTCGGTAATCAGCAACGTGTGCAGCTCGCGGCGGCGCTGGTTCACGACCCATCGGTACTCGTTCTGGACGAACCGTTTTCGGGCCTTGACCCCGTAGCGGTCGATGTCATGAGTGACGTGTTGGTCGAGAAGGCTCGCACCGGTGTTCCCGTAATCTTCTCCAGCCATCAGCTGGATCTGGTGGAGCGCCTGTGCGATCGCGTGGGCATCATCAGCCGCGGCAGCATGCGAGAGATCGGAACCGTCGACGAGCTACGAGGCAAGGGCGACGGCCGAATCGAAGTCTTCGCCCCTGACGCGCCGGTCGGTTGGGCACACCATCTGATCGGTGTCACCACACTGAGCCACCTCGACGGTCGAACGCTCCTGAGCGTCGACGGCACGGCCGACGATCAGCAGATCCTGCATGCAGCATTGAAAACCGGACCGGTGCACGAGTTCACGCTACGACGTCCGTCACTGACCGATCTGTTCCGAGAGGTAGTAGCCGCATGAGCAACCAGTTGAGCGGAGGTCGAGCCATCGGGTTGGTCGCCCGACGCGAATTCATGACGCAGATCTCGAAGAAGAGTTTTGTGATCAGCAACGTCATCATTCTGGTCGCGATCATCGGCGGCATCATCGCCTTCTCGCTCTTCTCCGGCGGCGACGAGGACAAGTCGAAGATCGGCTTGGTCGGCAACCAATCACTCAGTGCCACGATGGTGTCCATCGGCGACACCCTCGGAAATCCGGTGACGGTAACGGAGGTTTCCGACGACGGCACCGCGCGTGATCAAGTCAAGGACGGCGACCTCGACGTGGCCGTGATCGCTGGATCGGGCGGCGGCGTCACTGTCGTGACCAAGAAGGAAGTAGCCACGAATCTGCGGGCCGTCATCGAGAGTTCCGTTGCACAGCAGGCACAATCGAATGCGCTTTCCGCTGCGGGGATCGACCCGGCTCAGCTCGCCGAAGCCACGTCCACCGCAGTGGTCACCATCGATGCCATCGATCCCCCGGATCCCGAACAGGGCCAACGTATAGCGATGTCGATCGCTGCTGTGGTGCTCCTGTACATGCAGATCCTGTTGTTCGGAACGTACGTGGCGATGGGCGTCGTCGAGGAGAAGTCCAGCCGTGTCGTCGAGTTGCTGCTCTCCACTCTCCGTCCACTGCAGTTGTTGTGGGGCAAGGTTCTCGGAATCGGTGCTGTCGGCCTGATGCAGATGGCTGCCTATGCCGTCGCGGGCGTCGCCACCGGACTGGCGACGGGCGTCCTGACCGTGACGGGCACCGCAATCGGCGTTCTGTTCGGCACTCTCGGGTGGTTCATTCTCGGCTTCCTCTTCTTCGCCGTGCTGTACGCCGCGGCCGGGTCTATGGTCTCGCGACAGGAGGACGTCAACGCCACCGCGATGCCTCTCGCGCTGCTCGTCATGGCAATGGTCAGCGTGGCTTTCGTTTCGGTGAGCAATCCAGAAGGAACCCTGAGCAACGTGTTGAGTTGGATTCCGCCGTTCTCGGCAATCCTCATGCCCCTGCGCATTTCCGCCGGTGTTGCTTCTCCGTTCCAGATCGTGGGAACGATTCTGCTGATGCTGGTGGTGACCGCTGCGCTGTCGATGATCGCGGCAAAGATCTACCAGCGCTCCATCCTTCGCATCGGCAAGGTCGTTTCGTGGAAAGAGGCGTTCGGACGCTGATTTATCCGGCGCACAACTGACGCCACACGATCACGGCAGCACCCCGCCCAGGTAGGTTCATCCTGGACGGGGTGCTGCTTACTTGGAGGACGTTGTGCGAATCTCGGCCGAAGAACTACTCACTGCGGTACTCGATCCCGAGAGCTTCGTCTCCTGGGACTCCCCGCCCGTCGACGTCGGACCTGGCGCGAAATACGCGGAAGACCTGGCGAAGGCCCGCGAGAAGAGCGGAGTTGACGAGTCCGTCGTCACAGGTGTCGGTACCGTTCGGGGACGTCGGGTCGCGGTAATTGCCTGTGAATTCAGCTTTCTCGCCGGTTCGATCGGAGTTGCTGCAGCCGAGCGGATCGTGACCGCCGTCGAACGTGCTACGGCAGAACAACTCCCGCTGCTGGCCTCGCCAACCTCCGGCGGAACGCGGATGCAGGAGGGCACCGTGGCGTTCGTTCAGATGGTGAAGATCGCTGCGGCAGTGGCTGTTCACAAAGCGGCCCACCTGCCCTACCTGGTTTACCTGCGCAATCCCACCACCGGCGGGGTCTTTGCCTCGTGGGGATCCCTCGGCCACATCACCGTCGCGGAGCCGGGCGCTCTGGTGGGTTTCCTCGGACCTCGTGTTTACGAATCGCTGTACGGCGAAAAGTTTCCCGACGGTATCCAGACGTCCGAAAACTTGTATCGCAACGGCGTTATCGACGGCGTCGTCCCCGTCGACCGCCTCCGTCTGCTGGTCAATCGAGCGTTGTGCGTGCTCACCGATCCCCCGGCCCCGGCGGCCACGGACCCGATTCCCTCACCCGAGATTCCCGATGTTCCCGCCTGGCAGTCGGTGATGCTCTCGCGCCGGGCCGATCGACCCGGCATTCGGCAGTTGCTCCGCCATGCAGCGACCGAACAGGTACCGCTCAGCGGCACCGGGCAGGGTGAAACCGACAAGACGATCTTGCTCTCGCTCGCCCGCTTCCGAGGCTTTCCGTGCATCCTGCTCGGCCAGGACCGCAGTGGCCAATCCGCGCTCACCACGATGGGACCGGCCGCGCTCAGGGAAGCGCGACGGGGCATGAAACTTGCCGAAGAACTACAACTCCCACTTGTCCTAGTGATCGACACTTTGGGCGCGTCGCTGTCCAAAGAAGCTGAAGAACGTGGACTGGCCCCTGAGATCGCCCGTTGCATCGCCGACCTCGTGACGCTGAAGACCCCGACAGTGTCGGTGTTGCTCGGCCAGGGAACAGGCGGTGGGGCTCTCGCGCTGCTGCCCGCCGATCGGGTACTCGCGGCACAGAACGGGTGGCTCGCTCCCCTGCCACCGGAAGGCGCAAGCGCGATCGTCCATCGCGACATCAGTCACGCACCGGAGATGGCGGCAGCGCAGGGCATTCGTTCGTTGGATCTGCTTCGAGACGGCGTGATCGACGCGATCATTCCCGAAACGCCTGACGCGGCCGATGAACCCGTGGAATTCTCCAAGAGGGTAGGGGCTGCGATAGCGCACGAACTCTTCGTGCTTGCCGAAGAGTCGGACACCGATCGCCAGTCCTCCCGTATCGCGCGCTATCGAAACCTGGGAGTTCCGCAATGACGACGAAGGACCGGAATGCGCTGACGCTGCCGCACAGTTACGACCGCGCGGCACTGGCTCGTTTCGAATTGTTCCTGTTCGCGGGCATCGCCACCGTGCTGATCACCCGCGCTTATCTGGCGGCAACGGGCTATCCCCAGATCGGGGGCGGCGCCCTCCACATCGCACACGTTCTCTGGGGCGGATTGCTGATGGCCGTAGCCATCGTGGCGACCGCCATCACCGAAGGTTCTCGCACGCGTGACCTGGCCACGCTCGTCGGCGGAATCGGGTTCGGTCTCTTCATTGACGAGGTCGGAAAATTCGTCACCGCCGACGTCGATTACTTCTACCAGCCTGCCATCGCGATCATGTACGTCGTCTTCGTTCTCTTCTATCTTGCCGCGCGCGAGGTGGTGATTCGGCGCGGAATGAATGATCGTCATCGGCTCGCCATCGGGGCGCGAGCGCTCTCGGACCTCGCTCTCGGTCAGCTCGACGAGATCCAGTACAACCACGCCCTCCGCGTACTCGACGGCGTCGAAGACCGCAGCCTCACCGACCTCGTCGATTCGATCAAAGCCGGCCTGCATTCACAGACTCCGCCGACCGGCGGTATCGAATCGAAGATCACTCGTGGCCGCAACGCGTTCTTCCACCGTGCCGAGGAACTGCTCCGGCACCGGGTCGTCCGCCGACTGGTACTGACCCTGTTCGTACTGCAGGCTCTTCTGGCGATTGTCCAGGTGATCTACGCGTTGGTTTCCGAGAACGTCGTCGAGGCCGACGACGTCTCCGACCTGGTGGTCCAGATCTCCACCGTCGCAACCGGAGTTCTTGTGGTTCTGGGAGTGTGGTTCCTCTTCCGCGGTCCGTACCTGCGAGCCCTGAGACTCCTGCGTGCATCCCTCATCGTGAGCCTCCTGGTGACGCAGGTTTATCTGTTCACGCAGGACCAGTTCGGCGCGCTTTTCGGTTTCGCAGTGTCGCTGTTCATGCTCGCGACTCTTCGCATCGCGATTCGTAGCGAAGAGGCCGCCGCGGCTCTACCGCAGTGAGATCGCAGGCCGACTCGGTAGATCGCGGATTCCGCGGAGGGGGCTGAAGAGCAAGACCAATCCGCACGGCGCGATCAGGCAGGCCATGATCCACATCGTCCCGCGCGGTCCCACTGCGTCGCCGAGATAGCCTGCCGTCAGCGCACCGAGCGGAATGCTGCTGTGCAGCAGGCACATACTCGTTGCCACCACTCGTCCGAGGCGGTCCGGCGGACAGTAACTTTGACGGAAACTGCCGAGCACCACGTTGCACGACACGACGCCCGCAACCATCACCATTCCGCCGATGCAGAACCAGAACAGGCCGGCACCGTACGTCGTCAGAGGTGCTAACAGGATGAACGGTCCCGTCACCAACTGACAGATGAGGACGCTTCGGGCAGTGCCGAATCTGCGGCCGAGCGGGCGCGCGATCATCGATCCGACAATTCCGCCCACCCCGGCAATCGCCAGGAGAAGCCCGAGTCCGAACTCCCCCACGCCAACCGTCTTTTCCAGGAACACGATCTGGATCGTGGAGTACCCGGTGAGACCGAAATTGAGCAGAGTGCCGTAGACGACGATCGACCGCAGATACGGATCACCGGCGACGAATCGCAGTCCGAGCGCAATCTGCCGTCGCAACGGTTCTCGCTGATTCTGTCCGCGATGGACGGTCTCCTGCACACGAATCAGCCAAATGCATACAAAGCAGAAGGCGAACGTGAACGCGTCGACAACCAGACCGGCCGCGAGCCCGACAGTTGCAACCACCAGCCCACCGACGCTTGGGCCGATCACCCGAGTTGCGGCCTCGGCGCCCTGAATCTTCGAGTTCCCTTCGACAAGATCCGCTTCGGCGAGCACCGTGGGGAGATACGAGTGATAGGCCGCCTGGAAGAAGACGGTGGCTGTACCGGTGAGCAGCGCGACCAGGAGCAGGTGGCCGTATGTCATCGCCTCCAGGAAGCCGGCGATCGCGAGGCTCGCGAAGAACAGCGCGCACGCAGCGTTCGCGATCATCATGATCGGACGCCGAGGCAGCCGGTCGATCCAGGCACCGGCTGGTAGTCCGACGATCAACCACGGCAACCACACTGCCGATGCCAGCACACCGATCTGAAAGCTACTCGCGTCCAGTTCGCGAAGCGCGATCAGCGGCAGTACGACGGTCGTGACACCGTTTCCGATACCGCTGACTGCGTCGCCGGTCCACAGAAGTCGGAAGTCACGCAGAGCGAGGACTCCCCAGAAGCCTGCGCGTTGCGCTGCACCTGTCACATCGATCCCCCCTTTCAGTCCCTGCCCTATCCCACCCCTGCGCGCCACTGGCCGACGGGACAGGCCCGCCCGGCGCAAAGGGACGGTACCCGCACCGCTACTGAGGCGCACCGCACTGACGGTGACCTAAGGTGTTTCAGGTCACCGGTAAGCGAAGTTCACGAGAGGACACACGTCGATGAGCTCTTCCGAGCAGGCGTCCCACACCACGTATGCCGACGCATATCGCGAGAGCATGGATCAGCCGGAGAAGTTCTGGCTCGACGCTGCGCGGGCCGTCGACTGGGATGTCGCCCCCACCAAGGCTCTCGACGACTCTGCCGCGCCGATCTATCGCTGGTTCCCGGATGCTTCGCTCAACACCAGCTTCAATGCCCTCGATCGGCACGTCCGCGACGGCCGCGGCGATCAGACCGCGTTGATCTTCGACTCCGCGATGGTACCCACCAAAGCCACGTACACCTACGCCGAATTGCTCGAGCAGGTCTCACTCTTCGCCGGCGTCTTGAAAGATCAGGGTGTGGTGGCGGGCGACCGCGTGATCATCTACATGCCGATGATCCCCGAGGCTGCGATCGCGATGCTCGCGTGTGCGCGAATCGGCGCTGTGCATTCGGTGGTGTTCGGCGGCTTTGCGGCCAAGGAGCTCGCAACGCGAATCGACGACGCCGGTCCAGTGGTGCTCGTGACGGCGTCCGGCGGCCTCGAACCCGGACGAACAATCGAGTACCTGCCGATGGTCGAGAAGGCTCTGCAACTGTCCGCCACTCCCGCGCACACCGTGATCGTGAAGAATCGCGAGCAGATTCCCGGTGCAGCTTCCGACTACAAGTCAAGTGCCGCAGCCTGGTTCGACTGGGACGAGCTGATCGCCGACGCCACCCCGGCCGACCCGGTGTCGGTCGCCGCGACGGATCCGCTCTACATCCTCTACACCTCGGGAACGACCGGTAAGCCCAAGGGCGTCGTCCGGGACAACGGTGGCCATGCCGTTGCGCTGACGTGGACCATGAAGAATCTGTACGACATCAGCCCAGGACAGGTGTGGTGGACCGCCTCCGACGTCGGCTGGGTGGTCGGCCACTCCTACATCGTCTACGGACCGTTGCTCGCCGGAGCCACGACGGTCATGTACGAAGGCAAGCCCGTCGGCACCCCCGACGCCGGTGCGTTCTGGCGCATCATTTCCGAATACAACGTGTCGGCACTCTTCACCGCTCCGACAGCGATCCGCGCGGTCCGCAAGGCCGACCCGGACGCAAAAGAGCTTGCCAAGTACGACATCTCGTCGCTCGACACACTGTTCGCGGCCGGCGAGCGCTTGGATCCCGACACCTACGAGTGGGCTACTCGGATTCTCGATCGCCCGGTGGTCGATCACTGGTGGCAGACCGAAACCGGTTGGGCCATCTGCGCGAACCTGCGCGGCCTCGAACCGATGGAGATCAAAGCGGGCTCACCCACCGTCGCCTGCCCCGGATACCGCGCCGAAATCGTCGACGGCAAGGGCGAACTCGTGGGTCCGGGCACCGAGGGCAACATCGTGATCGGCCTGCCGCTTCCTCCCGGAACACTCGCCGGACTGTGGCGTGACGAGGACCGGTACGTGAAGTCCTACCTGTCGACTTTCGAAGGGTATTACCTCACCGGCGACTCCGGGTACATCGACGAGGACAACTACGTCTTCGTGCTCGGACGAAGTGACGACGTGATCAACGTTGCCGGACATCGCCTTTCGACCGGAAGCATGGAGGCCGTCGTCGCCGGCCACCCGGCTGTCGCCGAATGCGCGGTCATCGGCATTCACGACGAACTCAAGGGGCAACGGCCGAGCGGTTACGTCGTGCTCAAGTCCGGCGTCGACATCGATCCCGAAACACTCCGACAGGAACTGGTCGCGCGGGTGCGAGACCAGATCGGTGCCGTCGCCACGTTCCGGGACGTCACCGTCGTCGCCGCACTACCGAAGACTCGTTCCGGCAAGATCCTCCGCAAGACCATGCGGCAGATCGCCGACAACGAGGAGTACACGGTCCCGTCGACCATCGAGGACGCGAGCGTATTGGACGAGTTGTCCAAACTCCTTCGCGGATAAGGATTCAGCGAATTCCCCTGTCCCTCTGCCTCCGGACGTAGCAGTATGAACACGTTCCAGTTTCGGCGATTCACACGGACAGGGGAAGTTCGATGGGCAATTTGGACGGTCAGGTCGCATTCATCACCGGAGCGGCGCGTGGTCAAGGGCGCGCGCATGCCGTCAAGCTCGCGTCCGAGGGCGCGGACATCATCGCGGTGGATCTCTGCGCGCCGGTCGCAACGGCGGGGTACGACATGGCCACCGAAGCCGACCTCGCCCAGACCGTCGCCCTGGTCGAAGCTCAGGGCCGGCGTATCGTCGCATCCGTCGCGGACACTCGCGACCTCGATGCCCTGAAATCAGCGGTCGACGCCGGAGTCGAGAAACTCGGCCGACTGGACATCGTGATCGCCAACGCGGGAATCGCGGCGTCGGCGAAATTGTCCTGGGACCTGAGCGCCGAAGAGTTCCGCGAGCTGATGGACATCAACGTCACCGGCGTCTGGTTGACGACCAAGGTGTCGATTCCGCACATCATGAACGGCAATCGAGGTGGATCCATTGTGTTGATCAGCTCGATGGCCGGGCTTCGAGGCGTGCCGGGGATTGCACATTACTCCGCGTCCAAGCACGCCGTTCGGGGGTTGGCGAAGTCTCTGGCCAACGAACTCGGCTGGGCAGACATCCGAGTCAACTCCGTACACCCGGGCAATGTGCGAACGACGATGATCGACAACGAACCGATGGTTCGTGCGTTCCGTCCAGACTTGGAGAATCCTGTCCTCGCCGATACCGCTCCGATCATGTCGAAGCTGAATCTGCTGCCCCACCCGTGGGTCGACCCCGAAGTGATTGCGGATGCGGTGTTCTATCTGGTGGGGCCGGCCGGGCGCGGGATCACCGGCATCGCGTTGCCGATCGATCTCGGCACCTCGGAAAAATTCGCCGGCGGCTGAAGGCCCGAACTGATGCAGAATTGCCTCTGCCGGATGGGTCTCGAGCACCATCCGGCAGAGGCAATTCCGGCTTGATCAAGCCTTCGTAGCAACAGAACAAGTAGTCGACAACCTCATAGGCGCTCCTCGTCTGGTGTGGGAAAAACCGTTGTGGGATGCGCAACAAACCCAAGACCCAGCGTAGAAGCATTTGGCCGCAAACGCGCGTCATTCGGCACTATTTTTTTGGATTCGGGCATACTGGACAACGCTCCCACCACGTATTATGGACCCGAGTTCACACTTACAGGGGGTAGGCACAGTGACGGTCAAATACGCCGTAATGGACCCGATTCACGGAAAAGTCGAGATCTCGTTCGATGTCGACACGGGGGTCGTCGACGTCCGAAACGGCAACTCACACGCTCTGTTGACGCGTCGAGTCGATGCCCCGCGCCGTGAAGGCACACCCATCGGAACGCGCGCCGCCGCCGACTTGTTCTTCACTGTCGGTGGCGACGAAGTCGAACTCACTGTCGGCAAAGGGTTTCTGTCCCGTCGCTCGTACTCTGTCTCGGCACTCGTCTACGGCGTGAGTTTGAACTTCGCCCCAGTCGACGACGCGAACAGTGCATTCACCCGCGAGGGATTGCGGATCGGGCACTTCTCCAAGAACGAGGAATCCGATCCCAGACAGACCGACGCAGTCTGGTCGAGCACGCCGAGCACCGACGAACTTGTCATCGGTTACGCCCTGGCCGAAGCCTTCGATTGCGGAGCACTCAACGGTGCTTTTGCGTTGATCGAATCACTGGTGCTCGGCGGCGGATAGAGACCACTCAAAGCAGGTGGATTACCAGCAGAACAACGGCAATAGCTGGGAAAAGCATCTGCACGACGGCTGCGCGGGCTTTGTCGGGAGACGAGAGAATCAGCACCAATCCCGCGGCAACCATCGATCCTGCGCCTGCCAGGACGAGGGCAATTCCGACCGACGCGGAGCCGGTCGCCGCAATCACGATGCCGACCGCCGACACGATCGCCAAGAAAAGGTTGTAAAAGCCCTGGTTGAAGGCGAGCGGCTGCGTGGCGATCGCCTCTTCCTCGGACTTCACGCCGAACGTGGCGCGGGTCTTCGGGGCCGTCCAGAGAATCGATTCGAGGACAAAAATGTACACGTGCACTGCTGCGGCCAGTCCCGCGAAGATGTAGCCGGCGACATTCATCGGTGAACTCCTGTTGCTTCGAGTGAATTCTGTATCGTTCGGTCCAATATATACTGGACCGAACGATACAGAAAGAGCGAGGCTTTGATGGGCAGATCACAAGAATTCGACACAACAGCCGTGGTCGCTGCCGCTTTGGACGTTTTCTGGGCACGCGGATACGAAGGTGCCTCACTCGGCGACCTCGAATCCGCGACGGGGCTGAGTCGGTCAAGTCTCTACAACTCGTTCACCAACAAGCGCGGATTGTTCGACGCCGCCGTGCAGCTGTACCTCGACCATGTCATCCGGCCACGTCTGCGCAGCCTCACGACAAATCCCGGGGCAGACGCCGTCGACGACTACCTTTCCTCGCTTGCGCACGCGATCGGCACCATGACCGCCGACTCACCTCGGCGCGGTTGCCTACTTCTCAATACGGCTGCCGGACTCGGCGCGCACGACGATGCGATGGCCGCAGTGATCCGCGCTTACCGCCGAGAGCTCGCCGACGCGATCAACAGTGGATTACACGCCGCGTTTCCAACCGAGACAGACGCCACGCTCTCAGATCGCACTCGAATCCTTCTCTCCTGCACGGTAAGTGCATTGGTACTCGCACGAGTTGACACCGAAGAGGCGATCGCAACTCTGGAATCTGCGCGCCGACTGAACGCAGAGTGGCAGGGATAATGACCGGAAAGCTCACGCCATTGCCCGCCATCAGGCGGGTAGGCGATGATGCTTCACGTGCCCAAGTTGACTACGCCCGCGATCGCCACTGGCTCTCTCGAGGGGATGGACCAACCCTCGATCCACGTCGGGACTTTCGCGATTCTCCGACCCTGGACCCGCGACGACGCACCGGCCGTCATGGAAGCCTTTCGCGATCCGTCGATTCAGCGTTGGCACATCCGCCGCGCCGACTCGATCGACGAAGCACGGGGTTGGCTCACCCAGTGGAGAGACGGGTGGGCAAGCGAATCCGAATGCCATTGGGCGATCGCCGCTCCCGAGACAAATGAACTCCTCGGTCGAATCGCAGCAAAGGGGGTGAATTTGTGGGACGGCACTGCCGAGCTCGCGTATTGGGTGACCCCAGCGGCGCGCGGCCGCGGACTGTGCACCCAGGCTGTAACCGCACTGTCCGAGTGGGCATTCCGCGAAGCAGGGTTTCATCGACTGGAACTCGAGCACTCGATCCACAACCCACGATCGTGCCGAGTCGCCACCAAAGCAGGGTTCAGCGAAGAAGGTGTTCGACGAAGCTCCGCCAGGCACGCCGACGGCTGGCACGACATGCACGTCCACGCCCGACTACGTAGCGATCAGCCTTCGGCAACGACCCGCGCCGCGAGGGCAAGCGTCTGATCCACCAATTCCGCAACTCGCTGCGGCACGACCGGTTCGAGGTCGAACAGAATTCGGTAGATGATCGGCGCCACTACATGGTCGACCACCGAATCACCATCCACGCCGGCAGCTTCCGGCCAACGCGCGAGGATCACGTCGATCTGCGTCCGACAGAAGAAGGCACACTTGAACTTCTTCGTACCGTCCGGTGCATGCGTCTGATCGTCGCTCATCAACACGTCACGCAACGAAGCACGACCGACAGGCGCAGACATCTCCTCGAGGTACTCCTGCGCCCAAATCGTCAGATCCCCTCGGAGCGAGCCCGTTTCACGCGGGTCGGCGTCCGGGCGCAATCTCTCGATCGAGACGTCGGCAAAGACTTCGTTGATGTCACCCCACCGCCGATAGATGGTCGACGGGGTCACTCCCGCATCGGTCGCGATCATCGGCACCGTGATCTCGGCTCGATCACGCTGTTCCAACAACTTGCGCGCCGACGCATGCACGGCCTGTTGGATGCGCGCACTACGGCCACCGGGGCGCGGACCTGCGGACGGACTCATAAATCCAATACTAACGCAAAGATGTTGCATTAGGCTACGGCCAGGCGTAGCGTCCCAAACGCAAAGTATTTGCGTTTGAAGTCTTCACCACCCGCACGGGAAGCGCTACGACAATGACAACGACCGTTTCACCACAGACCGAGAGCACTTCACGCCCACGCCTTGGGCGAGGCGTCGCTTTCACACTCATCGCCGTCATCATCGCCACGTTCCTGGGCGCATCCGCGACCCCGACACCGTTGTACGAGCACTATCAACAGTTGTGGGGATTCTCCTCGCTCGCGTCGACGCTCGTGTTCGGCATCTACGCTCTCGCATTGCTCGCCACGCTCCTGACCGCCGGATCCCTGTCCGATCACATCGGCAGGCGCCCGGTCCTGCTCGGAGCACTCGCGCTCGAGGCAGTCTCGCTCGCGCTGTTCGCCTCGGCCGACGGTTTGACCATCCTGCTCATCGCCCGGGTCGTACAGGGTGTTGCCACCGGCGCTGCAATCAGCGCTCTGGGTTCGGCATTGATCGACCTCGAACGCACTCCGGGCCGAGGATCGATCATCAACAGCGTCGCTCCGACGATGGGGCTTGCAGTCGGAGCAGTGGGTTCGAGCCTCATCAGCGAGCACCTGCCCCGGCCCACCAGCACTGTCTACCTGGTCCTTCTCGTGCTTGTCATTCTCGAGATCTTCGGAGTATGGGCCGCTCCCGAGACTTCGGGCGGACGCCCCGGAGCCTGGCAGTCCCTGCGCCCCACACTGGCCGTTCCTCGTCAGGCGCGCACGATGATTGCCCTGACCGCACCGTGCCTGATCGCGGTCTGGGCGCTGGGAGGTTTCTACCTCTCACTCGGACCTGCATTGGCGCGCAACGCACTTGACGTTCACAGCTCCCTCATCGGTGCCGTCATGGTCGCAACACTGACAGGATTCGGAGCGGCAGCAGTACTCACCTTCCGCAAACTCGGCGGCCGGACCGTGATGCTGATCGGAACCACCGCCTTGGTGCTCGGGGTGGCCGTCACACTCATCGGTGCTGAAACATCCTCTGCCGTATTGATTCTGGTCGGTACGGCTGTTGCAGGTATCGGCTTCGGAGCAGGATTCCAAGGAACTATCCTCACCGTCATGCCGCTGGCCGAGAACCACGAACGCGCGGGTTTGTTGTCCACCGTCTACGTCATCGCATATCTGGCCAACAGTCTTCCCGCCTTGCTGGCCGGCTACCTGGTCGGCAAGGTCGGATTGGTGGATACGACGCGTGGCTACGGAGCACTCGTCATGGTGCTCGCGGCGGCCGCACTGATCGGACTGCTGGTCACCGGCGAGCGAAAGGTCGAAGCCGTCTCGGTGTCGGAGTAGGTGTCCCCCGATCGGTGGACACACCGTTCCGCCTGCACAGGGTCCGGGGAGTGGACATACGACATCGATCTGCTCCGACATAGTTGTCTTCGAGAGAGCCAACCGAACGCTCACCCGGACAAAGGACACCGACGATGACGAACCCACGCTACGTAGTTGCCGCAATCACAGCTCTGGCCGCCGGCGCCCTCACTTTGGGATTGAGCGGAATCGCCAGTGCCGGAACCCTTCCCACAACCGGCAACAGCATCACGATGACGATCAGCAACGACACCGAACAGACAATTCATCTCGAAGGCGCCGACAACCCCTACGGACAGTGGATGCAGAGCCCACGCCAGTCGCTCGCGCCTCACGAGACCGAGATCGTCACGGCATACAACCAGGACCCGCGCGGCCTGACGGTCGACGTCGTCTGTTCCACTCCCGACGGCGGACAAGCCGTCTTCACGGCCAACGACTATCCGCAGTTCGACACCGACGGAACTCGCACCACCGACCCTGATCACTACTTCATCTCGAGCTACATCGACGGCTACTACCCGAACCTGAGCGTCGGGTACCACCTCAGTGCGGTGTGACTGCGGCAGTCGTCATAAGTAATCCATCTGCCTCTCAGACGCACTTGTTCTTGGACATTCGTCCGGCGCGCGGGGATTGTTGAACGCAGCCCCGCACGACCAGGCACACGCCCCGCTGCCGGTGGCCCGAACATCAACGGGAGAGGGAAAACCACAGTGCGACTACCCAACCAGTTTCTGATCTACGTCAGCGATGCCGCCTCCGCAGCAGCGTTCTACGGCGAATTGTTCGACGCGAAGCCTGAGGTCCTCAGCCCTCGGTACATGACCTTCGACCTCGGCGGCGGTGTGGTCCTTGCACTGTGGAGCGGCAAGTCCCGCGACCTCGATCCCGCGACACCGCGCAATTTCGAAGTCGGCATCTTGGTCGACGGCGGGAGCAACGAAATTCGGGCGATCCACGACGAGTGGGTGGCCAAGGGAGTCGAGGTCGTCGAAGAACCCAACGAAGATGTCTTCGGTCTGACGTTTGTCATTTCAGATCTGGACGGAAACCGCGTCCGCGTAGCGCCCGCAGATCACTGAGCACTCAGCCTTTGATCTCGCCGTACCGGCGCAAGGCCTCCTCACGCTCGTGCGCGTGATCGACTATCGGGTCCGGGTAGTCGACTGGGCGCATCGCCTTCAACGAGTGGACGGCCTTCCCGGGAACATCGCGAAGTTCGGGGACCCACCGACGGACGTATGTGCCGTCGGGATCGAACTTCTCCCCTTGCATGATCGGGTTGAAGACGCGGAAGAAGGGCGAAGCATCCGTACCCGACCCGGCAGTCCACTGCCACCCGTGCTGATTGGAGGCCAAGTCACCGTCCACCAGTTGCGACATGAAGTACCGTGCGCCGCGCCACCACGGAATGTGCAGGTCCTTCACCAGGAATGACGCGACGATCATTCGGACCCGATTGTGCATCCAGTTCTCGGCGGCGAGTTGCCGCATGCCGGCATCCACGATCGGGAAGCCGGTCTTGCCTTCACACCAGGCCGTGAAGGCGGCGTCTGCGTCGACTCCCCCGTCGTGACGTAAACGGTCGAACTTGTCGTCGTAGTTCTTCCGCGCGCTGTCGGGGCGCTGAAACAGGATGTCTGCGTAGAAGTCTCGCCAAGCAAGCTGGCGACGGTACGCCTGAGCGCCGTCTCCGAGTCGCTTGGAGAGATCTGCCAACATGGTTCTCGGATGAATCGTGCCGTACTTGAGCGGGATCGACATCCGACTCGTGGTGTCGAGGTCGGGTCGATTTCGTTCGTCGTCGTACCGGTCAAGATCGTTCTCGCAGTATTCTTTCCACTGTTCGAGCGCACCGGCCTCACCGACGACATCGCTGACGGTGCCGGACGGCGCGGGGATACTCACCCGGCGCGGGCCACCGTCCTTCTCGCTCGGATCGAACCAACGGACCGTCCCCGCATCGGTCGACGCGGGGCCCCGCCAACCATGTTCCATCCACTGACGGAAGTACGGCGTGAACACCTTGTACGGATCACCGTCCGCCTTGGTGACGCGTCCGGGCGCCACGGCATATGGTGACCCGGTGGCGATCAACTCCACCTTCTCGGCCACGGCCGCGTCGCGCCGTCGGCCGTAGGGCCCGTAGTCGGCACTGATGTGAACTTCTTCGGCGCCAACGGATTCCGCCACGCGGGGCACCACGTCTGCCGGATCACCTCGAACAACCATCAATCGTCCGTCGAGCTGGTTGTCGAGTGCCGACAAGTTGGCGAACAGTTGATTCTGGCGGGGTGAGCCTGCCGGTCCGAGCAACTTCTCGTCGAGGACGAACAAACCCAACGTCTGTCCGCCGGCATCCGCCGCTGCAGTCAGAGTCGGAAGATCACCGACCCTCAGATCGCGTCGAAACCAGATCACAGAGTTACTCACCCAGTCGAGCCTACCGATCAGATCTCAGAACGCATCCCACCGCGCGGGCCGCCAGTTGCGCCGCTCTTTCGGCTGTCGGCTCGGAGGTGAGCCCGAGCAGTCGCCGCCGGTGCTCCTCCCCGAGCAGCAAGGTGTACAACTGATCCGCGCACAGCGCAGCCTTCTGGCCGTGCTGATCGATCAATATCTTCTCCAGAAAGGCAATCGACTTGGCCGGGCCGGATTCGTAGAACGCTGCGGCCAATTCAGGGAACTGCACTGCCTCGCCGATCATCATGCGGTGCAGCGCAATCGAGTTGTCGCTGTGCAGGGCGATGACGATGTCCACTGCAGCGGCGAGCAGGTCGGACTGGCCCTCGCCGGCATTGTCGACGTACGCGTGCTGACGCGCAACCGCAGCTGCAAAGACCGCAGACTTGTCGCCGAAGTAGCTGTACACGGTGCGCTTGGCGACGCCGGCCACCGTGGCAATGCCCTCGATGGTAGTTCGGGCGAACCCGACATCTCGAAACGAGTCGACAGCGACGTCGAGAATCTCGTTGCGTCGTTCGGCGCGCTCGGCGTCACTGGTTCTCCCACGTCTGCGCGGTTGCTCCATCAAGTCCCCTGTTACCGTGCCGGTGAATTAATGCTACGTTGACGTTTCATTAATTCGAATACTACAGGAGCACTGCATGACCGGACAACGACTCGTCCACGTCGCTATCGCCGACGACTGGGAAGCATGCAAGCGTTTCGGTGAGTACGAGGTCTCGACGCGCGGAATCAGTTACGACGAGGCAGGATTCATTCGCGCAACAACCCCGGACGCACTCGCTTCGGTGCTCGATCTGGCGTTCGGCGACCTCACATTGCCGCTGGTCGTCGCCGTCATCGATCAGGACGCCCTGACCTCCGCGGGCATCGACGTCGAATGGGAGGCGGAAAAGCCCCGAATCCTCCGACCTCTACCGATGGACGAGGACACCGTGGTCGCCGAACTGGCCGTGGAACGCGTTGACGGGGTCTGGCCGATTCCCGACCTGACCCCGTACGCAAGCTGCGCCGGCTAGACCAGCGCAGCCTCCGGTTCGATAACCGGCGCAGACGCCTTCTTCCGGCCGGCAGCCACGCACAGCGCGATCCCGACGGCAATCCAGCACACCAGCACCAGAAGTGGCGTGGTGGCGCCATGGCCGTCGAAGAACGCCATCGAACGGACGGATGCTCCTGCGGCGCCAGGTGGGAGCAGCTGCCCCAATGCGCCCCAGCCTGCGGGCAACCACGCGGCAGTTGTCGCCATCCCCGAGAGTGGGTTTCCGATGAACATCATCGTGACGGCGCCCAACGCGAACCCCTTCATCCCGAGCAGGGATTCGAGCCCCAAAATGGGAAGCGAGATGGCCGACATGCCCATGGTGAGTGCGAGCGCGGTGAGCAGGTAGTTTCCGTCAAGACTGTTGGTGTCGAACTGCAGAATGGCAGTCAGTGCAAAACCCGCGACCATCGCGACGCCGGCAGCGCCCAACACTCGCTTGACGATGCTGCGCGGAAACAGTTGCACGAGAACAACAGCGGGCATGATTCCGCCGAACACCAAGGGCAAGGCCAATGCCGTGAGCCCAGCACCGGTCGGGTCGTCCGCCGTCAACGGCACAACGTCTTCGACGGGAACCTTTGCCCCCGAGGCCTCCGAGAGGCCGTTGGCCACCCCGGTCAGGGTCTGGGCGATCGGGGTTCCGCCTGCAGTCGCGATCAACACGTGAGGACCGTTGGCATCAACGGCGATTCCGCCGACCACGTCGCGATTCCGAATCGCGTCACGCAGGGCGTCGGCGTCGGCGAATTCTCGAGTATCGAAGGCGCCTTGCTTACTCGCCTCGAGCGAGGTGCTGATCTGTTCGGTTGTCGCAACTGGACCGGCGATGCCCAACTTCAGTTCGTGCGGGCCACTGTTGACCGAGGGCAGTACGAAGGCAAGCAGCATCAGCCCGATCACGGCGGACAAGCCCAACACCACAGCCACCAACTTCTTGCGGTCCTGTGCTTCAACTTCGGCGTTCATAACTACCCTCCCTAAGTGGAAGTTTTTCCTCCACTATTTGTGGAAGATATTCCTCCGGTTATGATGAACTGTCAATACCGGAGGTGGATGTGCGAGCCGATGCACGTGAACGCAGAAACGCAATAGTCGACGCCGCACGAGCGGTGTTCACCGAACGCGGGCACGACGCGCCGCTCGATGCAGTCGCAGAACTCGCGAAAGTGGGCATCGCCACGCTGTATCGAAACTTTCCGACGCGCGAGGACCTCGTGACCGCCGTCGCCGTCGCAACACTGACCGATGTCCGCGAGGCTGCCGACATCGCACTCACGGCAATGTCCACCGATCCGGCAAACGCGTGGCACACGCTGGTGGACCGCCTCGTGGAACTGCGCCTGGGTGCGCTCATTCCTGCACTGGTGGAACGCAGTTTCACCGAGCTGGCGCCCGAAGTTCTGGCGGTGCGTGAGGTGACGAAAACGAAGATGACCGCGACGATCGGCGCCGCTCAGAGCGCCGGACTGGTTCGCGCCGATCTGCAACCGCTCGAATTCGTCATGGCTCTGGCCAAACTGACGCGCCCGCAAATCGAGTTGTCCGACGAGGCCATGCCGAACCTGGTCCCGCGGTTGGTCGCGGTGTTCATGGCCGGTCTGCGTCCGGACGGTACCGACTTGCCGGTCTGATCGGCGAAACCCGACGTACCAGGCAAGGCACAATGGGGCTGTGACCGAGATACCGAAAATCCTCGTAGTCGACGACGACGCAGACGTCCTGACCTCACTCGAACGCGGATTGCGGCTCTCGGGATTCACCGTACTGACGGCGGTGGACGGCGCCGACGCGCTCCGAGTGATCTCCGACAAGCGACCGGACGCGGTAGTCCTCGACATCAACATGCCGGTGCTCGACGGCACCGGTGTGGTGACGGCACTTCGTGCCGCCGGCAACGAAATCCCGATCTGCGTGCTCAGTGCGCGCAACTCGGTCGACGATCGCATCGCCGGGCTCGAATCCGGTGCGGACGACTACATGGTCAAACCGTTTGTTCTTGCCGAACTGGTTGCCCGGATCCGCGCAATGCTCCGTCGCAGCAACACTCCGGCCGGCGATCACTCCGAGGGTACGAATACCCTGCGGGTCGGAAACCTCGACATCGATCTCTCCGGTCGCCGGGTTCGTGTCGACGGCAAGGAAGTACCGCTCACCAAACGCGAATTCGAGCTACTCGAAGTGCTCGCACACAATTCCGGCATCGTGCTCACTCGCGAACGTCTCCTCGAACTGGTGTGGGGCTACGACTTCGTCGCCGACACGAACGTCGTGGACGTCTTCATCGGCTATCTGCGTCGAAAGTTCGAATCCGGCGGTTCACCTCGTCTGCTGCATACCGTTCGCGGCGTCGGGTTCGTGCTTCGGGAGAACCCGTGAAGCGTCGCCGCTTCTCACTACGAACTCGCGTTGCCGCGGCCGCGGCACTGGGGGCGACGTTCATCGTCATCGCTCTCGGTGTGGTCGTTGCACTGGCTATCGCACGAAACAATTTGGCGCAGTTGGACCGTCGATTGGAGACGGCATCGACGGTCATCGTGGCCAATGCGGCTACAGCGGGACCTTTTCTCGGCGCGTTCGGAGACGGCGGCGCCTTTTCCGTGACCATCCGCTCCGACACCGACGGAACCGTCAAATCCAGTACCCCGACGCGACTGCCCGAACTACCGGTCGGCTCGGCGACCGTCGACGTGGACGGTACGAAGTACCGGGCATACACCGCCGAGGCCGACGGGATCAATGCCCTTGTCTCGCTGGCGGTTCCCTATGCCGAAGCGCGAGACATCACAGTCGACCAACAGCGACAGGTTGCATTCTTCGGCGTCGGGGCCGTAGCGGCCGCAGCTGCGTTGGGATGGTTGTTCGGTGGCCCGGCGGTGCGCCCCCTCGTGGAGTTGACCCGCCGGATCGCCAGGCGCGATCCCGATCTCGCCACCGAGGTTTCCGGAATCCGTGAAGCGGACGAGCTTGCCGCAGCAGCAGAATCGATGCTCAGCGACGTCGCTCGAGCGCAAGCCGCAACCAACTCCGCCCTTGCCGCCGCCCGAGATTTTGCGTCCGCCTCGGCTCACGAACTCCGAACTCCGTTGACAGCGATGCGAACCGACATCGAAGTGTTGTCCATTCACGACCTCGATCACGAACAAAGACGCGAGATCCTCACAGATCTGGCCCGCGCGCAGGGCCGCGTCGAGTCAACTCTGAGAGACCTCGAGCGCCTGGCGAAGGGTGAACTCTCGACGGCCGAGGATTTCAAGGACACCGATTTGACCGAGGTCTGCGACATCGCTGCCGACGACGCACGCCGACATCATCCTGGGCTGGACGTCGGCGTCGTCACGGTGGATTCCCCACTCCCCTATTGCATCCGGGCCCTTCCCGGCGGAATCCGGTTGATCCTCGACAACGCGATCACCAATGCAGTCCGCCACGGCGGCGCGAGCGCGGTGCGCATCACCCTCGCTCGCCCGGCCGATTCACCAGACACCGTCACGATCACGATCGACGACAACGGTTGCGGAATACCGGCCGAGGAACGCTCGAGCGTGTTCGAGCGCTTCACTCGCGGATCGACGGCAGGCAAGACAGGCTCCGGTTTGGGCCTGGCGCTGGTGGCGCAGCAGGCGGCCCTGCACGGCGGACGGACGACATTTCACGACAGTCCACTCGGCGGGGCTCGCCTGCTGGTCGAACTCAGGGATCAGCCCGGACCCGAATAGCCCCTTCAGGTCTCGATCAACTGGCCGATCCCTGACGCTGTCACTTCGATGACCCGAGCCGAGCCGATGTCGAAGAACAGTCCGGCGATACGCAGGCGACCATCCACACGGGCCTGACCGACGAGAGGATGGCGTTCGAGAGTCTGCAATTGGACTGCGACATTGACCATTCCGAGCTGATCGACCTCCGAGAAACCTGCCTCGGCCGCAGCACGCGCGACCGGATGGCCACTCGTATAGGCCTGCAAGCTCGTCTCCGCATGCCGCAGCCATTCCCCGACGACTCCCGATTCCGACGAACCGTTCGTCAGGAGTGCTTGCATCGCGCCGCAGCCCGAATGTCCGCACACGACCACCGAGCTGACACCCAACTCGTCGATCCCGAAGGCCAGTGCCGCTTCCACCGACGTATCGCGGCCGCCGGCAGGAACCAGGTTTCCGACATTGCGCACGGTGAACAGGTCGCCGGGGCCACTGCTCGTGATGATGTTCGGCACCACTCGCGAATCTGCGCAGGTAAGGAAAAGAGAGTCGGGGTTCTGCCCGTCGCGCAACTGATCCATGTGCGGCCGTATCGCTTCGGCGCGATGGCGATGATAGTTGGACACCCCGTCGAGAATGGGCCGCAAGGCCGGCGGGCTGCTCAGATTCCTCCCCGAAGCCTGTGGTTGCCAACTGCCCCACGGCGCGAGCAAGCCGCGCAGGTCGGTGACTGCGGCGCCGCGCTTCGGCGGACCGGTGGTCGCGCTCTCCATACTCACCGAGCCGACTTCGTCGATGACCACCGAACCACCTGCCAACTCGTACTGCCTCGCCCACTCTTCGATGACGTCGAAGACGGCATGGTCGAGGAAGTCGACAGACAGCTCGACGGTGACGTCCGACCGCGGTGGGAGTCCGGCGAGCACCGACGTCAGCTTGGGCAGCACCAGGAAGGTGCACGAGCCTTCGACCAGGACGCGCCACTTCCCGGAATCGTTGTCGCCCAACTCTTCTGCGGTGACAGTTGCGCGGATGACACGCCACACCAGGAGGGCGATGGCCAGCGCCAACCCGATCAGGACGCCCTCGAGCAGATTCAAGAACACGACGCCGACCACCGTGATGCCGTACACCCACAGATCACCGGTCCGTCGCGCCAACCGAATGTGCGCCAGCTTGACCAGTTGAATACCGATGACAATCAACAGTCCGGCCAGTGCAGACTTCGGAATCTGCTGGACCAACCCGGCGAGCGCAGCCGAGAACAGCAGAATCCACAGGCCGTGCATGATCGACGACGCGCGGGACTTCGCCCCGGCCTCGACATTGGTCGCACTGCGCACGATCACCCCGGTGACCGGAAGGCCGCCGATGGCCCCGGACACCATGTTCGCGGTGCCCTGGCCGAGCATCTCGCGATCGAAGTTCGACCGCGGGCCCGAGTGCATCTTGTCCACGGCCACGGCCGAGAGCAGACTCTCCACACTGGCGATCAGGGCGATGGTGAGGATGCCGGTTGCGACGCCGAGCCACTGGCCGTCGGGCAGAGCGGGGAGTCCGATCGAGTCCAGCAAAGATCCGTCGAGAGCAATACGCTCGACGTCGATCGGCAGCGCCAGCGAAGCGAGAGTTGCCAATACGATGCCCACCAACGCCGCCGGAACCTTGCGGACACCGGCAGGGAGATAGCGCCACCCGAGAAGGGTGGCGATGACGACGAGTCCGATCATCAGGTCCTCGACATGCAAGGCACCGATCTGTGCGGGCAACTGCCGTAGATTGTCCAGCGCCGAGCTGGCCGAGCTTCCACCCAACAACACGTGAACCTGTTGTAGCGCAATGGTGATGCCGATACCGGCGAGCATCGCATGCACCACCACTGGAGCAATAGCCAGCGCCGCACGGGCAATTCGGCTGAGCCCGAACACGATCTGCAGAATTCCGGCGCCGACGGTGATCAGGCAGGTGACTTTCCACCCGAACTTGCCGATCAGTTCGGCGACCACCACGGTCAGGCCGGCTGCGGGACCACTGACTTGCAGCGGTGAACCTCCCACAGCTCCGGCCACCACTCCGCCGACGATTGCGGCGATCAGACCTGCCATGATCGGCGCCCCGGAGGCGATCGCAATTCCCAATGACAGGGGAAGCGCCACCAGGAATACGACCAGCGACGCCGGCACGTCGTATCTGATCAGTTGCTCGAGATATCGCCGGCTTCCACCACCCGGCGGAGACGAATCCCCCACGACGCTCTCGTCTGCGGATGATTGTGCGTGCACTACGGACTGCGTCGACATAGATCTCCTCGCCGGACCCCGGATCCGGCTGCTGGGCAACATGTTCGAAGCGAATCGGCGATCGGTATCGCCGATCGACTGTGACCATGGTAACCGCGATTCCTTACCGTTCCCTTAGATGCGAGCCCAGACGTGGTCGACGTCACCGCCGCCCGGCACTGTGACTCGAACCTGAACATCGGTCCAAAAGATCGATCGAATTGCTTTAAACCGCAAGCATTTTGACTGACACACCTCCAGCGGCCGGCACACCTGAGCGCCGTCGGCGATAATGGTCGGGAGTGAACGCTCAACCGCAAACACAACGATGTGAAGGCAGGCACCATGTCCGATCAGTACGTCGCCGCGCAGGACCGCTACGAAGCCATGCCGTACCGCCGAACCGGTCGGAGCGGTCTCAAACTCCCGGCCATCTCGCTGGGCCTCTGGCACAACTTCGGCGACGACGTACCGATCGAGAACCAGCGCGCAGTTCTGCGGCGGGCATTCGATCTCGGAATCACCCACTTCGATCTTGCGAACAACTACGGACCCCCGTACGGAAGCGCCGAGACGAACTTCGGCAGGATCCTGCGTGAGGATTTCTCTTCGTACCGCGAGGAATTGGTCATCTCGTCCAAAGCCGGCTGGGACATGTGGCCCGGCCCCTACGGATTCGGTGGGTCCCGCAAGTATTTGCTGTCGTCCCTCGATCAGTCGCTCGGACGACTCGGCGTCGACTATGTCGACATCTTCTACAGCCATCGCCCTGACGCCGAAACTCCGATCGACGAGACCGCAGGCGCCCTGATCAGCGCTGTCCAGCAGGGCAAGGCCCTGTACGCGGGTATCAGTTCGTACTCGCCGGAGCGCACCCGTGAAATCGCCGCACTGCTCGCCGCTGCGGGGGTTCCGCTCTTGATCCACCAGCCGAGCTATTCGATGCTGAACCGCTGGATAGAGCAGGACCTGCTGTCGGCTGTCGACGATCTCGGCGTCGGCGTCATCGCGTTCTCACCACTCGCTCAAGGCATGCTCACCGATCGCTATCTGAACGGCGTCCCCGAGGATTCCCGTGCAGCTCAAGGTAAGTCACTGGATCCGTCGTGGTTGACCGACGACGCTCTCACCCACATCCGCGCGCTCAACGACATCGCGGCAGACCGCGGCCAGTCGCTGGCTCAGCTGGCACTGAGCTGGGCACTCCGCGATTCGCGGGTCACCTCGGTACTGATCGGTGCGTCCAGTGTCGCCCAACTCGAAGCCAACGTCGGCGCGCTCGACAATCTCGAATTCAGCGCAGCCGAACTGGCCTCCATAGATCAGCACGCCAAGGACAGCGGCATCAATCTGTGGGCAGAGGCCAGTTCGATCTGAGCGATCACCTGCGCTAGAGCTGAGGCAACTCCACGTTCACGTGCTCGCCCTCTTCGAATACGGCCGACGCCGGCCCGACGATCAAGGGATCCGGAGTACCGACAGCCCGGTGATCCTTGTTGGGATAGTCGAAGCTGGCGAGCACGTGACGCATCGCCTCGAGGCGAGCGCGCTTCTTGTCGTTGCTCTTGATCACCGTCCAGGGCGCATCCCCGGTATCGGTGTAGAAGAACATGGCTTCCTTGGCCTGGGTATAGTCGTCCCACTTGTCGAGCGAAGCCAGATCGGTCGGTGAGAGCTTCCACTGACGCACCGGGTCCGTTCGGCGGGCCGCGAACCGCGCCAACTGCTCTTCGCGGCTGACCGAGAACCACAGCTTGTGCAGATGAATCCCGGAGTTGACGAGCATCCGCTCGAAGTCCGGGGTCTCTCTCATGAACTCGAGATACTGCGTCGGCGTGCAGTAACCCATCACTCGTTCGACGCCGGCGCGGTTGTACCAGGACCGGTCCATCATCACTATCTCGCCGCCGCTGGGTAGGTGTGCGACATAGCGTTGGAAATACCACTGCGTCCGCTCGATGTCGGTGGGCTTCTCGAGCGCGACCACGCGGGCTCCACGGGGATTGAGATGCTCGGTGAATCTCTTGATCGACCCGCCCTTACCGGCAGCATCGCGACCTTCGAAGATGATGAGCACCTTCTGACCGGTTTCCTTGACCCACAGCTGCAGCTTGAGCAACTCGATCTGCAGACGCCGCTTCTTCCGCTCGTACTCGCGGCGCGACATCTTCTTCTCGTACGGATAGCCCTGCTTCCAGGCATCCGCGAACTCCGAAGGCTCCAGCACGCCGAGCTTGTGCTTGAGACTCGACAGCTCGTCGATCTCGGCCGCGTAATCCTCGGTGACGGAAATTCTGGTCGACGGGGTCGGCAGGTCAGGAACCCGACCGTCCACACCGCTGGCGTCGGGGCTCATGAATACGCACTCCCTGTCGTCGAAATGAACGAACGTCCGGAAAGTGAATTTTACGCGCCGAAGCCCGCTCCCGCGGGTCCGAAGAGAATGTTGCTTGGCATCGAGGAGGTAACGACAGGTCCGGCTTCCCAGTCGCCGAACCCTCACGCGGTACCTTGATCGAGGTAACTGAGACGGTCGGTAACCCCGAGAGAAGAGAGTTCTGGCGAGATGCGAGTAGACGGACGGGAGATCCCGGTAACGGGAAGCCTCCTGCCACCACTGCACCGCCGTACGAGCGACATCATGCGGGTTGCGATCGCTGCTGTGCTGCTCGGCGGCGTGATCGCGGGATCTCTGATCACTCGAAGTCAGTGGGACGCCCTCGAAACGTCGGTGTCCAACATCGTCGGTGTTCTCTCGCCGAGCCTGTCCGACACTGTGTACCTGCTCTACGGCATCGCAATTCTGGCGCTACCGTTCGCCATCCTGATCGGCCTGATCGTCGGGCGCCGGTGGAAGTTGCTGGCCGGATACGCCGCCGCCGGCCTGTGCGCCGGTGTCGCGCTGTCCTTCACCGGAACAGGCCTGGCGGCACCGAAATGGCACCTCGACGTGCCGGACCGACTCGACGCCACCTTCCTGTCTCAATTCCTCGACGATCCGCGATGGATCGCGATGCTCGCGGCGGTGCTCACCGTCTCGGGCCCGTGGCTTCCGAAGAAGTGGCGACGAGCCTGGTGGACGCTGCTTCTGCTCTTCGCTCCCATCCATCTGATCGTCAGCTCGATCGTTCCCGCACGATCGATGCTGGGTCTCGCCGTCGGTTACCTGATCGGCGCGGTGATCGTTCTCGCCGTCGGCACCCCTGCCCTCGAAGTGCCGTTGGACTCGGCAGTACGCGTACTCGCGCGGCGCGGTTACCGCGTCACCGCGTTCCGCGTCGTGAGTCCCTCGGGAATCGGGCCTCTTGTCATGTCCGCAGCCATCGACCAAGCACCGGACGACGAACCTTTCGACGAACTCGTCGTCGAGTTGTACGGACAGAACCAGCGAAGCAGCGGAGCAATTCGACAGACGTTCCGTTGGATCTCGTTCCGGAACCGTGAAACTCCGCCGCCCTACGGATCACTTCGTCGCGCCGTCGAACACCGAGCGCTCATGGGTCTCGCTTTCGCCGACATCGGTCTGGCCAGTTCCAAGGCCGTCGCAATCTCGGTACTCGATCGCGGGTGGGAGATGTACGCGCGCCCGAGTCCTCGTGGCATCCCCCTTGCCGTCGCCGTCGAGAACCAGGCGGGCGAGGAAGAATCCACCAAACTGATCGACGCGCTGTGGCAAACACTGCATACCGCTCACGTGCACCAGATGGCGCACGGCGACCTGCGCGCTTCCGAGATTCGTGTCGAAGGCGGAACCATCCTCTTCGGCGGGTACGCGTACTCCGAATTCGGCGCCACCGAAGTTCAGATGCAGTCCGACAACGCACAACTTCTCTTCGCCACCGCATCATTGTTCGGGGTCGATGCAGCGGTGGACGCCGCGATTCGAGCGCAAGGCGCAGACACGATTCTCGCCGCCTCCGGCCGATTGACCACCGCTGCATTGCCCAACCGAATTCGGCGGACGGTCACGGATTCCGCGAAACTGATGACCGAGATCCGAGACGAGGTCGGTGCCAAGAACGGGATCGAAAAGGTCGCTCCCGCACAGGTCACCCGATTCAGTCGCAACCAGCTGATCCAGCTCGTTCTGCTCATCGGTCTGGTCTACGTCGCCTACCCCTTCATCAGCCAGGTCCCCGCGTTCATCACCGAACTGAAGACGGCCAACTGGTGGTGGGCACTGCTCGGCCTCGGCGTCTCCGCACTGACGTACGTCGGCGCGGCTGCGGCCCTGTGGGCCTGTGCGTCGTCGATGGTCAGTTACCGCAACCTCTTGATCATGCAGGTGGCCAACACCTTTGCGGCGACGACAACTCCGGCCGGAGTCGGCGGGCTAGCGCTGAGCGTGCGGTTCCTGCAGAAGGGCGGGCTCGGTACCGTCCGCGCAACGGCCGCAGTCGCGCTGCAACAGACGGTCCAGGTGGTCACCCACGTCGGCTTGCTGATCTTCTTCTCGATCGTCGCCGGACGTGATACGAACCTCTCGCACTTCATCCCGGGATCCACTGTTCTGTACCTGGCGGGCGGCGTCGCGCTCGGAGTTCTCGGTGCATTCATGTTCATCCCGAAACTCCGTGGGTGGCTGCGCGACGATCTGCGTCCTCAGATCACCGAGGTGTTGGGTGAACTGAGCCAACTCGCGCGAAATCCCACGCGCTTCCTCATCATCGTGGGCGGCAGCGCCGCAACAACTCTCGGTGCCGCCCTGGCTCTGTGGGCGAGCGTCGAAGCATTCGGCGGCGGAACGACGTTCATCACCGTCACCATCGTGACGATGATCGGTGGGACGCTCGCCTCGGCGGCTCCGACACCGGGTGGCGTCGGAGCCGTCGAGGCCGCCCTCATCGGTGGTCTGTCCGCATTCGGACTGCCGGCAAGTATCGCGGTCCCGTCGGTCCTGCTCTACCGAGTGCTGACCTGCTGGCTCCCGGTGTTCTGCGGTTGGCCGACGCTGCGATGGCTGCAGAAGAACGACATGGTCTGAGCCGTTCCGCTACTTCTGGCGAACGACGTGAGCCTGCAGTGCTTCGCCGTCCTCGTCCACCCAGCCTTTGCTCTGGGCGTAGTCGACCATCGCGGCAACACCTTCGACGTCCGTGGTGCTCTCGCGAACGCGGGCTACCGAGATGAATGCACTACCACCGCTGACGTATCCGTAATCCTGAAGGCGCAAGAGTTCGTCCAGTTCGGCTTCGGAGATGTCGGCACTCACCTCGACGTGAAAGTCCTTCAGGTTGTCCACATCGTGGATGCTGACGCGGCCGTCGTCCACCAGTACATACATGGCTCTCCTTCCTAGAGCACTGACGTCGGTGCGTGCGTACCGAATACACGCCGGTGGTAGGTCAGTGGATTCGACTCGCGGTGCTCGACCTCGTCCACCGATCCTGTCACGATCTTGTGATCACCACCGTCCACGGTGCACACGATCCAGATGGGAGCGTCCGGCAGTCTCGGTGAGCACACGTGCGCCATGGCTTCTCGAAAACACAACGCCCGGTTGCCCTGTGGGACATTCACGATGTCTGCCCTTGTCTGCCAACTCTTGTGCGTACTTCTTTGTCATGTGGTCGACGGCGTCGACTTGCGCCTTCGCATGCCCCTCCCTGACGGCGCGCGCGTGAGCGCGGACAGCATAAACACTACTTCGAAAAAACGGACAACTTCGCCGCCTACCAGCACTGTTGATGCCGATAACCGATACTGAGCTGTATGTCGGAACTCGGAAATGAACCAGACTCGAAGCAGAAGGCGGTGCTCGAGCGACACGCGTCATGGATCGAATTGTTCTTCGACCTCGTCGTGGTTGCCGGTATCGGTCAGCTGGCTCACCTGCTCCACGGTTCGCCGTCGTGGTCGGATGTCGCGCTCTACGCGTTGCTCTATCTCGCGTTCTGGACCGCGTGGGCGACGTTCACGATGTACGGCAACATTGCCGGTGACCGTGTCCGGATCCCGAGCATGCTGATCGCCATGTTCGGACTGGCCGTCATGATGGCGGCCGTGGCCGGCATCCACGACAACCATGCGCTGGCCTTCGCTGTCGCCTACGTGGCCGTACGTCTGCTGGCGAGTCGGGTGTGGCACAACGGCCAGATAGTCGTGGACTGGCCGATCGCCCAGATGTCTCTCGGTGTGATCCCGTGGATCGTCTCGTTCTGGTTCGAGGGCGAAACTCGGTTCTGGCTCTGGACCGCCGGTGTGACCATCGACCTGCTGATCATGTTCGTCGTCTCCGGCAGCGCGATCATGGAAGACGCGCAGGAAAAGCTCGACCGCATCATCAAGGTTCGGGGGTTCAAGGACGACCGGATGCCCGAACTCGAAGCCCTGCACTCCGATCGGGCTCACCTTGCCGAGCGCTTGGGCCTGTACGTCATCATCGTGCTGGGCGAGGGTGTGATCCTCGTGATTTCTGCGGCCTCGAAGCTCACCTGGGACTCGACGGTGGTCAGCCTCGCAGTCGGATCGTTTGTCCTGCTCTCGGGCATGTGGGCTCTCTCGCTTCTCTACGGCCACGCCGGTGTTCCGCACCTGCAGGCCGAGAAGTTTCCCGCTCGCATCGACATGGCGCTGCACTGTTTCACCACCGGCGCTATCGCGGTTCTGGTCGCGGGGCTCGGAGCGGCAACCGAACACGGCGCGGAGCACACGCCCGCGAACCTGCGGTGGTTGTTGTGCGGAAGCATCGCAGTCTATTTCGGAATCAGCCTGGTGGCAGGGCTGTTCGCGCGATCGGACCGACGGTGGCTGCTCGGCTGGGCGCTCCCGTGCACCGCCGTCCCCATCGTCATGGGCATCGTCGGCACGCACATGAGCGCCACGTGGATCGTCTGGGTGCTGGTGGCCACCGTGTCCTGGCAGAACGGCTACGAGTACGCGCAGGTGCGGCGTTCGCGCCGCTCTGCTGTGCGCCTTTATTAACCCCCCGCGGTTAATAAAGGCGCACAGTAGGGGCGGTTTTTACCCTCACCGCCGGGTCGAAGCGATAGGGCTGAGCCAACAGGATTCCGGCCAATCGCTTACGCAACCTCGACATCTCGGCCCGGACCGTCACCGTCTTGCGCGGATCGCCGAACAACTGTGAGGCGAGCTGCGCGGCCGTGAGGCCCTCGGGCGCCTGTGTCAGAGCCACGAGGATCTGCGAATGGCGCGGGCTGAGGTCGATGCTCCAGCTCCCCATTGCCGAGGAGTACCGCAATTCCATCGCATTCGGATCTTGCACATCCAATTCGACTTCTGCACAAACCGTTCCGGACGCCGGATCCATCTGAGGGCGGACGAGCCAACCACCCGGAAGCGGCTCGCACATACATAGTCCGAGCGACGGGAGCCAATGCTCGCCGCTGCTCATCACTTTCGGCAGTGCGATTCTGTAGATCGGCGCCATCGAGTCCACCGCCGCGACCCAGCCACTGCGGTCCAAGACCACTGTCGGCTGACTCGCACGAGCCAGCGTCGATGCCGAGATCATCCGGAGCTGATCCAATCCGATTCGATGCTTCTCCCGCAGTGCGGATTCCGCCAGCCTGGCCACACTGTCCACCAGAGCGAGAGTCGACGGGTGGACCGTGTCTGCTGCGCCGGCGACGTTCACGACGGCGATGGCCCGGCGACTACGCGGATCGCGAACCGTCGCCCCGGAGCAGGTCCACGGATGCTGCGAGCGCGAGTAGTGCTCGGCCGAGAACACCTGCACTGCCGAACCTGATGCCAAGGAAGTGCCGATCCCGTTGGTACCAACAGCTTCCTCGGTCCACGACGCACCCTCGATCATCCCGAGCCGTTCGGCCCGATCCAGCATTCGACTGGACCCGTGTCGCCAGAGGATACGTCCGTAGCGGTCCGCCACCACGATCAGATTCGCGTCGTCCGGGCCGACGAGTGGTGCCAGACCGTGCACCGCCTCGTCGAAGATCTCCGCCATGCCGGCTGCGCGTCTGCCTTCTTCGATCTCGGATTCGCGGCCCGTCTCGGTGATCGAGCACCGGTCCGGATCGAGTCCGAGCGCACGCAAACGCGACCACGAATTCGCGATGACGGAGCGCGGACGCGCAGGCGGCTTGCGTCCCGACATCGTTGCTTCGTACACGGATTCGAGAACACGTGCGTACTGCGCCGGGTCTTCACCACTGGCCAGGGCCGGTTCGAGTCGATTCGTTTCGCCGATCACACTCCAGTCCTATGTGACGGGGTCATCGAAAGCGAGCGTTGCACCCGGTTGCAGAGTTGTTCACGCGTTGAGGGGTCTCCCCAGCGCCGAGAGCACAGACTCGTGCATTGCCTCCGAGAGCGTCGGATGAGCAAACACGACCTCGGCGAGATCCTCGCCGGTGGCTTCGAGGGATCGAGCGATACCGAAACCCTGAATCTGCTCGGTCACATCCGGACCGACCATGTGCGCGCCGAGAAGTTCCCCGGTATCGGCGTCGAAGATCGTCTTGACGAAGCCTTCGGCCTCGCCGATCGCCAGTGCCTTGCCGTTCGCCTGCAGGTCGAAGTGTCCGACCCGCAGCGCGCGACCAGTACCGGCGCACTGCTTCTCCGTCAGACCCAGGCTCGCCACCTGTGGGCGGGCATACGTGCATCCCGGAACGTAGTCGCGATCGAGCGGATGAACGTCGGGCACGCCTGCCAACTTTTCGACGCACAGGACAGCTTCGTGGCTTGCCTTGTGCGCCAGACATGGAGCGCCCGCGACGTCACCGATCGCATAGATCCCGAAAGCGCTGGTACGGCACCACTGGTCGGTGACGATCGCACCGCGCTCGATCTCGACGCCCAGAGCCTCCAACCCCAGATCCTCGACGTTGCCGGTGATTCCGGCCGCCACCAACACCCGGTCCACGGTCAACGACTCGACACCGTCGCTCGTCTGCACATTCACCTGGACGGCGTCGTCGCCGACGGTCACCGCCGACACCGAGGCTCCGGTGTGAATCGTGATGCCACGCTTCTCGAACTGCTTGCGAACGAAGGCCGAGATCTCTTCGTCCTCGACCGGCATGATGTGTGGTGCCATCTCGACGATGGTCACCTCGGTTCCGAGATCGCGGTACAGGCTGGCGAATTCGACTCCGATCGCGCCGGACCCGATCACGAGCAGCGACTTCGGCAGTTCCTTCGGGACGAGCGCGTCGAAGTAGGTCCACACCCGATCACCGTCGGGGGCAACGCCGGGAATCGAACGCGGCCGGGCGCCGGTTGCAATGACCACGTGGTCGGCTCGATACGTCTGTCCTCCCACGGATACGACGCCTTTGTCCACCAACTTCGCGGCGCCTGAGATGACGTCGACGCCGTTCTTCTTCATCAGATAGGCAACACCGCCGGACAACCTCTCCGAAACCCCTCGGCTGAACGACACCAACTTCGAGATGTCGAACTGGACAGACGCCGAACTGAATCCGTATGTGTCAAGTTCACTCAAGGTATGCGCGACGTCCGCGCCGTGCAGCATCGCCTTGGTGGGGATACAACCCCAGTTGAGGCAGATACCTCCGAGGCGATCACGTTCTACCAGCGCGACGCTCAACCCCAACTGGGCAGCCCGGATCGCCGCCACGTAACCACCGGGGCCGCCACCGATGACAAGAACGTCGTACTTATGCGACGTATTGTTTTCCACCACAGCCCCTTACACCAACATCAGCGCGGGAGAAGCGACAAAGCGCTGGAGCTCCCGAAGGAAGGTCGCACCCAGGGCTCCGTCGATAACCCGGTGATCGCACGAGAGGGTCACGGTCATCACGGTCCGGGCAGAAACACTGTCACCGACCACCACCGCGCGCTTCTCCCCCGCACCTACGGCAAGGATCGCTCCCTGGGGCGGATTGATGATCGCGTCGAATGCCTTGATCCCGAACATGCCGAGGTTGGACACCGTGAAGGTTCCGCCCTGGAATTCTTCGGGACGAAGTTTGCCGGTCTTCGCCTTGGTGGCCAACGAGAGCACCTCACCCGAGATGTCAGCCAACGACTTGGTATTCGCGCTACGCACGATGGGCGTGATCAGCCCGGTCGGAAGTGCAACTGCCACCGAGACATCCGCCGACGCGAATCGAAGAACCGATTCGTTCGCGGCATCGAACTGGACGTTCACGTCCGGCACCTTCATCAGTGCAGCGGCGCAAGCCTTCACGATGAAGTCGTTGACCGACAGCTTGACCGCCGGGACGGTCGAATTGATCTCCTTGCGCAGAGCGAGAAGCGCATCGAGCTCGAGGTCTGCGGTGAGCCGGAAATGGGGTGCCTGCTGCTTGGACGCCTGCAACCTACCGGCGATTGCCGATCGCATGGGGGTGAAAGGAATTGTGTCGTACTCGGGTTCGGCCGCAACAGATTCGGTCTCAGCCGCCGCCTCCGGCAGGAGCTGCGCGGAACGAGCGGCGTCGTGCACGTCGGTGACGCAGACGCGCCCCCGCGAACCCGTCGGACGACAGTCATGCAGGTTGACGCCCAGTGATCGGGCAGTTCTGCGTGCGACCGGGGTGGCAGGCACGGCACTGTCGTCGGCGGTCGATCGCAGCGGGAGGCCGGATCTCGCGGCCGGCACTACCGGCGCAACAGTGCCACCGGCGTCACGAATCGCGTCGTCGATGTCGCGGACACTGATCCGCCCGAGGGGACCGGTACCCACTACGGCGGCGAGATCGATTCCGAGCGATTCGGCACGTCGGAGTGCGTGAGGACTCGCAAACACGTCGCTCTGCGTCGTGCCCTGCAGAACACTCGGTACGACGGTGGAACCGGTTGGTGCAGGTTTCGCTGCAACAACCACCTTCGCAGCCGGTGTAGCCGCAGGTGTCACGGGAGCCGCCGGCGCAGCAGCTGGTGACGGTGCCGGCTCTTCCGCCGGCGCGGTTGCGCCGCGGGCGGCGAGGAACTGCTCGATCTCCGCATCCGTCGCGGACGCATCGGCGGACACACCGATCACGGCGCCGACGGGCAGAGTCTGCCCAGGCGTGCCGACGATCTTGCGGAGAACACCGTCGAACGGCGCCTCCAGCTCGTTGGTGATCTTGCTGGTCTCGATCTCACAGATCAACTGGCCCTTGGTGAACGAGTCACCTTCCTCGATGAGCCACGCGTTGACCAACCCCTCCTCCATGGAGAGCCCCCATTTGGGGATGTCGATAGCTTTGATGTCAGCCATGATCAGGCTCTCACCAGCTTGCGAACCGACTCTTCGATGCGCGCCGCGTCAGGCAGCCAGGCAGTTTCGAGGGTCGGTGAGAACGGAACCGGCGTGTGCGGCGGCGTGATCAGTTCGATCGGCGCTTTCAGGTAGTTGAATCCCTTGGTGGCGATCAGCGCGGCCACGTCGTGCCCGAAACCGCAGCGGGCGGCGGATTCGTCGACGATCACGACGCGTCCGGTCGATGCGACGGATTCGAGGATGCCGTCCTCGTCCAATGGTGAGACGGTACGAGGATCGACAACCTCGACCGAAATACCCTCGGCGGCCAGCTTGTCTGCTACGTCGTTGGCGCGGTTCACCATTGCGGACAACGCGATGATCGTGACGTCGTCGCCCTGCCTGGTGTAGTTGGCGACGCCGAACGGAATCGCGTACGGCTCGTCCGGCACTTCGTCCTTGAGGTCGTAGAGAACCTTGTGCTCACAGAAGACGACGGGATCGTCGTCCCGGATGGCTTGGATGAGAAGGCCCTTGGCGTCGTAGGCATTGGACGGAGCGACTACCTTCAGACCAGGCACCGCCGCGAACACGTTGTACGGAGACTGAGAGTGCTGCGCAGCGGCGGAGAACCCTGCGCCGATCATGCCTCGCACCACCAGCGGGGTTCTGGCCTTGCCACCGAACATGTAGCGGAACTTGGCAGCCTGGTTGTAGAGCGCGTCGTAGGAGACTCCGAAGAAGTCCATGAACATCAGCTCTGCGACCGGCCTCAGTCCGGTCAGTGCGGCTCCGGCAGCCATTCCGATGATCGCGGATTCGGTGATCGGGGTATCGATTACACGTTCCGATCCGAACTCCGTCCACAATCCCTTGGTGACACCCAGGACACCGCCAAATGCCTCGATCTTCTTCGTCTCCAGATCGGGATTGGTACCGGCATGCCCACCCCGTACGTCCTCACCGATGAGAACGACGCTCGGGTCGCGTTGCATTTCTTGGGCGATGGCCTCTTTGACGGCCTCGCGGTAGGTCTTCTTCGACACGTTCTCGGCTTCCACGCTTGTCATCTCGGGCTCCTCAGTACGACACGTAGACATCGGTCAGCAGATTCTCGACGGGTGGATACGCCGCGGCACGCGCCTTCGCTACCGCCTCGTCCACCAGCACTCGCGACTGCTCGTCCACCGCGTCCAGATCAGCGGTGCTGACCTTCTTCACATCCACGCTGCTACGGAAATTCTTGAGCGGATCCTTGGTTTCCCGTAGTTGCGCAACCTGTTCCGCCGTGCGGTACAGCTGCGCGTCACCCTCGAAGTGGCCGTGCCAACGGAATGCCGCCGCCTCGATCGTGGTGGGGCCGCCGCCGATCCTGGCGCGCTCGGATGCTTCCGCCATTGCGTCGTAGACCGCGAAGAAGTCGGTGCCGTCCACCTTGACGGCAGGCATGCCGAAGGATGCGGCGCGCGCGGCGATGTCGGGTGCACCAACTGCGTAGTCGGTTCCGGTGGCCTCACCGAATCCGTTGTTCTCGATCACGAAGACGATCGGAAGGTCCAGCACCACAGCCATGTTCATCGCCTCGAAGACGGTTCCCTGGTTGGATCCACCGTCACCCGTGAACGACGCTGCGATGACACCGTTTCGAAGCGTCTTACCACTCAGTGCAGCGCCGATCGCCAACGACGGGGCTCCGCCGACAATCGCGTTGGCGCCGAGCATTCCCACGGACAGGTCGGCGATGTGCATCGAGCCGCCCTTACCGCGACACAGGCCGTCGTCCTTGCCGAAGATCTCGGCCATCATGCCGTTCAGATCGCAGCCCTTGGCGATGCAGTGCCCGTGACCGCGGTGAGTGGATCCGATGTAATCGGCGTCGCTCAGGTTCTCGCACACTCCCACCGCGATGGCTTCCTGGCCCGAGTAGAGGTGAATGAAGCCGGGGATGTCACCGGTTGCATTCTCTTCGTGCAGTCGATCCTCGAACGCACGGATGCGCGACATCTTCTCGTACGCCTTCAGCAATGCATCCCGGTCCAGCCCTGAATGAGGCTTGGCGCCGGTCCTTTTCGATCCTGGGGTTGTCGGCTTCTGCGCCGTCCGTTGAACCACAGTCACACTCCTCGTTCTCGATCACTCGTCGCCATGCAGTGTCGTGTAGGTCACGGGCGAAGGGAAAGAGTTGCGTGAGGTTGCCGGGAGTTGCGAAGGGTTGCAGCTGTTGACTTTCGAGCGTTGATTCAGGCGCCGCTCAGGCTGTCGCGTCTGATCTTGGCCAGCGCGCGGTGTTGGGCGAGTTCGACGGCGCTCGTTGTCGTTCTCAGTGACAGCGCCGTCTCGCGCACGTCGAAGCCGACAACGATGCGAGCTACCAAGACGTTGCGTTCTGCGGCCGACAGATCACCGAAGGGCAGAGTGAGTCGACTGGAGGCAGGTAGCGAATCGATTTCGCGACTGATCGCGTCGTACAGATGCGCGAGGAACGCTTCTCCGGCACGTCTACGTCGCCGAATGTCGGACAGGACGGATCGGCAGATACCGACGGCAAAACGATCAGCGTCGAGCGGTCGCAGTTCGGCACGGCAGCGCCGCGTCACCAGAGGCACGATGCGTTGAAGGAGTTCTGCAATCGCGTCCCGATCCCCTCGGGACGCATCGTCGGCAACACTGTCGATCGAACGTCCACCTGCCCTGCTTGTCATTCCGATCTCCCCCTGGTTCGGCTCTTGGTCGAATTCCCGACTAATGCTCAGGTTTTGAAGTCGCTAGGGGCGTATCGGCTCGGGGCAGATCCCGGTTTGTTCCCCGATGATGTTGATCTCGGCGTTGGAACGAGGGTCAGCGCCGTAGTTGATCTGGTCGGTGCACTTCTCGGGGGGCTCGACGGCATCGGGCGGGAGGGGCGCCGGGCACGAACCCATCCGCTCTCCGATGCTGTTGATCTCCGCATTCGAACGAGGGTCACCCACATAGTTGATCTGATCGGTGCACTTGGTCGACTCGGTAGCCGGACCAGGGGCCGCAGGGGCAGCCGCGCTGGTCGAGACCGGTGTCCAGGCCGGCGCAGCTCCGCCCGCCGGGACTCCGGGGGTGGATGCGTCCGTACCGCCGCCCACCGAGTTCGAGCCTTCGACTGTCTCCGAAGTGGTCGCTGCGGTCAGCGGCGGTGGGGTCGTAGACGCCGCAACCACCGATGTAGTCGTCGGTTCGTCTCCTGGAGCGCTGTTGTCATCACTCGAACACCCTGTCATCGCGCACACCACCCCGATCGTCAGTACGGCGAGCAGCACTCGCAGACGCCGAGTCTTGTTGGTCAGCAATACTTCAGGCATTTGCTCTCACACTCCTCGATACGCGGATCAGCTCGTTCCGCCCAAGCGGTGAGCACCGACGTGACTCACTCTAGGAGCCTGATTCCATCGGTTTCGTAACAGAATTCCGTCGGTCGCGTACCAACTCTCGACGGTCCTGACATTCATACGATTACGTAACGGTGGGTGGCAAAACTCCGATATCGAGATCACCTGTGATCGTATGAAAACGCACATGCCGATGAGAGGGTTCGCAGCGGCCGGGGAGGGGAACGTGTTGTATCGGAGTGACATCTGCGGCGGTCGATCAGACCGTACTCGCAGCCTGTTCGGTACAGCGCTCGCGGCAGCAACCCTCGGAGCGTCCGTGATCACCGGCTGCGCGTCCACCCAGGGCGTTGTGATCGAAGGCGATGTCGCTTCCACCGGGTTGCCCGTCACACAACCTGCAGACCTGGCCAGACGGGTTGCCGAAAACTCGAGGTTGGGCCGGGCGCTCCTCGACGATCCTGGGGTGTCCGAGGGAGTGAAGACAGAACTTCGGTCGTGCCCTGACTGGTATCCGATCTCGGTCGGGTCCATCCTTCTCGATCCAGGCGCACCGCGTATCGTGCCGGAGACCGAACTCGTCGTCATGAATGTGTATCCGTGCCAACCGGCCCACCAACCCGGGACCGGAGTGTCGATTTCGGTCAACCTTGCCGGCTACGTCTACCGCAGCGGCAAGGCCGGTTCGAGTGAAGACGATCCCGAACTGGGTGAGCGCCTGTTCTCCGTCGAAGAGCGCGGAAAGTTCATCGTCAGCGGTCAACGCGCCGCGAGTTTGTCTGTCCTGGAAACGGATCCGCGGCCACCGGAGTTCGAATGTTGCCCCCGTCCACCGCTTCGGACCGAGTTCCACTGGGATGGAATGGAGTTCATCCGTGATTGATCGCCGTCGCCGCGCGATGCTCGCCGGTGTTTGCCTGCCGGTCGCGTTTGCTCTCGTCTCCTGTTCCACCGAGCCTGAATCAGAACCCACTCCGAATATCGCAGCATCACTCGACCCCTCGGATCTCTCACAGGGCTTGAGCATCGATCCTGTTGCCCTCCTCAGAGCAGACCCGGAAGTGTCCGATGCGGTCAAGGACAGTCTCCGACTGTGCGGTGATGCGAACTTCCCCTTCGAAATCCGGTACTCCCCCGTGACAGGCGCCGTTTGGCAAGATGCCGTCGTCAATGTCTTCACCTGCGAGTCTGTCGGCATCTGGGGACGACCGGCCCCACCGGTCAGCTTCATGGTCGCCGGATTCGTCTACCAGATCGACGAATCGGGCGCTCACAAAGTCTTCGGAGTGCAAGACCCAGGACGCTACGTCGTCGGCTCAACCGGAGGATTGTCGGTCATGGTCGACCTGTGCAAAGACCCCGGCATTCCGGAGTTCTGTCAATCGTCGACTGCATACAAGTGGACCGGTGAAGGGTTTGAGAGTGTTCCGTTCCCATGAAAGCGAAGGCCGATGACCGATCCGTTGATTTTGCTGGTCGAAGACGACGCTGTCATACGCGAAGCAACGCAATTGAATCTCGAACGCAACGGGTTTCGGGTGATCACCGCATCGGGTGGGTTGACCGGCATGGATATGGCGATCGACGCCAAGCCGGATATCGCCGTCCTCGACGTGATGCTTCCCGACCTGAACGGAATCAGCCTGTGCCGACGCATTCGTGAGGAACTGTCGGTGCCGGTCATCATGCTGTCCGCGCGCGACGACCCGGTCGACATCGTTCTCGGATTGGAAGCCGGTGCCGACGACTACGTCACCAAGCCCTTCGACAGCGGTGTCCTGGTGGCCCGTATCCGCAGTGTGCTCCGGCGGGTCGAATCCCATTCCGGTACGGAGAAAGACATCGTGACTCTCGGCGATCTGGAGATCGATCGCGAGTTGGTGACCGTCACGCGTTCGGGCGCCGAAGTGGCTCTCACACCCACCGAAATGAAGCTGCTCCTGGTCATGGTGAGTGTGCCGCGCAAAGTCTGGTCTCGCTCCGAACTGCTCTCGGACGTCTGGGATTACGACTGGGGCGGCGATACGCGCATCGTCGACGTTCACGTTCAGCGATTGCGCACGAAGATCGGCTCCGAACAGATCCGGACCGTCCGGGGGTTCGGCTACACGATGGACAACCATCGGTGAGATCGCGGGATCTCGCCGCCAAGCTCCCGTCCACCGGGAGGCGGTTGTCGTTTCAGTGGAAGATCGCGGCGGCCATCACGTTCGTGATTGCCGTCGCCTCGATCACGCTCAGTACCGTGATGCATCAAACCTTTTCACACAACCAAGAGGATGCAGCGCGGGCGGCAGCTGATCGCAATCTCCAACTGGTGCTGCAGGACGAAACGGGCAGCATGCGTGCGCTGTTCCGCGCCACCACAGATGGTCTCGACGTTCCGGAAGAGTTGCGTCAGGCCGTGGCGGGCGGCAAACGTGCCACCTACCTTGTCGACAGCGGGGACCAGCCATTTGTCTGGGCTGCTGCCGACGTCAACACTCAGGTGGTGGCGATTCGCGTCCCGTACACCGCGCAGCGGGAATCGATCGCCAGCGTCGATCGGACACTTCGCAACGCCACCGTCGCAGTGATCGCAGCGGGTGCCGTCCTGGGTGTGCTGCTTGGACTCGCGATGTCGTATCGATTGCGCTCGGCCGCCCGTGCGGCTCGCAAAGTGTCTACCGGAGCGGACATCCGCGTCCGCTCGGTCACCTGGTCGCTTTTCGACGACGAGATCACCGAGCTGGCGGATGCGGTCGACGCGATGTCCGATGCTCTACGGGGACAATTGGACGCCGAGAAGCGCGTGACAGCCAACATCGCGCACGATCTCAGGACACCCATCTCCGGACTGGTCGGCGCCGCAGAACTCCTGCCACCCGGTAGGCCAACCGAATTGGTGCGCGACGGCGTCCATAAACTCAGGAGGCTCGCCGAGGACGTCATCGAAGTGGCACGCCTCGACACCACCTCCGAGCAGGCTGACATCCAATCGGTGGAACTGGCACCGGTGGTGCGTCACGCGATTTCCACCACCGGGGTGGAATGCGAAGTGAGAGTTCACGGGACGCCTGTGTCGCACACCGACGCACGTCGGCTCGAGCGGATCATCGCCAACCTGATCTTGAATGCTCGCAATCACGGAAAGTCGCCGATCAATGTCCACGTCGACCACTCCCGCATCACGGTCCGGGATCGGGGCGTCGGGTTCACTGAAGAGTGGCTTCGCCAGGGGCCGAAGAGATTTCAGACCAACTCCGTCGAACGCGGCCCGAACTCGGGCCTGGGCCTCGGCTTGACGATCGTAGTGGGACAAGCGGCGGTCATCGGCGCTCGTATCGACTTCGCGAACCATCCGAACGGGGGCGCGGTGGTGACGATCGACCTCCCCGAATGTTCGGCAGACGAGTTCGATTGACACCGAGGCAGTTCGGTCGATCGGCCGGGACACAGCGTCCCGGCCGATCATTGGTGGTGTCCCGGACTCAAACCTGTCCGACAGTGACTCCGGTGCGAACGTCCGGTGCACCGAGGCGCGCCGCATCAGCTGTGAGGTCATCGGGCTGCTCCTGAGATTCCCGCTCGGCTGCGACGCGCAACCGGTAGTGCTCGATCTCCTCGGCAATGTGCTCGGGAGTCCAACCGAGCACCGGCGCAACCAGTTCCGCCACTTCGGCAGCTGCCGCATCGCCGCGATCGGTAACCTCGATGGAGATGCGGGTACGACGGGTGAGGATGTCGTCGAGATGCTGCGCACCCTCATGGCTCGCAGCGTAGTGGATCTCCGCCTTGAGGTACTCGGGGGCGGAGTCCAACGGCTGCCCCAGTTCCGGTCGCGCCTCGACGAGTTCGAACAACTCGTCAGCCAGAGTGCCGTACCGACCCAGTAGGTGCTCGATGGTCGAAACGTGCAGTCCCGTGCGCTCAGCGGTGAGATGCCGATTGTTGTGCGCGGCAAAGTAGCCGTCGGCACCCACAAGTTGGATACGCTCGGTGCAGGACTTCGGCACCTTCTGTTCCAATCCGTGCACCGCGGAATCGACAGCGTCCTTGGCCATCACGCGGTAAGTGGTGTACTTGCCACCGGCGACCACCGTCAAACCTCGGACCGGACTCGACACCGCATGCTCACGCGAGAGAGTGCTGGTCGAATCCGATTCGCCGAACAGCAACGGACGCAACCCCGCGTACACACCGACGACGTCCTCGTGCGTCAACTCGTCCTGAAGGAGCTTGTTGACATGTCCGAGGATGTAGTCGATATCGCTTCGGCTCGCTGCCGGATGGGCGAGGTCGAGGTTCCAGTCGGTGTCCGTCGTACCGATGATCCAGTGGCTTCCCCACGGGATCACGAACAGCAGACTCTTCTCGGTCCGCGTGATGATTCCGGTAGAGGAGTTGATGCGGTTTCGCGGGACGACCAGGTGCACACCTTTCGAAGCGCGAACCTGGAATTGCCCTCGCCCACCGACCATTTCCTGGATCTCGTCGGTCCAGACCCCGGCGGCGTTGATGACCTGACGAGCACGGATCTCGAACGCGCGACCCGTTTCCAGATCCACGGCCTTCACCCCGACTACGCGGTCCTCCTCACGGAGAAAGCCGATTACGCGGGTGCTGTTCACGCACAGTGCGCCGTATTCGGCTGCTGTGCGCGCCAGCATCATCGTGTGGCGGGCGTCATCTACCTGACCCTCGTAGAACTTGACCGAACCCCGGATAGCAGAGCGCTTTCCGGAAGGGAACGATTCGAGAGTCTTCTTCTTGCCCACATGCTTGTGGTGTGAGGGAACCCCGCGGCCTGCGCCCATCACGTCGTAGACGCCGATGCCCAGACCGACGTACGGCCGGTCGATCAACTTCTCGAGTGGGTAGATGAACGGCACCGGCTTCGCGAGATGCGGGCACAGCGAATTCAGAACCAGCGACCGCTCACGCAGTGCCTCGAACACGAGCGCAAAATTGAACTGCTCGAGGTAACGCAGTCCGCCGTGGAACAGCTTGCTCGACCTGCTCGAGGTTCCGGACGCGAAGTCACGAGCCTCCACCAAGCCCACCTTCAGACCGCGAGTTGCGGCGTCGAGCGCGCTACCCGCTCCGACCACGCCACCGCCGATAACGAGGACGTCGAGTTCGGTTTCTTCCAACTTCTTCAGCGACTCCGCCCGCGAGGACGGACTCAATGCTTGTGCTGTGCTCATGAAAACTGTTCCTTCACTTGAAAATAGGTAGAAATGGGGGCGCCGCGATCAGTCTGCGTCGACCCAGTCGAGTGTCCGAGTGACGGCTTTCTGCCAGCCTGCATACAGGCGCTCACGCTCGGCCGAATCCATCGACGGCGTCCAGCTCTTGTCCTTCGCCCAGTTGCTGCGAATGTCGTCCTCGCTCTCCCAGTACCCGACCGCGAGACCAGCGGCGTACGCAGCGCCCAATGCCGTGGTCTCCGCAACGACAGGGCGGATCACCTCGACGTCGAGCAGATCGGCCTGGAATTGCATGAGGAGTTCGTTCGCGACCATTCCGCCGTCGACCTTGAGAACCTTCAAGTCGACACCCGAGTCGAGGTTCATCGCCTCGATCACCTCACGACTCTGGTACGCAGTCGCTTCGAGCACCGCCCGGGCAAGGTGCCCCTTGTTCACGAACCTTGTCAGACCGACGATCGCACCGCGTGCATCCGCGCGCCAATGCGGTGCAAACAGGCCCGAGAACGCGGGCACGAAGTACGCGCCACCGTTGTCGTCCACAGAGCGCGCGTTCACCTCGATGTCGGCCGCGTTGTCGATCATGCCGAGGTTGTCTCGAAGCCACTGGACCAGCGAACCGGTCACGGCGATCGATCCTTCCAGTGCGTAAACCGTTGGCTGCTCACCGATCTTGTAACAGACCGTCGTCAACAAGCCGTTCTTGCTCATCACCTTTTCGGTGCCGGTGTTGAGGAGCACGAAGTTGCCGGTTCCGTAGGTGTTCTTCGCTTCTCCGGGCGAGAGGCAGGCCTGACCGAAAGTCGCTGCTTGCTGATCGCCGAGGATTCCGGCGATCGGCACGCCGGACAACGTTCCGCGTTCGCGCACGAATCCGAAAGTTTCGGACGAGCTGCGAATCTCGGGGAGCATCGATTCGGGGATGCCCATGTCGGCGCAGATCGCCGAATCCCAAGCGAGAGTGTCGAGATCCATCAACAGAGTGCGCGACGCGTTGGTGGGGTCGGTAGCGTGCACTCCGCCGTCGACGCCGCCGGTCATGTTCCACAGCACCCAGGTGTCCATCGTGCCGAAGCACAACTCGCCTGCTTCGGCCTTCTCACGCGCGCCCTCGACGTTGTCGAGAATCCACTTGACCTTGGGGCCCGAAAAGTACGTGGCCAACGGCAATCCGGTGACTTCGGCGTACTTCCTGGGGCCGTCTTCGCCGGCGAGTGCAGTACAGATTCGATCGGTGCGTGTGTCCTGCCAGACGATGGCGTTGTAAACGGGCTTTCCGGTTGCTCGTTCCCAGACCACTGCCGTCTCACGCTGATTGGTGATGCCGACGGATGCGATGTCGGCCGCGGTCAGATCTGCGTTGGCCAAGGCGCCCGCGGTGACGTTGCGGACGTTGTCCCAAATTTCGATCGGATCGTGTTCGACCCAGCCTGCCTGCGGAAAGATCTGTGTGTGCTCGTGCTGTTCGACAGCGACTACGTGCCCACTGTGATCGAAGATCATGCATCGCGTGGAGGTGGTTCCCTGGTCTATCGCGGCTACGAACTGCGCCATCGTGCTACCCCTTTGGTGTCGAAGAAAGTGCGAAAGATTTACTGTCAGAGATGATGATTCGCCATCAGGCCGGTATCGTGGCCGGCTCCTCGGCTGCCTTCTCCACCGACTCGTCAGGCAGGAATCGACCAATCAGCTTGTCGTAGAGGAACACCCCGATCGGAGCGCCGATCAGCGGCCCCACGATGGGCACCCAGAAATACAGGCTCCCGTACTGATCTCGCCAGGCGCTGCCGTAACCGGTGAGATACGACGCCAGCCGCGGACCGAAGTCGCGGGCCGGATTGATGGCGTAACCCGCGTTGGTCGCCCATGCGAATCCGATTGCCACCACGATCAAACCGACGACGAAGGGCGCAAGATTCGCGAGCGGCGGAGTTCCCCGAGTATCGGTCACCGCAACGATGAGGAACAACAGGATCGCCGTGCCGATGATCTGATCTATCAGCGCTGATCCCAGACTGACCGGGAGCGTTCCGTTTCCGGGCATCGTCGAGAAGATCGTCTGAGTCGCCGTTGTGTGTCCGGGATCGATGGCATTGAGCATGTCGTTGTAATTCCACCGGACGATCAGGGCCGCGACAAAGGCTCCAGCGGTCTGCGCCAGCGTGTAGGGCAGGACCTTGCGCCAGGAGAATCCCCGGAAGATCGCAAAGGCGAAGGTTACTGCGGGGTTCAGATGAGCACCCGTCACCCGGCCTGCGACATAGATGCCGAACATGACGCCGAGTCCCCAGGCCCACGCGATACTGTCGTGTCCGCCGAGACCCCCACCGCTCCCGCCGGACACAACCTGCGCCACAACTCCGACGCCGAACAAGATCAAGATCATCGTTCCGGCGAACTCGGCTGCCAACTCGCCTGGAAGCCCTAATCGCTTGGCTTTCTCCATCCCCACCCTCACTTCGTTGTGATGCATGTCATAGTTTGGATTGCTGCACCCGTAGCGTAAAGCCCTTTGCACATTCACGCATAGCTCGTGCACATATGTGCAAATACCCATTTGCGCACCGTAACGCGGGTAACAGACACACTTCTGGGACTTTGCGTGATCGAGCGCCTCGGCCTGGGCCTACTCGGATAGGATTCGGTTCAATGCTCTTGCACGTACGTGCAGACAGGACGAACCCATGGAAACTCCCACTTCGGACTCCGCTACCTCCGATCCGGCGGACCCGCGCATCGCCGACGCAGTTCAGGCCGCACGCCTCTACTACTTCCAGGACCAGACCATGGCTGCCATCGGCCGCGACATGGGGGTGTCCCGATCCACCGTCTCCCGATTGATCACCTACGCGCGCACCTCGGGTCTCGTCGAGATCAAGATCAGCACCCCGCACGGCCAGGCTCCTCGCATCGAACGCGAGTTCTCGGAACGGTACGGAGTGCGCGCCCACGTGGTGACCGTGCCGGAACTGGTGGGAGATCTCGAGCGACTCGAAAAGGTCGCAACCTTTGCCGGACGCCTGCTGGCGTCGTTCTTCGACAGCGACATGGTGATGGGGATCGCCTGGGGAACCACTCTCAGTGAAGTCAGCAAGCACCTTGCCCCCAAACGCACGTACAACTCGTACGTCGTGCAACTCAACGGCGCCGCGAATACTCGCACCACCGGGATCTCTTACGCCAGCGACATCATCAGAACCATCGCCGACGCCTACGGTGCTCTGCCACAAGGATTTCCGGTGCCTGCCTTCTTCGACTACCCGGAAACTCGGGAGCAACTGTGGCGCGAACGAAGCATCAAACGCGTCTTGGACATGCAGAAGCGAATGGACCTGGCAGTCTTCAGCATCGGTGTACCGGGCGGCAACGTACCGAGTCACGTCTACACCGCCGGATACCTCGAACCCGATGAAGCAGAAGCACTTCGACGCGACGGAGTGGTCGGCGACATCGCAACCGTCTTCTTCCGGTCGGACGGGAGCTACCGCGGAATCGAACTCAACGAGCGCGCGAGCGGCCCGCGACTGGACCTTTTCGAGAAGGTCGCCAGGCGCGTGTGCATCGTCGCCGGAACAGCAAAACTGCCGGCTCTGGAGGGAGCACTACGGGCGGGCTGATCACCGATCTGATCATCGACGACGTCAGCGCCACCGCGCTGGTGTCCTGACCGCTGCACCAGCTTCTCGATTCCGTCGAGAAGTAAACCGAGCGAGAAACTGAAATCGAAGGCATCGTCGCCGGCGGCCTCACCCTCCGGGCTGCCGTCCTCGAAGCCGCCTTCCTCGATTGCTGCACTCAGGTAGGGGAATCCCTCCCGATTGATGACACGAGCAATGAGAGCGCCGTATGCGACGTCGTCGTCTGCCGACTGCGCTGAACGAGAAGCCAGGTCAGCCGAGAATCGAGCGCGGCCGATGACGAACAACGACACGTTGGTCACCACCTGGAACTTCGACGCGGCGCTCAGGGCGACCCCGTCGAGGGCGCTCAGACCCGCGTCGAGCCACGCCATGTTGTTGGGCCCGGTCGGTGGAGCCGTGATGGGCAGCTTGAGCCACCACGGTCGACTCAGCATCGTGGCATACTCCTGATTCGCCCACGCCTCGAGCTTGACGCGCCAGGTCACGCCGTCGGGAATCACCGGCGGCGGCCCGATCACCCGATCCGAAATCAGTTCGATCAGTTCGTCTTTGCTTGCCACGTAGCGGTAGAGCGACATGGTCGTGAACCCGAGCGCTTTGGCCACGCGGCCCATCGACAGAGCGGTGACGCCTTCTGCGTCGGCCAATTCGATCGCGGTGTCGAGAATTTGCTCGAGACTGAGCCCCTTCTTCGGACCCCGCGTTCCCGGCTGGTCCAGTCCCCAGGCCAGTTCAACTGCTCTCGGTAGCGCTCCGCGATCCATAAGCTCCCACTCTTCACTCTTGCCATCATCCTAGAACTGTGTACGCTATAAACACGAGTTTATGACATACACAGTTCTTACTTGGAGGTCTCGATGTCAGGAACGATCCCCGCAATCTCGGTCCGCGGACTCCGTAAGCACTACGGCGATCAACAGGTACTGGCTGGACTCGACCTGGCGGTCCCGGCCGGATCGGTGTACGCCCTCCTCGGCGCGAACGGCGCCGGAAAGACCACGGCCGTAAGAATTCTCACCACCCTCATCCCCTTCGACGGAGGCGAGGTCATGGTCGCGGGCATTCACTGCCCGGAGATCCACAGAACGTTCGGCGGCGCATCAGCGTGACCGGGCAGTACGCAGCCGTCGACACCTTGCTGACCGGATTCGAGAACCTCACCCTACTGGGCGAACTGAATCACCTGGGCCGGAAGAACTCCCGTCGCCGTGCCGAGGAATTGCTCGACCAGTTCGTTTTGACGGACTTCGGCGACAAACGCACCGGCGACTACTCGGGCGGCATGCTCAGACGACTCGACATCGCAATGAGCCTCGTCGCCCGACCGGACGTCGTCTTTCTCGACGAACCCACCACCGGCCTGGACCCGCGAAGCCGCCACGACATGTGGTCGATCGTTCGAGGACTCACAGCGTCAGGCGTCACCATCTTCCTCACCACCCAATACCTCGACGAGGCAGACGAATTGGCCGATACGGTCGGCGTGCTGAGCGGCGGCCGCATCGTCGCCGAGGGAACACCGGACGAACTCAAACGCCTTGTTCCCGGCGGCCACGTCGCACTGCAATTCGAGAACCTGGCCCAACTCGAACTCGCCGCGGCATCACTGCCGCAGGCGCATTCGAATGCCGAGACCTTGACCCTGCACATCCCTTCCGACGGGGCAGTTCCGTCGATCAAAGCGATCCTCGACTCGATCGACGATCCGTCGATCACCGTCGAGAAGTTCTCCGTTCACACTCCGGATCTGGACGACGTGTTCTTCGCGCTCACCGGATCAGGCCAACCCGAGATTGCGAGCGTTCGATGACCTCCACCATTGCAATCGATTCCGCGGTGATGCTCCGCCGGAATCTCAAACACGTTCTGCGCAGTCCGGATTCGATGATCACCGCGATAGCCCTTCCGGTCATGCTCATGCTGCTGTTCGTCTACGTCTTCGGCGGCGCCATCAACACCGGTAGCGAGTACATCGACTACGTCGTGCCAGGAATCATCCTTCTGTGCGCCGGTTTCGGCGCCTCGACCACCGCGGTCAGCGTCTCGAGCGACATGAAGGACGGGATCATCGACCGTTTCCGGACCTTGGCGATCTCTCCGTCGTCGGTCCTGACCGGTCATGTACTGGCCAGCGTCGTCCGCAACGTCCTGACTACGGCGATCGTGGTCGTCGTTGCGCTGATCATGGGATTTCGCCCGACCAGCGATCCGTTGCGCTGGCTCGGCGTCGCCGCTGTGATCGTCGCCTTCGTCTTTGCCATGTCGTACCTCTCGACAGCTTTGGGACTCTTGGCCAAGAACCCGGAGGCTGCAAGCGGATTCACCTTCGCCATCATGTTCCTGCCCTACGTCAGCACTGCTTTCGTACCGGCTGAGACCATGCCGTCCTGGCTGCAGGGGTTTGCCCGGCACCAACCGGTGACTCCGATCATCGAGACTGTGCGCGGACTCCTGATGGGCACGCCGATCGGGAACAGCGCGGCCATCGCCCTCGCGTGGTGCCTGGGCATCGCCGCCGTGGGATTCGTGTGGTCGAACTGGCTCTACCGACGAAAGACCGCGAGCTGACCACACAAGAAAGCCCCACACCTGACGGTGCGGGCTGCTTGTGCTGTGCGCCTTTATTAACCGCGGGGGTTAATAAAGGCGCACAGTGGATTACTTGGCGTCCAGCAGATCGATCACGAAGACCAAGGTCTTGCCGGAAAGCTGGTGCCCTGCACCGGCGGGCCGTATGCCAGCTCCGGCGGAATGGTGAGCTGACGGCGTCCGCCGACCTTCATGCCGGGATGCCGTCCTGCAGCCCTTGATCAGGCCACGAAGCGGGAACTGAATGGACTCGCCACGGCTCCAGGAAGAGTCGAACTCTTCGCCGGACTCGAACTCGACACCGACGTAGTGAACGTCGACGGTGCCACCGGGAACGGCTTCGGCGCCTTCTCCGACAACCAGATCCTTGATGACCAGATCGGTCGGCGCGGGCCTTCCTGGAACTCGATTACGGGCTTGCTACTCATGGGTCCTCCTCGTTGAGGCGAAATGTTGGGTACAGAAGACTAGCGGGTGGTGATATCGCTAGGTCACGCGTCAGCGGACGTGATGTCTCTGTAGTCACGCTCGGTGTAGCCGGTGTAGATCTGGCGCGGGCGGCCGATCTTCGTAGCCGGATCCTCGTGCATTTCACGCCAGTGCGCAATCCAGCCGGGCAGACGGCCCATGGCGAACAGCACCGTGAACATGCGCGGCGGGAAGCCCATCGCGCGTAGATGAGGCCGGTGTAGAAGTCGACGTTCGGGTAGAGCTTGCGCTCGATGAAGTAGTCGTCCGTGAGGGCGGCCTCTTCGAGTTGCATTGCGATGTTGAGCAGTTCGTCGTCGCCGCCGAGCTTGGCGAGGATGGTGTGCGCGGTTTCGCGGACCAGCGCAGCGCGCGGATCGTAGTTGCGGTAGACGCGGTGCCCGAAGCCCATGAGCTTCACGCCGTCTTCCTTGTTCTTGACCTTGCGGACGAACTCGGCTGCGGTGCTGCCGCTGGCCTTGATCTCGTCGAGCATCTCGAGCACTGCCTGGTTGGCGCCGCCGTGCAGCGGGCCCACAGTGCGTTGATGCCGGCCGAGACGGAGGTGAACAGGTTGGCGTCCGACGAGCCGACCATGCGCACGGTCGACGTGGAGCAGTTCTGCTCGTGGTCTGCGTGCAGGATCAGCAGCATGTCGAGTGCCTTGGCGACCTCGGGATCACCCTGGTACGGCTCGGCGGGAAGCCGAACGTCATACGCATGAAGTTCTCGACCAGGTTCAACGAGTTGTCCGGGTACAGGAACGGCTGTCCGACGGACTTCTTGTACGCGTACGCAGCGATGGTCGGCAGCTTCGCGAGAAGACGGATGTGGACAGTTCCACCTGCTCCGGATCCTCGGGATCGAGCGAATCCTGGTAGTACGCCGACAATGCGTTCACTGCGGACGAGAGAACCGGCATCGGGTGAGCGTTGCGCGGGAATCCGTCGAAGAACCGCTTGAGGTCCTCGTGAAGCAGGGTGTGTCGACGGATGCGGTCCGTGAAGGACTCGAGCTGGGCGTCGGTCGGCAGTTCGCCGTAGATCAGCAGGTAGCTGACCTCGATGAACGTCGACTTACCTGCCAACTGCTCGATGGGATATCCGCGGTAACGCAGGATTCCCTTCTCACCGTCGATGTAGGTGATTGCAGAACTGGTGGATGCAGTGTTCACAAAACCGGGGTCAAGGGTGGTGTACCCCGTTGTGGCCAGCAGCTTTCCCAGCTCGATGCCGTCATTGCCCTCTGTTGCCCTGGCAATGGACATCGTGTACTCACCACCGGGGTAAGTAAGCGTGGGCTTTGTGTCATTGTCAGCGGGCACGAAGGATCCCTCTCAAGCTCGAACCAACGAGTAACTACATGCGATCAACTAGAAACTAGTCGCACGGGAGAGATCGTGCCGAAGGAGGGTCGCTCCACGGCTATTTTTCGGGTACTCACGAACCCGACATACCCACCGAAACTGAAACATGTTCCAGTCTGGCTTTCCCACTCGCGTGACCGGTACTCCAGTCTACGGAATCGCGCATTTACCCACACTGATCTGCAAATCTCGGCTGCAATTCGCAAATGGGAGCAACGTCGGACCTTCCGGACCACTGACACGGGGTACCGAAAACCGATCGTATCGGCTGATGCCTACTTGGTGTTACACGATCCCACGGTATGAGAGCCGGATCACAGCGCCTTGATGCCCCAGCTACCCGTCCACGTCTGACCCGGATGAAGCACCAGGAGATCGATGCCCGAGTTGAAGGCGTCAGGCGGGCAGGTCATCGGCTCCAAAGCCAATGCGCGCCCACGGTCGGGATACCCCTTGTCGTGGCGGATCTGCGATGAAGGCCTGAATCCACGGGAACTCGCGGTTGGTCCACAGGGCAGTGCCGTTCCATCCGGAGCCAGCAGCTCGTGTTGCGTGCGACCACTGCCGTCGACGACGTCCAATGCGCTGTACGGAGTGTCCAACTGCACCCGGCAAGCAGTCTCGGTGTCGGAAGTCGTAGTCCGTACCGGCGACTGCCTGCGAATACGCGTTCGGCAGCATCCTCGCCGGATCGATCGGCAACCGGTGCCTGCTGCCAGATGCAGAGCACATTCGTCGAGCGGAAAGTCGCCGGCGCGAATGAAGGTGTGCATTCCGAGCCGAACGGCGACGAGGTCGCACCCTTGTTCGTGGCCGTGTGCGTGACGGTCAGTCCGTCCGGCACCGACCTCGTAGGCGACCGTCAGCTGCAACGGATAGGGCCAACCCTTGTGAAGTCCCACGTCGACCGACAGTTCGACGGCTTCGTACGTGTGGTCCACGAGGCTCCAATTGCGACGCCGGACGAACCCGTGGCTCGCGTTCCCCAGCGCAGGTTCGGTGATCTCGAGTTGATGCTCGATCCCGTCGAACATGAAGTGCCCGTCGCGAATTCGGTTGGGCCACGGCGCGAGAACCGATCCGGCCGACAGGGTGGCTTCGATCCGAGTGCCCAGGTCTCGTCAGCGTGCCTGACCGTTCGGTCCTTCGTGATCGGAGTAGCCGCAACCCGGCACCGGCCGCGGCGATCTCGGCTCGATAGCCTCCACCACGGATCTCGAACCCTCCCTACCCTGCTGTGCGGCGCAGTCATACGTACCAGTTTCCACCACGAGCGACCGGTTAACCAGACGTCAGACGGCGCGTCCCACCTGTAGCGAACGAATGCCGGGGAATGCGAGGGCAGAAAGGACAACACCGGACAATCACCAGGAAGCCGCCGCCCGCCTGCCGCGACACCGGTCCGAACAGGAAGGCTGCACGCCGTGCAGCACGTCACCGATACGCGGACCACCTGCCACGACCACGATGAACACGCCCTGCAGTCGTCCGCGCATGTCGTCGGTTGCCACTTGCTGGAGCATCGTGCTGCGGAAAAGCCGCCGAGACCATGTCGACGGCTCCGCCGAATGCCAGGAATGCGACCGCCACCAGAGCAGAATCACACTGGAACCGGGACTCGCGAAGTACACGGCAACGCCGAAGCCGACCATGGACAGCCCCCACAGCGCGATGCAGACCAGAACGGCTTGCCCCTGGTACTGAACCGTGGCAACCAACCCGAGAAGACTCCGCCCAGAACGGCTCCCACCGACATCGCCGCGAACAGCAGTCCCAGCGCAAAACCGCCGCTGGCGGGGTCACCGAAGGATTCGTGAGCGATCTCCGGGAACAGTGCTCGCGACATCCCGAACACCATCGCGATGATGTCCACCACGAACGACGCGAGCAGAACCTTCTGCGTCGCGAGATACGTGAAACCGCCGAGGACCTCGCTCAATCCGGCCCGCCGAGACGTTCCGGTCGGCGGAATCGCCGGGAGCTTCCATACCGCCACAGTGTGGCAGAAGAAAGATCGAGTCGAGCAGGTACAGCAGTTGCAGACCGGCCGACGGTATGAGGACACCCGCCAGTAGCGGGCCGGCTATCGCACCGAACTGCACGACAGTCATGTTCAGCGAGTTCGCGGCAGGTAACTGCCTGCCCGGAATCAACCGAGGGATGATCGCCGCTCGCGTCGGCTGGTTCACCGCGAAGAACGCCTGTTGAACCGAGAACAATCCGAGCACCAACCACACGTTGTTCACGTTCAGGGCAGCCTGGATCCAGAACAGTACCGACGTGACGCCGAGTCCGATCGAGGTGATCATCAACAGCCGTCGTCGATCCATGACGTCGGCCAGTGCGCCCCCCACAGACCGAAAACGACCAGCGGAACAGACCGAAGATTCCCGTCAGGACGACGTAGGCCGAGCTTCGGGTGATCTTCGTACACCTGTTGCGGTACGGCGACCACGCTGAGCTGAGCGCCGATGACGGTGACGATGCCGGCCGTCCACAGCCGTCGATAGTCGCGATTCTCGAGCGGAGTCGTGTCCGCGAGTAGCGGCTCACGGCTGGAGACGGACGGCGGACCACTGTCCGTCGACCAGGCTCGTGCGAACTCGATTGTGCATGCGGTTCGCGCGTCCTTGCCAGAACTCGACGGACTCGGCCGAATCAGAATCCCGCCCCAGTTCGGTGGCACCGGAATCTCACCGTCCACGCCGAATCGAGCAGCGACCTCACGCAGTTGCTCGTCGAGATCGGCACGCGAGTCGATCGGACGAGACTGCGACGACGCCCACGCGCCGAGCTGTGAACCTCGAGGCCTGGTTCGCCCAATACTCCTGCGTCAGTTGAACACTCACCCGCTCGGTGGTGCCGGGACGATCACCTGCCTGGCAAGGGTCAGCCACGTGAAGTTCGCCGACGCGTACGGGTGGGCGTCGAGGTGACGAGCCTTGTCGGATCCTTCTCCGTCCTCGCTGAGCCCTTTGCAGAGCACGGTGCGCGACGCCGGACGGCCACCGTCGTCCACCGTCGACCAGAGTCATGGCGTTGGGCTCCGGCGCGTCAGCTTCGACGGCGTCCACGAGCCATTGGCGCATGAGTGGCAGCCAACCGGTTTCGACAACCGAAGTATCCAATTCCGCACTCATGCGGTCCTCGGACGGACTTCCGATTCGCTGCCTGCTTGCGGATAGCCCACACGCATGGCCGCGAGTTTCGTTGTCCACCGCCTGCGGGTCCTGACGTTCATTCGACACAGCCGAGAACGCTACTCCCGGTACTCACTGGCCAACGGCTACGCGGCACGCGCTAAAGTTTGCCGTGGCTAGACCGACCCGGACCGCGAGCCGCACCAGCGACAGCGCCGAATCGGGACGAGACGATTGCGCAGTACAAAACACGGTGCGTGCTCATCCCTGCGAGCACCGAGGCGCAGTCACTGAAGCTGAGGCAGTGCGACTGTAGACCTGGCGCACTCGAACGAGGAGAGTCCACGAGAATGGCAGCGAGCGCAGCAATACCGGACGATTTTGTGAGCGGACTCGAAGGCGTCGTCGCCTTCACCAGCGATATCGCAGAACCCGACAAGGACGGCGGCGCACTGCGCTACCGCGGAGTCGACATCGAAGACCTGGTCGGCCAGAGGGTCACCTTCGGCAACGTATGGGCCCTTCTCGTCGACGGCCGCTTCGGCCCCGGCCTCCCGCCGGCCGAGCCGTTCCCCCTCCCCATTCACACCGGCGACGTCCGTGTCGACGTTCAGGCCGGACTGGCGATGCTGGCTCCCATCTGGGGCTACCAGCCGCTCCTCGACATCGATGACGAGACCGCCCGCGACCAGCTCGCCCGCGCATCCGTCATGGCGCTGTCGTACGTCGCGCAGTCCGCTCGCGGCATCTACCAGCCGGCAGTCCCGCAGAGCCGCATCGACGAGGCCAAGACGGTCACCGAACGCTTCATGGTTCGCTGGAAGGGTGAGCCCGATCCGGCACACGTCGAGGCAATCGACGCGTACTGGGTCTCGGCAGCCGAGCACGGCATGAACGCCTCCACCTTCACGGCCCGCGTCATCGCCTCCACGGGCGCCGACGTCGCGGCTTCGCTTTCCGGCGCCATCGGCGCGATGTCCGGCCCGCTGCACGGCGGCGCACCGGCCCGAGTTCTTCCGATGATCGAAGAGACCGAGAAGACCGGCGACGCCCGCGCACTGGTCAAGGGAATCCTCGACCGCAAGGAAAAGCTCATGGGCTTCGGACACCGCGTCTACCGCGCCGAAGATCCCCGTGCACGCGTGCTCCGCGCCACGGCCAAGCGCCTCAACGCTCCCCGCTACGAGGCTGCCGCAGCTCTCGAGCAGGCTGCACTGGCAGAACTGCGTGAGCGTCGTCCCGATCGCGCGATCGAGACCAACGTCGAGTTCTGGGCCGCCGTCATCCTCGACTTCGCCGAGGTTCCCGCGCACATGATGCCTGCCATGTTCACCTGTGGCCGCACCGCCGGCTGGTGTGCACACATCCTCGAGCAGAAGCGTCTCGGTAAACTGGTACGCCCGGCCGCCATCTACACCGGCCCGGCGCCCCGTACTCCGGAGTCGGTCGAGGGCTGGGACCAGATCAGCCACGCGTAGTACCCCGCTCGAATTCGCCAATCACGGTAGTACAGAACACAAGTGAAGGAACAGAAAGAAGCGATGACCTCCACACCGATCATCCCCGCCGACCTCAAGCCCGCCGACGGACGCTTCGGCTGCGGTCCTTCCAAGGTTCGCCCCGAGCAGCTGCAGTCCCTGGTCGAGGTGGGCGCTTCGGTGTTCGGCACCAGCCATCGCCAGAAGCCGGTCAAGAACGTTGTGGCCAGCATTCGTTCCGGCCTCGCCGATCTGTTCTCACTGCCCGAGGGCTACGAGGTCGTCCTCGGCAACGGCGGAACCACTGCGTTCTGGGATGCGGCCGCATTCGGCCTCATCCGCGAGAAGTCGCTGCACCTGACCAACGGCGAATTCAGCTCCAAGTTCGCTTCGGTCGCCAAGGCCAACCCGTTCATCGGTGACCCGATCGTCGTTTCCGCCGATCCGGGCAGCGCACCGGTGCCGGTCTCCGACCCGTCCGTCGATCTCATCGGCTGGGCGCACAACGAGACCTCCACCGGTGTGTCGATCCCCGTCTCGCGTCCCGCGGGTTCGGAGAACGCACTGATCGCCATCGACGCCACCTCGGGCGCCGGCGGACTTCCGGTCAATGTCGCCGATTCCGACGTCTACTACTTCGCTCCGCAGAAGTGCTTCGCTGCAGACGGCGGACTGTGGATCGCGCTGATGAGCCCGGCCGCCCTCGAACGCGTCGCGGAGATCAAGGATTCGGGACGCTGGACGCCTGACTTCCTCTCGCTGCCCATCGCCGTGGACAACAGCTCCAAGGATCAGACGTACAACACCCCGGCCCTGGCCACCCTCTTGCTCTTCGCCAACCAGATCGAGTGGATGAACAGCAACGGCGGCCTCGACTGGACTACCGCTCGCACCGCGGATTCGTCCTCGCGCCTGTACAACTGGGCCGAGGCCAGTGAGTTCGCAACGCCGTTCGTCGCTGATCCGGCACACCGCTCGCAGGTTGTCGGCACCATCGACTTCAACGACGACGTCGACGCTGCCGAGGTGGCAAAGATCCTGCGCGCCAACGGAATCGTCGATACCGAGCCGTACCGCAAGCTCGGCCGCAACCAGCTGCGCGTCGGCATGTTCCCGGCCATCGACCCCGATGACGTCACCGCTCTCACCAAGAGCATCGACTGGGTCGTTTCTCAGCTCGGCTGATTTTCACATTTGCTTCACCGCTCGGCCCCCGGCATGACGTCGGGGGCCGAGCGTCGTTTGCGCCAGGCCTTGTGAGCTACCACACCGGTGGGCGGATCCGAGGTCATCTCGCCCTGCGTGTCCTGCCGAGTCCATGGTCACGAATGAATTACAGTTGAGCGCGGCGCAAAGTCGCGAGCCGGCGCGATAAGGAGGTCAATGTGCGAGAGCTTCGAGTGATCGGACTTGAACCCGATGGATCGCATGTGGTGTGCGCAGATGCTGAAACCGGCCAGAAATTCCGGCTTCCCGCCGATGACAAACTTCGTGCAGCTTCCCGCGGAGACGTGGCTCGACTCGGCCAGATTGAGATCGAAATGGAAAGCCAACTCCGTCCCCGCGAAATTCAGGCGCGCATTCGTTCCGGTGCTTCCGTAGAGCAGGTCGCCGAAGAAGCGAAGATCCCCATCAGCAAGGTCGAGCGCTTTGCGTACCCCGTTCTGCTCGAGCGCTCCCGCGCCGCGGAAATGGCGCAGGGCGGACACCCGGTGCGCGACAACGGTCCGACAGTTCCCACCCTCTCCGAAATCGTGACCCACGCATTCCGCGCCCGCGGCCACAGTATCGACGAGGCCACCTGGGATGCCTGGCGCGACGAGGACAATCAGTGGGTCGCGCAGTTGCAGTGGCAGGCCGGCCGCACCACCAACGCCGCGCACTGGCGCTACCAGCCCGACGCGCACGGCGGAACGATCGTCGCACTCGACGACGCGGCATTCGACTTGATCGATCCCGACTTCGGTCGCCCGCTCCGCGGCCTGGTACCGGTGGTCTCGAACGAACCGGAACAGCTCGAACTGTCCCGATTCGACGTCGAACCGGTGGCGGAGATCGAGCCCGCGCCCGCAGCAGTTTCCGAGCGGACAGCAGTTTCCGAGCGCACAGTAGTCCCCGAGCGGACGGTGGTGGCGGAACGGATCGTGGCGCCCGAACCGATTGCTGTCGAGCCGGAAACCGACGTCACCGAAGAGGTTCCCGAACCCGCACCGGATGTGACCCCGAAAACCGCTCCGCAGCAGACGCAGACCAAGGACAAGCGCGGACGGCCTGCTCTTCCCTCGTGGGACGACGTACTCCTCGGGGTCCGCAGCAGCGGTCGCTGACCCGAAGGAAAGTATTCTTCTTTCGAGCGAGGCTGAGGAGAGAGGGCTGCCGGTGGCTGCACGGGTATCGACGATCTGGTTTCTGGGCGGCGCAGACGCTCGCACCGAATTGAGCAGGTACCCACAGCCGGATCAGACCGAGGCCCTGAAAATCGCCATGTCGCTGTACCCGGACAAGGAGTTCGAGTCGCTCGGGCCTCAGCCGCTGTCGATGGCCGCGACGGTGAGCCCCGGCTACGTCTTCGTCGGCGCGTACGGTCGAGTGAGTGTCGTCTGCAGCTCCGAACTCAGCACCTTCGTCCCCTCGAAACTGCCTGATTCCTGGAACCTTTCGGCAGAGGGTGGCTCGACGCTGTTGATCAGCTCCGTCCCCGAAACCGCGCAGGGTTCGTTTGCACTGTGGGAGGACGGCGAGCTACGACGCTCGTTCAGTGCCATCCCGATCGACATCGTCGAAAATCTGGGGATCCCACAGACCTGGGAACTGGAATTCTGGGCCGGCAACCATCCCCTGCGTTACCCGCCCGGGATCCTGCCTGATCCGCAGTCACTTCCGTTCCACCCGCAACAGTTCGCGGAGTCCGCCAACCTCGAGTGGCTGGGATTTCGATACACCGGCGCGCCGCGAGAACACGAACTCGACACAACGCAGATTCTCCTGTGGGGCTTCAAGATTCACCGACCCGGCGAGGCACCCAAACCTGCACCCCCAGCCCCCGCGCCGATGCCCGAGCAGGCGCCGACAGAGGTACCCATGCCCGAAAACATGCCGCCGATCCACGACGCACCGGTGGCCAAGCCGCGCGGCCGCCTCGCTCGGTACTTCGGCTTCAAGTAGCGCCGAGCAGCCTCACAGGTTCACGCGGCTATCGCTGCGATCCACCCGAGCGGTACGCCGGCTACCGCGCCGTAGACCACCCATCGCCAGACGGGGACGGCTCGCCAGCGCCAGACGGTCGGCGCAAGTCCGCCTACCGCAATGACATTGACGACAACCGCCAGGAGCACGTTCACGTTGCCCAGCGCGACACAGAACGCCGCGACGGCACTGGTCGAGAGCATGGCTGCGAACACCGACACCGCGATTCCGGTGAACCAGGGCGTGCGGTCCTGAGTCACCGGCCGGTCCTGACACGTTCGTAGAAGGCCATCGCCGCTGCGGTCGCGACGTTGAGCGAGTCGGTGCCGGGCGCCATGGGTATCTTGGCACGAATATCGGTGGCCCGCATCGCATGTTCGGTCAAACCTGGCCCCTCGGCGCCCAGCAGTAGCGCTACCTTCTCCCCGGTCATCGCTTCGGCCAAAGTGACCGCTTCCGGATTCGGAGTCAAGGAAATGAGCTGAAAACCGTTGCCACGCAGCTCATCCAAGTCGTGTGGCCACTTTGCCACATGCGCGAAGGGCACTCGCAGCACGTGCCCCATCGACACACGGACCGACCGCCGGTACAGCGGGTCGGCACAACCCTTCCCGAACAGAACTGCATCGACACCGAGCCCCGCCGCGTTGCGGAACATCGAGCCGAGATTCTCGTGATCGTTGACGCCTTCGAGGACCACGACGGTCTTCGCGTCCTTCAACACGTCCGAGACCGCGAGCGGTGCCGGGCGTGCTGCTGCAGCGAGGACGCCGCGGTTGAGGTGAAATCCGACGACCTCGGCCATCACTTCGGCGCTCGTACGGTAGAACGGCACGTCCACACCGTCGAGATCGTCAGCGAGCTCCAGGAGCCGTCGTTCGACGCCGAGGAGACTGATCGGCTCGAACCGCGAAGTCAGCAGTCGCTGAGTGACGAACACTCCCTCGGCGATGACCAGTCCCTTGCCCTCCGGGAGGTCGGGGCGCCGATCCGAAGAGTTGAGATCGCGAAAGTCATCCAGCCGGGGGTCGGCGGGATCTGAGATGTCGATGACGTGAACCACGGGTCTATCGTGCCGTACGCACCGCGAGCCCCCACCACTACTCCCGACCTAACGCAACAGCGTGACAAAATGCGCGTCGAGCACCTGGCTGATCACCTCTGGATTGGTTCGCTCGGGATTGTCGACGCCGTGCGACGCGAGCCCGTCGGCGAGCGCATGCAATCTCATCGCCTCGATGTCGACCGAGGCACCCGGCCGTAGAAAACCCGCTCGATGCGCCGCTTCCACGAACGAACGAAAGTGCTCGAACAAGGTCCGGTCTGTCTCGTCACGCACCGCCGTCAACGCCGAATCGGTCTGGGCGGCAGCAGCAAAGGCCTCCCAAACCTGCATTTCTTCACGCCGATCTTGGTCGAGGGGAACGAACTGATCGGTGAACTGACGGATCGCGCGGCGGATGTCGGGATCGAAGTCGATGCCGGCAATCCTTTCCTCCACCCGGACGGTCACGAGCGTCATCGCGAACAGCAAGAGTTCGGACTGCGTCGCGAAGAAGTGCCGTAGCGACCCCGTCGACATCTTCGCCTCGTCCGCGACCGCCCGGACGCTGGCGCTCGCCACACCGTCTCGACGGATCACACGCCACACGGCCTCGGCGATCTCTTCACGCCGCTCATCCGGACTGCTACGTTTCACCACTTCACAAAACTAACACAGCTGTGCTAGTTTTCAATCACTAACACAGTCGTACTAGAAATGAGCTGATGTCATGATCGTCCACTTGATCATCGCGTGCGAAATCATGTTCTGGGTGTTCATCGCCGCAGGTCTCGCGGCCCGCTATCTACTGCGCCGCAAAACGCTGGGCGCCGCACTGCTCATCTGCGCGCCCCTGGTGGATGTCGTACTGCTCGTCGCCACAGCCCTCGATCTTCGTGGCGGTGGCGAGGCGAACTTCACCCATGGGCTTGCCGCGGCCTACATCGGATTCTCCGTCGCGTTCGGACACAGCCTCATCTCCTGGGCCGACGCCAGGTTCGCCTACCGATTCGCCGGCGGCCCGGCTCCCGTCGCACCACCCAAGTACGGGAGTGCGCGAGCACTGCGCGAATGGCGCGAGTTCGGCAAAGCCGCGATCGCCTGGGCCGTCGCGTGCGGACTTCTCGGCGCGGCCATCTTCCTCGTCGACGACCCCACCCGCACTGGAGCCCTCGACGGATGGATCAGCAAGCTGACAGTGGTACTCGCAATCTGGGGAGCAATCGCCCTGAGCTACACGGTGTTTCCCAAGCGTGAGAAGGTCACGGCGCGCGGCTAGCCTCGACTGCCTGTTCGGTCGCGTCGCATACGATCACCGGACGCAGGACGAAAACCGGCAGCCTGCCACCGTCTTCCGGTCGCGCAAGACGAAGTTTCAGCCCTTCGCTGCGTAGCAGGTACACCCCGGCCACAGTGCCCGAGACGAGCGAGATCACTCCGCCCACGATCAAGGGCGCACGTGGGTCCACGGAGTCGGCGAGCCAACCCAGGAACGGGCTTCCCAGCGGTGTGCCACCGAGGAAACTGAGCATGTAGATACCCATCACCCGCCCGCGCATCTCGGAAGGCACCGACATCTGCAGGATGTTCATCGCGGACGTCGTGAACGTCAACGTCAGTGCGCCCGTGGGGATCAACATCAGCGCCACCAACGCGTAGGTGGGCATCAATCCCACCGCGACCTCGAACACACCGAAAGCCACGGCGGCACCGAGGAACGTCCGCAACCGCGGCGCTTCCTTCCGTCTTGCGGCGTACGCAGCGCCGGCAAGGGTGCCCACGGCGAGCGTCGTGGACAGCAATCCGTAACCGTCGGCCTCGAGGCCGAACGTGTTGCGCGCCATCACCGCCAGGCTGATCGCGAAGTTCAGGCCGAAGGTCGAGACCATGAAGACCGACACCATGATCACGCGAAGGTCCTTGCGGCCCCATACATATCGGAACCCGTCGCGCACCTGCCCCTTGGTGCGCGGGGCCGGTTCCGACGGGATCAACTCCTTCTTGTTCATCAGGTAGAGCGCGATGAGCACCCCACCGAATGTCGCGACGTTGAGCAGGAACACCCACCCTGTTCCGATCAGGTTGATCAGCACACCCGAGATGGCCGGACCGACGATGCGGGCCGTGTTGAACGTCATGGAGTTGAGCGCGATGGCGTTGGACAGGTGTTCCTTGCCCACCATTTCGATGGTGAACGATTGACGCACGGGTGCGTCGAGCGCCGAGACACAGCCGAGGGCAAAGGCAATCAGGAAGACATGCCACAACGCGACGAGCCCACCGACGTCCAGCAGGCCCAACACGAGTGCGCATACCGCACTCGCCCACTGCGTGAAGATCAGGATCCGACGCTTGTCGTACCGATCGGCAAGCACCCCACCCCACACCGACAAGAACAGCGTCGGGCCGAACTGCAAGGCCATGACGATGCCCACCGCCAGCGCGTTGCCGTCCGAGAGCGTCAGTACCAGCCAGTCCTGGGCGATGCGTTGCATCCACGTGCCGACCAGAGAAACGATCTGTCCGGAAGCCCAAAGGCGGTAGTTGCGGTTGTGGAGCGCGGCAAACATGCCGGAATCGGGGTCTCGGGGCACCCCACTATCTTGCCCCTCGAGTAATTCGTTTGGGCAACGACCTCTAGGTAGCGGAGCTACTCCGTCTTGTTGACCATCTCGGTGATGATCTCGACGGCACCGCGCAGCGTCGCGAGTTCTTCGCCACCCAGCCCGGCCAGCTGCTCGTTCATCCACGCCTCGCGCGCATGGGTTTCGTCCGCGAGCAACGCCTGCCCGGCGTCGGACAGATTCACGATGATCTGACGACCGTCCGTGGGATGCGGCGAGCGCTCGACCAGACCGAGCTCGGCGAGAGAAGCAACAACGCGCGTCATCGACGGCGGCTGCACTTTCTCACGTGCTGCGAGTACGCCAGGAGTCATCGGGCCGTACTGATCCAGGCTCGCCAAGGCGGACAGTTGCGTCAGCGATACCTGAGCGTCGACTCTGCGGCCGCGCAGATGCCTGGTGAGACGCACTACAGCCAGGGAAAGATCGCTGGCCAGCGCACGAGTTTCGGTGGTCACGCGTCAGACAATACGTCAAGAGCTGGCCGGTAGCTCACGTAATCGAATACCGGTCAACCCTGATTTCACGTAAGGGCGTCGGTAATGGGTCCGACAGTGAAGTAGGCCACAAAAAGTGCCGCCACGATCCAGAGCAACGGGTGGATCTTCTTGATACCACCGCTGGCAGCGTGCAGGACCACCCATGAAATGAAGCCGACGCCGATGCCGTTGGCGATCGAGTAGGTGAACGGCATGACGATCATGGTCAGGAACGCCGGGAGAGCAACCGAGAACTTGGTGAAATCGATGTCTCGGACCTGCCCGATCATCAGCGCACCGACGACGACGAGGGCAGGCGCAGCTGCCTCGATCGGCACGACGGAGTAGAGCGGCGTCAGGAACATCGCGACGAGGAAGAGCAGTCCGGTCACGACGTTTGCCAGGCCCGTGCGGGCGCCTTCGGCAATACCCGACGCGGATTCCACGAACACGGTGTTCGACGACGCCGAAGCGCCACCGCCGACGATCGCGCCCGCGCCTTCGACGACAAGCGCGCGACCGACGTTGGGGAGGTTTCCGTCCTTGTCGGTCAGGCCGGCTTCCTTACCGAGACCCGTCATCGTGCCCATGGCGTCGAAGAAATTCGCGAGCACGAGGGTGAAGACAAGCAGGCTGGCGGCCAGAACCCCGATGCGGGTGAATGCGCCGAAGATGCTGACGTCGCCGACCAGGCTCAGATCAGGCATACCACCGAGCATCTCCGGGATCGCGGGGATGCTGAGGTTCCAGCCCTTGGGGTTGGTTCCGAGCGAGGGTCCGACGTCGGCAACTGCCTCGATGATCGCAGCGAGGATCGTAGTGACGACGATGCCGATCAGCAGTCCACCACGAACCTTGCGCACTACCAGAACACCCATGAGCAGCACACCGAAGATGAACACCACGGTCGGCCACGAAGCGATGGAGCCGTTGATTCCGAGTCCGACGGGAACCGTCGTACCGGCGGCATCGGGGATACGGCGGACGAATCCGGCGTCGACCAGTCCGATGAAGGCGATGAACATGCCGATACCGGCCGCGATCGCGGACTTCAATGCCGAGGGAATCGCATTGAACACCGCAGTTCGGAAACCGGTGAGTGCCAACAGAACGATGATCACACCGTCGATGACCACCAGGCCCATCGCCTCGGGCCAGGTGACCTGAGGTGCGATTGTGACGGCGAGCAGGCTGTTGATGCCGAGACCCGCGGCGATGGCAAACGGATAGTTGGCAACGACACCGAAGACGATGCTCATCAGGCCGGCAACCAGAGCGGTGACCGCAGCCACCTGGTTGACCGGAAGGATGTTGCCGAGAACGTCGGTCTTCGCTGCAGCGTCGTCAGCCGAGAAACTGCCGAGGATCAGGGGGTTGAGGACCACGATGTAGGCCATCGCCACGAAGGTGACGACACCGCCGCGAATCTCGGTCGAGATCGTCGACCCTCGTTCGCTGATCTTGAAATAGGTGTCGAGGATCTTGCCGGGTGCCGCCATGTTTGTTCTTTCCCCATCGCTGTAGGTCGCCGTGTGCCGGCGCACATGAAGCCGGTCGCACTAGGGAGAGTAGGCCACCGGGGTACGGGTAGCGTTAATTTTGTGACGGAGACTCGCAACACAACAGGCCTGATCGGCAAATTGTCCGCACCCGCGCCGGCACTGATCATCGGCACCGCGTTGTGGGTGATCGCCACGATCGTGGTCGCGGTGAGCGGCGATCGTTGGTCGGATGCACTCCCGATCTGTTACGCGGGTATCGGAGTCGGCTTCCTCGGCTTCGCTCTGTTCTCCATTCAACGACGCGCAGCTGTGCGCGGTGACAAGGGCGCACAGCAGGGCGCCGGTCTGGTCGACTGAGCAGGTCGATTCACCCTTTCAGTATGGTAAGCCTACCCTGCACTCCAGTGTCGGTCTTAGCTTGTCAATGCTGAAAGGAACCACGTAGCCGTGAAGATCTCCCACCGAAATCGTTGGAAAAGCCGAGGACGTTGGACGAGACTGACATCCGTTGCTGTGGTCGCCCTGGTCGGCACAGCACTCGTCTCCTGCAGTTCGAACGACGACGCAGCAAGTAGTCCGTCGAGTTCCGGTGGTGGCGCCTTCCCCGTCACGATCGATCACGCTTTCGGCAGCACCACGATCGATTCCGAACCACAACGGATCGTCACCGTCGGTTACAACGACGAGCAGGCTCTGTTGGCTCTTGGCATCAAGCCCGTCGGAATGGTCAACCAGTACCCGGGCGAACCGGACGTCAACCGCACGTGGCCATGGGTCACCGGCCCTTGGGGCGGAACCGAACCGACCGTCGTCGGCAGCAATCCCGAAACCACGATCAGCGTCGAAAAGATCGCTGCGCTCGAGCCCGACCTGATCCTCGCGCTCTACTCGAGCATCGACAAAGACCTGTACAGCACACTTTCCGCGATCGCCCCGACCGTCGCGAAGGATCCGGCCTACGGCGACTACGCAACTCCGTGGCAGATCACGACGAAGACCGCAGCGAAGGCAGTGGGCCGCGAAGCCGACGGCGAGAAGTTGGTCGCCGATATCGACAGGCAGTTCGCCGACGCCAGAAGCGCTCACCCGGAATTTGCAGACCAGACCGCGGTGATCATCAGCGTCGACGCGACCCCGGAGTTCTACGCCTTCTCCTCCGAGGACGCCCGCGGACGGGTTCTCGGCAGTCTCGGATTCAAACCTGCTCCCGCGGTCGAGGCCTTGATGAACGGTGAGTTCTACGCGCCGATCTCCACCGAACGACTGGATCTTCTCGACGTGGACCGTCTCGTTGTCATCGGCAATCCCGATGCCGCACAGGCGGTCCGAAACAACCCTGGCTTCCAGCAACTCGACGTGGTCAAGGACAATCGCGTCGTCTACGTCAACGACGATCAGGCTCCGCAGGTCGGTGCGGCCTTGACCGCGAGCTCGGCACTGAGCTTGCCGTGGGCCACGAGCCAACTACTCGCCGAACTCACGAAGTAACCAGCGCCCGGCGCTTTCTGATCTGCGCGGTTCCCCAGATCCACACCCCGGCCCACATCATCCCGAACGCCCAACCTGCCAGTACATCGGTCATCCAATGGGCAGCCAGGTAGACGCGGGAGAATCCGACGGCGATCGTGTACAGGCCGAGGCTCGCGAGCATTGCCGTCTTCGCGAGCCTCGGCAAGGCAAGACGAAGGATCACGGCGGCAACCGAAGTCGCGAGGATCGCGCTCATCATCGCGTGGCCCGACGGGAACGAATACGAATCGATTTCGATCAACCGCTCCGGCAGGGGTGGACGGGTTCGCGTGAAGATGCGCTTCAATCCGCTCATCACGAGCAGACCGGTCAACATCGATCCGGCGATCAGCAGAGCTTCGGTGCGTAGTCCCCGAACCAGAAGCACGATCGTGAGCAGCGTCGCGATCAGCCACGACGCGAGGGTTCCGCCGCTGTCGGTGATGACGTCGACGACGTCCACGAGCCACGCCGTCCGCTGACTCACTGCGCTGTCGAGTACCCACTGATCAAAAGACATCTGCCCTCACATTCCTTGCGGCAGAGTCCACGTACGCATCACGTGATGAACGCCGTCCGAGTCCACCCACCACGGCACGATCACCGTCGTCTCGACCGCCCCCGTCAGTTCCACCGACAGTTCGTGATGGATCACTACCTCGCCGCTGGGTACCTCACGGCCGAGGGCTGCGAAGCCGAGAACTGCCTGCGGTTCGTTCGCCCACGTCGTCACGACGCCGGTGCTGCTCACTCGTCCATGGACTGACGTGGACGCCGTCGCGACGTCGAGCAGATCTGCCAGTGCGTCGGCCGTCTCGAAGCTGCCGAGCACGACTCGTTGTGCAGGTAGTGCCGCTCCCAGCCACGGTCGGTCGAGGACAAGGGCGTCGCCGGGATCGACCAGATCGCCGGAAAGGCCTCGCACGAACGGAGGCAGGTGCAGTTCCTCCAGGTCGAGAACCCGTCGCTGCGCTGCCTCACCCAGCAGTCGGTGCGTCCGCGCGACGACGGCGGAGGCCGGCATCCGTAGTGGGTCGGCAAGCCGATCGAGCAGCAGCTGAGCCAGTTCCGGATCGTCGACGGTATCCGATGCCAGCAATCCGGAGAAGAATCCGGCGTCGGGGTGTTCGGCAGCATCGAGCAATCCCTCGAAGGTGCGATCGCCCGGAGCGCGCAGCAAGCCCAGCACCTCACCGCCGAGTTCGGCATTCGAACGCAACCACCACGCCGTGTATCCACGACGGTCGGTGAGCAGCGCCCGTGTCGCCGGCGACTCGACCAGCAGCGACAACGCCTGCGGCCAGCGGTCTTCGTCCACGAGGTCGAGATCGCGCACGGCTTCGATGTATTCGGGGTCCTCGTCGAGGGTGTCCCACCATGCGTCTTCGGCGTCGAGATCGTGATCGGGGCCGGAAGGCAATTCCTCACGGACCACCGTGAAACCCCACCCGACACCGACTACCCGTAGCGCCTGCTCCCCCACCTGCTGAACAAAATCAGCGTCGACGATGCCGAAGGGAGAATCCTCGACCAGGACGCTTGCAAGGGGAGCTCCCGGAAGCAGAAGTTGGTCGGCGGACCGCAATTCGCCCTCCGAATCAGGAAGTAGCACTTCACCGATCCACGACGGCAGCGCCCCTGGCGCCACGTGGGCCGCCAATCCGAGCACCACTTGCGCCAACTCCGTCGCTACCGAATCATCTTGGTCCGCAGCATCTTCGATCAATGCGCGCAGCGCCGGATCGGACAGCAGGTCGGTGGCACTCGCGGTCTGCGCTCCCAATCGAGACAGCAACGGGTGAACCGCGACGGGATGAACCAACCTCGTCCACTCCACCGACGGCGCGTCTTCGCCCAGTTCGACGCCGACGACGACGGTCCGCGGCCCGGTCACCGTCCGTCCGTCGGAGAGCGGAACCGGCAGTGTTCCAAGCTCTTCCACCGCAAGAGTGTCGATCACCAGAGGCTCGAGAGCCGAATAGAGGCGATTCCACCACTTGGGTTCACGTTCCGAACCGCTGAGCAGTTCGGCGATGCGCGCGAGCCCGATGCGGTGTGTCGACACCGCCGCGAGCGCTCGCTCGTGCTTGGGGCCGGAGAGCTCGGGGACAACCAGGCCACCGATGATGTCGGTGAGCAACTCGGCAAGGTCATCACTGAGCCCGGGCACCACGGACGCTCGCTGCGGCGCGCGGTCGGGCTCACCGACCACCGGAAGCCACTCGTTTTCCTGCAGCTCCTTCAGAAGCGCTTCGCGCAGAAGCGAATCCGTTTCACTGCGGGCAAAGGCAGGGATCGGAACGAGTGCCGTTCGCTGCCGAGGAGGTAGTGCAGCAAGGAACTTCGCGTACCCCTCGGCAAGCGGAGCGATCGGTGCAGCGGGCATGAGGCGTCGCCGATCGGGTTGCATTGCAATGTCGGCAATGATGATCGCGGGGATCGACAGTTCCTCGTCGGATCGCGTCGGCGCCCGCAGGACGTCGTCTGCGACCGGCTCGACGACCCCGTCGCGGACCGGCACCAACCATCGCGCGTTCGGCGCGGTGTACTGCCACCACGTGCGATCACCGATCGCGATCTCGACGAGGCCGGAATCCAGCACCCGTTCCGATCGCCGAAAAGTCTTCTCACCCAGACGAATTGATCCGAGAGCCGGGAGTTCGAGCAGCAGGTCGACTGCCTCACGTGTCATCTGCGAAAGCAGCGCCGCGGCATCGACGTCCGGCCGAAGCGTCAGCACCACTTCCGAATCAGCACCATCGCTCGGCAATTCGCCAGACGGCCACACCAAACGAAGTACGGGGACACCGGTTTCCGGCACCGGGAGTTCGCGAGACTCGATCTCGCGCAGAGTGTGCGAGGCAGAGAATCGAATCGATCCCGTCGACGAGCGCAGTTCCACCTCGTCACTGACCGAGAGAACTGCCGAGAATCCGACGCCGAACCGTCCCGTCACACCTTCGTCGGCGTCGACCTTGTTCGACGCGCGCAGCGCGGTCAGCGCATGTACACCGGATTCGTCCAGTGGACGGCCCGTGTTCGCCACCGTCAGCGTCCGACCGTCCACATCCACCCACAAAGAGCCCTGGACGCCCTCGCGTGCAGCTGCATCGGCAGCGTTCTGCGCCAGTTCGGTGAGCAGACGGTCGCGGTACCCGGCCTTTGCGAGGTCGGATTCCGCAGCCGCGTCTTCACGCAATCGCGTCGGAGATTCCGACCACGCGCGCAGCGTCGCCTCGCGGAGTGCGTCCGTACCGAACGGATCTTCTACTCGGTGGATACCGAATCCTCAACTGCAACAGCGCTCGACGGGCGAGCGGGCACCGCAATCAGCTCGACGGCCCCGTCGTCGAATGCGTCGAACTGCGGCGAGCCCGCACCGAGCGGCAGGCTGGTGTCCGAGTGCGCGCCACAACCGTAGGACACGCTGACCACACGGCCGTCTGCGGAGAGTTCGTTTCCGCACACACCGAACGCTGCGTGCAGCGAACCGGCGAGTGGAAGGAAGAATCCACACAGTCCACACGTCGACGGCGCGGCCTTCGCCATCTCCGACTCCGGGCCGAAGTCACCGTCGAACCAACGCTGCGCGGCATCGAGTCGGCCCTCGCGGCTCATGACCTGTTTGCGGCCGAGCCCGATTTCGAGAGCTACCTCGTCGACTTCCGGGTCACCGGTGGCGACGTAGCCGGGAACGAGGCGAGGATCCTCGGCCGGCGGGGCGAGTAGGTCACCGACGGACAGATCGCCGGGACGAATCCGCTGATCCCATGGCAGCCATTCCGGCGCAACCAACGCGTCGGGACCCGGCAACAGCGCCAACTCACTGATCGTGGCGTGGGTGTCCTCCGGTCCGGCAGCGACGACAACCGCCCACTGCCAACCGCGGTATCCCGGAATGTCTGCTGCAAATCGATGGGTGGCGGCAAATTCGTCCTCCGACGTCACGCCGAGGTATGCCCCCACACCGCCTTCATGCAGGTCGACGACTGCCTTTCGGGCAAGCTCGACCGCATCGGCCAGTACTGGGCGCGGCACTGCACGCTCTGGAGAAGTAGCAACACTCACTCCTCCAGTTTGCCGCACCACCGCAAGTCCGCAACGCACTGGGCTGCCATGCTGGGCAGATGAGTAGGTCACACGCCAATTCCGTGCGCACTTTTGCAGTGGTCGCCGTGATCGCCTCGGCCTTGGCGGGGTGCTCCGATTCCCCCGGCGCTCCCGACAACCTCACGTCCGAAACCGGCTCCGTCGAGATCGTTCGAGTGTCCGCGCACGATCCCGACGCGTTCACGCAGGGCCTCGAGATCGACGGAAACCGGTTGTACGAAAGCACCGGACGCGTCGGGCAGTCCTGGGTGCGCTCGAGCGAGATCTCCGACGAGCAGTCCCCCGCTTCGGGACCGGAAGTTGCGCGTGCCGATCTCGACCCGCCGTTGTTCGGTGAGGGCATCACGGTCGCCGGAGACACACTGTGGCAACTCACCTGGAAAGACGGCGTTGCCATCGCCCGTGACAAGGACACCTTGACCGAACGGGGGCGGTTCCCACTCGACACCGAGGGATGGGGAATCTGCTCGCTCGGGGATCGGATTGTCTCGAGCGACGGTTCGGCCACGTTGACCTTTCGCGATCCCGAAACCTTTGCGCCGATCTCGACCGTCGACGTCACCAGATCTTCGGAGTCCGTCGGCAAGCTGAACGAATTGGAATGCGCCGAAGACGGCTCCGTCTACGCCAATGTCTGGACCACGGACACCGTCGTCCGAATCGACCCGTCGGACGGCAGCGTCACGAACGTGTACGACGCTTCGCCGCTACGCGAAGAACTCGTCGCGGACGGATCGACGGACGGATCGACCAGCACCGTCGACGTTCTCAACGGCATCGCGCAGATTCCCGGTACCGATCGATTCCTGCTCACCGGCAAGTATTGGCCGCAGATGTTCGAAGTCCGTTTTGTTAACTGAGTCCGACATGACACAGGACTCGCAGGGGTGTGCGTGGTAGCCGCGCCGACACTAGGACAGAATTGAGTGGTGACCGGACCGCGCGAACCCTACGACCCCGAAACTCGGCGAATCCACGACGAGCCGGAGGGGCAACAGGTGCACCCCGGTTACGACAATTACCCACCCGCGGCCCGCCCGGACAATTACCCACCTTCGGCCCGTCCCGCTGCCCGTCGCACGCCTTTGCCACCGCTGCATCCGATTCCCGAATCGCGGGGAGACTCCGAATCCGCGGCCGGTTCGAAGACGCCGGGGGCGGACGCTCCCAAGGCTCCACCGATGCCTCGCAAGCTCACCGTCACTCGCGTCGCAGCGATGCGCAGCCGCGAACTGACGAACAAGGGCATCGCGACCTTCCAGCGCGCGGCGAAGGCCGACGGCGCGGACAAGTCCGGTCTGACCGCTCTCACCTACGCGGTGATGACGAACAACGCGACCGACGCGGCGATCTCCGTCGCTCTGGCCAACACGCTGTTCTTCTCGGCCGCGACGGGCGAGGACAAGACCAAGGTCGCGCTCTATCTCCTGATCACGATCGCACCGTTCGCGGTCATCGCACCGCTCATCGGCCCCATGCTCGACCGGTTGCAGCGCGGACGCCGCATCGCACTCGCGTCGTCGTTCGGAATCCGGACGCTCCTCGCGGTGATCCTGGTCTTCAACTTCGACAGTTGGATCCTCTATCCGGCCGCGCTCGGCATGATGGTGCTCAGTAAATCGTTCTCGGTGCTCAAGAGCGCAGTGACACCACGCGTCCTACCACCGGAAATAGACCTGGTGCGCGTGAATTCGCGTCTGACGGTCTTCGGGCTGATCGGTGGAACGATCGGGGCCGGCGCTGTCGCAGGTGCGCTCGCGCTGGCTTTCGGTTCCACCGGCGCCTTGTGGTTCGCGGTCGCCGTCACCGTGTTCGGCGCATATCTGAGCATGCGAATCCCGTCGTGGGTCGAGGTCACCGAGGGTGAGGTTCCCGCGACCATCACCTACCACCCGGACGAAGCGCATCACGCCGGCAGCGCCCCACCGCAGCCGGACGCCAAACCTGCCAAGGTCCGTCAGCCTCTCGGACGCGCCGTGATCATCGGACTCTGGGGCAACGGCACCATTCGCGTGCTCACCGGCTTCCTGACGCTCTACATCGCGTTCGTCGCCAAATCACGCACCGATCACGAGCCGCTCCAGCAGGCCATGATGCTCGGCCTGGTCGGCGCAGCAGCCGGTCTGGGTAACTTCGCCGGAAATGCCACGGGTGCGCGCCTCAAGCTCGGCCGGCCTGCCTTGATCGTGCTCCGGTGTACTGCGTCGGTGTGGATCATCGCGGTGATCGCAGCTCTGACGGACAACCTCATGACGGCCGCGCTTGCCACGCTCATCGCATCGGCCGCCAGCGCGCTCGCCAAGGTCTCACTCGACGCGTCACTCCAGCACGACCTGCCCGAGGAATCGATCGCGTCCGGATTCGGTAGATCCGAGACGGTTCTGCAGCTGAGCTGGGTACTCGGCGGCGCATTGGGGGTTCTGCTTCCGACCGAATACTGGATCGGGTTCACTGTTGTATCGGTGTTCCTGACGATCGGGCTTCTGCAGACCTTCCTGAGCTACCGAGGAAGCAGCCTCCTGCCCGGCCTCGGCGGGAAGCGACCCGATCTGGCCGAACAAGAAGTGACCGAAGTGATTTACACCGGTAAATCCAACCGAGGACAAGGAAGTACTCCGCAGTGATGATGCGCTCGAGAACAAAGAAGATCGTGGCAGCGATCAGTGTCCTGATGGTGGTGGCACTGGTTGCTTACGTCTCCGTTCTTTTCGTGATCATCAAGAACATCAACGACGACCCCGACAAGCTGCCGGTCATCACTGCATACGCACACGGCAAGACGATCGAAACGAACCCTGCCGGTTTCTGCACCATCGACCTGTCCCAGTGCGCCCAGGTGGGCGACATCTACGCACTCGACGTTCCAGCGGGCTACCCGCTGCAGCTGTCGTTGTCGACGGACGTCTCGGATGCGCAGTGGGCACTGCTCGCCGTCTACGAGGATGCCGACGGCAACCAGACCGGTGAGCCCCGAGTCTTCGAGCCCGGCGAGGCCCTGGCAGTGACGGTCGAGTCTTCGAGCGATCCCGTCAAGCAACTCGTCGGCGTCGAAATCCACCTCGCCGTCGGTGAGGGAAGCGAACAGGGACTGCTGATCTGGTCGATCAAGACCGCTTGATCCCCGGAACGTCGAAAATGCCCTGCACACCGATTGGTGTGCAGGGCATTTTGTTTCGAAGCCGTGTATGGCAGCTCGTATCGAGCGATCAGGTGTCGAGCTCGCGAGCGACGGCCCGGACGACCTCGGAGATCCGCTGAGCGGTCTTGCGGTCCGGGTACTTGCCGTTGCGCAGATCCGGCTGGACCTTCGCCTCGAGCAACGTGATCATGTCCTCGACCATGCCGTGCAACTGATCAGGGGTGTGCTTACGCTCGACGGGCTCACGACGCGTCGCCGTCGCGCCGCGCAACGACGGCGCCGGCTCGAGTACCTTCAGGCTCAGTGCCTGCGGACCGCGGCGGCCCGCAGCCATTCCGAACTCGACGCGCTGGCCGGCCTTCAAGCCTTCGACGCCCTCGGGGAGAGCGGAAGCACGGACGTAGACGTCCTCGCCCTCTTCCTGCGACAGAAAGCCGAAACCCTTTTCGACGTCGTACCACTTCACCTTGCCGGTCGGCACCGCGTTCACCTGCTCATCACTCGACTGGGGCGTCTGCCCCAATGTGCTCGGGAGGCTCTCGGAAGAGCCTCATGGCCTTGCTCGCATCGCTTCCGGTGGAAGAATGCAAAAGAACGCGCCCCACACTTGCTTCAGCGGGGCGCGCAGTCTGTTAACAGTCTACCTGTGACGAACCCGGGTCGGCACCCAGGTTTACAGGCACTATCCTCGTAGGTGTGGACCCTCAACCGAACCCGCGCACTTCCGGCACCGGAAACGGTCTGTTCCGTACGGCGATGGCACTGTTCATCGTCGGATTCCTGGCGATCGTGGCCATCTTCGCAGTCCATATCTTCAGCGACACCCCACCCGGCCTGGCGTTGTACCTGGTAGCACTCGCGTGCCCGATCGGCTTCCTTCTGGCCATCGTCTACACGCTCAGATCCGGTCGACGCGTGCGCTGATCACTCCCGCCTCCAACCGAAAGGTCACTGACCATGAGAATCCTCCTGAACGTGATCTGGCTGGTCTTCGGCGGCTTCTGGCTGGCGTTGGGTTACTTCGCCGCAGGCATCATCTGCTGCATCCTCATCATCACGATTCCCTTCGGAATCGCGGCATTCCGCATCGGCATCTACGCACTGTGGCCGTTCGGTAAGACCGTCGTCGACAAGCCGACCGCTGGTGTCGGTTCGATGATCGGCAATGTCATCTGGGTGATCATCGCCGGTATCTGGTTGGCGATCGGACACATCGTCACCGCCGTCGCGATGGCGATCACGATCATCGGAATTCCGCTCGCGGTCGCGAACCTGAAGATGATTCCGATCTCGCTGATGCCGCTCGGCAAGGAGATCGTCGACGTGGACCGGGTGAATTACGCATAGTCGTCGATCGCGTTACGCGAAAGCGGCCTCGCAGACCGAAGAACCCGACCACAGCAGGTGCTGTGGTCGGGTTCTCTCGTATCAGGTCGGATCTAGCGCCCGAGGCTACCGAGTCCGGGGAGGTTACCGAGCGAACCGGTACCCGTTCCCGGGTTGCCCGGATCGACGGGGCCGACCGGCCCCTCGGAGACCACGATGGTCACGCTCGAAGCACGCGAAAGCACGCTCTTCGCAGTGATCTCGACGGTGACGCTGCCGACAGCGGTGGGGGTACCCGAGATGGTGCCGTCCTGTGCGAGGGACAGTCCGCCGGGCAGAGTGCCACTGGTGAGTGCAAAGGTTGCGCGCGCATCGGCGGCAGTGAGCTTCTGCGAATATGCCTTACCTACCTGAGCGGCAGGCAATTCGACGGTCGCGGGTAGCGGGTACGCGGCAACGACTGTCACCTTGCCCCCGTTGGTCGTCGACGCGATGGCGCCGGTCGAGGTGTCGAGCGCGAGGTTTTTGACCTTCTCCAGTGCCGGAACCTTGGTATCGGTCAGAGCGGTGGTGGCGCGGGTCGTCAGATCGACCGACCACAGGTGTCCGTTCATGACGTCCGCGACATATGCAATGCCTGCCGCAGCGTCGACGACCACGCCGTTGGGAATCGCGGTCGGAGACAGCGTGGTCTTCGACAGAATCGCGCCGGCCGGGGTGATCGCCCACAGGTTGGTTGCCCGGGTGTCGGTCATGTAGATGTTGCCGGTGTTCGTGTCGACATCGACGTCGACCGGGTAGAGGTTGTCGGCACGCACGATCGACTTGAGTGCTCCGCCCTTGCGTACGTCCGCCTGCCACAGCGTGCGGCCGTAATTCTCGTCGAAGAAGTTGGTGTCCGCGATGTAGAGGAAGCCGCGGACACTGTCGAAGGCGAGCTTGGTCGGCGTTGCCGACTTGTGGACCAGAATGCTCGACACGGCGTCGGCGGCGTTGGGGTCGACGACTCGGATGTTGCCGGACTTGTAGTCCGAGAAGTACGCGCGGTGTGTTGTGGGATCGACGACGACATCGTTGATCTGCGGACGCGAGCCGTCGGGGTTCTTCTCGCTCAGCGTGACCGTCTTTTCGACCTTCCCGGTCTTCGTGTCGACAATCGAGATCGCGCCGCCGTAGGAGGAGGACACGTATGCGCGTCCGAGGCTTGAGTCGACGGCAAGTGCCGACGGGTAACCGACGACGCCGTCGATGGTGCCGACGGACTTGCCGGTGTTCGTGTCGACGACGGACAACGAGCTGGTCGGTCCGCCGTACTGCGTGATGTATCCGCGGTGGGTTGCCGAGTCGACGACGATGTCGCCGGGCTGGGTTGCGGTATAGCTTCCGACAACACCGTGTGTCGGATCCTCGGGTGAGGCGTGTGCAGCGGGAGCAGTGACGGCCAGGCCGACAGCAGCAGCGGCGACGGCGAGCGACGCGGTGACCGCACGCCGACGGTATTGCAGTTTCATGAGGGGTGCCCTACTTCTTTGGAAGACTCTGCGAAACCTGCCCAATCGAGGCAAGTCAGGCAAACCTAACCTAAGTTTCAATCTCGATGTTGAGACACGGGCCACACCCTGGGCGCGGATCGACACACCTCTCAATCGCCCGAAATTCTATTTCCACATAACGTGTGACCTTGCTCACATTACGGATGGATAACGGAACGGACACAACCCGACATTCACTCAGTCACCCCCACCTACCTGGGAAGAGTCTCCTGCGCTTTGTGTGACGCGTTGTACGTCCTTCGCCACGCCGCGTTATCAAATGGTGACACGAGCGACTCGAGCCGTTACCGTCGTTTTCGGCCGGGAAACTCGGCCACCTCCGGCCCGCCGCGCCAAGCCTTGTCCCGCGGGTACCGGACTTCCGACAGAGCATTCCAGGGACGAGGACGGGGGACCCAAAGTCCTCTGTGAGAACAGAAAAGTTCTCCAGTGGACACCGGTTCGATCGCAAGACCGAATCTTGGGGTGAAGCCAGACCCTTTCCAGCCAGGAAAGGCGAGGCCGGGCGACCTCTCAGCCCGAACCCGACAGCTGACCTCGCAGGCGCGTGTGGAGAGGATTTCGACCATCATGAGCGGACGCCATCGCAAGCCCACCACCACCGGCCGCACTGTCGCCAAGGTCGCCGTCACCGGCGCCATCATGGGCGTAGCAGGAATTGCAGCCACCGGAACCGCAAACGCTGCCCCCGACTCCGACTGGGATCGTCTCGCCCAGTGTGAGGCCGGCGGAAACTGGGCCATCAACACGGGCAACGGTTACCAGGGCGGACTGCAGTTCTCCCCCAGCACGTGGAACGCACACGGCGGCGGACAGTACGCAGCCACCGCAAACCAGGCCACTCGCGAGCAGCAGATCGTTGTTGCCGAGCGTGTTCTCGCAAACCAGGGTTGGGGCGCATGGCCGTCCTGCTCCTCCAGCCTCGGGCTGAGCAGCGGCGCCACCGAGCGTTCCGCTCCGGCCACCACGGCTCCTCAGGCAGCTCCGGCTCCGGCGCAGCAGGTCGCACAGACCGTTGCACACCCGGTCGCCGACGCCATCGATCAGGCAATCGCATTCGCCGAGGCCAACGGCATCCCGGTCGACCCGCAGATCCTCGCAGTCGCCGACACCGCGAAGTCGTTCCTCAAGTAACACCGGCAAGACTGTCCGCTCGGACGCTCGAACATCAAGAAGGCCCGCACCGATTCGGTGCGGGCCTTCTTCGTGTCGAGTTGTTATCGGTTGATGACGGTGTGCGGGTGTACGTAAGGAAGTGACTCCACCGGAACCGGAAAGGTGGTGTCCTCGCCGAAGGGTGAAAGTCCACCTGCGCGGGTCGATGACAATTCGGTCACTGCGTGATCTCCGTCTGCAGTTTCCGGCCATCCTGGATCTACATAGTGTTGCTTCGAATTGTTGGCCACGAAGTCATTTTGACAGGACGCCGTTACGCCGTACAGACCAGGTCTCTAATCTGATACCTGATGACCGAAACACGTGGCACCCCGGCGGGCAGTTCCGCAGCCGAAAGTCTGACCGATTGGCTCTCGGCGCGCAGTGACGCCGAGTTGACGGAGTTGCTGCGTCTGCGCCCCGATCTGGCCGTACCGCCGCCGAGCACGATGGTGGTTCTCAGCGGTCGGGCACAGCAACGCGCGTCGGTCAGCCGAGCCGCGGACGAACTCGACACCCTCGATTTCGGTCTTCTCGAATTGTTGGCACTGGCCGGCGCCGAGGAAACTCCGATGACGCGGGCGGAGCTCAACAGTGCGATCGCCGAACGCGCCCTGACCGGCAAGGGCAAGGTCACCAAGAAGGCCGTCGACAAGTCTCTGTCGAAGATGCGCGCGTCCGCCCTCATCTGGGGTGTCGATCCCATCAGCGTCGTCCCGGCAGTCATCGGGATGATTCCGTGGCGTGTGGGGCGCGCCCTCGAACCTGCCGAGGCGATGACCGAGACCGAGATCTCGGCTGCGCTCAACGCTCTGGACACCCGCGAGCGGGATCTCCTCGAGACACTCGCCAACTCCAGCCCGATCGGTCGCACCCGCGACGCTGCCCCCGGAACGCCGCCTGAGCGCCCGGTTCAACGACTGCTGGCGGCCGGCCTGCTGCGGTGGCTCGACGAGCAGACCGTCGAGCTTCCGGCGACGGTTCGTCAGGTCATCCGCGGCGAGCCGGTTTTCGATCCGACGACGCTGACCGCACCTGTCATCGGGGGCGACAAACTCAAGCCGGCGGACGTGAACGCCGCAGCAGCCGGCGAGGCGCTCGAGTTGGTACGCCAATGCGAGAACGTGATCGCTGTTCTGGGCGCAGCGCCGGCCCCCGCACTGCGAGCCGGTGGGCTCGGTGTTCGAGAACTACGACGCGTGGCCAAGACGGCCGATCTCGACGAAGCGCGCGTGAGCCTACTTGTCGAGTTGCTCTCGGCAGCCGGACTCATCGCCAGTGGAACACCAGACCCGGCGCCGGTCTCGGACAACGCGGACGAATACTGGACGCCCACGCTTGCGGTCGACGGCTGGCTGAACGCATCCACAGCGCGACGGTGGGAGGTCCTGGCGTCCGCCTGGGTCGACGTACCTCGAGTCCCGTGGATGATCGGGCTGCGCGATTCCACCGACAAGCCGATCGCGGCGTTGTCCGAGGAGGGCCGCGCTCCGGCGGCTCCGCGAGATCGTCAGGCCATTCTGGGGCTGCTCTCCGAACTCGACAGCGGCCAGACCGCGTCGGCCGTCGAGGTAAGTCGGCTGCTGGCGTGGCGACGCCCGCGATGGAGCGGGCGCCTGCGGACGTTCGCGATCGAGCGGACTCTGGACGAGGCCGCTGCTCTCGGGCTGGTGGCCCGCGGCGCGTTGTCGTCACCTGGACGAGCCTTGCTGCACGGCGGGGACGCCGAAGCCGAAATGCAGTCCGCGCTACCCGAGCCCATCGACTACATCCTGGTCCAGGCGGATCTGACTCTGGTTGCGCCCGGCCCGCTGGTACCGGACCTGCTCGAGCAGGTGAGCCTGGTCGCAGACATCGAGTCGGCCGGATCGGCGTCCATGTACCGCATCAGCGAGGACAGCGTGCGTCGTGCGCTCGACGCCGGTCTGACGGCCACCGAACTGCATGCGATGTTCGCTTCGAAATCGAAGACTCCTGTCCCCCAATCACTTTCGTATCTGATCGACGATGTCGCCCGTCGACACGGACGACTGCGTGCCGGAGTGGCGGCGTCGTTCATTCGATGTGAGGACGCGTCACTGCTGGCGGAGGTCCTCGCATCCGCAGTGGCCGAGCCGTTGGCACTGCGCGCCTTGGCTCCCACCGTCGCGATTTCGCAGGCCCCTCTCCGCGAAGTCCTGACCGAGCTGCGAGCCGCCGGATTCGCGCCGGCAGGTGAGGACTCCTCGGGCACGTTGGTCGATCTCCGCCCACGCGGGGCACGTGTACCCAACCGTCGCAGCCGACCGGCGTCGAGGATGCCGGCGAGCCCGTCGGCGGATCAGCTGGCGTCGTTGGTCCGCACGATGCGGGCCGGAGACCGTGCTTCCGCCCCGGGCCGCGGCGGAGTGCGAACGGACGGTTCACGGGAGAACAACGCCGCCACCATCGCCTTGCTGGCCACGGCGGCCCGAGACAATTCGAGCGTCAACATCGGCTACGTCGACGCCCAGGGGGTCGCGACGCATCGCATCGTCGACCCCGTCAGCGTGGGCGGCGGACAGCTGGACGCCTTCGACCCCGCGAGCGGCGCGGTTCGCCGTTTCACGTTGCACCGAATTACTTCCGTCAGCCCCGTCGACTCCGGAAAAAAGTAGCAAAAAAGAAGCAACTGGCTTTTTTCTGTAAATGAAGTATGGTCGAGGTCAGTTTGTGATTGCCACTTCGAAAAATGAGGAGCGACAATGGCTGACAAGGCGCCGGGTAAGAACATGAAGAAACCCGCCCAGTCGATCAAGGAACGCCGCGCGGAGAAGCGGGCGAAAACTGCGGAGTCTTCCGAGTTCATCCGTAAGCGGAAGCGGAGCTGACAGCAAAGTCCAGAGAAGACGAGCTGATTGCGAAGCTGACCAATGCCTGCCTCCACCGACACCCTCGTGCACCTGCACGAAACGTTCAACCTGTTCAAGTCACGTAATCGAGGAACTGACGCACGCTCGCGCGGGTACGCAGCGGGCATGACCCTCGCTTCACTCTGCGTCCTCGACGAACACGCTCGGCAATCCGGAATACTTCTATCGGATTTACCGCAGAAAGAGAATCAACCATCGTGAAAAGAACAATCCATACCCTGGACCGCATTCAAACGAGACTCGAATCGGAGCTTGATTCCACTCCGGGTGATTCCGAAAAGAATATCGGTTACCGGTCCGGAATTTCCGAAGCTATTACTCATGTAATGGAAATGCGGAAGTCAGTGGTCGCGCAGAAATAGGAGACGCATCGATTAGGCGCTCACCCCAATAACTGCCGCACACCACCCACCAGAAAGACGACCTGGTCCTCGTAGAAGTCGGCAAGCCGCTCCGGCGCGAGCGGCTTGCCACTTCCGCTCCAATCGTCCGCCCGGCTCAACGCCTGGAGGAAGCCCATCAAGGCAATCGCCCAGCGAGTCTCGAGCCGTTCGGGATCGGTAGCAGGAAAAGTACGACGGACCTGGTCGAGAAGATGTTCACGCAGGTGCAGCTCGGTCGCCTCGAGGGCTGGATGGCCCGGTCGTGACATCTGCGGCTGCGAGATCTGCGTGACGATTCTGATCCATCGCATTCCCCGCGTGCGATGGCGAAGGAGCAATGCCTTGTAGGGCGCAGTGACGGCCCGTACCAGCGCCTCGACCGTCGGCGGCGTCTTGTCGGCGGAGAGGGCGTCGACGTTCGCGCTGATCTGATCTCGCACCGACGTTCCCATGTCCAACAGCACCGCTGCGACCAGATCGTCCTTGGTTCCGAAATGGTAGTGGACCGATGACGGCCCGAGACCGGCCGCGGCGTTGACCGAGCGCAGCGAAACTGCATCCAATCCCTCTGTCGCGAAAAGCCTTTCAGCAGTTTTGAGCAAACGCAGACGCGTCGCGTCGCCTTGACGGTTCTGCCGGGAGTCGGTCATACGAACGAGCTTCGCACGGGCTCGACAAACGTCTCAACCGTGGCGAACGCGGAGTCAGAGTGATTCACGGTGTGCTCGCACCCTGTTGTCGCGATCCACCCAGCCGTGGGCGCGTGCGTAGTCCACCATCGCGGAGAACTTCTGTCTCCACTCGGTGTTTCCGATCCGGGCAGCGACGGCTTGCTCCAAGTGGCCGATGTCGAGCCAGACGTGATCCCCCTCGAGTTCCCCCCACGGTTCCAGTACCCGACTCAGAGTCTCGGATCGATCGTCGCCGCCAACGACGACCGAGAGACTGGTGAAGTCGTCGACACTGTTCAGTTCGACGGTCGAGGAGTCGGGGGTGATTGTGACGTCCAGTTGCATACCTCTTCAATACTCCTTCGGAAAGTACTTGGTTCAGTCGATCGACTTGCAACAACGATATCCGACGTCATTGCACCAGATAACGTTGAACTACAGGTGATTACAAATCTCCCACTGTGCGGGAGGCTCAACTTATTGGATCAGTTGATCCATGTTAGACATCTCGATCAGAGCGAGTGATCCAAATCACTCCCCTGTCGACAGGAGTTGTCATCGTGTGGTCCGCATCGTCCATCCGCTTCGGAGCCTTCCTCGCCCCGTACCACCCGCTCGACGCCGATCCCGCCCTGCAACTCAGACGCGATATCGACCTCATGACACACCTGGACCACCTCGGATTCGAAGAAGCGTGGATGGGTGAGCATCATTCGACCGGCGCCGAGATCGTGCCTGCCCCGGACATGTTCATCGCGGCCGCCGCAGAGCGAACCGAGCGCATCCAGTTCGGCACAGGCGTGACGTCTCTGCCCTATCACCACCCGTTGATCACGGCCGACCGCATCACTCAGCTCGATCTGCAGACCCGCGGACGGCTCATCTTCGGCACCGGCCCGGGCAAGATCCCCCTCGATGCACACATGATGGGCATCAACCCGTCGGACCAGCGTCGTCGCCAGGGCGAAGCGCTCGAGGCCATTCTCGCGTTGCTTCGCGGCGAGGTCGTCAACATGGAAACCGACTGGTTCACGTTGCGTGACGCACGCGCACAGCTGCCCACCTATCGCGCGGACGGCATCGAGACAGTGACAGCGTCCACGATTTCTCCCAACGGTTCGGTGCTCGCAGGCAAGAACGGCCTCTCCCTGCTCTCATTGGCGGCGAGTTCACCCAGCGGCTTCGACGCACTGGATCGCAACTGGGATGTGTACGAGAAGGTCTCGGCCGAACACGGCCACCGCGCCGACCGAGCGACGTGGCGTGTGGTCAATCCGATGTTCCTCGCCGAGACCCGAGCCGAGGCCGAGCGCGCCGTGAGCCGACGGATCGGATCGATGGCTTCTTACGTGAATCGACAGACCGGCCAGAGCCCGGCCTGGGCAGATACACCTGCCGGAATCATCGATCAGTGGCGCAACGACACGCTCGGCGAGTTCGGTCAGGCGATCATCGGTACCCCCGAAGATGCGATCGCACAGATCGAGCGTCTGATCGAGAAGACGGGAGGGTTCGGCACGTTCTTGATCCTTCACGTCGACATGGCGAGCTGGGAGGACACCAAACGCAGCTACGAATTGTTCGCCTCCGAGGTGGTCCCGCACTTCCGGAAGCGAAATGTCGGGCGTCAGGCGAGCATGCAGTTCGCCGAGGACAATCGCGAATACCTGATCGGCGGGCTGGTCGGAGCGATCACCAAAGCCCATACCGACTACTACGGCCAGCCGGCCGAGACGGGAGCCGTGCGCGCATGAGGGCCGTCCGTTTCCAGCAGGGAGAATTCGCGGTCACCGAGATCGCCGACCCGCCGCCGTTGGCACCCCATCAGATCCGCATCGACGTCGTCGCCTGCGGGATCTGCGGCAGCGACCTGAGCATGTCGAAGGACCCGTGCCGATTCGTCGAGGTCGCGCACGACGGGGGCTACCCGCTCGCCACCTTCGATCCGGACGCGCCAGTGGTGCTGGGGCACGAATACGCGGGTATTGTCTCCGAGACCGGTTCTGCAGTAGACGATTTCGCGATCGGCGATCGGGTGGCCGGCATCGGCTTGGCCACCGACACCGCTACCGGGATCCCGACGATCATCGGCTACTCGAACGAGTACCACGGCGCGTTCGGCGATCACATAGTCGTCGACGCGTTCTGGGTCCGCAAAGTTCCCGACCACCTGTCACTCGAGCACGCCACACTTGCCGAACCTCTCCACGTCGGCGAGATGCATCTCCAACAGTCCGGCCTCACCTCGGCCGATTCGGCGCTCGTCATCGGTTGCGGAACGATCGGACTGGGCGCCATCGTCGCCGCGAAAGCGCGCGGAGCGCAGATCGTCATCGCGTCGGAGCCCTCCCCCAAACGACGCGAGCTCGCCGCGAAGATGGGCGCGGACATCGTCGTCGATCCGGCCGAGCAGGATCCGATCGAACTGTGGAATCGAATGATCGCCGAAGGCAACCAGCTTGTCGGCCAGGCCGCGAACGGAGTTCTGATCGCCTACGAATGCAGCGGGCGGGCGGGAGTCATCGGAGAACTGATGCACACTCTGCCGTTCAACTCGCGGATTCAGGTTCTGGCTGCGCCGTTCGGCGACGAGACGATCATTCCCGTCGTCGGGCAGTTCCGGAGGATCTCGATCAACTTCGGTCACGGTCCTTACGAGAATGCCTACGACATCACCCTGCAGAGGCTCGCCGACGGCGAGATCGACGCCGAAGCGATCATCACCGGCAGGGTCGGTCTGGATGGAGTCTCGGACGCTTTCGCAGCTCTGCGCGCACCCGACGAACACGTGAAGATCCTCGTACTACCCGCGGGCCTCCCGGAATAGCGGTCGATCCTGCCCTGTTGACGTAGGGGTGCTCGCACTCGGGCACCTCTACTTCGGGCTGTGCGAGCGTCGCCTGTTGGCGTCTGCGCCCCGATACCAGGACAATGGCAGGGTTGGCGTCAGCCGACAACGCGGCGCAACGCTCTGTGGCTGCCGCGTTTGCTTCACTAGGAGGATTCCGTGACCGACGGACCGTTGATCGTCCAATCCGACAAGACGCTGCTGTTGGAGGTCGACCACGAGCGCGCCGGCGATGCCAGGCAGGCAATCGCCCCCTTCGCGGAACTCGAACGGGCCCCCGAACACGTCCACACGTATCGCATCACTCCCCTGGCCTTGTGGAATGCCCGCGCCGCCGGACACGACGCCGAGCAGGTTGTCGACGCGCTCGTGTCGTACTCACGATTCGCGGTTCCACAACCGCTGCTGGTCGACATCGTCGACACGATGGCCAGGTACGGACGCTTACAGCTGGTCAAGAGCCCGGTGCACGGCCTCATCCTGGTCAGCCTCGACCGCGCAGTCCTCACCGAGGTGATGCGACACAAGAAGATCTCGCCGATGCTCGGTGAGAAGGTCGACGACGACACCGTGATCGTCCACCCGAGCGAACGCGGCCGCCTCAAGCAGATGCTGCTCAAGGTGGGCTGGCCGGCCGAGGACCTCGCCGGCTACGTGGACGGCGAAGCGCACCCGATCGATCTCGCTTTCGAAGAGGGCCACTGGGAACTGCGCGACTACCAGCAGATGGCAGCGGATTCGTTCTGGGCCGGCGGTTCGGGCGTCGTCGTGCTGCCGTGTGGCGCCGGCAAGACGATGGTGGGCGCCGCAGCGATGGCAAAGGCCAAGGCCACCACCCTCATCCTCGTCACCAATACCGTTGCCGGTCGTCAGTGGAAGCGTGAGTTGATCGCGCGTACATCGTTGACCGAGGAAGAAATCGGCGAATACTCCGGCGAGCGCAAGGAGATTCGGCCGGTCACGATCGCCACGTACCAGGTGATCACACGTCGCACGAAGGGCGAGTACAAGCACCTCGAACTTTTCGATTCCCGAGACTGGGGATTGGTGATCTACGACGAGGTACACCTGCTCCCCGCGCCGGTCTTCCGGATGACGGCAGACCTGCAGTCACGCCGCCGTCTCGGCCTGACCGCGACGTTGGTTCGTGAGGACGGACGCGAAGGCGACGTCTTTTCGCTCATCGGACCCAAGCGCTACGACGCTCCGTGGAAGGACATCGAAGCGCAGGGCTGGATCGCACCGGCCGACTGCGTCGAGGTGCGAGTGACGATGACGGACGCCGAGCGCATGTCCTATGCCGTCGCCGAACCGGAGGAGCGCTACAAACTGTGCTCGACGGCGCACACCAAAATTGCTGTCGTGAAGTCGATTCTGGCCAAGCACCCGGATTCACCAACCTTGGTGATCGGTGCGTATCTCGATCAGCTCGACGAACTCGGCGAAGCCCTGAACGCGCCGGTGATCAAGGGATCCACCAAGAACAAGGAACGTGAGATCCTGTTCGATCAGTTCCGTAACGGTGAGATCCAGACGCTGGTGGTGAGCAAGGTCGCGAACTTCTCGATCGACCTTCCGGAGGCGTCTGTCGCCGTGCAGGTTTCGGGAACCTTCGGGTCGAGACAGGAAGAGGCTCAGCGCCTCGGACGACTGTTGCGACCCAAGCACGACGGCGGTCAGGCTCACTTCTATTCGGTGGTCTCGCGCGACACTCTCGATGCGGAGTATGCGGCACATCGTCAGCGATTCCTCGCCGAACAGGGCTACGCCTACCGGATCACCGACGCCGATGACCTGCTCGGACCTGCAATCGGCTGAGCATTTCTGCAACACGTTGCAGAATAAAATGGACATACGTCCAGTTATCTGTAGAGTGTCCCCAGTCACAGTCGTGTCCATCGGCCGGGGGTCACCTGCACCATGCGCTCAGTTCCACGTCTACGGGGTCGGCTCGCCGGGACCATTTCGCTGCTGACTGCCGCCGTCGTCGTCGCCACGACCGGCGTCAGTGCGGCCGCTCCGAGTCCTGCTCCCACCACGCAGAACTCGGTGTACGCACTTGCGAACGGTTGCTTCGCACTTCGTACGGAGTCCGGCGATTTCGTCCGTCGTGACGGGTCGGCGTACCTCACCGACGTAACGAAAGCCGCAGACGCCGAACCGTTCCGACTACATGCGGCCCAGTTGGGTCGATTCATGCTGTACGGCCCGGACGGGTCGATGCTCTCGCACGACGGCGCAGACTCGGTGCTCGCCACTTCCGAAGCAACTCCGTCCACCGACTGGACCGTGATGTCCACTGGCGAGTCCTTCGTTCTGACAGCGACCTCGAACGGCCGACAACTGATCTCGCGAGATTTGATGCTCACGATGTCCGATCCCGGTGACGTTCCCGAATCTGCGTTCACGCTGATCCCGCGCGACGGCTGCGCCGACTTCCCCGAAGCGGAGGTGGGCGCAAACGGCGTTCCGGGAGAAATCGGACCGAACGGTGAAGTCACCGGATTCATCGACACACACGTGCACATGAATGCTTCCGAGTTCATGGGCGGAAACCTGCACTGCGGCCGACCTTTCGATCCTCAGGGCGTCACCGCAGCGCTCGTCGACTGCCCGGACCATCAACCCGACGGGATACCGGCGCTCCTCGAAAACGTTCTGTCGTACGGCAATCCCTTCGAAACTCACGACACCACCGGCTGGCCGAGTTTCACCGACTGGCCGGCGCACGATTCACTGACACACGAGCAGACGTACTACAAGTGGGTCGAGCGGGCCTGGCGTGGCGGTCTGCGAATCTTCACCAACCTCTTTGTCGCCAACCGTGTCCTGTGCGAGCTGTATCCGAGTAAACGAAATCCCTGTGACGAGATGGAGACCGTCCGGATCCAGGCGCAGCAGACACGCCAACTCCAGGACTACATCGACGCCCAGTACGGCGGTCCCGGCCGGGGTTGGTTCCGCATCGTGAGCTCCCCTGAACAGGCCAGGCAGGTGGCCGCCGACGGAAAGCTGGCCGTCACCCTCGGGGTGGAGGTGTCCGAACCCTTCGGTTGCTCTGTGCGCAACGGTATTTCGCAGTGCACCGAGGACGACATCGACCGCGGCCTGGACGAGTTGTACGACCTCGGTGTCCGGCAGATGATCGTCACGCACAAGTTCGACAACGCCCTCGGCGGTGCCCGTTTCGACGGCGGCGTCACCGGAGTGGCCGTCAACATCGGCAACTACCTGGGCACCGGGGAGTTCTGGCAGTCGGAACCATGCACCGGCGTTGCCGAGGACAATGTGCTGCCCACCAAGGTCGACGGCGCACAGAATCTTCTCGCGGTACTCCCACCCGGAGTGACGCTTCCGGTGTACCCCTCTGGTCCGCAATGCAATTCGCACGGCCTGACCGACCTCGGCGCGTACACGATCCGAGGTTTGATGGACCGAGGGATGATCGTGGACATCGATCACATGAGCGTCAAGACCGCCGAAGCGGCTCTCGATATTCTCGAAGCTGCGAACTACTCCGGCGTCGTTTCCAGTCACAGCTGGAGCGACCCGAGCCTGTACAAGCGGATCTACGCACTCGGCGGATTTGTCGCCCTGTACGCCGGACAACTCGACGCATCGGACGAAAAGCCCGAAGAGCGTGGGTTCATCGACCAGTGGCGGGACGCACGGGCGATGCGAAGCGAGAACTACTACTTCGGTTTCGGCTACGGCGCCGACACCAACGGCTTCGGGCCGCAGGCCGCACCGCGCGGCGACGCCGCAGAAAATCCGCTGCAATATCCGTACACCGCCTTCGACGGCACGGTCATGGACCAGCAGCGCGCCGGCACCCGGGTTTTCGACGTGAACACCGACGGCGTGGCGCAGTACGGGATGATTCCCGACTGGATCGCGGACATGCGCATCGCTGCGGGAGCCGACGGCGACACCATCATCGAGGACATGAGCCGCGGCGCCGAGGCTTACCTGCAGATGTGGGAGCGCGCGCGAAACTAGCTACGCTGGTGGACGGTCCCCGGGCGATCGGGGGCCGGTCCTAGATCGTCCGGCACCACCCGAAGGAATTTTTCGTGGCTGACTTCCAGTTCACCGTCGACAAGGCTCATGCCAAGTCGGTCAACGACACACTGGCCGATGTACGCCGCCTGCAGATTTCTGCGGTGATCTTCGCGATCGTCCTCGCCGCGGTCGGGGCCTGGTTGATCAGCATGGGCGAGGTGTGGTCCATCATCATCGGCGCAGTCCTCGCCATCGGTGCGGCCAGTTCCCTGTGGGTTGCCGTGTGGGCACCTCGCAAGGTGGGAAGCGTCGAATCTCTGTATGCGGACAACCCACTGGTTCCCGCGATCGTCACCGAGGTTCACCCTCGAGCGGCGACCTTGACGGCATTGATCGACATCGCGAAGCCTGCGGCCGGAGCACCGCAGTACGCGCTCGTCAGCCGCAACGTTCGACTCAATCCGAAGTGGCGAGTCGGCGACCGCATTCCGTCGGTCGCACTGCGTTCGGATCGTTCCACCCGCAGCAAGGCTGACACGTGGCAGATGGTCAGTCCCATGCCGATCGAGTGGGGGACCAAGGACTCGGCAGTGCTGGCACGCGCGATCGCTGCTGTCAGTGCGAGCGAGTGGAACTTCCTGCAGAGCCGGATTCCCGATTCCGAAGAAGTTCGCACCCACCCCGATCGCCGGGTTCTGATCAACCCGGCCGATCTTCCTGACTCGCTGCGCTAGCCCCAACGGTTACGCGAGCGCGGGCAGCACTTCCTTCTCGAACATCTCGATTCCCGACGTGTCGTACGCGGCCTCGGGGAAGTAGAAGATTCCGTACTCGAGTCCCTGCGCCGCGAGCGCCGACAGGTTCTCGATGATCTGCTCGGGCGTACCCACGGCAGGCATTCCGCGGAACGCATCGAGCGACGCATCGGCGGCAGCTTCGCCGACCAACGGCGTCAGTCGGGCCTTCAGTGTCTCCAACCGCTGAGCCACCTCGGATTCCGTCGCGCCGATGGCCACGTTGTAGTTGGCCGAACGGACGATGGCGTCGAAATCGCTACCGACGGTGTCGCAGTGCTTCTTCAGGATTTCGGACTTGTGCGCGAAGCCGGCCGGGGTGCCGTCGAAGTTCGTGTACTGCGCGTACTTGGCCGCGATCTTGAGTGTGACCTTCTCGCCGCCACCGGCAACCCAGATGGGAATTCCGCCCTCTTGCAACGGAAGTGGACGGCACAGCGCTCCGTCGACCTGGTAGTACTTGCCGTCGAGCGTCGAGCTGCCGGTCGACCACGCCTGCTGCATGATCTGGATTCCTTCGTCGAGGCGGCCCAGACGCTCACCGGCAGAGGGGAAACCGTAGCCGTACGCACGCCACTCCTGCTCGTACCAACCGCCGCCGATGCCCATCTCGACGCGTCCACCCGTGATGAGATCGGTGGTCGCGGCGACCTTGGCGAGGTACGCCGGGTTTCGGTAACTCATGGCGGTACACATCTGGCCCAGTCGGATACGCGAGGTCGACGCACCGAGTGCGGCCATCAACGTCCACGCCTCGTGAGTCGCTTCTTCCGTCGGCTGGGGAACGGTGTGGAAGTGGTCGTAGACCCACACCGACTCCCACGGCCCTGCCTCCGCGCGCAGCGTGAAGTCTCGCATCACCTCCCACTGCTTCGCGGGGTCGATGCCGACCAGGTCCAGACGCCAGCCTTGAGGTACGAACAGTCCGAATCGCATGTAGCGAGCCTACCTACAGTTTCCCGACGCGCGACCGGGGTGACACCCGCGGAGAGTAGACCGGAATGAAGCGGAACATCATCGCCGCGCCGGCGAACGACGTCGCGCCCAGAGCGGCGAATGCCCACCCGAGTGGGAGCACCGCGGCGAGTAGACCGATCGCGAGCGGCCCACCGAACATGCCGGTGTCGTGAGTCAATCGCCATGCAGCGAGGAACTCGGCGCGTTCTTCGGGCGGGGCGATATCGGCACCGAGGGTCATGATCACGCCGTTGCCCAGCCCGTTGCCGATCCCCATCACGACAGCGACCACGGTCAATCCCACTGCACCCGTCGAGAACGGCAACAGTAGGTACGACACACCGATCACCGTCAGCGAAGGCACCGCGACCAGCCTGCGGCCGTATCGGTCCATGATGTGTCCGGCCGGGTACGAGCACAGCAGGTCCACGGCCGCACCGATACCGAAGATCACACTCACCTGGGCTGCATCCAATCCGAGGTGCAATGCCCACAATGGAAGAACGGCCTCACGCGAAGCGCGGGCGGCGCCCATCAGAAGGGAGCCTGTCCCGAGCGTCGACAGAGCGGCACGATGACGGCGAAGGATCTCCGGGAGCGTAACGTGTCCGTGATCGCTGTTGCCTGCCTGCACCTTTCGTGGCGGGTCGGGAACGCGGGCCATCAGCGCCCCGGCGAGCACGACGCCCACCAACTGGACAAGGAATCCTCCGCGCGCTCCCACCAGGAGAATCACGCCGGCCCCGATGAGCGGTCCCAGGAAGAAACCCAACCGCCACATCGCAGCGAACGACGACATTGCTCGGGCCCGTAGACCGAGTGGCACGGTCTCGGCGAGGTAGCTCTGCCGCGCAAGGCCCCACACCGCATTCGCCAATCCGGTCAACAGTGCGCCGATACCGAGCGTCCACGGAGTCTGTGCAAGGAGACAGATCACCACTCCTGTTGCACCCAAGGAACTTCCGCCGATGATCGACCTGCGCTCACCGAAACGCGACACGATCCTGCCGGCGGGGAGGTCACCGAGTACGGCGCCCAAACCACCGAGTGCAACGATCAGGCCGGCGACGGCAACCGAGGCACCCAGGTCGCGCGCGGTGACGGCCATGATGGGGGCAGCCGCACCCTGACCGATCCCGAAGATGGCCGCCGGTACGAAAACCGTTGTGACCAGTGGCTTGAGACCGGCAATCGCCGGCTGTTCCTTGGGCAGTGTTTCCGTCACGCGCTCACTTCTGCCGCGTCAGCGGCCCGCGAGAACCGATTCGCCGGACGATCGAGGCCGTAGTGACCCCGCAGGGTGGATTCCGTGTATTCGGTCCGGAAGAGCCCACGCGCCTGCAGAATCGGCACGACCCGGTCGACGAACACCTCGAGCCCTCCAGGCAGATAGGGCGGCATGATGTTGAAGCCGTCCGCGGCGCCCTTGTCGAACCATTCGGTCAACTCGTCCGCGACCTGCTCCGGTGTCCCGGAAAATGTCCGATGCCCACGGCCACCGCCGAGTTTGCCGATCAGTTCACGGACGGTGAGGTTTTCGCTCTCTGCAAGGTCTTTGACGAGCTGGTATCGACTCTTGTTTCCTTGGATGCGATCGATGTCCGGCAACGGTGGCAGCGGGGCATCCAGCGAATGCTCGGTGAGGTCGACGCCCACCATGTTCGAGAGTTGGCGCAGTGAGTACTCAGGTGAGATGAGATCCGTGAACGACTGCTCCAGTGCCTTGGCTTCGTCTTCCGTATCCGCGATGAAGGGAACGATGCCTGGCAGCACCTTGATCTCGTCGGGACTACGCCCGTACTTGATCAGCCGCGCTTTGAGGTCGGTGTAGAAATCCTGCCCCTGCTCGAGTGTTCGTTGAGCGGTGAACACGGCTTCGGCATACCTCGCCGCGAAATCCTTACCGCTCTCGGAGGAACCGGCCTGTACAAGCAGCGGACGTCCCTGTGGAGACCTCGGCGAATTGAGCGGGCCAGCCACCGTGAATCGTTGACCGTCATGGTCGATGCGATGGACACGATCAGGATCGGCGAAGATTCCGGTCTCTTCGTCCAGGACAACTGCCCCCTCTTCCCAGCTGTCCCAGAGTCCGAGCGTCACGTCGAGAAACTCCTCGGCGCGCTCGTAACGACCGCTGTGCGTCGGTACCGCATCGAGGCCGAAGTTCGCGGCCTCGTCGGCGCCGGCCGACGTCACGATGTTCCACCCGCCTCGTCCGCCACTGATGTGATCGAGGGAAGCGAACTTCCTTGCGAGAGTGTATGGATCGCTGTAACTGGTCGACGCGGTTGCAATCAGCCCCACCTTGTCGGTGGCCGCCGCGATCGCCGACAGCAAGGTGACGGGTTCGAAGATCGCCTGGGTGTTGTACTTGACCCGCGGGCCGACTGCTAGACCGTCGGCGAAGAACACCGAGTCCAGCTTTCCACGCTCGGCGATTCTCCCCAATTCCTGGAAGTGCTTGACGTCCAGGAGGTTGGCCGCATTTGTGCGTGGGTGGCGCCACGCCGCCTCATGATGGCCGACGCCCATCAGGAAGGCGTTCAGATGAAATTGTCGTTCGGACATGAGTTCGCAGAATCTTTCCGTGAATGTGTGGTCAGGTGGTGACGCGCCAGCGCGAGAGCCGACGTTCGATCAGGACCAGAATCGCGTTGATTGTCAGACCCAACAACGAGATCGCGACGATGCCCGCGTACATGTTCGGGATCTGGAAGTTGAGTTGTGAAGCGGTGATCAGATACCCGAGACCGGCTTTGGCCCCGACCATTTCGGCGGCGATCAGCACGAGAATCGACGACGCGGCTGCCATGCGGATACCCGTGAAGATCGTGGGAACAGCGGCGGGCAGAACCACCTTCTGGAACAGCCGAATCGAGGAGAACCCCAGCGAGGCAGCGGACTTGATCAGCAGGGGGTCCACTGTTCGCACACCGGAGATCGTGTTGAGCAGAATCGGGAAGGTGCAGGCGTAGATCACCAGGGCGATCTTCGATTCCTCACCGATTCCGAGAATCAGCACGAAGACGGGAAGCAGAGCCAAGGCTGCTGTGTTGCGGAACAATTCGAGAATCGGGTTGAGGAAGTCGGAGACCGGGCGGTACCAGGCGATCGCGATTCCCAACGGAATCGCGATCGCGATGGCCACGAAGAATCCGGTCAGCGCACGCGTCAGACTGGCCGAAACATGCTCTTGCAATTGTCCGTTCTCGGCGAGAGTGAAGAATGCGGACACAACTTCGGTGAAGGGCGGGAGGAAGACCTTGTCCACCAGCCCGAGCCGAGGTGCCGCTTCCCAGATCCCGAGGAAGATCGCGATCGCAATCGACGGCTTGGCAATCCGCCAGGCGGTGGAACGAATGTAGCGCGCCGCCTTGCCGCCGGCCTGGCTCCGCTGTGCAATGTCAGGTGTTTTGTCGGCCAACGGTTTCGGGGTGGCGACCACCTCCGGCGTCGCCAATGCGCTAGACATGTGCAACCTCCTTGGCAGGATCGAGTTCGCCGGCCCGAGCGCGCTCGACTTCACCGTGCAGCAGCGTCCAGATCCGGTGCCGGAACACTCGGAACTCCTCACCTGATCGCACGTCGTCGCCGGACCGGTCGATGTCGATGTCGACGATCGTCTTGACGCGCCCCGGCCGCGAAGTCAGTACTGCAACACGTTGCCCGAGGTAGATGGCCTCGTCGATTCCGTGGGTGATGAACAAGATGGTCTTGCCGGTGGCCTTCCAGATGCGCAGAAGCTCGTCCTGCAGCGACTCTCGCGTCTGTGCGTCCAGCGCAGCAAATGGTTCGTCCATCAGCAACACTTCGGGGTCGAATGCCAGGCTGCGGGCGATCGCGACTCGCTGCTTCATTCCACCGGACAACTCGTGCGGATAGCGATCCGCGAAACCTTGCAGACCGACCAGTTCGAGGTAATGCTCGGCGAGCTCGCGTCGCTCGCTCTTCTTCACGCCCTTCGCTTCGAGTCCGAACTCGATGTTGTGACGTGCAGTTCGCCATGGAAGTAGCGCGTATTGCTGGAAGACGATTCCCCGATCCAAGCCTGGGCCCGTGATCTGCTTGCCGTCCAGAAGGATTCGACCGGAAGTGGGCGAACTGAGTCCTCCGAGGAGGTCCAGCAGAGTCGACTTGCCGCAACCACTCGGCCCGACGAGGACCAGGAACTCCCCCGGCGCCACGTCGATGTTGATGTCCTCGACCGCGGTGAAAACTTCGTCGGTCCCACGAATGTCGAACTGTTTGGTGACGTGCTCGAGCCGTAGTTTCGGTTCTGTGCTCATTTTGCTGCCTCCAGTGCCTGTCCGTCAGCGCCGCTGTCGGGTGAATACGTTCCGTTGGCGTACGGGTTGAATTCGTTGGTGTAGATGTCCGACGGCTTCAACTTTCCTTCTTCGAGTTCGCCGTTACGGGTGAGCCAGTCGATCCACGTGCTGATCTCGGTATCGGTGATCGTTCCGCCGGGGCCGGCGACTCCTGGGCTCTTCCAGTAGCTGATGAGCTTGGTGTCCTCGTTGCGTCCGCGGCTGTTGATGATCGACGTCAGCTTCGCGACCACTTCTTCTCGTGGGTGTGTCTGCGTCCAGCGGATGGCCCTCGCTGTTCCCTGCACGAAATCGGCGACCGCCTCCTTGTTCTGCGCGATGTAGTCGTCACGGAACACCAACGTGCCGTAGGTGAACGAGCCGAACAACGATTCGTCCGTGAACAGCTCGCGAAGGCCACCACGTTCGAGCGCGGAGTCACGGAAGACCGAGCCGAGGGTGGCGACGTCGATCTGTCCCTGCCGCAAAGCTTGTTCCGTGTTGACCGGCGGAACCACGATCAGTTCCACCTGCTTGATCTCGTCCGGTGTAAGCCCCTCCCGCGCAAGCCATTCACGCACGACGAACTCGTGGTGCGCACCGAGGGTGTTCATCCCGACCTTCTTGCCGATCAGGTCCTTCGCCGATTTGATCGGACTGTCGTCGAGAACGTAGTACCCGTTGAAGCTCTCCTTGTCGGAGCCGTAGTACCCGATGACCGAGGTGATCGGTGAACCCGCGGAAGCCAACTTCACCACCGCCCCGTTGAACGCTCCGCCGAACTCGGTTTGACCGGTCGCTGCGTTCTGAATGCTCTGAGGGCCGCTGGTCGTATCGCCGATCCAGTTGAGCTCCACGTCGTTGAAGTAGCCGAGGTCAGCGGCCAGTTCGGGGTAGATGACCTGTCCGGTGCTGCCCTCGTACCGCAGGACGGTCTTGCCGTCGGCGGTCTTGACCACTTCGTCGGAGGAGCCCGAGCAGGCAACGGCAAAACTGGACAGAGTGACAAGAGCGACGACCGCGGCTACCGAGCGCGCGAAACGAGGGCGAATCATGAAGTTGCTTCCTGTAGAAGATGATTGGTTCAGTTCTCGGCTACACCTGTCCGGAGCGCCGTGTGCGGCGCTCGGCACAGGCAGGTGTGGGGAATGTCAGTTCAACGACAACAGTTGAGCGACATGAGCGGGAAAGACCGAAACACGTGAGACTCCAATGAATGTGCAGACAGGATCGAGCCGTGAGCAGTGCCGAAACCATACGTCGGCACCCACTACCTGGGTCAACGGTTACATTCATGCCGGATTTAATGTGTGAGGTCCGTATCATGAGGGCATGCTTTCGCCGACGACTGCGCAGGACTTCGAGCAACACCGTGGCCACCTGACGTCGGTGGCCTACCGTCTCACCGGAAGTTTCAGCGACGCTCAGGATGCGGTGCAGGAGGCATGGATACGCTTGCAAGTCGCACAATCGAGACAAGGAAGCGACCTCGAGATCCGCGAGCTGCGCGGATGGCTCACCACTGTTGTCGGTCGGATCTGCCTCGATCATCTCAAATCGGCCGCGGTCAGAAGAGAAAGCTATGTCGGACAGTGGCTTCCGGAGCCGATCGTCACGCCCGTCGACGCCACCTCGGGCACACCCTCAGCGACACCCGATCCGCTGGAGTACGTCGTGACGCAGGAACAGAATCGTTTTGCTGCCCTCGTCGTCCTGGACACCCTTACTCCCGCTCAACGCGTTGCCTTCGTCCTGCATGACGGCTTCGACGTGCCCTTCGCCGAGGTTGCGCGCATCCTCGACATCGAAGTAGCCACTGCCCGTCAGTTGGCCTCGCGGGCCCGTAAAGCCGCAGCGTCGGCGCCGGTCCCGGTCAGTAGCGAGGAGCATGCTGCTGCCGTCGAGCGATTGGTGACGGCTATCGCGAGTGGAGATCTGAACGCCGTGATAGGTGCACTCGATCCCGATGCCGTCCTGATCGGTGACGCAGGCGGAACTACCCGCACGGCTGTCAACATTGTGCGCGGCAGCGATCGTGTCGCGCGGTTCTATCTGGGATTGGCCCGCAAGTACGGACCGGCAGCGGTGTTCTCGATGTCACCGGTTCTCGTCAACGGACAGCTCGGCGGTGTATTCGCCGGCTCACCGGGGGACGACCAGTACCCGCAGTTCGCCGCTCGCGTTGCCGGCTTCACTGTCCGCGACGGAGTCGTGTGCGCGGCCTACGACATTGCGAATCCAGCCAAGTTCAGCGCTGTGCCGATGCTCGATCACACCGAACCCGAACGCAAGTAGCGAGACTCCCATTCCTCGAGGTGTGATCTGGACACCTGCGTGCCGAACCACAGTCGGTGCAGTACATCCGATCCCAGATGATGCAATTCGGTGTGCGTCCTCCACTGCTGCGACGCCCACTCGGGTTCGTTGTGGGCGGCGTCGATCCCGGCCATCGCGCTACCTCGCAGTTCGAAGTCCAGGTCCCGACGAAGCTCCGAAAGCTCCGACCAATTCGCCTGTGGTGCATAGTGCCTCGCGCGAATTTCGGTCAGCAGCTTGAACAGGACGCTACCCGCCCGCTCGTCGACCCAGATCAGAGTGCGTCGATGCGCACCGCGCCCCACCGTCCACAGGACCACCAACGCCACGACGACGCCGATTGCCGTCTCGAGCATGCGGCTGAGGATCAGATGTCGGACGGTCCCGTGCGCACCACCGGCCGCGCCGAGGAGAATCGCGAGGGCGGTGATGAAGATGACGGCTATCCCGTAATTCCGCACCAGGAACAGCTCGATCCCCGCCATCAGGACTGCAAGTACCGCCACCAACCACAGACCGGTCGGACTCCAGGAGTAGATGGCACCCAACAGAATCAACCCGAGGACGGTCCCACCGATGCGGTGGATTCCGCGATAGGTGCCCAGTATTCGATCCGGTCCTTGATGAAGGACCATCGCCGCGGCGATCACCGCCCAGTCCGGGCGATCGATGCCGAGCAGGACGGTGAGGGTTCCCGCCGCCATACAGGCAATGGACAGCCGAAGTGCCGTCACCGACGCTCGGCTGGACGGATTGCAGGCGCGGAGGAACCGATATCGGATCGTCGAGTCGGGCAGAGGCGGGTGGGCCCCGACCTCGTCGACGTCGAACGCGGGGTCCGCCATGAGCTCCGGATCGTGGTCGTCGGAGATCGCTCTGGCCATCGAGATCTGCGCTCGTTCGAGTTCACGGGTCAACGGGTGGTCTTTCCCGACGATTGCGCCGCGGTAAAGGCACTGCCACGCGTCGTGCAGCCGAAGTGCTGCAGCGTGGCGTTTGTCTCGCGTGAGTTCGGGTGGGGCGTACCTCGCCTGAGCGTCCGTGTACTCCGCAACGGCCGAGACGGCTGCCTGTACAGCGCTGCGTTCGACAGCTCTCGGTGCCCACAGGATTCCCGTCATCGAGACGACCACCGCGCTGATCCCACCGATTGCCGTCCACATCGCGACCTCGACCGGCGGCTGACCGGGAGTGGCGATCACGGAACTGATCTCGGTGGTGAGCAACAGAAAGAACGCGCCCGGTGGACCCAATCGAAGCGCGTCGACGGTGAAGGCGCAGGTCGACACCACGACGGCCATGATCAGCACGACAAAGACGAGCAGCACCGTCGGCGCTCCCTCGGCGATGGCTCGGTGGACGGGCTCACCCACCGATGCCCCGACGAAGGACAGGATCGTCAGCGCCGTCGCAGCGATACCGACTGCCTTCCACCTGCTCCGGTACGGACGACCCTCACCGTAGATCGATGCAAATGCACCGAGGCCGACCAGGAGCGAAGCAGACCCGAATCCGAGCAGTGTGGCGATGGCCGCCGGAATCGCCAGGGCGAGGGCGACGCGAACCGCTCCGGGGTACCGGTTTCCCACCGGCGGCAATCCGAACAGGACGCTGCGCGCCGGCCGCGGAGCCGGGAGGTCGGACTCATGACCCGCTGATGTTTCTTCGGGGTCCACTGCCCATCCTTCGCGCCGGCCTGTTCGTGTCTGTGTCGTCCCATTCTTGCGGGCGGCCGACGTGGAATTCGAGGCGGGTCCGGAGGTCGATTCAACCACCCCTTTATTGACACTATGTCAACAGTGTGGATGATAGGTGGAGTCGGATCCGCTCGCGGGTCGCACTTCATCGATCGGGAGAATCACGATGACGCAAGGATCTACCGCAACCCGGACCGCAGAACGACGGTCCCCGTGGATGGACGACGAATTGGAGGCCGTGGCCGACCTGGCAAGGAACTTCTTCGCCAAACACGTCACACCGCATCAGAAACGCTTCGCGTCCCAAGGTTTTCCCGACAAATCCGCATATCGGGAACTCGGGGCGCTCGGGCTCGCCGGCATGTCGATCCCCACCGAGTACGGCGGCGGAGGAGGAACTTTCGCGCACGACGCCGTGCTGTTCCACGAGCAGGTCATGGCGGGTGATCATTCACTCCAACTCGGCGTGCACTCGGGAATCGTGCCGCACTACCTCAATGCCTACGCCGATCACGAGCACAAACAGCGCTGGCTACCGAAGCTGGTGAGTGGCGAGTGGGTGGGCGCAATCGCCATGACCGAGCCCGGCACCGGATCCGACTTGCAGAACATCACCACCCGAGCCGTCCGCGACGGTGACGACTATCTGATCAGCGGCGCAAAGACCTTCATCTCCAACGGTCGCAATTGTGATCTGGTGATTATTGCCGCCAAGACCGATCCCAGCCTCGGAGCGCGTGGAGTGTCGCTCATCGTGGCCGAGGTCGATGACAACACACCGGGTTTCGAGCGCGGGCGAATACTCGAGAAGGTCGGACAGAAGGGCCAGGACACCACCGAGCTGTTCTTCGACCGCTTGCGGGTGCCTGCAACAAACCTGCTCGGGGACCGCGAAGGCACAGGGTTTGCCCAGCTGATGCAGCAGCTACTGCCTGAACGATTGATCTGCGGAGTTGCAGCCACTGCGGCAATGGAGCGTGCAGTCGCCCTCACCGTCGAGTACACCAAATCCCGAAACATGTTCGGGCAAACGCTCTTCGATCTGCAGAACACCCGCTTCGAACTTGCCGAGTGCGCGTCCATCGCTCGTATCTCACGAACGTTCATCGACGACTGCATCGTCAAATACGTTGCCGGGCAGCTCGATGCGACTACCGCCGCGATGGCCAAGTACTGGCTCACCGACCAGCAGTGCGCCGTGATCGACCGCTGCGTGCAACTACACGGCGGGTACGGCTACATACTCGAATATCCCATCGCTCAGATGTACGCCGACGCTCGTATTCAGCGAATCTACGCCGGATCGAACGAAGTCATGAAGGACCTCGTGGCGAGATCACTCTGAGCAATCAGGAATCCGCCTCGCACGCCGGCAGAACGTCACGCACGATGGCGAGCAAACTGCGTACCAGCAGAAGGTGCACCTGTTCGCGGTCGAGCGCTCCCGTCACCAACCACTGCTTACTGGCGGCCTTCGCCAAGCCTCCGTACGCCACGATCATCGAATGAACAGCAGCCGCGCTGCCTTCACTCGGTCGAATCTCGAGCGCATCCATCATGCGTCGCGCAGCAACGTCGTCAGCATCCTGCAGGATCCGATCCATCTCGGGATCACGGCGGAGGTCGTCGGACATGATTGTCGAGATCCACATGTCGCGATGACGCCAGGCGACGTCGAGCCACCGATCGATCACGGCGCCGATCCGCTTCTCCTGGCTCGCCGATCGCGGAATGCGGTCCACCGCCACTTCGGGAATGAAGACGAACCGCCGCACGACGTCGAGATACAACTCCCGCTTGGAGCCGAAGTAATGATTGAGCAGCGGACGTCCGACCCCAGCCGCCTTGGCCAACTCGGTCATCGAGACGTCGGCAAAAGACTTCTCCTCGAAAACCTTTGCCGCGCTGACAATGATCTGCTCACGCCGGTCTTCGGGACCGAGACGCCTTCCGCCTGTGGCCGACGCGGACGTCATTCTTTTCTCGCGGGCGTGCTGTTGACCGTCGCCTGCGCCTCGACCATGAGCGAAATGTGCTCCACCAAACGCTTTCGAGAGATCTTGGAGGACGGGGTGTGCGCCTGATAGATGAACGCGAGGGCACCGAACAGCCCCACCGAATTGAGTTCGGAGTTCGCGGAGTCGGTTGCCTCGCCGCCGTACATCAGCTCGAGCGACGCGGAAATCGGATTCGTGAACTCCGCCATCAATTCTCGCCCTCGATCCCACAGCGCAGGTTCCGCCTGGGATTCGACGAACATGATGCGTCCACGTCGAGGATCTTTGAATACGTAGTTGGTGAAGGCCTTCACCACGTGGCGGATCAGGGCCGACGGTTCGGAAGGCGCCGCCTCGAGAGCGTCCAGAATAGTGTCACGCGCACCGAGAACGACCTCGTCGAGCACGGCGACCAGCAGTTCGTCACGGTTGGCGAAGCTCTCGTAGAAGTACCGTTCGGTCAGCGCGGCCTCGCGGCAGGTCGCACGCATGGTCGCGGCGGCCGCTCCCTCGGTGCCCATGATCTGCAACCCGGCTTCGATCAGCTGTGTCCGGCGCGCGGCGCGGCGATCTTCCGGTTCCTGCCCACGCCACCTGCGCGGGCCGGTGCGCCGAGCCTCGGTATCCGTCATGTCCCCATGTTCTCACTGACCGGCAGCGCTCTCGACCTCAGGTTATCGCGGCGACCTCCGCAAGCGAACTGACATCGCCCGATGTCAATCAGTTGAATTCTGACATCAACCGCTGTTGACATCACTTGATGTCAGACTTACTCTTCGTTCAGTTGTTCACGCACCAATCAGGAGGCGTCACACATGGTCGACATCGACCCAACCTCGGGGCCATCGGCCGGTGACGAGGAAACTCGAACTCGCCGAACACGAGTCGTCGTCATCGGAGCCGGTTTCGGCGGCATCGGAACGGCTGTCCGCTTGAAGCAGTCCGGGATCGACGACTTCGTCGTTCTGGAACGTGCCGCGGAGCCCGGGGGACCTGGCAGGTCAATACCTACCCCGGTGCACAGTGCGACATCCCGTCGATTCTGTACTCGTTCTCGTTTGCGCCAAATCCGAACTGGACGCGGCTGTATCCGCTACAGCCCGAGATCTACGACTATCTCCGGGATTGCGTCCATCGCTTCGGACTGGCCGGTCATTTCCACTGCAACCAGGACGTGACAGAAGCTTCGTGGGACGAGCAAGCCCAGATCTGGCGGGTACACACTGCGGAAACCGTCTGGGAGGCACAGTTCCTGGTCGCGGCCACCGGCCCGTTCAGTGCCCCCGCCACACCCGACCTTCCCGGGCTCGAATCGTTTCGTGGTCAGATGTTCCACACCGCGGACTGGAACCACGACCACGACCTTCGCGGTGAGCGGATAGCCGTGGTCGGCACCGGCGCCTCTGCGGTGCAGATCATCCCCAGACTGCAACCGCTCGCGGACACGTTGACCGTGTTCCAGCGGACACCGACGTGGATCCTGCCGCACCCGGATCAGCCGATGACCGGCTGGCCGAGCGCTCTCTTCGAGCGGGTGCCGCTCACCCAACGACTGGCACGCAAGGGACTCGACCTGCTCCAAGAAGCCCTGGTACCCGGATTCGTGTACAAGCCGTCACTACTCAAAGGGCTGGCCGCACTCGGCCGAGCACACCTTCGCCGGCAGGTCCGGGACCCGGAGCTTCGCGCAAAGCTGCTCCCCCACTACGCATTCGGATGCAAGCGTCCGACGTTCTCGAACACCTACTATCCCGCGCTGGCGTCACCCAATGTGGAGGTGGTGACGGACGGAATCGTCGAGGTGCAGGAGCGCGGAGTCCTCACCGCGGACGGCGCCTTCCGGGAAGTCGACACCATAGTCATGGGAACCGGCTTTCGTATGGGAGACAACCCGTCGTTCGACATCATCCGGGGCAAGGACGGCCGCAGCCTCGCGCAGACGTGGAACGGCAGTGCCGAAGCCTTCCTCGGCACCACCATCAGCGGGTTTCCGAACTTCTTCATGATCCTCGGCCCCAATTCCGTGGTCTACACCTCGCAGGTCGTCACGATCGAAGCGCAGGTCGAGTACATCGTGAGCTGCATTCTTCAAATGGACGAGGGCGGCATCGGCAGTATCGACGTCCGGGCAGACGTGCAGAGAGAGTTCGTGCGCGCGACCGACCGCCGACTCGCCACCAGCGTATGGAACGCCGGCGGGTGCAGTAGTTACTACCTCGTCGACGGCGGCCGCAATTACACCTTCTATCCCGGATTCAACCGATCCTTCCGCACCAGGACCAAACGAGCCGACCTCGCTCACTACGCGCAGGTACAACCCGTCTCGTCCGAATCACTCACAACTGCCCGAGAAACCGTGAGGAGCCGATAATGCTCGGCATCAACGCCTTCCGAGGCACACCCGTCGTCGCACCGTCCGGCGCGCGCCGCTACACCGACGAAGCACATGCGATCGCCGCCCGTGACGTCGAATTCGACTGGGACGGCGTACCACTGCATTACGTGCCGAACGAACCGATGGTCACCCACGTCATCAACTTCATGCATCTCGTGTTGCCCGAGGGAGAGCGGGCCATGTCCGCAACGCTCGCCGAAGCGCTCCCGCTCATCGAGGACCCCCGCCTGCACGAAGAGGTGGTGGGATTCGTCGGCCAGGAAGCAACACACGCGTCGTCGCACAAAGGTGCACGCGAGCATCTTGCGGACCTCGGCATGGACATGAAACCGATGTCACGCCGGATGGACTGGCTCGTGGACAAGATATTGGGCGACAAAGGATTGACCGGAAAAGCCAAGCACGCCTGGCTCTGTGAACGTCTCGGCTTGTTTGCCGCGATGGAGCACTACACGGCGGTGGTCGGGGAATGGCTGCTCACCGATCCCGCCCTCGAAGATGCCGGCATGCACCCGACGATGCTCGACATGGTCAAGTGGCACGGCGCCGAGGAAGTCGAGCACCGCAACGTGGCCTTCGACGCCTACATGTACGTGGACGGTAGCTACGCCCGCCGCGTTCGCACGGCGCTGCTCGCCAGCTTCACGTTGTTCGTGTTGTTCATCGCCTCGATGAACTACCTCTTCCGGCAGGACCCGTCGAAGGCGAAGGGCCGCCTGTGGCCTCTGCAACTGATCAGCGCCACTCGCCGCGGCCTGGTCCCGAACATGAAATTCCTGATCACCGAGATTCCTCCGTATCTGCGGCCGAGCTTCCATCCGTCCCAGATCGGGGACATGGACGTAGCCATGCGCTACCTCGCTCGCTCACCTGCCGCCAATCGTTCTTCCGAAAAGAGTGAAGGATGAACAAGACGACTGCCGACCGTCCTCACGACGCACAAGACTTCACACCGACCCGGTCGTTGAGGATTGCCGCACAGGCGACGAGCGCATACCGTCGAATCTTTGCGTCAAGTCCTGCAGCGCAGATACTTTCGCGTCCCAACCCGGTCCGCTACAGCGGATTCGACATGACGCTGGACGTGAAGTCCGTCCGGTTCGAGTGCGCAGACGTCCTGAGTGTCACCTTGACCCCGAGGGAAGGAATCACCCTGCCGTCGTGGATTCCCGGCGCTCACCTAGACGTCATTCTCCCCTCGGGAAGGCAACGACAGTATTCGTTGTGCGGAGACCCCGACGACTTGACCTCGTATCGGATCGCCGTCCGGCGGATCGACGAAGGCGGGGGCGGCTCCCGCGAGATACACGAGTCGCTGAAACCCGGAATGGTTGTCGACGTACGAGGGCCGCGGAATGCATTTCCTTTTGTCACTGCTCCGTCGTACCTCTTTGTTGCGGGCGGAATCGGGATCACTCCGATACTTCCCATGGTGCAACGCTGTCACCGCCGCGGAGTCCCGTGGCGATTGGACTATCTCGGACGAACTCGGGCAGCTATGCCATTCCTGAACGAGATCGAGGAGTATTCCAGCGGCCGGGTAACCATCCGACCCGACGACGAGCTGGGTCCGACGGATATCGGAACACTCGTCGCTGCTGCGGATCCAGGTGCCGCGGTGTACACGTGCGGACCGGTTCCGCTGATGAACACGGTGCGTGCGGCAACTTTCGCCGCCAACCCGACCGGATCGGTGCACAGCGAGAGGTTCTCCCCACTCCCGGTAGTCGACGGCAAGGAGTTCACGGTGCATCTGGCGCGCACCGGTCTCACCGTCGATGTGGGCGAGTCCGAAAGTGCATTGGCTGCAATACGACGCGTACTTCCCGGAGTAGCGTATTCATGCCAACAGGGCTTCTGCGGTACATGCAAGGTCCGGGTGCTCTCCGGGACCGTCGAGCATCGAGACACCCTCCTCACCGAATCCGAACGTACTGGTTCGATGTTGACCTGTCGATCACGTTCCACCGGTGGGTCTTTGGTGGTGGACCTGTGAAGGGAAAATTCTCTCTTTCTGCGGCCGACGCAGCCTTCATCCGCTCCGCTCCGCTGGTGATCACTCACCGGATCGAATCCGAAGCGACGTGTGAAAGCTTGTGGCAGACGTTGACCTCGGACGGAGCGCTCACGTCGTGGGCGCACGGGATCACCGGAGCCGACTGGACCTCGGACAGACCATTCGGCGTCGGGACTACGCGAACCGTGCGAGCCGGCGCTTTTGCTGCACTGAACGAGCGATTCTTCCGCTGGGACGAGGGGCGCCGGATGTCGTTCTACGTGGAGTCGGCGTCACTTCCGGGGTTCAAACGCTTCGCTGAAGATCTGGTGTTGGAACCGACTTCGACTGGCAGCCGCCTCACCTGGACGTTCGCTGTGCAAGCGCAGCCGTGGTTCGCCCCCATTCTGACTCTGTCCCGACCGATCCTCCAACGCGTCACCCGCGGCTGGGCCGACGGCGCCGTCCACCACACACTTCAAGGAACTCCACGATGACGGCGACCGAGATCGACACGACCACACAGGCGTCCGACGACACAGTGACACAGGCAGTGCGCGACGCCCGTACTGCTTCCGAATGGTGGGCAGAACTGACATTCGAGCAACGCGCTCGTCGACTGGATCGGTGGCGAGGAATCATCGCTCGTCGCGCATCCGAACTCGCCGACGTCGTGCACCGGGACATGGGCAAGCCGCACCCTGACGCGATGCTCGAAATCGCCATGGCACTAGAACATCTCGCGTGGGCGTCGAAGAATGCCCGAAAGGTATTGGGCAGGCGCAGCGTCCGCTCCAGTTTGTTGACGGTCAATCAGGCCGCCTCGGTGGAGTATCGACCTCTCGGGGTGATCGGTGTGATCGGTCCGTGGAACTATCCGGTCTTCACCCCACTCGGTTCGCTCTCGTTCTCGCTGGCTGCAGGCAACGCCGTGGTCTACAAGCCGAGTGAGTTCGCACCGGCAGTCGGGCAATGGTTGGGCCGCGCCTTCGCCGAGGTCGTCCCTGAACATCCTGTGCTGCAGGTCGTCACGGGCGATGGTTCGGTCGGCGCGGCACTGTGCCTGGCCGGTGTCGACAAGATCGGGTTCACCGGATCGACCGCGACGGGCAAGAAAGTCATGGCAGCGTGCGCCGAGACCCTCACACCGGTGTTGATGGAATGTGGTGGTAAGGACGCGCTCATCCTTGATGCCGACGGAAATGTCGGTGCCGCCGCGGATGCTGCGGTGTGGGGAGCATTGTCCAACTCCGGTCAAACCTGTCTGGGCGTCGAGCGTGTATACGTGCACGAACATGTCTACGGCGAGTTTATCGACAAGACAATCACTTTGGCTGCCCGAGTTCATGCGGGTCCGGGTGCCGAAGACAAGATCGGTCCGATCACCATGCCCTCGCAAGTGGCTGTAATCCGGCGCCACATCGACGACGCGATGTCGCGGGGTGGACGTGTCGTTCTCGGAGGGCTCGGCTCGATCTCCGGCCAGTACGTGCAACCGACCATCATGGTCGACGTCCCCGAAGACAGCCTCGCCGTCACGGAGGAAACTTTCGGCCCGACGATGACGATCACCAAGGTCGCCTCGATGGACGAGGCGGTGGAGTTGGTCAATGCGTCGCCATACGCATTGGGAGCAAGCGTGTTCGGCAAGGACGGAGCGGCTGTTGCCGATCGGCTCCGATCCGGAGGAGCGTCGGTGAACTCTTACGTGATGTATGCCGCGGTTCCCAACCTGCCACTGGGTGGGGTCGGAGCATCTGGTTTCGGACGCGTTCACGGCCCAGATGGTCTGAAGGAGTTCACCTACGCTCGTTCGACGACTCGGCAACGATTCCGTTCGCCCCTACCACTGACGACGTTTCGAAGGACCGCCCGAATCGACTGGCTGGTCAAGGTTCTCATCCGCGCGCTACACGGAAGGCACTGAAGCAATGACGGGACGCTTGTCCGCAATTGCGGGAACAGTCCGCGATCTGGGCATTCCACTGCCCGGACGCCGACTCGACTACGACGTCGCCGGGAAGGTCGTACTGATCACCGGTGGAGGCGACGGTATCGGTGCAGCGCTGGCGCGCACTCTCCACCGGCGTGGGGCCACCGTGGCACTGGTCGACGTCAACGAGAGTTCATTGGCAACGGCCGAGCGCTCATTCGAGTCACAGCGAGTCGTGACGGTGACGGCCGATGTCCGAGATCGGAACGGCATGACCGCAGCCGTGCAAACGATCATCGAGCAGCTGGGCAGAATCGACGTCGTGGTGGCCAACGCCGGAATCACCCCTCCCCCGGCAACATTGCGCCAGATCGATCCCGACGCCTTCGATCGTGTGCTCGACGTCAATCTCACCGGCGTCTTCAACACCGTGCATCCGACCATCGACGAGGTGATCCGCAACAGTGGGCACATCGTCGTCGTGTCATCGGCGGCGTCGTTCGCCCCCGGTTTGGGCGGCGCTTCGTACATGATCAGCAAGGCTGGGGTCGAAGCGCTCGGCCGGGCGCTGCGTCTCGAGGTTGCCGGCTACGGCGCTACTGCCGGCATCGCGTACTTCGGGATGGTGGATACACAACTTGCACGCGCCACACTCGACGACGACGAGATCGGGCGCAAACTCGACGCTCGACTACCCGGTCCCCTCCGTCATCGAATCTCCCCGGACCGTGCCGCCACCGTGATCGCCGACGCGATCGCGCGCCGCGCCGCCCGGACCCTTGCCCCCGCTGCCTGGGAACCCTGGGCGTGGGGACGCGGATTCATCAATGTCCTTGCCGACGGTTACCTGGCAAAAGACAAACAGGCACACGACCTGATCCGCGAACTCGAAGACAGAACCACCGCTGCGGCCCCGACGAATGCGTCAGCCCTGACAAAGGCATCCAGGAGAACATCATGACTACGTTGTGTGCAGCCTTCCAGCGAGTGTCGGCGGTAGCGCCCGACGCGGTGGCCCTGCGAGACATCGGCGATGCGCGAACACTGACGTGGCGCGCGTACGGCGAACAGGTTCGCGATGTTGCCGCGGGATTGGCCGGAATCGGCGTGGGACATGGCGATACGGTTGCATTGATGATGAGTAACCGCATCGAGTTCTACCCGATCGACGTCGGCGCCCAACACCTCGGCGCGACATCCTTCTCCATCTACAACACGTCGGCACCCGAAGCCATCCAGTACATCCTCGCCAATTCCGGTGCGCGAGTCCTCGTCTGCGAGGCCCAGTACGTGGATACCGTTCGCCGATCCGGTGCCACACTCGACACGATCGTGGTCGTCGACGCGCAACCGTCTGCCCAGCAGTCCGGCACCCTGACGCTGGAGCAGATGAAGTCCTCAGCTGCCGCCGATTTCGATTTCGAGAGCACCTGGCGTGCGGTGAAACCGAACGACGTCGCCACGTTGATCTACACCTCCGGCACGACCGGCAACCCCAAGGGCGTCGAGACGACTCATGCCTGTCTGTTGTTCGAAACCACCGCCGTCAGTGCTGTACTCCCCGTCGAGTTCGGTGACCGCATCACCTCGTACATGCCGTCGGCGCACATCGCCGATCGGCTCACCTGCCTGTACATGCAAATGGTGTTCGGCACCCAGATCACTGTCGTGCCGCATCCGAGCCAGGTAGCGGCTGCGCTTCCGGACTGTCGCCCCACGATCTGGGGCAGCGTCCCCCGTGTGTGGGAAAAGCTGAAGGTTGCAGTCGAATCGGCCGTCGCCAACGAACCGGACGACGCGCGGCGAGCGGCATTGCAGTGGGCACTCGACGTCGGTCGCACTCGGCTCGCACACTTGCGAGCCGGTGAAACAGTCCCCGCCGAACTGGAAGCGGACTACGCCCGAGCCGATGCAATGGTCCTCTCCGCTCTGCGTGCGAAACTCGGTTTTGCCGAACTGAAGTGGGCCATCTCTGGCGCCGCACCGATTCCGCCGGACACCTTGGCATTCTTTGCAGCCCTGGGAGTTCCGATCTCGGAGATCTGGGGAATGTCCGAGCTGACATGCATTGCGAGCACCGCACCGGCCGAGCCGACCAAGCTGGGAACGGTCGGAAAGTTGCTTCCAGGCATGGAAATGCGCATCGAGGCGGACGGCGAGCTACTGGTTCGAGGACCGTTGGTCATGAAGGGGTACCGCGGCGAACCGGCAAAAACAGCCGAAGCGATCAGTGCAGACGGTTGGCTTTCGACCGGAGACATCGTCACGGCCGACGCAGACGGATACCTCACGGTGATCGATCGCAAGAAGGAGCTGATCATCAATGCGTCGGGAAAGAACATGTCCCCCGCTGCCATCGAGACCGCAGTGAAGACGTCGTCGTCGTTGATCGGTGAGGTCGTGGCGATCGGAGACGGCCGAAAGTTCAACACAGCGTTGATCACTCTCAGCGCCGACGCCGCGGTCGGAGCGGCACGCTCACTGGGACTTGCGGCCGAGGCCGCGGTACTCGCCAAGGACGCTCGGATCGTCGACATCGTTGCAACTGCTGTCGCCGAGGGAAACTCGCGTCTGTCGAGGGCCGAGCAGATCAAGCGGTTTCACGTACTCACCACGTTCTGGGAGCCAGGCGGCGACGAGCTGACACCGACGATGAAGCTCAGGCGCAAGCCGATAGCCGAGAAGTACGCGTCCGAAATTGCAGCCCTCTATGCGGATTCGGTCGTAGAGGACGTCTACGAGCCTGCGCCCTGCGCATAGATCAGCGTCTCGGTGGCCTTGACCACAAACGTAGCGGCCGATCCCGGAACCAGATCGAGCTCGGCCGCTGCGCTCGCCGTGATGTCGGCAGACAAGCCCGGCTGGCCGGCTTCGTCCTCGGCTCGGACTCGGACGACATCGCCTCGGTTTTCGATCTCCGCGATCGTGACCGCAAACGCGTTTCGTGGGCTCCCGTGAGGCGGATCCAGGTAGACCGACACTGCTCGCGGCTCGAAGACTGCCACGGCGGCACTGCCGGCCGGTAAGTCGGTCTCCGTCTGGCCCGCGATATCCACCCCGACCGGACTTCTGAGCATTCCGTCTCCGGCCATCGTGCCGCTGCGCAAGTTGATCCCTGCGATGCGTGCTGCAAATGCACTACGCGGGCGAGTCAGAACTGTTCGTACGTCACCACGTTCGACGACCCGGCCGCCGTCCAGCACGACAACGGTGTCGGCAAGGGCCAGCGCATCCAGAGCGTCGTGCGTGACGAGCACGGCCGTGCGATCTCCTGTTCGGAGCACTCTACGCAGCAACGACCGCAATGCCGGGGCGGAGGCGACGTCGAGCGCAGACATCGGTTCGTCGAGCAGGAGTAGTTCGGGTTCAGCAGCCAATGCCCTCGCCACTGCGACTCGTTGCGCTTGACCGCCGGAGAGCTGTGACGGCTTGCGGTCAGCCAATTCGGCGGCGTCGACTGCGTCGAGCCAGTGGCGCGCGGAATCGGCGGAATCGCGACGCGACCGCCCTGCACTGCGCGGCGCGAACGCCACGTTCGCGGCCGCACTGAGGTGGGGAAAGAGAAGTGCCTCTTGCGCGAGTAGAGCAGTGCCGCGCCGATGCGGCGCCAACGCGACTCCCCTACCGGTATCGGTGAGAACGCGAGAATTCAGTTCGATCAACCCACGCCGCGGGTGATGTAGTCCGGCAACCGCCGCCAGTACCGTCGACTTGCCTGCGCCGTTCGGTCCGAGGACAGCGGTCACCTCACCGGCCGCGACGTCGAACGTCGCAACGACATCGCGCTCCGGAATCTCGATGTCGACGTGGAGGCCACTCACAACGAACCCGCCGATCCGCGTCCACGCACCGCAACCACGATGACCACCGCGACTACGACCAACACCAGCGAAAGCGCTACCGCTGCATCCGGATCGGTCTCACGCTGGAGATAGATTTCCAACGGCAGGGTACGCGTGACCCCTTGCAGACTTCCCGCGAACGTCAGCGTTGCACCGAACTCCCCCAGTGCGCGAGCGAAAGCCAGCACTGCCCCTGACACCAGACCGGGAAGCACCAGCGGCAAAGTCACCCGGCGAAGCACGGTGGTCGGGCGGGCTCCGAGCGTCGAGGCTACGGCCTCGTATCGTGTGCCCGCAGTGCGTAGCGCACCTTCGAGGCTGACGACGAGGAACGGTAGCGCGACAAACGTCTGCGCCAGGACCACCGCGGTTGTCGAGAATGCTATCTGGATGCCGAGCACTTCCAACTGCTCACCGATCAACCCTTTGCGCCCGAACGTGTACAGCAACGCGATACCGCCCACCACTGGCGGCAGAACCAGCGGGAGCAGAATCAAGGATCGAAGAACGGACAGTCCCCGAAAATGACTGCGCGCCAACACCGCGGCCATCGGTACCCCGAACAGGATGCACAGCAGCGTGCTCATTGCCGCTGTCTTCAAACTCAGTTTCAACGCGGCAACCGACGATTCGGAAGTCACGAGTTCCCAGAACTGCGACCACTGCACGGTGGCCAGCATCGCCGCCAAGGGCGCGATGACAAACGCTCCGCCGATCAGCGCCGGAAGGTAAATCCATACCGGCAACCCGAGCGGAGCCCGGACCGCCGGTCTTAGGTGTGTCACGGGGCAGCGAATCCCGCGTCACTCAGAACTGCCAGGCCCTTGGGCCCCTTCACGAGATCGACGAATTTGGTTGCCGTTCCCGAATTCTTCGAATCCTTCAGCACCGCAATCTGGTACAGGTTGACCACCGTGGTGGCTTCCGGGAACGCGACGGTCTGAACCTTGTCACCAGCGGACTTCGCGTCGGTGACGTAAACGATGCCGGCATCGGCCTGCCCGGACGTCACCTTGTTGAGAACGTCGGTCACCGACGATTCTTCGCTGACGGGCGAGAGGGTCTCGCCTGTGGCCGTCTCGACCTTCTTCGTAGCCGCGCCACAAGGGACCTGCGGAGCGCAGATCACCAGTTGCGTCCCCTCCTTTGCCAGATCGGCGAACGACGCGATGCCCTTCGGATTGCCCGGCGGCACAACAATCGTCAAGGTGTTGCTCGCGAAGTCCGAGGGCGACCCCGCGACGACGCCGGCGTCGGTGGCCTTGGTCATGTTGGCGGCGTCAGCCGAGGCGAACACGTCAGCCGGTGCGCCCTGAGTGATCTGAGCGACGAGGTCCGAGGACCCGGCAAAGCTGAAAGTGACCGATGAACCGGGGTTCTCGGACTCGAATTCCTTGCCGAGTTCGGTGAAGCTGTTCTTGAGTGACGCCGCCGCGAAGACGGTGATACTTCCCGTGGCACTCTCACTCGAAGTGGTTGTGGTCGGAGCGGCCGACGACGTCTCCGACGAAGAATTGTCGGAGGAACTACAACCGGTCACCAGGGCAAGCGAAAAGGCACCTGCTGCAACAAGTCCGACTACACGCTTCACGAATTTCCTCCAGTATGTTCAAAAACTACGGCGTTTCCACGATGACCGTGGTGGCCTTCACGATTGCGACTCCGATACTCCCGACCTCGAGTCCGAGCTCCCGAACCGCGTCGGTACTCATCAACGAGACGACAGTGAAGGGCCCACACTGCATTTCGACCTGAGCCATCACCTTGTCGGTGACGACCTTGGTGACGAGGCCGGCGAACCGGTTGCGGGCCGAACTCGCACCCGTGAGCGGATCGGCCGGTGCGGGTCCGGCGTTGGACCGGGCGAAGCCCGCCAACTCGGCACCGTCGATGACCTTGCGGCCGGAGTCGTCCGTCGTCGCGGTGAGAAGCCCACCGTCGACCCACCGCCGGACGGTGTCGTCACTGACACCGAGCAGGCCGGCAGCTTCGCGGATTCGAATGTTGGGCACCAGGTGATCGTAGGTCGCAAGTGCGGACCTAACAAGCCGAAATGCTCCGCAGATGCGTGAACTAGTCAATCATGATCACGTATCTGCGGAGCATTGTCGATAGTTGCCGTAGACGAATCAGCGCATCATTCTTCTGCCCAGGGCACACGGCAGGAGTCGGTGCTGAACCCCTGCTCGGTAATCCCCAACGCCGAATACATCCGGGCGCGCATGTTTTCGAGCCCGATCTGATAGGTCAGTTCCACGACGCCCGCTCGCCCGAACCTGCGCTCGAGATCCGCGACCTGTTCGTCCGTCACCCCGTTCTCCCCATGGGGGTCACCGGTCATGGCGTCGGCGTAGGCGATCGCGGCCCGCTCGTCTTCGCTGTACTTCGATGAATCCCGGTAGTTCGCGATCTCTTTCAACTTGTCGATGTCCAAACCGTCCAAGCGCGAGAGCATCGTCCCGAAGTCGACACACCACGAGCAGCCGACAGTCCAGGCGACGCGATAGACGGCCAGTTCACGAATGTTCGACGGCAGCACCTTCGACGCCTTCTGCACAGCCATTTCGTGGCGGGCAGCCGCTACGAACAATTTCCGATGGTTGGCCAGGACGGCAAAGGGCTCGGGGACTTCGTCGTACTGCCTGGCGGCGAATTTGTATGCCACTTTGATCAACGGACTGGCTTCTGACGGTGTCACTGCGGGAATGCGAGTCATGGCAAGCCTCCGTATGTTCTGGGGCACCGGATTCGATGCTCTCTACAGAGTTGGACGATGGCGGCGATTCAAACGTGACAAGCACCGCGTCCGAGCGGATGTGAGGATGCGGTGTCAGCCGACTAAGCTGCAAAGATGCCTTCGACGCCCCGCAACCGCACCGTCTCGCGTCTGCAGCCGTTCGCATCCACGATCTTCGCCGAGATGACAGCGTTGGCCACACTTCACGACGCGGTCAACCTCGGTCAGGGCTTTCCGGATACCGACGGCCCTGCTGCCATGCTCGAGGTAACGCGCCGAGCCATCGCCGAGGGCGTCAATCAATACCCGCCCGGTCCGGGCATGCCCGTCTTGCGTCAGGCCATCGCGGAGGATCGGCGCATCCGCTACGGACTCGACAGTGATCCCGACTCCGAAGTTCTGGTCACCGTCGGCGCCACCGAGGCGATCAGTGCTGCGATTCTCGGACTGGTCGAACCCGGCGAAGAAGTAGTGCTGATCGAGCCGTACTACGACTCCTACGCTGCATCCGTCGCGTTGGCAGGCGCTGTACGTCGCACAGTTCCGTTGGTAACCGCGGGAGACGGATTTGCGGTCGATCTCGATGCATTGCGCGGCGCGATCACCGCCAAGACGAAGATGCTGATCGTCAACAGTCCTCACAACCCCACCGGCACCGTATTCACCGATCACGAACTTCGAGCGATCGCCGAACTCGCGTGCGAACGCGACCTGATCGTGTTGAGCGACGAGGTCTACGAGCACTTGGTCTTCGACGGCCTCACCCACACACCGATGGCGTCGCTCCCGGGCATGCGTGAGCGCACCGTCACGGTGTCCAGTGCCGCAAAGACTTTCAATGTCACCGGCTGGAAAACCGGCTGGGCGATCGGCCCCCGAGAACTCATCGACGGAGTCCGTGCCGCCAAGCAGTTCATGTCATTTGTTGCCGGTGCACCGTTCCAACCGGCCGTTGCTTACGCGCTCACCAACGAACAGCCGTGGGTCGTCGAACTTCGACAGAGCTTGCAAGGCAAACGCGACGTGCTCGGTAAAGCTCTGACCGAGGCCGGTTTCACGGTGCATTCCGGTGGCGGCACGTACTTCCTCCTTGCCGACATCAGACCGTTGGGCGAAACCGATGCGGGAGATTTCTGCCGCGCACTGCCCGAGCGGATCGGCGTCGCGGCCGTTCCGGTCGACGTGTTCGCGGACAACCGCGACGATTGGAAGCACCTGGTGCGCTTCGCCTTCTGCAAGCAGGACCATATTCTGTCCGAAGCTGCACGCCGTCTCCACCTGCTCCAAGGAGCAGCGCACCCATGACAGCGCGGACCATCCCGACCGCATTCGTCCACCGCTATCTCGCGTTCTCGCCGGACAACGACGTCGATTTGTCGGGTGCACTGCGCGCTGCCGGGATCGACCTCGAGACACTGTCCGACCCGCGCGCCCGGCTGACCCCGACTCAGGTCACCACGTTCATCCAATCCACCTGGCAGATCACCGACGACGAATTGTTCGGCCTCGGATCCGCCCCGGTCCCCCGTGGCACTTTCCGATTGATCTGCCTGACGTTGATCCATTGCCCTGATCTCGGATCGGCCTTCGCTCGAATGTCCGACGTGATCCGTGCGCTACCGGCTCTGGCCCCACTGTCGATCGAGAAGGGCGAGGAAAGCACTCGGGTGAGTTTCGCTGTCCGAGCTCGCGAAGGCGTCGCCGAACCTGATGTCGCAGAACGTGTCACAACCGATTTCGTCCTGATCTTGCTGCACCGATTTTCCGCATGGTTGATCGGAAAGCGCGTCCGACTTCGGGCGGTCGAGTTTCCGTACTCGGCACCGGATGCACGGTTGGCGCAGGACTACGACTACATCTTCGGAGCGCCGGTCACCTTCGGCGCGAAGCGCGCGGCACTGGAGTTCGACAACTCGGCCATGCGTGCACCGATCATCCAAACCGAGGAGACGTTGGAGGAGTACCTCCGAGAATCTCCGATTCAGCTCATGTCCGAACGTGATTACGACAGCACTGCGTCGGCGCAGGTACGACGGGTCCTGGAACTCGGGGTGAAGGGGCGAACCTCCACGGCCGAGGAGATCGCGGAGATGCTCTCGATCAGCGTTCCCCATCTGCGTCGACTGCTGCGGCGTGACGGAACATCACTCAATCAACTACGCGAGGAAGTGCTCCGCGACGTAGCCATCGCTGGTTTGCGGCGCGGAGAATCCGTCGAAGTACTCTCGGCGCGATTGGGGTTCTCCGAGCCCAGCGCCTTCCGTCGGGCCTTCAAACGATGGACCGGCGACACTCCGAGTTCGTACCGCTAGCTGACGCAGAACTCGTTTCCTTCGGGATCGGTCATCGTGATCCACACGCTCGGCCCCTGCGCTCCTCGGTGCAGGATCGTCGCCCCCACCGTCTCGAGGTGCGCTGCGACATCCTCGCGCTTGTCGCCCACTCGTATGTCGAAATGGAGCCGGTTCTTCACCGTCTTCGATTCCGGAACCAGTTGGAACAGAACGCGGGGACGTTCGGGATGCTCCGGATCGCTGATGGCCGCACCTTCGCGCCAGACGAGGACTCCCTCGAATGTCGTGGTGTCGGATTCCTTGGCGTGACCAGCGGCGACGAGGCCCCTGATGAAGTCTTCGTCGCTGGGCTCCGCTGCCCACCCGAGTGCTGCGGCCCACCACTTCGCCTGTTCGTGCGGATGTGCCGAATCTACTGTGACTTGAAATTCGTATCCCATGTTCCGACGTTAACGCCGACCACCGACACCTAGTGAAGGTTCAGCCGAGCCCGGGCATCAGTCGACACTCTTGATGGTCTTCATGGTGATCAACGATGTCACCCGCGAGACAGCCGGAAGCCCGCTGAGCTTGGTGACCATGAAGTTCTCGTACGTCGCGAGATCTTTCACCGCGACGCGAATGAAGTAGTCGGGAATTCCGAACAATCTCCGACATTCGATCACTTCGTCGAAGGCGGCGACCTGGGATTCGAAGTCCTCGATGGTGGCCTGGTCGTTGACTCCGATCTCGGCGGTGACGATCACTTGAAATCCTCGGCCAAGCGCTTCCTGACCGACGATCGCGCGGTACCCGGTGATGATTCCGTCGGCTTCGAGCTTTTTCACGCGGCGCAGGCAAGGGGACGGTGTCAGACCCACCAGATCCGCCAACTCGGTATTGGTCAAACTCGAGTCCTGGCGTAGGTGAAACAAAATTGCGTCATCCATGGCATCCATCGCACTATTATTGCGCACCGTTCAATATGTGGGCATTCTGAGCAATCGATCACCTCGATCTTTGTTATAGATTTGCGTCGTGATCGAACCAGCATCGTCGACGGCCGCACCGGCCGTCGAACTCCCACCGCGAACCCCGGCGTGGCGGCACGCCTTCCAGCTGTCGCTACCGGTTGGATTCGGCCTGCTCCCACTTGGGATCGCACTTGGCGTTCTTGTGGTCCAACAAGGGCTCAGCCCTTGGTGGGCAGTCGCTTTCACCTCGCTGATCTACGCAGGATCGCTGGAGTTTCTCGCGGTCGGAATGGTCGCGGCCATGACACCGCTGCCGTACGTCGCTCTGACCGCACTGCTGGTCAACTTTCGACATGTGTTCTACGCCTTGAGTTTTCCGCTGGAAAAGATTCGCAACCCCTTCGCCCGCTTCTACAGCATGTTCGCGCTGACCGACGAGGCCTATGCGATGTCGGTAACTGCCGATCCCAAGGCACTCACCGGACGCGTCATCGTCTACTCCCAGCTGTACCTGCACGGCTACTGGATCGGTGGCGCGATTCTGGGCGCGACAGCAGGACAGTGGATTCCGGACTCGATCGTCGGCCTCGACTTCGCCCTGACGGCGTTGTTCGTCGTCCTCTCGATCGAAGCGATTCGCGCACAAAACGGATTCGCGGTGCCGGTCGCCGCGGTCACCTGCGCTCTGGTCGCCCGGCTCGCAGCGCCGGACCACATGCTGCCAATTGCGATGGGCGCCTTCGTGCTCTTCCTGATCGGGCGCTTTGTCTACGACTCACGAAAGGCGAAGATCGATGCCTGACACCTCGTACATCTTTGCGGCGGTCGCAGTCATGGCCGTGGTCACCTTCGCGCTGCGCGCAATCCCCTTCGCCGCGCTCATGCCGCTGCGCTCCTCCGCCCTGGTCGGCTACCTCGGCATCTACATGCCGGCAGGCGTCATGTTGATTCTCGTCATGTATTCACTCAAAGGGGTGTCGATCACCGCCCCTTCTCATGGCCTACCCGAACTGATTGCAGTGTGCGCCACGATCGCCGCGCACCTCTGGCGAAAGAATGCCGTCCTGAGCATCGTCGTCGGAACGACGATCTACGTCGCGCTGGTCAATACCGTGTTCGCCTGAGCATTTCCCATCCGGGAGCAAAGCAGTTTTACCCCCGGATGGGTGATTTGTAACCTCCAGGCGCTTATCTGAACAGTTGAACACTTATACGATTTCAGTAGCGTGGCCGCCGGCCGCGACTGAAGGATCGGTGAGGTTCGATGTCCACGACAATGACCACGACGGGCACTCGAATCGCCGGTGCTTGGCACAGTCTGGATCGAGGCCAGCGTCGAAGCATCATCGGGATGACCGTCACCGTCGTAGCGCTCAACGTCGTCGGGTGGGCAGTTCTTCTCGGCCTGGTTGTCCCCGGCCACTACACGATCGAAGGCAGTGTCTTCGGCGTCGGACTCGGCGTAACGGCGTACACGCTCGGCATGCGCCATGCTTTCGACGCCGATCACATCGCCGCTATCGACAACACCACTCGGAAGTTGGTGGCGGACGGCAAGAAACCGATGTCCGTCGGGTTCTGGTTTTCGCTCGGACACTCGACCATCGTCTTCGTACTCGTCGCCCTCTTGGCTTTGGGTGTGCGGCAACTGGCCACCAGCCTTTCCGACGACAACTCCGATCTGGAGAAGTGGACCGGCTTGTTCGGCACCACCATTTCCGGCACGTTCCTGATCTTGATCGGCCTCCTGAATCTTTTCTCTCTCATCGGGATTCATCGGGTGTACACGAAGTACAAGGCCGGAACCTTCGACGAGGAACAACTCGAGAAGGAACTCGACAGCCGCGGCGCCTTGAACAAGATTCTGGGCCCGGTGATGAAGATGGTTCGCAAGCCCTGGCACATGTACCCGGTCGGCCTACTGTTCGGATTGGGATTCGACACCGTCACCGAAGTCGGGCTGTTGGTGATCGCCGGCGGCGCGGCGGCGACAGGGCTCCCGTGGTATTCGATCCTCGTTCTGCCGATCCTCTTCTGCGCCGGGATGTCGCTTTTCGACTCGATCGACGGATCGTTCATGAACTTCGCCTACGGTTGGGCATTTGCTCAGCCGGTCCGAAAGATCTACTACAACATGGTGATCACCGGACTCTCGGTGGCAGTGGCACTGCTGATCGGGACCCAGGAAATCATCTCGATTTTCACCGACAAACTCGACATTCACGACGGGTTTATCGGCGCCATCGGGAACTTGGATCTCGGCGCGATGGGCTTCATCATCGTCGGACTCTTCGTCGCCACCTGGCTGATTGCTCTACTCGTGTGGCGGTACGGCCGCATCGAAGAACGGTGGCAGGCTCAGTCCGGTGCAGCAGTAGCACGACGAGCGACAGCAGACGAAGCGATGTGAGTTCGACTCGGTCTACGCAGAATCATGGGCCACCCGAAAGCGAATAGCTGATGTACGTCTCGCCCCATTTCAGGTACGCGCTCGACGTCGCCTGGCCGCGGATCTGGTCGTTCTGCCACTGGTAGACAGCGCGCCACGGAAATACGGAACTCACTTGTTCCAAGGTGTACTGCTCACGATGGCCCTGCGCGAATCGCTGTTCGAGATCTTCACGAGTGCGCGGCGGGAAATTGCTGATCAGGTAGGTCCGGCCGAGAGCCTCGATGCGCCCTGGCGGCGCAAAGACATCAGCGCTGCGATAAGTGAAGGCCGCATACAGGTAGGCCGCCACCACAATCGTTGCCAGCGCTACCGCGCCGATCTTGAATGCACGTCGAAGCAGGGTCGGCATTACTCACAGTACAATCCAATTCTCCTGTCGAGCACATTCAGTGCGTTTCCCACATTTATCGAAAGACGCATCCCGCGGAGTTGGCGAGATGCAATAGTGGAGTTCGAACGGGGTGAGCCCCGGCTAGGAGAAAACGGTGCGGATACGTCATGCGGTAGTGGGTGTGGCAATCACGGGACTTGTTCTTGCAGTGGCAGGCTGCGGTGGCGGCGACGGCGAAGCTGCCGAAGGACCAGGCATCGCCGTGGCGGCGGAAACCAAGCAAGTTCCCGACCGGGTGACCGTGCATCGACCTGGCCTCATCGACACCAGCATTTCCCCGTTCGACGTGCCTGCATGGCCAGGGCAGCACCCCTCCGAATTCCTCGAGCCCAACCCGCCGTCGGGCGAGAGCGGTGAGATCGCCGGCGACCAAGCTGCGGCAACGTACGCGGCCTCGCTCGACAACCCCGATGCACTATGGAATGTCGGTGGCACGGTGCAGTGGCTGGTTGTCGAGCCGATTCCCTGAAGGTCTTCCATCTAGGTCTCCGCTCTGACCGACTCCAGACGATCTTTGCGAGTTCAGTCCCGCGACAACGCTGCACAGAATTCGCCGGGTTGGTCGACATGCAACCGCAGCCCACCGATCGTGGTGGGAGTGGCCTTCGAGAGCCGTTTCGGGAGCGTGACCGAGAGCGGTTGATCGAAGTCGACATCCACGACAGTGCCGTCGGGCCCCGGCAGAACCAAGCGATCGTCGACAATCGCATTTGCTGTCTCACCGAATCTTCGGACCATGCTCGCCCGCGAAATCCGTGATCGGTCCACCTCGACTCGAATGCCCGTGCCGGAACGAAACACCACCGTTCGAGCGGACACGAGATGCGGGTGCACGACGCGTCCGGCAAGCCAACCGCCAATCGCAATCAGCGACAACACCGTTGCAACGAGCAGCACGACGCGAAGCCACTGCCACGGCACCAGGAAGTGAATCGCCACGGCCTCGATCACACTCGCCGCAACAAATGCCACCGGTATCGACATGGTCCCCCTCGCGTAGCCGAAAGTCGCTGTATCACTGGAACCTCCGTCTCTCCTGCCCGTCGAGAGCAACCACAGTGATCGGATCACGCCGTACCGCCTGACATGAGACGTGTTGCGACGCGCGCAACCACTTCACGTTGCGCTGGATCAGGCACCAGATCCGCGATCGCGACCGAAAAGCCGACACCTGCAGAGTCTCCGTCTGAGCACACGTCGCCGAGCACCCCGGCCAGCGATTCCTCCAGCTCGCAGGACAGACACGCGATCTCGTCTGCAACGTCGACTACCTCACGCCCAGCCAATGCAGCGAAACGACGGTACAGATCGACAATTCGATTCCGGTCGCTCTCGTCGGACAGCAATCGCGCAGCTGTGGAGAACAGTTCGTGCGGCGCTGCGCCCGAGATCGCCACCAATTCCCACATGTCGCGTTCGCGCTCGAACAAGCGTCGCACCGAACCCGTGGGGGACGACGCGATCAACTCGTCGAACGCCGACAGCAGCTCCATCGGGAGCGGCGAGACCACCCTCCCAGCACCTCGCGCCGTGAGCATTTCCTCGAGGCGCACTCGCTGGTCTGCGAGGACGCGCTGCTTCCGGTCTATCTCCGCGATCAGGGAGGAAAGATCTTCGGCGAAGTCGTCCGGTTCTCGTGCATCGATCGGCGTCGGTTCGATCATCGCGGCAATGGATCCGAGTGGAATGCCGGCGGCGGAGAGCCAACGAATGCGCATCAGCCTGACCAGATCGGGAAGTTCGTAAGTTCTGTAACCGTTGGACAGTCGTCTCGGCTCGGCCAGCAACCCCAGTCGGTGATAGTGCCGAACGGTCCGCGGAGTGGTGCCTGCCGCACTGGCCACGTCGCTGATTCGCATACGAACAGCATTAACTATGACGCTACGTCATAGTCAAGGCCCGGCATGTCGGGCCTTGAGGCATAAGGTCCTGTTCTTCCTGTGTGGAGTTTCGCAGACGAATTTCGCGGGTATTGATCACTTGCGGCGGCGATTTCCAGAGCGAGGGGTCAGCCGCGCAAGGTCTGCCCCCGGCTGTCACTCGCCGGGCGGCGGGCCGCCAAAACCAGCGGGCCGCCAGAAACTATCTGTGCCAGGCGATGATTTCGATGCAAACGACACGACTCGACACCATCCTGATTCTGATCGTCGGGACGGCAATCGGACTGAGCGTCTGGCTGGCTACGCAGGAACCATTCGCGTCGATCGGACTCGGAATCGCAACGGTAGTGATCTGCTGGATCTCTTGCTCGATGATCCATGGCTTCCCACACCGATCGACGAAGGACATGCGTCCGCGCGAGAACCAGGATCGCGAGTCACCGAAACGGCGCTGACGCCGCGTAGGGATGAGGCCAACCGTGGAGGCCCGGACACAGCGAAGTGAGTGGTTCACCTACCGCAGGTGAACCACTCACTTCGGTCAGAGGATCACACCTCGTCAGGTCGCCAGGTCGCGACGGCCCAGATCACAGCGACGTCGAGGGCGATGATCACGATCGACCACAGCGGGTAGTACGGCATCCACAGGAAATTCGCCACGATCGAAAGTGCCGCGATGACGAATGCCATCCCGCGGGCCCACGCCATGCCGACGAACAATCCCAGCGACACCGCGATGCCGATGATTCCGAGCACGATGTGGATCCAACCCCATGTCGTGACATCGAATTCGAAGGTGTAATTGACTCCGACGATCAGCAGGTCGTTGTCTGCGAGAGCCGCGATGCCCTGCAGCAACGCGACGATTCCCGCGACGAAGAGCAGGCATGCTGCCGCCACCGTGGTCCCGATGGCAAAGCCTTGTCGGACAGGATGGTTCGCATGAGATTGGTGCGGAGCAGTCATGACATCCCCTTCTTCGGCGAAATAGCGTGAGAACAGTATTCAAAGGTTCACGCCGCCGGACATCACCCAGCAAGGATGAACAGCCGTCCAGCACTGCAATCAAATTTCATGGGAACATATGTTCGATTTCGGTGTACGGTGGAGTCCATGACCGCCACGATGCAACCGTCTCTGTTCGACAACGGTGACCTGGGCGTCTCTCTGGGCGATCTCGAGGGCACGGTGCAGAGACGTATCCTCACCGCCGGCGCATGGGTCGACCATCGCCCGGCCTGGCTGACCGGATCGGAGGCCGTGTTCGACAATCTGGAAGCTACGGTGCCGTGGCGTTCCGAACGGCGTCAGATGTACGACCGCGTTGTCGACGTCCCTCGTCTGGTGTGTTTCTACGCAGAGAATCAACCACTGCCGGACGCACTTCTCACCGAAGCCAAAGACGCGCTGAGCAGTCACTACTTCGACGAACTCGGCGAACCATTCGCCACGTCGGGTCTCTGTTTCTATCGCGACGGTTCCGACAGCGTTGCCTGGCACGGGGACGATACGGGACGAAGTCGCACCGAGGACACGATGGTGGCCATCCTGTCTCTCGGTGCGGCTCGCCCGCTCCTATTGCGCCCTCGTGGGGGCGGCGAATCCATCCGCTTCAATCTCGGACACGGAGATCTACTCGTCATGGGCGGATCCTGCCAACGCACGTGGGAACACTGTGTCCCGAAGAGTGCGCGGGCCCTCGGGCCGAGAATCAGCGTTCAATTCCGCACTCGCGGAGTTAGATAGCGTTGCGGAGTTCGTCTCGCAGCGCCTTCCGATTGAGCTTGCCGACGGCCGTCTTCGGTATGGATTCTGCGAAAACAACCCGACGCGGCTTCTTGTACGACGCCAGTCGCTCGCCGACGTGCGCGACCAATGATGCTTGCAGTACGTCGTTTTCGACGGTCCCGTCCTCGAGTACCACCACAGCCGTGACCGCCTCCACCCACTTCGCGTCGGCGGTACCCACCACGGCGACCTCACGGACGGACGGATGCGTCAGGAGTGCATCCTCGACTTCACGGGGGTAGACGTTGTATCCGCCGCTGATGATCATGTCCGAAGCTCGGTCCTTCAAGAACAAGAATCCTTCGGCGTCGAACTGACCGATGTCACGGGTGTGAACCCAGCCGTCTTCGGTGAAGGTGTCCGCATTCAGTTCCGGTGCATTGAAGTATCCGGCGATCGCCGATGGCGAGCGGATCACGATTTCACCCGGTTCTCCCTGGGGCACTTCGTTTCCCTCGCCGTCGAGCAGCCTGATCTCGACGTCGATGGCCGGCTGACCACAGGACAGCAGGCGGTCTTCCGTGTGATCTTCGGGCCGTAGGACTGCAATACACAGCGGTGCCTCGGTCTGCCCGTAGTACTGGAGAAAACGGTGTTGCCCCCACGCCTGCATCGCCCGTTCGATGGTGGCCAGCGGCATCGGCGACGCACCGTAGATCACGGATTTCAGACTCGAGATGTCTGCGCTCGCAAAATCAGGGCGTTCGAGGAGCATCTGAATCATCGTCGGCACCAGATTGATTGCCGTAGCCCGATGCTCGGTTATCGAGTCCAAGAAGGTCGACGGGTCGAAACCGGGGAGGATGACGGTCTTACCGCCACGCAGCCAGAACGGAAGCACGAAGACACCGCTGGCATGAATCAGTGATGCCGCGTGCAGCATCGTGTCGTCCTGAGTCGCCGGAAGCAGATTGAGCAGAACATTGCGGCAGATTCCGGCGTAGCTGCGCTGAGTGTGCTGCGCGGCCTTCAGCGTTCCCGTGGTCCCGGAAGTGAACAGCGTCAGGATCACGTCGTCGGGATCTACCTCGACGTCCGGAGTGGCCGAAGGCATGCTCTGCGCTCGATCCAACAGCGAAAGCTGTCCCTCCGAAGCTGTTTCCAGGCCGACGAACGTCCGATCCGGGAACCTGGCGGACAGTTCAGCAGCTCGGCCGGCAAGGTCAGTACCGAAAACGACGTGCGAAGTGTCGGTGTCCTCGAGCATTCGTGCGTGCTCGTCGAGCGAGAGTCGCGAGTTGAGCGGAACCCTGTTGATGCCGGCTTTGACACACGCAAAATCGACAGGCACGCTGGCAAGAGAGTTGTTGACCAGCAACGCAACCCGTGCGCCACGCCCGATACCGAGCGCGATGAATGCATGCGCCAATCGGCTGCTGAGTTCGTCCACTTCCGTGAACGTCATCGATCGATCGCCGAAGACGACGGCTGTTCGCGGTCCGTGCTGTCGCGCACCACGTGCGATCAGATCTCGGGTTACGGGCATCATGGTTCAGTTTCCTCGTTCGAATTCGGGTTGTTCTCGAATCGGCCGTGCCGGCCGGCGCCCGCGGCGAACGCAGCAGCGCCGCGCACACCTTCGGCGATGACAATGGGATTTCCTGCGACACCCTCGGCGCGCAGTGCTTCGGCAAGTGGTAGATCAAAAGATCGGTAGGCCGATGCGCGATCCGCGAGCATGCAGAGTTGTGGGAAAGCGGACAACTGGTGCGCAAGCTCCTTGGCTACCTGGAGTGACTGCCCCACTGGAACAACACGATTGGCCAGTCCGAAGGCCAACGCCTCCGAAGCGTCGACCGGGCGACCGGTCAAGATCATGTCGAGCGCTCGCCCCTGTCCGACGATTCGCGGCAGTCGCACGGTCCCGCCGTCGATGAGAGGAACTCCCCAGCGCCGGCAGAAGACTCCGAACACGGAATCCTCCTCGCAGATCCTCAGGTCCGCGAGCAATGAAAGCTCGAGCCCTCCGGCCACTGCGTATCCACTGACGGCGGCGATCAACGGTTTGGACAACACCAACCGACTCGGCCCCATCGGGCCGGTGCCGCCGCCTTCCGGATGCAACTCGTGCACGCGCGCGGGGTCGGAGACTGCGGTCAAATCCGCACCGGCACAAAATGTGCCGCCCGCACCCCACAGAATTGCCACCTTCTGACTCTCGTCCGACTCGAATTCCAGGAAGGCATCACGCAACTGCGCCGCCATCGGCCCGTCCACCGCATTCTTGCGATCAGGGCGATTCATCACGATGACAGTGACGCCACCGTCACGCTCCACATAGACATCGCCACCTGGTCGATCGGAGTCGGTCACGATATTTCCTCACTGCTCGCGGATAAGGTTTCCCGGTACCCACCATGCCACTTGTAACAGAATTTGTCAGGAGTTGTTCAAAAGTTGTTACAAACTGATCGAGGAATGTCCGCAACCCGAGTTGTGCTGGACCTCGCAACAGCGAGCCCGGACACCGAGTTCAGCACCGCTGTGCTGACCCGGGCCGGCGAGATCGTCGGCGTCAGCGCATCGAGCATTCGCGTGGCAGCGGGCCGCCTGTGCCGAGAGAACAAACTGCGTCGTACCGCTCGTGGAACGTACGTCCTCAACCCGGACGGTATCCCCACCTACAGCGAAGTGGAGGGGTGGCGAACTCGTACCGATCGCATACGCCCCTGGGACGGCACCTGGATCGCCGTCGAGCACTCGGGGCTCAAACGAAGCGACCGCACTGCCGCCCGCCGGCACGATCAAGCGCTGCGACTGGCGGGTTACGAGGAGTGGAAGCCCACACTCGCAGTCCGCCCGAACAATCTGCTCGGCGGCACGGACAGCGCCCGCCGCACTCTCCACCGACTCGGCGCCGCCCCCGAATCGGCCGTCATGGAAATCGCTCACCTTGCCCCCGAGGATGATTCGACAATCCGCACACTCTGGAACTCGGAAGCACTGTTGGCCGACATCGCGGAGGCCCGTGAAGCACTCACACAGGCGCAAACACGCCTGGCGACAATCAGTCGCGAGGAGGCGGCCCGCGAATCACTTGCTCTGGGCAGCGCGGTGATCGCGGTCATCGTGCGCAATCCGCTCCTTCCGGAAGAACTCGAACCGACGCAGCCACTGCGTGAACTGATCTCGCACATGCTCGAGTACCAGGACGCATCTCGCGAACTGTGGCAGTCACTGCTCCAGTTCTGATCGATTTCTCCCAGAAGGTAATTCAGTATGTTGCGCGGCCGCCGCTGGCGTCGTACACGGCGCCGGTCGAGTAACTCACCGCCGACGACGACAGCCAGGAGATCAGTTCGGCGATTTCGTCCGCCTTCCCCATCCGTGCCATCGGCGTCAAAGACTGCGAACGGGCGAGGATGGCCGGATCGGTGCCGGCATTCATAGGACTTTCCACGGCCGCCGGAGCTATCGCGTTGACCAGCACACCGGTGGTGGCGACCTCTTTGCCGAGTGATTTCGTCAGCGCGACGACGGCCGCTTTGGACCCGGAATATGCACTCTGATTCGGGTTTCCGTCCTTGGCCGCAATACTTGCGAGGTTGACGACCCTCCCCCACCCCGACGCAACCATCCCCGGCACGAACGCCCGGCACATCAGGAATGTCCCTTCGACGTTGATGCGGAACGTACGCTGCCAAGCCGCGAGGTCGACGTCGACGAGTGGCGCTGATGGTCCGACGATTCCCGCACTGTTGATCAAAATGTCGACTCTGCCGAGCCTGGTTCGAAGCGCATCGACTGCTGTCGGATCACTCACGTCGAGTTGTTCGTCCGCGCCGTCGGCAAGATCTGCCGTTACCACCCGAACTCCCCTCTCCGTCAACAGCTTTGCACTGGCGGCGCCGATTCCGCTCGCACCGCCGGTAACGAGCGCTGTGACACCCTCTGGGTAACCCCGCATCGCATTCACTCCTGAGTTTCTGTGCGCTATGCACTCAATTTATGTTGCAAACAGGCATAATTGCCGTCACACTGTGTAGAAATTCTGAATATATGGCGTTTGTTGTCAACGTCAAATACCTGGAGGCCTTGCCGATGGAAACCCGCTGGTTGCACGCGTTTGTCGCGGTTGCGGAAGAACTTCACTTCGGGCGGGCCGCATCACGGCTCCAGATGGCCCAGTCGCCGCTCAGCCAGATGATCCGAAAGCTCGAAAAGGACATCGGCGTCAAGTTGTTCGAACGAAGCACTCGCAGCGTCGCACTCACATCCGGCGGACATGCCTTTCTCCCCCACGCCTATCGCGTCATCGAGAACATGGAGACGGCACGACACGCTACGCGCGCGTCGTCGGGAGGCGTCTACGGACGAGTCACAATCGGGTTCACCGGAGTGCTCAACTATCAAGCACTTCCGCCACTGACACGCGCGTTGCGTCAGCGTTATCCGGAAGTCGAACTGACACTCCTCGGCCGGATCATGACGCGCGACGCGGTCATCCAACTCGAGAGCGGCGCCCTCGATCTCGCCTTCGTCGGACTACCCGTGGAATCCGCATCACTGTCTACCCGACTCATCCGACGGGAGGCATTCGGCGCTGTGCTTCCGATCGACCATCCCCTCGCAGAGAGAGACGCGATCGACCTCCGCGAATTGGCCGACGACGGATTCGTGACCACCCCGCTCTCGGCCGGCTCGGCCCTCCAGGAAACCGCGATGCGCGCCTGCATGAACGCAGACTTCAGGCCTCGCGTGGTTCAGGAGATCACCGATCCGTACATGATCCTGATGCTCGTTGCCGCCGGCGTCGGTGTAGCGCTGATGACGTCCGGTATGGCTGCTATCACCCCACCTGGCAGTGTGTTCGTCCCACTCACCGGCGAGCCGACGTTCATGAATCACGGAATTGCCTGGTCACCGCGGCACATGACCGATGCGCTCGCCGTCGCATTGGAGACATCCGAGGAAATTCTGCCGACGCCGGAGATTGAGACCAAAAACGTCATTATCTGAGACTCATTTAGTGTTGGACGCGCCATAGTCCTTCGTGGCACTGTCGTCTCAGCCGCCGAAAGGTGAGGGACGTCACCGATGCGTGGTGCATCTCCAAACGTGCCGCCACGGCCGGCCCATCGGGACGAAAGGACTTCACATGGCACCTCCGATCACCTCCACCGGATCCACGAACGCGACCGAGGAACATCCGAATGCGAACGCGCGCCGCGCCGCCGTTTCGGGCTTCCTCGGCAGCACCCTCGAGTACTACGACTTCTTCATCTACGGCTCCGCGGCCGCGCTGGTGTTCCCCAAGATCTTCTTCCCCGGCGGCGGATCAACGGCAACCCTGCTCTCGATCAGCACCTTAGGTGTCGCCTACGTCGCCCGCCCGCTCGGCGCGGTGCTTTGGGGACACCTCGGCGATCGGTACGGACGCAAGAACGCGCTTCTCGCCTGCCTGCTCCTCATGGGTGTTGCGACGGTCATCGTCGGTTGCCTGCCGACCTACGACCAGATCGGCATCGCCGCGCCGATCATTCTCGTCTTGCTTCGCCTTCTTCAAGGGCTCTCTGCGGGCGGTGAATCACCCGGCTCTTCGGCACTGACGCTCGAACACGCACCTGATCACCGTCGTTCGTTCTTCACCTCGTTCACCATGAGCGGGATCATGTTCGGCATCGTCGTCTCCAGCCTGGTATTCATCCCAGTGGCGAGCCTGCCCGACGAAGACCTCTACTCGTGGGGTTGGCGAGTTCCCTTCTGGCTCAGCATCATCGTGACCGTCGTCGCGCTGTGGCTACGTCGCGCCCTGGATGAGCCGGAGGTATTCGAGGAACTCAAGGAACAGGACGAGACGGCCGGAATTCCCGTCGTCGAGATGTTCCGCTCGCACTGGCGCACCGTGATCCGTATCAGCATGAGCTCGACCTTCGCGATGATCAACACCATCGTCAACGTCTTCGCCCTGGCGTACGCCGTCGAATCCGGCTTCGAGCGCTCCACGATGCTGTGGGCAATCGCGACCGCCAATTTTGTTGCCGTACTGACTCAGCCGCTGTTCGGCATCCTCTCGGATCGCTACGGACGCAAGCCCATCTTCGTCGTCGGCGCGATCGGAGCCGGCCTGATGATCTTCGTCTTCTTCCATTCGATCGGAACCCAAAGCGTCCCCATGGTCTTCGCTTCGGGAATCGTCATGATCGGCATCTTCTACGCCATGCCCAACGGCACGTACCCGGCGTACTTCCCGGAGCAGTTCCCCGCGAAGGTCCGATACACCGGAATGGCCGTCAGCCTCATGCTCGGACTCCTTGTTGCCGGCTTCACACCGGCTATCGCTCAGGCGATTTCAGCCGGAGACAAGAGCAACTGGACACCGGTTGCCTGGATGTGCCTGGGCTTCGCCGTCGTCTCCGCCATCGCGGCAATGACCGGACCGGAAACGTACCGCACGCCCACAGCAGAACTGGGCCAACCGAAGCCGAGCCTGCCGATCAAGCAGGACTCAGAGCTCACCAGCAACAACGCTTGACCGGACCGGCCCCTCGCGCTGAATTGCCGCGAGGGGCCGTCCCCACTTATGCAGGAGAATGTCATGACCACCGAATACACACGTCACCGTATCGGCCTTGTCGGGTCGGGTATCGCCACCTCACTCTCGCCCGCGTTGCACGCACACGAAGCAGCAGCACTGGGACTCGACGATTACAGCTACGAACTGGTAGATCTCGAGAACCTGAACATCTCGGTCGAGAAAACCGGTGAGGTGGTGCGTGGCGCCGTCGCGGGCGATTTCACCGGACTGAACATCACCCACCCGTGCAAGCAGGTTGTCGTGGACGCGCTCGACGAGCTGTCCGACAACGCGCGGTTGCTCGGTGCCGTCAATACGGTTGTGGTCGACAACGGCCGTTTGATCGGCCACAACACCGACCACAGCGGATTCCTCACAGCACTGCAGCGCGGTTTGCCCGACGCCGCCTTGGACCGAGTGGTGCTTGCCGGGGCAGGAGGGGCGGGTTCCGCTGTGGCATACGCACTCGCCGCCGCCGGCACCACGGATCTTCGCATCGCAGATATTGATCCCGCTCGCGCTGCCGATGTGTGTTCTCGCGTCGCCTCGGCCTTCCCTGGCACGCGCACAACGGCTTTGGCGATCGATGAGATCGCCGTCAACCTGACTACGTGCGACGGCGTCGTCAACGCATCTCCGATCGGGATGGTCGGCCATCCCGGAACTCCGTTCGACCCCGCGGCGCTCCACGCGGGCTTGTGGGTCGCGGACATCGTCTATCGGCCGATGCGCACCGAATTGCTCGACGCTGCAATTACTCTCGGATGTCGAGTCCTCGACGGCGGCCAGATGCTGGTGGCTCAAGCCTCTGACACCTTCACACTCCTGACGGGTGTCGAAGCCGATACGGATCGCATGCGCAGCCATCTGAGCGAGCTGCTCTCCGAGACGGCACGCGCATGAGCACAACCGAACACCTACTTTCTCGCGAAGTACCAGGAGCACTGATGAACGTGACTGCGCCGTTCGCCGAACCTCTCGACATGGGCAGCGTCCGCCTCCGGAACCGGTTCGTGTCGGCCCCGATGGAACGCAACTACTGCGAAGTCGACGGCACCATGACGGACGAGTACATCGCGTACCTCGCCCGCCGCGCCGAAGGTGGTGCTGCACTGATCTTCACCGAAGCGAGCTACGTGCGTGCCGACGGCAAGGGACGCATCCGGCAGATGGGCGTCGACGTCGACGAACGGATTCCCGGCATCAAGAAGATGGCCGACGCGATCCACGCTCACGGCGCCCTCGTCGGAGTCGAACTCAACCACGGTGGACGTACGGCGCAAGGTTCTGTCAGCGGGTTTGTTCCCGTTGCCCCGACACCGATTCCGTGTTTGGTTGTCGGCGGCGAGATGCCAGAACAACTCGACGGCGACGACATCGAGCACATCATCGAATGCTTCGGTGAAGCCGCGGCACGCTGCCATCAGGCCGGCGTCGACGTCATCTCCCTGCACGGTGGCCACGGGTATCTGATCCACCAGTTCCTCTCCCCTGCTTACAATCACCGCGACGACGAGTGGGCCGACCCCACCTTGTTCGTCAACAAGGTCATCGCCTCCGTCCACGAGCACGCACCGGGAATCACTCTGGGACTCCGATTCTCAGCCTTCGAAGGCATCGACGGCGGACTCGACGCCGAGATGACTCGCGCTCGCATCGGCGCCATCGACACCGACCGACTCGATTTCCTCGACGTCTCGGCCGGCAACTACGAAGCGGGACAGTGGATCATCCAGCCCGGTGAATGGTCGCGCGGTCTCCTCGCGCCGTACTCCGAGCAGTACCAGCGCGACTTCGACATCCCGGTGGGAGTGGCCGGACGCATCACGTCGCCGGAGATCGCTGCGCGGATCATCGAATCCGGGCAGGCGAACTTCGTCAGCATGGCTCGTACGCTGCACGCAGATCCGGACTTCCCGAATCGTGCCATCGACGGTGGCCGGTACCGCCCTTGCATTGCCTGCAACTACTGCATCGACAGCCTGGCCGCCGGCCCCATTCCCTGCTCCGTCAACCCGTGGGTCGGCCGCGAATTGGATCAGCCTACCAAGCCGGCTGATGCCACCGTGCGGGTCGCCGTCATCGGTGCCGGGCCGTCGGGAATGGCCGCTGCCCGCGACCTCGCACTTGCCGGTCACCGCGTCGACCTGTACGACGAGCGACCCAGCCTCGGTGGCGACTTCGCTCTGGCATCGAAGCTGCACGAGTATCCCGAATATGGACGGATCGTGGACTGGTACGCCGCGGAACTGGCTGAACTCGGGGTCCACTGCCACACCTCGACCCGGGCAGATGCTGCTTTGCTCTCCGGTGTCGATTTCGACGCCATAGTTCTTGCCGCCGGCGGCGTCGGCCCCGTGGTCGATCTCCCCGGAGCAGCTACCCGTACCGTTCGCGACGTCCGCGAATTCCTCGTCTCCGGCAATCCAGCTCCTGCCGCTGTCACCATCTTCGGCGCCGACCGTGAGGCTGCGGCCGTCGCCGACGATCTCCTTCAGAAGGGCACCCAGGTCGTGATGATCGGCCCGCAGGAAACCATCGCGCACGACGTCGGACGCCGCGGAAAGATCGTGCTGCTGCCGCGCCTGGCCGCAAGTGAGAACCTCACGACCTACCTCAGCTCGATCGTCACCACAGTCGCCGCTGACCGCGTCACGATTTCGACGGCCGGTGTGCTGAGCGAGGTCGATGCTCCGGGCGAACTGCTGATCTCGCAAGGCGTCGAGCCGCGTTCGGAACTTCTTGCCGAACTCCGTTCACTGGCACCACGACTCGGAGTACATACCGTCGGCGACGCGAGCGGTGACGGCGGGTCCATCCATGCCGCACTCGTGACCGCAGCCGACGTTGCCGTCGCGATCACCGCCGCCGCTGCGGCACGTCAGGAGGTTCACGCATGACCACACAGGCAGCCACACCCGTGGCAACTGCATTGCCGCCCATTGGACTCGGAACCTGGCCCCTGGTCGGTGCCGACGCCACGAACTCGGTTCTCTCCGGCATCGAGGCCGGGTACCGCCTCATCGACACCGCCGCGATCTACGGCAACGAGGGCGCCGTCGGTGTGGCGCTGGCGGAATCAGGTGTGCCGCGAGAAAAACTGTTCGTCACCACCAAACTTCGTGGCAACGACCAGGTTTCCGGCGACATTCGGGGCGCCCTCGAGCAGAGTCTGGAACTACTGGGACTCGACCAGCTGGATCTGTTCCTGATCCACTGGCCACTCCCGCGAATCGATCGCTATGTCGCGTCGTTCGAGTCGATGCTGGCCTGCCGCGACGCCGGACTGGCTCGGTACGTGGGTGTGTCGAACTTCCTGGAGCTCCACCTGCGCCGCGTCGTCGCCGAAACCGGCGAGGCACCGGCAGTCAACCAGATTCAGATGGACCCGTCGCTCGCTCGGATCCCGGTTCGCCGCGCAAACGACGAACTTGGCATCTTCACTCAGTCGTGGAGTCCGCTCGGCCGGGGTGACGTGCTCGACAACGCCGTTGTGAGCGAGATCGCCGGTCGAATCGGTTGCACACCAGCTCAAGTGGTCCTCGCTTGGCACGTCGCGCAGGGTGTGGTTCCGGTCGCGCGATCAGCGAACCCGACGCGTCAGGCCGAGAACCTGGCAGCACTCGACGTCACCCTCACCAGCGAGGACATCGAAGCACTGAACAGTCTCGACCGCGGCGAGTCTGCCGCGCGGGACGTCGAAGCAGAGGAACATTTCTGATGACGTTGAAAGTCGGAATCGTCGGCTGCGGCAAGATCGCCGGCAACCATGCCCGCGCGCTGCAACAAGTCCCCGGTGTCGAGGTGATCGGCTGCTGCGATCCCGATCTCGGACGCGCCCAGGAGTTCGCGGCAGCGCACGGCATTCCCGCAGCCGTGAGTTCAGTGGAGCAACTTCTTGCCCTCGGACTCGACGCCTGCACCGTTTGCACGCCGCACCCGGTACATGAAGAGGTAGTCGTGGCCGCTGCCGAAGCTGGTGTACATGTTTTGTGCGAGAAGCCCATCGCAGTCGATGTTGCTGCCGCCGACCGCATGATCGAGGCCGCCGACCGCGCCGGTATCACGTTCGGGGTGCTCTTCCAACGCCGATTCTGGCCGGCAGCACGTCGGATCCGCGACGCCATCGACGACGGGCGGATCGGACTACCCATGCTCGGTGAGGCGTCGGTGATCCTGCATCGCCCATCGAGTTACTACTCGGCCGACGCCTGGCGTGGACGCTGGGACACCGACGGCGGTGGCGTGCTCATGACACAGGCCGTGCACCAGATCGACATGCTGGCCTGGTTCATGGGCGAGGCCGTCTCGGTCAGCGGCTTCATCCGCACCCACACCCACGGTGCGCACATCGAGACCGAAGACAGCGCGTCAGCTGTGATCTCCTTTGCCTCGGGCGGCACCGCCACCGTCACCGCGACTACCGGTGCCAATCACAATCTGGGTAACCGCGTGACGGTGATCGGGCGCACCGGCGCCATTGCCAGCGTCCTCGAATTTCCTGAAGGGCACGAGGGTGTCAACGAAATCTGGACGGTGCCGGGCGAAGTGGAGTTCCGGTCGCCGTACTCCGCGGACATCGATGCGAATCTTGATGTGGGCGCGGTCAATGCGGCACTGACCGACTTCCACACCCTGCAGGTTCAGGACTTCGCCGACGCGGTCCTGACCGGGCGCGAACCCTCCGTCACCGGTCGAGACGCCCGCGCGTCACTTGCCATCATCGCCGCAATCTACGAATCGTCACGAACGGGCAAGGTTGTCGAGCTGACATCGACACCGACCCTCGCAACAACTGCCAAGGAGCAGAAATGAGTAGCAGTACCCCCCTCACCTACGACGTGGTTGTCGTGGGCTCCGGCGCAGGCGGGCTTTCCACAGCAATTGCCGCAGCACATGGCGGCGCGTCGGTACTCGTTGTCGAGAAGGCCGACACCTGCGGCGGCGCAACGGCCTGGTCGGGCGGGTGGATGTGGACCCCACGCAACATGTTTGCCATCGCCGACGGGGTTGTCGAGGATCGCTCGGCACCGCGGACATATCTGGAAAACCGACTCGGCGACAACTTCGACGCCGCCAAAGTTGATGCACTCCTCGACGGCGCCCCGGAGATGGTCGAGTTCTTCGAACGCAAGACTGCTCTGAAGTTCGTGCCCGGAGCCAAGATCGCCGATATTCACGGTGACACACCGGGCGTCGGCACGGGTCACCGTTCCGTCGGACCGAAACCGGTGAGTCTGCGAAAGCTCGGACCAGATGTCGCGGCGCTGCTACGTCGACAGTTGTACGAGACGTCATTCCTCGGCATGGGCATCATGGCCGGGCCCGACCTGCAGGCATTCCTGCACTCGACTCGATCGCCGAAAGCATTTGTGCACTGTGGTGTTCGGGTGACAAAGCACATGTTCGATCTCGCCACCAAGCGTCGTGGCCAGCAACTCGTCAACGGCACCGCGCTTGTCGGCATGATGCTGCGCTCGGCACTCGATCTGGGCGTCGAGTTTCGGGTGAAGACGTCCGCGACCGCGTTGCAGACCGATGACGACGGCCGCGTTGTCGGCGTCCGCCTCGAAAGTCCGGACGGCGCGTACTCGGTAACTGCCCGACGTGGTGTCGTACTCGCCACCGGCGGCTTCGCCCAGGACATCGACCGACGACGCGAACTGTTCCCGCGCACCCCCACCGGCAACGAGCACTGGTCGCTCACCCCGAAGACAACCACCGGCGACGGCATCACCCTCGGCGAATCCGTGGGCGGCCGACTCGACCGCACCCTCGCCTCCCCCGTCGCGTACTGCCCCGTCTCCATCGTTCGCTACCGCAACGGCAAGGAAGGTGTGTTCCCGCACATCCTCGATCGCGGAAAGCCCGGTGTCATCGGAGTTCTCGCGAACGGCAAGCGGTTTGTCAACGAAGCACTCGGCTATCACGACTACACACTCGCGATGGTCGAGCAGGTTCCCGAGGGCGAAGAGGTGTGCTCGTGGTTGATTGCCGATCAACAGTATGTGCGATACCTCCCGCTGGGCATGGCGAAGCCCTTGCCGATCCCGATCCAGCCGTACCTGCGCTCGGGGTACCTCACGCGTGGGCGCACTCTTCGGGACTTGGCCGAGAAGATCGGCGTCGACCCCGTGCAGTTGGAGAAAACCGTCGCAGCTTTCAATATCGGGGCCGTGGCCGGTGAAGACCCCGAGTTCGGTCGCGGTACAACACCGTTCAACCGAGGTTCCGGAGATGCTTCCAATCCGTGGCCGAACCCGTCGCTCGCGCCCTTGCAGAAGGGTCCGTACTACGCGGTGAAAGTCGTGCCAGGGAGTTTCGGCACCTTCGCCGGACTGGTCACGGACTCGTCGTCGCAGGTTCTCGATGACAACGACCGCCCCATCGAGGGGTTGCTCGCCGTCGGCGTCGATCAGGCGAGCGTGATGGGCGGGCACTACCCGTCCGGGGGCATCAACCTCGGACCGGCCATGACATTCGGTTACCTGGCCGGCCGGGAACTGGCCGGAGCCGAGACAGTTGGAGCGCACGCATGACACTCTCACTCGGACTGGCAGCCCTCACAGTGCTCGACACCGCACCGATGCAGCACGTCGCCTTGGCTGAAAAGCACGGCTTCGACACCATCGGTATCCGTCTGATGCCTGCGGCACCAGGTACGACGGCCTACCCTCTGCACGAGGACAAGCAGTCGTTGGACGAACTGGTGCGTCGACTGGGCGATTCACCGGTCGAGGTATTCGACCTCGAAATCATCCGTCTTGCAGCCGACTTCGACCCCACCGACTACGCTCCGCTGCTCGAAGCCGGAGCACAGCTCGGAGCCAAAGCCGTTCTGGTGGGCGGCGACGACCGCGACCGCGCTCGGCTCACGGACTCCTATGCCCGCCTCACTGAACTGTGCGCGAACTACGGCATCGTCGCCTCGCTCGAATTCATGCCGTGGACTGCGGTGCCCGATGCGCGTGCGGCCATCGAGATCGTCTCGGCGGCAGACGGTCCGGCTCGCAGTGTCCTCGTCGACGCATTGCACACCGACCGCTCGGCGACAACGCTCGAGGATCTTGCGTCCATCCCTCGCGAGTGGTTGCACTACGCCCAGATGTGCGACGGTTCGACCCCCGCTCCCACTGGGGACGCAGAGCTGATCCGTCAGGCCCGCGAGGAGCGTCTGGTGCCCGGCACCGGCGGCATAGCCCTGGCCGACATCTGGTCGACTTTGCCTGCCGGACTGCCGGTCAGCATCGAACTGCCCAACGAGCCACTGCGCCGCGCCGTCGGCACCGACGCCTGGCTGGAGCGCCTGGTCGAGGCCACGCGAGAAGTGTTGGCCTAGCGGCCCTGTGCGCCTTTTTGGTAGTTGGCGCTACCAAATAGGCGCACGGGGGCGTCAGCCCCTCCGAGCCGCAACGGCCTGCGCCAGACGGTCCAACTGCGCTGCGGTGGTGGACCAGTCGATGCACGCGTCGGTGATCGACTGGCCGTAGGTGAGCTCGTCCGCCTTGCCCAAGGTCAGGTCCTGACGGCCGGCCTCGATGAAACTCTCCAACATGACGCCGGCGATTCCCTGCTCGCCCTCGGTCAGACGTCGGGCAATGTCGTCGAGCACGATGACCTGACGCTCATGGTCCTTGCTGCTGTTACCGTGGCTCGCGTCGATGACCACGCGCTCGGGCAGGTTCGACTTACGCAGGCGGGCAAGGGTGTCCGCGACTGTCTCGGCATCGTAGTTCGGTCCGTCGCTACCGCCACGAAGAATGACATGGCAGTCGGGGTTGCCCGCGGTACGGATCAAGGCAGCCTGGCCGTCGAGGTCCGTTCCGGGGAACACGTGGCTCGCTGCCGCGGCGCGGGTGCCGTCGACGGCTACCTGCACGTCACCTTCGGTGGAGTTCTTGATACCGACGGGCATGGACAGCGCGCTGCACAGCTGACGGTGAACCTGACTGGCGGCGGTCCGGGCGCCGATCGCACCGTAGCTGACCAGGTCGGCAATGTACTGAGGCATGATCGGATCAAGGAACTCGCAGCCGACTGGCAGGCCCAGGCTCGACACGTCGAGAAGCAACTTGCGGCCGATACCGAGCCCGGTGTTGATGTCGAACGTGCCGTCGAGGTGGGGGTCGTTGAGCAGGCCCTTCCACCCGAGTGTGGTGCGCGGCTTTTCGAAGTAGACGCGCATGACGATGTGCAGATCGTCCCGCAGTTCGTCGGCCTTGGCGGCCAACCGGCGGGCGTAGTCCATCGCCGCTTCCGGATCGTGCACAGAGCACGGACCGACTACGACGATCAAACGATCGTCGTCACCGTTGAGGATGTTGATGGTGTCGGCCCGACCGGTGCGCACAGTGGCGGCGGCGACCTCGTCCGGAGCGTGCTGAGCACGAACAGTCGCCGGTGACACGAGCGGACTGATACTCACAGTGCGCTGATCGTCGAGGCTGTCCGAAGCTGTGGTGGTGTCGATGGTGACAGTCATGGGGTTTTCGGTTTCCTGTTCTCAGGCCGACCCCAGAGATGAAGAGAAACTCCAGCGAGCCGGTCTGTAGTCCGGCTCTTGGGTGGAGGTTGTCAGCGCGTGGTTACGCCGGCAGGCCCACCCGGGGCCGGCCTGCTAAACCAGAAATAGACGCGCTGCATGTCGGCCACGATACCTCGAGTTCGGATCAGATGGGCGCGCCCCTCCACGACGAGCCGAATCCGAGGGGAGCGTCCCGTGGCACGAGTCCGTGACGAATGGCCAAATCCGCTGAGCGATTGGCGCTTTCGAGCAAGGCTCCGGCTACGGAATTCGAATACGTTGGTCAGGCACCTGCCAATGCCCGGAACATCAGATGGAGCTGCGCCTTCTCATGCCTGTGATCGAATCGACCGAAACCTTCCACCCGACGGTGTCCCCTTTTGCGACCGATACCCCCTTGCAGTCGACAAGAGATGTGGACGGCGAGTTCACCCGTCTGATCGATTCCTTGACACGACGCGGATTCCTGGCCGGTGCGGCGGCGCTCGGTGCACTAGGCGCGCTCTCTGCATGTTCGAGCGAATCCAGCGGCACCGAAGCCTCGGACGAGTGGGTCGACATCGTCGTCGCGGACCAGGCCTACCGCCTGCCGCGGGACCCCAAGCGTGTCGTGGTGCTCGAAGCTCGAGGCGCCCTCGATTTTGCACTACTTGCCGAGTACCCGATCGTCGCGACCAATTGGGATCCGAAGTCTCAACTCATGCGCCAGGTACCCGCCGGCGCGGCTCGCCTCGGTGGGACGAACAACGAACCGAATGCCGAATCGATACTGAGCCACGACCCCGATCTTTTGGTCGTCGGGAAAGGCTGGTGGAATTACTACCAGGACAAGGGCCTGCTCGGCACTGACATCGCACCGGTGCTCGTCGTCGACGAGGGCACGACGGGCTCGTCGTGGAAGCAGGCCATGACCGCGCAGCTCACGGCTCTCGATCGCCGCGAAGTCGCCGAACGCGTCATCGCCCGATACAACGCCGAACTTGCACAAGCGCGGGCCAAGATCGGTGGTCTCCTCGAAGGCAAGTCGATTGCGATCGCCGGCGCAGACAGCGGTCAGATCTGGCTGCAGAACAACACGTTCGCCGTCTCGGTTGCGCAGGACCTCGGCTTGAACGTCTTGACCGACGCTGCCCATGCCGCACCTGATCGGAAGGATTCGACTTTCTACAGCCTCGAGGAGCTTGCGATCTTCGACCAGGCCGACTTCGTCTTGCTACAGAACCCCGACGCTGTGGAAGCCGAGTCGCCCACGTGGAAACGAGTCCGCGCTGTCCAGGACGGCCATGTCGGGCATCTGCGATACGACCTCAACAACGGCCTCGCTCTGACTGCGATGGCCCTGGCCGCTGATATCGCCGAGCAGGTACAGGTCATGCGCTGACGTCTTCGGTATCGCCTTCCGAATCAGAAATCAACCGGATTCTCTGTCATACGAACAGTCGATACTGACTCACTCGGAAACGGATTATGTTGTCACCTGCCCGTGCTCTTCGCACGTCAGAGGGTGTTTCTCCGAACGCCCTGTTTCTCCGAACGCTAGGTGACCAATGACGCAGAACCCGTACTACGGCCAGCAACAACCGGTCGGCCCTCCGCCGGACAACAATCTGGTCTGGGCGATTCTCGTGACAGTGTTCTGCTGCCTCCCGCTCGGCATCGTCTCGATCGTCAAATCAAGCCAGGTCAACACTTTGTGGGCGCAAGGTCAGTTCGACGCTGCGCGAAAATCAGCTGACGATGCCAAGAAGTTCGCCTTGTGGTCAGTCGGCGCAGGTGTTGCCGTCGCTGTTCTGTACTTCCTTTTTGTCGTCGTCCTTGCCGGATCGAGTTCCCTGTGACCGCCGACGCCGACCGGCGACACTGATCGACGGCCAAACACCGAACTGCAATGACACCGAATTGTGGTGACACCGAGAACGATGACATATCACGACTCGCCGCACTGAAGGCGCCAGCGGCAGTTGCGTTCACGGCAATTGCGCTGTGCGGCTTCATCTCCTGGAGTGACCCCACCACACCTGGTGGGGTCATTCCCGTTTGTCCGACCAAAGCGCTGTTCAACGTCAATTGTCCCGGTTGCGGTAGCACTCGGATGGTGTACAGCCTCATCCACGGCGATTTCGGTGCAGCGATGCGTTTCAATGCCTTTGGCCTCGTGATGCTGCTTGCACTGGCGTTCACGTACGTCTCGTGGACGACCGCCCGCACCCGTGGAAGACCCGTCGTGCTCTGGCATCAGTTGCGCTGGTCACCGGCTGTGATCTTGACACTCGTGTTGATCTGGACGACGGTCCGCATAGCCCCGATCCCGATATTTGCCGGTCTCCGCGTCTAGGCCGGATCTCCTCACGCGTCCAAACGGAATACACCTCGCACCTGGCGTACGCCGTTGATCTGCACCTCGACGGCATGTTCGCCGGCGTAGTACTTCCGGGTGCTGATCGGTTTGAAGGAATGCCTCTTCGCGATACGGGCCGGCACCCCGGGTTCCAGCGTTCGTGTTGTCAGTTTGAAGACCTTGGGCGTCGTCTGCCCGTTGGCCTTCACGTGGTGGACGATGTAATCGATCACGACGGTGACGGACTCGCTGCCATTGTTCGTGACGGCGAAGTCGAAGGTGAGTTCTCCACCCGCATCAACTGTTTCGCGGTCGATGACGAACCCCTCGACCACGACGTCGGTGGGCGGCGAGAACCCCAAGAGGGACAGAGCATCTGGATCGCCGGCCTTGATCAACGTCCGCAATGCATGTTTGACGATTTTCAGTGTGTTGGCATCCGGTGTCTGCAGCCAACGCTTCGCAGTCGATACTGCGAGCGCAGCGTCAGCACGACTGAGATCGTTGAGATGGTTTGCGACCGAACGTCGTACATATTCCGAATCATCCCGATACAGCTCGTCGAGAATGACGATTGTCGACTCGGGACGCGCCGTCAATTCTTTCACTCGTCTTCCCCAGGGCAAACGAGTACGAGTGCCTTCGGTCGCCAAGCGCCGGACGTGTTCGTCTTCATGGCCGGTCCAGGTGAGTGCGATCGCCAGCGAACGGTCAAGGTTCGTTTCGAGAAATGAGCGAATTGCGAATTCGGCCGTCAGACGCGACGTCAACTCGGCAAGCAGAGCCATTCCCTCGTCGAAATCCGACTCGGAGCCACTTCGTGTCGCCGTGACGGCGACGGCTTCGGTCACCGGCCAGATCATCCAACCGGTGAAGGTCTCTTCTGAAAGCGCACGGCGGATGATCTCGGCGAAGGCCGGAAGATCTCGAGACAGTTCGGCAGTCATCGCGTCCCGCACAACGCGCGTACGTTCGCCGAGACTCATACCGTCGAATTCGGATGTACTACCCCGAACGAGGGCGAGGCGTGTGTGACCGGAGGCTCGCTCTAGACAGCCTGCCAGATCGGCGACGACGGATTTCCCGAGCAGTTCGTCAGCGGTGGGCATCAGGGGCACACCGTGAGAGCGGAAATCCGATCACCGTCGAGAGTGAAATGGTGATGTAACTGGACGGGGCTTCCGGGAAAATCACCCTCGACCTTCACCGACACGACAACGGCCGAGCCTGGGGTGTTGACCGACTCGATCTTCTGGGTGAAGGTGAACGCCGTCGACACGGCGGACTTCCACGCCACGATTTCTTCGATCCCGACATACGTCCGGCCGTCGTCACGAACCACTGCGTCTTCGGTGAAAACGCCGCGGACGTCGCCGCCGTCGAAATACGCGCGCGCTGCGCCTGGCACCTTCGCTGAGTCGATCATTCGCGAAGAGTACTGCTGGGGTCCGACAGGTTCGGCGAACTCACTGCCCGAGCAGACGCCGCCAACTGAATCTCCATCAACAGCCTGGCCGACGGCTCGGAGAGGTCGGTATCCGTGATCTCCTCGACCCTCTTGATCCGATATCTGAGGGTGTTCGGGTGAATCCGAAGCTGCTCGGATGCACGTCGGACATCGCCCGAATGTGCGAGGTAAACGGAGATGCTTTCGCGCATGTTCGACCCGTTGCGTCTGTCGTAGACGTCCAGGGCGTCGACTCTCGGATCGTGCAGTTGCTCGTCGGCCGCAATGGTGTCCATGATTTCGCCCAGCAGCACCGGTGTGCGCGAGTCCGCGAGGGTGGTCACACGAACATCCCCCGACGTTCCGTCCAAGACCCGATCCACTTCGGCCCGAGCCTGGGCCACCTCCGCAAGCGTCGAAACCGGCGACGAGACCGCGGCCCGTAGCCCCGAAGGCGACACCTTGTCCAAACGCGCGACAACTTCGCGGGTCCACGAGACTGTGGATTTCACGGATTGGGTTCGCGGAAACAGCACATAGATCCGGGTGCCGACGGCACTCACCAGCGATTCACGCTGAAAGGCGCTGGCGTGCAGTCGCAAAGACGACACGAGTTCGCCCGAAGACGGCAGCCCACCGTTTCCGATACTCGCCACTCCGACCACCATCGCCGGTCCGGACATCGGGATGGTCAACGAGGCCGCGAGCGAAGGAACGTCGACACCGCCGCCGCGAACCCCGAGCAACCGCTGAATCTGTATCGCCTCGTTACTCGGCGCGTCTCGGATGCGCGAAATCAGCCGAGCAGCAACGGCCGCGGCACCGCGGAGCACGCTGTCGGCATCGCCGGCAATGGGAACCGGGCCTTCCTGCACCCAGATCGTGCCGAGAAGATCAGAGCTGAAACCGCTCTCCCCCTTGACATTGTCGGATATTCTCCGAATCGGAACCACCAACCGTCGCCTGATCGCGAGGTCTTCGTGCGCAGGCACCTCCACTACGTCGTCGCTTCGCCGCAGGCTCTCGAAGACGCCCCACTCCTGTAGCTTTCTGAGGTATTCGCGAGGTCCTTCACGGCCGAGGATTGATTGCCGGCGGAGCTCGTCCGCAGCATCTCCCGATGCCGAATAAGCCAAGACGTGGGAATGATCGTCCTCGATGCTGACCATCCCCCGCGTGATTGCGGCGACGTTCTGCGCCAGCTCGAACAAGTCTGTGTCACTACCGAATACGATGTCGTCCGAATCTTGTCGGGACACCGAATGATCGAGCACGCCCCGGATGGTCGTGAACAATCGATCCCAACGAGCATCCGGATGGACCGCTATCAAGGCGATCCCGGCGCGCTGTGCCGCCGCACGCACCGACGTGTCCGAGGCCTCCTTCGACATGACGGCCCGAGGCGCTGATCCCTTCTGATCGAGGCGGTTCAGCCAGGCCGCCAATTCGGCTGCGCCGATACCGACAGCGAGCCAGAGCTCAGAGGATTCGACGGCCGCGGTTCTGGGGCGCGTGAGGTCCCCGACCTCTGCGAACACCACGGAGTCGACGAAGACGTCATCACCTGACGGCGCGAGGACGAGCTCGACAAAAGCTCCGCCCAGCGCCCGAAGGACCGCGTCGAGCCTGACCCCACGGATAGACACGTACCACCCACTCTCCGGACCGCCGCAATGCCTCAACTTCGAGAATAGTGCATTTTCCTGCGAAAACGGTTCAGCCGATCGGACAAACACGGACACCGATGTTTGGCCGCTCAGCGGATTACTCGCCGACGTCTTTCGACTTGACTGGTTCACGACACGACAACTGCCCACTCCTGAGTCTGCCGAAGGATCGTCATGGACGCCGTTACCAATGTCCCCCACCCAGCCAACGAACCGGTGAACAATTACGCGCCGGGAAGCCCGGAACGATCGCGCCTCCGTATGAAACTGACCGAACTGGCCGAATCGCCGACCGACATCAGGCAGGTCATCGGCGGCATTCACCGAACTGCGGAAGGTAAGCGAGAGAGCGTTGTTCAACCACACCGTCACAGTTCGGTGCTCGGATCGTATGCGGGCGCAACCCACTCGGACGTTCGTGATGCCATCGACGCCGCCACACTCGCCGCCCCGGCCTGGCGCGACCTCTCGTTCGACGACCGCGCTGCGGTCTTCCTCCGCGCCGCCGATCTACTTTCCGGCCCGTGGCGCGAAACCATCGCCGCCGCAACAATGCTCGGCCAGTCGAAGACCGCATACCAGGCCGAGATCGACGCGCCCTGCGAACTGATCGACTTCTGGCGTTTCAACGTCGCGTTCGCACGTCAGATACTCGCCGACCAACCCGTTTCCGCTCCGGGAGTGTGGAATCGCGTCGAATATCGTCCACTCGAAGGTTTCGTCTACGCGATCACTCCCTTCAATTTCACCGCCATCGCCGGAAATCTCCCCACAGCACCGGCCCTGATGGGCAACACCGTGATCTGGAAGCCGTCACCCACGCAGGCCGTCGCGGCGTACCTGACAATGCAACTACTCGAAGCTGCCGGCCTCCCGCCCGGGGTGATCAATCTTGTTCTCGGCGACGGCCCCTTGGTGTCCGAGGTCGCGCTTGCCGACCCCCGACTGGCGGGTATCCACTTCACCGGATCCACCGCAACGTTCCAGCGTTTGTGGCGTGAGGTCGGAGCCAACATCTCGAACTACCGGACGTATCCGCGTCTCGTCGGCGAAACCGGCGGCAAAGATTTTGTACTCGCACACAGTTCCGCTGACCCGGACGTACTCACGACGGCATTGATTCGCGGGGCCTTCGACTACCAGGGCCAGAAATGTTCGGCCGCATCACGGGCGTTCATCCCGAAGTCGGTGTGGGCCAAGATGGGCGACACGTTCATCGACACTGTGTCGACGTTGAAGTACGGAGACGTCACCGACCTGACGAACTTCGGCGGCGCCGTCATCGACCAACGTTCGTTCGACCGAAACGCCGCCGCGATCGTCCGCGCCAAGTCGACCAGCAGCCTCACCATCGCAGCAGGCGGCGACTACGACGACCGTGAAGGATTCTTCATCTCACCGACGGTCCTACTCGGTGACGACCCGAGCGACGAAGCCTTCAGCACCGAGTACTTCGGTCCCATCCTTTCGCTTCACGTCTACGACGACTCCGCACCCAATGCCTACGCCGACATCCTCGCGCGCGTCGACAGCGGATCCGCTTACGCCCTGACCGGCGCCGTGATCGCCACCGACCGTGCGGCCGTCGATCAAGCTCATCATGGTCTGCGGTTCGCCGCCGGAAACTTCTACGTCAACGACAAGCCGACGGGAGCGGTTGTCGGACAACAACCCTTCGGAGGTGCGCGGGCTTCGGGTACCAACGACAAGGCCGGTTCGCCGCAGAATCTGCTCCGTTGGGCGTCGACACGCACCGTCAAGGAAACCTTCGTTCCTCCCACCGATCATCGTTACCCCCACCAGGACGTCGATCCAGCCGAGAGCGAGAACCGTTGATGAGTGCCGTCTCGCTGAGCAACCCACTGCGCCCGGTGCTCCTCGCGGCGGCACGCTCGTCGCGACTGGAGAAGACAGTCTCCGGGATGACCTTGACCCGCAAGCTTGTAGACAGGTTCGTCGCCGGGGACGCGGAACCCGCAGCGATGTCAGCGGTGCGCAACATCCTCACCAGTGGCCGGTTCGTGACGGTCGACTACCTCGGCGAGGACACCACCGATCCGGCTCAGGCAACAGCTACCGTCGACGCCTATCTCTCCCTTCTCCGCTCGTACGCAACGCTTTCCGAGATTGCCGGGACGCAACACTCCCTGGAGGTTTCGCTCAAGCTCTCCGCGTTGGGGCAGTCACTTCCCGGTGACGGCGAGAAGATCGCCCTGGCGAACGCTCACCGAATCGTCACAGCGGCAGACGAAGTGGGCGCGTGGGTCACCGTCGATGCGGAGGATCACACCACCACCGACTCGACACTGTCCATCGTCGAAGAGTTGCGCCGCGACTTCCCGACGCTCGGCACGGTCCTGCAGGCGTATCTACACCGCACCGAGGCCGACTGCCGGCACTTCTCCGGATCAGGTTCACGAATTCGGCTGTGCAAGGGTGCATACAAGGAACCGGCCGTCGTCGCGTTCCAAAAGGCCGGCGAAGTCGACGCGTCGTACCTGCGTTGCCTGAAGGTCTTGATGGAAGGTGACGGGTACCCGATGGTCGCCTCCCACGATCCCACCATGATCGACGCCGCCCTCGAACTCGCCACACTGACCGAGCGGACAGCCGCGGATTTCGAGTTCCAGATGCTCTTCGGCATCCGCGACGGCGAACAACGCAGATTGGTAGCCGAAGGCAATCACCTGCGGGTCTACGTTCCCTACGGCAGCCAGTGGTACGGCTACTTCATGCGTCGCCTCGCGGAAAGACCGGCCAACCTCATGTTCTTCATGCGCTCACTCGCTTCCAACAACTAGACACCGGAAACCGTTGGCAGCGGTGGCAACTCGAGGTTTTCGCGAAAGGTACCGCCGACGTAGTCGGATCCCACGATTCCGCGCTTGCGCAGCTCCGGCAGCAGCTCGTTCGTGACGAAATCGCGTGTACGCGGATCGGCAAGGTCACCGAGCGTGATGACGTCGAGTACGCCCGCGTCGTATCGTTCCTCGATCGCGTCCGCGAGCTGTTCCGGGGTGCCCGCCGCTGCCCAGTGGCCGGTGTCCTTGGACGCGATGATCAACTCACGCAGAGTCTTTCCTTGTGATGCGAGCTTGCCGAAGATCTCGACCCGGCCCCGTCGTCGATTCACCGACGACGGGTCCGGCAACAACGACTCCGGGATCGACCGATCCAGCGGCAATTCCGAGAAATCCACGTCACCGCCGAACATGTCGGCAAGCCTGGTGCGTCCGGCGTCGAAGTCCGTCGATTCCTCGGCTTCTCTGACCAATCGTTCGACTTCGGCTTCGGTAGCGCCGTACGTTGCGTGGAACGAGCTGAAAATCAGTGGCAGTTCGTCCCCACGCCCCAACTCTGCCGCCCTGGCGCGGATCGTCTTCGTGTAGGTGACCGCGTCCTCGAAGGTTGCGAGAGAAGTGAATACGACCTCGGCGAAGCGAGCACCCAGTTCGATACCTCCGGCAGATTGGCCTGCCTGGAATTGGACCGGACGACGCTGCGGCAGGGATGGAATGTTCAACGGCCCCTGCACGGTGAAGTACTTGCCTCGGTGCTCGATGGGGACCACCCTCGACGGATCTAGCACCGCAGAGCCCTCTCCCCGGATCAAGGCGCCGGGCTTCCAGCTGTCGAAGAGCGCGTTGACCACCTCGAGCGATTCGGCCGCTCGGGCGTACCGCTCCTCCGGACTCGGCAGGTCCAGGTCGCTGTAGTTCTCTTCTCCGAGTGAGGAAGTGACGGCATTCCATGCGGCTCGACCATTGCTGACGTGGTCCAGGGTGCCGAACAACCGTGCCAGGTTGAATGGGTGATGAAACGTCGTCGTGACGGTGGCGATGAGCCCCACATGGGTGGTGACCGCACTCAGCGCGGCAAGGAAGATCAACGGCTCCTGCGCACCGATCGCGCCCTGCGCACCGAAACTCAGCAGGTCGGCGGCAAACAGTCCGTCGATCTTGTTCGCCTCGGCCGTCTTTGCGACGTCGATCGCGGACGCGACCGTCGAAGTCGTCGGATCGATCGCGGCGTCGTAGATACTCACCGCCCCGCTGACACCGGTCACCGTCTTGAGTGGACGCCTACGATCGGCCACCGACCATCCTCCTGGCTTCGCGAAATCTGTTCCGAATTCACAACGCTAGACCGATCCTGGCTCCCGACAAGGTATTCACTCAGCCTGGTTCTATCCCTCCGAACGCCGCTTGGTCACGCCCCGGATTTACGGGCACGATAGGCGGCGACGTGCGCCCTGTTCCCACAGTTCCCGGTGTCGCAGTATCGCTTCGAACGATTGCGCGACAAATCCACGAAGACCGCTTCGCAGTCCGGGGCCTCGCACCATCGCAACCTAGAGAATTCGTCGGTTCGGATCAGATCGAGCACACCCATCGCCGCTTCTGCGGCCATCCGGTCCACCAGTGGCGAATCGTCAGCGGTGACGTGCAGGTGCCAGCCGAGGTCGTCGTGCCTGGTGAGCCGCGGCCTCGCGCCCGATTCGAGTAGCAGTGTGTTCACCACCTCGACGGCGTCGTCCACTCCCGCGGCTTCCCAGAACTTTCGCAGTCGTGGACGCAGCGCACGAACCGCCGTCAATTCCTCCGGTGTGCCGTCCCGCCTGCCGGTCCAGCGATCCGCGTCGAGAAACCGTGTCAGCTCCTCTTGATCCGGAAGCAGTTCGGCCCCGCCGCGGGCCGTGTTGACCAACGACGCGGCGAAGACGAGCGCCGATTCCGTGTCACCAGCAAAATGCACTTTGACTCCTGAGCCGTATCAACCTAATGTCAGCATCGTAATCGCTTTTACTCCTGACGGGTGACGACGTGAACTCTCGCAACGGCTTGATCTTCGCTCTGCTGTCCGCGGCAACGTTCGGCGTATCGGGCCCGTTCGCGAAATCTCTCATCGAATCAGGGTGGTCCCCCGGCGGCGCAGTGTTCGCGCGCGTTGCCGGCGGCGCACTGGTGATGATGGTGATCGCCGTAGCCACCCAATGGCCTCGCCTACGACAGGTGAGCACCCACACGCGAACGGTACTGCTGTACGGGGTGTTCGCGATCTCGGGCGTTCAACTGTGCTTCTTCAATGCCGTGCAACATCTTTCGGTCGGCGTCGCATTGCTTCTCGAGTACCTTGCACCGATCATCGTCATCGGGTGGGTGTGGATAACCAAGGGCGCGCGTCCGAGCGTGCAGACGCTTCTCGGTGCGGCGGTGGCCTTGATCGGCGCCGCCGTGGTGATCGACGTCTTCGGATCGGCAGAGATCAGTGCCGTCGGAGTCGCCTGGGGACTGGCCGCCGCGGCATGCCTTGCAGTCTATTTCGTCATTTCCGAACGTGCGGACGGTGATCTCCATCCTGTTGTGCTCGCGGCATCGGGGCTCACGGTCAGTGCGGTGGTCATCGGCGCGCTCGGACTCGTAGGCGTCCTCCCCCTCCAGTTCTCGGCCTCGAACGCCGTCGTGGCAGACCATTCGGTGAACGTGTGGCTGCCGGTGGTGGTCCTGGTCCTGGTCAGCACTGTCATTGCCTATCTCACCGGCATCGCCGCGATCACGCTGCTGGGGCCGACAATCGGGTCTCTGGTAGCGCTGACCGAAGTGCTGTGCGCGGTCGTCGCCGCGTGGATCCTGGTCGGGGAATCCGTCACCGCACTCCAAGCTGTAGGTGGCGCAGCAATCATCGCGGGGTTGGTCCTCGCGCGCCTCGGTCAGGTTGCACCGAAACAGATACCGGCCGACCCGATGACAAATGTCATGGCAGAAGAATGACGGACGGACGAGGGATCACGACCTCGAAGCGAGCAGATTCTATGTATGACCTCAACACAGGCACGGCATTCACCACAGGCACTGCATACACGCACTGAAGGATCGGCACACGACGCCGTCCGGTTGACCGGACTTCGCAAGAGTTTCGGAACCGTCGACGCCGTCAAAGGTATCGACCTGAGCATCCGCCCCGGCGAGATCGTCGCGTTCCTCGGCCCGAACGGCGCAGGCAAGACGACAACCATCGACATGATCCTCGGCCTGTCCCGGCCGACGTCAGGCGAGGTGAGCGTCTTCGGAATGTCACCTCGATCGGCGATTGCCCGCGGACTCGTCTCGGCAGTCATGCAGACCGGCGGACTACTGAAAGAGCTGACGGTTGCCGAGACTGTGCAGCTGACCGCCAGCCTGTACTCCCAATCCCGTCCGGTCGACGAAGTGCTGGGGAGAGCCGGAATCCTCGACATCTCCGATCGCCTGGTCAGCAAATGCTCAGGCGGACAACAACAGCGGTTGCGATTTGCGATGGCGTTGCTGTCGAACCCGCAATTGCTCATTCTCGACGAGCCCACCACCGGCATGGACGTCGAAGGGCGTCGGGACTTTTGGTCCGCCATCCGCGCCGACGCAGATCACGGTCGCACTGTGCTTTTTGCGACGCACTACCTCGAAGAGGCCGATGTCTACGCCGACCGCATCATCCTGGTCAGGCAAGGCACCGTGGTCGCAGACGGGACCACCGCCGAGGTCAAGGCGATGGCGTCCGGACGCACCCTGCGCGCGACTGTTCCAGGCATCACCGACGAACTCCTGCGAGCCATACCGAACTCCGACGCCGTCGAGGTGCGCGGTGAGTCGCTGCTCGTGCACTCGGGCGACACCGATGCCGTTGCACGGTTCCTGTTGACCAATACGCAGGCTCGCGATCTCGAAATCGTCTCGCGTGGCCTCGAAGACGCATTCATCGCACTCACGTCGAACAACTCCGAAGGACAGAAGTGATGACCACTGCAACCGAAGCGAATACCTACGGAGCCGAGCGAACCGTCGTACCTCTCGGCGGATTCAACACGACGCTACTGCGACTGGAATTTCGTCGCCTGACTCGCAACCGGCGCACGATGATCTTCACGCTCGTCATGCCGGTTGTCTTCTTCCTCGTCTTCGGTCTCGGTCAAGGCGACGACGACCACGGGATCGGGCACGGCAATGTCGCCGCGTACATCATGATCAGCATGGCCCTGTACGGCGCGATGCTGGCCACCACCAGCGGCGGCGCGATGGTCTCGATCGAACGAGCGTCCGGGTGGAGCCGACAACTTCGGCTGACTCCCCTGACCCCGGTCGCCTACATCGCCGTCAAACTGATCATGGCGATGCTGCTCGGTCTCGTCTCGATTCTCGTGGTCTACGTCGTCGGCGCGTTCACCTCGGCGCAGATGGACGGATCACTCTGGTTCACAACGGGATTGATCGCCTGGCTGGGATCGTCGATCTTCGCGGCCTTCGGCCTGTTCATGGGGTACCTACTCCCCAGTGAGAACGTCATGCAGTTGCTCGGACCGGGACTGGCTCTGCTCGCATTCGGCGGCGGACTCTTCGTACCACTCACCGACGGTTCCGTATGGGCGACCATCGCACAGTTCACCCCGATGTTCGGCATCAACGCCCTCGCCCACGCACCGTTGACGGGCAATAGCATTCACTGGACCTGGATCGTCAATATCCTGGTGTGGTTCGCCATCTTCGCCGGCGGAGCGATCTGGCGGTTCCAACGAGATACGGAGCGTGTGTAGTTGTCGCAAACGACTGACCGAGAAGATTCCGTCGCGCTCCCGCGGCGGAATCGTTTCGGCGTTCTCTTCGCGGCGGTCTGGATGGTATTTCTCGGCGGGCCGCTGATCGAGGGATGGAATCTGCGCGACGAACTGCGCGGCTGGACAGGGATTCTCGCGACGGTCGCCTTCAGTGCGCTCTATCTCTACACGTTCGCCACAACGCAGCAGCGACGTCGAATGACAATGACTCGGCCGACGATTCGCGAAGCTGCACTGGCTCTGTCCGCCTTGACCGCGTTGGCCGCCGTGATGATCGTGAGCGTCGGGCCGACAGGTTTGGCAGCAGCACCGTACCTCGCGGTGACAGCGGTGACACTGTTGCCGACCGTCGCCGGCGGCATTCTCGCCTTGGTGTTCGCGGCCTCCGTGGAGATAGTCAGCCTCTCGTCCGGATGGGGGAACTACTCCGGACTCTCACTCGGAGTCTGCGCGGCCGCGTTCGCGACCTGGGGAATCATGTCCCTGATCAGCCGCAACTTCGCCATACTCCATGAACGCGAAGAGCAGGAGCAGCGGGCAATCATGGAGGAGCGAACGAGGATGGCGCGCGATCTGCACGACATCCTCGGGCACTCGCTGACCGTCATCACGATCAAAGCCGAACTGGCCAATCGCCTACTCGATGTCGATATCGAACGTGCGCGCAACGAACTCGACGACCTCGAAAGACTTTCTCGTGACGCGTTGGCAGACGTGCGCTCGGCCGTCGAAGGATTTCGTGGGATTTCGCTACCCGTCGAGATAGCCCGAGCGCGAGAGGCTTTGCGTGCGGCAGGTATCGAAGACGACGTGCCGAGCAGCACCGACATGGTTCCCACGCGTCTTCGGGAACTCTTTGCATGGACGATCCGTGAGGGCGTCACCAACGTCGTTCGACACAGCGGTGCGACCCACTGCCGGATCACGGTCGACGAGAATAGTGCGTCGGTCGTCGACGACGGACGAGGGGCCGAGTCGACGTCTTCCGGAAACGGTCTGATCGGATTGCGCGAGCGCGCCGGAGCGTCGGGCGCACGAGTGATCATCACTCATCCCCAGCCGCAGGGGTTTGCACTTCAGGTAGTCGAACAGGAGACAGAGTGAACAGCCAGGGCGATCGAGCAACCATACGGCTGCTCTTGGCGGACGATCAGGCGCTCGTGCGAGGAGCTTTGGCCGCGCTGCTCGATCTGGAATCCGACCTGTCCGTGGTGGCCGAGGTCGGTCGCGGCGACGAGGTGGTGTCCGCCGTTCTCGAACACCGCCCGGACGTCGCGCTTCTGGACGTCGAGATGCCCGGCATGGACGGAATCGCCGCGACGGCGGCCCTTCGCGAGGCAGCGCCCGACACCCGGGTTCTGATCGTCACCACGTTCGGCCGTCCCGGATTTCTTCGTAAAGCCCTGCACGCCGGGGCCGGCGGGTTCGTCGTCAAGGACACCCCCGCCAGGCAGCTTGCCGACGCGGTCAGGCGTGTCCACGCCGGACTGCGCGTCGTCGATCCTACCCTTGCGGCCGACAGCCTCGTCAGCGGCGAGTCGCCCCTGACGGAGCGTGAGACCCAAGTACTGCGCGCCGCTCACGACGGCGCACCCGTGGCAGCCATCGCAGGGGCGCTCTTCCTGTCTGCCGGGACAGTTCGAAATCATCTGTCATCCGCGATGGGTAAGACGGGTGCGTCAACGCGCGCGGAAGCCGTCAGAATCGCCGAGTCGAACGGCTGGCTCTGATCCGCGCGTCTGGAATAGCCTTCCCCGGCAAATAGTTCGCCGTTCGATTCGTGATGGCGATTTGTCCAGATCACTCAAAGTAGGGACCTTCTACCCTAGGGATTTTCCCTGCAAACGACCGCTTCGCGAGAATCCGAAACAGCTAATCGTTCGATACCTGGCTATGATGCAGTTAATTGAACCGACGGAGCCTGTGCGTAGCGGGGGAAGGGACGTCTCATGTCGAACCAGTTCAACGATCGCTTGAACTCGCTGTTCGAGACTGCCGACTTTCACGTCACCAACGCGATGGTCGTTCGCGGCATGACCGAGTTCGGCTGCCGTATCTCGACGCCGTACCTGTCGCAACTGCGCACCGGCGTCCGAACCAATCCGTCACCCGAAGTGGTTGCCGCCCTCGCCCACTTCTTCAAGGTCCATCCGGACTACTTCTACGCCCCGTCCGATCACACTCCGCCCGCGATCTCAGGTGGCGAGGCAGACCTCTCCCTCCTCGAACAGCTGCACAACGTGCGCCTGCGGAACCTCACCTCCCGTGTCGTCGACCTCTCACCGTCTTCACAGGATCTGCTTGTCGAAATGGCGGAGAATCTACGTTCCTCCGAAAATCTTCCGCGCGTACCACCGGACTCGAATTCCTACATGTCACGCGCATAGCGCCCTTCGCCGACTCTCCTTGACTGTTCAGGGAGGGTTGGCCTTATGCTGGTCGATGCAGCTGGTTCGCCCGGCACGGTCATGAGGAGCCCCGAAGACCGGTCCCGGCGTCGAAGCTCCGTCAGCGCAAGCTGTCGGGGTGAGAGGGAACCCGGTGAAAATCCGGGACTGTCCCGCAGCGGTAAGCAGGAACGACCGCCGTTCATGTGCACTGGGCATCCGCCTGGGAAGCGACGGCCAGTAGGTTCGATCCAACTCGATCGAGTGCCCGCGAGTCCGAAGACCTGCCGACTGTGTCGGGCACGCCGTGCCCGACGGTCCACCGCCTCGTGGAATGGGCGTGTAGATCTCCATCGGACCTCGCGTGCGGTGCGGGCAGTGCTGCCCGCTGAAACTCGGGGTCTCGTGAGGTATACCCGTCTGCCGGCAGTGGCCATCAGTGCATTGGCAATCTGGAGAAACTCCGTGACAACAACATTCACTTCGACCGTGCTGGGCTCACCGCGCATCGGTCCTCATCGAGAACTCAAGCGGGCAACCGAAAGCTACTGGGCAGGGCGCATCGACGCCGACGCCCTGCAGGCTGTCGCCCGTGACCTCCGTCGGCAGGGCTTGGCCGACCTCCGTGACCTGGGCCTCGACTCCGTCCCGGTCAATACCTTCTCCTTCTACGACCAGATGCTCGACACCGCAGTTCTTCTCGGCGCGCTGCCCGACCGCGTCGCGTCGGTCGCCGATCCGTTGGACCGCTACTTTGCCGCTGCCCGTGGGACGGACACCATCGCGCCGCTCGAAATGACGAAGTGGTTCGACACCAACTACCACTACCTGGTGCCGGAGATCTCGCCGTCCACCACGTTCGCACTCGACCCGTCCAAGGTCTTGTCCGAACTGGCAGAAGCACTTTCCGACGGCATTGCAGCCCGCCCGGTCGTCATCGGACCGGTCACCTTCCTGCTGCTCTCGAAGGCTGTCGGCACCGACGAGCCGCTGCTCTCGCGACTCGACGAACTACTCCCCCTCTACGCGGATCTACTCGGTCAGCTCGCGAAGGCCGGTGCGAGCTGGGTTCAGCTCGACGAACCGGCCCTCGTGGGCGATCGCACCGACGAGGAAATCGAAGCGGCACGCGCTGCGTACGAACAGCTTTCAGCGCTGTCCGAGCGGCCGTCGATCCTGTTGGCGTCGTACTTCGGTTCGCTGCGTGAGGCGCTGCCCGCGCTTGCGTCCACCGGCGTCGAAGGGTTTGCCGTCGACCTGGTGGCCGGTCAGGATTCGATCGGCTCCGTCCCCGAACTCGCCCGCAAACTGGTCGTCGCCGGTGTGGTCGACGGACGAAACATCTGGCGGTCGGATCTGGATTCGGCACTGAGCACGTTGGGTGCTCTGTTGGGCAGCGTGGATACTCTTGCCGTCTCCACATCGTGCTCCCTGCTGCATGTTCCGTACACTCTCGACGCAGAGGCCGATGTCGACAAGGCCCTGCGCTCGTGGCTCGCGTTCGGCACCGAGAAGGTCAAGGAAGTAGTAACTCTCGCAACCGCTCTCACACAGGGCCGAGAGTCGGTGGAGGACGAGTTCGCTCTGGCACGAGCGGCCGCGTCGACCCGCAAGGACGATCGCAGACTCAATGATGCGAGTGTTCGAGGCCGTCTGGACGCCGTGCTGAACTCGGCGACCGGTCGCGCGCCCGCCGCCGAACGTCGCGCTGCCCAGGACGAACTGCTTTCTCTGCCGCCGCTGCCCACGACGACAATCGGTTCGTACCCGCAAACCTCGAAGATCCGCATCGCTCGCGCAGCACTGCGCAAGGGCGAGATCGACGAAGCCGAGTACGTCAACCGTATGCGCGCCGAAATTGCCGAAGTTGTTGCGCTCCAGGAAAAGCTGGACCTAGACGTTCTTGTTCACGGCGAGCCGGAACGCAACGACATGGTCCAGTACTTCGCGGAGCAGTTGGACGGATTCTTCGCCACCGCCAACGGTTGGGTCCAGTCGTACGGCACCCGCTGCGTGCGTCCGCCGATTCTGTACGGCGACGTCTCCCGCCCGAAACAGATGACCGTCGACTGGATCACGTACGCGCAGTCCCTGACCGACAAGCCGGTCAAGGGCATGCTCACCGGACCCGTCACCATTCTGGCCTGGTCGTTCGTCCGCGACGACCAACCCCTCGTCGACTCGGCAAATCAAGTCGCACTGGCCATTCGAGACGAGACCGTCGACCTGCAGGCCGCCGGAATCGGAATCATCCAGGTTGACGAACCGGCTCTACGAGAACTACTCCCACTGCGCGCCGAGGATCAGCGTGCCTACCTGGACTGGTCGGTCGGCGCCTTCCGGTTGGCTACCTCGGGCGTCGCGGATTCCACCGCGATCCACACGCACCTGTGCTACTCCGAGTTCGGAGCGGTGATCGGCGCCATCGCCGGCCTCGACGCGGACGTCACGTCCATCGAGGCGGCGCGCTCACACATGGAGGTCCTCGACGATCTCAGTTCGGTCGGGTTCGATCTCGGCGTCGGCCCGGGTGTCTACGACATCCACTCGCCGCGGGTGCCGAGCGTCGACGAGATTGCCGAATCCCTGCGTGAGGCACTCAAAGCTGTTCCTGTCGAGCGGTTGTGGGTCAACCCGGACTGCGGTTTGAAGACCCGCGGTTCCGTCGAGGTCGAGGCGTCACTGCGTAACCTCGTCGAAGCCGCGAAGTTGGTACGAGCGGAGCTATAGGGGCAAAGCCCCTGTGCGCCTTTTTGGTAGTGGGCACTACCAAAAAGGCGCACGGGGGTCAGCTCAACCACGTGTTGCCGAAGAGCAGAATCCCGTCCGCACTCGGCATCACTCCGTGCACGTTCTCGCGCCACGGGATGAAAACCTTGCCGGAGTTGACCACGGCCATCGGCGCCGTCTCGTTGACCACGGTTTGAATATCGTCGATGACGGCTCGCCGCTCATCCTCGCCAGACGCTGTTTGCAGCTTGCCGAGCAACTCGTCCATCCGAGCGTTCTTGTAACCGAGGATGTTCGACGGCGATTCGCTGAACAGGTTGCCGTACATACGCACGAACGGTGACTCTTCCAGCACGTTGAACGCGAAGTAGGACACGTCGTAGTCATGCTTTGCGTACAGCATGGAAATCAGATCGTTGATGCTGGTTGCGTAGGTGATGTCGACCGTGAAACCCACTGCCTGCAAGAGCGACTGAAACGTCAGTGCGCTGCGCTGCGTCGCCGGATCGTTCATCCCGACGTACGTCAGTTTTCCGTCGTAACCGTCCGCCTTCGCCTCGGCGAGATACTTCTTGGCCGCCTCGGGGTCGAAGCCGTTCCCGGCCACCGATCCGTGCCACTGCGACCACGACGCGAACATGTCGGTGCCGGGTTCGCCGAAGCCGCCCTGAACTCGCTCGTTGAACGTATTCGGGTCCACCGCAGCGACAATCGCCTTACGCACGCGCTCGTCCTTCGCTGCCCGATCGTCGCGCTGATTGATTGCCAGAACTCCGGCCATGCTGGCCGAGTACACAAATCCGGGATCACCGGCTTCGAAAGCCTCGTGAATGAAGTCGGGAGACTTCAGATAGGCAACCTGGATTCCGTCGGTGTGCAATCCTTCCAGTTTGCTCTTCTCGTTGACGATTGCGGGAAAGCGCAACTTCTCGAGGTACGGCGCCCCGTCCCAGTACGTCGGACGAGCAGCGAGCACCAATTCGTCCTGGGAGGCGAACTTCTCGACGGTGAACGGGCCTGCCCCGATCGGGGTGAACGTGCCGGTAGCCATCGACGAGGGCGCGACGATCATGCCGGGACCGGTGGTGAACATGATCGGGAACTCGTCCCACGGCTGCGCCAATGCAAAGACGACCGTACTCGGATCCGGTGAATTCGTCTCGCGCACAGCGGTCTTCCATACCAGCGCGTGAGTTCCCTTCTTCTGCAGATAGTGATCGATGCTCCACAGGACTGCCGCACTGTCCATCGGAGTGCCGTCGCTGAAGGTGACGCCGTCGCGCAATTTCAGTGTCCACACCGTGTTGTCGCCGTTGGCCGACAAGGACTGCGCCAAGTGGGGGACGTATTCGCCCGCCGCCGTATCGAAGCGCATGAGAAGGTCGTAGATGGCTGCCATTTCGCTACCACCGGTAGCGCCGCCGTCCTGACGGTCAGCCGGATCGAGACTGCTGATCCCGTTGTAGGTGGCAAACGACACGGTGCCACCCGATCGCGGCTCTCCCCCGTTGTTCTGGTCACCGACAACTCCGACCGTCACGTCCGATGCATCCGTGGTCGTACCTTGGCTGCTACCGGCGCACCCCGTCACCACCAGCGTCGCCGACGCCAGGACAACCATCCAGATTCGAGCGCGGACTCGGTACGAGCGCTTCATTGCGACTCACTTTCACAGTTCACGGATACGTCGATCCCTGGATCGGACACCCGACATATTTGTAAGTGAATTCTAGGTAAGGTCTCGTCCTGCTTCTTCGTTTTCACGAAGCCGAAGCGATAATTCGCGTTCATGACTGCAGAAACAAGAACTGAATTCTAGGTTGCAACCGTTCAGCGAATTACCAGTCCGATGACGTCTTCGACGTTCCGCTGGGCCTCTGCGAATCCGATCCGGCCACTGGTCCACAGCGCAAGGGCCGTCAACATCGTGCCGCCTATTGCCACGGCCGCAACCCTCGCCGTCTCGGCCGGGACGCCGTCCATCAACTCGAACAGCATCCTCCGATGTGCCGCTGCGCGCAGATCCAACGACTCGATCACGAACTGATCCGAGGACGAATGGAGTTCGATCTCCAACCGAGCGAAGTAGGGCCTACGCTCGAATGCCTTCATCTCGCGGCGATGAAGTGCCAGAACCCGCTCGTACGCGTTGTTCTCGCCACCGTCTGCCCGCAACTTCTCAGGACGACGGACCGATTCGAGACCGCTCCACGCCGTCATCGCCGCAGCCAGAAGTTGCTGTTTGGTCGGAAAGTAGCGATACAGCGTTCCGAGTGCGACGCCTGAACGCTCCGAGACGTCTTTCATCTGGATTCGATCCGACGGCATCTCGGCCAGCATCTCGACCACCGCCGCGGTCAGTCGTCCTCTCCGCTCGAGTTGCCCCACCGACATGAGGTCGACGTCCAAGGGAAACTCGTCGCTGCGCGCAGTCACGCGCGTCACGATAGTTCAGAATCCTGACCGCAGTGCCGGGTTGCGAAGTTTCATCGTAACCCCGATATCTAATACACGGATTAATCAACTGCAGATCGCGCTAGGGTTAGTCCATGACTGACCGGACAACCGATGACCAGCCAACCGTCGGCGTGCTGAACTTCTGGTCGTTCATCGAACTGGCCAACAAGCGACTGGCCACCGAACACGGCTTTCGCGACCAGCTGGCCACCGAGGTACTACTGACACTCAATCGGGCTTCCAACGTGGTCACCTACGATCTCGAGTCGTCGATCCACCGCCCTCGCGGCTGGTCATGGTCCTCCTTCAGGCTGTTGTTCGTCACCTGGCTGGCCGGTCCGATCGAGCCGAAGGCTGCCGCCGAGCTCACCGGCATGAGTAGGGCAGCGGTCTCCAATCTGTCCAAGTCGCTGCTGGCAGACGGATTGATCGATCGTCGGCCCACCGAGAACGACGGCCGTTCCGTCCAGCTGTACCTGACCGACAAGGGCCGAGAAGCCATGGTCGAAGCCTTTCGCGAGCAGAACGAACGCGAACACGCCTGGGTAAGCGTCCTGAGCGAGGCCGAACAGCGAATTCTTGTCATGCTCCTGGACAAACTGATCACCAACCGCAGCCAGTTCGACGTACGCGGACGTAACTGACATAGACCCCAACCCCCTTGGAGGGTTGCGCTCATCACATCATTTTAGTTAATGTGTTTACTATCTGGTGGAGGTGAGCCAGGCAGAACAGCACAGAAGGAGTCCCGTCATGGCGTTCTATCGACAACTCGGCAACATCCCACCGAAGCGTCACACCCAACACCGTGACGAGTCCGGCAACCTCTACTACGAAGAACTGATGGGAGAGGAAGGTTTCTCCTCGGATTCTTCGTTGCTGTACCACCGCGAGATCCCGTCGGCCATCGTCGACGCAACGGTCTGGGAACTGCGCGATCAGAGCACAACCCCCAACCATCCCCTCAAACCTCGCCATCTGAAACTCCACACGCTGTTTCCCGAAAGCACCTGGAACGAGACCGACGTGGTAACCGGCCGTCGTCTCATCCTCGGAAATGCCGACGTGCGATTGTCCTACGTCGTTGCGGCAGCGCCATCTCCCCTGTATCGCAACGCAATCGGCGACGAGATGGTCTACATCGAATCTGGCGAGGCGACCGTCGAGACCGTCTTCGGTGCACTCGAGGCCAGTGAGGGTGACTACGTCCTGATCCCGATGTCCACAACGCATCGATGGATCCCCAAGGGTGACAAGCCACTTCGTGCCTACGCCATCGAGGCGAACAGTCACATCGTCCCGCCCAAGCGCTATCTTTCCCGCTTCGGCCAGCTGCTCGAGAACGCACCGTTCTGTGAACGAGACCTGCACGGACCGATCGCGCCCATGATCGCCGAAGGAACCGACGTCGAGGTACTGGTCAAGCACCGAACGTCGGCGGGCATCGTCGGCACCCGAATGGTTTATCCCACGCACCCTTTCGATGTCGTCGGCTGGGACGGCTGCCTGTACCCGTACACCTTCAACATCTCCGACTACGAGCCGATCACGGGCCGTGTTCACCAACCGCCGCCGGCGCACCAGGCGTTCGAGGGGAACAACTTCGTGATCTGCAACTTCGTTCCGCGCAAGGTCGACTACCACCCCCTGTCGATCCCGGTGCCGTACTACCACTCGAACGTCGACTCGGACGAGATCATGTTCTACTGCGGCGGTGACTACGAGGCGCGCAAGGGTTCCGGCATCGGACAGGGTTCGATATCGATTCATCCCGGCGGCCACGCCCACGGACCACAACCCGGCGCCTACGAGCGGAGCATCGGCGCCGAGTTCTTCGACGAGCTCGCCGTGATGGTCGATACGTTCCGGCCCCTCGAATTGGGTGAGGGAGCCCTGGCCTGCGAGGACGAAGCGTACGCCTGGAGTTGGGCAGGGCGGGGGCCTCGGCAATGACGATCATCTCCCCACTCCTGCGTGGCCTGTGCGACGACGCAGCACTCTTCCCACCCGGCAATGCTCCTCTCGCCGAGGCAATTCCGGCCCACGTCGCCTACCTGCAGGCGGATTACGACGCACTGGTCGGGCCTTTCGTTTTTCCCGCGCCGCGACTGGGCGAACTGGCTGCGTACGTTTCAGCGGACAGCCCGGTGACGCTGAGCCTGACCGTGCCGGCCGGCCCATCCGATACGGCGGCCGCACTCTCGAACGCGCTCGTCATCCCTGGTGTTCACGTCGCCGCCGTCGAGGTGGGAATTCCTGACGGGTTGGACGCCGATGCGGCCTTCGAGGAACTCTCTCGTGTCCATGCCGCTCATCCCGACGTCGACATTTTTGTCGAGGTGCCTCGAGGTGATCGGCGCGCGGGCTATCTCACAGCTCTCGAAACTGCCGGGCATTCCGCAAAGTTTCGCACCGGCGGGATTGTCGCCGAGGCGTACCCGAACGAGGAAGAGCTCGCCGATGCGGTGATATCCGTTGTCCGAGCGAATATCCCGTTCAAGGCGACTGCGGGACTGCACCACGGTGTGCGCAACACCGATCCGGAAACAGGCTTCGAGCAACACGGCTTCCTCAACATCATGGTGGCCGTCGACGCGGCGAGGCGGGGCGCCGATCGTTCGGAAATTGTTGCTGCACTGTCTCAGCGCGATGGAAAATCGATCGCGCAAGCCCTGGCCGACCTCACCGAGGACGAGGCCGGCGAGGTGCGTCGCCGATTCCTCTCGTTCGGTACCTGCAGCATCTCGGACCCTCTGACCGAGCTGGAAGGCCTCGGGTTGATCGTCCGCTCCGACAAAACCGAAGGAACTCTCGTATGACTGTCACGACCATCGACATTCCCGCCGACTCACTGTTCGGTCTCGACAATCTGCCGTACGGGGTCTTCTCCCCCGCGGGAGGGTTACCGCGTGTCGGTGTGCGCGTCGCCGAATCGGTGGTCGATCTCGCAGCGACACTAGGTGATTCCGTCTTCTCCGAACCGACTCTGAACGCGTTCATGGCTCAGGGACGAGATCAGTGGGTATCGGTGCGAAACCGGATCACGGAGCTCGTGACTAGCGAAATAGACTCGAATGCAGTGTTTTCCGTTGATTCGGTGACAATGCATTTGCCGATCGCAGTGGCCGATTACGTCGACTTCTATGCCTCGGAGAATCACGCAACCAACCTCGGGCGGTTGTTCCGCCCGGACGCAGCCCCCTTGATGCCGAACTGGAAGCATCTTCCCGTCGGATACCACGGGCGCTCGAGCACCATCGTCGTCTCCGGCACCGACATCGTTCGTCCCTGCGGACAGCGGAAGGCACTCGATCAGGAAAGCCCGGACTTCGGACCGTCCCGGCGCCTCGACATCGAAGCCGAGATGGGGTTCATCGTCGGAACTCCCTCGAAGATGGGCGATTCCATCACCCCGGACGAATTTGCCGAGTACGTCTTCGGCGCCGTGGTCGTGAACGACTGGTCTGCCCGAGACATCCAGGCGTGGGAGTACGTGCCCCTCGGTCCGAACCTGGGGAAGAGTTTCGCGACCTCCATCTCACCGTGGGTCGTACCCTTGCTCGCTCTCGAAGCAGCCCGAATCGACACTCCGGTGCAGGATCCCGAACCGCTTTCCTATCTGCGTGGTGAAGAGAAGTGGGGGCTGGACATCGACCTGGCCGTCGAATGGAACGGTCACGTCGTCTCCCGGCCGCCCTACGCCCAGATGTACTGGTCGCCTGCGCAGATGCTCGCGCACACCACCATCAACGGCGCAGCAGCGAGCACCGGCGATCTCTTCGCGTCCGGAACCATTTCCGGACCGGACAAAGATCAGCGCGGCGCCTTCATCGAGCTGACGTGGGGCGGCAAGGAACCCGTAGCTGTGGGCTCCGAGACCCGTACCTTTCTCGAAGACGGCGACACCATCGCCATCTCAGCCACCGCTCCCGGCGCCGGCGGATCACGAATCGGCTTCGGGGATGTTCACGCTCGGATCCTGCCTGCAACGCAAACCGAAAGATAGTGATTGACAACTGTTTGATTCACGCTGATCTGATGTCCGGAATTCCTTGCCTCACGATTCTCCGAAGATAAGCTGGACTAACCATCCAGAGCGATCGAGAGTCCTGGCTCCGTGACGTCGCAGCAACCCCCTCTGCTGAGGTGCGGGTGCTTTCTGCCAGGTCCGATGGAGGACTCGTGCCAGGCGATCGACCCCGTACCTCAGTGGGGACAGCAGCTGTCATCGTGATCGTGGGTGGTGGACCCCGCGGGACCGGCGTACTCGAGCGGATCCTCGCTCACGAATCGGTGAACGCCGATCCCACACCGATCGACATTCACGTTGTCGACCCGTATCCGGCAGGCGCCGGCCGTATTTGGCGAGGCAGCCAGGCGCCGCTTCTGTGGATGAATTCGACAACAGCGGACGTCACGATGTTCACCGACGAGACCACCGCCGTGATCGGCCCGGTGCTGCCGGGTCCGACCCTCGCGGAATGGGTCGCCGAGCGCTCGGCTGAGCTTGCCGAATTCCCAGAAATCGCAGCAGAAGTTCCGACGATCACCCCGTCGTCGTTTGCATCGAGGTCACTGCAGAGCCGATACCTGAACTGGGTGTTCGAGACTGCAGTCGACTCCGCGCCAGCGCACGTCGACGTTCGAGTTCATCGACGATCCGTGGTCGACATCGTGAACGTCGGCGAGACACAGACGGTTCATCTGGACGACGGAGCTGTCATCGACGCGACGACCGTCCTTCTCGCACAAGGGCACCCCGATGCGTTGCCTGCCCCACGTGAAACCGCGCTGACCAGCTTCGCGTCCGATCACGGGTTGACGTATGTGGGTCCGGGCTACACTGCCGATCTCGACGCCGATGTCATTCCCGACGGCGAACCGGTTCTGATCGCCGGACTCGGGCTGGCTTTCATCGACTGGATGGTTCTCCTCGCCGAGAGCCGTGGCGGCATCTTCGAACGCGGTGAAGACGGCGTCCTCACTTACGCTCCCTCGGGTCGGGAACCCCTGTTGTATGCCGGATCTCGTCGCGGAGTGCCGTATCATTCCAAGATTTCGTACTCGATCGCTGACGCGCGGCCACCGCTACCGCGGTTCTTCACCGCTGATCTCGTTCCCGGCGACGGACCGTTGGATTTCCGAAACGACATCTGGCCCTTGGCGTCGAAAGAACTGGCAGGCGCCCACTATTACGAGCTGTTTGCATCTCATCCGGATCGGACAGTGGGCACCTGGGAGGAGTTCGACGCCGAATTCGCCTCGCTGGCTTGGGGATCGCCTCGATTGCAGGAACTGGTCGAGAACGCAGTCCCGAAGCCGGAAGACCGTATCGATCTCGAGCGGCTGAACCGCCCACTCGGCGGTGAGCGCTACGACGGGCTTGCCGAGGTCCAGTCCCGGATCACCGAATACATCTCGGCAGATGTCGCGCGGAGGTCGGACCCGTATTTCAGCGCCGACGCGGCTGTCTTCTCAGCGCTGCTGTCGACGTACATGACCGTCGGAGAATTGTTGCGGCGCGGCAGAATCCCGGCCGAATCCGTCGCCAAGGACGTCGAGGGTTGGCTTCATTCGTTCTTCAGCTTCATCGCCAGTGGTCCGCCGCCCGAGCGTTTGGAACAGTTGGTCGCCCTCAACGAGGCGGGCATCGTCCAGTTCCTCGGGCCGGATTCGGTGTTCTCCACCGAGATCGACCCGGCAACGGGGGCTGGGATCTTTGTCGCGCGCAGTGCGTCGCACACCGACATCGTGGCCGCGAACACCCTCGTCGAAGCACGCTTGCCGGTTGCTTCCATCAGCGCGAGCGGTGACTTGCTCCTGCGGACGCTTCACCGTCGGGGCGAGGCAGTCGAACTTCGTGCGACCGTGGACAGTTCGGCGAAGCTCGCCGTCGACGGTACTTCACGAATTCTCGACCAGAACAACACTGCTCATCCCCGCCGCTTCGCGGCCGGGCCGTGGGTTGCAGGCCATAACTGGTCGGCGGCTTTCCCTCGTCCCCGTACCAATGCAGGGTTCTTCCGGCATAACGATGCCCTGGCGGCGGAGATTTTGGGTGCTACGCGCCTGTGAGCGGTTAGGGAGTCCTGGGACTCCCTAACCGCTCACAGGGGGCTGTGCCCCTAGCTGAACACCAACTCACCCTCGTCAACCGCGACGGTGATACTGCCGCCCTCTTCGAGGAGATCGTCGAGCAGCATGTCGGCGATCTTGTCGTCGACCACACGCTGAATCGAACGACGCAACGGGCGAGCCCCGAACTCGGGTTGATGCCCGTGCTCGGCGATCCAGTCCACCGCGTCGGCAGTGAACTCGATCTCGATGCCCTTGGACTGCAGCCGCTTCCGGCTGTCGTCGAGCAGCAGATCAGTAATCCGGTGCAGTTGCTCGGTGTCGAGCTTGCGGAAGATCACGATCTCGTCGATACGGTTGAGGAACTCCGGCCGCATCGATTCGCGCAACCTGGCCATCACGCGGTCGCGCAGTGGCTTCTCCGCCGACTCTGCGTCACCCGTGGTGAAGCCGAGTCCACCGGACTTGCTCGAGATGATGTCCGAGCCGAGGTTGCTGGTCATGATCACGACGGTGTTCTTGAAGTCCACCGTCCGACCCTGACCGTCGGTCAGACGGCCGTCGTCGAGCACCTGGAGCAAGGTGTTGAACACGTCCGGGTGTGCCTTCTCGATCTCGTCGAGCAGGATCACCGAGTACGGGTTACGACGCACCTGTTCCGTGAGCTGTCCGGCCTCGCCGTAGCCGACGTATCCGGGAGGAGCACCGACCAATCGGCTGACCGTGTGCCTCTCACCGAACTCACTCATGTCGAAGCGCAGCATCTTGTTCTCGTCTCCGAAGAGTGTGGCAGCCAGAGCTTTTGCGAGCTCCGTCTTGCCGACGCCAGTGGGTCCGAGGAACAGGAAGCTACCGACGGGACGATCCGGATCGCTCATACCGGTCCGGCTACGACGCACGGCACGCGCGATGGCGCGAACGGCGTCATCTTGCCCGATGACACGACCGTGCAGTTCCTCTTCCAGACGGCGCAGGCGATCTTTCTCTGCCTGAGTCATCTGGCTTGCCGGAATACCCGTTGCGCGAGCGACAACTTCGGCGATTTGTTCAGCGGTCACGTCCGGCGTTTCCTCGGAAGGAACCGAGGATCCTGCCTTCTCGAGACGCTTTGCGACGCCGTTGATCTCGTCACGCAGGGTCGACGCCTTCTCGTACAACTCGTCGGCGACGGCTTTTTCCTTGTCGCTCTCGAGCTGCTCGAGACGCTGCTGCAGCGCAGCGGTGTCTACCGTGGCCGTCTTCAAGCGAAGCCTGGCGCCGGCCTGGTCGATCAGGTCGATTGCCTTGTCCGGCAAGAACCTGTCGCCGATGTAACGTGCCGACAGCTCTACCGCAGCGGTGATCGCCTCGTCGGTGTAATGGACCTTGTGGTGATCCTCGTACCGACTGCGCAGGCCGCTCAAGATGGCGATCGCGTCCTCGATCGACGGCTCTCCGACCTGTACGGGCTGGAAGCGCCGCTCGAGCGCGGGATCCTTCTCGATGTTCTTACGGTATTCGTCGAGCGTGGTGGCGCCGACGATGTGCAGTTCACCGCGAGCGAGCTTGGGCTTGAGGATGTTTCCGGCGTCCATCGCACCGTCTGCGCCGCCTCCGGCACCGGCGATGGTGTGCATCTCGTCGATGAAGACGATCAGCTCGTCCTTGTGTGCGGTGATCTCGTCGATCACCTTGGTCAGCCGTTCCTCGAAGTCTCCGCGGTAACGGGTACCCGAGACCATGCTCGAGAGTTCGAGCTGGACGATCTTCTTGCCCACCAACGATTCCGGGACATCCCCGTCGACGATGCGCTGGGCGAGACCTTCGACGATGGCAGTCTTGCCGACGCCGGCCTCACCCACCAGGACCGGGTTGTTCTTGGTGCGGCGGGAGAGGATCTCGATGGTCTGTTCGATCTCGTCGGCGCGGCCGATCACCGGATCGACGCCGCCGTTGCGGGCGCGATCGGTGAGATCGATGCCGTACTTGTCGAGCGTCGGTGTGGTGGACTCGTCTTCGACTGGACCGCCTGCGGGATTCTGAACCGCTGCCTGCAGCTTCTCCGGCGTGATGCCGGCCGAAGCGAGCAGACGACCCGGAACATGATCGGGGTCACCGGCCAGGGCGATGAAGAGATGTTCGGGGTCGATGTACGTCGATCCCAGGGCTCGGGCCAGTTGATGAGCCTCGAGTAGAGCGGTTTTCACGGCACTGCTGAGCGCAGGAGCAGAGTAGGCCCCCTGCTCACGGCCTTGTGGCAGCCGCAGGTCGACGGCGTCGACCACGGATTTCGGGTCGGCTCCGGCGCGCTGCATGAGCGTGCGGACCGGATCCTGCTCCGCCATGACGCGGAGAACGTGCAGTGCATCGAGATCCGAATCACCGCGAGCAGCCGCTACACGTGCAGCGTCAGCCATGAGTTGCTGGGTGGCCCTGCTCATGAGCCGGGAAATATCGATGCGACCGGGACCCTCGGGCCCGAAGAATGCTGGCATTCCGAAGCCTCCTTGCAGAAAGTTGAGCGTTACTGACTCAATTAACGTGCATGGGGCTCGATCAATTCCCGCGGCCTCAGATTTGTTTCAACACCATCCAGTCGCCGATCGTTCTCAACTACCGAAAGATCCGGTAGACCGACCGACCGGGTACGCCTCGACGCGCATGATCACCGATCCCGCGCAGGGACCACTCTTGATGTCGGTACGCCACGAACCTTTCAGACTGCCATCGGGCTGAGGTGTGTAATACGCCTCGGAGTGCGCCGGTGCCCACACCTTGGGCACGCCCTCCCCCTGGTAGCAATCCCACTCCCAGTCATAGGGGTGCACCCAACTGGTTCCGTCCCAGGTGTATCGAGCAGGCTGCGGCAACGTCGGATTGGCGGGAGCCGGACCGCCGACCACTGTGGCGATACAGACTCCGCTCGAGCAATCCGTCTCGAACGTGTAGGTATCGGAGAAATCCGGCTCCCACTGGCTGGCGGCCAGACTTGTGCCCGTCTTGGTCGCGGCGAAACGCTTGAGCGAGTAATCACCGGACCAATTCGCATCCGCAGCACCCGCGGGCATCGCTCCGGCGACAAACCACGTAGCAACGAGCGCAACCACCAGCAATGACTTTCGCATGCGTGAAGTGAATCACAAGCATGTCCGAATTGTCGGATACTGGCCACAAGAACACCGACGACGATCAGCACCAGCGAAACCAACGGCAATGCTCCCGCACCCCTGTCCGCCAAGATCAGCCCGCCTACGACGCCGCCCGCTGCGATCGCCGAATTGAAGATCGTCACGAAAACCGATTGCGCAGTGTCCACAGCGTCGCCCGTCGTATCCGCGAGCGCCGTCTGAAGGAGAGTGGGAGCGCCTCCGAATGCCACGCCCCATGCCGCAACACTGAGTGCGATCACAGCGAAGCTGTCACCGCCGACGCCCAACGCCGTCAAAGCTGCGGCAAAGACCACCAAGCTCAGCACGGTGAGACTTCGAAGGGCCCGGTCGACAAACACCCCGACCACACCGATGCCCACGAAGGCGAAAAGTCCGAACACGAACAAGACGATTCCCAACCGATCGCCGAAACCGATGCGATCCAGAAACGCCGCCAGATACGTGTACACGATGTTGTGCGCGAGGATCCACAAGAACGCGACAAACAGAATAGGTCGTACGCCAGGCAGGACCAGGACTTTCCGCACCGGCAGCTGCCGATCCGCTTGTTGCCCGGGAAAGTCCGGCATCACCGTGAGTATCCACGCGACCAGAAGTAGCGCAGCAACCGACATCACGGCGAAGACGACGCGCCAATCGGCCAGGGTCCCGAGCCACGCCCCCATCGGAACGCCGATTGCCAACGCGATCGGCTGTCCGACGGAGGCAACCGCAACGGCCCGCCCCTGCAGGTGAGGGGGCGACATCCTGCGTGCGTACCCGGCAAGCAACCCCCACACCACACCTGCCGCCATACCGGCCAGAAACCGAACACCCAAGGTGAGAACCGGATTCGACGAAAGCGCTGTCACCAGATTGAAGACACCGAACCCCAGAATCGCCGACACCAGGACAGCACGCCGTCGCAATCCTCGGGTCAATGCGATCAGTGGTACCGCCCCGACGACGGAACCCAATGCGTATGCGGTGACCAATTGCCCTGCGCCGGAGACCGATACGGACAACCCTGACCCGATCTGCACCAGTAGTCCGGCCGGCATGGTTTCGGTTGTGATCGCTATGAAGCCTGCCATTGCGAGTGCCGACAACCCGGCCAGCGGTAGTGTCCGGACGGAATCGGTCTCCGCCAGTGCCGAAGTCGCCGTCCCGTCCGAGTTCGAGCTCACCTCGTCGGTGTTTCGGGACTGCCTTCACCCGACTGGCCGGAACGGACCAGTTCTGCAATAGACGCCCAGTCCATCTCGCCCTGACCGTTCGCCAGAGCCTGAGCGAGCACGCCTCGAAGTACGCCACCGAACGGCAAATCCAGATCGACGCTGTCGGCGGCGTCGAGCGCAAGCCTCAAATCCTTGAGGCCCAGAGCTGTGGTGAATCCTGCAGGCTCGTACTGACGCGTCGCGACGAGGTTTCCGTAGCTGGAGTAGACCGGCCCCGGGAAGATCGTCGAGGTCAGCAGTTCTACGAGTTGGCTTCCGTCCACACCGGACCTCTCCCCCAATGTGATTGCCTCGCCCAAGGATTGAATCGCGGCGAGGATGAGGTAATTGCCGATGATCTTGACGATGTTGGCCTGCTCCGGACGCTCACCTTGTGGCCACGTGCGAGCACCGATGACGTCGAGGAAGGGTTGCACTCGCTCGAGGAGGGAACTGTCGCCGGCGGCGATGATGTTCAACTGGCCAGCCTGAGCAACAGAAACGCGTCCGAACACCGGCGCCGCGATGTACCCGATGCCGTACTCGGCGTGCAGTGCGGCGGCGCGCTTGGCAAGGTCGACGCTGACGGTGGCCATGTTGACGTGCACGGTTCCACTCGGAACGGATGCGAGGACGGCGGGATCCAGAATGGCCGAAAACACGGCCGAATCATCTGCCAACATCGACAGCACAACACCGGACTGGAATGCCTCGGCAACGGTTTTCGCGCCGATCGCCCCTTCCTCGACCAGTTCGGCTACCGCTTCAGGGCTACGATTCCACACCGTCACGTCGAAGCCTGCGCCCAGTAGATTTCGAGCGATGGGACGGCCCATCGCGCCCAAGCCGACCACGGAAACAGAAGTCATGGATTTCCCTCTCGAAAGTGCTGAACCATCTAAGACGGTTCAAGACTCTCACACGGGTACAGTTGCTGTCGAACCGGTTGAGATGGTTCGCCACGAAGGAGGACGAAAGTGAACGAAGCAGGAGCTGATCAATCCGCTCGGGACGTGTTTCGACTCGACAACGACACGCTCGCCTTCCGCTTCACCGCCACCCTCACCAATCGGAACGGCTCGAGGTTCGAACGACTCACGAGCCCGCAGCGACTCGAATTATGGTTACGCGCCAACGATCTGATGGGCGCCCCCGCAACCGCGACAGAAGACGACCTCCGCGGCGCGCAGGATTTACGTGAGGCCATTCATCGCATCGGAACCGCCGTATGCGAGAACCGCCGTGCCTCACGCACCGATGTCGGGATCGTCAACACCGCATCCGAGCTCGGTGATGCCCACCTCGTCCTCGAGAGTGGCCGGGCCCTCTGGAAATCAGCCGGAGACAATCCGATCCGCGACGCTTTGTCGATAGTGGCTGCCGACGCGATCGCGGTGCTCGGTGGAGCCGACCGGGACCGCGTCAAAGCCTGCCAGGGCGACGGGTGCACCGGCCTCTACGTCGACACCAGTCGCGGCAACAACCGACGCTGGTGCTCGATGAACATCTGCGGAAACAAAGCCAAGAAATCCGCGATGACCGCTCGCACCGACTAGCTCATCTCACCTTCACCGCGACTCCATTTCGCCGCCACTCGGTTCCACAGCTTCTCGATCGGCGTCGACAGCAGGAGAAGAAACAGCGGGAAGTACGACGTCACCGGAACGAGCACACTGACGAGCAGCGCCACCACCATGATCAGGAAAGTGACGATTTCAGCGGTGAAATGCGGCTTCGCATTCTCTTCACTCAACGACGGGTTGCGAACCAGACCCCACGCGACCACCGCCAGGCACGCAGCACTGGCTGCCATTGTCCCGATGTAGAGAGCCCTGGTTCCGAGATCCTGCGACGGCGCCGCAACGAGCGCTGTCGGGAAGGGCAGGAACACGATGGTCATCACCCACAACCCCAGTCCGCGAACGACCACCTTGTCCGCGTCGACCACAAAACGAAGCAGCCGATGCTGCGACCACCAGAGCCGGAAGATCACCAGAAAGCTCAGGGCGAACGAGTAGAACTGCGCAGCGTGATCGCGCAGCAGTTCCGACGTGGTGCCGTGGTGGTCACTGGTGAGTTCGACCAGCGGCAGTACGAGCAGCGTGATCGCAATGGCGACAATCGCGTCGATGAAAGTGACGTAGCGCTCGAAGTAGCGGGTGCGTTCCGCAATCTCAGCCATTGCGGAAGCATAAGCCTCACAACAGGAAACAGACCGGCGACGCCACTTTACGGAAGCACGTACCCGGAAACATACAATTAACGAATCAAATTCGTTAGATCTCTTGACCGTGGCGGAGCCCATCCCCATACTTAACGAATCACATTCATTAAGTGACTCGCATCACGCCACCAGGGGTCGGTTCAGCCACCCCCTTCAGGACATGGGGTTGCCCTAGTGCCGATCAACGCTTCGACGAATACGCAGTCCGACCGGGTTCCACTCACCGCCAACCGCGGTATTGCCGTCTTCAGTATCGGCGTCATGGGGTTCATCACCGCGAACCTCATCCCCCTGATGATCGTGGCAATGGTCGAGGGCCTCGGTGTCACCGAATCCGCTGCCGGTGCCGTTCTGACCGCATCGCTGCTGGTCTGCGCCGTCACCTGCCTCGCCACCACCCGAATCGCCTCGGGCCGGCATCGCCATCTCCTCGGCCGCGTCAGCCTGATCGCGATGGCAGCCGCATTCGGCGTTGCGGCCATCGCACCGTCCACGACGATCGCATGCGCCGCGATCATCGTCGGCGGTATCGGCGCTGGTGGATCCGCATCCGTTGGCGGAGCGGCACTGGCCGCGCTCACGAACCCGGACCGGGCGTCAAGCATCAGCGGCCTCGTGAACCGTGTCGTCGTCACAGCCGTCCTCGCTCTCATACCCATCCTCGGCACACACATGACCAACGCATTCGGCATCGTCGCAGTCCTGGCACTGGCTACCGCAGCAACGGTCACCTGGTTGCCGTCGTCCCCGGTGAAAGAGTCGCCGGAGACGGCGAAGTCCGCCAATACGACCACAGCTCTCCCCGCCGGGGTCAGCGCGAAACGACTCACTTTTGCCGGAACCGCATTTCTCGCGATGCTTGCAGTCTGGGCGATCAGCGAGGACTCGTTGTGGGCAGTACTCGGCATCATGGGTTCCGAGCACGCCGGGCTCTCGGATCAACAAATGAGTCTCGCACTGAGCGCATCAACGGCGGGTGGTGTGCTCGCGGCTGTTACCTTGACCGCGTTGGGTTCTCGGGTCAGTCGGACAGTATCGATCTCCGTGCTACTGATACTCGGGGCAATTCTGAAGCTGTCTGCCGGCCTCACCACCGATCCCACGATCTACCTGGTAGTGATCATCGCTTGGAACACGATCTACGCGGCCACGTTCATCGTCCTGGTTGCCATCTCGGCCGCGCTCGACGCGGCCGGCCGATGGTCGGCGCCACTACTGGGCACCTACCTCATCGGCTCCGCGTTCGCGCCGCTGTTCGGAACTTCGGTGACGGCCGGCCTCGGGTATCCGACCTTCGGAGTCATCATCTCGGGGATCAGCTTCGTTCTACTGGTCCCGTTCGCCTTGGTTTCCCGACTCTCCGCACGTACCGAAGGTGCGTATCGTCACCACAGCGCCGCCATCACTACTACCGTCATCGCGTAAGGATCACGTAGAAGTCATGAATGACAGCATCACTCACTACCGCAACGGAAAGATCTTCACGGCTGCCGACGACGGATGGGCCGAGTCGATAGTCGTCGAGGACCACAAGCTCAGATTCGTGGGCGAAACCGTCTATGCCGATATCCTGGCACCCGACGCCGAGGTGATCGATCTCGAAGGTGCCGTCGTGCTACCCGGTTTCGTCGACGCCCATACGCATTTGGTGATGATGGGATTCGCGCTGCAGAAGTTGGATCTGCGTGATGCCGCCGATCTCGCCGACATTCAGTCCAGCATCAAGCAATTCGCGGAATCGAACCCGGACGCACCACGACTGCTGGGTCGCAGTTGGTTGTTCTCCGCGCTGGATGAAGGGCACCCGACGCGAGAGATGATCGACGCCGTCGTACCCGATCGCCCGGTGTACCTCGACGCCAACGACGTACATTCGGTCTGGGTGAACACTGCAGCACTGCGAGAACTCGGCATCGACGCGGACACTCCCGATCCGATCGGCGGTCGTATCGGCCGGGATCCGGACACCGGAGAAGCCACCGGAATGCTGTACGAGACCGCCATGATGCTCTACGTCTGGCCGAAACTGGCGGAGCTCGCATCCGACGAAGACCGGGACGCCGCCCTCGCTCTCGCCTTCCGCCACTATCTCGAGGACGGCGTGACCGGTGCGGTCGACATGGCTCTCGGCGCGGACGAATTAGCCTCGCTGGAAAGAGCATTGGACGCAGGAGACGGAACACTGCCGCTGCGCGTCGCGGCTCATTGGCTGATGACCCGCGAGGACAATGAGGCCGACAACGTCCGACAAGTTCACGACGTGATCGAACTCCACGAGCGTGTCCAAGGTCCGTGGCTCCGTATCGCCGGAATCAAGATCATCATCGACGGTGTGATCGACAGCTGCACTGCCGCAATGAAAGAACCGTACTCGGACGGCACCAACGCCGAGCCCATCTGGGATCTCGAATCCTTGATCCCCGTCGTGACAGCCGCCGACGCCGCAGGCCTGCAGATCGCGATGCACGCGATCGGCGACGAGGCGTCGGAGATCGGTTTGACGGCACTCGAGTACGCGATCGCCGCCAACGGAGACATTCCCCGCAGGCACCGAATGGAACACTTGGAGTCCATCACCCGGGACAACGTCGAAAGGCTTGCCCGCCTGGGAATCATCGCCTCGATACAACCGGTTCACGCTGACCCTGCAATCCAGGAGAACTGGCAGGCGATGCTCGGCGACTACCGGGTGAATCGCGCGTACCCCTGGCCTGAATTCACCGAGGCCGGAGCGGTTCTGGCCTTGGGTTCGGACGCTCCGACCGCTCCCCACCCGCCGCTGCCGAACATGTTCATCGCCACCACCCGTCGATCCGCAATCGATCCGTCACTGGCACCCAACCTGCCGAAGTACGCACTCCCCCTCGCGGACGCGCTGGCTCACGCAACTCGCGACGCTGCCTACTCGTGCCGGTGGGAAGATGTGACCGGCCAGCTGGTTCGGGGTAAAGCAGCCGATTTTGTCGTACTGAAACAAGATCCGTTCACCGAAGGGGTCGATTCTCTCCTGACCACGGAGATTGCGATGACCGTCGTTGCTGGATCCGTGCGATACGACGCGGCCGGGGCCAAGAGCACCGAAGCACGGAACACCGAGTCCGATAGCTGATCGTTACCGGTTGTTCGATAACGCACGCACGCGGCCCGGCGACAGAACGAAGGAGGGACTTGAACACGTGAACCCATACACTCTGGAGGACGCATGCGCAGGAAAGCTCCGATTTCGGCCGCCGTCGCAGCCGCTGCACTGGTGACGGCCACTGCCCTGACGGTCGCCGGTTGTGGGTCGACCGAAGGAACACCTGAAGCGGCGGCGAGTTCCACGGCAGCTAGTTCAACGGCGTCGGCGACATCGACGGCAAACGAAACCGAGACGACGGTAGCGAGCTCTCCCCCGCCACAATCGAACACCCGCACAAATGCATCCACGACGGCGACTACGACAGCAATCCCCGCTTCGGGTCCCTGTCTCGACGTCGGCTCCTCGCTCGTCACCGACGCCATCGGCACGCTGGGCACCGACATCAACGGGGGCAATTGGATACCGAGATCCGCGAGCGAAGAACAGATCGGGAATTGTCCTGACCTGCTCTGGGTTTCGGTGGACGGCGACGGCGTCGGCGATGCGACTTACCAGTCACACGTCCTGTTCTTCCACGACGGAACATACCTGGGCACGGCTACCAGTGAGCCGTACTCGTACACACACGTCATCGACAGCAACAAGGATTCGGTATCCGTCCAATACCGTTGGCTGCTGGACGACGATGCATTCTGCTGTCCCCAAGGCGGACCGAACATAGTGAATTTCACGTGGAACGGCAGCGCCGTGGTTGCCGACGGCCAGTTCCCGCCCTCCTGAACCTGCCTGGGTCCGAGAAGGCCCTGAATGCAACTGTGCCCCAGCGACGACGGTCACTGGGGCACAGTCTTGTTCGATCTACTCGCCGGCGCTCCTACTCACCGACACCGAGTTCGCGCAGGCGAGTCTTGTACAGCTCGATGTTGCCGAGCTTGATGTCTTCGTAACCGCGAACCACGTCCGGCAGTGCCGCGATCTCGACGGCGCGATCGTATCCGTCGGTTGCGAGCGTACGAGAGAGGTCAGCGATCATGGCCTCGTACTCGGCGAGCAGTTCACGCTCGACCTTGCGGACGTGCATGTAGCCGAAGGGGTCGAGCTTGGTACCGCGAAGCTTCTTACCCTTGGCCAGAACCTTCAGTGCAACATGCGACTTGGGTCCGAGACCGATCTTCTTCTTGCGGCCCATCACTCGAAGGATCGGCGGGTGGAGCTTGTAGGTCAGGTTCTCCCCGGCCGGCACCTGAGACTTGACGTCCTCGATGAATGCGGGGTCGACCAGCATACGAGCAACTTCGTACTCGTCCTTGTACGCGGTGAACTTGAAGAGGCCGCGGGCAACAGCCTCGCTGAAATCGGTCCGCTCGGTTGCGGCACGTTCGGCGGTCCAGACTGCCTGAACCTGATCGATGTAGCGCTGGGCGATCTTGACGGACTGGAACTCGATGAGCTGCGCCGCACGCAGTTCCACCAGTCGCAGGGTTTCACCGGTGAAGGTGGTTCCGGCGAACATGTGAGCCGGTGCGACAACGGGTTCGCGGACGGACTTGGCCGGCGTGGTGACGGCCGAGAACGCTGCGGTGTCGGCAATTGCTGCACGACCCCAACGGAATGCCGCGATGTTCGCGTCCACGGCAACGCCGTTGATGCCGATCGCTTCTTCGATGGCCTCTGCCGGCAGACGAAGTCCGCCGCTCTGGTAGGCCGCACCGATCAGCAGGAAGTTGGCTGCTGCGGTGTTACCGAACAACTCCTGCGCCGCGGCGAGTGCGTCGAACGAACGCAGGGTGCGCGACACCTTGTCGAGACGGGCGAGGAGTGACGTCTCCTCGGGGTAGCGAACAGCCTTGTCGTAGACCATGTCTCCGGTCGGCGTCTGCGACGTCGAGGCGATGGAGACCGTCTTCTCGGCGTTGCCGTAGTCGAGGTTCTTGTTGTCCGTCGCGGTCAGCAGGTCGAAGGCGACAATGCAATCCGCGCTGCCCGGAGTGAGGCGGTTGGACGGCTCGAGCGCGCTGGAGCTGAAACGCAGGTGCGAGACAACCGGTCCGGCCTTCTGGCTCAGTCCGATCTGGTCAAGGCTCTCCACCTCGAGGCCGGCGCGCAGTGCAGCCGTTGCGAGCACCTGGTTGACGGTCACGATGCCGGTGCCGCCGATGCCCGCGAGGAAAACGTTCTGCGTGCTGGTGAGCGGTCCGAAATCGGGGTCTGCGACGACGGGCGGGGCGGGACGTGCGGCCTTGGGAGCCTTCTTGCCCGGTACCAATTCGACGGTCACGAACGACGGGCAATCGCCGTCCATGCAGGTGTAATCGGTGTTGCAGGACGTCTGGTCGATCTTCGTCTTGCGGCCGTACTCGGTGTCCACGGGCTGGACCGAGAGGCAGTTCGACTTCACACCGCAGTCACCGCAGCCTTCGCACACTGCCTCGTTGATGACGACGCGAGTGTTGCGAGTGGGCAGCGTGCCACGCTTGCGCTGGCGACGAGCGTCGGCCGCACAGTGCTGGTCGTAGATCAACACTGTGACGCCCTTGATCTCGCGAAGCTCCTTCTGGGCCTCGTCGAGGCGATCGCGGTGCCAGAGCTTGGTGCCCTTGGCCAGAGCGCGCTTGTTGTGACGCGAAGGCTCGTCGGCGCAGATGATGATCTGCTTGACGCCCTCGGTGGTCAGCTTGTGGCTGAGCTGAGCAACGGAGAGGGCACCTTCCGCGTCCTGTGCACCGGTCATCGCCACTACTTCGTTGTAGAGCAACTTGTAGGTGATGTTCACGCCTGCGGCGATGCATGCCTGGACAGCCAACTGACCGGAGTGGAAGAAGGTGCCGTCGCCGATGTTCTGGAACAGGTGAGGCACGTCGGTGAACGGTGCCTGCCCGATCCACTGGCTGCCCTCGCCGCCCATTTGCGTCAGGCCGGTGACAGCGCTGTCCTCACGGCCGGACATGGTGACGAGTGTGTGGCAACCGATTCCGCCGCCGCCGATGGAACCCTCGGGGATAGCGGTGGAACGGTTGTGGGGGCACCCGCTGCAGAAGTACGCGGTTCGCTTGGCGGAAAGCACGTTGAGCGACAGCGGGGCCGGGAGGGTGCGCTTGAGCTCGACGTGCGGCTTCAGTACGCGGCGCAACGGGGCGAGCAGCCGGCCTGCGGTCAGTTCACCACTGGCAGGCATGAGCAGACGGCCCTGGCCGTCACGCTTGCCGATGATGCGAGGGGCATCGTCGGTGCCGTACAGGACTTCCCGGATCTGAGCTTCGATGAACGCGGTCTTGTCCTCGACCACGACGATCTGCTCGAGGCCTTCGGCGAACTCCTTGATCTTCTCGCCCACGACGGGGTAGCACATTCCGATGCGAAGGAGACGGATCCCGGCGCGGTGCAGTGCGGCATCATCGACGCCGAGGTCTGCCAAAGCTTGACGGACGGAGTCGAAAGTTGTACCGGTGGCGGCGATACCGATCTTCGCACCGGAGGGGTTGACCTCGATCACATCGAGCTTGTTGGCAGTTCCGTACGCGTGCACAAGATCCCATCGCGGGCCGTACAGATCGGCCTCGGCGATGACACTGTCCGGCGGCGCGGCCATCTGACGCTGCTTGTAGACGAAGGGCTTGCCCTCGAACTGCACTTCCGGAACCACGATGTCGAAGTCCGCGATGCTGCCGTCGATCGTCCAGGCACCGTCTGCGACGTCGGCGACGATCTTCAGCGCTACGACGCAACCGGAGACACGCGAGAGAGCAACGGCGTGCATACCCATCGTGATGATCTCTTCGGCATTGCGTGGGAAGAGAACCGGCACGCCCATCGCGGCAAGCGAGCGCTCGCTGACGGCCGGAACCGTGGAGGACTTCGACGCGGGGTCGTCGCCCACCAGGAGGACGACGCCGCCCTTGGGGTTCACGCCGTACATGTTGGCGTGGCGAATGGTGTCGGTAGCGCGGTCGACGCCGGGGCCCTTGCCGTACCAGACGCCGGTCACGCCGTCGTGGGTCGCGGTTCCGGCAGGGAGATCCGTCTGGCTTCCCCATACCGCCGTGGCGGCGAGCTCCTCGTTGAAGCCAGGGATGAAGGTGATGTCGTGCTCGGCGAGAACCTTGGGCATGCCGTGAAGCATCTTGTCGACGCCACCGAGGGGGCTGCCCTGGTAACCGGAGACGAAGGTGGCAATACGCTTACCTGCCCGAATGTCGCGAACGTGCTGCTCGACGAAGCCGCGTGCAATTGCCTGAACACCGGTCAGCAACACCGGTCCCGATCCCGACCGGTACCGATCATCGAGGTCATAGGGCTTGGCCTGGGCTACGCCCGACACCAGTTCAGTCATCGTGGACCACCGTTCCGTCTGCAGTGCATTTCAACTACCGTGCATTTTCAACAACCGCGTAACTCGATCTGTTCAGATGATCGTGGTCGAGGTATGTGAAAGCGTCAACAGAGGCTTTTTCAACTATTCAAATTGACAATTTGTGAGCCAAATCACGTGACCTAGGTCATCGAATCAATCAGTTGGAGACCCGTTCGTGGCGATACGGCGAAACGGACATAAAACGTTCCCGACAATGCACACCGAGAACTTTCTTGACATTGACGCAACGTCAACTTGCATGCTGAATGAGCACAACCGATCCGAGAGTAGGAACTCCACGTGAGCGAATGGTCCATCCAAGAACTCGCCAAATCCGCAGGTACCACCAGCAGAACGCTGCGTCACTACGGCGATTTGGGACTCCTGGAACCGAGTCGCATCGGCGCCAACGGCTACCGCTTCTACGACGAAGACGCCCTGGTGCGACTGCAACGCATCCTTCTACTTCGGGAACTCGGACTCGGATTGCCGGCCATCGCCGAAGTCCTCACCGGCGAACGCGATACGGCCGCCGCACTGCGTACGCACCTCGAACTCCTCGAGCAAGAGCGCACGCGGATCTCGAGACAGATCGAATCGGTCAACAGGACCTTGAACAAGACGAAGAATGGTGAATCACTCATGCCGGAAGATGTTTTCGACGGGTTCGACCACACCCGATACAAGGACGAGGTCATCGAGCGCTGGGGCAAGGACGCCTACACCAGCGGCGACAACTGGTGGCGGTCGATGTCGGAGCAGGACCGTAAAGCTCATCTGCAAGCTCAAGCCGACATCGCAGCGGCATTCGGAAAAGCACTGACAGCGGGGCTGTCCGCGGAAAGCGACGACGTCCAGACGATTACCCGAAGACAGTTCGAGTGGATAAAGATCGGTTGGCAGGGAAGGACTCCCAGCGCCGACGCCTTCACCGGACTCGGCCAGATGTACGTCGACGATCCCCGCTTCACTGCAAACTACGACAAGTACGGAGAAGGCACCGCTTCGCTGGTCCGTGACGCGATGAAGGTCTACGCCGAGCGCAATCTGCACTGACGCCGATCAGTCCTGCCCACTGCCGAGGAGGTTGTGTCGGTGCGCTGCCGCGACAGCCTCTTCCCGGGAATGTGCACCGAGTTTGCGATACAAGGCTCGGAGGTGACTCTTCAGCGTGTTGTTGGATACGAACAACCGCCGCGCGATCTCACCGATCGGAATGCCGAGACCCAGTTCCACGAGAACGTCCATCTCCCGTTTCGTCAATTGGACCCGAACGATGGCCGCCGGATATATCTGCGCCGCTTCGGATTCGAGAAAGGTCGCGACGGCACTGCTCGAGCCCTCGGCCCGATCTTCGAGTTGCCTGATCAGATCACGCGGTATCGTCGCCAGGGCCGACAGGACACCGGAGGTTTCGAGCAGTCCGCGAGCTTCCTCCCATGTACTCGCGGCAGCGGGGATCCTGCCCAGTTCACACAGAGCAGCGCATTCGATCAGCAGAGATTCGAGCCGAAACCTCGTGAGATACTGCCCGCTCCAGTCGATTTCGCGGCACAATTCCAATGCCTGGGACGGCGACCCGGTCAGGAGATGCGTCCGCGCCACGGAGACCGTGACAACTGCAAACGTATGTGGCGCAGCGACTGATTCTTCCAGCGCCTTGGTACCCTCCCCGGACGCCAACAGAAGATCGATACGTGCCGCGGTGAGAAGCGCGTCACCGAGCGATCGTTCACACGGATTCACGTGCCCGTGCGTTGCCACTGCGCGCTGGAGGGAAATCAGCCCCGAGAACGGGTCCGATTGCAGCAGTGCAAATCTGGTGTAAGTGTAGGCCGCGAACGCCCACAGGTCGCCCGGCGGTGTAACCTCGGCGAGTGCGTCCATCGCGGCAGCTCCGGCGTGCAGGTCCACGCTGTCGCACGCCACCAGTGCCCGCGCGATCGCTCCCCCCATGTGCGAGGGCGGTCCCAACCATCCCGAAACGTCCGGGTGTGTGCTTTCCAGGTGCAGCCAGTCCGTCGCGTGCGCGACGTCCCCGATCAGCGCGGAGTTGAGCGCGGCATTGCCTGCGGCGTGACGCAGGACGAACTCCGGACCATGTTGCACCGCACCTTGATAGGCGAGTCGCAATTCCACCGCGGCATCACCGAGGTCACCGGTCAATTGATGCGAGACCCCCCAGATCAGCCGCAGGGCGGGCAGTTGAGACCCCAACGCGCCCAACGACTCGTCGCCGAGGCCGTACACGACGTGCGCCAATTTGCGCGTGATCTCGGTAGAGCGTTGGTACTTACCGGATGTTCTCAGCACCACCGATTGGACAGTTCCGACGTTCAACAAGCTGTGCGCATGCGGACTACCACCTATCGCACGCAATTCCGCCGGTTCCGTCGGTAATGAATCGCCGTTGATCAACTGCGGCCGCAGACGTGATTCGAGCAGGTCACGACCCACCAGAATCGAAGGGTTCGAACTGAGTACGTCACCGGGTATGGATTGCAACGCAGTCCGGACCAATCCGGTGTGATCGACCAGAAGATCAGCCCAGTGGCGCTCGAGTATGTCGAGCACCCTGGTCCACTTGCGTCCGTCCAAGGCGTAGTGAACGGCACCGGCTATATCCGAAGTCCCGAGAGCGTGATCGACGAGAACCTGGAAGGGATCTTCGAATCCATCCCCTTGTTCGGCCCGTATCTGTATGAATGCCAGTCGAACTGACGGCGCGAAGTACCAGGACGGTTCTCCCTCGAAACCATTCCGGAAGATCAGACCGAAAGACTCGAGCAAGTCCAGTTTGCCCTCCACGTCAAGATCGTCGGACAAGACACGAGCGATCTCTGGTGTCACCGTGCGGGCAGCGGCGATCGTAGTCGCGAAGTCGAACAACTCGAGCGACTTGCCCGACCGAGGAGCGGTCCGACTGACGTACGCGTGGATCGCCTGGTCCACTCGCTGCTGAACGCGTTCGCGTCCACGGCTCGGTTCACTCAGCCCCGCAACCGCACTCAGAGCAACCTTCATCAGCACGGGAACGCCGGCGACGCGTTCACAGATCGAATGGACGATGCCCGAGGGAAGGTGAATCCCTGCCTCCGCGAACAGAACGGTGGACTCGTCGAGCGTGTATCTGAGGTCGTTCGCGCACAGGTACTCGTCCACACGGACGTCTTCGAGCAAGTCCGTCGCAGACCGATCCTGCAGCGTGACGATTACTTTCAATCCGGGAAGCCGCACGATCAGATCCACGATTCGGCGTCCCACCTCGTCACCCTCAACCAGGTCGATGCGGTTGAACACCAACACGAATGGTGCGGGCGACGAGTCGAGGAGTGATTCGATCGCGCCCACTGGATCCTCGCGCATTCGTGGCGGGGCCTCGAGTGATTCCAGCGAATCCTGAATTACTGCGAGCGCGGTGTTCCAGTACTCGAGGGGGGTCATCCGATGCGATGGCGCCGGCACCCAGACTACCGGTCTGCTCGGCACCTGCCCGAGAGTCGTGAGCCACAACGCGGCGAGTTCCGTCTTGCCGAACCCAAGCGGCGAATCGATGACAGTCAATCCCGCCGAGCGTTCCATCAATCCGAGGAGGCGGGGACGAATCGCCGTGGCTCCACGCCCGGCAAGCCGCCTTTGCAGCGTGCCCCTTCCTCGAGGATTTCGCTTTGCTCGAGATAGCTGCGATCGATTCGAAGTGGACGTCATGATGGCCGACAAACGAGCAGTCGATCCCCGCCGAACTCGAGATTTCGTTCGAGCATCGAACTCCCAACCTGTCCACCCATAACGAACAACATAGACAGCTTCGCCGCGACACGCGAGCACTGGCCGTCTCACAAATACGCCCGATTTGTCTCATTATGTGGGCTCGGTCACTATTGACGTCTATTTGCGGGAGAGTGACTGCGACCTGCGGGATCTGACATATCATGCCCGCGTGTCGATGAATTCCGCCCGCATCCGCGTGTCGACCCGATCGGTCGATCCTGCGGACGCCGACGACTTCTGGCGCAGTGTCACACGTCCGTTCTTCGTCACCGACCGAATTGACCCTGACACATCTCTCGAAGGCTCGATCACAGCGCTTTCCATCGGAACCTCGTTGATCGGTCAAACTACCTTCAACGCACAGAAGTACACCCGAAACAATCGGCTGATCGCCGAGAGCGGACTCGACGATGAATACATGGTCCAGGTCGTCCTCGACGGGCAGTTGAGCGGCAACGCCGACGGAGTCGATTTCGTCGCACGTCCAGGCGATGTCACATTCTTCGACCTCGGGCGTACCTGGACCGCCGACGCGGAGGCGGAATCGACAGGGCGCACCATCACGCTCCTCGCACCGCGTTCCCTCGTCGAGGCCGAGTCGAAGGGTCGTTCTCTACACGGGACGGTACTGCGCGGAGTTCCTGCCGTCGTGCTCGCTCAGTGCATGCAATCGGTCGTACTCGCGCTACCGCATCTCGATCCCGATGCTGCGGCCGGCTACGAGGACGTCGTCGCTTCCCTCCTTCGTGTCAGTTTGGGTATCGCCGAACCTGATCTGTCGCCGCGGCCCGATCACTCTCTCCGCGATCGTGCGTACGCCCACATCGCCGAGCATCTCTCGGAGACCTGGCTCGGCCCGACGAGCATGTGCGCAGCATTGTCCGTCTCCCGGGCACAGCTCTATCGCGCATTCGCATCCGACGGCGGAATAGCTCTTGTCATTCGGCGGAAGCGTCTCGAACTCGTCTACCGCGAATTGACCAGAACCGAGATGCCGAACGAAACGATCGAAGCGTTGGCCCTGCGATGCGGCTTCACCTCGAAATCCCAGTTGGCGCGAGCGTTCAAGGACTTCTACGGGATGACCCCGAGCCAAGCCCGAACCGACGGCAGACGCACGATCGGGGACCCGTCGATCGCACGCCTGCGCCGCCGACTCGAGTTCTTCAGCCCCTGAATCCGAGATACTCCACAGCCTCGCGAGCGTGCCTGTGTTCTAGTTGATCCATGAGCTGGGTCGACAAGGAACTGAGTCTGGCTGCGCTCACAGGTGCGGTCACAGGTGTCGCCGTGATGATCCCGATAGTCGGAGATGGAGCCTGGTCCTGGATAGGACTGTTCATGTCGGCTGTCGTCGCTACTGGTGACCCGGTGCGAGATGCCGCAGGGTTCCCGATGTCCTTGATCGTACTGGCGGTCATCGCCGCAGTTACGTACGTGTTCTCCTACCTGCTCGCCCCCGCCCAGGCCTCCCAGACGCCGTAAGAACCTCTATTTCATCGCAATTCATCACTCGAACCGCGGAAGCGACGACTGAACTATCCGCACCCGGCAACGAGCTCAGATCACTTCAGCTGGAAATGAACCGGAGAACAAACTGCTCGATGCCTTCCGATATGACCTTGGTCAGCGCGGTGAAGTCGTTCGACCAGCGTTGAATATCCAAGCTGCTCATCACTTTCCTCCGTTCTTCGTCCCGCTGCCCGTGACCGCACAACGTATGCGGGACGTTGGGGCGCGCTGGAACTATCTGCGACAACGCGGTTTCCGTTACCAATTGACCGGTCGAACAGCACAGCTTTTCGCTACCGCATCAGACGGTCACTTCTTCGACCGGTTTCTCCTCGTGGCTCGCCGCGCCGAAGACGGCCACGGCGACGGCGCCCGCGATTGCCCCGACGAAGCCGACCACGGCAAGCCATTCCAGGCCCGGTCTCGACGCGTCGCCGAGCACCACGACGCCGACGATTCCCGGAACCACCGTCTCGCCGACAACCAGAGCCGCTGTCGCTCCGTTGACGGATCCCAGTTGCAGCGCCACCGTGTGCAGATAGAAACCGCCCAGGCCCGAAACGAGGATCGCCCAGCCGGCCGGATCGCGGAGCATCGTACCGATTTCGAACGGATCGATTCCGTAGACCACGCGTACGGCAATGGCCAGACAGCCGAACAGCACACCCGAGATCAACCCGGCGACAACTGCTGCGCGTGAGCCCAACCATCGGATCAAACCGATGCCGATCAGCAAGATCAACGCCGAGCCCACGAGGACACCCCAATGGACGACGTCGTTGGAACTCCCACCGCCCGCGTGACCTGACGACAATCCGAGCAGCAGGAGCGATCCGATCACCGCAGCGATCGCGAACCAGTCGCGACGATGCAACTGGATGCCGAGGACCACGGTCCCCAGCACTGCCGTGATGACGAGATTGGCACTGACCACTGTCTGCGACAAGAACAGTGGAATGAGCCGCGCGGAGATGGCACTTCCGGCGAATCCGACCGCATCGAGCACGGTGCCCAGGATGAACGACGCCGTCAGCGCGGCCGCGAACGTCGAACGCAAGGTCGGGCCACCCGACGCCGTCACGTGTCCGGCCTCGCCACGCTGCTCGGCGGCAGCTGCCGACTTGCGCGCGCCGTAGGCTTGCAGCACGGATGCAACGCCGTACCCGACGCATGCCACGATCGCGGCAATCAGTCCGATCAGCATCGAAATTCCACACGAAGTTCCTGGGCAATGGTCATGGAGATAGACCCTGCCTTATTTCCCCAGGCCTGACATCACCCTCAGGTATTCGAACAAGTGCTACCCGAGAAGTACACCGACCGCCCCTGACCGGTACCTGGGGACACCCCGACCCCTAGTGGAATTGCTTGAGAGCCCTGATCTTGTTCATGACGTCGAGCGCCGCCACCTTGTACGCCTCGGACAGTGTCGGATAGTTGAAGACGGCGTCGACAAGGTATTCGACGGTCCCGCCGCACCCCATCACCGCTTGGCCGATATGCACGAGATCCGTTGCACCCGAGCCGAAGATATGAACACCGAGCAGTTTCAGGTCATCCGTCGACACCAGGATCTTGAGCATCCCGTAGGTGTCGCCTGCGATCTGCCCGCGTGCGAGTTCGCGGTATCGGGAAACCCCGACCTCGTACGGCACCGATTCCTTGGTCAAATCGACCTCGGTGGCGCCCACGTACGACACCTCGGGAATCGAGTAGATGCCGATCGGCTGCAGATCCATCAGCTTCGCGCCTGGTTCGTCGAAGGCATGATAGGCCGCGAGTCGACCTTGATCCATCGACGTCGCCGCCAACGCCGGGAATCCGATGACGTCACCGACGGCGTAGATGTGTTCGACCTTGGTGCGGAAATTGTCGTCGACGTAGATACGGCCACGTTCGTCGGCTTCGAGCCCGGCGTTCTCCAGCGCGAGTGGCGCCGTGAGGCCTTGCCGTCCAGCCGAGTACATCACGGTCTCGGCTGGAATCTGCTTGCCGCTGCGCAGCGTCGTGAGCGTTCCGTTCGCTCCGACGTCGACGGCCGTCACTTCTTCACCGAATCGGAAAGTGACCGCCAGATCGCGTAGATGGAATCGAAGCGATTCGATGACCTCGGGGTCGCAGAAGTCCAGCATCGACGTCCTCTTCTCGACGACGGTGACCTTGGTGCCGAGTGCCGCGAACATCGATGCGTACTCGATACCGATCACTCCCGCGCCCACGACGACCATGGTGGTCGGGATGGAGGTCAGATCGAGGATTCCGTCGGAGTCGAGCACCCGGTGACTGTCGAAGGACACCCCCGCCGGGCGAGCAGGCAACGTTCCGGTCGCGATCACGACGAACTTCGCCGTGATCGTCATCTTGTCTCCGCGCGAGGAGTCCTCGACGAGGATGGTGTGCTCGTCGACGAACGAGCCGACCCCTATCAACAATTCGACGCGGTTGCGCAGAAGCTGAGATCGAACGACTTCGATTTCTTTGGTGATGACATGCTGGGTTCGCGCCAGCAGGTCGGCCGGAGTGATGTTCTCCTTGACGCGGTAACTCGCGCCGTACAGTTCGCGTTGGTTCATCCCGGTGAGGTAGAGAACCGCCTCACGCAACGTCTTCGACGGAATGGTGCCGGTGTTGACGCACACTCCCCCGAGCATGTTGCCCTTCTCGACCATCGCTACCCGTTTACCCAGCTTGGCCGCCGCGATGGCAGCCTTCTGCCCACCCGGGCCGGAGCCGATCACAACCAGGTCGTATTCCATCGGATCAGTCATCGCTTAGAAATACCGTCTGCATACGACCGGCAGATGCCGAGCATGTCAATACTCGGTGAACAATCCGCGCGCCGAAACGACACGACGGCAGTACACGAACCCTGTTGCAATTAAAAGAGATACAGCCGAATCTATACGAAACTTGCTACACATAAACATATTCCGACGTTCGCATGCGCACATGCTTCGTCGCCGACGGAATTCACAACGGTCTGTTGAAATTTGTTTCACCACAGAGTGATTGATCGATCAACTGACAGGTGACCAGGGCCGTAAACCGGATGTCCAGTATTCGAATTGTCCGAAATAACGAGCGGAATGTTCCTCGTCACATCCCGCACCGAAGCAGTTGCGCGGAGCCTCGGGCCGCGTTCTACTTGCCTTGACTAATCATCTGTCACTCTCGGTTACAAACATCCGCCCCGTTCACGATCCCCACCTTTCGCCATCTCGAGAGATCAGGTTTCCCAATGGAATTCACGGAACTTGCCGACTATCCCCTACCTCCAGGGACCGTCACCGAGTGGACTCCCGCCGCGGTGAATCCGCCCGAGCTGTGGCCTGTCGACCAGCGTCCCGCCAGCTACATACACGAGGCACACTTGAAACATGCCGAGCAGGCGAAACGGCAGGTGCACCATCAGACCGACGTGTGCACTCCGTCGTGGCTGGGCACCTCGTTTCGCATCCACGACCGACTCGACCGAAGGACCTGGGCGGCCGCTCTCGATCACTGGATCGATCGCCACGAAGTGCTCCGAACACACGTCGCCGTGGAGGGCGAAACGATAGTCCGACGCACCGCGGCGTCTGGAGACGTTCGGATTCTGGGCGCCGAGGTCGGACACCTTGCGTCCTCGATGTCTGTCTTCACGCATCTGCAGCAACTGCTCGACCGATCGACCGATCCACTTGTCTGGCCTGCGTATCAGTTCGCGACGATCGAAGGCCCCAACCACTTCACCGTGGTTTTTGCCGCTGATCATGCTCTGCTGGACGGATATTCGGTGGCGTTGACCGCGCACGAACTGCAGACGATCTACCGATCGTTGAGCGAGGGAAGCCCTCCCTCGCCGCCGGAGACCGGAAGCTACATCGACTTCGGCACCAAGGAACGAGATCTCGTGGGACACGCGGACCGCTCTCACCCGGCAGTGCAGACGTGGCGCGAGTTCTACGCGCAGGGCGAGGCTCCGTACTTTCCAGCGCTACCCGAACCGGTCACCGGACGCCGAGTCCCTCAGCAGAGCCTGTCCGCCTGGCTTCTGAGCGCCCGGGGAGCCGAACGCCTGGCAGAAGCGAGCAAGCGCAGCAACCAAGGATTCCTGGCCGCGATACTCGCGTGCGCGGCCAAGGTGACCGGCGATCTCACCGGTGCAGACGAATTCCGCGTCGTCGTGCCGCAACACACCCGTTCGGAGCTTCGATGGGCCGCGTCGCTGGGATGGTTCATCGGTGTTGTGCCGGTGAGGATTCCGATTGCCCCCGCCGCAACCGTGAGCGATCTGGCCAAGGTTGCCGGCACGGAGATACGGCGCGTCCGCCCCGCCGCGGCACTGCCGTATTCGAAAGTGTGCGAGCTGATCGACTCCCCGCAGCACCTGCCGTTCGTGCTCTCGTACATGGACGTTCGTCACGTTCCTGGTGCCGAGCAATGGACGAGCTGGCAGACCAGGGGCCTTCGTAGTCGAGATCATTCGGGAACCGACGTCTACATCTGGCTCACGCGGACTCCCGAAGGGCTGAATCTGGCCATACGCCACCCGGGCAACGCGCGCACGAGCCGCCACATCCATCAGTTCGCGGGACTCCTACGCCGCGAAATGGAGGACTTTGCCTTCTCGACCGACACTTTCGCACCTCCGACCAACACCGCCGTACCGATCAATACCGCTGCACCGATCGAGGAGAACTCTCATGGAAATGACACCCATCGATCTCTGGGCACCGAAAGCCGGGACGCTCACCGAGTTCAGGCCTACTGAACAATCCCTGGCGGCGGCATCCGGGGCACCGCGGAGCGACCAACCGCTCTCGTTCCTACAGGAAGGACACATTCGTACCGCCGATCACAAGCGCGCACAAGGCGTCGACTGGTCACCGTGGATCGGATTCACGTTCACTCTGCCCGGTGATCTCGATCGGGAGGCACTGCGTCGGGCGGTCCAGGCGTTTGTCCTGCGGCACAACACACTGCACAGTTGGTTCGAGGTGAGATCATCCGAAGATCCCGACGGTAGCGGGGTCATCGACCGTCACGTGGTGGATGCGTCGACGATCGAACTCACGCCGCACAGCGTCGGTTCTCTGAACACGACAGATGCGGTTCGCGAGCATGTGAGCCGAAGTTTCGCCGGCGATACCAGCCCATTGCAATGGCCCTCGTTCATCAGTGGCGTCGTCGAGCACGGCGCCGGCTTCACCGTCTACTACGGCGTCGATCACTCGCACACCGACGGCCTGTCGTTGATGCTGGGCGTCGAAGAACTTCGTGCGCTGTACATCGCCGAAAGCGCCGGCATCGAGGCTCAACTTCCCTCTCCCGGCAGCTACGTCGAGTACAGCGGCGAGGAACGGACATCCGCGGGGAACCTCGACCTGGCCGCAGCGCCTGTGCAGCAGTGGATTTCGATTCTCGCCGCCAACGCCGGCCAACTCCCGACGTTCCCCCTCGACCTCGGTGTCGCGCGGGGCGAACAGGCCCGGTCGACCCGCACACACATCGACGTTCTCGACAGCGACGAGTCAGCCGCGTTCGCAGCGCTGTGCAAGTCCAATGGCGTCGGCTTCTCCACGGGGATCTTCGCAGCCCTCGCCCTCACCGAGATCGAAGTTGCGGATCGAGCGAACTACTTCGCGCTCAACGCAGTCGGCACTCGCTCCGATCCGAGATACCTCTATTCCCAAGGCTGGTTCATCAATCTCGTCCCGGTCTCGTTCACGCTGAGCGGTGTCACGAACTTTACCGATGCACTCCCCCTTGCCCACGCTGCTCGCGCTGCGGTGAAGGGACTCGCGGACGTGTCCATTCACTCGGTGATCGCCCAGGTGTCGAAGTTGACCGGATCCGACATCGGTGGAACCTCGGTCCCGCCGATGGTGTCGTACATCGACATGCGCCTGATTCCAGGTGCCGAGCACCATGACGAACTCGAGGCGCGGGCACTGGGTGGGCCAGGAACGACGGGTGATCTGTCGATGTGGATCAACCGGAAGGAAGACCGTACGTACGTGATGGTCAGTTTTCCGGACACCGAGCAGGCGCACACATCGGTGAATCGGTACCTACGACACCTTCGCAACGTCCTGAGAACGGTCGCTGATACCGGCGACTACCGTGTCGTGCGTCAGGCGGATGCACGTCAGGAAGTGGAGACCGCCTGATGCACATCACGTTTCTCGACAGGTTCGAGGCACGGCCGGGCCGCATTCTGCAGTGGACGCCGAGCGAAATCTCCACCGGAACGACGTATCCGGTTCCCCCGACCTCCAATCAGCAGCTGCATCTTGCCGGCAGCCGCGGCGATACGACTTGGCTCGCTGCCACTTTCGACGTTCCCGGCCCCATCGACACGGACGCACTCAAGGCCAGCTTCGAGGAATGGACGTCCCGTCACGACGCCCTGTCGTGCTCGTTCTCCCAGGCCGAAGAATCGGGTGAATCCTCGGCACTGTTCGTCGACGTCGCCGACGTCGGCGATCTGCGCCTGCGTGAGGAAACAGTGGCTGACGCGAGAACACCGGAGCAGGTGCGAGAACTCTTGGGCGAGCGCTTGGATCGATGGTGCAATCCTTTCGCGTTTCCCGCGTACTTTCTCGGTGCCATCACCCGCGAGGACCAGTCGACAGTGGTCTGCGGGTTCGACCATGCCATCTGCGACGGCTGGTCCATGAGCATCGCAATTACCGAGATCAGCACTCTGTATCGCGAATACACGCGGGCGGACCGTGATCCGATCGCGTCTGATCTCCTTCCGGAGCCCGGGAGTTTCCTCAACTACTGCTTCCGGGAATCGGCAACCGCGGATCCAGAGCCCGGCGACCACCGGATTGCGGGTTGGCGGTCCTTCCTCCGAGCATGCGGGGGTGACACTCCCCATTTTCCCGTAGATCTGGGACTGCCCGCCGGGGCGATGTCGCCCCAGGGCACAGACACCCGAATGCTCCTCGACGCCGACGAAGCAGAGCTGTTCGACCAGAACTGCGCCGATCATCGACACTCCTCGTTCGGTGCAATTCTTGCGTCGATCGGTTTGGCCACAACACAATTGACCGGCAAGAGGGACACGCACCTACTGTTCCCTGTTCACACGCGTCGGGAACCGCGACACAACCACACCTTCGGATGGCTGGTAGCCAATGCGCCCATCACCGTGACGAGCATGGACAATCTTCACAGCACTGCCCGGGCAGTCAATCTCGCTTTCCACGAGTCACTTTCACTGTCGTCCGTGTCGTCGAGGCAGGTTTTGCGGAGCTTGGGGCCCGAGGTTTCGCCCACTCGCAGAGACATCTTCTCGGTGTCCTACGCCGACTACCGAACCATGCCCGGTGGATCTCGCCCCCGTAAATCAAAGTCCAGCGAATCACAGCCTGCGCCGATCAATCCGCAGCAACTCAGTCGCGTCTCGAACGCCGACGACGTTCAGTTCTGGTTCTCACGAACTCACGACGGATTGGCAGTGCGGACCAGGTTTCCTGCGCCCGCTACCCGGACAGTGCACACCTTCCTCTCGCATGTCTCCGAGATCCTGTCGACGCCGTAGACGAACGGCCGCCTATCCGTAGATCTATTTGACACTTCTTTGTTGTGCACAACTTAACTGTGCGCTACAGTTGTTCTCGTGACCAACCCACTCGCCCTCGAACGCCAGGTCTGCTTCGCCCTCTATTCGGCGTCGCGGGCCACGACGGCCGCGTACCGGGCGATGCTCGACGACCTGGGAATCACGTATCCCCAGTACCTCGTCCTGTTGACACTCTGGGAACGAGACGGCCGCGGGGTGCGTGAGATCTGTGAGGCACTCGATCTCGATACCGGAACTCTGTCGCCGCTGCTCAAGAGGCTCGAGGGTCTGGGATTCATCGAGCGCCGACGCCTCACCACCGACGAGCGTCGCGTCGAGATTCACCTGACCGAGGCGGGTTCCACCTTGCGTAGCAAGGCCGAGGACATCCCGGCCAAGCTCGCAGGCGCCACTGGTCTGAGTAACGACGAACTCACCGAACTCCGAGACGTTCTCACTCGTCTCGGTGAGTCACTTCAAGCATCCAACGCCCACTCCGACGGAAAGAAGAAGTCATGAACATCGTCTACACCGCAGAAGCACTTGCCACCGGCGAAGGCCGCAACGGTCACGCTCGCACCTCGGACGGACGCCTCGATCTCGGCCTCGCCATTCCCAAGGAAATGGGTGGCAGCGGCGAAGGCACCAACCCCGAGCAGCTCTTTGCCGCCGGATACGCAGCATGCTTCCACTCCGCTCTGCAGATGGTCGCCCGTGCCGAGAAGGCCAACGTGGCTGATTCCGCAGTCGGCGCGCGGGTCGGCATCGGCCCCAACGGTGCAGGAGGCTTCGGACTCGCTGTGACGCTGGAGGTTTCACTCCCCCATCTACCCCATGATCAGGCCGTCGAGCTGACGGAGAAGGCACACCAGGTGTGCCCGTACTCCAATGCAACTCGCGGCAACATCGAGGTCACCCTCGAAGTAAGTAAGGACGACGAATGAGCACTACCACTGTCAGCCGGGAAATCCGTCTCGCTTCACGCCCGAACGGTTGGCCCACGTCGGAGAACTTCGCCACCGCCGAAGTAGAACTCCCCGAACTCGAAGACGGCCAGATCCTGGTCCGCAACATCGCCATCTCCGTCGACCCGTACATGCGCGGCCGAATGAACGACGTGAAGTCCTACCTTCCGCCGTTCCAGGTCGGTGCGCCGCTCGACGGTGGTGCCGTCGGCGAGGTCGTCGAATCCAAGTCGGCTGATCGCGCCGTGGGCGACGTCGTCGTCCACGGCCTCGGATGGCGTGAATACGCCATCCTCGACGGATCCGCAGTGACTCCGGCCGACACGTCCATCGCGCCGGCGACGGCCTACCTGGGTGCCCTCGGCATGACTGGCCTCACCGCGTATGCCGGCCTCACCGCGGTTGCGGAGTTCAAGGAAGGCGATACCGTATTCGTCTCCGGCGCAGCAGGTGCCGTCGGATCGCTCGTCGGTCAGATCGCCAAGTTGCTCGGAGCGAAGCGAGTAATCGGTAGCGCCGGTTCACCGGCGAAGGTTGCCCGACTTCTCGAACTCGGATTCGATGCGGCATTCGACTACCACGACGGCCCGATCACCGAACTACTCGCCGCTGCCGCCCCTGACGGCATCGACGTGTACTTCGACAACGTCGGTGGCGAGCATCTCGAAGCCGCAATCGATGCCATGAACCAGGGTGGCCGGATTGCCCTGTGCGGAGCCATCGCTCAGTACAACACCACCGAGAAGCCCACCGCTCCCCACAACCTGGCACTGGTGATCGGCAAGCAGCTCACACTGCGCGGATTCCTCGTGGGCGGCTACCGTCACCTCGGTGGCGAATTCCGCACCCACATGGCAGGGTGGCTCGCCGACAACAAGATTCAGTGGGACGAGACCATCGTCGAAGGTCTGGAGAATGCACCGCAAGCGTTCATCGACCTGATGCGCGGCGCGAACACCGGCAAGATGGTTGTCACGCTGTAACCCGAACAACATCTAGCTCGAACGGATATGAAAGTGGCCGCGAACTTCTCGAAGTTCGCGGCCACCTTCATATCTGAATCAAATCCCGAACGAGACTCCGGTCAACTTCTCCGACAGTGTCCACAAACCCGAGGCTGTCTTCGTATCGTGTGACTTCTTGTTCGACCCCACGACCTTCGGATACCCTCGCTGCTCGAACGGACCGTCCGGTCCGATGTAACTGCCGCCGAAGGCATCCGGCGCGGTTGCCGCCCACAGTTCGGGAAGGGCGCCCATCTCCGCGGACTGCGCGAAGATCGAATTGCCGATTCCCATCAGCTTGTCCTGGATCGACTCGGTGTGCCCCTGCAGGTTCGTCGACGCGTATCCCGGATGCGAAGCGAGCGCTTTGAGCGAAGATCCCGACGCCGCGAACCTGCGTTGAAGTTCGTACGTGAACAACAGATTGGCAAGCTTGGACTGCCCGTAGGCCAACCATCGGTTGTACTTCCGACGCTCGAAATTGAGATCGTCCAGATCGACAGTTCCGAGCTGATGCAGGGCACTGGACATCGTCACGACACGATCGGTGAGCTTGTCCTTCAGCAATCCGGTCAATGCGAAGTGTCCGAGATGGTTTGTGCCGATCTGCATTTCGAATCCGTCGACCGTCCGGCGGAACGGAACCGCCATCACGCCGGCGTTGTTCACCAGGACGTCGACCTTCTCCGTTGCGTCGGCGAAGGCTCGTACCGACGACAGATCCGAGAGGTCCAATTTGCGGACAACCGCGTTGGGCCCGATCTCGGCGGCTACGGCGTCGGCCTTCGTGGTGTCACGACAGGCGAGGACGACGTCGGCCCCGGCTTTGCCCAGCGCTCGTGCGACTACCTCACCCAGTCCGCTGTTCGCCCCCGTGACGACAAATGTGCGGCCGGTCTGATCGACTACGTCTTCTGCGGTCCATTTGGTCATGCTTTCCAGCGTACGTGCCTTACTCGCTGGTAGGGAGGGGTCGCTTTCCGTCATCGCCTGCGCTTGGCGCGGATGGGCTTGGCGCCCGGCAGCGGCGGTGCAGCCACTCTGGGCGACGGGGGCGCGGTCATTCCGGGAGTCGGCGACGATTCGGCTTCCTTCTGCTCCGCAGCGATGCGTCCGTACACAAAATGCTGTTGTCCCAGCGTCCAGCAGTTGTTACTCACGAAATACAGCAGGATCGCCACAGGCGCGAACGCACCGAAAGCGATCACCCCCACCGGAAACACCCACAATGCGAGCTTGTTCATGATCGCTGTTTGAGGGTTGACGGTTCCGGTGTCCACTTGGCGCGCGATGGATGCCCGCGATGTGAAATGTGTAGCGACGGCGGCAAATATCATCAGCGGTACAGCTACCAGAATGATGGAGATACGGCTGACGTCGCCGAATGCTTCCAGTTGTGCTGCCGGGCTCGAAATCATGGCGGACAACGGTGCGCCGAACAGTTTGGCGTCGAGAAAAGACTGCACGTCCGAGGCACTGAAGAAGTAGTTGGCCGTGTTCGCGTTGTCCGCCACCGACATCGGTTCGGTCGGGCTCAGAAACGGGACGTGCGATGCCGCTCCGGTCCGATTGAACGATCGCAGGACGTGATAAAGACCAATGAACACCGGTGCCTGAACCAGCATCGGCAGACAGCCGAGCAACGGACTGTAATTATGTTCTTTCTGCAGCTTGGCCATCTCTACAGTGAGTTTCTGCCGGTCACCCGAATACTTCTTCTGCAACGCCTTGATCTGAGGTTGCAGCTTCTGCATCACCAGTTGAGTGCGGACCTGCTTGACGAAGGGTTTGAACAGCAGGGCTTTGAGCGTGAAGACGAGAAATACGACCGACAACGCCCACACGACGCCGTTGTCGGGTGATCCGGAGACCAGTGAGAAGACCTTGTGCCAGAACCAGAGGATTCCGGACACGGGGTAGTAGACAAAATCGAGCATGACGAATGAACCTCACCGAAAGGCACGCTCAGAGAGATGAGAGCGCGGGAATTGTCGTGGACGCAAGACGTCTGACCGACCTACGACGAGTTCACACCCGCCGACTGCCGATCTACAGACCGATTCCCGGAGCTCGAGGTTGCGGACGACCGGGCGCGTCCGGGCTGCTCTGCCTGCGGAAAGCACCACGCAGGCAGCGTTCGTCATCAGACGGGCCAGTGGCCGAAACCGCGCACAGTTGCAGAAGTTCGTACTTCGAGGAAGTTGCGAGCGCAGCGACCACGAAGACGGCAATCGCAGTTCCCAGCACCGCGGCGCTACCCGAGGAACCAAGCGGAGGCACTGCGAGAAGAGCGATGAACGGCAGCAGAAGCAGCAACAGTGACCGTGTCACCGTTCCTGTGCTCCGCTGTTGCATGACTGCGAGAGTACAGAACGTCCGCCGAATCCAGCCAGACGCTTGCCTCACGTACTTGTTCGCGCAGCCATTTGTGCGCAGGATCGTGGTCCATCCGACCGTGCCACTGTTGAGCGTTCGGCGCTCCCGCTGCGAATCGCCTGACCGGAGCCGGGGTGAGGCCGGCCGCCGTGCCCTCCTTGATTCGGATCACGAAAGTCCGTCGAAGTTCTCGCGATCGATCAACAGGCCTTGCACCCACAATGCCGCTCGAAACAGGTATGCACCCCGTCCAACTGACCGATGCGAACACGTCGAGGCGCAACCAGGCTGAGTGTCGCAAGCCGAAGCCCGATCACACCCAGCTGGACACCTGCTTCGGGACGCATCGACGCAAAGGCAACACAAGAAATGTCGCACCACCGATTCACCGACCCCCGCACGAAGAAGCATGCACTCGGAAGAGCGCTTGTCGTCGGCGTTCTTTCCCTGACAACCCTTGCCGTGAGTATCGACACCGCGAACGCTCAGGCCCCCGTGCTTCGGGACTGGAACATCGCCGCAGTTTCCGTCGACACGAATCCGGCGAAGGTGTCAGCTTTCGCTTCCTCGGATACAGGCCGCGTATTGGCAGCCGCAGAGTCCAAGATCGGCGCTCCGTACGTCTGGGGCGCGACCGGGCCGGACTCGTTCGACTGCTCCGGTCTCGTTCAATGGGCCTATGCACAAGCGGGCGTTTCGATTCCGCGAACCAGCTACGACCAGGCGGTTGGCGGCACTCCAGTTTCCCGGGACGATCTACAGCCGGGTGACGTGGTCCTGTACTACGGCGGGGAGCATGTGGGGATCTACGCCGGAGGCGGTGAGATCGTTCACGCCCCGACGTCCGGGGAGTCAGTCGAACGCGCACCCGTGGACTCGATGCCGTACTACCTCGCCCGACGTTACTGACATGAATCCCGCAAGCTCGATGAAACAGCGTGTATCGCGGCGATATTCGAATCGCTCGTCGCGAGCCGAACGATTGACACTCCCCCATTGCGCGGAATGTGATGTCATCCTCTCGCCCGCGAGCGCGGTCTGCGCCAGGTGCCGTGGGGCGCGGTTGGACGTGACGCGGTGTTGCGGAGACGGCACTGTCGTGTCCTGGCGAACGGTTCACGGCGACCCCTCGACCGTTCTCGCCATCGTGGAATTGGACGAGGGGCCGTGGCTGTACACTTTCCTCACCGAATCCCCTCGCGCGGATGCGCCTGGACCGCTAAGAGTGTCGTTTCAGGGGCGTGAAGAAGGTAAGCGCTACCCGCTGTTCTGCTTGTGCGGCGACGACCGTGGTGAACTGCTATCGGACGTCAACTCCGGCCTGCTGAGCCATTGACCTCACGCGAGTCACGCTCCTGCGCGGTCGAGACGTACCACGCTGCGATCTGCGCTCTGGAACTGAATCCCAGTTTTGTCAGTACGTGTTCCACGTGTCCCTGAGCGGTGCGCAGCGAGATTACCAAGTGCTCCGCAATCGCGCGATTGGTCAACCCTTGGGCAACCAGTTCCGCAACTTGCTGCTCACGAGGAGTGAGGTGAGGCCCTTCAGCCGACGACGCAGTAGTGACACTGGAGCGCTTGTCGAGCGCATATGCGACAGCTTCACCCTCGGACATCGCAAACCCGCTGCGAAACGACTTGTCGAAAGCATCGTCACCCATGGCTTTGCGAGCAGTCTCTGCAGCAGTGTCGTGATGAGCTGACAAACCCGGCAGGCCCGCCAGCCGTCCCCCGACCTTCTGCCAATACATGGCTGCCGCGCCGAGCAGAACCGCTGCATGCTTCCAATCACATTGCGCTGCAGCAATCCACGCCAACGGCTCGATACACCACGCCGAGTTCATCGGGGCATCGAGAATTCTCAGACTTCGAGTCAAATAGTCACTTGCGGCATCCAATTCACCTCGGAGCCAGCTCACGAGCCCGAGAGTTCCCAGCGCAAATGCCTGGAACATCATCTCGTCGGCGGGCACGGTGATCGCGAGAATCTCTTCGTTGCACTCCACAGAGCGATCAAGAGCGCCGGACAGGAAGTACGCGACTCCCAAGGTGTCCAGGCCGATCACAACATGCAGCAGATTCTTGTCGAGTCGAAACAGCGTCAACGCGGATTCCAGCTTGGCTGTAGCGGTATCGAAGTTACCTCTGAAGGTATCGACGTATCCGTCTCCCCACGTCGCCAAGCCGCGCGAGCGCACATCCGCCAAGTCGTTTGCCAGGCGCCAACTCTCGTCGACCAACTCTTCTGCCCGTTCGAGCTCCCCCTGCATCGCGTGATTCACGGCGTCGATGGCCAAGACATCCACTCGGAACGGATCCAGCTCTCGATCCTCTGCATTCAAGGCTCGATCCGTCCAGTAACGCGCCTGCACAAGTAATCCACCTGCAAGCCAGAATCTGTACAACGCACCGACCATTCGCGTTGCAGATCGCGCCTCTCCGGCAGTGGAAATCGAGTACTCCAACGCATCGTTGACGTTGCGCTGTTCACGACCGAGCCTTGCGATCCAGGCAGCTTGCCGGCCACTGATCCACTCGGCTTCCGCATGAACGACCAGTGCCTCGAACCAATCACGATGGCTTCGACGCAGAGCGGAATACTCACCGGCGGACTCCAACTTTTCATGTCCGTACTCGCGGAGTAGGTCGAGGAGGTGGTACCGAACATCCCCGTCGGTTTCCTCACGAATCAGGATGGACTTCTCGACCAACGCGGTGACGAGATCGAGCACTTCGGTCGAATTCATGTCCTGCCCACACACGCCCTCAGCGGCATCGAGATCGAACCCACCCGAGAACACCGACAACCTCCCCCACAACTGCTGTTCGGTTGGCGAGCAGAGGTCGTAACTCCAATCGATCGACAATCGCAGCGTCTGTTGACGACTCGGAACGTCGCGTCCACCCGTTGTAAGAAGTCGGTATCGATCCGAGAGCCTGTTCATGATCTGCTCAGCAGACATACCACGCAGGCGAGCTGCCGCCAGTTCGATCGGAAGTGGGAGTCCATCCAAGTCGTGACAGATATGCGCAACGGCGCGCTTGTTCTCCTCGGTGAGGGTGAAACCAGGTACGACGGAAGCCGCACGCTCGGTGAACAACGACACCGATTCGTACTGGGCAATTCCCTCGAATTCGGGCGGCTGTTGCTGCGGTGTGGTGAGTGAGGGAACGCGCATCGTCACCTCACCGCCCAGGCCCAGCGATTCGCGGCTCGTCGCCAGGATCTTGACGCCGGCACATCGCCGTAGGATCGCGCCTACGAACACAGCGACGGCATCGACCAGATGTTCACAGTTGTCGAGCACCAACAGCAGACTCCGATCGGCGCAGTAGTCGATCAATGCCTGCAGCGGGTCCGCCGACGAGACCGACCGGACACCAAGGGTCACGGCGACATGATCTTCGAGGAGATCCGAATCTGTCTGCTCCCCCAGTTCCACCAACCAGGCACCATCTCGAAACACCCGTTGCAACGCGCCCGCAAGTCGGATCGCGAGCCGTGTCTTGCCCACGCCACCGATCCCGGTGAGTGTCAACAAACGGGACGTCTCGAACAATCTCCTGGCGTCGGCCAACTCACGCCGGCGACCGACGAAACTCGTCAGCTCCAAGGGCAGGTTGCCGACAACTCGCTGGTCGGCTTCTGAGCGCACAGCGGATGCCATCGACCGACTCGCTTTCTGCCATACCACTACACAACAACGCTACCCCCACGATCGGCCTCCCGAGCAGCACTCACGCGAGCATGTGATCGGAGCCCACTTGTTCTCCCCCGAGTGCGAGATGCACGACGGCCACACCGGTGTCACGCAGACGAAACAACGTATTCCTACTCTGGCAGACAGACGAAGGGAGAGCGACATGCCGCCGCGCCGTAGATCGGTACTGCTGACGCAACTGGTAATCGATGCTCCCGGAAGTCCACAACAAACGATCCTCGACGAACTGCGGCGAGTGATTCTGTCGGGTTCGGCGCCTCCGGGTACCCCGATTCCTCTCGGCGACGTGGCTGATGTGTTCGGTGTCAGTCGAATACCTGTGCGGGAATCACTGAAAACACTGGTCGGAGAGTCCTTGGTCGACCATCGACATCAATTCGGCTACACCGTTGCTCAGCTGACGCCGGCAGAACTGCGAGAGATGTACATCGTCCGCGAAACTCTCGAATCAGCTGCATTGGCCGTCGCCGTCGAGCAGGCAACCGAAGAGGATCACGAACACGCCGTCGAGGTGAACTCCCGTTTGGAGATCGCATTGCGCTACGACGACTCTCAGTCCTATCACTGCGAGAGCCGAAACTTTCATCTCGCACTGACCCGACCGTCTCAGATGCTTCGACTGCTGCACATGTTCGAAGCTGCCTGGAACATCACCGAACCAGTACAGCCGATGGTCCATGTTGCCGGCGTCGATCGCCGGGTTCTGCACTCGGATCACACCGCGATGCTGGACGCATTCCTGCGTCGGGACGCATCCGCACTTCTGAGCGCTTCCGAAATCCATCATCGCCGACTCGATACCGTGATCGCGACTCTACCGACAGACACCGGTCTATTGGCCGAAAAAGATATACCGATCACGCAATAGTCGTGCAACACAGCATCGATACCTTTCTCTCAACACAGTTTTCATCACTGACGCTGAGAGCTCGTGGCACCGTCCGCTGATTTCCTGCACTGACGCACAGGAGCTGTCATGACCGACATTCTTCCGTCCCGAACGACCACTACCCCCACTCCCCCAAAGGAAACCGGATCGGGTGACCTTGTCGAAGCCGCGGGTCACCCTGTCGGAAGCGGCCTGATCAAGCCGGGCTACGACCCTCGTTTGACCAACGAGGACTTGGCGCCGCTTCGCAAGCAGACCTGGTCGTCGTACAACATCTTCGCCTTCTGGATGTCCGACGTACACAGCGTCGGCGGATATGTCACTGCCGGTAGTCTTTTCGCACTGGGATTGGCCAGCTGGCAAGTACTCGTCGCCCTGCTGGTCGGTATCACGATCGTCTACTTCTTCTGCAATCTCGTCGCCAAGCCCAGCCAAGTTACCGGCGTGCCGTATCCGGTGATCTGCCGCAGCGTGTTCGGCGTCCTCGGCGCGAACATCCCGGCAATCATTCGTGGCCTGATTGCCGTGGCTTGGTATGGAATTCAAACCTTCCTCGCTTCAGCAGCCCTCGATGTCGTACTGATCAAACTCTTTCCGTCACTCGCGCCCTATGCCGTCGTCGAAGACTACGGATTCGCCGGACTCTCCGCACTGGGCTGGGGAAGTTTCATGCTCCTGTGGGTACTTCAGGCCTGTGTCTTCTGGCGAGGCATGGAATCGATCCGCCGCTTCATCGACTTCTGCGGGCCGGCTGTGTATGTCGTGATGTTCATGCTGTGCGGCTACCTGATCTACAAGGCAGGCTGGAGCGCCATCGATCTCACGCTCGGCGACGTCAAGTACTCGGGTTTCGACGCCGTGCCGGTCATGCTCGGTGCGATCGCTCTGGTTGTCTCGTACTTCTCCGGACCGATGCTCAACTTCGGCGACTTCTCCCGCTACGGAAAGTCGTTCACTGCCGTCAAGAAGGGCAACTTCCTCGGTTTGCCGTTGAACTTCCTCGTATTCTCGGTGTTGGTCGTCGTCACTGCATCGTTGACGCTGCCGGTGTACGGCGAACTGATCACCGATCCCGTTGCGACCGTTGCACGAATCGACAGCACCTTCGCCATCGTTCTCGGCGCACTCACCTTCACCATCGCCACGATCGGCATCAACATCGTGGCCAACTTCATTTCCCCGGCCTTCGACTTCTCCAACGTGAGTCCGCAGAAGATCAGCTGGCGCGCCGGCGGAATGATCGCAGCGATCGGCTCGATCCTCATCACGCCGTGGAACTTGTACAACAATCCGGACGTCATTCACTACACACTCGAAACCCTCGGAGCCTTCATCGGTCCGCTGTTCGGAATTCTGATTGCCGACTACTACCTCGTGCGCAAGCAGAAGGTGATCGTCGACGAACTGTTCAGCATGTCGCCGACCGGAACCTACTGGTACAGCAAGGGATACAACCCTGCTGCAGTGATCGCCACCGTGGTGGGAGCCGTCGTCGCGATGGTCCCGGTCCTGGGCAAGGACCTCACCGGGATGTACACCGCAGCGCAGTACAGCTGGTTCATCGGTTGTGGGCTCGGATTCACCGTCTATTACCTACTCGCCGCGCGCTCTTCCTCAGCTGTCCGGAATGTTTCCTCTCCCGACACTGTGACGGTCGACTGATCGTCATGAGAATCAAGGTGATCAACCCCAACACCACGTGGGCGATGACCGCCAAGATCGAGGAATGTGCCCGGACCGTCGCAGGCTCGGGCACATTCGTCGAGGCCGTCAGCCCTGCCATGGGTCCCGCGTCGATCGAAAGCCACTACGACGAAGTTCTCAGCGTCCCCGGAATCCTGACCGAGATCGCCGCCGGAGAAAAGAACGAAGTCGACGGCTACGTCATCGCTTGCTTCGGTGACCCAGGTCTTGATGCAGCCCGAGAGTTGGCCAAGGGCCCCGTCGTAGCTGTTGCCGAAGCGGCAATGAACTACGCAAGTTTCCTGGGTCGCGGATTCAGCATCGTGACCACTCTCGGTCGAACCCGCGGCCGCGCCGCCGATCTGGTGGACCGGTACGGCATGCAGGCTCGGTGCCGAGGTATCCACTCCTGCGAGATTCCGGTTCTGGAACTCGATCGTGATCCCGACGCGCGAAAGGTGATCTTGGAAGCCTGTTTCGACGCATTGGAGCAAGACGACTCGGACGTCCTCGTGCTGGGTTGCGCCGGCATGGCGGACCTGTGCCAGGACTTGTCCGACGAACTGGGTGTCCCGGTAGTCGACGGCGTTGCCGCTGGGGTCACGATGGTTCAGTCGTTGGTCACCCTCGGACTGTCGACCAGTTCGCGCGGCGAGTTCGCACGGCCACTTCCCAAGAACTACACCGGTACACTGACACCGTTCTCGCTGTGAGCGTGCCTGAGCGAGAGTCGAACACCTGTCACCAGCAGCGCCAGGATCGCGAACAATACTCCAGCCCAGACTAATTGGCGGGTTTCGAAATGCGCGAGAAACAGTCCACCGACCGCAGTGCCGAGCGTGATCCCCAGGTTGGAGAACGAGATGAAAAGGCTGTTGCCGAATTCAGGCGCGTCGACTGCGTCTCGCCCCATCCAGCTCTGCGAAACCACCAGTCCACCGGAATGCACTACACCCCAAACCAACACGGCTACAACCATCGCGCCGAAGTACGGGCCCGCCAGATAGAGCATCACGTAGACGACGATGTACAGCAAGGGAAAAGCCACAACCGTGCGCACCACCCCCTTGGCGAGCAGAGCCCCGAAGACGAAGTTGCCGAAGATCATCACGACACCGAAAGCCAAGAGCATCGCGCTGATCCACGATCCGCTCATGCCGGTCACTTCGCCGAGGTATTCGGCAAAGTATCCGTACACCGAGAACATGGCTGCGAAGACGAAGGTGACGGAAAGAATGGTCAACCACACGCGCGGCCGGCGAAGTATCCCGACCTGTGCACCGTACGACAGGCGTTGTGTCACAGGAGCCGAGGGCAGAAGTACGACAATCCCGAGAAACGCGAGAACGTTGACCACGGCGCCGAACACGAATGCTGTCGACACCGAAAAGTTCTCGGCCAAATAGGACGTCAAGGGCACGCCGAACGCGAATCCGACTGTGACGCCTGCAAATACCTTGGTCACCGCGGCGGTCGCCTGTTCCGGCGATACCAGACGAACCGCACTTGCAAGCGCGACAGCGAAGAAGACCGGATGAACCACGGCGGGGATGATCCGAAATGCAAACATCACCTCGAAACTCGATGTGGTCGCATACACCACATTGGAGACCGCAAAGACTGCAATCGCTACCAACAGAACGGTTCTCCTGTTGATTCCCGAGGTGATCAGCGTTGTGAACGGACCGGTCACCGCCACGACGAGTGCAAACACACCGACCAACCATCCGGCAGTCGACGCGGTGATACCGAACTTTTCGCTGATCTGAGGCAGAACCCCGATAATGCCCATCTCCGTAGTGATGATTCCGAATACACCCAACGCCAGAACCGGTATCAACAATTTCGACTTCACGACACACTCCTCACTACTACGTCACACGAGACAGTTACATATCTAGATATGTAGATATATTTGGTTGAACAAACCGGCCGACGAGGGCAATTCGGCCGCTACAGCTTTTCGCGAACGAATTCCCTGAACTCGCCGATCACGGATTCGTTTCGTCGGTAATACGTCCACTTCCCGATGCGCTCGGACTCGAGCAGACCCACATCTTTCATGCCCTGCAGGTACCCCGAGATCACCGACTGGGCAAGTCCCGATCGCCCCTGGATGTCACCGACACAGACTCCGATGTGAAACCCGAGATCCTGCTGCGTATACGAGTCCTCGTCGAAATACTTCGCCGGGTGCGCGAGCCACTCCATGATCTGCAGGCGAGTCGGATTGGACAGCGCCTTGAAGATCGCCAAAGCATCCATGGACCACACCCCTCTGCACGACAACCGGAACGCATCTACTTTTGTGGATATGTTTGGCGAAGTCAAGCCCGATCCGGACCGAAAGCCGTCTGCGTCACATCTGCGCATTCGAAGTGAGCTGTGACACTTACGTTTCGACGACCTGCGGAAATCTCAGCGCCGACTTTCTATCTGTGACGACTTGTTTATAGTTATCGCCAACAACGAATTGCCGGAAGTTTCCGGTTCACCTCAGAACGTCCGTGGGTGAACACAATTCGCTCAACACCAGCCGTACCCGGCTTGTCATTCGGGAGTCGAACCATGAACACACCGCATCAGTTCAGGGTCGTCACCTCATGGTGATGTCGAAGCTCGCCAAATGGCAGCTGGTCGCCCTCGTCGTGGTTGCACTCCTGGGCTTGATCTATGTCGGAGCGAAATACGTACGGCTGGACAATCTTCTGGGATTCGGCCAATACACGGTCAAAACCGAACTGGCGACGTCCGGTGGCATCTTCACCAACGCCGAAGTGACCTATCGCGGTGTACCCGTCGGACGCGTCGGTGACATGTCGCTCACGTCCGACGGAATCGAAGTCGACCTCTTGATCGACAGCAGTGCTCCGCAGATTCCCGCATCTGCGCGGGCCGTGGTGGCCAATCGCTCAGCCATCGGCGAGCAGTACGTCGACCTTCAGCCCGATACCGACCAGGGCCCGTTCCTCGAAGACGGCTCGGTGATCGCCGTGGGCGACACAACCACGCCGATCCCGATCGAGAATGTCTTGACCAGCGCCAACGGTCTGGTGCACTCCGTTCCGGTCGACGCACTCCACACCGTCGCGAAAGAACTCGGCGCGGCATTCAACGGCAAGGGCGAAGATCTGCAGGTACTTGCCGACTCGCTGTCGGGGATCTCCCAGTCGGGCCTCGACACCCTTCCCCAGACCCTCGGACTGATCCGCGACAGCCAGACGGTGCTCACGACCCAGTCCGATCAATCGTCGGCGATCAAGCAGTTCAGCACCGACCTCGACGCACTGACGGCGCAATTGCGCACCAGCGACCCCGACATCCGACGCGTGATCGACAACGGCATACCGGCCAGCGAACAAGTCGGCTCTCTCGTCACCGAAGCCGGCCCCGCGCTCACGACCAACCTCTCCAACCTTTCCGCCGTTGCAGCGGCAGCCGCACCGACACTGCCCTCGCTGCAGCCCTTCCTGCTCTTCCTGCCTGCGCTCGCCGGGGCGGCGCCCACCGTTGCACCGGGAGACGGCACAGTACATCTGGGCTTGGTACTCGAGACCAACAACCCGCTCTCGTGCACCGTCGGTTACGAAGGGACCATGGCGATCCTCGACGAGATGAAGCGCAAGGACCCGAACTTCGACGACACGACGCAGAACTTCCCGTTGAACACTGCCGCCAACTGCCAGGCACCTCAGGGCAGCGAAACGGGAGTTCGTAGCGCCAACCGCATCGCGTTCGCCGACCCGAACACCTCGCAACCGTGGGACAGCAAGCCCAAGGTGGACCCGGACAAGCTCAACCTGAACCCGATTGCCACTCAACTCGCACCGATGCTCGGCGCCACCCCGAAGTAGCCGTAAACAACTGGCACCGTCGCCCCTCCGCGACGATGATGATGTGATGTCGGAAGGAACGCCTGAAGGCGAGTCACAGAGCATGTCACGAGGTTTCGACGAACTTGTCGCCGAAGCGGAATCCGCCTCCGTCGACGGGTGGGATTTCTCGTGGCTCGACGGACGCGCCACGGAGCAGCGTCCGTCGTGGGGGTACCAGAGGCTGATGGGTGAACGTCTCGGCCGCGCCGGCGCCGCATTGGACATCCAGACCGGCGGCGGCGAAGTCCTCGCCGCTGCACCGTCACTCCCGCCGGTGATGGCAGCAACCGAATCCTGGCCACCGAACATCGCCAAGGCCACCGCCCTTCTGCGTCCCCGAGGTGTGGTGGTGGTCGCGGATCCGGACGAGCCGCCGCTACCGTTCGCCGATTCGGCTTTCGACCTGGTGACCAGCCGACACCCAGCGACGGTGTGGTGGACCGAAATCGCGCGGGTACTCGAACCGGGAGGAACGTACTTCGCTCAACATGTGGGTCACGCCAGCGTGTTCGAACTGGTCGAGTACTTTCTCGGTCCTCAGCCGCAGGCTCGTCGCGGACGGCACCACGAGGACGAAACTGCCGACGCGATTGCGGCCGGGCTCACCGTCGTCGACCTTCGTTTCGAGCGTCTGCGCATGGAATTCTTCGACATCGGCGCCGTTGTCTACTTCTTACGCAAGGTGATCTGGATGGTTCCGGGATTCACCGTCGCGCAGTATCGGGACCGGCTCCGCGAACTCGATCAGCAGATCCGTCGCGACGGATCTTTTGTCGCCCACTCGAGTCGATTCCTGATCGAGGCACGCAAGAGCTGAGCGCACCGCGACGGGCCGCACATCCCGAACGTGATCGATGCTGCTAGTCGGACTCGTCGGCGTCGCTCCGCGAGCCGATCGCAGCGGCAAGATAGTCGCCGAGTTCACGCTGAAGGTTCGCGTCGAGTGCCCGGGCCAGTGCCGAATGTACCGACGCCACACCGAGTTCACGCATCGTCTGGAGCATCTCGGCTGTTCCGGCAACCTCGTCGCCCTCCGGGAGCCAACCGACCCCGTGCTGATCGACGATGCGATCCTTCGCCGCCTGAATCAGGTCTTTGGCGATCCCGTCCACAGCGTTGTGAAGCTTTTCGTGCACATCGACCAGTTGATCGAGAGTGAAACCGTAGTCGAGGAGACTCGAAAATCCGCTGAGCAAAGCAGGATCGGTGAAAACGCAGTTCTCTCCTTCGATCTGTACCAGTCCGAGATCTACGAGACGATCCAGTTGACCATCTGCATCTCCCCCGAGAAACTCGCGTACGACGGCCATCTCGATACTCACGGTGTCGCTGCGGGACCATGGTTCGGTGACCGCGTGCTGCAGACCCAGCACCTCTGTCAGGTCTTTCCCGCTTTCCCACCCGGTGATGAAGTCGTCGATATGCGCAGTGGTGAAACCTCGTTGAAGAAGCGTGTCGATCAGCTTGAGGCGTTCGAGGTGCGCGTCGCCGTAGATGCCTACCCGCCCACGCTTCTCCGGCGGAGGAAGCAATCCTCGTTCCTGATATGCCCGTACATTCCGCGAGGTGGTGCCCGCAGCGCGCGCTAGATCGTCGATGCGGTACTCAGTCACCGCCTCGTCTCCTCTGCCGCGTCGGTCGTCACGATTCCAACTTAGTGGCAACACCAGGCCGATCAGAACCCGGGATCAGGTCTGCGCGGTGTCTTTCTCGCGCACCGTGCTCGTGTAGTCCCGAAGATCCACCGATTTCAATTGGTTCACGTACTGGGTCGCGAAACCGGGAAACATAGTGGCATTGAATCCTTCGTCGGTGAGATACCAACTCGAACATCCCGAGTTCCACGTGGTCTTCGACAGCCGACGCTGCAACTCTACGTTGTACGCATCTTCGACATCTTGACGAACATCGAGTGCCTTGAGGTCGCGCTCGAGAACGATCTTGATCGCTTGGGCGAGATAGTCGAGTTGCGCTTCCATGTACACAAGGGCGGAACTGTGCCCCGGACCCGAGTTGGGTCCGAAGGTGAAATACAGGTTGGGATAACCGGATACCGCAATGCTCTTGTACGCACGCGCCCCGGATTTCCACTCCTGGGCGAGCACACGTCCGTCCCGGCCGATGATCGGGACCGGTGTTCCGGTCTTGCAAACGTCGAAGCCGGTGGCGAAGACGATGCAGTCGAATTGATGCTCGATCCCTTCGACCGTGCGAATGCCATGTGGCGCCAATCTCGCGATCGGCCAGGTCACGAGTGTGCAATTGTCTTGCTGGAGAGCCGGGTAATACTCGCTGGTCATCAGCAACCGCTTGCACCCTGCGCGAAAGTCGGGAGTGAGTTGTCGCCGCAACCACGGGTCCTTCACCTGCATGCGCAGATGAAGACGCCCGACTGTTTCCACCACCCTCGTCAACGGGGATTCCCACACCACCCCGAGAGCTACCGATTCGTGTCCCCAGTACCAAGCCCGACGCGCCAGAGTCTGGACGACCGGATGACGACGGTACAGATCCTTCGTGCGAGATCGGGTGCGTAGGTTTGCTCGCGGCAATGCCCATCCCGGTGTTCGTTGGAAAACCTTCACTGATCGTGCAGTTTTCACGAGTTCAGGGACGATCTGGACGCCACTGGCCCCGGTTCCGATCACTGCGACCCGCTTGTCGGTGAAGTCGTAGTCATGGTCCCAGCGAGCACTGTGAATCTTGTGTCCTTCGTAGCTCTCCAAACCCGGAACAGCAGGAAAGCTGACGTTCGCCAGCGGACCGGACGCCATGACGACGGTCCGGGCAATGACCGCTTCACGGCCCTCGAGCGCGATCGCCCAGACACCTGTCTGCTCGTCCCACTCGACGCCCGTGACGTTGCACCGAAACCGAATCTTCGGCTCGAGGCCGAACTCTTTCACCATCGTTCGGATGTAGCCGAGGATCTCCGCGCTGGCCGAGTAGGTGTGCGACCAGTCCGGGTTCGGGGCGAAACTGTACGAGTACAGACGGGACGGAATGTCGCACGCAGCTCCCGGATACGTGTTGTCGCGCCACGTCCCGCCGACCTCCGTGCCGCGTTCGAGAATGACGAAGTCCTCGATACCGTTCTGCTTCAACCGAATCGCCGCTCCGATTCCTGCGAAACCTCCACCGATGATCGCCACTGACAGTGGCTCGGCAGTACTCATGCGAGTGGCTCGTACGTAAGTTCTTTGGCCCAGGTCGGCTCGGAATTGAGCCTGCTGCCGGAAAGTCGGCCAGTGACCTTGACCATCCGATCGGCAAGCAGATGGTAGGGATGGTTGCGATTGATGACCATGTTGCCGTGCCACTTCACCACCCGATACATCGGGACGCGGAGCGCGGCCGGACTCCGTTCGCCTACGTTCCTGAATCGCTTCATAGCGGTGTAGAGCCGTTCCTCGTTCACTCCCATGTCGACGATGTTGTCGCGCATCTTGTTCAGCAGCGGGATGTAGCGAAGTGTCCCGATGATCAACGCCGGATTCAACCAGGCGCCGACGGTTTCGACAACGAGCTTGCGCGTCGTCGAGTGCCCGAGCATCTCGATCACCGCAAAATCGACCGCCAGATGCCTGGACTCGTCTGCATTGATCTTCTTGAACACAGCCTGACAGACCGGATCCTCGATCTCGTCCATGATGAACTTGACCAGGGCTCCGTCGAGCGCCACCTCGAGCATCGGTATGACGGTCCCGAGAATCGAGAGCGACAAACCGTCGGAATGCTTGTCCAGCCAGTCGATGACGAGCTTGACGTTGATGTTGGGCTCGGGCATCTCGTCGCCGTCCAGCATTCCCCACCGACGCATCAGCGCGAGTTCGGCGTTGGCGTGCTTCTGTTCCTCGGCGTGGAAATGCCGATAGATGTCTCGGAGAGTTTCAGTCGGCGCCTTGAGAGCCATCGCAGCGAAGCCACGGGCACCGACGTTCTCGATCCACATCAGGTCCGACATGAACGGTTTCAGCTTCGCATGAAGCTCTGGACTGATCGTCTCGGCGCCCGGAGCATCCCAGTCGATGTCCACCAGAGCCCATTGGCGGTCCTTGATCTTGTGCAGCATGCCGTCGAAATCGAAGGACATGTCACGCTCCTTTCGTGCTCGGCGAGTTCGTCTCCGGCGCCGCCGAATTTCCAGATGATCCCGACTTCTGTTTCGGTGCAAAGCGATTGAGAACTCCACAGCCCCACGTGTATGCAACGGGCAGATACCGTTTGAGTCGCCAGATCACCTTCGCATCGAACTGCGGCACCACGTAGAGTCGACCCTTGTCGTAGGCGTCGAGAGTGGTGACGGCGATGCGCTCCGGCGAAAAGCCGGTTCGCCGCATCAACGCTTGCGCCAATTGTGTTGCTTCCGCGGTGATTCGGCCGTCGAGAGCAACATTTGTCTTGACGAAGGTCGGACACAGCACCGTCACCCGCACTCCCGTACCGGCAAGTTCAGCGGACAAGGTCTCCGAGAGCGACATCACGGCGGCTTTACCGACGTTGTAGGGCGCCATCAGTGGCGCAGCCGCAAACCCAGCAGCCGAGGCCACGTTGATGAATCCCCCGGCCCCGCTCGCACGCAGTTGTGGAGCGAATATCTCACAGCCGTGCACGACACCCCACAGATTGATCCCGAGTGCCCACTCCCAATCGTCGAAACCGATCTGGCCCACAGGTTTTCCACCGATACCGACCCCGGCGTTGTTGATCACCAGCGAAAGCGGACCCGCAAGTTCGAGTTCCGCGAACAACGCCAGGTCCTGAACCTGCTCACGAATTGACACATCGCATTTGACGGCGTGCGCGGTACCACCGATCTCATCGATGAGTGCCACTGTTTCCTTGGCCCGTTCCAGCGAGATATCCGCGCAGATCACCTCACCGCCTCTGCGCGCCAACTCCAACGAAAAGGCACGGCCGATTCCGCTGCCGGCGCCGGTCACCACTGCGCGGGCATTGTGGGACACCTTCGATCCGCGGTTCTTGGTCGGTTTCTTGGTCGGCACCGGTCGGCTCACCTTGAAGACGCTTCGACTGCTGTGTGTTTCTCCATCTCCAAAGAGTCATCCACAACCGTGCCAGTTGTCAATGGCCTAGAATTCGATGGCGGAATACGCGGCAGTCGAACCAGTACCCGGACTGCTCGAATGAAGTCTTTTGTCGACCGACCGTGATCTAAACGGGGTGCGCGGTCTTCCAGTGCTCGGCGATGTCGATGCGCCGCGCGATCCAGACCTTCTCGTGTGACTGCACGTGGTCCAGAAATCGCTCGAGAGCGGCCGCACGGGCAGGGCGGCCGACTATGCGGCAGTGCAACCCGATCGAGAGCATCTTGGGCGATCCGGCCGTCCCCTCCGCATACAGCACGTCGAAGGCATCGCGTAGGTGCGCAAAGAACTGATCACCGCTGGGAAATCCTGCGGGAGAGGCGAAACGCATGTCGTTGGTGTCAAGGGTGTACGGAACGACCAGGTGCTTCACCGATTCTGCGCCACGCGGAACGTCGACCCAGTACGGCAGATCGTCGGCGTACGAATCGGAGTCGTAGACGAAGCCGCCGTGCTCGACCACCAATTCGCGGGTGTTCGGTGAATCGCGCCCGGTGTACCAACCGAGGGGCGCCGAACCCGTCAGATCTCGCAGAATCTGCACTGCCTCGGCCATGTCTGCGCGTTCGCGCTCGATGTCCACGGATTGGTAAGACTTCCAACGTAATCCGTGGCACGCGATCTCGTGGCCCAACTCCTGAAAAGCACTGACTGCTTCGGGGTTCCGCTGCATCGCCCGCGCCACCGCAAAGACTGTGAGAGGCAGGTTTCGCCGCTCGAAGGTTCGCAGTACACGCCACAACCCGGCCCGGGAGCCGTACTCGTACAGCGATTCCATGCTCATGTGTCGATTCGGAAATGCCTCTGCCGGAGTCATTTCCGACAGAAATGTTTCCGAAGCCGCGTCCCCGTCCAGGACGTTGTTCTCGGCTCCCTCTTCGTAGTTGAGCACGAACTGAACCGCTATCCGCGCGTCGCCGGGCCAGTGCGGATGCGGCGGATGAGGGCCGTACCCCACCATGTCCCGGGGATAGTCGTCGCTCGGATAGTCGCTCATGCCAACAACTTTACCGTCAGCGCCCGGAGATCACAGCGCGAGCAGCGTCGGTGAGTACGCCGAAGACTCTCAGCCGCGCCAGGCCACCGTCCGGGAAGATGTCCAGACGAACATCGGTGACCTGGACTTCGGAATCGATCGGAAAGCGATGGCGCGTATCCGGACGCAGCGTCGTGCGCGGCAACAGTTCGATCCACTCCCCCTCCGACGTCCGCCCGGTCAGAGCGCCCTCACCTGGACTGTTTCCGAGGAAGTACGAGGTGTCGATCTCGACGAAACTCAGCACGCCTTCACCCGCGAGTTGTACTTGCACCCAGTCGTTTCCGTTGTCGCGGCGCCTGGCGGTCTCCCACCCGTCACCCATCGAAGCAGCGCGTCCGGGAAACAGGATGTTCTGCGGTGAGCTGTAGAACATGTTGGAGCAATCGGTCACGCGGCCACCGTTTTCGAGTGCTGCGAGGTCCAACGGCCCGGCATCGAGGAAACGCGGGTCCGGCCGCGCTTCGCCGTGAACACGGAATCTCGCCACGCCGCCGTCCGGGTAAATGGTCAGCTTGACGTGCGTCCACCGCTCCTCCGACGCCACCGAGAACGGATTCTCCGAGTCACCGTGCACGGTCGAGCGCTCGACGATGGTTGTCCACTCACCGGATACGGCCAGGTCGGCGGGATCCGGATACCCCTCGACCGAGATTGCTTCCACCGAGATCTCGGGCGGGTAATTGCCCTTGAACCACGCGGTGTCGACCACGACGCCTCGCACCACTCCGGGAACACCGAGTCGGACGATCGCCTCGTCATGGCCTGCCACCCGGCGGCGACGCGTCTCCCAACCGTCGTACACCTGCCCCTTGTGACCGAACGTCGCCGGCTGGTACCCGGCCTTGCCTGGGCGGATCAGGGCCTCACGCTCGGCAAACGCCTCGTCGTTCGCCCAGATGACGGCTCCGCCGAGGGTGCGCAGTGCCAGATCGGGCAGCAAGGTGAATTCGGTGGTGCTCATCGGTCAGTGTTCTCCTGTGATCGGTGTGGTGCGTCCTACGAGGTGACGGAGTGCGTTGGTGTCGGCGCTCGGGGCGAGTCGGAGAACTTCGGATTCCGGATAAGCCCCCGCGTCGAGCCCGCGCAGTACCACCGCTGCGAGCGCCTGGGCAGTTGCAGGTTCGTCCATCACGTCGCCACCTTGGCGCCCCAGGTACGACTGGATGCGCGGGGCAGCGGCGCCGAGCGCGTTGCGATAGAAGCCGAACGTGGCGAGCCAGCGGGTGACCAGATGCCCGGGGTGCATGTCCCACCCCTGGTAGTAACCGCGTTCCAGGGACCGCGTGACGAGGCGATGGTGCCGAGTGATCGCGTCGCGGATCGCCGTGGCGCTCCCGACGGGCGCGACCTGAGTCGACCCGTCGCACACCCAGACGCCGGTCTGCGCGGCAGCAGCCAACATGACAGCCTTTGCGTGGTCTGCCACCGGATGTTCGAGCGACTGATGACGCGATGCAATTCCGCAAGCTGCACTGTAATCGTAAGTACCGTAATGCAAACCGGTCAGACGACCGGCACCACGATGGATGGCCTGAGCAACTGCCACCGTTCCGTCGGCCGCGATGACCGCCTGCGGGCTCTCGATCTGCAACTCGAACCGAAGCGAACCGAGCTCGAGTCCGTGCGCCTTCTCCAGCTCTTCGCAGAGCAACACCGTCGCCGTGACCTGCTCCACCGCGCGCAGTTTGGGAACGGTGAAGACAAATCCGTCCGGCACTCCGCCGGCCGCGTCGAGCACAAGCTCGAGCGTCCTGATCGAGCGCCGACGCTCACCGGCCGGCAACCCCTTGAACCTGATGCCACTCCAGTTCGGCCCGGCAGGATCAGCGCTGAGCGCGGCAAGCGTCTGTCCGGCCGACGTCGCTGCATCGTCTTCTTCTTCGTCGCTGCGGCGTCCGTACCCGTCCTCGAAATCGATCCGAAAGTCTTGGACCGGCTTGCGGCCGAGTTGAACTCGCACATCAGCGAGCGCATTCTCCGTGTCGAGATCGGCGAACACATGAGCATGGGAATCGAGAAGCGCGATCGCCTGCTCACCCCAGAGTCGAGGGGTGTCGACGGTTGCATCCGCGGCACTGACGTAAATCGTGTGCACGGGTTGGATCTCGTCACGGTTTCCCGGGTACTGCGCCGCGAGCCGCTCGTCCACCGGATCCAGAAGTCCGTCCAGACGATCGTGGACGGCGGCGGAGAGTCGGGATTCTGTCATCGGACGATCTTCTCAGAACGTCCGCGAGCCCGCAGGTTCTCACGCCGCCGATCCAATCCGAGTCAGCGGCCCCCGACGAACGGAACGTTGACGAAGCTCGGCCGGTCTGCAGCCAACTCGATGTGCTGCGGTTTGAGTTGGCTGTCGGCGAGCATCGGGCCGAGCGCCAGGTATCGCGGCACGCTGGCAGCGTAGACGTCGACGCGGAGCCGGTGCCCCGGTTGCAGCACTGCGTCCGTCGGGAGCATGTTGATGTCGACGGTGGTGACCTCACCGGGAACCACCGGCTGACGCGTGTCGATCGTCAGATAGTGGTGCGGTTCACTGTAGTCACCGTTGGCCGAGCGAGTGCTCTTCGAATCGTCGACTGCCCGCAGCGACGCAGTCAAAGCGCCGTTCGTGATCGGTGTCGATGTTCCGTCCGGTGCTACGTCGTTGACCGTCGCTGCCCAGAATCCGTCCGTCGCGTCCAAGACTGTCTCGAGATGGACGTTGATCGGGCCCGAGAGTGAGGTCGGCTCCGTCACTGCCTCACCGGTGAACGTCAGGCCCTCCGCTTCCTGGAATCGGGAATCCTTGGAACACGTCGCACCGAGCACCACGGAGATCCCGGCAGTTCCCTGAGTTCCGTCACCGGAGCAGAAGCCTCGCAGTCCTGGTGCGACTGTCAATCGCGCTGCGGCACTGGGCGGGTCATTCGTCAGCGAACCGTCATACGATGCGTGGGCGGCAGTACCGCTGGGCGCAGAGTTCAGATACATACGTTCGTAGCTCGCACCGGCTCGCGGGAACTGATCGTCCGTGATCCATCCGCCGCCTTGCTGGAACATCGTCACCGGACCGTAACGATCGATTCCGTTGTCGATGCCCTTGAGCCACTTGTCGAACCACGCACGTTCGAGCACGTCGAGGCGCGGCGGCGCACCGTCCTTGCCGAATCCTCCACCGGGAGTGACGTGATAGCCGTTCCCCATGATCAACTGCTTCTGCCCGGGCGGCAGATCGATTCCGTTGTAGATCCGCGGCTCACTGTTGGCGAAGATGTCGTGCCAACCGCCGTAGACCATCGTCGGAACGGCGATGTTGCCGACGTCAGCGGCTCGGTCCTGATAGAACTGCCCGTCTTGCGCGACTTGCAGAGTCGACGGCGACACGTCCTCGATTCTCTGAGCCGTCATCGCTTGCACCAGTTCGGGAATCAGCGTTCCCGGATCCTCGAGGCGGCTCGCCAACCACAGGGGATCGAAGTTTCCTTGCAGGATGTCCTGAACGTTCGGGATGAGTTTGAGCCCGTTGACCGCGGTCAACCACAACGGCATGAACCCGACTCCGAGGCCGCCACCGGTTCCGACGATGTCGCGCAGCAGATCGTTGCCAGGTTCGACCGGGAAGATCGCCTTCAGTGCAGGTGGATTGTTGCTCGCCGCCTGCACCGAGTTGATCGCGGAGTACGAGATGCCCGCCATCCCTACTTTCCCGTCGGACCACCCCTGCTTGCTCATCCAGTCGATGACCTCGACCGAATCCTGTTGCTCGCGCTTACCGAGCACGTCCCAATTACCTTGGGAGAAGCCGGTTCCACGTGCGTCGACCACTACCTGCGTGTATCCGTTCTGGACCAGATCACGGTTGACGCCGAGAACCCTGGCGCCTCCGCCGGCGATGACGCCCGTCAACTCCGACACGCCGTCGAACGGCGCCGCGAGGTCGAGCGAGTTCGCAACGTCCATCAGCGTCTCACCGACCTGCGGGATCGACAGAGCTGAATCCACCAGTGTGTCCAGCAGTTTCGTGTACGGCGTGATGTTGAGGACCGATGGCGTCTTCGATTCCACGGCCCGCCCGGATGCATCCGCCGGTCGGTACACATTCGCTTGCAGAACTGTGCCGTCACTCATCGTGATGGGCACGTCCCACTCGATCGAGACCCCCGGATACTGCGGCGTCGCCTCCGTTTCCGCGAGCCAGGCCTGCCCGTCCGACCCTCCCGTCGGATCCGCAGAAGCGACGGCGCTCGGCACCGCCAATCCCACGACGCACAGCCCCACCGCAATCGTTGTCGACCTTCGACGTAGAAGTCGTGTCCTCACGAAAACTCCAATTTTCTGTTGTGATGACCCAGCCCTGCCCCCACGACAGTGACCGGTGTCACGAACTTACCGGATAGTAACTTCCGTCCCATATGTCGTCAATAGGTCTGAATGCCGACCGGACGGCTAGCTTTGAAGATGTGTCACGATCACCGCTTCCCGTCCGCGACGGCCTGAACCCGAGTCGCATCCGTCAGCCAGACGACGGCATGTGGACGACGACGCTCGACTACCTGCTCGAACGGTTCCCCCAGGACGCCGTCCGATTGCGCGAGAAGGTCGCAGCCGGGGAGGTCGTCGACGAGAAGGGTGTCGGAATCACCGAGACGAGCGCTTTTGCTCCCCGGCGGTTCGTCTACCTGTACCGCGACCCTCCCGTCGAAACGCGGGTGCCGTTCGAGATCGACATCCTTTATCGGGACGAAAACATCCTGGTCGTGGACAAGCCGCACTTTCTCGCGAGCACGCCCCGCGGGCGATACATCGCCGAATCGGCCTTGGTGCGGTTGCGTCGAGATCTCGATTTGCCGGAGTTGAGTCCAGCGCATCGCCTCGACCGCGTCACGGCGGGACTGCTGCTGTTCACCGTGCATCAGTCGGCCCGGCGCGGCTATCAGACCATGTTCGCCGAGCGCCGCGTCGCCAAGGAATACGAGGCCATCGCGCGTTACGACGCGCAGGTGAGCACTCCCGTGGTCGTGCGCAGTCGCATCGTGAAAGAACGCGGCGTGCTCAAGGCCGCGGAGATCGAGGGCGAACCCAACAGCGAGTCGCGGATCGAACTGATCGAAACGCGAGACGGCTTCGCGCGGTACCGGTTGATTCCCCATACCGGCAAGACCCATCAACTTCGCCTGCACATGACCTCGCTCGGGCTACCGATCCACGGCGACAACTTCTATCCCGACTTCTACGACGTTGCCGCAGAGGATTATTCGAACCCGCTGCGCCTGCTGTCGAAGGTTCTCGAGTTCGAGGATCCCACGACCGGCCGGCTGCAACGGTTCGAAAGTCGGCGGACCCTGTCCTGGCCGGACGAATCAGGCAGTGGCGACTCGCCGTAGGGACCCCGGACCCTTCCACTGCGCCTCCGATACCGGGAGGATGGAAGCGCAGACCGCACCGCAAGAGGAGACCAGATGAGCAAGACCGCCGTCGTACCCGAAGCCGTACGGGAGATCGAGCGCAAGTACGAGGCGCCGGCCGAGCAGGAAGTTCCCGCCTTGGGCGGACTTCCCGGTGTTGTCGGCGAACCGGTCCACGACTCGATACAGCTCTCTGCCACCTACTTCGACACCGCGGACTACCGGTTGCTGGCCGAGAAGATCACGCTGCGCAAGCGTGAGGGTGGCGACGACGCGGGGTGGCACATGAAACTTCCCGCAGGCCAGGACGCTCGAACCGAAATCCAACTTCCCCCGGACGAGAGCACCGATGTGCCCTCGCCGCTGTCGAGTCTGATCCGGGCGATCATTCGCGGTCACGATCTGGTGCCGGTCGCCCTGATCATCACCGATCGGGAGCGCACCAGGCTCAATGGCGAAAACGGTGTGCTGCTTGCCGAAGTGGTCTCCGACACCGTCATCGCCTGCAAGGCAGACGGTTCCGGAGAGTCGACGTGGCAGGAAGTCGAGGTCGAACAAGGCGCAGGCGGGCAAGAGCTGGCCGATGCAATCGAGTCGGTTCTACTGGGTGCCGGGCTGGAGCGCTCTGCGAGTCCGTCCAAACTCAAACGAGCACTGGGCACGTCGGTCACACCGTACGCCGGTCACGAGGTCACCTCGGGCAAGGCGTCGAATCCGCGGATTCTGTTGCGTAATTACCTCATCGAACAATTGCGCGCACTGGTCGCCGCGGATCTCGGCACGCGTCGGGCCGACGACGAAGCCGTTCACGACTTCCGGGTTGCGGCACGTCGCATCCGCAGCGCTCTGCAGTCGTACGCCGGCCACTCCCCCAAGACCGACGATCTCATCACGGATCTGCGGTGGATCGGTGGAAAGTTCGGTGACGCCCGCGACGTCGAGGTCCAGTGGGAGCGTCTTGTGGAACGCCTCGGCGAAATCGACGAGATGCCCGAGCGAGAAGCTGTGCGAGCTCGAATCGACGAGTTCTTCTCTGCACGTGGTGAAACCGCCCAGGAAACAGCCCTCGAGGCGCTCGATTCCGAGCGATACACCACGCTGCTCGATCGCCTCGACGAGTACGTCGGCGACCTCGAATTCGACACCGCCACCCACCGCGTCGGAAAGAAGGCATCGGCACGAGAGTTGGCCCATACCCTGCGGCACCTGGCACACAAGGTCGGTAAGCGGGTCGATCACGTCTTCGATGCCGATAGCCGCACCGAGCGTGACGAGCGAATGCACCGCGCCCGCAAGGGAGCCAAGCGGATGAAGTACGCGATCGAGGTCATGGAACCCGTGTCGAAGAGCCGAGCGAAGCGTGCACTGAAGCATTTCAGCCACTTCCAGGATGTTCTCGGCGAGCACCAGGATTCCGTTGTCGCCCAACATCATCTACTTGCAATGGCAGCCGAGCAGGAGCATACCTCGCTCACCAGTTTCGGATTGGGCATGGCCTACCGACGAGAACTGGAAATAGCCGACGGGCAATCGACCCTGCTACGCAAGACGTGGAAGGAAGCCGTGAAGTCAGCATCGTCACTCTGGTGACGTCGCTGTAACCAGTCGACCGATCTCGATCATTTCAGAGGGAGTAGACATGAACACACTTGCAGGACACCAGGATGTCGTCGCCGGTATCGACGGATCCGAGGCCTCGACGGCGGCGGCCCGGTGGGCGGCCTCCGTCGCGAACGCGGTGAACTCACGACTGATTCTGGCGCACGCCCTGCCGCAAGAGGGCCCGATCTACAGTCCCGCTGCGGTGATGTTGCAGTCACAGTTCCTCAGCCAGATCCGCGAAGACGGCGAGGCGATCGTCGATGCCGCCGCCACGGTGATTTCGGCCGAATTCCCCGGACTGACCATCGAATCCGAGATCGCGCCAGGGCCGGCGTCGACGCATATCCTCGAATCCTCGGGTACCGCACGCCTGATCGTGATGGGGTCGACCGGATCGGGTGCACTGCGCTCACGGCTGCTCGGATCGACCGCACTGAAGGTGGCCAATCATGCAACCTGTCCGGTCACCGTGTGGCGTGGTTCGGCGGAGAATCCCGGTCCGGATCAGCGTCCCGTCATCGTCGGAGTGGACGGAAGCGCGTTGAGCAAGAAGGCCGTCGAGTACGCGTTTCGTTATGCCGATCAGTTCGACGCGCCGCTCATCGCGGTCCACACCTGGCAGGGTTCGTCCACCTTCCGCGAAGGCGGAGCGGGAATCCTGATCGACTGGGAGGCTGTCGAGCAGGAGGAATCGGCGCTACTGGCGGAAAATCTAGCCGGTATGGCCGACCAGTACCCGGACGTGCCGGTCACCCGCATCAGTGAACCCGGTGCCGCTGCTCCCGTCATGCTCAAATACGCCGACGACGCACAGTTGATAGTTGTCGGAAGTCACGGACGCAGTGCGATGGCCGGCGCCGTGATGGGCTCCACCAGCCAGAATCTGCTGCACCATGCGCCAGGGCCGGTCATGATCTGTCGCGCCTGAATTGCTGTGCGCCTTTATTAACCCCCCGCGGTTAATAAAGGCGCACAGCAGGGGTCAGGCGAGACCCGTGCCCACCAGCTGACCTACTCCGTACGTCACGGCCATGGCCAGCGCGCCGCCGATCACCACGCGTAGCACCGCTCTGGTCTTGCGAGCTCCGCCGAGCGTCGCGCTGATCGTCCCGGTCAGCGCAAGTGCGATCAGCACCGCGAAAAATGCGATGGGGACGCGGATGCCTGTCGGCGGCACCAGAATTGCGACCAACGGGATCGCCGCGCCGATCGTGAACGAGATTGCCGACGAAATCGCTGCATGCCACGGATTGGTGAGATCGTCTGGATCGATACCCAATTCGACTTCTACGTGCGCTGCGAAGGCGTCGTGCTCGGTTAATTCTTCGGCGACGCGGCGGGCCGTCTCCGGACTCAATCCCTTGTTCTCGTAGATCTCGGTCAGTTCCTGAAGTTCAGCCTCCGGGGTCTCGAGGAGTTCCTTCTTCTCCTTCTGCAGGAGTGCGCGTTCGGTATCCCGCTGAGCGCTGACCGAGACGTACTCGCCCAACGCCATGGACACAGCGCCGGCAACCAGTCCAGCAAAACCGGCTGTGAAGATCGCGGAGCGCTCGGTTGTGGCTGCCGCAACACCGACCACGAGGCCCGCGGTCGAGACGATTCCGTCGTTTGCACCCAGAACACCTGCACGCAGCCAGTTCAGGCGATTGTTCAAACTCGGTGCATGAGGTTCCGATTCCCCACCGGGCGCCCCGTCGGTCAACTGCACACTGTCTCCGGACATGGCAACAGATTAGGACGATCAGTCCGGTTGCGATAGCAATCTGAGCCTGTCCTTCGCGCACTGATATATTCCGATTGGCACCCCAACCAAGCATTTGTTAGGTTTGGAATCGGCAGACATCTGGAGGCATTGTGAGCGCAGTACGCACCGCTTTTGTCAGCGGCGGAACCGGTGGAATCGGGTCGGCGATAGCCCTGACCCTTGCCGAACGCGGACACGACGTCGCCTTCACCTACCGAAACAACAAGGGCGCTGCCGAGCAACTGAGCGAGCAGATTCGAGCGCATGGCGTGCGCGCCCACTCGTACTGTCTCGACTTGACCGACGAGTTGTCGATCAGCGCCGCCGTCAACGATGCGGTCGATGATCTGGGCACATTGACGACGCTGGTCCACGCTGCGGGACCGCACGTCCCGATGACGCACCTCTCACGTGTGACGCCGGCGTTCTTCACCGAACAACTGAACCAGGAGGCCGCGGCGTTCTTCACCCTCGTCCACACCGCCCTGCCTGCGCTGCGTGCATCCTCGGGTTCGGTGGTGGCGGTGACAACCGCGGCAACGGATCGCTTTCCCGTGCGCGACGGACTCTCCGCTGGCACCAAAGGGGCTGTCGAACAACTTGTTCGCGGATTCGCCGCAGAGGAAGGACGCTACGGCGTCCGGTTCAACGCTGTAGGACCAGGCATGTTGACGGACGGAATGGCGGAGCGCCTGATCAGCTCCGCCGAACTCGACCAAGGCGCGCTCGACGTGACGATGAGCCGAATCCCGTTGAAGCGCTTCGGATCAGCTGCCGACATCGCCGAAGCAGTATGTTCCCTCGCAAGCGACGCGGCCGGATTCATCAGCGGTCAGAAGCTCAACGTCGACGGTGGCTACACCGTCTGAGCGCTATCCGCCCAACTTGCGAAAGACCAGTCGCACGGCAAGTTCCAGGTGCGCCATCACCTCGTCCGTCGTCATCCGGCCCGCAACCCACGAGACGAGACTCGACATCCAGACGTCGTCGATCACCTTCACCGCGTCCAACTGCTGCTGCGAGACTTCCTCGACACCGATCGCCTTCGCGAACATCTCGGTCACGACCCCACCGAGCGCGTTGAGTTCCGGGGTCGCCGACGCGTCCGCGAACATGTACGCCCGAACCAACGCTTCGTAACGGAGGTGATCGGTCTCGAGGACCTCCGTATTCTTGCGCAGCACAAACAGAATCCGGTCCGACGGAGTCTCGCCCGGGATTACAAAGTCTTGGAATCTGTCACGCAAACCCTCGAACATCCACAACAATGCGACGACAAGCATGTGGTTCTTGGACGGGAAATACCGGTAAACAGTGCCGATCGCGACGCCGGCGCGATCGGCCACCGATCGCATCTGCACCGCGTCGTAGCCGCCTTCGGAGGCGGATTCCATTGCGGCGTCGACAATCCGGCGAAAACGCGCTCGCTGCGACGGCGTCGTACGACGTCCGGTCACCGAGCTACGTTCGACCACCGACTGGTCTGCCTTGTCGCCACCTGCCATGTCCACAACCCTTTTTAGACGTCGTTTTGCCGACTCCCAATGTAGCCGCCCAACGCAATTGTCGGGTGCATGACTGCCCGCTTCCGAACTGCCCGCCAGTGGAACTGGCCCAGATCAGGAAGCGCGCCGCGGCCGATCGGATCGGCCGCGTCTACGTGGATCTTCCGACCAGTCGCGAGAGGGTGCGCGTCGGCCCGGAGCTGGAGCCCGGCGTCTGTCGGGTTGTGGTGCCCGTCGTTCCGGTCGGCGTTGCCCAGTTGGAGCAGGCTGGGCGCGGCGAGCTGGCGGCCTCCGTCGATCGGTCTGTGGCTTCTTGGCAATGCCGAACCGAGGCTTGCCGAAGACCAGAGGAATCCAGCCGCGACCGCTGCTCTCGGCCGAGGCGACAGCCTCGGGCTCACGGAAGGCTGCGTGCGCGATGAGCCCGAACATCAGCAGGGTGGTGATCATCGACGTTCCGCCCGCCGAGATGAGCGGTAGTTGCAGACCGGTCACCGGAATCAGGCCGACGACGTAGGCGATGTTGATGAACGCCTGCACGACGATCAACGTCGTTGCCGTCGCTGTCATGACTTTGAGGAACGGATCAGTGGACCGTTTCGCGATCCGCAGCCCGACGATCAGAACCGCGGCAAAGAGAGCGACGACGATCAGCGCGCCGACCAGACCCAACTCTTCACCGATCACGGCAAAAATGAAGTCGTTGTGCGCCTGCGGGAGATAGCTCCATTTGGCGTCGGACTGTCCTAGACCGCGCCCGAAGATGCCTCCGTTCGCCAGTGCGTACTTGGCCTGAGTGCTCTGGAAGTTCAAACCCTGCGGGTCGAGATCAGGATTGAGGAAAGCCTTGATGCGATCCGAGCGGTAACCAGCAGTAAGCCCGAGCACGAGAAATGCGACTGCGGAACCGAGCGTGAGGCTGATGAACGTCTTCATCCGGAACAGCCCGAACCACAGCACCGACATGAAGATGATGCCGATGGTGATGGTGGTTCCGAGGTCCTTCTCCAACACCACCAGAACCAGAACCAGCAGCGTCGTACCGCCGATCACCGGCAGCGCGCGGTTGACGTCCATCCGCGCCTTCATGAACGACGCAACCGTCGCTGCGGACCAGATCGCCAGAGCAAGTTTGGCCAGCTCCGACGGCTGGAAGGAAATGCCCGCGATCACAAACCAGCTGCGAGCACCCATTTGTTCCGAGCCGATACCTGGAATCAGCACCAGGACAAGCAGAACAAGACACAGGATCAGCAGCCACGGGGACGCTCTACGCATCGTTTCGGTCGGCAACCGCACGACTGCCACGAACATCACCAAGCCGATCGCCGCGAACATGCACTGGGGCCAGAATCTGGCATAGGACGTCCCGGACAACACATAGGATTCGACGCCCGAAGACGACAGCACCATCAGTAGTCCGAACGCGACGATCAGCACGACCAGACCGACGATCATATGGAAATCGAACAGAGGCCGATTGGTCCACATCGCCGTTCGAGCGCGGAAGGGTGTCGATGTGCGGTCACGTTTGTCCGACGCTCCACGGGGTGAGTTAACTGGCTCTCCACTCCCGCGACCGTTGGGCTTGTCTTCACTGCGACCGGTCACCACACAAGTATCGTCCCACGACTCCTAACCCATGGGTAACACAAGTCCCATGAGTCACACGGGCTCGGCCTCCCGAGGTCCATGTAGACCCACGAAATACCAGGTCACGTCCTTCGCCGGCGTCGGTCTGCCACCGCTCCCGCCAACGAGAGCGTCAACATGACCACGCAGACGGCAAGCGCGATCCCGAACGCACGTCCGTATCCGTCGGGCGACGATCCGAGCACACCGAGATACAACCCCGATACCGCGGCCAGCGAGATGGTCGCTGACAGGCGCTGAGACAGTTGAAGGAAACCCGCCGCAACACCGTTCGCGCCCGGCGGTGCATATTCGAGAGTCAGCACCCGATTGGGCGCGTCGACCAAACCGCTGGCAACTCCCGACAACACCGCCAGGACCACCAGCACCGGGATCAGATGTTCCCGCGGAATCAGATTGACCGCTGCGATGTAGCCGAGGATGACAAGGATCTCGCCGACGATGGCAAAAACCACCGCACTTCGGCCGAACCTGGCAACCAGCCGCCATCCGAAAGCCGACGTCAATGCCATCGCGAGTGAGCTACCGGTCATGATCAACGCCGCACTCAGCGGGGCGAAGCCCAAACCCTCGATCAGATAGAGGCTGAGCACCGCGTTGACGGCGAGGATGGATCCGAACCAGAAGAGTGCAACCGTCGTACCCAACCGGAAGCCCCTCGAGGCGATCAACGACGGAAGCAGTACCGGCGTCCCGCCGCGCTCGGCGTACCGACGTTCCCAGAACCAGAAGGCAACGGCAGCGCCGAACGCACCGATCAGGAAAGCCGCAGCCACAGTGACACTGGTTCGGGTCACGATGGGCCACAACAGGAGCCCGGTCGTAGTCGCCAGCAGACACAGCCCAACCGGATCGATCGATGCGCCCGATCGGGTAGTTCGATCACGGCGCAGAAAGCGAAACGCCAGAATCAGTGTGATCAGAGCAAACGGCACGTTGAGAACGAGAAGCAACCGCCATCCGAAGTCGGCGTCGGAATACTTCAGCAGAACGCCACCGAGGATCGGTCCGGAAACGCCGGCCAGACCACCCGCGGTGCTGTACGCGCCTAACGCCTTCGCCCGAGCCTTTCCGGACACCCGGTCGGTGATGATGCCGAGCACCTGCGAACTGATGGTGCCTGCGCCGATCCCTTGCCCAAGACGAGCCAACACGATCATCGACGGATCCGACGCACATGCCCCGAGGATTCCCATCACAGCGAAAATGCTCAGCCCCGCCAAGAACAAGCGTCGACGCCCGACGACGTCACCGAGTCGGCCCGCCGGCACAAGGGCCAAGCCGAAAGTCAGCGAATAGCTCGCAAGGATCCACTGCACCTCGGAGGTCGACGCGCCCAGCGACGCCCGGATCGACGGAACCCCGATTCCGAGCACCGCCGAATCGAGAAGAGTGGTGAAGCCCGCGGCTACGCAGACGATGATCTCCCAGCGGACGGCCGAATCGAGCTTGGTGGATTCGGCCGCCGCTGTGACCGTGTGGGACAGGACCCGTTACCCCGCAGCTTCAGACGCGGCCCGACGCGTGAGCGGCGGTCGCAACCCCAAGTGCTCTCGCAGCGTCGACGTGGAGTACTCGGTGCGGTACGCCCCACGCTCCTGCAGTTCCGGGATCAACCAGTCCACGATCTCGTCGAGGCCGGTCGGCACCAGGTACGGCGAGATGTTGAAGCCGTCCGAAGCTCCGTTGCGCACCCAATGGACCAACTGATCTGCGACCTGCCCCGGAGTGCCCGCAAAACCCGAACGCTGCGAGGTCTCGATGGCGACCTGACGTAGGGACAGATTCTTTGCCTCGGCGAGAGCCCGCCATTCACGTGCGATCGCAATGGGGTCGTTGCCGTCTCGTGCGGAACCGCGCGTCTCGGACACCGGGCGGGCAACCGGATCTTCCTCCGGTAATGGACCGTCCGGGTCTCGGTCGGAAAGGTCCTTCCCCCACACCAATCCGACGAGGGACAGTGCGGTTTGGCCGGTGAACTGACCTTCGAGGACCCACCGCGCCTTCTCTTCGACCTCGGACTCGTTCTCCGCCAACACGATCTGCGTGCTGGGCAGGATCTTGACGTCGTCCTCCGGTCGCCCGACGCTACGCAACCGAGCCCGAATGTCGTCGGCGAAGTCGAGTGCGCCGTCGAAATGCGTCCCGTGTCGCGAGAAGATGACGTCGGCGTGCGTCGCCGCGAAATCGCGTCCACTCGGGGAATCACCCGCTTGGAAGATGACCGGATGCCCCTGGCGGCTTCGGGGAAGCGTCGGCGTCACGGAGATGTCGAACTGTGAAGTCTGCCTGCGCACGTCGCCGACGGCACCCGGAGTAGACCAGTTCTCGGACGTGCGAGAATCCGAGATCGCGTCGTCGGCCCACGAATCCCACAGTGCCCGCGCGGTTTCGATGAACTGCCCGGCACGCTCGTAGCGCAGGGAGTGGTCGAGGAAACCACCGCGACGGAAGTTCTCTCCCGTCCACGCGTTGTCGGTGGTCACCGCATTCCAGCCGGCCCGTCCGTCGGAAAGTAGGTCGAGGCCGGAGAGTCGACGCGCAAGGTCGGCCGGTTCGTTGTACGTGGTGTTCTGTGTCGCGACCAACCCGATCTTGTCGGTGATACCGGCGAGGGCGGCCAACTGCGCAATGGCGTCGGGGCGGCCGGCGATATCCAGATCGAGAATCTTGCCGTTCTGCTCGCGAAGCCGCAGGCCTTCACCGAGGAAGAAGGCGTCGAACAGACCTCGCTCGGCGGTGAGTACCAACCGCCTAAACGTCTCGAAGTCGATCTGGGATCCGCTCGCGGAATCGGACCAGATGGTGGTGTGGTTGACCCCCTGGAAGAAGACACCGAAGTGAACGTGAGCGTCGGGTCGAGGTACGGCGGAGCGTGATGCAGTCATGGCCGAAATATCCTTAGCGCGAAGTCAAGTCAGGAGGAGTGGGCGAATCGATTTGCGGGCCGCTGCAGACCGAGGTTGCCCCTCAGGGTCGATCCCGGCACCGGGCGTCGCGTCAACCCGGCCTTGGACAGCGTCGGAAGCACGAATTTGGCCAGCACCGGAAGGTCCTCGTCGATCACGAGAGCATGGAAATGAACACCGTCGAGGTGTCCGGCCAATTCCTTCAGAACCACGGCCGCTTCCCCCGGATCTGCAGCCAGGAGCAGTCGGCCGGTGACGACGGCATTCCCGTACGAGTTCAGCTCGGTCCTCCGCTGCGCCGCAGACAGATTCGGCGTATCGAATGCCACATCGAGCTCGGCGACCACCAATGACGCGCCCTCATCGCGCGCCTTGGCAGCCGACTGTGCAATGGTCTCCACCGAATCACCGGAAACGAGAACAACATCCGGCTGGCGTGGATCGATTTCGCCGTAGCGGCCGAACACCACCAACTGGCCTTGAGGCGGCCGCGGAACGATTGCGGGCCCCTTCACCGAGAACGTGTCGCCCTCGAAATTGACGTAATGCAGACGATCACGCTCGAGGAAACGCCCACTGAGATAGTCACGAACGACGGCGTCGTCCTCCCACGAGTCCCAGAGATCGGTCACAACGGTGACCGAATCCCGCTGCTCTTGCTGACGCGCCGACTCCGTTGTTACCGGAGCCCTCCCCCACGCCCTCGCCGCGGCATCGTCTTCGACCGGAACAGCAAGCCAGCCGCCACGCCCACGCGAGGAGTAGTCCAACGTCGCCAATTGCGAGGACGTATGAAACGGTTCGGCGTACGTGGTCCCGACGACGGGGACCAGCCCGATCGTGCTGGTTGTCGCCGCCACGTACGACGCCCTCGAGACGGCATCGATGCGGCCGACGACGTCACCACTCGGGGGAGGATGGAATCGTCGAACGTCGCGAACGTGAAGCCGGCATTCTCGGCAGCCGCGACGCGATCGCGCACGGCTTTGCCCGTGAGCAGCTGGTCCGGGCGGTGTGAGCTTCGGCGCCAGGCAGCGGGCTGAGTGCCCTCGCCGTCCAGTTCGATACCCACGGCAAATACAGTCATGTGTCCTCCATCGGTCCTGGCGGTAGCACCCACACTGCGGTTAGGTAGCGGGTTGCTGCGGCATCATCGAGCCAGGTCTCTCAGCCACTCTGGATGGTGGATGCAATCTATGCGGGCCACGCTGGGCAAGTCAAATCGCGCTTGTCGAATCATATTGACCTACAACATATTTCAATACAATCATCCTGATCGAAAGGGTTGCGCAACGCTAGCCGACGTAGACACGAAAGAGCCCCGCCCGACTCGCGTCGGACGGAGCTCTCGGTGTGCGCTGGAACGCTACTTCGCGCCCATCCATGCCTGATCGAACAGCATGATGCCGGTTGCAGTCGGAACCACACCGTGCACGTTCTTCTGCCAAGCCCAGAACGACGTGAGCCCGCCGATCGGCGCCGACGGAACCGTCTCGTTCCACAGCGTCTGAATTTTGCCGATGATCGCAAGAGTCGACGAATTGTCCTTGGCCTGTTGTAGATCTGCGATCAGCTGATCCATCGCCGGGTTCGCATATCCAGCAGTATTCGCCATCGAGGTGCTGTTGGTCGTGGAGAACAATCCGAGATCGAGAATCGACTCGTACATTCCGATGCCCGCGTGCGCGAGGTCGAAATCGTGCTTGACGTAGACGTTCTGCACGATGTCTCCGGCGTTGTTGGCCAAGATCAAGTTCACCTCGAACCCGACGGCCTGCAACAGTGACTGCACGGCGAGGCCGATCGCGTGGTCCTTCGGCTCACTGAGAACGACGTAGTCGAGGCTGCCGTCGTACCCGTCTGCCTTTGCCTGATTCAGAAGTTCCTTCGACTTTTCGGGGTCGTAGGCAATACCCGGTGTGTCTACATGCCATTGCGACGTCGGACCGAACAACTCCGAGCCCGGCAGTCCCTCACCGTTTTCCACTCGCTGATCGATCAACGTGGTGTCCAGCGCGTAGCCGATGGCCTGGCGAACGCGAACATCCGAGCCCGGTCGGCCTTCACGGTTGTTGACGATCTCGGCACTGCCGGCATTGAGCACGTCGATGTAGCCGGGGTAACCAGCGGACTTGGCAGAATTGATCGCCGACGTGAGGCCGCGAATGTAGGCGACATCGAGCTGACCGCTGTTCAATGATTCGAGATTGGCCTGCGGGCCGTTGAGCGCAACCATCCGCAACTTGTCCAGCTTGGGAGCGCCGCCGTAGTAGGACGGGTTGGCTTTGAAGATTCGCTCGACGCTCGGTGTGAAGACATCTTCGGTGAAAGGTCCGGCTCCGACGGCGGTGAACTTGTCGCCTTGCTGCGAACTCGGGGCGACGATCATCCCGTGCCCGAGTGCGAGCATCGACGGAAAGCGCATCCACGGCGTCTTCAGCTTGAATTCCACCGTCGTCGGACCGCTTGCCTGCGCCGATTCCACCGAAGCCAGCCACAGTTCGGCGCCATTGCCCTTGCCCGCGTTGTACCGATCGATGCTCGCGATCACGGCGTTGGCGTCGAGGGTGGTGCCGTCACTGAACTTCACACCGTCGCGAAGTTTCAGCGTCCAGGTGGCTCCGTCGTCGGCTGTCTCGAGCGATTCAGCCAACTTGGGCTCGAACTCGCCGCTCGCAGTGTCGTAACTCATCAGGACGTCGTACACAGCAGCGAAGGCCTCACCGCCGGAACCGCCGCGAGCGGCCGTCTTCGTCGGGTCGAGTGAGGGAACGAGCACCTGTACGCCGTACGTCATGGTCCCGCCGGCCACCGCAGTTCCCGGATCGGGCTGCTCGTTGACCATGCCGGTCACGATGTCTCCCGACGCGGTCGTCGTATCGGTACCGCTGTCGTCATTGCTGCTCGCGCAGCCCACCAACAGGACACCGGCACCGATCAGCGCCACGGCGACCCGGCTGACTTTCCCGATAGGCCAAGATCTCGAGTGCGACACGGAGATTCCACCTCACTTCCAGTAGACGCGGCCAGGGATCGGCCGCAACCGGCTAATAGTGAGGTTCTTGACGGAGTGACGCGCAGCACGTTCCCGGTCACCGGAATCATTCACGGAGACAAAGGATGCGTATAACTCAGATGATCGAGCCGAGCGGTTTACGGCGACTGACATCCGAATACGAAAAAGCTCCAACCTTATGTTCGAAGAACATGAGATTGGAGCTTGTCGATAAGAATTATGGTGGCCAGGGCCGGGATCGAACCGGCGACCTTCCGCTTTTCAGGCGGACGCTCGTACCAACTGAGCTACCTGGCCGGACGGCACCCGAACCGAATGCCTATCGCATTGCTTTGTTCTCAACCGATTGATTGAGAACAAAGCTTTGCGACCCTGACGGGACTCGAACCCGCGACCTCCGCCGTGACAGGGCGGCGCGCTAACCAACTGCGCCACAGGGCCTTGCTTTTTCCTTGCTGTGAAACCGTACTACATCTTCGAGCCGCTCCCAAACCACTGTCCTGGCCTGGCATTTGTGCATCTCAAAGCGTGTCGTGCGGGTCAAACCATACTGCATCGTTTCGCTTTCGCAAAACGTACCCCCTACGGGATTCGAACCCGCGCTACCGCCTTGAAAGGGCGGCGTCCTAGGCCGCTAGACGAAGGGGGCCCGCCGGATCTCTCCGAACTAGTACCCCAACGGCGTTCCGTTGGGAGCTTGGATAGCTTATGGCACGGCATTCGGAAATCACAAATCGCCTGTTCACGGGCAGAAAAGTGCACTATTCAGTGTCAGGGAACTCGACTTGGGGCCACCCGTCACGATGGAACGTCTCCAACCACTGCGGCGTAGCCATGGCTTCGAGGACTACTTCGAGAGACTCCTCGAACCACTCGCCCAGATCTCCACTGGAGGCAATCAGGTCTGCCATGTACCGCTGGCCGGCAAGGCTCGCTGCCAGTACACGCGTGAATTTGTCCGGGTCGGCGTCTTCTCGGAGCAAACCGTCGTCCTTGGCACGCAATGCCAACTCATAGGCGGTCTTTCCCCAGACCTGCCCACCACCGGACTGCACATCCTTGTAGAACTCGGGCTCGATGATCAGCCGGAATTCCGCCTGCACGATCACCTCGGCACGGAAGACCTCGGCAATGTCGAGCACGAGACCGTGCAAAGCGACGAATGGATCGAGGTCTGTTCTCTTGGCCCAACGATCAGTAATTCCAGTGAAGGTTTCGATAGCCGAGGTCAGAACCGCTCGCGCCAACTCTTCCTTGGACTGGAAATGGAAATACATGGCGCCTTTGGTGGCGCGGGAGCCCTCGAGGATCGTGTTCACCGACGCAGCTGCATAGCCGCGCTTGGCGAATTCGACTGCAGCCGCTTCGACCAGGGCGGCGCGGGTACGCCGCGCACGCTCTTGTTGACGTGCCATTTACGGTGTTGTGCCTCTCGCAGAGTTGGTACGCAGAGCCGCCGTGATCGGCGCCTGTCATCCCCCGAAACTTCACAATATCCCCTCCAACACACCCTACGTAAGGACTAGAGCCATACCCGCCAAAAGTACTAGACGCAATCGGCTGTTCAGGGGACAAGAACCGACTTTATGCCCAAAAGACACCAAGTGGTATGGTTTTGGCCGCTCGGGTGCGCCGCAGGGGTGCGCATCCGAGCTTTTTCGTGCCCGAGATTCTGATAATTCGACCTCGCAGACGGAACTGCTTCGCCGACCGATGGACAGCAGTCCCAAGGTTTTAAACAACTAGTGCAATTGTTTATTCCCCCTTTTCCGTCGAAACCGTACTGGCAGCATCGAAACAACACAGTTAGACTGTCTAAATGAATGTTGGAGAGGGTCGCAGCAAGGCTCGAGACGAGATCGACGTACTTTGGGACGATCTGGGTGCCTTCGTCCGACGTCTACGCACCAAACGCAACGACCACAAGCTCACGCCGAGCCAGATCCAGGCCCTCGGCCACCTCGACCGACAAGGTCCGTCGACCGCCAAAGAATTGGCAAAATTCGAGCGCGTCACGCCGCAATCAATCGCAAAGACCGTGGCCGCGCTCGAAGAGCAGGGCATGGTGACGCGAAGGGCGGATCCATCGGACGGCCGCGCGGTCTTGGTCACGATGACCGAACTCGGCACATCGACCCTTCACGAAGACCGAACGAAACGAACAGAGTGGCTGGCCGAGGTCATCGACGCCGAGTGCACCGAAGCCGAGCGTGACTTGCTTCTGATCGCCGGCCGAATCCTGCGAAGACTCGGCCAGGGCGAGTCCCCAGCATCGACATCGATATCAGAGGAGTCACTGATGAACTCGTGACCACCGTCGTCGAAACGCCGACCCCCCAAACTCCCGTTCCACTGAAACTGAGTCTTGCTCTCGGCTCCGGAACCGTTCTTCAAGCGCTGAACTCGTCGATGATTGCGGTGGCAATCGTCCCGATCGCCACATACTTCGGTTCCAGTTCAGGCACAGCGTGGGTCATCTCGGCCCTCTACATCGCGACTGCGGTCACGGCACCGGCGGCTGGTCGACTCGGATCGATCCTCGGCGCCAAACGCGTCTACCTCGCCGGATTGGGCCTGATCGCTGCCGGATCGATCCTCGGCTCGCTCGCCCCGTCGCTGGGCTGGCTGATCGCCGCACGAATCCTGCTCGGAATCGGCACGGCGACACAGTATCCGAACGCGATGACCGTCATCCGCGAATACGCTGACCGCCACCGGACTCAAACCCGTTCAGCTATAGCAACACTCACCATTTGCGCTCAATCGGTCGTCGCGCTGGGGCCCACTCTCGGCGGGTTGTTGGTCGGCACACTCGGTTGGCAATCGATCATGTGGGTGAACCTCCCACTTGTCGTCGTCACTGCCGTATGGGTCTTCTTCGCCGCCCCGAGCGACTCCGCCCTGCCCGACCGGGCCGGCGCCGCTGCGTTGTTCAAGTCTCTCGACCCACTCGGTATCACCCTGTTTCTGGCTCTGACGACATCGACGATGCTCTTTCTCCTCTCTCTCGCCGAGCACGCGAAGTGGTACCTCGTCCCGTCGACGGCCCTCTTCGCGTTCCTGTTCGTCTGGTGGGAACGTCGAACGGCCTCGGCGTTCATCGACGTCCGCGCCGTCGTCCGAAACCGCGCACTGAGCATGACTCTCGGCCGGACCCTGCTGACTTACACAGCGTTCTACTGCATCTTCTTCGGACTCCCCCAGTGGCTACAGGTAGCCCGCGGAATGTCACCGATCAGCGCCGGGCTCTTCATGCTGCCCGTCGCTGCGGTCGGGATCTTCGCGACCATGTCCGCGTCCAGGGTGTACGGGAAATTCGGCGCACGGATCACCCTCCTGATCGGCACCGCCGCGTTGGCTGTCGGCGGGATTCTGATCGCCTTCGTCGAATCGAGTTCGACTCCCCTTGTGGCACTCCTGCTGATTGCGGCGATCCTGGGCATTCCCAACGGCTTCAACAACATGGGAAACCAGAACCTGATCAACTCGGTGACCACCTCCGCCGACGTCGGAACTGCGATCGGTCTGTACCGAACAATCCAGTACATCGGCGCCAACCTTGCTGCCGTCGTCATCGAGTTGACCATGCGCGGAACCATCGACGACGCGGGTCTGCATCGCACGGGCGGGACCATCGCCGTCATCGGAATCGCCCTTCTGGTGGGGGTGGTGTTTTCACGGACTCTGCGGTCCCGTTAGACTCTGCGCCGCGCCCCTATAGCTCAGTTGGTAGAGCTACGGACTTTTAATCCGCAGGTCGTAGGTTCGAGTCCTACTGGGGGCACAAACACAGACCCGGCGCCTCATTCGGAGGCGCCGGGTCTTGTGCATTCGTGCCACATCGATTCGTGCCACATCAATGCATCAGCAGGTCATCGAAGCAGGAACTCGAGGGTCACGCGCTCGAATGCCTCCTTGGCTTCGATCATCACCCAGTGCCCGCAGTTCGGGAATACGTGCAGTTCGGCGTTCGGAATCAGTCGCATCGGAATCATCGGCATGTCCGGTGGACACTGCCGATCATCGAGCCCCCATGTCAGCAAGGTCGGGCATTGCACCTTGTGCATCATCGACCAGTACGGCGGCACATCCGAGTTGGACATCATCTGCTGCTGAGCGGCAAAGGCTTTGGATCCGTACATCGCGGTCAATGCCTGGTGCGAGGCCGGATCGTTGGCCGTTTGCCATCGTTCCTCGATCCGCTCCTCGGTGATCACGGATCTGTCGTAAACCATGCACTCGAGCCAGCGAACCAACTTCTCACGGCTGGGAGCGTCGGCGAATTCCTGGAGGAGACGCGTACCTTCGCTCGGGTTCTGACTGAAGATGTTCGGGCCCACGCCTCCGATGGTGACCAATCTGCGGACGCGGTCAGGGAACCTCATCGCGACGTTGACCCCGACAACTCCGCCCATCGAATTGCCGATCATCGCAGCGGATTCGATTCCCAGCGCATCCATGAATCGAACCACCGCCGAGGTTGCCGTGAGAACTGGATGACCGTCGACGGGATCGCTCACGCCGAACCCCGGGAACTCGAGGAGGTAGCAGTGGAAGTGCTTTGCGAACACCTCGAGGTTCCCCCGGTAATTCCGCCATCCACTCACGCCGATCCCGGAGCCGTGCAACAGGATCAACGGCGGACCATCGCCCGCCTCGTGATAGCGCAAAGTCCCCCTGTCGGTAGCGACTTCGCGTTTGGTCCCTTCGTAAGTCACGTCCATACCGCAAGATTAGAACGTGTTACAGATTTGCGACGGCTGATTGCGGAACTTCGCAATCACTGTCAGAAGCATCCCCCGCTGCCTCGACGCCCACTGCGATTCGTGGACTTCTGCTCGCTCGGTTTCGACTTCCCCGTCCCGGCCTTCACACACCGGTTGGGGCGCCGCACCTGCTCGAAGTGCCCGGCGCTCACCACATGACCGGCCACGCTGACCTTGACCGGCGCATCCGCGCGGGCGGTTCCGACTTGCGCCGATCCCAACGTCAGGGCGCAAGCAGCCACAACGACCAGCGCTACCTTCTTCGAGATCTTCATATGCACAGCCACTTCGACACGGGTCCACTCCAGATGCTGAACAGGTGCGCGCACCGAAGGAACACGCTCGGCGTCGATGATATTCAGTCAGGGTGGCCGGCCGCGATCCTTTTGCTCACCAGCATCTGAACAGTCGACGACAAAAGTTTTGGCGGCACGTCAACATCCCGAGGGCGTCAACGAGCCGACGCCCAACGTACGCACCGTTACTGAGAAATCCGTAAATCCGGGCAACCACACAGCGACGGGCGTGGACGTTCGCGTTTGGACTCGCTACGCCACAATCAAACGCCGAACCGCCTCGACTGCCGCCTCCCGACGTCGAGGGATGGAACGAGACGACTTGAGCGCGAGCATCCGGGCGATATCCGTGATCAGCAGGATCAACTCCGTGGGATTCCACGCGGGGTCGATGTGTCCCTCGAGCTGCCCCTTGCGGATTTCCGCAACTTTAGGCCGGAAGGTCTTGCTTCGTATGTCGTCCTCGCTCATGACGTCCGGCGCTTCGAGATCCGCCCATTGCTGCAATCGGGCGTTCTCGGGATGGGCAACGTAGTTGTCGAAGAGGCGACCTGCATAGCCCGGCAAGTCGTCACCTCGAAGTGCTGTCTCCGCGGTTGTTTCGGACGTCCACTGTTCGGTCACGGCAGCGAACAACTCTTCCTTGCTTGCGAAGTACGCATAGAGACGGTCTTTGCTGGCACGCGCTTGCGCGGCGATCCGATTGATCCGCGCGCCGGCCAGCCCGTACGTGGCAAATTCGTCCTTTGCGGCCGCCAGAATGCGGTCCCTCGTAGCTTCCCCTGCTGAGCGCATGTTCACAGCCTAGAACGAATCGACCGTTGCCGAACCATCCGGTTCGGCGTAGCGTGCAGAGTTGACGAACAATTTGGTTCGCGAACTTCGGCCAACTCACCCGCCGACGCAAGGAGAGACATGAATCTCGATGACGCTCGAACCGCATTCACCCGGCTCCGTGCTGCGGAAAGTGGTGTATCACCAGCAGAACTCGACGAAGTGTGGGCCGCGCTGGAAACCGTCGCCGCCGAAGAAATCCTCGGCGAGTGGAAGGGTGACGACTTCGCCACCGGTCACCGTCTTCACGAAAAGCTGTTCGCGAGCCGTTGGTACGGCAAGACCTTCAACTCGGTCGAGGACGCCAAGCCGTTGATCTGCCGAGACGAAGACGGCAACCTCTACTCCGACGTCAAGAGCGGCAATGGCGAGGCAAGTCTGTGGAACATCGAGTTTCGTGGCGAAGTCACGGCGACGATGGTCTACGACGGCGCGCCGATCTTCGACCATTTCAAGAAAGTCGACGATTCGACGCTCATGGGCATCATGAACGGAAAATCGGCGTTGGTTCTCGACGGCGGACAGCACTACTACTTCCTGCTCGAGCGAGCGTGATTCGCGCCGAACAGAATTCGACGTCCGCCATGCAGATGACAGCGGCGCTCTCACACGGCCCGCACTCCCCCTTCACACTCGACACCGTCGAGATCGACGAACCCCGCGCAGACGAGATCCTGGTTCGCATCGTCGCGACCGGCCTGTGCCACACAGATCTGTTCACGAAGTCGGTGCTACCGGAACGACTCGGCCCCTGCGTGTTCGGGCACGAAGGGGCGGGGGTGGTCGAGGCCGTCGGCTCGGCGATCGACAAGGTCGTGCCCGGCGATCACGTGTTGTTGAGCTATCGCAGTTGCGGTGCGTGCAGGCAATGTCTCAGCGGTCATCGGGCGTACTGCGAAAGCTCACACGCGCTCAACAGCTCTGGCGCACGCACCGACGGCTCGACGCCGATCCGGCGAGACGGAACCCCGCTACGGTCCGCCTTCTTCGGCCAGTCCAGCTTCGCGGAATACGTCATCGCCTCTGCCGACAACACCGTCGTCGTCGATCCTGCGGTGGACCTGACCGTCGCGGCTCCCCTCGGCTGCGGATTTCAAACCGGCGCGGGTGCAGTGCTGAATCTACTTCGCCCCGAGCCCGACTCGACGTTTGCCGTTTTCGGGGCAGGCAGCGTCGGACTCGCAGCGCTGCTGGCGGCGAGGGCTGCCGGCGTTTCCACCCTGGTCGCCGTGGACCCCGTTGCGCAGCGGCGCGAACTCGCCGAGGAATTCGGCGCCGTCACTGTCGATCCGACCACCGAGGACGCGGTCGAAGCAGTACGCGCCGCCACCGACGGAGGTTCGACACATTCCCTCGACACCACCGGAATCGGCTCCGTGATCAATCAAGCCGTCACATCACTTCGAGCACGGGGAACACTGGCAGTAGTCGGACTCGGAGCATCCACGGTCGAGGTGAACATGGCCGACATCATGCTGAGCGGAAAGACAATTCGAGGATGCATCGAAGGAGAGTCGGAAGTCTCGACATTCATCCCCGAACTCGTCGAGCTCTTCACCGGTGGCCGGTTTCCGATCGACCGCTTGGTGACGCGCTACGCGTTCTCCGACATCAACAAAGCCGTCGAAGATCAGGCGTCGGGCCGAGTCGTCAAACCCGTTCTCGTGTGGTGAGGGGCGAAATGTCTCATTCGTCGACCCGACGAAATTCGCCCTAGACTGCGCTCCTGCACTACACGTCGGAGCAAGGTGGGGACGATGACAGAACACACCAGTACAGGCGCGGGCCACGGCCGGGCCGTAATGCCGATCATCCGGATGCGCGCACGCAGCCGCGACGAGGACCATCGAGCATCGACGCCGCTCGAACTGTTCTTCGACCTGTGTTTCGTGGTTGCAGCCGCACAGGCCGGAGTGCAACTGGTGCATGCTGTCGCCGAGGGCCACTACGCCGACGGCATCGCCGGCTATATGTTCGTCTTCTTCGCGCTGTGGTGGGCGTGGGTGAACTTCACCTGGTTCGCGTCTGCCTACGACACGGACGACGTCCCCTACCGGGTCGCGACCTTCGTACAGATTTGTGGCGTGCTCGTCTTCGCCGCCGGAATCCCCGACGCATTCGACGGAACCGACCGTACGACGGCCATCGTCGGCTACCTCATCATGCGAATTGCGCTCACCTGCCAATGGCTTCGAGCCGCCAGCGGTGAATCCGGTGCAGCGCGAACGACTGCTCTGCAATATGCCGCCGGGCTCGTGATCGTCCAGGCCGGCTGGATCGTGCTGCTCCTGATGCCGGCGTCGGCGTGGATACCCGGCTTCTTCGTTCTCATGATCGCCGAACTCGCGGTGCCGGCGATCGCCGAACGCAACCACCAGACGCCGTGGCACCCGCATCACATCGCCGAACGCTACGGCCTCTTCACCATCATCATGCTCGGCGAAACCATTGCTGCCGCCACCATCGCGGTCCAATCCGGCATCCGGGATTTCGACGCCGCCGATCTACTGATTCCGATTGCCGTCGGCGGAGTTCTGATCGTGTTCTCAGCGTTGTGGATCTACTTCGCCGTCCCGATCCACGAGCACCTCGCAGACCAGGGCAATCGCGCCGTCCTGTTGTGGGGATACGGGCACTACTTCGTATTCGGATCCGCTGCGGCCATCGGCGCCGGCATCGAAGTAGCCGTCGAGGAAGCAGTTGGCGAAGCGCACATTTCGACGTTCGCAGCATCTGCCGCGGTCACGATTCCGGCCGCGATGTTCCTGATCTTCGTGTGGCTCATGCATTCACGCCACTTCAAGCGCGACAGGATCGAGCAGGCCGTTCTACCAGTGAGCGCAATCCTGGTTCTCGCCTGCACATTTGCCGGACACTGGGCTGTCCCGCTCGCCGGACTGGTGGCGGCGGGAACCGTCGGAGTCGGTGTCGGCCTGAGTACTCGGTCGAAGAGCTGACTCAGATTTCCGGAGCCGGAGCCTCGCCCTTGCTCTGCGGCTCGTGCTGCTTGAGCTCACCGCGCATCTTGTCGAGATCCTTTCCACGCTTTTTGTACATGTAGCCGAGCGCGACAAGTCCAAGGAACAACGCAACGCCCAGGACGGCACCGACAACGGATGCTCCGCGGAATCCGGGGCCGTCGACGTCGAGGATCCGCTCGCCCGCATGCGCAGCGTTGTTGTTGCCGAGAACAACTGTCAGAGAGAGCAGATTCGGCAGCGCGAAGATCACACCCAACGCGAGAGCCGTGATCTGCATGATTCGAGCATGCTTGCGCTTGCGCACCTGCCAGACCGCCCGGAAGAAGATGAGCGGGACCAGGGTGCACACGAGACCGAACAGCAGCCCCCACGCGATTCCGGCGCTGAAACTGCCGTTCGCCAACGACGCAATGCGCTGCGCCCACCAACGCGGAAGGAAGGCGGCAAGGATGAAGTAAGCGATGACCAGGACCACCGCCATCACTGCGATCCCGATGGCCTTCTTCGCCCACGGCGGCATGCCCGGTTTTGCGGTGGCCGGTGAAGTTTCCGGTGTCGTCATGACAATTCCTCGTCTAGTCGGCGTCTGTACTGACGAATCTATCCGTTACGGGCGTTCCTCATCCGCATCGAGAACGATCCGGGCAAGCCGCTTCGGCGCAACGAGGGTGAACGAGGTGTAGATCCACTCCTCCAGTTGCGACCATTTCTCCTCGGAAACGTCGGTGCCGATGTCGAGTGCAACCCACCCGTGTCGACCGAGTCCATAGCCCGCAGCACTTGCGCCTGGTTCGGTGGCCACCACCGCTTCGGCTTCCTCCTTGCTCAGCTTGACGGTCAAGGAGGTGGCTTCGACGTTGCAGAACACGAAGTTCTTGCCGCGGACCCGGAACGTCGGGTGGCCGTCCCACGCTTCGATGTCGACGCGCTCCGCTTCCGGCAGCGACAGCGAGATCTCTTCGAGTCGACGCATGTTGTCGGGCATGGAGACGATTCTGCACGCCCGGTACCGAGCTTGACACCCGCGACACAGCTAGGCTCGGCGACGACCGCGTCACCGAACTCCGAACACAGGGAGACTGGCATGCGCACGTTAGTTCATCTCGTTCTGCTCATTTGTGGAATCGCCGTTGCCGTCGGCTCGTTCATGTACGTACTGGCCGGGGTCAAACCCGACAACGTTCGCCTCGAGGACCTGCGGGACGGCTTTCCGGCCGGGTGGGCAATCGAGCAACTCGGCGATCAGTCCGTGACCTTCTACCGGTCGATGGCGATACTTCTGCTCGCCGCCGCCGTATTGATTCTGATCGCCGCATTGTTCGGTTCTCGCATCGCAGCATGGATCGGAATTATCGTGGGATTGGGGACTCTTGGCACGTTCTACTACCGCGTGAACGATCAGTTCGACAATGTCATCAGGGAAAACTACTCCACGATCCTGACAAATCAGACAGGATTCATTCTGACGGCCGGCGGACTGATTCTCGCTCTCCTAGCGTGCCTGGTCCCCCGCGAGAAGACCCGAGCCTGACCGCTCGGCAACCGGAGGGTTACCGTCGACGCCGACATTCACTAGTGTCTGCAACAGCCGGGTACTGACGAGTAGTACCCCAGAAGAGGTAGGGCATCAATGGCATCGCTTGACGACCTTCTATCCCAGATCCCCATCGACCAGATCGCGCAGCAACTCGGCGTCGACCAGGCAACTGCCGAATCGGCGGTCAAGACTGCACTTCCGACCCTCGTCGGTGGCCTCGGCGCCAACGCTCAGGATCCCGCCGGCGCAGCCTCACTCGAAAGTGCGCTGCAGTCGCACGCCGACACCAGCCTTCTCGACGACGGCGTCGACATCAGCAAAGTCGACACCGCTGACGGTCAGAAGATCGTCTCGAACATCTTCGGCGGCAACACCGATCAGGTCGCCAGCGCACTGGGCGGTGTCGGTGGCGGCGGTGGAAACGATCTGGTGAAGCAGTTGCTGCCGATCCTCGCTCCCATCGTCCTGGCTTACCTCGCCAAGCAGTTCACCGGTGGCGGTGCCGGCGCGCAGACCCAGGCCTCCGGTGGCGGCGGACTCGGGGACCTCCTCGGCGGAATTCTCGGCGGCGGCGGCAATTCCGGCGGCGGCATCGGCGGAGCACTCGGCGGTATCTTGGGCGGATCCGGGGGCGGCGGCCTCGGAGACCTGCTCGGCGGCCTCCTCGGCGGCGGCAAGAAGTAATTCGCTCGACAGATTCGCACTGCGGCGATCCCGTTCGGGATCGCCGCAGTGCTCGGTTCAGTCAACCGTCGAAGATCGAAACATCCTCAGTGACAAGGCAAACGCAACCAACAGCAGCGCGCCCACAAAAGCACTGACCCCGACCCAACCGCCACCCGCGTATGCAAGACCCGCGAGGGCGCCCGCCACGGACGAACCCGCGTAGTAGGCAAACAGATACAACGCCGACGCCTCGGCCCGGTGATCGGTAGCGATCAGCCCCACCCAACCGCTGGCCACCGAATGCGCGGCGAAGAATCCTCCGGTGAAGAGCAGCATCCCCACGAGCGTCAACGCCAGATTGTCCGGAACGGTCAGTGCCAGGCCGATACCGATGACGACAACCGACCCGAGCAGCACGCTGCGCCTACCCAGTCGGTCAGAGGCCCCGCCGGCTACCGCCGAGGTGAAAGTTCCGGCAAGGTAGAAAAGGAACACCAGGCCCACAAGCGCTTCAGGAAGGCCGAAAGGTGCTGCCGTGAGCCGAAACCCGAGGAAGTTGTAAATCGACACGAAGCCGCCCATCAGGATGAATCCCAAAGCGAAGAGTGTTCGCAGCGACGGGTTCGCAAGGTGGCGTCGTAGATTCGACGCGATCGTGCGCGCCGATATCGGTTGCGGGCGAAAGAACTTCGACGCGGGAAGCCGCCGGATCATGTTGAGCGCGAACAATGCCGACAGCGCGGACGCAGTCAACAGCGCCCAACGCCACGTACTGAAATCGACGACGGCCGACGGCACGAGCCGTCCGATCAGCCCACCGATCGTCGTGCCGGCGACGTACCTTCCCATCGCTGCACCGAGGTCCTTCCGATCGACCTCCTCGGCCAGATAGGCCATCGCCACCGCCGGGACACCGGCCAGAGCCAATCCTTGTGCTGCGCGTCCGACCAGCAGAACCTCGATCGTCGGACTCAGCGGCAGAAGTAAACCGATCACACAGGACGCCGACGCCGACGCGATCATCACCCGCGTGCGACCGAAGCGCTCGGAGAGCGCACTGGCCGGAATGATTGCCAACGCCAACATGCCCGTCGTCGCCGAGACGGACAGCGCAGACACCGCAGGCGAGACGTGGAAGTCTTCGGCGAACGCAGGCAGCAACGCCTGTGCCGCGTACATCGAGATGAACGTCGACAGCCCGGCCGCGAACAACGCAACGGTCACGGTTCGATATCCCGATGTTCCGCGGCGAAGCGGCATCACTTCGGATTCGATCACATTCTCGACAGTCACCACGTACCTCCAGCATCACTTACCTCCGGCAAGAATCCTCCCGCCCCGACTTGGCAAAAGAAAATGCATAAACTTGGTGTTCTATATGCTCTGGGGGTATATAGATTGGGTTCGTGATGCTGACCGAAGACCTCGAATGGTTTGTCGTGCTCGCCGAAACCCAACAGGTGACCGCTACCGCGGATCTGACTCACCTGTCGCAGCCGACCCTTTCGCGCAAACTCGCTCGCCTCGAACGACAGATCGGCGTGACACTCTTCGACCGTCAGGGACGCCGACTCGAACTGAACCGGTACGGCGAGATCCTCTATCGACATGCTCGCATCGCACTGCGTGCCCTCGACGCCGCGCAGACCGAAATCCAGTCGCTGGCGAGCCCCGAGAGCGGCACGGTCCGGCTCGACTTCCTCCACTCGTTCGGCACCTGGTTGGTGCCGCACATGCTGCGCGGATACCGCGTCGAGCATCCCGGAGTGCGATTCGAACTGCATCAGGACAGCGCGCAGTTCCTGGTCGACAGAATCGCCGCCGGCACGTCCGACCTGGCCGTCGTCTCGCCTCAGCCGCGCGATCCGCAGGTGGCGTGGATGCAGATCGCCCAGCAGTCACTGGCATTGGCTGTTCCGGCTGATCATCGCTTTGCGAAGTTGCATTCGGTCGAGCTTGCGGACGCGGCCGACGAACCGTTCATCGGTATGCATCCGAACTTCGGGATGCGAAGAATTCTCGATGAACTGTGCGCGGCCGCAGGATTCACTCCGAATTTCGTCTTCGAGAGCAGCGAGCTGGCAACGGTCGGCGGACTGGTCTCCGCGTCCTTCGGCGTCTCGGTCATGCCGGTTCAGGATCCACCGATCTGGGCCGAAGGAGTCGTCTACGTACCGATCGAAGGAGCACAGCGAAAAATAGGGCTGATCTGGTCGAAGAGCCGCGAGCTGTCCGATCCCGCCCGGACTTTCCGCGACTACGTCGAAAGAACGACTTGGTAGTGAAAGTGCCCCCGGATAACTACGGATCGGTAACATCCCTCGAGGGGAGCAATTTTCATGCCATTCTTTTCAAACCTACGGTGCCGTAGGCTGGGGCGAAGTCGCGCATTCACTCAACATGGAGGCAAGAAATGACGAGGATTCTGACGCAGCTGGAGCTGCTACAAGAGCTGCAGCCGGTTGCCGAGGAGAACGTCAACCGCCACATCTCCATGGCCAAGGAATGGCATCCACACGACTACGTCCCGTGGGACGAGGGCCGTAACTTCGCAGCCATGGGTGGCGAAGACTGGAGTCTCGAACAGTCACAACTCGGCGAGGTAGCTCGCGCCGCGATGATCACCAACCTGCTCACCGAGGACAACCTGCCGTCGTACCACCGTGAGATCGCCGAGAACTTTTCGCAGGACGGTGCCTGGGGAACGTGGGTCGGCCGGTGGACCGCCGAGGAGAACCGCCACGGCATCGTGATGCGTGACTACCTCGTCGTCACGCGCGCAGTCGACCCCGTCGAGCTCGAGCGCTTCCGCATGGAACACATGACAAACGGTTACAGCGCACCCATCGACGAGGGCGACGCCGGCCTGCTGCACTCGGTCGCCTACGTGACCTTCCAGGAACTCGCGACGCGCGTCAGCCACCGCAACACCGGCAAGGCCTGCGACGAGCCGATTGCCGACAAGATGCTTCAGCGCATCGCCGCCGACGAGAACCTGCACATGATCTTCTACCGCAACATCTGCGCCGCCGCGCTCGATCTTGCTCCCGATCAGGCGCTCAAGGCTGTGGCGAACATCGTCCAGAACTTCCAGATGCCCGGCGCCGGCATGCCGAACTTCCGCCGCAACGGCGCCCTCATGGCCAAGCACGGCATCTACGACCTTCGCCAGCACCTCGACGAGGTCGTCTGGCCTGTCCTGCGCAAGTGGAACATCTTCGAGCGCAACGATTTCAGCGCCGAAGGCGAGAACACGCGCGAAGAGTTGGCGGCCTTCCTCGAGACACTCGCCGCCAACGCGACGAAGTTCGAGGAACAGCGCGATCGCATGCTCGCACGCGAAGCCGCCAAGCGCGAACAGCAGGCTTCTTAGTTTCACCAGCTATTCTGTGCCCGGTACCGGATTCGGTACCGGGCACTTCCAATTGTCACAAGTATTTGTTCAGAGGTAGACATGTCATCCCTTCGTATCGGTTCACTCGAGCTGCACAGCCCCGTGGTCCTCGCACCCATGGCGGGCGTCACCAACGTCGCCTTCCGCACGCTGTGCCGTGAACTCGAACTCGAACGTGCAGGCAGCACGTCCGGGCTCTACGTCTGCGAGATGGTCACCGCCCGCGCGCTCGTCGAACGCCAACCCGCCACGATGCACATGACCACGTTCGGTCCGACCGAAACGCCCAGGTCGCTGCAGCTGTACACCGTCGACCCGGATACGACTTACGCCGCGGCCAAGATGATCGTCGACGAGAACATGGCCGATCACATCGACATGAACTTCGGCTGCCCGGTACCCAAGGTGACCCGCAAGGGCGGCGGATCGGCGCTACCGTACAAGCGTCGACTGTTCGGTCAGATCGTCGCGGCAGCCGTGCGCGCCACCGAAGGCACCGACATTCCGGTCACCGTCAAGATGCGCGTCGGCATCGACCCCGAACATCACACGCACCTCGACGCCGGCCGGATCGCGGCAGCTGAAGGCGCCGCTGCCGTCGCACTTCACGCACGTACCGCGTCGCAGCGCTACTCCGGCACTGCTGACTGGAACGAGATCACGCGCCTCAAGGAACACGTCACCGACGTGCCGATCCTCGGCAACGGCGACATCTTCGACGCCTCGGATGCTGCCCGCATGATGAACGAGACCGGCTGCGACGGCGTCGTCGTCGGACGCGGCTGCCTCGGACGGCCATGGCTGTTCGCGGAACTCAGCGCAGCTCTCAACGGACAACAGATCGCCACGCCGCCGACGCTCGGCGAAGTCACCAAGATCATCGCCCGTCACGCCCAACTGCTCGCCGCACATCACGGTGAAATGAAGGGTCTGCGCGAACTTCGCAAGCACGTCTCCTGGTACATGCGTGGGTTCCCGGTCGGATCGGATCTGCGGGTCTCGATGGCTCTGGTCAGCACGTTGTCCGAACTGGACGATCTGCTCGGACAGCTCGACCACGACGTCCCGTTCCCCAAGGACGCCGAAGGCCCGCGCGGACGCCAAGGCTCACCCGGTCAGGTAGCACTCCCGGAAGGTTGGCTCGACGATCCCGAAGACGACCTTGTGCCGGTGGGAGCTGACATGATGCACTCTGGTGGCTAGCGAAAACACGCCGTCGGATTACTCACATCACTTTCTGAGTGAAGCACTCAGGATTCACCAGTAATATGGCTCCAGCTTCGTCGACAACCGGTTGACGCCGGCATCTGAATGACGAGTTACTGACAGTCGACGACGGGACAGGTTGCATCGGTGGGTGATGATCACGATTCGGGCCCACCTCCGCCCGAGAGCCGCGCCCCCTGGGAACGTCCGCTCGCAGACAAGCGCTTCCGCAACGCCCGACCGGACCAACCGGCAACGCCCCAGCGCCCTGCCACACCCCAGCGACCAACACCGCAACCACCCAGTCCCCCGGAGCGTCGCAGCAGTGGACGTACCGGGCGACGGGACTCGCCTCCGACCGACGACTCTGTTTCGGTCGCCGAGTTGGTCCGTCGGGTAGGCGACAAGAAGCCGCCACCAGCCCCGGCTACGCCGCCCAAGCCGGCGCCGAACAAATCCGTAACACCCAAGACTCAATCTTCAGCAGCGTCGTCGCCGCCCCCCGCCCGGCCGATTCCCGCCCGTCCGACCGTTCCGCCCGCCGCTGCGGACTGGATCACCGAAGAACATCCCGTCACCTCCGCAGTGCCGCGGGTAGTCGGTGACACCGGCGCCACTCGTCTGGCGCAAAGCAAGATTCGCCGCCGCCATCGCGCAAAAGTGATCGGCCGAGCGGCAGTAGCGTTCCTGGCCGTCATGTCTCTCGCATTGACCGGCGTCGTGTGGGGCTATCTGCGCTCGGTCGAAGGCGGATTCGATCAGATTGCGGCACTCGACACCGAGTCCGACGACATCATCGACGCCGGTGGTCAACTCGGCGACGAGACGTACCTGATCATCGGCACCGATACCCGCGCCGGTGCGAGCGGTGAGATCGGCGCCGGAACCGTCGAAGACGCCGAAGGCGCCCGAGCCGACACGGTCATGCTGGTGAACATTCCCGCCGACCGAAGCCGCGTCGTCGCCGTCTCCTTCCCGCGTGACCTCGACGTCGAACGTCCGATCTGTCAGGGATGGGACAACGACGCCGGCAAGTACACCAGCGAAACCTTCCCGGCAGCGAGCGGGGACAAACTCAATGCGACGTACGCACTCGGTGGCCCCAAATGCCTGGTCAAGGTCATCCAGAAGATGTCCGGCCTGAAAATCGGGCACTTCGTCGGAATGGACTTCGCCGGTTTCGAGCGCATGGTCGACACCGTCGGCGGTGTGAACGTCTGCTCCCCCGGACCGATCGAAGACGGCATCCTCGGAACCGTCCTCGCCTCCGGCGGCACGCAGATGCTCGACGGCCGTACCGCCCTCAACTACGTGCGTGCTCGCCACGTCGAAGCCGAGGGCAACGGCGACTACGGGCGCATCACCCGCCAGCAGAAGTTCCTGTCGGCGCTGCTCCGCTCGGCCCTGTCCAACCAGGTCCTCCTGAATCCGAGCAAGCTCAACGGATTCATCAACGCCTTCACCAGCGACACGTTCGTCGAAAACATCGACACCAAGTCACTGGTCACCCTCGGTCGCTCGCTCCAGAACGTCGACGCAGGCGCGGTCACGTTCTTGACGGTCCCCACGGACGGCACCAACGACTGGGGCAACGAGATTCCTCGCACGGACGAGATCAAGTCCCTCTTCCAGGCGATCATCGACGACGATCCGCTTCCGGGCGAAGAGCGCGAGGACACCACACCGTCGTCGACCAGTTCCACGACAACCGCGCCTACGTCCAGCACGCCGCCGGCCGCCACTTCCGTCGAGGCAATGAGCGCCTACAACATCTCGGTCGACGTCTCCAACGCGTCGGGAATCGCCGGGCAGGCCGCGACAATCGCCGACAGCCTCGCGGCTTACGGTTTCCAGATCTCCACGGTCGGTAACTTCAGCGCAGCCACCGGCCTGGCGAATGCTCAAGCGTCGACCACCGTCGTGCGCTACGCCGCAGGTTACGAGGCTGAAGCGGTGACTGTCGCGTCGTCGATTCCCGGCGCGGTTCTGGTTCTCGCTCCGAGCATGGGAGACATGATCGAGGTCGTCGTCGGAAGCAATTTCGCCGGCACCGTCGTCGCCCCCGCGGACCCGGGAACCATCCTGGCGGCAAATCCGACGTCGGTCGACACCAGCACCTCGACGGCTCTGCCCGCCGACATCGCCAGCGTCAACGCCGGCGACACCACCTGCGACTGACACGCGTTCATTCACCTTGCGTTCACCTGGTGCTTGTGACTTGGTCTTTCACGGCACGTAGGCTCTGACCTCATGCGCGTGGCTTACAACGAACAGATGACCGAGCTTGCAGACACGCTCGGCGAGATGGCAGGACTGGCAGGTGCCGCTATGGAGCGCGCCACCCAGTCCCTGCTCCAGGCAGACCTGTCCCTGGCAGAACAAGTAATCGGCGAACACGACAAGATCACCGAACTCAGCACCATCTGCGAGGAGCGCGCGTTTGCGTTGCTCGCCTTGCAGGCTCCCGTTGCCGGAGATCTGCGCTCGGTGGTCAGCGGAATCCAGATCGTCGCCGACATCGACCGCATGGGCGCACTCGCCCTGCACGTCGCCAAGATCGCGCGCCGCCGACATCCCAACCACGTGCTTCCTGAAGAGGTCAACGGCTACTTCGCCGAGATGGGACGCATCGCTGTCTCCATCGGTGCGGCCGCCAAGGTCGTCCTCGAGACCCGCGACCCCGAGCGCGCTGCCCGTCTGCGCGAAGAAGACGAAGCGATGGACGACCTCCACCGCCACCTCTTCACCGTCCTCATGGACCGTGAGTGGAAGCACGGCGTTGCCGCCGCAGTCGACGTCACGCTGCTCGGCCGCTTCTACGAGCGATTCGCCGACCACGCCGTCGAGGTCGGCCGACGTGTCATCTTCCTGGTGACCGGCAAGCTGCCCGAAGAGCCCGAAACCACCGAGAAGGTCGACAACCTCACCTCGTACCCGGATCTCTGAACCCAACCGTCCACGTGAGTAAAAGGCGGCCGCGCACTTGCGCGGCCGCCTTTCCTATTCAGTTCTCGTGCAACCAGGTTTCCAACGTGGGTCCTGCAGTTGTGGATCCCGGCGCGGGCAGCAACGCCCCACCCTTCATCGCCTTACCCGCTCCCGGCATCGAGATCGGGATCAGCCACTTACGTCGGCCACGGTATTTCAAGATCTCGCGCGTCATGGCCGGGATCTCGAGGACCTCGGGCCCGGCCAGGTCCGGAGCCCTCCCGGTCGGACCGTTCTGAGCGCAGGTCACGAGCGCCTCGGCAACGGTCTTCGCTGCCACCGGTTGTGACCGCATCCGAGGAACCATCGCGATCGGCCCCAGTCCGAACAGCGCGATCGTCTTCTCGCCGAACTCGAACCACTGAGTGGATCGCAGGATCGTGAAGGGAATACTCGACGCTTCCACCGCGCGTTCCTGCGCAGCCTTCCCCTGGTAGTAACCGAAGGACTTCAATCGCGGATCGTCGCAGTTCACGATCGAGAGCAGCACGTGATGCTTAACGCCTGCTCTGGCTTCGGCCGCGGCGATGTTCTTCGCTGCCGTCTCGAAGAACTCGATTGCCTTCTTGGCACTGTTGGTGACGTGATCACTCACGTCGACGACCACGTCGGCACCGACAAATGCTTCGTCCAACCCCGCACCCGTGGAGATGTCTACTCCCGTCGATCGAGCGGCGGCGACGACGTCATGGCCCCCGATTTTCGCCTGCTCGACGACCAGCTTTCCCATCTGGCCGGTTCCGCCCAGAACAACAATTCGCATGATGCCTCCGTCAAACCCGTGCGCCCGGCTCTCTTCGGCCTGGTCACATACTGGACGACGCAGCCTCCCGAAGTGTGACGGTCGGGCGAATCAGTCGCTGTACTTCTGCGAAACCCGCCCACGCCACCGCGACCAGATCGGATCCAACGCTGCGCTCGCCTCGTGTGCGTGATCGGCCACGGCCCGTGCCAGCATCCCTGCTCCCGCCAGCGGCGTCACGTGCCCTTCGACGTCGTCGGAAGTCTTGATCCCCAACAGCATGGTCGTACCGAGCACGCGATGGCCACCGAGAATTCCCGGCAGCGAACGGCCCGGCACGCTACGCAGGTCGAGAGTTTCCACGAGCAGCGCGTCACCGTCGACGGTAATGCGCTGATCCGAGCGAAGGGCACCGCCGGTTTCGCCGGTCCGGCCGAACACGATCATCTCGTCGAGCAGCGCAACCGCATCGGATTCCAGTGAAATATCCACGCGCCTGGTCACATCCGCGCCGCCCGCGACGACAAACGGTGCCGCGCGCCAGATCAGCGCCGCACCGGCGCCGACGCTCGCCGAAGCCGACCACGACGCCCGGCCGCCACGCGCGTTGTACGCGACGGTCCCCGACGGCTCGATCACCTCGAGGCACGTACCCGGAGCGACTACGAATTCGATACGCAGGTCGTCGCCGGCCAGCAGCGTTGCACTGTGCCCTACCAAGGCAATTCGCACGGTGAGCCCGCGAGCGTCGACGAACCGCGGGGCCAGGAAGTCGCCCGAGATCAGCTCTCGCGCAACAGCGGTGTCACCCACTCTCTCGACGACGACCCGCGTAGCTCCGGTGCGCATCAGTGAGCGTGAGAGTGGCTGTGCCCGTGACCGTGTCCGTGGTCTTCTTCATCGGCATGGAAGTGCGGCGCCATCGGCCCCGGATCCTGCGGGGTGTGACTACCCGCACGGTGAGCTGCGATGACCTGGCGAAGCCACGCACTGAGTTGGTCGATCGTCGCGTGATCCTTCTGGCTGAGCGCGAGAACGGGAAGTCCGTCTCGCGCGGCCGTGGCATCGGCCACCATCTGGACCGCGTCGACGTCGACGTACGGGGCCAGGTCGATCTTGTTGACCACCAACAGATCTGCCCGCTCGATGCCGGGACCACCCTTACGTGCGACGTCTCCGCCGCCCGCGACGTCGATGCAGAAGATCTGGGCGTCGACCAGTGCCGGGCTGAACGTGGCGGTCAGGTTGTCACCGCCGCTTTCCACGATCACCATGTCGAGGGGATGGAACTGACGCTCGAGGTCTTCGACCGCAATGAGGTTCGGCGTGACGTCGTCACGAATAGCCGTGTGCGGGCACGCACCGGTCTCGACTGCGACGATGCGCTCGATCGGCAGAACGTTGGCCGCGCGCAACAGTCGCGCGTCCTCGTCGGTGTAGATGTCGTTGGTGACCACCGCGATCTCGTACTCCGCCGCGAGTTCGCGGCAGATGGTGGCGATGAGGGTGCTTTTGCCGGTGCCGACGGGGCCGGCAACGCCGAGCCTCAAACCTCTTGCAGCAGTGGTGGTGTTGTTCAGGTTGTCAAGCACGGAAAATCCTCCTGGATCGAGCGTGGTGTTCGAGTGACCATTGTTCGACCAACGGCCCTGTTGTTGCGGGTATATCTGCGACGCCCTCGACGGCTACGGCAGCCGCGGCGACGGTTTCGATGGTCGGGGCTGCTCGGAGCAACCATTCGACCGGTTCTGCCGGATCCACCGGCAGTAGCTTCAATGCCGCCGACGCCACCGTTTGGGCGTCGTCGTACAAACAAGATCTGGCTGCCTGCAGGTCGTCCATCCCGGAGACCGCCGTGAAGACGCCCAACGCGAGCGGACGCATCGGATGCCCAGGCAGCGCCATGAGCATCTGCACCGCGGGGTGCTGCGGCCACAATCGCGACGCCAGTCTCGCCAGCCCACGGCCGAGCTGAATCGACGCCTCACGCAGCGGTGCGCTGGGAGTCCGAGCGAGCAGTTCCCTCGAGATGTCCTCGAGTTCGCCTGCACTACCCTCACTTACGGCCCAGCGGCGCGTGACCACCGTTGCAGCGGCCTCGACAAGTCCGACTGTTTCGAGTCGACCGCGAATGAAGTCAGGGACCTGACTCTGCAGGAGTCCGCCCGCCAGTGCCGGTTCCAACCCCGACGAGTGCGCGTGACCGCCGGTAGGCAGACGCCCGTCTGCCAAGAGCATCGATGCTATCTCGGCAGACGCCGTCTCGATCGACATGGTTTCAGAACAGCATGTAGCGCTGAGCCATCGGCACCACGTCAACGGGGTTGGGCGCGATCAGGTCGCCGTTGACCTTGATGGCAAACGTCTCCGGATCGACGTCGATGGACGGCAGCGCCGTGTTGTTCGGCATGTCCGCCTTGGTGAGGTGTCTCGTCGGACGAACACCGGTAAGGGTGCGGGTGAGACCGAGACGATCGGCCAGACCGTCCTCGATGGCCATCGGAGAGACGAACGTCGTGGACAGGTGCGGGGCCGATCCCGGAGTCGCCGCGATGGCCGGGCGAACGAACACCGGCTGCGGGGTCGGGATAGCAGCATTCGGATCACCAAGCGGCGCAGCAACTATCGCCCCGCCCTTGATCACGGCAGAAGGACGGACTCCGAAGAACGCGGGATCCCACAGCACCAGGTCCGCCATCTTCCCTGCCTCGACCGAGCCGATCTCGTGATCGATACCGTGCGCCACCGCGGGGCAGATCGTGTACTTGGCGACGTAACGCCGCGCACGCTCGTTGTCGGCCGGCATGCTGGTGCCCAGCTTGCCGTACTGGGCCTTCATGACGTGAGCCACCTGCCATGTCCGCAGGGTCACCTCACCGATACGGCCCATCGCCTGGGCGTCGGACGAGGTGATCGAGATGGCTCCGATGTCGTGCAGAAAGTCTTCTGCTGCAATCGTTGTCGGACGGATCCGGGACTCGGCAAAGGCAAGATCCTCCGGAACCCGGGGATTGAGCGCATGACACACGATGAGCATGTCGAGGTGCTCGGCAACCGTGTTGACGGTATGCGGCAACGTCGGATTGGTCGATGCCGGAAGAACGTTCGGCTCACCTGCCGTCACGATGATGTCCGGTGCGTGCCCGCCGCCGGCGCCTTCCGCATGGAACACGTGGATCCCACGTCCGGCGATCGCATCCAAAGTGTGCTGTACGTAACCGGTTTCGTTGAGGCTGTCGGCGTGCAGCGCTACCTGGAGGCCGAACTCGTCGGCTGCGCGCAGAGCTGCGTCGATCGCAGCCGGAGTGGAACCCCAGTCCTCGTGGACCTTGAATCCGCCTGCGCCGGCGAGAGCTTCCTGACGCATGGCCTCATGACTGACGGTGCTGCCCTTGCCGAGGAGAAGAACGTTGAGCGGGATGTGGTCGAGGGCGCGGTGCATCATCGTCAAGGACCAGGCGCCGGGTGTGACGGTGGTTGCCTTGCTTCCCTCGGTGGGGCCCGTTCCGCCGCCCGCCACCGTCGTCGTACCGGTCGCGAGCGCCTCCATCATCTCGATTTCACTGAGGAAGTGCACGTGAGTGTCGATCGCACCCGCGGTGAGGATCTTCCCCTCGCCGGCGATCACGTCGGTGCTCGGCCCGATGAGCAACTTGGGATGCACGCCATCCATGATGTCGGGGTTACCGGACTTGCCGATCGCAACGATGCGTCCGTCGCGAATTCCGACGTCTGCCCGGACGATTCCCCAGTGATCGAGAATCACCGTGTTGGTGATGACGACGTCGAGAGCGCCCTGGTCGCGAGTGGTCAGGCCCTGGCCCATCGACTCGCGGATGCTCTTACCGCCGCCGAAGACCATCTCGTCGCCGGTCGCGGTGTAGTCGTGCTCGATCTCGATCCACAGATCTGTGTCGGCCAAACGGATCTGGTCGCCTGCGGTCGGGCCGTACAGGGAGGCGTAGCCGCGTCGATCGATCCTGCTCATTCGGCTGTCCTCTCAACTGTCGTCGCGGCGTCGTCCGGTGAATCCGCCTCGACTGGAACATCACTCACACGCACGTTCACCGAGGACGCTCGCAAAGGTTCTTCGACCTCGACGCCGGGCGTGCCGAACGGCATGACGGTCTTGGGCTCGCGCGCATGTGTCGGTAGGTCTTCGTCCGGCACGATCTGCAGGCCCGGAACCCTTTTGAGTCCGCCGAGCGCGATCAGTGTCACCGTTCTGCTGACCCCGGGTTCGAACCGAACCGACGTTCCCGAGGGGATGTCGAGCCGGAAGCCGTCTGCCGCTTCGCGATCGAAGGTCAACGCCGGGTTGGCCGCGGGAAGGTGGAGATGTGAACCGATCTGAATGGGGCGATCGCCGTCGTTGACGACGACCATCGTGATCTTCTCCGCGTCCGTGCCGAACTCGAGCGGTTCGGTGGACACACGTACCTCGCCGGGAATCATCGAATGGGCTCCGTCACGGTGACCAGCTTGCGACCGTCCGGGAAAGTGGCCTCCACCTGGACGTTTGCAATCATCTCGGGTACCCCTTCCATCACGTCGTCGCGGGTGAGCACTTGCCGACCGGCGTTCATCAGTTCCGCAACCGTCATTCCGTCACGCGCGCGCTCGAGAATCCAGCACGAGATCAGTGCCATCGCTTCGGGGTAGTTCAGCAGTACCCCGCGCTCGCGGCGGTCACGGGCGACCATGCCCGCGACGCTCAGGAGCAGCTTTTCGGTATCTGAAGGGGTGAGGTGCACTGACAAGCCCTTCCGGTTGTGAAACGACATCGATCGACAGCGTGCTGTCGGGCCGAGATTAGCATTGTCCGAAGCGTCGTCAGTATCCACGAGATTCACGTCGTCGGCTACTTCAGCGCCCACTCGGCGCACTTGCGCTGCTCATCGAATTATTCGGGCGCCCAACGACGCTCAGCTCTGCGCACCGGAGTGGGAACTATCACCACAACCAAAAAGTTTCACCCCCGTCTCCTGTTGGAAACGGGGGTGAAACATGATCGTGCAGGGTTGATCCCGGGACCTATCCGAAGCGGCCGGAGATGTAGTCCTCGGTGGCCTTCTGCGTCGGGTTCGAGAAGATCTTCTCGGTGTCGTCGATCTCGACGAGCTGACCGGGCTTGCCGGTTGCCTCGAGGTTGAAGAATGCCGTCTGGTCACTCACACGCGCAGCCTGCTGCATGTTGTGCGTGACGATGACGATCGTGAAGTCCTTCTTCAGCTCGGTGATCAGGTCTTCGATCGCGAGAGTCGAGATCGGGTCGAGCGCGGAGCACGGCTCGTCCATGAGCAGGACGTCGGGCGAGACCGCGATGGCACGCGCGATGCACAGACGCTGCTGCTGACCGCCTGAGAGGCCGCCACCGGGCTTGTCGAGGCGATCCTTGACCTCGTTCCACAGGTTGGCACCGCGCAGCGAACGCTCGGCCACCTCGTCGAGCTTCTTCTTGCTGCGCTCGCCCTGCAACTTCAAGCCCGCGACGACGTTGTCCTTGATGGACATGGTCGGGAAGGGGTTGGGTCGCTGGAACACCATGCCGATGGTCTTGCGAACACCGACCGGATCGACGTTCGAGCCGTAGATGTCCTCGCCGTCGAGCAGCACCGAACCCTCGACGCGCGCACCGGGAATCACTTCGTGCATGCGATTGAGTGAACGGAGAACGGTGGACTTGCCGCAACCGGACGGGCCGATGAAGGCGGTGACGCTCCGGGGCGGGACGGACAGGCCCACATCGGCGACGGCGTGGAACTTGCCGTAGTAGATGTTGACGTCCTTGAGATCCAGACGCTTGGCCATTACCGGCTCCCTACTGAGTTGTTGACGCTGTTGAGTACGAACATGTTCCGAGGCCGCATCACTTACTTCTGACCTGTGAGAAGTGACCGATCAGCTTCGCGACGATGTTGAGGATCGCGATCAGCAGGATCAGGGTCAGTGCTGCGCCCCAGATGCGGTTGGTGCCGGCGTCGGTGGGGTTGTTCATCTCGGCGACCATGACGGAAGGCAGTGTGCCCATTTCGCCGTTGAACAGGTCGAAGTTGATGAACGGTGCGTAGCCGACGAGGATCAGCAGCGGTGCGGTCTCACCGAGCACGCGTGCCAGGGCCAGCATGACGCCGGTGATGATGCCGGGAAGTGCCGTCGGCAGAACGATTTTCGAGATGGTCTTCCACTTCGGCACACCGAGCGCGTACGACGCCTCTCGCAGATCCATCGGGACGATGCGCAGCATTTCCTCGGTGGAGCGGATGACGACCGGGACCATCAGAAGGACCAGAGCCAGTGACACCGCAAACGCGGACTTGGGGAAGCCGAAGGTCGCGATCCACAGGGCGTAGATGAACAGCGCGGCCACGATCGACGGAACACCGCTGAGGATGTCGACCATGAACGTGGTCAGCTTGCCCAGCTTCGACTTCCGGTCGGCGTACTCCACCAGGTAGATCGCGACGAAGATACCGAGCGGGATGGAGAAGACCGCGCACACGATGCCTTGCAGCAGGGTACCGATCAATGCGTGATAGATACCGCCGCCGTCGGCCGACGCCGTCAATCCGCTCAGCGAGTTGGTGAACCAGGTAGGCGACGTCAGAGCGGGCAGGCCCTTGGCGATGACCGTGAAGAGCACCCAGACCAACGGGATGAGCGCGATGACGACTGCCAGGCTCACCAGGATGGTCGCGATGACGTCCTTGGCACGACGACGAGCGCCGACGCCTTGGAAAGTGGGGGCCTTGACCGGCCGGTCCAGAGTGGAGGTCATGGGTCAGTCCTTCTTTCCGGCGATCACTGCGCGGGCAGCCGCGTTGACGACGAAGGTCAGTACGAACAGCACCAGTCCGGCCGCGATGTACGCGCCTGCCTGGATGTCGTTGTTGAACTCCGCGTAGCCGAGGGCGATCTTGGAGGCGATGGTCGAGCCGCCGTCGAACAGCGACCAGCCGAAGGCCTGAGAGGTGGTGCGCAGGATCAGGTAGAGCGCCATCGTCTCACCGAGTGCGCGTCCGAGACCGAGCATCGAGCCGCTGATGTAGCCGGACTTACCGAACGGGATGACCGTGGTGCGCACAACTTCCCAGCGCGTGGCGCCGAGGGCGAGTGCGGCTTCGATCTGTGATCGCGGGGTCTGGATGAACACCTCGCGGGTCACTGCGGTGATGACCGGAAGGATCATCACGGCGAGGACGATGCCTGCGGTGAAGATGGTGCCGCCACCGGTGATCGATCCGCTGCCGTCGGCGAAGAGCGGGAACCAGCCGAGAGTGTCGTTGAGCCACACCGCGACCGGGGTGATCGCCGGAGCGAAGACGAGAAGTCCCCACAGGCCGTAGACGATGGACGGCACAGCTGCCAGAAGGTCGATCGTGTACGACAGTGGCCGCGTGAGCCACTTGGGTGAGTACGAAGTCAGGAAGATCGCGATGCCCAGTGCGATCGGCATCGCGAGCACCAGTGCGAACAGCGAGACCAACACCGTGACCTGGAAAAGGTCGAGGACACCGAACGCCATCGCGTTGATGTTCTGCGTGACCCATTCACGGCTGGTCAGGAAGTTGACCTGGTTCCGGCTCAAAGCAGGAACAGCACGCCAGATCAGGAACGCGCCGATCGCCGCGATGACAACCGTGATGAAGATTGCCGAACCGGAGGCGAGCGAGCTGAAGATGCGGTCACCCGGACGGGTCACCGTCTTGCTGTTGCCGCTACCCGGACCGTCACCCTTCGGAGGATGCTCGGTTTCTGGAGCCTTGGTGGAAGTAATCGTGTCCTCCGTGGTGCCGTTCGGACCGCCCACCCCGGCCCCGCTGGTTGCGGGGCCGGGAGAACGAGATGTCGAGGTGATGGGCGCGTCACTCATGCGCGCTCACTTCCTTCACGTCTGAATGTAGATCCATGAGCTTGTCCGCACGAGTCTCTAGGTCAGCTGATTGCCGTGATGGACGCGTTGAGGCGATCCTGGACGTTGGACGGCAGCGGGACGTAACCCTGCTCGGCCAGGTTGGCCTGACCCTCGTTGGCCGCGCTCGTCAGGAACGACTTCACTGCTGCGGAGGTGTCCGCGTCGTAGCCCTTGGAGCAGACGATCGAGTACGTGGCGAGAACCAGCGGGTAGGCGCCGGCTTCGTTGGTCTTGAAGATCGACGCGAGGTCGAGCGTCAGGTCGCCGGTTGCGTCGGACTTGAACTTCGCGCCTGCGATCGACTTCGCGGCCGTGTCGTTGGTCAGTGCGACTGCCTCGGAGCCGGTGTTGATTTCGGCAACCGAGAGCTTGTTCTGATCGGCGAACGACTTCTCGACGTAGGTGATCGAACCCGGTGCCGTGGCAACTGCCTGTGCAACGCCCGCCGAACCCTTGGCGCCCTCACCGACGCCACCGGTGAAGTCGGACCCTGCGCCCGACGTCCAAGCACCGTTCGATGCCGCGTCGAGGTACTTCTGGAAGTTGTCGGTGGTACCCGAGGAATCGGAGCGGATCACGGTGGTGATCTTCTCGTCGGGAAGCGATGCACCGGAGTTGAGCGCGGCGATTGCCGGATCGTTCCACTTGGTGATGCCGCCGTTGAAGATCTTCGCGAGAACCTCTGCGTTGAGAACGAGCTTGTCGACGCCGTCGAGGTTGTATGCAACTGCGATCGGGCCGAAGACGAGGGGAAGGTTCCAGGCTTCGCCGCCGACGCAACGCTCCTTGGCCTTGTCGGCCTGCTCGTCCTTGATGGCCGAGTCGGAGCCGGCGAAGTCGATCTGGCCGGCGATGAACTGTGTACGACCGTCGCCCGAACCGCTGGGGTTGTACGCGACGTTGACCGTCTTGCCCTTTTCCTGGCACACGGAGATGTAAGTGGCGACGAACTGGTCCATGGCGTTCTTCTGTGCCGAGGAACCAGCGGCAGAGAGGTTGCTCTTGCCTTCGCACGTTGCGTTCGATGCGGACGCGTCCACACCCGTCGACGACGAGTTGTTGTCGCTGCCACATGCGGCCAAGGTCATGGCGCCCACGGCCACTACACCGAGCAGGGCACCACTGCGCTTGAGATTCACCAAGATCCTCCGGAAATCGCTACCGCCACGCCCACGATCGGGCGGCGACATGAGACGCAGAATGATTGAAATCTGCATCAGGCAACACGGCGCTGCCCACAGAGAAAAGTAGGCGGGCGCGGTGTCCGGCTGGACCACACATGGTTAACGGAGAATGAACAGACTGGACATTTCTGCGTGTCCGACTGTGACGTCAGAGCGCGCGGGCGTAAGCCATGTCCACATGGAAGCGATCGAAGCCGAGTCGTTCGTACGTGTGGAGGGCGGCCGTGTTGTCGCCTTCGACGTACAGAAGGACGGTTCCGAGGCCGCGATCACGCAGGTAATGCATGCCAGCGAGAGTCAGCACTCGGCCGAGACCTCGTCCCTGCGCCGCGGGATCGATCCCCACGACGTACACCTCCCCCAGCTCCGGATCGTCACCTTCGGGTGCGTGCACCTTGGTCCAGTGAAAGCCGAGAAGAGTATCGGGATCGGTGTCCGCGAACGCCATGAACAGACCAGCAGGGTCGAACCAACCTTCGGCCGTTCTCTCGTCGATCTCCGCCTGGGTCCAGCCACCCTGCTCGGGATGCCAGGAGAAGGCCGCATTGTTGACGCGAAGGATCTCGGAATCGTCTTCGGGTCCACGATACGTCCGAATCGTCACACCTTCGGGCACAACGATTTCCGGAAGCTGCGGAGCATCGAGTGGTCGACGCAGCTGCAGGAGTTCACGAACGCTGACCAGATCGAGGGTCTTGGCGAATTCGACTGCGGCGTCGACGTTTCCGTGCGCCCAGACACGCGTGCCCGGCCGGCCCTCGTCGAATACCGCTGCGGCAAGCCTGGTTCCGATGCCGCGGCGCCGCGCCTGCGGGTCGACCACCAACTCGGCCATGTCGGGATGCTCGTCCGAACCGGCTTGCAGCTGCGCATAACCGACGACTGCATCGCCGTCGAGTTCGAGGAAGTGTCGCGCGGCGCCGCGCCCGGCAACGGCATGGCGCCCCTGTTCCGACACGGGCGCCTTGCCGTCGAACTCGGTTGCGCGATCGAGAAGCGCGGAAACCTGCTCGGCGAATCCAGCCGGCAGTGAATCTGTCCAACCCACGTCAGACCACCGATCCGTCGGCCGCGTCGTAGTCGACGTCCTCGTCGTCCTCGAACTGAACGGGAGCAGCTGCGCCACCCTTGGCCCTGGTCGGACGCACTGCCTTATATCCGACATTTCGGACTGTACCGATCAAGGACTCGTATTCGGTGCCGAGTTTCGCCCGCAGACGACGCACGTGGACGTCAACCGTCCTGGTGCCGCCGAAGAAGTCGTAGCCCCACACTTCCTGCAGCAGCTGCGCCCGGGTGAATACCCGTCCGGCGTGCTGCGCGAGGTACTTGAGCAGCTCGAATTCCTTGTAAGTCAAATCAAGGGGCCGTCCACGCAGTCGTGCCGTGTACGTCCCCTCGTCGATAACCAGTTCGCCCAGCGTGATCTTTCCCGACGCTTCCGGACTGGCCACACCGCCGCTGCGGGCGACCAACAACCGCAATCGGGCGTCCACCTCAGCCGGACCGGTACCGGGAAGCAGGATGTCGTCCAACCCCCAGTCGGCGTTGACGGCAACGAGTCCGCCTTCGGTGAGGACGGCGACCACAGGTACTGCGGATCCTGTGCTTCCGAGCAATCGACACAACCCGCGTGCGGCAGCCAGATCGGTGCGCGCATCCACCAATGCCACGTCCGCGGAACTTGCCTCGAGTAGCGAGGAAACCTCTGTGGGGGCAGGCCGAACCGAGTGCGCCAGCAACGCCAACGCCGGTAGTACAGCTTCCGGGTTGGGGTCGGAGGTGAGGAGGAGCAGTTCCACACGGCCTCCTATCTAGTAGCCCGCGCAACCCGTGAGGGCAACGCTCGAGTAGTTCGACGCTTTTGGTCGGTCCCTACATTAGCGTGCCTGGTACCGGGGCCGTCGCATCGAACCCCGACCGGAGTCCGTCACAATGGTGCGGTGCGCAAACTGATCATCGGCATCGTCTTTCTCCTCGGCCTCGGACTGGTGGCCGATTTCGGCGCGGCCGCGTACGCCGAGTACCGGGTTTCCCGCGAGCTCCGAACCGGCGCATCACTCGAGTCGGATCCGGAGGTCACCTTCAACGGGTTCCCCTTCCTCACCCAAGCACTCGGCGGGAAATACAAGGACGTCTACGTCAGAGCTACCGGCGTCCAGAGCGACGTGGTGGGCGAAGTGACCGTCGAGGCCGATCTGCGCGGGGTCACCGTTCCCTTCTCCGACATCGTGAACGGCAATGTCACCCAACTCCCCGTCGACAAACTCGACGGCCGGATGGGAATCAACGCCACCGACCTCGGAAAGCTGCTCAATATCCCTGACCTGCAGGTATCTTCGCCGCCTGCCAACAAGTCGGATGGCACCGGGGGCAGCGGCGGAACCGGAGCGAGCACCGCGGGCGCCGTCGTGCTGACGGGAACGGTTGCCGTCGGTCCGGTCGAGACTGCAGTGAGCGTGCAGGCCAACCTGGTTCTGGAAGGTGGGCAGGTCAAGATCGTCGCCAGCAATCTGTACTTCGGTCCGGAGGGCAAAGCCGATTTCTCGATCCCCGCAGCACTCGAACCCGTCGTCCTCGGCTTGTTCAGCTACACGATCGATCCGCAGGCACTTCCCTACGGAATTCAGCCGAGCCTGGTCTACGCGGAAGGCGGAAGAATCGTGATCGAAGGCAGCGCCGAAAACACGACGATCGATCTCGCAGAGCTGCAGAACCGATGACCGGGATCACAATTCTGCTGGTCGCGCTGGTCGCCGTCGTCGCGGTCGGGCTCTTTCTCAAGTCGCGCAACGGAAAGGTCCGAGTCACCGCGCCGGCCGCGACCAACGCGGCGGACAGTCGCCTCGAACTGCTCCGCGCCGCTGGAGTCTCTTCGCCGAACGGCGGACCCGTCGTACTGCATTTCTCTGCCGACTGGTGCGGACCGTGCGCGGCAGTACGCCGCGTCGTCGGTCAGGTCGTGATCTCGATGGCCGACGCTCCCCGTCCGCCGGTGGAGATCGAGCTCGACATCGACAAGGAACCGGCTCTGGCACGCGAGATGAGTGTCCTCTCGCTGCCCACCACCTTCATCCTCGACGGTGGCCTGGAGGAACAGTTCCGGGTGTCCGGAGTGCCATCCGCAGCCGATCTGAAAGCTGCACTCGTACCACTATCCGGACCCCACGAGCCAAAATCCGAGAATTCGGGGTAAACTCGCCGACGTGCAAACCCGCCACGAGCTGATGCTCACCCGACGCCGCGCAGTAGACCTGTGCCGCCTCGGGGGCTGTTGCTGTACCTGTTGCTGATCACCACATCCGTCAGATCTCTCTGACCTTCGAGCTTTCGCTCACGTGATCAATCCACCGAGTGGGACTTTGACGTCCCGTTTTCTCGGTCCAGGCACAGCATCATGCAATCCAGCGCAGGAGCACTCCCGATGTCCACAACCACACCCCAGCTCGAGCAGGTCGACGTCCGCGGACCTCGATTCGCCGCGTGGGTCACCACCGGCGTTCTCGTACTCACGCTCATCCTCTCGACCTTCTCACTGCCCGCCGCCACCGTCGTTCTCGCACTGCAGGCCATCGTCTTCGCGGTCGGAGCGGTACTCGGCCCCAAGCGCAGCCCGTACGGCCAGATCTTCGGCAAGCTCGTCGCCCCGCGACTCTCGCCGGTCAGCGAACGCGAACCCGTAGCGCCGCTGCGCTTCGCGCAGTTCGTCGGCTTCGTCTTCGCATTGGCAGGCACGGTCGGTTTCCTGGCCGGGTCGACGATCGTCGGCACCGTTGCCACCGGCTTCGCCTTGTTCGCGGCCCTGCTCAACGCCGCGTTCGGTATCTGCCTCGGCTGCCAGATCTATCCACTCGTCGCAAGGCTGCGAAATACCGGCCGCGCTACCACCGCGTGAAAACGCTTGCCCCACAACCCTGCTGATCCCCTGCTAGATAACGACCGATGCAAGACCACATCGAAAGGAACACCATGGCTCGCTCCGACGTCCTAGTCTCCGCTGACTGGGCTGAGCAGAACCTCAACACCCCCAAGACCGTTTTTGTCGAGGTGGACGAGGACACCAGCGCATACGACGGCGGCCACATCGAGGGTGCAGTCAAGCTCGACTGGCGCAAGGACCTCCAGGACGGCGTCCGACGCGACTTCCTGAACCAGGAGCAGTTCTCGGATCTGCTCTCCGCCAAAGGCATTGCGAACGACGACACCGTCGTTCTCTACGGTGGCAACAACAACTGGTTCGCCGCTTACGCTTACTGGTACTTCAAGCTGTACGGCCACCAGGACATCAAGCTGATCGACGGCGGCCGCAAGAAGTGGGAACTCGACGGACGCCCGCTCTCCAAGGACGCAGTCAACCGCGAAGCCACGCAGTACAAGGCCGAGACCCCCGACTTCTCGATCCGCGCTTTCCGCGACGAGGTCATCGACGCCATCGGCAGCAAGAACCTCGTCGACGTTCGTAGCCCTGACGAGTTCTCGGGCAAGATCCTCGCTCCCGCCCACCTTCCGCAGGAGCAGGCGCAGCAGCGTGGCCACGTCCCCGGAGCCATCAACATCCCGTGGAGCACCACCGCCAACGAGGACGGCACCTTCAAGTCGGACGACGACCTCGCCAAGCTGTACGCGGAAAAGGGCTTCGACGACACCAAGGAAACGATCGCCTACTGCCGCATCGGCGAGCGTTCGAGCCACACCTGGTTCGTCCTGCAGGAGATCCTCGGCAAGAACAACGTCAAGAACTACGACGGCAGCTGGGTCGAATACGGCTCACTCGTCGGCGCACCGATCGAATTGGGAGCCTGATCATGTGTGGAGCACCTACTCAGGGCCAGACCCTGCCTGCCGGCGTCGACGTCGAGAAGGAAACGGTCATCACCGGCCGCGTTCTCGCAGCTGACGGCCAGCCCATCGGCGGCGCATTCGTGCGTCTGCTCGACGGCTCCGGAGAGTTCACGGCCGAGGTCGTGGCATCGGGAACCGGCGATTTCCGCTTCTTCGCCGCTCCGGGCGAGTGGACCGTGCGTGCACTGTCCAGCTCGGGCAACGGCACCTCCACCGTCGCTCCCGAGGGCTCGGGCGTGCACAACGTGGACGTGACCGTCAGCAAGTAATTCCTGCTTTGTCAGGCGGCCCCGCACCCCTCCGGTGCGGGGCCTTCTGCATTCCGGCTCCCGATTTTTCCGGTCGGTCGCCGCGGTCTAAGATGTACCCGTGGTCATTTTCTTCGAGGTACTCCTCGCACTCGCATCCGTCATGATCGCTTGGTTCTCCGTGTACGTCGTGTACCGCTTGGTCACCGACGAGTCGTGAGTCAGGCTCCGGATTCAGGGTCCGACGCGACCGCTGACGATTCCGCCGCTGCAGGTGCCGTAAGGCGCGGCAGCGGGGACGAAGCTGTCGCCATCGCCGTCGAGCGCTCCAAGTCGACGGCGTCGCTCAACATTCCGACCCTGCCGGACCTTCCGTTGCCGGAGGACACCGCAAACCTGCGCCTCGGCCCGGACATCAATCCCGAACTCCTCGCGCTTCTCCCCCTCGTCGGTGTCTGGCGCGGCGAAGGTGAAGGACACGACGAGAACGGCGACTACGCCTTCGGTCAGCAGATCGTCATCTCGCACGACGGCGGCCCGTACCTCAATTGGGAGTCCCGGTCCTGGCGCCTCGACGCCGAGGGCAAGTACGTGAGCCCCGATCTGCGCGAGAGCGGTTACTGGCGCATGGGCGGCGACGGCATCCCGGGCAGCGTCAACCAGGAAGTGGTCGAACTCCTGCTCAGCCACAGCTCCGGTGTCGTCGAAATGTACTACGGGCGCGCACTCACCCAAGCGTCGTGGGAACTTGCCACCGACGTGGTGATCCGCAGCCAGTCCGGTGCACTGTACGGCGGCGCGAAGCGTCTGTACGGCATCGTCGAAGGCGGCGACCTCGCGTACGTCGAAGAGCGGATCATGTCTGACGGTGGCCTGGAACCGCGTCTCTCGGCCCGCCTGACGCGCTACATCGGCTAGCTCTGCTGTGCGCCTTTATTAACCCCGGCGGTTAATAAAGGCGCACAGCAGATTTATCCACAGGCACCGACAAATTCCACAGGCGGGCTTCGGAGCGGCATCTTCGACCGATTCTTGTCGGTCCGCGATCTCACGGTATTCGCATGAGCTGCGACTACATCGATCCTGATCTCCGAAGACTCTTCGACTTCCAGCACGGACTCGCGACCAACAAACAACTACGCCCTTTCGGCTATTCACCGCGGCGCATCCAACATCTGGTCGAATCGGGTCAATGGACAACCGTCCTCCACGGCGTTCAATCCAGCACCAACGGCCCGCTCAACCGAGCAATGATTCTCGAGGCCGCCCTTCTCTTCGGCGGCGGAGAGACCTACCTGAGTCACCGGACGGCAGCTGAAGAGTGGGGACTCACGCACATCGAGTCCGAACTGCCGATCCACATCACGGTCCGATACGGCAGATCCTCCCGCTGTCAGAGTCCGACGGTCAGACCCGAACGCTCCCCGGCGCGCCCCGTTCCGTTGGGGTGGTCCACTGCCCATCCCGGAGTGATCGTTCATCGTTCACGCGCTCATGCCCACATCGGCGTTGCCACTCAGCCTGCTCGTACTTCGCTGGCCGACACCGCAATTGACCTGGCGGTTGCAGAGCCGTCGGCTCGCGACGCCGCTCGTTCTCTGGTTCGCTCCGCCACGGCGTGCAAAGTGTCACGGATGGAATTGCGCACCCGAATGGAATGCCGACGGCCGAGGCGATATGTCAAAGCACTGTCCTCGACATTGGACCTGTTGGATCGCGGTGTCCAGTCGGTACTCGAGCATCGCTACGCAATCGAGGTCGAGCGAGCACACGGTTTGCCGGAAGCACGACGGCAATCGCCGGTCCTCGTCGATGGGAGAACTTTCTACGAGGACGTCGACTACCGCAATTGCGGTGTCGCACTGATCGTTCGACTCGACGGATTTGCCTTCCACTCTTCTCGGGCGACTGCGCTGCGGGATCGTCGGCGAGGAAACGCATCCGAACTGTCAGGCAACGCCACACTGGTCTTCGGTTGGGTGGAGGTGGAGGGGCCTCGTGCCGAACTGCAGCCGAGGTCAGAGCGATCCTCGAGCGCGGTGGATGGTGGGGGCCTAATCCTTGTCCACGCTGTGCGCCTTTATTAACCGCCGGGGGTTGATAAAGGCGCACAGCACGAAGCGACCCCCGAGCCACACCCACGCTTTCGCGCGGATCCCGGTCGGACTGATCGGGGGCTCGGGGGTCGGGTGGCTGCCTGGGATTCGCCGGCCGCTCACGCGGTAAGTGAATTCCATCAGCGATTGCGGCTAGCTGGCAGCCACCTCACGCGTCCGTCTGTACTTCAATTTCAGACCACCTCCTTCCTTGTGTACAGGAGAAAGTACGCCCACTTCACGATGACGGCAACGTATTTTCCACAGAAACTTTTCCGACGCATATCACCTGGTCAGCTGGTGTGCCGTCCGGAAGTTGGTGGGTGACGACAACAACGGTTCGCGAAGAATCGACCAGCGTTGCGTCGCGACTGAGCAACTCGCGGAGCAACTGATCGCCCGCCTCCGCGTCCATGTGCTCGGTCGGCTCGTCGAGCAGCAGTACCTCCGCGGGCGAGACGATCGCGCGCGCCAACAGCAACCGACGACGCTCACCGCCCGAAACCGCTCGCATGCCGCCGACCAGGTAGGTGTCGAGCCCTTCCGGCAGTTCCGACAGCCAGTCGCCGAGACCAACTGCGGCAAGTGCCTTCTCCGCGTCCTCGGCGGTGAGGTCACCCCGCGCGACGCGCAGGTTCTCGAGTACCGACGTCTCGAAGAGGTGTGCGTCTTCGGCGAAGTACCCGACGTGCCTGCGCAGTTCGGCCGGATCGACTTCCGAAACATCCACTACGCCAACGCGCACTGTTCCCGCGATAGGCGGCAGCAGTCCCGCCATCGTCATCAGCGCGGTGGTCTTTCCGGATCCGCTCTCGCCGACGACGGCAACACGAGCACCGCGAGGAAGATCCACCGACAGCGGTTCGGTCACCTTTCCCCCGGGCCAACCCGCCCGCAACGCGTGCACACTCAGGACCCCGTCCTCCGGCCACGCACGATTTCCTTCAACGTGTTCGGCGTCGGCTCGATCGAGTACCGCCATGATGCGTGCCGACGCCAGCCTCGCCTTGGTCAGTGCCACCGCCGCGCTGGGCAGTATCGCGGTTCCCTCGAAAGCCGACAGCGGAAGCAGTACAAGGATTCCCATGGACATCGGTGACATGTCGGTGGTTCCGTACAGCGAGATTCCGATCAGCAGGGCACCGAGGACGCTCACTCCGATTGCCAGGGGCGCGGCAGCGGCGGCAAAGGCACTCGGGACCGCCGCGCGATCGGTTGCGTCGACCACATCGTTCTCGGCAGAGACCGCCTCGCTCACCGCCTGGTCCAAGCGACCCGATACCCGGAGCTCGGCGGAATGGTCGAGGGCGGTCACCGCGGACTCACTGAATCGCGCTGCGGCAGCAGAACTGTCGGCCTCGGCGAGACGAGCAGCACGAGCCGACAGCCAGGGTGCCGCGATCCCGGACACCGCCAGCGCAACAGCCAGGATGAGCGCGGCCGGAACCGAGATGAACAACAGGATTCCCACCGCAGCAAACGCGAGGACAATCGAGACCGCAATCGGGATCAGTGCTTTGACGACGACGTCGCCCAGTGCATCCACGTCGGCGCCCGTACGTGAGAGCAGGTCACCGCGTCGTAGTCCGGCTGCTGCCGCGGGATCTCCTGCGGCCAACTGCTGGTAGATCCTCGATCGCGCCGCGGTGGTTCCGCGCAACGCGACGTCGTGCGTCGTCAATCGCTCGAGGTAGCGGAAGACACCACGCGAGATTCCCAACGCGCGTACGGCAACCACAGCGACACTGAGGTCGAGAACGGGAGGCATCTCCCAAGCCCGCGTGATCAACCATGCGGACAGCGCCGCCAAGGCGAGTGCGCTACCGAGTGTCGCCACACCCGCCGCTACCGCCGTCAGTACGCGTCGTGGCCGAAGTTCCAGTAGCCGCAGAGCACGCAGGAGCGGATCGTGAGTTTCACTTCTCATGAGCGTGTACCTCGACGATCCGGTCAGCTGCGGCAAGCACACTCGGACGGTGGCCGATCACGACAACGGTGTCGCCACGCTCCGCCCGTGCTCTCAGAGAAGCCAACACTGTCCCTTCCGAATCCGAGTCGAGGTGAGCGGTGGGTTCGTCCAGGACAAGAACTGCGCGGTCCGAGGCAAGCACGCGTGTCAGTGCCAGCCGTTGCCGCTGCCCCAAAGACAGACCTGTACCGCCGACGCCGATCACGGTCTCGACGCCCGCAGGCAGCTCGGCCAGTACCGCGTCGAATCCCGTCGCAGCAGCGGCGTGGGTCAGTGCTTGCGCATCGACGACCCCGGTGAGATCGAGATTTTCACGAACGGTGCCGGGTAGGAGGACCGGATGCTGGGGAAGCCAGGCCAACTGACTCCACCACGCGTGCTCGTCCAGGTCTCGGACATCGACGCCGGCGACCGTCACACGCCCACTGCTCGGTTCGATCAACCCGAGCAGCGCGTGCACTGCCGTCGACTTGCCGCAGCCGTTGGGACCGGTGAGCACGGTGATCGCCCCTGGCGATGCCATGGCGGAAAGTCGAGACGGTGCGACTCCCCCACGAGAGGCCACACCGAGTCCGTCGAAGACGATGTCGGCGCCTCGAGCGACCACCGTCGTGCTACCACCCTCCGGCGCGGCAGAATCCGCCTCGATAACCTCGAATGCCTTGTTGGCTGCCGCCATTCCGTCCTCGGCGGCGTGGAACTGGGTTCCCACCATCCGAAGTGGCAGGTACACCTCGGGGCGAGGATCAACGCGACTATCCCCGGCTCGAGTGACATGTCGCCGTACACCAGTCGCAAGCCGATACTCACGGCCACCAACGCGACGCAGAGCGTTGCGAGCAGTTCCAGCACCATCGAGGACAGGAACGCGACGCGGAGAGCTGACATCGTCGTTCGCCGATGAGCGTCACCGAGTTCACGGACGCGCTCGGCAGGACCTTGCTGACGACCGAGCGCCCGCAGCGTCGGCAAACCGGCAAGAAGATCGAGCAGTTGCGAAGACAACGTGGTCATCGCTGCCAGCGTCTTCTCCGACTTACCCTTTGTCAGCAAGCCGATCAGAATCATGAAGATGGGGATCAGCGGCAGCGTCACGAAGATGATGACCGCAGACGTCATGTCCTGCACCGCAATGACTATCAGGGTGATGGGTGTCAGCGTCACCGACAAGACCAGGGCCGGAAGGTATCCCGTCAGGTACGGACCAAGGCCGTCGACACCTCGGGTGACCACGGTCGCGATCTCGTCACGCCGCGGATCCAGATCGCGAGGACTCATCGCCGTCGCCGACGTCAGCACGCCGTTCTTGATCTCGGCAACGACGCGAGTCGACGCCCGGTGCGCATACCTGGTCTGCAGCCAAGTCCCCAGAACTCGGACCGCCACAGCTGCGGCGAGAACAACCAATTCGGTTGTCCACGAGGAAACATCCACAGTTCGAGTGGTGATCACTCCGGCCAGCACCCGGCCGATCATGAGCGCCGCGACGATGACCATCACGACGTTCACCATCGACAGAGCGACCGTGAGGATCAGATAGCCGCGCGCAGAAGCGGAATGTCGCCACAGCCGCGGGTCGATCGGCCCCCGGCGACGCTCCCGAGTGGTGGGAGCGTCACCTACTTCGATTGTCACGTGAATTCGACCGTCAGTTCTTTCGTGTTTCGAATGTGTCGTGATTCAGGGTTCGTGACTACCACGTCTTCTCCTTGAATCGCAGACCGATCGACGCCGGAATCTGCTTGGAGGAGATGCGCTGTCGGAACACCCAGTACGTCCAGCCCTGGTAGATGATCACCACCGGCGTCATGAATGCCGCGGCCCACGTCATCACCTTGAGCGTGTACGGACTCGACGACGCGTTCTCGATGGTCAGGCTGTACGCCGGATCCAGCGTCGACGGCATGACGTTCGGGAACAGCGAGGCGAACAGCAGCACGACGGTGGCGATGACGGCCACACAGGTGAGAACGAAGGCCCAGCCTTCGCGCTCGGCCCGCGTCAGGAAGACGACGCCGATCAGTGCCGCAGCAGCGGCAGCTACCAGAATCCACGTCCATCCCTTGCCGTAGGCGAGTTGCGTCCAGAGGACGAATCCGCCGGCGACCGGAATAGCCGGAATTGCCAGTCGTGCGGCAATTTTCACGGCGTCTTCACGAACCTCGTCGGCACTCTTGAGTGCCAGGAACACTGCGCCGTGGAGAGCGAACACCAGCGCGGTGGTCAGACCGCCGAGCAGCGCGTATGGATTGAGCAGATCGAAGAATCCCGACTCGACCTGCTTGTCGGCGTTGATCGCCACGCCCCGAACGATGTTCGCGAAAGCCACGCCCCAGAGAACTGCCGGGACCCAGGAGCCGAAGATGATGCCCCAGTCGCAACGCTGACGCCATTTGTCGTCGTCGATCTTGCTTCGCCATTCGATGGCACAGATACGAACGATCAAGGCCACCAGGATGATCAGCAGCGGTAGATAGAACCCGGAGAACAACGTCGCGTACCACTCCGGGAATGCCGCGAACATCGCGCCACCGGCGGTGATCAGCCACACTTCGTTGCCGTCCCACACCGGGCCGATCGTGTTGAGCGCCACCCGTCGACGCGTATCGGCCGGGAGGTCACTGCCTCTGCCGACGATCGGCATGAGCATCCCGACACCGAAGTCGAACCCTTCGAGGACGAAGTACCCGATGAACAGTACTGCGACGAGCACGAACCATACTTCTTGAAGTCCCATGATCGCCTCCTAGTACGCGAACGACAGTTGTTTGGGCTTGTCCGGATCTTCCGGCTCATCATGATCTGTATCGCCCGGCGGATGCATGTCGTGCTCCAACGGGCCTTCCTTCGCGTACCGCACGATCAGCTTGAACCAGACGACTCCCAGCGCTCCGTACAGCAGGGTGAAGGTGATCAGCGAAGCCCAGACGGTAGCCGACGCGTGGTCCGAAACACCTTGGTCGACAGTGAGTCTGATCATGTCGACGCCGGTCGGATTGGGATGCACCACCCAGGGCTGACGGCCCATCTCGGTGAAAATCCAACCGGCACTGTTCGCCATGAACGGAGTGGGAATCGCGACGAGGCTGAGGACTCCGAACCACTTCTGGTCCGGGACTCGCCCCTTACGTGTGACCCACAGCCCCGCGAGAGCCAGTGCTGCCGAACCGGCGGCGAGGCCGATCATGGCGCGGAAAGACCAGTACGTGACAAAGAGATTCGGTCGGTAGTTACCCGGTCCGAAGTCCTGCTCCGCCTGCTCCTGCAGTTGGTTCACGCCTTGCAGTTCGACGCCGGTGAACTTGCCCTCGGCCAACCATGGCAGAACGAACGGCACCTTCAGAACGTGCGTCACGCTGTCACAGTTGTTGTGAGTGCCGATAGTGAGGATCGAGAAGTCCGGATCCATCTCTGTCTCACACAGCGATTCCGCCGACGCCATCTTCATGGGTTGCTGCTGGAACATGAGCTTGCCTTGGACGTCACCGGTGTAGATGATTCCGATTCCGGCCACGATCATGACGAGCAACGCGAATCGTGTTGCCGGACGGTACATCGTGCGCGCGTCGGACTCGAGGCGTTCGGCTTCGGCGGCCTCAGCCTGCTTGGCGCGGCGCATGTTCCGCACCATCCACCAACCACTGATGCCGGCAACAAACGTCGCCGCCGTCAGGAAGGCGCCGGCAACCGCGTGCGGGAAGGCAGCAAGAGCGGTGTTGTTGGTCAACAGCTCCCAGATACTGGTGAGCTCGGCACGACCCGTTTCAGGGTTGTACGTCGCACCGACCGGATGCTGCATGAACGAGTTGGCCGCGATGATGAAGAACGCCGACGCGTTGACGCCGATCGCCACGAGCCAAATGCACGCCAGGTGTACAAGTTTGGGTAGCCTGCCCCAACCGAAGATCCAGAGTCCGATGAAGACGGACTCCATGAAGAAGGCGACAAGGCCTTCCAATGCGAGCGGAGCTCCGAAGACGTCACCGACGAATCGCGAGTACTCGCTCCAGTTCATGCCGAACTGGAACTCCTGCACGATGCCGGTGGCTACACCGAGTGCGAAGTTGATGAGGAAAAGCTTGCCGAAGAACTTGGTGAGCCGATACCAGTGGTCCTTTTTGGTGACCACCCACATCGTCTGCATGATCGCGATCATCGGCGCAAGTCCGATGGTCAGCGGAACAAGGATGAAGTGGTAGACGGTAGTGATACCGAACTGCCACCTGGAGACGTCCAAAGTATCCATTGGCTACTCCGAGAGTAGGGCCCTGGGACAGGCTTCGGGGTTCGAGACGCGGGCAGTCGCTCGGCCCCTGCGGACACGGTACTGCTGTCCGGTTTGGACCGCAGGACTTTGCTACTACCAAATGTAGTAGAGACCTGTCGCGATTCCTATTCGCCTATCGCCCTGCTGAATCCGAATCAATTGCACGTTCAACCAATTCCGCGAATTCCCCGGAGACCTTCGGCTCTGGCAATGTGAGCCCGTCGAGTGTATGGACGCGTGCGGCCAGCGTGACGCTCGAAACCATCCACACTCCGTCGGCCGCAATCAAATCCGCAGGTCGGAGGGTTTCGTATCGGCAATCGAAGCGAGCACTGCCGGCAACGTCGAACAGGGCGCGCTGCGTAGTGCCCATCAAAATGCCCTGTGCGGGAGGCGGTGTGATCAAAGTCCTGTCCCGAACGATCACCACCGTCGAGCGTGGCCCCTCCAACACATTGCCCTCGGAACTGACGAAGATCACATCGTCAGCACCCAAATTCGCCGCATATCGAAGCGCTGCCATGTTGGTTGCGTACGACAACGTCTTCGCGCCCAGTAGCTGCCAGGGTGCCCGGGCAGAGAGATCGACAGAGAAACCTCGCTCGAGAGTCATCACCGACAACCCCGATTCGCGGACCTGTCTGACCCGATCGGCCACCGGACCGACCATCACGAAGGCTGTCGGCTTGTCGCCGCTCTCACGGCCGCGGGTCAGAACGAGACGAAGGGCGCCTTCCTTCTCGGTCCCCCATTCCTCGGCAGCCATCTCGATCGCCAGACGCCAATCATCGAGAACGGGAGCGGGCAGGCCGAGTGCCCGTGCGCTCAGAACCAGTCGACTCAGGTGTCCCTCGACCACCCGGGCGCGGCCGTCGCGTACCAACAGCGTCTCGAAGACTCCGTCGCCGCGCACCACCGCCAGGTCGTCGGCGTGCAGAAACGGTGCGTCAGCATCGAGCACCTCATGGTCGAGAGTCACCAATACGCGATCAGGCATGCCATCAACCCTAACGATCCGCCAAGCCGCCGGGGCCGCCCTGTAACCGCGATCCCGCCCACACTCCTAGACTGGTCTCGTGGTCGACAACGCTCTTGTGCCCAACAGCCCACTTCTGACTTCCCCCGGCGCGGTCACCGCACCGGACGGTTCGGCCGACATCGGTGTCGCGTGGCACTACGGCGATCCTCTCGGCGAACAGCGAACCGCGCAGCGCGCAGCAGTGGTGGTCGACCGCAGTCACAGATTCGTGATCGCCATTCCCGGCGACGAACGCCTCACGTGGCTGCACACGATTTCGAGCCAGCACATCGCCGCGCTCCCCGACGGCAAGAGTGCCGAGAACTTGAGCCTGGACGTCAACGGACGCGTCGAGCACCACTTCGTGCAGACGGACCTGGCAGGTGTCACCTGGATCGACACCGAGGCGAACCGCGGACCCGACCTTCTCTCCTTCTTGAAGAAGATGGTGTTCTGGTCCAAGGCCGAACCTCGAGACGGCAACGAACTCGCGGTCCTGAGCCTGATCGGACCCGAAGCGTCAACTGTCCTCGCCGCACTCGAGGTTCAGACACCCACCGAGGCCTACGACGCTCACGCCTTGGCCGACGGCGGATTTGTCCGCCGCATGCCGTGGCCTACCGAGAACTCTTTCGACCTTCTCGTCCCACGTGAGCAACTGGCAGCGTGGTGGACCAGGCTGACCGATGCCGGCGCCAAGCCCGCCGGCAGTTGGGCCTTCGAGGCACTGCGCGTCGAAGCGACGAGGCCTCGCCTCGGACTGGACACCGACGAACGGACCATCCCGCACGAGGTCCACTGGATCGGTGGGCCGGCCGAGCACGGCGCCGTCCACCTCGACAAGGGGTGCTACCGCGGTCAGGAAACCGTCGCCCGGGTTCACAATCTCGGCAAGCCCCCGCGCCATCTCGTCATGTTGCACCTCGATGGCAGCGCCGAAGCCGTCCCGGAACCGGGTGACCCGATCACGGCGGGCGGACGGGCCGTCGGACGCGTCGGGACCGTCGTCAATCATCACGAACTCGGCCCCATCGCACTCGCTCTGATCAAGCGCAACATCCCGGTCGACACCGAACTGATGGCCGGCCCCAGCGCTGCGTCCATCGATCCGGATTCGATCGTGGCGGACGACGCACCCCAGGCCGGACGTGAGGCTGTCAACCGATTGCGCGGAAAGTGACGGGCATGGTCGACGCGGTCTGCGTCGTCCACACCGAACGTGACAGTGGCGTCAGGCGAGTCCCCCGTACCGCGATCGACAAGCGTCCCGTCGACGGCCGCGTCGCGGTCGGCCGACTCGGTCTGGGTGGCGACTACGTCTGCGACACCGAGTTCCACGGCGGCGCCTTCCAAGCTGTCTACGCGTATCAGCGCGACGAAGCGCAGCGCTGGTCGGACGAATTGGGCCGACCACTCGGCCCCGGATGGTTCGGCGAGAATCTTCACATCAGCGGGATGCTCGTCACGGACGCCGTGATCGGCGAGCGTTGGCACATCACCGGAGCCGAGGCGTCGGACGTTCTCGAACTCGAAGTGACCGCTCCCCGGGTCCCGTGTGGCACCTTCGGCATCTGGGCCGCGGAGAAGGGCTGGGTCAAGCGATTCACCGAGCGGACCGACGTCGGCGCCTATCTTCGCGTCAACCGGACCGGCACGATCGCCGCGGGCGATTCGGTCACCCGAGTCCACGTACCGGATCACGGAGTGACTGTTCGAGAGGTCTTCGCCGGAACGGACCCTGAGCGGCTTCGACGGCTGCTCGCAGAACACACCGATCTTGCACCGAACGTCACCGCGCGTGTCCAGAGGTTCATCGAACAAGCAGAAGCGCAGGTGCACTCGTGAGTATCGAATTGGTGGAAGTGGTCCGCTCCGGATTCCGCGAATGCGTGCATCGCGGATCGGCCGTCATTCTCGGCGCCGACGGCGAGGTCGTTGTCGGACTCGGGGAAATTCACACACCCATCTACCCGCGCTCGGCGAACAAGCCGCTGCAAGCCGTCGCTGCGCTTCGTAACGGCTTTGCACCCACCAGCCCGGAAGAGCTGGCCGTCGCGTCGTCCTCACATGCGGGCGAGGCCGATCACATCGAACTGGTCGCAGCGCTTCTCGCTCGCTACCAACTCGGTGTCGACCAGTTGCAGTGCCCCTCCGATCTGCCGGGCAACGAACTGGCCCGAGCCGAACTGATCGCAGCGGGCGAGCTTCCCAGCCCGATCTACATGACCTGCTCGGGCAAGCACTCCGCGATGCTCGCCACGTGCGTCGTGAACGACTGGCCGCTCGAGACGTACATGGAGCCGACTCATCCCCTCCAACTCGCGATCCAGGAGACGATCTTCGATCTCAGCGGCGAGGAAGAGCAGGAACTCGGCATCGACGGTTGTGGTCTCCCGATCGTGCCGCTCTCGCTCACGAACCTGGCTCGGGCATTCGGACGCCTGCCCTCGTCTGAGCCCGACTCACCCGAACGAGCTGTGGCCGACGCGGTCCGCGAGAACCCCTTCCTCGTCTCGGGCACCGGCCGCAACGATCAGCGCCTGATGTCCGCCGTGCCGGGTCTGTTCTCCAAGACCGGATACGACGGCATCTACGCCGGAGCGCTTCCCGACGGGTCCGCTTTCGCCCTCAAGATCGACGACGGTCACGAGCGGGCGCTCCTGCCCTTGGCGGCAGCTCTGCTCAAGCGGATGAACACCGAGTGGACCGAGGAGTTGGCGGCTCTCGCATCCGCTCCGGTCTTCGGCGGCGACGCCCGAGTGGGGACGATTCGCGCAATTCCCGGAAACTTCTGAGCAGTTCTCACAAAGTTCTGACGAGTTCTTTCAGCATCCTGGCAGCTCGCGGCCATAGTGAGAGCAATCAGACACGGCGGTGAGGCCTTCGTGGAAGCGGAAGCGACTTTTCCACGCTAGAGTGTGTGTCAGGAAACTTACACACTCAAACGGGGCCGCCAAATTCCCCAGGCCGCCCCGCGAAAGCGCGAGGGGGTCAGCCATGGGCCGCGGCCGGGCTAAGGCAAAGCAGACCAAGGTTGCACGCGAATTGAAATACAGCGTACCGACCACGGATTTCGACAGCCTGCAAAGAGAGCTCGCAGGTGGATCGAACAACTCGCATCGGAGCAGTGTCCGATCGGACCAGACTTCCGATAGGGAAGGGCATGCGCGAGAGGACGACTACGACGACTGGCGGCGTTGACCGCGCACTGCCACCGCGCAGACTGTGAAATGAGGAAGAGCTGATCGCTCTTCCTCATTTTTGCGTTCGATTTTCCGCCTCGCGTCTGCTTGCACGGACACACAAAACTGCCCCACCGGATCTCTCCGATGGGGCAGCTGACGTTGCGGTCTAGAAGCGCGGGTGGTCTCCGGCCAGGAACGCACGCTCTGCAGCGGCGTCCGACGCCTTCTTGACGCTACCGAGCGTCCAGCAGTCGATGTGGCGTGCGGTGAGGACGGCAAGTGCACGGTCGACGTCCTCGGGTGCGACGACGGCGACCATGCCGACGCCCATGTTGAACGTCTGCTCCATCTCGGCGCGCTCGACGCGTCCGCGCTGCGCGATCATGGCGAAGACCGGAGCGGGGCTCCAGGTTCCGCGATCGAGTTCGGCGACCAAGCCCTTGGGCATGACGCGCGCGAGGTTGTTGGCGAGGCCGCCACCGGTGACGTGGCAGAACGTGCGCACGTCGGTCTCGGCAGCGAGTGCCAGGCAGTCCTTGGCGTAGATCTTGGTGGGCTCGAGCAGTTCCTCACCGAGCGTGCGGCCGAACTCGTCGACGTGTGCGCTCAGGTTCATGCGGTCGATCTCGAGCAGGACCTTACGGGCCAGTGAGTAACCGTTGGAGTGCAGTCCCGAAGAACCCATCGCGATGACGACGTCGCCGGGGCGAACGCGATCCGGTCCGAGCAGCTTCTCGGCCTCCACGACACCGACGCCGGTGGCGGAGAGGTCGTAGTCACCGTCAGCCATGATGCCGGGGTGCTCGGCGGTCTCGCCACCGAGGAGAGCGCAACCGGCCTGGATGCAGCCCTCGGCGATACCGCTGACCAATTCCGCGACGCGCTCGGGGATGACCCGGCCGACAGCGATGTAGTCCTGGAGGAACAGCGGCTCGGCGCCACAGACGACGAGGTCGTCGACAACCATGGCGACGAGGTCGAGTCCGACCGTGTCGTGCTTGTCCATCGCCTGCGCGACAGCGAGCTTGGTTCCGACGCCGTCGGTCGATGCGGCGAGCAACGGCTCCTTGTAGTCACCCTTGAGGGAGAACAAGCCGGCGAAACCACCGAGGCCACCCATGACCTCGGGGCGGCTGGCCTTCTTGGCCAGAGGGGCGAAGAGTTCCACCGCCCGGTCGCCTGCGGCGATATCGACTCCTGCTGCCGCGTAGGAGGCGCCTGCGGTGCGGTGACTGTCCTCGGTCATCGGGTTACTACTCCAGCCTTGTATTTCTCGCGAGCACGTATTGCTCGTGCACAGGTAAGTGGTCTTGCAATGTGAAGTGTTTGCAATCCTCGTGACGCGAGATGGATCGTTCGACTCGAGACCCAGAGCGCGCACACAAATACCGACGATTACGCCCATACGCTACCGGACCGGCCCCCTCGGTGAGACCTCGCGTACCCCGAGACGTCAGTTCTGCAGCCGCGCACCGATCGAGGCGTGCAGTGCGCGCAGACTGTTCTGCCCGAGTGCGACCGTCTCGGATTCGATGTGTTTGAGGAGGTGTCCGTCGTGGACGACCTTCTCGCTCGACTGGATAAGTACCGTCCCGGCTCCGGTGAAATCGAACTGGCGTTCTTCGCCGGTGTTCGCGCCGAACATGCTTCCGCGAACCGCGCCCAGGAAGCTCTGCATCCAGTCGGCATCGAAGTGGTGGGACGGCGACGGGCAGTCGGCCCAACCCACCAACGCCTGCGGGTCGATGCGCAGCGGCGGCTCCGCGAACATGACCGGGCCATTGGACGACGCCAGGAACTTGCCTGTCCCCAGTAGCGTCAAAAAGCCTGGGACGATGGACTGTTTGAGGTCCAGGCTGGTCTCGAAGGCGAGGAGATTGGCCGCGCGAATCGTGAGGTTGCCGTCGTCGAGGTCGTAGGAATTGATGTTGAATCCGCGGTCCCCGAGGATCAACTTGCCCTGTCCCTGAGCGAGCACCCAGTCGTCCGCGTAGAGCGGTGAAGAAAACCTGGCCGCGACGATCGCCGTCATGCTCGTGCGCCCGAGCGGCTCGAAGTTGATGTTTCCGTAGTACGCGATCATCGCGCCCTTGGACGTGAACCACGGTTGTCCGGCCATCTCGACGCAGAAGGCGTAGTCGTTGCCCGGGACGTTGTCGTTGGCGGGCAGAGTTGCCGGATTGTGAATTTCGATACCCATGCTCTGTGCCCTCTCAGAACTTCTGCTCGGACGCCTGGACCCAAACGGTGCCGGCGCCGGTCATCTTCAGCTGGATGGACTCCCCCGAGCCCTTGCCGACGGCCTCGCGCCAACCGACGTTCGCGGAGATGTCGACGTTGATCTGACCGATGTGGCACACGTATGCCTGCGGGTCGACGACGACCTGAGGATTGTTCGGACCGACCTGCAACGGAATCGCGCCCCCGTGCGAGAGGACCGCGACGCTTCCCTGTCCGTGCAACTGCGTCGTGAACAGCCCTTGACCGGTCATGGCGCCGCGTACTGCTCCGCGCACACCGCCCTGCGACGTGAGAGCGACTATCGAACTCTGGAGGTAACCGTCGTGTGCGAGGAGTCGGTCGGCTTCGACGGTGAGCATTGACGACCCGTCGAGGTGGATGACCTCGACGTAAAGACCGGCGTGCCCGTAGAAGACCTCACCGTTTCCCTCGGCCGCCATCATGCGTGCGTGTTCGCCGGACATCATGCGGCCGGCCATCCCGGCGATACCGCCCATGTTCGGCACGGCGCCGGGCCCACCGCCCATGCTGTGCGGGATGAAGCGGACGTCACCGGTGTAGTAGAGCATCGACCCGGTGCGGGCGAGCACGTTCTGGCCCGGCGCGAGGGTCGACTTGACGACCTTGCTGTTCACCAATTCCAACGGCATGGTTCAGCGCTCCTCGGGCTGGATGTAGACGACTCCGGATCCGTCGAATCGCAGCGAGAACGCTTCACCGCTGCCACCGCCGATCGCGGAGCGCCAGGTGACGTCGGTGACGAAGCTCTGGTTCAGCTGACCGCGGTGAGCGACGAAGGCGTCGGGATCGGCAACCAGCGGATACTGCGGGCTGACTTCGAGCGCGATGATCGGTCCGCCCTTCGACAGCACGGCCACCAGACCGGTGCCGCTGACGACAGTCGTGAACAATCCCTGTCCGGAACCTGCGCCGCGGAGACCGGCAAATTTCACGTCGGTTCGCAGTTGGCCGACCAATGCGAGCAATTGCGAGGCTTCGACGTGCAAAGCGTCGTTGTTGAGCTCGATAATCGTGATGTCCTGGGCGTCGACCGCGAAGTAGACGGTGCCTTGACCGCTGACTTCCATCAGGGACAGTGATTCACCTGCCGCCTTCTGTTTCAGCGCGGCACGTAACCCACCGCCACCGCCCATTCCGGCGTTCTTGAAGGTGATCGCACCCTCGTACGCCACCATCGAGCCGTTGATCGCTTTGATGGTGTCCCCCACCAGGTCTGCGACCAGGACCCGGTGCCCATCCATTCTCAGTTGCGCCACGGAGGGCACTATGCCAGATGCTCACGACGTATGCCGTGTCGTGGAACAGAAAGTCGTGAACAGAAAATCTGCCGCCCACATGCTGTGGACGGCAGATTCTCGGCTGTCGAATTTCAACGATTCTGATGTTCAGGGCGGCTGAGCGCGCTCGCGTTGTCGTTGTCGCGAGTGGCCGTCGAACCTGCGGTGCTCTCGAGCATCCCCTCGAGGACGTTCTTGCCGATCGAGGTTTCCTTGGGAAGCGCGATCGGGTAGGTCCCGTCGAAGCACGCGGCGCACAGACGGCTGGCCGGCTGCTCGGTGGCGGCGATCATGCCTTCGGTGGAGATGTATCCGAGCGTGTCCGCTCCGATGGAACGACGCACGCCGTCGAGCATCTCCTCGAACGTCGCGTCTTGTCCGCCCGCGCCGTTGGCGATCAACTCGGCTGGTGAGGCGAAGTCGATGCCGTAGAAGCAGGGCCACTTGACCGGTGGCGAGGCGATACGGACGTGAATTTCAAGGGCGCCGGCTTCGCGGAGCATCCGGATGAGCGCACGCTGGGTGTTGCCGCGGACGATCGAATCGTCCACCACCACAAGGCGCTTGCCGCGGATGACTTCCTTGAGCGGGTTGAGCTTGAGCCTGATACCGAGCTGACGGATCGTCTGCGACGGCTGGATGAAGGTGCGGCCGACATAGGCGTTCTTCATCAAACCCTGGCCGTAAGGAATGCCTGAGCCCTGTGCGTACCCGACTGCTGCGGGGGTGCCGGACTCGGGAACGGGGATGACCAGATCACCTTCGGCGGGATGCTCGCTGGCGAGCAGACGGCCGATCTCGACGCGGGTCGAGTGGACCGAACGGCCACCGATGACGCTGTCGGGACGGGCAAGGTAGACGTACTCGAAAACACAGCCCTTGGGCGTCGGATTCGCGAAACGTGAGGAGCGAACGCCGTCGGCGTCGATCGCAAGCAGCTCACCGGGTTCGATGTCGCGAACGAACGACGCACCGACGATGTCGAGGGCTGCCGTCTCGCTGGCGACTACCCAACCGCGGTCGAGTCGACCGAGGCAGAGCGGGCGGATGCCGTGCGGATCGCGCGCTGCGTACAGCGTGTGCTCGTCCATGAAGGTGAGGCAGAACGCGCCCTCCAACGTGGGAAGCAATTCCATCGCGGCCTGTTCGATGGTGCTGTCGCCGGCAGCGTGTGCCAGGAGACCACCGATGAGGTCGGAGTCGGAAGTCGCGGCATTGGGGCGCTTGTCGTTGACCAGGCCGGCTGCACGGGTGCGGCTCGCGAGTTCAGCGGTGTTGACCAGGTTGCCGTTGTGGCCGAGCGCGATGCCGGTACCGGCAGTGGTGGTACGGAAGATGGGCTGCGCGTTCTCCCACGTCGTGGAACCGGTGGTGGAGTAACGGCAATGTCCGACGGCGACGTGACCTGGCATCGCTGCGAGGGTCTGCTCGTCGAATACCTGGCTGACCAGGCCGAGATCCTTGAACACCAACACCTGGGAGCCGTCGGCTACCGCAATGCCGGCAGCTTCTTGACCACGGTGCTGAAGTGCGTACAGGCCGTAATAAGTGAGCTTCGCCACATCCTCTCCCGGCGCCCAGACGCCGAATACACCGCATTCTTCGCGGGGCTCGTTCTCGTCCTCGTCGGACGGGTTCGAAGCGAGGAGATTTGGACTGTTGACCGACAGATCGGCACGAGTCACCGGGCGCTCCCTTTGTGGGCAGGGGTTGGGGGGCATCCACAGTCTACGGCCATTTTGGGACTCACTTCCCCTGAGGGCTGCCTTGGGTCTCAGATCACGCCGAAGCGAACCGGATGGTCTCTCTCTGTTACTGCGTCAACCACTCTGTCACTACGCCAACCCCTCTGTTGCTAGGTCAACCGCAGCAGTGGGAGCCAGTGCGCAATTTCGGGAGCGCGGCTACCTGAGGCGTCGACTCTTCCGTCACCTGAGGCCTCGGAGAACTCGAGCAGTCCGGTGACCATCTGCAACCACGTCCGAGCGTCCGTCTCGACGACGTTGGGCGGGGTTCCGCGCGTGTGACGCGGACCTTCGATGCATTGCACCGCAACAAACGGTGGGACCCGCACCTCGACGCTCGATCCGGGGGCGATCTGTTCGAGAGTGCGCGCACTCATCTTCACTGCCGCACCGAGTTCACTGCGCGAAGGCTTCGGCAGTTCCGGATCTCGAAGCCACGGGCCGACGGCCAGGACGGCGGCACGAAATTCGGCGGGGTCGACGGCGCGGCGGGGCGGCATCAGTTCACTCCATGTCTGCGAGTAGCGATACGAACGGCAAGTGCGCCACCGGCATTCGTGGCCAGGTGCAGCAGGGCGGGGGCAAGTACGCTGCCGCCACGGCGGTGCAGCCACTCGAACAGCAATGCCGAAGCGCCGGTGAACGCCACGGCTGCGGGAACGTTGTCGCCGGCGCCGCGGGCGGGGGCGACGTGCCACAGCCCGAAGGTCAGTGCGTGAACAGCCTGCGCGGTCGGCCTGTTCAGTTCGCGGCTCCAGACGGCCGACATCGCGCTACGGAACAACAGTTCCTCGGAGAGCACCGTCCCGAACGGGATGTGCAGGATGATCCATTCGAGGAAGTCTTCGCGGCCGTCTGCTCGCTCGTCGGCAGCGAGAGTCGCGCGCAAGGAGGGAACGGCCAAAGCGACGCTGTAGCCCGTGAGGACCGCCCCCGCCGCGGCTCCGCCGAACTGAGAACCACCACGAATGCCGGTGTGCGCCAAGCCGAGTTCCTCGCGGGTGTAACCACGTGCGAGTAGGACTCCGATAGCCGACAGACCAGCCGCGGTGTTGACCACGGCACGGGCTCGGGGCGAAAGACCGAATGCCGGAAGCACGACGTTGCTCCAGGTGATCGCGGTAGCGGAGAGCGCGATCGAGGCGACTCCCCTCACTTCTCGGGGCCCTCTGATTTCACGGCGACAACCAATGCCGACCGCACTCGCTCGGTTTCTGCGGCCGTCCATCCCTCGGGCTGGACGACGCTGATCCAGGCGTCCAGAACGGAGGTTCCGTAATTGTGACCATGGCCGTCCGGAACTCCCGCGGCGTTACCGAGGTCTGCAGACACCTGCCAGAACGTCACGACCGGGAACCATTTCATCGACGGCGAGCGGTCGAAACCGGGCACTTCCTTGAGCCACTCGGGCCGATTGAACATGAGGTCGGGTGACCACCACACCACTGGATCGGAAGGGTGCTGGACAAACAGAACCCGCGGCTGCGGCCACGTCATCCCGTCGGTCGGAATGTCTTCGGAGCGATCCGCGAACCGCACACCGGCCAAGCCGTCCGCGTAGACAGGAGCTACTTCGGGAGTGCCTGGATCGCGCCTCTTCTCGATCGAACGCCACAACTGTGTCGCGTTCGGCGGGCCCACCCACAGAATTCCGTCGGCGGTATCGCGCGCCGCCTGCAGTGTGTCGAAGGCTCCGGCGCCGGCCATGACGCCGAGGCTCTCGCCGTAGACCATGAACTTCGGCCTGGTGGCTTCCGGTTCCTGGAGCCATCTTTCGTGTACCCGCTCGATCAACAGGCGTCCGGCAGCTTGCGCCTTCTCCTGGTCGGCGAGGAACGAGATCCAACTCGGCAGGTACGAGTACTGGCTGGCGACAAGAGCAGTGTCGCCGTCATGCACAAGTTCGATTGCCTGTGCCGCAGTGGGATTGACCCACCCCGTACCCGTCGTCGGAATGACCACGAGGACCTTGCGTTGGAAGGCGCCGGTTCGCTCCAGCTCCTTGATGACCAGATCCATACGCTCTTCGGGATCTTCGGCGCTTTCAAGTCCGGCATATACGCGAATCGGATCCATCGCAGGCTTACCGGTTGCCGCTTCGAGTTCCTGCGCGTCGAGTCCGCGCGAGACGAAGTTTCGTCCCTCGAACCCCAATGTGTCCCAGGGAGCGGCTGATTCGGGGCTACCCGATTTCATCGGATCCTGCGGTTCGACGACGCCGTCGCGAGTGGTCGAGTTCTGCAGACTGAAGATCGAGTTGGTCGCTGCATAGATTCCGCGGACCAGGACGCCGTCGACCAGCATGAAGAACAGGACGGTGACAACCAGGGCACCGACGCCATTGGCCACCGACCGTGACCAGTGGAACCGCCGCATCAGCTGTCGGGCAATCAGTTTCACCAGATCGTGGAGGGCCCGCCAGATCGAGATGAGCAGGCCACCGACGAGCAGGCTCAGTCCGAGGGTTCGGATGTAGCCGGAAGTGGTCGTGCCTTCGGCATCGGTCAGTGCCGCGATTTCACGTTGCCACCCGGCCGCGTAGACCAGCATGATGATCGCCGCGACGATGGACGCGACCGGAACGAAGACCTTGATCGCGGAAGGCACCGGCTCGGGCAGTGGCCACCACCGTCGCCCGCTGAGCAGGTATCGCTCGACAGCCCAACCGATCGCAGTACCGACGCCGTAGCCGATGGCCGAGTTGATTCCGCCGATCAGACCTTGGAAAAGCCAATCGCGCGGCAACAGCGAAGGGGTCAACGACCAGCAGAAGAAGAACGCGGCAAACGCGATGCCGGTGAAGTCGAGTTTGAGGAGCCCCCACGCCCACTCGGTGAAGCGGTTGTCGAGCTTCTCGAGGGGTGCGGGAACAGCCAGCCGCAGGTGGTGTTCCTGCGGCTGGCTGTCAGAAGAAGTCAGTTCTCCGGAATCGACCATCTATCACCCGAACAGTGCGGGCAGCGTTCCCTCGAAGGCCTCACGGAGCTTGGCCATCGTGACGGAGAAGTGTCCCTGGACCTCGACGGAGTCGCTGCCCTCGTCGACGACCCCGATACGCGTCCACGGCAAGCCGCGGGCGGTGCACATACCGGTGAAACGAGTCTCCTCGGTACGCGGAACTGCAACGAGGACGCGTCCCGACGATTCCGAGAACAGGGTCACGAACGGATCGGCGCCCTCGGGAATCAGGATGCGGCAACCGGTTTCGCCGGCCAGCGCGGCTTCGACGACAGCCTGGGCCAGTCCACCCTCGGAGAGGTCGTGGGCTGCGGTGACGAGACCGTCACGCGAAGAGGCGAGCAGAATGTCGGCGAGCAGTTGCTCACGGGCGAGGTCGACCTTCGGCGGCACGCCACCGAGGTGACCGTGCTCGACCTGCGACCAGATGGAGCCGTCGAACTCGTCGTGGGTGTCGCCGAGCAGGATCAGCGTCTCGCCGGGCTCGAGTCCGAGGCCCGTCGGGATGCGGCGGTGAACGTCGTCGATCACACCGAGGACGGCAACCACCGGCGTCGGCAGGATTGCCGTGGATCCGGTCTGGTTGTAGAAGCTGACGTTGCCGCCGGTGACGGGGATGCCGAGGGTGGCGCAGCCGTCGGCAAGGCCGCGAACGGCCTGCTGGAACTGCCACATGACACCCGGGTCCTCGGGAGAACCGAAGTTCAGGCAGTTGGAGACGGCCTTGGGCGTTGCGCCCGTGACTGCCACGTTGCGGAAAGCCTCGGCCAACGCGAGCTGCGCACCGGTGTACGGGTCGAGCGCGGTGTAGCGGCCCGAAGCGTCGGTGGACAGTGCGATTCCGCGTCCGGTCTTCTCGTCGATGCGGATGACACCGCCGTCGGCGTTCTCGGCCAGGACGGTGTTTCCGCGGACGTAGCGGTCGTACTGCTCGGTGATCCACTTGCGGCTGCACAGGGCAGGCGAGGCGATCATCTTCAGCAGGGTCGCTTCGAGCTCGGCGTCGGTTTCGGGACGCTTCAGTCCGGCAGTCGTATTCGCGATCAAGGCATCCTGCGTTGCCGGACGCTCGACGGGGCGGTGGTAAACCGGACCCTCGTGCGCGACGGTGCGCGGGGAACGTCGACGACGGTCTCGCCGTGCCAGGAGATGGTGAGGTGCTCACCGTCGGTGACCTCGCCGATGTCGGTGGCCAGGACGTCCCACTTCTTGCAGACCTCCATGAACGCATCGACGTTCTCGGGCGTGACCACGGCGCACATGCGCTCCTGCGATTCGCTCGAGAGCACCTCGGCCGGGGTCATTCCGGTGGCGCGCATCGGAACCTTCTCGAGGTTGATGTGCATGCCGCCGTCGCCGGCCGCGGCCAGCTCGGAGGTGGCGCAGGACAGCCCGGCGCCGCCGAGGTCCTGGATGCCGACGACGAGGCCGGCCTTGTAGAGGTCGAGACAGCACTCGATGAGCACTTTCTCGGTGAACGGGTCGCCGACCTGAACCGCGGGCAGCTTCTTACGTCCGCCGGTGTCTCCACCCTCGTCGTCGAACGTCGCCGACGCGAGGACCGAGACGCCGCCGATTCCGTCGAGACCGGTGCGTGCGCCGAACAGGATGATCTTGTTGCCCGCGCCCGAAGCGAAGGCCAGATGCAGATCCTCGACGCGCATGACGCCGGCAGCGAGGGCGTTGACCAGCGGGTTACCTGCATAGGACTCGTCGAAGACCGTCTCGCCGCCGATGTTCGGCAGGCCGAGGGAGTTTCCGTATCCACCGACACCGCGCACGACACCGTCGACGACGCGACGGGTATCGGGGGCGTCAGCAGCACCGAACCGAAGCTGATCCATGACGGCGATCGGACGAGCACCCATGGCCATGATGTCGCGGACGATGCCGCCGACACCGGTCGCCGCACCCTGGTAAGGCTCGACGTACGACGGGTGGTTGTGGCTCTCGACCTTGAACGTGACTGCCCAGCCGTCACCGATGTCGACGACGCCGGCGTTCTCACCGATACCGGCCAGCATGTTGGCGCGCATCTCGTCGGTGGTGGTCTTGCCGAAGTATCCGAGGTGGACCTTGGAGGACTTGTACGAGCAGTGCTCGCTCCACATCACCGAGTACATCGCCAGTTCGGCGTCCGTGGGACGGCGGCCCAGGATCTCCTTGATGCGTGCGTATTCGTCGTCCTTGAGACCGAGCTCCTTGAACGGCTGAGCGGCATCGGGATCAGCCGATGCGTGCGTGACGGTATCGACCTGGTGAGCAGACACTGGAGAGTGGTCCCTTCCCTACGGGAGTCAAGAGGCAAGCCGGCGCGGAGCGGGACACCACGAATGTGCCCAACGAAAGAACGTGCCGGGGGACAGTCTATCGGTGTGGGCCGACGACTTCCGCAGACGGCAGCACCCGCAACACCTCCGGGCCTGCGAAGTATCGCCGGTCACACCCGCCCCGGTTGGGTGATCCGGTCGGTTTTCCTAAAGTCAGGGCCGGTCCACTCTCTCCCTCGAAAGGTCTCGCATGCCCCAGGATGTTCGTCAGTCCGACCTCACAGCACAGTCCCAGTCGGTGACCACTCCCCTCACTCCGGCTGCGATTTTCCTGGTCGCGACCGTGAATCCGGGTGGCGAGAACACCACACGAGAACTACTCGCCGACGTCGCCGGCCTGCAGCGCGCCGTGGGGCTGCGCGTCCCCGGATCAGGTTTGGATGTGGTGACAAGCATCGGTTCGTCGGTTTGGGATCGACTGTTCGCCGGTCCGCGCCCCGCGCTACTGCACCCGTTCACCGCTTTGCAGGGCGACGTTCACTGGGCGCCGTCGACTCCCGGCGATCTGCTCTTCCACATCCGCGCGATGAGCATGGATGCGTGTTTCGAGGTGGCTCGGCAGATCACGAAGCGACTGCACGGCGCAGCCACGGTGGTCGACGAGGTTCACGGGTTCCAGTACTTCGAGAACCGAGACCTCATCGGCTTCGTCGACGGCACCGAAAATCCGGTGGGCCGCGACGCCGTCGCCGCCGTGACTGTCGGAGACGAAGATCCTGCGTTCACCGGAGGAAGCTACGTCCATATCCAGCGCTACGTCCACAAGATGCGGGACTGGGAAGCAATCACCGTCGACGAGCAGGAACGTGTGATCGGACGCAGCAAGCTCGAAGACATCGAGATGACATCCGAAGTGAAGCCGGCCAACTCGCACGTAGCCCTCAACGCAATCAAGGACGAGAACGGCAAGGCCCTCGAGATCCTGCGTGCCAACATGCCGTACGGGCGCCTCGGCGACGACGAGATCGGCACCTTTTTCATCGGCTACTGCCGCACGCCGGCGATCACCGAACGGATGCTCGAGAACATGTTTCTCGGCAACCCTCGCGGCAATTACGACCGTCTGCTCGATTTCTCGACGGCCGTGACGGGCTCGATGTTCTTCACTCCGAGCGCCGACTTCTTCGAGGATCTACCGGCTACACCCGCTGGGCTCTCTGCCCGTTAACTGCCCGCTCCCCCAGCTACCCGCCCTCTAACAACGCGGCGTGAGGAACGCACCGAGCGCGTCGGCATACATGCGGACATCTGCCGCGCCCATCAGCTCGCGGGCAGAGTGCATCGCGAGCTGAGGCGCGCCGACGTCGACGGTGGACAGTCCGGTGCGTGATGCCGTGATCGGTCCGATGGTGGAGCCGCACGGCAAATCGGCGCGGTGGACGTAGCGCTGCATCGGCACTCCCGCCTGATCGCACGCGAGCGCGAATTCGCCGGCACCGGCCGCATCGGTGGCGTAGCGCAGGTTCTGGTTCACCTTGAGTACCGGCCCACCGTTGATCTCGATCCGATGAGCGGGCTCGTGGCGGTCCGGGTAATTGGGGTGCGTCGCGTGTGCCATGTCGCCCGACGCGCATACCGAGCCGGCCATCGCCTGCAGGAATTCTTCGCGGCCACCACCGCGTCCCAACACGATCCGCTCGAGCACGGTGTTCAGCAGGTCCGAGAAAGCTCCGCGATCGGACATGCTGCCGACCTCTTCATGATCGAAGAGTGCAAGCACTGGGACCTGCTGACCGGGCGACTCGACTGCGGCCAGAAGTGCTTGTGTCCCTGCATAACACGTGCCCTGATTGTCGAGCCTGGGGGCGCTGACCAGTTCCTTGTCCACCCCCACGACTGCGCTGGGCGCAAGGTCGTGTGTCATCAATTCCCAGCCGAGAACCGACGACGCGGCTACACCCGCACGCTCGGCGACAAAGCCGATGAAAGACTTGGGCTTCGAACCCACGCCCCAGATTCCGTTGACGTGCCTCTGCGGATCCAGCGTCACACCCTTGCGATCTTCGGACAGGTGGATAGCCAGCTGCGGAACACGAAGAATCGGGTCGTCGATGCGAACCAGCTTCTGCTCCACAGTGTTTCCCACCCGGACACTCAATCGTCCGGAGATACCGAGATCGCGGTCGAGCCAGGAGTTCAGCCACGCACCGCCATACGGTTCGAGGCCCACCATCTGCCACCCGGCCGAAGTGAGGTCGGGATGCTGTTTAACCCGCAGGTTGGGGCTGTCGGTATGACCTCCGACAATCCGGAACGGAGCGGCGTTTCCCACGCCCTCGGTGCTCCAGGCGATCAGCGAACCGCCACGCACGAGGAAGTACCGTCCGGGCTCGGCTGGCCACGACTGCGTTTCGTGGACTTCGACGAACCCGCCGGCCGTCAGCTCGGTCGCCACCGTCGCGCACACATGGAACGGCGACGGTGACGAATCGACGAAGCTGCACAAGCCGTCTGCGTCGGCCCCGGTCCGAGAAGTCTGAGAAGTCATGCCCCTCATCATGCCCGAATCGGTGTCCGCGAAATCAGTGGGCACGAAATCAGTGGGCGGAATCGGGCGAGCTCAGAACCTGTCAGCTCAGGCGTGAGGACCCGACACGCAGAACTGATTCCCATCAGGATCGAGGAGCGTCACCCAGCGGAAACCGTCCATGTTCTCGCGGTGGTGCTCAGTTGCTCCGGCCTCGACGAGCCGCGCCACCTCGGCGTCGAGATCCGGACTCCCCAAATCGAGATGGATGCGATTCTTGCCGGCGGTGGGGTCCGGGACCTTCTGGAATGCGAAGTTGGTGGCGCTGTCAGGGACCGCGACGATGTAGAACCAACCGTCGTTTTCCTCGACGATGTTTCCGCCCAACTGCGCTGCCCACCACGTTGCGAGCGGACCGGGATCGAGACTGTCGAAGGTGATCATGCCGAGTGTGAGAGTCATGCGCACACGCTAATGGAAGCCACCGACAAAGACTCTCGATCTCGGGCTGAGATGAGACGATCGTCGAATGCGACTCACAACGCTGCGCGACCGTGTTGCAGAACCACTCTTCGCAGTTTTCATCGCGACCGGCTTGCTCCTGAGCATCCTCGGAGTGCTCGCCTGGCGATTTGCCACGCCATCCACGCGAACAGAACATGTCGGAATCCAACCCCCACCACCGCCGCCGATGGAGGACGGCAAGACCGGATACATGTGGGTGATCGACGGCTACAGCTACTCTGACGCGCCACATTGGTTCCCCGCAACTGCGTGGTTTCTGACAGTCGGAACCGCTGTCGCCGTTGCCGTCTCGGCGATACTGAACGCGACGGGATGGCGGCTGGCCCGTGACACACGCGGTAGAAAATTTGCTCTTCCGCCTGCACTTTCAGCTTTCGGCACAGCCTACGGACTCGCGGTCGCCGTTGTCGGACGAATCTGGCCGCCCACCTTCTATTCGGTGGTCCTTCCCGAACCTCGTGACCCGCAGAAGCCCTACCCCGAATCGGCCATCATCCACTTCGACCTCGAGCCGAACCTGATCACCTTCACCGCAACAGGTCTTGCCGTCGGCCTTCTCGCGGCCGCCCTGCTTTATGTCCGGAACTACTCGCTCACTCGATCGAACTAGCAGATCGGTAGATCACTCGACCGCTTCGAGTTCCGCGACACTCCCGTCCGAGATCACCCGGACGTGGCGGGTGATCTTCTCGATCGGCCAGTCCCACCACGCAATTCGCACCAACTTCTCGATGTCTTCGGCACTGAAGCGGCGCTTGATCTCCGTTGCCGGGTTGCCGCCGACAATTGCGTAGTCCGGGACGTCGCGCGTTACGACGGCGCCAGTGGACACGATCGACCCGTGACCGATCCGGACACCGGGCATGACTGTCACGTTCCCGCCGAACCACACGTCGTTCCCGACGACGGTGTCACCGCGTGACGGCAGATCCTGCACCAAATCCATGTGCCTGGCCCAATCACCGCCCATGATCGGAAACGGGTAGGTGGAGACACCGTTCATACGATGGTTCGCGCCGTTCATGATGAAGGTGACACCGGTGGCCAGGGCGCAGAACTTGCCGATCACCAGTTTGTCGGGACCGTAGTGATGCAACACGTTTCGAGTCTCGAACTCTTCGGCGAACTCCGGATCGTCGTAGTAGGTGTACTCCCCTACCTCGATCAACGGGTTGTCGATCAACGGCCTCAGCAACACCACTCGCGGTTGCCCGGCCATCGGATGAACATTTGTGGGATCCGGCGCAGTGAAATCTGACGCAATGGGATCTGACGCGTTCACTGCTTACTCCGATCCGTCGGCGCGGTGTCGCCGACCGCAGCAAGACTATCTGGTTCCTGCTGCGATCGACCGACAAGCGAAAACGTACCGGTGTCAGCCCAGGAGACCCTTGGCGATATGGGTGACCTGAATTTCGTTGCTGCCCGCATAGATCATGAGCGACTTGGCATCACGCGCCAACTGCTCGACTCGGTACTCGGCCATGTAGCCGTTTCCACCGAACAGCTGCACGGCTTCCATCGCGACCTCGGTCGCTGCGCGCGAGGAGTACAGCTTCATCGCCGACGCCTCCGCCAGGCTCACTTTGTCTCCGGCTGCGGTGCGCTCGATCGCATTGAAGACCATGTTCTGCACGTTGATTCGAGCGACCTCCATCTCGGCGAGCTTGAGCTGGATGAGCTGGAACTGCCCGATCTCACGTCCCCACAGTTTGCGGGACTTCGCGTATTCGATGCTCAGACGGTGGCATTCGTTGATGATGCCCAGTGAGAGCGACGCGATGCCGATGCGTTCGGCGGCGAAGCTCTCCTTGGCGCTGGATTTGCCGTCCGACTTTCCGCTGTCCTCGGTCTCGCCGAGCAGACGGTCCTTGGTGATGCGGACGTTGTCGAAGAACAGCTCACCTGTGGGTGAGGAGTTCATGCCCATCTTCTTGAACGGCGGGCTCTGGGTGAGACCCTCCATGCCCTTGTCGAGGATGAAGGCGAGCACCTTGCGATCGCGACGATCAACCGACGCATCGCCCTCGTCGAGCTTTGCGTACACGATCATCACGTCGGCGTACGGACCGTTGGTGATGAAGGTCTTGTTGCCGTTGAGAATGTAGTCGTCGCCGTCGCGGCGTACGTAGGACTTCATGCCGCCGAAGGCATCCGAGCCGGAGTCCGGTTCGGTGATCGCCCAGGCGCCGACGGTCTCGAATGTCACCAGGCCGGGGAGCCAGCGTTCCTTCTGCGCGAGTGTGCCGCGGCTGCGGATAGTTCCGGCGGCCAATCCGAGGCTGACACCCAACGATGCGACCAGGCCGAGGCTGACTCCGGCCAATTCGCTGTTGAGCACGACGCCCATGCTGCCGGCGCCGCTGAAGGCGCTCGACTTCTCACCGTCACCGGAGGGCGCATCGCCGCGCTCGCGTGCCAGCGACTTCTCGAGGCCCTCGCGTGCCATGTCGGCCAGACCAAAGGTCGAGTACAGCTTGCGAATGATGTCGAACGGCGGCAGCGCACCGCTTTCGAGCTCGTCGACGTGAGGTCGCACCTCTTTGTCGATAAAGCCCCGCAAGGCGTCGCGGAACATCAGGTCGGTGTCGGACCACTCGTACATGTGCCTGAACTCCAGTCGGTGAACGATCGAGAGACTGCCGAACGACAGCCACACACCGAATATAGAACACGTTCCAAAACCGGAACAGGATTCAGCTGATCAGTCCCATTCGCTGCGAGATCCACGTCAGCTCCTGCTCGACGCCGGCCGACCACACCGAAAAGCTGTGACCACCGGGAAGCTCGAGATACCTGGCGTCCATTCCGGCCGCTTTGGCCGCTTCGTACACCTTTTGCTGACCGGGCTTGAACTCATTGTCATCTGTTCCGACGACGAACACTCCGCCCGAGTTCGGGAACTTCCGAGTCGCCAGCAGGTCCATCGGATTCACCTTCACGAACGCCGCTTCGTCGCCGCCGAATATCTCGTCGACGGTTCGCTGTCGGTCACCGAGCGAAGGCTCCAATTGACCGGACAGATCGAGGAATGTCGGGTACACCTCGGGGTAATTGGTCGCCATCTGCAGTGAGCAGGTGCCACCGTAGGAGAGCCCGCCGATTGCCCACGCTCGCGGATTCGTGTCGATCTGGAACGCATTCGCCACCGCAGCGGGCAAGTCCTTTGCCAGATACGTGCCGACCTTGCCCTGTGACGAGTCGGTGCACAGCGGATTGGCCATCTGCGACCCTGTTCCATCGGCTATCACGACGACTGGAGCCAACCCCTCGTGATCTCGTGCAAAGGCATCCATTGTCGCGGTCAGCTTTCCGCCCTGGAGCCAGTCCTCGGGCTTGCCAGGCTGACCTGCCATGAGCACGAGCACGGGAAGAAGCGGACGCGGATTGGTGAAGTACGACGGCGGCAGATACACCTGCGCGTCGCGCGCGGAGAATCCTGAAATCGTCCCGGGGACAGGCAAAGTCGTGACCCGTCCGCGAATCGGCATGCCCTCCGGCGCTTTCCACACAGTGTCGGTGGGATCGCCGGTGACAACAGGATCGGTCGGACCGGGAACTTCACTGAGTGAGATGCGGTCGAAATCGTCGTGTCCGAACGCAATTCCCACAGTCGGATACGCGGCGAAAACCAGATTGATCTGCGTCGCGGCAGTGATGACGACCAGAACCGTCGCGATCACGGACAGGAGCGCTTTCGCGACGGTTCCGCCCGCCTTGATTCGCGGCCCGAGAAGTAGCAACGCGTAGATACCGATTCCGATCCACACGTAGATCGACATCTCGATGGGATCGGGGAACGGCACGATCACCTTTTCGACGGTGATCCACACGGCGATCATGATCACCAGTGCAATCAGCCCCGCGATCGGCACCGCTCTGCGGTAGTACCAGCGCACGTTCGAACCGAGCAGCCACACACCACCCAGGACCCCAAGGACAGTCAGGATCACCGGCAGCGGTCCCGAGATCAAACTGATTCGGTAGAGCCAGTCCACGTCAAGCCTCTCGCGCGTAGAAATGTCGCACGCACGAGGCTAGACGACGACGCTAGTACTCTGTATCAGGTGACATTCATCAAGGTCTGTGGCCTACGCGACGTTGACACGGTCGACCTCACGGTGGGCCTGGGCGTCGACGCCATCGGTTTCGTCTTCGCCGAGAGCGTCCGCAAAGTCGACCCCACACTCGCAGTCGCTCTGCTCGCGCGAGTTCCCGATCACATCCGTGCAATCGGAGTCTTTCTCGGCAACCCGATCGGACAGATCCTCGAGATCGCGAAGATCACCGGGCTTCGCACCGTACAGGTTCACGATCTTGTCGACGCCGAGCAAGTGCAGCGGCTGCACGATGCCGGCCTCACCGTCATCCGCGCGGTCGTCTCCAGCAACGTCCGCGACGGTTACAATCTCGACCTCGGCGAGGACGAACTCCTGATCGACGGCGCAGACGCCGGATCAGGGGTGCCGTGGAACTGGGCCCAACAGCAATCGCGCCCGCAAGGCCAGTGGATCCTGGCGGGCGGACTGTCCCCGGACAACGTTCGCGACGCACTCGATGCCACCGGCGCCTGGGGCGTCGACGTCTCCAGCGGCGTCGAATCCTCCCGCGGCGTCAAGGACCACACGTTGATCGAGAAGTTCGTCAGCGCTGTCCGGCAGACCGATCACTCGAAATAGGACGCGTAGTCACTGAAAGCGACTTGACCGGTGGGACTCGCCTTCACGGCGTCGGCAACGGCCGGCGGAATGGGAGCCCAGTTCGCAGGCATGGCCGCCGCCAGTGACGGCTTCAAGATGTAGAGCAGTGCGAAGTTCACTATCCAGAGCGGCGGCGCCATCGACATGCCGACTTCCGAACTCACATTGCCTTTGGTGTTGGTCACCAGCTGCGCTGCTCCCGAAATCTGTTGCGCTGCAAATCCGTAGACTGCCTGCACCGTGTATGCCGACTGATAGAGCGCAATCAGAGTGTGCGTCGCACCGTTGTTGCGCAACCAGGTGCCCACGAAACCGCCAGGGGCGATCAGCGTATTCACCTGTCGCGTCGGCGCATCCGCGTTGGCCGGACTCTCCAGCAATCCGTCGGGATTCACGTACAACCCGTAACTGGCCAGAACCGACGGCGTAGTGCCGGAATAGAGGGGCCGCCCGTTCGTATTGGTGAGAATCCGGGCGCATTCGTCGATCACCGCGGCGTCCTCGCGATTTCCGCCGACCCCTCCGCCGGAGATGAGATCGCGATACTGCTCCTCGGTCAAAGCGTCGGCTGGCTCGAGTCCGATCTGCGCGGCAATCTCTTCCGCAGTCTGCTGACCGAGTGGCTGGTTGAGTTGATCCGGAGTAGTCATCTGCGTGGGCGCGACGCTCTCGTAGCCAGGCGCCCCAGCAAAAGGGATCACGAACCCGGTATCGACTGTGTCTGCAACGGGTTGCGCGCCGGCCATCTGAGTGGCGGCACACGAAAGTACGCACACCCCAACCAAAGCCAGCACCGACACGGTCCCGCGATGAGACCGTGCTCCACGTCTACAGCCCTCGTTTGAGAAAGCCTTGCCTGCAATTCCATTGCCGCGCATAGGTCAACCTCCCGGGACACAGTCCGGCGAATCAACTCGAGCTTGCATCTCAGTCAAACGCTGTGACCAGCGCCGTGTCAAGACACTGGTCAGGTCGAGGCACGGCGACAGCTCGCTCGATACAGGCGACAGCTCGCCCGCTACAGTGATGCTTCCATCTGAAGTGACCTCACCCCATTTGAATTGCAGGACATCTCGGGAGGCGAGCAGTGTCTGACAAGCGCGGGACCGTATTGATCACCGGTGTCGGTCGGAGCAAGTCGATCGGAGCGAGCCTCGCATTGGGCCTTGCCGAGGATGGTTGGGATCTGGCTATCGGCTACTGGGAGCCTTACGACGAACGCGTCGGGTTCGGGCGCGGAGCGCACGATCCGCAAGACATTGCCGAGAAGTGTCGCGCACTCGGAAGCCGTGTCGACCTCGTTCCTGGAGATCTGGCCTCGCCCGACGTGGCCGATCAGCTCGTTGACGCTGCCGCAGCGCGGAACGACCTCCGTGGGCTGGTGCTCTCACATTGCGAAAGCGTCGACAGCTCGATCCTCGATACCACCGTCGAGAGCTGGGAACGACATTTCGCCGTCAACGCTCGCGCCTCCTGGCTGCTGATCAAAGCGTTCGCTGAACGGCTTCCGGAACAGCGCGACGTCAGTCAGGTGGCCGGGCGGATCATCGCACTCACCAGCGACCATGCGGCCCACAATCTTCCGTACGGGGCCAGCAAGGGCGCTCTCGACCGCATCGTCATCGCCGCCGCAGTCGAACTTGGATCACGCGGCATACGAGCCAACGTCGTCAACCCAGGACCTATCGACACAGGATGGATGACACCCGCGATCAGACAGGCCACAACCCTCCAGACTCCTGCCGGCCGGCTGGGTACTCCCGGCGACACTGCAAACCTCGTTCGGTTTCTGATGTCCGACGCCGGAGGCTGGATTACGGGACAACTCCTTCACTCCAACGGCGGATTCAGTACGAACTGAGCCTTGGCCGGACTCAGTTCAGGCTTTGTAGGTCGGTAGCGTCTGCCCGAGCCTCTTACCCATTTCGGCAGCCAAAGCCGCGAGCCCGCTGGCCGGACGCACCATGACCTCGAAATCGACGATCTTGCCGTCCTCGTCGAATTCGACCATGTCGATTCCCTTGAGACTTTTATCGCCGATGTTCGCACTGAATTCGAGCACGACCTGCCGACCGTTGGCTCCGGCGAACTGACGGTGGTACTCGAAGTTCTCGAACACCTGGATCACCGTATTGAGAATGAGCACAACGGCATCCGCGGACTGGTACGGCTTGAATCCCGTGGGCGATCGGAACTGCGCGTCGGGCGCGACGATCGTCGGTAGCGCCGACAGATCGCCGGTTTCGATCATGGTGTGCCACAACTTCAGTGCAGCTTCGACTTTCGGTTCGAGCGTCAATTCCGTGCTCATGCTTCTACCCTTCCCTCGACGTTACCTGCCGCTTGATTTACCGGCACTTGACTTGCGACGGACCACGCACTCAACACAGTTCGCACCCCGGTCACGAGTTGCAACGGCTGATCGATCATGACGTGATGTCCGGCTTCGGGAATCTCCGCCACGATGGCCTCCGGTCCGAACAATCCGCGCATGTGCTCCATGAGTCGATCGGACACGATGCCGTTCTCAGCTCGGAAATAGGCTACGCGGCAACGTGGTTCGCTGTCGAGAACATCTTCGGCGCCTACTCGGAGAAAGAAATTCGGATCGAACTTCCACGACCAACCGCCCTCGACTTCCTCCATCGACGTGGCCGCCACATGGTCACGCACCGCAGGCAGACCCGAATCCTGCGGCGGAACGAAGCGGAAACGGCCCATCGCGTCTTCCCTGGTGGGATAAACCTTCTTGGGGCCGAACGCATTCTGGCGTCGAGCCGCCTCCTCTTCGGGCGTACGCGCCTTGAGCGGAGAATCGATGATGACAACCCCGTCCAACAGTTCGCCATGCAGATGCGAGGCCACGAAAGAAACAATCCCACCCATACTGTGCCCCACCAGAATCGGCTTGCCGTCGATTCCCCCTGCCTCGGCCGCCGCCAGCACCTCGCGAGCCCACTGGGACATCGCGTAGGCGTCGCGAGTGTCACTGTCGCCGTGGCCCGTCAAGTCGAGAGCGACGACGCGGCGCCCCTCGGCGAACTGCGGCGCAATGTGATCCCACCAGCGACTGTGGGCTGCGCCGCCGTGAATCAGCACGATTCCCGGCCCCGCCGGCCCCCAAGCCCGAAAGTGCACCGAGGCACCCTCGACCTCCACCGACCCCGTCTCGACCGGCGCTGCCAACGCCCGAGTGAACCAACCAGGCGCGTCTTCGACCACATTGCTCATCGATCGAACATACATAGTCGTCAATCGGTTCATCCAACTCTTCCCAGTTCGTGATCCATCACCTATATTGAATCCGGCCTCAAGTTCAATTCGTTTCGCCGAAGGGGAGAGATGACCAACCGCCAAGTACGCCTCGCCGCCCGCCCGACAGGACTTCCCGACGCTTCCACCTGGGAATACGTCGATGCCGAGATCCCGTCCGCCGGACCGGGCGAGTTTGTCGTCAAGGTCGAATACCTCTCCCTCGACCCCGCGATGCGCGGTTGGCTCAACGACGTCAAGTCGTACGTTCCGCCGGTCAAGCTCGGTTCCGTCATGCGCGCCCACGGCGTCGGACGCATCACCGAATCACAGCACCCCGATTACCAGGTTGGGGACATCGTGGCCGGATCCTTCGGCGCTTCCGAGTACGGCGTTTCCGACGGTACAGACGTCACTCGGGTCGACGAATCGATCGCTCCCCTGCCGACCTGGCTCGGCGCTCTCGGTTTCCCCGGCGTCACTGCGTATTTCGGATTACTCGACGTCGGAAAGCTGAAAGACGGTGACACCGTCGTCGTGTCCGGTGCCGCGGGTGCGGTCGGCAGTCTGGTCGGCCAGATCGCAAAGCTTCACGGATGCAAGGTCATCGGCATCGCCGGCGGTCCGGAGAAGTGCGCGTGGCTCACCGAGGACCTCGGCTTCGATGTCGCCATCGACTACAAGAACGAATCCGTATACAAGGCGCTCAAGTCCAACGCTCCCGACGGTATCGACGTGTACTTCGACAACGTCGGCGGAGAAATTCTCGACGCCGCTCTCTCCCGTCTGCGCCTCGGAGCTCGGGTGGTCATCTGCGGCGCCATCGCGGGCTACAACGCCACCGAACCTCAGCCAGGCCCTGCTCACTACCTGTCACTTCTCGTCAACCGCGCCACGATGGCCGGCTTCGTGGTCTTCGACTACCTCGATCGCTACGCAGAAGCACAAGAGCAGATCGGAAAGTGGATCAAGAGTGGCGAATTGACTGCTCGCGAGCACGTCGTCGACGGCGGTATCGACGCGTTCGGCGACAGCCTCAATCTTCTCTTCGCCGGAGCGAACACCGGAAAGCTGGTCTTGAAGGTCAGCTGAGTCGGCCACACACGCAGATCGGCCACCGGTATTCCGGTGGCCGATTCGCTTGGGTCAACTGACTCCGGACGGAGTGGGAACGCTGTCCTCCCCCAACCGCGGCGGGGCCGACCGATAGGTTGCCGGCGTGCCGCTCATCCGAATCGGATTGGCTACCTGCCGAGTCGGTGCATCGCGACGCGGGTCGTCGATGGACACCACCGGATCGAGATTCAGCCGTTCCGCCAGCGCTATCGCGTCGGCGATGTCGTTGAGAGGCCCACACGGAACATCTCGCTCGGTCAGTGCCTCGAACCACGAGTCCGCAGAGCCCTTGGCCAATGCAGCAGTGACGGCGTCGAACAGTTCTTCTCGATGCGCAACCCTGTCGCTGTTGGACGCGAAACGCGCATCAGCGGCAAGTTCGGAAACTCCGAGAACCTCTGTCAACGAACTGAATTGCCGATCATTGCCGACCGCGAGGACCAGCGGACGGTCCGCGGTGTCGAATACCTCGTATGGTGCGATGCTCGGATGCCGGTTGCCCATTGCCTGCGGCACCACGCCCGCGGCCACGTAGCCGGACGACTGGTTGGCCAGTGCGGACAGCAACGAGGACAACAGATTGACCTCGACGTGCTGCCCTTCGCCTGTGCGATCGCGATGGCGCAGCGCTGCAGGGATTCCCACGCTGGCATGCAGGCCGGTGATGACGTCGACCACCGCGACACCGACCTTGGTGGGAGTCTTGGGATCGGGTCCGGTGATACTCATCAATCCGCCGACCGCCTGAATCAACAGGTCGTATCCCGGCAGAGAGTTGTTGCCACCGAAGCCGCTGATCGAGCAGTAGACCGCACGCGGATTCATTTCTCGGACAGCGTCGTAGCCCAGCCCCAGACGGTCCATCGTTCCCGGCAGGAAGTTCTGCACCACGACGTCCGCATTGCGAACCAGCTCGCGTGCACTCTCCAGATCCTCGCGCTCGCGCAGGTCCAGAGTGACCGACTTCTTGTTACGGTTCACCGACAGAAAGTAGCTCGACTCGTCCCCCACCCACGGTGGGCCCCAGCTGCGAGTGTCGTCCCCGACACCCGGCCGCTCGATCTTGACGACCTCGGCACCCAGGTCGGCGAGAATCATCGTGGCGTACGGACCGGCGAGGACGCGGCCGAAATCAGCGATCACCAACCCGTCGAGCGCTCCGACAGCGTCTGCCGTCACCGGAAAGCTTCTTCACCGGTGAGAGCGCGGCCGATCACGAGCTGGTGAACCTCGGACGTGCCCTCGTAGGTGAGAACGGATTCGAGGTTGTTGGCGTGCCGGATCACGGGGTACTCGAGCGTGATGCCGTTGGCGCCCAGAATGGTTCGGCATTCACGGGCGATCTTGATGGCCTCGCGGACATTGTTGAGCTTGCCGGTGCTGACCTGCTCGGGGCGAACCGTCCCGGCGTCCTTGAGGCGCCCGAGGTGGATGGCGAGCAACTGCCCCTTGCCCAATTCGACTGCCATGTCGGCGATCTTGGCCTGGGTGATCTGATACGCGGCGAGCGACTTGTCGAAGACCTTGCGATCACGTGCATATGAGATCGCAGTCTCGAGGCAGTCACGTGCTGCACCCATTGCCCCGAAGATGATGCCGAAGCGTGCCTCGTTGAGGCAGCCGAGCGGGCCGGACAGTCCGCGAGCCTTGGGCAGCATCGCCGAGGCAGGCAGACGCACGTCCTCGAGCACCAGTTCCGAGGTGACCGACGCCCGGAGCGACATCTTGTTCTTGATCTCGGGGCGGAGAATCCCGGAGTGTCGGTGGGAACGACAAATCCGCGCACGCCGTCGTCGGTTCGAGCCCAGACCACGGCGACGTCCGCGATGGAGCCGTTGGTGATCCACATCTTGGTGCCGTTGAGGATCCAGTCGTCGCCGTCGCGCTTGGCGTTGGTTCGCATACCGCCGGGGTTGGATCCGAAATCGGGTTCCGTGAGACCGAAGCAGCCGATGGCTTCACCCGCCGCCATTCGCGGGAGCCATTCTTCCTTCTGCTCTTCACTTCCGTTGTGGTGGATCGCGAACATGGCGAGCGAGCCCTGGACCGAGACGAGGCTGCGAATGCCCGAATCGACAGCTTCGAGTTCCTGGCAGGCCAACCCGTACGCCGTGGCGCTCATCCCGGCACAGCCGTAGCCCTCGAGGTGCATGCCCAGTACGCCGAGCGCGCCCAGTTCCTTGGCCAGCTCACGAGCCGGCAGTGCTGCCGCTTCGAACCATTCACCTACGTGCGGGCGAATGCGATCGTCGACCATCTTGCGGACCGTGTCGCGGATCGCGATCTCCTCGGCGTCCAGCAGGGTGTCGATGGCAAAAAGCTCGGACAGGGACTGCGGCGTGGTCACGGGGCCTCCAGTGTTCTCGGGCGCAATCCTTTGCGAGAACGATTGCGCAATCGTTTGCATCGCCTAGAGTAGAGCCCGGTTGCGCACCCGTCAATCCCCGAACTGCCGACCGACACCGAATCAACTCAGGACCGACGCACACCAGGAGCCACGACGCAGATGACGCCCGATCCGTCGAACCGCAGCAACGGCCGTCCGCCGACGTTGCGCGAAATCGCCGACCAGGCCGGGGTCCACATCTCGACGGCGTCGCGGGTCCTCCGTCAGCCCGAGCCCGCCGACGGCTGGTCCGACTCCGCACTCCGAGTTCGTCAGGTTGCCGAGGAACTCGGTTACCAACCGAATCTGTGGGCAGCCAGCCTTCGTACCCGCAAGACCACCACCATCGGCGTCGTGATGCCGAGACTGACAGACGTTGTAGTGGCCACCATGTTCCAAGGCATCGAGGAAGCCGCCACCGCAGCCGGGTACTCCGTCTTGCTCTCCAGCCCGCCCGACGATCTGGAAGCGCAACGCAAAGCGGTCGAGTTCCTGGTGAGCCGACAGGTCGACGGTCTCATGCTGAGCAGCATTCACCTGCCGGGTACCGATTTCGTCGACTCGCTCCCCCTGCGCTCACTGCCGATCCTGCTGCTGAACCGGCACATCGACTCGGCGACGTCATCCGTCAAACGAAGCCTTCCCTTTGTCAGCGGCGACGACCGCCTCGGCGGCTACCTCGCGGGGAAGCATCTACTGGACTGCGGCTATCGCGATCTCGGAGTGATCGCGGGGCCGGATCACGCCAGCACGTCGCGGGAACGCGTCGCGGGTTTCCGCGATGCCCTGGCCGAAGCCGGTCTGGAACTGCCGCCGAACCGAATAGTGGCCTCCGAGTTCGAAGTTCAAGGGGGTGTCGATGCGGCTGCCACACTGCTCAGTGGGAACACGCGCCCTGACGCCGTCTTCACGGTGAGCGACACCATCGCGATCGGCGTACTCGGTGTGGCCCGTGATCTCGGGTTGAGCATTCCCGACGATCTTGCGTTGGTCGGCTACAACGACATTCCGGTTGTCTCCCAACTCCCGGTGCCCCTGACGACGGTCAGGTCCCCCGCTCGAAAGATCGGTGCGACCGGGCTCGAGCACCTACTGGCACTGATCTCCGGCAAGAGCGTCGAATCCGTGAAGCTTCCCGTCGAACTGATCGCGCGAGCCTCCACCAGAAAGCCTGCCAGTCGCAAACTCTGAGCAGCTACCAGACCTGAGATTCGTCGATGCCCAACTGTCGCGCGTAACCGGAGTTGAGTGCGTCCCAGCCGTACTCGCGCGCCCGTTCACCCACAATCGGTCCGAAGGGCTCGCCTGCCAGAAGGGCATCGAGTACGTCGAAGCACAGATGCCACCCCGCAGCGAGCGCCGACGCCATCCCCTCGGCGCGCGACCTCTGCGTCAGCACGACGCGGGTACCGCCTTCGATCGGGGTCAGGTCCCACACCAATTCGTCCGGGCCCCACTCGTGTTCGAGCCGCCGAGTGGTCTCCACGACGTGAACGGTGACCGGCAGCGACATTTCGGGGGCGCCGTCCTCGGTGAGCATGGTGATCACCGCATCACCGGTACGGCTCAGGTTCCGATCGGCGGTGTACGGCGTCCATTGCGCCAACATCTCCGGGTCGGTGATCGCCTCCCACACCTTCTCGACGGAATACGGCAGCACCCGAGGAAAGCTGACGACTGTGTCGTCACCGTCGACGCTCACCGTGACGTCGGACAGGGCACTGGGCTGATACGGCTGGGCACTCATGGTTCGATCTCACCAGGAACCACCGACACGGGCAACCGCCCGCTCGGCGTTCAGAACGCAAACACCGCCGATGCGGCCGCGACTGTCTCCTCCACCACCGGAAATTTGACCACGGACAAGTCGTGTCGAGCTCCTTCGAACTCCACCAGACGCGTCGCGGCGGGAATCAAGGCGAGTGCTGCCCGCATCTCCTCCGTTGTCGCGAACTCGTCCTTCGAACCGTGGACGACAACGGTCGGTGTGTTCAGTTCGGGCAGGTGTTCGGTTCTGAGCTTCTCGGGCTTCTTCGGTGGATGCAGTGGATAGGAGAGAAGGACCAGGCCGTCGACAAGTCCCGGGTTCTCCGCCGCAAGCATCGACGCCTGCCGACCGCCGTACGAATGTCCGCCGAGCAGAACGGGTCCGGGCACCGAGTAGTCCTTGCGAAGAGCAGCAATCACCTCGGCAATGCCCGCGCGATCCTCCGCAGCACGCGACGGATGCGGAGGCCCCGAAGCTCGACGCACCCGAAACGCGAGATCGAAGCGCAGAACTTGCGCTCCTGCCGCAGCAAAGCCGTCGGCAACAGCACGCAACAGCACGGTGTCGCAGTTACTTCCCGCGCCGTGAGTCAGTGCAAGCGTGGCGACGGGCGACGCGAAGGACACAGAAGCAGGTCGATGAAGGAAACCGTGCACCGCACCTTCGTCGACCGTTTCGACAGTAGTCATGGACGCATCCTTGTCCGACCCGCTCGGGCCTGTTCGACCGCGGCAGTCATGCTGCCCTCGTAAACCGGACCGTGTCCGGGAAACAGCACGCCGGCAGGTGCACCGGCGATATTGTCCAACGCCTGGTCGGTCGCTTCACGGTCATGATTGAAGGGGCACACCAGAAATTGTGGTCCGGCGACACTCGACGTCGCGTGTCCGGTCACCAGAGCGTCACCCGACGCGATCACTCCTGCGTCGGGAACAAGGTAAGCGCTGTGGCCGTCGGTATGCCCATGAGTGGGAATCGGCACGATCCGACCGGGAACGTCCAGCGCACCACCGGACGCAAAGGACTGTGCCCGAGGCAGTTCCGCACCTTTCAACGCGCCGACTCCGATCACGTCGCGAAGCCATTTCGGAGCACCTCGCCGCCACAACAGCAACGGAACTCCGGCCGGCGACAACTGTTGCAGATACTCCCTCTTCGCATGCGGCACTTCCAACGGATCCATCAGGACCGGAACCTCGAGCCGAGTCACGATGTCCGCGATCCCACCGATGTGATCGATGTGCGCGTGAGTGACGAGAATTGCCCGAACATCCCCGAGCTGGTGACCGATCTGTTCGATCGAGCGTTCGACGTCGGTGCCGTTGGCCGGATATCCGCCGTCGATCAAGGTCAGATCGGACCCCTCTTCGACCAGGACCCAATTGGCGTGACCGCACCGAACCAGATGTGTGTTCTCGATCTGCGTGATCGACAGTGCCGCAGTAGTCATGCTTGGTAGTCTGCGCCACGTGTCGGAATCCGTGAAGCAGGCCAGCAGCCGCAGCATTCGAGATCGCGCCGAAGCATCCTTGGTGGCAGCCGCATTCGCACTGCCCAGCGCGGTGAAACGTCGAATCACCGGACCACCCGTCGTCATCGAGGGCAACACGCTCGACGCCGACGCACACCTTCTGCTCACGCTCGCGAAGACGCGGCCACTCCCCTCGCATTCAACCGATCCCCAGTCACTCGCCGCTGCTCGCGCCAATCTCACCCGAACCGCGATCATGATGGGCGGCAGGCCCACGCCCGTCCACACCGAGGAGATCTCCGTTTCGGGTGCCGACGGCCCGCTTCGCGCCCGGCTCTACGTCCCGACAGCCGACACCGGCGCTCTGCTCGTCTACTTCCACGGCGGCGGGTGGGTACAGGGCAGCATCGAATCCCACGATGCCCCGTGCCGCCTGTTGGCCGAAACCTCCGGCGCACGGGTCATCTCGGTCGACTACCGGCTCTCACCCGAATTCGCTTTCCCCACACCGGTACACGATGCCTACGCCGCCTACCTCGATATCGTCGACCGCGCCGACGAGTTCTGCGCAGACCCGACGCGCATCGCTGTCGGGGGCGACAGCGCGGGCGGGCATCTTTCCGCAACGGTCGCGCTGCGTGCCCGCGACGACGGCAAGACCCCACCGGCGGCGCAGCTGTTGATCTACCCCGCGACCGACTTTCACGAGAAGGCCCCCTCGCGAACGACGTTCGGTGAAGGTTTCTTCCTGACCGAGGCCAACATGAACTTCTACGAGTCCAGCTTCCTCGGCAGCAATGCCGATCGACTCGATCCGATGGTGTCGCCGCTACGCGCCCCCGACGCGACCGGACTGCCGCCGGCCATCGTGATCACGGCGGGATTCGATCCACTCCGGGACGAAGGCGAAGCCTACGCAGCTCGATTGCGCGACAACGGTGTTCACGTGACCGATCGACGCTATCGCGGGTTCATCCACGGCTTCGTCAACGTTCTGGGACCGAGCGTGGGTTCGCGCACCGCCGTCGCCGAGATCGGCGGAATGCTCCGCGTTCTACTCACCCACCCAGCAAAATCTCCCGCAACGTATCCACCAGCGGATCAACCGGCAGCTCAGGGCTGATCGCACGCTGTAGCCCCAAACCGATTCCGACGCTGAGTATGCGCAGTGCCGCGGCGTTCGGGTCCAGTGCCGGCGTCACGCCGTTGGACTCGGCAAGATGTTGCACCACTCCGGCAATCAATCCGCGCACCTGATCGGCACCCGTCGCGATCTTTTCGCGGATCTCTTCGCTGTGCCGCGATCGCACCGAGAACTCGACTTCGAGCAACGTCCATCTCTTGTCCCCGATGGTTCGCTCGGCCCATCGCGCGAACTCGGCCACCGCGTCGTCGAGCGTCGAATTGGCTCCGAGCTGTGAGGTGATCTCGCCGACCTTGGTCAACCTGATTCGGCCGAGCACCTCGGCGCACAACTCGTCCTTGTTCTTGAAGTTCGAGTACACCGCACCTTTGGAATAACCGGCATTCTCAGCGATCTGATCGAGCGACGCGGCGGCGTACCCGCGATCGAGGAAATGTTCGACGGCCGTCGCCAACAAGGTCTCGCGGGTCATCGCCTGCGCTTCCTGCCTGGTCAATCGCGCCATCGGAACCTCCTCGCGGTTCTGAGTATCGAGATTCCAACGGTAGCCGAATACCGGAAGCGCACCGCAGGCGCACTCCCGAAACCCAAATTTGGGGTACCCACGTTATTCAGATACTGATAGTCTCCGAAATATGACTTCAGAAGTGACCGGCACCACCGCACCCGGGTCCGGACGACACAGCGCGCCTAGACGGGGATTGGCAATCGGATGCGGCGGCACCCTCGGCTTCGCCTGGACCGTTGCTGCCCTCGCCTCGGTTCGGGACGCCCTCGACTGGGATCCCCGCGAAGCCACCGCCATCATCGGCACGTCCGCCGGAGCCGAGTTCGTGACAATGCTCGGCAGCGGAGTCGGCGTCGACGAGTTGGTAGCCATGCAACTCGGAGAGCCCGCCGCACGTCCCGAACTCCTCGCCCACACAGCATCGGCGCCCGGAAGAATCCCGCCACTTCCGAGTTTGGGGATCGGCAATCCACGACTGGTGACGCGTCGAGATCTTCCCGTTCTGAGCCGGATGAGCGGTATCGCACCGCGTGGTGGCGGCGACCCGTCCTGGCTCACCACGCTCGCCGAATCTCTTGCCCCTGGCGATTCGTGGCTCCCACATCCGTGCGCGTACATGGTATCCATGGACTACAGAACCGGGCGACGGGTCGCGTTCGGGGCACAGGGGGCTCCGAAAGCGACAGTCGGTGAAGCGCTTCGAGCGTCTTGGGCGATTCCCGGCTGGTTCCCACCTGTCACCATCGACGGCGTCAGGTACATCGACGGCGGCGCGGCGTCCACGGCATCGGTAGACCTCCTGCTCTCCCTCGAACTCGACGAGCTGGTTGTACTGGCGCCCATGGCATCTCGAACACTGAAGCCGGCGCGCGGCGCCGCCCGTATCGAACGCGGCGCCCTGCGGAACTCCATGTCCAAGGGCCTCGACCGGGAAATCGAACTGGTCCGCGCTGCGGGAACCAGGGTCTTGCGCATAGACGCCACCGACGACGATCTCGCCGTCATGGGCGCCAACTTCATGGACGGCCGACGGCGGCTCGCCACCTTCGAATCATCCCTACGTACAACACGTGCGAGCGTGAAACGCGAACTCGATGCGCGCCCGTTCCACTCCACCCCGTCCCACCAGTGAAAGCGCAGACTCAGTGAACAACAGAACTGACCACTTCGAGGTCGTGATCATCGGTGGCGGGATCTCCGGGATCGGTGCCGCAATTCACCTGCAGCGCCTCGGGATCGACAATTTTGTCCTGCTCGAGAAAGCTGACTCCCTCGGCGGCACCTGGCGCGCCAACACCTATCCCGGTTGTGCCTGCGACGTTCCGTCCGGCCTGTACTCGTATTCCTTTGCCGCCAATCCGGATTGGACCCGACTGTTCGCGGAGCAGCCGGAGATCCGCGAGTACATCGAGGACACGGCCGTCCGCCACGGCGTCGACAAGCACGTTCGCTTCGGGGTCGAAATGCTCTCCGCACAGTGGGACGCATCGCAATCACTCTGGAAGATCACAACTTCCAGCGGTGAACTCACTGCTCGTTTCGTGATAGCCGCCGCCGGCCCGTGGAACGAACCCTTGACGCCCACGATTCCCGGGCTGGAAACGTTCGAGGGCGAGGTGTTTCATTCCTCGCAGTGGAATCACGACTACGACTTGACCGGAAAGCGCGTCGCCGTCGTAGGTACCGGCGCTTCCGCAGTCCAATTCGTGCCGCGCATCGTCTCCGACGTGTCCGCCCTTCACCTTTACCAACGCACCGCTCAATGGGTCCTTCCCAAGCCCGATCACTACGTACCGCGGATCGAAAGGTCCGTCATGCGATTCGTACCGGGAGCGCACAAGGCTCTACGCAGAATCGAATACGGAATCATGGAAGCGCTTGGATTGGGGTTCCGCAATCCGTGGATCCTGCGTATCGTGCAGAAACTCGGGTCGGCCCAATTGCGCTTGCAGGTGCGCGATCCGAAGCTACGCAAGGCGCTGACTCCCGACTACACCCTCGGTTGCAAGCGACTACTCATGTCGAACTCGTACTACCCGGCCCTCGGCAGACCCAACGTGACCGTCCATGCCAACGCAGTCGAAGAGATCCACGGCAACACCGTGATCGGAGCCGACGGAGTGGAATCGGAAGTGGACGCCATCATCTTCGGAACGGGCTTCCACATCCTCGACATGCCCATTGCATCAAAGGTATTCGACGGAGAAGGTCGATCACTCGACGATCATTGGCAGGGAAGCCCGCGGGCGTACTTCGGTTCCGCCGTCAGCGGATTCCCCAACGCGTTCATTCTGCTGGGCCCGAGCCTCGGCACCGGACACACGTCGGCCTTCATGATTCTGGAAGCCCAACTGAACTATGTGGGACAGGCGATCGGCCACGCTCGTCGGCACGGCTGGAAAACCATCGACGTGCGCCCGGAAGTACAGGCAGCCTTCAACTCTCAAGTTCAGGAGGCATTGGGTACAACGGTCTACAACGCCGGTGGTTGCGAAAGCTATTTCTTCGACGTCAACGGCCGCAACAGCTTCAACTGGCCGTGGTCGTCAAGAGCCATGCGTCGACGGCTACGGGCCTTCGATCCATACGCCTACAACCACACGCTGTCCGACAACCCTGCGTCAGACGACACCGCCGCTGAGCCCACCACCACCCCCGAACCGGAGTACACCACATGAGCCTTTTCGGCACCACCTACCCGCCGATCGATCTCGACGGAGCAGTCGTCGTCATCTCCGGAGGTGGCCGCGGAATCGGCCGGGCCACAGCGGAGTTGTTCGCAGCTCGCGGCGCACTCGTCTGCGTCGGCGACCTCGACGAGGAGACGGCCGTCGACACCGCCGCATCCATCGGCGCACGGGCCCGCGGGTACGCTCTGGACGTCACCTCACGCGAATCCTGGGATGTGTTCGTCTCCACAGTGATCGGCGAATTCGGTCACATCGACATTCTGGTCAACAATGCGGGCGTGATGCCGCTCGGCAGCTTCCTCGACGAGTCCGACGCCACCAGTCGAGTAACCCTCGACGTCAATGTCTGGGGCCCGATTCACGGGATGCGCACCGTGCTGCCCGGCATGGTGGATCGGCGACGCGGCCACGTCGTCAACATCGCATCCATGGCAGGCAAGCTACCGGTGCCAGGAATGGCCGTGTACAACGCAAGCAAGTTCGGTGCGGTGGGCCTTTCCGCCTCTGCTCGTGTCGAATTCGCAGATTCCGGCGTCAGCGTCAGCGCCATCCTGCCCAGCGCGGTGCGCACCGGGCTCTCCTCCGGTGTGCCACTCGGAAAGGGCATGCCGACGGTTGAACCCGAGGTCGTGGCCAAAGCTGTCGTCGACACGGTCGCGCACCGGCGAGCCGAAACTACTGTTCCGCGTTACCTTGCGGGCTGGGACCTCATCGACGCTGTAGTACCCGAATGGATGATAAACATCGGACGCCGGGTGATCGACGATCGCCGCGCGCTGACATCGGTAGATCCGAACGGGCGTGCGGACTACGAAAAGCGAGTGGCACGTCAGGCCGAAAACGAGGAGCACGATCGGAGATGAAGCGGGTAGTTTCGTGGCCATGTACATCCGCCGCGAAACTTCTTCCGACCGTGACGCAATCTATTCACTGCTCGGGGCGGCGTTTGCCGACCAAGCGCCGCCCGGCGAGTCTCCCTACGAGATCGAACTGACACGTCAGCTCTTCGCCTCGAACGACTACTTACCGAAGTTGTCCCTTGTCGCCGTCGCCGGTGATGAGATCGTTGGTTTCGTGATCGGAACACGCGGATGGGTCGGTCCCGTTGAGGCGGTTGGCCTCGGCCCGTTGGCAGTCACACCGGACAACCAACGCAGCGGCGTCGGTTCGGCGCTGATGCACGCGGTGATCGGTGCGTCCGACGCTCTGGACGTGCCACTGCTCGCCCTCCTGGGCAGCACCGAGTACTACCCGCAGTTCGGGTTCGTCACCAGCACGGACGCCGGGATCGAGTCTCCGGAAGCCGAGTGGGGCGAGCACTTTCAGATCAGGACCCTCACCACGCACCGCCCCGATCAGACGGGGAAGTTTTCATACGCAGCGCCTTTCGGGGTCGCTTGACCCTCAGCGCGATGTAAGAGTTCTTTGACATCCAGCGCACGTAGACCTACGCTCAGGCATGTCAAAGAACTCTTACACCTGGGAGGCTTCATGAGCACCACGGCACGGTGGAGCCTGATCATCGGTATCGGCGTCGCAGCAACGCTAGCCTTCAGCTTTTTTGCAGCATTGACCGCCGATGATCGGAAGACGTTGGCCTTCATCGTCTTCGCAATCGTCATGGCACCGGCTTGTATCGGGTCGGCGTGGGCCCTTTTTCCATCGGAGAACGACAAGGCCCCCGCCTACCCCGAGGACACCGTCGAAACAGAATGGAGTCGCAAGGCCGGCTTCGGCGCGTTCACCGACTTGATCACTGCCATGGGGATCGCGCTGATCGCGCACAATGTCTTCGGCGCTCCCGAACTGCCGCTCGTAATGTTTACAGCCCTCGGTCTGGCCGACTTCGGAATCCGGTACTGGGCAGTGTCGAGGGACCGCACCCCACATTCGAGATCTGACGAGATCTGATGCGCAACAACCTTCAAGAACTTCGTACGGCAGCCGGATTGTCACAGCAAGCGTGCGCCGACGCGCTCGGCATCACACGCCAGACCGTCATCTCGATCGAGAAGGGACACTTCGACCCGCGTCTGTCACTGGCGTTCCGAATCGCCGAATACTTCGACAAACGCGTAGACGACATTTTCTCCAGCTGACGCCGTCTCGAACTGACGGAAGATCAGTCGAGCTGCGGTTTCAGTCGAACAGAGTTGGCGATCCGTTTTCGTCGTTCCCGTCTTCGACGGCCGTTGCCTTCTTGCCCGAGCCCTTGCGGACGACGGTCAACGTCGTCGTTCGACGCGACAACCTGTGCCCGTCACTGTGTTCGAGCAGCGCCATCCCCTGGCGAACTTCGACTACCGTCCACGGACCCGCATGGCCGGCTGCCTGCACGAGGTCACCGGACTCCACCTCAGTTGCCATGACCACTCCTTGTTCGTCGTGTCCTGCACGTTCTCCTTCCTATTATCGACGCGGCCACCTGGTAGTCGACGCGCAGGGTACCTACGCTGCAGCTGCAACCTTGACCGCATGGCCGACTTCGGCTCGGAATGCCGCGTATTCGGGTGAGCCTCGGAGATCGTCGGGATCGACGCCGGTTCGTGGCAGATCGATTTTCAGGTCGAGCGCGACCTTGCCCGGTCGGCTTGTCAGAACTACGACGCGGGAGCCGAGAAAGGCCGCCTCGTCGGCACTGTGAGTGACGAAGACACTTGTTCGCCCCGATTCGGCACTGACACTGCGCAGATCCTCCTGCAGACGCTCGCGAGTGAGGGCGTCCAGCGCGGCAAAGGGTTCGTCCAACAGGAGCAACGACGTTTCGGCCGCCAAGGCACGAGCAATTGCCACCCGCTGCTGCTGCCCGCCGGAGATTTCCCAGATACGCCGGTCCGCAGTGCCGACCAGACCGACGCGGTCGAGAAGCTCGTCACGCCTTTGCCCGCGTTCGCTCTTCGCAACGCCGGCGTATTTGAGTGCCAGATCGATGTTGCCGCCCACCGATTTCCACGGAAAGAGCCGTGGCTGCTGAAACACCACTCCCGCACTCGACCCGGGAATCGGGTCGGATCCGGAGACCTGAACCGTTCCACTGGAAGGACTTTCGAAACCCGCGATCAGCCGCAGCAATGTGCTCTTGCCGCAACCCGACGCTCCGACGAGAACCAGAAACTCACCAGGTGTGACGTCGATCGATACGGGCCCGAGTGCCGTGACGGACTCTCGACCGTGGCCGTACCTGTGTGAGACGGTGTCGATTCGGATCGCGCCCGGGCGGTCGGGGGCGAATCCTCCCGAGGCCTGCTGTGCGGTCACGCTACTGGTCAAGGACATCGGGAAGCCCCTTCACATAGAGAGCATTCTGAAAGACCGCCAGATCAGGCACACTGTCGATCTGCTTCTGCTCGGCCAGGAATTGCGCTGCACTCTGCAGGTTCACTGCCAGATTCCCGGGAGCGCCCTCGGTGCCCAACCATTCCGGCGAAGAGATCTGCTCCGGAGTGAGGAACACACCCTGTTTCAACTGCGCTGCCGCGTCTTCCTTCGAGGCGCCTAATTGTGCGGCAACAGCTTCCGCTGCCGCGTTCGGATCAGTGGCGATCGTCGTGAGCGCACGGGCCTGAACCTGGCGCCAGGTGTCGACGATCTCGGGGTGATTCTTGGCAAACGCAGTCGACACCACACCAAGATCGAGTGTCGGCTTTCCTGCTGTCGCGAGCTCACGGCTGGCGATCAACTGTGTTCCGTCCTTACGGAGTTCGTCGAGCGTGGGCAGCCAGGTGTAGACGGCATCGATGTCACCGCGCTGCCAGGCTGCGAGGGATGCTTGCGGCTGGAGATCCACCAATTGGACGTCGTCGGCACTGAGTCCGGCCTGGTTCAGCGCTGCCAGCAGACTGTAGTGCGCGGTCGAGGCGAATGCCGTGGCCACTTTCTTGCCACGCAGATCTGCGACGGTCTTGATTCCGGTTGCGTTGCGCGCCACCAGGGCTTCGTTGTCGCCGGCCACGTCGAGAACAAACGCGACCTGGTACGGAATGTTCAGCGGTGCCGAGAGGCCACGAGCAACCGGGCTCGAACCGATTGCGCCGAAATCGATTTCACCGGCGATGAAGGCGGTGTTGATGTCGGCTCCCGAATCGAACTTCGTCCACTTCACGTTGTACTCGGGCAGTGCGTCTTCGAGCCAGCGATTGTTCTTGACTATCAAGTCGCCGCTCGGGAACGACTGGTAAGCGATACGGATTGTTTCCTTGGACGAATCCTGGCCCGAATGATCCACCGAGCACGCACCGAGAACAAGGGCAAGGACGCCGATCAGCACCGTGAACGCCGTCCGGGCAGCCCTTCCTTCATTGGGCGTCGAATTACTGCTGCGCTTCAGATTGCTGCTGGCGTGTTTCTGATTGTCAGTCATACTTTTCCCCTCCAGGGAACGGCGCGGCGCTCTGCAGCCCGCAGCAGTCCGTCGATGATCAGGCCGGAGAATCCGATGGCAAAGATCCCCACCAGCACGACCGGTGTGTTGTTGTAATTGCTTGCATCCTTGACCATTCCGCCGATTCCGGGGATGCCGTTGAACAGTTCGGCCGCGACCACCGACGAGTACGCCATACCTACCGACAACCGAATGCCCGTGAAAGTTTCCGGTAAGGCCGACGGGACGACGACGTCCCGGATCACTTGCGCCCGTGAGGCTCCCAGGGCCCTCGCCGCTTCGACCAGTCCGACCGGCGCCGCGACCACAGCAGCTGTGGTGGCCACCGCTGCCGGCGGAAGAGCAGCGAGCGCCAGCAATGTAATCTTCGGCGCCTCGTCGATTCCCAGCCAGATCACCAGCAGGAAGAAATACGCCAGGGGCGGCAGTGCGCGCAGGAACGTCAACCACGGTTCGAGCAGGCTCCGCAGCCATGTCACCGATCCCATGGCCAAACCGAGGATCACGCCCAATCCGACGCCGATGATCACACCGACCAGCACCCGTCGCAGCGTCATGTAGAGGTGCTCCCAGAGCAGGTAACCCTGGTAGCCGCGCACTCCGTCGTGCGTGGTCATCGTGTTGACGAAGGCATGCCAGACCGTGCTCGGGAACGGCACGAAGGTCTCACTCCAGGTGCCGCTCGCGGCAGCGACCTGCCACAGGGCCAAGAATGCGATCACGGAAAGCACCGGCAGTCCGACAGTGGTCGCACTCGAAGTCCACGGCCGACGCGGCTCACGGTTCGGTTCCGTGACTGATGTTGGTTCTATTGCTTCGACAGGAGTCGACATCGCTGTTCTTCCTCGACGTACGGAAAATTCCGGCACACATGCAGCAACGGGCGCATATGCAGGGGCGAAGGCGCACAGAGCGGCGCCATTCTCACTCAGGAGAGTCGGAAGGAATCAACAGCAACAGCAGTTGGCACCAAGACGGCACAGGTCGACGGCGATGCGTCGTGTCAGTGGCGTCGAGGGCATGGGGGTAATTACTACCTGTGTCTGCAATTACCCGCAAATGCGGGGGAAATAGGCGTCAGTCGGCCAAGCGAACCGACAGCGAATACATGAGCGGGATCTCGGGTCGTCCGGCCGGGACTCCCCAACGCTTGCCGCCGAGTTCAGCCATCTCCTCGAATCCTTGCCAACCGTTGGCGTACGGGTACTCGTCGAAGGACTCGAGCGTCAATCCGGCGCGCCGCAAAGCTCCTAGCACCTCGGAAATGGACCAGTTGAATTCACATGAGGGGAAAGGATTTTCGAAGTTCTCGACTCCGTTTCCCTCAGCGCCTGGCAAGATGAGATCGGCCGAATCTGCCACGTAGTCGCCCACGCCACGGGGTTCGGTCACGGGAGTCCCGCCTCCGTACGGGTATGTCAGCGACCACTTCTCGTCGAAACACATGGCAAACGGATGAAACTCCACCAGAACGAATCGACCGTTCGGCGCGAGAACACCGGCAATCCCCTCGGCCCACTCGTCGAGATCGGGTAACCAGATCACCGTTCCGTACGAAGAAAAGACTCGGTCGAACTTTCTCTGGCCAGCGGCAGCAGCGCGGAGCCACGCAGATACATCGGCACGCTCGAAATCGGCGGCAATTCCGGATTCCGCGGACAAGGTTCGGGCGAAGTCGATCGCGGAATCCGCGATGTCGACGCCGGTCACCGCGGCACCGAGAGCGGCCAAACTCAACGAATCCTGACCGGAATTGCACTGCAGATGAAGAATCGAGGAGCCGTCGATCTCGCCGAGCAGCGCCAGTTCTTCCGGATACAAGGTCGACCCGCCGTTGCGAAAGAACTGTGCCTGGTCTCCTTTGTGACTGTTGTGAGCGACGGTCGCCGCATTCCACGACAACCGATTCATCTCCGCTGCATCCATCACTACTGCATCCACCTCTACTGCATCCACTTCTCGACCCACAACAAGTCCGCCCGAGTTCACCACGTCCCCGGTCACGTCGGCAATCGATTTACTGGGCTGGAAACCTATCCGAACGAAGATGCAACAGGTTACAGTTTTTCGACGGACCATCGAAGGAGAACCAGTGCGCTACGGACTCAGCCTGTTCACCAGTGATCGCGGCATCCGCCCTGCCGATGCAGCAAAGGCTGCGGAGGCGAATGGATTCGACGCCTTTTACGTTCCGGAGCACACTCACATCCCCGTCTCGAGGGATTCCGATCACCCCGGAACCCAGTCGGCCGAATTGCCCGACGACCGTTACATGCGCACACTCGACCCCTGGGTTGCCCTCGGCACCGCCGCGTCGGTCACGAACACCATCCGATTGGGCACCTCCGTGGCCCTCCCCCTCGAACACGATCCGATCACTCTCGCGAAAACCATCGCATCGCTGGACCATCTTTCCGGCGGACGCGTGGTCTTCGGCGTCGGATTCGGCTGGAATGCAGAGGAACTCGCCGACCACGGCGTACCGCCCAACAAACGCCGGACCGCACTCCGCGAGTATCTCGAAGCCATGGGCGAACTGTGGTCGAAGGAAGAAGCGTCGTACGACGGCCAATTCGTGAAGTACGGACCCAGCTGGGCGTGGCCCAAACCAGTTCAGAAGCCCCGTCCTCCCATCCTCTTGGGCGGCGGCGGCAACGAGAAGACTTTCAAGTGGATCGCAAAGTCTGCCGACGGGTGGATCACCACACCCATCGAGCAGGAGATCGACGGAAACGTGGAACTGCTCCGAAAGATCTGGGCCGAAGCAGGTAGAGTCGGCGAGCCTGAAATAACCGTCCTGGCAGGCAAACCCGATTCGGAGAAGCTCGCCCACTGGGAAGACATCGGTGTCACCGAAGCAATGTTCGGCACTCCGGACAAGAGCCCCGAAGAGGTTGTCGGATACATGGAACGCCTGGCAGCCAAGCTCGGACGGTGAGGTCCGCCACAGCATCTTGACCTCAACTGCACTCGAGGTTTTAACGTCGGTATTGCACAAGACAGTGCAACGGCAGCAAACCCGAGACAGAAGAGGGGCGAGGAGTGACCACAAAACTGGTTGGCACCCAATCTGTTTCGGGCGACTCTGTTGATGCGGAGCCGTCCATCCGAAACTCCTTCGTCGAGGCGTTCCGGAACCATCCCGCCGGCGTCTCGATCATCACCGCAACGGGCGATGACGGCCCGGCCGGCATCACGTCATCGTCGGTGATCTCGATCAGCGCCGATCCTGCAGTTCTGGCGTTTTCACTGCAGTCGTTGCGAGGCTCTGCGAGCGTCATCGCTTCCGCCCGCAGTTTTGTTGTTCACCTGGCAAATTCGGCGAACGAACGACTGGCTTCCACGTTCGCAACCCGCGGCGCTGTGCGCTTCGGAGACGATATGCCCTGGTCGTTTCTCTCGACGGGTGAACCGTTCCTACATGGGACAGGCCACGCCCTGCGTGCGGTTCCCTTGAATGCCACTACATGTGGCGCCGCAGTGATCGTCACTGCACGCGTCGTCGACGTCATCGATCCGCAGCACATGTCAGCGCCGCTCGTCTATCACAATCGAACCTATCGAAATCTCTCGACTCACAACATTTCCTCAAAGGAAGGCATGTCACATGACTGAATACGTTCTCCCCGAACTGGATTACGACTACGCCGCTCTCGAACCGCACATCTCCGGCGAGATCATGGAACTGCACCACAGCAAGCACCACGCCACGTACGTGGCGGGCGCCAACAGCGCAATCGAGCAGTTGGCTGCTGCGCGCGAAGACGGCACGATCACCGCGAAGGCGCCGCTGCTCAGCAAGAACCTCGCCTTCCACCTCGGCGGCCACACCAATCACTCCATCTTCTGGAAGAACCTCTCCCCCAACGGCGGTGAGCGGCCAGAGGGCGAGTTGGCAGCCGCAATCGACGAGCACTTCGGCACCTTCGACGCATTCGTCAACCACTTCTCCGCTGTAGCAACCACTTTGCAGGGGTCCGGCTGGGCGGTACTGGCCTACGACACGGTCGGGCAGCGCCTGGTCATCGAGCAGCTCACCGACCAGCAAGGCAACATCAGCATCGGTATCGTTCCGTTGCTCATGCTCGACATGTGGGAGCACGCTTTCTACCTGCAGTACAAGAACGTCAAGGCCGACTACGTGAAGGCCTACTGGAACGTCATCAACTGGGAAGACGTTGCACAGCGATACGCGACGGCCACAGCCTCGACCGGCTTGATCGTCCCCGCCTGATCGTCCCCACCCGATCACTGCCATATCACCCCGATCAGCCCAGCTCGGCACGGTGGCTCCGTTGCCGAGCTGGGTTTTTACACCCCCGAGATCGATGTATGTGAAGGCAGGTAACATACACCGAGCGCGGCTGACTCGGCCGTCCGCCGATTCGACTCCGAGGGGAACCAGTGCTCGATATCAGTGGTTTGATCGCGACGTGGCGTCCGACGCTGGACACCGCAGCACGCAATGCATGGGGACTCTCGTTCGGCGACGGTGTCGAGAAGACCGAACGCACCCCGTCCGTACTGATCAGCGAAGGTCCACACCGCGATCTGTATCGCTTCGGCGCATTGTGGAGGCCAAGAGGTAATCCGGTTCTCCTCGTACCGCCCCTCGCGGTTTCAGCCGACTGTTACGACCTTCGTGCGGGCCAAAGCCTCGCCGCGCACCTACTGGATGGGGCGAACACGCCCTACCTCCTCGACTACGGGACCATGCGGTACTCCGACCGCGGGATGGGTTTCGAGGCCTGGGTCGACGACATCATCCCCGAAGCGATCCGTACGATCTCGGATCTACACGACGGCGCACCGGTTTCGCTGATCGGGTGGAGCCTCGGCGGGACCATGTCTCTGCTCACGGGCTCCGCTCACTCCGACCTGCCGATCGCATCGATCACGGCAATCGGAACGCCAATCGATTACACGAAGATTCCCGCTATCAGCCCCTTGAGGCTGATCGGCAAATACACGGGCGACACCCCACTCACGTCCGCGACCAATCTTGTCGGCGGACTACCTGCTCCACTCGTTCAGGCGAGTTACAAGGTGACGGCGTTGCAGCGCGAAGTTCTCAAGCCATGGTTCATCATGCGCAACCTCCACAACACCGAGACACTGGCTCGCATGGAATCGATAGACAAGTTCATGGCAGCCATGCCTGGATACCCTGGCAAGGCTTTTCAGCAGATCTGCGAACAACTCATGCTCGGCAACAATCTCTACAACGACGCCGTCACGCTTGCCGGACGCGAGATCAAACTGTCAGCTCTGAGCGTTCCCGTTCTCGCGATCGGCGGCACCACTGACGTGATTGCACCCATCGCTTCGGTGGAAGCAATCACGTCGGTCCTCACCGGCGCGCCGTCGGTCCGGTTCGAGAAGGCGCCGGGAAGTCACCTCGGGCTCGTTGCCGGCCCCACCGCGAGAGACTCCACCTGGGCGCACATCGACGAATTCTTGAAAGAGAATGCACCGCAGTTGGTTTCGACCAGCTAAATCACGGCGTTGTGATGCCCGCGGCTACAGCTGCCTTGTGCCAATCCGGGAATTCACTCAGCAAACGGGTGTACAACTGGGCGTCGTCGACGGTGTCGATGTCGTCCAGCGCGAAGAATCCGGCATTGTCGACCACCCTGCCGTCGAGGTCGTCGAGCTTCTCCAGCACTCCGTAGTTGGCCTTGCCGATTCCGACGAACTGCCAAAAGGCCGGGAGCCCAGACGCTTCGCGCATCAATTTCGTGATTTCCTTGCGCTCGCTGAAGCCTCCGTCGGTGAAGAACAGGACGAGCGTCGGCGCGGAACCACGTGTCAGGCCGGAAAGAATCTCAGTCATGATCGGCACTTCACGATTTGCGGCGCCGATCTTGTCGTAGTTGAAACCGCCGTGCGAGCCGCGCAAGTGCAGGTAGGTATCCGACCACTCTTCCGCGTCATGGACAGAGATCTCGGGAAGTTTGACGAAGCTGACTGCATACAAGTACGGCTCCAGCTTGCCGTCGTCATCGAGTTGGATCGCAACGGGAATCATGCGTTCGACAACACGATGCACCACTCTGGTGCGGTACTGCTTGGCCATACTTCCGGTTTTGTCGATCACCAGGACCACCCGTGCCCGAATTCCGTTGCCACCCTTGGTCAGCAGGACCTTGGCCACTTCGCGCTTTCGGAGGTCCAGCTTCTCCCGCTTCACCATGGAGAGTTTGGCTTCGTCGGGCACGGTCCGGATACCGCCTGTCGATTCAGCAGAGCCGGCGGGTCGAGCCGGCGGTTCCTCGTCGACCGAAACGCCGAATGCTGTTACCAGGTCCGCCAATCCGCTGTCCCAGCCAGCTGACACGTTTCGCAGCTTCCAGCCCGCGCCGCGGCGATAGATCTCGACGAGAACCGCTGCCCTCTCACTCGTCAACCCCAAAGCCTGAGCCACGATGGCGGTGGAACCAACCTGCTCCACCACGACACCAAGGCCCCCGACAGCAGACAGGGTTCCGTTTGCCGCCGCATCAAGTGCCACGGCAACACTCAGCTGATGGATGTCAGCGGGCAACCTCGCAATGTCGATTTCGATGACGCCGCCGGACTCCAAGCGCACCGCGCCTTCGGGTGAGACCGGCTGATTGAAGAAGACAAAATCTGCGTCGTCCCGTACTTTGTTCCGTTCGTCGAGCTGGAACACCATCAGGTCTACCGTGCCCGGGGCGCTACCGTTCACCGCCACCTTCAGCGAAGTTCCCTCAACGACTGTGTTCGCTCCACGCGCCAGCTCCATACCGGAAGATTAGCTGGCCACCAAAGAATCAACGGCCCCGCGGTCGGAAGAATCACAGCACACTTTCAGCAATCGCGAGGATTATCGAGGCAGACTGTTCGTGGAAGATTTGTCGCACGCGGGACCAAGAGCCTGAACATCGACAGAATCCTAGGGTCGATCAGGAGGTCAAAATGCCGCACGGCCAGACGCGCACCATCCCGATGTTGCCACTCTTGCCACCTCTGACGAATTTCGACGACGCAAGTCGCTCGGTCGTGTCCTACCTCGACGAATATCTTCCGCTGGCACTGTGGTCGATCACGCGGTTCGACGGGTCCAATCAAATCTTTCTCACCGTCTCACCCAACCCACTTCACATCGAATTCGGCGAGACCCGGGCTTGGCCAAACACCATGTGCAGCGAGGTGGTACTCGGAAATGCGCCGCCAGTCTCATCGAATCGCGCGCTCGTGCGCGCACTGTCCCGTGATGGCAGGTGGGAAGGCATTGGCGCATACGTCAGCATCCCAATCCTCCACAACGACGGCAGTCTCTTCGGCACTCTGTGTGGCGCCGACCCGAGTGCGGGCGACTCAGCACTCGAGGACAACCTAGCCCTCCTCAATCTCCTGTGCCGACTTCTCGGAACCATTCTCGATGTCGACTATCAGCGCGCGCAGTCAGTCCGACTGGCCGAAACTGCGCAACTCGATGCCGAGACCGACCCGTTGACAGGTCTTCTCAATCGGCGCGGGTGGAATCGCATCCTCGAGGCCGAGCAAACTCGGTACCGCCAATTCGCCGATCCGGGAGCTATCATCATCGTCGATCTGGACGGCATGAAGACCATCAACGACGAACTCGGCCACGCCGCGGGCGACGAATACGTTCAAAGGGCCGGCAAGATCTTGGCAGCGTGCGCGCACCCTGGTGCGGTGGTTTCACGGTTGGGCGGAGACGAGTTCGGAATCGCTCTGCCCGATACACAGCCGCGCGCCGTCGACTACCTGCTCGAGTGTTTGGAGAAGGCGTTCCGGAATGCCGACGTCTGTTGTTCGATCGGTCGAGCCGACTTTTCCATGACCCAAAGCCTTTCCGAGACTTGGGATACGGCCGATGCGGAGATGTACCGCCACAAGCGCTCGAAGCACTGATTCGACTCCTCCACGGCCGGTTGGCACCGCATCGGAGGATCCCTTCGATGCGGTGCTCGGTCCGTGTTCTGTTGTCGCCAAAGAGGTTTGACCTCTCAGGTTTTGAAGGTGGTGTTCGCCGGCCAGGGTTGCTGTCCGGGGTCGATCGAGGGCGGCGGGATGAACCAGGGTTTATTGTCGACTCCTATCCGAATTTCCCATTTGCCGACGAACCCTGATTTCCGGTGCATCAGTCGGTGGTGTGAACGGCACAGCAGGACCAGGTTGTTCATCACCGTCGGGCCACCGTTCGCCCAGTGCCGGATATGGTGCGCATCGGTCCAGGCGGGCACGCATGTGCAGCCCGGGAACGCGCAGCCTCTGTCGCGGGCAATCAACGCAGTCCGTTGTTCGGCGGTGACCAACCTCTTTCCTGGTTTCGCATCCAAGGGCGTGCCGTGATCGTCGAGCAGCACGGTCGAGAGGAAACAATCACACCCGAGAAGCCTTGTCTGCGAAACGGACAGCGGTCCGAGCCAGGGCATGTGCCCGACATCGAGATCAGACACAGCCACTCCACCACCATCAGTTGGTGTGGCGGCGCAGTCCCGATGCTCAGCCAGATCCCGAGCATTGATGTGCACGTTCACATGCGGACGCTGACCACCATCGGTACCGGTCTTGGCGCAATCGAGATAGCGGCGAATCAGTTCGGTGAACCCATCCGCAGTCCGCTTCGCCGCCGACCGAGAATCCGGCGTCCCATCTGGTGCCGGGGTCGGCATCGTCAGATTCGACAACGCCGACAACAACATTTCACCGGTGAGGGCATCGAAATCACCGCGCACCACCACCCGACCGTTCAACGTCGACGCGATCCGCAACTCGTTCCGGTCGACGTCTTCGGCGGGCGGAATCTCATCGGATTCGAAAATTCGCTCCAACGTCGCGATTACATTCCGCACCTTCGTGGTCGTGGCCTCGACACCGGATGCAGCCGCCAACAACAAATCGATGCACTTCGGTAATGCCTCCTCCGGCATCCCCTTCGGCGGCGATTCACAGAACGCCACGATCAACACGGCATGATCGAACGAGCAATCCCCGCAATCGAACCGAGCTCCCACCGCCGGAAACGGCCGCAAAGCCGCACCCAACGCGGCGATCTTCTTCCCGTCCCGAACCTGCAACATCGTGTTGCCCGCCAACCAGGACCCCACCCCGCGACTGGCAATCACCTGATCATCCGGGCGCAACGAGAGTTCGTCGACCACCGCCACTCGAACGGCTTCCAGGCGCAGAATCTCCACACTCGCCTCGACAGCAGCCTCACGCAACTCAGCAGCAGTCAACCGCCACAGGCGTCCGCGCAACCCCACCGCAGAACCAGACACCACATCCGACAACAAGACACTCATTGAATCCCCCGATCCCCTCCCCAAACAATACTCGAACACGCGTTCGAGTCAACCCCTTGCTACCAGCGCAAATGAGAGCAGGGAATAGTTCGACCGTCGCACGCGTATTATTTGAGTAAGCAATACTTGCGGTCGCAAATAAATGGAGGGCGTCACCGATGACAACTGATGAACACGTACGTGGTCGTGTGTGGCGCGACCTCGTCGTCTCCCACAGCGTCATCCTCGGCAAGATGGAGGCGGACCTTCGAACCACCACCGGACTCACCCTTGGCCAGTACGACGTTCTGCTCCGACTGCACGAAGCTCCGGGAAACACGATCCGAATGGGCGATCTGGCCGAACTGGTCCTGGTCACCACCAGTGGCGTGACGCGCGTCGTCGATCGATTAGTCGAGGCCGGATTAGTGGAGCGTGTTAGACCGGACAACGATCGACGCGTCGTGACGGTATCGATGACGCCTGCGGGCAAGAAGACGCTTCGAAAAGCGTCCGCCATACACACGCGAGGGATCGCCGAATACTTCTCCGATCTCATTGAAACCGAGGAGCTTCCGGTACTCGAACGCTTCTTCTCCCGACTTGCCACACATCACACGAATCAAGGCGGCGCATGCGATGCGCACGTAGAACAACTCTCCATCACCCCCACGAACAGATAGCGAGAAACAACATGGCTTTCGAATTGGGCGTCTACCATTTCGGTGAACTCACCCCAGATCCCACCACCGGCGCGATGATGAATCCCGGTGTCCACCTTCGTCATTTGGTGGAGCAGGCAACCGTTGCCGATCAGGTTGGACTCGATGTCTTCGGCGTCGGCGAGCACCATCGCACCGACTTCGCAGTCTCAGCCCCTGCCGTTGTGCTCGCGGCAATGGCTCAGGCTACCGACAACATCAAGCTGTCCAGCGCCGTAACCGTACTCAGTTCCGACGATCCCGTACGTGTGTTCCAACAGTTCGCGACAGTCGACCTGCTTTCCGAAGGCCGTGCCGAGATCATTGCCGGCCGAGGTTCGTACACGGAGTCATTTCCGCTCTTCGGGTACGACTTGTCCCAGTACAACGAACTCTTCGCCGAAAAGCTTGATCTACTACTGAAACTGCGCGACGAAAACCCGATCAACTGGGAAGGACAACTTCGCCCACCACTGATCGACGGTGACGTGACGCCCCGCCCGGACCGTCAGATTCCGGTGTGGATCGCAGTCGGAGGTACTCCGGCCTCTGTCGTCCGTGCCGCGAAACTGGGCCTGCCCCTCTCACTGGCCATCATCGGTGGAAGTTACCAACAGTTCGAACCGTTCGTCGATCTATACCGCAGGGCTGCAGCGGAGTTCGGACACGATCCGAAGAAACTGGCTGTCTCGATTGCTTCGCCAGGATTTGTCGATACCTCGAAGCAAACAGCACTCGACACGTCGTACCCGTACTTCCAGGCCGGGTGGATGCAGAATCATCATCAGCGCGGAAACGGAGTTCCCATGCCGCGCAGGGCATATGAAGCGCAGGCAACCACCGCGGGTGCGTTCTTCCTCGGCGGCACGCAGGAAATCATCGACAAGACGATGGCGCAGTACGAACTGTTCCATCATGACCGCATCATGATCCAGATGGGGTTCGGCAACGTGCCACAGAAGGACATGCTGCGGGCGATCGAGATCCTCGGCACCGAAGTAGCCCCCGTTGTGCGTAAGGAAATCGAATCGCTGAAGTCGTCCCAAAAATAGGAGTTTCGATGAGCACACCGCTCAAAATTGTTGCCGTTGTCGGCAACCTCCAAAAACCCTCCAAGACTCGCGCCCTCGTCGACCTGATCGTCGAAACCTTGGGAGACTTCGAGCAGATCGACACACGAGTTTTCGAAATCGTGGATCTGATTCCAGGTCTTGCATCTGCTCTGGATCGCGATCACGTCGACTCAGTGACCGCCGAAGCGCTGGCAGCAGTCGAGTCCGCCGATATCGTCATCGCGGCGTCACCGGTGTTCCGCGGTTCGTACACGGGAATGTTCAAGCATTTTTTCGATCTCGTCGACCAGTACGCGCTTGCCAACACTCCGGTGATTCTTGCCGCTACAGGTGGCAGCGACCGCCATGCTCTCGTGTTGGATCATGCCCTGCGGCCACTGTTCGCTTTCTTCCAAGCGCTGACCGCTCCGGTCGGGATCTATCTCAGCTCAGGTGATTTCGACGGAACGACTATCCTCAACCCCGAGGTATTCGAACGTATCGAGATGGCAGCAAAGGACGTCCTGCCGGTAGCGAGGATGCTCGCGGAGCGGCATCGAGTTGCGCTGACGTGAACGCCCCTCGTCTGCACAACAATGACCCGGAACCACCACCAGCGGTCACGACTGGCAATGCGGCTGATCCAGCACACTTACGCCGCTGATCCACATCGCATCACCGAACACCGTTTTTCAGTGATTCTTCAGCTCCATCGCAGTAGCGTCGAAAGGGCCACCTCATGTCAGGAGCCCCCCATGACCACCCCGGATCAACCCACTGTCCAGCAATCCGTTCCTCAGCACCCGATTCGACCACCCGTCAATGCGGGCTGGGCAGTGGTCTCGCTGCTGTTCTTCTGGCCGCTTTCCTTCTCCGCTTTCACGCACGCCTTCAACGTGTATCCGCTGTGGGCTGACGGCGATGTGGCCGGGTCGCGGTATGCGTCCGATCGAGTGAAACGGCTCGGTCAGATCTCGCTGTGGATCGCAGGCGGCCTACTACTCCTGGTCTGCATCCTGTACGCGATTGCGGCAATCGTGTGGTTCGCCAACGGTGGCCACGATTACGGTCCGCGGCGTATGCGCTGAACAGCCACCCTGGACAACCACACCACCAGGACATCACCTCATCAATCGATCGACGAACTCCATGGTCTGGTCCATCGAAGCGACCGTCGTTTGACCGTGGCTGATTCCGGCGAGTTCTTGATACTCGAACTGCGTTCCCCGCGAACGCATGTCGACCAGTTGCGCCCAGGTAAGGGCGACAGGAACCGTTGTGTCCGACACGCTCTGCACCACGCGCAGTGGACGGTCGTAGCCGTCGACCGGCACCTGCATCATCTCGCGGAACAGGTCGTACATGCGCGGCGTCCATACCGACCGAGAAAACAACGAGCTCAACTGGATTCGTTCGGCTCGAATGTGTCGGCCGAGATCTCCGGCGCACAGTGTCCGAGCCTTTTCCATCCACTCGATCCCCTGCGGCGAGAGAACCTCGCGAATGTTCTCTTCGGGTCGTTGATCGTCGATCCCAGCCAGGACGTACAGCGCATATCCCACCAGCCCGGTGATACCGATGTCGGGAAACAGCGGGCCGCCCAACGGAAACAGCCCTTCCATGTGTGTGGGGCCTGCGACGACAACCGAGCCACGGAAATCCAATTCCGGTGCACGAGTGGTGGCATCGTGTCCCGCGAAGTACGCCGCATGACCACCTTCGGACAAACCCGCGACCATCCACCGCGGACTCAGCACATTGCCGTACAACTCGTGCGCGGCCCGCACGATGTCGACGGCATTCGCCCCGGCGGCATGTCCGTCGAGATAGGCCAGCACCCCGTCGGTACCGACTCCCGAGTAGTCGGTAGCGACCACCGCGTACCCCTGCTCCAACCAGCGTTCGATCGGTTCGATCTCGCCCGGACCGAATCCGGTCGACGAGGGTGCACACTGATCCGCACTGCCCAAAGTTCCGTGGGCATAGGAGATGACGGGCCAACCGCCCGCCGGTGGGGCGCCTTCCGGCAGAAACACGGACCCTGACGACTCTCCCCATCTGTCAGCGGTACGCAGAGTTCGATAGACGACCCGCTGCGTCTCACCGGCGCCGACCGGAAACACTGCGGCCGAGAGTTCGCCATAGGACTCCAGCGCGCCCGCGACTTCCGGTTCGTCCGCCGTCGCCACTGCAACACCTGACCCCCACCCGAGACCCGACAACAGAATGCTCGCCACCACGGCCGCAACAGAGGTTCTACCCGAACGACTCACCACGCCAACCCCTCCCGACCTATGCAGAGCATGATGTCGATATGCAGATCATCATCACCGGTCACAGCCTGCCCGGACGTGAGTGTTCCGAAACCGCAACCTTCGAAGAGCGCAGCAACATCCACGTCGGCGTTCAGCGCCGAGGCAAGCCACACGAAATCCTCGACCTCGTACCGGGAGATACCGAGACAGTGCGATGGGAACTGACAGCGAGTCTGGAGCGAAAGTCCGGTGCCTGGGACTTACTCGGTCCATACATCCAGGGTCCACCTCGCGGACGCTTCATCTACCTGTCCTGGGTGACGGTATCCGATGACCAGACGTTCGAGATGTTTCGGCGCGCAAAGCTGATGCTCGACGCGATCCCCGAGCACATCGCCGAGGAGGCCGACGCTTCCGGCATGCTCCACGGAGACCTCGGCCTCACCGACGCCGCAGGTAAACCACTGTGTGCGGCTATCCGACCGCCGACGATCACATGGTCATCCTCGCCTTACTGAGCATCGTTCAGTAGTGTGGAGATCGAACACTTAGCCTGCCCGGTGGCCCCACACGATCGATACGGAGTCCGAACTGATGAGCACCGAACACCTCGATGTCCTGATCGTCGGCGCCGGCTTGTCCGGCATCGGTGCTGCGTATCGACTCCAGACCGAGCTTCCCGGCAAGTCGTACGCAATCCTCGAGGCCCGCGCGAACAGTGGGGGAACCTGGGACCTCTTCAAATACCCTGGCATCCGGTCGGATTCCGACATGTTCACGCTCGGCTACCCGTTTCGGCCGTGGACAGATGCCAAAGCAATCGCCGACGGTGATTCGATCCTCCGGTACGTGCGCGACACCGCGCGAGAGAACGGGATCGACAAGAAGATTCGGTACAACCGGAAGGTGACGGCCGCATCATGGTCGTCAGCTGACTCGACGTGGACGGTCACTGTCACGACCGGTGACGAAGATGAAACCCTGACCTGCAACTTCCTCTATCTGTGCAGTGGTTACTACAGCTACGAAGGCGGATACACCCCCGACTTCCCTGGACGTGAATCATTCAGCGGCGACGTAGTGCACCCGCAGTTCTGGCCCGAGGATCTCGATTACTCCGACAAGAAGATCGTTGTGATCGGAAGCGGCGCCACCGCAGTCACTTTGGTCCCCACGATGTCGCGCGACGCGAGCCATGTCACCATGCTCCAGCGATCACCGACATACATTCTGGCTCTGCCGTCCAGCGACAAGGTATCGGACACCATCCGCGCAGTATTGCCGAATCAACTCGCGCACAGCATCGCTCGATGGAAGAGCATCGTAGTGAACCTGAGTTTCTACCAACTGTGCCGGCGCAGTCCTGCGCGCGCAAAGCGGTTGCTGAACCTCGCGATCAGTCGCCAACTCCCGGAAGAGATCCCACTCGATCCTCACTTCACACCCACCTACGATCCCTGGGATCAACGCTTGTGCGTCGTACCGGACGGCGATTTGTTCAAAGCCCTCCGATCCGGCAAGGCCTCGATCGAGACCGATCGCATCGACACTTTCACCGAGACTGGAATTCGTCTCGCGTCAGGTCGCGAACTCGAAGCTGACATCATCGTCACTGCAACAGGATTGAAGATGGAAGCGTGCGGCGGGATGTCGATCGAAGTGGACGGCGAACCCGTCACCCTCGGTGATCGTTACGTCTACAAGGGCATGATGATCAGCGACGTACCGAACTTCGCGATGTGCGTCGGCTACACCAACGCCTCGTGGACTCTGCGAGCAGATCTCACGTCGATGTACGTCTGCCGACTGCTGACGGAGATGGACAAGCGCGGCTATTCGAAGTGCGTGCCGCACGCGAGCGAAGAGATGGACCAGCGGCCGATCCTGGACCTGGCGTCGGGGTACGTCATGCGCGCTGTGGAACAGTTCCCGAAGCAGGGATCGAAGTCACCGTGGAACATGCGTCAGAACTACATCCTTGATCGTCTTCACTCGACGTTCGGGAGCATCAACGACCACATGACGTTCTCGAAGGCGCCAGCTCGACATTCGACACCGGTACCGAGCAAGAGTTGAGCGGACCACGAACAACCAGGTAGAGCAATCGGGCGAAGCCACCAATCGATCCGACGACAAAGAACACACCCGAACCTGCGACTACTGCACAGAGCGCACCGAGAACGATGATCGCCGACGCCTCTACCATTCGACCGGCGGACTCCGATCCGAGAACGTGTATTTCATCAACTCCTTCGTCCATAAAACTATTTTCAGCCAACCGTCCAGCCGGTTTGTAGGGACTTTAGTCGCGAGTCGGATCAAAATGGACTCATAATTGCAGGTCAAGCGTTCAGTTGGCCATTCCGGCCGGATGATCTCCAGTCCGTTCCGTTGTGATGGTCGGCAACCGAGTGCTGGTCGAATACATGGACGATTCACGAATCGACACGGTCGTATCAAATCTCCGTGCCTCTCCACCCACTCTTACGCAGGGTGTGGCCCAGCAGCGTGACCACCAGTGAAAACATCGGCAGGGCAATGATCACCCTCGCGGCAAACACCCCGATCTTCCCGGCCGCGTCCTTCGCAGCGACAAGATCAACGAACTCGCGCAGGCCTGACAGCTTGACCTCGAAAGACGAAACCGCGGGCGACGAGTTCCAACGCCACGGCCACCGAGCAGGTTTGTGCCAACAACAACCCTGCCAATACAAGAATTTGCACAGCACCGGCCTGAACGGCCGATCCCGTCGCGAGCAACACACCGACAAAGGCTCCGGGCAATGTCACGAGGCCGACGGTGCGTGTCTGGTCGACTCCAGGCAGCAGAGCATCGGAGGCAGCGGTGCGGGCTACCTCCCACCGCGCATCGCGTTGGGAAAATCCAAGGCTCAGTGCTGCTTCCACTTCCCCGTACCGGTCGTCGACGGCGTCGAGTCCGCGTTTGGCTGCCATCGATGTTGCAGTCATCGCGCCACCCAGAACAATGCCGCCGATCGGCACCAGAGCGACGCCTTGCAGCGGAACCACTCCGGACAGCAGCATCAGTGGCAGAACCACACCGATTCCCGACGCCAACGCGATGGTCAGCCAAACTCCGGACGTCCCCGCGTTCGAGCGTCGTGCCGCGGTGAAAGACGCCGCAACGAACATGCCGGCGAGCACGAGGAGCGCCGACCAGATGTGGGCCAAGGCGGCGGCAAGGATCAACGAAATCGCAGCCAGCTGAAGAGCGCCACGAGCGAGGGCACCGGGGACCACCCGAACGCTACCGAGATAGGTGAATCGGTAGACGAGCGTGGCGACAAGTGCCATGACGATGCAGAGCACAGCCAGACGGATGCCGGAGTCGGCTATCGAAAGGCTCATGGGTCTCAGTGTTCCCTACGAGCCGAGTCCGATCCGAATTCGAGAACCGCTCAGAACACCCAACCGCGAAGGGCGACGAATCGCAGGCCACCGACAATTCCGCTCACGGCGATCACAAGCCCGGCTTGAAGAAGCCCGTCGGCGCCTGGGAGAAGGAAGCCGAGCGCACTGATGGCGGCAGAACTGGCGATCAACCCGACCAGTGCGAGTCCACCGCCTTCCCACTGCGCGGTGAACCAGTTGACGCGATCCGCGGCGTGGAAGGTGAGCCGGCGATGCAGCTCATTGGCCAGAATGGTGCTCAAGACCGCACCAACTGCGTTGGCGACCAGCGCTCCGTCACCGCGCAGCGCCAGAAAAGCGGCAAAGTACAAGATGTTGCTGGCTCCGCCGACGAGGGCAAAACGAACGAGCTGAGCAAAGGCGCCGTCGCCGGCAAGGGCGCGAAGCCTCGTTGCCGCGAAACCTGCACTCCGCGTACCCACCATCGAGATCGGATTGCTCCCGACCCAGATGTCAGACGTGCTCATATCGGCTTCTCTCATACGGACAATCGGAACCACACGTTCCGCTTAGTAATATAGCACTAACGGAATCGATCATTCCGCTTAGTGCCGTAGACTGTGAGGATGCCGACAACACACCCCGACGCTTCTCATGCGGGGACCTCGGCCGACTGCTCACAGCCGCGCCTTCGGTCCGACGCCAAGGCCAACCTCGAGCGCATCCTCAACTCCGCTCGCGAGGTGTTCGCTGCCCAAGGACTCGACGCCACGCTGGCGGACGTCGCGAAGCACGCCGGCGTCGGCGTCGGCACCGTCTATCGCCGGTTCGCCAGCAAGGACGAACTGATCCAGGCACTGTTCGACACGCGGTGTTCCGAGATCGAAACGATCGCCGCCACCGCCCGAGAGATGCCCGACGCCTGGGAAGGTCTTGTCTACTTTCTCGACGTGATCTCTCTGCGCATGGCAGACAACCGCGGATTCGGCGATCTCCTGATGGACGGACGCTTCACGTCCGACACCTTCGCTCGCGCGCGCGCCGGGATCGCTCGACACACCGCGGTACTTGTCAATCGAGCCAAGGAACAGGGCACCCTGCGCAGCGACTTCGAAGTCAACGACATTCCGCTTCTCATGCAGGTCGTCAAGATGGCCCAGAAGTTCGGTGGCGACGAGGCCCCTCAGGCTTACCGCCGCGCACTCGGGTTCATGATCGACGGACTCTGCGCGTCCCGCACCGACCATCGGGAACTGCCCGTGCCGGCGCTGTCCTCCGAGCAACTCGATCACGTCCTTCATCGGTTTCAGGCAACGCCCGGGAAGAACTGCTGAGTCGATTTCGGGGTCGACGCCATTGCGGCGTCGACCCCGAAATTTGCTGTCAGTGGGCGATTACCGGTTCACCTTCCGGCGAATCCGGAAGCAGTCCACTCCGAAGAACCAGTCCGGTCAAGACCGCACCGACCGCGAATATGCCTGCGGCCCAATAGAACGTCGTGGTGTAACTCTCGACGGCGGCCTGCGCCTGAGTCAGCGGATTCATCTCGCGGCCCACCAGGTAGTTGGTGGAAGCCGAGGCGGCAATCGTGCTGAGCAGTGCAGTTCCGATCGAGCCGCCCACCTGCTGCATCGTGTTGACCGTGGCAGATGCGACGCCGGCATCTTCGTGATGCACGCCTGAAGTTGCTCCCTGCATCGACGGGGCGAAAATGCTGCCCATGCCGAGTCCGGTGACGACGAGCCCCGGCAGAATGTGTACTGCATAGGTGCTGTCCACGGAAATCTGGGCCAGCAGCGTCATTCCGATCGCCGCGATGACCATTCCGCTCACGATCAGCACTCGCGGACCGACGCGCGGCAGCAAAACCGCTGTCGAAAGCGTTGCCGCTGTCACGATTCCGAACACCATCGGCATGAATGCGAGGCCGGTCATGATCGGGCTGTACCCGAGGATCAGCTGCATGTAGTACGTCAGGAACAGGAAGACTGCGAACATGCCTGCGCCGGAAAGGAAGATCGCCAGGTACGAGCCAGCCCGGATTCGGTCGAGGACCACCCGCAGCGGAAGAAGTGGGTGCTCGGACTTGGTCTGCCAGTAGATGAACGCCGCCATGAACACGACGCCGGCAACGAGCCACGAGATAGTGGGAGTTGCACTCCACCCGTCCGACTCGGCCTTCGAGAATCCGAAGACGATGCTGAACAAGCTGATCGACACCAGGATCGTTCCGGGGATGTCGAGTTTGGGTCGCGAGTCACTGGTGTGCGGCGCGAGCAACAGGACTGCTCCGACCAGGGCGATCGCCGCGAAGAAGAGATTTACGAAGAGGCACCAGCGCCAGTCGACCCACTCGGTGAGTGCGCCGCCGAGCAGCAGTCCGATGGCGCCACCACCGCCGGCAACGGCACCGAAGATACCGAACGCCTTGGCACGCTCACCTGGATCCGTGAATGTCACGGACAGCAGCGACAGGGCTGCCGGGGCAAGGAGCGCACCGAATACGCCTTGGCCGGCACGAGCGGCAACAAGCATTTCGAAGTTGACGGCTGCGCCACCGATGGCGGAAGCGACTGCGAAGCCGATCAGGCCGACGATGAAAGTTCGCCTGCGCCCGAACAAGTCGCTCAATCGACCGCCGAGTAGCAGCAAACTGCCGAACGCCAATGCGTATGCCGTGATGATCCACTGGCGGTCCGAATCACCGAACTCCAGTGAGCGCTGCGCAGCAGGCAGCGCGATGTTGACGATGGTGGCATCCAAGACCACCATCAGCTGCGCAATTCCCAGAACCGCGAGAACCAGCCACCGCTTTGCGTGGTTGTCCCCTGAAGGCGCTGAGGACTGCTCGAATTCAGTCCGTTCAGCAATGTCTGACATAGTCCCTCGCCCAACCTATGCGGAGATGGCTTCTCCGGTTAGCAAAAACGCTACACGAAAACGGAGAGGCTGTCTCCACTTGGCGGGTAGAGTGGGGACATGAGTACCGCAATGGAGCGCCCCCTTCGCGCCGATGCTGCACGTAATCGGCAGTTGATCATCGACGCCGCACGTGAATTGTTCGCCGAAGAAGGGATCGACGTCACACTCGACGACGTCGCCCGGCGCGCGGGGGTCGGCGTCGGAACGGTCTATCGGCGGTTCGCCAGCAAAGAAGAATTGATCGACGGAGTCTTCCAGCAGAACTTCGCCGACATGGCAGCGGCCGCGGACGCGTCACTTGCCAATCCGGATCCGTGGGACGGACTTGTCACCTTTGCCGAATTCGCCTGCAGCCGTATGTCGGTCAACCGCGGACTCAAAGACGTCCTGAACGGAACCGACGAGGGATGCGAGCAAGTCGCATGCCAACGATCCATCATCGAACCGTCGGTCGAGAGGATCTTCTACCGGGCCCAGGAGGCCGGGATGCTGCGCACCGACGCCGTACCGACGGACCTGTTCGGCCTCATCTTCATGGTGGGCGCAGTCACCGAATTTGCTCAGCCCGTCAACCCGACCGTGTGGCGTCGATACCTCTCGGTAATGCTCGACGGCCTACGCACGGAGGGCTTGCACCGTGACGCACTGCCCCTTCCTCCACTGAGTTCGGAGGAATTGCACGAGGCCAAGCAATGCCTGAAAGACCGCCGCCGTTGAGCGGTTCGGTCAGATCTGCTCACGAGGAATGAAAATCCACATCACGATGTAGATCAGAAACTGCGGGCCGGGCAGCAGGCACGAGAGTACGAACAGCAAGCGGACTGTCGACGACTTCCAACCGAAGTACCGAGCGATTCCGGCGCACACCCCACCGAACATTGCTCCCGAGCGGGCGCGGGTGAGCTTGCGGGTATTCATCGGGGAGGTCATGTGTTGTTTCCTTTCAACGGAACTCGCGGTTCATCCGCGTCGACCTCCACTATCCGCTGCCGATCCACCTGTGCGCATCAGGCCATGGACCCATCTTTTCCGACGCGGTGTGTCCTCAGGTACGAGTCCGTCCCCGCGTCAGACTCAGGGTTCTCCCCCACACCCCGGCCTCGGACCTCAGCCTCGCACCTCAGCAGGGAAACATGCGTCGAAGCCGTTTCGGAGCCGCAAAAGGTTGCCAGTTGTCGACGTCCTGCGCCAGACGATCGGCAACGGTCCACAACGCCGACGGGTTGTGGGTCAACCCCATGTGACTGCCTTGCACCGCAATGCTTTCCGACAGGCCTGCCGAGGTTTCACAGCACGCTTGCCATGGAACGATACCGTCGTGCCTGGAGTAGACCGACGTGGCGGGAACGGAAATAGGCGATCCCTGTTCGGATTCGATGCCGTCGACCGGAGGCAGTATCGCGTGATTGCCGGACAAACGAGCGTAGAGAGATCCGACTCTCGTCTGCTCCAGACTGGTGAGACCGAAAGGACTTCCCAGTGTCACTACCTGACGCACCGAATCCGGCAGGTCCCTCGCCAGCTTTCGAGCGTAGATACCGCCCAGACTCCAGCCAATTACCGACACCTTCTGCTCGTATCGATCTGCTACCTCGGCCAATGCGGCAGGCAGTCCGTCGACCACCGTCGCCGTCGGACCGGTGTTCAGACCCAGATTCCAACCGTGAACCCGGTATCCGAGAAAGCTGAGGTATGTCCTCAAGGCGAGAGTCGAAACGTCCGAAGTCAGCAATCCGGGGAGAACGAGGACCGGATGCCCGTCCCCACGCGGCGATCGAAGCAACCAAGGAGCCGCGAGAAGCAGTGAAGCGATGTCGACCAGTCCGCGCGTCGGCTCGCTCAGACACATCGCCAAGGATGGTGGCCCCGGAACGAGTGGGTCGACTTCACGAATCAGCGTCGATCGCTGCGCCCAATCGAATTCGGTCTCCGCGAAATCGATCGCCGAGACTTCCGCAACTACGGACACCTGAACTCCTGTCGGCCGGTGCCCTCGTCGGGGCGTGTGGTGGGGCGGTTCCGCGAGCTGTGTGCTCAACCCGCGGAACCTTGTCCTCATCCACCACCGGTAGCGAACCAGGACCCGTTCTGCCCACAGATTCGTGACCAAAGGCCTCTCGACCACACGAACACTGTGTGATCCAGAACACTAGTTTTGGCTACGTTGCATCTACGTTGCGTAGATGTTTCGTCGCTTCCTACGAGATTTCGTCCCACAGAAGCGCGACCCACGCGGTCGCGGCGCCGGCGTCCTAGCGAGCGCTCAGTTCGAGCAACTCTCGGGTGGCAGATTTTCGGCGGCCCACGTTGTCAGTTCACTGAGAGCGGGGAGCAGCGCCTGCCCCGACGCTGTGAGTTCGTACTCCACGGCGATGGGCGGACCTGCATCGACGCTCCTCGTCACCAGGCCTGCCCCTGCCAACTCCGTCAGGCGTTCCGAGAGCACCGAATCACTGATCCCGCCCACCGCGCGCTTGAGTTCGGAGAATCCCGCCGGCCCGTTCAGCAGCGTGCCGAGAATGACGCCGTTCCACCGTTTGCCCAGGAAGCCGAACGCGCGGGCCAGAGCCCCGTCACATGCGCGGGGCTCGTGTCCCGCTTCGCTCTTGCTTGCCACCCCACCATCCTAGCCACAGTGCTAACGTATCCGTAGGCACTATTTTTTTACTAGCAACTAGCTTTACCGGGTGATGCTCGGTCGAGCTACCACGGAACGGAAACCCCCGATGTCTCTCGACGCAGCCACCCCATTCACCGCCCAGCAACTCGACGAAGCCGGCCGCGAGCTCCTCTTCACTGCGGCTCGCACCGCCAACTCCTTCTCGAACGAACCTGTGACCGACGACGAACTGACTGCGATCTGGGAGCTCGCGAAGTGGGCACCGACCGCGGCCAACACCAATCCGCTACGTGTGCTGTTCGTCCGTACCGAGGAGGGCAAAGCACGCCTCGTCGAGCACATGGCAGACGGCAACAAAGCCAAGACCGAGGCTGCTCCTGCAGTTGCCGTTCTGGCGGTGGACACCGAGTTCTACAAGCACATCCCCAACCTGTTCCCCATTCGCCCGGAGATGAAGGACTACTTCGAATCCGACGAGGCCGCCGCCAGTTCGACGAGTCGGTTCAATGCCGCACTTCAGGCCGGCTATGTGATCCTCGCGATTCGCGCACAGGGTCTGGTCGCCGGCCCGATGGCCGGGTTCGACGCCGACGGCATCGACGGCGAATTCTTCGCAGACGGACGTTTCAAGACGATCCTCGTGGTGAACATCGGCCATCCCGGTGAGAACCCCTGGTTCGATCGTCTGCCGCGCCTCTCCGATGAGGATGCGCTCAGCTGGGCCTGAGGCCAATTCGGACAAATCAAGCAATGCGGGAGAGTTCTGCGGAACTCTCCCGCTTTGCCATCTCCAGCGCGTTTCAACTCTGCTCGCAGTGGGTACATACCCGCGTCTCGCAAAATCTCACGTCCAGAACAACATCCGACACGCTGCAATCGGAATTAGTTGCAGTATCTCAGTTTTTGGACGACAGTCGAGGGAAACCCCTCGGCCTACGGAGGCTGCGGGGAAAGCCCTTGTGCGCCGGTCGGTGTCGAGGGAAGACGTTCGAGCGAGCAGAAGTCCGAAGAAAGTGGGTTCGGAAATATGGGCGCCCTATGGGATTTTGTCGTTGCACGACGACAACAATTGATGACCGACTCGTACCTACATGTTTCAGCAGTTATCCAGTCCGTGATCATCGCGACGATTGCCGCCGTGATCATCGGTATTCTCGTCTACCGGAGCCCGGCGGGATCCTCCATCGCTACGGCGTTGGCCAGCACGATCCTGACGGTTCCTTCATTCGCCCTCCTCGGACTGCTCATTCCGATTCTCGGTCTCGGCGTCGCTCCCACGATCACCGCGTTGATCTTGTATGCCCTGCTCCCGATCATTCGGAACACGATCATCGGTCTGGATGCAGTCAACCCGGCGATCACGGACGCAGCCCGCGGTGTCGGAATGAATCGCATGCACGTACTGAGTCGAATCGAGCTACCGATCGCGTGGCCGTCGATCCTCACCGGCATGCGGGTCAGTACACAGATGCTCATGGGCATCCTCGCCATCGCGGCGTACGCCAAAGGTCCTGGTCTGGGAAACCTGATCTTCTCCGGACTCTCGCGTGTCGGTAGCCCGAATGCTGTTCCGCAAGCGCTGGTCGGCACCGTACTGATCGTCATTCTCGCTCTGATTCTCGACGGAATCTACGTCGTCATCGGTCGTCTCACTACTTCGAAGGGGCTGCAATGACTGAAACCATTCCGTCTGACGTATCCACAGATCAGAAGGTATCCGGGGTCGAGATCGTCCTGGAGTCCGTCACCAAGCGGTACCCGGGCCAGAAAGCTGCAGCGGTGGACAATGTTTCGCTGACTGTTCCGGCCGGTGAAATCGTGGTCTTCGTCGGACCTTCGGGTTGCGGCAAGACGACGACGATGCGCATGATCAACCGCCTGATCGAACCTACCTCCGGCAAGATCACCATCGACGGCAAGGACGCGCTGTCGATCGACCCGGACAAGCTCCGCCGTGGCATCGGGTACTCGATCCAGCAGGCAGGCTTGTTCCCGCACTTCACGATTGCGAAGAACGTCGCGACTGTCCCGGGTCTGATCGGTTGGGACAAGAAACGTATCGCAGCGCGCACCGACGAGATGCTCGACCTCGTAGGCCTCGATCCCGATACCTATCGCGACCGCTACCCTCGCCAATTGTCCGGTGGGCAGCAACAGCGTGTGGGCGTGGCGCGGGCGCTGGCTGCCGATCCTCCGGTGCTGTTGATGGACGAACCTTTCGGTGCCGTCGATCCGATCACCCGCGGCCTGCTCCAGGACGAACTGATGCGTCTGCAGTCGGAGTTGGGTAAGACCATCGTCTTCGTCACGCACGATTTCAACGAGGCAGTCAAACTCGGTGACCGTATTGCCGTGCTGGGCAATCAATCCAGCATCATGCAGTACGACACTCCGGAAGCGATTCTCGCCAATCCCGCAAACGACATGGTCGCCGGATTTGTCGGGGCGGACGCCTCGCTCAAGCAGCTGACCCTGACACGCGTGCGCCAGATCAAACTCAAGCAGTGCCTCACCGCCCGCGAAACCGATTCGGTCGATGATTTGAGAACCGCACTCGCAGCGCGTAAGTGGAAGTGGGCCCTGATTCTCGATCAGCGCGGACGGCCGCTTCGCTGGGTCTCGCCCGGCCACCTCGCCCATGCGTCGACTCTTCGAGGTGTCGGTAACGAGATCGGAGAAGCCGTGTCCATCCAGTCCACCCTGCAGGATGCGTTGGAAGCTCTTCTCGCAGAGAGCAATGCGTCCACCGTGGTCACCGGACGGCGTGGCGAGTACGTCGGTCTCATCACCATCGACACACTGGTCAGCCATCTCTCCGAAATGCGCGAGGAGCATGCGCACGACCACGACGAAGAGCCAGACACCGAGAACGTCGAGGGTTGAACATGACTGCCACGACAGAGGAGCGCGTCTCCGCGCCTGAGATGGAACCGGACGCCCCCGATCTGGGTGCGGCCGAGAACGCCGCCACGCGCCGTGCGGAACGGATGCGACTGTATGTGCAGCCGGTCATCGTCCTGATCCTGGTTGCGGGCGTGTTGATCTGGGCATTCAGCCGAGATCTCAACGCGACGCAGAAGGCGAGCATCAACCTCGACAACATCGTCACTCTGACCTGGCAGCACGTACTGATCACCGCCGCCGTGGTCATCATCGTCGTCGCCATCGCGGTTCCACTCGGAACCCTGCTGACCAGGCCGAAATTCACCCGCCTGGCACCGTTCTTCGTGGGAATAGCCAACATCGGAGCCGCAGCGCCTGCCATCGGCCTGCTCGTGCTGTTCTATCTCGCGACAAGAACGACCGGCTTCTGGATCGGCGTGTTTCCCATTGCGTTCTATTCGTTGCTTCCGGTGCTGCGCAACACCATCCTCGGCTACCAGCAAGTGGACAAGACCTTGATCGATGCGGGGCGCGGGCAGGGAATGTCTTCGCTCACGGTCCTACGTCAACTCGAGTTCCCGATGGCCGTCCCGTACATCCTTGCAGGACTGCGTACTTCGCTCGTTCTGGCCGTCGGTACCGCGACGCTGTGCTTCCTGGTCAGTGCCGGCGGACTCGGCATTCTGATCGACACCGGATACAAGCTCCGCGACAACGTCACCCTCGTTGTCGGTGCCGTACTGGCGGTGTCGCTGGCCTTGCTGATCGACTGGCTCGGCGCGCTCGCCGAAACTTATCTCGGGCCCAAGGGATTGCGATGACCAAGACTTCGATCACCAGAACGTGGGGCTGGAAACTCGCGGTTGCCACGATCGGCCTCACACTTGTCGCTTCGTGTGGTCTCGAGTCCGGTGGCGCACTGCCCCTGGCCGTCGGCCCCGGCAGCATCGAGCCGGTTCCGGAGCTCGAGGGTGTGAAGATGACCGTCGGCTCCAAGGACTTCACCGAGCAGATCGTGCTCGGGTACGTCATCGAATTCGCGATGGCCGCTGCGGGCGCGGATGTTCGAGACCTCACGAACATCCAGGGCTCGAACAGCACCCGTGACGCACAGTTGAACGGCCAGATCGATCTTGCGTACGAATACACCGGAACCGGCTGGATCAACTACCTCGGCAACGAGACACCGCTTCCCGATTCGCAGGCGCAGTTCGAGGCCGTCCGCGATGCGGACCTTGCTGCGAACGACATGGTGTGGACCGATCCGGCGCCGATGAACAATACGTATGCATTGGCGATGAGCAAGGAGACCGCTGAGAAGACCGGTGTCAAGACCGTTTCCGACTACGCGAAGTTGGTCGAATCCGATCCCGGAGCTGCGGTGACGTGCGTCGAGACCGAGTTCAACGTCCGCCAGGACGGATATCCCGGCCTGGCAGCGAAATACGGTTTCGACGCCTCTCGTGCCCAACGCCAGATCCTGCAGACCGGCATCATCTACCAGGCGACAGCCGATGGCGATCAGTGCAAGTTCGGCGAGGTGTTCACCACCGACGGTCGCATCATCGCACTCGATCTCGTTCTGCTCGACGACGATCTCCAGTTCTTCCCGAAATACAATCCGGCACTGGTGATGAAAAAGGACTTCGCGGAAGCACATCCGCAGGTAGCAGAAGTCATGGCACCGATCTCGGAGCGACTGACCAACGAGGTGATGACCGAGCTCAACCGGCAGGTCGACGTCGACGGCAAGGAGCCGGCGGACGTGGCCCGCGACTGGCTGGTCTCGGAAGGCTTTGTCACGGCGCAGTGATCGGCTGACCGCAACCCAGCCGAGTAGTTACCGTTTGCGTCCGACGCAGAACACCCGCCGGAACGGAAAGAGCGTTCCGGCGGCTGTTGCGGGGTAGGCCTCCCTCAGCAGATCGGAATACTGACGCTCGAACTCCGGAGCGTCAGCTTCGCCGAGAACGTCGAGCACGGGCCGTAACCCCGTCCCCCGTACCCATCCGAGCACCGGGTCGGCACCTGCCAGCACGTGTACGTACGTCGTCTCCCAGGCGTCGACGTCGAATCCGTGTTCCTGGAGACGCTGCGCGTACTGAACTGGACTGTCGACGCCTTCCGGGCCGCGTAGGACGCCACCCAGTCGCTCACTCCATTCCGCTGATTCCGCGAGATCTCGCATGAGCGCATGGGACGGAGCATCGAAGTTACCCGGCACCTGCCACGCCAGCCACGATCCGGATTCCAGGGTGTCCGCCCACTGGTCGATCAGCTCGCGATGGCTCGGAACCCACTGCAATGCAGCGTTACTGACGACCACGTCGTAACCGGTGGCGTCGAAGGACATGATGTCCCCCAACTCGACGGTGACGTTTCCCGGTAGGTCTGTAGGGGCCTGCGCGACCATTTCGGGAGACGAGTCGAATCCGGATACCGAGGCGTCCGGCCATCTTTCCCCGAGCATCGCGGTCAGGGTGCCTGATCCGCAGCCGAGGTCGGCTACCCGCGTCGGGTCTTCGGTGGCCACCCGAGACACCAGGTCCACGAACGGGCGTGACCGCTCACCCGAATAGCGGCCGTAGACTTCGGGATTCCACGTGACAGTGCGCATGAACCCATCCTGCACCCTGTTCCTGAGAATTGCCGCCCGTCAGATCTCGCTCTTCACGATCCGGCCATTCGAAAATCACCGACGCGGCACCACGGTGGACAGTACGTTCGGCAACCTCGACCAGTCCGCGGTGATGTAACTTGCGTGCTGCCCGGCCAACAGGTCGAGACGCTCGCTCGCCTCGGTTTCGGTGGCATGGGTTCCGTCGATCTGCGGAGCGACCTTGTGCGCGTCGGTCATGACGAGCAGGTAGCCGCGATCGTGGTACCAACTCGGATCCACGACTCCGGCGCTGTAGTCGAGAGCGTCGCCGTCGAAAATCACGAACCACGGACGGATCCCCGGGTCGGTATAGCGGTCGAGACGTGGGTCTCCCGGTGATGCACGGTGAACAGCGGGAAAGGCGGCGCCGAGTTCGACGAGCCCGGCGGAGGACAGATCTCGCAGGTGCGTCGCATACTGCCGGTCCGTCCACTCCGTATCGAGAGGGTTTCCCTCCTCGATCGTTCCCGGTATCAACTCGAACAGAAATTTCCCGGTCATTTCGGAATTGCTCGGCCATCCACGCTCGGTGACGGCGGCATCCGGGGTGGAGTAGGACTCCCCCATCAAATCGGCCGGCGTGAAAACCGCGTCTCCGAGTGTCCCGAGAATCAGGGCGTCGAGATCCGCGGGCCCACGTCCGTACCCGGCAGTGAACCCGTCCTTGATTTCCAACTTGATCATCACCGGCGGGTGCTCGGGATTGGCCTCGTGCCACGCCCGCATATCTGCCAGGCATCCACGGAATCCCTGATCTCGTAGACCGCTTCGCAACCCGGATGCGTCCTGAGCGCCGACGCAGTTGCTCTCGCTCGCCACCGGATTCATGTGCGACACACGCCAGTCCGGACCGCCCCCGTTGGTCCACAGGTCCAGCTCGAGCAACGACGCCCCGGAATCCAAAGCGTCGGCGAAGTACGGAAACGTCGCCTTCTCGTAGGAATTGTGGACCCCGACTGACGTGGTCTCGGAAAACGAGCGCACTTGGTTCGTAGTCGTTTCGGCGCCGGCAGAGGGCGCCGAGACGACCGCCACGAACGCACTCATACCGGCTACCAGGATTGCTCGCATGTTCGACACTCTCGCAGAAATCACCCCACGGCAGGATGGAATCGTCAGAGTTAACTGGACAATCGTCTAGATTGCACCGGAGTGGGGCATGATTTCAGGCGGTGGGTGAGGGCAATTGTCAGGCCAATAGCATCAGTGCCGGAACTGATCCGAGTCAGAGCACTCGCCGCACACTCGCAGGAGGAATCGCATGCAGCTGACTCAATTCGTTCATCGATCCCTACGAGCGTCGCCCGAAGCGGTGATGACGATCTCCGATGGCCGAGTGCGCACGTCTCGCGAATCGGTCGACCGGATCAAGAGGCTCGCGGGCGGGCTGCAGACGTTAGGCCTGCACACCGGTGACAGAGTCGCGATCTTGGCATCGAACTCCGACTACTACCACGAGGCGCTCCTGGCCTGCTGGTGGTTCGGAGCAGTGGCCAGTCCGGTCAATTCTCGCTGGAGCACGGCGGAAATCAGGTACGCCCTGGAAGATTCAGGGTCGACGGTATTACTCGTGGACGAGAATTTTGCTTCCGTCGGATCTACCCTTCGCGAGGCGTGTCCAGGCCTGACCACTGTCGTCTACTGCGGCAACGACCGAGTTCCGGACGGAATGCTCGACTACGAACAGGTGATCGCGGAGGCGATTCCGGTCGACGATCTGCGCGTCGGCGGCGACACGCTTGCACTACTCCTCTACACCGGCGGGACCACCGGAGTGCCGAAGGGCGTGATGATCAGCCATCAAGCGCTGATGACCTCGGCGCTGGGCACTCTCGCGGCAGGCGGCGTGGCAATCAGCAACGGAACGAACCTCGCGGTGAACCCTCTGTTTCACATTGCCGGGATCGTCGGATGGTTGGCTCAGTCGCTGATGGGTGGAACTCAGGTCTTCGTACCGAACTTCAGCCCACGGACGTTCCTCGAGGCCGTGGACCGCTATCGCCCGACAACCGTGGGTCTGGTGCCGACAATGCTCCAGATGTTGGTCGCCCACAAAAACGAAACGGGCGAAGACGCAACCACCTACGATCTGTCCAGCGTCAGGATCCTGAGATACGGCGCCTCGCCCATATCTCCGACGCTTCTCGGACAGGTCATGCAAATGTTCCCCAACAGTTCCTTCGCTCAGGGCTACGGGATGACTGAAACCGCGCACATCAGCATGCTGAGTCCAGCCGATCACCTCGAAGGTGGTGACCTCCTCCGCAGCGCTGGTCGCGCACTCCCTCATTGCGAGGTGAAAATCGTCGACCCGGCCGGCTCGGAACTCCCACCCGGCGAGGTGGGCGAAATCGTCACGTTCGGCAGCCACGTCATGCTCGGATACTGGAACAAACCGAAGGAGACCGCTGAAGTGCTCCGCAGCGGGTGGATGCATACCGGCGACGCGGGGTACCTCGACGCCCGCGGTTACCTGTTCATCGTCGATCGCATCAAGGACATGATCGTCACCGGTGGCGAGAACGTCTACTCCACCGAGGTCGAAAACGCTCTGGAACAACACGAATCCGTCGCGGCCTGTTCCGTGATCGGTCTGCCCGATGCCCAGTGGGGCGAGCGTGTCCATGCCGTGGTCGTCCTTCGGCATGGTTTCGACGCCGACGCCGACGAACTGCGCGCTCACGTGAAAACGCTGATAGCCGGATACAAATCTCCGCGCACTTTCCAATTCGTCGATGCATTGCCGCTGTCGGCAGCAGGCAAGGTGCTGAAGCGCGATCTTCGTTGCAACGCAACGTAATCCTTTACGACGGTCAGGATTACAGCTTCAATGTCGGTTCTGGGTCGGTGATCAAGCGGTGCAGTGACGGCGACGCCGCTACGGCCTCTCCTAGTTGCGTCGCACTCGCGATTTCGTCGCCGAACTCCGATCGCCAGGCGTGCAGTCGACGCGTCAGTTCTTGCAATCGGTATTCGCGGGTCATGCCGATTGCACCGTGTGCCTGGTGGGCGGCGCGGACGCTCACGAGCGCATTCTGCGAAACCACCAATTTGGTTGCGCTCACTTCGAAGTCGGCGTCGCCTCTGATGAGTGCATGTGCAGTGCGATCGACGGCCAGCGTGGACATCGAAGCCATCTGAGCAAGCGTCACGATATGCTGCTGGACTGCTTGAAACTGCGCGACGGGCCTACCGAATTGCACCCGGTCGGACACATAGCGCCGGGTCAACGTCGACGCCGACTCCATCGCTCCCGACATCTGCACCGAGCGCAAGAACGCGCCGAGCTTGCTGAGAATCCGGGCATCGACCGGGTTGTCGCCGTCAATGGTCCGCGCTTCGGAGAACGTCAGGCTCTCACGCGGTTGCCCCGCAAGATCCGTCCCGCCACCGATCTCGGCGTCGGAGATGTCAAGGAGTACGACGCGATCACCGAGAACTGCTGCCAGCACTGATGCAGCGCTACCCCACGGCACGTCGTGAAAGGTTCCCGAGAGAACACCGTCGTTGGTCCGGCGCACATCGTCGCGCGGCGAACCCGGGGCGACCGTTGCGATTCCGGAGGGCACGGGTAACCCGCCCGCTGTTGCCAGCCTGCCCGCGAGGTACGTCTCGGCAAGCGGCAGCGGCGCAGCGTGCCTCGCCGCCGCGCGCTGGACAGTCACGGCGTCGAGGAGCGAGCCACCGGAACCACCAACCGATTCGGGAAGACCGACCAGAGGTAACCCTAGTTCGACTGCCGCGCTCCATAATCCGGCGGGCAGACCGCCGATCTCCGCCTGCGCTACCACCTCGGTGCCGGACTTCTCGGCGAAAAATTGCTCGACCATCGATTCGAGGTCGGCGTCGAATGTGTACGCGTTGATCTGTGACCCCGAATTCATCGGTCCAACCCTTTCATGATCACGGTGCGGAGAATTTCGTTGGTACCGCCGCGAATCGACCACGACGGCGCCACCAGCACGGCCCGGGCGAGCAGCGACTCGTACGGATCGTCGGATGCAAGGTCCGGAGCCCGGCCGAGGTGCCGCGCGACGGTCGCAACACAGTCCTGTTCGAAGCGTGTTGCCATCTCCTTGATCAGCGCGGCCTCCGTGACCGGCGAGCGACCGGCGTCGACCATCCGTGCGATGGACAGCGACATCCCGCGAAAAGCCCAGCAGCGTGCGGTAATCGAGCCCAGATCGGCGAGGGCAGCTGGACCGCATTGCGCTGCTTGGTTGGCCGCGAAGTTCTCGAGGACCGGCATCAGCGACATCCAACGGTCGACGCCACCTCGCTCGAGTGCGAGTTCACCGGTGTTTTGTCCCCAGCCCGCTCCGACGTCTCCGAGGCGACGCGAATCCGGCACGAAAACATCCTGGAACGACACCTCGCAGAAGTCCTCACTACCGTCGATGAACGGAATGGGTGAGACGGTCAGACCCTCGCTGTCGCGATCGACGATCAGCTGAGTGAGACCGTTGTGCTTGTCTGCCGAGGTTCGAAGCAGGGCGAGTATGTGTGTGGCATGGAAGGCGCCGGTGGTCCAGATCTTGGTGCCGTTGACTTTCCAGCCACCATCGACACGTTCGGCGCGCGTGCGCACCGATGCCAGGTCCGAACCCGAGTCGGGCTCACTCATCCCGATCGAGAACGAGAACTCACCGCTCGCGATACCGGGAAGGAAGTACCGCTTCTGTTCTTCCGTGCCGTTGGCGGCGATGCTCGGACCCGACTGTCTGTCTCCGATCCAGTGATAGCCGACCGGCGCTCCCCGCGCGAGAAGTTCTTCGACGACGACCAATCGATCCACTGCTGACCGTCCGCCCCCGCCGTATTCCTTCGGCAGCGACATGCCGAGCCACCCACGTCGACCCAGATCTCGCGAGAACACCGGATCCACCGCCCCGGCCATCCCGAGTCCGAGCGAGTAGGTACCGGGGGTGAGTCGCTTGTCGAGGTACTCCCGCACTTCAGCCTGAAGAGCAAGCTCCTCGATCGTCAGTTCTGTTGCGTCGAAACGCATGACGTCTCCGATCAGTTTCGTGAGTCGATCCGCCGCCCGTGGCGCTTACCCGAATTTTTCATGCGCCCAGCAGCAGGGCGCAGCCGATCTCGAAGAGTCTGTCCGACAGGTCGTCGCGACGGCGAAGCCGGCCGATTCGGACGGCGTTCTCCACAACTGTCAAAGTGGCATTGACGGTGATCCTGGCGGTGGCGGACTCGAGGCCCGGACGGACTTCTTCGAGCATCTTGACCCATAGCGCGACGTACTCACGTTGATTCTGTTCACACGTGCGGCGGAACTTGTCCGGTAATTGGTCGAGTTCGCTGATCAACAACCCGATCAAATGACGCTCGTTGATCGCGAAATCGATATGTGCGGCAAGCAATCCGGACAGCGCGTCCTCCGGGCCGGTTGCGGCGCCGAGAGCCTGTGCAACGCCGAGCCGGCGACGCTCGCCGCCCCTCGAGACCGCGGAGATCAGCAGGTCGATCTTGGCATCGAAGTGGTTGTACACATTCGGGCCTGTCGTTCCTGCAGCCTCACCGATGTCCTCGGTATTGACTGCTTGATATCCACGCTCGTCGAACAGCCGAATTGCTTCGGTCAACAAGAGTTCACGTCTGGGTATCACAACGGGCAGGTGACCCGTTGCCGCCACGACTTTCACTTCTGAGCGACCCAGTTCCGCGTATGCAGCGCGGTCTGCCAACTCGACAAGCAGCAGTTCCATCTGACGCCTCGGCAAGGACACTCGATGCGAAGACACACTGTTGAAGACTGCGATGACAGCCCAGGCGAGCAGATAGCTGTCTTCCTCGTCGAGGTCGGGACGCTCAATTCGGATCAGCGCTGCATCGCGCGAAGCTGCACTCTTGAGGGTCGAACGCATTTCCTCACGTTGCTCGTCAGGCAGATAGCGTGCCTCTCGCTGCCACAGGAGCGACAGACCCCGACGTTTGGACACCGATGCCGCAAGTTCGGTGATCAGTGTTTTCAGATCCTCGGCACCTGCGACCCGATCGTAGAGCGATTCGATGCCTGCGTTGACCGCGGCGTAGAGGAGATCCGGCTTGTTCTTGAAGTGCCGATAGAGCGCAGGTGCCGTGATTCCAACTGCAGCAGCCACCTGAGCGACAGACACGTTGTGATAACCGTGCTCACGGAAAAGCTCACCTGCAGCCGCAAGAATCTGCTGCTTACGGTCGCGGGGCCTGCGTACGACCATCGTGACTCTCTCCTTCGCGGCAGCGGACACGCTCAGAGTACCGAGCCGAGGAATGAAGCAATGAACCGAACCGTCTACAGCAGCGACGATCCGATGCACCGTTCACGAACACGGAATCCCGCTCAGGAGTAGATGAACGACTCGACCATCCCTCGTTCGGCGGCCCTGTCTGCAAGAGGCCACGCCAACAGCATCAACACGATCCGAACCACCCACTGCGACTCTTGACCTTCAGGATCCAATCCTGCAAGTTCCAGTGCAGTACGCGGGAGCAACGGCGAGGACACGAGATACTCGTCGATTCCGTTGGCCCGCGCTGCCGCAAGGCCGTGGCTCATGGCAGCGTCGGATCTGATCGCGTCGACGGCGACGAGGATCGACTCCACGATGCGCTCGTCGCCGTGCAGTGATTCGACGGCAGTTGCGACCTGGCTCGCCACGGATGCCGCGCCTCGTGACAACAACCCCTCGCGGATCGCGGACTTGCCACCTACGTAGCGGTAGAGCGTTGCCCTCGAACAGCCTGCGCGGGCAGCGACGTCGTCGGCGTTGAACCGATCGAATCCCTGTTCTCGAATCAGCTCTGCCGCAGCCGCGAAGATGCGCTCGGTTGCGAGTTCACGGCGGTTACCGCCGGCCAACCAGTCGGCGGCGCGGCGCTCGTTTGCACCGGTCACTCTCCGTCACCTCGTCTCACTCTGAGACAGATTCAATCAGAAATCTCAAGGCTACGGAAGGCCGCGAGCCTCTGACCTGGGAGAAGTACGAGGGGGTTGAAGTGCGTGAGATTTTCTCAAAATGCCAGTTCAGAGGCATTTTCCACCTGTTGACTTCTCCTCGACGGCCGTGACATCTTCCCTTCGTGACACCATCGACGCTCGACATCAACCCTTTCCTGCCGTCGAACATCGACGACCCGTACCCGCTATACGACGTACTCCGGCGCGAGCACCCCGTGTACCGCATTCCTGATACCGACTTCTATCTGGTGTCCACGTGGGAATTGGTCACCGAAGCCGTTTCCCGTACCGACGACTTCTCCAACAACCTCACCGGCGTGCTGGTTCGTACACCGGACGGTTCGGCAATGACATTCGACATGAACGGCGGCGGCCAAGCTGTTCACGTTCTCGCGACTGCCGACGAGCCCGACCATCAACACCAGCGCAAACTTGTCTTGCCGACACTGGTCGCCAAACGTATACGAGCACTCGAGCCGGTGATGACCGAGTACACGCAGCAGTTGTGGGACAACGGCTTCGACGGTCGACGGATCGAATGGGTCACGTCGGTAGCGGACACGCTGCCGCTGCAGATGGTTGCCACGCTGATCGGCCTGCCGGCACACGACGTCCCCCAATTGCTGGCGTGGTCGTACGACAGCACCGAACTTCTCAGCGGCATCGTGACGTCGGAGCGTTTGACAGGCGTCGTCACCTCGGCGGCCGAACTCACCGGGTACCTCTACAGCAAGTTTCGTGACGCACGGGCTCACCCGGTGGATGATCTACTCGGAGACCTCGTCCGTTGCTGTGACGCAGGCGAACTCAGCGAAGACGTGGCCGTGCCGATGTTGGTGCAACTCGTCGGTGCGGGTGGCGAATCGACCGCCGGACTGATCGCCAACTCTGCACGGTTGCTCGCCGAGCGCCCTGAGATTCAGACGCAGCTGCGCGAGGACCCTCTACTCGTGGGCGCGTTCCTGGAAGAAACGCTCAGGCTCGAGTCACCCTTTCGCGGACATCACCGACATGTCAACGCGGACACGACACTCGGTGGCATGACACTGCCCGCCGGCAGTCATCTCATACTGCTGTGGGGTTCGGCGAACCGCGACCCCGAGTCGTTCGTCGAACCACAGGTGATGAACCTCGACAGAGTCAATCCCCGAGCACATTTCGCCTTCGGCAAAGGAGCACATTTCTGTGTCGGGGCCGCGCTGGCTCGTCTGGAAGCAAAGATCGCGATCGCAGTCCTTCTCGAAAACAGTGCGCACTTCACAATCGATTCCGAATCCCCACCCCGTTGGGTCCCCAGCATGTTCGTACGCCGCCATCAGAGTTTGCGTCTCGCTGTCACCGGATAGTTTCACTCAGTTGTCGAAATTGTGGGCTATCCAGTCGATCGTCTGCATTCCGAACAGATCAGTTCCCCAACCGTATGGATTCGTGAATGCGCGGTCCATACTGCAGTCGGTGGGCTGGTAGCTCACGTCGGTCCCTCCACTCCTGTACGTGTCCGCCAGTTCTCGCGCATCAGCTGCCGGTACAAGTGACATCGGGGAGTCGTCCTTTGCGCACGAAGTTATCAATACCTTCGACGCCGGAGCACCGTGGCCCAGTACGTTGTCGTCGTACGCGCGCTGGAAACTGGGTTCTGTGATCGGATCGATCCCCGGCTCGAAAAGGCTCGCCAGCGGTACGAACGGAAGCGTGAAGTACGCCGGCATCTGACACTCATCCCGGTACACGTCGGCAATCGCTCGGCCCACCGGATTGAGCTTGTCGTTCAACTTCATCTCGGGGTACCAGGGCTCGAGGCCGAGGAGCGTCGCCAATCCGAAGCCGGCCCCGACCGAGGAATCTGTTGTCTCCATGAATGTTCGGGGCTTGATCACCATTCCCTCGAGGACTGTCGAGACGATGTCGAGTTCCGGTGCGTAGGACTGCGCGGATTCGGCGGCGAATGCCGAACCGACTCCACCACCAGCGATTCCGAACAACGCAATCTCCGCATCCGGATTCAGCTCGGAATCCTGCACCTGAAATGCTGCGCGCACTGCATCCAACTGGGCGTGCCCGGCGAACTTACCCGCGAAGACCCCGTGGGGATCACGGTCTCCGTTGTTCCCGACGTCGGAAATTACTACGGCATAACCTTTTCCGAACATCAGCGCCAGCGGACCCAAGGCCGACCAGGAGGCGCCGTCCAGCGGATCACCGCCCGTCCAGTGCGAACTCGGATGACAGTAGCCGCCGACGCTGTCGTTGGCCTCCTGGTAGCTGATGACTTTCTTCTCCGATGCCGGTGTTCCGTCGATCGGGATCATCATGATCCCGGTGCTCACCACCGGCGTCGAACCGTCGATTCCAGTTGTGACGTACATGATCTTGTAGGCGTCGAGCTGTCCCGGTTTGTATCCCGTGAACAGTACATCCACCTTCTTCGACTTCAGGAGGTCACCGGGACGCTCGACGCCGGTCAACACCGGCTCGTCGTAAAACGGATCATCGGCGGTGAGCGCAGTGAAGATCTCTCTTCCGATGCGAACTCCCCCGACCTGAGCGCACCGACCGTGAACCCGTTGAAAATCTCTCCCAGAGTGGGAGTATCGGTCCGAAACTCCTGGGATACCGGAGCTTGCGCATCGTCTGGAACACCACTGCCTGGGGCCTCGGCTTCAGCAGTCGCAGGCAGAACCAGCGCAACGGTCAGCGCTACCAGCGGGGCAAACCTTCGAAATCTGGCACCCGACATCACTGAACTGTCACTTTCAAACTGGAGAGGGCCGATTCGAGCGTTTGTGGGAGGGTCACCATCGGGCGGTGACTCTCCAATTGAATTTCGTAGGGAACACTTAATGTGGCTACGAGCCGTGGCCAATCTTCTTCGACCATCGCTCGGTACTTCGGCAAGAGCTGTGAGGTGATGTAGTCCCACCGTTCCTCGTACACCGACCAGTTCCAATCCGGTAAGGGCAGTGTCACTGTCGCGGTGCGTCCGTCCGCCAGTGTTGTCGCGAACTCGAGAGACCGAAACGAGCGAGGCGGTACGACGCCGGCGACCGAGGGCGAGCCGGCGACAGTCGATGCGTAAGTGATCGCCTCTCCCACATCACCTTTGTAGGCGCGCACGGTATCCCACTGGTCGCGGATGATCATCCCTTGCTCGCGTTGGAGCAGTGCTACGTTCCCACGTGCAATCCGATTCGAATCGCCGGAGGCTACATCACGCCAGGCGTCCATGACATCCTGACCGAACAATCCGGCACTCTGCATTTCCTCCAGCGCGGGAAGTCCTTCATCCACGTATGCCTGATGCATCGGCATCAGATCCGAGAAGATGTTCTTCTGCATCACCAGGATCATCCCCAGCACATAATCCAAGTCGTCCGCCGTGACGTTCCTGCCCACCGCGGCGAGCGCGCGCAGCCCTGCCGGCAATTGGTTCAGCGCTTGCACGCCAACCTGATCCGTGACCTGAGAAACTATCGAATTGGCAACATATTGCAGATTCGGAAACGAGTACATGTCCGCCATCAGTTCGAAGTCGATCAGTCCCCCGCCGAAGTCCGCACCAACCTGTCCGCCCATGCCCGCCCACTGCAATTCCGGGTGACCGAGTTGCAGATCCTCGTAGTAGCGGTACGACTTCACCAGGTTCGTGCGATTAGCCGACACTCCGGCGCGCGGATTCCACGATGAGAGATCGATTCCGGCGGCTTCGGTGGCAGCGACCAATCGATACTGAAACAGCAAGGCCGCATAGGATTCCGGACTGCGACCACTGGCGCGGGCTTCTTCCACAAGGGCTTGCAAGGTGCCGAGATCAGTCGGCAACGCGGGATGGACACCGCCCGGACCGTGTTCGGCATTCCGATTCACCAAAGGCAAATTCACGTACTCGCCCAGCTCGGACGCCGACGCTGAAATCTGTACCGAGAGCAACGCGGACATCGCCAGCGCACATGCCGTCGCGGCTGCCAATACGTCGCGCGCCCAACGACGTCGCCGAACACCTGCCCCAGGTTCATCCGCATATCGATCCCTGTACTCAGGTCGGCACCGCCCCGATCGATTGCCGAATACTACCTACTTTGCAGTAAGATAACTGAATCTGGGAGAAAATCCAAATTCCGAATCAACATCTCTGCAGCGACTGAAGCCATTGCAGATGAGAATCTTTTACCCCGAATAGTCGGCATCGAAACCCACTCGACAAGCGATCGTCCAGCTATCCGCGCCCCAATCTACGTGTCGCATCCACTCCGATTACAGTTCATTTTCAGCTCCCTCGCAGATTATTGATCAAACTTCCGAAAATGGTTGCACAACAGACAGTTAACTCTCACTACTCCTCACGCTTGGACGTTTGTCCGACTAGAATTCGGGTTATGAAAACTACCAGTTACTCATCTCGAAAGCCTGGCGCGCTATGGAGCACAGTCATAGGGATACTCACGGCCCTCGTACTTGCACTGGTGGGCGGAGCACTGATGCCGTCGCTCGCTCACGCAGCGGACGGTGAGAGTGGAATCATCGAGTACTCCGCAGACAACTCGACCTGGGGAGATACTTCCAAAATCGTCTGGAGCACAGACATACTCATCCCGGGTGGGACCAACACAACCACATTCTACGTCCGAAACGCATCGGACCGCGCAGGTGAGGCACACTTCTACGTCGGAGACTACGAAATCAGCGACGGCATGGAAGCCTTCCTTCGTGTCGACGTAAACGGCGTCACCGGCAATCCGCTCACCGCCACCGGCAATGCCGCCACACCAGGGACCCAGTTGAACTCGGTCCGCCTCGCACCGGGCCAAAGTGCCAAGGTTGCCTTCGTGATCGGAATGCCCGTCGAGGCAGGGAATTCTTCGCAGAACGGCAGTATTACGCCGAACTGGAGTGTGGACCTCACACTCGATTCCACCGATACACCCGTCACGCCCGGCGGAACCGGATCACTCGATTTCGGTTCCCTGAATTTGGGGTCGGCGAGCTTCGGTTCACTCGACACCGGATCAGTGAAGACCGGATCTACCAGCTCCGGATCGCTTGATGTCGGATCGCTCGGCAAGCCGGTCACATTCATCGGATAACCTCCCCTACAACAATTCACAAAGTGAGGCCGGATAGCAGATTTGCTACCCGGCCTCACTTCTGAACAGCTACAGCGCTCGTGTTGTCCGCACCGACATCATGCGGGAATCTGCACCAGATTCACGTCGAATCGCGCCAAGTTCAACGACTGATCCATCGACAACGCTGTCGCGGAATCCTTGTCGAAGGTGAAACGTATTGCCACGTCGACTATCTTGCCGTCCTTCGCCGTACTGACCACAGTTCCGTCGGCACCGACAGGCACTGGCACCCCGTCGAGCTTGACTTCGGTGACCGGCTTCAGCTGGGCAACCAGCGCAGCTCCACCGGAGACACCCAGATCACTGGTCGACAGCTTTGCCTTCATTCCAGTTCCCTTGATCTCCAACGCGAAACTGGCGTGGTAGGTCAGAACGTCGCCCGGCACGACAACCATCGTCGACAGATCGATCGGACCGTTCTGATCCGTCCAGGTAGGTGCGGTGACGGTTTTCAGCGCCAACGAACCGGATTCGACCGGAGTAGTCACCACAGGCGTAGTTGTGGCCGGAACGGACGTGGTCGTGGTGGGCTTACCGCCGCCGGACGAACCCAATGAGCCGGTATCAGCACAGCCAGTCAGGAATGCCGCCCCTCCGAGCATGACCAGCGATGTGCCGATCATTTTGGTACGTCGCGTATTCCATCGACTTGCGGGAACGATGCGATTATTCATTCGAACTCTCCCGTTCCCGAATTCCGTCTCTTCTATATTCATCACTTCTGCCCGTCGATCCAGGCAGCGATCTCTGCGGGAGCTTCGCCGGAGGGGTTCTTTTCCGAGACCCCTGTTTCGGCGTTGACGCGATAGACGTTGGCGCCGTCCACGATCCACAGGTCGTCTGCGTCAGACTGCCACATCACGGTCGCCGTGGCGCTCACCGGTGTGCTCGACACCGCCGTACCCGAACTGTCGGTGACCACCACTGCGACGCTGGCACCGTCCTGCATCAACGCTGCGCTGTAGCCGGTCAGCGATGTCTGCGCCGCACCCAATGCCACCGGCGCTTCCTTCGTGGTCGTGCTGGTTGTCGTGGTTGCATCCGTTGTCGTCGTTGCATCCGTTGTCGTTGTCGGAGTTGTCGACTGAGTCGTAGTGCTGGTCGAGGTCTCCGTTGTTGTGGTGGGACCGGTCGTGGTTGTCACGTCAGCCGTAGTGGGAGCCGTCGTCGACGCGCCTGTCGTTGTCGGTGTACTGGACATGGTGGTCTCGGCAGCCGTCGCGGTTGTCGGAGCAACTCCGCGAGCAAGCTGCTCAGTTTCAGCGACAGCCGCGCCGGCGATCGATCCGGCCTCACTGAAGCAGTAGATGCTTGTCTGAGACGCAGGTTGGCGTAGGTTCCACCCTCGCCAGTCCGTTGACGATTCGCCCGTGATTCGGTTGATCGTGTAGATGCGAAGCGTGTACGTGTATGTGTTGAAAACGCTGTAACCAGCATCTGTGTAGTAGATAGTGGATGAGACCTGGGTTCCTACTGCGGCACCAACACCGGGATCGTATCCCCATGTTTTCATCAACGAGTTTCCGTTGTAGTACCGCGCCTCGTAGCGATATTGGGGACCTATGTGACTCCACTTAACAGTGGACGATTGAGAGCCACCTATGCCGTTTGTCGTGCAACTGACGCTGCTCGTTGCGGGATTGATCTTCCCGCTCACGGTAATGGCACCACTCGTTGCGACGGCAGTGTCTGTGAAGGCCGCTGCGGTGCCGCTCACCTGCGTAACACCGATCAGTGCAAATGCCGAAACACCGAGAACCGCAAGCTTTCGGAGCGAGAACGCCGAGCGATGTCCGCCTGTCCCGCTGTTCGAAGAAACCATCGGAAACTCCATCGTTGCAGCGGCTTCCGTGTCCACACTGCCAACTCCTCCACTCGGACCGTCATCCGAATCCTTGCGGCGAGAGTTGGGCCGGAAGGCAATGATCACCAATCCGCCGACCAACGCTCCGCCGAGGAAGATCGCGAGTGGGCTGGAGAGCCAAGCAATTGCGTAGCCCAGGCCCCCGACGCTGAAGAAAATGCGGTCGGCTTCGGTGATGAAGTAGGGCTCCACGTCTGGCTTGGCATTTGCGTCACCCTTGAGAGTCACCGTGACGGAGTTACCAGCCTGCTGGTCAAGTTCGTACACGCGGTGTGTGATGCGCGTGCCCTGTCCGTTGACGACGCTTACGATGTCGCCCACTGAGAGGTCGGTGGCGGGCACGGTTCGGGCCAATGCCAGGGAGCCAGTGGTGATTTCGGGAGACATCGAACCCGAGCGAAAGACGAGCGGCTTTATGCCGAACAGCATCGATGCCGCGGCGGCGAGAACACAGATGAGTCCAGCCACCGCCCCTATTGTCAGCGCAAGTTCGCGACCGGCACGTGCCGATCTCGAACTGCCGGGAGTTGTGTGATCAGACATGGTCACCTCAGGCTGTCGTCGCCGCGAACTGGAATGAAACATTGATCGACTTGTTCTGTTGTGCCGAAAGCACTCCCGTATCGAGCGCAACCTTGAAGCACAGCGTCTCAGAACCTGTATTCGCAGCCAACTGACGTCCTGTTGTGATGATCGGAGTCGCGGCAGTCGTCGACAAGCCGACCGGGCCGGCAATCGGGGTTGTGCAACTCTGATCGAGAACAGTCACCTTCATAAACGGGGCAAGCGCGGCCTCGCCTGTTGCGGTTGCTGCCATGGTGTATTTGAACTGTGCCGCGCCAGTGTTCTGTACAGGCAGAGTTGCCGTGACACTGTCGCCGGGCATCATGCCCGTCTTGGTCAACGCGGTGAAGCCGTAAGCAGTCGGATCTCCCGGGTCACCGTTGAGCTTCATCTCGATCGAACCGGTGCTGAATACGCCGGAAGTCGCTGTAGCGTTGTCAGTCCACGCAGCAAGAGTGCCAACGGCACCGAGGCCCAGAACAATTCCCACCGACATGATCGCGCGTGCGCGGCCGCTGGTTGCGCCCCCGACCAGACGTGTACCGAGCGAGGCGGGCGCCTGCTGCTCCTCGTGCTTAGACATGGCTGTGCCTTTCTTGCTGCTCAACTCGAGGCGCCGGCGCACTCGGTTCGGAAGGTTGGGGGTCTGCAGACGCAGAACGTCGCCGGGTACGGTCACGGACCGATCCGACGAACATGAACACGGCATAGATCGACAGTGCGCCGACGACAACCGTCAGCATCACCGAGCGCATCTGCCCCGTGATGGCGTTGTATACGTACCCGATGTACGGCACGCTGTACCACACCTTGCCGCGAATCTGCTCCGGTACAACGGGATTCTGATCCGCTATCGGATTTGCATCGCCTTGTGTGACGAAGGTGAGATCACCGGCGGAGTTGAGTCGCACAATCGTGATTCGGTGCGTAACCACATCGGGCTTCCCCGACTCGATTTGGTAGGTGATCGCATCACCTGCCTGCAATTGGGCAGCGTCCTGCGGTTTCACCACGATAAGGGTGCCGGGTGGATAGGTGGGCTGCATCGAACCGGTCAACACAGTGAAGGGCGTCGACCCCGTCAAACGTGGAACAACGACCGTCGACAACAGAATCGCCAGAACACCCAGCAGCAGAGCCCACGAGACAATATTGCGGATCCACCACCAGGCGCCGGTTCTCTGATCAGAACCCTTCACTGCGTGCGTCATACCGACTCCGCTTCGAACGAGAAATGCACGCTCGTGGAAACACCCGATGCGACGTCAGGACCGACAGTGCCACGCAGGCACAAGATTTCGGTACTGCCGGCAGCAACCGTGCGCCATCCCGAAGCTGTCGGTACCTGAGCGCCGACCATGGGACCGTCATAGATCGCGGTGCCGGCAGCTGCGCCCTGGGCAGGGCAACCGGCTTCGGTAGCCACTGGCGTCACTACCAACGCGAGCGGAACATCAGCGGAAGTCTGCGTGACGTTCTGGATCCGGTAATTGAGTGGAACGCTACCGGAGTTGTGAACTGTCAACGGAGCCTGTGCATATGCGTTGGGGAACATACCGGTGGCGCCCAGAGCAGTGAAGTCGTAACTGCTCTGGCCGCTCCCGGCACTGCCCACCGTCAGGTCGAGGATCCCGGACTGGATCGTGCCACCGGACAGTGTTTCAGCGGCCGTCCACCGCGCGCTGGTCTGCTGCACCGATACGAAGATCAGTCCGATGACCAGCGCGGCGGCGGTTGCCCACCAACGGTAGTGCTTACGCAAGACTTATGCCTGATCGAGAGTGACGTTGAAGTTCGCCAAGCTGATCGAACCATCCTGCGAACCATTGGTTGCAGCAGCCTTGGTGAAGTCGAACGAGACATTCACATCGACGAGATCACCGTTGTTAGCGGACGTGATCGCAACACCGGTTCCGTTGGTCGGGAGGGTGGCGGCACCGACGCTGGCGGTCACAACAGGCGCCATCTCGGTCGGCAAGGTGGAGGTTCCTCCGATTGAGGACAGGTCGGCCTTCAACGTCGCGCTCAGGTTGTTACCCACAGCGCCGATGGTGACCTTGCCCGAGTACACAACCTTGTCGCCTGGAACTACCTTGTAGGTGTCGATTGCGCCAGGCGCGAGGGCCGTGCCATTCACTGACCAGGTGGGAGTTCCCGACGCTGTCAGCGTCAAATGACCTGAGTTGATCGTTCCGCCGGTCATCGGTGCGTTTGCGTTCCACGCCGCCATGGTTCCCGCGCCACCGGCGAGGAGAAGTGCTGCTGCACCGGCCGCGACTGCGCCCTTGGTTGCCTTGTTCATGGAGAACACTCTTTTCGTCTGGTCCCCGTGGCGGGGAGCTTGCAGGGTGAGAAAGCTGGTCGGATCCAGTCATGTGCGCCCTGGTACGGGCAGAGGGTTTCGTTCATCCGTGGTCAGTGAGGGGTCGTAGCGGTAAGTGCAGAGCGAGAGCGTGTTGCGGAAAGATTGCGAGCCGTTCTCGCGAACGGGTCATTCCTCTCTCGTGCTGTCGACGTCCGCTTGCGTCGTTTAGATTTTTACCACACGTATCACGAATTTTTGGCGAAAAGCTGGTCGAATGTCCAGAAGCTTGTTGAAACCTGAACTTGACTACAGAATCGCCTCTCACCTGGATCATTTAAAAGACGCAGCACTTTGTTGCAACCCGTTTGCTGAAGTAACCTTCGCCCGGATGGTCCAAACAGTCGGAAATTCGCCTGAAACAAGTTCTACAAACTTTTGGTTTGTTTTGGGGATCGTTCGATTGCCTCCGCTTTGAAAGCAGCGACAATCGAGCAACAAACTAAGGCGGAGGCCCTACACCTCGAAGACGGTCTCACCTCCGACAACCGTGCGCAGGACCGACAGTTCATTCAAGTCTGTCGAATCGCTGCGCAGCGGATCTCCGTCGAGCACAACAAAATCCGCCAAAAGTCCCACCGCTATCCGACCTTTGTCCGATGACTCACCGGTGAGACGAGCGGCTGCGCTTGTGTAGCCGGCCAGCGCCTCGGACGCGGAAACCCGTTGCTCCGCACCCAGAACGTGACCTTCTCGCGTCACACGATGTACGGCGGTGTTCATCGTGAAGAGCGGGTTCACTGGAGTGACAGGGCAGTCGCAATGCAGCGCGTAGGCAAGCCCCGCCGCCACGACCGACGCCACGGGGCTGATCCGCTCGCCGCGACCCGGTCCGAGAAAACGATCGCGGTGCCGGTCACCCCAGTAGTAGACGTGGTTCACGAAGATCGACGCCACCACCCCGAGTTCGACCATCCGCGCGATCTGATCTTCCCGCAACGTCTGAACGTGCTCGAGTCGATGCGAAACTTCGATGTCCGGGTGCGCCGTCCGTGCCGCTGCAATTGCGTCCAATGCAAAATCGATGGCCTGATCACCGTTGGTATGAATCGCAACGTGTCGGCCGACAGCGTGATGTTCCTCGACGAGTGCCCCGAGCGCACCTGCCGGGATTGCCATTCCGCCGCAGTGGCATCCGCCCAGATCGTGGTACGGCGCGGTCAGCGCAGCGGTGTGCAACTGAATCGACCCGTCCGAAATGAGTTTGACGCCGCCCACACGAACTCGCTCGGTCGGATCGGCGAGTTCACCCAACTGATCGTGAACCCCGTGGCCGAGATAGAGGCGCGCACGCAGCCTCAAGTCACCATCGGCGTCGAGTTGCCGGTACGCCTCGTACACCTCGGCCGTGACGTACATGTCGTGGAAACTCGTCACGCCCACCGACGCCATGACTTCCTGCGCCCGCAGCATCGCGATCTTGGACGCATCCGGGTTCATATCCGGAACAAGTCCGTGCACCAGAGACATTGCCGGAACCTCGCACAGTTCACCGGTGGGTACACCGTCGCTGTCTCGAACGATGACACCACCCTCCGGATCGACCGTGGTGGCATCGATCCCGGCCTTCTCCAGTGCGACCGAGTTGACATAGATTCCGTGAGCAGACAAGTGCCGCACCAGAATCGGATGATCGGTGGAAGCCTTGTCCAGATCAACCGCGGTCAGGCCTCGATCTTCCGCCACGAGGCTGTCGTCGAAGCCCCACGCTTCGATGGGCTCGCCAAGTGGTGTGATCGCGGCCCGCGCGGCCAACGCCGTGATCAACTTCTCGATGGTCGGGCACGTATTCGTCGTTGCGTCGACCCCACTGAGCATCAAACCCCACATCATCGGATGAAGGTGCGTCTCGATGAACCCCGGCACAACCACCGCTCCGGCGAGATCGACAACGGAGGTTTCGGAATCGGTCAGCGCCGAGATCTCGGCGTCAGTTCCGAGGGCGACAAATCTGCCGTCCTTGACTGCCACAGCGGTGGCGTTATCGCCGACCGCACCGTCCATGGCCCTGATGTCGCCGTTGATGTAGATGTGGTCAGCCGCCGTGGTCATACGCTTGTCTCCATTCGTTTTCCGACAACAGTCGTCGAGGATTTCTTCGCGGGTATCCGCGTCGCCACAACCACTCCGGCCAAAATCATTCCGGCACCCGCAAGTTGGACGAGAGTTGGGGTCTGTGCAAGCAGCACTGCGCCGAACAACAGTGCTGACGCCGATTGCAACACGAGGCTGGCGGCGACTGCACTTGCAGGCAGACGCTGACTGGCGCTGGCTACCAGCAGCCACCCGATCACCTGAGATACCAACGCGAGCAGCACAAGCCAGCCTTGAGCTACGAGCGAAGGGGTCAGATCCAAAGTTCCACTCACGAGGCCGTATGCACCTGCCGTGAGGGCAGTGGCTCCCGTCGAGACGAACATCGGCAACGCCGTTCTGCCCGCCGCCCGAGTAGCCAGACCCATGAGGAAGATGTAGACCGCGTACGCGCCTGCGGCGATCACGGCAAACGACACTCCGACAGCAGGATTCGACCCGGTGAGCGTTGTGCTCGTCCCGGCTACCAGAGCAACTCCGACAAAGAGCAACGGAAGGCTGGCGACCAGTTCCCGGCCGATCCGTTGGCGCAGGACAACGTAGCCGAGGATTGCGACGAACAGCACCTGCAAATTCAGGATCACAGTCGAAAGACCTGCCCCGATCGAATGAATCGACTCGTGCCAGAGCACCAGATCGATTCCGAGGAACGCGCCGGCAAGTAGAGACTTCACGATCCAGGGCGCCGAGACCGAAGGCCGGGGTGACCGACGACGCTGAACGAGCACGAGCATGCCGAGAGGGATGAGCGCATAGAGACACCGAAAGAATGCACCCGTCGACGGAGACACTCCTGAGAGTTCGTAGAGCACCGAGGTCAACCCGAGGATGCATGCACCGGTGACGACTACGCGCAGGTCACGACGGCGTAGTTGATCGCCGGACAGCTCGCGTGGCGATACTTCATCACTCATGGTGATAATGTATCACCGACGTGAAGCCTGTCATACAGGGAAGATGCGTGCATGAGAACTCCGGTTACCCGTGAACGCGTGATCGCTGCCGCAGCCGATCTGGTCGACAGCAAAGGCGCCGACGCTCTGGTACTGAGTCAACTCGCCGAGACCCTCGACGTCCGGCAGTCAGCGCTGTACAAACACGTCGACGGGGTCGACGACGTCCACCATCAACTCAGCCTCCTCGCACGCAGCCTTCTCGCCGAACAACTGCGTGCCGCCGCGGTCGGTCTCTCGCGCGACGACGCCGTCATGGCGCTCGCGGACGCATGGCGTGCGTTCGTCCGAGTACACCCCGGGCTCTACGCCATCACCGACCGCTACCCCACTGCTCCGCATCCCGATCTGGTCTCCGCCGTCGGCGAGGTGGTCGACGTCATCAACAAGGTGATCGCGGGATACGGTCTGAGCCCGGATGATTCGGAGCAGGCGGCGTGGTCTCTTCGCAGTGCGCTGCACGGCTTCTGCATCCTCGAATCGGTAGAGGGACAACCGGCCGGCACCGACCCGGATCGGGTGTATCGACGACTGGTCGAACTTCTCTGCGCCGGTATTGCTCGTATGTAGATACCGGCTCCTGTTATCGTCGGATGAAACAACACAGACCAAAAAGGATCAGACATGGTTGGTGAACTCGACATCTCCGGATAAAACCGGGCATGACGGCCACCGGCAGACGCCTCGGAGCGCTGCCGTCGTGGCCATGTTGTCGTTCACTTACCCGACTCTTCGCGGAGCAGCGTTGCCGCGCCCGCACAACACCTGAGGTCTATTCATGTCCGATACCTACATCGTTTGCTCGAATCTGTCTTTTGCCTGGCCGGACGACACTCCGGTCTTCGACGAATTGTCATTCACCGTGCCCGGCGGCCGAACCGGGCTGGTGGCCCAGAACGGCGTCGGGAAAAGCACTCTGCTCAGATTGATCGCCGGCCAGTTGCGGCCGCGCGCCGGCAGTGTGTCCGTCGACGGCGTTCTCGGATACCTTCCGCAGGACCTGCCACTGACGGGCGATCTGACCATTGCCGAGGTCTTGGGCATCGCCCCGACGCTCGCTGCGTTGGACGCAGTCGAATCCGGGGACACACGAGAAGAACACTTCACGACAATCGGGTCCGACTGGGATATCGAGGAACGAACGCGAGCCCAACTCGGTCGACTCGGTTTGGCCGACATGACGTTCGATCGTCGCCTCGACACTCTGAGCGGCGGGCAGGTCGTCTCGCTCGGACTGGCGGCGCAACTCCTGCGACGCCCCGATGTCCTTCTCCTCGACGAACCCACCAACAACCTCGACCTGGACGCGCGCCGCAGGCTTTACGACGTTCTCGACGACTGGAGTGGTTGTCTGTTGGTGGTCAGTCACGATCGAGGACTACTCGACCGCATGGACCGCATCGCCGAACTTCACAGCGGCGAGATCAGCTTCTACGGTGGCAATTTCACCGACTACGAAGCCGCGGCACGCTCGGCTCGCGAAGTGGCGGAGAAGAACATCCGCAACGCCGAGCAAGAGGTCAAGCGCGAGAAGCGCGAACTGCAGCAGGCCCGAGAACGTGCTTCGCGACGCGCAAGTAACGCTGCCCGCAATCTCGGGAACGCGGGCTTGCCCAAGATCTTTGCGGGGACCATGAAGCGCAATGCTCAGGAGTCGGCAGGCAAGGCCAACGAGACACACCTCGCCCGGGTCGACGCGGCGAAGGACCGACTCGACAAAGCGGGCCGCGCTCTTCGAGACGACCAGACGATTTCACTCGAATTGCCTGGCACACATGTACCCGCCGGCCGGACGGTGTTCCTCGGTGAGCGAATGCAATTCGCGTTCGGCGATCATGCGATCTTCGCCGACTCCGGAATCGACCTGGCCATTCGAGGACCGGAGCGTATCGCGTTGACCGGGCCGAACGGCGTCGGAAAGTCGACGTTGCTACGCATCGTCAACGGGGATGTGGCGCCGACTTCCGGTGAGATCACGCGAGCCGACGGTCGAGTGGCATACCTGTCGCAGAGGCTCGACCTACTCGACCCCGCACACACCGTCGCAGAGAACTTTGCCTTGTCTGCTCCAGGCCTACCGGCACCGGAACGCATGAACATCCTGGCGCGCTTCCTCTTTCGGGGTGCGGGTGCTCATCTTCCCGTCGCTGCACTCTCGGGCGGTGAACGACTGCGGGCTACATTGGCGTGCGTTCTCTTCGCCGATCCGGCCCCGCAGCTGCTTCTTCTCGACGAGCCGACCAACAACCTCGACTTGGTGAGCGTTGCTCAACTCGAAAGTGCCCTGAATGCATATCAGGGGGCGTTCGTGGTGGTCAGCCACGACGAGAGATTCCTGGCCGAGGTCAAGGTCGAACGCTGGCTCAGGCTCTCGGACGGCCGTTTGACCGAGGTCGCCGCACCAGGCGCAGTGGGCTGACACGAGAAGTGAACAGGCGAAAGGCCTTCACACACGATGTGTGTGAAGGCCTTCGTCTGCACTACTGGTCAAGGCGTCCTGGTGTACACCGGATCGTCGAAGGATCGACGTTGCGTCACCCAGTCCGTGGACAGGATGTTCTCGATCACGTCTTCACGGGATTCGTCGAACACGACAATCCGATCGGCGATTCGCCATTCACCGTGGCGCCTTTCGAACCTGTCGACGTAACGGCATTTGATCGTCGCAAGCGTCTGCACCGTATCCGTACCGGAACGCTCTTGCCGCAGAAAGCACAAACAGTACGACTCGCAATGAGCGACATCGCCGTTGACGTCGATCAGTATGTTGGAAATGCAGTGAATCGACGAGTCGATCGTCTTGTGTCTGAGCTTCATGTCTTCGATCAGCCCGTCGACGGTTCCGATGTAACCACCATGGTTGTCTATCGCGTCGTCGAAGTAGCAGAGGGCCACGCTGTCGAAATCCTTCCGATCGACGGCCCGAGCGTAGCGATACAGAACTTCGGTGATTTCTTGCTTGTCAGCGAGGGACACGGTCAGGCTCCTGTTCTACCCGATGATCAATCAACCTGCAGTTCAACACCCTTGGTCTCCTTGATGAAGAAGACCGTGACGAGGGTGATCACCGCACAGAAGACGAAGTATCCAGCCGGAGCGAGAGAGTTACCGGTCAAGCTGATGAGATAGGTGGCGATGAAAGGCGCGGTGCCACCGAGGAACATGTTGGTGACGTTGTTACCCAATGCCAGACCGCTGTACCGCACAGATGCTTTCAGCATTTCGACATAGGTCACGTACGAAGCACCGTTGACAACGGAAACGCAGATGAAGAGCACTGACTGACCGACAACCGCCTGCCAGATGCCAGAACCGGCCATCATCATGAACATCGGGATTCCGAGAACCACTGCGGCGGCACTACCGGCGAACAGCACCGGCCGACGCCCGTACTTGTCTGCCATGTATCCCGAGATCGGCAACGTGATGACGCCGAGAACCAGTGCAAGAGAGGTGGAAAGGAAAGCAACGCGCGACGAATGACCGCCGGTGGTCTGCAGGTACGTCGCGGCATACACCGAGGCGATGTAGTAACCGCCGGTGATGAGTGCGCCCAGCAGGATGATCTTGACGACGCTGCCACCGGAGGTGCTGAGCAACTCACGGATGGGAAGCTTCTTGGTCTCACCCTTGTCCTGCAGTTCTTCGAACTGAGGAGTGTCTTCCATCTGGCTGCGGATCCAGATACCGATGCCACCGATCAGCAGGCTGAGCAGGAACGGGATACGCCAAGCCCATTCGAGGATCTGCTCTTGCGAGAACACCGACGTCAGGCCGAGGGCCATGAGCGAAGCTGCCAGCGAACCCAGGTAGGTGCCGGTATTGACCATCGAGGTCTGCGTCGCACGCCACCGTTTGGGAGCGGACTCGGAGACGAACGCGTTGGCGCCGCCGAGTTCACCGCCGGCCGCGAAGCCCTGCAGGCAACGAGCCAGAACCAGGATGGACGTCGCCCACACACCCAACGTGGCGTAAGTCGGCAGCAGGCCCATTCCGGCTGTCGCGAGAACCATCAGGAGGATGGTCCAGGACAGCGCGTTCTTGCGGCCGTACTTGTCGCCGATGTGGCCGAAGAAGATGCCGCCGGGCACGCGTAGGAAGAAGGCCACGGCGAATGCTGCAAAGGTACCGAGCAGTGCTGCGTTCGGGTCATGGGAAACGAAGAACAGCGCGGCGATCGTCGTGGCCATGTATCCGTAGATACCGAAGTCGTAGTACTCGACGACGGTACCGACGATGGCCGCGCGAATTACCTTCGTCGTCGACTGTCGTTCGGTTGCCACGCTGCTGCCCTCGGTGGATTCGGCTCTCGCCATGGTCTCATTCTCTGACATGTTGTTCCCTGCCTGGATTGGATACTGACTGGATTCGGTGCCGCGCAGACGTCGGACGTCAGGAGTGCGCGATGGAATGGACCGGTGCGCTCTCAGCGCTGGTCCTGGTGTAATTCGCCGCATTACGTCCCGCTACGCGGCCCATGGTCAAAGCGTTGGCAACCGCATTGCCGCCGCCCACGTATCTCAGTCCGAGGATTCCGGCGCCGGCCTCACCTGCGGCGTACAGACCCTCGATAGGTACTCCGGTGCTGCCGAGCACGGCCGCATCGGTGTTGATCTCCATTCCCGCATGCGTACAGACGAGCTCTGCCGGAAGGATTTTCGCGGCATAGAACGGAGCTGTCGCAATAGGATCCGGATCGCCGACGGCACCCTTGTTCCGCAACGTGCGATGGCGGAGGAAGTCGTCGTCGTGACCGCTGGGCAGTTGGTCGTTCCATCGACGCAGGGTTTGCGCCAACGTCGCAACCGGAACACCCGTAGCCACTGCGAGGTCTTCGATCGTGTCCGCACGAATCGTGCCACCGGCGGCAACTTCTTCCTCGATGCGTTCGGGATTCCAATCCGCATATCCTGGAGCCAGATTCACGCGAGCGTTCTCGTCGAAGATCATCCAACCGTATCCACCCTGATGGTCGATGATGCCGGTCGAGACCGCGTACGAGCTGTCCTCGTCCATGAAACGACGGCCGTCCTGGTTGACGTAGATCCGCGACTTCGGCGGAAAGCCGGCCTGCCAGTGGTGGAATCGCTGGAAGTAGACGGTGGGCAGCATCAGACCCCAGCCGTCGCCCGCCAGGGAAGCACCGAGGTCTTCGGCAAAACGAAGATGGTCTCCGCGGCTCCCCTCGGCTGCGACGACGAACAAGGCCTCTCCGGCCTTGTTCGCGTCCGGGAAGTGGCGTTCCACCAAACCCGGATCTTGCGCGAATCCACCGGAGGCAACAACGACGGCGCCCGCAGGCACCTCGATGTCGTCGGCGACAACGCCGACAACCCGACCGTCTTCCTCGATCAGCTTCTGCACCCGTGTTCCGAAGATGACCTCGATCCCGTGCTTACGACGAGCCTTGTCCAGCACCTGAATCAGTCCGTATCCCTGATCCTTGGGCACGTGGCCGCGCCAGACGTCCTCGACGCCGGCTTGGGCGAGTCCCGGCTGGTGAGCGTTACCTGAGATCGCCGCGGGAATCTCGACGCCGAGTCCGATGAGCCATTCCAGTGTCGGACCGGCGTTTTCGCAGAATGCACGAATCAATCCGGGTGAGAGCATCCACTGGTTGAGGTCCATGTAGTGCTGGAAGAACTTCTCTGCCGAGTCGTCGACTCCGAGGCCGGCCTGCACGCTCGTTCCGGCGGCCGTGAAGATACCGGCCGACAGCGCGGTGGATCCACCGAGTTCGGTTTCGGATTCGAACAGCAGAACGGATGCGCCTTCTTCAGCTGCCGACACCGCAGCGGCGAGACCTGCTCCGCCGCCACCGATGACAACGACGTCCCAGTGTTCGGTCATGAAAGTTCTCCAGTCTCCGCGATGATGCGGTGGTAAAGACCGTTCGACACCAACCCGCCGTCGACAGTGAGTTCCGTACCGGTGGTGTAGGTGGAACTGTTCGAGAGCAGGAACAGCACTGCTTCGGTGATCTCGTCGAGAGTTCCCATGCGTCCGAAGGGAACCGACTTCAGTGACGCGGCGACGAAGTCGTTCGCGCCGCCGAGCAGCGCCGTACCGACCAGTCCCGGGTGCACCGAGTTGACGCGAATCCCCCACTGCGCGAAGTTGCCTGCGGCCGACTTCGACAGACCGGTCAGACCCCACTTGCTCGACGAGTAAGCCGGAGAGAAGTATCCGATCTGACCGGCGATGGACGAGATGTTGACGATCGATCCGCCACCACTCTCGCGCATCAGCGGCGCCACCGCCTTCATACCGTAGAACGGGCCGAAGAGGTTGATCTTCATGGTCAGCTCCCAGATGTCGTTCGGGGTGTCCATGAATTCGAGCCGACGCGAGATACCGGCATTGTTGACCAGTCCGCCGAGTTCCCCACGGGTGGTGCGAATTTCGTCGACAACCCGGTCCCAGGCCTCGGCATCGGTGACGTCGAGAATATGAGCGGATGCCGATCCGCCTGCGGCGACGATGTCGTCGACCACGCCGGATGAATCCGAAATATCGGCAATGCAGACATGCGAACCGCGCGCGGCGAGAGTGCGCGCGTGATGCGCCCCCATCCCGGCAGCACCGCCGGTAACGAGAACGACGCCGGGATATGTCGTGGACTCAGACATGCCGCGAACCACCGTCCACCGCAATGCTGTGCCCGGTGACGTAACGCGCGCTGTCCGAGAGCAGGAACAGCAGCGGGCCGAAGACCTCTTCGGGCGAGCCCAGACGATGCAGTGGTACCGCGTCGAGTGCGTTCGCGAGCGCGATCGGATCTTCCTGGACCCACTTCGTCATCGCCGTGTCGATGTAGCCGGGTGCAATGGAGTTGACCCGAATACCCTTGTCGCCGAACTCCACTGCGAGAGACTCCGTGAGGTGCGCAACGGCAGCTTTCGACGTGCAGTATGCGCCTCTCCCCTTCCGCACACGCAGCGCAGACACCGAAGACATGTTGACGATGGCGCCGCCGGGACCGAGGTGACGTGCCGCCGCCTGAGCACCGTAGAGCACTCCCTCGACATTGACACTCAGCGTTGCGCCGATCTGCTCCGGGGTGATCTCCTCGGCCAGCGCAAACGGGAAGATACCCGCATTGTTGATCCAGAAATCAACCCGGCCGAACTCCTTCAACGCCAACTGCGCAAGCAATTCATGCTCGTCGGGCTTGGTGACGTCGACCCGAGCTCCGACGACGCGACCCGGGTTGTCCGCCAGTGCATTCGATTCGAGGTCCGTGTTGATTCGTGCGGCCGTGGCGAGCATCTGCTCTTCGTTGATGTCGGCGCCGACGACATGTACGCCGCGCGTTGCCAGTCCTTCGGCGAACGTCGCACCCATACCCTGAGCCGCGCCGGTCACCACTGCGACCTTGCCTGCCAACTCCGGGTACACCGCCGACATCTGCGTCACAACGGTACGGCCCGGGTTCGTCTGGTCAGAGCTTTCGGTCATGATGTACTTCTCCTACTGAATATTGTTGTGCAAGAATCATTTCGGTACTTCAAGCTTGTTCGGACGCTCGGGGCGCGTCGTCGCGAGAAACGGTGCGGCGGGCGATCTTCCACTCCTCACCGACCCGAACCACGTGATCTGTGACAGTTGTCATCCGCACCAGTCGCGAGTCTCCGCCGCGAGCGGTGGCAACGATCTGCAGGTACCCGTGCACTGTGAGAGCACTCTCGTCCACCGCCTCGACGACGAGGTTGGTCAGAACGTGGCGATGCACTTCGTCGGCGGCTTCCGCCGCAGCGAAGAAGCGAGCAGCAAAAGCCGCAAGGTCGTCGAAACCGACCACGGGTTCCGGATAACTGGGGGAATGAAACTCACCGCCATCGGTGAATGTCTGCGCCCAATCCTGCTGGCGCCCAGAGTCTATGCAATGACTCTGGTGGCCGTACAGCTGGTGGATTGCGGCAACATCCTCCGTTGCCACGACGCTGTAGTTGCTCATGAAGGTTCTCTCCGAACACGCTGTGCTGCATCCACCCGAAGGTTGTGCAGCTCCGTAAAGTGTGCGATAATCGCACACACTGTGCGATATGTTCAAAGCGTAGGTGGCATACCTCACAAACGTCAAGAAGGGGATTTGATGTCAGAGCTGAGCGAGGAACACCGACCGCGCAAAAGCGCAGTTCAAGTGGACTCGAGCATGTCGAAAACGCTGCACCACGGACTCGAGATCTTGGAACTCCTGACGTCCTATCCGCACGGTTTGTCAGTCACGGACATTGCCGACGGAGTGGGAGTCCACCGGACTGTCGCACATCGGTTGATCCGCACGCTCGAGGCTCATCACCTGTGCCGCAAGGACTCCTTCAAGCGCGTCACTCTCGGCGCCGGCCTGGTCACCCTCGCCGAACCGGTGGAACAGGATTTGCGCACTCTCGCTCGCCCGATACTTCAAGAACTTGCCGAGGCCACCGAGGCGACAGCGCACCTGGTGGTCCGCGAGAGTGATACCGAAGTGCGCGCGCTGATGGTGGTCGAACCGCGCAGCGCCAAGGTTCACGTCGCGTTTCATCCAGGGCAGGTCGATCCGATCGACCGCGGCTCCGCCGGGCTTTCCATCCTTGCCTCACTCCCGCCGACGAGCGGGGAACGAGAGGAAGTGACGGCGGCACGCGCACGCGGCTACGCAGTGACCGTCGGCGAGGTCATCCCGTCCGTCCTGGGAATCTCAGCGGTGATCCCCGGCCGACGCCGCGACGCCATCTCCAGCCTCGGAATTTCCGTCTTCGACTCCGAGGACCAAGCAGCGCTGGGCGCCGAGGTCATGGCAGCGGCAAAAGCCCTCGGCAGCATGTTGCGCTGATCCGAACACCAGTCGAGCCCCGGGAATACCCGGGGCTCGACTTTGTTGACTCCGAATGAGATAGTTGAACAATCAACTACCTGACATCAGCTTCACGGATACAAGGAGTACGACATGCCTGCTGTGACAGTCGAGAACATCTTGGCCCTGCCCCGTCTCGACGAGCCGGCAGAGTCAGCAGTCGACCGCCCCGTCAAGAGCATCACCACCGCACCGGTCGGATACGAAGGTGAAGGCTTTCCCGTTCACCGCGCCTTCGCCGGCATCGACCTCTCCGCCCTCGATCCCTTCATCCACATGGACCAGATGGGCGAGGTCAACTACGCACCCGGAGAACCCAAGGGCACACCGTGGCACCCGCACCGCGGCTTCGAAACCGTGACCTACATGATCGACGGCATCATGGAGCACCAGGACTCCAACGGTGGCGGTGGCATTATCGGCGGCGGCGACACCCAGTGGATGACCGCGGGTGGCGGCATCCTCCACATCGAAACTCCGCCGGAGCACCTCGTCCTCAGCGGCGGCCTTTTCCACGGCGTCCAACTGTGGGTCAACCTGCCTCGCGACAACAAGATGGCATCTCCGCGGTACCAGGACATCACCGGTAACAAGGTGGCCCTGCTTTCCTCGCCGGACGGCGGAGCCTTGGTACGCGTCATCGCCGGAGACATCGCCGGCCACGCCGGACCTGGTTCGACGTACACACCGATCGCGCTCTCCCACACGACTGTGGCCCCGGGTGCGAGCCTGACGCTTCCGTGGAACCCCGAGTTCAACGCGATCGTCTACGTGCTCGCCGGCGAAGGCACGGTCGGGGCCGAGCGTCGGCCCATTCGTGTCGGACAGACAGCTGTCTTCGGACGCGGTGACTCCATCACCGTCGCCGCTTCCGATCGCCAGGATTCACGGACCGAATCTCTCGAGGTATTCATCCTCGGCGGCAAACCGATTCGTGAGCCCATCGCGATGGCCGGGCCGTTCGTCATGAACACCAAGTCCGAGGTCATGCAGGCCTTCGAGGACTTCCAGGCCGGACGCCTGGGATCCATCCCGGCGGCACACGAGACGCTGAGCTGACATGTCGTCGGTAGTCGTCCAGCGAGCTGACGAACGTGCGCATCTCAACTACGGCTGGCTCACGGCGCGTCACAGTTTCCCCTTCGCCGGAAACTTCGATCACGCCGCGTACGCGCACGGACTTCTGTTGGTGAACAACGACGACATCATCGAAGCCGACTACGGTTTCGACACTCATCAGCACCGCGACACCGAGATCGTGACGTGGGTGCTCAGCGGATCTCTGGTTCACCAGGATTCCGCTGGGCACTCCGGGGTCATCCATCGCGGACTCGCGCAGAGAATGAGCGCCGGTACCGGAATCCTGCACTCCGAGCGCAACGATCGCTTCCGGGCCGACGGCTCGCGTGTCACCGAGCCCGTTCACCTCGTCCAGATGTGGATACCCCCGGACGAATCCGGAGTGACTCCGAGCTATCAGGAACTCGACATCAACTCCGAACTCGACGGCGGTGGCCTGATCACCCTGGCGTCGGGGATGCCCGCGCATCGCGACCACAGCGCGATCAGCTTGCACAACAAACATGCGGCACTGCATGTTGCTCGCCTCGAGACCGGTGGGTCGGTATCTCTCCCGGATGCGCCGTACGTGCACGGCTTCATCGCCGGTGGCACTGTCGACGTCGAGGGAGTCGGATTGCTCGGTCCGGGAGATTCGTTGCGACTCAAGGATACTGGCGGTCAACGAGTCGAGGGAATCGGCGATGCGGAGATACTCGTGTGGGAGATGCACGCGTCGACGAACTGACGACACCACCGAGTACGCCCAATGTTCGGACTACACAGCAGGTTCGTCGTAGGGTGGATGCCGGTAGTGGCGGATCCCGATTGTGGTGGATCCCGGTGGTACAGAAGGAGGAGCCATGGCATCTGGTCGAGCACAGGCCCCACGGACGACACCGCACATCGATGTGCACCGCTCCGGCGATCGCTTGAAATCCCGCGTCTCCTGGCTGGATTCGAAACATTCGTTCTCGTTCGGACAGCACTACGATCCGGACAACACGCATCACGGATTGCTGCTCGTCAACAACGACGACACCGTACTGGCGGGAACCGGTTTCGACACCCATCCGCACAAGGACATGGAAATCGTGACCTGGGTGCTTCGCGGTTCGCTCGTGCACCAGGATTCCATCGGCCACACCGGCGTCATCTATCCGGGACTCGCCCAGCGCATGAGCGCCGGTACCGGAATCATGCACAGTGAGAAGAACGATTCGTGGCGTATCGGCGGCGAACAGCATTCCGACCCCGTGCATTTCATCCAGATGTGGGTGGTACCGGACGAAGGTGGACTGACCCCCGGTTACGAACAGCTCGAGATCGACGACGAACTGCTGCGCGGCGGTCTGATCCCGGTTGCCTCCGGGATGGAGCGCTACAAGGATCATTCGGCGATTCGCATCAACAACAAGAACGCCGCCATGCATGTCGCACGCATTCTGCCGGGCACCTCCGTGAATCTTCCGGGCGCACGGTTCCTGCACGTCTTCGTCGCGCAGGGCACTGCCGAGATGGAGGGCGTCGGCACACTGTACGAAGGCGATGCTGTCCGGTTGAGCGATTCGGGTGGCCAGCAGCTGACCTCCGACGCCGGGGCCGAAGTCCTCGTCTGGGAGATGCATTCACGTATCGGTGGTTGAGACCCGGTCTCGGCAGGACTCGGCGCGCTGGAGATACTCGACAGATGAGCATCGACAACTCCGCCGCGCCCGTCAAGAAGCTTGACCCACTCAACACATTGATGGGTGTGCGCGCCGTTTCGGTCGAGCCCGGGGACCTGGCCTTCGCGCAGGCCGTCGGCGAGCGATTCCACGATCACCGTGGCAAGACCGTGCTCGGTTCCATCGGAGTCATGATCGACGGTGCCATGGGTGGCGCGGTGTACTCGGGACTGACCTCGGGCCATCAGTCCGTGCTCGCGCAGGTCACGGTCAGTGCGGGCGCCGACATCCCCGACATCGCGGACGTCGGTGCCACCGGAACACTCGTGCATCTCGACGACGGCGTCGGACTCGCATCCGGGCAACTTCGCGACGAGAACGGCACCCTTCTGGCAGTGATGGCCGGTCGCGCCATGGTGGTCTCGCGTCCCCCCGTCGTGGGAATCGACGACTACGTGGAGGGCGAGCCGCTGCCCGTCCCGACGCCGGAGAAGACAAGCAACCTGAGCGGGTTGTCCGGGTCCGACGTCGTCGAAGGAATCCGCGACGGCAAACTCGAACGCGGTCCACTCGCCGGTCTCCTCGATCTTGCTGTCGTCGACGTGACCCCGGGTTCCGTCGTCGGTGAGTTCGCACCCGTGGCCTGGATGGCCAACCCGTTGGGCGCCGTTCAGGGCGGTGTCCTCATCTCGGCAGTCGACGCCATCACTGGCCTGTCTGCCCAGACCCTGACCCGCGTCGACCAGGACTATCGCGTCCTCGACCACAAGATCGACTTCCTGCGCTCACCCGACATCGGCGGGCCGGTCTTGCGCGCCGAGGCCTCCGTGATTCGTGCCGGGCGCAGGCTCGCGCTGATCGAAACTCGCATCGTCGACGCCGGCGGACAGGTCTATGTGCGGGCCACTTCGAGCATTCAGATGCTCTCCCAGCAAGTTCACAGCGGATAACCAGTTCCGCACCAGGTCGCCCGTCCACCATTGAGACAACAGCCCACACAATGGAGGTACAGCGGCGTGAACAAAGACATCGAAGCGAGCAGGCTGCGCGTGAGCCGTCGGCGGGCTCTCGCCCTCGGCGGAACCATCAGTCTCGGCGGGCTCATCGCAGCGTGCTCCGGCAACAGTGGCACCGCCACGACGACTTCGGCTGCGGCTGCGTCGACGACAACCACTTCCGGCACTTCCGCCGCGGCCACGTCCGGCGACGCTGTCACCGCACTTCTGGCCAAAGCACCGCAGTGTGTCATGAGCAAGGAAGAGACGCAGGGTCCCTACTGGTTCGACGTCGACTCCATTCGCGGCGACATCCGCGAGGACCGTCCGGGCACCACGCTGCAGGTTGCGATGCGCGTGCAGGACAACAGCCAGTGCAACGTCGACGGCAGCATCGGCGCGGTCAGTAACGCCGTCGTCGAGATCTGGCACTGCGACGCCGGCGGCGTGTACTCCGGCTTCGAATCCGGTTCGCTGAGCGCCAACGGCGGCGGCGGTGGCGGAACTCCCCCGGCCGGCGGGATGGGTGAACCTCCGTCAGGTGCACCCGGAGGCGGAATGGGCGAACCACCGTCAGGCGCCCCCGGCGGAATGGGCGGCGGCATGGGAGGGTCCGGTGAGACCTCCGACGGTTCGTACAGCGTCGGCGACACCGAAGCCACCACCACCGACGACGGCACCTACCTGCGCGGCGCCCAGACCACCGATGCAAACGGCATCGCGCAGTTCACCACGATCTTTCCCGGCTGGTACATGGGCCGCACCACCCACATCCACGTCAAGGTTCACATCGACAAGAAGACGGTCCTCACGACGCAGACCTTCTTCGACGAGACCCTTCTCGACGAGGTGTACTCGCAGTCCCCGTACAGCGAGCACACCGGTCGTGAGAACAACACGAACAACGCCAGTGACGGCATCTACGACGACACCGGCCTCATGACCGTCGAAAAGCAGTCGGACGGGTCCTACCTCGCCGTCATCAACCTGGGTATCGACGCCTGAGGTAGGAGCCCGGTCAGCTGCCGACGTATGCCGCGAGGTGCTTTCCGGTGAGTGTGGAGCCGTCGGCGACGAGCTCCTCGGGAGTGCCCTCGAAGACGATCCGACCGCCGTCGTGACCGGCACCAGGGCCGAGGTCGATGATCCAGTCTGCGTGTGCCATCACCGCTTGGTGGTGCTCGATCACGATGACTGACTTACCGGAATCGACCAGTCGATCGAGCAGGCCGAGCAACTGCTCGACGTCGGCCAGGTGCAGTCCGGTGGTCGGCTCGTCGAGGACGTACACGCCGCCCTTCTCACCCAGGTGGGTTGCCAGCTTGATGCGCTGACGCTCACCGCCCGACAGCGTCGTCAATGGCTGGCCGATCGTGAGGTATCCGAGCCCCACGTCGACCAGTCGGACGAGGATCTTGTGCGCAGCGAGGGTCTTGGCCTCACCGTCGCCGAAGAACTCCTCGGCCTCGGCCACCGACATCGTGAGAACCTCGTTGATGTCCTTGCCACCGAATTTGTATTCGAGTACCTCGGCTTGGAAGCGCTTGCCCTCGCACTCCTCGCAGAGAGTGGCAACGCCGGCCATCATCGCCAGGTCGCTGTAGATGACGCCGTTGCCGTTGCACGTCGGGCAGGCGCCCTCGGAGTTGGCACTGAACAGCGCCGGCTTCACGCCGTTGGCCTTGGCGAATGCCTTGCGAATCGGGTCGAGCAGCCCCGTGTACGTCGCCGGGTTGCTCCGACGCGAGCCGCGGATCGCGCTCTGATCGACCGACACCACGTCTTCGCGTTTCGCGAGCGAGCCGTGGATCAGCGAACTCTTGCCCGACCCGGCGACACCGGTGACCACGACCAGGACGCCGAGCGGTACGTCGACGTCGACGTCCTGCAGGTTGTGCGCGTTCGCTCCACGAATCTCGATTGCCCCGGTGGACTCGCGAACGGTCTCCTTGATTGCGGCCCGGTCGTCGAAGTGACGGCCGGTGACGGTGTCGCTGGCACGCAAACCGTCGACGGTGCCCTCGAAGCAGACGTTTCCGCCGGCGCTACCCGCACCCGGACCGAGGTCGACGATGTGATCGGCGATCACGATCGTCTCCGGCTTGTGCTCGACCACGAGCACGGTGTTGCCCTTGTCCCGCAGGCGCAGCAGTAGGTCGTTCATCCTCGCGATGTCGTGCGGATGCAGGCCGGTGGTGGGCTCGTCGAAAACATACGTGATGTCGGTGAGCGAGGAACCCAGGTGACGAATCATCTTGGTGCGCTGAGCTTCACCGCCGGAGAGGGTTCCCGACGGCCGATCGAGACTGAGGTAGCCGAGTCCGATCTCCACGAACGAGTCGAGCGTTTCACCGAGCGTCGTGAGCAACGGCGCGACCGACGGTTCCTTCAGTCCGCTGACCCATTCCGCGAGATCGCTGATCTGCATCGAGCAGGCGTCGGCGATGTTGACGCCCTTGATCTTCGACGACCGCGCCCCCTCGCTCAGTCGCGTCCCGTCGCATTCGGGGCAGGTGGTGAACGTGATCGCCCGCTCGACGAAAGCCCGGATGTGGGGCTGCATCGCGTCGACGTCCTTGGCCAGGAACGACTTCTGAATCTGCGGAATCAGACCCGTGTACGTCAGGTTGATGCCTTCGACCTTGATCTTGGTCGGCTCTTTGTAGAGCAGATCGTTCAGTTCCTTCTTGGTGTACTTCTTGATCGGCTTGTCGGGATCGAAGAAACCGCAGCCGCGGTAGATCCGGCCGTACCAACCCTCCATGCTGTAGCCGGGGACCGTGATCGCACTCTCGTTGAGCGACTTGGTGTCGTCGTACAACGCGGTCAGATCGAAATCGTTGACCGCCCCTCGTCCCTCACACCGCGGACACATGCCGCCGGTGATCTTGAAGCTGCGACGCTCTTTCGTCTGACGTCCGCCGCGTTCCATCGTGACCGCGCCTGCTCCGGAGATCGAGGCCACGTTGAACGAAAACGCCTGAGGCGAACCGATGTGAGGCTTTCCGAGACGGCTGAACAGGATGCGGAGCATCGCGTTGGCGTCGGTGGCGGTTCCGACGGTCGAGCGCGGGTCGACTCCCATCCGCTGCTGATCGACGATGATCGCGGTGGTCAGGCCGTCGAGAACATCGACGTCCGGCCGCGCGAGCGTCGGCATGAATCCTTGAACGAAAGCGCTGTAGGTCTCGTTGATCATCCGCTGCGATTCCGCGGCGATCGTACTGAACACCAGCGAACTCTTCCCCGAACCGGAGACGCCGGTGAATACCGTCAGCCTCCGCTTCGGGATCTCGACACTGATGTCTTCGAGGTTGTTCACCCGCGCGCCTTGCACGCGGATCAAATCGTGGCTGTCTGCGGTGTGCAAGGCAGTCATCGTGTCTCCATCTGTCAGTCGATCGCCGACGGTCTCAGCGCAGTTGACGGGCTCAGCGCAGTTCTTGAATACGGATCAGGTTTCCCGCTGGGTCCCGGACGGCGCAATCGCGAACGCCGTACGGCTGCTCGGTCGGTTCCTGGACGACGTCGATGTCGCCGGCCTGAAGCCGCTCGAACGTGTCGTCCAGATCTTTGGTGGCCAGGAGAAGTCCGCCGTAGGTGCCCTTGGCCATCATCTCGATGATGGTGCGGCGCTCCTCGTCGGTGATTCCGGGATCGACGGCCGGCGGATGCAGCACGATGGAGGTGCCGGGCTGGCCGGGCGGCCCCACCGTGATCCAACGCATCCCGTCGTAGCCGACGTCGTTGCGAACCTCGAAGCCGAGCGTGTCGCGATAGAAGTTCAGGGCGGCTTCAGGGTCGTCCTGCGGAAGGAAACTCGAGTGAATGGTGATGTCCATGGCGATCACGTTAATTGCGGCTGCGCGGTCTGCGCTTCTCGATTCCTGATCGGTCTGGTGACTTGTTTGGACACGCAGGACGGCATTCCTGCCGTCGACTGCTCGGCCTCGCGCCGATAGACACTGGGCGGAACCCCCACCAATTCGGTGAACTTGCTGCTGAAAGTGCCGAGAGAGCTGCAACCGACCTCGAAGCAGACGTCCGTGACACTGAGGTCTCCGCGCCGCAGTAACGCCATCGCTCGCTCGATTCGCCTGGTCATCAGGTAGGCGTACGGCGGTTCTCCGTATGCCTGACGGAATTGGCGACTGAGATGCCCCGCAGACATGTTCACTCCCCGCGCGAGCGCCTCCACGTCCAGAGGCCGCGCGTACTCCCGGTCGATACGGTCTCGCACACGTCGTAGTCGCGCGAGGTCCTGCAGGTGCGGATCTGCGGCAGGTCTGCTGGTCACGTATTCGATCGTGCCATGCCATACCGACGTTGCCCAGCACAAGAGATGAACTCGGCGTGGAGCGATCGCGCACACACCGAGCAGTTCGTCATGATCGTGTAAGGATGGAGAAATGACCACGGCTCATCGCTCAGGCATCGACCTCACCCACCTCGACGGCGACACACGGGCGCAGGACGATCTGTTCGTCCACGTCAACGGAAAATGGCTCGCCGAATACGAGATTCCGGCAGACCGCGCAGTCGACGGGGCCTTCCGGACGCTCTACGACAAGGCCGAAGAAGACGTACAGACCATCATCACCGAAGCCGCGGAGTCCAACTCGGCCGCCGGTACCGATGCACAGCGCATCGGCGACCTGTACTCGAGTTTCATGGACGCCGACGCCGTGGAGGCCGCAGGCCTCGGCCCCATCGACGACGAGCTCGACGCCGTCGCCGATGCGCCGGACCGGTCGTCGCTGGCCACCGTGATCGGACGCCACCAGCGCGTCGGCGTCGGCGGTGCCATCTCGCATTACGTCGACACCGATGCCAAGAACTCCGAGCGGTACCTGATCCACTTCAGCCAGTCGGGAATCAGCCTCCCCGACGAGTCGTACTACCGCGAGGACAACTACGCGGAGATCCGCGAGAAGTACGTCGCGCACATCGACAAGATGTTCACCCTGGCCGGCGTCGGGTACGACGCCCAGCGTGTGTTCGAACTCGAGAAGAAGATCGCGGCCGGGCACTGGGACGTCGTCAAGCGTCGTGACGCAGATTTGAGTTACAACCTGGTGGGCTTCGAGGAACTGACCGAGCAGAACCCCGGTTTGGACTGGGCTGCGTGGCTGTCGGGTCTCGGCGCCGATTCGGAGAAGTTCGCCGAGATCGTGGTCCGCCAGCCCGATTTCCTGCACACCTTCACCGCACTCTGGGCGTCGGAGTCACTGGACGACTGGAAGGCATGGGCGGCGTGGAAGGTGCTTCATGCCCGCTCCCCTTATCTGCATTCGGCCCTGGTCGACGAGACTTTCGCTTTCTACGGCACCACACTGTCCGGGACCGAAGAGAACCGTGAGCGCTGGAAGCGCGGGGTAAGCCTGGTCCAGGATCTGCTCGGCGAGGCCGTCGGCAAGCTCTACGTCGATCGACACTTCCCCGCAGAGGCGAAGACCCGCATGCTGGAACTGGTCGCAAACCTGCAGGAGGCGTACCGCCGCAACATCTCCGACCTCGAGTGGATGAGCCCGCAGACTCGTGAGGCTGCATTGGCCAAGCTCGAGAAGTTCACCCCGAAGATCGGTTACCCCGACAAGTGGCGCGACTACGCCGGACTCGAGATCTCGGCAACCGACCTGGTGGGCAACTACCGTCGCGGATACGCCGCCGAGTACGACCGTGACCTGGCCAAGCTGGGCGGCCCCGTCGACCGTGACGAGTGGTTCATGACGCCGCAGACCGTCAACGCCTACTACAACCCGGGCATGAACGAAATCGTCTTCCCCGCAGCCATTCTCCAGCCGCCGTTCTTCGACGCGGCAGCCGACGACGCTGCCAACTACGGCGGCATCGGCGCCGTCATCGGCCACGAGATCGGTCACGGATTCGACGATCAGGGCGCCAAGTACGACGGCGACGGCAACATGGTCGACTGGTGGACCGACGAGGACCGCAGCGAATTCGGCAAGCGCACAAAGGCTCTCATCGAGCAGTACAACGAGTTCGAGCCCAAGGAACTGCCGGGCCACCACGTCAACGGCGAGTTCACGATCGGCGAGAACATCGGCGACCTCGGCGGGCTGTCGATCGCGATCGCGGCGTACAAGATCGCGACCGAAGGTACCGAACCTCCGGTCATCGACGGACTCACCGGCTTGCAGCGCGTGTTCTTCGGGTGGGCGCAGGTATGGCGCACGAAGGCCCGTGAGGCCGAAGCGCTTCGCCGTCTGGCCGTCGACCCGCACTCGCCGCCGGAGTTCCGGTGCAACGGCGTCGTCCGAAACCTCGACACGTTCCACGAGGAGTTCGACGTCAAGCCCGGTGACGCACTGTATTTGGAGCCGGAGAAGCGTGTGAAGATCTGGTAGCAGGGGCAAGCCCCTGTGTGCGCTTAGGGACCCCTGGACTCCCTGAGCGCGCACGGGGCCGAAGGCCTACCGGGCGTACATGATCACCCCGACGCCGACCAGACAGATCAGCGCACCGGCGATGTCGAAACGATCCGGGCGGAATCCGTCCATCACCACCGCCCACAGCAGTGAACCTGCGACGAAGATCCCGCCGTACGCGGCGAGGATGCGCCCGAAGTTCGCATCGGGTTGCATGGTGGCGACCAGACCGTAGAGGCCGAGCGAGATGACGCCGAGCCCCACCCAGATCCATCCCTTGTGCTCGCGAATTCCCTGCCACACCAACCACGCGCCCCCGATTTCGAGCAGCGCGGCGAGTACGAACAGCAACAGCGAACGTGCGACGGTCATGCCGCACACAGTATCGCTACAGACGTACTCCGGTCTCCGCGGAAAAGAAGTACACCTCGCCGGCCTTGGGCAGCAGATGAAGCGACTCCCCCGGTGCCACCGACATCTTCCGGTCGACGCGAATGACGATTCGACCGGATCGGCTCTGCCACTGCGAATCCGGGGCACCCTTTGCATAGACGAACGATTCGGCTCCCAACTCTTCGAGCAGATCGGCATCCACGGCCAGCGAGCCCTTTCGCCACGCTCCCACCAGATCCCACGATTCCGGGCGCACTCCCACGACGACCCGCTCCCGCTCGGACGCCCCGGTGGGCAGCGGAATCCGCAGATCACCGAGCACTGCGACGGTTCCCTCGACCGGCGCTTCGATCAGGTTCATGCCGGGCGATCCGATGAAGGCGGCCACAAAGGTGTTGACGGGGTTGTCGTAGAGTTCGCGCGGCTTCGCCACCTGCTGCAAGCGACCGTCCAGCATCACCGCCACTCGGTCCCCCATCGTCATCGCCTCGACCTGATCGTGGGTGACGTAGACCGTCGTGGTGCCGAGTCGACGCTGTAGGGCGGCGATCTGCGACCGTGTGCTGACGCGCAGTTTGGCGTCCAGATTACTGAGTGGTTCGTCCATGCAGAACACCTTGGGATGGCGAACGATGGCTCTACCCATGGCAACTCGCTGACGTTGCCCGCCCGACAGCTTTGCCGGTTTCCGTCCGAGCAAGGGTTCGAGTTCGAGCATCCGCGCGGCCTCGAGTACCCGCTCCCGGCGCTCCGTCTTTCCCACTCCGGCATTCTGGAGCGCGAAGCCCATGTTCTGCTCGACGGTCATGTTCGGGTACAGCGCGTAACTCTGAAACACCATGGCGACGTCACGTGCTCGCGGAGCGAGGTGCGTGACGTCCGTGCCGCCGATCTCGATCCGACCGTCCGACGCGGACTCGAGACCGGCGAGCATTCGGAGGCTGGTGGACTTACCGCAACCGGAAGGTCCTACGAGTACCAGGAACTCACCGTCGGCGATGTCGAGGTCGAGACGGTCGACTGCCGGTCGATCAGTTCCTTCGTAGCGGTGCGTGACTCCCGCGAATTGCACGTTGGCCATGAGTGTTCTCTCCTACTACTTCGGCAGCTTGGGGGTGATCTGCCGGTCGATGATCTGCTGCAACTGCGTGGCAACGCCGGCGAATGTCGATGCGACGTCGGCCTTCTGGAGAGCGATCTGCTCGAGTCCGGTGCCGATGATCTGATCCCCACCCGGGACGAACACGCGTGCGTAGTCCTGCGAGCGCGTACGCGAGAGCTGATCCACAGCGGTACGGGAGTTGGGGTTCGCGTCGAGGAACGCCTTCATGCTCGGCTCCGAGGTTGCCGACTTGCGGACCGGCATGTAGCCGACGTTCTGCGAGAAGTACGCCGTGTTCTCACCATTGGTGATGAAGTCGATGAACTTGAGCGCGTTCTTCTTACGCTGATCGGAGATCTTGGACGGGATGGCAAGCCCGGCACCGCCGGTGGGGCAACCGGGAGTTCCGTCCACTGCCGGGAGGAAAGCGGTGCCGAAGTCGAAGTTGGCAGTCTTCTTGATGCCGGACAGATCGCCCGTCGACGCGATGGTCGACGCCAGAATGCCGGTACCGAATTCGTTTGCGATGTCAGTGGAGACCGCGGCGTACTTCTTGTCGTGAATCATGCTGGAGAGGAACTGCCCTGCGGCAATGGTCTTCTCGTTGTCGAGCTGCAGATTCCACTGGTCGGAGTACGAGCCGCCGAACGTCCAGATTGGGCCTTCGTAGGTCCAGCCGAGGTAATCCTTCGCGTTGCCCCACCCGTGTGCCAACTTGCCGTTGCCCACGACCTTCTGCAGCTCGGGTCCCCACTCGTCGAACTCCTGCCATGTCGCCGGCCCACGGTCGGGAAGACCTGCCTGCGACCAGACCGCCTTGTTGTAGTAGAACAACGGCGTCGACCGCGCGTAGGGAAGCGCATAGTGCTTGCCCTGGAACAGGTAGTCGGCGAGCAGTGAATCGACGTAGTCGGCCGAGTCGACCCCCACCTCGGAGAAGAGTCCGTCGAGCGGCTCGATTGCCCCGGCCAGTGCATAGTTGAACCACCAGACATCCGACAGCACAACCACATCGGGCACATCTCCACCGGAGAGGGCAGCGTTGAACTTCTGTGCCACCTCTTCGTAGTTCTTGCCGCCGTCCACCAAGTTGACCTTCAGGTCCGGGTACTTGGTCTGGAAGCGGTTGATCAGTTCCTTCTCCACGTCGGTGGACTTACCCGGATGGTTCGACCAGAAGGTGATGGTGTTGGAATCACCCGACGCACCGGATGTTCCCGCAGCATCAGCGCTCGACCCGCCGGATCCCGCGCACGCGGTCAGTGCGGCGCCGGCGGCGATTGCACCGCCGAGGCTCAAGAATCCGCGCCTGTTCATGTTTGCCATTACTGCTCCTCGAGAAAGAAATGTGACGGGAAAGCTGTCAGCCCTTGACCGCACCGGAGGTGAGGCCCTTGATCATGTGTCGTTGCAGCAGAAGGAAAATCACCAGGATCGGTAGCATCGTCAGCACCGTTCCTGCCATGACCGGACCCCAGTTGGTAAGTCCGTCGTTGTTCTGCAGTTGGGTCAATCCGATCGGCAGCGGCGCTACCGAGGAATCGTCGGACATGAGGAACGGCCACAGGTACTCGTTCCATTCGTTGACCACCGTGATGATGCCGAACGCCACCATCGTGGGTCCGGAAACGGGGAGCACCACGCGCCAGAGCAACCGCCAGTGGCCGGCTCCGTCCATCCGCGCCGCCTCGACGATCTCCGAAGGGATCGAGAGGAAGTGGTTGCGCATGAGGAACGTACCGAAGGCTACACCCGCGAGCGGAACTATGATGCCCTGGAACGTGTTACGCCAGCCCCACTCTGCCACGAGCGCGTAATTCGAGATCACGGTGATCTGGTTCGGAACCATCAATGCGGCGATGATTCCGAGAAAGACGAAGTTCTTCCCCGGAAAGCGCAGGAAAACAAGCCCATAGGCGCTGAGAGTCCCGAGAACGAACTTCGCCGCCGACAGAATCGTCGTGATCACTATCGAGTTCCGCAAGAACATCCAGAACGGGACCGATGTGGTTGCTTCCGAATAGTTTTCGGGATGCAGCGACGACGGCCACCACGTTGCCGGCTGCGTGTAGATCTCCGGGCGCTCCTTGAACGAGGTCATCACGATCCAGTAGAGCGGCAGGACGATGATGACCAACGCGATCACCATTGCCGCATAGCCGAGGATCTTCACACCGACCTCACGCCGGTCCACGTTCTTGCGGTCCGGCCCCGGCCTAACGACGGAAGTCGGAGCAGCGCTTTTCTTTTCCTCTACCGCTGTCATTTCTCTTCTCCCCGATCCATGGCACGAACCTGGTAGACGGTGATGATCAGCAGGATCAGGAACATGATGGTGGCAACCGTCGCACCGTAGCCCGCCCGGAAGTTTCGGAACGTCTCGTTGTACACCTGGTAGACCATCGTCGTCGTCCCCGTAGCCAGCGGGCCACCACGGGTCATGACGTTGATGATGTCGAAGACCTGGAGCGAGTTGAGCATGACGGTGATGGAGAGGAAGAACGTCGTCGGGCGCAACTGAGGTAGGAGCACCCGGCGGAACTTGGTCCACGGCTTGGCGCCGTCGATTTCGGCAGCTTCGTTCAGCTCCTGCCGAACTCCTTGCAGTGCAGCGAGATAGATGACAAACGTGTACCCGAGGTTCTTCCACATGTATGTCACCGTCACCATGAACAGCGCCCAGTGGGGATCCTGATAGAAGTCGGGCGATTGGAGTCCGACACGGTGCAGGAGATCCTGGATCAGGCCGAAGTTGGGGTCGAAGACGAACTGAAACGCGACACCGATCGCTGCACCGGAGATCACGAACGGCGCGAAGATGGCCGACCGAACCAGGTTTCGCCCGACGAGCTTGCGATCGAGCAGCATGGCCAACGCCAAACCGATGACCATCGAACCCACCACTGTAACCAATGTGAATATCACTGTGTTGGTGACGATCTCCCAGGTGTCGCTTCGTCCGAACCACTCGCGGTAGTTGCTCAGCCCGATGAACGTCGCCTTCGGGTCCGCAATGTTCCAGTCGAAGAACGAAAGTCGGATGTTGTCCACCAGCGGGCGATAGGTGAACAAGATCAGCAACGCGAGATTGGGGCCGACCAAGAGCGCGAAGAGCGCGTAATCACGCCATGGTCTGCCCCACAGACCTGGCTTGCCTGAAGTGGGCAGCGTTCTTTCCGGACTCGATCTCACTGAGGCAGTCTGACCGCCCGCAACGAATGAATGGTGAACGTACAAGACACTCGAGCTGAACGCGACACGAAAAAGGCCCTGCGCGAATACTTCTCGCGCAGGGCCTTCCTCGTCGATGTCTAGCGGTTCCAGTCGCCCAATCCGTCGGCGCCGCTGAGGACTCCACCTGCGGTGTTCTGCACGATCACCGGGTCACCCTTGCCTGCGTTCTCGAAGAACCACTTGGCGTCCTCGGTGCTGACATTGAGGCAGCCGTGGCTGACGTTGGTGAAACCTTGTTGCGCAACCGACCACGGAGCGGCATGGACGAAGATGCCACTGTAGGAAATTCGTGTCGCGTACTCGACGTAGGTGCGGTAACCCTCGGGAGAATCGATCGGGACGCCGTACGTGGACGAATCCATGTACATGTCGCGCAACTGCTCGCCGACGATGTACGTGCCGTTCGGTGTTTCGTGACCCGGCTTGCCGAACGACGTCGGCATGGTGCGCACGACCTCACCGTTGCGGGTGACGGTGACCTGCTTGGTGTTGTCGTCCGCGACGGTGACGAGTGCGTCACCGATGTTGAACGTGGAGTGCGAATCACCGGCGTCGACGGTCACGGAGATGTTCGCCGGCCAGAACTGTGTCGGCTTCCAACGGACCTGGCTGTCGTTGATCCAGTAGAAGCTGCCCTCGACCGGCGGATCGGTGGTCACGCGAATCGCGCGTTCGGCCGTAGCACGGTCGCCGACGGCCTCGTTGAATCGAATGATGATCGGTTGCGCGATACCGACGGTCTCGCCCGCGGACGGATTGAGCGACGGCGCGGAGAAGTTGGGAGCGCCGATGGGCGCCTGGATCGGCGTACCCGGGATGCCCGGAACCGGAATCGCCGGATCGAGGTACGGAACGCCGGGAATGACGGGCAACGGAATGTCCGGTCCACCGGGGAAGAGAGGAACGGCCGCGGAAGGTCCGGCGAGAGCCAGGCCGGCAGCCACCGCTCCGACGATTGCCACGGCAACCCGTGACGTCCGACGACCCTGTTTGCTGCCCATGTCACTACCTTCGCTCGAATGACCACGTACTCACGTGGAGTTTGCGCGGCCGGCATCGATACCCGCCTGGTACCGATGCCGATGCACCATTCGGACACACCCGCTCGGAGCACACCTACACACCCGAGCACGCCGAAGAGAGCAAACCGCGCATTTCCATAGTCATTAACACACAAATGCGGCAATCGAGCAATTCGGATGTTCGCCCAAACGTTGCTATCCCTCGCTGCGGGCAGCCGCCAACATGGATTCGATGGAGATGAGTTTGGTTCGCGGCCGTCCGGTTGCGGCACCGGATGCGCGTTCTGCCTTGTCGATCCGCTGCCAACCTTGATAGTCCACCTGATCCGGCGACCGGTCTGCCAACAAAACCTGCAACTTGTCGGCATCCTCGGTCGGGGTGGCGAGGCGCCCACCAGCGAAGTCGTCGAAGATCATCGACACGGTCTCGGCGGAGCAGTACTTGTTGGTGCCGATCACGCCAGTCGGTCCGCGCTTGATCCAACCCGCGACGTAGACACCCGGGATCGGCGTGCCGGTCTCGGTGTCGATTACTCTGCCGTTCTCGTTGGGGATCACGCCGCGAGCGTCGTCGAAGGGCAAGTCGGCCATCGGTGTGCCGCGGTATCCGACCGACCGAAGCACCAGTGAAGTGTCGATCGTCTCCTCGGTTTCGGTAGGCCGGGCGGAGAGCTGACCGGTCGGCGTTGCCACCAATTCGTTTTTCACGATCCGCACCTGTGAGACTGCACCGTCGCCGAGGACCTCGACGGGAGAGGTGAGGAACCGGAGAACGATCCGCTTGCGAGAAGGATCTGCGGTACGCGAAGCAAATTCCTGCGCCTGCTTGACCTTGAGCAGGACGGACGGCTCGGCGGCATCGCTGTCCACGAACGCCTGACTGGCCTCGTCGAGTTCGGCTTCGATCGGGTCGACGACTACGTCCACGTTCGCCATCTGTCCGAGCGCCAACAGTTCGGGATTGGTGTACGCGGCCTGCGCCGGCCCACGACGCCCGAGAATGACCACCTCACGAATCTTACTGTTCCGCAGCGCTTCCAATGCGTGCTCGGCGAGGTCCGTCTTCGCAAGCTGGTCAGGGTCGGTCACCAGGATGCGTGCGACGTCGAGTGCGACGTTGCCGTTTCCGACGATCACCGCTCGCTCGCCGGACAGATCGAAAGTCCGATCGGCATATCCCGGGTGGCCGTTGTACCAGGCGACGAACTCGGTGGCGGCGTGACTTCCCGGCAGATCCTCGCCCGGGATCTCGAGCTTGCGATCCCCGGCAGCGCCCACCGCGTAGATCACTGCGTGGTGATGGTCCAAGAGTTCCGAATGCGAGATGTGGGTGCCCACCTCGACGTTGAAGTGGCAGCGCACAGTCTTCTTCGCGACGACGGCGCGGAACTGATCGGTGACCCCCTTGGTTCCGGGATGGTCTGGCGCCACGCCGGCGCGCACCAAACCGTATGGAGTGGGAAGTCGATCGAACATGTCGACCTCGACGCGAGGCTTGCCGGTCAGTTCCATCGCCGCGTAGCAGGCGGCCGGGCCGGAGCCGACGATCGCCACTTTCAGCGTTCCCAGTTCGGGATCGATCTTGGCCATCGTGATCGGCTCGGGCCAATCCGGGCCCATCGGATGCTTCTCGAAGTACGACGCGTTCATCTGCAGGTACGGCGCGTCGTCCTCGTCGAGTTCGTTGTCCGGGAAGATCGCCTCGACCGGGCATTCGTCCACACACGCACCACAATCGATGCAGGTGTCGGGATCGATGTAGAGCATTTCGGTGGTCGCGAACGGGGCTTCGTCCGGTGTCGGGTGAATGCAATTGACCGGACACACGTCAACACACGAGGCGTCGTTGCAGCACGGCTGCGTGATCACATACGCCATGACATTCCCCTATCCCTGAAACACGAAGCTCGAACTGGTTCCCAGACTATAACGTGTTCCAATTTGGCGCGAGAATCGTTTTCAGATCACCCCATTGCGCTTCAGCAGCCACACCGCCTGCACGGTGGCGTGACCTCGCCATTCCAACGCCGCGACGGGCGAATAGCTGTCGAAATCCACCGCCCAACCGCCGTCGCCATGTTGTCGCGCAGCGAGCGCAGACAGTTCGGACTCGATCACTGATGCGTCGAACAACGCGCGGGTCGGGCCGCCGGGAAGCGGTGAGAAATCGAGGGGCCGCATGAATTCGCCCTCGGCTCCCCCGTCCACGTGAACCAAGCCGTCAGCCGGGATACGCGAACCAAGAGTGCTCACCAACGACGACGCTTCGGGACTGTTCCGGTGAACCGCGTCGAGAAACTGCAAGGCAAAGGCGAGCTCGAGGGCATGCAGAGAATCGGCCCCGTCGATCGCGTCGAGGCAATATCGAACGGCAGAGGCGAACCACGGATGTTCGGCGACGGCCTCGTCGAATTCGGCAACGCGAGCCGCTGCAGCACACACGATGCTGGTGATCTGCAACGACGGCGCCGACGGGTCCGCGCTCACCCAGAAGGGCGCACACCCGGCTGGGTCTGCAATCGGGAAGGCGAAGGGTAAACCGCCGCCTGCCAGCGAATTGGTCTGCAACCAGTCGCACAGTTCGACCGCTCTGGGCGTCGGCGTTCCGATGTCGGCAAAGGCTTCGAAGGCATGCAGCGCTCCGCCAGGTTGGCTGGTTGCCGAGCGAAGATCCGGTTCGAGTCCCCAGCCGTACCCACCGTCCGGGTTGCGATAACCGTCCACGGCCGCACAAGCCGCGGCCCGGTCACCCTGTCCGAGAATCAAATTCAGCCGATGCCGATCGAGAGTCCTGGCATGTCCCGCCATGAACCCGACGGCTGCCGTGAGATCAACAGTCATGAAGAACGGTTCAGGATTCGTCGCCGTCGAGCCGGAAGCCGACCTTCAACGTGACCTGGAAATGCGCCACGGCGCCGTTCTCGATGTGGCCGCGAGTTTCCACCACCTCGAACCATTCGAGGTTGCGCACCGTCTCGTTCGCCCGGGCGATGGCGGTGCGAATTGCCGCGTCACTGCTCTCGGTGGACGAGCCGACGATCTCGGTCACCCGGTACACGTTGCTGCTCATGGCATTCCCTTCGTGTCAGATTCGACGAACCAACTCCTGCGCCTCGGCGCCGAGCCTCGCAAGGCGAAGATCACCGAGAGCTGTCACAGCACTACCCAACCTGTTGGTGGTGAAACCGAGCGAGAGTCCGCTGGACAGGTCCGCATACGCGCCTGAACCGCCGACTCCGTAGTGGCCTATCGCATTCCGCGGCTGCCGCCGCGCGGCAATGATCGGCGGGTGGTAACCGAGAGTCCAGTTGGGCCGCACCGCCAGCACGTAATCCCGATCGCGAGTCTGGATGGTCGACATCTGTTCGATGGTCGATTCCTTCAGGAACCGCTTCCCGTCGATCACGCCGCCGTTCGCGATGGCGCCGTACATCTTCGCGAGAGCACGCGCGCTGAACACTCCGTTCCAGCCCGGCATGACGGCGTCGTGGACAGCCGGGTTGCGCACCATGACGTCGAAACCGTCCGGCATCGCGGCCTCCGCGAGTCCGCGAGTCGGACCGACGTGTGAGAGCACGGTCGACGCGAAGGCCCAGTTCAAGCCGGCAGGGTTGATATGTGGGAACAGCTTCGCGATCCGTGGACGCTCGGTTTCGGGTACGCGGTACCAGAATTCGTCGACTCCGAGGGGCTTGGCTATCTCCGCTTGTACGACGTCGATGAACGGCTGACCGGACACCCTGGCCACAAGTTCGGCTACCAACCAGCCGTAGGTCACAGCGTGATAGCCGGGGCCTCGAAGCCGACGCGGATCCGGTTTCTCGGCAGCCAGGGCGGCAACGACCGCGTCGTAGTCCATCAGGTCGAGAGGATGCGGCATCAAGCCGCGAACTCGGTGAAGGCCCGCGCGATGTGACATCAGTTCACGGACGGTGATCTTGTCCTTGCCGGCCGCCGCGAATTCAGGCCAGTACCGAGCAACCGGGGCGTCGTAGTCGATCAACCCACGTTCGGCGAGTCGGTGAACGACGGTGCTGGCGACGCCTTTGCCGGTCGAGAACGACAGCGACACCGTGTCGTGGTCCCAGCGCCGATCACGATCGGCATTGCCGGCCCAGATGTCGAGAACTTTCTCGCCTCCCAGGTACACGACCAGCGCGCCGCCGCCTTGTTGCGGTTGGCGATACATCGCGAAAAAGCGGTCGGCCAAGGGAAGGAATCGCCGGTCCACGTACAGCTCGGTGCGCGAAGGCACCTCCACCCGGGCGAGCGAACCCCGTCGTGCACTGGGAGTCATCGCGTCCTCCGATCCCCGCTGATCAAGTTGTCCGGTCACCCGATCGGTGGCAGGAGCTTGACACCATTGTGACCACTGTCACGCAAGAGGCTCAGGGCCGGGGTGCCCTCACGGGGTGACCCACGTCGAAGTGCCGTCGCTGAAACATCCCTGACCTGTGGCGATATTGAAAACAAGGGTGGGACCACCTGAGCAGATCGCCCCGACGTCCGCGTCACCCACTGCCGCTCTGCCGCCAGGTCCGCTGAGCACGACGGCAAATGGTGAGGAGTCGGTGCGACCGAGTGCGAGCGAACCCGGGCCGTACGCGACGGCGGCAAGTAACCCACCGCGCGACTCCGCCGCAGCAACGCCGCCGAAGAGGCCGAGGCCTGCCGACCTGCCGCCGTCTCGAGAATCCGCGACGCCGACGCCGTCGCCCTCGACGTGTGAAATCGCGTAACTGGAGGCATCTGCCACCGCTCGGCATGCGGATGACCCGTCGACGATCGTCTGATCTTGCCCGCGCGCCGAACAATCCAACGTCGCGGCTGACGCTGTTCCGCTACCGAGTGACAATCCGAAGGCGGCAAGAATCACACCGCCCGCCGCTAAGCTTGCTGCTCGCATTTTCCGGCGATCCATATCCAACCCCCACAGTGCATTCGACGTGACCGTACATTCGACGTCTGATCGAATTACCCGATATGTCCGCCTCTGACGCTACCCGTCTTTGTTCTTCCGATCGCGGTCCTTGCTCGGTTGAACACGTTTGGGTTCACCGGGCATTTTGGGATAGTTCGGCGGGTACGGCAGATCGCCCAGTCCTGCCGCCAGATCCTTCTCCCACATCTCCAACAGAACATCGAGGGCAAAGGCCTTGTCGTGCATGGCTTCCATCGGATCACCACGATCGGCGAGCAAGCCGGGAACCGTGGCGATGGTGCAGTCGTCTGGATGCACGTCGCGCAGTTCGTCCCAGGTCACCGGCGTCGACACAGTTGCGATCGGCGTCTTACGAGCGGAATACGCCGCCGCGATCGTCCGGTCACGGGCATTCTGATTGAAGTCGATGAAGATCCGTTCACCCCGCTCTTCCTTCCACCACGCGGTTGTGGCGCGATCGGCACTACGACGCTCGACTTCACGAGCAAGGGCGATACCCGCGTGACGGACCTCGACAAAATCCCAGCGCGCCTCGAGCGGGATGTAGACGTGAAGGCCTCGGCCACCGGACGTCTTGGGAAATCCTTCCAATCCCAACTCAGCGAGCAGAGGGCGAAGGACCTCGTCCGCGATGGCAACGGCCTCGTCGAACCCGGTCCCCGGTTGCGGATCGAGATCGATGCGCAGTTCGTCCGGGTGGTCGGTGTCCGGGCACCGCACGGCCCAGGGATGAAACGTGACAGTCCCGAGATTGGCGGCCCACACGATGTTCGCAGCACTTCGCACTCGAAGGACGTCGGCCTTGCGACCCGACGGGAACGTGACCTCGCAGGATTCGACGTGCTCGGGCCGTTTTGCCGGCAGCCGCTTCTGGTAAACCTCTTCGCCCTCGATGCCGTCGGGGAATCGCTGAAGATGCGTGGGCCGATCTTGGAGCGCCCGCAACGCTGCACCCTGCAGCGCCACCGTTCGGTAGTACTCGACAAGATGCCGTTTGGTTCCGCCGTCCTCACCCAACTGCGGATAGTAGATCTTGTCCGGGCTCGACAATCGGACCGCGATCCCGTCGACGTCCAGTTCCTCTGCCGGGCTCGCCATCACTTACCGCCTGCAAGAACATCCGCGAAGTCGTATCGCACCGGAACCTCCAACTGATCGAATGTGCATTCGTCGGGCACCCTGTCCGGACGCCAGCGCAGGAATCGTGCAGCGTGCCGAAAGCGTTCCCCTTCCATCTGGTCGTACGCCACTTCGAGCACCCGCTCAGGACGAAGCGGAATCCAGGAGCGGTCTGCGGCCGATCTCCACCGGCTGGCCTCTCCCTCGGCTACAACGTCGTCCCCGAGGCGCAAAGGTTCGAGTTCGGCCAACAACTCGATCCGCCGCGCCGCGGTGAAAGCAGAAGCGCCACCGACCATCTTCAATTCGGAACCGTCGTACAGACCAAGAAGCATCGACCCGATACCTGGCTGACTCTTGTGGGGACGGTAGCCCAGCAGTACGACATCCGCGGTCCTGGCGTGTTTCACCTTGATCATCTCGCGCTTGTTCGGCAGGTACGGTCCCGCCAGCTTCTTGGCGACAACCCCGTCGAGACCCGCGCCTTCGAAGGTTTCGAACCAGGCCATTGCTTCGGCGCTGTCTGCCGTCGCTGCCGTGACGTGGCAACTCGGCCCGCCACCGATGCAATCGAGGAGCAGCGCACGTCGGACCCCGAAGTCCTCGATCGAGACGTCGCGATCGCCGAGCGCCAGTAAATCGAACCCGACAAATTGCGCTGGCGTCTGTTCCGACAACAATGCGACGCGGCTCGCGGCGGGATGAATCCGCTCGGAGAGCGCTTCCCAACTCAGACGCGTCACACCGTCGATCTCACGGGGAACCACCAGTTCTCCGTCCACGACACATTTTTCGGGCAATTCAGACTTGACAGCTTCCACCGCTTCGGGAAAGTACCGCGCCAGGTCCTTTCCTCCTCGCGATCCGAGCACCACTTCGTCACCGTCACGAAAGATGATTGCTCGAAATCCGTCCCATTTCGGCTCGTACGACCACGTCGGGTCACCGGACTCGGGCTGAGGCGGCACAGTGGCCGCAGCCTTCGCGAGCATCGGGGCAAGCGGCGGCATCAGGGGTAGCTCCACCTACCCATACTGACAGTCCGGTTGGCAATTCGACTACCGATGTATTGGAATAGGTCCCGAACAATCCACGAACCAACAGAATTATCCAAGAATCAACAAAGGGGTCCTTATGTCCGGAATCGTCCGGCGACTTTGCACTGCGGTGATCGCAACTTCTGCAATCGCCGCCTTCACCGTCGGTTGCGGTTCCGACATCGAGCCGAAAGCCATTGCGGAATCATCTTCCTCGGTTGCCGATTCGACCACTACCTCCGCGGCCCCGACCACCTCGAAGATCACCGGCCAGGAGGGCTCGGACGACGGCGGCGACGTCGACATCGACGTGTCGATCGGTGATTGCGTCAAGCTCGGAGGCACCACGACGGCCGCAGAAATCGACAACGCGGACTGCGGTAGCAAGGATTCGAACTACAAGGTGGTCGCCAAGGTTCCCACCTCTGATCTGTGTGCCTCCGACGTCGACTCGTACTACTACGAGACCCTCGCGGGTGACGAGCAGGGCGCTGTCTGTCTCGACGTCGACTGGGTAGTCGGCGGATGCATGGACCTCGGCAGCGGAATGGATGAGCCCGCCCGCATCGAATGCTCGGATACCAGCGGCACCAACGTCGTCGAGGTCGTCGAAATCCTGCAGAACTCCACGTCGATCGACGAATGCGGTTCGGGGGCAGACTCGGGATTCGAGCACCCGGAACGTAAGTTCACGGTCTGCGTCGCAACGCTCTGATTCGAGCGCCCTCCCGAAAAACACCTGTGCGCCTTGCCAACCGATCTCGGTTGGCAAGGCGCACAGCGCTTTCTACAGCCGGCGCTTTCTACAGCCAGCCCCGACGCTTGAAGATCGTGTAGAGACTTCCACAGGTCAGGAACATCATCGAGAGCGCAAACGGATAGCCCAAGTGCCAGTGCAGTTCCGGCATGTCGTCGAAGTTCATCCCGTACACGGTTCCGATGAGCGTCGGCGCGAAGAGAATTGCCGCCCACGCCGAGACCTTCTTGATCTCCTCGTTCTGCGCGTAGCTTGCCTGCGTCAGATTGCGCATCTCCTCGTTCTGGTTCTGCGACACCAGAGTTGCGTTCACCGTGAGGATGTTTCCGAGCAACTGACGAAAGCCGTCGGCCCGCTCCACCACAGTCGTCGCATGGTCGGTGACGTCGCGCAGGTATCGCTGGAGTTCCTCGTCCGTGTGGTACTTGTCGAACCCTGCCGACAACCCACGCAGCATTCCCAGCAGCGGACGCGTCGCCCGCTGGAATTCGATCACCTCACGGGTCAGTTCGTAGATGCGACGCGAAACTCCGGGATCGCCACTGAATACTTCGGTTTCGATCTCGTCGATGTCGTTCTGCAGTCCGGCCACCACCGGGGCGTACCCGTCGACGACTGCGTCGAGAATGGCATAGAGAACGGCCTCGGTACCCAACCGCAACAGGTCAGGATCGTTCTCCATGCGAGTCCGCACCGCCGACAGATCCGGCGATTCACTGTGACGGACGGTCAGAATGAAGTTCGGACCACAGAAGATGTGCAACTCGCCGAATTCGACCCGCTCGGTCTCGTCGCGGTACCGCGCAGCACGCAGCACCACGAACAGTGTCTTGCCGTAGCGCTCGAGCTTGGGGCGCTGGTGCGCGACGATCGCATCCTCGACCGCCAGTTCGTGGAGGTCGAAATGTTGTGCAGCGGCATACAACTGGGCGTCGTCGGGCCGGTACATGCCGATCCACGCCATCGACTGCGAATCCGGAAGGCATGACAGTGCTTCCGCCAGCGTGGACGGTGACGCTATCCGCTCGCCGTCGCGGTACACGCCGCTGTTGACGACGGTCGATTCGACGGGCGCCACCGCCTCGGGCGGGGCAGCCTTGACGACGGTGCGTGCGGCACGCGAGTGTCCGGGATGTGAGTCACCGAGCCCCGCGGAACGACGCGGCAGTACCGAACGTGAACGACGAAATTCGCGCATGCTGAACAGCTTTCGAGGGAAGAGTGAACGACGACGCTTGCTTCACAGCAAAGCCGAAGCCGATGAACACACGATGAAGCTGCAGCAAAATACCGGATCAACCCGGGCGGCTACAGCTTCAGTTGGTACTCGGAGGTTGGCCACGCATTACAGCCACACCTCCTCTTCCCTGAATTCCTACGCAAGTCCGCGCACGACGCCAACATGCTACCCCGACTGTCAGAGCGGGACAAACCGAACGACAAGCCGCAGGACAGCACGAACCGGTCGGAGGAAACCCGCTCGACGAATGCAGCTTTCAGTCAGTTCGCAGCGCGCAATCCGCCGATCAACAGTTCGACGATCTGGTCCGCCAACGACTCCGTCTCCGCCAAAGTCTGCCCTTCACGCCTTCGGTACCAGAGGTCGATGCCGTTGAGACTGCTGAGGAGGACTTTTGCCGCCATTCGAGGTGAGCCCGCACGAATGGAACCATCCGCGACACCTTCGGTCATCACGTCGACGAACAGATTCTCGTAATCGAGTCGCAGCGAATTCAGTTCCACGAGGACTTGCTGTTGTCTCGGTTTGAGCGCGGAGTTCATCTGGCCCCGGACGCCTTGGTGGATCGTGTGGTGGTACCCGAGATGTGTCATGAGATTGACCAGGTGGGCGTGCGACATCGCTTCGAGACGCGCGAGGCCGCTTTCTGCCCCGCCCATCCGAGACTCGACCTCAGCGCGGAGCAGGCTCATCCCGCGCTCGTAGATTGCCAGGTAGATGTCGAACTTCGAACGAAAGTGGTAGTAGACAAGACCTTTGGTGGCGCCGATTCGATCGGCCAGTAAATCTACAGTCGTGGCCGCGTAACCGTCTTCGGCAAAGGCGTCGGCGGCGCTGGTGATGATCGCGGATCGCACGTCCGGAAGATCACTACTCATTCGACTTCCACTCCCATTCACACTGCCTGCCGGCCCTTGACTGTTTCCACGCCATCGCATAGTAATACTGAGTAGTATCCCAGATCAGAGAGGTTTTCCAATGTCGTTGGATTTTTCCGGCAAGGTAGCGATCATCACGGGCGCAGGCGGCGGACTCGGCCGTTCACACGCATTGGCCCTCGCCGCACGCGGCGCACGCGTCGTCGTCAACGACATGGGTGGCTCGGTCAACGGCAGTGGCGGCGCTGATACCGCAGCAGCCAAAGTAGTGGCGGAAATCGTCGAGCTGGGCGGCGAGGCCATCGCGGACCACTGCGACATCACCGACGTCGACGCCGTTGCCGCCATGGTCGCGACGGCCGTGGACAAGTGGGGCCGCGTGGACATCCTGATCAACAACGCCGGAATCCTGCGCGACAAGTCGTTCATCAAGGCCGAGCTCGACGACTTCCGCAAAGTCATCGACGTGCATCTGATGGGTTCCGTCATCTGTTCCAAGGCAGTCTGGCCGCACATGGTCGAACAGAACTACGGACGCATCCTCATGACTACGTCAGCATCGGGAATTTACGGCAACTTCGGCCAGGCGAACTACGGCGCCGCGAAGTCCGGCGTCGTCGGCCTGATGAACGTTCTCGCCATCGAGGGCGAACGCAAGGGCATCCGCGTCAACTCGCTGGCCCCGACCGCCGCGACCCGCATGACCGAAGACCTCCTCGACGAGAAGACTCTCGCTCTGCTTGCACCCGAATCGATTTCACCCGGCGCACTGTTCATGGTCTCCGATGACGCACCGACGAAGACCATCCTCAGCGCCGGCGCCGGCGTCTTCGCGATCGCTCGCATGGAAGAGTCGCAGGGCGTCTACATCCCCGAAGGCGCACTCTCGCCCGAGGTCGTCGCCGAACGGTGGTCCGAGATCAGTGACATGACCGATTCCGTCCAGGTGCCCGCGGCGTTCGATCAGACCCGCCGGTTCGTCGAGAAGGCCGTGGCGGAGCAGCCCAGCAACTGAGCAGGGCAACCAGACAACTGATCGACCCCGCTCCCCCTAAGGTGTGGTGGTGACCACACCTACGGGAGTATCGATCGTCGACATCGTCGACAGACTGGGAATGACGTTCCTCAGCGGTGGCGACACCGTCGACGGCGCCCGCACTGTCAGCCGCGTGACCCTGCACGAAGGGTCCGAAGCTACCCAGGACAGTGCGGGCGCCGTCGTACTCGGCGCAGGTCTCGCAGGTTCGGCCGATATCGCAACGGCGGTAAGAGAATACGGCTCGGCAGGTGCGGTAGCGCTGATCGTCAAAGAGCCCCTGGACTTCGACGGCCTCGTCGAGAAAGCGGTGGCCGACACCGACGTCGCACTCCTCGGAATGGTCAAGGATGCAAGCTGGCTGCAAAGCGCGTCGTTGATCAACGAGATCCTCGAATCCGGCAACAACGGGGACCGCACGTCGGCCGCCGACGCCGACCTGTTCGATCTTGCCAACTCGATCGCTCAGGTATTGAACGGCCCGGTCACCATCGAGAATCAGTCGAGCCGGATCCTCGCGTTCTCGGCGGATCAAGCCTTCGGCGACGAGGCACGTAAGCAGAGTGTCCTCGGACATCAAGTGCCGCAGCACTATTCCGATCGGCTCAGGTCAATGGGGTATTTCAACAAGATCTACGGCTCTACCCTGCCGGTATTTCTACCGGGTATCGGGCCGGGCATCAGGCCCCGCGTCGGCATGCGAATACATGCGGCATCGCAGATCCTCGGTTCGATCTGGGTGATCTTGGACGAGGAGCCGAACGAATTACAGGTCAAAACGCTCGTCGAGGCTGCGGGCGTGGCCGCCATGAGTTTGCTTCGCGCCAAACTGGCCGCGGATTCGGCACGACGACTGAGGTTGGGCGAGGTGATCACGTTACTGAGTGGCGGCACTTCAGCGAAGGAAGCGGCCGAGCGACTGGGCTACGGCCGTTCGAAAGCAAACGTGCTTGCGGCCGGCTTCCGTAGCGGCGCCGGTGCATCGTTGGAGGCCGAAGCCGACGTCGATCAACTGGCCCTGACACTCAATACCTATCTCGACCAAGTATTTCCGCTGTCGGTGGCGGCAGCGATCGGCGGCACCGTCTACGCCGTAATCCCACACACCCGGCACCAGACCGACGACGACTACGTGCGTCGGATCGCGTCGGAGTTTGCAGACCGTTCCCGTTCGGAAAAGTCGGTGGTCATCGGAATCGGTGCGACAGTGGCCGACGTGATGACGCTGGAGAAGTCACGCGACGAAGCCGACCGAGCGCTTCGCGTTCTGAGGTCGACGTGGAATTCTTCGGGCCGGACCGTCGCGCGCGCCGACGACGTGCAGATCAATTCCCTACTTCTGCGCCTCTCCGACGCCCTGGCGGACGAGAACGAGACCGCATCGGGTCCGCTCGCGGTACTGCGTGAGTACGACCGCAGTCACGACATCAACCTTGTCGACACGCTCCGCGCCTGGCTCGACACGTTCGGTGACATTCCGGCTGCTGCGTCCTTGGTTCACATCCACGTCAACACGTTCCGGTACCGCCTCAAGAAGCTTGCCGGGATTGCCGGCATCGATCTCGATGATCCGGAAACTCGATTCAGCCTGATGCTCCAGCTTCGTCTCTTCCATCCGACAATGTTGTAGCGATCTACCAAGTCTCACGAAACATTCGTAAATCCGGACGATGTTCTCGTCCTTTTGTTGGGTGAAGATTCAAGCAATCGTCTTTTGCTCCTGACCCGACAGACCTCGCGTCATTCGGGCGGGACCACACCTTCCGGAGGCACCATGAAACAACGGTCCTACGCACTACTGGCTGCGGCAACTGGCACCGTTCTTGCCCTGACCGCGTGCTCAACGGGTGGCTCATCGGGTTCGGGTGGGGGTGAACCCGTCACGGACGGCACCTTCAAATTGGCTCTCGTGGCCGACCCTGGCGCTCTGAATCCGCTGATGACCGCCGCTTCGCCGGCGCACCAACTGGCGCGTCTGAGCTACGACTATCTGCTCCATCCGGATCCCGATACCGGCGTAACCAAGCCCTGGCTCGCCGAGAAATGGGAAGAGACAACCACTTCCGCGTCGTTCACCATTCGCGACGGCGTCACCTGTAACGACGGATCCGCTCTGACTGCCCAGACCGTCGCCGACAACGTCAATTTCATCACCAACGCAGCAAACAAATCCGCTCTCCGCGGGGTGTACGCACCGGCAACTGCAACTGCCACCGCCGACCCGGCGACCCGGACCGTAACGGTCACAACTCCGGAACCCTCTCCGTTCCTGCTTCTCAACCTGGCGCGAATACCGATCATGTGCGAGGCCGGGTTGAAGGATCCGACGGCGGCAAACAAGACGACCTTCGGGTCGGGCATGTTCCAGATGACCGAGGCAGTCGCCAACGATCATTACTCCTACGTTCGGCGCGACGGATACAACTGGGGACCGGACGGCACTACCTCCGACACTGCCGGTGTACCCAAGAATGTCGTCGCATCCATCATCACGAACAACAGCACAGCGGCCAACCAGGTGTTGTCCGGTGATCTGAATGCCGCTGCCGTCTCCGGCCCCGATCAGGACCGCATGAACGCCGCGAACTTGGATACCGTCAAGCAGCCTGCTCCAGCGGGCGAGATGTTCTTCAACCACAGTCCCGGCAATCCGACGAGCGATCCTGCCGTACGCAAGGCGCTGGTCCAGGCTCTCAATCTCGACGACCTCGCCGAGATCTTCACCGCCGGCCGCGGAACCCGATCGACCACAATGGTGTCCATCGAACCGCGGGCCTGCATCTACGACTCTGTCGCCGGAAACCTACCGGACTTCGATACCAGTGCGGCCGCAGCAACTCTCGAGTCTGCGGGCTGGAAGGTCGGCGCGGACGGTAAACGCAGCAAGGACGGCACACCGCTCCGAATTCGGATGGTCTACGAGACGTTCGGCGACGCGACCGATGCTGCCGCCGACGTCGCAGTCAACGCGTGGAACGACCTGGGCGCCACCGTTGAACTCACCAGTGGAGACTCGAACAAGATTCTCGATGTCGCACTCAGCGGCAAGGACAACACGGCGTGGGATGTCGCGTGGGAGCCGATCAACGTCGCGCTGCCCAGCATGCTGGTCCCCTTCCTCTCCGGTCCGGTGCCCGCTGCGGGAATGAACTTTGCGTCGATCTCCAACCCGGCCTACGACGCAGCCGTCACCAAGGCTTCCGGGCTGACGGGCGAGGACGCTTGTGCCGCTTGGGCAGACGCTGAGTCCGAGATCATCAAAGCAAACTCGGCGGTACCTTTTGCCGACAAGATCACGACTCTCTACTTCAACAATGCGGGTCTTGCATTCGGCCGCAATTTCATCGGTTCGGCCCTGCGCCTGTACCAGTAGACCGCCGGTAGCGACCGGGGAAATCGTCGTGTTTCGCCGGTCGCTGTCGGTATACGGACAGGTATTCACTGATCCTGACGGTTTTCGTGGGAGCGGACGAAAATCGACCCGATTTTCGTGAGGATCGACAGAGATGCGCGTCACGTCATGCGCCAAGATTTAGCAGTCAACACTCAACCGCGCCCTCACGTTTTTCGCTCGGGCCCCTGCTCCATCACGGAGGCACCATGAAACACCGCTTCTATCCAACACTTGCGGCAGCCGCAGGGCTCACGCTTGTGTTGTCTGCTTGTGGCTCGGGAGGCACGTCCTCGGGCGCCAGTGGCGGTGAACCGGCCACCGACGGGACCTTCCGTTTCGCCCTGCAGGCCGATCCGGGTGCACTCAACCCGATCATGTCGGCCGCCTCGGCGACCGCCGAGTTGTCTCGTTTGGCGTACGACTACCTGATCTACCAGGATCCCGATACCAGTGAAGTCGGACCGTGGTTGGCGGAGAAGTGGGAGGAGACCCCGACCTCGGCGTCCTTCACCATCCGTGACGGGGTGACCTGTACCGACGGATCGACGCTGACACCGCAGACCGTCGCGGACAACATCAACTTCGTGGCCAACCCGGACAACGGTTCACAGTTGCGCGGGTCCTCCGTGCCGACCGGCGCCACTGCGACTGCCGATCCGGCAACGCGCACTGTCACGGTGACCACTCCGGCGCCGAGCCCGTTCCTTCTTCTCAACGTCGGTCGCCTGCCGATCCTGTGCGAGGCCGGATTGAAAGATCCGACAGCGTCGAACAAGAAGTCGCTCGGCACCGGCATGTTCGAAGTCACCGAAGTTGCCGCCAACGACCACTACACGTTCCAGCGTCGCGAGGGCTACAACTGGGGCCCCGACGGCACGACCTCCGACACCCCGGGCGTCCCCAAGACGGTCGTCGCCGCCATGTCGCCGAACGTGAGCACCGCCGCAAATCAGCTGCTCTCGGGTGAACTCAACGCAGCTCCGATCGCCGGTCCGGACAAGGACCGCGTCGCGGCAGCCAATCTGGACTCCGTCGGTCGGCCTCTGCCGGCAGGCCAGATGTACTTCAACCAGATCGCGAGTAATCCCACCAGCGATCCCGCAGTGCGCAAGGCCCTGATCCAAGCGGTCGATCTCGACGACCTCACTCAGGTCATCACCGCCGGACACGGGGTCCGGGCAACCAGCCTCGTCGCCGTCGAACCGCGCGCCTGCGTTTACGACTCTGTCGCAGGCAACATTCCGGACTTCGACCTCACTGCCGCCAAGGCAACACTGGACGGCGCTGGTTGGACCGCCGGCGCTGACGGCAAGCGAAGCAAGGATGGCAAGCCGCTCAATCTCCGCCTCGTGTACGACGGCACCGACGATCCGCGCAACGCGGCGGCGGAACTTGCTCAGTCGGCGTGGTCCGAACTCGGCGCAAACGTCGAGGTGACCGGGGGCGACTCGAACAAGATCATCGACGTCATTCTGAGCGGCAAGGACAACTCTGCCTGGGACATCGCCTGGGTCCAGGTCAACTCCTCGCTGCCCAGCACCTTCACTGCGTACTTTGCCGGGCCGGTTCCCGCAGCAGGCAAGAACTTCGGATCGGTCAGCAACCCCGCCTACGAAGCAGCAGCCACCAAGGCTTCCGGTCTGACCGGTAGCGACGCTTGTGACGCCTGGGCCGACGCCGAGTCGGAGCTCACCAAGACGATCGCGGCCGTGCCCTTCGCAGACTCCGTCATGAACGTGTACTTCAACAAGGCCGGACTCTCATTCGGCAAGTCGCTCAACGGTTCTGCGCTGCGTCTCTACCAGTAGGCCGTCCGCCCACTCTGAAATATCTTCCCGCCCCAGCATCCCGCCCTCCGGAAAGACAGCCCATGAGTCAAACTATTGAAGCCGCGAAACCAGAAGCGGCGCCTCAGGCTCGAGCAAAGTGGCTCGAGTCCGACAGCTGGCCCGCATATCTTCTGCGTCGTTTCGGCACCTTCGTGATTTCACTCTGGGCGCTGGTGACTGCGGCGTTCCTGATGCTCCAACTGATTCCGGGAGACCCGGTTCGGTTGGCACTGGGAATGAACGCACCGGTCGAACTGGTCGAGACAACGAGGTCTCAGCTCGGTTACGACCTTCCCTTGTGGCAGCAGTACTTCCGATTCGTCGGCGGGTTGCTGAGCGGGAATCCCGGTGACTCGATCACCTTGAGGACTCCGGTCTTCGAGGTGATCGCGTCCCGCCTACCGGCAACACTCGAACTGGCTGTACTCACAGTCGTCACGGTGCTGCTAGTGGGCATTCCGATCGGCCTCATCTTCGCTGCACTGACCCGCAACGGTCGACGACGCGGAGTCGAGATCGGTTACACCGCAACGTCGGGCACCATCGCCGTGATCCCCGAGTTCATGTTCGGTACGGCGCTGGTCTACCTCTTTGCCGTCACGTTCCCTGTTCTGCCCGTCGCCGGCCGAGGTGGACCGGAAAGCTACATCCTCCCGGTCGCGGCCATGTCGATCGGTGCCATCGCCTCGATGTCGCGCATCGTCCGTGCAGAGGCGCTCGGCGTGTTGGACATGGACTACATCCGTACGGCGCGCGCCAAGCGAATGCCCGTGGCACGAATCTACTTCCGTCATGCAATGCCCAACCTCATGACGTCGACGCTCACGCTCGCCGGACTCCTCCTGGGTGGTCTGATTGCCGGCACCGTGCTCATCGAGAGCATCTTCGCCTGGCCCGGCATGGGCATGGCGCTGGTCAAGTCCATCACCGAGAAGGACTACCCGCTCGCCCAGACACTGGTCGTGATCTACGGCGCCATCGTCCTTCTCATCAATTTCATCGTCGACGTGGTGCTCGCTCTCATCGACCCACGATCCACAATTCGGGAGAACTGAGTTGAGCACCTCACCTACGGCCCCCACTGCGGCCCCCAAGACGCCCCCGCGACGACACTGGATCGTCGGAACGTTCCGCACCCCATTGGGAATCCTGGCCCTCACCTTCCTGACCGCTCTGATCGCCCTCGTCATCTTCGGACCGATGATCTGGGGTGACGCCGCTGTCGCAGCCAACCCGAAGGCACTCTCTCAGGGACCGAGTTCCGAGCACATCTTCGGCACCGACGCCGGCGGGCGTGACGTCTTCGCCCGCACGATGACCGCCGCGAGACTGTCGGTGCTCATGGCTCTCGGAGCCGTCGCACTCGGTGTCACAATTGGCCTGATACTCGGTACGCTCCCGACGCTCGCTCCCCGCTGGGTCGGACGAATGGTCGTGGCATTCCTCAACTTCGCCATCGCATTCCCCGGACTGCTCCTCGCGATCTTCCTGTTGGTCGTTCTCGGACAGGGTGCTGGCAGCGCGGTGATCGCCATCGGTCTCGCCCTGGCCTCGCCGTTCGCGAGGTTGACGTACGCACTGGCTTCGTCGGTCAACGGACGCGACTTCATCGACGCAGCACGCATCCTCGGGGTTACCAAGCCGGGGCTGCTGTTCCGCCACATTCTCCCCAATATCCGTGAACCACTCATCGTCAATGCCAGCATCGCTGTCGGCAGCGGCCTCGTGGTCTTCGCCGGACTCTCGTTCCTCGGCTTGGGCATTCAGCCGCCTGCATTCGACTGGGGCCGGATGCTCAACGAAGGTCTGTCGAAGATCTTCGTCAACCCGGCCACCGCACTCGCCCCCGGCATCGCCGTCGTGCTCGCCGGCTTGACCTTCACGCTGCTCGGCGAGGCCATTGCTCGCGGCGCGGGAGTTCGCAGCCCGATCAGCAGTCGCCTGCCGAAGTGGAAGCCGATCAACCGGAAAACTGCCCAGGCCGATTCGGCGCCCACCGACGAAGACGCGGTACTGACCGTCCGCAACATGTCCGTCGCAGTCCCCGCGGGTGACGACTGGCGTCGCCCCGTCGACAACATCAGTTTTACAGTTCACCGCGGCGAAACCGTGGGCATCGTCGGTGAATCCGGATCCGGAAAGTCACTGAGTTGCATGGCAATCGCGCAGCTGACCGACCACCCCACCGTGGTCGACGCCGGGCTCATCGAGTTCGACGGCACCGTGCTGATGAAGGACGGCAAGCGGCCGGACGACGCGGCTTCGCGCAAGGTTGCCCGCCAACTCGGCACACGTATGGCGATGGTGTTCCAGGATCCGATGTCGTCCATGAATCCGTCTCTCAAGGTCGGATATCAGGTCGCCGAGATCGGTTGGCTCCACGAAGGTATGAGCAAGGCCGACGCGAAGAAGGCGGCAGTCGAGCGACTGAACGCCGTCAAGATCCCCGACGCGCCCAGGCGTGCGAAGCAGTACCCCCACGAGTTCTCCGGCGGTATGCGTCAGCGCGCGATGATCGCCATGGGTCTGATGGGTAAGCCCGCTCTGATCATCGCGGACGAACCCACCACTGCGCTCGACGTGACCGTTCAGCGTGAGGTCCTCGGGCTGCTCCACGAGGTTCGCGAAGAAACCGGCGCCGCAATCCTTCTCATCTCGCACGACATGGCCGTCATCACCGGCATGTGCACCCGTGTCCTCGTCATGTTTGCCGGCGAAATCGTCGAAGACATCGCAGTCGACGATCTGATTGCCGGCCGTGCAAAGCATCCGTACACCCGCGCGCTGATCGCCGCGGTCCCCACCATGAGCACCGATCGCGACAAGCCGCTTGCCACCGTCGACGAAGCCTGGCAGGTGGAGAGCCTCGACGCCGAGGAGAGCACCGCCGACATCGAGTTGGAAGAACTGTTGGCTGTTGCAGAGGAGATCCGATGAGCAGACTCGAATTCCGTGACGTCAACGTCCACCTCGGTAGCGGTTCGAAAAAATTCCACGCCGTCAAGAACATCAATCTCGACATCCCCTCCGGATCGGTGGTCGGTCTCGTCGGTGAATCGGGTTCCGGAAAGTCGACACTGGCGCGAGCAACTGTCGGCCTGGCCGAGCCCAGTTCCGGCCAGATCCTTCTCGACGGTGTGGACGTCGCTCACGCCCGCGGCGCGACGGCTCGTCTGCGCCACCGGATCCAGATGGTCTTCCAAGATCCGTACTCGTGCCTCGACCCGCGAATGACCATCGGCCAGTCACTCGCCGAGGCGCTGCGGTCCACCGAGCGTCGTGACAAAGCTCGCCGCAGCCGCGGCGACCGCGCTGCCGAGGTCGCTCGACTCCTCACCACCGTCCAACTGCCGGTGGAGAAGGCGCACGAATACCCATCGTCGTTGTCGGGTGGTCAGCGCCAACGCGTTGCCCTCGCGCGGGCTTTGGCAGCCGCACCGGCAGTTCTGCTTGCCGACGAAATCACCTCCGCTCTGGACGTGTCCGTGCAGGGCGCGGTTCTGAATCTGTTGGTGGATCTGCAGAAGCAGCTTGGTCTGACGGTTCTGTTCGTCAGTCACAACCTGGCGGTGATCCGCTACGTCTGTGACCACGTCGCAGTCATGCTCGGCGGCGAGATCGTCGAGCACGGGCCGGTTCTCGACGTGATCGATTCGCCCAAGGAGCCGTACACGGCAAAGCTGTTGTCCGCGATCCCGACATTCGGGGAGCCGATGTTCCAATGACAACGCCGACCACTCTCGACTCCCCCGCAGCCGTAGCCCGTGCCGAAGAACGTCGTTCGGCGAGAATCCAGGATTACGCGTCCGTGGTTACACCGACCAGCATCGCCGTATCGGCGTCGGGACGCATTGCATACGTACGTACCGAATCGAATCCGGCTGCGGATACCAACGAGCACTCGATCTGGTTGGCTTCCCCGCAACTACAGCTCACCGCGGGACCTGCCGACACCTCGCCGGCCTGGCATCCCGTTTCGACGCTGTTGGTCTTCGTTCGGCCGGATTCCTCGGGCACACCACAACTGTGGAAGGTCGACGCCACCGGGGGTCCGGCAACACAGCTGACCACCACGGCGCAGCTCCCGCTCGGCGCGGGGGCACCGGTGTTCTCTCCCGACGGCGCTCGGATCGCCTTCAGCGCCCCCGTCGACCGCACTGCCGCCGGATCGTCATGCCTCTTGGTGGCGAAGCGCCTCAACTACAAGGTCGACGGATCCGGTGTCCGGGGCAGCGTTCGGGCGCACCTGTTCGAGTTCGATCTGGCCGCCGGCTCACTACGGCAGCTGACGGACGGCGATTGGGACGCTTCGCATCCCTCGTACAGTCCCGACGGCACCGAACTGGCTTTCACCGCGGCGATGGACGGCGACGCCGATCTGACGCGGGCGAGTTCCGCCTGGACCGTATCGCTGACTGATCTCGCCTCCGTTCCGCGGATGTTGGGGCACGCACGCGGCATCGCAGGACCACTTGCATGGACACCTGCCGGCGACGCGGTCGTAGCCGTCGGTTGGCACACACCGATCATTCACAACAACGAACTTCTTGTCCTGCACCGCGACCAGCGAGTGGAAGACCGCAGCCTGACGTCCGGACTCGACCGAAACGTCATGCCGGGCGGGACCGGTTATCCCGGTGGCGCACCGAGTTTCACCGCCGACGGCGACATCGTCTTCTGCATCCGCAACCACGGCTCCACCGAACTGCACAAGGTCGATTTCGGATCAGGCTCCGTCTCACCACTTCTCACCGGCGAGCGGACAGTGGTCTCAGGCCTTGCCCTGACGTCCGGGCGAGCCGTCGTCGCGCTGGCAACGGCGACATCCTTCGGCGAGGTCGCCGTCATCGACCTCGAGACTCGTGCAGTCGAAACCGTCACCGAATTGAACACGGAACTGACAACTTCCGTCGCGTTTCCAGTCGCCTCCGAGCGTTGGTTCGACATCAGCGACGGCACCCGTGTTCAGGGTTGGATCCTGCGCGACCCGAACGTCACGGGCGCCGGTCCGCTGGTTCTGGACGTCCACGGCGGACCACACAATGCCTGGACCGGAACGCCGACCGTGATGCACGCATACCACGCGGAACTGGTCGCGCTGGGATTCACGGTCTTGATGATCAATCCGCGCGGAAGTGACGGCTACGGAAACGACTTCTTCGACGGTGTGCGGGACGGCTGGGGTGAGGCGGATCGTGCCGACCTGCTCGAACCGGTCGAAACCCTTGTCGCCGAGGGGATGGCCGATCCGAAGCAACTGGTACTCACGGGCTACAGCTACGGCGGATTCATGACGTGCGCCCTGACGTCCGTCACCGATCGGTTTGCCGTCGCAGTCGCCGGTGGTCTCGTTTGCGACATCGCGAACACAGCCGGCCCCTCGGACGAGGGCATCTTGCTGCAGACGGTCGAATTCGACCCGCAGTCATCTCGGGTACGGGAACTTTCGCCGCTGGGGCGAGTCTCCCAGGTGACGACACCGACGCTGATCCTTCACGGCGGCAGCGACGTCCGTTGCCCGGTCAACCAGGCCGAACAGTGGTTCGGTGGACTGCGTTTGGCCGGCACCCCGACCGAGTTGGTGGTTTTCCCGGACGCGTCACATGCCTTCGTGTTGACGGGTCGGCCGTCCCACCGACTGGAGTACAGCACTCGTCTCGTCGACTGGATCGAACGGCACCTCTCCCCCAAGCCCGCACTGACCACGGTCGATCCCGACTACTGGCAGTACCGACTCGACACCCTGAGTGCGAAGTACGGGGTGCCCGGCGCCTCACTGGGAATTCTGACCACAACCCGCAGCGGATTCTCCCGCACCGTGGTCACGTCCGGTGTCGTCAGTACCCGCACCGGCGTCGCGGCTACGCCCGACACGCTGTTCCAGATGGGTTCGATCAGCAAGGTCTGGACGGCCACCCTGATCATGCAGCTCGTCGAAGAAGGATTGCTGGATCTCGACTCACCTGTCCGGAACATCCTGCCGGACTTCGCAGTTGCCGACGCGGTAGCCACCGAAACGGTCACGACTCGCCACCTGTTGACTCACACCAGTGGCATCGACGGTGACGTTTTCATCGACGGCGGGCGCGGCGACGACTGCGTCGAGCGATACGTCGCATCACTGAAATCAACGGTGCAGCTCTTCGCCCCCGGCACCGATTGGTCGTACTGCAACACCGGCTTCGTGATCGCCGGACGAATCATCGAGGTTCTCCGAGGTAAGAGTTGGGACGCGGTTCTGCGCGAGCGGATCATCGAACCGCTCGGCCTGACCAAAACCACGACCCTGCCTGAGGAGACGGCACTGCACCGCGCTGCAGTCGGGCACGTCGGCGGTGCCGACGACCTCGAGCAGACACCACAGTTCCTCATCCCCCGCTCGATGGGCCCCGCCGGCCTCATCAACAGCACGGCCGAAGATCTACTCCTGTTCGCTCAGGACTCGATGCGCGAGGACCCGGTTCTCCTTCGGCGTTCCACTCATCTGGCGATGCTCGAGGAGCGCCGCCAGATCGGTGACGTGTCGTCAGCGGACATCATGGGAACCACGTGGTTGCTGCACAATTGGGGCGGTGTACTGGCTCATGGCCACAATGGCGGAACTCTCGGCCAGCAGTCGTTCTTGCGAGTGGTGCCGTCGTGCGGTCTAGCCGTGGTCCTGATGGCCAACGGTGGAGCAATGGACGCTCTCTCCGGCGATCTTCTGGCTGAAGTAATCGGTTCCATAGGCGGCGTCAGTGTGACACCGGCATTCTCGCCTGGTGACCCCCACACCCGCGTCACGTCCTCACCTGAAGAACTCGATGCGCTGTGCGGCCTGTACCGCGATGCCGCAGCCGATTTCGTCTTGGAAAGGACCGGCGGTTCCCTGACCGCCCGCCGCACCGATCACATCGACCCTTCGGTCACCGCCGAAAGCGCAGAGTCCGTCTCTCTCAGCCTGATCGAAGTTCACCCTGGAGTGTTCGGGACCCGACTCCCTCAATCAGCAGGTTGGATCCGGATCACTTTCTCCGACAACGGGAGTACACAATTGCTACACGTCGGAAGCCGCGCGTATCCGCGAGTGAACAACCGATGACCATTCTCCGCGATCTGGCCGAGCGCCAACTTCCTCAGATCCTCGAGGACGCCATCGCGCTCATCGAAGTCGAGTCGCCGTCACACGATCTCGAAGCTGTTGCCCGCAGCGCGAAGTGGACGTCAGATCTTGTCCACGAACGACTCGGCGTGACACCGGAGTCGATAGTGACGGAAGGCCGAACCCATCTGGTGACCCGTTTCGGCAGCTCACCGACGCGGTTGATGCTGCTCGGTCATCATGACACCGTGTGGCCGATCGGCACCCTGACACGCCTGCCCGCAGCCGTCACCGACGGAGCGCTCCGAGGTCCGGGCGGACTCGACATGAAACTTGGTGTCGTTCAGGCAATCCACGCCCTCGCTATCGTCCGGGAGCTGCACGGCGACGATGCACTCGACGGAATCACACTCCTCGTGACCGGTGACGAAGAAATCGGTTCACCCACGTCGCGGTCCCTCATCGAGGAACTTGCGGCAGGCGCGGTACTGGTTCTCGAGGCCGGCGGTGACGGTGGCGAACTGAAGACTGTCCGCAAGGGGGTGTCGCTGTATCGGATCCATGTTGCCGGTCGCGCCGCCCACGCCGGGCTGGAGCCGGAAAAAGGCATCAACGCTGCAGTAGAACTGGCTCGTCTCGTGATCGCGATCAACGACTTGTCCTCGCCGGCACAGGCAACCACCGTCACCCCGACTGTCATTTCAGCCGGAACCACAACCAACACCGTTCCGGCAGAAGCCTTCGTCGACGTGGACGTGCGCGCAACCAGCGCCGCCGAGCAGGAGCGCGTCGATGCGAATATCCGAGCCCTGCAGGCAATCCACCCCGAAGCCGTAGTCACGGTCTCGGGTGGTGTCAACCGTCCACCTCTCGAAGCGACGATGTCCGCACCGTTGCTGGCGTTGGCGGAACGCGTTGCGCTCGAGCATGATCTGACTCCGCTCGTCGGCCTCGCCGTCGGCGGAGCCTCGGACGGAAACTTCACTGCCGGTATCGGTATCCCCACCCTCGACGGCCTCGGTGGCGTCGGCGGCGGTGCACACGCCGAGACTGAGCATGCGCTCGTGTCCGCAATCGCTCCGAGGACGGCGTTGGTTGCGGGCCTTATTCGTTCGATCACGTCTGAAGGGGGCCCTCGTGTCGAAAAGCAAAGCGGTTGAGTTTCGAGAACTGGTCGATACCCGCGAAATAGCCGATCTATCCGCCGTTTTCGACGAGATCTGGGCTACCAGTCCCGGACCGGCTCATTTCGGCACTGCGATGTTGGTTGCGCTTCACCACGGTGGTCACTACGTGGTGGGAGCCTTTTCCGAAGGCGAAATGATCGGTGGTTGCGTCGGATTCTTCGTCGAGCCTCTCGGCGAGGTTCTGCACTCACACATCGCCGGAGTACTACCGGGACACGCAGGCAAGGGAATCGGCCGCGCCCTCAAGCATCATCAGCGAGACTGGTGCATCGAGCGCGGCGTCAGGACGATCCGGTGGACCTTCGATCCACTGGTCGCACGAAATGCCTATTTCAACATTCAGCGTCTCGGAGCCGAACCGGCCGAATACAACCCGGATTTCTACGGGTCGATGGCAGACGGAATCAACGCAGGCGACGCCAGCGATCGTATGCTCGTCAGTTGGGACCTCGACGTCGATGGATCTCCGAGTTCTACTGTGGCCGTGAATGATACATTCAAGGTGCTTCAACCCACCGAAGACGGTACGCCTCGAATGCTCCCGATCCCACCCGACTGCGTCGATATCGCAGTCGGAATACCCAGAGACATCGAGCATCTGAGAACAGTCGACCGCGCCTCTGCCTTTGCCTGGCGACACGCGCTTCGCGAGTACCTCGAACCACTGATCGCCTCGAAGGAATGGCAATCGACCGGCTTCGACCCCAGCGGCTATTACATGTTCACGAAAATCTGCGAGACAACCGGAGAAGAGCAAGTCCATGCACATTGAGTCCGTCGAATTGCGCGAACTGCGCATCCCTCTCGTCTCCCCCTTCACCACGTCATTCAGCACCCAGCTCGAGCGCAACACCCTCGTCCTGAAAGTAAGCGGCACCACCGACGGCCCCAACGGTCCGGTGGAGACCGTCGGCTGGGGCGAGTGCGGCTCGCTCAGCGATCCGTACTACAACTCCGAATACACCGCTGGTGCGCGGGCGATGCTTCGCGAGTATCTCGTTCCGACGCTGCGTAAGTCGCAGTCGGATCAGCCGCTCTCGGCCGAGACGGTCGGCAGCGTACTTCACCACGTCGTGGGTCACCAGATGTCGAAGTCGGCTATCGAAATGGCAATCCTCGATGCTGAATTGCGGGCTCGTGGACAGTCTTTCGCTCGGTACCTCGGTGCCACTCGCACTCGGGTGCCCTCGGGAGTGTCCGTCGGCATCCAGGACAGCATTCCGCAGCTACTCGAAACCGTCGGCAACTATCTGTCGCAGGGTTACGTGCGAATCAAGCTGAAGATCAAGCCGGGCTGGGACATCGCTCCCGTGGCTGCGGTGCGCAAGGAGTTCGGCTACGACGTTCCTCTGCAGGTCGACGCGAATGCCGCGTACACCCTCGTCGACGCGCAGTTGCTGCGCCGCCTGGACGAATTCGCATTGCTCCTCATCGAACAGCCGCTGGCCGAGGACGATTTGGTGCAGCACGCCAAGCTCGCCCAGTCCCTCTCGACTCCGATCTGCCTCGACGAGTCGGTCGAGTCGGCCAAGGATGCGGCGGATGCCATCACGCTCGGTGCCGCTTCGGTCATCAACATCAAGCCGAGCCGTGTCGGTGGATATCTGGAAGCCAAGCGCATCCACGATCTCGCCTCGGCACACGGTATTGCGGTGTGGTGCGGCGGAATGCTCGAGACCGGAATCGGCCGCGCCGCCAACGCGGCCCTCGCGGCGCTGGACGGGTTCACGCTGCCCGGCGACATCTCGGCTTCCGATCGCTTCTACAAGGAGGACATCACCGAACCGTTTGTCATCGAGGACGGCCACATCGCTGTGCCGCAGGGACCGGGCTTCGGTGTGACTCCACGTGAAGACGTCATGGATCGCTTCACGGTCGGAACCGAGATTCTGTAGGTCCGTCACACAGTCACGCAGCAGCCACCTCCACCTTCACCCCGGAGGTGGCTGTTCGTCGTTTGTGTCAGTAGGGAGGTGCATAGTGATTCGGACATGACGTTCTGCACCGAAAGGCCCCCGATGAGTAGCTGGTCCGATCGCCCGATCTGCGCGTTCGACCTCGAGACCACGGGGCGGGATCCGTCGACCGCTCGTATCGTCAGTGCCTGCGTCGCGGTGATCGACGGTTCGAGTGTCGAAACACGCACGTGGCTACTCGATCCCGGCGTCGACATCCCCGCCGGCGCCTCGGCTGTTCACGGCATCAGCACCGAGTTCGCGGCGCAACACGGCCAGGATTATTCCGAGGGCTACGAAGAGATTCGCGAGGCTCTGCACAATTCCTGGGCGCGCGATCACGCCGTCGTGGCGTTCAATGCCTCCTATGATCTGACGGTCATGCATGCCGAGGGTCTGCGCATCGGCAAGCCTGCATTCGTTCCGGGGTTGGTGATCGATCCGTACGTGATCGATCGGGCGATGGATACGTTCCGCAAGGGCAAGCGAACGCTTGCGGCCGTGTGCGAGCACTACGGAATTTCATTGGAGTCGGCGCACGAAGCCGAGGCCGATGCCAAAGCTGCGGCAGCGTTGGCCCGCGAGTTGGCCGTGCGGTTCCCCGACATCCTGGGGCTCGATCTCATGGTCGATCAAGCCGATTGGCACGCCGAGCGGCAACGCGATTTCGCCGAGTACCTTCTCAGCCAAGGGAGGGACGTGGCAGATGTGAACGGCCAGTGGCCGATTCGCATCATCGCCTGACGTCCTCCCCGGCTCGGACGACCGCGCGCTACGCCGGGACCGGCGGCCACACCGGCGCAATGGACCACGGACGGGCTGTTTCGAGCTGCGACGCAACCTGAATCAGCAGATCTTCACGGCCGAACGCGCCGACCAACTGCACGCCGATCGGAACGCCGGCCGAGTCATGACCCATCGGCAAGGAAATCGCCGGCTGACCTGAACTGTTGAACGGACTGGTCAAGCCGCTGTACCCGGCCGAATGCTCCCAGATCGACATAGGATTCGCCGTATCGAGCAGACCGAGCGGAGCTGCCGGCCGAGCCATCGTCGGAGTCAGCAACAGGTCGTGATCGACAAAGAACGCACCGATCACCTGGGCGGCCCGCTCGAGTTCCTGCAATGCCTTGACAACGTTCGTCGCACTTTCGGACTTCGCGCGGTCGTAGATCATCCGCGCCATCGGCTCGAGGTCGTCGTCGCGGATCGCGCGGTTCAGGGCGTCGAGTCGTTCGTCGACCTCGATCGTCATCGGAATGCCCATCAACACCGAAAGCCCGGCAGTGAGCGCATCGAGCGGAAAGTTCGGGGCACTCTCGGTGACATCGTGACCGAGTTCTTCGAGCAGGCCGGCAACACCGGTCGCGACGGCCGAGCACTCCGGGTCCACCGGTGTGCCGTCAGGAAGAGCGTTACTCAGACCGATCCGCAACCGTCCGGGATCGGCACCCACTTCCTCGATGTACGGCCGCTTCGGCGCCAGGATCACGTAAGGATCGCCCACTGTCGGCCCGGCGGACAGATCGAGAAGCAGCGCAGTGTCGCGGACACTTCGGGTGAGCGCGTGATGAACACTCATCGGCGACGAGAAGAGCGTGCGCGCCGGTGCCGTCGGAGTACGTCCTCGGCTCGGCTTGAGGCCTACCAGGCCGCAGGCCGATGCGGGAATACGGATCGATCCACCACCGTCGCTGGCATGCCCGCCTGGCACAATCCCGACGGCAACAGCTACAGCCGTGCCACCCGAAGATCCGCCGGGCGAACGATCAAGGGCGTAAGGGTTACGGGTGGGTCCGAACAGCGCAGGTTCGGTACTCGCGTTCTTGCCGAACTCCGGGGTGTTCGTCTTGCCGATGACAACCAGACCAGCCTGGCGGTAGCGCTCGACGAGCGTCGAATCATTTTCTGCCACAGCGTCGGCGAACAATCGAGATCCATTGGTGCTCGGCAATCCTGCCACATCCATGCCGAGGTCTTTGATCACGAACGGGACGCCGTGCAGTGGGCCGTCCGGCAGGCCGCCTGATACCTCGTTGCGCGCTTCCTCTCGACGCTCACTGATCACCGCGTTGACTGCCGGGTTGCGCTCGTCGAGCCTGTCCAGACTGAACTCGAGGACTTCCTTGGCGGAGACGTCGCCGCTCTTGATCGCTTCGGCCAGGCCGGTCATGTCGTTGTTGTCGAACAAATCCTGCATCGATGCCCTCATCACTCGTGTCGAACTCTGCCGATAGTGAGGTCCGTCATATCAACCGGAGCGGCGACGCAGTTCCGAAATTCCGCTTGGCGGGACCGATCAGAGAATCAAGCCCTCACAGAATCAAACCCTGCCGCCGCGCTTCCACGACCGCTTCGTGACGACTGCGGACGTCGAGTTTTCCCATCAGATTCCTCATGTACGTCTTGATCGTTTCGACGCTCAGGGACAACCTCTCGGCGATCTCGGCATTGCGCAGTCCGAGAGCGACGTACCCCATCACCTCCCGCTCGCGTGGCGACAGGACAACGGTGTTCGCGACTGGAGTGTTCGCGGAAGGTTTCGGCGACGCCAACGACCGCAACTTTGCCTCGACCGCGAGGACCTGCGCGCTGAGAGCCATGTCCTCGAGGTTCGCCGCGATCTCGCCGAGCGCCAGGACGCTCTCGGTCAACCCTTCGGATATCTGGGCATCGCGGTTCGAACCATGTTCCACCGCAGCGGTATCGAGCATCGCCACCCGACGATCCACTTCGTCGCGAATCTCGAATTCGCGGGCCAACGCGTACGACGATCGCATCATCGTCTCTGCGATCACGTCGCCGATCGGCAGGTTGGCACGCAGTCCTCCGTAGATCGCTCCGCGAGTAACCCCGCGTACGACGATGGGGACTGCCATCAAGGATTCGATCGCTTCGGTGCCCACTTCGTAGTCGTAGTCGTGAGTGATGTGCGACGAGTTCGCGTAGTCCTGGACCGCGCCCGGTCGTTGTTCTGCGATCGCCCGACCGCCGAGTCCGCATTCGGCGTCGATCCGCAGGTTTCGCAGGATGTTGCTGCGCGTGCCGACGTGACCGGTGATGGTCAGCGACCGGTCGCTGACGCAGCCGCCGAACAGAACCGGCAACTCGGTTTTGGGGTGCAGCCGACGCAGTTCGGCGCGCAACGCGTCGTCGTCGCTCGGTCTCAGTACCCTGTTCACTCTCACCTCCACGTACCCAATTCAGAGGGTAGCGGCACCTTTGGCTGGGCAATAGCGTGCATCCAGGCCATTTGTAGTGCCGATCACACTTATCGTGACACCAACCGTGCCACGTCGCCTTCGGAGGAACCGTGTCTGTCCTGACAGCTGTTGCAGCCAACAACACCCCGCTCAGTCCGCTGCGTTTTCTCGAGCGCAGCGCCGCGGTGTTCCCCGAGCGCACCGCCGTCGTTCACGGCGACCGGACCTACTCGTACCGAGAGTTCGGTGACGAGGTCGCGGCTCTGGCCCGCGTCCTGCGTGAACGCATTCAGCCCGGTGACCGCGTCGCATACCTGGCGCCGAACGTACCCGAGATGCTGTTCGCGCATTTTGCCGTTCCCCTCGCCGGCGGGGTCCTGATCGCCCTGAACTCACGCCTCGCCGGTCCCGAACTCGAATACATTCTCGATCACTCGGGAACCACGATCCTGTTCGTGGACTCCGAATTCGTCGGTTCGGTCACCTCGTCCAAGGCAAACGTGGGGAGCCTGCGTGAGATCGTCGAGATCCCGGACTCCACCGTCCCCTATCCGGACGTTCCCACCGGAATCGTCACCGGGCAGTACGCCGATCTGATTGCCGAAGGCGAAGCTCTCTCCGATCAGCCACTGCACTGGGGCGTCGACGACGAGCAGCAGTGCATCGCCATCAACTACACCTCGGGCACCACCGGAAAACCCAAGGGCGTCATGTACTCCCACCGCGGGGCGTACCTGAACTCGCTCGGCGAGACATTCCACAACGGCTTCGACGGAGCGACGAAGTATCTGTGGACACTGCCGATGTTCCACTGCAACGGGTGGTGCACGCCGTGGGCCGTCACTCAGGCCGCGGGCACACACATCTGCCTGCGCGCGGTCCGCGCCGATGCGATCTGGGACGCCATCGACAATCTGGGCGTGACACATCTGTGCGGCGCTCCTACCGTCTGCTCCACCATCGCCGACGCAGACCAGGCCCACAAGGTCGACGCCTTGCGCATCACCACCGCCGGCGCTCCCCCGTCACCGACGATCATCGGAAAACTCGAAGACATCGGTGTCACCGTCGTTCACGTCTACGGCCTCACCGAGGTATACGGCCCCTACACGATCTGCGAATACCAGGAAGCCTGGGACGACAAGCCGCAGTCCGAGCGCGCCGCACTTCTCTCTCGTCAGGGAGTCGGCATGGTGCAGGCCGAAAATGCTCGCGTTGTCGATGCCGAGATGAACGACGTCCCCGCCGACGGCCAGACCATGGGTGAGATCGTGCTCCGCGGCAACAACGTGATGCTCGGGTACTACCGCGACGAGGCCGCGACAGCCGAAGCATTTGCCGGTGGTTGGTTCCATTCCGGCGACCTCGGCGTCATGCATCCCGACGGATACATCCAGCTCAAGGACCGCGCGAAGGACATCATCATCTCAGGCGGCGAGAACATCTCCACCGTCGAGGTCGAGCAGGCGATCATGAGTCACCCCGCGGTGATCGACGTGGCAGTCGTCGGCGTTCCGGACGAGAAGTGGGGCGAGCGCCCGAAGGCATTCGTGGTGCTGGGCAAGGGATTACAGGCATCCGCCGAAGACATCGTCGAGCACACCCGCACTTTGCTGGCCGGGTACAAGGTTCCCCGCGACATCGTCTTCCCGCTCGACCTTCCTCGCACCCCCACCGGCAAGGTTCTCAAGTTCCAGCTACGCGCCGACAACTGACGCCGACGAAACCTGGATACTTGCATCCATGACCGAGCGCTCCGATGTACCCGGAACTGACCCCGCACAGTTTCGGGTACACGTCGCGTCTCAAGCGATCCGGTTGTTCTCGGAGAACGGGTACGAAGCCACCACCGTCGAGCAGATCGCCGCTGCCGCCGGCGTGTCGCGTCGGACGTTCTTCCGGCAGTTCCGCTCCAAGGAAGACGTGATCTTCGCCGATCACGAGTCCCTCCTCGAACACGTCGCAGAGTTCCTCGCGTCCGATTCCGCCGACCCCTGGGCGTCCGTGTGCGAGGCCGCGGGACTGGTCTTCGATTTCTTCCGCAGGAACCGAGACCTGTCGATGCGGCGATACCGCGTCGTACAGCATGTTCCGGCTCTTCGCGACCGCGAACTCGTCACCGGATTCCGCTACGAGCGCCTCTTCGTCGACTACCTGCGCAGCGCTGTGCCCCGCGAACCTGTCCTCGAGGTTGTCGGTTTTGCCGCAGCTGTCACCGCGTGCCACAACTACCTCTTGCGAAGCATGATCAAAGGCGACGAGGACGCCACAGCTGACGCACTAAGTCAGGCATTGCTCGACGTTCGGCGGACGTACGGCGTGGCACCCGGGTCCAAGACCAGCACGCCAGAATCGAAGTCCGTGCTGGTAGTAGCCTTTCCCCCGGGCACGTCCGCTGATGAGATCAGCAGAAAAATCCACGAACAACTCGGCTGACACTGCTCGTGCACCGAAACTTCACACACCCATCCCTTGACCTGGCACTCAGTGCCGTGTTTGACTGGGGTCATGGGCACCGGTCTGTCCGCGAATCTCGCTGGTAACGCCGGAGCCGCACCGACCGCCTTCAAGCCACCTTCACCAAGGAGCGTTCCCATGGCAGGAAACCCGGATTTCAATCTCTTCGCACTGAACGAAGAGCACGACGAACTGCGGGCTGCTATCCGCGGACTCTCCGAGAAGGAAATCGCGCCGTACGCCAAGGACGTCGACGAGAACGCACGTTTCCCCGAGGAAGCGCTCACCGCTCTCAACGCGTCGGGCTTCAACGCCATCCACGTTCCCGAGGCTTACGACGGCCAGGGCGCCGATTCCGTCGCCACCTGCATCGTCATCGAGGAAGTCGCCCGCGTCTGTGGCTCCTCCTCGCTGATCCCCGCTGTGAACAAGCTCGGCACCATGGGCCTGATCCTCAAGGGTTCCGAAGAGCTCAAGTCCAAGGTGCTCCCAGACCTCGTCAACGGCGGAATGGCGTCGTACGCACTGTCCGAGCGTGAAGCCGGATCCGACGCCGCTTCGATGCGTACCCGCGCAAAGGCTGACGGCGACGACTGGATCCTCAACGGCTCCAAGTGCTGGATCACCAACGGCGGCAAGTCCACCTGGTACACCGTCATGGCTGTCACCGATCCCGACAAGGGCGCAAACGGCATCTCCTCCTTCATGGTCCACAAGGACGACGAGGGCTTTGTCGTCGGACCGAAGGAAAAGAAGCTCGGCATCAAGGGCTCCCCCACCGCCGAGCTGTACTTCGAGAACTGCCGCATCCCCGGCGACCGCATCATCGGCGAACCGGGCACCGGCTTCAAGACGGCACTCGAGACCCTCGACCACACGCGTCCCACCATCGGTGCTCAGGCTGTCGGCCTGGCCCAGGGCGCACTCGACGCGGCTCTGGCATACACCAAGGATCGCAAGCAGTTCGGCAAGTCCATCAGCGACTTCCAGGCTGTTCAGTTCATGCTCGCGGACATGGCGATGAAGGTCGAAGCCGCACGTCTGATGGTTTACACCTCCGCAGCACGCGCCGAGCGCGGCGAGAAGAACCTCGGCTTCATCTCCGCTGCGGCGAAGTGCTTCGCTTCGGACGTTGCCATGGAGGTCACCACCGACGCCGTGCAGCTGTTCGGTGGCGCCGGCTACACCACCGACTTCCCGGTCGAGCGCATGATGCGCGACGCCAAGATCACGCAGATCTACGAAGGCACCAACCAGATTCAGCGCGTCGTGATGTCGCGTGCGCTGTTGAAGTAAGGCACTTCGCGCCCCTGTGCGCCTTTCTGGTAGTTCTGACTACCGGAACGGCGCACAGGGGCTTGCCCCTAATTTTGAGGAGAATTGTGGAACTCGTAGGCGTAATCGGCGGCGGCACCATGGGTGCCGGCATTGCCGAAGTTTGTGCAAAAGCCGGTAGCTCGGTACTGGTGCTCGAAACCAAAGAAGAATTTGCCGCCGCTGCTCGCGAACGGATCGCCAAGTCGATCAACCGCGGCGTCGCCAAGGGCAAGATCACCCAGGAAGACGCCGACGCCGCGATCGCACGCGTCCGCGTCACCTTGGACATGGAAGAGTTCGCCGATCGCGATCTGGTGATCGAAGCTGCTCCCGAGATCGAAGCTCTCAAGTACGAGATCTTCGGCAAGCTCGACAAGATCGTCAAGCCTGCAGGCATTCTGGCGACCAACACGTCGTCGATCCCCGTCATCAAGATCGCCAAGGCCACCTCGCGCCCCGGCCAGGTTGTCGGCGTTCACTTCTTCAACCCCGTGCCGGTCATGCCGCTCGTGGAGATCGTGGTCAGCCTGACGACGTCCGAAGAGACCGTTCTCGCCGTCACCGACTACGCCAAGAACACCTTGCGCAAGAAGACGGTTCGCGCGGGCGACCGTTCGGGCTTCATCGTCAACGCTCTGCTCATCCCGTACCTGTGCCAGGCTGTCCGGATGCTCGAATCCGGCTACGCCACAGCAGAAGACATCGACGAGGCCATGAAGGGCGGCTGCGGCTACCCGATGGGCCCGCTGACGCTGCTCGACACCGTCGGTCTCGACATCGCTCTCGCAGCAGCAGAGTCGCTGTACGCGGAATTCGCAGAACCGCACTACGCTCCGCCGGCACTGCTTCGCCGCATGGTCGACGCCGGTCGCCTCGGCAAGAAGACCGGTCGCGGCTTCTACGAATACGCCTGAGTCCGACCGCTTCACTCTTCCGGCCCCTCACCTGTTGCAGGTGAGGGGCCGGAGTTGTTTTCGGGCAGATCTTGCCGAATCCATTGACAAATTCGCGCGGCGCAGCAAAAGTCATCATGTGACAACAACCGTTGTCACATGAGCGCAGGCGGAGGGTCAACCAGATGAGCAGCGATCCGGACACCGGCACTCGTCGACCCAAGCCCCAGTCGCGACCAGAGCCCCGGGAACTACGAGCAGATCCGATCGGCCCCGGTTCCCTGACGTGGACACACTTCGGCGACGTTCGCGGTCTGCTGTATCTCGGACGCGCAGGCACGCTGCAGAACATGCATCCCGCGGTAAGTGGAGCGCTGCAGGACCATTCGAATTTTTTCGACAACCCGCTCGACCGCCTGTTCCGCTCACTGCCGCCCATCTACGGCGTCGTGTACGACCGGACCGAAGAGGGCACAGGCACGCTCGTTCGCAACTTCCACACCGATCTCAAAGGAATCGACGAAACCGGCGGGCGCTACCACGCCCTCGCTCCTGACACTTTCTGGTGGACACACGTCACGTTCTTCGAGGTGATACTCGATTTCAACGAGCGATTCGCGTACAAGAAGTTCACGGCGGAGCAGAAGGACCAACTTGTCCGTGAGGCCGTAACTTGGTGGCGCTGTTACGGACTCACCGATCGACCGGCTTTCGACGACTACGTCAGCTTCCGCACGTATTGGGAAGACATGCTCGACAACCACCTGATCAACACCCACACCACAAAATGGTCGACGCGCATCGCCGAGCACGACATCGCACCGGCTCCGAAGGTTCCGACGTGGCTGTGGCGTCTTAGCTCTCGCCCCACGATGGCCGTGGCGAACTGGATCGGCAAGGCACTGATGCCGGAGAAGGCACGCAAGACCCTTGAATGGGAATGGACGCCGCGCGACGAACGGATGTACTTCTGGTTCGCCCGCTTCCTGACATTGACAGATCGGTTCTGGCATCTGCTGCCGCTACGACTGCGGTATGCGCCGCGCGCCTACTCGGGCATCCGCGCGCAGGGTCTGTGAGCACTCGTCGGTAGGCTGGAGTGCGTGCCAGCCCAACTCCCCTCCGACGCGATCAGTGTCCGCGTGGACAGCTGGACGTGGGCGGTTCGGCTGTTCAAGACACGCTCGCAGGCGGCGACGGCCTGCCGATCGGGACACGTTCGGGTCAATGGAACGTCGGCAAAGGCGGCTCAGCAGGTGAAAGCCGGCGACGAGGTGCGGGTGCGTGTATCCGGCATCGAACGCATTGTCGTCGTGGTCAAGCCGATCACGAAACGAGTCAGCGCGGTGCTGGCCGCCGATTGCCTGCAGGACAATTCGCCGCCCCCACCACCGCCCGAACTGATCGCGTCCATTCCGCGACGTGATCGTGGCGCCGGCAGACCGACCAAACGCGAGCGACGCGACCTCGAGAAGTTGCGCGGCCTCGAGCCCTGATTGCTACCTCGAAACAGGCTGACGCAGAACCGTCTTCAGTTTCTCGGGCGGTGTACGGCGAGCGTCGCTGAGATAGATCTCGTGATGATCGCCGTTGAAGCTCAGGCCGTTCGACGGGATGAACGTGTTGTGCAGCCGGTCCAGGGTAGGAGCTTCGTCGTCGTACGAGCCGACGTGAAGAATCTGGACGGACAGACCTTCCTCCAACTCGAGAAACCTGACCTTGTCGAGAGCGGCAATCTCCTTCTTGGCCCGCACTGCCTTGGCCCGGACTGCGTCAATCGACGCAGACAGTTCCGTCTCCGTGATCCACTCCGGTTGCGAGATCATCATCGTCCAATCCCACGACGACTTGTCCCGCGTCACGAACACCTCGGGGTCATCTGCCCGCCACAACCCTTCCAGCGGGCCCACGACGAAGTCGCGATCCAGTTCCTTCTTGCTCGCGAATTTGGTCGCGTAGGACACCGAATACAGCGCTTCGAGCGCCTCGGAGTACTCGGTGGCAGTGTTGGGATCACCGTGACCGTCGACGGCGAAGTAGCCGAAGCGCGGGACGGTCACGAGGGCAAAATCGCGGCGCCCGGGGGAATAGAGATCCTTGTATGCCTTCTTGACGTCGTGCTTCTCCATGCGCCACCCACCTGATCACTGGCCGAGTTTCAACGTTCGGAAACCTATCCGAGAACACCGACATTCCGATAGCGGACCACCGTCCCCTTGTTAATAGACCAGTGGACCTTTACTCTGGACGGGGTGATTACACCCCAGGCGACCGACGTCGCTCGAGTTCCGCGCCGCAGACCGTTGCGGATCGTTGCCATATCCGCGATTGTCGCGTCGATCTTGGCTCTGTTGTTCGTGTACCCGTGGTGGAGCTTGTTCGTCCGGCCGGACTGGCCGACAGCGGTGGCAGTTTTCGGCACCGTTCTATTTGCCGCCCTCCTGATCACCCTGCCTGCCACCATGATGCTCAGCCACGGACACACTGACCGCGATCCAGTTCGCCTGGTCGGCGACGCCCTCCTCGGAATCATCTGGGTCGTGTTCGTGTGGACCCTGCTCGGTGAAGTCCTGAGGCTCGGATTGCTCGTCGGCGGCGTGGATGACCCGCTTCGATCGAGGATCGTCGCCGTTGCGGCACTGATCATCTCGGCCCTTCTGCTGATCTGGGGCTACCGGGAAGCCATGAGACTGCCACGGATCAAGCAGGTCGACGTCACCATCCCCCGCCTTGGTGCGGGGATGGACAAACTTCGGGTAGTCGCGATCACCGACACCCACTTCGGGCCGATCAATCGCGAGAAGTGGTCCGAGCGCGTCATCGCGGCAGTCAACGATCTCGACGCCGACATCGTGGCCCACGTCGGTGACATCGCCGACGGAACGGTAGAGCAGCGACTCGGCCAAGCGACCCCCCTCGCATCGGTCGAAGCCGGGCTCGCTCGCGTCTACGTGACCGGCAATCACGAGTACTTCCACGAGGCTCAGGAGTGGCTCGACTACATGACCTCGATCGGCTGGGACGCGCTGCACAACCGCCACCTCGTCGTCACCAAGGGCGGAGACAGACTGGTCATCGCCGGAGTCGACGATGCGACAGCGTTGGGATCGAAACTGGACGGGCACGGCGCGAACTTCGATATGGCCCTTGCCGGCACCGACCCCGATTTGCCGATCCTGATGCTCGCCCATCAACCGAAGCAGGTAACTCAGTCCGCTTCCGCGGGAGTGGATCTGCAGCTCGCCGGTCATACCCACGGCGGACAGATCTGGCCGTTCAACCTTCTGGTCAAACTCGATCAACCGTCGGTGCACGGGCTCACCCGTCACGGCGACCGCACGCAGTTGTACACAAGCCGCGGAACCGGGTTCTGGGGTCCACCATTCCGCGTGTTCGCACCGAGCGAGATCACCGTCCTGACGCTGCACAGCGCCTGAACGGGCTCAGCTCGTTCGGGTTGCCGCTCGCGCCGACAGCCCGACGAGCTGATTGATCAGACCTTCACGTAGGCCGGTTGCGAACATGTCGGCAGCAGGGGGCGCCTGCATCTCGTTCAGTACGACGACCATGGATTCGGCAGGCTCGGCAGTCGGCCACAAGCCTGCAACAATCACCAGGGTTATCTTGGCGAATTGAGCCGCGTCGCCCTCCGACAGGTGAGGCAATTGCGAATGAATCAGCGACGCAAACCTTCCCGAGTTGACCGTTGCCCGCTTCTTGAAGTCACGGGCGAAGTCGACGGAGATGTTTCTTTCGAGGACACCTGCCATGACGCTCATCAACTCACACAGTAAACGCTGTGCGACAAGCGATTCCGCAACCGTCGATGCCACATGGATTTCAGTGGCGAACGGTGACTCGTCACCGGCCGGAGTCAACGACTCGGACAACCCGTCCAACCAAGCTACCCAGTTCTCGTCGAGCACTTCGAGAAAGATGGCTTCGCGACTGTCGAAGTAGCGAAGCACGTTGGACTTCGCCAGTCCGACGCTCTCACTGAGCTCACGCAGGCTGATGTCGGCGACGGGCCTGGACCCGAGCATCGCGCGGGCCGCATCGAGAATCGCGCACCGACGCGCTTCGATCTGCTCAGGCCTGCGCGCGCGCTGAAATCCGTGGGTCGCCACCATCACGCAAGATTATCAGACCATCGTTCTATTGTTCGCTGCGATGCATGTCAGTTGTCCGAAGACGCGTGCTGCGCCACGACTCCCCTCGACGCCAATTCACGACGCAGCGAATCGGTATCGACAGACGCGAGATCAACCCGGTGAGTGCGGGCAGCCAAGGCTCGGACTTCCTCGGACAGGTCCGCCACCTGCTTACGCGTCGCGGCCTGGGATGCCTCGTCCTGTTCCGCCACGCGCTCGACCAACCAGGAAGCGAGTGTGGCAGTCACGATGCCCAGCAACGCAATTCCGCCGATCATCAATGCTCCGGCGATCATGCGCCCGGTCGTGGTAACGGGCGCCATGTCTCCGTAACCGACGGTCGTGACCGTCTCCATCGCCCACCACAATGCCGTTCCGTACGACGTGATGGCAGCGCCCTGCGCGTGACGCTCGGCATCGAGCATGGCCAGCGCCGCGACACCGATCAGCAAGGCCGTGGCACCAGTGGCGTAAATAACCACCCGTCCACGCAAGCTTTGCCCGCTCGAGCGGTGAACTATCGCAAGCAGTGTGACCAACCGAAGTAGGCGCAGCGGACGCAGCATGGGCAACACCACCATCGCCAAGTCCAAGAGATGCCTGACGAACCAGCGACCGCGGGCAGGTGCCAACCACAGGCGAACTGCGTAGTCGACGGCAAAAACGACCCACGCAGCCCACATCGTCCATTCGGTCAGACGATGTGGAAGGCCCGTCGGTTGCGCCAGCACTTGGTACGCGTACGCCACCAAGAACAGGCAGGCCGCAGCGGTCAACGGGATGTCGATGGCTAGCTGCCATTTCTCCAACGTCCACGCAGCGCGGCGGTGCGCCGACTTCGTCGATTCGTTCATCCGAGAAGTCTGACACCACCGCTACCTAGTGCCCGGCAGAACCGACTCAGATCCGAGTGTGCGTCAAGATGTTGAGCGCCATGGGAACTGCCTCGATCGTGATGGGCAACGGCCCCACCCGATCGCCGTCCGCGTAGGCGATGATGCCCTCGGAGACCAACCGCACCTTCTTCGACCGATACGTCTGCACCGCATCCAAGGAGACGTGAGTTCCCTTGTACACCCGCGGAAACAGGCGCACCAGACGCAACCTCGAACCGTGCCCGACGACGGTCAGATCCAGCAACCCATCAGACTTCGACGCGCCCGGAGTGATGAGCATGCCGCCACCGTACGAGCGGCCGTTGCCGACAGCCACGAGCGTCGCGTCCACCGTGATGACCTCGTCGTCGAGTTCGATCCGGTACGGCAGCGGCTTCATCTTCGCCAACTCGGCGAGCATCGCCAAGTTGTAGCGCATCGGTCCCTTGGGCCACGACATCCGATTGGCCCGTTCACTGACCAGCGAATCGAATCCGCTCGCGATGATCGTTCCCGACCAGACGACGGAACCGTCGGCCAGCGTGATCTTCGCCAGGTCGGACTGCTGCACGACGCCGTCGGCGATCACATCGGCGGCTGCCTCGGGATCGCCTGTGGGAATGCCGAACTCACGGGCGTGATCGTTACCGGTGCCCGCCGGGATGAGCCCGATAGGAGTATCGGTCAACGCGGCAGCCTGCAATCCGATGCTGATGGCACCGTCACCGCCGACCACCACCAGCGCGTCGGTACCCTCCTCGATCGCACGACGGGCCAATTTCTTGGCGTCGTCGGCGTCGGTTCCGATGATCTCGGTGACGGCAACTCCCCGAGCGCGCAGTCGCGCAACACCTTTGCGTCCTGCCGCAGGCGCGTGACCATGTCCCGCCATCGGATTGATCAGGACGGTAACCTTCTCGATCTGACTGCGGGTTTCGGTCACGGAATCAGCTTTCCAGGATTGAGGATGCCGGCAGGGTCCACTGCATTCTTCACTGCGCGAAGGATGTTCGCGCCCAGTTCACCGATCTCGTCCTTCATCCATGGGCGGTGATCGGCGCCGACAGCGTGGTGATGGGTGATCGTGCCACCGGCGGCGATGATCGCATCGCCAGCGGCAGTTTTCGCCTTGTGCCACTGAGCGATCGGATCCTCGGTCTGCGCGCTGACCACGGTGAAGTACAGCGAAGCACCGGTCTTGTAGGTGTGCGAAATGTGGCACATCACGAGCGGCTGAGTCCCCTGCTCGACGAGAGCCTTGGTCAGCGCCTCGGTGACCGAGGAGCGCAGGTTCGCGAGGTTACCCCAGGTGGTTGCCGTCTCGAGGGTTTCACACAGCGCACCGACATCGAGGAGAGCGTCACGCAGATACGGTGCATCGAATCGCCCGTGTTCCCAGCTGTTTCCGGGCTCCTCGCCGAGCGATGTGCCGCCGTGAGCGGTGAGAATTGCTCGGGCCTCCGCCATCCGTTCAGCGGTGTGCGAAGCGGTGCCCTCGTAGGTAGTGATGCCGAGGCAACCACCGGTGAAGGCGTTCTCGCCGATCTTGTCGGTGGTCGCCAAATTCACGCCACTCTCGGCCTCGTCGGACAACCGCAGCACGGTCGGAGCCGATCCTTCCTGGACAAGCTCACGCAATGCAGCTGCGCCGGTGGCGAAGTCGGGGAAGCTCCACCCTTCGCGCACGGTGGTCTCGGGCAGACGGTGAACCCGCACACGCACGTGCGTGATGACGCCGAAGGTGCCCTCGGAGCCGACAAAAAGCTCACCCAGATCGGGGCCTGCAGCGGATGCCGGCGCACGCCCGGTCTCGATCACTCCACTCGGGGTGACAACGGTGAGGCCCTGAACCATGTCCTCGAAGCGCCCGTATCCAGCCGACGCCTGCCCCGAAGACCGGGTGGCGGCAAACCCGCCCAGAGTGGCGAACAGGAAGCTCTGCGGGAAGTGCCCGACCGAGAAACCGTGCTCACGCAGAAGCTCCTCGGCCCGTGGGCCGGTAGTTCCGCCGCCGAACGTCGCAATGCCCGATTCCTCGTCCAACCCGACAAGCTGATCGAACCTGCGCAGATCGAGAGAAAGAACTGCGTCGAACCCGTCACGAATGGGATCGAGCCCGCCGACGACGCTGGTGCCACCACCGAACGGGACCACTGCGATCCGGTTGGCAGAGCAGTATCGGAGAACCTGCTCGACCTCTGCGTCTGTCCCTGGAGTGACGACTGCGTCCGGTGCGTCCTGCGGCTCGACGCTACGACGGCGAAGCAGATCCGGGGTGCTCTTGCCACCGGCCCGAAGGATTCGATCGGAATCCTTGGTACTGACGTACTCGGCCCCGACCAGCCCGGACAGCGCTTCGACATGCGACTGGGCCATAGCGGACGGAGCCACCTGGACGTCTTCGATGGCGAGACGCGATCGAGTCGGTGCGGAGACACCGAGAAATCCGGTCAACAATGATGTGACTGCGTCCGACAGTTCACGCTTCTTGGCCGGATCGCCCCAGGCGTCCCACTGCATCGGCGGTTGCAAGGCAGACTTTTCGGTGCTCATAGACACTAGTGTTACATATTTGTGTGATGTGTAAACATCCCGGTGGATCAATCCATCCATCAACCCATCGTCTTGGAACCGTCGATGGCTTCGCGAAGCATGTCCGCGTGGCCCGCATGCTGGGCCGTCTCGGCGATGATGTGCAGCAATGCGCGCCGCGCTGACCAGCGAGCTCCCGCTTCGAACCACGGCGCCGACGGCAGTGGATGCGAGATGTCGAGGCTGTCCAGCGAGGCCACCAACTCGTCGGTCCTGGCCGCGATCCCCTCGTACTCGGAAACGATGCCTGCCAAGGTTTCATCCTCGACCATCGCGAATTCGTTCGCCCGTTCCTGTTGCATCTCTTCCGACCACTGGGTCGGGTCGAAGTCCCCACCAAGTCCGGCCGGCCCTTCCAGAATGAAGTCGACCCATCCCTTTTCCGCCTGACCCACATGCTTGATCAATCCGCCGAGGCACAGTTCACTCACGGTCGGCCTCGAAGCGGCCTGCTCGTCGGTGAGGTCCTTGACGGTGAAGAGAAGGAATTCACGATGCCGACGCAGGCTCTGGAGGAGATCCGCGCGCTCGCCGGTGACGGTGGTGATCGGTGCGTTCATGATGTTTTCCTTCGCTCGTGGGTTCGTGCCCTGTGAGAACTACGTTAGAAGTTATTGCGGACAGAAACGGTCCTCATTAGAAAACGATCAAGAAAAAACTCCCGGCACCCACCGATGAAGGTGAGTGCCGGGAGTTCGAGCGAGCTAGACGAGATCAGACTGTGCGGGCCAAACGATCGGCCAGCAGGCGCGTGAAGTGCGCCGGATCGCTCAGCTCGCCGCCCTCGGCAAGCAACGCCATGCCGTAGAGCAACTGAGCCGTCTCCGTCAGGTTCTCTGCATTGTCATTGGCGGCCTGCGCCTCCCGCAGACCCGAGACAAGCGGATGCTCCGGGTTGAGCTCGAGAATGCGCTTGCTGTGTGGAACAGGCTGACCCGAAGCCTTGTACATCTTCTCGAGCGTCGGAGACATGCTGAACGCGTCGCCGACAATGCAGGCAGCCGACGTGGTCAGTCGCGTCGAGAGACGCGTTTCCTTGATGTCGTCGGACAGGGTTTCGGTCAGCCACGTCAGTAGCGCGCCGAATTCCTTTTCCTTCTCTTCGCGCTCGGCCTCGGCCGCCTTCTTCTCGTCCTCGGTGTCGAGGTCGACCTCGCCCTTGGCGATCGACTGGAAGGTCTTGCCGTCGAAGTCCGAGACTGCGTCGACCCACATCTCGTCCACGGGATCGGTAAGTACCAGAACCTCGAGGCCCTTGGCCTTGAAAGCCTCCATGTGCGGCGAGCTTTCGATGAGGTGACGAGATTCGCCGGTCATGAAGTAGATCTGTTCCTGACCGTCCTTCATGCGCTCCACGTACTCGGCGAGAGTGGTCACGCCCTCTTCACTGTTGGTCGAGGCGAAGGACGAGATGTCGAGCAGCGTCTTGCGGTTGTCGGCATCGGCCATCAGGCCTTCCTTGAGCGCGCGTCCGAACTCGGTCCAGAAAGTCGAGTACTTCTCCGGCTCGTTCGCCTTCATGTCCTTGATGGTCGAGAGGACCTTCTTGGTCAGACGACGACGGATGGCAGCGATCTGCCGGTCCTGCTGCAGAATTTCACGAGAGACGTTGAGCGAGAGGTCTTGTGCGTCGACCACGCCCTTGACGAAGCGCAGGTAATCGGGCACCAACTCTTCGCAGTCGTCCATGATGAAGACGCGCTTGACATAGAGGTGGATCCCGGCCTTGCGCTCACGCATGAACAGATCGAACGGCGCCGTCGACGGAATGAACAGCAGCGCTTGGTATTCGAAAGTACCTTCGGCCTTCATCGGGATGACCTCGAGAGGCTCGTCCCAGGCGTGGCTGACGTGCTTGTAGAACTCCTTGTACTCGTCCTCGGACACCTCGTCCTTGGCGCGAGTCCACAGCGCCTTCATCGAGTTGATCGTCTCGGTCTCGATGGTGACCTCGGGCTCCTCGCCCTCGGCCGGCGTCGACGTACGAGCGACATCCATGCGGATCGGCCACGCGATGAAGTCGGAGTACTTCTTGACCAGTTCCTTGATCTTCCATTCCGACGTGTAGTCGTGCAGGCCGTTCTCGGAATCCTCGGGCATCAGGTGCAGGGTCACGGAGCTACCCTGCGGTGCCTCGTTCACATGCTCGAGCGTGTACGTGCCTTCGCCGGTCGATTCCCAGCGCGTCGCGTGATCTTCACCGGCGCGGCGGGTCAGCAGCGTGACCTTGTCCGCGACCATGAACGTGGAGTAGAAGCCGATGCCGAACTGACCGATCAGTTCTTCGGATGCCGCTGCATCCTTGGCTTCCTTGAGCTTGCGACGGACCTCGGCGGTGCCGGACTTGGCGAGCGTGCCGATCAGGTCGACGACCTCGTCACGCGACATGCCGATGCCGTTGTCGCGGATGGTCAGGGTGCGTGCTGCCTTGTCGATGTCGATCTCGATATGCAGATCGGAGACGTCGACGTTGAGGTCTTTGTCCTGGTAAGACTCGAGGCGGAGCTTGTCCAGCGCGTCCGAAGCGTTGGAGATCAACTCACGAAGGAAGCTGTCCTTGTTCGTATAGATTGAATGAACCATCAGATCCAGCAGCTGACGTGTTTCTGCTTGGAACTCGAGCTGCTCGGTATGCGCGGTCACTTCGATCCCTTTCTCTTCTCGGACTGATCACAGGAATTTTACTTGACCGCGAATACCGCGGGTCGGCCCCTGCACAGACAAGGGAGGCCACGCGACCTGCGCGTGACCTCCCGTTATCTTCACCACCGATCTACTCGGTGACGTTCACCATCGGATAGTTCGAGACGCCGGCGGCCAGCACCCTGAGGTGATCGTCCGATGCGCCCAAAGTGTGTTCGATGGCCACCAGCCGCGAGACGTAGTGCCCGACCGGATACTCGGCTGTCATACCGATACCACCGTGCATCTGAATTGCTTCCTGACCGATCTGATGCGCGGCACGACCGACAGCCAGCTTCGCTCGCGACGCGATCGTCGGATCGATCACTCCGTCGGCGATGGCCATGGTGGCGTACAGACTCATGCTGCTCGCCAGTTCGAGCGCCACGTACATGTCGGCCGCACGATGAGTCAGCGTCTGGAACTTTGCGAGCGGAACACCGAACTGCTTGCGCTGCTTCAGGTAATCCGTCGTCAGTCGCAGTGCCTCGGTCATGATTCCGATCGCCTCGGCGCACAGAGCTGCCTGCGCCCGAACCTCTGCTTCGACGATCGCCTCCGTGACATCGCCGCCCTCACCAAGCTGTTCGGCCGCGGCATCGGTGAACGTGAACTGCGCACCGCGACGGCCGTCGTGAGTTGCGTATTTGCTCCATGAGACACCCGCGCTTTCCGCATCTACCAGAAAGAGCCCGGTGCCCCCGTCTGGAAGTGCGGCGCTGACGATCACGACGTGCGCGCTGTCGCCCTGCAGAACCGGGTTCTTGACGCCGGTGATCGTCCACCCCGATCCCTCCTGCGATGCATTGGTCGTGACAGTGGCGACCGGCCAGCGCGTGCCGGGTTCCGTATGCGCGAAGGCCGACAGAGTGGTCCCGTCGCTGAGCGCCGGCAGGAGCCGCGCCCGCTGATCTGCCGAACCGACAGCCGCGATCAAACCGCCGGGGATCAGAACACCACCCAGATACGGCTCGGGTGCAAGCGCGCGGCCCAGTTCGGTCATCACGACCATGGTCTCGACCGGCCCAGCGCCCATCCCGCCGTCGGCCTCCGCGAATGGCAGGCCGAGCAACCCGAGCTCGGCGAACTGCTTCCACACCGAGGCATTCCATCCCTCGTCAGTGGCCGAGGTGGCGTTACGCTTCTCCGCGTCGTAGCTGCGGTTGAGCAATTCACGCGTCGTGTCGCGAAGCATCGTCTGCTCGTCGTCGAATTCGAAATTCATGTCAGATGCTCACAATCCGAGAATCGAGGAGGCAATGATGGAGCGCTGCACCTCACTTGATCCGCTGTAGATGGAAACCTTCCGGTAGTTCAGGTAGCGCGGCGCCGCTTGCTGCGCCCACTCCGGCGAGTCGATCTCGACCGTATTCACCGGCAACGAGTCCGGACCCGCAACATCCATCAGCAATTCCGTTGCTGCCTGCTGCAATTCGGAGCCGCGGAGCTTGAGCAGCGAGGACGCCGGGTTCGGCTTGCCGTCTGCCGAACTCGCCACAACTCGCAGTTGAGTCAGATCCAGCGCAAGCAAATCGTTTTCCAGCTCAGCCAACCGAGCCGCGAACAACGGATCATCGAGGAGGGTGCCGGTTCCAACGCGAACTGCCCGCGCCTTCTCTTTTGCCGTGGCGACAAGAGTTTTGGAGAACCCGACCCGCGTGACACCCGTGCGTTCGTTGCCGAGCAGGAACTTGGCGTAGTCCCAGCCTTTGTTCTCTTCGCCGACAAGATTCTCCGCAGGGACGCGGACGTTGTCGAAGAACACCTCGTTGACCTCGACGCTGCCGTCGATCAGTTTGATGGGGCGAACCGTGATGCCGGGAGTTGCCAGATCGATGAGCAAGAACGAAATTCCGGCCTGCCGCTTCTGAGCACTGGCATCTGTACGAACCAGACAGAAGATCCACTCGGCGTGCTGCGCGAGAGTAGTCCACGTCTTCTGACCGTTGACGATGTAATCCGCGCCGTCACGAACAGCGGCCGTCTTGAGTGAAGCGAGATCCGAACCGGCTTCGGGTTCCGAAAAACCCTGGCACCACCAGATATCGGCGTTAGCCGTCGCCGGGAGAAACTGCTCCTTCTGCTCCTGCGAACCGAAGGCAGCGATAACGGGCCCAACCATGCTCACGTTGAACGGCAACGGGTTGGGTACCGACGCCAACTGCATTTCCTCGGAATAGATGTGGCGCTGAACCGGAGTCCAGTCCTTGCCACCCCATTCGACCGGCCAGTGTGGAACCGCCAACCCGTGTGCGTTCAGAATCTGTTGACCCGCAACGATGTCCTCACGAGTCAGCTTTCCGAATCCGGCTGCACGTGCTCGAAGTTCGGGCGAGAATTCGGTGGTGAAGAACTTTCGCATCTCCTCGCGGAACGCAACTTCCTCAGTGGTCAGTTCGAGATTCATGTGGAGTCTGCTTTCTTCTTGCAGGATTTCAGAACAAGATTCGCGCGACGGTCTGCGCAACGACGGCAGGTTTGCCCACGCCTTCGATCTCGACGGTGTTGGTGATCTGACTCTGTAGTGAACCGTTCGGCAATTCTTCGATTGCGGAGAGCACTGCGGTATTTCGAACCTTGGCCCCGACTGGCACCGGACTCGGGAATCGAACCTTGTCGGACCCGTAGTTGATGACCATTTTCGCGCCGTCGATGCGATACACGGACTTCGACAGAAGCGGCAGGAGTGAGAGCGTCAGATACCCGTGCGCAATTGGTCCACCGAAAGGTGATTCGCGCCTGGCTCTTTCGTCGTCGACATGAATCCACTGATGGTCACCGGTCGCGTCGGCAAATTGATGGACCATCTCGCGGGTGACCTCGACCCACTCGCTCGAGCCCAGCGTTTCACCGACCGCCCCCAGGAGATCGGACTTGTTCTCGAACACCCGTGTCATCTGATCCTCCACGTTCCCGAACACTGTTAGGTTAATTGGATAATAAACTCACAGTGTAAGGTTGTCCAGTACTCAGACGAAAGGTTTCTGTGCGATGGCGCGACCGCGGGTTCCACTACTGAGCAAGCCGATCATCAGGGACACCGCCCTGAAACTGGTCGACGAGAACGGTTTGACCGACTTCTCGATGCGCAAACTCGCCACCGTCCTCGGCGTGCAGGCACCGTCGCTGTACAGCCATTACGCCAACAAGGACGAGTTACTCGACGACGTCGCGAACGTCATCATGGAGTCGGTCGACGTCAGCGGCTTCGACTCCGACGATTGGCGCGGCGCGCTGCGTACGTGGGCGCGGTCCTACCACGCTGCCCTGGGCAAGCATCCCAACATCGTTCCCTATCTGGCCTACGGTCCGAGCGTCAGGCCCATCGCCCTCGATCGCGCGAACGCCATCCACGGCGGCCTGGTGCGCGCCGGATGGCCGCAGCGCACGGCAACGCTGATCGGCGCTTCCGTCAAGTACGTGGTCATGGGTGCTGCGACGGCAACGTTCTCCGGCGGATTCGTGGACGATCCCGCTATCTACGCCGAGCGTTACCCGCACCTCACACGAGCACACCTGTTGCGTGAGCGTGCCACCGAGATCGACGGCGCCAGCTTCGAACTCGCACTGGAATCCCTGCTGGACGGGCTGGACGCCAAATACGCACTGCTGCAGAGAACTACAGAGCAACCTCCTCGAAACTGAGGGTTGTTACCGTCGATCAAGCGTGCCGAGCATCGCGACGAAGGCCGCCTGACGATCCCCCAGAGCGGCGAAGAATTCCCGGTCCGAAGATTCCACCGCGCGGTTCGCCCTGCCGGCCAAGGCCGCACCCACCGGCGTGACGGCAAGCGAGCGAGCACGAGCATCGGTCGGATGTGGACGTCGTTCGACAAACCCCTTGGATTCGAGGGTCCGAATCACCTGTGACGTCATCATCGCGTCGGTGCGCGCGTACTCGGCAAGACCGCGTTGAGTTATCGGCGTCTCTGCATCCAGCCAGGTCAGTGCGGCGAGCAGAACGAACTGCACGTGGGTCAGGTCGAAAGGTCGCAGCGCCGCGCGAATCGAGGCTTGCCAAGCATTGGTGACACGCCACAACATCAGACCGGGACTCTCGTCCGCGTCCTCGAAGTCGGTTTCCAGTTTCTTCGCCACAGCGCCAGTGTGTCAGCTCGTCGTCGAACGCAGAACCTCGACGTCGTTGTCATCCAACGGAATCAAGCCACGCCGGAGTTGATACCCCCAATTCGGTGCCGAGGTCAGCGCCAATCGACTCCGGACTGCGTCGAGAGGAACGGGGTTGAACTGTTCGTACCGAACTCGCCGCCGAAACGGCTTGAAACACCCCTCGTCCGCCTGCCAGATCTCACCCTCTTCGATCACACCGAGAGCTGTGAACTCGCGCAACGGATCTCGGTCGCCCATGGACTCGACCGGCGAATAATAGACAAAGCACGTCACCTGCTTTCATCCGTACCAAACCAGCTCTCTTTCCGTGCCCGATCTGTGCGATACCGAGATCCACTGCGCGACGCACATGTTCGGCAGAGACAACCCCTAACCAGGCATTCATCGCCGGCCCCCTGGCGAACCGAAAGCACATTCATTCATGCATTTAGTATGCGCGCTTATTATCTTTCACGCAACAGATCCACTCTTGAACGTGTTCAACTCCAGGGCGTACGCTGCACTTGAACATGTTCAAAGAAGGAGTGTCGATGGGTAGTCGCGGGATCGAGACCAGGGAAAAGCTGGTGGAAACAGCATTGCGGCTCTTCCGCGACGAAGGCTTCGCAGCGACGACCATGCGCAAGATCGCAAATGAGGCAGAGGTCTCGCTCGGGAACGCCTACTACTACTTCGCCAGTAAAGACGAACTGGTTAACGAGCTGTATCTCGTCATCCAACGCGATCACCGCGCGCGGGCGCTTCCACTCCTTCGCGAAGGTGGGTCACTGACAGAAAATCTCACGATTGTTCTGCACACCGGACTCGATGTCATGGGGCCCTATCACGGCTTCGGCAGCACGTTTCTGCACGTTGCCCTGCCCACCACATCACAGTCCAGCCCGTTCTCGGCCGAGTCGACCGATGCGAGATCGATGGCCGTCGAATTGATGCGCGAAGCACTGGCGGCGTCGAAGCAGAAGACGCCGTCGTCATTGGAGACCCAGCTCCCAACACTCTTGTGGCTCAGCTATCTGGGCGTGACGCTGCACTGGGTCACCGACTCGTCTCCGGGGCAAACTCGTACCCGATCCCTGGTCGACGGCCTGGTCCCGATCATCGCCAAAGCGCTCACCCTCGCGCGGTTACCAGTGGCCCGCGGCCTGGTCGGCGACGTCGCCGCCCTGATGACCAAAGTCGTTTCTCCAGAGCGGAACAAAAAATCATGAAGACCGTTGTTGTCTGTGGTGCGTCGGGTTACGTAGGCCAACACCTTCTTCGAACGCTCGAATCCAACGGGGTCGACGTTCGGACGATCGGCCGGGGAGGAACGAGCGATGCCACGTGGTCCGACGAGCACGGCGTCGCCGATGTACTCAGCGGCACGGATCTGCTCGTCAACCTCGCCGGCCGCTCCGTGAGCTGCCGCTACAACAAGCGCAATGCCGACGACATCTTCTCCTCCCGAGTGGAAACGACTGCACTGTTGGGTCGTGCGCTGACCCGCACGCCGCAGCCACCCTCACTCTGGGCGAATGCCAGTACCGGCACGATCTACCGAGACGCACGAGATCGACCGATGGACGAGAAGAACGGAGAGCTGGGAAAGGGATTCTCCGTAGCGGTCGCGCGAGCGTGGGAACACGAATTGTTCTCAGCCCCAACGCCTGTTCGCAAAGTGGCACTTCGGATGTCGATCGTCCTCGGAGCCGGCGGTGGGGCGATCAATCCGTTCGTCAACCTCGCCCGAATGGGCTTCGGCGGACGAATGGGCGACGGCCGACAGATGTTCAGCTGGATTCACATCGCCGACGTCATTCGCGCGATCATCCACGTCTACGAGAATCCGGAGATCTCAGGCCCGGTCAATATCGCATCCCCGTATCCGGTAACCAACACCGACATGATGCGGATGGTACGAGCGAAACTTGGCCGACAATATGGGTTTCCGACGCCGGGCTGGATGCTCGAGTTCGGCGCACGAATCATCCGCACCGAGGCTGAACTGGTAACGAAGAGTCGCTGGGTTTCACCAGGGGTGCTCGCGGACAGCGGCTTCCAGTATCAATTTCCGACGTTGGAGTCTGCGCTGAACCAGATCGCTCAAGAGACCCCGCGAGGGTTGCTTCCGGTTTCACTCGGCTGAAGTTCGGCTGCGATCGCAACCGCTCGCACGATATCCTGCTCGAGCAGATAGTGATTCAGTGCAATCGCAGCCTTTGATCCGGCAGCGGCGGCGGTGATCAACTGCGCCGGAGAATCCGACACATTCCCCGCGGCCCAGGCTCCAGGCACACTTGTGCTGCCTGCAGGATCAGTTACCACCCAACCATTTTCGTCGGCTTCACACCCCAGGTCAGTCAACAGATCGCCTCGCGGAACAAACCGTGGGCCGACAAACACTACGCTTCGCGGAATTACCTGACCGGAGGCCAGTTCGACGCCGTCCAATCTACCATCGCCAACCGACACGCCAGCCACATCGCCTTCGACAATGCGAATCCCCCTGGCAATCAGCCGCTCCCGTTCGGCTCCCGTCAGCTCGATACGGTTGGGAAAGAAGACGACATCCTCCGACCATTGACGCACCAACGACGCCTGATGAATGGTGAACGGCCTATTGCCACCACCGAGCACACCGATCGGGGAATCTCGAACCTCGTACCCGTGACAGTAGGGACAATGCAGAACGTCGACGCCCCAGCGATCCTGCAGCCCAGCGATGTTCGGCAGCTCGTCACGTAACCCAGTAGCAACCAGAACAGTCCGTGCCTCCAGCGACGCAGTCGCGTCGGTTTGCACAAGAAACCCACCGTCGTCCGTGCGCTCGATTCGGATTGCGGTGCCAGTCGTCATTTCGCTGCCGTACTCGAGAACCTCCTTGCGGCCGGCCGCAAGTAATTGCGTAGGACTCTCACCATCCCGCGTCAGGTACCCGTGCAGGTGCTCGGAGACACCATTGCGCGGGTTACCTGCATCGACGATCATCACTCGCCGCCGAGCACGAGCCAGAACAAGCGCGGCACTCAACCCCGCCGCACCGCCACCGACAATCACCACGTCGAACCTCATGTGCTCCCCCAGTCCGCAGATCGTCCCACCCGAGACGGTGGGCTATTCTGGCAATCTAGCAAATTTGTTTACCGGTTAACAAAGTTGAGGAATCGTGAACGAACCAACACTCCGCTCCCGTACCTGCAACCTCTGGGCCGAAAACAATCCCGACCTCGACACCTCGCCCATGGAAGTAGTCGCGCAACTCAAACGGATTACGGCGCTTCTCGAACTAGCAGTCGAACCGGTATACCAAACCGCGGATCTCACCGTGTCGGAAGTGGAACTGCTTGTGCCACTTCGATACGCCGAGGAACCGGTCACCGCGATTCGTCTCGCCGAACGCCTCGGTATGTCTCGGGCCGGGGTCAGCAAGGCACTCGCGCGACTCGAGAAGCGAGGATTCGTCTCCCGCACAAGCAATCCCGAAGACAGGCGATCTGCACTGATCACGATGACGGTCCAGGGAAACGCTGTCGTCGACGACGTCTTTCCTCGCGAACTCGCCGCTCACGGTGAATTGTTCACCCAACTCGGCCGGGACCGGGGGAAGGTCCTTGCCGCACTCGAGCGACTGGCAGTATCCATGGAAAGTGGGCTCGATCGGATGAGCGATGCCCGTTCGCGTACCTGAGTCGCCCAATTCCTGTATCGAACTGACGTCGGCGCACTAGATATCGACGACGAGGCGTGCGATGAGTGAGCTGGCTTCCTGGGAAGCGTCGCCGCCCTCGGTCAGATGACGCTGCGCCTCGGGAAGTTCGCGGCCGTGATGTGCCATGGCCTGCGCATACAGGCGGCCGGCGCGGTACGACGAGCGAACCAACGGACCGGCCATGACGCCGGCGAAGCCCATCTCTTCTGCAGCCTTGGAGTGTGCGACGAACTCCTCGGGCTTGACCCACCGCTCGACGGGGTGGTGCCGGGGCGAGGGTCGCAGGTACTGGGTGATGGTGAGGATGTCGCAACCGGCGGCGTGGAGATCTGCCATCGCCTCGGTGACCTCTTCAGGGGTTTCGCCCATGCCGAGGATCAGGTTGGACTTGGTGACCAGTCCGTAGTCGCGTGCTGCGGTGATGACGTCGAGGCTGCGCTGGTACCGGAATGCCGGACGGATCCGCTTGAAGATGCGGGGGACGGTCTCGAGGTTGTGTGCGAGTACCTCGGGGCGTGAGGCGAAGACCTCGTCGAGCAGTTCGGGCTTGCCGTTGAAGTCCGGAACCAGGTTCTCGACGCCGGTGCCCGGGTTGAGTTCGTGGATCTTGCGGACGGTCTCGGCGTAGAGCCAGGCGCCACCGTCGGGGAGGTCGTCGCGGGCGACGCCGGTGATCGTGGAGTACCGAAGGCCCATGGCCTGAACGCTTTCCGCGACGCGACGGGGCTCGTCGCGGTCGAGGGCTTCGGGCTTGCCGGTGTCGATCTGGCAGAAGTCGCAGCGGCGTGTGCACTGCTCGCCGCCGATCAGGAACGTGGCTTCGCGGTCTTCCCAGCACTCGTAGATGTTGGGGCAGCCCGCTTCCTCGCAGACGGTGTGCAAACCTTCACGCTTGACCAGGCCCTCGAGCTCCGTGTACTCAGGGCCCATCTTTGCTCGGGTCTTGATCCAGTTGGGTTTGCGTTCGATGGGCGTCTCCGCGTTTCGGATCTCGAGACGGAGCAGCTTGCGCCCCTCCCCGGTGGTTCGATTGTCGTGCGTCACGACTTTCCTCCAAGCATTCGTTGGGTCTCTGTCATCGCGTGAGCACAGAGGATGCGGCAAGGTGACTGCCTTCCAAGGCTGCAACTGCGCGGGTGATCAATGGTGTCACCAAGGCCGACACATCGCCGAATCTATTTGTGCTCGAGAGCCATTCGCGTCTCTCATCGCACAGTTCCAGCACACGTGCAGCAACCTCGAGAAACCCCACCGAGTAGAACCACGGCAACACGCGTGTATCGACATGGAAGGTAACTGACCTTCGATACCGGGACAACAACTGCTCGAATGCCGGGTATCCGAAATGAACTGAAGGGCAACCCGATACAACGCTGGGAATTCCTCTCAAACCTGCCCAGAAAACGTAAGCGATACCAACGTCCAACAGCGGGTCACCGAAACCTACTCGACGCCAATCTGTCACTGCGCGCAATAGTGGGGAGTCGGCGAGGTCGAAAATCGTTCGATCCAGACGATATTCGCGGTGGAGCAAGCAGGGCTTCCGCGGCGCCGGCACCGATCGCGCGAGGGAATCGAGGAGCGCGTTCAACGCAGGCCTCACACTCAATTCGTGCCGAGCGAGCCTTATTCCAATCTCGGACAGGTAGTTGCGCAGTTCCCCGCACATCCCGGGGAGAGCACTCACACCGTTGAGGCCGACTTCGAGCGAATGAATCCCGGCAAGCGTGTCGGCAAATGAGTTCGCTACCAGGCTTCTCGCGCCGATCTCGACGTCGGCTAACTGAATGTCGGTCCGGAGAGATGATCCATGCACCCGTCGAGAGACGACCAATCCAGAGACTTCGTCCCGGTAGACAAGGAGAGGTACTGGAATGCTGCTCTTTTCGAGCATGCGCAGCGCAGTGGCCTCCGCTCGAATTCCTCGTGTTCCAAGACTGTCATCACTGCTCGACGAACAGCGCAAGATCCATGCTCCTTCACCGCTGGTCAAGGAGTAGGCCTGACCCGGCGGCGAACTGGAAACCTTGTTAGCACTGAATCGCGAGTACCGATCCAACTCGCCACAGTCGATCAGACGCCGTCGAATCTCACCGATATCGAATGGGAGTTGCATTCCCACCAGTTATCCCCATTCGGCATCGATTCGTCATTCGTGAAACCCGGACCGCTATCGATGAAGGCGCAATTCTCGTGACGCGACGACCATCCGATGAACCTCGTCAGCGCCGTCGATGAAACGCATGGTCCGAGCCTGCGCCCACAACATCGCCAGCGGATAGTCTTGCGTCATTCCGCCGGCGCCGTGCACTTGAATTGCCTTGTCGATCACCCAACCCACAGCATCCGGGGCAGCCACCTTGATAGCCGAAATTTCCGTACGCGCCTCACGCGCCCCAACTGTGTCGATCAACCACGCAGTCCGCAGAACGAACAACCGCAACTGATCGATCTTCACACGGGACTGCGCAATCCAATGCTGAATGATCCCCTGATCCGCCAAAGACCTACCAAAGGCCTCACGCTCGTTCGCCCGGCGGCACATCAACTCGATCGCACGCTCTGCCATCCCGATCATGCGCATGCAGTGATGAATGCGCCCCGGACCAAGTCTGGCCTGCGCCAACGCTTGCCCCCGACCACGCTCGCCGAGCATGTGGTCCTTGGGAACAAGCACGTCCTCGAAATGCACCTCCGCGTGACCGCCATGGGCACCGTGAATGAAGCCGAACATCTTCAGCCCCCGGACAATACGCACGCCGGGAGTCTCACGCGGAATCAGAACCAAACTGTGGCGCGACCGCGGATCCGCATCAGGATCTGACACCCCCATCACGATCAACAACGCACAATCGCTGCTCATCGCGCCGGTCGACCACCACTTACGTCCATTGATCCTCCAACAATCACCCTCATCAGTGATTGAGCAGGTCAAGTTCGCGGGATCAGACGACGACACATCCGGCTCCGTCATGCAATACGCCGACCTGATGTCACCGTTCAACAACGGATCGAGCCACCGATGTTTCTGCGCCTCAGTCCCGAACAGCGTCAGCAACTCCATGTTCCCGGTATCGGGCGGGTTGCAGTTGAACGCTTCCGGCGCAACCTCAGGACTCCAACCCGTTACCTCGGCCAACGGTGCGTACTGCAGATTCGACAGTCCCGCACCACGCGGATCGTGCGGAAGAAACAAATTCCACAACCCCCGCGCCTTCGCGTGTTCCTTCAGCTCCGCCATCACCGCCGGACGCTCCCACTGCCGATCCCCAGCTTCCGGGTTGTCGTGGAAGAAATGCTCTGCAGGAAAAACGAACTCGTCCATGAATGCCGACGCAAGTTCCTTCAAATCAATAGTCTTCGCGTCGAACTCGAAGTCCATGTCACACACCTTCACCCTTCGTGGGCCGAGTACGACCGAGATCAGAAATTACTGTTTGACAACAATTTTCGGCTACGCAAGTGCCGAGAGCCCGCGCTCTGCCAAAGGAACGACCATCGAGCCGATGTCCTCGAAACCGTCGCCGACTGTTTCCCCATTGACGAAGCGAAGATGGATGCCTTCCAGAATCACTGCCATCTTGTAGAATGCGAAGCTCGAATACCACTGCAGCGCATCGGTATCGAACCCGGTACCTAGGGAATATCTTTCGACAAGGTCGTCGAACGAGGGGAAACCCTCATGCGCAGAAGGCGTCCCGGCAATCGGATTATCGATACCCGCCCATCCCGACCAGAACAGATGGACTAAACCCAAGTCTGTCAACGGATCACCCAGTGTTGACATCTCCCAATCCAGCACTCCGACAATGTCCGACGGGGCACCTAACCGAACAATCATGTTGTCGAATCGAAAGTCGCCGTGAACGATCGAGGTTGCAGACTGCCCCGGAATCGACGACGCGACCCGCGCCCCCAGTTTTTCCAACATCGGAAGATCGCGAGACTTCGACGACGCCAACTGCTTGCTCCATCGCCGTACCTGGCGCTCGAGGTAACCCTCCGGCCTACCGAAACCAGACAAACCCAGGCTACGAAAGTCTTGCGTGTGCAGTGCAGCCAGGCAATCGACGTAGCGATGCGCCAACTCGGAGCGATTGCCCTCGTCCACGGAAGCGAAGTCGTCATCGGTTCGCAACACCTGACCTTCGATCTTGTCCATGACGTAGAAACTTCCACCCGATGTCGCGTCGAACTCCTCGGAGAACACGATCCGCGGAACCGGGACAGCACTTTCCGCGAGGGCTCGCTGAACGGTCACTTCCCGACCCATGTCGTGAGCAGTCTCCAGACGGTGACCGATCGGCGGACGACGCAGAATCCATCTTCTCGACTTACTCGCCAACTCGAACGTCAGGTTGGATCGACCGCCTGCCAATAGTCGCACAGTCAGTTCCTCGCCCGTACCCAACTCACCCATCTCGACCAACCTGGACCGAACCAAGTCGGCGTTGAACTGCTCGCTCTCCGCTATTGATTCAACCTCATTCATTACAACGTCCTCATCCCATAGTCCGTTACTCGACGCCACAACGCACCACACCCGCACCGGCGGGCAGGTCGGGCCGAACCAAAACCTTCACGTGCTCTATCTCGTCACCCGCGGCCGGGCGCAGCGCAGAGAACACCTCACTCACCGCATCCAGCCCGGCAAAGCCCGTGACCATCAATCCCGGATCGAAACGACGCTCCACGATATGTTCGAAAGTTCGGGAAAACGCTTGGTACGTATGTTCTCCACGCCCCGGACCACCCACGAATTCCAAACTCACATTCTTGAGAATCCCGATTACGGGTCGAATCGACTCGTGCTCCATTGCCGATCCGACAATCACAATGCGTGTGAACGGTGGAACGACAGACATCAAGGAACCCAGTAGATTCCGCGCTCCGGATGCTTCGAAGACAAATACTTCGGTATCTGCCGGAATCATTCCTGCAAGTGTGCTCAGTGGATCCGAGTGCCTCGGATCGACTGCCACATCGGCCCCGTACGCCAAAGCCACAGTTCGTCGAAGTTCCGAAGGGTCGGATACGACGATGGGGTGAACGCCACGTTGCGCCAATTCGATGACTGCGCCGAGTCCCACAGGCCCGCAACCGGTCACCACTGCGGCGGCGCCGGCAACGGTTCGTGAACGCAGCACGGCGTTAACACCAGTGGCGAGAGGTTCGGTCACTGCAGCGGTAACCGGATCCACGTCCGGAGGGATGTGCAGGTGCCCTCCAGCCTGGATAACAACCCTTTCAGCCAGCCCTCCCGGCTTCGAATTGCAGTATCCGACTGTATGAGTCAATCCATCGTCGTCAACGACCCACGGCAGAACCACCAGACGGTCACCGACTGCGTAGTCGACCACTCCGGTTCCCAACTCGGTCACCGTTGCAGTGAACTCGTGTCCGAATACAACATCGTGCGCCGGATCGAACAGCGCTCCCGGCACGTCCGCCTCACGATGCGCAGCCAGGAAATCATCGGTGTGCTGCCAGGCCGAAAGATCACTGCCGCAGATCCCGGTGGCTATCGGCTCCACCAGAAGCTGATTCGGTCCCGGTGACGGCTCCGGAATGTCGGCAAGTATGACGTCTCCACCTCGAAGCACTGCTGCCCTCATCTGATGTCCTCACGTCGAGAAGTGCCTACGATTTTGTCGGCCATTGTTCGAGATACTTCTGTACGGACATCAGCGTGCGCAAGGCTTCGGCGCCGTCGAATGCCCTGTGGTCGAAGGTCAATCCGAGTCGTGCAATGGGCCTGATGGTGAGGAGCTCGGATTCACCGTCGACGCTCTTTCGCGCGACGGGGGTACGCACGATGGCTGGGAGACCGATCGAGGCAACTTGCGGACGAGTCAGGATCGGAGTCGAGACCACGCCGCCGACACTTCCCGAGTTGCTGATCGTAATTGTTCCGCCCGAAAGATCCTCCGGCTGCGCGGAACCCGAGAGTATCGCACTACTGGTCGCGACTATTGCGTCCGACAGTGCCTCCAGTTCGAGATTCTGCGCATCACGTACGACGGGGACGATCAGTCCGTCCGGAGTGTCCACGGCAATTCCCAGGTTGACAGTGTTCCATCGCACGAGGTGCTTGTCCGTGAACGTGGCATTGGCATCCGGGTGGTCTGCGAGCGCCCGGCACAGTGCGTGACCGACAAAGGGAAGGAAACTGAGTTTCCCTTCACCTCGAGCTGATCTCTCACGGTTGATCTTCGCTCGGGCTACTGAGACCGCAGTGAAATCGACATCAACCTGCGCCGTCAATTGAGGAGCCGTATTCCACGATTCTGTCAGATTCTTGGCGATTGCCCTACGCAGGCGAGTGTGTTCGATAGCCGTGTAGGTCACCGCCTCGTATCCGGCGGGAATCGCCACGGTGTCAGCATCTTCCGGTACTCGATCCCTGGCTCCCGGCAAGAATTCGCTCTTGCTCTCCAGCGACATATCAGTCGAGCCCGAATCGAGGCGGAGGCGTCGACTTCCTTCGGGCGGACGATTGACCGGAGAGAACCACGACGCAGCCAACACCAGTGAATCGTTGGGTGGGCGAGAACCCTCGGCGGCGACTGTCGGGGCCGCGCTCTCGAGAGCCCGATCCGGCGAAATCGGGAACGGACCCGCGATCGGACCCGATGTCGACGCCGCCGGCGCGACATCTTCACCGACTGCATCTTCACCGGCAATGGCTTGCGCGACGGCTACCGGGTCGGCGTCGAGTGAGGCAAATCGAGCAATGACGTCACCGACAGGAACCTCCTGATCCACTGCGGCAACGTAGCTGATGAGGATTCCCGAAGTTGGCGAGTCGACTTCGGTGTCGACCTTGTCGGTCGACACCTCACAAAGCGGATCGCCCTCGGCGACCCTGTCCCCAGGCTTGAGCAGCCATTCGGTGAGCAACGCGAATTCCACCGACCCCATGTGGGGCATGTGGACGTCGAATAGTGTGAGCATGGTGAATGTCCTCGTAGTCGAGTAATTAGTCGCGAACCAGGTGACGGGCCGTCTCGATGATGTCGGAAACACTTGGGAAGCAATGATCTTCGAGGAACCGACTCGCCGGAATAGGCGCATCCACAGAACCGAGACGCGCGATCGGAGCGTGGAGCCAGTAGAAGCAACGCTCCTGGATGAGCGCAGCGATCTCGGCGCCAGGACCAGCGGTTCTCGGCGCCTCGTGAACGATCATCGCCCGCCCGGTCCGCATCACCGACGCGATGATCGTGTCGTGGTCCAGCGGAACCAGCGTCTGCAGGTCGACAACCTCGAGTTCGATGCCCTCCGCAGCCAGCACGAGCGCTGCTTCGAGGGAGCGAGGCACCATACATCCATAGCTGATGACGGTTACTGTGTCGCCGCGCCGTGGAATCGATGCTTTACCCAAGGGCATTACGTACTCGGGATCGGTGAATACCTCACCCCGTTTGAAGTTGAGCTGCTTGCTCGGGTAGTACAGAACAGGATTTGGGTCCCGGATTGCGGCCTTGAGTAGGGCTTTCGCGTTGGCAGGATTGGACGGGACAACTGCTTTGAGCCCTGGAAAATGCATCGGTAGCATCTCCATCGAACCCGAATGTTCTGGTCCTGCACCACCGCTCGGCCCGATCGGCATGATGATCACAGCGGGAAGTTCGAATTGACCACCGTGCATATGGCGCCACTTACCCAGTTTCTGAAAGATCTCGTCCCCGGCGATCAAACTGAAGTCTGCAAACCCCAACTGTACGATCGGACGCATTCCGGTCATGGCCGCCCCGGCGGCCGCACCCACCATGAATGCTTCGGTGATTCCGGTGTTTCGGATCCTGTCCAGGCCGAATTCCTCTACCAGGCCTCGGGTTCCGCCGAAGAACCCGCCTGAGGCAATGTCCTGCCCCATGAGAAACACCGAGGGGTCACGGCGCATCTCTTCGGCAATCGCCGCACCCTGTGCTGCCTCGTAGCTTTGCACCGTAGTTTCCGGAGGCGTGCGGTTGACAGACGTGTCGTCAGTGATAGTCATGCAAAAACGTCCTTCATGATAACGGAGGGGTCAGGCAAAAGAGCGGCTTCTGCCTCGGCGAGCGCTTCGGCAACTTCCGCACGCGCTGCGGCGACGATCTGGTCGGCCAGCAAAGCATCGAGTCGAGAACGCATGATGTCCAACGGATCTCGGTACGTCGACAGGAAGTCTTCCGGGCGATACTTCTGCGCGTCACCTTCCCAGTGTCCACCGACACGGGTGACGACTGCCTCGATCAACGACGGCCCCTGACCATCGCGCGCTCGATCAATCGCAGCCTTTGTCGCATGGTAGACAGCGACGGGGTCATGACCATCGACGCGAACGCCGGGAATCCCGTATGCAGTCGCGCGTTCGGCGATAGTGCGTGTCGGACTCACAGATTCAAATGGGGTGGTTACCGAGATTCCATTGTTCTCACAGAAGTAGACCAGCGGTAGTTTCCACCGCGATGCCTCGAGAAGAGTTTCATGGAAGGTGCCACGTGCCGCCGTCCCGTCGCCGAAGTCCGCCAGCGCAACTTGCCCAGTGCCTCTCATTTGCGCCGACAATGCCGCGCCTGCTGCCACCGGATACACCGAACCCAGCGTCGCACCCTCCCCCATGATTCCCAGCGCCGGATCAGCCCAGTGAGGAACGCCGGCACCCTTTCCGCCGGTAGAACCTGTCACTTTTCCAAGCAGGTCACCGATGATCGGCCCCATCGTCATCCCTTTGGCAAGCGGCCATGTGGCTCCTCTTCCCTGATAGAACAGATAGTCGTCGTCTCGCATCGCTGCCACCGCTCCAGCGACAGCACCTTCCTGCCCTTTGCCCGGATGCCAAAATCCGGCAAATCCGTGGTCCCGGATGTGAATCTGCACCGCGTCCTCGATCGCACGCGCACGGGCCATGACGGTGAAAATGTCGATCGCCAACCGTGGGTCGAGTGACTCCGGTTCCACTACTTCGGTCAGCTGTTCGCTTGTGTGCGTGGCCATTCCGATCTCCTTCTGACAGTCCGACATGCAAGTACGAGGTTCGCGCCTTTGACAACCCGGCATCGATTGCCATTCGTGTGGCTGCTGTCACATCACCCTATGTGGATCAAGTGATTCAATCAAGTGCATTCTCTAAATCGACTGAGATCTACTCAGACATCACCGGGTCAGCAGGCCGGAAATCAGGCCGCGACATCGCGATATGATGGGGTCAACAAACCGAAAGGTTGCGGAAATGCCACGATCCAGTCCACGCGACGGCGCAGCAACTCGCCGTGCTCTGATCGACTCAGCGGCAAAGCTGTTCGCAGCAGAGGGAGTCGAGGCCGTCTCGATTCGAGCGATCAATGCCGAAGCCGGATTGGGAGCAGCATCCGCGCACTATCATTTCGGATCCAAGGACGCGATCCTCGACGCCGTCCTCCTCGACTCCGGCGCCGAAGTACTCGCACACATTCATCGCCTGGCCAAGAACATGGTCGATTCCGACACCGTTCCGACAGCGAGGCAGATCGTCGATCTCCTGGCACTGCCGTATCGCCAGTTCCTCGATCAGGAACCTGACAAAGGTGTTCGGTGGCTGACTATTTGTGGACAACTCAGCCTCGCCAACGATCCTCGGCTATTCCCCGTCAAGGACGACACAGCAGAGTTGCTGCGCAAACTACTCGAACGCGCCTACCCCGCAGCCGACGACACCGCGATCGAACTGAACTGGTCACTCACCGTGAACACGCTGATCGTGATGGCGGCACGATGGTCGGACGCAAGCATCGAGGGATCTCGCGCGCTGTCCAACGGTCGATTCGACACACTGGCGGATTTTGTCGCAGGCGGACTCGAGTCACTCATGGATCCAACCCGGACCTAGCTTTGCGGATGGATCTTCCCAGGTAGGGTTGCGGATCCACCATCCACAGAACGCGCCGTCTCCGTGCGCGCTTTTGCAATTTTCTTGGGAAAGATTTAGTGGATCACTTGACAGAATCAATCGATCCATTTTACTGTGCCTCACATCACAAAATGCTTCAGTGGGTCTGCACACTCGCCGCGCCGACTGTCCCGCTCACTGCCCCGTCTTCCCGTCAGAAAGATGCAGGAGCCACGATGACCGCTCCATCCACGGATAATCCTTCCTCGACTCCATCGGAATCTTCCTCCGCAAACCCCACTCTCGCGATAGAAGGCGTGGGAAATCGATCAACCGCCGGCTGGGTCGGAATCCTCCTGATCCTCTGCCTTCTGTCCGAAGAAGTCGCATACGCGTTCAATCTGGTGACGCCCGCACTCCCCAGCATGGCTGGTTCATTCGAGACCTCGAACATCGCTTGGGTGTCAACACTGTTCACACTCTCCGGCGCTATCAGCGCACCGTTGATCGGCAAGCTCGCAGATCGAGACGGTAAGAAGAAATGGCTTCTGATCGCAACCGCCTGCATGGCAACAGGCTCGCTGATCGTCGCAATCGCGCCGACCTTCTCCGTAGTACTAGTCGGTCGTACCGTCGAAGGACTCGGTCTTGCAATCGTGCCGATAACCTACTCGCTGATGCGCGACATCTTCCCGAAGCGGATGCTGGCGATGGCGGTCAGCATGACAACCGCTGGAATTGGTGTCACCACGATCACCGGTCCTGTCATTGCCGGAGTTTTGATCGACAATTTCGGATTCCGCGGAGTGTTCTTCGCATTGGCACTCTTCCCTGTGCTCTTGGGTGCCTTGGTCATGCTCGTTGTTCCCGAGTCCCCGATCCGAGTGAAAACGTCCATCGACTGGGTTGGTGGGATCATGCTCGGGCTCTCGATCGCACTCCTCCTGTACTGCATCGGCGAAGGCGGAACGTGGGGCTGGACGTCGTGGAAGACACTTCTCTGCGCCATCGCCGCGGTGGCAATTTTCATCGGATGGGCTCGATACGAAAAGCGAATCGAGAACCCACTGATCGACATTGCGGTGCTGCGTGGTCGCGCTGTCGTGACGACACTGGTCGCGCAATTTACCGGCCAGGCCGTCATCGTTCTCCAATTCGTCTTGTTGTCTTTCATCGTTCAGACACCTATCGCCCTCGGCGTTACCTACGGGTTGGGGGAAAGCGCAAGCTACATGGCGCGGTTGACCACACCGGCCGGCGTGGCCACCGTCGCAATGGGGTTGCTTGTCGGCATAATCGCAGAACGTCGGGGCGCACGCCTGCCGAACTGGATCGGCTTCGCCTTGATGGCGATCGGCTCCGTGTCACTCGCCGTCTCCCACAAGGAATTCTGGCCGATACTGTTGGGATACTTGGTATACGCATTCGGCGCCGGTCTGATCAGTGCGGCAATACCCAACCTGGTGATCGCCGCCGCGCCGGTTCGACTGCAGGCCGTCACAGCCTCGACGGTCAATGTGGTGGGATCCGTCGGCAGTGCTGTTGCTGTACAGATTGGTTTTGCCATCCTCGCCCTGAACATTGCAACGGTTGCCGACGGAACGCCTATTTACGCTGGAATTGGCTACACAACAGTCTATTTCGTTGCAGCAGGTCTGGCGATAGTCGGACTCGCCGCGACTCTCCTCATGCCGCACGGCCGAAAGCCCCAGTCTGTGGAAGCACTGACCTGATCTGAATCGACTACCTGAGAAATATCGTGACCTCACACTATGACGTCGTTGTCCTCGGAGCCGGCCCCGGTGGGTACGTCGCTGCTATCCGCGCGGCACAACTGGGCCTGAGCACCGCCATCATCGAGCAGAAGTACTGGGGCGGTGTATGCCTGAATGTCGGCTGCATTCCGTCCAAGGCGCTTCTCCGTAACGCCGAACTCGCGCACATCTTCACGAAAGAAGCGAAGACGTTCGGCATGTCCGGAGACGTGTCCTTCGATTTCGGCTCCGCTTTCGATCGCAGCCGCAAGGTCGCGGACGGGCGAGTCAAGGGCATTCACTTCTTGATGAAGAAGAACAAGATCCCGGAGTACGACGGCAAGGGCACGTTCGTCGACGCCAACACCATCAGCGTGGAGCTGAGCAAGGGTGGCACCGAGACGATCACGTTCGACAACGCGATCATCGCGACGGGTTCGTACACCAAGCTGCTGCCCGGCACCTCGCTGAGCGAGAACGTCGTGACCTACGAAGAGCAGATCCTCACCCGTGACCTTCCGGGTTCGATCCTGATCGTCGGTGCCGGCGCGATCGGCATGGAGTTCGGTTACGTCCTCAAGAACTACGGCGTCGACGTTACGATCGTCGAGTTCCTCGATCGGGCACTGCCCAACGAGGACGCCGACGTCTCGAAGGAAATCGCCAAGCAGTACAAGAAGCTCGGCGTCACCATCAAGACCGGTGCCGCTGTGCAGTCCATCAGCGACGACGGCAGCAAGGTCACCGTCTCGATCAAGGACAACAAGTCCGGCGAGATCGAGACCGTGGTCGTCGACAAGGTTCTGCAGTCCGTCGGCTTCGCACCGCGCGTGGAGGGCTTCGGTCTCGAGAACACCGGGGTCGCGTTGACCGATCGCGGCGCCATCGCGATCGACGACTACATGCGCACCAACGTCCCGCACATCTTCGCCATCGGTGACGTCACCGCCAAACTGCAGCTCGCGCACGTCGCAGAAGCTCAGGCTGTCGTCGCTGCCGAGACCATCGGCGGCGCGGAGACGCAGACACTCGGTGACTACCGGATGATGCCGCGTGCGACGTTCTGCCAGCCGCAGGTCGCCTCGTTCGGTTTGACCGAGGAGCAGGCCAAGGCCGAGGGCGACGACGTCAAGGTCGCGAACTTCCCGTTCGCCGCCAACGGCAAGGCACACGGTCTCGGTGACCCAACCGGTTTCGTCAAGCTGATCGCCGACAAGAAGTACGGCGAACTGCTCGGCGGGCACCTCATCGGACCGGACGTTTCGGAACTGCTGCCCGAGCTGACCTTGGCCCAGAAGTGGGACCTCACGGTCAACGAGTTGGCACGCAACGTCCACACCCACCCCACACTCAGTGAGGCACTGCAGGAAGCGATCCACGGCCTCGCCGGCCACATGATCAACCTCTGAAGAACTCCGATCGATCAGAAAGTAGCAGACCTCAGTGACATCTACTGGCAGTACTGAAATCCACGCACTCCCAGCCACCGATCCACCCCGAGACTCCAATCCCTGGGTCGCCATGACCGCGATCGCACTCGGCGTTCTCATCGTTTCGCTCGACGGCACGATAACGGCAGTGGCCAATCCGGTTCTTGTCGTCGATCTAGGCGCGAGTCTCTCTGGTTTGCAATGGATTACCAACATTTATCTGCTCGCGATGGCGGCAACGCTCGTTCTCGCGGGAAGGTTGGGCGATCGCTTCGGACGACGATCTGTGTTCCTTTCAGGGATCGTCGGTTTCGGGCTGGCATCAGCGGGAATTGCCTTGGCGCACAGTGTAGAAATGGTGATCTTCTCGAGACTCGGCCAGGGAATTTTCGGCGCACTGATAGTCACCAACGCTCTGGCATTGCTTCGGTCCCTCTTCTCCGAGGCAGCACTTCCGAAGGCGCTTGCGGTCTTCGCATCGCTGATCGGCGCTTCATCCGCCGCCGGCCCCCTGATCGGCGGATTGCTGATCGAGCACACCAGCTGGCGATGGGCCTTCTTGATCAACGTCCCCGTTGCGGCGATTTCCCTCGCCACAGGATTGTTTCTGCTCCCCAAGGGCCGGGTCGTACGGACTGTAAAGTTCGACGTCCTGGGTTCGATCTTGCTGACGAGTTCACTCCTCGCCATAACCTATGGACTTATAAAAGCCCCCGAAAGTGGTTGGACTGATTGGCATGTCATCGGGTGGCTGGTCGGTGGAACCGTCACTGGTTTGGCCTTCGTAGAAGCGGAGCGACGCGCATCGGATCCTTTGGTGCCGCTTCGGCTATTCGCTGACCGGTCAATCACACTCGGAGTCATCCTGACAATCATCTCCTTCTTTGCGCTTGTCGGCTCACTGTTCTTCATTCTCTTGTTCTTGCAACAGATCAACGGTGACTCCCCCATGGCCGCTGGACTCCACATCCTCCCGATGAGTATCGCGAATGTAATCGCTTCGAGCAGTTGCGGTTGGATCATCAAACGGTACGGCGCACGTCCGCCCTTGTTTATGGGAATGTTGCTCAGCGCAGTGGGATTCCTACTGTTCACCACCATCGAACCACACGGAAGCTACCTTTCTCTGGCCATTCCGTTTGTGGTACTGGGCCTGGGAATCGGGTTTGTGATGACTGCGTCAGTCCAAGCGATCCTAGGGAATGCGAACGTCGCAGACGCCGGACCTGCCGCGGGCGTCCATCAGACCTCACTTCAAGTTGGCGGTATCCTCGGAACTTCAGTGCTCGGAGCCGTGATGGCGGCGGCATCCGCAGCAAAGTTCCACGAAACACTACTGGGCAACGTCATTCCCGACTTCATAGTCGATCGAGTCTCGGAAGATGCGGTTCGCGCCGTCGCCCAGGGCACCACACCAGTCGTGACAGAAATTGACCCGGCTCTTTCCCTCACACTGCGATCAGCGACAGAGACTGCATTCATGTATGGGCTGCAGACGACGATGTGGGTGGGCGCCATCGTCTCCCTGATTGGCGCGTTCGTCTCGATCGGAATCAGAAGAGGGCGAGTCACGAAAACAGCCACTCACATCCACTGAACGGATCACTCCTGCTCTCCGGTCCGCCCGCCGTACGTCGCAATCTTGTACTCCGTCGCAGCCAAAGACAACGTGAGCTCCTTGATCTGCCGACGAACGGTGTCCCGGTGCTCGAGCAGCATGTCGAGCCTCTCCGGAACTGTCCCTTCACCGGCGTCGACCAGTTCGACGTAGTGCTGCAGGTCGCGAATCGCCATACCTGAAATACGCATGCGGGTCAGAAACACCAGCCTGCGAACAGATTCCGGACCGTACACACGATGTCCGCTCGAGTCACGATCGACCTCGACCAGACCGATCTTCTCGTAGTAGCGCAGCGTATGTGCCGAGACATCCAGCAGGTCCGAGACTTCGGCGATCGACATCGGCTCCTGAACGTCCCCTGCATCGACGAGTCGGTGAATCACCTCGATCGACATTGGCCCGTCCACTTCCCCAAGTGCCTCGAGTGCCTTACGCATCAAGTCTTCCGTAGCCATGACTCTCAGCCTAGAACGGGCGGACAGGGCCGGCAGCATCCGCGAAGTCTGCACTGCGAGCCAGGTCGGCCCAGACGCATACCTCGGCGAGATTCTTCCGATACGACGCGGAGACACGCTCCACGGCTTCCTTTCCGAGTGGCAGACGAAGTGGCACATTCTCGCTGTGCACAAGCGAGGTGATGATCTCTGCTGCTTTCTCCGGATCACCCTCCTGAACACCGTCTGCGGCCGCCATGTCCCGCAGAACGGGATCCAGCAAATCACGGTATTCCGATGATGATTCGGCGAAGCTCAGAACGCCAGGCGTGTTGAATGCTGTACGGAATCGGCTGGGCTCGACGATCATCACCCGAACGCCGAACTGCGCGACCTCACCGGCGAGAGCCTCCGACCAACCTTCGAGAGCGAACTTCGACGCCGAGTACGCCCCGACGCCGGGAAACGACATACGGCCGCCTTGACTGCTCATCTGCACGATCGTCCCGCTGCCCTGCACTCGCATCGACGGGAGGACGGCGCGCACCAACGCGGCGGGTCCGATCAGGTGCAGTTCCATGAGATCCCGCAAGGTCGAATCGTCCACCATCTCCGCCGCGCCGACCATCCCACGACCGGCATTGTTGACCAGCACGTCGATGCGACCAAAACGCTCGAGCGCATATTCGACGACGCCCGGAGCCGCTGCGGTATCTCTGACGTCGAACGTCACCGCCGAGAACCGATCCGGATTCGCCGACGCAATATCTGCAACGGACTCGGGACGACGAACTGCAGCGACTACCGCGTCCCCCGATCGAAGTGCAGACAGTGCGAGTTCACGGCCGAAACCCTGAGAAACTCCAGTGATGATCCAGGTCTTTGTTGTCATGGTCGGCAACGCTAGGGGTTAGAGCGCGCTCCAACGCAAGCCTGTGGTTCTACCGCCGAACTACACGCCGGCCCACACCGGTCGTTCCCCGCGAAGGAAACCGTCGACGCCGGCTTTGAAGTCGTCACTGCTGTAGATCATGCTCATCAGATCATCGTTGTCGGCAATCACTCGGGTTCTGATGCGTCGCAGGGACTCCCGAATAGTCCAGACGGTCATCGGGGCGGCGGCAAGTAGATCGCGAGATACCTGGGCAGTCAGGGTCGCGAACTCGGACTCTGTTGCACAGTCGCTGAGGAAGCCGCTCCGCAGAGCCTCGCCACTCGACATCACCCCAGCCCGAGCGATCAACGACATCAGACGCGAACTGCCGATCCTGTCCGCCAGCAAAGCCACGGAATGGATCGACAACGAGTTTCCGAGTGTGCGCGCGATCGGTAGGCAGAAGCGTGACCCCTGCGTCGCGATCCGCACATCGCACGCTGCCGACAGCAACAGCCCTGCTCCCGCGCACACACCGTCGATGACCGCGAGGGTGGGAACCCTCACTTTCTCGAGTTCGGTCAGTACGCCGACGAACCGGCTTTCGTAGTCGAGCCCGTCGTGAAAGCTCGAGAAGGTTTGAAAGTGGCCAATGTCGGAGCCCGCCGAGAACGCCTCTCCCCCAGCACCTCGGAGAGTGAGTAACCGAATCTCGCGGTCGGAGTCGGCGCGCCGGCAGGCTCCGGCAATGGCGTCGTACATCTGCGGGGTCAATGCGTTGCGCTTTTCCGGCCGGTTGAACACGACGTCGAGGGTCTCGCCACGACGGATGATCAAGATTTCTTCGTGCGTTTCAGTCATGACACTCACGTTATTTCCGCTAGAGAAAAGTCGAAACACATTGCACTTGAATATCTTTGCGAATTCTCGATGCAAAGTTGCAGATAGTGCGAACGGAGAAGCGTCGACGAGGCCAGGAGACGGTGATGCCAGAACCGAACCTCGCCGACGCAGTATCAAAGGGGTGTCATGCCACGACAGCAAAAAGTGTCATGCCACGACTGTGCGCTGTGGCACGCCCGAATACTGGCTCAGCGGCCTGATCAGTGCATTCGACTGCCCCTGCTCGATGATGTGCGCCGTCCATCCGGTGATGCGGCTCATCACGAAGATCGGCGTGAACATCTCGACGTCGAAGCCCATGAGGAAATATGCAGGGCCCGTGGGGAAATCGAGATTCGGCTTGATTCCGGTGGCACTGACCATGGTCTTCTCGAGGATCTCGTACATCTGCACCCACTTCTCGCCGTCGGTCGCTGCCGCGACGTCGAGGAGGGCCTGCTTCATGGTCGGAACACGCGAATCACCGTTCTTGTAGACGCGGTGCCCGAAGCCCATGACCTTCTCCTTGGCAGCCAACTTCTCCGACATCCAGGCTTCGGCGCGGTCGGGGTCGTCGATCTCGAGCATGTCGTGCATGACAGCTTCGTTTGCACCGCCGTGCAACGGGCCCTTGAGCGTGCCGATAGCAGCGGTCACTGCGCTGTAGATGTCCGAAAGTGTGGACGTCACAACACGAGCGGCGAACGTCGAGGCGTTGAAGGAGTGCTCCGCGTACAGGATCAGCGAGACCTCGAAGGCCTTCACGATCGCCGACTCCGGAACAGCACCGAAACACATGTTCAAGAAGTTTTCGGCGAAACCCAGGTCCGACTGCGGCGCGATGGGATCCTGACCGCGCCGGCGGCGGAAATCGGCTGCGACGATGGTCGGCAGCACAGCCGTCATCCGCAGCGCCTTGGCCAGATTGGCCTTCTCCGAGTTGTCGTCCTCCGCCGGATCCTCGGCGCCGAGGTAGCTGATCGCCGTGCGGACAACATCCATGGGGTGGCAGTTGTCCGGCATCTTGGTCAGGAGTGAGAGCAGTGAGCGGTCGGCACGACGGGCCGCACGCTCACGCAGGCAGAGTAATTCGAGCTGCTCGGGAGTCGGCAGTTCGCCGTACCAGAGCAGGTGCGCAACTTCTTCGAAGCTGCAGTTCGCGGCAAGGTCCTGCACTGCGTAACCGCGATACGTCAACGAATTCGTCTCGGGCACTACCTTGGAGATAGCCGTCGTATCGACGACAACTCCGGCCAAGCCCTTGTAGATCGCCGGAATCTGTTCGGTCATGTCCTACTCCCCTCCAAGCTGAAATTGAAAATGCCACTGTCGAATTCGTTGTAGCGCTCGTACTCGAGAATCTCGTACAACCTGCTGCGATGCTGCATTTCGCCGAGCAGTCCTTCTTGCGTGCCCTCCGCAAAAATCTCGCGCAGACCCTTTTCGATAGCGAACATCGCCAGCCGAAGGGTGGTCACGGGGTAGATGACGGCGTTGAAACCGATCTCTTCCAATGTCTTCGCCGAAATGAGGTTCGACTTCCCGAACTCGGTCATGTTGGCGAGGAGCGGAGTGTCGACTGCTGCGCGGAACTTCTCGAAGTCTGCTTCGGTGGCAAGAGCTTCGGTGAAGATCAAATCAGCACCGGCATCCACATAGGCCTTTGCTCGCTCGATCGCCGCGTCGATACCGTCGATTCCGGCAGCATCGGTGCGCGCGCAGATGACGAAGTTCGGGTCACGACGCGCCGACACTGCAGCACGAACACGGCGAACCATGTCTTCGGTGGGCACAATTGCTTTGCCGTCGAGGTGCCCGCAGCGCTTCGGGTTGATCTGGTCCTCGAGGTGCAGACCGGCTATTCCGTCGTCCTCGAAGATCGTGACCGTGCGGGCCGCGCTCATAGGTTCACCGAAACCGGTGTCGGCGTCGACGAGCGTCGGGAGGTCCGTGACGCGCGCGATCTGCTTGCTGTGGCCGGCGACCTCGGTCAAGGTGGTCAGTCCGATGTCGGGAAGCGCCAATCCGGCGGAGTACGCACCACCTGAAACGTAGACACCCTCGAACCCGATTTCCTGAATCAGTCTGGCTGTCAGCGGATTGATCGCACCCGGGAGTCGTTGAATCTTTCCGGACGTCAGCCCCGCCCGGAAGGCAATCCGCTTGTCGGCTGCAGACGTCGCTGCTGCGATGAGGCCCGACATCAGAAAAGTCCCTTGCCGACCTTGGGAGCCCGAGCAAGAACGTCTTCGGAAACGGTGAAGGTCAGCTGATCGAGTTCGCCTGCCTTCAATTCGGCGGTGCGCTGAGCCGCATCGAGGAAGCGGTCCTGTTCGCTCGGCTCGATGACGCCCTCGGCGAGGGTGCGGAATTTCGCGACGTACTGATCGCGAGCGAACGGACGTGCGCCGAGCGGGTGCGCATCGGCCACCGCAAGCTCGTCGACGATGACTTCGCCGCTCTTCAAGGTGATCTCGGCGCGAGCACCGAAAGCCTTCTCGTCCGGATCCGTCGAGTGGTAACGGCGTGTCCATTCGGGATCTTCGCGCGTGGAGATCTTGTTCCACAGCTCGATCGTGTCCGCGCGCTGTGCACGCTCGGACGCGTAGGAATGTTCGTGGTGCCACGTACCGTCCTGTAGCGCAACGGCAAAGATGTACATCACCGAGTGGTCGAGGGTTTCACGCGAGGCGGTCGGGTCGAACTTCTGCGGATCGCCGGAACCGGTGCCGATGACGACGTGGGTGTGGTGACTGGTATGCAGGACGATCGACGCGATCTGGTCGAGATCACCGACACGAGAACGCATTCGGCGAGCGAGGTCGATCGGCGCCTGGCTCTGGTACTCCGCGGAGTGTTCTTTGGTGTACGAGTCGAGGATGGCGCGCTTCGCCTCACCCGAACCGGGCAGCGGAACGTGGTACTCCTTGTCCGGGCCACCGAGTAACCAGGCGATGACGCCGTCTTCGCCTTCCCAGATCGGTGACGGTGCGCCCTCACCGCGCATCGCGCGGTCGACCGCCTCTACGGCAACCTTGCCTGCCAGCGCAGGCGCGTACGCCTTCCAACTGGAGATCTCGCCCTTGCGGGACTGACGTGTCGCCGTCGTGAGGTGCAGCGCCTGGCCGATTGCCTGGTAGACCGTCTCGGTGCCCAGGCCCAGCAAAGTTCCGATACCTGCCGCAGCCGAGGGCCGAGGTGTGCGACGTGGTCGATCTTGTGCTCGTGCAGGCAGATAGCCCGAACCAGGTCGATCTGGATCTCGTAGCCGGTCGCCAGACCACGAATCAGGTCTCGACCGTCACGGCTGGTGTGCTGAGCGACGGCGAGGATCGGCGGGATGTTGTCTCCGGGGTGCGAGTACTCGGCGGCGAGGAACGTGTCGTGGAAATCGAGTTCACGAACCGCGACACCGTTGGCCCAGGCGGCCCATTCAGGCGAGAACGTACCGGGGATACCGAACACGGTGGAGCCCGGCGTATACGGATGCGAGTGTGCTTGCGCCCGCGCATTCACCACGGGACGGCGTACCAGGGAAGCTGCGGCAACTGCCGCGTTGTCGATGATCCGGTTGACGATCATGTCGGATGTGGCGTCGGTGACGTCGACGGAATCCGTCGCAACTTCCGCGATCTTCCACGCGAGGTGGTCTTCCTTGGGGAACTCTTCGGCAGAGCGGTGAGTGCGTACGAGATGCGTCTTCATCGGTCCTCTTCTCACGTTCTTCGGTATCTATTTGCACGCTACGCAGCTCATTCACCTCGGGATAGGCCCTCGCAATTGCCTATTTGTGCAATGACAATGCTGCAATGTTGCGAATGTTGCGAATAGCTTCTCGGTAGGGTGAACGCGATCGGCACCGAGGAGATTCGATGAAGAAGATGTACGCGGGAGCGCGGCTGCGACGGCTGCGGGAGGAACGAAACCTGTCACAGTCCGCACTGGCGAAGGCACTCGAACTCTCCCCCAGCTATGTCAATCAACTGGAGAACGATCAACGACCGCTGACGGTGCCCGTCCTTCTCAAGCTCAACGCCGAGTTCGATCTCGACGTGCAATTCTTCGCCTCCGATTCCGACGCACGCCTGGTTGCGGACGTTCATCACGCCTTGGCCGAAACTTCGGAATCTGGAGACGTATCTCTGGCCGAGGTGGACGAATTGGTGGCCCGCATGCCGGCGGTCGGACGCACCCTCGTGATGTTGCACCGCCGCCTTCACGCCGCGACAGAGCAGTTGGACCAGTTCTCGACGCAGTTGTCCGGCGAACCAGCGTCCGATGTGTCACTCGTACCGATGCCCTACGAGGAAGTTCGGGACTTCTTCTACGACCGAAAGAATCACATCGCCGTTCTGGACGACGCTGCCGAGCAGATGTTTCTGGACAACGGATTGTCCGTGGGCGCAGTGGATTTGCAACTGGCACGACTACTTCGCGATCAGCACGGCGTCACCGTGACGATCCGTACCGACGAACCCGACAAGCTCGGGCCCAAGCGTTACTACGATCCGAACAAGTCGGTCCTCACACTCGCCCGTCGTCTGTCGGCAGGACAACGCGCGTTCCAGATCGCAATGCAGTTGGCCTTCTTCACGCAGGCCGACGTGATCGATTCCCTTGTCGCCGAGGATGAATCATTGAGCGCCGAGTCCGCAGCGCTGGCTCGCGTCGGACTCGCACACTACTTTGCCGGCGCACTGCTACTCCCGTACACCCAATTCCTGCAATCCGCTGAGGCCTTGCGGTACGACATCGACCTGCTCAGCCTCAAGTTCGAGGTCGGCTTCGAGACAGTCTGCCACCGGTTGTCCACTCTCCAACGACACGGCCAACGCGGCATCCCTTTCTTCTTCGTCCGAACCGATCGCGCCGGAAACATCTCGAAGCGTCAGTCTGCTACCGCCTTTCACTTCTCCAGAGTCGGAGGCAGCTGCCCGCTGTGGGTCATCCACGAGGCATTCGCGAGCCCAGGTCGCATCCTCACTCAGGTCGCGAAGATGCCCGACGGCCGGACATACCTCTGGGTGGCGCGCACTACCCACAGCGGCGGACTCGGGTACCTCGCACTCGAGCGCAACTTCGCCGTCGGACTCGGTTGCGACATCGGCTACGCCGATCGCATGGTCTACTCACACGGAATTCAGACGGACGACCCCGCGACCATCGTGCCGATCGGCGCGGGGTGCAAAGTCTGTGACAGGCCAGCGTGCTCTCAACGCGCCTTCCCCCAACTCGGCCGCTCGATCTCCGTCAGTGAGAACAGCAGCAGCCACCTTCCGTATCCGCAACAATAGGGCGCAAACAATAGGGCGCACCGACTCCACCTGCAGTTTCCCGGAGCTATGACGCTCTTCTGCTTCCATGGACGTCATGCAACCCGATGCCGTGACCCCTCGTCGACTGGTTCTTCGCCGCCTTTCGGCCGTGGCCGGTGTGGCCGGCATCGTGACTGGTTTGGTTGCCTTGATCGCAACTCAGTTGGACGTCGATCACAACATCGTGATCGTTCTGGCGTCAGTGGCGCCCTTGTTGATGATTGCTCCGCTGATCGGTGCCGTCGTCTCGGGTATCGGGCGTCAGTGGATCGTGTGCGCCGCCTCGATCCTCGTCCTTGGGTTGTTCGGATGGTCTGTGAGCCCGCTGTACATCGGCGGAACTGGGGAGTCGACGTCTGCGAACGGTCCATCGATTCGAATCATGCAGGCCAACTTGATGGTCGGTGCAGCGGATCCGGAGTCGCTTGTGGCGATGGTCCGCGAACGCGAGGTCGACGTGGTGACGGTCCAGGAGTTGACGTACCAGGAAGCCGACGCGCTCAAAGCCGCCGGGCTTGACGAGGTTCTGAGCCACCAATTCCTCGTCCCGTACACCGACGGTGGTGGCGGGGCAGGAATCTACAGTCGCTTTCCACTCTCCAATCCGCGTAGCCTCGACGGATTCTCACCCGAAACGCTGTCCGCAGAACTGAATGTCGGCTTGGCGCAGCCAGTCACATTGTTCGCCGTGCATCCGGCACCGGCGTACATCTCACCGCCTTCGGTGTGGGCGGACGAGCAGCGAAGGCTTGGGTCTTACATGGACAAAGTCGCCGGACGGGACAACGTGATAGTGAGCGGCGACTTCAACGCGTCGTACTCGAACAAACAGTTCCGGAATCTTCTCACGAACGGATACACCAGCGCCGCCGACCAATTGGGTTCCGGCCTGATCCCGACCTATCCGACCGACAAGCGGTATCCGGCGGTGGTCGGTATCGACCACATCATCACGAAAGGCGCCGTGGCGACATCCTTGGAACGGATCGAGATCGAGGGATCCGATCACCACGGCCTGATTGCCGACATCACGTTGTCTTGAGTAAGTACTGGATTGAGCAAGCACCGGGGCATGGTTGTGCCCCGGTGCTCACGTCTTCAGTTGTCGCGATTCACGCCGCGGTGGGCGGACTGTTCCCGCCGATGCGCCGCTGGAACGAATCAATCGACATCGGTGGATAGAACACTGTTTTTCGGTCGGGGCCGATCTCGACCCGCCACTCCGTGTGGTGCAGTGTCCGATGATGATGACCACACAACAAGACCAGATTATCGAGATCCGTTGGGCCACTATCACCCCAGTGAACAATATGATGGGCATCGCACCACCCCGACGGCGTCCCGCACCCTGGAAACGCACACCCACCATCACGAACCGCCAACGCCCGCCGCTGGGGTACCGTCGCGGTCCTTGCTTCTTTGCCACAGTCGAGCGGAACACCATTCTCATCCAACAAAATCCGCGTCACGGTGCAGTCGCACGCCAACATCCGCGCAGTATCGATGCTGATCGGACCCACCCAATCCGTCCACGCGAAACCCAGTTCTTCGGTCGACGGCAACAAATCCTTGAGCGCCTGCATATCCGTCAGGTCTTTCGCGCTGGCCGTGACCGTGACGTGCGGTTTCACGCCGCCTTCGATCGGACCCAACCCCGCCCGCTCGTACCGGCGCAACAATTCGCAGAACCCGTCCGCCCGCCGCAGTGCCGGAGTGCGGGTGTCTTTGACACCGTCCTTCTCCGGCGTCGGAGCCGACAGACTCGACAACAACGTGATCAACCGTGCCCCGTTCACCGCATCCAGATCACCCTTCACCGACACGCGCCCGTACAAGCCCTTCGACGCGTAGAACTCGTTACGCTCCGAATCCTCACCCACCGGAACGCCGTCCTCGCGTTTTCCGTACTGCTTCTCGATCCGCCGGATCGCCGCCCGCACCGCATCACAATCAGCGATGTTCTGCGACGCCAGGCCAAGCAGGATCCCGCGGGCCTTGTCCACATCCGCCGGCGTCATGTTCTTGGGTGGATGCTGACAAAACGACGCCACCTGACGGGCTTTCAACGCATCCACGTCACCACGATGAAACGCATCCGCCACAACAGGTTCGAGCATCAACAACCGCGCCAACCCGACCAGCAGACTGCACTCACCGATCTCCAAATTCGTCGAACCATGCAACCACAGCGCGATCGCCCGAAAACCCTTCCCACCGAGAACCTCACGGGAAAACATCTCCACGATCAACAACACCAACCGCGACTGCAACTCGTGCCGGACACGCACCAGATCCAGAACCTCACTCTTGAGGTCCTCACCATCCAGCTGCCACGCTCCCCGACTATCCATGCCGAAAGTTTAATCGAACATACTTTCGAGAACCAGAGACAAAACGGACAACTTCAAAAAGGTGCGCGACTCGAGACCTGTTGAAGTACAGGCTCGTTCACGACTGATACAGCGCTAGGTCGGAGTGACTATCGCAAAGTTCGGATCCGGCTCGTCGAGGTATCCGGCAAGTTCTGCGAGCTTCGCCGGGTCGCCGGAAACCGAGATGGTTCCATTCGCAATCTCGGCACCCAAGTCCACACCACCGAGCAGCACACCGAGTAAGTCGCGCCGACTCAAACTGAACATCGCATCCACAGACCCAGCATCTGCAGACTCACCTTCCACGTCGAAATGGATCAGAACTCCGTTGCTGAGTTCCGTTCGGTGAACGATGTTTTCGTCAGTGATGTTCCAATCGACGACGATGTGCGAGCCCGCTGCGCGCACTCCATCCACGCGCAGCGATACTGCATCGAAGACTTGACTTACCGACAGCGCTGCGGTGATGTCGGGCGCCGCGGCAACCGTGGGCGTCCCCACTGAGCCGTTGCGCAGTTCGTATGCACCGGTGAGGTAGAAGTTCCGCCAGGTGCCGTTCTCGGCGCCGTACCCGAGTTGCTCGAAGGTATCGGCCTGCAGATTCTTGGCCTCGACGTTGTCCGGTTCAGCGAAGACCACGTAGTTCACCACCTGCGCAACCCAGCGAAAGTCGCCGCGCTCGTATGATTCCCGAGCTTTCCGTAACACTTCTGCTGATCCGCCCATGAACTCCACGTGACGCTTGGCCGATTCGACGGGTGGATGCTCCCACAGATGCGCAGGGTTACCGTCGAACCAACCCATGTATCGCTGGTAGATGGCTTTGACGTTGTGACTGACGGAACCGTAGTACCCGTGCGTGTGCCACGCTTGCGCCAATGCAGTTGGCAGCTCGATCGATTCGGCGATCTCGAGACCGGTCCACCCCTGATTGATTCGACGAAGTGTCTGATCGTGAAGGTACCCGTAGAGGTCGCGCTGCAATGACAGGAACTCGGTGAGCCGTTCGGTCCCCCACGTCGGCCAGTGGTGGGACGCAAACAGAACGTCGGATCGTGAGGCGTAACGATTGATCGATTCCGTCAGGTACGCAGACCAGACGTGAGGATCTCGTACCAGGGCACCGCGAAGCGTGAGCAGGTTGTGGAGAGTATGAGTTGCGTTCTCCGCCATACACAGTGCGCGCAAATCCGGGAAGTAGAAGTTCATCTCGGACGGGGCCTCGGTTCCGGGCGTCATCTGGAATTCGATCCGAACGCCGTCGATCGTCTCCGTGTGACCTGTCTTCGAGATCGACACCGTCGGCGAAATGAGCGTCGGTGTGCCGGTTGAGGTGGTCTGCCCCAACCCGGCTCCGACGCTACCTCGGGACCTCGGGGTAAGGCCGCTCCGTACATGTAGGCCGCGCGTCGAGCCATTGCCGTTCCCGCATAGACGTTTTCCTCGACCGCGTGCTCCACGAGCCCGGTGGGTGCGACGATCACGCATCGCCCGGCGGCGACGTCGTCGTCGGTGGTCACTCCTTTGACCCCGCCGAAGTGGTCGATGTGCGAATGCGTGTAGATCACCGCGACAACCGGTCGATCACCACGGTGTTCCCGGTACAACGCGAGACCAGCGGCAGCGGTTTCCCGGGAGATCAGTGGATCGATGACGATGATTCCGGTATCTCCCTCGATCAACGTCATGTTCGACAGATCAAGTCCGCGAATCTGATAGATCGAATCCGTCACCGCAAAGAGTCCCTGCTTGGCGACCAACTTCGACTGACGCCACAAGCTCGGATTGACCGTTGGCGGGCAGTCCTCGTCAAGGAACGCGTAGGAATCGTTGTTCCACAGGACTTTTCCGTCCGAATCGGAAACCAGCCCCGGATCGAGTGCGGCGACGAAACCCCGCTTCGCCTCGGTGAAGTCGGCGTCGTCGGAGAACGGTAGAGTCTCGGCGACTCGGGCGTTCGCGGCTTCGATTGCGGCCGATGCCGCACGTGGGTCGATCATAAGTCAGCCTTTCACGCCGAATTGCGGCAATGCGCATTGCCGCAATTGAAGAGAACAGCAGGGCTAGCTCAGCAACTGCGCCTTTGCCGCCGCGAACTCGGCATCGGTCAACACGCCGGACTGATGAAGCTGTCCCAACTCCTGCAGCTTGGAGACCAGATCGTCCGCGCCTGAAGGGGGAACGGACTGCACGGGGGCGACCTGCTGCTGCGGCGGCGGCTGTTGCTGCTGGTACTCCTGCTGATATTCCTGCTGCTGCTCGCTGGCCTTTCGTTGACTCCGTCGATCCATGGCGTTGGACGTCGCCTTTGCGGTTCCAGCCACTACCGCCGTGCGCGCCACCGTGCCGAGCAACCCCGGCCGCCCTCTGCGTCCACCTCGAAAAACCATGCCGAACTCCTTGGGTAATTGTCGCTACTGAAATGCTGCTTCGACCGCTGCGACGACTACCTCGCGCGGTATCTGAACGTGAAGGACTACGTCGCCGCCGCCACCGCGAACCGTCGACGCGAGCTCACGCGCCCACGTCTGCTCGTAGACGATGACTGCGGCGGACGTTCCTGGTTCGAGTGACTCACGGACCACGTCCAGGTCCTCGTCACTGATCAATGCCTTGGCTTCGATGGACAGAATCGCCAGTCCGATGTCGGTGAGATCTTCGTCGACATCGATCTGCGACACCTGTCCGTCCGCGTCCTTGGCGATGTACACGAGGTCGAGCAGAGTGACAAAACCTCGTTCCACCACGTTCTGCAGCGCGGCGACAGCTTCAGGATCCACAGTTGAACCTGGGAATGCCAGCACCACGAGCTCGACCGGTCCGATGTTCATTGCGTCGTTCATCCATCAAGCCTGGTGGCTCGGACGCTTGGGAACCTCACCCGCAGGGGATGAATTACCCGATGCGATCGAGTTATTTGTTGCGACGAATGACTTCGCGAATCGGCCGTACGTGTACGCCTTCTGCCGCGAGGGCTCGCCGGGCTTTGCCTCGGGTGACGAGCACACCGACGATACCGAGAATCCAAACTGGATATTGCACCATCCAGGCGACACGGAATCCGTCGAACGTGTACCCGCCCATGTGTCCGAGGATGACGCCCATCACTTGAATCACGATGAGGGAAGCGAGGAATCCCCCGATGTTGACCATGCCCTGCGCGGTGCCCATCGCCGAACTCGGATTGGATGTGCGCGCGTAGTCGAAGCCGATCACCGAACCCGGCCCACCCACCGAGATGACGACCACCAGGATCGTCAACAACCAGAGCGGAGACGGTTCGCTTCGTGAAAGCACGATCGTCCACATGAGCGCGCTGGCCACCATGATGGTGAGAACCAACCACGATCGACGCATGGGATAGCGACCGGTGAGAATACCGAGGATCGGGCCGGCCACGATTGCCGAGATGACTGACAGCGTCAGCAGCGAGCCGACCGTCGTGGAGTCGAGGCCTTGAGCCGATTTCAGGTACGGCACACCCCACAGCAGCGCGAACGTCGTGATCGAGAACTGAGTCCCCATGTGGCTGAAGAACCCGAGTCGGGTGCCGGGCCGCATCCACACCGTCTTGATCTGTCGCCCGATCTCCTTGGCGCCCGCCGGCACGGCGACCAGGTCGGCACCGGGAGGCGCGTCGCGGATGACACTCAACGCCAGCGCAAACGCCAACAGTCCGACAGCGGCAGCGCTGCCGTAGGCAAAAGTCCAGCCCGGTCCGGACAACAGCAACATGAACGGAAGCGCAGACATCACCTGGCCCAGCTGACCGAGGATGCCCGTGAACTGCGAGACCAACGGCACCTGCCGGGGCGGGAACCACTGCGGTACCAACCGCAACACCGAGATGAAGGTGAGTGCATCCCCGGCACCGACGGCAATACGTGCACCGATCGCGACGGGCAGCGATTCGGTGAAGGCGAGAGCCAACTGCGCGGACATCATGATGAACGCACCGACTGCGATCATGATCCGCGAACCGTAGCGGTCGAGGAGGACTCCCGCCGGAATCTGCATGCCGGCGTACACAACGATCTGCAGCACGACGAAGCTCGACAGAACGCTGGGCGAGATCGAGAACCGATCAGCAGCAGACAGACCCGAGACACCGAACGAAGTGCGGTGAAGCACGGCGATCACGTAGGCAAAAACACCGACACCCCAGACCAACCACACTTTTTTCATCGGGTCTGTATGTTACTCCTGTCTTTCGCAAGGCTCAGGACATGATTATTCGCGGCCCTGAGAGACCCAATTCAAATCAGCCGAACGGAAGCCTTCGGTAATCGCGGCGAGGGAGTCGAGGCGAGCGATCTGGTCTTCGCTCAGAACGATGTCCAACGCTCCGGCGTTTTCCGTGACTCGTGCAGCGAACCGAGTGCCGGGAATCGAAACGGAAGGCAACCCGTGCTGACGGCCCTTGGCATCGAGCCATGCCAGGGAAACCTGTGCAGGCGTCGCGCCGAGCTCCTCACCGACGGCGCGGACCACGTCGAGAACCTTCTGATTAGCAGGGAGCGCGGAGTCCGAGAAGCGTGGGAAGCGTCGGCGCAGGTCGTTGTCACCGAGCGTCTCCGCATCGAACGATCCCGCCAGGAAGCCTCGGCCCACAGGTGAGAAGGGCACGAATCCGACTCCGAGTTCCGCGGCGGTGGGTACTACCTTGTTCTCGACGTCCCGACTCCAGATGCTCCATTCCGACTGGATCGCCGCGATCGGATGCACCCCGTACGCACGACGCAGTTCATCGCCGGTCGCCTCGGACAGGCCGATGTTGCGGACCTTGCCCGCCTTCACCTGCTCCGCGATCGCGCCGACGGTGTCTTCGATCGGCACGTTCGGGTCGACCCGGTGCAAGTAGTAGAGGTCGACATGATCGACGCCGAGTCGTCCCAGAGACTCGTCGAGTGCCCGCGGCACGTAAGCCGGGTCTCCGTTGATCCCGCGCTGACCGTTGGCGATGTTGCCGACCAGACCGAACTTGGTCGCCAACTGCACTTCGTCCCGGCGGTCTTTGAGAAGCTCTCCCACCGCACGCTCGCTCGAGCCCTCGCCGTACACGTTGGCGGTGTCGATGAACGTGATCCCGATGTCCACCGCATGGTGCAGCGTGGCGAGCGCCTCGGCCGGATCCACCGGGCCGTAGACCGGGGCGACGGACATCGCGCCGTATCCCTGGGCGCTGACAGTGAGACCTTCGGCCAGAGTGACGGTGGGGACGGTCATGAAAACTCCTCGATTCGACTGAGCGACAACCCCGACAGTCTTCACCGAATCGAAGCCTCACGCACCGATTAACGTCACGCTGATCGGGTTACCCTCGAGTGATGGCATTCGATTGGCTCGAACTCGTACTCACCGCCCACCGCGAATTCGGTTCACGACTCGCTGCGGTCGAGGACTGGAACGCACCCACGCCCGACTCCGACTGGCACGTCGAACACCTCGTCCGCCACGTCATCGAGGAGCAGCAGTGGGTACCGCCGCTCCTGGCCGGACTGACGGTCGGCGAGGCGACACCGGACATCGTTCCCGTCGGGGACGACCTGTGGACCGAATGGCAGAAGTACTCCGATGCCGCCATCAAGGCGTGGAAATCGACGGACCTCAGTGCCCACGTTCACCTCTCGTACGGCACGGTGAAGGTGGAACCCTATCTGCGCCAGCAGACCTCGGACGTCACCATCCACACCTGGGACCTTGCGCGAGCGGTCGGAGCAGACGAGCGACTCGATCCAGACCTCGTCGAGGCCGTCTGGTCCGACCTCGACGGGCAGCGCGACATGCTCGCCGAGAGCGGTCTGTTTTCCGCTCCCGTCGATCTTCCTGACGATGCGTCGTTGCAGGACAAGCTGATTGCCCTGACCGGTCGCGATCCTCGTTAGACGTTCAGCGACACACCCGTCGTGCGAGCGACGCCGTCCCAGCCGCCGGCAGGTGCACCGAGGCCGAGCAGAGCCGCAACCGTCGGTGCGACGTCGATCGTGCGAGCCTGCGTGTCGATCTTCCGTCCACCGTCGAGAGCGGGATGCCCGCCGCTGAGGAAGAACGGGATGGGCAGTGTCACGAAATGACCGTGGTTGCCGGGAATCGGGTTGGACAGTGGAGTCGGATCACTGAACCGCCAGCCCTGAGCGCAAAACGCAACGACGTCACCGGCATTGGTGCCGAGATCGAATTCGGCGGGGAGGTGGCTGGATTCGACGCCGTCCACACCATCCACGATCTGCTGAATCCGGCTGACGGCTTCCGCCCGTTCGCCATCGGGTCCGACGAAGTAGATCAGGTCTGCGCCACCGTTCTGGGCGATTCGAATCTTGCCTGCCAGCAACGGGTCCGCGTTCAGCGGTCGATCCAAGCCGATGAGCCGCGCGGGCTCCGACCAGTCCATCGAGTGGTCGGCCAACACGATCAGAATGCTCCGATTCCAGCGCCCCGTGTCATGAAGGAAGTCGACGAAGCGGCGAACCTGGTTGTCGGTGTTCTGAAGTGCAGCCGTGCGAGCGATCCGGACGGACGGACCGGACAGATCCAGGTGCCCGACCCGATCGACGTCACCGAGGTTGGTGAACGAGAGCCGCGGCGAGTTCCCGCCGACGATACGGATCAAGGCGTCGATCGTGAAGTTGTCCGGCGCATGCTCGGTACCGGGAACGAGCGGCTGCGGATCCCACACCAGTGAGGCGCGGTCACCGAACAACCCGTGCAGGTAGCGCTTCGACAGCACACTCGCAGTGGTCAATCCGAGTTCGGTGCGCACCCGATCCAGAACCGTCGATGCCTGCAGGTCGGAAGGCCGATCGAGGTCACGCTTCTTGTCGATGGCCGGATCGTAGACGGAGTTGGCGGGTACACCCGAACGCGCCGGCAGCACTCCCGTCATCATCGCCGTGTGGTTCGGCAGCGTCTCTGCGATCGTGATGGCACTGGCGTCCGGGTAGTGGATACCGCCGGCCGCAAGCCCGGTCAGCGTCGGGGTGAGCTCCGATCGCAGCTCGTCCGGCCGCATGCCGTCTACGACTATGACATGCACGTCCAGGTCTGGGATTCCGGCGCTGGTGGGAACACTCGCGCGAGCGGGCGTTCCGAGCAATGCCGTTCCGGCGACAACACTTCCACCGATCAGAACGCTACGACGCGAAACTTCGATACTCACTGGTCGACTCCTGGTCGGTACGAGGCCTGATCGAGGGCGGCCGAGGTGGGTGAGACTCTACTGCCCGCGCCTGCCGGAAGACGGTAGCTCACGGCGTAGTGCGCATTGCTCTGCGGATTGGTGAGATCGTCGACGTAGTACCAGTCCATCTGAGTACCTTCGCGGGCGATTTCGAATACGCCGTAGCCGTGCGAATCCAGTTCGACGTACCGCACGTGTCGGTTCACGGCCTTGAATGCTTCTTCTGCCGCAACGGTTACCGTGCGCGGTGGCACTTTCAGCATGTCGTCGATATTGGGCGACGTCACCGACGGGACGACGAACTCGGCGCCGACGGTCGGCCCACCCGGATAGTTGGCGGCGTTGGTCGGTAGGTCGCAGGCCCACGACGTGTGGATGTCACCGGTGATGAAGACGGTGTTGTCCACACCGTTCGAGGTGATCGCGTCGAAAAGCCTGGTGCGGTCGGCGGTGTACCCGTCCCACTGATCCGTGTTGTACGGGACACCGGCCTGCGGCACACCCACCAGTTCGGTCAACGCCGCGGTGGTCGCCGGTTCCAGCGGCGGGAACACGCAGGGCGTGATCATGACCGGATTGCCGACGACCTTCCACTGCGTCGGGGAGGTGACGATTCCGTTGGTCAACCAATCCATCTGTGCGCGTCCGGTAATGGTGCGCGACGGATCGTCGACCTGCTTCATGGTCGGTTGCTCGTCGCGGTAAGTACGCAGATCGAGCATCGAGATCTCGGCCAGATTCCCGAAGCGGAACCGACGATACAGCTGAACGCTCGAACCACTACCCGACGGGCGGACGGGCATCCACTCGAAATATGCCTTGGCCGAGTTGGCCTTTCGATCTGCCCAGTCACCTTCGACACCGGGAGTGTGGTTTTCGGCGCCGTCCCGGTACGCGTTGTCGGCCGATTCGTGATCGTCCCACGTGGTGATGAACGGGAGCTTCAGGTGCAGAGCTGCCAGATCCGGGTCTGTCTTGTACTGCGCGTGCCGAATTCGGTAGTCGGCCAGCGAAATGATCTCGTGGGCCGGCTCGTGAAGGCGAACGGATCCGTTTCTCGCGCCGTACTCCCCCTGCCCGTACTCGTAGATGTAGTCACCGAGGTGGATGATCGCGTCGAGGTCTTCGCGGAATGCCAGGTGACGATAGGCACCGAAATACCCCGCCTCCCAATTGGAGCAGGACACCACGCCGAAGCGGAGACGATCGAGATCTGCCGAGTTCGACGGAGCCGTGCGGGTGCGGCCCACCGGAGAAACAGCCGAACCCGCAGTGAATCGGTACCAGTACGTCGTCGACGAATCGAGTCCGGTGACGTCGACCTTCGCGGTGTGATCGGAATCCGCCGAAGCAGCAACACTTCCGGACGCAACGACGCTCGCGAACCCCTCATCGGTCGCGACCTGCCAGTTGAGAGTCACCGCCGGCCCGACGCCGGAACCGGGCGTCGCGTCTGCCGTCGGGGTGATGCGGGTCCAGATGATCACCGCATCCGGCAACGGGTCACCGGATGCCACGCCGTGCGCGAAGCCCGGGCTGCCACCCGGAACCTCGGCACCGGCGTGGCTCGCCGAAGCGACACCGAGACCTACTGCGCCGGCAAGGGCCGCCGATCCCTGCAGCAGGCCACGTCTGGATATTCGATCGAAGGCATTCGTGTGCACGCTAGGAGTGAACCCGCACCTGAACGGGCGTTCAAGAGAGCTTCGGGATGTTCACCCAGGCTTCGCCTGCGCTTCTCTGGAAGTTTGATCGAGTCGATCCCGATCACAACCGGTAATCGAGGGCCGAGCCTCGAACCACACCGACCTTGACTCCGATGTAACCGCCGAGTGCACCCCCGGCCGCGATCAGGATCCAGAACGCCGGCGGAAGCAGAGCCTCGGACCCGTCGACCTCGGAGAACGCGGAATAGCCTGCGATCAACGCGCCGAACAGGATGGGCAGTATCAGCAGAGCGGCAAAGAAAGTCACCCACACCGATACGAAGCGGCCCTTCCACCGGGCAATCTCGTGCAGAACCGTCAGAACGACCAGGAAGACACCACTACCGGTCAAGAAGGCGGCCAGAACTGCAAATCCGAAAGCCGAAGTCAGTTCCGACTCCACGTGAATCCCCCTGTACGTCAATCACCTGCACACTCAGCCCCAACTGCGATGCGACGAGTCTATTCACGACGGACGGCGTTTGTCGGCAAGTCGAGTCGCTCGTCTGCCGGAAACACACCCCGCTGACGCCTATGCTTGGAAAATGACCGAACCCGACATCAAGCCCAGAAGTCGTGACGTCACCGACGGACTCGAAAAGACCGCAGCGCGCGGCATGTTGCGTGCAGTAGGAATGGGCGACGACGACTGGGTCAAGTCGCAGATCGGCGTCGCCTCGTCCTGGAACGAAATCACGCCATGCAACCTGTCCCTCGATCGCCTGGCCAAGGCCGTCAAGGAGGGCGTACGGGAAGCCGGCGGGTTCCCTCTCGAATTCGGCACTATCTCCGTCTCCGACGGCATTTCGATGGGGCACGAGGGCATGCACTTCTCCCTCGTCTCCCGTGAAGTGATCGCGGACAGCGTCGAGACCGTCATGCAGGCCGAGCGTCTCGACGGATCGGTCCTTCTCGCCGGCTGCGACAAGTCGTTGCCCGGCATGATGATGGCGGCGGCCCGCCTCGACCTCGCCAGCGTGTTCCTCTACGCCGGCTCCACCCTCCCCGGCGTCGCCAAACTTTCCGACGGCAGTGAGCGGGAAGTCACCGTCATCGACGCGTTCGAGGCGGTTGGCGCCTGCTCGCGTGGGCTGATGAGCCGCGCCGACGTCGACACCATCGAACGGGCGATCTGCCCGGGCGAAGGCGCGTGCGGCGGCATGTACACGGCAAACACGATGGCCAGCGCCGCCGAGGCCATGGGAATGTCGCTGCCCGGCAGCGCTTCACCGCCCGCACCGGATCGTCGCCGCGACGGCTTCGCCCGCGAGAGCGGCAAAGCCGTTGTCGAACTCCTGCGTCGAGGTATCACCGCGAGGGACATCCTCACCAAGGAAGCGTTCGAGAACGCCATTGCAGTAGTCATGGCATTCGGCGGATCCACCAATGCGGTGCTCCATCTCCTCGCGATCGCGCACGAAGCGTACGTCCCGCTGACGCTCGACGACTTCGCTCGCGTCGGCGCGAAGGTCCCGCACCTCGCCGACGTCAAGCCTTTCGGAAAGCACGTCATGACGGACGTCGACCGTATCGGCGGCGTCCCCGTGATCATGAAGGCACTACTCGACGCGGGACTCATGCACGGAGATTGCCTGACCGTCACCGGTAAGACCGTGGCGGAGAATCTCGCGCACATCACCCCGCCCGATCCGGACGGCAAGGTCCTGCGGGCGATGAACAAGCCCATTCACCCGACCGGAGGCATCACGATCTTGAAGGGGTCACTCGCGCCCGGCGGCGCGGTGGTCAAGTCGGCAGGATTCGAGTCTGATGTATTCGTCGGCACTGCACGGGTTTTCGAACGCGAGCGCGCCGCGATGGATGCTCTCGAGGACGGCACCATCACCGGCGGTGACGTTGTCGTCATCCGCTACGAAGGCCCGAAGGGTGGTCCCGGCATGCGCGAGATGCTGGCCATCACGGGCGCGATCAAGGGCGCGGGTCTCGGCAAGGACGTCCTGTTGCTGACGGACGGACGATTCTCGGGCGGCACCACCGGCCTGTGTGTCGGACACGTTGCGCCCGAGGCCGTCGACGGCGGTCCCATCGCGTTCGTTCGCGACGGCGATCAGATCCGGCTCGACGTGGGTACCGGACAACTCGAATTGTTGGTCGACGACTCCGAATTGGAAGCCCGCAAGAAGGGCTGGGAGCCGTTGCCGCCTCGCTACACACGTGGTGTGTTGGCCAAGTACTCCAAGCTCGTGGGATCAGCCTCGGGTGGAGCAGTGTGCGGCTGATCCCAGCCCGCCGCTAGATCGGCCGGTACCCGGCGCCGACACCTCCGTGGGCATTGATCGTGTCCACGATGGAGGTCATGTTGGTGCCGAGTTCCGGCCCCAGGCACGGCACCCAGAGGTAGGCGTTGACCATCGCGACCAGCGTCGTCCCGACCGTGACCGGGGCTCCCGAATCACCGTGGTCGACGCAGATCTGAGTCCAGGTGGATGCGTCGGCGCTCAGGTCTCCCCAGACGACGCCGCAGGTCGTGCCCGTCGTACGGCCTTCCTTGCAGGCTGTAGCCGGGAAGCTGGCCGGAGCGCCGATCGAGGTGATGGTTGCCGCGCCCACCGTTCGAACTGGTGTGACCTTGCCCGGATCGAACTGGATGACCCCGTAGTCCAGGTCCGGATTCGACTCGACGAACGTGCCGACCACGCCTGCGTCCTCGTTGCTTTCCGGGATCACGAACGATCCAGGACCACCGCAGTGACCTGCGGTGATACCCACGAGTCTGCCGCCGTTGTCGTGACCGATAGTGGTCAACGTACAGACCAGCTGATTGTCGATGATGATGCCCGAACCACCACCCATGGGCGTGGGTGCAGCAACGGCGTTGCTGCTGACGATGAACCCGAGTCCGAGTGCCAAGACCAACGCTGCCAGAGCCGAAACAATTCGCTGCAACATCACAATCTCTCCGCCGGTAATCTCCCCGCTGCAAAAAACGCATACCCCGGAAAGTGCGGACCTACGCAGCGTTTCTAGTCGGTAGCTCCGAGCGCTTCGAGCATCTTGCGTGCCTCCTCGAGCTGACGACTCAACTCGTCGACTCGCGCTGCAGCCATGTCCCGTGCAGCGACGATGATGGACTCGACAGCCTCGATTGCGGTGGGCTCACCCAACTCGCGGACAGCTCGCTCGACCGCATCGGGTGCGACCGGAACTGCTTTGCCCGGACGCTTGGCGCCCTGTGTGACCGTCACGCTCCAGTCGTTGTCCGCGCCGGCATGGATGGTGACGCTGATACCGGCCGGCAGTTTCTTCGCACGCTTGACGGCCGGACGAGGTGTCGCGGCAGGGGCAGCAGTGGCAGTCGGTACCGGAGCGGGTGCAGGCTGCGCACGCGGCTTCGGTCGAACAGGCTCTACGAGTGGCTCCATCAGGGGCTCGGACTCCACAACTGGTTTGGGCCGTGGCGCCGGTTTGGCCGGTGCCGCGGAGACGCGGTTTATGCGCAATTCCTCTGCCTCGAAAGGCAATTCGTCGTTGACGCCTTTGGGGCGGATCATCACGGTGTTGCCGTCCACCGACACGACTTTCGCCGAGGTACCGGCTTCGATCCCCAAGCTGGGGGTCGCCTCGCGCAGATAGACGGTGGCGCGCTTGCCTTCGGCGACAGCCGTGGCGAGCGCTGCCAGATTGTCCGCAGTGAGGTGATCCGGCGTTGATGCGGCAGCGCCGGAACGTCTACGGGGTGGCATGCGCAGGTCCTTTCAGAAGTATCTCGTGCGTTTCGGTATCGACAGTGCTTTTCTCGGGGCAACTCTTGCACAAGCCACCGACGTGTTGACTCTCACCGCCCGCCTGAGCCCGAGGATCCGTAGGCGGTTCGGCCAATTCAGTACTGTTCTCGGGGCACCGCGTGGAAGATGGTGGACAGAAATTCGTTGCGGCAAGAAGGAGCACGGTGAGCAGTTCGGAGTCAGAGTGGATCGACGAGGTCACCGAACCCGCCCCTGCTGAATCTCACGCTGCCGAATCTCACACTGCTGATCCGGTCGACGTCGATGCTCATCTGCTCAGCCGGATTCAAGCCGACATCGAGGAGTCCCTCCTCGGCGGACCGCGCTGCTTCACGCAATCGCAGATCGCGGAATTCGCCGGTGTGACACGCGAGCGTGCCGATCGTTTGTGGGTCGCGATGGGCTTTGCCGTCGACGAGGATCCCGACGCCGTCATGTTCACCCAGCAAGACGCCAACGCCCTCAAGACGATCATCGACATGGTCAATCGAGGAGTCATCTCGCAGAGCAGTGAGGTTGCTGCCGCCCGTTCACTGGGGCAGTCGATGTCGAGGTTGGCTGAGTGGCAGGTCTCGCTGATCAGCACACACATCATCGACCAGCTCGCCGACTCGGCAGATCACGAGCCCGAAGCGATCCGGAAGATCGTTCTGCGCCTCGGCGCCGAGATCATTCCCGCTGTCGAATCTCTGCAGACGTACGTGTGGAAGCGCCACGTCGCGTCCTCGACGGGACGCAACGTCGGAAACCCGGGCGAAGAAGTAGCGAGTCGTGTTCTGGTCGTGGGTTTCGCCGACATCGTCGGGTACACCTCGCTGACCCGCGGCCTCGACTCCGCCGAACTCAACGATCTGCTCGAGCGGTTCGAGTCCGCGTCCACCGAAATCATCGGTCGCAACTACGGCTGGGTGGTCAAGACCGTCGGTGACGAGGTCATGTTTGCCGCTGAAAGTCCCCACCACGCCGCCGAGATCGCTTTGCAGATCCAGCAGGCGGTCCTCGCCGATCACGACGATCCGCAGCTTCGGGTGGGTCTGGCCATGGGGCCGACGTTGGTTCGCTTCGGAGATCTCTACGGTTCGGTGGTCAACAAGGCCGCGCGTCTCACCAGCTCTGCTCGTCCCGGCACTGTGCTGATCGACTCCGAGCTGGCCACCCAGCTCGGCTCGGACGCCAATTTCAAACTGCGACACCTTCGTCCGCGACGAGTGCGCGGCATCGACAGGCTCGAGCAGTACGTGCTACGCCGCAATCTGGAGCCGTGAGCTCTCAGCTCGACACTCCGCGTGCAGCCAGAAAGTCGTCCACGATCTGCTCACACGCAGCCTCCCCGAGAGGCGTCAGCGTGGCCAGCTTGGTGAGCACCAACGGTCCGACCAACTGAGCAAGTGCGACGTCGTAGTCGTACTCCCCCAACGCGTCGATCGCGTCCGGCGAGCGCAGGATCCGATCGAACGCGTGTCGGTACTGCTCGAAGACCGTCTGGCGCAGCGATCGCAATTCGGGCTTGTCCGCGGACAGGGCATCGACGCTCGAATAACCCTTCAGTTCCGGCCCCAAGCCGAGCCAGCACATCGCCGTCACCTGGATCGGTGCGCTTTCGATGGCCTTGGCCTGACTGGTCAACAACTCGAGCAACTGCGCGCGGAGGTCACCTTCCCCGGACATCTCCGGCACCGGCGGCAGTAGACGTGCAAATGCCGCGGCGAGTAACTCCGTGCCGCTGTCGAAATGGCGGTACAGCGTCGCACGCGCGACGTTGGCCAACTTGGTGACGGCATCGATCGTCACGGCGTCGACGCCGCCTTCTGCCAGCAGCGTGGTCGCTGCGTCGAGCAACCTGGACCTGGAACGCTGTTTGCGCGGGTCCTCGTCGTTTCCCTGCTGTTCGATTCCCTGCTTGTCGATTCCCACCGTCACAACTTCAGTTATACCCACTTGGGGGTTGTGGAACTGCTGTTCTTGTAACGATACTGATGGTCTTGTTTCTATCGGGAGGTTTCGTGAGTAGCGATACGACGCTCGAACAGTCCACGTGGACCATCCGACAGATCTGGATGCTGACGGTCGCGTGCTGCGCCGTCGCGCTGGTCGTCGCAGCGATGGCCGCGCTCAACACGGCCCTTCCCGACTTGGCCCGCGATACCGGTGCAACACAGAGCCAGCTCACGTGGATCGTGGACGGGTATACGCTCACGCTGGCTTGTCTCTTGTTGCCGGCGGGCGCACTCGGCGATCGATACGGTCGACGAGAACTGCTCATGTTCGGACTACTCGTTTTTGCTGCCGGCTCGTCGATTCCGGTCTTCGCGGACGAACCGTCGTGGGTCATCGTCTCCCGCGTGATCTCCGGCGTCGGCGCCGCGTTTGTCATGCCGGCGACGCTGTCTCTACTCACTGCAGGTTTCCCGCCGGCGCAGCGTGCCCGCGCCGTCGGAGTCTGGTCCGGCGTCGCAGGGTCCGGTGCAATCGCCGGACTCGTCGTCTCCGGGCTACTCCTCGAAAAATGGTCCTGGCATTCGATTTTCGTCAGCCTGGCCGTCGTCTCAGTTCTCATCCTCGTGGTGTCGTTCACGATCGTGACGTCGAAGGACACGGAGGCAACTCCACTCGATCTACCTGGTACAGCGCTGATCGCCGGCTCGATTGGCCTGTTCGTCCTCGGGATGATCGAGGCGCCCGCCCGTGGCTGGCTCGATCCGGTGGTTCTCGCATTGCTGATCGGCGGAATCGCCATGACAGCAATCTTCAGCTGGGTCGAATTACGCACTCGCCACCCACTTCTGGACGTCAGACTGTTTGCCAATCGTGCATTCGGCAGCGGCGCGGCGTCGCTGACCCTGCAATTTCTGGCGACCTTCGGCCTGTTCTTTCTGATCGTGCAGTATCTGCAACTGGTGCTCGACTACTCCCCTCTGCAATCTGCGCTAGCCCTTATGCCGATCGCCGTGCCGGTAATGGCCCTGTCCGTGGTTGCGCCCCTGCTGATTCCGCGTATCGGTCTACGCGCCCTCACCGCAACCGGAGTCGCCTTCCTCGGAACCGGAATTGCACTCCTGACGCGCTTGGATGCCAGTTCGACCTATGCCGAAGTCTGTGTTCCCTTGGTAGTGGCCGCCATTGGATTGGGTTTGTCGACAACCCCCGCCACTGCTGCCATCGTCTCCAACGCACCGGACTCCAAACAGGGGGTTGCCTCAGCAGTCAACGACGCAACCCGTGAGATCGGCTCCGCCATCGGCGTTGCACTGGCGGGAAGTATCCTCGCCGCCGGCTACGGAAATCACGTCCAGCCCGCGGTCGACTTGCTACCCGAACCGGCCAAGGAGCCGGTATCCGGTTCTCTGGCCGCAGCTCTCCACGTCGCCGAAGCAGCCGGGCCGCAGGGTGCCCAGTTGGCCGAATTCGCCCGTGAAGCCTTCATCAAAGGCATGGATCAAGGAGCACTCATGCTCGCCGCGATCATGTGGGTATCCGCGATCGTTCTGGGATTCTGGGCTCCGGGTCGTCAGCGAGACTGATCGTCGTGTCTATACGCGGGAGCTTTTGTCGTCTGCTTCGACTGCAGAGTCTGCAGTAGGGGCATCGACCGGAGCGGCACCACAACCGAGAGAACCATGACGCTGGTCGACCGGGTGGCTATCCCCGACCGATTCAGTTCGAGCAGCGTCGCTTGCAAATCCTCGTGCGACGCAGCGGCAATCCGGCACAGCACGTCGCCGGAGCCGGTGGTGGCAAAGGCTTCGAGCACACCGGGGATTGCCTCGAGTTCCGCGGTGACGGTGTCGAGCGCCCCCTGGGCGATCTGCAAAGTCACGAATGCTTGTACTCCGAAACCCGCTGCAGCCAAATTGACGTGCGGCGCGTATCCGGCGATGACGCCCGCATCTTCCATCCTTTTCAATCTCGCCTGCACTGTCGCCCGCGCAACCTTGACCTGACGCGAAAGCTCCAACGCACCGGCTCTCGGGTGCTTGTTCATCGCGTCCAACAGAGCCAGATCCACTGCGTCGAGATTCACGTCCGCTCCACTCGTCGTTCAACTATGCAAATTGCCTACAAAACAGTGCCACCATCTTCGCATTCCGGCGCTGTGTCTACTTTCAACTACCTCCGTTGACTACCCAACCTCTGAAGGACTTATCTGTTTGTACCGGCAGTGCCGAACATGACTCGAGCACCGCGCTGTGTACATCGCACTCAGAGGGGACTCACCATGACCGTCGAACAGACTCTCACCGACGACGAACAGTTGGCCGGCCTGGATCTGGAGCAATTGCGCCAGTTGGTCGGCTTGGTCGAGTACGACAGCGATCACGATCCCTTCCCCGTGAGCGGTTGGGACGGCCTCGAATGGATCGTCGGAAATGCCACGCAGACTTCACATTTCTTCCAGTCTGCGTTCGGCATGGAATTGGTGGCCTATTCAGGCCCGTCGACGGGAAACCGCGACCACCACGCGTTTGTACTCAAAAGCGGGGCCGTGCGGTTTGTCGTCAAAGGTGCTGTGGATCCGGCAAGTCCGCTGATCGAACATCACAGCCGTCACGGCGACGGTATCCGCGACATCGCGCTCAGCGTCCCTGACGTGGACAAGTGCATCGCACACGCCATCACCCAAGGCGCGACAGTGTTGAGCGAACCGCACGACGTCACCGACGAGCACGGCACCGTTCGCCTGGCCAGCATCGCGACGTACGGCGAGACTCGGCACACCCTCGTCGACCGTTCCCGCTACACCGGCCCTTACCTTCCCGGATACGTCGAACGGACGTCGTCGTACCGCAAGCGTGACGGCGCGCCCAAGCGAATCTTCCAGGCCCTCGACCACGTCGTCGGCAATGTCGAACTCGGCAAGATGGACCAGTGGGTCGACTTCTACAACCGGGTCATGGGATTCACCAACATGGCCGAGTTCGTGGGCGGCGACATAGCCACCGACTACTCCGCGCTGATGAGCAAGGTCGTCTCGAGCGGCAATCACCGAGTCAAGTTCCCACTCAACGAACCTGCCATCGCGAAGAAGCGGTCACAGATCGACGAGTACCTCCAGTTCTATCAAGGTCCCGGCGCTCAGCATCTCGCACTTGCGACCAACGACATCCTCGGAGCAGTCGACGCTCTGGCCGACGAAGGAATCGAGTTTCTCTCCACTCCGGCTTCGTATTACGAGGATCCAGAACTGCGCGCGCGTATCGGAGAGGTTCGAGTTCCGATCGAGGAATTGCAGAAGCGAGGCATCCTCGTCGACCGTGACGAGGACGGCTATCTTCTTCAGATCTTCACCAAGCCGATCGGAGATCGTCCCACCGTGTTCTTCGAGATCATCGAACGCCACGGCTCACTGGGATTCGGGTTGGGAAACTTCAAAGCCCTGTTCGAAGCGATCGAGCGTGAGCAGGCCGCGCGGGGCAACTTCTGAGGTAGGTCAGCTGTTTTCGGTCCACGCCCAGACCACCGCGGGTCGCCCGGTGGCACTGACCCGGACTCGTTCGTCCGTACGTTCCAGCCCTGGCAACGCTTTGAGCGTCCGGTTCAAATTGCCCGGGTCCGGACGCACACCGGAAAGCTCCTCCGCCACGGCCAGCGCGTACGACGCCGGAAACGACGGACCCAGTAGTGCCCCTGTGAATGCCTGATCTCGCCACAACAGGGTGTCAGCAAGGATCGGGCGGGTATCGGCGACTATCCGATTGTGGTCGAACGCAAGGTCCCCCGGGTTGTCCCAGCTCACCCATTCGGCCGAACCCGGCACCTCGTCCGACGAGATCACTGCCCACATGGTCACCGAGAGCGTCGGACCGCGGGGGTCGCGATTGGGTTCGTCGAACACGGTCAATTGACCGCTGACGAGGATCTTCTCGTCGGGAATTCCGAGCTTGGTGGTCACGGCTCGCCTGGCGGCGTCCTGCAACCGCTCACCGGCGCCCAGCAGTACACCGGGCAGCGCCAACTGCCCGGTGTACGGCTCCGCTTGCCGCGGAGTGACGGCAAATCGCAACATCCCGGGTTCCGGATTGCCGAACCGGAGCGCGATGACATCGATCGAGACAAGTGACTGGTCCACACCGTCCATCATGCAGGCACTGGGCATCGCATCTGACGATCGACCCGGTCGGCACCGTTCGCGGTCAGCACTACCGGCGCACCCATTTCCTCGCTCAGATACCGGGCGAAATCCTCCGGGTCGGCCGGAAGTTCCTTCGGCACGACCCCTACGGCTTTCAGGGAATCTGTCAGCGCCTGCTGGTGATCGAGATCCTTCCACTCTCCGACGGGAACGAACGGCAATCCTTCGTACGCGTGCACCCCGTGGATCGGGACGCCTGCAGCCCGCGCGCGATCCATCGCGTCGAGATGAGTAAGCGCCAAACCGTCGACGCCACCGCTCACCTCGATTGCGTAGTGCAACAACAACTCGTCGAGGTGGCCCGTCCGGAATCCGCCTTGATACTCACCCGTCCCGTTGTGCAGCTCGGGCAACACCTTCGCCAGCTCCGGATCCTCCGTCGGGAAGGGCCCAGCTCCGTGTCGTGTCATGTACGTGCGGGTGACGCCGAGTACGTAACTGTCCCGCCCCAACTCGTCGATCATCGCTCGCGCGTTGGACGGCTCGACCGTCGACCACGTGGTGTGTGGGTGAAACCCCCGCCACTCGTCGAGAAGGACACCTTGTGCCCCCTCGAATACCAGACGACCACGGGCACCCAACGCGCCCAGCGCATCCGGGTCGGCGATGTCCACGACGGCACCGAATTCCGCGTACATGTCGACCATGTCGTCGATCGGCGGAAAACCGTGGCGACTCTCCGCGATCAACGGTCCGTAGAATGTGGCCGACGCCGACAACTTACGACGCAAGGAGTCAGGTCGCCGGCAGTCTCCCACCGTAGGCGCATTCGCAATTTCGAGCGCATACGCCGCGGTCTCACCGATCCCCTTGCCACACGAGCCGTGTCGGTTACCGCCGCGAGCATCCTCACGGGCCCTGTTGGCGGCCACGTGAATCGGCGTCGTCAACAATGCGCGCGCGTCGATCCGTATCAGATCGAACGGATTTCGAACTCCGAGCGCTTCCAGAGCACACGCCTCCCGGGCGAGGGCGATGGGCTCGACCAACACGAATCTCGAGAGAAACGTCGGGACGCCGGACAGCGTTCCCGAACCGAACTGCGAAAACGTGTGGTGGTACTCGCCGACCGTCACGTTGTGCGCTGCCTGTGCCCCACCGTTGAACCGGACCACTGCGGCCACACCCAAATCGGCTTGGTCGGAGCAAAGCCAATCGACGGTTGCTCCCTTCCCCGCATCTCCGAACCCGAGGTCTACGACGACGATATCGCGGTCTTCGAACGGCTCCATCATGCTCTCCTTCTATGCGAAATCGACATCGTCCGTATCGGTTCCGAGATCGTGGGGCAACCCGGCCACCGTCGCGGTGCTGCGCCCTGGGATCACAGCGAGAGCCTTGCCGACGGTCTCGGCTTCAGCTCTTGAACCGATGTCGCGGAGATCCGCCAGTCCGTCACGCAGGTCGATGCGGTCCTCACCGATTCCGACCGTCAGCGCGATCAGTTCGCACACCGCAGCGGGGTCGTCGAGTTTGACGAAGCGTTCACCGAGCAACTTCTTCCAGTGATCCGCGATTTCCGGATCGTTGAAGTACGACGACTGATCTGGCAGAACGAAGTAGACATTCCATCTTTCTTCGAGTTCACGGTAGATCGACGAGACCGATACGTCCTGACGTACCTTGTCGCCGATCACCGAACGGATGTGACGAGCCGAGAGCCGCGGCTTGTTCAGCTCGTCGCCGATGATGAAGAGGTAGCCTTTCCTTCCGCGCTTCTCCCAGGCATCCGTACTGGTGTGGCGCGCCATGAAATATGCTGCCAATTCATAGCTTTCCGACTTCTGTCCACCACCGTTGCCCTCGAGGAAGATGGTCCGAAGCTGCTCGTCCATCGCGTTACCCGACTCGAACTGACCGACTTGTAGTGGCACCTGATCGGAATCGGCGTCGCCGATACCACCGAACAGAATCTGCGGATCATCCGCGTATCCCTTGCGTTGCAGCAGCCCGTGCAGCTTTCCGAGCTTGTCCTGCATGATTCGAGGAACAGCGCCCATCGAGCCGGTGACATCGAAAAGCACTGCTATCGGGAGAGAATCGGGGTGCCCGGCCGAGTCTCGGCATTCACGCTTGTCGACGCCGAAGGGGTCGAGGGTCGGGTCCGCTTTCCAACTGCTTCGCGGACGCGACCGAAGCGAATCGGTGTAACCGAAATCGTCGACACCGCGTGCGGCACGAAAAGTCTTGCCCGCCAAATAGGTGTTGTCGTCCCAGTTTCCGTAGCCCATGACAATCACTGTCCTTTCGTGGATGGAACGGCGAACGGACGAAATGTCCGCTGGCCATAGAGAAGATCGAGGAGTTCGTCGAACTCACCCAGTAGGTCGACCGCGTCGGGACGCAATCTCGGGTTGTCCTGCATGCAGCCGTCGGCAAACACCTTCATCCGTTCGTGGGTCTGCTCGCCCAGCATTCGGAGCATCAAATGATGAGCCATGTAGACGTCCCAGGCCGGAGACGCTCCTTCGCCGAGTTCCGGTGGGTACGAATCACGATCGGAACCGATCGTCGCCACCGGGCGGCTGCCCGTACGGGTGGCAAAGGACCAGCCGACCAGCACCACCCCGTGCCGATCAGGCTCGATCAGCACGTTCTCCGCGGTAATCGCCGTGTGCACCCAACCAGTCGCATGCGCTGCTGCCAGAGCCCGAAGTAGCCGTCGGTGCATCCACGCCCAGTCCCGTGGATCGAGGCCACCTGGATACGCCTCACGGACGTCGGCGAGACTCACAAAACCTTCGGTCAGATCGTCCAACACATCGATCTGACGTCTCGTGCCGCTGCCCACATGGGTGATTTGATCGATCAATCGCGGGAAGTACGAGACTGCCCAACCGGCTTCGCACGAATTCTCGATGTCCGTCAACACATTCCGTTCGGCCTCGATCATCGAGTTCGCCCGAGGGTCTCGCGGAATCTTCAGTACGACACCGGCATCGGACCGGTACAGGTTAGCGACCGAGCCGCGCGCTACCAATCCACCCAACGTGTACTCGCCCCGCTCGCCGACATAAACGGGTCGAGAATCTGCCGGCTCGAACTCCGCTGTCCAACTGCGGTAAAGCTCGTTCAATCGAGATGTTGCGGCCGAGTATCGCACCCGATCTTCGGGCTTCACCCGGTCCGGATGAATGGCTGAGGCGAGCCGATGAAAACGACGCTTTGCAGCGCGACGGGTGTCGAGATCGCTGGAGTCCCCCCCGAACACATCGGCCGAAACTCGTGCTGCCTCGACGATTTCAAGTGCCGTGCTGATCGTTTTCATGGTTTTAGTCTAACCGACTAAAACCATGACGGCAAGAATGCGTATTTCATCCGAGTACATGCGCATCACATCAGGACACGGCAATCACCTGTCGGCACCGAGGGCTGAAACAGCTTTGCGTAGCTCGATCACTGCCGGACTGCTGTCGCCCTCACGGGTACACAGATCGATCGAACACTGCTCGATGTCGGAAATGCGCACGAAACTGATATCCGAGCGGGTGTAGTACTCGGCAATGGTTGCTGCCGTTATCACCACCGCCCGACCGTTGGCGACAACCTCGAGCGCTTCGTCCATCGTGCGGACAGAGGGACCGTACCGGACGGGTACACCACTGGGGCGCGGGTCCACCGACCACCATTTCACCCATTCGGGTGGCGCACCGTCACTCGAAACCTGCACAGTCCCATCTATTTCAGAAATCTCGATGCTCGTACGGCCCGCCAGTTGGTGTCCTCGAGGCAGGGCCACCACCCGCGGTTCGACGCCGATCCGTTCGAGCACCACACCGTCGAGCACCGGCAGTGGAGGGCGCACGAAGGCGGCATCGACGGTCGCGCTCGCCACCGCGGAAACCTGTTGGGACCAGTCCAATTGGACCAGCTCCACCTCCGCATGCAACGAATCGATCACCGCACGTCCCAAACTTCCGGCCGCCCCGTTGATGAATCCGATCCGCAACCGCCTGGCCCGCCGACGCTCGAGTGCGTCGAGCCCGTTCATCGCGCGAACGGCGAACTCGAGAGCGGGCCGCGCATCCGCGACGAACACCTCACCCGCGGCGGTGAGCACCACCGGGTGCGAACTGCGATCAACCAACTCGACACCCACCTGTTCCTCGAGTCGACGAATCTGCTGACTGAGAGCAGGCGCCGTGACGAACAACCGGTCTGCCGCTCGGCCGAAGTGCCCTTCCGCCACGACGACGAGCAACGAGGACACCAACCGCAGATTCAGATCTTCACCTCTTCTCGCCTTTTTCATTACCGTCCATTCGGTTGTCTTAGGCCGCTGTTCGCCAGCAAAGTGATGAACATCACGGTATCTGAACAGCGGAGTTAAGCAAACCGGCAATTGTCGAACGAAGTTCTACATGTACAGCGAATGCCACGTCAGGTCACAGTTGTCGCAGATCCGGACAGCCCGCCGAATCCGCGAAACCAGGAGATGTGATGAGCAAGTACGAGCACGAATTCGTCCACATGATGGATGGCGTCGAAAAGCAATTGGGAACCATCGACAATCCGCGGCACCAGAAGATCCTCCGAAACTACCGGCGCCACGCATTGCTCGAGGTCTCCGGTCGTTACAAGGAAATCCTCTCGCCCGACATGACCGTAGAAGAACCCGTCTACCGGTTGTTCGAAGACGGGCAGTCGATTGTTCTGGACGGCATGGACGCCGTCACCAACTTCTACCAGTCACTCGCCGAGACGGACACCCTTGTCATGTGGACCGGACAGTCCGACTTCGCGGTCTCCGACAGCGGATTCTCGGGTGAGACTCTCTTCAGTCAATTCGTCCCAGGATCGATTCTGGGAGACGGGGTGTTCGGCGCGGTGCACGAATCGGGTGGATCCACCCCCGCAGCCCCCGAACAGTCGTCGGACATCGACCCCGACGGTTGGTATCTCGTGCGTCGGACCTTGGCATTTGTCTGGCCGTACGACGAGCAGGGGCGACTCATCGGTGAGCATGTCTACGAAGATTCTGCTTCGAAAGTCGTGACCAAGGTGGACCCGAGCGAGGTCATCACGGCGGCGCGCGCAGCCGAACTGCTTGCCCCACTGCTCGAAACGCACCTGCCGTGAGCGCGCCCGTAGCCATTGTCACCGGCGCAGCTGCCGGGTTGGGCGCCGCTATTGCCGAGCGCCTTGCGGAGGACTTCGGCACCCTGCTTCTCCTCGACATCGAAGAGGCTGCACTCGCCGACACCGCAGCACGCCTGGAAAGCCTTGGCGTAGCAGTCCACACGGCACGATGCGATGTTCGACGTGAAGGTGACGTCAAGAACGCCTTCGACGTGGCTGCATCGGCCGGAAGCCCGACTGCACTCGTCAACGGCGCCGGAATCGGCGTCTTCACTCCGTTCCTCGAGATCACCGAAGACCAGTGGGACAACACCTTTGCGGTGAACACCAAGGGCAGCTTCCTGATGTGCCGCGAATTCGTGAGCAGAACCGAGGGTCCGGCAGCGATCGTCAACATCGCGTCGATCGGTGCCCGCTTGGGCGGTGACATGCTCGCGCACTACGGACCGTCGAAGGCCGCCGTGATCGAGATGAGTCACAGCGTCGCCCGGATCGGCGCGACTCGAGGACTTCGCTCGAATACGGTCATGCCCGGGCTGATCCTCACCGACATGTGGCTTCGAACCATCAAGGAACTGCGTCGACGCGATCCCTCGCTCACAGATGTTTCCGATGCTGACGTCTTCGATTCTTTTGTCGCACAGATGGTTCCGATGGGTCGAGCTCAGACACCCGGAGACATCGCCGAGATGGTCGCCTTCTTGCTCAGTGACAAGGCTCGCAACGTCACCGGCCAGACGATTGCCGTCGACGGCGGCGCCGTGATGACCTGATCGGGTCGATGGCGGTCAGCCCCAGCGCGACTGGCCGCCGTCGAGCGGGATCGTGGCACCCGTGAGGTACCCGGCGTCTTCGCTGACGAGGAAGACGACGGCACGACCGATGTCGGCCTCGGGGTCTCCGACGCGTCCCAGCGGAATACCTGCGACAAATGCCGCTGCCTCTTCGGGATTCTTGTCCATCCACCACTGCAACGCGGGAGTCTTGGCGTGCGGGGCAACATTGAGAACGCGAATGTTGTCCTTGCCCCATTCGCAGGCGGCAGCGCGGGTCAACGAGCGCATGCCTTCTTTGATGGAACCGTAAGCGCCGTAGTTACTGGCATCCCAGCGCACCGCCGCCGAGGTGACCATGTTGATGATGACGCCACCGCCACGACTGTTCATGTGGGGGTACGACGCCTGCATCATGCGCAGGGTGGCGAGCGGCCCCGTCGCGAAGGAACGCTCGAAGTCTTCGTCGAGCACGCTCGAGAGTGGGCCGGGCTTGCAGTCGTTGGCGTTGTTGACCAGGATGTCGATTCCGCCGAACAGTTCGACGGTACGGTCCACGGCGTCGGTGATGTCGTCCTTCTTGCTGACGTCGCAGACCACCGCCTCACCGCGCGCACCGATGTCAGCCAGTAGTCCGCACGTGGTGTGCAACTTGGATTCGGTGCGGCCGGAAACGGCGATCACGGCGCCCTCTTTGGCCAAGGCCAGGGCAATCCCCTGCCCGATTCCCTGACCCGCACCGGTGATGAGTGCGACTTTGCCTTCGAGCTTGCCCATGTGACCACTCCAATGTCCGTCGACGCAGAGGTCCCTTTTGCGGGAGGGACCGGTCGATTCTGGTGACTGCCGCTGTTTGTCGTCTACACTCGACCTACAAAACAACCAAGCACTTGCTTGACCCTAAGGTGTGCGACCACGTCGCGTCAATCACATTGGGCGGCAATTCAGCTCGGCACCGCACCAGGAAGGCTCCACCGTGACACTGCCCAACCCCGTCGATTTCAGCGGACGCTCGGTGATCGTCACCGGCGGCACCAAAGGCATCGGCTACGTCATCGCCGAAACCTTCCTCGCCGCGGGTGCGAACGTCCTGGTCTGTGGCCGTAACGAGCCCGAAAACCTACCCACCGCCGACGGTCGTAGCGCAGCCTTTCGCGCCACGGACGTCCGCGATCCCGCCGACGCCGCAGCCCTCGTCCAGGATGCCGTCGAGCGCTTCGGCCGTCTGGACGTCCTGGTCAACAACGCCGGCGGCTCCCCCGACGCCGACGCTGCGACGGTGTCACCCCGCTTCGTCGAGAAGATCGTGGCCCTGAACCTGTTGGCACCCTTCAACGTTGCCCAGGCCGCAAATGCAGTGATGCAGACTCAGGACGACGGCGGCGCCATCATCAACATCGGCAGTGTCTCGGCGATCGACCCGCAGCCCGGAACCGCGGCGTACAGCGCAGCCAAGGCAGGCCTCCTCGTTCTGACCAAGGCATTGGCCCTCGAATGGGCGCCGAAGGTCCGGATCAACCACATCACCACCGGCCTGATCCGTACCGAGGCTGCCGCCGAGGTCTACGGCGCCGACGGCGGCGCTGCGGTCACCAGGACCATTCCGATGGAGCGCATGGCCGTGCCGGCCGATATCGCCAACTCCTGCCTGTTCCTGGCGAGCCCGCTCTCCTCGTACGTGAACGGCGCCGACATCGCCGTTCACGGCGGCGGTGAGTACCCGGCTCGCTACATGGCGACCCACCAGGATTGAAACAAATACGAAGCAGCCCCTGAGCGGATTCGCTCGGGGGCTGCTTCTTCGTGTGAACAACTGCGGGGCGCGACGAGGGGTCAAGCACCCCGCAGTTGAGTCTGGAGGGACTAGCGAGCGGAGAAGCTCACTCGTGCACCGGAAATCGCTACCTGATCACCCTTGGTGACCTGGAAGGCCAGGTCGTCGGGAGTTCCCCACGCAACGATGGACGGCGCTTCACCCGGATGGATTGCCGCAGCGAATCGACCCTCGAGGCTCACAAGGTCCGCCGGATGCACTCCGGCGACCCGGGCAAGCTCGAGCGTGCTCGCGGCCAACGTGCACAGGCCGTGCATGATCGGACGCGGCTGGTTGATCCGCGCCGCAGCCTCGGGATCGATGTGGATGTGGTGCTTGTCGCCCAGGAGCCGGTACATCGCCGTCTGGTTCTCCGCTGTGGTCAACACACCGGTCAACAAAGGCTCGCCGGTCGGCTCCGCCGGACGTGAGGGTCCACGTTCTCCGCCGAATCCACCGGCACCGGGGGCAAAAAGTGACCAGGTCGCGACGAAGTATTCGCACTCCACCTTCACTTCGAACACGGCCGCTGCGCCCTTGTCCCACACCTCGCCGACCGAAGCCTTCAAGGTCACGTCACCGCTACGCGGAAGCGGAGCAAGCACTTTCAGCTCTTGCGAGCCGTGCAGTGCCGTCGAGGTGTCGAAGGCGCCCGCCGAACCCAGAGCGTCGGGAGCCCACTGCGCCAGCGTCAGAGCAAAGGTCGGCAGTACCCGAAGCTGATCCTCGAAGACGAGGTCCAGCTCGGTCGCCTTGGCGCCCACGGCAAGTGCGTACAGGATCGCGTCGCGCTCGGTGTACGACACGGTGCGGGTCCCGAGATCGGCTCCACGCCAATCGCCGGCGGTCTTCGCAGCTTCCGAAGTTGTCACTGTCTTTTCCTCTCTCAAACAGCGCCGAGAACGAGACCGCTGGTGGGTACTGCTGTTCCGGCTGTGACCAATACGTTTTCGACGCCCTCGGGCTGGTTGGTCGACGTGCCTCGCACCAGTCGCACACCTTCGGCAATTCCGTTGACACCGTGCAGGTACGCCTCGCCGACCTGACCACCGTGAGTGTTGGACGGCAGGCGTCCACCGATCTCGAGGTTGCCTTCGCGGATGAAGTCCTTTGCTTCGCCTGGCTTGCAGAAGCCCAGTTCTTCGAGCTGGGGAAGCACCAACGGAGTGAAGTGGTCGTACAGGATCGCGGCGTTGATGTCGTCCGGTGTCAGGCCGCTCTGGCCGTACAGCTGACGAGCAACCAGGCCCATCTCCGGGATACCGGAGATGTCGGGCCGGTAGTAGCTGGTCATCATGTGCTGATCCTTGCTACTGCCCTGAGCGGCGCCCTTGATGACGACGGGCTTGTTGGCCAGATCCTTTGCGCGCTCGGCAGAGACGATGACCAATGCCTGGCCGCCGTCGGTTTCCTGGCAGCAGTCGAGCAGGTGCAGCGGCTCGGCGATCCAGCGCGAGTTCTGATGGTCCTCGAGCGTGATCGGACGCTCGTAGAACCAAGCAGCCGGGTTGTTGGCGGCATGCTTGCGCGCCACCACTGCAACTCGTCCGAAGTCCTCACTCGTCGCACCGTACTGGTGCATGTAGCGGCGGGCGAACATGGCGACCCACTGAGCGGGAGTCGACAATCCCTGAGGAGTCATCCACGCATACGCGGCGCGGTCAGCCGTGCTGTCCATCGGTCGATCGTGTTGGCCCAGGCCGTAGCGCACACCGGAGCGCTCGTTGAAGGCGCGGTAGCAGACCACGACGTCGGCAACACCCGTCGCAACTGCCATGGCTGCCTGCTGCACGGTGGCACACGCAGCGCCGCCGCCGTAGTGAATGCGCGAGAAGAACTTCAGCTCGCCGAGACCACAGTTGCGAGCCACGATCGCTTCGCCGTTCGTCTCCGACGTGTAGGTGGACAGACCGTCGACCTCGGACGGATCGATACCGGCGTCAGCGAGTGCCGCGACGATGGCCTCACACGCCAACTGCAGTTCGGTGCGGCCGGAGTTCTTGGAGAACTCGGTGGATCCGATGCCGACGATGGCGGCGGCTCCCGAGAGTGGGCTGATCGCCATCAGGGCCTCTCCTCTTCCTTGAAAGCGACTGCGACGGTGCCGGATGCATGGTTGCCGAGGCTGTTTGCACCCTGCACCTTGACCACGACCACTCCGTCTTCCTTGGACACGACCTCACCGGTCATCGTCATGGTGTCACCCGGGTAGTTGGGCGCCCCGAGACGAATGGCGATGCGGCGCAGGGTCGATGCAGATCCGGCCCAGTCCGTGACGTATCGACCGACAAGACCGTTGCTCGTGAGGATGTTCATGAAGACATCCTTCGAGCCACGCTCCTGGGCCAGGCTCGGATCGTGGTGCACGTCCTGAAAATCGCGAGTGGCGATTGCCGTGGCGACGATCAACGTGCGGGTCAGCGGGATCGCCAACTCGGGCAATGCCTCTCCGACAACGACGTCTGCGTAGCTACGACCGGCAAGAACGGTCATGCGAGCACCTCCACACCGGATGCGAGCTGCGCACCCAGACGCGCTAGATCGGAGCTGGAACCACCGAGGGTGGCAGCAATCTGCTTGCCCCACAACAGGTGACGGTGAACCGGGTAGTCGGTGTCGACGCCCATGCCGCCGTGAACATGCGTGGTGCGATGCACGACGCGCTGTCCGCCGTCGGTAGCCCACCACTTGGCGACCAGTACCGAGGTGCCGAGATCCAGTCCCTCGGAGATGCGCCAGGCGGCCTGCCACAGTGTCACGCGCATCGCTTCGAGATCGATGTAGCAGTCAGCGAGTTGATGATTGACGGCCTGGAAGGTCGCCAGCGGACGGCCGAACTGCTTGCGGCCGTTCAGGTACGTGACGGCCTGCGCGACTGCACCCGACCCGACGCCCCATTGGATTGCGGCCAATGCCAGCTGAACGCGGTCGATCAGCCACGGAACCGTGGTGCCGTCAGCCGCACCGATCAGCTGCGCGGGGGCACCGGCAAAGGTGACGTTGGCACAGATCTCCCAGTTGGTGGACTGCGTCTGTTCGAGCGTCACTCCCTCGGCACTCAGGTCGACCAGCAGCAGTGCCGTACCGGTGGAAGCGGTTGCCGAAACGAGAGCAAGGTTCGCGACGTGAGTCATCGGCACTACTGCCTTCTCACCCGTCACGGTCCAGTTGCCGTCGGCGTCCTGCTCAGCCGTGGTCAGTGGGTCGCCGCCCGTGTACGGACCGAACTCTTCGAGACCGACGGTCAGGAATCGACTGCCGTCGGCAACTCCCGGAAGGAGTTCGGCGCGAAGGGAATCAGAGCCGAATTCGTTGACAGCCAATGCTGCAAGGGTCGTTTCCCAGATCGGCACGGCCGCAACGTGACGTCCCTGCTGTTCGAGCAGTGCGTACAGCTCGGACAAGCCGAGGCCACCGCCGCCGAACTCCTCCGGCAGGGCGATACCGAGCAACCCGGTGCTCGCGAGTTCGCGCCACAGTTCACGGTCGACGCGCTCGGCGGAGAGTTCGATCTCCTTGGTGCGCTCGATCGTTGCCTTGCTGGTGAAGACCTCGTCGGCCAGTGCGCGAATTGCTTCCTGCTCTTCGCTGAAATTGAAGTCCATCAGTGCTCCTCGCGTACGGCCGGCCGGAACGCGGGAAGCGTCAGATCCGGGTCGGCGTCGATCCAGTCAAGTTCCACGGGCATGTCGACCACGACATCTTCGGGCGCGATACCCACCATGTTGGCGATCAATCGGGTTCCCTCTTCGAGTTCGATTACCGCAACGATGAGCGGGTAGTCGAACGCGTCGATCTTGGGGTGGTGATTGACCACGAAGCTGTACACCGTGCCACGACCCGACGCGTTGATCGTGTCCCACTCGAGTGACCGGCACTCCCCGCACATCGGGCCGGTGGGATGACGCAGCGTCTTGCAGGACGTGCAGCGCTGGATCACCAGACGGTGCTCCTTGGCTGCTTCGAACCAGAAAGCGTTGTCCGCGTTGAGAGCCGGACGCGGACGCAGTGCACGAGGAGCTTCGGGCGCAGCAGATTCCTGAGGTTTGAACCGCAGCGTCCGCCACCGCTGGGTGCCGACAACCTGATCGTCACCGTTGCGGTAGGTCTTGAGCGTCGTGACGAAGTGTCCGACACCGAGGCCGGTCTTCTTCTCCGGCGAAATCGACTCGATGACCTCGGTGTAGTTAACGCGATCGCCTGGGCGCAGTTCGGCGAAGAACTCCTGATCGGAATCGGTGGCCACGACAGAGCTGTAGCCGGCTGCGTCGAGGGTGGCGATCAGATCGGTCCACACCTGCGACGGGTCGTTGCCCGCCATCTTGTCGGTAAAGGTCCGCATGATCCAGACCTGAAGCATCTGAGCGGGAGCGACGACGCCGTCACGACCGGTGGCGCGGGCAGCGTCGTCGTCGAGGTAGACGGGGTTGGTATCGCCCATGGTCTCGGCCCAATGCCGAATCATGGGGATGTTGACCTCGTCTGGCCCCCAGGTGGTGGGAACAAGCGTCTGGCCGACAAAAGCGTCGAGTTGCGCCGAAATGTCGCTCACTTGACCCTCTTTTCGCGAACGAGTCCCAAGCCGATGGTGCCGACCATGTCCCGCAGAACTTCGTTGACGCCGCCGCCGAAGGTGTTCACGACACCCTGACGCGAGATCTGCTCGATCTGACCGGCAAGCAGAGCGCCCGGAGACTCGGGGCGGATGCGACCGGCGGAGCCGAGAATTCCGAGCAGGGTGCGGTAGACGTCGACGTGAGTCTCGGTCCCGTACGTCTTGGTGGCACCGGCGTCGGCTCCGGAGAGCGTGTCCTGTGCGACGGCTGCCGTCATCTTCCAGTTCAGCAGTCGCATGGCCTCGAGCTTGGCGTGTGTGCGAGCGAAGTCCTGTTGCACCCACGGGATGTCGATGGCGCCGTTTTCCTTGGCCCAGTCCAGGACCAGGTTCCACAGACCGTACGTGCGACCACCGATGGCCGCCAGGCCGATTCGCTCGTGGTTGAGCTGAGCCGTGATGAGCTGCCAGCCGCCGTTGACCTCGCCCACAACGTCCTTCGACGGAACTCGAATGCCGGAGTAGTACGTGGACGTCACCATCAAGCCGCCGACGGTGTTGATCGGTGACCACTCGAAGCCTGCATCCTCGGTGGGGACGATCAGGATCGAGATTCCCTTGTGCTTGGGGGCATCCGCGTCGGTGCGGCAGGCCAGCCACACGTAGTCGGCAGTGTTGGCGCCACTGGTGAAGATCTTGTTGCCGTCGACGATCCACTCGTCACCGTCGAGAACCGCACGAGTCTTGAGTGACGCAAGGTCGGTGCCGGCCTCGGGCTCGGTGTACCCGATTGCGAAGACGATGTCGCCGGCCAGGATGCCGGGCAGGAAACGTTCCTTCTGTTCTTCGGTGCCGTACTTCATCAACGTCGGTCCGACGGTATTGACCGTCACGAAGGGAAACGGCAGACCTGCGCGCTGAACCTCGTCGAAGAACACGAACTGCTCTTCGATGGAGCGTCCCTGTCCACCGAATTCCTTGGGCCAGCCGATACCGAGCCAACCGTCCTTGCCCAGCAACTTCACGATCTCGCGGAAGTACTCGCCACCCACACCTTGCTCGCCGGCCGCGCGACGCTTCTCTTCCGGCAGCAGCGCCGCGAAGTACGCGCGCAACTCCTTGCGGAGCTCCTGCTGCTCGGGCGATTCCCTCAGATCCATCGCTGTTTCTCCTATGGCATTCATGGCTGGCAACTCTTGGCCTGGACGCTAACCAGATGCCCAGGTGGGCGCTGTGAGTGTCTCGATGAGCGGGAAGCCGAAACATGAGCGGCGTCACATAGGGTGAGATATGCGCATGGACTCCTCGGATCGCGTCGCTCTCACCGACTTGGCCGCCAGGTACGCACAGGCCGTCGACCGCCGAAACACCACTGCACTTGCGGCTCTCTTCACTGACGACGTGGCATTCGTCTTGCCGCCGGCACTGAACGGAACGGATGCGCCGACGGAGATACGTGGGAACACCGTCGTCAGTAGTTCGGTGGTCGATGCCGTCTCACATCTGCACTCGACCCGGCACATCGTCGAGCAGCAGATCCTCGACCTCGACGGCCCCACCACCGCACACGGTGAGGCTTACTGCTCCGCTCACCACATCTATCCGCGGGGCGAGGGCCACCGGGACAACCGGATCGAGATCCGTTACCAGGACAGCTTCCAAAAGGTCGACGGCACCTGGCTGTTCTCGCGTCGCGAACTGGTAGTCGATTTTGCCGAGGACGTTCCGGTCATCCTGCTCGGACAATAGGTACATGAAAAAATCGCGGTGATTCTGTATCTCCTCACGGGAGGTTTACCGGGCTAGCGTTCAGCAACTGTCACGCCATCTCGGCGTGCGTTCGGCTATGTCTTGGAGATTCACATGTCACGCTCGCGCACCAGAAGATTCCTCGCTGCCTTCGCAGTGGCCGCCGTCGCAGTCGGAACCGTAGCCGCGTGCTCGAGCGACAACTCCTCCGACGAGAACGCACCTCTTCGCATCGTCGCTTCTTCGGTTCCGCACGCCGAGATCCTGAAGTTCGTCGAAGAAAAGGGCCTGCTCGGTGACACCAAGATCGAGGTCAGCGAGATCACCGGCGATCTCGACGCCAACGAGGTGCTCGAAGCCGGAGACACCGACGCCAACTTCTTCCAGCACGTGCCGTACCAGGAATCGTGGTCGAAGGAAAAGGGTGTCGACGACCTGGTCGCCGTGGCGAAGGTCCACGTCGAGCCCCTCGGTGCATATTCCAAGAAGGTCACCAACGTGGCCGACCTGCGCCAGGGCGCAACGGTCGCTTTGTCCAACAACGTGACGAACTTCGCCCGTGGGCTGTACCTGCTGCAGCAGGCCGGATTGATCAAGCTCGATCAGCAGTTGGGCGCCCCCGGCACCGACATCACGCAGATCAGCGAGAAGAACATCATCGACAACCCCAAGGGACTCACGTTCACCCAGGTCGATCCCCCGCAGCTGCCGCGCACGCTCGACGACGGAAATGTCGATCTCGCAATCATCAACGGCAACTACGCAATCGAAGGTGGCCTCAACCCGGCCAAGGACGCCCTGGTGCTCGAGAAGGCCGAGGGCAACCCGTACGCCAATGTCCTGACCGTACGCACCTCGCTCGAAAACGATGCGCGAGTACAGAAGTTGGCCGAGGCATTGACGTCCGCCGACGTCGCGACGTTCATCGAGCAGACCTACCAGGGCTCGGTCATTCCGGCCAGCGCTACCTGATCGAGACCCGTCATGGTCTTCTCGATCGAATCGGTCTCCAAGGAATACCGCAGCGGCACACAAGTTCTGCATGCACTCGATTCCGTATCCCTGAAAATCGAAGACGGCGAAATCTTCGGCATCATCGGCAAAAGCGGCGCCGGCAAGTCGACTTTGCTGCGCTGCCTCAACCTGCTCGAACGCCCGACCAGTGGCCGGATTCTGTTGGGCGACACCGATCTGACCGCGTTGAGCCCAGCGCAACTGCGCGACACACGCAAGCGGATCGGTGTCGTGTTCCAGCATTTCAACCTGCTGCATTCCCGTTCGGTCGCCGCCAACATCGCCTTCCCTCTCGAAGTGGCGGGATACTCGCGGGCAGATCGCCGTGCCCGCGTCGACGAGCTGATCGAGTTGGTCGGCCTGGAAGACCGACGTGACGCCTTCCCTTCGCAACTGTCCGGCGGACAGAAACAACGGGTCGGGATCGCGAGGGCCTTGGCGGCTTCTCCCGATGTCCTCCTGTGCGACGAAGCCACGAGCGCCCTCGACTCGGATACGACCGATTCGATCCTCGACCTGCTCGCCGACCTCAATCGACGTCTGGGTGTGACCATTGTTCTGATCACCCACGAGCTCAACGTGGTTCGACGGATCTGTCACCGCGCCGCCCTGATCGACCAGGGACGCATCGTCGACGAGGGAACGCTCACCGAACTGGTCGCAGACCCGGACTCACCCCTCGGCGAGGCGCTACTGCCGGCCGGAACGGTGCGAACGTCCCCGACCGGAATTCCGGCACTCCTCACCTTTGTCGATTCGCTGTCGACCTCGCCTGTGATTTCCCAACTCTCGCGCGATCTCGATGTCGACGTCACCGTGATCTCCGGCGGTATCGAGGACATCGGATCCCATCAGGTCGGTCGCCTTCGCGTGGAGTTCGCCTCGCACACGGGACTCGTCAGCAACGAAGAGACAAGAAAGTCTGTCGAAGAACATCTTTCGCAGCGCGGAGTGAAGGTGACGTTCTCATGAACAAGACGTCCTGGCAGGATTCCCTGGGCGAAGCATGGGAAGCCCTACTCGACACGCTCTACATGGTCGGTGTCTCGTTCGTGCTCACCGTGATCATCGGTATCGCTCTCGGTGTTCTGTTGCACGCGAGCGCGCCCGACGGAATCCGTCCCAACCGCGTCCTCAATTCGGTTCTGGGCACCGTGGTGAACATCGGCCGTTCGCTGCCGTTCGTCATCTTGTTGGTGCTCCTCATCCCGGCAACGAGGGCGATCGTCGGAACAGCGCTCGGCGCCACGGCAGCGATCGTCCCGCTGACCATCGGTTCGGTGCCCTTCTTTGCGCGCGTCGTCGAGAACGCCTTGCGTGAAGTCGATTCCGGACGCGTCGAGGCAGCGCGGTCCATGGGCGCCACCGACAAAGACATCATCACCAAGGTGCTACTGCCCGAATCCGTTCCGGGATTGGTAGCAGGAGCAACCCTGACGGCGGTGATGCTGATCGGCTTCTCGGCCATGGCAGGTGCCATCGGCGCCGGTGGACTCGGCGACTTCGCAATCAAGTACGGCTACCAACGATTCAACACACCGGTGCTGTTCGTCGCAGTCGTGATCTTGATCGTGCTGGTGCAGGCAATCCAGTCGACCGGCGATCTCGTGGTTCGTTCAATGGCGCACAAGCGGTAACTGATCAGCTCGAGACCATCGCGATCGCTGTTCGCAGTCCGCGCCGCTTACCCGTCTGCGGATCGACGCCGAACACTTCCTTGATTCCGCCTCGGATGCGGAACTTCAACTCCGAGTGCGTCTCCGGAGCGTCGTCCTGGGAAGCCGAGAGAAACCTGTTGGGCAGCGACAACTTCCAGATGGTGCGCAGAGTCAATCCGTACTGCTTCCACAGCGGCCCGGTCGTGTACGGGAGGTCGTACTTGTCACACAGGTCGCGCAACGGCACCGCGATTTCCGAGTACCGATTGCTCGGCAGATCCGGGAAGCAGTGATGCTCGATCTGGTAGCAGAGGTTGCCGCTCATGAAGGCCATGACGGGACCGGCATGAAAGTTGGCAGAGCCCAGCATCTGTCGTAGGTACCACTGAGCGCGCGATTCGTTCTCGAATTCCTCGAGCGTGAACTTCTCGGCACCGTCGGGAAAGTGCCCGCAGAAGATGACGGCGTAACTCCAGTAGTTTCGGATGAGGTTCGCAACGACGTTCGCCGTCAACGTGGTCTTCCACGCGGGGCCGGTCAGGGCGGGGAACAGGATGTAATCCTTCGCCACCTGACGCGCGATCTTCTTACCGACGTCCTTGGCCATGTCCGATTTCTCGGACCACTTCACCTCACCCTTGCGGAGTTTGTCCGTTTCGAGGTGATGCAGTGCCACTCCCCACTCGAAGAGGGTCGCGAGCACAAAATTCGTGATCGGTTGAAAGAGATAGTCGGCGTGCCACTTTTGATCGCGCGTGACGCGCATGATTCCGTAGCCCACGTCGTTGTCCAGTCCGACGATGTTGGTGAACTTGTGATGGGTGAAGTTGTGCGAGTGCTTCCATCCCGAGGACGGGCAGGTGTTGTCCCACTCCCAGTTGCTCGAGTGAATCTCGGGATCGTTCATCCAGTCCCACTGGCCGTGGATGATGTTGTGGCCGAGTTCCATGTTCTCGATGATCTTGCCGACCCCCAGCAGCGCAGTCCCCAGAATCCAGGCAGGCTTCTTCTTGCTGGCGAACAAGACGATGCGGCCGGCCACCATCAGAGAGCGTTGAAACGCGATCGTCCGCTGGATGTATCGAGCGTCGTGCGCGCCGCGCTTCTCCTCGATGTCGAGCCGAATGGCGTCCAACTCGCGCCCGAGCGCTTCGACGTCTTCCTCGGTGAGATGGGCATATTCCTTGATGTCGGTGATCGCCACAGTGTTTCTCCGTATCGGTTTTCTCCGTGCCGCAGGACTGGTCCGTCGGGCGGTACCCCTGGGAGCCGGTGCGGAAACGTCAGCCCCGATATTCATGTGCGTCTTCACGCAATCTATGCCAAAGTCGATATACGTGAGCCCCGAAAACAAGATCACCATCCGCACCGCTACCGAGAGCGACTGGCCGGCTCTCCAACTACTCGACTCGGTGGGGTTCGGTTTTCACCCGTCTCCCGCGGTCAGCGAACTGACGAAGGCGCTCTACAAGCCCGAGGACATCATCCTCGCCGTCGACGGTGACCTACCCGTCGGCGTGGCCATCGAAATCGACATGGAATTCACCGTGCCCGGCGGACGCCAACTCCCCACGCGCGGAATCACCTGGGTATCCGTCGCCCCGACTCACCGTCGACGTGGTGTCCTACGCTCGATGTTCACTGCACTTCACGCCCACATCGAGTCGACCGGAGCACCACTTGCGGCCCTGACGGCCAGCGAGGCCGGCATCTACAACCGCTTCGGATACGGCCCGGCCACCTTCAGCGAAGGCATCACCCTCGATCGCCGCTTCGCACGATTCCGCCCCGAGGTGCCCGACAATGGTGGCGTGTCCATCGTCGACATCAAAGCTGCCTCGACGCTTCTTCCCGAGATCTACGACCGCTGGCGGCTGCAGACACCCGGCGCTCAGGTCCGTCCGCAACCGCTCTGGGACCATATGTTCGCCGACCCGTCCGAGGATCGTGACGGCGCCTCCGGACTGTTCTTTCTGACACACGCGGACGGATACATCGCTTACCGGCACACGAGCGAGGGCCGCGACAGCATCGCCCGGATCGACGAGTTCGTGACGATCACCGAAGATGCGCACGCGGCGCTGTGGCGCACGATCTGCGGCCTCGACCTCGTCACCCGGATCGAGACACGCCAGCATCCTGCCGATCCTCTCCGGCTGATGCTGACGGACTACCGTCTTGCCCGGACGACGACGCGCTCCGATCGACTGTGGCTGCGCATCATGGACGTTCCCGCGGCTCTCGAGGCTCGTGAATATGCTGCTGACCTGGACACCGTCATCAAGGTCGAAGATCCGTTCCTGAAGGCCGGCGGAACCTTCGCACTTCAGGTCAAGGGCGGCAAGGCCACCTGTGCGGCCACTGACGCGGTGCCTGCGATCACGATGCCCTCTGATGTCCTGAGCAGCTTGTACTTGGGCGAGCACCAGGCCAAGACCTTCGCGGCGGCGCACCGACTCCACGCGTCCGATCCGCAGGAGATCCTGAATTTCGACTTCGCTTTCAACGCGCAGAAGCCCGCAATTCTCGGGTACGGATTCTGATGATCTTGCCGACACGGGCATCGACGATTTGTGCCCTCCGTCGTATTCAGGGTTAGCCTCGAACAATGGCGTTTGTCGAAAAGATGGTCAATAGGCTTCCTGAGCGGGTTCTCGTGCGCGTCCTGCCGCACGCAGAAATGCTCAAGTTCCTGGTGGTCGGCGGCATCGCCTTCATCGTCACCACGGTGCTGTTCTTCGGCATCAAGTGGACGGTTCTGCCTCAGCACCCGGTGACGGCCAACATCCTTGCGGTCCTGATCGCGACGGTTCTGTCCTACGTCCTCAACCGCGAATGGTCGTTTGCGCAGCGCGGTGGTCGACAGCGCCATCACGAGGCCGCTCTGTTCTTCATCGTCGCGGGTATCGGTTTGGCCATCAACCAGGTACCACTCTGGACCTCCCGGTACGTGTTCCATCTGCGTCAACCCGAGGTGTCGGTGTTGATGGAAAACTTCGCGGACTTCATCAGCGGATCGATCATCGGGACCCTGCTGGCGACGGCCTTCCGCTGGTGGGCCATGCGTCGGTACGTCTTCCCCGAAGAAGCCACCGACAGCCAGGTCGTTCTCGACATCGAAGCGACTCCCGGCACCAAGACGCCGACAACCGACGCCACCGCCCTCGACTGACTCCCGGATCGACGCACCCGATCGCTCGCGCTTCGATCAGAGTTCGTCGATTGCGATCAACCCGTCCTGCAGCGCCCGCGCAAGCAGTGCCATCTTTGTCGGCGCGATGCTCCTGAACGGGCTGGCCCATCCCTGATCATCATCGGCGACAAGCACTCCAGCCTGCAGTTTTCCCGCTCTGCACAACACGGTCACGACACAGTGATCACTGGTGCGTAGCCTCCGATTTCCAATTGGATTCGGAGGACCCATGGCTACTTGCAAAACTCGAGTTCTTGCGCTGTCGGCGGCAGGACTCATGCTCGTACTCGGCGCATGCAGCAAGGCCGAGTCGGCGAAAACGCCGACCGACCTCGACGTGACATCAGCGTCCGCCGGACACTACTCACTGGTCTGGGAACACGGCGGCTCGGAAAAGGTGCGTGTATTCGCCGCCACCGACCCGAAAAACCCAGCCGCAGAAGGAAAGGAAATTGGCACGGTCGACGGCTTCTCCACTGAGGTCGACGGCCTCGACCCACTGTCACGCTGGTACTTCGAGGTCATAGACGAGGACGGCACTTCCACCATCGCGTCAACCCGCCACGTGACGCTGCAGGGCGCAGCCAACGTGCGTGATGTCGGCGGATACGAGACAGCCGACGGCCGATCAGTCAAGTGGGGCCTGGTTTTTCGTGGCGACCGCTTGAGCGATCTGACTGCTGACGATCAACAAACGATCGAGAACGCAGGCATCCGGACCGTTGTCGATTTCCGAGGTGACAGCGAGATCGCAAAGGACGGAGCAGACAAGGTTCCCGCGAACGTGAAAGTGGTCAACACGGCAGTCCTGGATGCCGGCACTCAGGCTCTTGCCACAGCGATTACGAGTGCCCTGAAATCTGGTGACCCTGCAATCGTGGAGCAGGTGCTCGGGGGCGGTGAAGCCGTCCGGATCAGCGACACCGGCGCCGTCGACCAACTGTCCAAGCCTGACGGAATGACTGGGTATTCCCAAGCCCTACGGACCATCGCCGATTCCGAGTCCGCAGTCGCTTACCACTGCACGGCAGGCAAAGACCGCACTGGACTGATGACAGCTCTACTTCTCGGCATTCTGGGTGTTCCTGACAAGACCATCGTCGACGACTTCGTCCTGTCGAACACCTACAACAAAGCCAAGAACGAACAGACCTACACGTTTCTGTCTTCGAAAGGAATCGATGTCGATCTGTTGAAACCGTTGATGGAGCAGCGTCCCAGCCAGATTCAGCCAGTACTCGACAAGATTCGCGACCAGTTCGGTGGGTGGGAGAAGTTTTCGCAGGACGTGCTGAAACTTGACGCCGACACGATCGCAAAGCTCCGGAGCAAATTGCTGACCAAGCAATAACTGATCGACGTTCCGACAGCAATGACCGGCAGCCGCTCCGATGGCTGCCGGTCACGCCCGCACTCCTAGTTACTCAGCCCCAGCCGCTTCGAGCATTCGGCCATTTCGTCGATGATCAGTTCCAGCGACGTGCCACGACGACTGGCGGACAGCACGATTCGATCGGCTCCCAACCCGCGTGCCCACTCGAGTTTCGCTTCGTCGAGCCTGAGCAGTGTCGCACCGAGTACCAGCGAGACGTCGGCAGGATCTCGATCTGCCTTCACCGCAGCAGCTTTCATCGCTGCTACGGCCTTGTCGAGATCTTCACCGGCCAGTCCCAGCGGCTGGAAACCGTCACCCAACCGGCCTGCTCGCCGAGCAGCAGCGAGACTGTGTCCACCGATGTAGAGCGGAACTCCGGATTCGCGGTGCGGCTTCGGCCAGCTGTACGCACCCTTGAACGAGAAGTAATCGCCGTCGAAATCGACCGCTTCCTTGCCCGCCCAGAGTGAGCGCATCACCGCGATGGCCTCATCGGCTACCTTGCCGCGGCGCTCGAAGTCACCGCCGCACGCCTCGATCTCTTCCTTCATCCACCCCAGGCCGAGGCAGATGCGCAATCGCCCACCGGAAAGGCGATCGAGCGTCGCCAATCGTTTGGCGAGCACTACCGGATTGTGATTGGGCAGCACCAGAACTCCAGTGGACAAGCCCAAAGTGGTTGTGGCACCCGCCACGAACGAAAGCAGTTCGAGCGGATCCGGGATGTCGCAGTCATCGGGAAGATGCGATTTGCCGGTCGGAGAATAGGGGTACTCGCTCTCGGTGTCGGCGATGACCACCGAGTGCTCCACTGCCGAGATCTCGTCGAAACCCAGCGACTCGGCCGCACGGGCGAATTGCAGAATCCAATCAGGGTCTCCGCTTCGACCCAGTTCGACCGGAACGACCACGCCGAGCTTCATACCGTTTCCTCCAGTGTCGCCATCAATTTCGGACCATCCACGACGCGACCGAGGTACCGGTCCGCATCGGGATCTGTTGCAAGCCACACCGCCGCTGCAGCGGGTACGGATGCCGGTGTGGCCGCAAATCCGGCGTCCACGATTGCGTCCGCGCCACCACGGGCTTTCCCTGATTCCGTGATGACAAATCCCGGACTCAGGTTGAACGCTTTGATTCCGGCGTCTCGGTACTCGGAGTTGATCGCTCCGGCAATACGTCCGAACGACGCCTTCGACGCGGCGTACGACAGACCCCAACCACCCTCGCCGGGAGGCGCAGGCGGATCCATGGTCGCCGAGCCCGATGCCAGATTGACCACTACGCCGTTGCCGCTCTTGATCATCGACGGGAGTATCACCTGGACCAGAGCGAGTTGGTGCAGATAATTCCCGATCGCCATCGCCTGAGCGTCGTCGATCTCGATGTCGAGCACCCGGTCCATGTTTCCGACAGTCTGCGCATAGGCGTTGTTCACCAGCACGTCGACACGTCCCCACTCGGCCAGCACCCGTTCACCGGCGCCGCGGACGGATGCCAGATCGAGCAGGTTCATCGGAACGGCCAATGCGCGCACACCGAAGGACTCGATCTCGGCAACCGTCGTCTCCAGGCTGCCGGGCACCGGAATCACTTGCTCGCCTTGCCTCGTTCGCGGGGCTGCCCGCCCCTCTCCTTCACGAACGGTGCGAGCAGTGATTGCAACGTCGAATCCGGCGCGCGCGAATGCCAGCGCGCACTCTCGGCCGATCCCCCGGGAAGCGCCGGTCACCAGCGCAACTTCACTCACAGGAACCGCGTGCGGCCGTGCGTCTCGAACTCCTTCTCCAGGTTCACCACGTCAGCTTCGGTCATCAACGTGTATTCGGGAGTGCCTCGGCCCACCCAGTGGAACACTGGTTCGTCGGTCCGCCAGCGATCGGCTTGAAGTTCACGTTTGAGTACCTTGTTGGAGCCCGTGACGGGCAGGTCGGTCGAAACGCGAACAAATCGTGGCGCTGCCTTGGTACCCAGATCCGCCTGCGCGGCAAGGTAGTCGGCGAACTCGACCGGATCGAAATCGGCGAGATCGGCGACCTCGATCGCAGCCATGACCTGATCACCCGAACGCGGATCCGGTACCGCGAAGACACCCGTGGCAATCACTTTGGGGTGCCGACGCAGGATGTGCTCGATCATCAAAGCCGAGGTGTTCTCACCGTCGACGCGGATCCAGTCGCCCTTGCGTCCCGCGAAGTAGATGAAGCCGGCCTCGTCGACGTAGCCGAGATCGCCTGTCCAGTACCAACCGTGGCGAATCTTCTCGGCGATCGCGTCTTCGTCCTTGTAGTACCCCTCGAACTTCTTCGATCCGGCCTTGTCGACCATCTCGCCGATGGATTCGTCGGGGTTCAGCACGTGACCGTGCTCGTCGAGAATTGCGCGGGGTCGCTCTTCGCGCGTATCTGGATCGACGATGACGATGTTCTCGCTCGCGGGACGGCCCAGCGCTCCGGCAGGTTGGTTCGGATCGAGCACTACTGATCCGGCACCTTCACTCGAACCGTATCCCTCGAAAAGTTGTGCACCGAAACGACGGATGAACTCTGCCTTGTCCCCCGGCGACGCCTCGGTCCCGAAGCCGTGGGTGAGGGTGTTCTCGATGTCGTCGGGCAGTTCCGGCGTCGCCATGAGATACCCCAAGGCCTTACCGACGTAGGTGAAATATGTTGCGCCGTAGAACCGAACGTCCGGCATGAATCCCGAGGCCGTGAACTTACGAACGAGGCAGACCGTAGCTCCCTGCGAAAGGGCCGGCGCCCACAGAGCCATCAACGCGTTGCCGTGGAAGAGCGGCATGCAGCAGTAGCAGACGTCGTCGCGGTCGATGTCGTACTTGGCGCAGTTCGCGTAGGCCAACCGCGTCAGACGCCCCTGGCTGCACCGCACTGCCTTGGACATTCCGGTGGTGCCCGAGGTGAAGAGAAGCAAGAACAGCGTCGACGCGTCGACACCGAGGTCGATCTGAGGCGACTCGACGTGATGTGCTGCAATCTTGTCCGGGTACGACGCGTCGTCGACGAGGACGAAACGATCTTCGGTCAGCCCGAGGTCCAGGCCGGCAAGCTTCTCGTAGCCTGCTTTGTCGGTGACGATCAGCTGGCAGTCGACGTACCGGACCTCAGCCTCGAGTTCAGCTCCACGCCTGGTCGGATTGATGCCGACGATCGTGGCCCCGATCAGGGCCGCGCCGCCGAGCCAGAACAGGAACTCCGGATCGTTCTCGAGAAGTACTCCGATGTGAAACGGTCCGGGCGCGCGAAGCGACTTCGCCAGCGAGCCGCGCGCTGCGCTCTCGCGCACCACCTCGTCCCAGCTCCAGTCCTGCGTCCGCGTCCGCAGGCCCAGGTGCTGATCACCGAGACGGTCGATCAACATCTGCGCGACGTCCTCGCGCTGAGGAGCTGCAAGAGCTGCATTCGAAGATGCTTCGGTGGCGGTGTTCGTCATCGTGTCCTGTGTCCTAGTCGATATCGGAATGTCGATTACTCCAACTGCGATACGACTCGAACGTATCGACGCCTCAGAGCCGGAACGGTCCCAGTCTCGCTCAGTGGTAACCGCCGCCACAGATATGATTTTCTCGTGAGATTTTGTGACGTGAAAAGCGCCACAATACGAAAGGCCATTCCATGACTGCCCCCGCAGATCCGCAGTTGCTTCTGGACCAGGCGGTCTCACGCCTCACCGGTCCAGGTGGGCCATTCGAGATCGTCGAAGAAGAGGTTCTCGGCACCGTCATGCCTGTGATGAAGAACCGCGGTCACGCCATCGGTGAACTGATCTCGGCATCTCGCGCCTGGGGCGACGGCGACTATCTCGTCACCAGCGATCGTCGAATCTCGTTCACCGAGCATGCCGATTCCGTTGCCGCGCTGGCAACTGCTCTGCGGGACAAGTACGGAGTCCGCAAGGGCGACCGTGTGGGCATCCTCGCTGCCAACACTCCCGAATGGGTCATGACGTTCTTCGCGACGCAGGCGCTCGGCGCGATCGCAGTCGGTCTCAACGGTTGGTGGGTTCCGCGCGAGGTCACCCACGGGATCGAGCTCTCACGTCCGAAGGTTCTGGTCGTGGACGCCAAGCGCGGCGCCGCCCTCCCCGAACTGCCGGCAGACATCACGGTCCTCACCATGGAAGAGGATCTGCCCGCGCTCATCGCGGAATATGCAGGCTCCGACGTGCCGAGCACCGACATCGACGAGGACGACCCCGCCGTCATCTTGTTCACCAGTGGTACCAGCGGCCGCCCCAAGGGCGCACTCCATTCGCACCGCAACGTGATGGCCGTCGTCGACTACCACAAGTACAGCGACGCGATCGGCGCCGCATTCACCGGCCGTGAGTACGACGCTTCCAAGCCGAGCCCACTGCGTTATCTACTCACCTCCCCGCTCTTCCACATCGCCAGCCTTCACAATCTGGTGGTTCCCCGTCTCGCGACGGGCAGTGCCGTCATCCTGACCGAGGGCGGATTCGACGTCGACAAGGTGCTCGGGTTGGTCGAACGCGAGCGTGTCACCAACTGGGGTGCTGTCCCCACGATGGCATCGCGGCTACTCGAGCACGGCAACATCGCCAAGTACGACGTCTCTTCGCTGACTGCATTCTCGCTGGCATCCGCGCCGTCGTCGCCCGCGTTCAAAGAACGCCTCAAGGAGCAGGTGCCGTTCGCACGCAATGCTCTGGTCGACAGCTACGGCCTCACCGAATGCAGCACCGCCATTGCGGTCGCCGTCGGCGCCGAACTCGAAGAATTCCCAGGCACTCTCGGGCGTCCGATCATCACCGTCTCGATGGAGATTCGCGATCCCTTCGGCGAATGGCTGCCGGACGGCATCGAAGGTGAAGTGTGCGTACGCAGCCCCTTCGTCATGCTCGGATACTGGGAGAACGACGAGGCGACCGAGTCGGCAATTGCCCCCGGACGCTGGCTCCGCACCGGCGATTTCGGCGTAATCGAGAACGGGCGTCTCCGTCTCACCGGTCGCCGTTCCGACCTGATCCTGCGCGGCGGCGAGAACGTCTACCCCACCGAGATCGAGCAGACGCTCGACGAACACCCCGACGTGATCGAGTGCGCTGTCATCGGCATGCCGCACCCCGACCTCGGCCAGGAAGTGTCCGCCGTGGTTGTCCTGCGTCCCGGAGCCGCCACAACGGAGGCGGAGCTGCGTGATTACGCCGCCGAGCGACTGTCCTATTTCAAGGTGCCGTCGAAGTGGCGCATCACCAGCGATCTGCTGCCTCGCAATGCAACCGGCAAGATGGTTCGGCGCGAGATCACCGTATGACCGCGGAGCTGTCACGGATCGTCGCCGAGTCGGCGATCCGTGACCTGCTCTGCGAGTACACGCATCTGATCGATCAGGGCCGATTGCGTGAAGTCGCTGCATTGTTCGCCTCGTCCGACTACGGGCAGTGCGGGCCGGACGGGGTTGCCACCACGCTCATTTCGTCCGACGCCGACGCAGTGTTCGCAGCCTGCAGCGGCTTCATTCGAATGTACGGTGATCCGCCGGTTCCACGAACCAAACATCTGCTGACCAACACGCGAATCGCAGTCGACGGTGAATCAGCGACGGCACTCTCGTACGTCACGGTCATCCAAGGTACCGAAGATCTTGCCCTGCAACCCATTCTGGCGGGGCGCTACTTCGATCGCTTCACCTGCGTCGACGGGTCCTGGCAGTTCAGCTCGAGACTCTTCTGTCTGGACAACATGGGCGAGATGTCCGCGCATGCCAAGCGGGCACTGTAGAGGAACGACGACTGTGGAAATCGGCGTCAACATCTTGGGCCTCGAGGCCCTGTTCGACGGCAAGATTCGCCCGGTTCTGGACTTCGCCGCGCGTGCTGACCGTGCCGGGATCGATCTGATCTGCACCGGCGATCATCTCGGGTTCAATGCCGAAGCACACGCTCAGCGGGTAGCCGAACACAACTTCCTGTTCCCGTTGGATCACCCTTGGTACGAACCGATTTCACTTCTTTCCTCCATCGCCGCAGTGACCGAACGCGCTCGCCTCGGAGTATCGGTTCTGATCGCCACTGTTCGCCCAGCCGCCCTGCTTGCCAAACAGGTTGCAACTCTCGACTCATTGTCCGAAGGTCGAGCCGTCATGGGTTTCGGCGTCGGTTGGCAAGAAGCCGAATACACCGCTACCAACATGCCTTTCGACGCGCGATTCGGGCGCATGGAGGAGGCTGTCGCAGCGTGTCGCGAACTGTGGACCAATGCACCGGCCACCTTCCAGGGACGCGACTTCGCTTTCGAGAACTACCACAGCCTCCCGCTGCCGATCCAACCCCGAATACCGGTGCTCTTCGGTTTCGGACCAAGCCGGCGGAACTTCGACCGCATCGCACGCGTCGCCGACGGTTGGACCGTGAACCCGACCGACCTGGGAACGTTCACCGACAGTGTCACATTGCTGCGCAACACGTTCGAAGCCCACGACCGCGAGCCGGATACCGCACGTGTGCAAGTGTCTGCGGCGCCGGTTCGGCGCGACAATCGGTCCGTCGACCGCTCGGCAACCGCTGACAAGGTCCTGGACTGGTCCGACCGCGGCGCGTCTGCCGTGGTGCTTCGGCCTGCCGTATTCGATTGCGCTGCCGAAGAACTACCGGAATTACTCGACTGGATGACCAGCATCAAGGAGGCGTGACATGGACCAGGCACTGCAGGATCTCATCGACAAGCAGGCAATTCGTGAGGTGGTTCTGACGTACTGCCGCGGCATCGATCGCCTCGACTTCGATCTCGTCCGCAGCGCCTACCACCCGGACGCGATCGACCATCACACCGGATTCGACGGCACCATCGACGAGTACATCGCCTGGGCCACAACAAAACTCTCCGCGATCGGCGGCACGATGCACCACATCGGCAACCACCTGGTCGAACTGCACGGCGACCACGCGATCAGCGAGGCGTATTCGATGTCCACACACTGGGGCGGGCCCGAAGACATCGGAATGATCAACTTCACCAGTGGTGCGCGGTTCATCGACCACATGGAGCGGCGCGACGGCCGTTGGGCGATCAAGGAGAGATGGGCCGTACGCGAGTGGACTCGCTCGGACGAGGGCCGCTTCGTCAACCCCGAAGGGCCTGGTCCGCGTGGGCGTCGAGATGCCTCGGATCCGCTCACCGCACTACGAAGGTCCCTTGAATAACTTGGGGTTCAGTCTTCGAGGTCGAATTCAACTCGCGCTCTCGCGAACAACATGCGGATATCCTTCCCGAACGTGACTGCTGCCGTTCCCAATGCATTGACCGCTGCGGTCAACGGGTCCGATTCGATCGCGTCGAAAATCGCATTGAGAGCGTAGGACGGGACATGAATATTCCCGTGATCGAACGGATTGGACTCCGGTTGCGGCGAATGGTCCACTATCTCGATCTTGACTTCCAACTCCACATTCTCGGTCCCCGCACCGAATTCCTCCTCGTGTAGGTGCTCGAATGCCGCTGTGCGATTTCCGAAGGGTTCCGGAAGTTGTTGTCCCACATGCATAGCGTTGAGGGCCGGACGAACCCAATCCCTGTCGGCTAATCCCGCATGCTCATACGCCTGCACAGCGGCCCAAAACGCGAGTCGACGAAGAGTCGCGACGTTCATGCGGACGACCGCTTCGACAAGTGGTCGGTCCATACGAGCTAGATCTTTGCCGGACTGGAATCGTTCGAGTTCAGGCATCGGATCTCCTCCCCACTCCTGCCGCTCTCGTTCAGCAGCTTCGGCGCGGAGGTCACTGATTTGCACAACCCTGGACGGCTCGCCGTTCTCGCCGTAAATCGTTATCCATTTCGACTCGATGTCCCGTTGTGGACGAGGAATCGGTTCAGGTATCGGTTCGTCCACAGGAACGCCATATCCCGGCATGTCCCACTGCAGCGATGGCCGCACCTCGTCACCACCTGCAGGCCACATACGCACCCGCCAAACATCTCCGGGTTCCGTCGATCCGGGCCAGCCGTAGTTTACAAAACCGCGGCCGGCAATCTCGACCAGATATGACCCCTCGGGTACATCACAGACAATGAACTCCCCACCCGGAGGTGAATCAAAGCTGATTGACCCCTGCGGACCAACCGCCAGAAACGACTCACTGACCTGCTGCCATTTCTCGCGATCGGATGTGGGTCGGGAGGACCAGACTTCGACCGTTGTGTGCATGTTGAAGTTGTTCTGGTGCGGGCTCAGGACAATCACAACTGTGCCGTCACTGTACGCAGGGCGCGAAGCCATCGCGAGTTCGAGCAGGTCCGTTTCCCTCCCGAAACCGTCATCGTCGCCGTATATGTAAAACTGTCCATAGTCCATGAAGAGCACAAGCGACTGTTCACTGAGTTTCACCGCGTTGTCTGCCACAAGCCGATACTTACACAGTGGCACGACAATCACGTTCGAGTTTCGAATGAACAGGATCCAAAACGCAAGCACAATAAGCATTTCGGCCGATTCGGACTATTCCGACTGATTTGAGAATTCAGTTCGCATCGAACACACATTCGAATAGAATGGATGCATGTTCAACCCGACAACAGAGCTCTTCGGTATCTCAGCACAGCTGACCGGTACCGAAACTGATTGTGCGCTGGTTGATCTCATGACCGATCTGCATGCATGCGAGGCGATGCTGGTCGAACGCAAGCTCGCTGTGATTGCCGAGTTCTTTTCGCGGCGAAGCTCGGAGCATGTCGCCAGTGGTGCGTGGTCGTCGACCGCACACGAGTTGGCGGAGTCGGAAGTCGGTGCGTCACTGACGATGGGTCGCGCGGCTGCCGGCAAGCTGATCGGGTTGGGGTTCTCGTTAAAGACTCGTCTGCATCGCACTCGAGCGGCGATGGCCCGTGGCGAGTTGGATCTGTACCGAGTTGGTTTGATCGATTCCGCGAACGTGAAAGACGAATTGATCGACGAGGTGGAACGACTACTGCTCGCGCAGGTTCTCGCCCCACCAGTAGCAGGCGGAACGGGCTTGACGGGAAGGCGACTGACAGCGGCGATCGATCGGATCGTGGCGATGGTGGACCCGGAAGGTATGCGAGAACGCCGACGCCGTGCTCTCACCGATCGGTTCGTCGGAGTCAGCGCTGCCGAGGACGGGATGGCAAAGATCTTGGGAAGCGTTCCGGCAGAACAGGCTCGGGCATTCGACGGCCGACTACGCGAGTTGGCAATGTCGGTATGCCGAAACGACTCTCGAACGTACGAGCAGCGACGAGCCGACGCGCTCTTCGAGTTGACCAACGGATCACAATTCTTGCCGTGCAACTGTGGCCGAGCTGATTGCCCGCAGGATCGTAGCGGTGGTGTTGTCGTTCGTCGGCCCGTGGTTCACGTCGTGATGACTGATTCCACTCTGCACGGTGGCGGCGAGCCCGCCCACCTCGACGGGTACGGGGTGATCAGCGCTGAGCATGCTCGCGATATCGCCCGTGACGCCGTAATTCGAAACGTCCGAGCACCTGCTGATGACGTCGCAGAGCCGGTGCCTGCTTCGGCGCGCGTCTACCGACCGGGCGCCGTTCTCGATACCTGGTTACGGATCATCGCGGGCAGCTGCCAATGGCTGCATTGTGATGTCCCTGCCTGGAATTCCGATCTGGACCACAATGAACCGTTCCATCACGGCGACCCCGAATGCGGCGGTAAAACGGTCGCGTCGAATATGAGTGCGTTCTGCCGCAACCATCATCGCCTCAAGCATTCCGACCGGTGGCGGTTCACGTCGAACGTGGATCGGACCATGTCGCTGACGTCGCCGACCGGGCATTGTTACCGAACGCGACCCGCAGGATTGATGGCTGGATCGCACGAACCGACACCGCCCCAGGGCGGTCGAAATCGGCGGACCCAGGCGGAGAACAAAGCTGCCCGTATCCAGAGTGATCGCAATCGCCAGCGCCGACGGATACAGAAACGAGCAGAGGAGCACGTTCAATACAAGCGGCGGAAATCACCGCGAGCCCGCCGAGAACCCATCGACTACGGGGACGACCCGCCACCGTTCTGAGATACCGAGCGGTGTCGAGGCGCGCCGACGGGTCGCAGGGTCAGTCTGACGTCGGCTTGGTGCCGTCTTCTGGTGCCGGATCGTCGTCGGCAAGCGGATCTATGGTGTCGACACCTTCAAGGACGGTCAGCTCTTCTTCCGCCTCGGCGAGGAGCCCTTTGGCTTCAGCTTCGACCTTCTTCACCCAATCGGACATCCCGAGCCTCTTCTCTTCCGAAGCGAGTTCCCGCTGTAACTGAACTCAGACTACGTCGCCGGCGACGAATTTCGCCGTCCCCTCGGGTCAGTACTCATGACCGAGTAATCATGATTCACGACGGACGGAGCACGCATGCCCGGACAGTTGGAAGGCAAAACCGCACTGATCACCGGGGCCGCCCGAGGTCAGGGCAGGAGCCACGCCGTGCGATTGGCGCAGGAGGGCGCGAACATCATTGCGCTCGACATCTGCCGTCAGATCGAATCGGTGGCCTACCCGATGGGAACCGCCGACGATTTGCGGCAGACAACAGCAGCGGTCGAGAACCTGGGACGAAGTATCGTCGCGCGAGAAGTGGATGTTCGCGATCTGTCCGCACTGCGAACTGCGGTATCCGAAGGAATTGCGGAGCTGGGCAGCGTCGACATCGTCCTGGCCAACGCCGGTATCGGCATGATGTCCCCGGATATCGACGATGCTCGCGCCTTCCGCGACCAGATGGAGGTCAACCTATTCGGCGTCTGGAATACCGTCCAGGCCGCAGCGCCCGCGATGATCGAACAAGGTACAGGTGGCGCAATAGTCCTGACCGGATCAACTCTGGGACTTGTCGGTCGTGGAGGTGACGGCACCGGCGGATCCGACGGCTACTGCGCGAGTAAACACGCCATCGTGGGGCTTGGGCGCACGTGGTCGCACTGGCTTGCTCCCCACAATATTCGTGTCAACTCCGTGCACCCGACTGGCGCGAATACACCGATGGTCGTCAACGACGCGGTCGCGAAGCTGTTTGCGGACTCCCCGACATCGAGCGGAGCCGACGTGGGCAACCTCTTGAACGTCGAGTTGATCGAAGCTGCCGACGTCAGCAACGCGATAGCCTGGCTGGTTTCGGATCAGGCTCGATACGTCACAGGTATCGCGTTGCCGGTCGACGCCGGGTTCACGGCCAAATAGACGCCGGATACACCGGCTGCGTCGCCGTCGATCAGTCGACGGTCGGCGCCCACTGCACGCCGTTGATGTGCCCACCACCGTCGACGAAGAGGGTGTTGCCGGTGACGTAACGGCTGTCGTCACTTGCCAAGAAGGCCGCAACGGGGCCGATGTCGTCGAGGGGATCGCCGATCCGCCCCATCGGGTTCTGTGCGGCCATCACTGCCACGTTCTCCGGATTGGCTTCGGCGACACGCTTGTACGCCGCACTCTGCGCACCGGGACAGATGACGTTGCAGTTCACCTGCTTTGGAGCCCACTCGCGGGCAGCAGTGCGAGTCAGGGTTCGCAATGCTTCCTTCGCCGCGTTGTACTGCACCGAGTACATGTGAGCATTCACGCCGTTGAGGCTGCACATGTTGATCACGCGGCCCGTGCCGTGACGCTCCAGTTCCGGCAGGGCAGCCTGCATCGCCCAGAATGCCGCCATCACTGCCATGTCGAAACCGCCGCGCAACTGCTCGTCGGTCATCTTCTCGAGCCGAGCGAAACCGAAAGTCCGCCAAGCATTGTTCACCAGGATGTCGAGGCGTCCGAACCGCTCGACGGACTTGTCGACCATGGCAACAACCTGAGCTTTGTCAGTGACGTCGGTCCGGACGAATTCCGCCTCCGCGCCCCATTCGTCCCGCAACCACTGGGTGGTTTCGAGGCCCGCTGCCTCGTCGATCTCGGCAACCAACACCGACGCGCCTTCACGCGCGAACGCGCCCGCCACTCCGCGCCCGATGCCCATACCGGCACCGGTGACCACTGCTACACGTCCGTCGAGCTTGCCCACTGGGCCTTCCTTCGTCAGAACCCCTGTGCGCCTTTTTGGTAGTTCCCACTACCAAAAAGGCGCACGGGGGCGAAGCCCCTACCTGGGGCGCGGCACGGTCTTGTCGATGAACAGTCCCTCTACCGACACACACAATTCGCCGTCCGCAGTTTTGATCTCACCGACGGTGTGAATCTTGCGGCCGTCCTTGGACAGGAATTTGCCGCTGATCGTGAGGGGCTCGAACAGCGGAGTCGGGCGATGGTACCGAGTGCTCAATTGTGCTGTCATGCCGGAAGTTCCACCCCAGGCGTTCGCGACGCCGAGAACGTGATCGAGCAGCAGCGCCGAAACACCGCCGTGCACATGGCCGGGAGGGCCCTGGTACGGCAGCGTCAACGTGACCACTCCCTGCACCGACCCGTCAGCGAGCCCTTCCAGAACGAGCGGCGGCGCAATGGCGTTCTCGGGGCCGGTCACGGGGTCGTGACGAGTCACGCCCTCACCGTTCCACATGTCGATCAACCGCTCGGCCACCTCGGGTGAGTGCTGTTCGAGATGCTCTGCAATGCTGTTGAGCTCCTCCGCAACCCGGTCCAAATTGGCGTTTCCGCGGTCGGTGCGCAGCATCGCGTCGACAACGCGACGCGCTGCTGCCGTGGCCCGGTCGACCGGGGCGTCCTGCGGCGGCGACGTCAGAATCGTGCCGCCCGGATGTGTCGCTGCTGTGGGGTGCGAACCGAGGTCCATCAGTTGATCTCCATTGTTGCGTGCGTGAGAACCGGGGAGTTCTCGCGTTCGGGGCACGTCGCCGCCAACGTCAGTGTGTTGCCGTCCTGCCATACCGAGGTGGTGATGGATTCGCCGGGGAAGAGCGAACCTGCAAACCGCACCGAGTAGTTCTTCACCCGCGTCGGATCTCCGTCGAGAATCCCGTCTACCACGGCCTTGCAGACGATGCCGTACGACGCGAGGCCGTGCAGAATCGGTGCATCGAAGCCCGCCATCTTCGCGAAGGAGGGATCAGCGTGCAGCGGGTTCATGTCTCCACTGAGTCGGTACACCAGCGCCTGTGAGGGACTCGTGCTCGACGTCAGTACCTTGTCGGGCGCTCGATCAGGCACCCCGGCAACAACTTCGGGTCCGGCGTTGCCGCCGAATGCACCTTCGCCGCGCGCCCAGATCTGCATTCCGGTGGTCCATAACGGATTCCCGTCCAGGTCCTCGGCCGCCGTCTCGAGAACGATCACAGCTGCCTTACCCTTGTCCCAGACATCGGCGACCCGAGAGGAAATACGGGCAGCACCCGTCGACGGGATGGGCGCGTGAAGTGCCAGCGACTGCCCACCGTGCAGGATCTTTCGCAGATCGATGTCGATTCCCGGCATACTCATCGACGGTGCGGGCAGTACACCCGCCGAAACTCCCTGGCCTGCAACCATTGCAAACGTCGGGAGTACCTTCAGCCCCTTTTCGTACACCCAGGTCAGTTCGGCGGGATCGAGAGCATTCACCCCTGCCCCGAGTCCCAATTGGTAGAGCATGACGTCGCGATCGGTCCACGACGCCTCGCGCACAGTCGGTTCGGCGGCCAACGCCACCTCGAGATCGATAGCCATCAGTTCTCCAAAGTTCCGGCTCGGTAGACCGTCACGACGCACGCGCCGCCCAGTCCGAGGTTGTGTTGCAAGCCAATACGAGCGCCGTCGACCTGCCGCGCATCCGCGGTCCCGCGGAGCTGCCACGTGAGTTCGGCGCACTGCGCCAAGCCCGTCGCGCCCAGCGGGTGTCCCTTCGAGATCAAACCACCCGACGGGTTGACGACCCACTGGCCGCCGTACGTGGTCGCGCCGGATTCGACGAGCTTTCCGCCTTCTCCGACCGCGCACATCCCCAGGCCCTCGTAGGTGATGATCTCGTTAATCGCGAAGCAGTCGTGCAGTTCGATGACGTCGACGTCATCGATGGTGATCCCGGCCTGCGCAAAGACCTGCTCTGCCGCAGCTGCCGTCATCGGCGCGCCGACCACGTCGATCATCGACTTCTCGGCGAACGCTGCCTCGGTGTCAGTGGTCAACGCCTGTGCGACGATTTCGATCGCCCGGTCTTCGAGGCCGTGCTCACGCACGAACTTCTCGCTCACGACGATCGCGGCTCCGGCGCCGTCCGAGGTCGGCGAGCACTGCGAGCGTGTCAGCGGCTCGTGAATCATCTTGTCGCCGAGTACCTGTTCGAGGGTGTACTCGTCACGGAACTGTGCGTACGGATTGTTCACCGAATGCTTGTGATTCTTGACCGCCACCGCTGCGATCTGCTCGACCGTGGTGCCGTACTTCTTCATGTGCTCGACGGCAGCGTTACCGAACAGCTGAGCTGTCATCGGCGATCGCGCGAACCCGTAATCCTCGACCATGATCTTCAGCTGAGAGTCCAAGGTCGTGACCTTGGGCATCTCACCGTTACCGGTCAACGCCGTTTTGGTCATCTTCTCGAAGCCGACGGCCAAGGCGCACTCGGCTTGTCCGGCCTGGACCCACTCGCGCGCCATCATCAGCGCCGTCGAGCCGGTCGCGCAGTTGTTGTTGACGTTGAAGATCGGAATGCCGGTCAGACCGGTCTCGTAGAGAGCTCGCTGTCCTGCTGTCGACGCGTTGAACACGTAACCGACCGCAGCACGCTGAATCTGGCCGTAGCCGATCCCGGCATCGGTAAGGGCATTCGAGACGGCTTCGGTCACCATGTCCGGGTATTCCCAGTCGCGGGTCTCGATCTTCTCGAACTTGGTCATGCCGACGCCGATGACGAAGGTGCGATTGCTCATGTGCAGGTCACTTTCCCGGTTCAGGGTCGCGAGGCAGACCCAGGATTCGCTCACCGATGATGTTGAGCTGAACATTGGTTGTACCACCCGCGATGGACATGCACTGCGAGTTCAAGAACATCTGGGTTGCAGAAATCCGATGCTGTTCGCCCAGAAGTGAACTCGGTCCGGCCCACTCCATTGCCACGTCCCAGACCTGCTGGATGTGCTCGACACCGATCAGCTTCGCCACCGAGGATTCGGCACCCGGCTGCGCGCCGGTGAGCGAGCGCAGCGTGGTGCGCAGACCGAGCAGACCACCGGATTGCGCGTCGCACAGCACCTTTCCGAGCACGGTCAGCTGCTCGTCGTCGATGCCACCTGGCAGTCCGTCGACCAGGCTCAGAAGAGCCTCGCCACCCGATCCGAGCGACGAGTCGTTGGACAGCGAGACACGCTCGTTGGCCAGCGTGGTGCGAGCGAGCTTCCAGCCGTCGCCTGGCTCGCCGACCAGGCACTCGTCGGGAACGAAGACGTCGTCGAAGAAGACTTCGTTGAACAGTGCTTCACCGGTGATCTCGCGCAGCGGACGAATGTCGAGGCCACTGTTCTTGATGTCGATGAGGAAGTAGGACAGACCCTTGTGCTTGGGGGCGTCGGCGTCGGTGCGCGCGAGGCAGATTCCCCAGTGCGCGTCGCGTGCCATCGACGTCCACACCTTCTGGCCCTGCAACTTCCAGCCACCGTCGACCTTGGTGGCCTTTGTACTCAGCGCGGCGAGGTCGGAACCTGCGCCGGGCTCGGAGAAGAGCTGACACCAGACGATGTCGCCGCGCAGTGACGGCGGGACGAACTTGGCGAGCTGCTCTTCGTTGCCGTGCGCGATGAGCGTCGGGATGACCCAGTTGCCGATGATCATGTCGTGCGGCTTGATCTTCGCAGCGCGCAGTTCTTCGGCGATGACCAGCTGGCTGACGGCATCGGCGGATTTGCCCCACGGAGCCGTGAAGTGCGGTGCGGTGTAGCCCTTTTCCGCGAGATACGTTTTCTGGGCGGCGCCTTCGAGTTCGAGTGCAGGAGCGAGCTCGGCTCGGACGTCGGCTCGGATCGCCTCGGCCTCGGGCGGCAGCTCGACGCTGAGCACGCGACGGGTTCCGGCAATGGTCAGCTCGGCAACGCGACGACGCCAGGATGCCGTGGAACCCAGCAGAATTCGCAGGGACTGCGCGCGGCGCAGGTACAGGTGCGCGTCGTGCTCCCACGTGTAGCCGATTCCGCCGAGCACCTGGATGCAGTCACGCGTGACGGAGAAGCCAGCCTCGAGGGCCGTGGCTCCGGCGACGGCTGCTGCGAGAGAAGCCTCCTCGGCACCGACGCCGTTGGCGGGAGTCAGCGCACGCGCAGCGTCCCAAGCGCAGACGCGTGCCTGTTCGGCAAGCGCGAGCATACGTGCAGCCTTGTGCTTGACACCCTGGAACTGGCCGATCGGGCGACCGAACTGCTGACGCACCTTCGCGTAGTCGGCCGACGTCGTGACTGCCCAGTCGGCCAAGCCTGATGCCTCGGCCGCGAACAGTGTTGCGGCAATGTCGAGTACACGCTGGGTATCGATGGTGAGGATCTCGGAATCGGTGAGCACCAAACCGTCGACGGTGACCTCGGAGTTACGACGCACGACGTCGTAGCTGGCCAAGTCCGTGACCTCGAGGCGGTCACGTCCGAGCAGAACGAATCCGCTGTCCGTCGCGAGGAGGAACAGGTCAGCGACATGGCCGCCGAGAATAAGGCTGGACGTTCCGCTGAGGGTGGTGTTGTCGCCGTCGCGGGTGATCTTCAGCGAACCCGGCTGTAGTGCAACAGCTCCGAGCGTGCTGCCATCCACGAGCGTCGGCAGTCTGTCCGTTTCTCCGGCATCACTGAGAACAGCGCTGACCACTACCGTCGGCAGGAACGGTCCGGGAACCATCGAGCGTCCAAGTTCCTCGACGACGATGGCGAGTTCGACCAATCCGTATCCTGCGCCGCCGAATTCCTCGGCTACGTGTAGTCCGAGAAGCCCCTGCTCGGCAAGCCCGTTCCAGAGTTGGGGGCGAGTTTCGACCTTCGCCTCGACGGCTTCACGGACGACGGTGGGTGTTGCGTGACGCGCCGCCCAGCCCCGTACGGAGTCGCGGAGGTCACGATCTTCTTCACTCAATCCAATAGTCATGTCTACCTCGTCAATTCGACAGTGTCAGTACGGGTCAGATGCGTTCGATAATGGTGGCGGTCGAGAGAGCGCCACCGGCGCACATCGTGACCAGAGCCGTCGACTTGTTCGAGCGCTCGAGTTCGTGCAGCGCAGTGGTGATCAGACGAGCGCCCGTGGAACCGACGGGATGTCCGAGCGCGATCGCACCACCGTTGACGTTGACCTTGGACAGGTCTGCGCCGTGAACCTGCGCCCAGGAGAGCACGACCGAGGCAAAGGCTTCGTTGATTTCGACGAGATCGATGTCGTCCAAGGTCATTTTGGCCTTGTCGAGCACCATCTGGGTGGACTCGATCGGTCCGTCCAGGTGATAGAAGGGATCGGATCCGACCATGCCGGACGCGACGATCCGCGCGCGGGGCTTCAATCCCAGTTCCTGTGCGCGCTCTTCGCTCATCAGCAGTACCGCAGCCGCGCCATCACTGATCTGCGACGAGTTGCCGGCGGTGTGGATATGGCCTTCGATGACCGGCTTGAGCCCAGCCAGCGCTTCTGCCGTCGTCTCACGCAGTCCCCCGTCGCGAGTGACAGTGGCGATCTCACCGGTAGGCACGCCTTCCTTGTCCACCACGGGAGCCTTGACGGGCACGATCTCGCGGTCGAAGCGTCCTTCAGCCCAAGCCTGAGCTGCGCGGCGCTGCGATTCCAGACCGAACGCGTCGACGTCGGCGCGCGTGATCCCACGCTTCTCGGCAATTCGCTGCGCGGAGGTGAACTGGTCACCCATGTCGATGGTCCAGTCGTCCGGGTACGGGTTTCCCGTTCCGGGTGCGTTTGCCTGACCCAGGAACACACGGCTCATAGCCTCGACGCCGCAGCCGATACCGGCCGAGATCTGACCAGACGAAATCAGGCCTGAAATCAAATGCACTGCCTGCTGGGCGGATCCACAGGCGCAGTCGATAGTGGTTGCCGCGGTGCTGTACGGCAATCCGGCGTGCAGCCACGCCTGCCGCGTGACGTTGTTGGACTGCTCACCTGCCTGGGTGACACAGCCGCCGATGATCTGTCCGATGTCTTCCGGTGCGACGCCTGCCCGTTCGAGAACGCCGAGCTGCGCTGCTCCCAGAATCTCGGCGGGGTGCAGTCCCGCCAGGGCGCCGCGACGACGGCCGATCGGTGTCCGAGCGGCCTCGACGATGACTGCATGACCCATGATGTTCGCTCCTTCGTGGAGTTTTCGGTCGGTGAGCTGGCTCACCGTCTAATTTTCTGTAATTTATTCTATTAATGATGTCAGGGCAATGTCCGGATTGACATCAACTCTCAACTGATGCGGATTCAAAAATAGAATTGATTTCAATTTTGCGAACATGACGAACCCTCCCCAGAGAGGGGCGAAGTCACGTCAGTGCCGTGAGAGATTCACCAGAAGCAGGTCGCATCCCTTGCGGATGTCGTACTCCGCATCGGGGATGGAGATTCGACCGTTGAGGCACGATTGGATGACCCCGAACCACAGCTGCATCAGCAGACGCAACCCGGTGTTGTCTTCCTCGGTGGGGTTCTCGATCCCGGCCGCATCGAGAATGATCTGCCGGAAGCCGCGATCGATCTTTCCCACGTCCGGCACCGTCGCGACGTTGGCGGTACTGGACGACTGCAGCATCGCAGTCGAGAGAGCCGGCCGACGCAGTAACCCGCGAGTCGCGCGAACCAATACCTCGTACACCGCATCCTGCGGATTGTCCGACTGAACCTGATGCCTGACAAAGCTGGCACCGATCTGGTCGATCTGCTCGACCATCACAGCGACGAAGAGGTGCGTCTTCGAGGGGAAATAGCGATAAAGAGTGCCGATGGCCACGCCCGCCCGCTTGGCGACCTCGTGCATCTGTACCCGTGAGAGTTCCTTCTCGGTCCCCAATTCGGCCGCCGCTTCCAGCATCCGCACATGGCGCGCCCGCTGCTCGTCCGAACTGGGCTCTGCAGCGTCCCTGACCTCGGCAATTCTCGGCAACGTCGCCCCCATCATCGATTCTGTGTCCCGGTCGCGAACGACCTCGCCAATTCTCTCATCTCGACCACCCATCTCGGCATATTGCCCGCTCAGTGGGACCTGGCATGGCCTTCTCTCCCCGTGCGGTATTCCGTGGACACCCCACCCTCTTGGAGTTAGGACGCAATGATGCAGGACTGGACCACCGAGTGCGACGTGTTGGTAGTCGGCTCCGGCGGCGGCGCGCTGACCGGCGCATACACCGCGGCAGCTCGAGGATTGACGACGATCGTCCTCGAGAAAACCGATCGCTTCGGCGGAACTTCCGCGTACTCGGGCGCATCCATCTGGCTGCCGGGAACCCAAGTACAGGAACGTGCGGGACTCCCCGACTCAACGGAGAACGCACGCACCTATCTGCGCGCATTGCTCGGCGACGCCGAGTCCGAGCGCCAGGATGCCTATGTCGAGACCGCTCCCGATGTCGTCGCACTACTCGAGCAGAACCCGCACATCGAATTCGAGTTCCGTGCGTTCCCCGACTACTACAAGGCCGAAGGCCGGATGGACACGGGACGCTCCATCAACCCTCTCGATCTCGATCCCGCCGACATCGGTGACCTCGCCGGCAAGGTGCGTCCGGAACTCGACCAAGACCGCACCGGTCAGGATCATGCTCCCGGCCCGATGATCGGTGGGCGCGCACTGATCGGCCGACTGCTGGCCGCAGTCCAGAGCACCGGTAACGCAGAACTTCGTACCGAATCCATCCTCACCTCCCTGATCGTGGAAGACGGTCGGGTTGTCGGCGCCGAAGTCGAATCCGGCGGCGAAACCCAGCGAATCAAGGCGAACCGCGGTGTGCTGATGGCAGCGGGCGGCATCGAAGGCAACGCCGAGATGCGTGAGCAGGCCGGCACCCCCGGCAAAGCGATCTGGAGTATGGGTCCCTTCGGCGCCAACACCGGTGACGCGATCTCCGCCGGAATTGCTGTCGGTGGCGCAACCGCTTTGCTCGATCAGGCGTGGTTCTGCCCCGGCGTCGAGCAGCCGGACGGCAGCGCCGCATTCATGGTCGGCGTTCGCGGCGGACTCGTCGTCGACAACGCGGGCGAGCGTTACCTCAACGAGTCTCTCCCGTACGACCAGTTCGGCCGGGCCATGGATGCGCACGACGACAACGGTTCTGCAGTGCCGTCGTTCATGATCTTCGACTCGCGCGAGGGTGGCGGACTACCTGCCATCTGCATCCCGAACACGGCGCCCGCCAAGCACCTCGAGGCCGGAACCTGGGTCGCCGCCGACACTCTCGAAGAACTCGCCGCCAAGACCGGACTGCCGGCCGACGCATTGCGCAGCACTGTCGAAAAGTTCAACGATGCCGCAAAGCTGGGAGTCGACGAAGAGTTCCATCGCGGCGAAGACCCGTACGACGCATTCTTCTGCCCACCCAACGGCGGCGCGAATGCGGCACTGACGGCGATCGAGAACGGTCCGTTCTACGCGGCCCGCATCGTCCTCAGTGACCTCGGCACCAAGGGCGGATTGGTCACCGACGTCAACGGTCGAGTCCTGCGTGCCGACGGCAGCGCCATCGACGGCCTGTACGCCGCCGGCAACACGAGCGCGTCACTGAGCGGCCGCTTCTACCCCGGTCCTGGCGTTCCGCTCGGCACGGCCATGGTCTTCTCGTACCGAGCAGCCCAGGACATGGCGAAGTAACCAGCACAACGAGGACGTGGGGCAGGCAATGTCAGAATCACCTGCCCCACACTCTTTCGCACGGCGACGCGATTTTGTATCACTCCAGGTCGATACCGGGCAACCCGTCCACACTCTTCGCGTTCTTCTCGGCGCGATAGGCGATGAGCCGCTCCGGCCCCCTCTTCTCCGCTACGCGGTCGAGCACGTCACGATCGGATTGGTAGTCCATCAGCGGTACTGCGTATCCGCACGAATCCGAAATGCGCGTCAGATCGACCACGACGATCGACCGCAGCCCCGGGTGCTCAGGGAACCTACCGACAAGCTCGTTGAACGGTTCCGACCCTGCAAGCAGAACGTGTCCGTGACCGTGCAGTCGTACGATCTTCGGCGGGCCTTCAAACGCCATGAACATCAGTGTTATTCGGGAGTTCTCGCGCACGTGCGCGATGGTTTCCACACCGCTGCCGGTGAGGTCGAGGTACGCCACCCGGTTGGATGTCAGCACCACAAACGATCCGACTCCCCCTTTGGGTGAGCAATTGACCAACCCGTCAGCAGACAACGGTGCGGTGGCAACGACGAAAAGCGGTTGAGCCTGCAGCCACGTGGTGAGCTTTTCATCGATGCCTTCGTAGACGCGCCCCATGTCGAGAGTGTAGTTCGCGCCGACTGGACGTCACGGGGCAGACGCTGCGGCGGCTCGAATCTCCTCACACATCGCTGCGAAGACGCGGTCGTCGGCGGGATTCGCCGGCACCGCCAGTGCAATGCCGTCGCAGAGACTCGCGTATTTCGAACTCAGCACTTCGGGGAGTTCGGCGTAGGTGCATTGCGTGACCAGCCTGTCGAGAACATCGTCGGTGAGGACGGCAGGTAGTCGAGCCCAATCACCTGCCCGCGCCATCACTGTCAGTTCTTCCCCGACCTCGGATAATCCGAGGACCTCCAGCGCGACTCGGTACGCCGGAGTGGAGTAGAGAAAGGCAAGTTCACTGCGCACCGCTTCTCGTTGAGCAAGTATCGCGGCAGGATCTTTGCCGGTGATCATCTTCGGAACGGCAATCAGTCGCGGCTTCCTTCCGCCCGCCGTCAACGATGGAATGATCCTCTCCGCGAGCACCTTCGGATGGGAGCTGGTGGGGTGAGAAACAAAACCGTCGGCGACGGCTCCCGCCAGTGAGCACATGCGCGAGTTCACTCCCCCGGTCCAGATCTCCGGAGCCGGAACATCGAGCGGCCCCGGATTGAAGTAGGGCTGCAGCCGGTCGAAGGTGTAGTGCGTTCCGGCATGGTCGAGTTCACCGCCCTCCTGAAAAACTCGGAAGATCTCGCGTACAGCGCTGACGTAATCACGCAGTTGCGCAACAGGATCCGTCCACGGCATCGAGTACCGCCCGACGATGTTCCCACGCACCTGCGTCGCAAGCCCCAGTTGAAATCGTCCACCCGAGAAACCCGCAAGATCCCAGGCAGCCAAAGCCGTCACCATGGGACTGCGCGCAAACGCGACAACCATCGACGTCCGGACAGTGAGAGTACTGCTGTGCTCGACGGCCAGGGCCGCCACCGCAAACGGATCACGAATGGTTTCGGAGATGTGCACCGTGTCGAAACCAAGGTTCTCGATGCGTCGGACGTGCTGAGCTACCTGCCGCAGCGGAGTGTCGGCAGGTAGCGAGGTCACCAATTCCATATCAGCTCAAAGGCTCCAGGCGAATCGACAGCAGCTTTCCTTCGGTAGCCACCTTGCGAGCGTGTTCGTTGAAATCCGGGGCGGCACAAACGAACAGGGTACGACCGTCGGAACCGCCGAGTCCGCAAGCGAAGACACCGCTGTCGAAGGCAATTTCGTCGACTATCTCCCCGCTGGCGCCCACATGAAGAACACGGCTTCCGAGGGCATCGGCCACCCACATCGAATCGTCTCCGTCGATACAACACCCGTCCGCCGCAACGACGATCTGAGCGAGGGTGGTCTCCATCTCGGGTCCACCAGGCACCGGCCCGAACGACGCCCAGTCGCGGCGTTCACCCAGAGAGCCGTCGGCCTGGACGGCAAACGCACTGATTCGATTTCCCAGCGTTTCGTCCACGAGCAGATCTCCGGTCGACGTCAGAGCCATTCCGTTGGGGAAGTGGAGATCTCGCGCGACGACGTGCACCGATCCGTCCGGGTCGACGCGGAGGAGATCTGCCGTCTCGACGGGGGCCAGGTTCATCAGATCGAACCCGAAGTTGCCCACGTACGCTCGTCCCTGTGCGTCGACCAGCATGTCGTTGACGTTGGCACTGACGTACCCGGACAAGTCTGCGTGCACCACCAACTCGCCATCGGATTCTCGCCGCAGAATCTTCTGGTCCCGCATGGAGACGACCAGTAATCTGCCGTCCGGAAGCCACCCCAGCCCGGACGGCTGCCCTGGAACCTCCGCCTCGACGCGTATGTCTGTCCCGTCCTCGCAGGCCGAAATCACCTGGTAGGTGTAGAAGTCCGATACCCAGATCCGGTTCTCGTGCCAGCGCGGGCATTCGAAGTAGGTGTATCCCTCGAGAACTACCGCAACTTCTGGTGCCATCAGGCTCTCCTGCGTCGGTGACGAATGGTCTATCAGCCCCATTCAATCACCGGCACCGCTGTCGCGGTGTCCGATTCCCGACTAGTCGCCGGCGCGAACTTCGTCCAACACGTCGAAAGCGGATTCCCATCCGTCGTACACATTCCCGTCACCCTTGAATCCCGGAATTCCTACCAGGTGGAAGGTCATCTCGGTTTTGTCACCCCGTTCTGCGAGCGTGACCGTTATCCGAGGTGCGGCATCCACCGGATCACTCGGATTTCCCCAGGTGAAGACCAGCCTCTTCGGCTCGTCGACCTCGAGATAGGTTCCGCCGGTGGGGTACTCGGCTCCGTTCTCGTCGTTGATCATCAGGTAGCGGTACGTTCCGCCAACCCGGGGGTCGATCGTGACGTACTCCCGAGGACTGCTGACACCCTTCGGATGCCACCAGCGCGCCGCCTCGTCGGGGTCGGTCCACGCCTGCCAGACAAGGTCGCGCGGCGCATCGAAGATCCGAGTGATGGTGAATTCTGCAGTGGCATCGACGTTCCGGTCACTCATTGTCCTTCTCCTTCTTCGGTCGACGTTGCTTCAGCTCACGTAGACGCTCGTCGAGGAGGTCGAAGCGTTCGTTCCAGCCTCGCCGGTGTTCGTCGACCCAGGCGCTGGCGTCGTCGAGACCCTCTGCGCGAAGGGTGCACGTGCGCCATTGCGCGGTGGCGGTTCGTTCGATGAGACCGGCTCGCTCGAGCACCTTCAGATGCTGAGAGATGGCGGGTCGACTCATTTCGAACGGCTCGGCCAACTCACCGACGGTCATCGAACCATCAGTGAGGCGAGAGAGCATTTCACGCCTCGTCGGGTCGGCCAATGCGCTGAACACTGCATCGAGTCGGCCACTTCGCTCGTCCATGTAAGCAACTCCTTAATTAAGGAATAGCTTAAACATAGGACTCGACATCTTGCGCGTCAACCCTTTCAACTCCAGGTATATCGAAGCCGCTCGACGGTTGTCGCCTCGTCCATCTGGGAGAAAGTCTCGCGCTCAACTCCCTACACCGACACCATCGCTTCGATGATCGGCTCCCCGAAGATTTCCTTCGCCACCGAGGAGGAGTTGAACTTCTGCACTGTCTCGCGCAGATCGGTGGGGACTCGGGTCACCCCGCGCTCATCACGTTCCGCCTCCGTGAGAGTCGACGGGTTCACCACAATTTCCGGCGGCAATGGCGAGGCATTGCCGATACCGATATGCGAGAGGCCAAGTATCGCAGCGGTCGCCAGATACGGGTTGGCCGATGGATCGACGATTTTCACTTCGGCGTTGGCGCCGTGTGGATTCGACGGTGACTCGGCGCAGAACCTCAGTGCCGCTTCCCGGTTCTCGAGCCCCCAACAGACGTAGGCCCCCGACCAATTGTCCGGACGCAGCCTGAGGCCGGAGAGCGGCGAGGAAGCAAAGACGGCCGTGAATTCCGTGAGGTGAGAAAGGATTCCACCCAAAGCTGATGATCCTTTGTCGGTCATCCCGTAGTCCTGACCACCACCGGAGAAGACGGGCCGCCCACCTGAGATCAACGAAAAGTGCTGGTGTGCACCGTTCCCGGCACCTCCGATCGTAGGTATCGGTGAAAACGATGCCGCCAATCCATGGGCTCTGGCAGTGCGGCTGATCAAGATCCGGGCCAGCACCACAAGATCGGCGGCCTGAACGGGAGTTGCCGGAGCGATGGAGATCTCGAATTGTTCCGGTCCGTACTCCGCATGAACTTGCTCGATATGAAGTTGTGCGCGTTCGGCATTGCGCAGAAGGTCCTTGAGGAAGTCCTCGCGGCGCAGGACTGCACCTAACCCGTACGCCGACCACGCTCCGTCACACGCATCACCGAAAAGAGTGAACTCGATCTCGTGACCCACCCGAGCTTCCAGTCCGTCGGCGGCAAGCCGCGCCACGACGGCAGTGAGTGCGGACCGAGTACACACGGCAGCCGTCGCACCGTCTTGCTCGTGCAACGTCGCCGGCGCCCACGACACGCCCCCTCCGAGATCACGGAGGTCGGAGCGGTCGATACGCAACCGGAGATCACCCACGACGGAAAAGGAATCGGTGAAGGCAATCCGATCGTCGCTACAGAAGACGTTCCAGCTCGGTGAGACTCCCGCACCGGCTTTCTCGAAGACACCGGTTCGGCCGGCCGGCATCACCTTCGCGCGCGCGACACCCGCCATGTCGACGATCGAGCCGATGGTCAGAGCCGGTACTTCCCTCATCCAAAGGCAAATACCCCACCCGGTGACGCGCCAACCCGTCAGATCAGGTTGTCCTCCACCGGCAGTCCGAACGCCGCCCGGCCGTAGAGCGCCAACGCGCGCTCGGGTTCGTTGGCAACGTGAACGCTGCCCGCATGAACGTCACGCCACGCACGCTCGATCGGGTTTCCGCGAGAGAGGGAGTTCCCGCCTGCCGTCTTGAAAAGCATGTCGATCGCTTCCACCGAGCGTTCCGTCGCACGAACCTGATCACGACGCGCACGCAGCCTCATCGAGAGTGGGAGCTCCTGACCGGCCACAGCAAGTTCGTACATCTCCCGGATATTGCGATCCATCTGCAGAATCGCAGCATCGATCTCCGACGACGCACGTGCGACGGCGACCTGAGCGAACTGATCCTCACTGAACCGTCCGCCACCCAAACTCAGACGGACGCGCTCACGCATCACGTCCAGGTACCCCTCGTAACAACCGGCGACGATGCCCACACACGGCGCGGCAACCGTCGAGGTGAAGATGCTCCCGAACGGAAGTTTGTACAGCGGGCCAGGATTGACCGCTTGGCCAGGCCCACGCAGTTGTGCGGTCTCGTAGTTGCGCTTCAATCGGTGCTCGGGAACGAAGGCCTTGTCGACCACGATCTCGTTGCTCGCGGTGCCGCGCATCCCCACGACATCCCACACGTCACGGATTTCGTAATCGGTGCGCGGCACCAACACCGTCATGAAATCGACGGGACGACCATCCATGCCGACCACCATCGCTCCCAGCAACGCCCAACTCGCGTGGTCGCAACCGGAGGAGAAACCCCACTGGCCCGACAGTTCGTAGCCTCCGTCCACCGCCGTCAGTCGACCGACCGGCGCATAGGCGGACGAAATGAGCGTCGTCTGATCCTCTCCCCACACGTCGGCCTGCGCTCGGTCGTCGAAAAGTGCAAGATGCCACGGGTGCACCCCCACCACCGACGCGACCCAACCGGTCGAGCCGCAGGCAGCCGAGATGGCCCTGACCACTTCGTAGAACTGAACCGGGTCGCTCTCGGCACCTCCGTATCTTTTCGGCGCCAGCATGGAGAAGACGCCGGCTTCGGACAGCTCCCGGATGGTCCGTTCGGAGATCTTGCGCGAATCGTCGACCTTCTGAGCGCGGGCCGCGATCTTCGGGAGCAGATCACGGACTGAACTCAGAACCTTGTTGACCATGGGAGACACTCCTCGCACCGAACCGTGAGGGAGCGGATCGGCAGATAGACATAACGGCTGCCCCGTCACGATATGTCGGTCACGCGTTCCGGTGATCGGAAGTCCCGGAGGCCGGGATCAGCCGCCGGATCCTCGCGCTCGCCGCTGGTCCCGGCCAGTGAGACGAGACCCCAGAGGCAATTCACGCTCCCCTAGCGTCGGGCGTCGACACTGCCCCTGGAAAGGACGGGACTCATCGTGACGATCACTCAGTCCGACAACGACGAGGTTCGCGAGATCCAAGCTGGAACCGCGCCTACACGCTTTGCGCGTGGATGGCACTGCATTGGACTCACGGAGTCCTTCAAGGACGGCCAGCCGCACTCCATCGAGGCGTTCGGCACCAAACTGGTCGTCTTCGCCGACAGTGAAGGCAACGTCAAGATCCTCGACGCGTACTGCCGTCACATGGGTGGCGACTTGAGCCAGGGCACCATCAAGGGCGACGCCATTGCCTGTCCGTTCCACGATTGGCGCTGGGGCGGCAACGGCAAGTGCCAGAAGATTCCGTACGCACGCCGCGTCCCCCCGCTGGCCAAGACGCGCGCCTGGCAAACCCTCGACCAGGACGGCATGCTCTTCGTCTGGCACGACCCCGAGGGCAACCCGCCGACCGACGACGTGGCTATCCCCCGCATCGAAGGCGCGCTCAGCGACGAGTGGAGCGACTGGGTCTGGTACACCACGACCGTCGACACCAACTGTCGTGAAATCGTCGACAACATCGTCGACATGGCGCACTTCTTCTACGTGCACTACTCCTTCCCGACGTACTTCAAGAACGTCTTCGAAGGCCACGCCGCAACGCAGTACATGCGCGGCGTCGCTCGCTCCGATATGCGTCCCCACGCAGCAGGCACCCCGAAGATGGTCGGCAGCAACTCGGTTGCGACATACTTCGGCCCCTCCTTCATGGTCGACGACCTGACCTACGAGTACGAGGACTACAACGTCGACTCTGTACTCATCAACTGCCACTACCCGGTCAGCGCTGACAAGTTCGTGCTCCAGTACGGCATCATCGTCAAGAAGTCCGATCGCTTCCAGGGTGAAGCCGCCGACGCGATGGCCGCGAACTTCGGTACGTTCATCGCCAAGGGCTTCGAGCAGGACGTCGAGATCTGGAAGAACAAGACTCGCATCGAGAACCCGCTCCTGTGCGAAGAAGACGGCCCGGTCTACCAGCTCCGTCGCTGGTACGAACAGTTCTACGTCGATGTCGCGGACATCGCTCCCGAGATGACCGAGCGCTTCGAATTCGAACTCGACACCGCGCGACCCGTCGCAGCCTGGCAGAAGGAAGTCGAAGACAACCTCGCTGCAAAGAAGGCAGACGAAGATGCAGCCTCTTCAGTGCGCTGAGTGCAAGGCTCAGGTCCTGGTCCAGAAGAACAGTTGGGAACACACCACCGTTCAGTGGAGTGACCAGGCCCGCGCCCAGTGCCTCGAAATCGCCGACGACCGTGAATTCGGGCAGCGAGAGGGACGACCCGGTGCCCCTCGCAAGCAGTGCGGCGCCTTGATCGCGTCCATCGTGAACGCTGCAACAGCGGGCCAACTCGAGATCCTCAACGACGAGCCGGTGCCTCAGCCGATCGTCGACGACAGCGAACCCGTACCGACTCCGTTTCACTAGTCAAGCCAACATCTTTCGAAGAAGGTAGTAATGATCGATCCTCAGTACTACGGCCCGTGGGCAGTCATCGCCGGCGGTTCAGAAGGTGTCGGCGCAGGGTTCGCCGACGAGCTCAGCAAGATCGGCATCAACCTCGTTCTCATCGCCCGCAAGCCGGGCCCGCTCGAGGAGACCGCGGCCAAGGCACGCGCCAACGGCGTCGAAGTACGCACTCTCGCATTGGATCTGCTCGTTCCGGACGCGCTCGATCAGATCAAGGCTGTCACCGACAACGTCGAGGTTGGTCTCCTCATTTTCAACGCCGGCGCCAACAGCTACGGCCACGAGTTCGTCACCGGAGATCTGACGGGATTTGCCGGAGTCATCGAGCTGAACATCAACAAGCAGCTCGAACTCTCGCACCACTTCGGCGGATTGATGAAGGATCGCGGACGCGGCGGCATCATGCTGCTCGGTTCGCTGGCCGGATTCATGGGCTCCGAGCACCAGAGCATCTACGCGGCGTCCAAGGCATTCGGGCGCATCTTCGCCGAAAGCCTGTGGCTCGAACTCCAGCCGTACGGCGTTCACGTCGTCGAGTTCATTCTCGGTGTCACTCGCACACCCGCTATGATTCGCGCGGGACTGAACTTCGACATCCCGGGCATGAACGTCGCAGAGCCCGAAGATGTTGCACGTGAAGGTCTCGAACACCTTGCCGACGGCCCGATCTGGGTGGCTGCAGGAAACTACGAAGGCGCCAAGAAGCGCAGTGGCTTCCCCCGAGACAAGATGGTCAAGGGCGCTGCCGAAGCGATGCGCAAGCTGCTCAACCGCTGACATCTGCTGTGCGCCTTTATTAACCCCCCGACGTTAAGAAAGGCGCACAGCATGAGCATCGACATCACCACTCTTCTCGACGAACGCGAGATCACCCGCTCCATCTTCGAGTTCGCCCGAGCCATGGATGCGCGAGACTGGGATGAACTCCACCGGATCATGACGCCGGACGCTACGGCAGAATTGGGCACCGGAACTCTGCGCGGACCCGCCGAGGTAGTGGCGTCCATCCGCTCGTTCCTCGACGAGTGCGGTCCCACCCAACATCTGATCGGTAACGTGCTGGTCGAGGTGGTCGGCGATCTCGCCACCAGCCGCTCCTATGTCAGCGACATGCATGTGGGCACCGGGAGCAAGGCTCACCTGAACTTCTTCACCCTCGGCGACTACCACGACTCATGGGCGCGGATCGACGGAAAGTGGCGAATGACGCACCGCACCAAGCATTCACACGCCAGTCAGGGATCCATCGAGGTTCTGGGCGCCGGCCCCAGCGGTTGGCGGAGCTGATTCAGCTCAACATCGACGAACGGCCGGTCGCGAGCGGACTCTTGCTGGTGAGTCCGCCGTCGACCACCAGGGTCTGCCCCGTCATGTAGCGAGATTCGTCCGAAGCCAGGTAGACCATGGCATGCGCGATGTCTTCGGGTTCGCCGAGGTAAGACAGGGCGTTTGCCTGCTTCATGCCGTCGATGACATCAGCGGGGATGTTGTCCACGAGAGCGGGTGTCATGATCGCGCCCGGCGCTACGGCATTGCACCGAACACCGTTTGCTCCGTACTGGACTGCGATGTACTGCGTCAGACGAATGACTGCCGCTTTGGCGGATCCGTAGGCAGACTGCAGGGAATCCCCGATCAATCCACCTACCGAGGCCGTGTTGACGATCGATCCTCCACCGGCACTGTTCATGTGCGGAATGGCAAGTCGTGAAGCGACGACAGTGCTGCGGACGTTGAGCGACATCACGCGATCCCACTCGTCCAAGTCCATCCGGAGCAGGTCGAGATCCTTGCGCGGGTTACTACCGCCCACGTGATTACACAGGACGTTGATGCCGCCGAATTCGGTGACCGCCTTTTCGATCATCGCTGCCAGAGAGTCCTCGTTCATGACATCGACGCCGAAACCCACTGCATTGCCACCCGTCTCGCGAATCGCCACCGCCGATTCCTCTGCACGCGCAGGATCGAGGTCGGCGACCAACACCTTGGCGCCCTCTGCCGCCATGAGTTGTGCTGCTGCACGCCCGATTCCACTGGCGGCGCCTGTGATCACTACATTCTTGCCTTCGAGCCTGTTCATATCTGTTCCTTTCGCGGAGAATCGCCGTACCCGGATCTCACGTGCCCGGAGTTGACAGCTCGGCGATTGCCCGATCACTACCAGTCAACGCAGGATCGACAGCCTCGTCCAACTTTCTTGAATGAACTCACAAGTACGTGACCACGACCCGCGCACCTGCTACACCGCCGAAATCGAGTGGCGACGGAAGACCTCACTGTGCTGAAGTGGCACTATGCAGAATTCTGTTCGACCGCTGTCCATCGACGACCTCGACCGTGCCGCCGAGGTTCTCGGCGAGGCGTTTGCCGACTACCCCTGGACGAACTGGTGCGTCGCCGAAGACTCCCACGTGGAACGCGTCGCGACTCTGCAACGGATCTACCTCGAACACCTGGCACTACCGTTCGGGCGTTCCTACATCGACGATTCCGGCAACGGCGTCATCGCAGTCCTGCCGCCGGACACTCCAGAGCCTGATGAAACGACCGTCGAGAAGATCGTCGAACTGCACGGAGATCGGTTCGAGCGCGTTTTTCAGGCTGACGAACAACTGTCTGCGCTTCCCGTCCCCGACAACGCGTGGTCGTTGGCAACGATCGGTACGACGCCGCGCTCACGCGGAACCGGATTGGGTTCTGCGCTACTGAAACATGCTTTGGCGGAACTGGATCGAACCGAACAGAATTGCTGGCTCGATACGTCGACCGAACGAAATCTACCGCTGTACCAACGGTTCGGTTTCACGATCGTCGGCCAGACCTCGCTCCCCGACGGACCGGACGTATGGCGGATGCATCGACTTCAGGGCTGATTGTTCGACTTCAGCACTCGCCGAATCATTTTCGACAACGACGCGTATTGGGTGATCGTGTTGACGGCGATCCACCTCGAGACCGGCCACGTCCGGGTCCACGAGAAAACCCCGACCGACAGCAGTTGATCGTCGTCAAGGGTCTCGATGTAGTTGCGCAACATCGCAACAGCAGCTCCCAAGCGGTCACGAAGCTCCTGAGCCGGAATGTCGATGCTCGCGTCGACAACCGACTGGTTCAGTGCGGGTGTTTGCGTCCACTTGTAACCCGCCGCCGGCGTCTGCGGAGCCTCGTCTCGCAGCCCGGCACCTATCCACTCTGCGACGGCCTCTGCCCACCAGACACGCACAGCGAGTACGTCGTGCACCGTCCACGCGTCGACGGCAACGGCGTCGAACGCATCGGCCTCGGCGACGCCGTCGAGTAACGCTTCGAGTTTCGAATACGCCGAGTCCAGCTCGCTCACCAGTTCTTCGCGTGACCAGGTCTGCGCCACAATGCCTCCGAACGATCAGTGGAGAAGAAAGAAGCGGGACCATCTCGACTCGATGGCCCGCCTCCAACTTTAACGTCCTCCCGGATTCAGTTCAGCTCACCCAAGAACCTTCCGAGGTTCTCGGCGATCTCCTTCGACCTGGTGTGGTGCAGGTAGTGGTCTCCGTCCAGCAAGATCACCTCTCCGTGATCGACGGAGGCTGCCTGCCCTCGTGCAGCTCTGTCCAGCCCTGAACTTCTGAATTGTTCACGGCGAACAACAGAATCGGAAGATCGGCTGGGAACGTCTTGCCGATTGCTTCAGCGAAGTTACTGGAAAGATGATCCATCTCGTTGAGATAGGTATCGCTGAAGTTGTTCTTCGCAGTCAACTGTCGCATCTCGTCCTTTGCGGCGGGATCGAGGTACTCGTCCGAGGCTTCACCACCGACGACCTTGGACAGCAATTCCGCCAAGCCCAATTGCCTTCCAACTCGGAGTGCGTCGATCGGGAATTTGGTATCCATGTTCGGCTGCCCTGGAACACTGCTGTCGATACCCACGAATGCGGTGACCTCGTCACGGTACTTCGCGGTGTAGTCCAGCGCATAGAGACCAGTGATCGAGTGCCCCATGAGGATGTATTCGTCAATTCCCAGCGACTGTACTGCCGTATGAATCTCTTCGACGATGTTCGCAGTCGTGCGGTCCTTGTCCGTTCCGTCACTGTAGCCGTAACCGAAGGGCTCGATCGTGACGACGCGGTAGTCGGGTGCGAGCTCGTTGACAAGCGGTGTGAAGTCGAGAATCGGTGCGGACGTTCCGAACCCGGGTAACAGCACTATGGTCTGATCGCCGTTGCCGCGGATCGAGTAGCTCATGTTCTTTCCGTCGACGGACACGAACTGGTTGCCCGTCTCCCCGGCCGGAACGCTCGCTTTGCTGGAGCCGACATTGAATACGAGCGCTATCGATACCAGCACAACCAGAACTACGGACACCGAAGCAACCAGCTTCAGTGCAACGGTACGAATCTTCTTCATTCTCATCCTCATCTTCTCGGGCGTCGATACGGCTAGGAAAGGCTCGACATCGAGGCCGCACTGGTCTCGTCGAGCACACGCAACATGTTGTTGCCCATCAGCTTTGCCAAGTCCTCCGCGGACCAACCGCGTTCCGCCAGACGGTCTATCAACACCGCGAAACCGGATACGTCCTGCATACCGTCCGGAAAGTCGTCGAACCCATCGTAGTCACTGCCCAAACCGATGTGGTCGATGCCCGCGACGTCTCGGGCATGCTCGACGTGGTCGGCGAGATGGTCCACTGTCATCGCCGGTCGTGGGCCGACTCGCCCGCCTTTGAACCACTCGTTGTACTCGGCAGAAAGGAACATGGGTACAAAGGCGATCATGATGACCCCGCCGTTGTCCGCGAGCAGTCGCATGACGTCGTCGGGAACATTACGGGGGTGACCGCATAGCTGAGAGCACGACGAATGGCTGAAAATCACCGGCGCCGACGACGTCTCGATGGCATCTCTCATCGTTTCCACCGAGACGTGCGACAGGTCGACGAGTACGCCGAGCCGATTCATTTCGCGCACGATCTCGCGACCGAAGTCGGTCAGCCCGCCGTGTACTCGAGTGTCCGTCGCGGAGTCCGCCCACCCGGTGTTGTCGTTGTGCGTCAGCGTCATGTACCGAAGACCAAGGCGCGCCATCATTCTCAGGACACCGAGCGAGCTGCCGATGCTGTGACCGCCCTCCGCGCCCAACAAGGACGCGACCTTGCCCTCGCTCCAGATGCGACGCACGTCGTCACCTGTACGCGCGAATTCGAAAGTATCCGGGTATCGCTCGATCATCCGGTACACGTAGTCGATCTGTTCGAGTGTGTACTGAACCGCCTCTGGCTCCGTCCGGTCACACGGGGTGTAAACCGACCAGAACTGCGCACCGACGCCGCCGCGACCGAGTTTGTCGATGTCGGTTTGGAAGATGGAATCCTTCTCGAGATTCTCCACCGAGTATGCGGCAGTTTCGCGAGCCGTCCAGGCCAGATCGTTGTGACCGTCGATGACCGGCGCAAGGCCGTAAGCATCGAGTGCCGCGGGGTGATTCACGTCCGGAAAAGGAGCGAGAGGTTTCATCATGAGTTTTCCTCGAAAAGTAGTGCGGGCAGGTCGAGGGCCCTCATCGCCTTCGACCTGCCCGAGATTTCATTCAGCGGAGAGAATCGCCGCGACTAGTCGGAAATCTTCTTGAAAAGCCTTGTCATGTACAGATATTGCTCGCCATCGATCGTGAGATGAGCCATCTCACCCGAAGCGCTCTCGTTACTGATCAAGAACCGGGAGGCGGACAGAGGTACGACCTTGGTGGGCGGAGCCGGCGGCTCGCCGTCGATCTCGACCTTGGCGAAGTTCTGCACCTGGAATCCGCCGTCCTCGCCGCGCGTGAGTTCGATTCGCACGGTTGTCGATTCATAGGTTCCGAGAATGTGCGACAGGTCGATGTCTTCCGCATTCGGCTCGGACTTCGGTTCCGGCAGAACGAGATCGAGCTCCTGGGCGATCTCCTTCTCGATGTCGTGGGCCAGGGCGCCGCCGCCACGCGAGTTGGTCACCACGGCCATGGCGAGACCGAGCTCGGGGAAGGTGTGAAAACGAGTGATCTGGCCGATTGTCGCACCACCGTGCTGCGCGGACGTCACGCCGCCCCAGTCGGACAGGATCCAGCCGAGACCCCAGGCCTGATCGACGCTCGAGACCGCGGTCAGGTCGAATTGCGGAGTGCGCATCAGGCGCGCGGATTCTTCGGACAGAATGCGTTCACCCGTCAATGCGAGTCCGTCACGCATGTGTGCAGCACCGAAGGTCAGGAGCGAGCTGACCGATCCGGTGATGATCCCGGCCGGACCGATACCGCGCGGAAGCAGCCACTGCTTGGTCGGAATCACCTTGTCCGGCGACGTCCGATCCGGGTTGGCCACGTGGCCGACGGCCGTGCGGAACAGCGGCGCGTCCTTGGCCTTGGTGATGATGTGCGTCAATCCGAGTGGCTTCCAGAGATATTCGACCAACGCCTCGTCCCACGTCATCTCACGAAGGACCTCGACGATGCGGCCGGCAACGGCAAAACCCGCGTTGCTGTAACTCAGATGCCCGCCGGGTTCGGTGACGCTGATCGCGGTCGCGAGTTCGTCGACGTACTTCTCGACGCAGTCGTCACCGTCACCGGTGTCGTTGAACAGGTCTCCGTCGATACCGCTTGTGTGCGTGAGCAACTGGCGGATCGTGATTTCCTTCGTGTTGGAAGGATCCGCGATCGTGAACTCCGGAAGCACCTCCACCACCAGGGTGTCCAGCGTCAGCTTGCCCTCGTCGACGAGCTGCATGATCAGCGTCGTCGTCCAGATCTTGCTCGCGGATCCGTACTGGAACAGGGTGTCTGCGTCGACGTCGACGCGCGTGTTCAGGCTCGTCACTCCGGTGGTGATGACACGGATGTCCGCCGCGCAGTCTTCGCCCAGCGCGATCACACCGACCTGCGCGCCCGGTACCGAATGCTTGGCTGCCAGTTCGTCGAGGCGTTCCTGCCACTTCGGGGCGACAAGTAGGTCCTTGGGCAAGTCGGTCACAGGTCGAACTCCTTCGATCATGGAAGCGAGCGGCGTAGACGGCGTTGCTGGGATCCGCTCAGGTCTCACTCGTCGGGAAGTGAGGTTGCGGAAGCAATAACCGTCCACCCATGATCTCAGTGTGCTCGCAGTCACGTCCTGGTCGATTGCACCGAAGTCGGCCCCGAAAATGGTGCGATCGGACGAGCGAGTGTTCAGGATTCGCCATTCGAAACGATCAGCGCTCGAAGGTTCCTTCCAAGCGATTGCGTGAACCCGGATGGATCAAGCGCGCCGCGCTGACCAATCCGTTAGCCGACCAGGTGCGGCGGCGAATCAGCAGGCACGGTTCCCCGCGATCGATGCGTAACAGCTCGCATTCGTCCGGGCTACCCAACACCGCTTCCACGACATGCTCGCCGCGAACCAGAGGCGCAACGTCACTCAAGTAGTTGTTGGGGGTGATCGCGGTGAAGTCCTGGCGCAGATAGTCGGGCGCCTCGTTCGGATTCACGAATCGGTCTTCCACCTGAATCGGAGTTTCGTCCTCGAAGTGCACCATCAGCGAATGGAACACCCGTTTGCCCACCGATTCACGAAGGAACGTCTGCCCGTGGTCGGTTTCTTCCTCACGAACGAAGACGACCTCGGTTCGATGACGGTGGCCGCGGCGCTGAATCTCGTCGGCGATGTTCTTGACTTCGAACAGCGGGGACGCGGTCTTCGTGGCGGCGACAAAAGTACCGACCCCCATCATCCGCACGATCAGACCGTCGCTGGTGAGTTCGCGAAGCGCTCGATTGATCGTCATTCGTGACAACCCCAGCGCACTGACCAGTTGATTCTCCGAAGGCAGCTGATCGCCTTCGGTCCACCGACCCGAGTTGATCTGCGAGACCACGAGGTTCTTGACCCGTTCGTAGGCAGGGGCGGACTCGCCGCCTGCCTCGTTGAACAGCACGGCGAGTTCTGCGTCCACTTCGGCAATCGCCATCGCCACCACCCGTTCGTCGAAAACCACCGAGTCGGTTCTCCCGTTCGGCCTCCGAAGTCTATCCGCCTCGTGCACCTTTCCGATCCATCCGCGAGCGTCCGCGCCGGACCTAACCCACCATGCGCCGCAATTGGCTCGTCGCAACCGAAAGCGCAGCAAGATCGTGTTGCCCGGACGCCTCGATCTCTGCGAGCGCGAGAGTGGACCTCTCGATTCTCGACGCATTCCTTTCTTCCCACCTCGAGAGTTTTTCCGCTGTCGTGTCACCCGCTTCCGCGTCGGCCAAGACGTCGAGGGTCAGGGCCCGCACCGTCGAGTACAACTCGTCCCGCAACGACAACCTCGCCAACGCGTTCCATTTTCCGTCCTTGCTCAATGCCGACACTCGATTGAGCATCGGGACGAGCCCAACATGCTCACCGAGCCGGAAATAGAGTTCGCCGGTCTCCGAGATCGTCCGATCGGCGAGGTCCGCGATCTCCACCACGTCGAGCAGTCCGAACTGATCGAGCAATATCTCCACTCGCCTGACCAGGTTCTCCGGCGCGCCTTTGTCCGTGATGAGGACCGTTCGCGCAGCCAGGTTCCGCTGATCTGCGCCTACCAGCCAGCCATCGAGCTCTGCCGACGCCTCCGCGATGCGATCACCGAATCTGCTGATCTCGGCCCCGACGGCCAGCGGTTGCGGACGACGTGTCAGCATCCACCGTGACGCCCGGTCGAGCAGTCGCCTGGTGAGCAGGATCAACTCGTCGGACACTGCGGTCGAGACCGAGGCTTCGCTGATGTCGTGCCACAACCCCCACAGTCCGAACACCTCGGAGACCACAGTGAAGGCACGTACTGCGTCTTCCGGATCAGCGCCGACTTCTTCACCGAGCCGATAGGCATAGGTGATGCCGCCTCGATCGATGACGTTGTTCGTCAGCACTGTCGCGACGATCTCGCGACGAAGTGGGTGCCGGTCGAGGGCGTCACCCCCTGCAACTCGAACGCCCTCCGGAAAATAGTTCGCCAGCACCTGGCGGTAGATCTGGTTGTCGATCGAGCTTCCCGCCAACAGCGTGGATTTCAGATCGAGCTTGACGTGGGCCATCAGTGTGGCGAGTTCCGGCGACGTCAGCCCCGTTCCCGACTTCTCGGCCGCGGCGAACTGCTTCTTGGTCGGAAACCCTTCGATGACACGGTCGACGATCCCGCGCGATTCGAGGTTGGAAATCACTCTGCCGTGCACACCGATCATCGCCCCCGCATCCGCCCGCGTGGTACCCATCAGTTCGTTCTGCGAACGGTTGTCTGCGAGAACGAGTTCTGCGACCTGGTCGGTCAGCGATTCGAGTAGTGCGTCACGACGTGAGTCCGTGACGACGTCTGAGCTGATCAGGGAGTCGAGAAGGATTTTGATGTTCACCTCGTGGTCGGAACAATCGACTCCGGCCGAATTGTCGAGGGCGTCTGTGTTGATCCGTCCACCGCCGCGTGCGTATTCGATCCGTCCGGCCTGGGTGAGGCCGAGATTGCCTCCTTCACCGATCACTCGGGCACGCACTTCGTTGCCGTTCACCCGAACGGCGTCGTTGCTCTTGTCGCCTACTTCGAGGTCGGACTCACCGGAGGCCTTGACGTACGTTCCGATGCCGCCGTTCCACAACAGATCTGCCGGGGACCGCAAAATCGCCCGAACCAGTTGCGGTGGAGTCAGTTCGGTGACGTCGTCCTCGAGGCCCAGCGCCTCTCGTATCTCGTCACTGATCGGAACGCGCTTCGCCGAGCGTTCCCACACTCCGCCGCCGGCACTGATCAAGGTCGGGTCGTAGTCGGCCCACGAGGATCGGGGGAGCGCAAAGAGACGTGATCGCTCGTCGTACGAGCGCTCAGGCGACGGGTTCGGATCGACGAACACGTGCCGATGATCGAACGCCGCGATCAGGCGAATGTGCTTGCTGCACAACATACCGTTGCCGAAGACGTCGCCACTCATGTCTCCGATCCCCACCGCGGTGAAGTCATCGTGCTGGGTATCGACGCCGAGCTCACGGAAGTGCCGCTTGACACTTTCCCAGGCGCCCTTCGCCGTGATACCCATGGCTTTGTGGTCGTAGCCGACCGACCCGCCGGACGCGAAGGCGTCGCCGAGCCAGAATCCGTACTCCGCGGCAACCTCGTTCGCGATGTCGGAGAACTTCGCAGTTCCCTTGTCCGCGGCGACAACAAGATACGTGTCGTCTCCGTCGTGGCGAACGACCCGCCGCGCCGCGACAACGGCCCCGCTCTGCTTGTCGACGTTGTCGGTCAGATCGAGTAGTCCGCGAATGAAGGATCGGTAGCAATCGATCCCGGCCGCCAACGCAGCTTCTCGGTCTGCGTCTGCGCCCCGCCCTGGAACCGGTGGGCGTTTGACGACAAATCCGCCCTTCGCTCCGACAGGCACGATGACTGCGTTCTTGACTGCCTGCGCCTTCACCAATCCCAGTACCTCGGTGCGAAAGTCCTCTTTCCGATCCGACCAGCGCAAGCCGCCGCGAGCCACCGTACCGAAACGAAGGTGCACACCTGCTACATCGGGTGAGTACACGAATATCTCGAACTTCGGTCGAGGGAAAGGCAATACGGACAGCTTCTCCGAATCGAACTTCAACGAGAGCGCGCCGAGCGATTCAGTGGGATACACGAAATAGTTGGTACGCAACGTGTTACGGACCAGTTCGGACAACGCGCGCAGGATCCGATCGGCGTCGAGTCCTTGCACCTGCGCCACGGCCGCTTCCACGTCCGCTGCTGCACGTGCACCTCGATCTCCGTCGACGACGCCAGGATCGAAACGGCTCTCGAACAATTCGCACAATCTGCCGGCGATCTCGGGATGATCGGCAAGTACCTCGGCGACGCGACCGGTGCTGTAAGGAAATCCCGCTTGCTGCAAGAACTCCGCGTACGCCCGCAGCACCACTACCTGTTTCCAGCCGAGTCCCGCGATCGCGACCAATTCGTTGAACGAGTCCGGCTCGGCGTCACCGTTTCGAACCGCGGCAAACGTCGCCGCGAATCGCGCGGCAAAGTTGTCGAAGCCTTCGACCGGAGCACTCGGGTAGTAGAGCGTGAACTCGTAGATCCTGGACTGTTCGGTTCCCACCGGTGCGATCTCGTACGGACGTTCGTCGACCACTTCGACGCCCAGGCTCTGCAATACGGGCAGCACCTCGCCCAGAGAGAGCGGATCACCCGATACGTACAGTCCGAGACGGTGAGTACCCGGTCCGTCGACAGATCGGGCCAACCGTGGACTTACTTCTCCGGGCGCGAGGCCCTCGAACACCGCCATGTCCTCGGCGGCTCGGACAGCGTCGAAATCCTGCTTGTATGCCACCGGAACTCGCTCGGCGAACCGAGCACGCCTGCGCCGCTCGTCGTAGTGCGAAGCATCCAGAACGAATCGTTCGTCCCACGTCAGGCAAGCGTCGACGACGAGGTCCCGAATCTCCCGTGCTTGTCGCGCCGACGCGAAGTTCGCGCCGCCGCCGACTGTGGCCGTGAAATGTACGACGGCCAAGGGGGATTCCGAGACTCGACTGGAGAACTCGATATTGTGGGCACCGAGTGCGTCGGCGAGTACCGACTCGGCCGTTGTTCTGATCGTCGTACTGAATTTCTCTCGCGGAACGAAGAGCAAAGCCGACAACTCTTGATCTCGCCCTGTCGCCGGGGAACTTCCCACCGGTTGCAAGAACAGATGGATCGATGTGCGGCCGTCCACGGAAGTGAGTTCGTCCAGCGCGTCCGCGATTCGGGCCGGCTCGGCCGCCAGGAGCACTGTGACCGGAATCGACTGAATCACTGCCAGCATCGATTGTCCGACAAACGAATCGACGGTGGATCCTGAGGCCTCGAAGATGTCTGCGACGCGTCCTCGCACGAGCGGGGTTCGCCTGACGTCGGCGACGATACCGGTCGCGGTGAAGAACCCGACGAATCGGTACGCACGGTCGCCGACGGACACGTCGATCTCGGTGGCGTATTCGGATCCACCGAACCCTTGCCGGAGGTACACCACTGCAATCGCGAGGGGCGCCGCTTTCGAATCCGAAGAGCCGGTTGGATCGGGGAGCACGCCGATGGCGTACGGCTCGTCACTGTCGACAGTTCGCGCACCACCGATGACACTGAAGTTTCCGGCGCTGCACCACCGGAGAAAGTCAGCTTCTTCGGCGTAGCCGTTCGAGTCCAGTTGCTCGCGCGCCTCGCCGACGAGGTCCCGCAGGGGCACGGAATCGCGGAAGGCACGCGCGATACGGTCGAGGATTCCGGCGACGTCGTCCGCGATCACCTGCGCCTGCGCGTCCGAACAGTGTGCGGGTAGTCCTATGTGGATCCATGATTCGGTGCGCTCCCCGGCCCGGGCGTCTTCGGTGCTGTGCGCCGGTTGTACGGCTGTGCGAAGCACGGGGTGCACCACGAATTCAGGTTCCACGCGGGCACGGGCAAGTGTCGCCAAGACCGCTTCGACGAGCTGCGGCATGTCGTCGCCGACGTATTGAATCGCGGGGCCATCCCCTAACTCCCCGGCCGGCGCGAGTCGCGAGATCGACGAGTTGTGTCCTCGTCGACGCGAAAGGTCCATGTGCGCGGCGACAATCGCCAGCTTGCGGTCTTCGGCGAGCGCAGCGTATCGGTCCGCCGACAAGCCCTCGAAATACGTACTGGACACCCTCCTCACATTCTCGGAGTCCGGTGTCGTGTCGACTGAAACGAGGCTCATGTCAGCACCTTCCGCCGAAAGCCACGCTGCTTCCGACTTGTAGTGGGTTCGATCCGCAATCAACTTGTCTATACAGGCTTAGACAAGTTGATCATTGCAGAACGTGAGCCGCGACACAACAACTTCACCCCTGGACAAATTCGCCACCCTCGGCCATAGTCAGTCCATGCCAACTAGTGGCAATTAGATTTCATTAGATGAAATTCATAACTATTCCGCCTCGAAGGAGCCCCCGTGACTACCCAGACCGCGCCCGACACCGACAGCGTCGATCTCGCAGAGTTCCGCAGCACTGTCCGAGCCTTCGCCAACGCCGAGATCCACCCAGGAGCAGCCGCACGCGACGAGTCCAAGGAGTTCCCGGCGCAGCTGGTCAAGCGCCTCGGGCAGCAGGACCTCATGGGCATTTCCGTGCCCGAGGAATTCGGCGGGCTGGGTCTGTCGACACGAACCCAACTGGTCGCCATCGAAGAAGTTGCACGCACCGACGCCGCGCTGGCATCGATCTACACCGCCCACTACCTGGGCCTCGAGCCGATTCTCGTCGGCGGCTCCGAAGAGCAGAAGCATCGCTGGTTGCCCCAGCTCGCGTCGGGCGAACTACTGGCCGGCTTTGCACTCACAGAACCCGATGCCGGCTCCGACATCGCCTCGATGCGTACCGTCGCCCGACGCGAGGACGACGGCTGGCATCTCTCCGGATCGAAGACGTACATCTCCAACGCCAAGGAAGCCGACCTGGTCGTGCTCTTCGCCAAGACGGACCCGAGCGCAGGATTCCGAGGCATCACCGCCTTCGTCGTCCCCAAGGGAACTCCGGGAATCAGCTACTCGGAGCCGCAGGACAAGATGGGAATTCGTTCGGCCCCGACGTACACCGTCTACCTCGACGACGTCGTTCTGCCGCTCGACTCCGTGATCGGCACCGAAGGTCGCGGCGGCAACATTGCCTTGACCGCCCTGAACCGAGCACGCATCGACGTAGCGGCAATGGCAAACGGCATCGCTCTGCGCGCTTGGGAACTGGGACGCGAGTACGCAACGGAGCGAAAGCAGTTCGGCACGCCGATCTTCGACTTCCAGGCAATCCAGCTACTCCTCGGTGGCTGCGACGCGCAACTTGTCGCATCACGCGTCACCGCAGACTGGGCCGCCGACGTCAAGGACGCCGGTCAGGACATCCGCCGCGCCGCATCGATTTCGAAGTACGTCGCCACCGAAGCCTGCTTCTCGATCGTCGATCAAACCGTACAGATCCACGGTGGCGCAGGTTTCATGCGCGAATCGGAAATCGAACGCCTGTACCGCGATTGCCGCATTCTCCGCATCTTCGAGGGCACCTCGCAGATCCAGTTGCTCACCATTGCCGGCAATGCTCCGTCGCCGCGTTCCACCGAGTTCTGAAAGGCGCGGACATGACTGCACTTCCCCCACTCGACGGCATCCGGGTCATCGACCTCTCGCGCGTCCTTGCCGGACCCTACTGCACCGCACTGCTTTCCGACGCCGGTGCGGACGTCGTCAAGATCGAATCCGAACACGGTGAAGACTCTCGGCACCTCGGCCCGTTCCGCGACGGCGAGAGCATCTACTTCAACGTGCTCAATCGTGGCAAGCGTTCGGTGGCACTCAACCTCAAGAACGACGAGGACCGTGAGGCGCTGCTGACGCTCATCGAGACCGCCGACGTCGTCGTCGAAAACTTTCGCCCCGGCGTCACCAAGCGCCTGGGAATCGACTACGAGGCTGCGCGGGCTCGCAATCCGCGCATCGTGTACGCGTCCATCTCCGGTTTCGGACAGGACGGGCCCATGTCCGGAGCCGCCGCCTACGACCTTGTAGTCCAGGCTCTTTCGGGAATCATGAGCATCACCGGTTCGGAGGAATCCGGGCCGACACGGTTGGGTGAGTCGTTCGGAGACCTGGTCGCCGGGCTGTTCGCCGCCTGGGGAATCAGTACCGCCCTGCTGAGTGCACGGGCGAGCGGACTCGGGCAGCACCTTGACGTCGCGATGTTCGACAGCATGCTCGCCATGCTGCCGACAGCACACAGCCAACTGCAATCCACCGGGCTCACTCCCCCACGCGTCGGCAACCGTCATCCGGTGTCAACACCGTTCGACACCTACAAGGCCGACGACGGACTCTTCGTCCTCGCAGTTGCGAGCCAGTCGGGTTTCGAGAAGCTGGCGCAGACGATGAATCGCGTCGACCTGATCGCAGATCCCCGATTTGCCGACGACACCGCCCGGACCGAGAACGAACCGGCACTGCGCAAGGAGATCGAAAACTGGGCTGCCGGAAAGACCGTCGCCGACGTGGTCGGTATTCTCGGCGACGCGGGCCTCGCCGGCTCGGAAATCTGGGACGTCCAGCAGGCACTCACCTCCGCGCAGGCCGAGTATCGCGGAGTCGTCGAATCGTTCGAGCACCCGGTAGCAGGAAAAATCTCCTACGTACGACAACCCGTCGTGTTCGGTGATAGCCGACGCCCCGATGTCCGCCGCAGTCCCCTGCTGGACGAGCACCACGGTGAGGTACTGCCGGGCTCGCGATAGATTCAGCGCAGACATCCCTCGGCACTTGGAGTAGGACATGGCCCCGGCGACGTGACCCGCAGCGCGAATCGCACGTTCGAACTTCTCGGTGCGATCGTCGAGCACGGCGGGTTGACGCTCGGCGACGCCGCCAAGGCAACCGATCTGGCAACCAGTACCGCGCTTCGCCTGATCAGAAGCCTCGAACAAACCGAGTTCGTCGTCCGCGGCGAGGACAACGTCTATCGCGTCGGCCCGCGGCTACTACAGATCGGGGCTCGCGCACTCGGTGACAATCAACTGTTGCCGAGAGCGCGGCCCGCGATGAAGGCCATCGCCGAAACCACGAGAGAGTCGACCTACCTGTCGACGAAGGGACCGAAAGACACTGCGCTGTATCTCGATCAGATCGAGGGCACGCACGCGATCCGCCACATGGGGTGGGTGGGCCAGAGCGTTCCCCTGGACGGCACCGCCGTCGGCGCAGCGTTGAGCGGCAAGGTAGGCGAGAGCGGGTACGCCATTGCGCACGACACCATCGAGGATCACTCGACCGGAGTTGCCGCGCCGATCTACAACGCGGTCGGTCAGATAGCCGGAGCGCTCAGCGTCGTGGGCCCGACATTCCGTCTGACGGACGAGGTCTGCGCCAGCCACGGCCGCGTCTTGGTGGAGCACTGCGCCCGGTTGTCCGCGGAACTCGGCAGCCAGACACCCTGACCACCCCGAGCACTTGGCGATTCAGTCTCGTATCCGAGCACTTGGCGATTCAGTCTCGTATCCGAGACAATGTGGTTCCCCGCTCCCACCTCAGCCCTACCCGTAAGGACACACCCCATATGACGACGAGCCGCGTGAAATCTGCTGAGCGCGTGCTCGACGTGCTCGATCTCCTGGCCCGCCGGGGTGTGCCGCTGGCGACGGCAGAAATCTCCAGCGCCCTCGAGCTGCCGAAGAGTACGACGCATCACCTCCTCAATGTCATGCGGGATCGACGGTTCGTCTCGTACTGGGCTGATCAACGCGCCTGGACCCTGGGTGTCTCGGCGTTCGAAGTCGGTGCGTCGTACATGCGGTCCGGCCCACTTCACCGTGAGGGCCAACGATTCATGCTGGCACTCACTCAGTCGACCGACGAGACCTCCCATCTGGCGGTACTTCAGGGTTCTGACGTCATCTACCTCGACAAACGTGAACCTCTGAAGCCCGGCGTTCGGTTGGTGACCGAGATCGGGACCCGCCTTCCGGCGCATCTCACCGCAGTCGGGCGGGCAATTCTGAGCCGTCTGGACGTGGAACAGATCAGCGCGCTCTACGAGGGGTACACCTGGCCGACGCGGACCGGAACGGGACCGTCGACGCTCGCCGAACTGCGAGAACTGCTCGCCGCAGCACGTGAGAGCGGATATGCGGTCGAAGAGAATGCGACGACATCCGGGATCAACTGCATCGCCAGCCCCGTGATCACACGGGACGGTCGTCCGGTCGCAGCTCTCGGCGTCACCTTCCTCTCCGGCTCCAAATCGGCCGAGGAGAGTGCCCTGATCGCCGACCGAGTGCGCACCGTCAGCGCCGAGTTCTCCGCCGATCTCGGAGATCGAATGGTGGAGACCCCGACCGCAGACATGTAACAAAATTCTCCGTTTCGCACTCTGCGGGCCTTGTTTTCGTCTCATATTCAAGACTAGAGTCTCGTATACAAGACTTTGTTAGATAGCCACGCATCATCATTGGAGTCCCATGAACGCCACCCCTGCCACCCAGACAGCCACCCGAACCATCGAGGTCGGAATCGGCGCTGTCACCATCGCCGACGTCGTCGACGTCGCGCGCAACGGATACGGCGTTGCATTGACCGCGGAATCACTGGCCGCGATCGCCGAAAGTCGTGCACGCATCGAAGCGCTGGCCGCAGACCCCACACCGGTCTACGGAGTTTCCACCGGATTCGGCGCACTTGCCACCCGGCACATTCCGGCGCATCTGCGGACACAGTTGCAGCGCAGCCTGATCCGCTCACATGCGGCAGGTTCGGGACCGGAAGTCGAACGCGAAGTGATCCGGGCCTTGATGCTTCTGCGTCTTTCGACGCTCGCCACCGGGCGAACCGGAGTGCGCCCTGTAGTCGCACAGGCGTACGCCGACCTACTCACCGCAGGCATCACCCCGGTGGTGCACGAATACGGCAGCCTCGGATGCTCGGGAGATCTGGCACCACTGGCGCATGTGGCGATGGCAATCATCGGTGAAGGTTCCGTCCGCACCGCCGACGGTGAACTCACCGATGCGGCAACGGCATTGGCTGCCCATGGTCTCGAACCGGTGGTTCTGGCCGAGAAGGAAGGCCTCGCACTGATCAACGGTACCGACGGGATGCTCGGTCAACTGGCCCTTGCGATCACCGATCTCGATCATCTGCTCAAGTTGGCCGACATCGCTGCCGCCATGAGCGTCGAGGGCTTGCTCGGCACCGATCAGGTGTTCGCCGCGGACCTCCAAGCGCTTCGCCCCCACCCCGGCCAGGGCGCGGCCGCATCGAACATGGTGCGTCTGCTTGCCGGTTCCCCGATCGTCGCCAGCCATGCGGGCCCTGACTGCACCAGGGTTCAAGACGCGTACTCACTGCGGTGCGCACCGCAGGTCGCCGGCGGCGCACGCGACACCGTCGATCACGCCCGCCTCGTCGCCGGGCGCGAATTGGCCAGTGCTGTCGACAATCCCGTTGTCACCCTCGACGGACGGGTTCGATCCAACGGTAACTTCCACGGAGCTCCCGTGGCCTACGTCTTGGACTTCCTCGCCATCGTGACCGCGGATGTCGCGGGTATCAGCGAACGCCGAACCGACCGCTTCCTCGACGTAGCACGCAATCACGGTCTGACCCCCTTCCTCGCCGACGACCCCGGTGTCGACAGCGGACTGATGATCGCGCAGTACACACAAGCTGCCATCGTGTCCGAACTCAAGCGACTCGCGAGCCCGGCCAGTGTCGATTCGATTCCCTCCTCGGCCATGCAGGAAGATCACGTCTCCATGGGATGGTCGGGTGCACGCAAGCTCCGCCGGTCCATCGACGGTCTCACCCGAGTTCTCGCGATCGAGATACTGACTGCAGCAAGAGGAATCGATTTGCGCTCCCCACTCGAGCCCTCCCCCGCCACCGGAGCCGTCCTTCGGACCCTGCGCGAGAAGGTGCAGGGGCCGGGTACCGATCGCTTCCTGTCCCCCGAGATCGAGGCCGCGGTGGACTTGGCGGCATCGGGTGCACTTGTTGCGGCTGCGGAGAACGCGATCGGCGCCCTGGCATGAGCGCGCCCGGTGCGCTGAGGCCTCGCCCCCGACCCGAAATCGAAGCGCTTCCTCGATACTCCAAAGCCGCCGGCCTCGAGCAGGTTCGGTGGCGGGCGTCGAGCAACGAGTCGACGGTTGCACCCTCGGCGGCCATTCTCGAGGCCGTCAATCTCGCGGCCTCACACTCGCACTTGTATCCGTCGCTGTTCGGCGACACACTGATAGCCCGGTTGAGCGACCGTCTGGGCGTGGGCGACGACCAGGTACTGGTCGGCGCCGGGTCGTTGGCACTGCTCCAGCAGGTATTGACTGCATACACGGGCCCTGGCACCGAAGTCGTCTACCCGTGGCGCAGCTACGAGGCGTACCCGATACTGATCGGAATCGCCGGGGCGAGCGGTGTACCCGTCGCACTCGATTCCGAACATCGGCATGATCTGAGTGCAATGGCGGCAGCCGTGACGCCGCAGACCCGCGCAGTACTCGTCTGCAACCCCAACAATCCGACCGGAAGCGAGTTCTCGACCGCGGAGTTCGTCTCGTTCGCCCGCTCGATCCCGAGCGACGTCCTCATCCTTCTGGACGAGGCTTACCGGGAGTTCGCGACCAGCGACGTCGACGGCGTCGACCTGCTTCGAACCTTTCCCAACATCGTCGTCTTCCGAACCTTCTCCAAGGCTTACGGATTGGCCGGACTTCGGGCCGGCTATGCCGTCACCAACTCGGCGATCGCAGCCGATCTTCGCAGCGCTGCACCGCCCTTCGGCCTCAGCGCCGTTGCCGAGGCCGCGGCCTGCGCGGCCCTGACCGATCCGGCGCACACCGATTCGATAGTCGAAACGGTGACTGCGGGTCGCGCTCACCTACGTGAGCAATTGACTCTGCGCGGCGTCGAGACGGTCCCGAGCGGCGCCAACTTCGTGTGGATCCCTCTCGGCAAGAGAGCTTCTGCGCTCGAAGCGGCCTGCGTCGCGCGAGGTGTCTCGGTCCGGATGTTCCCCGGCGAGGGAGTGCGGGTCACCGTCGGCGAGCGGGCAGCAGAAGACGCCGTGATCGCCGCTGTGGACGCACTCGCACACAACCTTTGACCGACTGGAGATAAGAATGTCCGTCCACGAACTCGCTCGGTCGATCGGTTCGAGTCGCCTGATCACCGACCCGTCGGTAATGGACTCGTACCGCCGTGACGAGGCCCATCTCGCCGAACCCGGCCATCCGGCGGCCGTCATGCTCGCCGAAACTGCGGCCGACATTTCCGAGGCGCTGAAATGGGCTACTGCTCACCGTGTCCCGGTGGTAACCCGCGGTGCGGGAACCGGTTTGGCGGGCGGCGGGGCAGCCGTCGAGGGCTGCCTGGTCATCTCGACCACTCGCATGCGCTCGATTCTCGAGGTCAATCCGGACGATCAGCTCGCTGTCGTGGAAGCCGGGGTGATCAACGCCGACATCAGTCGAGCAGCAGACGAGTACGGGCTGATGTACGCCCCTGATCCGAGCAGTTTCGAGATCTCCACGATCGGCGGAAACATCGCCACCAACGCCGGTGGACTGCGTTGCGTGAAGTACGGCGTCACCCGCGATTCAGTCCTGGGTCTCGAGGTTGTGCTCGCCGACGGTCGGATCGTGCGGACAGGCCGAAGGACCGTCAAAGGTGTTGCGGGATACGACTTGACCAGTCTTCTCGTCGGTTCGGAGGGAACACTCGGAGTCGTCACGAGTGCCACGCTGAAGTTGCAGCCCAAGCCCAAGAGAGCACCGGTCACCGTCGTCGGCAGTTTCGATTCTCTCCGCTCCGCAGCGGACGCAGTTGCCGCGGTCGTTCGCGACGGGATCGGACCGAGCCTGCTGGAGCTGATCGATCGAGCAACGCTGCGCGCAGTCGACGACTGGAAACGAATCGGGTTGGAAGACAACACCGCCGCGATGCTGATCGCACAGGCCGACGGGGTCGATGCCGACGCAGCAGCCGCGGCGATGCAGAAACACTTCGAGAGGGCGGGCGCAGATTTTGTCGCCGTCTCGCAGGACGCGGCAGAAGCCGCACAGCTACTCGAGATTCGCCGACTCGCCTATCCGGCTTCCGAACGACTCGGGCAATGTCTCGTGGAAGACGTCGGGGTCCCGCGGTCGAAACTGCCCGACATGCTCGAGAGTATCGACCGAGCCGCCGCCGAGCACATGGTCAAGATCATGACCGTCGCGCATGCTGGTGACGGCAACGTCCATCCGACCTTCGTCTTCGACCGCACTGCCGACGGCTCGGTCCCCGAAGCCGTGTGGACCGCCGCGGACGAGGTCTTCCGGCGTGCTCTCGAACTCGGAGGAACTCTGACCGGAGAGCACGGCGTCGGCGTTCTGAAGCGTCGCTGGCTCTCTCTCGAGCTCGGCGAGGACAGCATGCAACTGCACCGATCGATCAAGGCTGCCTTCGACCCGCTCGGAATCCTCAACCCGGGTAAGGGTTTCTGATTTCTCGCGTGGTGTTACACAGCATTTACGCGAAAACGGGTCCCGGGTATTGACGCCTGTATATACAGGCATATACATTTATCCGCAGTGACAGTGACCCAGCGCACAAAGCACAAGGCGCAAAGCACCAAGCACGAAGAAGGTGGGCAATACCCCGACGTCGATTCCGTCGCTCGACGGGCTCGCAGCAGAAAGACAGGCCTATGACTCACGATGGACCGGCCGAGGTCATCCTCACTCCGGAACGACGCACTATCGACGTCGTCCCGGATGCAGAACGACACGGCACCCCGCGCAGCCAGTTCACTCTCTGGTTCGGCGCCAACATGCAGATCACTGCAATCGTCGACGGCGCTCTCGCCGTCGTATTCGGCGCGGACGCCATCTGGGCGATCGTCGGACTTCTGATCGGCAACATCTTCGGTGGCGCTGTCATGGCGCTTCACTCCGCACAGGGCCCGCGTATGGGTCTCCCCCAGATGATCTCGAGTCGCGCCCAGTTCGGCGTCAAGGGAGCAGTCGTACCGCTTGTTCTCGTCATCCTGATGTACCTCGGCTTCGCTGCCACCGGCACCGTGTTGGCCGGACAGGCCGTCAACAAGATCCTGCACATCGACAGCCCCACCGTCGGCATCGTCGTCTTCGGTCTCCTCACCGCATTCGTCGCGGTCACCGGCTACAAGCTGATCCACATCGTCGGCAGGATCGCCACCGTCGTGGGCATCGTCGGATTCTCCTACCTGGCCGTTCGACTGTTCCTCGAGTACGACGTCGCCTCGTACGTCGGCATCAAGGGCTTCGACATAGTCACCTTCCTGCTCGCGATCTCGCTCGGTGCCGGTTGGCAGCTCACCTTCGGCCCGTACGTCGCCGACTACTCGCGTTACCTGCCGCGCAGCACTTCCGAGAGCACCACGTTCTGGTCGACGTTCCTCGGTAGTGTCATCGGATCGCAGTGGTCCATGACCTTCGGCGCTCTCGTCGCGGCCTGCGCCGGCGACGCGTTCCTGGGTAACCAGGTCGGCTTCATGGGAGATCTGGCCGGACCCGCTGCCATCGCCTTCCTGATCTACTTCGTCATCCTGGTCGGCAAGCTGACGGTGAACGTGCTCAACGCCTACGGCGGATTCATGTCGATCCTGACCACCGTCACCGCCTTCAACGGACAGTCGCGAATCTCGAGCACAGCGCGCACCCTCTACATCCTCGGTTTCACTGCGGTCTCGGTCTTGATCGCCATCGCCGCCAGCGCCGACTTCCTGGACAACTTCAAGAACTTCGTCCTGGTGTTGCTGATGGTGTTCACGCCGTGGAGTGCGATCAATCTGATCGACTACTACCTGATCTCCAAGGAACGCATCGACATTCCGGCGCTGTACGACGTCAACGGTCGATACGGAGCATGGAACTTCACCGCATTGGCTTGCTACGCCGCCGGCGTTCTCGCCCAGATCCCGTTCCTCGCCCAGAAGATGTACACCGGCCCCGTCACGGACATGCTCGGCGGCGCCGACATCTCGTGGCTGGTCGGCATCGTGTTCACCGGGCTGATCTATTACCCACTCGCCAAGCGCACGAGCAATCCCCCTTCGTCGATGATCTACCCCGATCACACCGCGATGACCGACTCTCGCGTCTGATCCCCCAACGTCTTTCGAACTTCAGCAAGCTAGGAGAACACAATGGAAATCAGCACCCCCGGCCACGAGCCGCGCCCCGTCCGTGCTCCCCGCGGCCCCGAGCTCACGACGCTCGGTTGGCAGCAGGAGGGTGCCCTGCGCATGCTCATGAACAACCTCGACCCCGATGTTGCCGAGCACCCGGACAGCCTCGTCGTCTACGGCGGAACCGGTCGCGCAGCGCGTAGTTGGGCTGCCTTCGACGCCATGGTCGCCACGCTGAAGACGCTGAAGAACGACGAGACCATGCTGGTGCAGTCCGGCAAGCCGGTCGGTGTCTTCCGCACCAACGAGTGGGCACCGCGAGTGCTGATCGCCAACTCCAACCTGGTCGGTGACTGGGCGAACTGGGAAGAGTTCCGCCGTCTCGAAGACCTCGGCCTGACCATGTACGGCCAGATGACCGCAGGCTCCTGGATTTACATCGGCACCCAGGGAATCCTGCAGGGTACGTACGAGACCTTCGGCGCCATCGCGAAGAAGCGCTACAACGGCTCACTCGCCGGAACGATCACCCTCACTGCGGGTCTCGGCGGCATGGGCGGCGCTCAGCCTCTCGCCGTCACTATGAACGACGGCGTCGCGATCTGCGTCGACTGCGACATCACCCGCATCGACCGTCGTATCGCCCACAAGTACCTCGACACCAAGGCAGACAGCATCGAGCACGCGCTCGAACTGGCGACCGCGGCACGCGATGCCAAGAAGCCGCTCTCCATCGGCCTCGAAGGCAATGCGGCAGAGATCTTCCCGGCGCTGCTGGAGATGAAGGCCCCCATCGACATCGTGACCGACCAGACCTCGGCGCACGATCCCCTCGCCTACCTGCCGATCGGCATCGACTTCGGCGACATGAAGACCATGTCGGAGAAGGATCCGCAGAAGTTCACCGAAGATTCCCGCAACGCGATGGCCGCACACGTCAAGGCCATGGTCGGATTCATGGACGCCGGCGCCGAGGTATTCGACTACGGCAACTCCATCCGCGACGAGGCCCGCAAGGCCGGCTACGACCGTGCATTCGACTTCCCCGGATTCGTTCCCGCCTACATCCGTCCGCTCTTCGAAGAAGGCCTCGGCCCCTTCCGCTGGGCGGCGCTCTCGGGTGATCCCAAGGACATCGAGGCCACCGACAAGGCCATCCTCGAACTCTTCCCCGAGAACGAGCACCTGCGCCGCTGGATCACCATGGCCGGCGAAAAGGTTGCCTTCGAAGGCCTTCCGGCTCGCATCTGCTGGCTCGGATACGGTGAGCGCCACCTCGCCGGCCTCAAGTTCAACGAGATGGTGGCCTCGGGCGAGCTCTCCGCACCGATCGCCATCGGCCGCGATCACCTCGACTCCGGATCGGTCGCCTCGCCGTACCGCGAAACCGAATCGATGATCGACGGGTCCGACGCGATCGCCGACTGGCCGCTGCTCAACGCCCTGGTCAACACCGCGTCCGGCGCTTCGTGGGTTTCACTCCACCAAGGCGGCGGCGTCGGTATGGGACGCTCCATCCACGCGGGACAGGTGTGCATCGCCGACGGCACCGAACTCGCAGCCAAGAAGCTCGAAGCAGTTCTCACCAACGATCCCGGGATGGGCGTCATCCGGCATGCGGATGCAGGATACGACCACGCCATCGACACGGCAGCCACCCGCGGCGTCCGAATCCCGATGACCGAGAACTGAAACAGCTTCACCACCTCACCCTGAGTTAGGAATTACATTGACCACGAATGGTTCTCGAACCACTGTTCTGACCAACATCGGAACCCTCGTCACCAATGACCCGACTCTGGGTGAGGGCAAGCTCGGCGTACGACACGACGCGGCAATCGTTTTCGACGACGGCGTTGTTGCTTGGGTCGGTGATTCCGCCGACGCCCCGGCTGCCGATATCGGTCAGGATATCGGCGGTCGGGCCCTGCTCCCCGGTTTCGTGGAGAGTCACTCGCACCTGGTGTTCGGTGGCGAGCGGGCCGAGGAATTCGCAGCTCGCATGGCGGGCGAGAAGTACGCGGCGGGCGGTATTCGCAACACCATCGAAGCGACGCGCTCGGCCACCGACGAACAATTGCAGGCCAATGTTCGACGCCTACTCGACGAATCCCTGCGCTCGGGCAGCACAACCGTCGAATGCAAGACCGGATACGGGCAGAACACCGAGAGCGAACTACGCAGCGCACTGATCGCCGGACAGTTCACCGACGAGGTCACACTGCTGGCCGCCCACGTTCCACCACCCGAATATGCCGGCCGCGCCGATGACTACGTCGCCATGGCGTGCGACGAGATGATCCCTGCCTGTGCGCCACACGCGAAGTGGATCGACGTCTTCTGCGAACGAGGGGCGTTCAACCGCGAACAGGCACATGCAGTCCTGAGCGCAGGCGTCGCCGCTGGACTGATCCCCCGCGTCCACGGCAATCAACTCGGCGAAGGGCCAGGAGTTCAGCTCGCCGTCGAGATGGGAGCCGCGTCCGTCGATCACGTCACCTACGTCACCGCCGAGGACATCGACGCCCTGGCTCAGAGTTCCACCGTCGCAACACTGTTGCCAGGTGCCGACTTCTCCACCCGCAACAAGTACCCCGACGCCCGCGCACTGCTGGACGCCGGCGTCACAGTAGCTCTCGGCGCCGACTGCAATCCCGGCACCTGCTACACCACCAGCCTCCCGTTCTGCATAGCAATTGCGGTGCGAGACATGCACATGACACCCGCCGAGGCAGTCTGGGCAGCCACTGCAGGAGGCGCCCGGGCGCTGCAGCGCACCGACGTCGGAACCCTTTCTCTCGGAACACGTGCCGACGCCATCGCGCTCGATGCACCGTCGTACCTCCACCTCGCCTACCGCCCGGGCGTCCCTCTGGTGCGCGAGGTCTGGAAAAACGGCGCACTCGCCACAAGCTACTGAAATACACTCACCGGGAGGCCGTCGTGGCACATCAGATCGCAGTCGACATCGAACCCAAGCCGTGGACCGGGCGCTCCGACGGCACCACTGCCGAGCATCTGCGGTGGCATCATGCCGTGCAACCGTATTCAGCCGAAACAGCTCCCGGCGACTGTGTTCTGATCGGATTCTCCAGCGACGAAGGAGTCCGCCGCAACAAGGGCCGCCGCGGTGCCGCGGATGGCCCCGACGCTTTGCGAGCCGGGTTGGCTTCCATGGCGCTGGCCGAACCACTGCAGATTCAGGACGCGGGAACCGTTGCCGTGTCGGGTGAAGAACTCGAGGCCGGTCAGGCCGCACTCGGGAACGCCGTCAGCGCTGCGCTTGATTCGGGACACTTCCCCGTGGTTCTCGGGGGAGGACACGAAATCGCCTACGGTACATACCTCGGCGTCGCGGGCTCCGAGTTGCGAACCGCCGGAGCCAAACTCGGAATCCTCAACTTGGATGCGCACTTCGACCTGCGGGGCGATCCGATACCCAGCTCCGGCACACCCTTTCGTCAGATCGCCGAGGACGAAGCCGCGGCAGGCACCTCGCATCAGTACAGCGTGATCGGAATCAGCCAACCGAGCAACACCACGGCACTGTTCGACACGGCTCACCGCCTCGGTGTTCGCTATCTGCTCGACGAAGAATGCGGAGCGATCGGCCGAGGCGTCGTGGATCAGTTCCTCGCAGACTTCCTCGACGACGTCGATCTGGTCTACCTGACCATCGACCTCGACGTCCTGCCTGCAGCTGTGGCGCCGGGCGTCAGCGCACCTGCGGCCTACGGAGTCAGCCTCGAAACCATCCAATACGTATGTGACCGAGTCACGTCCAGCGGAAAACTCGCGGTTCTCGATGTCGCCGAACTGAACCCGAGCCTCGACGTCGAGAATCGCACTGCCCGAACGGCTGCTCGTCTGATCCACCGGATAGTCACGAAGCACGTGCCGGTTCAGCGCTAGCCTCGGCGCGCCTCCAGCAGATCTACGGGACTGCCTGAAAACTGATTCCACGAGTTCTGTCCGAGCACTCCAAACTATGTCCTTTGCCACCTCACAAGTGATGCCGCCTTGCAGATTGCCGATGGCGGCGACAACGCCTGTCTCGGGGTACGTGATCGTTCCGCACCGCTCGGATGTGGATGCCGTCGGCAATCGTGAAGTCGAAGTCGACGAATTGCCCGAGCAGTACTCGAAGCCGGGGACACCACCGATCACAGGAGGCCCGACCGTACCGTCGTGAATCGAAAAGCCGATCAACCCTCCGGGGTCGCCATTACCGACTTGCCCCGGATCACCGGTGGTGACGAAGATCGATTGGCCTGACTCAGTCTGAATCGTCCGTGTCGAATGATCGTTGCCGTAGGCCGATTCGATTTGAGCCACGGTGAGCCGTCACCGACGCCGCGGTCAGTCAGCGTTCCCGGCGGTGATTAGATGACGGTGACGCCCTCGCTGGTGAGAATTGCCCGTCCGGTGCCACCAGGCGTCGTGAACGGAACTACAGCGCAACTCGGAAACTGCATGGGCGTTCCAGCCTGATGCCAGACACACGCCGGCCACTACAACCGTGGTTGTAGTGGCTGCGCCGTTCCGAACTCGTCCAATGGGTGTGCGCGGTCGGCTTCTCGGCATGTCGGCATCCTTGGTCGGAACGGCTCGCCGCGAGGTCGAGGCGTGCCTGACTTCGCGACGCTACCCCGAGCGGGGTCGAATCGATATCGTCTGTTCGGCCGACGACAAGGACGCCACCCCGGCCTTCGATCATGGCACCAGGGAGTTCTCCTGCAACCAGTCCTGAGCGATGTCACTCATGTCGTCGAGATCGGCAACGCGCTGGTTCATCTCGATGAGATCTTCGGTGGTCAGCGCTGCCGAAACCCCCGCGAGCACGGATCGGACGTCATCGCGAGCCTTCAACTCGTTGATGATCGGCGTGATGTTCTCCGCGAGGAAGAGGTGCTTCGTATCCTCGAGTGCAACCAAGTTCTCCGAGCGCATCGCAGGATCGGTACTGAAGACATCGGCAACCTGTATCTGCCCGCTCAGAAGCGCATTGAGCGTGAGCGGTCCACCTGCATCGAGAGCCAGGAACTCCCGGAATGTCAGGCCGTATTTGGTCTTCAAGCCGGCGACGCCGTTTTCACGCGTCTTCCATTCCGGCGGTCCGCCGAGAGTCAACTCGTCGGCATGCTGCACCAGATCCTCGACGGTCTCCAGCGAATACTTTTCCGCCGTCTCCTGTTTGACGGCAAGCACATCCTTGTCCTCTGCGGGCGAGGGCTCGAGAGCCACCAGGCCCTTGGGCAATTTCGCATCGATTTCAGCGGATACTTCATCTGAAGCCGTCGCCGTTGTCTTGCTGTCCAGATATTGCAACAAGGCGCCGGAATACTCGGGGATCAGATCGATGGAACCGTCGCGCAATGCCGGTACATAGAGTTCTCGGCTACCGATGTTCAACTTCTCGGTAACGTCGATACCGTTGGCGCGAAGCGCTTCGGCGTAAATAGTCGCAATCAGTTGGCTCTCGGGAAAATCGGCGGAACCGATCACGATGGCGCCCTCAGCACTACCGCCGCCGTCCGTAGCCAAGGGGTCCTTGCCGATTCCGCAGCTGGACAACGCAACCGCTGTCACGCCGACCAACGCGGCGATCAATACCTTCTTCATGTCGAACGTCCTCAGATCGGTGCGGGCTCAGGCACAGCGGTGCGCTGTGAGGGGGCGGCGGTCTTCTCGGTCTTCTTCTTCCGATCGCGCCTGGTCAGGCCAGGCGAAACGACCCGCGCAGTCAGTGCGCCGATTCCGAGATCGAAAACCAGGGCAATCAGCGATACCAGTACGGCTCCGGCCGCCATCTGGCCGTAATCGCTCTGAGCTTTTCCGTCGATCAACAACCGGCCGAGTCCGCCCAAAGAAATGTAAGCGGCGACAGTCGCAGTGGAGACGATCTGAAGCACGGCACTTCTGATGCCGGACAACATGAGTGGTAGGGCACATGGAATCTCGACCTCGGTCAAGATCCGCATCGACCGAAATCCCATCCCCCGCGCGGCGTCGACTGCAGCCTGATCGACCGCTCGAACTCCGGCGTACGTGTTGGTGAGAATGGGAGGGATCGCGAGAAGCACCAGGACGATGAGGCTGGGGATCAGATACGCGAGTTTGTTCGGGAATGACGGCGCGATGATGAGAACCAGTAGGATCAGCAGACCGATGGTCGGCAGCGCTCGTAGCGAGTTGGCCAGTCCAGCAACAACAACGGAGCCTCGGCCCGTATGTCCGATGTAGAGACCGAGCGGGATCGCGATAACCGCAGCCACCGCCAGCGCGGCGAATGTGTACATCAAATGCTGAACGAGAAGGGTGGGGATGCCGTCCGGCCCGGTCCAGTGGGATCCGTCGAGAAGGAAGCTGATCATGATGTAGTCACTTTCGGGGTCCACGGCGTCAACAGCCGATTCGCCAACATGATGAGGAGATCAAGGATCAACGCCAGCACCAGACACAGAGCGATACCCGCGATGATGGGCGTGTAGAAACGCAACTGAAATCCCTGGGTGAACAAGGAACCTATCTGCGGAATACCCAGGAGTGCGCCGAGTGAGACAAGACTGACGTTCGAGACGACTGCGACGCGCAAACCTGCACAGATCACCGGAACTCCTACTGGCAACTGTACTTTCAACAGCGTCTGACACGGCCGGTAACCCATCGCCGTCGCTGCCAGAACCGTCTCCGGCGGAACCGAATCGAGCGCGTCGGCCACTACCCGCACGAGCAGAGCAACGGTGTACACGGTGAGCGCCACGATGATGTTCATCGGATCCAGAATCTTGGTACCCAGAATTGGAGGCAGGAGCACGAAGAGCGCGAGCGAAGGGATCGTGTAGAGCAATCCGGCCGTCCCCACCACGTAGGGATGCAACCGACGACTGCGATAGGCGACCCAGCCGATCGGCAACGCGACCACCAAGCCGATCACCAAGGGAATCAACGACAGCAGAACATGCCATCCCACCAAGTCCATGATCCGGTCGGACTGACGTCCGAGCCATTCGAAGTTCATCGGAGCGCCCTCCCCGCGTCAGCCAGATCGGCAGCCTCGATGGCTTCCACTGCAGCATGCGCAGTGACGGTTCCCACCAGGCGTCCGGCGTCGTCCACGACAACGCCCCGCTTGCTCGGCGCTGACAGCGCCGCATCCAGCAGAGCGCGCATCGTCCCGGTGGAATCAGCAAGTGTTCCACTGAGATTCAAGTCATCCGGGCGGATACAATCCGTGAGCGCGTCCGGCCTCACCCATCCGAGCGGCTTGTTCGCGGGATCCACTACCAACAGCCACGTATCGCCGGTGAGTGCGCGGGCCGCCGCAGCGGAATCGCCCAGATGCGCAACGGGTTCTGACACCGTCGGTAGGTCGCCGTCCAATGTCGTGAACCCCAACGATCGGTACCCACGGTCACGTCCGACGAAGTCGGCAACAAATTCGTCGGCAGGTTGAGTCAGCAATTCGAGGGGCGTCGCCGCCTGCGCAAGAATGCCGCCGGTACGCAGAACCACCACTTGATCCCCGAGTTTCAGCGCTTCGTCGATGTCGTGGGTGACGATGATGATCGTTTTTCCGATTTCCTTCTGCAGACGGAGAAACTCGTCTTGCAGCTGGCCGCGAACAACCGGATCAACGGCGCTGAACGGTTCGTCCATCAGCATGAATGACGGATCCGCAGCCAATGCTCGCGCAACACCGACTCGTTGCTGCTGCCCTCCGGAGAGCTGCCACGGATAGCGGTCGGCGAAGTTGGTCGTCAGACCAACCGTTTCGAGCAATTCCATAGCGCGAGTGCGAGATTCCTTTTTACTCGCACCGAGCAATCGAGGCATGGTCGCTATGTTGTCGACGATGGTGCGATGGGGAAAGAGACCCGCGTGCTGGATCACGTACCCGATGCGTCGACGCAGAAGGGCCGGATCCATTCCCGCCGTGGACTCGCCGTCGAGCGAAATCGTGCCTGACGTCGGTTCGATCAGCCTGTTGATCATGCGGAGTGAGGTCGTCTTGCCGCAGCCGGAAGGACCCACCAACGCGGTGATCTTTCCCGTCGGGCACTCCAGATCGAGAGCATCGACGGCAATGGTTCCGTCTGGATACGCCTTGGTGACCTTGTCGAATTTGATCATCTACGAACTACTTTCGTGTCGACCTGAGTCCGGACGCACCCAGGAGAAATGGTCGAGTTCCGTTCGAGCACACACCTACTTGTGATTCGGTCCACCTGCTTACTGGTCGAGCGGTTGAGAAAGAAAGTTCACGGCGGCACTCAGATCTGCACTGAGTGGCCGGTCTTCGGTCCTCGTGTCCAGCACCAAACGCGCACGCGCGAGGTACGCGCCGAGCTCGGTCGCCGGATCCAGCTCACGCTGTTGTTGCGAGAGTGCGCGAACTGCCGAGATCAGTTCACACGCCAGCACCAATCGAGATTGGGCAAGAATGTCCGCCAATTGAGTTGCAGCTTGGGATGCGAAACTTGCGTGATCCTCGGTGCCGCGCGAAATTACCGTGTGGCCCAACGACCCCGGTGCCGCCGACGAGCGGATCTCGGCAATGGCAGCAGAAGTCGTGTATTCGAGAAGCATGGTTCCGCTGCTGCCGTCGGGACCGTCTGCAAGGAACGCACGAAGGCCGGTGACTGCGGGGTCGGAGAGGTTGGCGAGCCGACATTGCGAGAGCAGGGCAGCACTGGCGACCGCCAACTTCGCCTCGTCGACTGCAAGGGCTATTGGCATTGCGTGGAAATTTCCGTTGTGGAACACCATGTCGTCTTCGACCGACACCAGCGGATTCTCCGAAGACGAATTCATCTCGATACTCAGCGTGTTCTGCAGTCGATGCACCGCTTGCCAGGTGGCACCCAAGATTTGCGGTAGGGCGCGAAACCCGAACGAGTCCTGAACTCTCACGGGTGTGATGTCGTGTGGTGCCAGCAGATCGCGAACCCGCTCTGCGACTTCCGCTTGACCGAAGTGCATTCTTGCCGACTGTACTTGTGCAGCAAACGGTTCGACAGAACTACGCGACGCAAGCACGGAAAGAACACTGACAACCAAGCAGTGCTGAAGCCACCCCGCGACTTCGATACTGGTGTCGCCGGCGATCGCCACCGTCATCGCATTGGTGGAAATGAACGGAAGTGCATCACCGTGGTGCGGAGTCCAACCGATTCCGGTGCGTCCGTCGCGAAGCGGGCTCTCGCCGATCAGCCCCATGGCGATTTCGGAGAACGCACTCAGGTCGCCCGTTCCGATCGCACCGCGTGCGTGCACTGTCGGCAGGTTCTGTGAAGCAACAGCAGCAACCAGACCGTCGATGATGTCGGGATGCATACCTGAGCCGCCGTTGAGGATCTGGTTGGTGCGGATGACGATCGCGGCGCGCACCAACCGGTCAGGGAGCCTGGGGCCCGATCCCGTTGCGTGACTTCTCAGAAGCCTCAGATCCTGCTGCACACCGTCGGAGACGGATGTTTCGCGATTCCCGCCTACCCCGGTAGTGCGCCCGTACACCGCTTGACGGGAGGAAACCCTAACCGCGGTCTCCCATGACCGCCGTGTGAGCTCGAGAGCCGCGTCGGCAGGTCGAATCACGGCCGGCTCTCGCGCGATTTCGTTCACCCGGTGAACCGACAACCCTTTCCCGTCGAGCAGGACATTGTCGTCTTCCGTCCGGTCTTCTCCAGGAAGACGTTCAGTCATCAGAACTCCATCGATCGAAGGACTCGGCCACCGCGGGCGTGCATCACATCATCTACGCAATGTGCCTTGGGTCACTTTTGATGAATGTATAGTCCTGTATATACAGCCACCTGTCAATAGGGACACTGCAGCTCACCCGCGTGCACACAACCTTGCGTCACCTCAGTAAGGGTGGGCAACTGGACACGAATCGTCGCTATTCGAGGACCGGTGCCGCCGATGCGCGACGCGCCTCGAGCGCATCGAGGATGAGATCGAGACCGTAGGCGAACTCACTCGTGTGGTCGTAAGCCGGACTCAGACCGTGATCGACGATCATCTCGTGAAGGAAGGGCAACTCTTCAGCCGGAAGGCGCTCGAGGATGTCACTCGCAACTTCTTCGACGTCGACGGGCCCGCTGATCGGCAGATTCGCCTCCTGGAGAACATATCCGCCGATGTAGCTGTCGATCAGCGAGGCTCCGTGGGCGGCCATCGGGAGTGTGAACCCGGCCTTCCGGAGCACTCCGAGCACAGCGTCGAGATGACGCAGGGTCGCCGAGCCAGGGCTGCGTCGCGAATCCAGCAGACCGAGAGCCCAACGGTGCTGCGACAGGACTGTGCGAGCGGAAAAGGCGCGTCCACGGATTGCATCTCGCCAATCCGCACACTCACTGTCGGGCAGGTCGATCGCCTCGAAGACCGCATCGACGAGGCCGTCGAGAATCGCATCTTTGTTGGGCACGTGGTGGTAGAGCGACATCGCCTCGATGCCCAGCTCCTGGGCCACCCGTCGCATCGTGACGGCTTCGACACCACCCGCGTCGGCAACGCGGATCGCACCCTCGATTACGCGAGTCCTGTTCAGCGACTGTCGCGGTTGCCGTGACACACAGACTCCCCTCGGCGGAACGAATACGTTGACAACCTTACATACGTAAGTCACCCTTACAGGTGTAAGCCCGCCTTACGCTCGTAAGGCGATCGAGAGAGGAGATCACAATGCCGATGCCGAGATGGTGGGGACATGTCAACAAACGAGTGTTCAACCCGCGTGCAATTTCGAGCGGTAAATGGCCGGTACTGACTCACGTCGGACGCACATCCGGCACGACCTACCGGACGCCCCTCGACGCCTATCCGGTCGAGGGTGGCTACGTCTTCATTCTGGTGTACGGATCGGGCTCGGACTGGGTGCAGAACGTCTTGAGAGCGGGAAGCGCTCGACTGTCGGTCGACGAGACGGAGGTGAGCCTCGGCACCCCACGCCTCGTCGCGAAAGACGAAGCATTTCAAGCACTTTCCTCAGACGTGTCCCAACCCCCGAGGCTGCTCCGCATCACCGAGTACCTTCGGATGGATCTGATTACGGCCTGAGGGTGCCCGTCACGCGAGGACCTCACGCACGGCGGACCTGACTTCCTCCATGCTGCAACCGGATTCGATCAATTCGGTACCCGTATGCACCAGCGAGTTGATCAACTTGGCGGTGAGCTTCGGGTCCGACACGCCACGGAGGCGGAGGGCCTCGACCAGCGGAAGCACAAGACTGTCGTGCATTTCCATGATCCGCGAATCTCGAAACGTTTGCGGGGTCAGTGTCGCCAACGCTCCGACTATCGCATGCTCCCCGTCGGCAACCAATTGGAGGTTTGCTTCGACGTACGCCCATACCGGATCGTCGGCGCCTGCCATCGACTCGACGATCTTGTCGTTCCAGCGCGGGAACATGTCTTCGACGACGGCGCTGAGGAGATCTTCCCGGGACCGGAAGTAGTGGTAGGCACTCGACCTGGCGAGCCCGGCCTTCGCTGCCACCTCACCGAGCCCCGGTGGCCGATCCGGGGCCTCGGACAGAAGAGCGTGTGCAGCGTCGAGGAGGGCACGGCGCTGAGCAGCACGATGCTCGACCACAGTGGGCGCATCGATCCTCGGCACCGAATCTCCTCCAGTCCCCTCGCGGGCTTACTCGCTCTGACGCAACCGACCGTCAACCATTTCGAGGATGCGGTCGCAGTGCCCGAGCACGTCGTGATCGTGGGTCACCATGATCGTAGCGACGCCTGCCTCGTGAGTTTCGCGCGAGAGCAGTTCGACCACCTCATGGCTGCGTTTGCGGTCGAGAGCAGCCGTCGGCTCGTCGACGAGCAGTAGCGAGGGATTGCTCATCAATGCCCGAGCGATACCGACGCGCTGGCGTTCACCGCCGGAGAGTTGACCGGGTCGACGATCTGCACGGTGACTCATACCGACCGAGTCGAGCAACTCCTCGGGATCGCGACCCGGCCGCCCCGTGAGCTTGGGAATCAGCCGAAGCTGATCGCGCGCCGTCAGCGCTGGAATCAGGTTGCCGGACTGAAAGACGAAGCCGACCTTGTCTCGTCGAAGTTTGGCGAGAGCACGGGCCGGCATCGCCGACACGTCCACGCCGTCGATGACAATCGTTCCACTCGACGGCCGACCGAGTCCGCCGGCCACAGCGAGCAAGCTCGACTTTCCAGCGCCTGACGGTCCGACGATCGCGACAAGTTCGCCGCACGAGACCTCGAGGTTCACGTTGTCGAGGGCGAGCACGGTGGAGTCACCGTCACCGAATCGAAGACTGACAGCGGTCAATACCAATCCGGTTGTGGTCTTTTCGACTGTGGTCATCGGTTTTCTCCCAATGCGGTGAGCGGGTTGACACGGGTAACACGGACGATGGCAACGGCTGCGCCGACCAGCCCGAGTACCGCCAAGAGCACTGCGCCGTTGACGACTGGGCCGGACTCGAGGGCGAACGGCATCCCCCCGCCTTCGAGCCCCGAACCGAGCCCCAAGCCCAGCAACACACCGAGGCCGATGGAACCAAGCAGCACTACCAGTGCCTGCGCCATGCCGTCACGAAGCAGGAAGCCGGTAGAGGCTCCCATCGCGCGCAACACTGCGAGTTCACGACCGCGCTGAACCGTCCAGATACTGAAGAATGCACCGACCACCAGGGCCGAAATCGCGTACAGAAACGCCTTGATCATCGACATAGTCATCATTTCCGCGGAGAACCCTGGTGAGGAGTCGAAAGATTCCTCGAGCGTCTTTGCGGACGTTCCCGCCGCCGCATCGCCCGACACGAGATCCGGTAACGCGCCACCAATGCCCCGAATCGCAACGACACTTGCTTCGGAATAGGCACTGGCATTGGCGGTTTCGCCGATCTTGGCACCGGCGTGAACCTCCTGCCAAGTACGCAGGGGCAGGTAGGCGACGTCGACGTGACCGAAAGTGCGCTTGTCTTCGGTGAATCCGACAACTGTCAGCTCCGTACCGAGTCGATCGAGTATCACGGTGTCACCGATCGCAACACCGTCGTCACGGAAGGTAGAGCTGACGATGATGTCCGTGTCGGCATGCAGCCCCCTCCCGTCGGCGGAGACGGGCTCGAGGAAGGAGCCAGGTTCGATGCCGAAGAGCGTGAGATCGACAGGCGTGCCACTGCGAGTTTTTGCATTGACGATCATGTTGCCGAAGAGCTCGGCGTCTTGGACATCGGGTTGCATACGCCATGCCTGCGCCTGCTCCTCGGTGACGACCGAGCGCGAAAACGCTGAGTCGGCTTTGGTGTCCGGTGCGAAGGCAAACGCCTGAATCGGCGTCCGCTGCAAAGCGGAGACACCGTCATTTACCAGTCCGGACGAGAGGCCGGACAGAATCACCATCAGGATCGAGATGAGGGCAACCACGGCACCCATCAAGAGGAATCGATTTCGCGCAAACCACAGTTCACGCAGGGCGAGGAACATTCGGGAAGCTCCAAAGTCGTCGATACGAGTCACGCCGACTTTTATCGACGCCTTGTCGAAATCATATCGACAAGGCGTCGAAAAACTATGTGAGGTGCGTTACTACTTCCCGTAGTAGACACTCGAGGCGCTGAGCGTCGTATCAGCCCCCGACGCCCACCGGTCGATCCCCGACAATCGAGATTCGATCCATCACACGACGAGCCGGGAAGTAGTCACTGGCCGCGTAGTGCTGGCAGGTCCGATTGTCCCAGAAGGCAACAGTATTCGGCTCCCACTTCAAACGGACCTGAAATTCCGGACGATTGACGTGGCGATACAGCATCGTGAGAAGTTCGTTCGATTCTTCTTCTGACACACCCAAGATCCGTTGCGTGAAGGTCATGTTGACGAACAACACCCGCCTGCCACTTTCCGGAATGATCCGAACCACCGGATGCTGCACAGCGGGGAACTTCGGACGCAACATCTCGACCACATCCACCGGCATCGACCTGCCGAACGAGTTGATCCAATCGTGTTCTGCAACAAGCGGGTCGATACGCTTCTTGATGTCTTCAGGAAGCAGATCGTAGGCAGCTGCAGTATCGGCCCACAAAGTGTCACCACCCACCTCCGGCACCTCGACCGCACGAAGAACTGCTGCGAACGAAGGAAACTCGTGCCACGTAACGTCGTTGTGCCAGTTGTTCTCGACTCCGCCGACCATCGCATCCTTCGCCAGTGTCGTGACATCGACGTCCGTCTGCCCGGGCTGCGTGTACTTGAAGAACGGATGCTGTTCGAGATCGCCCCAACGCTTGGCAAAAGCTCGATGTTCCGCTCGGTCGAGGTCCTGATCGCGGAAGAAGAGGACTTTCCATTCGAGGAGAGCTCGGCGGAGTTCCGCAATCACGGCATCAGACAGGCCCCCGCCGAGTCGAATACCGGAGATTTCCGCTCCGATCGTCGGCGCGACCGCCTTGACCGCAAAGTGTTCGTACGGTGCCGGAACTACCGACTCGGGATTCCGGCGAGCAACGAGTGGACCGTACGCAGCAAGCGGGTCGGTGGGGATCGGAAAGATTGTTGCCGCAGGAAAAAGGGTAGCCATCAGGGCACTTCCTCGAAATCGACGATGTCGTAAAGGACAAAAGTCAGATTAAGTCCGCCTCCTTAAAGTGTCAACGGTCACGTTCTCCGGCGCGAATCTTGACCCTGACGCCGCGTCAAGGTTGGAGAATGGTTTTCACAGACGGAATCCGATTCGATCACGGGAGGGCAGGGCGATGATGACCATCGGCGAGCTGGCCAAATTGGCCGGCACCACCGTCAGGTCCGTGCGCTACTACCACTCGAACGGCCTTCTCGAAGAACCACAACGCCAACCCAACGGCTACCGCACGTACCGGGCGGTGGACCTGGCACGACTGAGTCGCATCCGCCGCCTGCGAGATCTGGGGATTCCTGTTGCCAAGATCGCCGAACTACTCGACGGCGACGCTCACGACACTCGGACCGCACTCGATGCCCTCGACAAGGAATTGGCGACGAAGGCCGAACAGATCGCTGTTCAGCGTGCGCACATCGAGTCGCTACGCCGCAATGCCGATCCTGAACTACCCGACGCGTTTTCGGAAGTGCTCGCACAGTACGTCGTTGCCGGTGCGCCGACAGCGTGGATCGACAACGAGCGTGAACTTCTGATCCTCGCACTCACGGTCTCCGGGGGCGATCCCGAGGTCTGCGATTCACTCCTGTCCGCCCATCGCCGGGTATTGGCCGAGCCGAACCGCGAGCAGGCCATCGAATTGATAACTCGCATGTATGCCCTCGCCGACGCACCGGCTGACGCGGACACGATTGCGGCCCTTGCCATTCAGTTCTGCGACTTCACCGAGAGCGTGCTACCCGAACAGGCTGCACCGGAGGACGCTTCCCCCACCCGGCTGGTAGCGGTACTGCGCGAACACCAAGCGGATCGACGAACCGTCACCCAGGAAAGATTCGCGAAGGCTGTGGCCGCGGAGTTCGCCGCCCGTCAATCCCGCCTCTGAAAAACCCTGATCAACCCCCACATTCGAAGTGGGGTGACCAACACTGCCCGAAAATGGGCTCAACGCAAGGACACGACAATGACTGGATTCACCATGCCCAGATCACGCATGCCTCGATCACGAAGGTGGCTGGCTACCACAATCGCCGCTGCTGCGCTCGCCGTACCTGCATTGGCGGCGTGCTCGGATCCTGCTACTCCGCAGGAAGATCCACAATCGAATCTCAGCGCGTTCTACGAACAGGATCTCGAGTGGGGGCCATGCGCCACAGACACCGGAACGTCGACCGCAAGTGAATGCGCCATGGTCACAGTACCTTTGGACTATTCCGTCCCTGACGGCAAAACGATCGAAGTGGCGATCTCGCGGGTCGCATCCACCGACCCCGCACAGCGACGAGGGATCCTGCTCACCAACCCTGGTGGCCCGGGTGGCCGAGGACTGGGATTGCCCGAGATTCTGAATGCGGGCATGACACCGGAAGTCGCAGCGGCATACGACGTCATCGGCATGGACACCCGAGGACTCGGCAAGAGCACACCGATCGACTGCGGCGTCGAACAGATGACATGGATGCGGTCGCCGGGCACCACGGACGAGGGATGGAACGAGAGTGTTGCGCTCGCACGCGAGGCCGCTGACACATGCTGGGACAAGTACCCGGACTATCTGCCGCACATCAATACTCAAAACATCGCCCGAGACCTCGACGTGATTCGTGGCGCCCTCGACCAGGAGAAGGCGTCGTACTTCGGGTGGTCGTACGGTACATACCTCGGTGCAACCTATGCTCAAATGTTCCCGGACAGGATCGACCGTGTGGTTCTCGACAGTGCACCGGATCCGAAGAAATACGGATACGAGATGTTCCAGGACATGGGCCCGGCCAACGAGAAAGCGATCGACGGATTCTCGCAGTGGGCAGCAGAACACAACTCCACCTATGCACTCGGATCGACGCCCGCCGAAGTTCGCGCCCTCATCGAGAAGCTGATCTCGGACGCGGCCACCACTCCGATACAGATCGGTGACCATGCCGTCGACGATCACGTCCTTCCATTCCTGATGTACGTCAACGGAACCGGCGACACCGAAAAGGAAAGCGAGGCATTCGCACAGGTATTGGTTCAGTTGCGCGATCTCGCCGCAGGCAAGACCGTCGAGAACATCCATCCCCAGCTGACGGGATTGATGCAGGCATGGTTCCAGACCGAACTGGGAACCGGTCCTGACTATGCCGGGACAATCGCCATCGTCTGCGGAGATGTGTCGATGCCGAGCGATCCCCAGTGGTACCGCAACAAGTTGGAGGAGCACCGTGATGATCAGCCGATCTTTGCCGGCACACACAACACGATCATGCCGTGCGCGTTCTGGCGCAGTGAGGCCCCTACGCGGATCGACATCGACAACAACGTTCCGGCATTGCAGATCCAGGCAACCGGTGACACCCGCACGACGTACGACGAAGGCCTCGGCATGCATGAAGCGATGAAAGGCTCACGGCTCGTGACAGTTCCAGGCCGCACTCATGCGGTGTTCCCGGGCTACGCGAATACTTGCGCGAACGCCGCCGTCAACTCGTACCTGCTCGACGGCTCACTGCCGGCCGAAGACGTGGTGTGCGAGTCGTGACCTCAGCCCGTCAGCTCGCTCTTGATCTCGTTCTTGAGAACTTTGCCGACCTTGGAGCGAGGTAGATCGTCCCAGACGATGACTTGCTTCGGAGTCTTCACACTTCCGATGCGAGCCTTCACGAAAGCCATCACCTCGGCGCCGTCGATGTCGGCGCCGAGGTGCGGTTGCACCACTGCCACAACGCGTTCGCCCCACTTGTCGTCCGGCAACCCGATCACTCCGCAGTCCTGAATCCCCGGATACGCCATGAGTGCCTGCTCCACCTCGACCGAATAGACGTTGAAACCGCCGGTGATGATCATGTCCTTCGCACGGTCGACGATGAACAGGAAATTGTCCTCGTCCAGGTACCCGATATCGCCGGTGTGATGCCAGCCGTGGGCTGACGCTTCCGCGGTTGCGTCGGGGTTCTTGTAATAACCCGCCATCACCAACGAACTGCGAATCACCACCTCACCACGCTCGCCACGTCCGAGCAGCGCGCCTTTGTCGTCCATGATCCCCACGGTCACCAGCGGCGACGGTCGACCCGCCGACGAAAGTCGTGACGTTGCGACAGTGCCGTCCGAGCCGAAGTGCTCCTTCGGTGACATCGTCGAGATCATCATGGGGGCTTCACTCTGCCCGAACAGCTGAGCCATGACCGGGCCGATCTTGTCGATCGCCTCCGCGAGTCTGGTCGGGGAGATCGGCGCCGCTCCGTACCAGAAGCATTGCAGCGAGCTGAGATCCGTGGCCGACAGGGCCTCGTGCTCGAGCAGCATGTAGATGAGCGTCGGCGGCAGGAAGGTGTGAGTCACCTTGTGCTTCTGAACGTTCGCGAGGAAGTACCCGAGGTCGGGCTTCGGCATGATCACTACTTCGCCGCCGAGGGCCATGATCGGGAAGCACAGAACACCGGCGGCGTGAGTCAGCGGTGCCAGCGCCAGATACACCGGGCGCCCCTCGAACGGATAACTCATCAAAGTGATTGCGGTCATCGTCTCGATGTTGTGCCCGGTCAACATCACTCCCTTTGGCCGTCCAGTTGTACCACCGGTGCCGACCAGCATGGTGACGTCGTCGGGCGCCGCGGCGTCGAGTTCTTTTTCCCCGAGCCAGCTTTCGAGGGACTGTGCCGAATCCCATTCGCCGTCGATACAGACGAGCGTCACCAACTGGGGAAGCGCATCCTTGATCTGGTCGACTAGCGGCGCATAGGACTTCTGAAAGAACAGAGCGCGACAATCGAACAAATCCAACAGGTCTCGGTTTTCCGCAGCTTCGTTGCGAGGGTTGATCGGGCACCAGACGCCGCCGGCCCGGCTTATTCCGAATACGCACGAGAACGAGATCGGGTCGTTGCCGGACAGAATCGCGACCTTTTCGCCCGGCGCGATGCCCGAAGCCGCGAGCGAAGCTGCGAAGCGTCGGCTGAACTGTTGCACCTCGCCGTAGGAGAGAGTGCGCTCCCCCATCGTCAAACACGGTGCGGTGGAACCAAGAGAGGCTCCCTTGTCGAGATAGTCGGTCAAACGCATGGGGAGCCTCCAGGGCGGGGCTCCCGGCGCGCTACACGCCGGGAGCCGTGAACATGATGACGAGGGCGACGAGTTAGGCGTTGATGGTTACTTCCGGCTCCAGAGCCAGCCCGAAACTACGTAGCGCGCCGAGCAGTTCGCGATGGCCGAACGCCTGGCAAGCCGAGGCAAGCCCGGTCCGCTTCGGCGCCTGCTGGAGCAGAGAATGCGCTGCATAGGCGTGCAGGAGGCCCGTCTGCTTGTAGTTACAGTTTCCGTGGATCACGACGTGCGAGCGACCCAGCGGGCCCGACGCGTAGACGGAGTCGAGTGAGGTGTTGATGCGCGGATTTTCACGAGGGGGCATACCGGCCTGAACCGATCCGGCGATCTCGGCCAAGGCGGCTTCCTGCTCGTCGGCGGGCAGGGTCTTGATCTGCTCCTCCACGATCTTCTGCGTCGCGACAACGCCTTCCATCACGGTGCGGTCGAACACTCCGCCCGCAGCCTTGACGTTGGAAACTCGCGGATCGTTCTTGAACCACACCGGGTGGCACGTTCCGCCCCACGGCAATGCAAGCGCAGTTTCGTGCTGGCCCGGAACGACGACGTCGAAAGTCTGGCCGGGCGCCCACTGCACGTACTTGTTCTGCTCGAGGTAGTACCAGTTTGCCTTGAGGATGGTGAAGATCGTCTGAGTGGACGCGTAGGTGGGAAATCCCTTCCACAGCACGAGGATGTCGAGCGTATCGAGGCCCGGCGTTTCCAGTGCGATATTGGCCGCGATCTCACCGGTGGTGTACATCTGCGCGATACCGGGCGAGAGAAGCAGGCCCTTCTCCTGATACTTGTCGCTGAACTTCTCCTGGACGTCGAGTACCCAGTCCTGCTCACCGGTGGTATCCATGTAGTGGCAACCGGCATTCAACGCGGCCTCGACGACGGTGCCGCCGAGCTTGATGAACGGGCCGACCATATTACTGACAACCTGTGCGCCGGTGAACAATTCGGTGAGAGCCTCGACCGTGTGCTCGACCTCGACGACTTCGTGATCGACGGTGTCCAAACCAGGGATCTTGTCGAGGACCTCTTGGATGCGAGCGGCGTCGCGGCCGGCTGCGATGAACGGGATGTTGAACTCGCGCAGGTATTCACACACCAGACGGCCGGTGTACCCGGAGACGCCGTAAACGATGACGGGCTTCTTTTCGGACATGTTCGTGGAACCTTTCGAAGACGTGAGAAGGGTGTACGTACGAATGAAGGGCGAGTTACATGCCCATGCCACCGTCGACGGGGAGGCCGATACCGGTGATGAATCGCGCGGCGTCGGAGGACAAGAACACAACGGCGTCAGCCATGTCGTTCACTTCACCGAGGCGGCCGAGCGGGGTGAGGCCGATGACGTCTCCGACTGCTGCTTCGGCGCTGGGCCAGAGACCGAGCTTCTCCATGTCCGCCGCGAGTCCGAGACCCATCTCCGTGGCGACAAGACCCGGGTAGATGCAGTTGACGCGGACTCCGTAGCCGAGCTTGCCCGACTCGGCGGCGGCAACTCTGGTGAAGCGATCGACCGCGGACTTGGTCGCGGAGTATCCACTGATCCCGGGAAACGGAATGGTTGCGGCCACTGAAGAGATGTTGATGACGGAACCGCCGGTTCCGGCTACGCCACCCGGACGCATGCTGCGCAGTCCGTGTTTGGTTCCGAGCGCTGTTCCGAGGATGTTGACCTCACACATACGGCGGATGTCATTCGGATCGAGGTCGACCACCAGCGAGGAAATCTCGATGCCTGCGTTGTTGACGAGGATGTCGAAGCCGCCGAGGGTCTCCGCGGTGGCGGCGACTGCCTCTTCCCAGTTGGCGTCGTCGGTGACGTCCAGCTTTACGAAGCCGGTTTTGACTCCGCCCGAACCAACAGCCTCTGCGGTGGCACGACCCTCGTCTTCGAGAACGTCGCCGATCATCACTGACGCCCCGCCTTCGCCAACGCCTCAGCCATTCCGGCTCCGAGCCCCTTGGCACCACCTGTGACCAGTGCTTTTCGTCCCTCGAGATCAAACACGCTCATTTTCGACTGCCTCCATGACTGAAACGACTCTCGCGATGCCACCGTTCACAGCGACGCTGCCAAGTGGTGTGAGTCACAGAGTATTCAACTTTGGACGAGTGTCAAGAGAAATCTTGACGACTGTCAAGATTTTGTTACACGCTCGTCAAAGACCAGGGGTTACACTGATTCGGACGCGGTGATCGTGCCGCTGTGGAAACCGCAGGGAACAGGACGTGCCATCGTGACCACGACAGTCGAGAAGCCTAGTGAGGCAGGGAAAAAGGCTGCACCTAGCTCACCGGGCCAGCAGTCCGACTCCGCCAAGCGGTCCAACGCAGACAAAGTGTCGCGTCGCCAGGTCGACAAATTCTCCGAGCGACGTGATCAACTCGCCGAGGCCGCACTGCAAACCCTGGCCGAATTGGGCTACGCACGCACGAGCCTGCGCGAAATCGCCCAGAATTCGGAGTTCTCCCACGGCGTCCTGCACTACTACTTCAGCGACAAGGTCGATCTCATCACCCACTGCGTGCGCCACTACAAGGCACGCTGCGTCACCCGCTACGACGGCATCGTCGCCACCGCGAAGACACCGGAGGAACTGAAAACCGGTTTCGGCGCACTGCTCGCCGAGACCATGATCGAAGAACCCACGATGCACCGCCTCTGGTACGACCTGCGCGCGCAGTCGATGTTCGAGGAGTCGTTCCGAGCCGACGTCGCCGCGATCGACGAGAGTCTCGAAAACATGATCTGGCGCATCGTTTCTCGCTACGCCGAGCTTCTCGACGTAGAGGCATCGGTCACCTCGGCGGCGATGTACGCAATCTTCGACGGCCTGTTCCAGCAGAGCCTGCTGCGCCATCTGTCCGGCGATCAGACTGCCGCAAACTATCTTTCGGAGAGCGTCCAGCAGATGCTGCCTCTGGTAGTGCCCACTCCCTGATCAGCGAGCAGCGATGCCTTCCGCGACGTACCTGGCTCCGCGATCGAATTCTCCGACCACGTCGTAATCGGCGTCTTGCCGCCAGAAGCGGACCAACGCTCCGTACGTACCACCGATCATCTGTGCGAGAAAGAGCGGCGGGTAGTCCGATCTCACTTCGCCGGCTTCGATACCGGCAGTGACGATCCGCAGAAGTTCCACGTGGAACCGATGATCGTGGGCCGCCCCCGCTCCGGAGGAGGCGAAGTCGCGCTCGAGTTCTGCAGTCACCATGCGCAGATAGCGCGGGTGCATGATCGCTTGCTGCGCAAAGTCCTGAAAAATCCGGGAGATCCGATCAGAAGTCGGCATCGGCGATTCCATGAGCTGATCCACCAGTGCCGCAAGCTGATCGAGATGATCACTGTGCAACGCCTCGAGAACCGAGTCCTTGCCCTGGAAGTAATTGAAGAAGGTGGCTCGCGACACCTCGGCTCGCTCGGCGATGTCGTCGACGGTCGTGCTGGCGAAACCCTGCGCCGAGAACAGAATTCGAGCAGCCGAGAGCAACCTGTCGTTGGTGTCGCGCTTGTTCTGTTCTCGTTTGGAAATCACGTCGACCTGCCCTTCTCCGCCTCAGAACACAGTCTTCGCCACAGTCCGGAATGTGTCCAATGTCCGTCCCGTCAGGTGACGCACCTCCGCCTCCGATAGGTGGACTACAGTCCAATTATGTCGACTGTTTCCACCGAACGCCATGACCGCGTTCTCATCGTCAGGATCGAACGCGAAGAACGCCGTAACGCGATCAACCGTGAGACTGCCGAGGGAATCGAAGCCGCGCTGAATCTTCTCGACGACGACCCTGATCTGTGGGTCGGCATCATCACCGGAACCCCCAATATCTTTTGCGCCGGAACCGATATCCGAGAGCGGGCCGACCTTCGCATGCCTCGCGGCGGTGAGTACGGCGTCATTCGGCGCCGGCGGAACAAGCCCCTGATCGCTGCAGTCGAGGGCTACGCGCTTGGTGGCGGTTTCGAAATCGCACTGGCCTGCGATCTGATCGTCGCCTCTGCCACAGCGCAATTCGGCCTTCCCGAAACCAAACGCGGTCTGGTTGCGACGTCCGGCGCACTCTTTCGGGCTCCTCGCGCGCTTCCGATCAACGTCGCCCGTGAACTCTTGATCACCGGCCGCACACTCGATCCCGAACGGGCAAAGGACCTCGGCGTCGTCAATGCAGTCACTGCCCCTGGTAAGGCACTCGACGAGGCACTGGTGATGGCAGCGGAGATCTGCGAGTCCTCCCCCACCTCCGTGAGTCTGAGTCTGAAGGCCATCGAGGCTCTCTACGCCGACGCCGACGCCGACGGATGGAAGGTCACCGACGACGCCAAGGACGCAGTGTTGCGCTCTCCGGACATCGCCGAAGGACTCGACGCTTTCGCCACTCGTCGGACACCCCGGTGGAGCGGACTGCCGCCCGCATGACAGACCACAATCCGAGACAGATTTCCTATACGTCTGGTCGGAAAGGGTATGAACCGGTTACAGTCTCTCCTGTGACGGGAATCGGCGCATACGAGACGGGCACGCTGCTGACGCGGCGGCGCCATGTCGACTTTGCGCATGTCTGTACATCCGGGTGTCCGATCTACTGATCGGACCTACGACGTGAGCGCCGCTCACGTCGATACTCGTATGTACACCCAGATCAGGGGACATTTCTGTCATGACCACCGCCTCCATCTCACACCTGAGTTCCGTCGTAGCAGCCAACGCCGACGCCATCGACAAAGACGCGAGCAAAGCGCACGTCGTCTTCAAGGCTTCCGCCCAGGCGCACGACGCCGTTGCCAGCACTATTTCTCTCGGTAAGTACAGCGTCGAGGTCGACGAGCCGCCGGCCCTCGGCGGCGAGAACACCGCAGCCAATCCTGTCGAGTACTACCTTGCTTCCCTGCTCTCGTGCCAGGTGGTCACCTACCGCGTCTGGGCGGACAAACTCGGTATCGCTCTCGACGACATCTCGGCCAGAGCCGAAGGTGACCTCGACGTTCGTGGATTCTTCGGCTTCGACGACGCCGTCCGTCCGGGATTCTCCGAGGTCCGCGTGGTCGTCACCCTGACCGGCCCCGAAACCCGCGAGCGCTACCTGGAACTGCAGGAAACGGTCGACGCACACTGCCCCGTACTCGATCTCACCCGCAATCCCGTCCCAGTGCATACAGTCGTCGAAACCGCCTGACCCGCACCAACCCACCTTCACCACGGAGTATGAATTCATGAGCGAGAACACCCCCGTCGATACCGATCCGACCGCCGATTGGTCGTTCGAAACCAAGCAGGTCCACGCCGGACAGGGCCCGGACAGCGCCACCAACGCTCGGGCGCTTCCGATCTACCAGACCACCAGCTACGTCTTCGACAACACCGACCATGCGGCGGCGCTCTTCGGCCTCGCCGAGCCGGGCAACATCTACACCCGCATCATGAACCCGACGCAGGACGCCGTCGAGCAGCGCATCGCCGCCCTCGAAGGCGGAGTCGCGGCTCTGCTGGTTGCGTCCGGTCAGGCCGCCGAATCCTTCGCGATCCTCAACCTCGCCGAGGCCGGGGACCACATCGTCTCAAGCCCTCGCCTGTACGGCGGCACGTACAACCTCTTCCACTACACGCTGCCCAAGCTCGGTATCACCGTCGACTTCGTCGAGGACCCGGACAACCTCGATCACTGGCGTGAGGCAATCCGTCCGAACACCAAGGCGTTCTACGGCGAAACCATCTCCAACCCCAAGAACGACGTGTTCGACATCCCCGGCATCAGCGCAGTCGCCCATGAGCACGGCATCCCACTGATCGTGGACAACACGGTCGCAACTCCGTATCTCATTCAGCCGCTGAAGCACGGCGCCGACATCGTCGTCCACTCCGCCACCAAATACCTTGGCGGACACGGCACCGCGATCGCCGGCGTCATCGTCGACGGTGGCACCTTCGACTGGACCCAGGGACGCCACACCAACTTCACGACCCCCGACCCCAGCTACCACGGCGTCACCTTCGCCGATCTCGGCGCACCCGCCTACGCCCTCAAGGCACGCGTTCAGCTTCTGCGCGACCTCGGCTCGGCCATCGCACCGTTCAACGCCTTCCTCATCTCGCAGGGTATCGAGACACTGAGCCTGCGCATCGAGCGCCACGTGTCCAACGCCCAGAAGGTCGCGGAATTCCTCGAGGGCCGCGCCGAGGTCACGTCGGTCGCGTACGCCGGACTGGAATCCTCGCCCTGGCACGAGCGCGGAAAGCAGCTGGCTCCCAAGGGAACCGGCGCCATCGTCGCGTTCGAGCTCGCCGGTGGAGTCGACGCAGGCAAGAAGTTCGTCAACGCACTGACGTTGCACAGCCACGTCGCCAACATCGGTGACGTTCGCTCACTCGTCATCCACCCCGCGTCGACGACGCACTCGCAGCTCACCCCCGAGGAGCAGCTCGCTTCGGGCGTCACCCCGGGGCTCGTCCGCCTTGCGGTCGGCATCGAAGGGATCGACGACATTCTCGCCGACCTCGAAACCGGTTTGGCCGCAGCAGCTTCCTGATCTATCGCACGAAAAAGCTCGGCCCCGATATGCCATTGGGACCGAGCTTTTTCGTTGCGTAAGAGCTAGCTCTTGGGAGTGAACGCGGCCAGCGGTTCACTCTCGGACCAGTCATGGCCCCAGTAGCTGTCGGCCGTGATTTCCTCAGCGGTGTAGAAGGCTTCGTCGACAAGCATGCCTTCGCAACCGAACTCCAGATCCCATCCACCCGGTGCGCGCACGTAGAACGACACCATCTTGTCGTTCGTGTGGCGACCCAACGTCGAGGAGATCGAGAAGCCGAGCTTGGCAACACGATCGAGAGCCTGACCGACGGCGTCGAGAGTCTCGGCTTCCATCATCAGGTGCACGAGACCGGGCTCGTCAACCGGCGGCGCCGGGCACAACGCCAGGCTGTGGTGGCGCTGGTTGACACCCATGAAGCGAACGCGGCGAGCCGGCGGCGGCGCATCGATACCGCCGAGACGGATGGAACCGCGCGGGAGGAATCCGAGCACCTCGGTGTAGAAGGTGTATGCCTCGTCGAAACGCGTAACCGGAAGCACCACATGGCCGAGGCCCTGATCGCCGGTGACGAAACGGCCGCCGTGCGGGGTGACCAACGGGCTGTGGTCGAGTACCGGTCCGAAGAAGACCTCGACTCGGTTGCCGTTGGGATCGTCGAATGCGATGACCTGCTCGGCATCGCGGTAGCTGGCGTCGACCTCGGAGAGAACCTCGACCTCGACTCCGGCCTTCTCCACTGCTTCACGAACACGCTGGAGCGCGAACTGATCTCGCACTTCCCAACCCACTGCGAGAGCCTTGTCCGTCTCACCGGGCAGGACGATCAGTCGCGCACGACGCTCGTCCAGGCGCAAGTAGAGGCCGTCGGCTTCCGGGCCACTACCGACCGCGAGGCCGAGTCCGTCGACCACGAGCTCGCGCCAGCGAGCCACGTCCTGCGTTTGGATCCTGAGATACCCCAGGCCCCTAATTTCAGTCATGCCTAACCGTCCTTGCTTCGAAAGTATTTGTGGACTAGATCATCGAGCGGTGGATACCCTGCGGTTCGCCGCCGAGCTGCGAGAGCGTCGACGCATGGAAGATGGAGCCAGGCACATGAATCGCATGTGCCAAACCGGCATGAGCATCACGCCAGAACCGCTGCATCGGCGTGCTCAACTGCAAAGCCCCACCACCGGAACGAGCAAAGATCTCGTCCACCGCACGCACCGCACGCCACGCGGCAGCAGTCTGCGTACGGCGACCGATCGCACGAAGCTCGAACGAAACTTCCTGCCCCTTCTCGGTCATGTCCCAGAAACGATCCACCGTCTCCAAGATCGCAGCCCGAGAAGCAGCGATCTCGGCCGCCGCCTCACCGATCGCGAACAGCACGTACGGATCTTCCTTGATCGGAACACCACTGACCGTCACACGCTCACGCTGCGCCGCCATATTGCACGCCAACGCACCTTCGGCGATACCGATCAACGACGAGGTGATCCCCAACGGGAAAATGCACGAGAACGGGAACTTGTACAACGTCTCCGTACGGCCCGCTTCCTTCCACGCCGTCCCGTCGTACACCTTTCCGGCGTCGATCGTGCGGTAGGTGGGCAGGAATGCGTCCTTGACGATCAGGTCCTTCGACCCGGTTCCGCGCAGGCCCACGACATTCCAGCTGTCCTGGTCGATGTCGTAATCGGAGCGCGGCAGCAGTACGTGCAGGTGCTTCGGCGGCATCAACGGCTTACCGGACTCGTCACCGACCATCGCGCCGATCATGATCCAGTCACAGTGATCGGTACCGGACGAGAACGACCAACGACCGTTGAGGATGTACCCACCCTCGACCGGCCTCGCCACACCCATCGGCGCATACGGCGACGCCATCCACGTATCGGGATCGGTTCCCCACACCTCTTCCTGAGCCTTGCGGTCGAAGAACGCAAGCTCCCACGGATGCACACCGACGATGCCGCTGACCCAGCCCGTGGCACCGTCCATCGCGCCGATAGCCATTGCCGTCTCGGCGAATTCACGCGGATGCGCCTCGAGGCCTCCGAACTCCTTCGGCTGGAACATCCGGATGACGCCGGAGTCGCGCAAGCGCTTCGCGCTGCCGTCCGTCAAGCGCATCAGCTTGTCACCCTCGACTCCGTCGGCGCGGATCTCGTCGGCGAACTGTGAGATGTTGTCCAGAACCTGACCCATGATTTTTCCGGCTTTCTGGTTTCGCTACCCGGCGAGTGCCTGGGCAGAATGAAAATCTGTTGGTGAAACGGTGGCAGGTAGCCCACCGAAGTGCAGAAACGCTTCCCGGTGAGTGGGAGCACCCCTGTGCGCCTTTTTGGTAGTGGGGGCTACCAAAAAGGCGCACGGGCCTTACTTGCCTTCTGGACGCGTCAGAAATGCCAGAACGGACGCGACCCAGGCGTCGCGAGCTTCGATCATCGTCCAGTGTCCGCAGTTGGGGAAGATGTGAACTTCGCCGTTGGGGATGTCGCGCATCGGCAGAATCGCCATGTCCACGGGGCTGACGCGGTCATCGCGTCCCCAGGTCAACAGCGTCGGCGCCTTGATCTTGTTCAGCTGCGCCCAGTACGGCACGGCGGTCGACGCAGCGGCAGCCGCGCCCATGGCGGCCATGGCCTTGCTGCTGTACATACGACGGGCGATCTCGAGCGTCGTCGGCTCGGTGGCCAGGGCCCAACGCTCTTCGATGAGCTGCTCGGTGACGACGGCACGGTCGAAGACCATCGAATGCAACCAGCGGACCAGGGCTTCGCGGGTGGGGTTGTCGGTGAACTCCATGAGAAGTTTGATGCCTTCACCGGGCCCCGGCGAGAAGGTGTTCTTTCCCATGCCGCCGATGGTGACGAGCTTGCTCACCCGGTGCGGCTCGTCGATCGCGACCTTGGTGGCGACGATGCCGCCCATGGAGTTACCGATCATGTGGACCGGGCCGAGGCCGAGGCCGTCGAGGAACATCCCGACCGACGCCTGCGCCATCATCATCGGATGGTCGGGGCCGGGATCGCTGACGCCGAATCCGGGAAACTCGAGAACGTAGCAGTGGAAGTGCTCCGCGAAGTGCGCGAGAACGCCGCGGTAGTTACGCCAACCGGTGACGCCGGGGCCCGATCCGTGCAGCAGCAGGAGCGGCGGGCCGTCGCCGGCTTCGTGGTACCGGAGCGCACCGAGATCGGTCTGCAGTTCCTTCAGAGTTCCCTCGTAGCTCAGTTCAGTCGTCATGGTCCGAACGGTGCCATCAGTACCGCTGAGCTGCTATGACTCGTCCCGATCAGCGAGACAAGTCGATCAAAATACGTCAGATCCAGTGGTCGGACGACGCTGCCAGCAGGCGATCCATCGTCTCCGCCGAGAACGTATTGGTCGGAACGGGAGGCGTTTTGCGGCCGCGGCGAGGAGCACCCAGTTCGGGGTACAGCGTCCGTGAGACCTCGCGAGCCGCGTCGACGACCAGCGGAGCAACTCGCTCGAGCTGAGCGGTCCGCATGTCACCACACAACGCGATGCTGCCGACGGGACCCTCGTGTCCGCGAATTGCCGAAGCCACACAAGCGACTCCACGCGCCGACTCCCCGCGTTCGAAGGCCAGTCCCCGACGCTGACGGATGCGGTTCAGTTCCTGGTGGAGCACAGCGACGTCGGTGATCGTGTTCTCGGTACAGCGGGGAAGAGAAGACCCGAACAGAGCGTCGACGCGCTCGGGGTCGATCCACGCCAGCATCGCCTTGCCACCAGCCGTCGAATGAGCGAGCACTCTGCCGCCGACGCGGGACGGGAGCGCCGCGGCGAATCGTCCGCCGACCTTGTCGAGATAGACGCTCTCGCGTCCGTCGAGCACCGACAGGTGAACGACCATGCCGGTCTGCAGGTGCAGTTCGTGCAGAAGCGGTGCAGCGGCTTCGCGGATCTGGCTGTGGCCGCCGTCGCCACCACCGAGGCCGAGCGCGCGACGCCCGAGGCAGTAGCCGAACGATGCGTGATCGACCCAGTCCAGCTTGACCAGCTGATCGAGAATGCGGTGGACCGTGGAGCGCGGCAACTGAGTACGGCACGCGACCTCTTCCAGCGTCAGCCGCGCGGCGCGGCCGTCGAAGGCGTCGAGAATCAGTGTCATCCGCTCGACCATCGACGGCGGCAGATCCTTCTTGGGTTGCCCACCGGCAGTCTGGACGGTGGACAGTGTGTCGTTCATGTCAACAATGGTCATGGACGCCTCCCGAAAACTGGAATTGATTCTACCGACTATAACCCAGGTCACAGTTTCTGGAAAGTGAATCGATCTTTTCGATCCCGATCAGCGGTAATTCACCTGCCACCGGGCGAGTGGGGACGCTATAAACGCCCGATGCACCTGGGAATCGTCACACCGGTCCTGATTCAGCACCCGAGCACGCGCTCGGAGTGGGAGGCAAGTGCTGACATCGGCGAGATCGCCACAGTGGCCGCCACGGCGGATCGACTCGGTTTCCATCATCTGACCTGCAGTGAACACGTGGCGGTCCCCGAGGAGATTGCCGCCGAGCGCGGCGGAACCTACTGGGATCCGCTCGCCACCCTTGGTTTTCTCGCCGCGCGTACATCACGAATCCTGCTGGCGACCCAGGTGCTGGTGTTGGGCTACCACCACCCCCTCGAGATCGCCAAGCGTTACGGAACGCTTGATCGCGTCAGCAATGGACGCCTGATACTCGGCCTCGGGGTGGGGACTCTGAAACAAGAATTCGATCTCATAAATGCTCCATTTGCCGACCGAGGAGCGCGCGCTGACGATGCCTTGGCCGCACTTCGGGCATCACTGTCGACGCCGACTCCGGAGTATCACGGCGAGTTCTACGACTACTCCGGATTTGTCGTCGAACCCCACGCCGTCCAGAAACGGGTGCCGCTGTGGATCGGCGGCCGGACCAAGAGATCGCTGCGCCGGGCCACCACACACGGCGACGGGTGGGTGCCGTTCGGGCTGCGATTCTCCGAACTGAAGGAAATGCTCGACGCCACGACGCTCCCCGACGGATTCGACGTGGTGCTTCCCGCCGGTGCGCCGCTCGATCCTCTCGGCAATCGCGAATCCACCCTTCGCGCCTTGACTCGCGTCCGTGACGCCGGGGCGACCATCGCCAGCTGCTCGGTCGGCGCTCGAAGCGTCGAGCACTACTGCGAACAACTCGAAGAACTTCACCGAATCGCCCTCACCGAGGGCTTCTCTTTCACCACTTCCTGATTCCCCGACAATCCAATGCAAAGGACGTACCGATGACCGACTCGACCGCCCTGATCGAATCCCTGCTCGCCCGAGTGGAATTGCTCGAGGACAAGCTCGCGATCACCGAACTGCTGACCACATACAGCCCTGCCGTCGACAGCGGATCAGCCGACGAGGTCGCGAACCTGTGGCTCGAGGACGGCGTCTACGACGTCGATACCGGTGCGATGCACGGCCGCGGCGAACTGCGCGCGATGGTTCACAGCGCCTCACACCAGAACTGGATCATGAACGGCGCGGCCCACATGATGACACCCGCGCACATCCGCATCGACGGCAACAAGGCCGTCGCGACCTGCCATTCGCAGTTGGTCATCAAAGACCCCGAGAACCCGACGGGATTCAAGGTCCTCCGCATCACCGCGAACCGCTGGGAACTGATCAAGACGGACGGCGAGTGGAAGGTCGAACTGCGTACCAACGCCCTCCTCGACGGCCGACCCGAGGCTCGCGCTCTCCTGGCTGCCGGCGTGACGGCCTAACCGGCCTGTGCGCGGTTAGGGACCCTCTGCGGTCGCTAACCGCGCACAGCTGTTGAAAGTTCGGCTCCCCGAACTCTATAGTTCACTTATTCGAACCAACAGGTCCGAGTACGTGTGACCAGGAGACCGATGAGCACCAGTACGCAAGAGCCGACGACTCCGCGCCGACGACCCACGGGGAGATCCATCGCCCTGCTCGGTCCGGCGTTCGTCGCGGCAATCGCGTACGTCGATCCGGGCAACGTCGCCGCCAACCTCACCGCCGGCGCCAAGTACGGCTACCTCCTCATCTGGGTACTCGTACTCGCCAACGCGATGGCCGTCCTCGTGCAGTATCTGTCCGCGAAACTCGGTCTCGTCTCCGGCAGATCCCTGCCCGAAATGCTGGGTCAGCGCCTGCGTAAGAACAACCGCCGCGCCTTCTGGCTCCAGGCCGAGATGATGGCGATCGCGACCGACGTCGCCGAAGTCATCGGCGGCGCCATCGCACTCAACCTGCTCTTCAACATCCCGCTCTTCCTCGGCGGGCTGATCACCGGATGCGTGTCGATGGTGATCCTGACGATCCAAAGTCGGCGCGGACAGCGCACTTTCGAGTTCGTGGTGATGGGATTGCTGGCCATCATCACCATCGGCTTCCTGACCGGGCTCGCCTTCACCGACGTCTCCGGCAGCGAAGCGGTCGCCGGACTGGTCCCCCGCTTCGAAGGAACCGAGACCGTACTGCTCGCCGCCAGCATGCTCGGAGCAACGGTCATGCCGCACGCGATCTACCTTCACTCCGCATTGGCACGTGATCGCCACGGCCACATCAAACCCGGCCCACGGTTGCAGCGATTACTCAAAGTCACCCGTTGGGATGTCGTCGTCGCGTTGATCATCGCCGGTGGCGTGAACATCGGCATGCTGCTGCTGGCCGCTTCGGCGCTGCGCGGAGTACCCGGCACCGACACCATCGACGGCGCGCATGCCGCGATCGAGAATTCGCTCGGCCCGGGCGTAGCCGTGGTGTTCGCGATCGGCCTCCTCGCCTCCGGACTCGCGTCGACCTCCGTGGGATGCGCGGCCGGCGCCGAGATCATGCATGGCCTTCTGGCCATTCGGATTCCGGTGATCACACGCCGGATCGTCACGCTCGTCCCGGCGCTGATCGTGCTCGGACTCGGCGTCGACCCGACGCTGGCGCTCGTGCTCAGCCAAGTGGTCTTGAGCCTGTGCATCCCCTTCGCGATCATCCCACTGGTGCGAATGACCTCGGACCCCGAACTCATGGGCGACGCTCGCAATGCCCCGCTCACGACCGTCGCGGCGTGGATTGCGGCGGGCTTGATCGTTGCACTCAACGTCGCTCTGCTGGTTCTGACGGTGACAGGCTAGAGCACCGGAGCCACCCAACGCGTCCCTCACAAACGCGCTGGACGGCTCCGGCCGGACTAGGAGACTTGCTCGGCGAGAGTGGCCTTGGCCCAGCGATAGTCGGCCTTTCCGCTGGGAGAACGCCTGATCGACGGAACGTTCATGACGGTGCGCGGCACTTTGTACCGAGCGACCTGCGACGCGCAATGCTCACCGATCTCGGCAGCGTCCGGGACGTCGAAGCCTTCGCGGGTCGTGATGACCGCAGCGACGCGCTCACCGAACTTCGCATCCGGAATTCCCGCGACCAAAGCGTCGAGCACCGCCGGGTGACTCTTGAGCGCCTGCTCGACCTCTTCCGGATACACCTTCTCCCCGCCGGTGTTGATGCACTGAGAACCACGTCCCAGCAGGACGATCGAGCCGTCGGCTTCCACGCGTCCGACGTCGCCGAGCACCGACATCCGCACCCCGTCGATCACCGGGAACGTAGCCGCGGTCTTGACCGGATCATTGAAGTAGCCGACCGGCACGTGACCGCTGCGAGCGATGTAGCCGGTCTCGGGCGATCCCGGCTCCAGCGGCCGCATCCTTTCGTCCACGACGCGGGTCTCGTCGCGAGCGGCGATGCGCATCAGGCCGTCTTCGCCGATCTCCAGATTGCCGTCGACGCCCGACTCCGAGGAGCCGAATCCGTCGCGGATCACCAGGTTCGGAAGCATCGACTTGAGCTGCTCCCGCAGTGAGAGCGAGAACAAGGCTCCGCCGGACGAGACCATTCCGACCGTGCTGAGGTCGTAATCTGCTGCGTTTGCTGCCAATTCGTCTGCGAGCGGACGTGCCATCGCGTCTCCGACGACGGTGATGGAGACGGCCTTCTCACTTCCGGCGAGCTGCAGCGTCGCCTTCGCGTCGAACCGCGCCATGAGAATTGCGTTGGCGCCCATGAAGAATCCGGTGAACAGCGAGTACGACGCCGCACCGTGCATCAGGGGTGCGGTACTGAGCATGTTCATCGCGGGAACGTTCGGCACCGCGGCGAACAGAGCCTCAGCGGTCGTATGCGGCGGACCGAACGGATTTCCGCCGGTGAGCGCCGCGAAGTAGAAGTCTTCATGACGCCACATGACACCCTTGGGCATCCCCGTCGTGCCGCCGGTGTAGATGACGAAGAGGTCGTCGTTGCTGCGGGGCGCGAAGTCACGAGTAGCGGGCTGCTCCGCGGCAGCGTCGGCGTATCCAACGACGTCGACACCTTCGATATCGCGGACCACGGACTTGCCGACGACAACGACGTGTTTGATGCCGGGCGCGGCCGGGAGAACCGTCTCCACGACGGAAACGAACTCCTCGTCCACGATCAGTGCCACCGACTGCGAATCGTTGTACAGATAGGTCAGTTCGGCGTCGACGTAGCGATAGTTGACGTTGATCGGGACCGCACGAATCTTGAGGCAGCCGAGCAAACTCTCGACGAACTCGATGCTGTTGCGCATGTGCAGAGCAACGTGATCGCCGGGCCCGACACCGACGCTCGCCAGGTGGCGGGCGATGCGATTCGAGCCCTCGTCCAGCTCGACGTAGGTGCGACGACGACCATCGCACACGAGCGCCGTGCGGTCCGGAATCAGATCCGAGATGCCCTCGTACAGATCTGCCAAATTCAGTGACACTGCTGGTGCCTTCCTTGATGTCCGGCCCGGTGAATTCGGGGCCGACCGTACTGCGTTTTCGGTGGGAACTATCCGACCCTGGAGCCGACGAATGCGGCCGAGACCTGAGCGGATCGGTGGTGACGCAAACGCGTACGCGGTGGGATCGCCGCGTCGCCCCAAGGTGGCATGCAGCGCTCGTGACCCAGATCACCGCTCCCGCTGAGTGAGACTCCTCCTCAGTCGGCCAAACTTCTGTTCAAAACTAGAACTAATTCTGATTTCGCTCGAATGATTTTTTCGGAACCGACTACCGAACTCTCGACTTCAAATTAGAATGAATACTAATTCTGCAAGACGTACCCGACCGCCCGGATCGAAGGAGCACGACATGACGCAATCACTGAGCTTGGAAGGCAAAGTTGCCGCCGTCACCGGCGCCGGCGCCGGCCTGGGTCGCGCCGAAGCACTCGGACTCGCGGCTGCCGGTGCAGCCGTCATCGTCAACGACATGGGTGCAGCGGCCAACGACGTGGTCGACGAGATCAAGGCCGCAGGTGGACAGGCACTCGCCATCACCGGCGACGTCTCCGACTGGTCGCTCGGCGGGCGCATCATCGAAGAGGCTGTCAAGAACTTCGGATCCTTCGACATCCTCGTCAACAATGCAGGCATCCTGCGCGACAAGATGATCTTCAACCTGACCGAATCCGATTGGGACGACGTCATCCGTGTGCACCTCAAGGGCCACGCCGCCACCTCGCACGCAGCCGCAGTCCACTGGCGCGCAGCCAGCAAGGCAGCCGACGCACCGGTCTACGGCCGCATCATCAACACCTCTTCCGAGGCCTTCCTCTTCGGCAGCGCCGGACAGCCCAACTACTCGGCAGCCAAGGCCGGCATCACCGCTCTGACGCTCTCGAGCGCAGCAGGTCTCTCCCGCTACGGCGTCCGCACCAACGCGATCTGCCCCCGCGCGCGCACCGCCATGACGGCAGAAGCCTTCGGCGAGAACAACACCGGCGTCGTCGGCCTCGATCCGCTTGCACCCGAGCGCGTCGCGACCCTGGTCAGCTACCTCGCATCCCCCGATTCCGACGAGATCAACGGACAGGTCTTCGTCGTCTACGGCAAGATGGTGGCGTTGATGGAAGCACCCAAGGTCGAGAACCGTTTCGACGCAGCCGGATCCGCGTTCACCGTCGAAGAGCTCGGTGGCCAGCTCTCGTCTTACTTCTCCGGCCGTGGGCCGTACGAGACCTACGCCGCCTACAGCATCGCCGGCCTCGAAAAGATTGCACTTGCAGTCGACGAGACCGCAACAGTTTGAGCAGCACTTACGAAGAGGAGCGTTTTCATGAGGTTGAACGGCAAGGTAGCGATCGTCACCGGCGGCGCCGGTGGAATCGGTCGCGCTATCACCCGAGTCTTCGCCCGTGAAGGCGCGAAGGTCCTGTTCGTCGACATCAACGACGAGCAGGGCCAGGCCCTCGAACAAGAACTGGCCGGCTCCGGCAAGTTCCTGAACGTCGACCTTGCTGCCGCCGGTTCGGCCGAGCAGATCCGTGACGCCGCACTCGAGGCTTTCGGCAAGCTCGACATCCTGGTGAACAACGCTCACGCGTCCCGTCAGGCTCCGTTGCTCGAAACCACGCAGGACATGTTCGACCTGTCCTTCAACACCGGTTTCTACCCCGTTGTCCACCTCATGCAGGCGTGCCACGACGAACTCGCGAAGACCAAGGGTTCGGTCGTCAACTTCGCATCGGGTTCAGGTTTGGACGGAATGCCCACCCAGACGTCCTACGCTGCGGCCAAGGAAGCTGTGCGAGGCCTGACGCGCGTCGTCGCCAACGAGTGGGCGCCGGAAGGCATTCGGGTCAACGTGGTCTGCCCGTTCGCCGCCACCGAAGGCGTCGTCAAGTGGCAGGAAGCCTTCCCCGAGCGCGCAGCCGCATCGGTTGCCAAGGTACCTCTCGGACGCATCGGTGATCCCGAAACCGACATCGCTCCCGTCGTGGTATTCCTGGCGAGCGAGGATTCCAAGTACATGACCGGACAGACGTTGATGGCCGACGGCGGCAGCATCAAATTGCGCTGAGCGAAATACTTCTCGGTGGGCTCAGCTCACCGAGAAGAGTTTCGCAGCGTTGTCGTGCACGACGGCTCGCAACCATTCGTCTCCGAGATCGAAACGCGTAACCGCTTGCAAAGCCGTGAGATACGGGTACGGAATGTTCGGGAAGTCGCTACCGAACAGAATCCGGTCCTGCATGTCGACGAGCCGTGAAACGTCCGCCTTCGGGAAGGCACACTGCTCTTCCGTGAAATCGGTGAACGCCATGGTCGTATCCAGGCGGACGTTGCCGTAAGCCTCTGCCAGATCGAGGAATTCGCTGTACTCGGGCATCCCCATGTGGGCGACGATCAACGACAGGCGCGGGTACCGTGCGAGCAGCGAAGCAATGCGATCAGGTCCCGTGTACTCCCCCGGCGCCGGTCCCGAACCACAGTGGATCACGATGGGCGTCTCGGAGTCCTCGAGTTGCCCCCAGACCTTGTCGAGCAGAGGGTCGTTCGGATCGTAGTTTCCGACCTGAATGTGGGACTTGAAGATTCGCGCGCCCGACTCCAATGCCTTGCCGACGTACGACGCCGCCGACTCCTCGGGATAGAACGTGGCCGTGTGCAGGCAATCGGGCGTTTGCGCGGCAAATTCGACGGCCCACTGATTGAGCCACTCGGCCATCGCGTGCTTGTGCGGGTAGATCATCGACGTGAAAGCCCGGACACCGAACTCGCGGAGACGGTGTACCCGCTCCTCCTCGGCAAGTCGGTACGCGATCGGCCAAGGTCGACCGATCATCGGTCCCGCCGAATCGAAGTAGCCCCACACCTTGTCCATGACGCTCTTCGGCATGAAATGGGTATGGACGTCGATCACGCCAGGAACACCCAACTCGCGCCAAAAAGCCCGAACCTCGGCGATCTCCTCCGGTCCAGTCGATGGGACCTCTTCGGTACACACGTCTGACACCCCTTTCGTTCGCTCGACCATACCGAGTGCCGTCGCGCTCACCGGGACAGGTCGTTGACGGCCCGCCCGGAGCACCCGAATGTGAACCCATCTTGCCGATCACCGTTGGAGGTTGAATGTCTCAGGCCGAGTCCGAAGTGGGGTCGATCAGTGCCGTCGAGGAACTGCTCGCAATCGAGGAAATCAAGCGTGTGTTCGCCGCGCGCCTACGCTGCATGGACACCAAGCAGTGGCACGTCTACCCAACCCTGCACACCGCAGACGTCGTCAGCGAGACGTGGGGCGGACTCCCGACAGATAAGCAACCCAAGACCGGCGACACCTCGAACCAGGTAGTGGGCATCGACAAACTCACCGCGGCAATTCGGAACATGCTCGACGGCGACATCCCCCTCACCACGGCGCACCACGCACACACTCCCGAAATCGTGCTGACCTCGCCCACCACCGCAACCGGCATCTGGGCGATGGAGGACATGCTGTGGTGGAACGACGGCGAAAAAGAACTGCACCTACACGGCTACGGCCACTACCACGAGAAATACCGCAAAGAAGACGGCAAGTGGCTGATCAGCTACCGAACCCTCACCCGGCTCCGTGTCGACCAGGACCCCGGATTCTTCCGATTCATGAAAGCGCTGTGACGAAGTGACCAACCCGCTGTTCCAACCGCTCCGCATCCGTTCGCTCGAACTGTCCAACCGCATAGTCATGTCGCCGATGACGCGCACGTACTCTATCGAAGGTGTGCCCGGCCGCGACGTTGCCGACTACTACCGCCGACGAGCTGAGGGCGGCACCGGACTGATCGTCACCGAAGGCGTCGCGATCGATCACGAGACTGCTGTCGACCACGCCAACGTCCCCAACCTCCACACTCCCGCTGCTCAGGCCGGATGGCGGAAGGTAGTCGACGACGTGCACGCTGCGGGCGGCAAGATCGTGCCTCAGCTCTGGCACGTCGGACCTCTGTGGGGCGCGATGACGCAGATGGACCCCTCACTCAAGCCGATGCGCCCCTCTGGCGAATGGGGCCCGCTCGGCGTCACCTCGTACTCCGCTGCCTACGTCGAACGCGCACAGGCCAGCACCGAAGCGATGACCGAGCAGGACATCCAGGACGTCATCGACGCGTACGTCCGTAGCGCGAAGCACGCCGTCGAACTCGGCTTCGACGGCATCGCGATCCACGGCGGTCACGGCTACCTCCTCGATTCCTTCTTCTGGGAGGGCACCAACCAGCGCGACGACGCGTGGGGAGGCGACCTGGAGCGTCGTACCAGGTTCCCGGCCGCCGTCGTCGCCGCGATCCGCGCGGCCATCGGACCGGATCTGCCGATCATCTACCGTTTCTCACAGCACAAGCAGCAAGATTTCACCGCGAAGATCGCCGAAACCCCCGAAGAGTTGGGCGTCATCCTGGGCGCGCTGGTCGACGCCGGAGTCGACGTTCTCGACGCCAGCATCAGGCGTTTCGACGTGCCGGCCTTCGAAGGCAGCGATCTCTCGTTGGCGGGTTGGGCGAAGAAGCTGACCGGCGCCGTCACGATGGCCGTCGGCAGCGTCGGTATCGGAAAGTCGCTGCGGGACAGCCGCATCGAAGGCGTCGCACCTGTAGTCGACAACATCCCACAGCTCGAGGAGCGCATCGGCAGCGGAGAGTTCGATCTGATCGCGATCGGCCGTCTCCATCTCGCCGATCCTGCATTGGCAACTACCCTGCGCGCCGGTGGCCCGCTACCGGCGTTCGATCGAGCGGTGCATGAGGGCAGCTTGATCTAGGGGCTCCGCCCCTGTGCGCCTTTTCGGTAGTGCGCACTACCGAAAAGGCGCACAGGGCCGAAGGCCTTTATGTTCGACCCATGACTACTTTCAACGCCTGGGTCGCCCGCGACAGCGACGGCACCATCGACTTCGCCCCCGAAACCGTCGACGAATCCTTCCTCCCGGCAGGTGAGGTCACCATTCGCGTCGAGTATTCGAGCGTCAACTACAAGGACGCGCTCGCGGTCACGCCGAAAGGCGGGGTGGTTCGCGAGTACCCGATCGTCCCCGGCATCGACGTCGCCGGCGAGGTCATTGCCTCCGAGTCCGACGCATTCGCCCCGGGAGACAAGGTCGTCGCACATGGCTACGAGATCGGGACCGCCCGCAACGGCGGCTACGCCGAGATCGCCCGTTTGCCTGCCGAGTGGGTCGTGAAGCTCGACGGCATTTCCACCGCCGACGCTGCCGCGATCGGCACGGCAGGATTCACCGCAGCCATGAGCGTCCAAGCCATTCTGGCCAGCGGAGTGAAGCCAGCCGACGGTCCCGTCCTGGTGACGGGTGCGAGCGGCGGAGTCGGCACCGTCAGCGTCGACCTTCTGGCAAGCGCAGGCTTCGACGTGGTCGCCTCCAGCGGTAAGCCAGGCGCGGCAGACCTTCTGACGTCACTCGGTGCGTCTTCGGTGATCGGCCGGCTCCCCGAAGATCCCGACGCCAAGCCTCGCCCGCTCGGAAAATCTCAGTGGGCGGCGGCCGTCGACTGCGTCGGTGGAAAGACCCTCGCTCACGTTCTGAGCACGATCAACTACGGCGGTGTTGTCGCTGCCAGCGGATTGACCGGCGGCGCCGCGCTGCCTACGACCGTGCTGCCGTTCATTCTCCGCGGAGTCTCACTGCTGGGCATGGACTCGGTATTGATGCCGATCGAACCCCGTCGCGCGCTGTGGGCCCGTCTGGGCTCCGACTTGGCCCCACGTCATCTGAAGGAGATCACGAACCTCGTTGCCGTCCGCGACGTCGTCTCGGTGATCGATCAGGTACGCGAAGGCAAGTACACCGGCCGGGCGCTGGTTCAGGTTGCCGACGGATTCTGAACCGCTCAGAAAAGTGTGAACAGATCTGCCGGTTCTTCGACCGTCGTGGACTTCTCCTTGTAAGGAGAGTTCACGGCGGTCGGTTCCTTCTTCACCGGGGCAGCAAGCGGGACCGATGCGATGTCCCCCGAGACGATGGCGCGTGCGGCTTCGCCGGCCAGCTTGTCTGCCATTTCGTTGTAGTGGTTGCCGACGTGCCCGCGCACCCAGCGAAAGCGCACCGGACCGACTCGATCGGTGATGGCTCGATCGATACTCTGCACCAGTTCGAGGTTCTTGACCGCCCCGCCGCTCGCGGTCTTCCAGCCCTTGCGCTTCCAACTGGGCAACCATTCGGAAGCGCACTTGATGGCGTACTGCGAGTCGGATTCGATGAGCAGAGGATCAGCACCGGGATGGGCGACGACGGCCTCGAACAGAGCACGCAACTCTGCAATCTGGTTGGTGCCGGACGCTTCTCCGCCGGACATGCTCGGACCCTCGTGATTGACCCACGCCCAGCCGATAGCCCCACCGGGGTTTCGCAGACAGGATCCGTCGGTGCTCACGATGATCATGGCTCGGACAATACGTTGCGCCACCGACACACGCCTTAACGGAGGATGGACGGTGGCGATACGCTGACCTCGATGACGCCGCTATCTCCGGTCGACGAAGTCACGGTGACTTCTCAGCGACCGCTCGATGCCGCGCTGACGCTCAGCCCGCATCAGCGCGGACCCGGCGACCCCGCACATCGACGGTCAGCCGACGGAGCGATCTGGCGAGTTTCCCGCCAACTTTCGGGTCCTGTGACCTACCGCATCACCCAGTCGGATCGCCATACGGTCCGGGTACAGGCCTGGGGTCCCGGCGCCACGGAATTCCTGAACGGCGCCGAAGCGCTGCTCGGTCTCGACGACGAAGCCGAAGATTTTGCCCCCGAACATCCCAAGCTCGCCGAAGCTCATCGACGCTTCCCTCATCTGCGCATCGGCCGCACCGGCCGCGTCATGGAAGCTCTCGTTCCCGCGATCCTCGAGCAACGAGTCCACGGCATCGACGCATTCGCCGCGTGGCGCCGCCTGCTGACCAAGTTCGGGGAGCGCCCACCCGGCCCCGCGCCCGACGGAATGCGGGTTCCACTCACCGCGGACCAATGGCGTCGAATGCCGTCATGGGAATTCCATCGCGCGAACGTCGATCCAGCGAGGTCCAAGACGATCGTTCAGTGCGCTCGCGTCGCCGACCGCCTCGAGCAGGCATCCGCGTTCCCCAGGACCGAGGCGACCAAACGGTTGCGAGCGGTACCCGGCGTCGGGATCTGGACTGCCGCCGAAGTGGCTCAGCGTGCATTCGGCGATTCAGATGCACTCTCGGTCGGCGACTACCACCTCGCTGCCGTCGTCGGGTGGTCACTGCTGGGTGAACCGATCGACGACGCCGAGATGGTGCAGTACCTCGCTCCCCTTCAACCGCATCGATACCGCGCCGTGAGGCTCCTGCAGGTCAGCGGGCAAGCCGTCAAACCCAAGTTCGGTCCGCGAACTGCCGTTGCCGACCACCGTTGGCACTGAGCATCAGGAGTTGGAAAATGTCGACCCGATACGCACACATCGCCTTCTCCCCCGCTGCGGTGGAGCGTCAGCGGTCGACCGGAAGTTTCACCGTGTACGGTTCGAAACTCGATCAGCCCGACGAAGGCCCGATGGAATTCGATTTCCGCGCGCAGGGATTCGTGAAATCCGTGGATTCCTTCTTCATGTCCACGGTGACGCCCGACGGTTGGCCGTACGTCCAACATCGCGGCGGCCCGCGCGGATTCCTGCATGTGTTGGGCCCGAATCGAATCGGATTCGCCGATCTCCCCGGCAATCAGCAATTCGTGACGCTCGGCAATCTGGAAGAGAACAATCGCATCTCGCTGTTCGTCATCGATTACCCGACGCGAACGAGATTGAAGATCTACGGGCGTGCGCAGGTGATCGAAGCGGACGAGGACCCTGCACTACTGCAACAGCTCTTGCAAGTCCCCGGCGGCACCATGACGGCAAAAGCCCAGCGTTCCATCGTCATCGACGTCGAAGCGTTCGACTGGAACTGCAGTCGAAACATCACGCCACGCTTCGACAAGGAGCGCATGGACGAATCCCTCGCTCTGGCACGCCAACCCCTGCAAGCCGAGGTAGATCGGCTTACTGCCGAGGTCGAAGAATTGCGTGCGCGGTTGTCGAAAAACGAATGAGACTAGGCGGTTTCAGGGCACTCGGAGTCGGGTAGCCACCAAACACGGCCCGTCGCGCGGAGACGACGGGTCCCGTTGTGCCCGAGGAGGTCCGCACGATCGATCCAGACGGTGGAGTTCTGGTTAACGAACTGCACCGCCACCATTCACGACTGGTTCCACACAGACAGATTGGCCGTCCCCATGAAACTGTCCCGAACTCTCACCATGTCCGTTCTCGTCGTCGCCGCAGTCGGCGCCGGAGCCGGCACCGCGGTCGCAGCGCCCCCGAATGCGGGCTTCGATCCGTCCCAACCCCTACTGACACCGACCGCAGAGTCGAACAGCCAGGCGGCGTTGATGCTCTTCCCCGGTAACGATCCGAAGCAGGCCGCGTTCGACACGATGGCCAACGAGGTCAATATCGGCTGGAACAACGGTGGTCTGCAGTCGACCCTGATCGGAGCCAACCTCGGCGTCGGAATCGGCTGCCTGTCGATCTTCCCGAACTTCATCGCCGGCTGCATCGTCGGTGGAGTCATCGGCACGGTTGCCGGAGTCGGCGCAGGAATCACCAACGGAAACCCGAACGCTGCGCCGGCCGTCGAGAAGTTCTTCGCGACTCCTTGAGTAGCGCTCAGCTGTGCGTGTGCCCGGGGGTGGGTGTCTCGTCGTGAAAATGTGTGGCGCCGATCGAATGCAGCAGCTGGTGAACGGTGTCGTCCGCCAGTTGGTATCGCATCGATCGGCCGTCGCGGGTCGCGCTCACCCACCCCTGGCTACGCAGTAGCCGCAGCGCATGTGAGACGGCTGTGCCGCTCATCCCCAGCGCCACGGACAAATCCGTGACGCAGATACCCGGTGCGTGATGAAGGCAGAGCAACAGACGCAGACGATTGGTGTCGGAGAGAAGCTCGAAGCGACCGGACCAACTGGTGACGTCCAAACCCTCGAGTGCGGCCCTGGCGCGACGAACATCCTCGACGCTCAGCGCGCCACTGGTGTCTGCTGCGCCTGCATTCGTCAACCGACTGCCTCCGTAGAACTTCCGATCCCCCGCCGCAAGTGTACCCAGAAGCGAACCTCGTCAGGCAGACTCCACCACGGCCGCCATACCCTGGCCACCGCCGATACACATGGTCAACAGCGCTTTTCCGCCGCCGCGTCGGCCGAGTTCGTGAAGCGCGGTTGTTGCCATACGCGCACCCGTCGCTCCCACGGGGTGCCCGAGCGAGATGCCGGAACCGTTGACGTTCAGGCGATCGAGGTCCTCGAATCCCCATTCCTTCACGACGCCGAGAACCTGGCACGCAAACGCCTCGTTCAGCTCGACCAGATCGAAATCGGCAAAGCCTGCCCCGGTGCGAGCAAACAGTTTCGAGACGGCGGCAACCGGCCCGAGGCCCATCAGCGCCGGTTCACAACCGGCCGCGGCCCAACTGTCGAGGAACCCGATGGGTTCCAGCCCCAGCTCGTCCAGACGATCCTCGGCGACAACCAACATCGCTGCCGCAGCGTCGTTCTGCTGGCTGGCGTTACCGGCGGTCACGACGCCTCCCTCGGTTACCGCACGCAGCCGTGCCAGGGTTTCGAGTGAGGTATCCGGACGGATCCCCTCGTCAGCACGAAACTGTGTGACGTTCCCTTTTCGATCCGTCTGTTCGACGGCGACGATTTCGGCATCGAAGCGGCCGGATTCTCTTGCCAGTGTTGCCTTTCGGTGGCTGTCGACGGCGAAGGTGTCCGACTCTTCCCGCGTGATCCCGCAGCGTGTCGCGACGTTCTCGGCCGTTTCGATCATTCCGCTGATCCGACCGAATCGCCACTCGGGTTGCGAGCGCTCGCGGCCACGATCGAGGCGGTCGAACAGTTGCAGCCCACCGGATCTGGTGCCCCACCGCGCTCCGGTGGTGTAGTGCTCGATCCCGCTCATCGATTCGACGCCACCCGCGAGAACCACGTCGGCCGCACCCGTCTGGACCATCATGGCCGCGGTAACGATGGCCTGCAGACCCGTTCCACATCGGCGATCCGTCTGGAAGCCGGCTACCGAAATCGGCAACCCGGCCTCGAGCGCCGCCCACCTTCCGATGCACGGCGCCTCCGAATTGGCATACGACTGCCCCATCGCGACGTCGTCGATGCGGGACGGATCGATTCCGCTACGACGCACGGTCTCCTTGACGACAGTGGCAGCCAAACTTTCCGCAGGCACGTCACGAAGTGCCCCTCCGAAACGGCCCACCGCGGTTCTGACCGGCGCGACCAATGCTGCTCGTTTCACAACTGACCTCGAATCTCGTTCTGGAAGAATGGAAAAGGATTCAGGAGACCAACAGGCGCACGGTATCCGCTACCAGCGCAGGTTTACCCGCTCCTTCGATTTCGATCGTGTACCGCACGACTATCGTCGCGCCCTTCGCGGTGCGCTCGAAGGAAAGAATCTCCGCACCTGCCCGCACCGAAGAACCGACCTTGACCGGTTCGGGGAATCGCACCTTGTTGCTTCCGTAGTTCACGGTCATGGAGATTCCGTCGACACGCATCACCTGAGCGCCGAGCACCGGCAACAACGAAAGAGTCAGATAGCCGTGGGCGATGGTGCCGCCGTACGGACCCTGCGCTGCGCGCTCGGGATCCACGTGAATCCACTGGTGATCCTCGGTGGCGTCGGCGAACTTGTCGATCCGATCCTGTGTGACCGGGAACCACGCGCTGTAGCCCAAGTGCTCACCGACAGCCGTCTCTACTTCGTCGATTCCGTTGAAAATTCGCATAGTTCTCTCCTGAAAGGTGTTGAACAGCAAAGAAAAGTGCAGCGCTAATGTGCGCCGCGGCGCAGCGTCAATGTGCGCCGCGGCGCAGCGTGACCCGATACGTGTACTGCTCCGGCAAGAAATAGCTCACCGACAACTCGTTGGCAACGCCCTGCGCGTTGGAGTACAAACGGTCCACCCGCAACATGGCGTGGCCGATTTCGCAATCGACGTCCCTGGCAACGTCCGCCGTGGCCGGGGACACCGTGATCGATTGTGCTGCTTCGACAATCGGACTGTCGATCAGCGGTTCCAGCAAGCCGATCACCGTATTGGCGCTCACCGCACCGGCCGCCATGGCGGGCAGGTCGATGATCTGCCGCGCGATCGCCTCCGGCAGATGCGCCGTCGTCTGCACGAACGGAACTCCCTCGTGTATCCGCCGGAAGACCACGGTGTACACGACGTCGGTGTCGAGCCGAAGCCGACTGGCCGCCTCGATGTCCACGCGCCGTTGCAGCGGTGACACAACTTCCATCGTCGTGTCCCGCGAAAGGTTCATGAGATCTTCGATGGATCCGAGATGACGGAGATAGCGGCCGCTGTTCTCGGTCACGAACGTTCCGCGCCCGGGTACTCGGTACACGATGCCCTCGGCAACCAGATCGTGAAAGGCTCGGCGGACCGTCTGCCGACTCACGCCGTGATGCTGCGCCAGTTCGGATTCGGTGGGCAGTTGAATGCCGTCGCGGTAGGTACCGGCAGAGATCTGCTGACGAAGCTCACGAGAGAGGCGTTGGTACGCCGGCTCCGTCTCTCTTTCCTTACCGCTCATAGCGACATGATCCTACTTGCTCACCGGTCCGTCACAGACCGCCGCGGGCAACCAGCTGCGAAACGATCACGTTGCGCTGAATTTCGTTGGTTCCCTCCCCGACGATCATCAGTGGTGCATCACGGAAATACCGCTCGACGTCGTACTCCGTCGAGTAGCCGTAACCGCCGTGGATGCGGACGGCGGACAAAGCGATTTCCATCGCCACCTCGGAGGCGTACAGCTTGGCCATGCCCGCCTCCATGTCGCACCGCTCCCCACTGTCGTACATCTGCGCCGCGTGCCACGTCAGCTGCCGTGCGGCCGTCAGCTTCGTTGCCATGTCGGCGAGGTAATTGCCGATCGACTGGTGCTTCCAGATCGGCTGGCCGAAGCTCTCGCGCTGCTGCGCGTACGCAAGTGAATCTTCGAGTGCGGCCGTGGCGACGCCCAGTGCGCGGCAAGCCACCTGGATACGGCCGGTCTCGAGCCCCTTCATCATCTGCCCGAAACCCTTTCCGGGAGTACCGCCCAGAATGGCCGACTCGGAGATGCGGTAATTGTCGAAGGACAGTTCACAACTCTCGACGCCCTTGTATCCGAGCTTCGGGAGGTCGCGGGAGACGGTCAGCCCTTCGCCGTGCTCGACGAGAACGATCGAGATGCCCGCATGACGAGGGCTTGCGCTTGGATCGGTCTTGCACAGCAAGGCGATCACGCCGGATCGGCGGGCATTGGTGATCCATGTCTTGGCGCCGTTGACGACCAGATCTGTGCCGTCGCTCTTGGCGTTGGTTGTCATGGCCTGCAGATCGGAACCTCCGCCGGGCTCGGTGAGGGCCATCGTTGCCCGGATCTCGCCGGTTGCCATTCGCGGCAGGTACTTCACCTTCTGCTCTTCGGTACCGAACAGCGAGATGAGTTTCGCGACCACCGTGTGACCGCCCATCGCCCCCGCCAGGGACATCCATCCGCGTGACAGTTCCTGCGTCACCTGCGCATAACAGGGCATGGACACCGGCGATCCGCCGTACTCCTCGGGAATCGCGAGCCCGTAGATCCCGATCTGCTTCATCTGATCGATCCACTTCTCGGGATACTCGTTCGCGTGCTCCACCTCCTGGACCGTGGGCTTGACCTCTCGGTCGACGAACCGGCGCACGGTTTCGATCAGGAATGTTTCTTCGTCGTTGAGCTTGAGCATGAATCCGCCTCGACTTGAAATAAGTTTGTACGGCCATATTTCGATATTGTTCGCGTAATGTCAATACCGCGCCTTGACATCGATACGCAGCAACTGCCAGCATCGAGGCAGTTCCGTGCACATCAACGCCGTTCACGGCAGCTCATCCACTTCACAACTGGCCGTACATTTGATTTCCAGATCGAGGTAATCGACACACTATGGACGAGAACCACTACCGCGCCACCAGACGTCGCGCGTCCCTGGTCGCGCCGGGTTCAGACGAGCGCAAGGCACGCAAAGCACTCTTCTCGAACGCAGACGAGGTGATTCTCGACCTCGAAGATGCCGTCACTTCGGCGAACAAGGACCTGGCGCGAACCCTCGTGAGCACCTTGGTGCACGAGTTCGGTAGGGCGCGCACCATCTCGGTCCGAATCAACGGCCTGACCACACCATGGGCCCGCGACGACCTGATCGCCTGCGGCGCCCTCGGAGAATCGCTGACGAGCGTGATCGTCCCGAAGGTCGAGTCCGCCGACGAACTACTCGAGGCCGAGCACATCCTCTTCACTGCCGGTGGGCACCACACCACCCTGCAAGCCCTGATCGAAACTCCGCTCGGCGTCCAGAATGCCGACTCCATCGCCCGCGCGACTCCTCGTCTCCAAGCCGCGATCATCGGATACGCCGATCTCGGTGCAGCGCTCGGCCGTTCACGCTCGGCACTGCCTGAACACTGGCTTGCCGTCCAGGACAGAATCCTGATCGCCTGCCGCGCAGCCGGCGTCGCAGCCATCGACGGGCCCTTTCTCGGCATCACCGACGACGACGCTTTCCGCTGCGCCGCGCACTGGACCAACGCTCTCGGGTTCGACGGCAAATGGGTCATCCACCCGGCGCAGATCGACTCGGCCACTACCGCATTCACTCCTTCGGACGACGCCGTCAATGACGCCCGACGGGTACTGACCGCACTCGAAGAAGCCGAAACCCTGGGTTCGGGTGCCGCCCAACTCGACGGCCAGATGCTCGACGAAGCTGTGGCCGTGGCAGCGCGTCGTACGCTTGCCCGAGCCGAAGGAGTCACCGTATGAGCGAGCACTACGTGGGAGGCCCGTACTTCGACGAGCTCACCCATGGACAGATCTTCGACGAAGCCCCCGCGGTGACGTTGACCAGTGGACTCGCCGCCTCCCATCAGGCGATCCTCGGTGACCGCATGCGCCTGCCTCTCGACGCACACTTGTCGTCGAGCGTCACGGGTTCCGGTGCACCAGTGGCAAATCCAGGACTGGTCACCGACATCGCCATCGGCCAGTCAACCGTGGTCACACACCACGTCAAGGCGAACCTCTTCTACCGTGGACTGCGATTCCACCGTTTCCCGGTACTCGGTGACACCCTGTACACGCGCACCGAGGTTGTCGGTCTACGCGAGAACTCGGCCAAGCCGGGACGCGGCGCCACCGGACTTGCCGCGCTACGGATGACGTCTGCTGATCAGAACGGCAACACGGTCCTCGACTTCTACCGCTGCGCCATGCTCCCCCTGAGCCCCGACCCGATCGAGGCGAGAACTCGCCACGCCGACGACCTCGGGGCGATCGGTCCGTCCGAACCGGCTCCGTACGTATCACCTGACGGTTGGGACCTCGACACGTATCGAGAGCGGGTACCCGGCAGGCACTTCGATTCCGATTTGGTGGGCTCCGTCTTCCACAGTAGCGGCGACGTCGTCTCCAGCGCACCCGAACTTGCCCGGCTGAGCTTGAACATCGCAGCGACGCACCACGACGATCGCGTCGGCGCCCACGGTCGCCTCGTCTACGGCGGCCACACCATCGGGATCGCACTCGCCCAGGCGACTCGCGCTCTGCCCAACGTGGTGACGGTTCTCGGGTGGCACTCGTGCAATCACACCGGACCCGTTCACGAGGGCGATACCCTCACGAGCGAACTGCACGTCGAAAACTCGTCGCCCCTCGAACACGGAACCGCAGTGCAACTGCGTTCGCTCGTGTTCTCCCACAATGCTTCTGCAACACAAACTCCGGTTCTCGACTGGCGTTTCACCGTGTTGATGGCATGAGCACACACTCTTCTATCACGGAGGACCACACATGACTCAGAGCCCAGGCCCGCTGTCCGGGCTTCGCATCGTCGAGGTCTCGAGCTTTGTCGCCGCGCCGCTGTGCGGACTGACGCTCTCCCAACTCGGCGCCGAGGTGATCCGGATCGACCCGATCGGAGGTGCCTCCGATTACAATCGCTGGCCCGTCACAGACAAGGGCGAGAGCATCTACTGGACCGGACTCAACAAAGGCAAACGGTCACTGTCAGTGGACATGCGCGCCGAACGCGGCCAAGAACTGATACGCCAACTGGTCACGGCGCCGGGACCTGGCGGCGGAATCCTGGTCACCAACGCCGGCGGCCGTAAGTGGATGAGCCACGACTCCCTGGCCCAGTTGCGTAGCGACGTCATCACCCTCGAGATCCTCGGACGCCGCGACGGCAGCCCCGGAGTCGACTACACGGTCAACGCCGCCTTGGGATTTCCACAGATCACCGGCCCCGCCGACTACGCCGGAGTTGTCAACCACGCACTGCCCGCCTGGGACGTCGCATGCGGGCTCTACGCCGCCCTGTCGATCACTGCCGCAGTGCGCCAACGTGACTCGACCGGACATGGATCTCGGATCACGCTCCCACTCGAAGACGTCGCATTGGCCACCGCGGGAACCCTCGGTTACCTCACCGAGGTACAAGTGAACGGTCGCAGTCGCGAGTCCGGCGGAAACGCCGTCTACGGCACGTACGGAATCGATTTCGTCTCCAGCGACAACGAACGGTTCATGATCGTTGCACTCACTACCCGCCATTTCCGCGACCTTGCGTCGGTCACCGGCACCACGGCGGCTGTCGACGCTGTCGAAGCTGCGCTCGGAGCCGACTTCTCCACCGAAGCGGATCGCTACCGTCATCGAGAGGTACTCACTGCTCTGTTCTCACATTGGTTCCGGGAACACAGCGGCGCCGAGATCGCTGCAGCGCTGGACACATCGTCGGTTCTGTTCGAGAGGTACCGCAGTTTCGAGGAAGTGGTGAAATCTGGCGAACTGGAGAACAACCCGATGTTCTCCGCACTCGATCAACCTCGAATCGGAAGCTACCTGGCTGCCGCCAATCCTGCCTCGTTCGACGGCGCACACCTGGGTACCGGACCCGCCTCCGAGGTCGGCGGCGATTCGATCGCGGTGCTCGCCGACATCCTCGGAACCAACGCCGATCACGCCTCGACGCTGATCGCGGACGGCGTGGTCGGGGTTCCGGCGAACTGACCTACCCGGAAGATGTTTTCGGCCTCGGAACACTTGTTCCGAGGCCGACAACATGTCGAGAGTGCGTCAGAGACCAAGATCCTTCGCGATGATGGTCTTCATGACTTCACTTGTGCCACCGTAGATTCGTGTGACACGCGTGTCTGCGTAAAGACGCGCGATGGGATACTCGGTGATGTAGCCGTACCCGCCGTGCAATTGGAGGCACTTGTCGATCACTCGACCTGCCGCCTCGGTGCAGAACAGTTTCGCCTTCGCTGCGTCGGGAATCGTCAGAGTGCCGCGGTCATGACATTCGAGTGCGTTGTCGGACACCAGCTGGATGGCATCAACCTCGGTAGCGCATTCGGCCAGAACGAATTTGGTGTTCTGGAAGGCCGCGACCGGCTTGCCGAACACCTTGCGGTCCTTGACGTAGTCGATGGCAAAGCGAAGCGCTGCACTGGCAGTGGCGGCCGCTCCGAACGCGATGGTCAACCGCTCCTGAGCCAGGTTGTGGGTCAGATAGCTGAAGCCGTCGCCCTCTTCTCCGAGTCGGTCCTCGACGGGCACCTTGACGTCGACAAACGAAAGCTCCGCAGTGTCGGAGGTCTTGAGCCCGATCTTGTTGATCTTGCGCCCCACCGAGTATCCGGGCGACGACGTATCGATCACCAGAATCGACAACCCCGTGCGCCGGTTCTCCGCTGTGCTGGGCGCGGTACGGCACACCACCAGGACGCGGTCGGCAAGTACTCCACCGGTGATGAACGTCTTGGAACCATTGACCACGTAGTGCGTACCGTCCTCCGACAGCTTGGCCGTGGTCGCGATGTTCGCCAGATCCGATCCTGTTCCCGGTTCGGTCATCGCAATCGCGAACATCAGATCTCCGGAAGCGAAGCCCGGCAACCAGCGGCTCTTCTGTTCTTCGTTCGCGTACTCGAGCAGGTAGGGCAGGATCAGGTTCGTATGCACCGACTGCGAGCCGAATGACGCCCCGGCGGCAGCAACTTCCTCGGCGACGACGACGTTGAACTTGAGCGACTTCTCGCCGCCTCCGCCGTATTCTTCCGGCACCTGAATTCCGAGTACGCCCAGCTCTCCGAGTCGTCGGTAGAAGTCACGGGGCGGGTGACCGTCCTCTTCCCACTTCTCGTGGACCGGGGTTACTTCCTTCGCGATGAAATCGCGAACGGTTGCCCGGAATGCCTCGTGATCCTCGTTGAACACGGTGCGCTGCATGTATGAACTCCAGTCGGTCAAGGGGACAGGGTGATCCTGATCTCACCTTGCCTCAATGTTCCGCATTCGATCCAACACTCATCGGCTATGCGTCCGATAGGGCGTACCAATATGGCCTGACCTGCGATACATAGGCAACCGCTATCGTTCCGATCATCGACGCGACATTGCTCAAAGTGATCCAGAACACGTTGAATGAGTCAGCCGGCAAACACACCACCATCGATCGCTTCGAGGCCGCGCTTCGAGCACGATCGCATCCGCCCACCAGTCTCGAAGGGACGCCACGTGACCCCCATCGCGCCACAGCGTAACGACGTCCAGCCCGAAGCAACAGCAACGCCAGATTCGTCAGCAGTTCCCGTCTTCGGTACCCGCAAGCGTGCGTGGACGATGACCGGGCTCGTCGTTTTCCTCTACATCGTCAACTACGCGGACAAGGCAGTCCTCGGAATCATCGCTCAGCCCCTCGCTCGTGAGCTCGGACTGAAGTCTTCGCAAATCGGCATGGTCGGCTCGCTCTTCTTCCTGATGTTCTGCATCGGTGGATTCCTCGCCGGACCGCTCAACAAGTACCTGACCCTGCGTTGGGCGCTGTTGATCCTGGCCGCAATCTGGTCCGTGGTCATGCTCCCCCTCGTTCTCGGCGCCAGCCTCGCGATGTTGATCGTCTCGCGCATGCTCCTCGGATTTGCCGAAGGCCCCAGTTCGGCGCTGATGCACACCGCGGCGTACTCGTGGCACCCGCCGGCCAAGCGCGGCCTTCCCGGCGCAATGCTCGCCGGATCCGCCTCTGTCGCAAAGATCGCCCTCGCGCCGGTACTGACCTTCATCGCCGTTCATTACGGCTGGCGCGCAGCAGTTCTCTCGCTCTCCGTTCTCGGTCTCGTGTGGATGGGTTGCTGGCTGGCCGGTTGGTCCGAGGGCCCGTACACGAGCAAGGCCGTCAAGGCGACCAAGACTGCAGATACAGAAGCAACCGAGGCAGCCGGGACAGCCACGAAGGCGGTCACCGAGCCCAACGTTCCGTGGCGCAAGATCCTGCTCTCCCGCACCTTCGTCAGCTGCTGCTTCCTCATCGCGACCATCTACGCGCTGACCACCGTCGTTCTCACCTGGTTGCCGTCGTACTTCGAGGTCGGCCTCGGATACAGTGCGATGCAAGCCGGTTCGATGTTCGCGCTGCCCTCGATCGTCGGTCTCGTCCTCATGATCACCTCCGGTTCCGTCACGGACAAGTTGATCGGCCGCGGCTTCACCTCTCGTACGGTTCGCGTCATCGTTCCCTGTGTCGGCGTTCTGATCTGCGGATCGATTCTCCTGTTCCTGCCACAGATCTCCACCCCCATCGTCGCTGTCGCCATGGTCTCGATCGGCTACGGGTTCTCGGCAATCACCTTCCCGCTCATCAACGCTGCGATCTCGGAGCTGTGCCCGCCGCAGCAGACTGCCGGAACGATGGGATTCTTCCTCGCCATCATGTCGATCGGTGGCCTGATTGCTCCTTACGCAACGGGAGTCATCGTGGACAACGCTGCAACCCCGGCCGACGGCTACGCCCAGTCCTTCCAGGCAATCGGCGTCATCGGAGTGATCGCCGCGGTTCTGGTCCTCGTCTTCGCCAATCCCGAGCGCGATCGCAAGCTCATCCGAGGCTGAGTACTCCACGTATAGCCATTCGCTAACAAAGCCATTCACCGAAAGACATTGCCGGGTCGACCCGCTCGTGATCGACTCGAGACACGCCCCGACCGCACAGTCGCAGAACCGGGCACGAACAGCAGGAGAGATACATGCGAGATGCCGTCATCGTCGACGCAGTACGTACACCGATCGGCCGTCGCGGCCGCGCCCTCTCGGAGATCCATCCGGCCGAGTTGTCCGCCCATGTACTGCGTGCGCTCGCTGAACGGACCGGACTCGACGCGGCGACGGTCGACGACGTGATCTGGGGTTGCGTCAGTCAGGTCGGCGAGCAGGCCGGAAGCATCGCCCGCACAGCGGCACTCGCTGCCGGCTGGCCCGACAGCGTTCCCGGCGTCACACTGACCCGGGCCTGCGGATCGAGCCAGCAGGCAGTTTCCTTTGCTGCGGCCACCGTCATCTCCGGTCAGAACGACGTGGTCGTAGCCGGAGGCGTCGAATCGATGTCACGAGTACCGATGGGTACCGCCAGCAAGAACGGTGAGCATTTTCCGGCTTCGGTACTCGAACGCTACGGGGTGGACGGTTTCAGCCAGGGGACCGGCGCCGAGATGATGGCCCGGAAATGGGCACTCACACGAACAGCTCTGGACGAATACTCCCTCCGCTCACACGAACTCGCGGCCCGTGCCACCGATGAAGGGGCATTCACCGGGCAGATCACTCCGATCGCGGGCTTGTCCCAGGACGAAGGCATTCGGCGAGGCGGAAGTGTGGAGTCGCTCGCGAAGTTGCCCCCGGCCTTCGACGCCGACGGTGCCATCCACGCCGGCAACTCTTCTCAGATCTCCGACGGGGCGGGCGCCACACTCGTCACGACCAGCGAGTACGCCCGGGCACGTGGGTGGAAGCCGCTCGTTCGTATTCACACCGCAGTGGTCGCAGCCGACGACCCGGTCATCATGCTCACCGGTCCGATTGCCGCCACCGCAAAGGCATTGGATCGCTCCGGATTGTCCATCGACGACATCGGCGCCTTCGAGATCAACGAGGCATTCGCCCCCGTCCCGCTTGCCTGGCAGGCTGAAACCGGCGCAGCCATCGATCGTGTGAATCCGCTCGGCGGCGCTATCGCGGTCGGCCACCCACTCGGCGGATCAGGTGCGATCTTGATGACTCGCCTGGCACATCACATGCGCGACAACGGAATTCGCTACGGTCTCCAGTCGATGTGCGAGGCCGGCGGCATGGCCAATGCGACCATTCTCGAATTGATCTGACCCGACAACGCTTTCGGGCCGACACGTCATCCAGCAGGAAAGAAGAATTGATCCATGAAACTCGAGGGACTTTCCACCGCGATCACCGGCGGCGCTTCAGGCCTCGGCCTGGCAACCGCTCGACGGCTGCTCGACGCCGGAGCGCAGGTCACGTTGATCGATCTGCCTTCGTCCGACGGTAAGCAGGTGGCGGCCGATCTCGGTGCTGCCGCACAATTCGCCCCGGCCGACGTCACCGACAGCGAACAATTCGCCGAAGCACTCGACGCGGCGCACGAGCGCAGCGGCCTCCGCGGCGTCGTCCACTGCGCGGGCGCCGGGCGTCGTATGCGCATTCTCGACAAGGACGGAAAAGCCGGATCGGTCGAAGATTTCGAGTTCGTCGTCAAGCTGAATCTTGTCGGTTCGTTCAACGCACTCCGTCTCGGCGCCGAGCGGATGGCGGAACTCGACGCCGTGGACGGTGAGCGAGGTGCCATCGTCATGACGGCGTCGGTCGCAGCATTCGAAGGTCAGATCGGTCAGATAAACTACACAGCGTCCAAAGCCGGCATCGTCGGTATGACGGTCACCGCTGCCCGCGATCTCGCCAGCCGCGGAATTCGCGTCAACACCATTGCTCCCGGCATCATGGACACTCCCCTCCTGGCGCGCCTACGCGAAGACGTGCGCACGGCCCTCGAAGCCTCTGTTCCCAATCCCTCACGACTGGGTCGTCCGGACGAGTTCGGCCAGCTCGCCGTCTCGATGCTCGAGAACGGCTACCTCAACGGCGAGACCATCAGACTCGACGGCGCTATCCGAATGGCTCCCCGGTGACGGGCACCAGCGTGATCGCCAATCCACAACTGCGGCACAACATGCAATACCCGGATACCACCATGGCGTACTGGGCGCCCAGCATGGCGGCGCTCTACGGTGACCGCCTCGCCGTCGTGGACGGCGAGCGTACGTGCACCTTCCGCGAACTCGGCCAGCGCAGTGCGCAATTCGCCGGCGCATTGCGGCAAGCCGGGGTGGGCGTCGGCGACGTGGTGTTGATGCACCTCGGGAACTGCGTCGAGTTCCTCCAGGCTTACTACGGATGCCTACAGGCCGGGGCGACAGTCACATTGGTCAACCCACTGCAGCCAGAGCTCGGCCTGCGCAAGCAGATCGAAGAGACGTCCGCCGTTGCTGCAGTGACTCAGAGTTCGCAGCTGCACGTACTGCTCGCGGCCGCTTCAGGAAGCTCCGTGCGTACGATCGTGATGGTCCAGGACACCGAGGGCGCGCTCGACACACCGGAGTCGGTCGTCGCATTCGACTCCTTCATCGCCGATCTACCCACCGAATTCACCCCTGCCTCGGTTCGTAGCGACGACATCGCACACATCGCGTTCACCGGCGGAACCACCGGAGTCTCCAAAGGTGTTCGTGTTCTTCACCGCAACGTCGTCGGCAACATCACGCAGATGTGTGGGTGGAGAACCGGTCACGAGTTGGAAGCAGGTCCTGACGGTCTCGTCACGCCTCGACGCATCGACGGCCTCGACGTGCTCGGTCCGACGCCCGGGACCGGGGCGACCATCGTGGTCTCCCCTCTCTTCCACGCACATTCGTTGCTCAACACGTCGTTCCTGTTGATTTCCGGTCTCACCCAGGTGTTCGCCGGTCGGTTCGAACCCGGCCGGATGCTCGAGCTGATCGAAAAGCACGAGGCCACCTATCTCACCGGGTCTCCCGCCATGTGGCACGCACTGTCGGTTCATCCCGACGCTACGGTGCGCAACACCGACAGCGTGTGCGTCGTCTCTTCGGGTGCCGCCCCGATCGACAGTGTCACGCTCGCCGCACTCCGCCGGGCATTTCCCAAAGCGCTCGTCGTCGAAGGGTACGGGCTGACCGAGGCCACCTGTGTGGTCACGGCCGCTCCGCTGATCAACGGCTCGGAATATCGGCAGAGCAGCGTCGGCCTCCCGATCTTCGACACCGAAATCCAGATTCGCGATCAGCTCGACCGGAAGACCGTTCTGGGCGAGAACGAACGCGGCGAACTCTGGGTGCGTGGACCTCAGGTCACCGACGGCTATCTCGGACACCCGGAAACCACCGCAGAACAGTTCGTCGACGGCTGGTTGGACACGGGAGACATCGCGTACCTGGACTCGGACGGATACCTCTTCATCTGTGACCGGGCCAAGGACATGCTCATCTACAAGGGATACAACGTCTATCCGCGGGAACTCGAAGAGATTCTGGTCTCGCACCCGGCGATCTCGACTGCCGCGGTCGTCGGCCGCGAAGTGGGGAGCAACGGCCAGGAACCCGTAGCCTTCGTCGTGATGATTCCGGGCGCCGAGTTCGACGCCGAGCAGATCAAGGCGTTCGTCGCCGAGCAGGTGCTGCCGTACAAGAAGATTCGCGAAGTCGTCGAGGTAGAACTCCTTCCGACATCGGCTGCCGGTAAGGTCCTCAAGACCGACCTCCGCTCGAGACTTCTCGAATCCGTCGATCAGAAAGGCGGTTCCAGGTGACGACCTTCGCAGACCTGACGTCGCAACTGCGTGTCCCGGTTCTCGCTTCACCGATGTTCATCATCTCGACTCCTGACCTCGTCATCGCGCAGTGCACCTCTGGCATCATCGGATCCTTCCCGGCACTGAATGCTCGTCCGCAGTCGGCACTTCGGGATTGGCTCAAACTGATCACCGTGGCTCGTGAGGAACATGATCGTGAGCACCCGGAGAATCCGTCGGCGCCATTTGCCGTCAACCTCATCGTCCACCGGTCCAACAACCGCCTGGAAGAGGATCTGGCGACCATCGCCGAGTTCGAGGTTCCGATCGTCATCACGTCCCTCGGCGCTCGCACCGACATCAACGACGCAGTCCACGCATACGGCGGAATCGTTCTCCATGACGTCATCGACAATCGCTTTGCACGCAAGGCGATCGAGAAGGGTGCCGACGGACTGATCGCGGTAGCTGCCGGGGCCGGTGGTCATGCCGGTAGGCAGTCGCCGTTTGCCCTGATTCGGGAGATTCGTGAGTGGTTCGCCGGTCCACTGCTGTTGTCAGGTGCCATCGCTCATGGTGATTCGATTCTCGCTGCGCTCGCGGCCGGGGCCGATTTGGCATACGTCGGATCAGCTTTCATCGCAACCGAAGAGGCTAACGCGGATCCTGCGTACAAGGAGATGATCGTGGGTTCAGGGGCCTCCGACATCGTCTATTCCAACCTGTTCACCGGAGTACACGGAAACTACCTGCGGGGCAGCATCGTTGCCGCCGGCTTGGACCCCGACAACCTGGCCGAATCCGATCCATCCGCAATGAGTTTCGCGACCAACGACACCGATACCAAGGCCTGGCGTGACGTCTGGGGCGCCGGACAGGGCATCGGAGCGATCGATGCAGTCCTTCCGACGCATGCAGTAGTAGAGCGTCTCGCCGCCGAGTACTCTGCCGCGCGAGAACGTATCTGCCGACTCTAGTGCTGTGACCGGCGTTCGTCGGACAGGTACTCGTGGATCAGGTTCACGAATACCTGTCCCACCGGCGACAACGTCGAGGGGTCGAAGGCGAGACCGTACGCACGCAGGAATCTCGGCTCGCAGGCCCGTTCCACCACCTGACCAGGCATCGATTTCGCCACCGAGCGCTCGACCAACGAGCCGCCGAGTCCGGCGATGACCATCGGGAGCCGCGACTCCCGTTGCTCGGTCACCACCGCGAGTTCCGTTCTGGTACCGGCCTTTCGGATCGAATCTTCGATCGCGTCACCCATCGCTGCCCCGCGAGGAACGAATACCATGGGAATGTCCGGCATTTCCGAAAGGCGTACCGGCCCCTCGGGTAGTTCCGTTCCCGCCGGGTAGACCAGGCGGTATTCCTGCTCCCCCAATTCGACGATTTCGAGCCCTTCGCCCGCCTCGAGCGGCAGATGAGCCACCGCGAATTCGCAGTGGCCGTCCCGGATGAGACTTTCCAGATTGTCCTCACGCTCGAGTTCCGAGAATCTGACTCGCGCTTGCGGATACCGTCGACAGAACTCCGCAATCAGATCGACGATCGTCCCCGAGGTCAGTGCAGGGAAAGCCATGATGTCGAGGCGACCGACGATGGCGCCATCGGATGCCGTCAACTGTTCAGCCGCCGCAGCTACGTCTCGCAAAACCTGTCGACTCGGGCCGACCAGACTGCGACCGGCAGCACTGAGCACCATGCCGCGCCCGATGCGGTGGAACAGCCTCACTCCCAGTTCACGTTCGAGCCCGCGCAACGCTTGTGACACGGTCGGCTGAGCAACGCCGAGAGCCGCTGCGGCGCCGTTGATCCCCTTGTTCTCGACCACTGCGAGGAAGTACTCCATCTGCCGGAACTCCACAGTTCACTCCTCTTCCGTGGACGGAACGGCGGAGGTGGCCATTTCCGCAGCCGTCGCGATGAATGCAGCGGCCGCCGGGGATTGCTCGCCCGAGCGATAGACGATACCGACGTCGCGTGTCAGCGGCGGATCGAAGGAGAAGGCGCAGACGTCTGTCATCTGCTGTTGTGCAACCCTTCTCGGCACTACAGTGGCGCCGATTCCTCGACGCACGAGTTCCCACGTGGTCACAGGGTGGACACAGTCCACGACTACGTTCTCGGCGCCTTCGCTGAGCAAGCCCCGGAACTGATTCGATTGATCACCGAGATCGACCACAAGCGGCAAACTGTGCAAGAGCGCTCGCGGAACCGGATCCGCCAACGGCGTTGCAAGTCGGCCGGACAACGACGCATGGGTGGCGAGCACCAACTCCTGAGTGGCAATCGGAGCCGTGACCAAACCTTCGTACCCGATACTCAGATCGGTGACGCCGACCTCGGCCGACCCTCGCCGCAACGCATTGTCGACCCCGGCCGGGCCGTACGTGTCGAGAACACGCACGACGATCTTCGGGAAGTTGGCCCGGAATCGCCGGACCAACTCGACCATCGGATCGATCGAGAACGCCGAGTACGAGACGACGTCGACACGACCGAACTCGAGTTCGCGAACGGCGGTCACTTTCGCCTTCGCGCGCTCGACGTCGGCAAGGATTCTCCTGGCCGCGAGATCGAACGTGCGGCCCGCGTCGGTAAGAACCAACCGCCTGCCCGTCCGGTCGAACAGCGTGGCGCCGAGTCGACGCTCGAGCGTACGAATTGCCTGTGACAGCGAGGGCTGCGAAATGTAGAGAGCCTGAGCGGCCTTCGTTATCCCACCGTGGTCGACAACAGCGACGAAGTAGGTGACGAAGTGCAGATCCACTCATCCATCATACGACCAGCGATCCGTCGCTCACTCCACCCGAGTTGCCCCTGGTACGGCCCACTCTCCGGTGAAGATCGGCTCCCGCTTTTCCACGAAGGCACGAACCGCGTCGGTGGCATCCGTCGCAAAATTGACCGCTTGCGCCCTCGCCTCGTTGTCCAAGGCCTCCCGCAACGAGAGGGAGGTGTGACGTTCGAGCATGGCGGCAGACTGACTCAGTGCGGCCGGCGGGCCGGCGGCGAGCCGCTGCGCCAGTGTTGACGTGTGTTCGTCCAGCTCGGCCGGTTCGACCAGATAAGTCACCAACCCGAGCTCGTAGGCTTCCTGTGCGTCGATCGTCTCGGCAAGCATCACCAGTCGCTTGGCTTGTTGGAGGCCGACCAGTCTCGGCAGGATCCACGAACCACCGAAGTCGACAGACAACCCCCGTTTGGCAAAGATCTGGCTGAACTTCGCACCCTTGGCCGCCACGACGAAGTCGCAGAGCAACGCCATGTTCCATCCGGCTCCGACGGCAAACCCGTCGACCTTCGCCACCAGAGGTTTGGGAAACTCACTCAGTGCGATTGCCGTTGCGTTGATGACACGCATGCGATCGAGCGGGTGCGACGAGCCACGCTTGTCCAGATCGGAGCCCGCGCAGAAGGTCCCATCCGCGCCGGTCAGGATCACCGAGCGAATCTGCGCGTCCTCTTGAAGTTCGAGGACTGCTTCACGTAGAGCGATCCAGGCGTCGAGATCGAGAGCGTTGCGGCGGTGCGGCCGACAGAGAACAATCGTCGCGACAGCACCGTCTCGTTCGATGCTTACGGCCGCACGCTCGATCGTCTCGGCACTCATGAACCACTCCACACGGGAGAGCGCTTCTCGGCAAATGCCGTGGCGCCCTCCTTGGCATCACGAGAGGTGAAGACCGGATCGATGAATTCGCGTTGCGCGACAAAGGCATCCGGATCGGTGTACTTGGCGGACATTGCCAGTACCTGCTTGGTCGCGCGAACAGCCAGTGGACCGTTAGCCGCTACTCGGGCCGCAAGCTCGCGTGCGACGGTCAGCGCGTGTCCCGGTTCGGCGAGCCGATTGACCAAGCCGTGATGATGCGCCACGGTGGCACTGAGCGGATCCCCCGTGATCGCGATTTCCATGGCCAACTGATACGGAAGAATTTTCGGCAGACGTAGGAGTCCGCCGGCGGCCGCGGCAAGTCCCCGCTTCACTTCGGGCAGGCCGAATTTCGCGTCCGTGGACGCCACGATCAAGTCGGCCGCCAAGGCCAGTTCGCAACCGCCGGCGAGTGCCCAACCTTCGACGGCTGCGATCAGCGGCTTCGACGGCGGTGCCTCGGTCAGACCGGCAAAACCACGACCCGGTAGCGATGGCCGCTCTCCGCGCGCAAATCCCTTCAGATCCATACCGGCGCAGAAGGTTCCACCAGATCCGGTCAGAATGCCGATGGTGAGATCGGCCCGTTCCTCGAACTCGTCGATGGCCGCAGCCAAGGCTTCGGCAAGTTCGAGATTGACCGCGTTCTTGGCCTCGGGACGATTGAGGGTGATGACGGCAACGCCGTCGGCGAAGTCGGTGAGCACGACGCTCATGTTCGGTTCCTACTTCCGTGATGAGATTCTTGAAAGGTCACTGCGCGCGAATGCTCCAGCGCACGGGTGTGCCGCCGGACGGTGTCACGATCTCCCGCTTGGCCAAAACAACAAGATGAGCATGGGTTTCGCGGACTGCCAAGCGAAGTAGTCGCGGCGACATCTGTTCGAACGGGCGAGACCAGGAGATCGTGCGTGAGAGTTCCCAGGCCGTGGATTCAGGCTCATCCTGCACCGCAGCCACGATCTCCGCCAATCGCTCCTCGTGGTGCCCCATCAATTGACGTGCACGATCGGCGATCCCACGGAATCGATATTCATGTGCCGGAAGCACTTCGCACTCGCCCAGTGTTGTCGTCGCCTCGAGCGAGAGAAGATAACGATGAAGCGGGTTCTCGAGTTCACCGGGAATCGTGGAGATGTTCGGGCTGATCCTCGGCAGCATGTGATCGCCGCTGAACAACAAGCCTCTGTCCTCTTCCACGAAGCAGAGATGTCCGGGAGTGTGCCCCGGTGTCCACTGGGCCCGGAGATTCCACCCGGGAAGATCGAGTGAATCACCATCTCCCAGAACAATGTCGATGGTTTCATGCTCGGCGAACCGCACCAGGTCGACCCGAGACGCGTCGAGCACTTCGGCCGGTGCGCCGAGTTCGGACAATTGCAGGTTCCAGCCACTGATGTCGTCGCGGGTCTGTTCGGGCCCGTGGTACCCGAGGAGCGTCGCGTCGGCCACGTGCATCGCAAGCGTTGCGCCGCTGACCTGCCGAAGACGCGGCGCCAGACCGAAGTGATCCGGATGCAGGTGCGTGATTGCCGCATAGCGCACTTCGGAAACGTGGTATCCGATCGATGCTATGCCGTCGACGAGAGCCTGCCAGGACTGTTCGTGATCCCAACCGACGTCGATGAGGGCAAGTCCGTCGTCGAGCGCGAGTGCGTAGACGAGTACGTAGCGCAAAGGGTTGTCCGGCATGGGAACAGGGATCGACCACAATCCGTCCCGCACCTGTTCCACTGGTGGAAGAACTTTGTTCGCCCACGCCTCACGCTGTGCGACACCGACATCTTCGGTCACGATCATGATGCTTCTCCGCTCGCGTTCAGCATGGTCCGCAGGCTCGACTTGAGCAGTTTCCCGCTCGCGTTGCGAGGTAAGGAGTCCACGAAATGGATCTGGCGAGGTTTCTTGTACGACGCCAACTTCGCTGTGCTGAACGCGATCAACTCGTCGACGCTCGGCACGTCGGCACCGTCGACCAGTTTGACCACTGCGGTGACGGATTCACCCCAGCGCTTGTCCGGAACCCCGACCACCGCGACCTCGGCAACCGAGGGGTGTTCGGCCAGAATGGATTCCACCTCGATCGGATAGACGTTCTCACCGCCGGTGATGATCATGTCCTTGAGGCGATCGGTGACGAACAGATACCCCTCGTCGTCCAGATGGCCGGCGTCGCCTGTTCGGAGAAAGCCGTCCTTAGTGAACAATTCTGCGGTCTCTCGGTCACGTCGCCAGTACCCGCGAGTGTTGTTTCTGCTGCGTGCAACGATCTCACCGGATTTGTTGGGCGGCAATACCTCACCAGTTGTGACGTCTCGAATGGAGATCTCGACGCCGATCATCGGTTTTCCCGCAGATCGGAGCAACTCCGAACGCGGACCGCTCACATGATGGTCGAAGGCACGAAGGACGGATACCGAACCCGTTGTCTCGGTCATCCCGTATCGCTGGACGAATTTGCAGTTCAAGACAGTCATCGCATGAGCGAGGAGTGCCGGAGTGATCGGCGACGCCCCATAGGCGACCACCTCCAGGCTGGTCAGATCGAAACTGTCGAGAGTCGGCAGATCTACCAGCGTCTGAATGACTGCAGGCACCAGAAATGCGTGGGTGACGCGGTGGGTCGCGATGGCATCAGCGACCCGAGCAGGCGCCATGTCTCCGAGCAGCACCAAAGGCACTCCGGCCGACAAGCATGTACTCATCCAGCCGGCACCGGCGATGTGAAAGAGGGGAAGTGCATCGAGTGCGACTGCATTCGAACCGAATTCGTAGACATCGAACCCCTCGGGCTCGTTGTACAGATTCCGGTGCGTGGCCACGACGCCCTTGGGCCGGCCGGTTGTCCCGGACGTGTACAGCTGCAGAACTGCTGCGTCCGGATCGTGCCCGTGTCCGGGGTCGACACCGGTCCCTGATGCCACGAACTCCGCCCAGGTTCGCGAATCCGGCAGGCCCCCTGCAGCTCCCACGGTTATGACCTCGATGTCCGGCAACGCTGCGGACATCGCCGCCGCCCCCGCGGCGAACTCGTCATCGACGATCAAGACGTCGAGCTCCGCGTCCTCGGCGATGTCGACGAGTTCGAGTGGGTTGAGCCGCCAGTTCAACGGTATGAACACAGCGCCTGCCTTCGCACATGCGATGAAGGTTTCCGCACCTTCGAGCCCCATACGCAGTAGCGCACCGACACGAGCACCCGTTGTGGTCACTTCTGCCAGCGCACTCGCCAAGGTGCTGGTCTCGCCATCCAGCTCAGCCCAAGTCAACGTTCGGTCGCCGCACGTGATTGCCGGATCGGACGGCCGTGTCGACGCCGAGTGGCGTATCCGGTTGGGTAGGTGAAGCTCGCTCACATCACGCTCCTGTGTTCCAGGTACTCACCGAGCACGAACCGCGGTCGGTGGTACTGGAACAGTCGACCATCGCTATGGCCTGCGCCACAAAGACGAGAAGGCGCACAGAGCCATAGCTCAGACCTATGTCCGCAGGTCGCAGCAAGTCACCGCCGCCAAGGCTCCGTCATCTGGGAGAATTCGTCAGATGCAGGCACCCGGCATGGACATACGCAGCGCGCAGTATCTCGTCGCGGTCGTCGATCACGGCAGCGTCACTGCCGCCGCGGACGTCCTGCGTATCTCGCAACCGTCCCTCTCGCAGGCCGTGCGCAACCTCGAACGAGCTCTCGGAGCCACACTCTTCGAGCGCACCACTCGCGGTCTGGCTCCCACCACGGTCGGACTGGCAGTTGCCGATTCTGCCCGTACGTTGCTCGCCGACGTTGCTCGGGCCGAGGCCGCGGTGGCTGCGGTAACCGCTTTGCGCGCCGGGGAACTCGCCATAGCAGTTCAGTCCGATCTCGCCATCGACCCTGTTGCAGAGGTCGCCGGACGCCTCCATCTGACGGCACCCGGAATTCGGTTCTCCACGAACGCCTCCGCCAACGCACAGGACGTGCGCGCGCTCGTCAGAGCAGGTACGTGTGAACTCGGGTTTCTCGAGACCCACCCGGGTGCCGAAGTCTCCGACGGGCTTCGAGAAATTGCCGTGAGCACCCAGGAAACGGTCTTGTCGATCCCCATTCGCCTGGCCACAGACCTCCCCGATCCGGTTCCGCGCACCGTGGTCGCGCGCCTGCCGATGGTGGTCGAGGCATCCGCAGTTCGGCGCGGGCACTCGATCGACGACGATCTGGAACTCACCGACGTCGTCGTGGAAGTGCCAGATCGCCTTGCTGTCCGGGAAATGGTCGGGCAAGGTGTAGGCGCCGCGCTGCTGCCCAGATCGATCGCCGAACAAGACTCCCCGGCATCTGAGGTTCGCTCGCTTTTCCCACCGATCACCCGGCAGACGATCTTGGTCTACCGCGACGGCCCGCTCTCACCGGCCGGGTCTGCGTACATCGAGAACATCTCCCCACGTCACAAGCCCTCCACGAACAGCCTGCCCAACGGCGAGAGCGTCTCCGGATCGAACTCGACGCCGTAATTCAGTGAGATCGCCGGCTCCACCGGAAATATCTCCGCGCCGGACGCGACCGACCTCTCGGCCAACGAACGCTCCATGAATGCCATGCCCAAACCAGCAAAGACGAACGCGCCGACGGTCTCCCGCTGCGCCAACTCCGTCGACATCCGAGTCCGGGCCCCGGCGGCCTGCAGAGACGACTCGATGGCAAGGCGAGCCCGCGAGTGTTTGAGCACACCCACCACGGGGAGATCGGGCAATGCCGTCAATGACACCGGCTCTCCCGCAGCGGGTTTCACACCATTCGGCCAGACGTCAGGATGAACCCCCGACGGCACTGCCAGCCAGTACTCGTTCACCCCCAACACTTTCGTGGACAGCGCCGACATGTCGGGTGGCCAGTAACTGAAGACCACCTCGCACGCGCCGTCTGCCAACACCTGCTCAGACGTTGCACCCTGCGGCAACTCACCGACCCGAACGGTCACAGCAGGCCACCGCTCACGAAAGTCTGCCACGATGCGTGCGATCGGACCTTCGAGACCATGTGCCGCGGAGCAGATGTCGAGCCGGCCACGAGGCTCGTCGGCCGTACCGATCGCGACGTCGAACGCGGCCGCGCTGCTGCGAGTCATCTGCCTCGCCGGCCCTACCAACGCCCGACCTGCTGCCGTCAGCACCAAACCGCGACCGACGCGGTGAAACAGTTCGACTCCGAGTTCACGCTCGAGGCCACGAATACCCTGCGACAGCGACGGCTTGGTGACCGACAGATTCTGCGCAGCCGTCGACAAGGACTCACCACCGGCAACGGCAAGGAAGTACTCGATCTGACGTAGGTCCACTCCATCGACTTTGCCATAAACGCAGCCGGGTATACCGGTACCAAGCACTGCAGGGTGTTCACACACGCTTCATTAATCGGACATTCAGGACACACCTTCTTCTACCCGGCGCCACCTACCGTAATTGGTCCAGACCAATTACGGATAGGTCTGAACCACCGCGTCGAAGACAAGGAATCCTCGTGAGACGTACGACCATCGCGATAGCAGCCGTGACAGCGGCTCTCGCCGTTCCCGGCATCGCCCCCGCCGAATCCCACGCCGAACCCGGCTGGGGGAGTTCGTCCTTCGAATGGGGCAGCTCTTCGGGCGAGAACAACACGCCGCCCGCAGCGCCCGGCGTCAGCGTCCCCGGCGGACGGTACGAGCACCCCGTCGACCTGACCTTCACCGCCGAGCGCGGCGCCACCGTCCGCTACACCGTGGACGGAACGACACCCACCACCGACAGCCAAGCTGCCACGCCGGGACGTCCGCTGCACATCGCGCAGGACACCAACGTCACTGTCGCAGCTTTCCGAGGCGATCACGCGAGCGCGGCCGTCTCGTTCGGCTACCTGATCAAGACGTCGGAAAAGCCGCTGGCTCAGGTCGTCGTGATGTCCGACGTCCACGTCGGCGATCACGCGAACAACGACAAGAAGTACGAAAGCTTCTTCGACACAATCGGTTCCATCTTCCCGAAACCCGACGCTATCCTCTCCAACGGGGACATGATCAACGACAACGGAGACGGCAAGGGGCCCGACCACAAGATCGTCGCAGAAATCTTCCAGGCAAACCTCGCCCGGAAGGGCATGAACGACACACAACTCCTGATCTCCAACGGCAATCACGATGCAAGTCTCGCGGCGATCAGAGCCGGGTACCCGGCGGAGTGGTTCCCGGATTCCGGTGGCGGATACTACGAATCCGACGTCAATGGTGTCCATCTCTTCACGGTCAACACCGAAACCTACAACAATGATTCAGCGCAACGCAATTGGCTGAAGTCCCGCCTGACCGAAATCACCGCGGAGTCCGGGAACCTGACCAAGCCGATCCTGGTCCAGGGACACCGGCCGGCAAGCAACACAGCCATGGACGGGCAGCAGGCGTCGAACCCTCGATTGACCGAAGACCTGAGTGCCTTCCCTCAGGCAATCTTCTTCTCCGGGCACTCACATCTGAACAACAACGACGACCGGTCGATCCATCAGCGTGACTTCACGTCGGTCAACGACGGCTCGATGTCGTACATCGAAATCGATCACGGCTACCAGATGGTGACCGAGTCCGGTCTCGCGAACCGTTTCGAATCACCCACTGCCCAAGCGCTCTTCGTCGAGGTCTACCAGGACCGCACGGAAATCAACCGAATCAACATGGCGGCAGACAAGCACGACATCTACGCCGGTGGCGCGTGGTCAGCCAACTGGCAGCCGCCGTACTCGAGCGCGGGCACGCTGAGCGGTTCGGGGTGGACGGTCGAACTCGACGGGTCGACCAACCAGCAGATCAAGGACAACTTCCGCTACACCTCGGGCGCACGGAACACGCACGCGCCGGAGTTCACCTCGAGCACTCCGCTCTCGGTGACGACCGGCGAAAACGGTGCGACCGCACTGAGGATCGCGCAGGCCAAGGACGATCAGATGGTGCACCACTACGCCGTCGAGGTCACGGACACAGCCACCGGAGCGAAGGTGGTCTCGTCGAAGGTGCTCTCGGACTTCTACTTCATGCCGCGGCCGAACAGCCTCGACATTCCGATTCCCGACGCCGCAGCGGGCACCGCATACGAAGCCCGCGTCGAAGCCGTTGACGCATACGGCAACCGGTCACCGGTGACAACCCTGGCCTTCACCCGCTGACCCGACACGACAAAGCGGCACCGCGCATATTCGCGGTGCCGCTTCTCGGCTCAGTTGTACGTGCGAAGCAGGCCCTTGCTGATGATCTGCTTCTGGATGTCGCTGGTGCCTTCACCGATCAGAAGGAACGGCGCCTCACGCATCAACCGCTCGATCTCGTATTCCTTGGAATAGCCGTATCCGCCGTGGATACGGAAGCTGTCCTGGGTGACCTCCGAGCAGAATTCACTCGCCAGATACTTCGCCATACCCGCTGCGACATCGTTGCGCTCACCCGAGTCCTTGAGCCTGGCAGCGTTGACCATCATCAGATGCGCCGCTTCGACTTTGGTGCCCATCTCGGCGATCCGGAACGCGATGGCCTGATGCTCGGCGATCGGCTTGCCGAAAGTCTCGCGTTGCTTGGCGTAGGTGACAGCCAGTTCGAAAGCGCGCTGGGCAATTCCGCAGGCACGCGCGGCGACGTTGACCCGGCCGACCTCGACGCCGTCCATCATGTGCCGGAATCCCGAGCCAGGGGTGCCACCGAGAACCTCCTCGGCTCCGATCTCGAAACCGTCGAAGATCATCTCCGTGGTGTCGATTCCCTTATACCCCATCTTCTCGAGCTTGCCCGGAATGGTCAGGCCCGGGAGTACCTCGCCGAAACCTGCGGGCTTCTCGATCAATATCGTCGTCAGATTGTTGTGCGGCTTCTCCGCGCCCTCGTCCGTCTTGACCAGGACTGCCACCAAGGTCGAGGAACCTCCGTTGGTCAGCCACATCTTCTGGCCGGTGATCACGTAATCGCCGGAGTCCGTCCGCTTCGCCTTGGTCGATATGGCAGCAACATCGGAACCGAGGGCAGGCTCCGACATGGAAAATGCACCGGTGAGTTCCCCGGACGCCAGACGCGGCAGGTACTTCGCCTTCTGTTCCGGCGTCCCGTGCGCCGAAATCATGTGAGCCACGATGAAATGCGTGTTGATGACACCGGACACGCTCATCCATCCACGGGCCAATTCTTCGACGCACAGCGCGTAGGTGAGCAATGATTCGCCGATACCCCCGTACTCGGGGTCGATGGTCAGTCCGAACAGACCCATGTCCTTCATCTGCTTGACGATGTCGGTCGGGTACGTATCCGAGTGTTCGAGTTCCTGCGCCGCGGGGATGACCACACGATCGACGAACTCGCGTACCGCCCCGACGATATCGGTCTGGGTTTCGGTCAATCCCGCCGTCTGCGCCAAACGAGTCACTGTTCCACCTGTCAGTCGGTACTTCGTGCCCTCCCGGTCGACGAAATTGATTCGACTCCAGGAACTTTCATCCCGCCGCGACGTGTGTGCGGCAGAGACGCTGTATCCATTCAATCCCCGAAGGGTATATGTGTCAAAGTCGATTTCGCATACGAACCGTATGGCGGAAACTATGTCCGAACAGGTCGTTCCTGCTGTTGACAACCGCGCCACGCGTGCTGGATATTCGAGTGGCCAGGTCGCGACGGGCCCTTGGATCGGCCCGTTCACGCGACGCATTCCCCACCTCTCCTCAAGACAGGCGCATTCCATGCACGACGCAGTCATCTGTGAACCCGTTCGCACCCCGGTGGGCGGATTCGGCGGAGTCTTCAAGGACGTTCCCGTCACCACTCTCGCCGGCACTGTTGTGCGTGGCCTCGTCGAACGAACCGGCATTGCGTCCACCGATGTCGACGACGTCATCTTCGGTCAGGGTTACGCCAACGGAGAGGCCGCGGCCATCGGGCGAATCGCGGCACTCGACGCCGGTCTCGACGTGTCCGTTCCCGGAATACAACTCGATCGCCGTTGCGGTTCGGGATTGCAGGCGATCATCTACGCCGCGATGCAGGTACAGACCGGGATGAGTGATCTGGTCATCGCCGGCGGCGCCGAGAGCATGAGCGGAACCGAGTTCTACTCCACCGACATGCGTTGGGGCACAAAGCGCCCTTCCGTCGAGTTCCACGACCGATTGGCCAAACCGCGCACGAACTCCGGCGGAGTCAACTTTCCGGTGGAAGGCGGCATGATCGAGACCGCCGAGAACTTGCGCCGGGAGTACTCGATCACCCGCGACGAGCAGGACCGATACGCGGTGCGATCGCACGAACGGGCCGTTCACGCCCAAGACAGTGGGTACTTCGACGACGAGACGATTCCCGTTTCGGTGCCCGGACGCCGTGGTGAGCAGACAGTCGTCACCCAAGACGAGCATCCGCGCCGAGGGATACAACTGTCCGATCTTGCTGCACTGCGCCCCATTCGAGGTCGCGTCGACCCTGAAGCAACAGTCACCGCCGGAAACGCCTGCGGCCAGAACGACGCCGGAGCCGCGGCCATCGTCACCACTGCGGCCAACGCCGAACGGCTGGGCCTGCGGCCGTTCGCGAAACTGGTCAGCTGGGGTGTGGCCGGTGTGGAGCCGAACCGGATGGGCATCGGACCGGTGCCTGCCGTGGCGAAGGCTCTCTCCCGTGTCGATCTGTCGCTGGACGACATCGACCTCATCGAAGTCAACGAGGCCTTCGCCGCCCAGGTTCTCGCGTGCGCCAAGGCTTGGGGATTGAGCGCGCAGGACATCGAGGAGCGCTTCAACGTCAACGGTTCCGGGATCTCGCTCGGACATCCTGTCGGCGCTACCGGTGGGCGGATCCTCGCCAATCTGCTGCGCGAACTCGACCGGCGCCAGGCACGGTACGGGATCGAGACCATGTGTATCGGTGGCGGACAAGGGATTGCCGCGGTGTTCGAGAACCTGCGACGCTAGAAGCGTTAACCGATCGATCCGTCGCGGCGAAGTTCCGCGATCCGGTCGCCCGTAAGTCCCAACTCGGCCAGCAGAGAATCCGTCTGCTGGCCGAGTGCCGGAACGTCACCCATGCGCATTTCGACATCCGAATACGTCATCGGAGGCAGCACGGCATCGATCGGACCGTTCTCGGTGCCCACGGACCGCCATCTGGCACGCTTCTCCAGCTGCGGATGTTCCAGCAGACCGGCCATGTCGTTGAGTGCCGCGGCCGGAACACCAGCGGCGGCCAGACGCTGATCCAGATCTGTCGTCGAGTACAGACGCGTCAGAGAGCCCACCAATTCGTCTACCTCGCCACGGTTTTCGACGCGCACGATGTTGGTGCGGTAACGCGGATGATCGACCAGATCCTCTCGCTCGAACACGTCCACCATCAGCGCTCGCCATCCACGATCGTTCTGGACGCCGATCAGGATTTCGCCGTCGGCCGTGGGATACGAATCGTAGGGAACGATCGCCGCATGGCCGAGACCGACACGTGGAATCTGCTTGTCCGCATACATTTTCATGTACATCGGATGGCCCAGCCACTCGACGGTGGAATCGAACATCGAGACCTCGACGAGCGCTCCCTTGCCCGTTCGCTCTCTACGGAACAGGGCGCTCAGAATCGAAGTCAGCGCGTACATTCCTGCCGCGATGTCGGAGACCGGGATGCCGGTCTTGGTGGCCGTCTCCGGTGTGCCTGTCACGGAGATCATTCCGGTCTCGGCTTGGACCAACATGTCGTAGGCCTTACGCTCGCGCCGCGGGCCGGCACTGCCGTAGCCGGACATGTCGATCACGATGAGCCGTGGGTATTTATCGCGCAGTTCCTCCGCGCCGAACCCCAGTCTCGCGGCTGCGTCGGGAGCCAGGTTCTGCAGGAACACATCGGCTCGCGCGACCAGATCGAGAAGGATCTGCCGGCCGGCTTCCGACTTCACATCGACGGCGATCGATTCCTTGGAACGGTTGAGCCACACGAAGTGTGATGCCTGACCGTGAACCGCCTGGTCGTAGTGACGCGCGAAGTCACCCTCGCCGACGCGTTCTATCTTGATCACCCGCGCACCCATGTCCGCGAGATGTCTGGTGGCGAGCGGTGCCGCCACCGCCTGTTCGAGTGCAACTACGGTGATTCCGTCGAGCGGAAGATCCGAGTTCGGCTGTCCCATGTCAGTAGTCACCCCAGAAGTTTTACACCCAGAATTCTCACACTCTGAATTCTTGCACTCGAACAGGACGGATCAGATGTGGCGGCCGCCGGTGATCTCGAGAACCGTGCCGGTCATGTAGCTCGAGAGGTCGCTCGCGAGGAACAGCACAACCGAGGCAACTTCCGAAGGCTCGGCTGCGCGCCCCATCGGAATCTCGGCAAGCTTCTCGTTCCAGATCCGTTCGGGCATCGCCTCGGTCATCGCCGTGCGGACCAGTCCGGGCTGAACGGCGTTGACGCGAACGTTCTTGAACGCGACCTCTTTTGCCGCGGCCTTCGTCAGACCGACGATCCCGGCCTTCGCGGCCGAGTAGTTGGTCTGCCCGAGCATGCCCACCTTGCCGGAGATGGACGAGATGTTCACGATCGCGCCCGTCTCACGCTCGCGCATGCGGGCGGCGGCAGCGCGTGTTCCGTTCCAGGCGCCCTTGAGGTGAACGGCGATCACGTCGTCGAAGTCCTGCTCGGTCATCTTCCGCATCGTGGCGTCGCGCGTCATGCCGGCGTTGTTGACCATGACATCGACTGGACCGAAAGCGCTTTCGGCCAGATCGAGCATGGCCTCGACCTGTCCGGAGTCACGCACGTCGCAGGAAGCGAAACGGGCGACCGACTCTCCACCGAGTTCGGCGACCGCAGCCGTTCCCACGGTTTCGTTGATGTCGCCGAGAACGACGGTCGCGCCTTCCTTGATGAAGGTGCGCGCAATTTCGAGCCCGATGCCCTGGGCTCCGCCGGTCACTACCGCAACCTTGCCGTCCAACAATCCCATGTCCACTCCGTTCGTGAGGTTAAAGCTCGTCTGGAAAATGTGTCAGCGCTGGTTTTGCTTTTTCGCTTGCGCCACGAGCCCACCACCGAGAATCAGACGCTGGATCTCGCTGGTTCCCTCGTACAGGCGCAACAGGCGAACTTCACGGTAGATGCGTTCGACCGGAACACCGCGCATGTACCCGTTGCCCCCGTGGATCTGCACGGCGAGATCTGCGACCTTGCCCACCATCTCGGTGCAGAAAAGCTTTGCCGCCGAAGGCCCGAGACGGCGATCCTCACCGCTGACGTACCGCGCGGCCACCTCGCGCACCATCGCGCGCCCTGCCATCACACCGGCTTGCTGGTCTGCCAGCATCGCTTGAACCAGCTGGAAGTCGCCGATCGCGGTGCCGCCCTGTTCCGTGACCACGGAGAACGCGACAGATTCGTCGAGCGCTCGCTGTGCTGCTCCCACCGAGAGCGCCGCGATATGGACTCGTCCGCGCGCGAGAGACGTCATCGCTGCGCGGTATCCGGTGTCCTGGTCGCCACCGACGAGGGCCGACTCGGGAACTCGGACGTTGTCGAAGGTGACCTCGGAGGTCCAAGCACCTTCCTGACCCATCTTCTTGTCCTTGGGACCGACCGTGACACCTGGCGTGTCAGCCGGAACCAGGAACACTGCAATTCCCGGACCATCGGAATCCGCCGGGCGAGTGCGCGCGAACACCACGAACAGCTGCGCCAGTGGAGCATTGGTGATGAACCGCTTGTTGCCGTCGATCACCCAGTCGGATCCGTCCAGCACTGCCTTGGTCCGAAGGCCGGCCGGGTTGGAGCCCGCGCCCGGTTCGGTGAGAGCAAAGGAAGCCACGACATCACCGGAGGCGATGCGCTCGAGCCACTGAGCCTTCTGCTCGTCGGTACCGAAGCCGACCAGCACCTGTCCGGCAATTCCGTTGTTGGTACCGAACATCGAACGCAGCGCCAGAGACGTGTAGCCGAATTCCATTGCCAGTTCGACGTCTTGGGTGAGATCGAGTCCGAGCCCACCCCATTCCTGAGGGATCGCGTAACCGAAGAGCCCGATAGCTGCGGCCTTCTTGCGTATGTCCTCAGGAATGGCGTCGGTGTCGGCTATCTCCTGCTCACGCGGAACTACTTCCTTACGGATGAACTCCCGCGCAGTCGCCAAGATATCTGCGAAGTCATCTGCGTCGACCTGCATTCCCACCACTCACCTTGCTGTTTCCGAAGTCCATGCCGTCCCCCGAAGTCAATACCGTGAGGCAATCGGAGTCAAAGACCTGAAAACGAACCGAAGGTAAGGCAGAACCTATAGCAAGCTTCAGACGGTGCGCAGTTCCCGCTTCAGTAGCTTGCCGCTCTGGTTGCGCGGAAGCTCGGCCACGAAACGGACATGCTTGGGCACCTTGAACGGAGCGATTCGCTCCTTGACGTGGGCAATCAACGCCTCGGGCGTCAACTCGTCGTTGCCGTCCTTGAGCACGACGATCGCGGTGACGGCCTCGATCCACTTCTCGTCGGGCGTACCGATCACGGCAACTTCTGCCACGGCGGGGTGCGTGTAGACCGCATCTTCGACCTCGCGTGACGCCACCAGGATGCCGCCGGTGTTGATGACGTCCTTGATCCGGTCGACGACCGTGATGAACCCTTCTTCGTCCCGCACGACCAGATCGCCCGAATGGAACCAGCCGTCACGGAAGGCCTCGGCGGTGGCTTCCGGATTCTCCCAGTAGCCGTTGCACAGCTGCGGTGAGCGGTAGAGAACCTCGCCGGACTCACCGTCGGCAACATCGTTTCCGTCGGCGTCGACGACGCGGGTTTCGACGAAGAACACCGCGCGACCACAGGAAGACGGGCGATCAGCATGCTCGCTGGGCTGGAGAACTGTTGCCAGTGGGCCGATTTCGGACTGGCCGAAGCAGTTGTAGAAACCGATGTCCGGGTAGCGCTCGCGCAGACGATTGAGCACGGTGACCGGCATGATCGAGGCGCCGTACTGCGCCTTCTTCAGCGACGACAGATCGCGGGTCTCGAGGTCCGGATGGTTGGCCAGCGGTACCCACACGGTCGGCGCCAGGAACAGCGATCCGATCTTTTCGGCTTCGACACGGCGCAGGATTTCCGGGATGTCCGGCGCCTGCATCAGACTGACCGTCGCGCCGACGGACAGGTACGGCAGCATGAAGACGTGCATGCCCGCGGAGTGGTACATCGGCATGCAGATCAGCGGGTTGTCGTTCTTGTCGAGGCCGAGCGCGATCACCGAGGACACGTACTCGTGAACCAGTGCACCGTGAGACATCATGGCGCCCTTGGGCTTCGAGGTGGTGCCCGAGGTGTACAGGAGTTGCGCCAGATCGGTCGACGTCGCACGCGGTTCGAAGACCGGCACCTCGCCTGCCTCACCGATCGTGACGACGGACAGTTCCGCGTCCCGCAGTGCGATCACGTGATCGAGATCGAGGTCGGAGCGTACCGAGTCGAGTGTCGGCGCCAATGCCGGATCCACCAACACCGCGCGGGCGCCTGACTGCGCCACGAGGTACCGGAGTTCCTCCCCCTTCAGTGCGTAATTGACGGGAACATGCACCAAACCTGCTCGTGCACAGGCAAGAAATCCGATTGCATAGGCGTCGGAGTTGGTTCCGTATGCCGCGACGCGGTCGCCGTGTTCGAGCCCCAGACCGAGCAAGTAGGCGGCGACCCGCGTCACCGCGTCGTCGAGTTCGCGGTAGGTGCGAGTGCGATCTTCGAATACGACGGCTACACGGTCGGGGTACTTGGCTGCCGAGCGCCGAAGCACTCCGTCGACAGTGTTGGTGCGTGGATCCAGGCTCATGCGCCTCAGGTTATAGGACGTCCAACTAAACCGGAAGAGCGATCGTTACTTATTGCGCCATTCGGGCTTTCGCTTGTCCACAAAGGCCTGCATACCTTCCTGAGCGTCGCAGGTCACGGCGTTGGTTGCCATAGTTTCCGCCATCGCCTCGTACGCCTGCGCTTGCGGCAGATCGATCTGGCGATAGAACGCCTGCTTACCGATCTTCACCGTCAAGGGGCTGGCCGTCGTGATCTTGGCGGCCAGTTCGCGCACCTCTCGGTCCAGGTCTTCGGGCGCGACGACGAAGTTCACCAGACCCCAGTCCGCAGCGGTGTCGGCGTCGATCGTCTGCCCGGTGAGCAACATCTGCATCGAGCGCTTGCGCCCTACTGCCCTGCTCAGCGCCACCATGGGCGTCGAGCAGAACAGTCCGATCTTGACGCCCGGCGTGCCGAAGACAGCATTCGACGCAGCAACAACCAGATCACACGACGCGGCCAGTTGGCAGCCCGCCGCGATAGCCGGGCCCTGTACTGCGGCAATCACCGGCTGCGGAATCCGCTGTACGGTCTCCATCATCTCGGTACAGCCGTCGAAGATCGCCCGCTCGTCCTCGAGGGTTCTCCCGATCATCTCCGTCAGATCGTGTCCGGCGGAGAACACCGGGCCTTCGGCGCGCACGATCACGACCCGCACGCGCTCGTCTACAGACAATTCGACAAGGGCAGCCGTCACCTCACGCATGGTCTCCGCCGAGAGCGGATTGCGCCGCGCCGGCCGATCGAGCGTCAGGAAACCGAGTCCCACCGATTCCTCGACGGAAATCTTCACTGCAGTGTCTTCTACCTGTGTCTGCGACATGTGTTCTCTCTACCAATCGAATCCGTCCCGGTCAACGAGACGAAAAGGGCATCCACTCGCACCGCGTCGATACGGTCCGGTCAATACTTCGCCACTACGAGGAGTGCCCATGAGCACCGATGCCGCCGTCACCACTGATCTCGAAGAGATTCTGCGCGCTCAGCAGGAAGCAACTCGAGCCGCTGGTCTTCCGTCCGCGCAGACACGACGCGAGCGCATTCAACGCGTCGTCGATCTCCTGGTGGCAAACCACAAGGATCTGACCGAGGCGATCAACGAAGACTTCGGCGGCCGAATCCCGGCCTACTCGGTGATGAATGACGTTCTCGGGTCGATGGTTTCACTCAAGCACGTTCGTGATTCGCTCGAAGAGTGGATGATTCGCTCACCGAGAGCTACCGGAGCGATGCAGGACCAGTTGGGTGCCACGGCGTACGTGTCGTACCAGCCGAAGGGTTCGATCGGCATCATCGGAACCTGGAATGCTCCCCTGTTCACTCTCCTGAGCCCGCTCGCCTGCGCCCTCGGAGCAGGAAATCGCGCCGTTCTCAAACCGTCGGAGATCGTGCCCAATACTGCGGCCGTCCTGGCCGAGGCGGCGCGTCGAACTCTCGACCCCGTGGAGGTCGCGGTGGTGACCGGCGGCCCGGAAGTCGCTGATCGGCTGACGTCCCTGCCTTTCGACCACCTCGTCTTCACCGGCAGCACGACCGTCGGAAAGCTGGTCATGGCCAATGCTGCGAAGAACCTGGTGCCGGTCACCCTCGAACTCGGCGGCAAGTCACCGAGCGTCTTGAGCCGCAGTGCCGATATCAGCTCTGCTGCTTCGCGTTTGGCTATCGCGAAGTCCACCAACGCCGGTCAACTCTGTGTCTCTCCCGATCTGATCTACGTTCCGCGCGAGAACACGGAAGCATTCATCGACGCGTTCACCGACCAGTTCACGGGACTGTTTCCCACGATTGCCGACAACAAAGACATGGTCTCGATAGTCAGCGATCGTCACCTCGCACGCATCGAGGGGTACATCGCGGACGCCGAAGAACGTGGGGCACGAATCATCACCGTTCCCGACGAAGAACTCTCCGCAGACACTCGTCGTCGCCCACTGCGAATCGTGGTCGACCCTCCGACCGACGCGCAGATCATGAAGGAGGGAGATCTTCGGGCCGGCCGTCGTCGTCTTGCCGTACGACCAACTCGACAACGTCGTCGCCGACATCAATTCACGACCGAAACCGTTGGCGCTGTACTACTTCGGAACCGATCTGGACGAGAAGGAATCCGTACTCGAACGGACCGTCTCGGGCGGCGTCACCATCAACGACGCGATGTCTCACCCCGGGCTGAGCGACGCACCCTTCGGCGGCGTCGGAGCTTCGGGCATCGGGCACTACCACGGCCGTGAGGGTTTCCTCGAGTTCAGTCACGCGCGAACGGTATTCGAAGCAGCGCAGCATGACCCACGCGGTGAATGGGGAATGCTCCCGCCGTACGGTGAGGGTTTCGAGCAGATGATGTTGGCTCAGGTAACGCCCTAGGGCCTCCGGCCCCGTGCGCCTTTTTGGTAGTTCGCGCTACCGGAAAGGCGCACCGGCAAGGCCGCGACTGAGGAACTCCACCAGCTGACCCGGCTCGGTGTCCTCAGACTCGATCAGTTGGATCAACTCCTTCTTGTCTTCTACCGCAAGCGGTTCGATGCCACCGAACGTGCGCATCGTGGACCCGGCCGGAAGAACACGAGCACACACGAGTGTGCCTGGCTCGAGGTTCAGCGAGCCCCACTCGTCCGTGACCTTCACCAGATGCCCGTTGCGGACGTCGCTGAGGGTCACCAACTGTCCCGGCTCCGTCGAGGCGACCTTGTACACCGAGCGCGGAATCGACAACCACTGATCGGCCAGTTCGCGTTCGTCGGCAGGCAGCAGTTCTCCGCGGCGCTCGACAAAAGCTGCGAAAATACCCGCATCGAACAAGGCAGCGTCGACGGCCAAACCACCTTCGACGGCCAGCGTCAGTGCTTCTTCGCTGTTGAACTGCTCTGCACGGATGAGCGCAAGATCGAACACGGCGTCGAAGTACTCCGGCGTGCGCGAGAACAACTGAGCCTTGACGTAGAGCCAGCTGGCCCGGTCGTCGAACGTCACCTCGGACTTACCGAGATGGCAAACCTTGAACTTTCGACCGGAACCGCACCAGCACTTGTCATTTCGTCCGAGTTCGGGGTGCTCGGCCGGGGCGTAGCGCTGAAGAACCTCGTGCAGAACCTCGGACTCGCCACCCTCGATTCGGCCCAGCAAAGCCAGCGCGCGCGTCACATCGCTTCGATCGGCGGCCAGTAGCGCCAGATCGAAGATCGCGGGAGTCCAGTCGGGATCGAGATCGTGCGCTGATTCGTACGACGCCTCAGCGGCCAGGATCTTGCCGAGACGATCCGAAGCCTTGCCCGCCAGCCAGTGCGCTGCCGGCTTGACACGACGCGACCCTTTCTCGGCGAGAGCAGTTGCAACAGAATGCAATACGGAATCATGATCGTCGAGTTCGGACAACAGCTCCAACGCTGCCGCAGCCGCGGGCGGCTCGGCGAGGCCGGCGAAGGCCTGCGGATCCTCCTTGATCTGCTTGCGCGCCCAGTCCGAGACATCCTCGACGCCTTCGGCTTTCGCGGCCATGACCACATCGACGAAGGCGATCACCGACGCGGCTTCTTCGGGGTGCAGATTCTCGCGGACCTCGAGCATGCGGGCCCGGTTCGCCAGGTGGTATGCCTCGAAATCGAATCCGTCGACCGCAACGTAGTCACCGTCGCGGACGTAACCTGACGCCTCGAGCATCTCGCCCAGCGGGGCGGTCGGCTGACGGAACAGCGACGGCTCGTCGAGCATCAACTGCCAGACAATGGCATCGAGGGTGTCAGCACCGATGTCGGCAAGGACCGTCGCCAGGTGCTCGCCGAATCCGGGTGCGGGATCCAGTACCTCGGGGATGGTGCAGAGCGTCAGCTCACGGTCAGCGACGAACAGTCCGATCAAATCGCCCGCAGAACATTCGGCGAGAGTATCGGTGTCGAGGAGAAAACCCTCGTCGTGTGGGAACTCCGGATCTTCGATCCCACGATCAGCCAACAGGTCGTCGTCTATCCCGCGGTGCACGACGCTGATGCCATGAATCTCGTCGTCGTCACGATCGAGGAACACCCGCAGCATCATCAGATCGGGGTTCGCGTCGAGAACGCCGGACTTTATTTCGGCTTCGGTGAGCCGATGGGTCAGCACTCGATGCTCGAACAACGTGTCGAGTGCGGCGTACCGCTCCTCACTCAAGTAGCCGAGCAGTGGGTCCTCGACGTACTCTACGAATTCGGTCATGTCCTCGGCTGTACCGTGGCCGGCATCGGCCAACAGGGTGCCCCAGTCCGCCGCTGTCTGCGGGCCGTGCTCACGCAACAACTCCATCGCGGCTTCGGCGATCAAGTCATTGGCATCCATCGGTTCGTTCACCTATCCAACTTTAACGGGGTCGACTCGATACATCGTCACCGGTCATCGGTCGAGTGATCGGCGCCTCCACGCAACTCGCGCACCAGTTCTTCGGCCTCGAGATCTTCGGAAGCGAGAACTTCGAGTACCCTCGCAGCCTGCGATTCCGTTGCCATGACCACAACACCCACCGCAAACGCGCCAGTGGGGGCCGTCAGGACCCGAGCACTGATCACATCACCTGGCTTGCCTTCGACCGAGTGAGCAACCGTGACGGTCTCCTTGGACCCACGATCGAGCAGCACGACGCCGGTGTCGGACGTTTCGATCACCTCGTACACCGACCTCCGGATTCCGAGCCACTGTGCGGCTGTCACAACTTCCGCCTCCGGAAGTAGTTCGCTGCGTCTGGCCAAGAATTCGGCAAAGATTCCACCCTCGAACAGAGCGACGTCCAGTGCCGATCCGTCGAAGATCGTGGCCGCGATCAGTTCGTCCTCGGAGAGATTTTCGTTTTCGAGATCGTCGAGCCCGGTCACGATGTCGACGAATTCGGAGGCAAACGCAAACAGGCATGCCTTCTTGTACAGCCATCGACCGTCCGCCTTGACAGATTCATCGGCCTTTCCGAGGTGGCAGACCTTGTACTTGCGGCCGGAACCGCACCAACACTTGTCGTTTCGACCGAGTTCCGGGTGATCGGATGGCACGAAGTCCTGCAGTACGGCGTAGAGATTCTCTTCGGTTCCGCCGTCGATCCGCCCGAGCAGTGACAGCGCCCGGGTCGCGTCGCCCCGGTCCGACGCGAACTGAGCCAGCTCGAACAAGGCCGGACCCCAACCGGATTCGGCAAGGAGCGCTTTCTCGTAGTGCGCCTCCGCTTCGAGGACGCGCCCCAGCCGATCGACGGCCTTACCGGCGAGCCAATGAGCCGCCGCCCTGACCGACCGTGGCCCTCGCTCGGCCAGTTCGGAGGCAAGCGCTTCGAGGATTGCGTCGGTCACCGGGTCCTGATTCCGAAATCCGAGATCGAACACGGCCACTGCAGCACCCGGATCTGCCAGTGAGACAAAAGAGTCCGGAGCAGCGCTCACATGACGGTGGGCCCAGTCCGCGATATCGAAGTCGGCGATGACCGCGTCGGTGTATCCGCGGTCCGCCAGATCGACAAACGCAACGGCAGAGACTGCCTCGTCGTGGGTCAGGTCGTAGGTACTGGCCACCAAGGCTGTCCGAATCTGCAGGTCGTAGGCGTCGAAGTCGAATCCCCGCCGAGCCAGTAGCTCACGCTCGTGCTCGTAACCTGCCACCTCGAAGATCTCACCCAGCGGCGCAACAGGAACCGTGAAGAGTGACGGATCCTCGATCAGGAGTTGCCAGCACACAGAATCCAGGGCCTCGACTCCGTCCTCCTCGAAGAGTTCGCCGAGCGCCGGAGCAAGATCGGGTTCGTCCTCGATCTCGACCAGACGAAACGCAAGTGTTCCGTCTTCGACAGCCAAGCCGACGAGATCACCGTCGGCGCACTCGCCGAGGGTTCCGGCCGGAAGTACCACAACTCGTCGACTCCGGAAGGGAGCAGCTCCGCGTTCGGAGGCTGCTTCTTCCGCCAGGGCCACCCGGATCGCCCCGTCGTCGTCGCCGAATGCCAAGATCGGTTCCAGGTCGGGGCTCGCGTCAAGGATGTCCGACGCAATTTCGACTTCGCTGAGCCGGTGAGTGAACACGAGCCCTTCGAGGACCGTGTCGAGAGCGACGTACTTTCCGTTGGGCAGGTACCCGAGCATCGGTTCGGACAGGTACTCGAGTACATCGGCCAACTCGGTCGCAGTTCCGTACTCCTCGAGATGGGTCGCCCACTCTTCGAGACTCAGCGGGCCTTGCTCGCGCAGAACAGCCAAAGCAGCGGAGGCAATGGAACCGGCAGCGTCGTCGTCGAAATCAGTCACCCGCCAATGGTAGGCGACCTATTGCAGCCCACTGAGCCCCTCGCCCAGCACGGTCGCACCGAGGATCGTCAGGATGACCGTCATCATCACCGCGTTGTTGGCGGTCATCCATGCCTTCGCGGACGCGAGGATCTCGTCGGCACGCTTGCCGGAGAACACCTTCACCAGGATCGGCAACGCGATGCCGACGCTCGCGATGACCGTGAAGATCACCGCGGCAACAATCTGTTGGGCAACGACATTCGTGGCGACCGCGATAGTGGCCGCACCGGATACCGCCAGCGCTGCATTCTTGGGATTGACCGCCGCGGACAAGAACGCCAACCCGAACGCCTTCCGCGGAGTCAACCCGTCGACGCTCTTCATCCACTTCGGAACTGTCGGCTCACTCCCGTTTCGCGGACGCGCGCGCCACTGCTTGTATGCCAAGCCGAACAGGACAAGACCCAACACGATTCGTACGACGCTCGACCACACGGAAGTCTGCGACGACTCCGACTCCGCAAACGAATAGTCCGCGATCACGATGGTCACCGCGACGACTGCCGAGATTCCGAGGACCCACCCGAGTAGAAAAGATGCCGCCCCTCGATGTGCTCCAGCGGTGATCATGACGAGCACGATCACCGCCATGGGCATCGAGACGAAAAGCAGGCCGAGGGCAATCGGAAGAGACAAACCGATCGCAGCTAGCACCGAAAACCTCCAGTTGAATGCATGATCGACGATCGATTCGAGCGTCGAAATCACGACGTCGGAGGCAGCATGACCTCGATGAGATGCGGGCCGGGTTCCGCCAGCGCTGCGGCAAACTGTTCGGCCAACTCCTCCGCTGTGTTCGCCCGCGACGCGGGCACTCCCAACCCCTCGGAGATCTTGACGTAGTCCATGTTCGGAGATGACAGATCCAACATCGACTGTGCGACGACGCCGCCACCTTCTGCGCCGACTCGTTGCAGTTCGCCACGCAGGATGGCGTATGCGCGATTGTTGAGCAGAATCGTCGTGACGTTCAACTGCTCTCGCGCCTGCGTCCACAACGCCGTGATGGTGTACATCGCGCTTCCGTCGGCTTCGAGATTGATCACCGGTCGCTCCGGCGCTGCCACAGCGGCGCCCGTCGCCACCGGGATGCCCTGGCCGATGGCACCTCCGGTGAGCGTGAGCACGTCGTGGCGCGGCGCTCCGGCAAGGGCAATCGGGATCGCCCAACCGGAAGTCGCCGCCTCGTCGGAGATGATGGCGTCGTCTGGCAGCAGGGCGCCGATCACGTCGGCCCAATTTCGAACGTCCAGAGGCCCGCTCGGCAGCGCCGGCCGATTCGCTTCCTGCACAACAGGTTCGACTCCCGGTGCCACGAGTTCGGCCACTGCCTCCAGTGCACCGGCAACATCGTCGCCGACGCTTGCCAGCGTTGTCACCGCAGCACCCTCCGGTGCCAGATCGCTCGGTTTTCCGGGATACGCAAAGAACGAGACCGGCGAAACCGCTCCGGCCAGAACCAGCTGAGTTGTTCCGCGAAGTTGTTCGGTGGCGTGCTCGGCGAAGTATCCCAAGCGCTCGAATGACGGTAGCCCCGCACCTCGTTGAAGCCTGGCTGGAAAAGTCTCGATCAGAATCTGGGCACCGGTCGCGACCGCAATTCGGGAAGCGGCGCGCAGCCCAGCTTCGGAACAGGCTGCGCCGCCCAGCAGTAGCGTGGCGCGACCCTCGGCATTGAGCGCGCCCACCACCGAGTCGATCTGTGTTGCAGAAACTTCCGCCCGCGGCGGTATGTCCCGAGGACCCGCAAGAACTCCACCTTCGCCCCACGAGACGTCGGCAGGGAGGACAAGTGTGGCAATGTGCCCGGGCGGATTCATCGAGGCGGCAACGGCGTCGGCCGCGTCGCTACCGACGGTCGCGGTGGATTCGGAACGTCGACTCCACCCCTCCAACCATTCGGTCAGCGCATCGATGTTCGATTCGAGAGGAGCGTCGAAACCGTGGTGGTAGGTCGCGTGGTCCCCGACGATGTTCACGATCGGTGTGTGGGCGCGGCGCGCGTTGTGAAGGTTCGCCAGTCCGTTCGCCATACCGGGGCCCAGATGGAGCAGCGTCGCGGCAGGCTTTCCGGCGATCCGTGCGTAGCCGTCCGCGGCACCGGTCACGGCGCCCTCGAACAAGCCGAGTACCGCACGCATCTGCGGAACGGAATCGAGTGCGGCGACAAAATGCATCTCGGACGTTCCTGGATTGCCGAAGCACACCTCGACGCCCGAGTCGACCAGGCTTTGGATGAGCGACTGTGCACCGTTCATTTCGATCACCTCTTCTTCATGAAAAGCTGCGAATGCTTCCTGCGCTTCATCGTGAGCAACCGAACTCCCGGTGCGTGCTCCTCGATCCGAACAGTCATCCGTACCTCCGTCGTGGCCGAGAGTCTCGATTCAAGCTACTCGGTCGGGAGTTCAGCGTTCGTAGCCCTTGCGCATATCGTCGACGATGCGTGGCCGGTCGAGCGTCGAGGGTTCCAACTCCCGCCTCGGGCGATCGCGAGGAAACACCGAGGCCGACGCCAGCGTCGGCTCGTCGAGGAACCGTAGTTCCGGCACATCAGCGGGCAGACGAAGCTCGGGCGGCGTGGAACCTCTTTGCGCGAGCACATATCCCCAGTCACCGAAGCTCGGCACGAAAACGTGATAGGGCGAGACGCTCAGTCCGACAGCCGATACCGTCGACACCGTTCTCCAGTACGCATCCGGTGTCGAGTACGGGCTGCCGGACTGGACGACCATCAGCCCGCCCGGATTCATCGCGGCAGCGGCAAGTCCGTAGAACTCCATCGAATACAAGCGGCCAAGTGCGGGGGTGTCAGGATCCGGGAGGTCGACGATCACCGCATCGAAACCCGGTTCCGGACGCTCTCGCAGCCACCGAAACGCGTCGTCGAGTACGACGTCAACCCGTGGATCCTCGAGCGCTCCCTCGTTCAGATCACGAAGACGCGTGTTGGCCAACTCGATGACTGCCGGATCGAGTTCCACTTGAACGATCTGCTCGACGCTGTTCATTCGCAGCACTTCCCGTGCAGCGAGGCCGTCACCGCCGCCCAGAATCAGCACGCGCCGGGGGTCGTTCACCAGGGCCGGATACACCAGCGACTCCGTGTACCGATGCTCGTCGACACTGGAGAACTGCAGGTCTCCGTCGAGGAACAGGCGCACGTCGTTCCCCCGCTCGGTGACGACGATTTCCTGGTACACCGATCGCTCGGCGGCCACCACGGGATCGGTGTAGAGCCGCTGCCTCGACGTGGTCTCGATGTCCGACGCTGCGATCAGCAACCATCCGATCAAACTTGCTGCCAACAGCATTGCGACGACGGCGATCGATCGTGCGCGCAGGCTGAGCTGCCACCGAAGGAGTATCAGCGCGACCACTGCCGCAGCCACGAGATTGATCATGCCGGTGAGTGCGGCACCGCGAATCATTCCCGCCCACGGCAACAGTACGAACGGCCACAGCAGACCACCGATCAATGCGCCGAGGTAGTCGGCGGCATTGAGGTTGGCCAGTACCTTTCCGGTGCTCTGTGCGTCGTTGTCGCTGCGACCGGACTGCAAGAGCGTCATCAGCAGAGGCACTTCGGCACCGACGAGGATGCCGATCAGCGCGGTCGCCGCCACCAGAACTGCTGCGCTGGAACCGAAGAACGTGAAGGTCACGTACAGCGTGACGGCACTGAATCCGCCGATCAGCCCGAGCAGTATCTCGACCGTCACGAACGAAACGGCAGCGTGTCCCAGCAGAGGTTTGGCGGCCAGCGCTCCGATACCCAGAGCCGCAACAAATCCCGCGACGATCAACGACGTCTGGGTGATGCCGCCGCCGGTCAGACTCACGCTGAGTGTCAACAGGGCCAGCTCGTAGATCAGGCCACACGCAGCGCACGCCGCAACAGCCGCAAGGAGAAGGACGCGTGCGCGCGGGCCGAGCATCGTCGAACGCTCGTCAACTGTCACATCGGGATCAGCGGCAACCATCAGGTGAGCGCTGCGGCGTTCACCAAACCGATGGACAGCAAGCTCACACCCACAGCCCACGCGGCGCCACACATCTTCGGATCCTGCACCAGCGCAACCAACTTGCCGGGAAGGAATGCGTTCATCAATCGCAGCGCGATCGCTTGCAACACGATCGCGAACAGTCCGTACACCGCGGAGTCGGCGAGTCCCTGAGCAAAGCCGTCCGAACTGGTCAGGATTGCCGTCACCACGATGATCGCCAGCGCAAGATGATTGGAGGCCAACAGAATCGCAGCGTTCGGGTTCTTGTCGACGTAAACCTGGTGGCGGAGATTTCCGGGTGTCATGAGGTCGAGGACCAGGAATCCCGTCGCCAGAACCGCTGCACCGACGACGAAGTAGGCGAGGGTGCCGAGAACGCCCCCGACGAGCAATGCCGGATCCACCGTCCCGATCTCGACGGAAGTGGATGCAAAGATGTTCGTCACGCCGTTCTCCTTCTCATTGAGCATTACCGTCATTTGGCACTACCCGAGCCGCCGCTGCCACTGCTTCCACCCGCCGGGGATCCCGGGTTGAAGCCCGGTCCCAGGTACGCGTATCCGCCGCTGCGATACGTGCCGTCGATGTCCTCCACCTTGATGGTGCTGCCACCGCCCGAAGCCGAACTGACAGTGACGATGTCGTCGTCGTAGCGCAGGTATTCGTTGCCGCCGTCAGCACTTCGCGCCGCTGGTTCGTCCGCGTCGACAATCCGTGAGACGGTCGTGCCCACTGGATCTTTCGACGAGTACAACACGACGTCGCCATCCTGGGACGTCTTGGAATAGTTGTCCGCGATGAAGTCTTTGGCTCCACCACCGCACGCCGACAAGACAATTGCGGCCGCCAGCATCACCGGAGCCAACCACGTCCGCCCCCTCACGGGCGCCACCTGCTGCGTGTCTTCACGATCACTCCTGTCCCCTCCCCCGGGTACAAATGCCAACTCTGCCAACTCCACCCCTGGCGGTCTCGCACGCCATACAACGCGGTCAACGCTGTGTCGTCACCGGGAAAGGATCCGCAGATCCAACCGTCGTGGCCGGCGGACTCTTTCAACGACGCAGCTTCCGAGTCGAATTCGACCCGGTCCATCACCAGTGAGGAAGACTCGAACCGGTAGTTTTGCGTGGACTCCACTGCGGGCAGTGGTTCACCGCCGACTGCAAGAGCATCGCACGAAACCTGTTCGGTCAGTTTCTTTCCCGACGCCCAGGCCGTCACCACGTGCGAAGCCCCCAGCACTCCGAGGGTCAGCGTCGCGTCGGAAGTTCCGATCACCAACTCGGCGAGGGTCGGTGGCGCAGGAGCTCCCAGTACCAACCCCAGTGCCGAGGCATCCACGTCGGTCGGCTCCACGTCGAGTAGATACAGGCTCATTCCGGGGGCCCGAGTGGATGACAGTGAGTTCGCTGCGAGTGACCGCCCGTCCCGTGGAAACCTCCCACGACTGTCCGCGCGCCCACTTCTCGAATGCAATCAGGCCGGTCTTGTCTGCGGTCGCATAGTCCGCGTATTCCATCGAGCCGGAAGGGGCCGTACCCGTCGTACCCTCGGCCGTGAACTTCGCCGTTCCACTTTCGATCTTGCGGTGAACCTTGTCGTCGAGAATGACGTCGCCGTTCGGGACCAGGTTGGTTCCTTCTCGACGCATCCAGAGAGTCATCTCCAATTCGCCCTCGTCGTCCTCGACCGTCAGCCAACGACGACCGGTCGAACCGTCGAGAAGGTGCTCACGCCAGATGTACCCCTCTTCGTCGAGCGTGATGGTCCCTCGAACAACATGGTCGATACCCGCGTACGTGATGATGTCGCCGACCCCGATCTTGTGGGGGTCGTACACCTCGGGATAGTCGGCGAGCGGGTCGACGCGAGCATTCGGCTTGCCCTGGCGTCCACGCAGGATCACAAACACGACGGCAGCGATCACTACGAGTATCAGGACAACTATCAGCACGTTGGTCAACGGTTTCTCCGAAATCGTCTCGGCAGGGTTGCCGCGGGCCATACCCTACCGATCCGTTCTCAGCCTTTTCGGATGAGACTGCCGGCAATCCGGCCTGTCGCCGACCGGACAGGTCTCCAGCGCCGCGGGCAGATCGAAAGACTGCCCCGGCGCACCTTTGCGTTTACGCTCAGCCCGAGGAACTCCGCGCGAACGAAAGCCGGTCGACTGACGATGAGCAAGAACACGGAGCCGTCTGCCCGCACCGTCATGCACACACCACGATTCTGGTTGACACCATTGATAGTGGTCACCCTCTTGATGTCTGCGCTGGCAGCGTTGTACATGGGCGGGATACTCGACCCCAAGAAACACCTGGACCAGTTCCCGATCGCCCTGGTCAACCAGGACGAGGGCGACACCCTCCCCGGTGGCGACCCCGCCGACCGCAAGAACTTCGGAAACGACATCGTCGCCGGCCTCGAAAGCGGAATCGACCACCAGAAGATCGACCTGCAGCAGATCGGTATCGCCGAAGCCCAATCGCGGTTGAACTCCGGCACGCTGTACGGCGCGATCGTGATTCCCAGTGATTTCACGAAGAGGACGATCATCCTGGCGGAGGCCAGCGTCGTCGCCGGTGACGTAGAGCAACCGATCATCACGATCTACACCAATCCTCGCGCCGGTTCCGTCTCGGCATCGCTGGTCCAGTCGATCGGAACCACAGCCCTCGCCTCGGTCAACAAGAACATGGGCGAGCAACTCACCGCCCTTGTCACCGCGCAGTTGGAAGCGGGAGGCACCGGAACCCAGATCTCCGGAGCGAGCCGCCTGCTGCTCGAAAACCCGGTGAACGTACTCACGGTTGCCCACGATCCGCTTCCCGACGGAACCGGATTCGGTTTGGTGGCATTCTATTTCGCGCTGCTGTTGGTCCTTGCGGGATTCACCGGAGCAACCGTGGTCAATTCCTTGGTGGACGGCATGCTCGGATACGCGCCTACCGAATTCGGTCCACTCTTCGTTCAGAACGACGTTGTGGGTATCAACAGGTTTCGAACGCTGCTCGTCAAATGGGCATTCATGATCGTGTTGTCCGGCATAGTCTCCGCGTTGTTCCAGTGGATCAGTCGCGCCCTCGGAATGCCGGTCACTCACGGGCTTGCATTGTGGGAGTACGGCGCGCTGGTCATCACAGCGGTGGGCATCACGGCGATGTCGGTGATGGCCGCGTTCGGCTCGTTGGGCATGTTGATCAACCTGTTCGTGTTCGTCATTCTCGCGCTGCCCTCGTCCGGTGGCACCATCCCCCTCGAAGCCAGCCCCAGGTTGTATGCCTGGCTGGCGCAATTCGAGCCGATGCACCAGATCTACATGGGCACGCGATCGATCCTGTTCTTCGGCGCACGCGGTGAGGCAGGCCTGCTGCATGCCGTCTGGATGACGTTGGTGGGGCTACTGATCGGCGTCGTACTCGGCATCGTGACCACCCGTTTCTACGACCGCAAGGGCTACGAGCGCACCCATCGTCCCAAGGTGGCGTGACATGGTACCCAGCCGGGATTTGATCGAAACCTGTTGAGCCGATTCAATGTGATTGCGCGTTTCGGGAATCTTCGAGCCCCTTCCGCACGTTGTACAACTATGGCTAATTACAAAACAGTCAATCCCGCGACAGGTGAAACCGTCAGGGAATTCGATACTTTGGATGACGCCGGAGTTGAAGCCGCACTTGCGAACACGCATCGCGGCTACTTGACCTGGCGCAACAGTGCGCCACAGCAGCGTGCGGCAGTCCTGAGCACGACCGCCGAACTGTACACAGAGCGCGCAGACGAACTGGCCCGAATGATCTCCTTGGAGATGGGTAAGCCGGTCCGCGAGGCCAAGGGCGAAGTACAACTCTCGGCCGCGATCTATCAGTGGTATGCAGACCACGGTCCGGCACTGCTCGAGGAAGAACGACTCGACGTTCCCGGGGCCGAGGAGTCGGTTGTGTACCGGCGACCGATCGGCGCTCTCATCGGCGTCATGCCGTGGAACTTCCCGTACTACCAAGTCGCCCGCTTCGCGGCACCGAATCTGATGCTCGGTAACACGATCATTCTCAAGCACGCATCGAACTGTCCGCAGTCGGCGCTGCTGATGGAAGAGATTCTGCGACAAGCCGGATTGCCGGACGACGCCTACGTCAACGTCTTCGCGACCAACGAGCAGATCGCGGACATGATCGCCGATCCCCGAGTTCAAGGTGTGTCACTGACCGGCAGCGAACGCGCCGGAACCAGCGTCGCCGAAACTGCCGGACGCAATCTCAAGAAGGTCGTCCTCGAACTCGGCGGATCAGACGTGTTCATCGTCCTCGATTCCGACGACATGGATGCCACCGTCAAGTCCGCAACCAAGGCACGTCTGTCCAATGCCGGCCAGGCCTGCAACGCGGCCAAGCGTTTCATCGTCACCGAAGATTTCTACGACGACTTCACCAACAAGTTGGCGACGTCCTTCGAATCCGTCACTGCCGGTGACCCGTTGGACGAATCCACAGTCTTGGGTCCGCTCTCTTCGCAGAGCGCGGCAGACACTCTGATCGAGCAGATCGACGACGCTGTGTCCAAGGGTGCCACGCTGCTGACCGGTGGAAAGAAGATCGACGGCCCGGGCGCCTACGTTCAACCGACATTGCTCGCAGACGTGACACCGGACATGCGGGCCTACAGCGAAGAACTGTTCGGACCTGCCGGAGTCGTCTACAAGGTCAAGTCGGCCAGCGAGGCTGTGGAACTTGCCAATTCGTCGGTCTACGGCCTGAGCGGATCCGTCTGGAGCAGCGATCTCGATTCCGCCCGGTCGGTCGCCGCAGATCTCGACGTGGGAATGGCGTTCGTCAACGAGCACGGAACGACGTTGCCCGGTCTGCCCTTCGGCGGAGTCAAGCGCTCCGGAGTCGGCCGCGAGCTGGGTCCGTGGGGAATGGACGAGTTCGTCAACAAGAAGCTGCTCCGCGTCTCGAAGAAGTAGTTCGGAGCAAAAGTAGCGCAATACAAAGGAAGGCCCTGATCTCTGTTGAGGTCGGGGCCTTTCCTCATATCCCACGAACCAGCAAGAGCAATGCCCTGGTCACTCGCTTGCCGGAGTGACACTCCCACGAGTGAGGCTCCACCCGAACCTCGTCGCGATGACAGCTGACAGCCAGCCCAACAGCGCACCCACCAGTGGAGCAGCGATCGCGGTGTAGATCGCCTCGTTGGAAACACCAACCGACACGGCGGAGTCACCGACGAAGGCGAAATCGGTTCGGGAGGCGAAGGACGCCCACTCGATCAGGCCGGAGACAACAATAATCAGGAACCCCAGCAGGAAGCCGAAGCCGGCCAGCAGAACGTGAAGTGCGCGCATCCGGTCAGTCTGCCTGTAACACCCACCCAGATAAAACCGACCTGCTGGTATGACACTTTCACGAATCGCTCGAACTACCGTAGTCGCCGCTGCCCTCTGCGCGAGTGCAGCCATCTGTTTCGCGACGTCAGCTTCCGCGGACGTAGTCGACGTCACGATCCTTCCGGGTCTCAGCAGCGGGCCGACGACGTCGTACGGAGCGGGCTGCACGTATCTGGTGGTTGCCAGGACAGCAGCGTTGAACGAGCCGAACGTCTCGATTGTCGACATGAACCGAGCGTCGACCATGTTCCCGCAGGAACTGATCTGGGACACCGTCAATCCCTACTTCACCTTGCCGGTCGTACTCGGCCACGCCGTCACGCTGTGGACTCCGACTGCACCGGGCGAACACTCTCTGATGGCCTACCAGACGTCCGCGGGCGGGCCGGTCACAACGGTCGATGTCAATCCGGCGACACCGATCGGTCCGGGGTGCGTCGTCGCACCCTGATCCGCTAGCCCTCCAAGAAGTCGACGAGCACCCGGTTGATTTCATCGGCGGGAACCATCGGAATGCTGTGATGCGAAGAATCTTTCAGCACCTCGACACGCGCTGCGGGAACCCTCTCCCGCACTGACTTCGACACGATTTCCGCATCATGCACCCGTCCGTCTTGTGCGAGGACCACCAGCAACTCGACATCCAGTGCGCTCAAGGCCTCCTTCGACGGACGTCGAGGCACTACGAGATCGGGTCGCGGTAGATCCGAAGTGCCCACTTCCACAAGAGACAGCCAGTCGGAGTCGATACTCAACTCGCCTGTCTCCCATTCCAACAGTCGCCGTCGGCGCGCTCGCGACGGGGAGAGCAACAGCGGAAGCGCACGCAGAAGGTAGCCCGCCTTCATGCCGGAGAAACTCGAATTAGGGTCGAGCAGAACAAGTTTGCCGAGACGATCAGGTCGATGCAGCGCAAAGGCCAACGCAATCATCGCGCCGTAGGAATGTCCGATCACATCGACGGTGTCGACCCCGGTGCAATCGACTATCGAGTCCATCCACTCGATCAGATCGTCGACGGACTTCATCCGATCACCATTCGGAATGCTGAGTCCGGCATCACCCAGCGTGTCGACGGCAAAAACACGCCGGGATTTCGACAGCGCCCCAACATTGTCGAACCACACCGTCGAAGTGGCACCTCCCCCGGGCAGAAGGATCAACGGCCGCGAGTCTGCAGGTCCACAGACGTTCACGTGAGTGCTACCGAACCGCCCCGCGAGATCCACACCCAGCGGTTTCTGCGGCCATTTGGTCAGTACTGCGTCGTATGCGCGATTGAAGTCCATCCCCCACCCCCATTTCTCTCGATTATCGAGATAGTAGACAATCAAGAGACAACACACCAGGGCTGGAGGCATCCTTGAGCGTCGGAGATGCAGAAGACGAAGCGATGGCGATCGTCCACTCGCTTCGCGCACTGACCGTCGACTTGAACGTGGCGGTTTCCGGCTTTGCGAACAAGTACAAAATTCACTCCACCGACGTGCGCGCGTTGATCTGCCTTCTCGATGCCGAGCGCTCGAACACATCGGCGACGCCAGGTTGGTTGGGCTCACAGCTCGGGATCAACTCGGCGTCGATGACTGCACTGGTCGACCGGATGGTCAAAGCGGGGCACGTAGCTCGGGAGCGAGATTCAGCGGACCGCAGGCGGGTGCTCTTGCAGGTCACACCAACCGCAGTCGCACTCGGCGAGAGTTACTTCGGCCCACTCATTTCACGGGCGGTGAGCACCCTCGGCAATTACACCGCGGCCGAGCGAGCCACCATCGCGAGTTTCATCGTGGCGATGCGAGCGGACGTGGAGCGGACTCGAGTCGATAGGGAGCCCTCCCGGTGACTCGCATACTTCCCGCGGGAGAACGCGCATTGCTCGTGGACTTCGATTCCGATGCCGAGGTTCTCGCGTTCACCGAAGCACTGACGCGTAACACCCCGGTCGGGGTCGAAGACTTCCTCCCCGCAGCTCGCACGGTCCTGGTCACGTGCACCCCGGCGGCAGATCTCACGTACGTCCGGAAGTGCTTGAACGATCTCGAGCAGACCGATTCTGCGGCGACCACAGACGAGCATTCCGAGACGGATGCACTCACCATCGCCGTCAGGTACGACGGGCCCGACCTCGACGACGTCGCACAGTCACTTGGTATGAGCCGATCCGAGGTGGTTGCGGCCCACACCGGGGCAATGTGGCGTTGCGCCTTCATCGGATTCGCGCCCGGCTTCGCCTACCTGACTTCAGGCGACGCTCGGCTCGACGTTCCGCGTCGAACGCAATCACGAACCGCTGTGCCTGCCGGTTCCGTCGCCCTGGCCGCTGGATACAGCGCGGTCTACCCGCGTGCATCACCGGGTGGCTGGCAGATCATCGGGAGCACCGATGCCGTGATGTGGGATCTGAACGCCACACCACCGGCCACCGTTCAGCCCGGCAGACGCGTGCGCTTCGTGAACGAGGAACAACGATGAACGGCCTCGAGATACTCGACACCGGGCCGCTGAGCCTGATCCAGGACCTCGGACGGATAGGTCATCTTCGCTCGGGTGTCGGGGTTTCCGGTGCGGCAGACAGGCGATCTCTGAGGCTTGGCAATCGGCTCGTCGGCAACAACGAGGGCGCAGCCGGTGTCGAGGTCCTCCTGGGTGGGCTGAGTCTTCGGGCGCAGCAACCGACAACGATCGCGTTCACCGGTGCGCCTGCATAGGCCTACCGCGACGGCATTCCGGTCGGGCATTCGAGCGTGATCGATCTGCGGGCTGGGCAGACCGTCCGCCTGGACTACGCACCGAGTGGACTGCGGACGTATCTGACCGTCCGAGGCGGCATTGTGGTTCCCGAGATCCTGGGATCGCGCAGCACCGACACGATGTCCGGGATCGGTCCGGCGCCTCTCGAGCCTGGTGTTTTTCTCCCGATCGGGCCATCGCCGACCACGTTCTCAGCCGTCGACCTCGCACCGGTGCCGCCGATGGCAAACGAGACTCTCGCCATTCGAGTGGTGTTCGGTCCTCGCGCAGATCGATTCACCAACCCCGAAACACTCCTCCATGGCCGATGGGCGATCTCGACCGACTCGGACCGAATCGGCGCACGCGTCGATCGCGTCGGCGCCGACGAACTACTTCGAAGAACAGACGACACCGAACTGCCCACCGAAGGCGTGGCACTCGGATCGATCCAGGTCCCACCCAGCGGCCAACCTGTCGTGTTCCTCGCCGATCACCCCATCACCGGCGGCTATCCGGTGGTGGGAGTGGTCGCGGACGCAGATATCGACCGACTCGGCCAAGCCCGCCCGGGTCAACACATCCGGTTCGTCAGGGCCTGAGCACGCCGAGCGATGGCGTGTCGGACCCAGCCGTCACACTGATGTCGTGCGAGTTGTCCTGGTCCCCGGTAGTACGACGTCCACGGGAGCTGTGACGGCAACTGTCCTACGGACCGATCCCGCTGGAACGCCGCTCGCCGATCCCGTCGAATACCCCGACCTGATCGCAGCGGTACGCACCATCGAGGAAGCCGAGCACCCGCGGTGGGTGTGGCCGAGTACGGCGACCGTGTACCCACCGCTACTGCGGGCAGGCGTACGGGTTCAACGGTGCCACGACATCTCCCTGACCCGCGCGATACTCGGAATGCGCGCCGGCAAACCGTCACCGCCCGCCGAGGAGTTCGACGACGATCGACTCGGACTCTTCGACACTGCACCCGTTCTCGATCCCCTCGCCGTCGTCACCGAATTCGCCGAGCAGCGCGCAACCATCGGCACGGACGCTCGACTGGACTTGTTGATCGCAGCAGAATCGGCCGGCGCTCTCAGCGCCGCCGAGATGACGCACACGGGCCTTCCGTTCTCGACGCAGAAGCATCGCGAACTCCTCGAAGAACGGCTGGGGCCGCGGCCGACGGGATACGACCTCCCCGCTCGTATGCAGGAACTTGCCGCACAGATCAGTGAGGTCTTCGGGCGCACCGTCAATCCTTCGTCTTCGGTGGAGATCACCGAGGCGTTCGGGCGTCAGGGCATCGAACTTCCGTCGACGCGCAAGTGGTTTCTGCAGGAGATCGATCATCCGGCTGTGCCGCTACTCCTTCGTCATCGCGAACTCGCCAAGCTGTACAGCACCAACGGTTGGCAGTGGATGGACAGTTGGGTGCGGGGAGATCGATTCCGTCCGATCTACGTTCCTGGTGGTGTCGTGTCCGGCAGGTGGGCGAGTCGAGGCGGCGGGGCCCTCCAGATTCCGAAGACAATGCGCTCGAGCGTCGTCGCCGATCCGGGCCACGTGTTCGTCGTCGCCGACGCCGGTCAGCTCGAGCCCCGAATTCTGGCCGCCATGTCCGGCGACCGCCGCATGATGGCCGCCGCCGGGGACGACGACCTGTACGCACTTGTCGGTGCCGAAGCCTTCGGCGGTGATCGCGCAAAAGCCAAGGTCGCAATCCTCGGAGTCCTGTACGGGGCGACGGCGGGTGAAGCCAAAGCACTGCTCGTCTTGTTGCGGAAGCGATTCCCGGTCGCCGTCGAGTACGTCGAGCAAGCTGCCAAGGCAGGTGAGCGCGGCGAGGTGGTGAAGTCACTGCTCGGCCGGGCCTGTCCCCCACCGTCTCCCGACTTCTACTCCCACGGCGACGCTCACGCCCGCGGTCGTTTCACGCGCAACTTCGTCGTGCAGGCGACTGCGTCCGAGTGGGCGCTGTGCCTCCTGGCCGACCTCAGGCGCCGCCTCGCCGAAGATCCGGACGGCGAGTTGGTCTTCTTCCAGCACGACGAGGTAGTCGTGCATACCCGCAACCCCGAAACCGGTACCGCGCACGTGCTGGCCGCAGCTGCTTCGGCAACTCGATTGTTGTTCGGCGACACAGTCGTCCGTTTTCCCATGGACGTCGCAGCCCGCGAGACATACGGCAAAGGCACTTCGTAGCGTCGTCAATTCCACGCCAAGTGGTTCCACCGCGCCCGTATTGCGTGTTCTACTGGAAAACGTTGCTTTGTTGGTGCTGGTCGACTGCGTTCGAGGAGAACCATGACCAAGCTGGACACAACTGACGCAGAACGGAACGAGCGCGGAGCCGTGAAGCGCCTTCGCGTGCCGATCTTCACCGTGATCGCCCTTGCGATCTTCGCCTTCGTCGCAGGCGGATTCGGCGGTTCTTTCCAGGGCAAACTCGCCGAGGTTCAAAAGAACGACAACGCCTCGTACCTCCCGAGTTCCGCCGAATCGACAATCGTCAGCAACCAATCCGCGAACTTCCTCGCAGTCGAGACGATCCCTGGATTTGTTCTGTTCCATAGAGATTCGGCCCTCACCGAGGCGGACAAATCTGCAATCAACTCGGCCTACGGCGCCATTGCCGGCATCTCCGGGGTAGACGCCGACGGTATGCAGCCCACTCAGTATTCCGCCGACGGCACAACTGCGTCGATCTTCGTGCCACTCGTCGCCAAGGACGGAGACACATCCGTGGCAGGCGATGTCCTGGCGACCACCGAGCAGAACGTCATCGACGCAGCAAAACAAGCAGCTGGTGATGTCGAGGTACTCCCAGCCGGGCCAGGTGGGCTACTCGTTGCGTTCATCGACGCCTTTGCCGGTCTGGACGGAGCGCTCCTTGGCGCGGCACTCCTGGTCGTGATCCTCATCCTGCTTGTCGTGTACCGATCGCCGGTGTTGTGGTTCTTCCCGCTGTTCTCCGCGCTCCTCGCCATCGGTTTGTCGTCGATGGTGATCTATTTTCTCGCGAAAGCCGAATTACTCACTCTGACCGGACAGTCTCAAGGCATCCTTTTCGTGTTGGTGATCGGTGCCGGTACCGACTACGCCCTACTCTTGATCTCTCGCTATCGCGAAGAATTGCACACGTATCCCAACCGCTTCGACGCGATGATCAAGGCCTGGCGCGAGTCTGCGCCGGCCATCACCGCTTCGGCTGTCACCGTGATTCTCGGTCTGCTTTGCCTGACGTTCTCTCAACTCAACTCCAACAAGAGCCTCGGACCCGTCGCCGCCATCGGGATCGCCTGCACCTATCTGGTGATGATGACGTTCATGCCGGTCGCTCTGGCCGCCACCGGACGGTGGGTCTTCTGGCCGCGCAAGCCCAAGGTCGATCACGCCGCAGACCTTACGACGCACGGGATGTGGGGCAAGATCGCCGAGGCCGTCGGTAGCAAGGACCGCCCACTGTGGATCGGCGCCACAGTGTTGTTGATCATCCTGTTCGCGGCCGGGATCGGCAGTCTCAAAACCGATGGCCTGACATCCACCGAAAGCTTCACCAATCGTCCCGACGCCGTTGTCGGACAAGAACTCTACGACTCGAAGTTCGATCCCGGAGCCGGCGCACCGGCCGTGATCACCGCAAACGCCGACCAGGCCGACGCCGTCATCAAAGCAGCCAGCGGCGTCGAAGGTATCTCGCAGGATCCCGGCGCCGTCTGCACCCAGGTGGACGTCGCGAAGGTCAGCGATTTGATCAAGACCAACCCCGCTGCCGTCGCACAAGCCGCCGCTGCGGGTTGCGCCCCTGCGGCTTTCACCGTTGCACCGATCGACGGCCGAACCATGATCAATGCAACCCTCGCCGACTCCTACGATTCGCCGCAGGCACTCGAAACTGTCAAGCGACTGCGGACTGCCGTCCACGACGTGCCCGGCGCCGACGCGCTCGTCGGCGGCAGCACGGCCACCACCCTTGATGTCCAGGCGGCCTCGGTCCGCGACAGAAACCTGATCATCCCGATCGTGCTGGTGGTGATCTTCCTGGTTCTGGCCGCTTTGCTCCGCGCTCTGCTGATCCCGGTGATTCTCATTGTCACCGTGGTGCTTTCATTCGCGGCGACCCTCGGTGTGAGCGGATTCTTCTTCACACACGTATTCGGGTTCGCCGGGGCGGATCAATCGTTCCCGCTGTTCGCCTTCGTCTTCCTCGTCGCGCTGGGTATCGACTACAACATCTTCCTGATGACCAGAGTCCGGGAGGAGACCGGAGAATTCGGCACCCGTGCAGGTGTACTGCGCGGTCTTGCGGTGACGGGCGGTGTGATCACGTCAGCCGGAATCGTCTTGGCCGCAACATTTGCCGTACTGGGCATCCTGCCACTGGTCTTCCTCGCCGAGATCGGATTTGCCGTGGCCTTCGGCGTGCTGCTCGATACGATCATCGTGCGCAGCGTCCTGGTGCCGGCACTCTCTCACGACATCGGGAAACGTATTTGGTGGCCGTCCGAACTGGCGCGCGCGAAAGACTGACCGACTACAGAAACGCTTCCTTGGTCCACAGATGAAAGAGCGCGTAGGCTCGCCAGGGTCGCCAGCGCTCGGACAACGCTGCGGCTTCTTTGGCCGTCGAGACCCCCAGCGCACGTTTCAACACCAGATCATCGGGCACGAATGCGTCGCGATCACCGAGAATCCGGACGGTGAGATAGTCAGCGGTCCACGGTCCGATCCCCTTTAGCGCCAACAGCTCTCGCCGAAATTGGACAGGATCCGCATTCCAGGAGAGGTCGAGGCCGTTCGCTGCCGCAGTTGCCAGCGTGTGCACTGTTCTTGCGCGCGCTGTGGTCAATCCGACGGCTTTCTGTATGCCCTCGGTTGATTGCGCTGCAACCACGTCCGGATCAGGGAAGGCAAGAAAATCCCCTTGCACCGGCGCTCCGAATGCGCTGACAAAACGACCACCGAACGTCCTCGCCGCGCCGAGCGAAACCTGTTGTCCCAGAACAGTGAGCACTGCGGTCTCGAACCCGTCCACCGAACCGAGCACACGCAATCCTGGACGGGCGGCAACAAGTGGGGCCAACAACTCATCACTACCGAACGCCGCTTCGACAGCAGTGTGATCGGCGTCGAGGTCGAGCCAACGGCGCACGATCACCTCCAGCACTGCGGAATCCGCTACCGGCACATCGGAATCCACGACGACACCGTCGTCGGTCCACGACACCGACACGACAACGGGTCCGGAAGGCAACGGTACGACTCTGGTGTGAACACCGTCGTCGTGACGCTCGAGGCCTGCGACGCAGTGAGCCCGCAGGGCACCGGTGAGCGGTTCGACTGCATAGGGCGCCTGAAAGCGCAGCGTCACTGCGCTCACCGGCCGGCTTCCAGATCCAGCAGAATCGCTTTCAGTTCGGGGCCACCCGCGTACTGCCCGAGGCTGCCGTCGCTGCGCACCACCCGGTGACACGGGACCACCAACGGCAGCGGGTTCTTTGCACATGCGGTCCCTACGGCACGCACCGCACGTGGGCTTCCCGATGCTGCCGCGACCACCGAATAGCTTGCAGTGTGGCCGTATTCGATCTCGGGAAGATGACGCAACACTTCGCGTCGGAACCCCTTCGCGAGTTGGAAGTCCAAGCGCAGATCGAATTCTCGACGCGCACCGGCAAAGTACTCGTCCAACTCGCGAGCGACAGTGTCCAGCCTGCGCGGGTAATGAAGCACACGGGGGCTGACGGTGTCCGCCAAACGTTCCAGAACGAGGTCGTGCCCTTCGACGGCAAAGGCAACCCGCACCAGGCCGACATCGGTCGCCGCCAGGAGCAGCTTTCCGACCGGCGAATCGACGGTTCGATATGCCACGTCGATCAATTCAGCTTCGGACGCCTGAGCAGCCAGGCGCGCCCGTAGGCGGATCATGGCGTCAGCGTCAACGGCTGGAAGCGCCTCGAACACATCGTTACTCATGAGTGACTCCCTTCCGCAGCGGTAGCGGACAAGTAGGTTCTTCGTAGTGTGGCGATACCGTCGGCACCCGCGCGTCTGGCGGCCGCCGGGGTGTTGCCGAGGATGTCCGCGATCTCTGCGTACGGCAGCCCACCCAGAAAGTGATAGGCGACTGCCGCACGTTGTTTGAGCGGTAGCTGTTCGAGTGCGTCCCAGAGTTCGTGATCCCACGTTCCGGGTACGCCGATTCGCGTCGGCAACTCCGGAACGTCGTCTGTCGGCACGGCCACCCGGGCGCGCACTCGGGTGATGTCGATTGCCTTGCGGTGCGCGATGGTCACCAGCCAGGCTTCGATGTTCGCGTCCGGATTCAGATCCGGATATGCCCGCATCGCTGCGATGAACGTCTCGGACCACGCGTCCTCGGCGTCGACGGGCCCGACCACCGCGCGGCAGACACGGAGGACCACTGCACCGTATTCGGTCACGACGTCTTCGAACGGTTTGAGTGTCACGACCGGTAGACGTTCCCGATCACCGAATTGTGAGCCGAGCGCATCAGAAGAGGACATCCGATTCGCCGCCGTGCTCGCGGTCGAGTAGGAACCGCTTACGTTCGAGGCCGCCGGCGAAACCGGTCAGACTTCCGTCGCTACCGACCACGCGATGACAGGGAACGATGATGCTGATCGGATTCTTGCCGTTTGCCGCGGCGGCAGCACGGATCGCAAGCGGGTTACCCAAAGTTTGCGCGAGCTCCATGTAGGTCCAGGTTTCGCCGTACGGGATCGTTCGCAAGGTGTCCCACACCCGCTTCTGGAACTCGGTGCCCACGGGCGCCAGCGGCACGGAGAACTCCGTGCGATCACCCTCGAAGTACTCGGTGAGCTGCGATTCGACTTCACCGAAGACCGCCGAGGAACGATCACCGAACGTGGACTCGTCCGGCTTGTGGCGATGCTCCGCCATGTACAGACCGCAGAGGTCGTCACCTGCTGCTACCAGCGTCAACGCTCCGATCGGCGAGTCGATCACAGTGTGCGTACGGATAGCCGTCATGTCTCGATCCTTCCAGGTTGCGCGGTGCGGCAGGCAGCGGGTGAAGTGATTGTCCGCGCCGGCACCGACACCTCGAAGACGCCGCGGGCCTCGTGAATGTGAGATTTACCTGTACTTTGACGTCACATCAGGCAGTATCGAGGGATGGCTCTAGTTTTGCCCGGCAGCTCCACCGTCGTCCGCTCCGTCGGCGACGTGGTGCACTGGTCCCTGTCCACGGTCGCATTTGCGGTCACCCTGCCCACTCGACTCGAGGCGCTCCTCTTCTCGGTCGAGAGGTTGGTGGCGCGCATCAACCAGATCGCCGACAACGCCGACCGCGTCGTCATCGGAGCCGCCGCCGTGACCGTTCGCGCTGAGACACTGGTCGAGGCCGTCGAGCAGACGTCGGACATCGCGGGACAACTCCTCGAGATCTACGAGCCCATCGCCCTACAGCTCGCGCCGCTGGCCGCCAGGTTCGCCGACGACCTTTCCGAGGCAGAGGTCAGCGCCGCGATCAAGCTGATCGACCAACTACCGGAGCTCACCGACCGGGTGGCCGCGGTGTTGCCCATCCTCGGAACCTTGGACTCCGTCTCGCCCGAGATCCACGAACTCCTCGGAGTGGTCAAGGACCTGCGGCAGGCGATCGTCGGGGTGCCTGGCTTTCACTTCTTTCGCAAGCGGGGCGAAGCCAAGCTGGATTGAAATTTCAGGCGGAGTAGCCGTTGGTCCCGGCCCGCGCCATGACGACCTTCGGAACGACCGCTCGAGACGAGAGCTTGAGCAGACCGTCCACCAACTCCACGATGTCGTCGACCTTGATCATGGTGTCCGGTGTGATCCGATCGTGTGTCCATGCCGACATGTCGGTGTCGACGTAACCGGGAGCGATGGCCGTCGCACTGACGCCGTTTCCGGATTCCTCGGCGTTGAGTGCCTCGACCATCGAAATCAGCGCAGCTTTGGTGGCTCCGTAGACGGCCAGGCCGCTCTCGGCATACACACCGGCCATCGAGGCGAGAGCGATCACCTTCGCTCCGCCGGCAAGGTCCGCGTCCGCCGCTGTACGCAGGAGCGGCAGCGACGCTTGCAATAGTGCAAACGGTGTTCGGAGATTGACGGCAACGGTCTTGTCGAAACGTCGCATCGGGTAATCCGCTACTCGCCCACTGGTTCCCACTCCGGCGTTGAGGACGAGAGCCCTCATGGAGCCGAATCGCTCATTGTGTGTGGCGACGAGTGCTGCGGCGAAGTTCTCGTCCGCCATGTCGCCGGCCGAGACGACGACGTCCGGCGATCCGGCGCGGGTAAGTTCTTCGGCGACAACGGCGAGCCGCTCGGTATCACGCGCTGTGATGGTCAGCCCGTACCCTTGCGAAGCCAAGCGTGTTGCGATGCCGAGCCCGATTCCCTTGGAGGCGCCGGTGACCAGTGCTGATCGAGTCATTCGAATTTCCCTTGCAGTGCGTTGAGTCCGGCCGAGATCAGTTCCGGCACAGAAGATCCAGCCTTGTCGAATCCCCCGCCGACGGTGGCTCCTGCTCGGAATCGGTGATCGATGCCCTGCGCCACGACGGCGAGTTTGAAGAACCCGAGCGCCATGTAGAAGTTCCAATGCGCCAGTTCACGACCCGACACGGACGAATACCGTTGCGCCAGATCGACAACGGACGGTAGCGACGGGCTCGTCCACGCAGCAGGCTCACCCAGAACCAGATCCAGCGCGGGATGCCGATAGACGCACATCATCGCGATGTCCGCCAGCGGATCGCCCAGCGTCGACAGTTCCCAGTCCACCACTGCGGCAACCTTGGTGACGTCGTTCGCCGCGAGAATCGTGTTGTCGATCCGGTAGTCGCCGTGCACGATCGACGAGGCTGATTCCGCCGGAATCAATTCCGCGAGGCTCGACGCCAACCTGTCCACGTCGGCCGAGTCCTCGGTCTTGACGCGTGACCATTGACCGGCCCACAACTTCACCTGGCGGGCTACGTAACCGTCGGGTCTGCCGAGTTCGCCGAGACCCACTGCGGTGTAGTCGACGTCGTGCAGTGCAGCGAGAACACGCACCAACTCGTCGGTGCACTGCGTGACCTGCGCTGCCGGAACAGCTTCCAACTCGGTTTTGGTTCGGATCACTTGACCGGTGACGAACTCGACCACCGTGAACGACGCACCCATCACCGAGGCGTCCTCGCACAGCACGACGGTCGGCGCGACCGGCACGGCGGTGTTCTGCAACGCCGAGGTGATTCGGAACTCACGCGCAACGTCGTGCGCCGACGGCGTGAGGCCGGCCGTGGGTGGACGACGGAGAATCCACTTCGAGTTGTCGTCGAAGATTCCGTAGGTGAGATTGGATTTGCCGCCTGAAATCAGTTCGGCTCGCAACTCACCGCTCACCTCGACGCCTGCGGCTTGCAGATACTTGTGAAGCGCCGCGAGATCGAGTCCTGGAAAGTCCGTCACTTCGACTCCTCCCGAGCAGCGCGCTTCGCAGCTCCGACAACACGTTTCGCAATTGCCCAGCGATGAACCTCGGACGGGCCGTCGTAGACGCGGAAGGGACGCACTTCGCGGGACAAGCGTGCCAGCGGCAGATCGCCGGACACGCCCATTCCGCCACACATCTGAATGGAGCGGTCCACGATCCGGAAGATCGCCTCGGCAGCGTAGGTCTTGGCGATGGACGTCGCGTTGCTCGCGTGCCCGCCCTGATCGAGTTCGAAGCAGGCCTGCACCAGAAGTGCGCGGCTGGCTGCGATGTCGATCTCGTTGTCGGCGACCATCTTCTGGATCATTCCGAGATCACCGAGTTTCGAGCCGAAGCCTTCTCGTTCGGCAACCCTGGCCACGGCGACGTCGTGGCCGCGGCGCGCTGCACCGAGCCAGCGCATCACGTGCGTCATGCGGGCGGGACCGAGGCGAACCTGCGCGTAGGCGAAACCTTGATCGACCTCACCGAGAACGGCCTCGTCGGGTACGAAGAGATCCTCGAACGTGACCTCGCAGTGCCCGCCGATCATGGCCTTGTCGAGGGTGTCGATGTGTCGACCCACTACCAGGCCGGGAGTGTCCGTCGGCGCCAGGAACATGGTCGCTCCGCCGCGCTGCCCGGGCTCACCGGACGTGCGCGCCATGATGATGAAGAACCCGGCGCCGTCGGCGCCGGTGATGAACCATTTCTTACCGTTGATCTTCCAGCCACCGGGGACTTTCTCGGCGCGGGTGTTCAAAGCCGAAGGATCGGATCCCGCTCCCGGCGCGGGTTCGGTCATGGCGAATGCCGACCGCATGTCCCCGCTTGCGAGCGGCGCGAGGAACTGCTGCTTCTGTGCTTCGTTCGCCACGTGGGCCAGCATGTGAACGTTGCCCTCGTCCGGCGCCGCGATGTTGAGCGCCGTCGGCCCGAATAGCGAGTAGCCGGCTTCCTCGAAGACCGGCGCGCGATCACTCATGTTGAGTCCGTGTCCGCCGTACTCGATCGGCGCATGCGGGGCGAAGACACCGGCTTCTTTTGCTGCCGACTGCATCTCGATGCGGATTGCATCGCCACCCGCTACAGCGATGTCACCGGCGTGTTCGTCTTCGATGGGGAGCACTACGTTGCGCGTGAAGTCGCGCGTCTTCTCGATCAGCGCCACCACCTCGGGCGCGTACGTCAGATCGATTGCCACCAGCCACCTCCGAAAGAACATCCCGACCGAGCGATCGCTCGGTATCAGCACTCTCGCACACGCCGACGCGTCGGGTCAACAATCCTCGAGCATTGCCTCGCCCTGATCGAGCCGGCCGGCAACCACCATGTCGCGGTACAGATCGTCCTTGTCCATGAGCTCGTCATGGTTGCCGATGTTGCGGATCCGACCGTCTTCCATGACCACGATCCAGTCGGCGTCACGCACCGTCGAGAGCCGGTGAGCGATAGTCACCACGGCCCCGGTGCGCGCACGTTCGTTGATCGCGTCGACAATCGCGGCTTCGGTGAGCGTGTCGACCTGGGCAGTGGCTTCGTCGAGCAGAAGCAAAGCACTCGGCCGCAGAACTGCGCGCGCCATCGCGATCCGCTGACGTTGGCCGCCCGACAGCGAAGTGGCCGTCAGAGCGGTGTCGAGTCCGTTGGGCAGGGCCTCGATCGCGTCGTCGAGCCGGAGCAAGCGCAGAACGGCCTGGACTTCTTCGTCCGTCGCATCGGGATGGCTGAAGACGACGTTCTCCCGAATCGTTCCGGGCACCACCGGTGTCTCCTGCTCCACGTATGCGAGACTCTCGCGCACAGCGCGGTGATCGAGCGCGTCGTAACCGACTCCATGCAGGAGAACCTCACCCGATCGCGGTTCGACAAATCGCAGCACGGTCGAGAGCAAGGTCGTCTTTCCTGCACCCGACGGGCCGACGATGGCCATGTGCCCACGCGTCGGAATGACCAGCGAGACATCGCGCAACGCCGGCTGGTTCGATCCGTGGTAGCTCACGGTGACGTCGCGCAACTCGATCAGCGGCGCGGCAGCGTTGGTTTTCGCGACCACGTCCACGACCTCGTCGTACTGCTCGGTGGGCAACGACTGCATCTCGCGAATCCGGATAGCTGCCGCGATTCCCGACTGAACGGAGGTCACGTTCTGCGCAAGCTCCGACACCGGCCCCATCAGGGTGAAGGCGTAGAGCAGAAACGCGATTAGCGTCGAGACTGCCATTTCGCCGTCGGCGACTCGCCAGGCACCAAAGCCGAGGATGGCAATGATCGATCCTTGAATGGCGGTCCACGCGACAGTCCACGCGGTTGCCGACACTCGAACTGCCGTGATCGCATGCTTTTTCGCATCGGACGCATTGTTCGTCACCAGAGCGCCGACGCGATCCTCGGCGAGGGAAACTTTGACCGTCCGGATCGCACGCAAGCCACCCTCGAGTACGCCGCCGAGCTGACCGAGCGATTCCTGGGTTCGCGCTTCGGCTGCGGAAATCCGAGGCATCAGAACGGCAAAGAGTATGGAGGCGAACACGATTGCCACCATGGTGACGCCCAACAACGGCAGATCCAGTACGCCCATCAGAACAATCGTTCCGATGGTCAACGCGGCTGCGTTCAGAATATTCACCGCGGCCGACGACGCAGCCTCCCGCAGCAGCAAGGTGTCAGACGTGACCCGGGTGACCAATTCACCCACGGATCGCGATTGCAGCGAAGGTACGGTCGCCGCCAGGAATCGCTTCACCAGCGACGACCTGGCGTCGAAGACAACCTTCTCGGCGGCGGTTCCGAGAACGATCCACTGAGCACAACCGAGCACGGCACCGACGATCAGAAGGACGACGAGCGTGAGGATAGGTCCTTTCAGCGACGCACCGGTATCGAGGGTGTCGAGAACCCACTTGGTGACCATGGGCGTTGCCAGCGTCGCCGCGGAGCCGCACAGCGCCAGTACCAATCCGAGAAGGAGCGACGGCAGATGCGGTCGAGCGAACTCCGAGAGGACGCGGAGATTGCTCCATTTCGGTGCGGGCTGAGAAGCGTCGGATTCAAGCATGAATTTATGGAACACGAATGTTCCATAAAGGGCAAGAGAAATTCCGATTCGGAAACACTGGATACCGAAACCGGACACGGCTACGCTTCGGATTCGTGACAACGATCCACAGCGCACCAGAACAAAGCGCGACCCGCGAGCGCACACGGAAGGCCATCCTCGATGCTGCCGTTTCGGTGTTCGCATCCAAGCCTGCTGCGACCCTCAGCGAGATCGCTTCGGCCGCAAAGGTCGGCCGGACCACTTTGCACCGCTACTTTCCCGAACGGTCAGACCTGGTCGACGCAGTCGCGGCCGAGGCCACCCGCGCCGTCGGAGAGGCAGCAGCAGCAGCTCGACTCGGCGAGGGTACGGGAGCCGAAGCGCTGGTTCGCCTGTGCCATGAATACTTCGAACTGGCCGACCTCTTGACGGTCCTGTTCTTCACTCCCGGTGTGTATCAGGAAGATTCGTTTGCCGAGTCCGCGTCGAACGACGACTCAGTCACCGATGCCATCGAGCGCGGACACTCCGACGGTTCCATCGACCCCGACATGGGTTCGGACTGGGTGCAGAACCTGCTGTGGTCACTGCTCTACACGTCGATGGACTACGTGAACCGTGGTTCCGGGACGCGCCTACAAGCCTTGGACCTGACGGTTCGCAGCCTCCGCCGCGGAATCGCCCCCGATCCCGCGGTCTAGGTTGTCGGCTGCTTGAACAGCGGCACGCCGTTTGGTCACGCCTAGTTTGCGGTAGATCGAGCGAATGTGAGTCTTCACAGTGGGATAGGCGATGCCGAGGTGCGCAGCGATCTCGTCTGCAGTCATCGTAGTTCGCAGAAAAGTGAGGATCTCTTTCTCACGTTCCGTCAGGACTCCGGCGAGTTTGGCAGAGAGCTGGCCCCGTTTTTCCAGAATCGTGCACAGGAGCTCCTGGTGTCTCGACCCCTGTGTTGCGTGCGCGTTCAACAGATCGACGATTACCGGATCGCCGCTCAGAAATGGGGCGAGAATCCGCTCGGGGATTGCTTCCGCCAGCGCACGATCCAACTGCTCGTGCGCCTGCGGTCCACGCCCGGCGACGGAGCTCAGGGCGGCAGACGTGACAAGGGTGCTCACCAGCGCATATCGCGGCAGCGCGGCCGAGGTTGCCAAGCGAAGCGCTTGAGCCGACGGTTCCGGATCCCCCATGACTCGGTAGAGCTCCGCGAGAAGCGCGTGAGCGACCGCAGCACCTGTTCTGGTCAGCGTGGGCATTGCGATGCGGCGAGCTTGCTCGTCCTGTCCTTGAGCGTGGGCGAGCCAGGCCGTGGTGACGCGCCGCAGCGTATCCCAAGGAATGCCGTGCTTGTCCGCAGTGCTCACGCCTCGCAGCAGACGAGCGGCGTTGTGGTACCGGTCTTCCCGGTTCAGAGCGATCAGGCTCATCACCAGGTACAGACGGGCGAGCGCCTCGAAATTGGTTCCAGGGCTGCCCTCCTCGATGATCGAGTCGAACTGAGCGATCGCCTCCTCGAAGTCGCCACGCCAGTAAGCGATGCACCCCCGATTCGACTGTGGGAGACCACCTTCGAAGCGTTCCCAATCGGACGCCACATCTCGCGCAGGAAGGCCGTCGAGGATCTGTTCGGCTTCGGTGAATGCTCCCGCGTGGGTCAGCGCAAAGGCCAAGTTGGACTGTGCAAGACGCAATGTCTCCGTGCGCGACTGCAACTGCGCCTCGTCGCTGGCGGAGCGAAGTAGCGCGATGGCACGAGGAAGGTCACGACGAAGCCTGACCTCGGTCCATCCGAGGAGGAAAAGCGCGGACGGGTAATCGTCCTCGGGCTCGCACTGGGCGAGCGCGTGACGCGCGCGATCGGCGATGACGGCCTTGGTCGAGGTGTCCGGAGCGAGCAGCAGGTCGGTGAAGCAGACGACAAAATCGTCGGACGCCACCCGCAGACCCTGCCCGCGGAGAAACTCAGCGCCGTACGGATCACCGCTGAGATCGCGGCAGCACGCCCGTATCAGCAGGATGTGCGGATCGTGGGGATCGGGATGAGCAAGGCAGAGCTGCTCGAGTTCCCTGGTGTGAGATTCGAGAATCAAACGAAGCCAGTTTTTCCGCAGGACTCGTCGAGCCTGCTCCGCCTCACCAGAGGCGAGTGCGTCACGCACGGCTTCGATCATGTGTCGAAGATACTCGAGACGTTCGATGTCCGTGGAAATCCGGTCTCATCCGCTTCGGATGAGACCGCGATCGAAGCCTGCGGAAACCAGTGAGAATTGCCGGAATCAACCGAAATGCGTGAGTCAGCGGAATACCGTGTGCGCAGGCCTTACACGAAACGGATAAGACACATGAGCTTCTGGGAAAGCCTCGGCTGGATGCTGTGGGCGACCGTCTTCATCGGATATCTCTTCGCACTGTTCGCGATCATCGCCGACCTGTTCCGCGACCACAAGCTGAACGGCTGGTTGAAGGCCGTTTGGGTGTTCTTCCTGCTCTTCCTACCGATCCTGACCGCCCTCGTCTATCTCGTCGCCCGCGGCGAAGGGATGACGGAACGCAGCAACAAGGCCGCACGCGACGCCGAGAAGGCCGCCGAATCGTATATCCGCGAGGTCGCGGGGAAGAGCCCCAGCGAGGAGATCGCCGCAGCCGCAGCACTGCTCGAAGCCGGAGCGATCAGCGAGGACGAGTTCGCCGCACTCAAGCTGAAGGTCCTCTCGTGAGTGCCGCGCGTTTCGGCCCCGTCGACTTCTACCTTCTCGGCCTGCCTGGGCAGAGCCTCGACCCGGCCGCGCTCTCCGCACTGACCGACCTTACGGATACCGGCCTGGTGCGGCTGCTCGATCTGATCGTCATCTCCAAGTCCGAGGACGATGAACTCACCCTCATCGAAGTCGAGGAGTTGCCGAACGGCTTCGAGATCAACGTCGAGATGCTCGGCGCGTCCGGTCTGCTCGGGCATGAGGACATCACCGAACTCGCGGCAGCCATTCCCACCGGCGCTGCAGCGCTGCTGGTCGCGCTCGAGCTGGTCTATCAGCGCGAACTCGCCGCCCGCACCGCTGCGTCAGGCGCGGTGCTACTGGGTTACGAGCGGATACCCGCACCCGTCGTCAATGCCCTCATGGACACGATCATCCCGAAATTGGAGGTCTGACATGCCGTACATCCCGAGACGAGGCCGCCCCGGACTGCTGGGCCTCGCCGCCCGCACCGCGGTCGTCACCGGTACCGCGACCGCCGTCAGCGACGGTATGGCCACCCGCCGGCAAAGGAGAGCTCAGGCCGACTACGAGCAGGCGCAGTACGAATTCGCCCAGCAGCATGCCGCACTCCCGATGCCCACACCCGCACCCGCGGCCCCGGTCGATCTCGTCGCCGAGTTGCAGAAACTCGGCGACCTCAAATCACAAGGCCTGCTGAGTGACGCCGAGTTCCAAGCCGCGAAAGCACGACTGCTGGGCTGATTCACCCCGACGGGCCATGGATTACCGCGCCCGCTTCCGTACCCCGACACCGATTGGAACCCACTATGTCCACGATCGCCGTCAACGTCCTGAACTTCAATCGGGCAGAGTCCGATCTCATGTTCGCTCGCCTGGCCGCGGGCGTCGGCCTGGGCACGTGGAACCACACTCGTGATCTCGGGTCACTCGACAACCAGCCGATCATCCGCCAGAACCGCGACACTCTGTACAGCAGCGCGATCATCGACGTGCGCGAGAACGTCACGATCACGGTGCCCGATACCGGCAAGCGCTACATCTCCGTGTGGGTGGTCAGTCAAGATCATTACGGTCCCGTCATCCTGCGCGACCCGGGAGAGCACCTGCTCACGCGTGAATTGGTCGGGACCGACTACGCCGCACTGATCGTGCGCATCCTCGTCGATCCGAACAGCCCCGAAGACGTCGCCGAGGTGAACCGGTTGCAAGACGCCCTCAACATCGACGGCGGCGGAACGGGAGAGTTCCCGTTGCCCGACTACGACGAGCAATCGCAGACCGAGACCCGCGACGCACTCCTCGCACTCGCGCGTGGCATCACCACGTACGACCATTCATTCGGTACCGCTGCGGAAGTCGATCCGATCAGGCACCTGCTCGGTACCGCATCCGGCTGGGGTGGCCTTCCCGAGTACGAGGCCACCTACGTCAACTTCGACGAACGTCTCCCGGTCGGGGAATACCGTCTCCGCCTGAACGATGTTCCCGTGGATGCGTTCTGGTCGGTCTCGCTGTACAACGCGGCCGGATACTTCGAAGAGAACGCTCTGGGCGTCAACAGCATCAACAGCCTCACGGCCACCCCAGACTCCGACGGCAGCACCACCATTCGCTTCGGGGTCCATCTCGACGGCGTCGCGAACGCACTGCCCATCATGCCCGGGTGGAACTACGTACTGCGCCTGTACCGCCCCCGTCCCTCCGTGCTCGACGGCACCTGGACGGCGCCTCGTCCCGAAGCCCTGCAGCAAAGCGTTCCCCACGCACACACCACTCTCGGGTGACTCGACCTGATCACGGAGGTACAAGCCATGCGTCTGTTATTTCAGCTCGTTTCGCAATGTGTTCTCGGCGCGATCGCGCTGATCGTCGTGCATTTTGCTCTTCCCGGGGTCAGCCTGAGCGTGAACGGCTTCTTGGCCGCTATCGGTGTATTCACCCTCGCACACATGATCCTCGGCCCATTCGTGCTCAGCGTGGCACTGCACTACGCGGCTCCGCTCGCGGGTGGTGTCGGCTTGGTCGCCACACTGCTCGCGCTCTGGGTTGCGACCCTGGTCCCGACGGTATCGAGATCAGCGGCGTCGGGTCCTGGATCCTCGCCCCGATCATCGTGTGGGTGATCACGGCATTGGGCGGGTGGATCTTCATGGCTCTCGTCATCGACAAGTGGATCAAGAGACGCAATGCCGAAAAGCTCGTGCGCAGTGTGCAGAAGGCATGAATGATCAGTTCGGAAACGGAACCCACAAGGAGTCAGCCATGCCAACTCACCCGCTCGATCGCCGCGTTCTCCTGAAGACCGCTCCGAACTTCCGGGACCTCGGTGGCATTCCTGTTGCGGACGGCACCGTCCGCGCGGGCGCGCTCTATCGTTCGGCGACTCTGGCGAAACTCGACGGCGACGACCTTGCCGCGGTCGCCGACTTGGACGTCCGGACGGTATACGACCTGAGGACCGCCGCCGAGCGCGACGGCGCACTCGACAATCTCCCTGACTCGACGCGCACAGTCTGGCTCGACGTACTTGCCGACAATGCCCAAAACGCCGCGGCCACTGGACTACTCATGACGGACCCGGTCGCATACGCCGAGACCATCAGCGATGGACGTGGGATCGCACAGATGGAGGAAGCCAACCGCAACTTCGTCAGCCTGCCGTCCGCTCTCGACGCCTATCGCACGTTCTACCTCGACCTCATCGACGAAAAACGCACCGGGGCAGCACTTTTCCACTGCACCACCGGCAAGGATCGAACCGGGTGGGCCGCGACCTCTTTCCTACTCCTCCTCGGGGCCGACGAAGCCGATGTACGCGCCGACTACCTGGAGACGAACACCGATCTGGCTCCCATGACAGAACCGATCCTCGACTTCGCCGCGAGCAAAGGCGTTGACGCAGAAGTGCTACGACCCCTCCTCGGAGTCCGTGACAGCTATTTCGACGCAGCTCTCGACGAAATGCGCACGCACTTCGGCACCGTCGAGGACTACGCAATCAACGGACTGAAGCTCACCGCAGAGCAACTCACCGCGCTCCGCGAGCGGTTCACATCCCGATCGGCCTTCATCAGCGCGACGTGATCGAAGCTCTCGGCGGGCAGGAATCCGTGCCCTCGTCCTGCTTCTTCGGGCGATTACCCACCCGGGTGACCACGACGACGGCGACGATGCCCACCGCCAAGCCGAGCGCGGTGAACGGAGTGAAGGATTCTCCGAACATCAGTGCGCCCCAGACCGCGGTGACGGGGGCGATCAAGAACATCAGGGTGTTGACGGACGTAATGCCGATGCGGCGGAGCAACAACCAGTACAGCCCGTAACCACCGAAGGTGGACAACACGATCAACCAGAGCAACGCGATCCAGAATGTGCTGATACTCGGCGGTACGGCAGCATCCGAGACGATCGCCAGAGTTGTGAAAACTATTGCGCTGGTTGAGCAGTGGATGGCCAAAGCCTGCAGTGGCGGTGTAGACGTGGGAGCGCGTTGCTGGACGAAGGTGGATGCAACCAGGCTGAGCATCCCCAGGAACGGAATCGCGTACGCCCACCACGGCGCCGATGTACCGGCCCCGGCATCGGCTGCCGTGACCATCACGACGCCGCCCATTCCGATCGCCAACCCGACCCACTGCATACGCGGGACTGCGACACCGAGGACCGGACCGAGCAGCGCGGCAGCCACCAGCGGCTGAATACCGTCGATCAGCGCAGTTGTTCCGGTGTTCACGCCGAGATCGACTGCCCAGTACACCGACAACAGGTAGCCACTCTGGGAGAGCATCCCGATCACCACCTGCCTGCCGAGAGCCCGTGGTGTCGGCATCGTGTTCTGGCGCCGGGCGGAGAACCAGACAATCGGGAGCAGTACCACCGCGAGCGGGAGAAAACGCCACATCAGCAGCGTGGGGACCCCGGCACTGCCGGCGCCTAGTTTGGCTCCGATGAATCCCGAACTCCAGCACGCGACGAACAGGACCGACAAGGTAGCCGTCACGGCAGATCTCGAGGTCACGATCCGAGGTATACCGATCTGTTTACTCATGAGCCCGACTATACAGATCGGTATACTTTTGTCCATGGCAGAGGAATCCACACCCGAATTGACTCCGAAAGCGCGTCGCATTCTGGAGTCTGCGTCGAAGCTGTTCTACGAAAAGGGGATTCATGCCGTAGGCGTGGATACCGTCGCACTGGACGCCGGGGTCACGAAGAAGACTTTGTACGAACGGTTCGGCTCGAAAGACGGTCTCGTCGTTGAATACCTGAGGGCTCGAGATCGGCGGTGGCGAATCTTTCGCGACGAGAAGCTCGCATCAGCCGGAGCTAGCCGCGCCGAACAGTTGAGTGCGGTATTCGACGCTTCCGCCTCCTGGTCCAAGGCGAGCGGAGGCAAAGGGTGCAGCATGATCAACGCGCACGCCGAGTTCAGCGATCACTCACATCCGGTGTTCGCTGTCATCGCCGAACAAAAGCGGGAGATGTCAGACCTTTTCCGGCGCATTCTGGCGACGGACGGACTAGCCGACGAACGTCTCGTCGAGGCAATCATGCTGCTTCACGAAGGTGCCCTCGTCGCAGACGGGATCGGTATCGGCACCAACCCCTTCGGTGCCGGCCGGAACGCAGCCCTCGAATTGTTGAAGACCTCGGGGTAACCCACCCCTCTTCGCACATTCCACAAGACCCTTCGACAGCGTCCACACCTGACATCGCGATCATTCCTCAGGCGCTACAAACTGACCGTCAACCATCGCCCAACCCGGGGAATACAGGAAACGCACATCACCGCGCATGGAGGTCGGGATTCCTGTCGACAATCTCATGCAAGGCATCGCTTATCGCCCGTACGCGGGCCAATCTGATCAGCTCGCGCGGGACAACGAGCCAATACGACCTCCGAATTACGAACTCGTCACGCAGCACCGGCACGAGGTCATCGTCGGTCGCGCCGATGTATGTCGGCAAGGGCGCGATTCCCACACCGTGCCTGACCGCCTCGTAGTGACCAGCGATGTTATTGGTCTGGATCTGCGCCCGCCCGGTGGGCAGTATCCGGTCGAGGATACGCAGAGGTTCGACATCCAAGAACGCGTCCACATACCAGACGAGCGTGTGATGACGTAGGTCGTCCACCGACGAGATCGACTCGTGCGTCTCCAGATACCGACGCGAGGCGTAAAGCCGCAAGTTGTAGTCCGCAAGTTTGCTGACGACCACAGATCGGGGAGAGGGACGCTCCAACGTGACGGCGACGTCGAAGTCACGCCCGGTCAACACATCGTGGGTAGTCGAAGTCAGCACTTCGGTGTACAAATCCGGGTGCCGGACACGGACAGAGCGCAGGCCCGGAACCAAGACGAAGGCACCGAAGCCGTCTGGGGTCAGGATCCGGACCGTCCCGTTGAGGCTCGGCGACGCCGAGGCGGTCGTCTCACCGAGCGCAGAAAGTAGCGTCGACTCGATACTCTCCGCGTAGGGAACCAATCGCCTGCCCGCCTCGGTCAGCTGCCAGCCCGAGACGCCGCGATCGAAAAGCCTTGCTCCCATGTCTTTTTCAAGCCTAGAGATTCTCCTGGAGACAGTGGTCTGATCGACCCCCAGCCGCTTCGACGTATCCGAAATGCGCCCCGTGCGTGACAGTTCCAGCAGAAAGCGCAGGTTGTCAGAAGTAAACATCGCCATTCCCGTTCTTGGCTGCAATTTTGCATTGAGTACTGCGATCTTACTTGTTGACGACGGCAATTCTGCGGCACAGACTCGAATCAACCCCAGCCTCAGGAGTGAATAGTCATGACTGTCATCGCACATTGGATCGACAACACGATCGCCCCCGGTTCGAGCGGAAACTCCGCGCCGGTCACGAACCCTGCGACCGGCGCCGTCACTGGCAGTGTCGCGCTCGCCAGCGTGCAAGACGCACGCGCCGTTATCGACGCAGCTGCTGCTGCGTTTCCCGATTGGCGCGACAGTTCGCTCGCCAAGCGAACCGCAATCCTCTTCGCGTTCCGCGAACTGCTCAATGCCCGCAAGCACGAACTCGCCGAGATAATCACCGCCGAGCACGGCAAAGTCCTCTCCGACGCACTCGGCGAGGTGTCAAGAGGCCAGGAAGTCGTCGAATTCGCTTGTGGCATCGCGCACCTGCTCAAGGGCGGTATGACCGAGAATGCCTCGACGAACGTCGACGTCACCTCGATCCGTCAACCACTCGGCCCGGTCGCGATAATCTCGCCGTTCAATTTCCCCGCGATGGTCCCGATGTGGTTCTTCCCCATCGCGATCGCCACCGGAAACACGGTAGTACTCAAGCCGTCCGAAAAAGTTCCATCTGCTTCGCTGTGGATCGCGGCACTCTGGGCCGAGGCAGGACTTCCAGCAGGCGTGTTCAACGTCCTGCAAGGCGACAAGACAGCTGTCGACGAACTTCTGACCAACCCTGCGATCAAGGCCGTTTCGTTTGTCGGTTCAACCCCCATCGCCCAGTACGTGTACAGCACCGGCACCAGCCATGGAAAGCGCGTTCAGGCTCTCGGAGGAGCGAAGAACCACGCGATCGTCTTGCCTGACGCAGACCTCGATCTGGCCGCCGACGCAATGGTCAACGCCGGATTCGGCTCGGCCGGCGAGCGCTGCATGGCGATCTCGGCACTGGTCGTCGTCGGCGACATCGCCGACGAACTCGTCGGCAAGATCGCCGAGCGGACCCGCACCCTGAAAACCGGTGACGGCACGAAGAACTCAGACATGGGCCCTCTGGTGACCAAGGCCCACCGCGACAAGGTCGCCTCCTACGTCGACGCCGGTGAGGCCGCCGGCGCGACACTCGTCGTCGATGGCAGGCAAGTGCAGGCGAACGGTGGTGAGGGCGGATTCTGGCTCGGCCCGACCCTGATCGACCACGTCACCACCGACATGAGCATCTACACAGACGAAATCTTCGGCCCTGTGCTCTCGGTCGTGCGGGTGAACTCCTACGACGAAGCACTCGACCTGGTGAATTCGAGTGCATTCGGGAATGGCACCGCGATCTTCACCAATGACGGTGGCGCAGCACGTCGCTTCCAGAACGAGATCGAGGTTGGTATGGTCGGGATCAACGTCCCTATTCCAGTCCCCATGGCCTACTACAGCTTCGGTGGTTGGAAGAACAGCCTGTTCGGCGACACGCACGCTCACGGTACCGAGGGTGTCCACTTCTTCACCCGCGGGAAGGTCGTCACTACCCGCTGGCTCGATCCCAGCCACGGCGGCATCAACCTCGGCTTCCCCGAAAACAACTGAGTCCCTATCCCGTCCGAATACCACGGGCTGGGAAATACATTCACAACATTCGAAGGGATCGGCATGGTTGCCAACATTTCATTTCCCCGGTTCTTGAAACTTGGTCCTGGGTCCGTCGAGAGTCTCGGCGAAGTGCTGACGGATCTGAACATCGAGCGTCCGCTTCTCGTCACCGACGCATTCATGGTCAGCAATGGTTCAGCCGATCGATTGCTGAAGATCGTTGCAGCAGCAGGAAAGAAGGCCGCACTCTTCTCCGAGACGGTTCCCGACCCCACTACCGATTCTCTACAGGCTGGTCTCGACGCTCTGACCGCCCACGATGCCGACTCGATCATCGGCTTCGGCGGTGGCAGCCCGATGGACACGGCAAAAGCACTTGCCGTCTTGTTCAAGCAGGGCGGCGTCATGCGCGATTTCAAAGCCCCTCGGGTGTACGCGGGGCCGGCGCTTCCGATCATCGCCATCCCGACGACGGCAGGAAGTGGCTCGGAAGCAACACAATTCACGATCATCACGGATGTCACCACCGACGAGAAGATGCTGTGCCCTGGACTTTCATTTCTTCCGATCGCCTCAATCGTCGATTCCGACCTCACGATGTCGATGCCGCCGAGACTGACGGCCGACACAGGTGTCGACGCACTTACACACGCGATCGAGGCCTACGTCAGTAAGAAGGCAAACCCCATCTCGGACGGGCTCGCACTGTCTGCGATGAAGACAATCGGGGAGTACCTCTTGCGCGCGTACCGTGACGGCTCAGATCGGGAGGCGCGCGAACAGATGATGCATGCTTCCACTCAGGCGGGTATGGCGTTCTCCAATGCGAGCGTGTGCCTGGTACATGGGATGAGTCGTCCGATCGGCGCACATTTCCATGTGGCGCATGGACTTTCCAATGCAATGCTGCTTCCGGCGATCACCGCGTTCTCCATACCCGGGGCGCGTGATCGATACGCCGATTGCGCCAGGCAGCTGGGCGCGGCAGATCGCGGCGACTCAGACGAGGCGGCCTCGCACAAGCTGGTCGACTTCATCGATACTTTGTGCGTCGACGTAGAGGTACCCAGTCCGCGCACATTCGGCATCGACGAGACTCGCTGGGAGGAGCTCATTCCACTGATGGCGGACCAGGCGTTGGCGTCGGGTTCTCCGTCGAACAACCCGGTGGTGCCCAGCGCACAGGAAATCGCCGAACTGTACCGGAAAGTCTATCGATCCTGACCACTCCGGCCCGGTCAGCATGGTCTCGTTCAGACTGTGCTGACCGGGCCTGTCGAGTTTCGGACGATCAGCTTGGTTTTGAAGATCTTCTGCCTTCGCTTCGCGCCGTCGATATTGTCGAGCAGCATGGAGGCTGCGGCGCGGCCCTTCTCCACCAGCGGTTGACGCACAGTGGTCAGATCCATGAGTTCGGCGATGGGGGCATCGTCGAATCCGACAACCGAAACAACCTCAGGTACTGGGATATTCATGCTACGAAGCACGCTCAAGGCAGCGACGGCAAAGACATCTGACGTCGTGGCTATTGCGGTCGGATTCAGTTTCTCGACCATCGAGCGGACAGCACGGACGCCGCTGTCACGATCGATACCTGAAGCCTCGTAAACCTCGATCGAGACACCGGCATCTCCCCGCGCAGTTGCAGCATCGAAGTACCCGAGGATCCGATCTCGCTGGACCCGCTCGGAAGAATGTTCGACAACTGTCTTGGAGATCGACCCGTCGGTGCCACCGATGTTCAAACGTTCGCAGACCACACCGATTCTTCGGTGCCCGAGATCCAAGAGATGGGCCATCTGCTTGAATCCTGCAGCGCGATCATCGATTCCGATGAACGGCAAGCCGCAGTCCGCGGGTGAATCGATCGCAACTGCCGGCGTTCCGGAGTGAATCAGGGCCGCAATGATCGGGTGGGTAGGAGTCACATTGTGCAGGACGACTCCGTCGACCAAACCTCTGACCGCGGGAGAATTGAATCCTTCTTCCCTACTGGAGACCAACGGCAACAAAGTCAGGGCAACGTCGGCGAGTTCGTTGACTTCGACTACCCCCTTCATCAACAGCATGGTCGACGGGTCTTCCAGTGCGTGCCCCAACGACTCCATCACCATGATGCCAACCGCTCCGACTCGGCCGGAGCGCAGGCTACTGCCGACGATGTTCGGCCCGGCGTAGGACAAAGACTGAGCGACTGCGTAGATGTGATCACGCTGCGATGCAGAAACTTTCGGAGAGTTACTGAACGCGTATGAGACAGCGGCTTGGGAGACGCCTGCTGCCCGCGCCACGTCCTTCATCGTAACCACTGAAGCGACTCCCCTTGCTCCGGACGAATCATCCGCCGTAACCCTTGACGATCTCACGAATTCTATCGTGGTCTCGTTTCAACCGAGTGTTGGCTTCGGTTGACCTGTCGTCACAGTAGATGGTGTTCACACATTCGCCCACACCGGACTGCATGCGTCCAAGCTCTACGAAAGCCCCCGAAGAGCTCGACACGGTATGGCACATCGTCTTTCCGCCCCGACATCGCCGTGTCGATCTCGCCACAGAGGTTGCATCGAGCTCGCACGGCCAGCGGCACAGACGGCTTGGGCATAGGCAACGACGAACCGATATGGCGACACGTGACACAGACGTACCCCACTTCTTCCTCCATACGGTGACCAGCCATGTTCGTCGCCCCACTCCTGCCGTAGCTCGGTAGCCTGAAAGATGTTTCTGCACTGAAGGTCCCGCATATGTACACACGACGACGTCCGTGAGACGTACTGTCGACAGCGGCGATTGCCCCGACTGGACACTTCGGGAGAAGGTAGGCGCGACACCGCGGTTTGCGATACTTTCGCCTGTCGCGCCACATCTCAACCTTCACCTTGTTTTACCACCACCGACATGAGTGAATCGTATCACCTAGTGATACGATTCACTCATCTCTTCTATGAAGGGAATCAACGAAATGCTCTAGCCGAAGTCGCCGTTCGTGCTCGACCGCACGAAATGGGCATTGCTTGTCATCTTTCGCACTTCACGGAGCTTGCCAAGCCTCTTGGGCGACAGGGACACCCGACGTCAAGAATGCACTCGAGCTCACCACCAGCGGATTCGGTTTCGTCATCTTGGGACTGCCCGGTGGTTCCCTGTGCGGATTGCCGGCAACAGGCCGTCTCACTGCCGCGCGCGCAGCCCGCACCGCCGTCCCCCTCATCGAAGTCGGAATGCTAGTTCCTTCCGGAACGTCGCGACGAACTGATCGCCGACCCCTCCAGCAGCTCGAGACCTTTGACTGCCAACAGCAAGCGCTGCCGCGTTTCCGGGGCATCAAGGGATTTCCCGAGAATCGTCGAGATCCGCTCCAACCTGTTGTACAGAGTTCTGCGCTGCACGTAGAGCTTGTCCGCCGCTTCAGTCTTGCGACCGTCGACGCTGAGAAATGCGCGCAGTGTCGGCAGTAGCGGACTGGCCGAGTGCGCATCCTTCGTCAACAACGGACCCAATTCGTCTTCGACGAAGCTCGCCAGTTCCGGGCCCTGCGCCAGGGTCACCAAAATCCGCTCGACCCCCAGTTCGTCGAAGTGAAGGACACCACCAGAAGCTCGGGCGACCGCGGCAGCACTGCGCGCTTGAGTGAGCGCGACAGCAACCATGTCACGTGAAATAGCGCGGCTCACACCGACACCCGCACCGACGAAACCGACAAGATCCTCGATCTCCGGCGGACGGCCACCCACTTCCGGCGCCACCGTGACGATGTAATCACCCATGTCGGCACTGATCGCATTGGGACTGCTCCTGCGCTTGGGCCGGATTCCAGCAGAATCGTCACGAGTATTCTTGTTGGCCACGAACACTCGCATCAGGCCAGATCCGAGCCGATACCCCAGACGACTGGCCTGCTTCACGAACTCATCGCCGGAAATTTCTCCCAGCAGCAAGTGTGTCATCAAAGCGGTACTGCGCTGATCGTCACGCGCCTCGCGGCTACGATCGGTGAGAAGCGAGATCGCGATCGCTGCTGCTGCCCGCTCCGCCGCGAATTCAGCCGAGAACGGCGCGGTCGGCGATTGTCCTTGGAGCACGTGGATCCACCCCCACGGTTGACCACGCATGACGACGGGCCTCCGGACACAATCAGTTTCATTGTCGTGTGATACTCTGGCGTGACGATTCCACTCGTCGTCGTCGAATTCGACACCGTCCACTGAGAAATAGACCGTCACCCGGTGAGCGATGTTTTCCAGAACCACCGTGCTGTCGGTGAGCGCCGCCAGAGTCTCCACTATTCCGAGATGGTCTGCGCCGTCGAGCAGCAATCCCGAGAATGTTGCTTCGACCTCACGTTCACGAGTCAGGCTCCGAAGTCGCATTTCGGTCAGAATTTCGTGCACCTGGGCGGAGACTCCGGCGAACGACACTTCGTGGGTCAGCGCGATCACCGGAAGCAGCATTTGTTGGGCTTCCTGCACAACAGCTTGAGGAACTCGATCGAACATGCGACCGGATTCTTCGATCACCAGAGCTGCCGCACCGGCTCGAGAAACCGCCTTCACGTAAGCACGCTGCTCGGCTTCTGTTTCCCCTATACCGAGGCCCGCCGTCAGCAACAATTCGCCGCCGCTGAGAAATCGTGCGATATCGGGGATCTCGGACGAGTGAACCCATCGGACTTCGCGTTGATCCAGATCCGTTCCGCTGGTGAGTACGTGAGGACCGGCCGCGCGGATCAGTGAGAGTTCCAGAGCGTCCGCAACCGTGAAAGACATGTCAAAGACACTACACAAAACGTGTCGTCCAGCCGAGACATCTTTCCCGGCTTGCGTCTAGCTGTGAATGCAGTCACAGGACAGTATTTCTACAACCCCAGGGCTTCGCCGGGGGTCGCCAAACAGAGTTGAGACACATGGCGAACCCGCTTCCTACCTGTCCGAAGATTTGTTTCAGCGCCCCTGTACTGCCGGCCCACCGTCCGAGTAATCGCTACCGATTCTCGAACCGAACGCGAACTGCAGGGCACCGATCCGAATCTCGACACGCACAACGCCGTGCGACCGGGTGACCTGATTTCGCTCTTTCGACCGAACACCGAAACACCCTTTCGAGGAGTCCTCAATGCCCCTGACCGAAGACCAGCAGAAACGGCCGCCAAGCGCGGGAATCTCTGTCGATGACGTCGGCCGTTCCACTCGTTCCGCGGCACCTCAGCCGCCCCACGCATCCTCGCAGGAATGGCTACCGGCTCTGCTCAAACGCATTCTGCCGAGCACACCTTCGCAGGTCGTTCAGCGGGTGATGCTGACTGTACTGGTCGCATCGGTGGTGATTCTGTGCATCGCCAACCCGATCTTCCGGCAGTCGGACAACCTGCTCAACGTGCTGCAACAGGCGGCGATGGTCGGAATCATTGCCGGCGGTATGCAGCTGATGATTATCTCGGGTGGCTTCGATCTCTCGGTCGGAATCGTGGCAGCGGCAGCCGGATGCGCTGCAGCGTACGTCAGTCTCCAGCACGGTATAGCCATCGGAATTCTCGTCGGATTGGTCGCCGGTCTACTCGCCGGCTTCGTGAACGGCATCCTCGTAGCCAAGATCGGCATCAACCCATTCGTGGCCACGTTCGGTACACAAGCCGTCGTCACCGGACTGCTGTACGCCGCAACCGGCGCCACCCCGATCGCTCCTCTTCCTTCCGGATGGACCGATCTGGGCTTGAAGAACATCGCCGGAATCTCCTTTGCCAGTCTTACATTCGTCGTAGTCATCCTGATTCTGCTGTTCGTCTTACGATGCACGCTCTTCGGCCAGCACATCTACGCCGTCGGGAGCAACAAGGAAGGGTCGCGCCGCGCCGGAATCCATGTCGATCGGGTTCTGATTGCCGTCTATGCCATCGGCGGGCTGTGCGCCGCCATCGCAGGAATTCTTCTTGTCTCGATCTCCGGAATCGGGAGTCCGGCAACAGGTACACAGTGGGCACTTCTCGCCATCGCCGCCGTCATCATCGGCGGCACACCACTCACCGGCGGAGTCGGCGGCATCAGCTCCGCGGTGATCGGCATCCTGTCGCTCACCGTCCTGACAAACGCGTTGAACCTGTACAGCGTGTCCGCTTACTGGCAGCCGGCGCTGACGGGTACGGCCGTTCTGCTCGCAGTCGGCTTCGAAGCGTTCCGCAGCGCCCGCAAACGCTGATACATCCGATTCCCCTCGCAGCCAACCACATTCCAGGAGTGAAAACACATGACCGTAAGAAGAACTTCTCGAACGATCCAAACCGCATTTGCCCTTTGCCTGGCTGCGTTCGTCGCCGTCGCACTCACGGCCTGCGGAACCGCACCTTCCTCGGGTGCGAACAAGACATTGGGCTTCGTGGTGTACGACGTCGGCGTCGACCCATGGATGAACGTAGCCATCTCGACTGTGCAAGAAGAAGCTGAAGCTGCGGGATACAAGCTCAGTGTTGTCAACGGGCACAACGACATCGCTCAGATGAGTAGCGGAATGGACCAGCTGGTCACGCAGAAGGTCGACGCCATTCTCCTCGCCCCCAGCGACCAGGACAGCATGACTCCGTCTATCAAACGAGCCGAAGCAGCAGGAATCCCGGTCATCGCATTCTCCCTGGCGCTGTCCGAAGACGCCCCGGTCTCCTCGTTCGTAGGGACCGACGACGTTCAGGTCGGACGCGAGCAGGCGAAGATGGTCGCAGGAGCAATAGGCAATCGGGGCAACGTCGCCTTGATGACCGGCATCCTCGGCAGTGGGCCGCAGATCGGTCGGTCGGAAGGATTCCGTGCCGAACTGCAGGAGAACTTCCCCGACGTCAAGCTCGTAGAAGAGCAGCCGAACAACTGGGCGAACGACAAGACCATCAGCCTGACCCAGGACTGGCTCGCGAAGTATCCGGCGGGGCAGATCAACGCCGTTGTCGCGCAAGGACCTGAATTGGCTGCGGGCGCCCGCCTGGCCAAGTCTATGGGCCGAAGCGAAATCGTCTTCGTCGGCAACGACTATCCGGAAGAGATGCGCGAGAGCATCCTCGCGGGAGACACGTACGGAACCATCAACGGTGATCCCAAGGAGATGGCGCGAGAAGCTGTCGCCGCCATGCTGACCCTGCTGGACGGTGGCACGGTGCAACCCAAGATCTTCGTCCCGATCCCGCCCGTAACATCCGCCAATGTCGCCGACTCTCCCGCAGCGTACTGATTCGAGACGACCCCCCAGATCGGAACCACCTCAATGAGTACTATCACCAACACCACCGAGCCTCTTCTCCAGACTACGAACCTCTCCAAGTTCTACGGCGGCGTCAAAGCTTTGCAAGGCGCCTCCATCAGCGTCGGACACGGTGAGCACATCGCCATCATGGGCGACAACGGCGCAGGCAAGTCCACCTTCGTCAAGATCCTTTCCGGCGCGCAACCGTCGAGTGATGGCACCATCCGATTCGACGGTGCGGACTGTGAGTTCCAAAGCCCGATCGATGCACGCGAAGCCGGGATCGAAACCGTCTATCAGGATCTTTCACTCGCAGACGACCTCGACGTCCTGACCAACCTGTTCCTCGGGCGTGAAGAGAAGCTGATCAACTTGGGCGGCTTGAGCGTGCTCAACAGACGCAAGATGGCCAAGCGTGCAACCGAATTGCTCACGGAGATCGGAGTGAACGTGCCCGAGGTACACCGGACCGTTCGGGGTCTTTCCGGTGGCCAGCGCCAGGGTATCGCCATCGCCCGCGCATCCGGTTGGGGATCGAAGCTCATCATCATGGACGAACCCACAGCGGCACTGGGCCTGCAGGAGACCGCCCACGTCCACGACATCATCAAACGCCTCAAACAACGCGGAGTCGCGGTCATCATCGTCAGCCACAACATGCAACAGGTGCTGGAACTGACCGACCGGGTGTACGTTTTCCGGCGAGGCCAGGTCGTCGGGTGCCGAAACACCAAGGAAACCACCGCCGACGAGATCGTCTCGATGATCACCGGCGCTCGACCTGCAGAGGCCGTCACGTAAGCAGCTGTAGCTGCAGGCAGATCGACGTACAGGCCCGTCTGAAGTCACCACGACTTTCGACGGGCCTGTTCGTGTCGCGGATCCGATACTCACCGTCACCGTCACCGTCACCGTCACCGTCGGCGTCGGCGTCGGCGTCGGACATCCGAGACCCTTTCCGTCACCCCTCTGGCCCCCACCGCCCCAGACGAGGCAGAACTACAGCCGCCGAGACGAAAAGTGCTCGGGCCCAACCTGATGAGGTTGGGCCCGAGCACTTTCGGTGTTCGGTTAGTTGATCTGTACTCGGCCATCGACGGCTTCGATCCGCGGGATCGGCAGTGCGCGTAAGGCAGGCGGGGCTGTCACGAACTCCTCGACGGTCGGTACTTCACCGTTCGGAATCCTCTGCTTCATCACGGACGGGTTCATGATCACGACTGTATTCATGTTTCCCGGATGCGTCTCCAAACCGAACACGGCTACTGACCGACTGCTTCAATCAATGCGCTGAGGTGGGTGTAGCTCTTCTTCGCGGCGTCGAGCGTGCCGCACTCCACCGACAAGACGACGTCGTGGTCGGCCGCGGCGAGCGTGTCGACGATGCGCTTCCAGTCGATGACACCTTCACCGCAGGCGCATCCCAGCATGCCTCTCACTTTTCCGCGTAGACGTTTCGCGTCGTCCACCGCAATGTCCTTGGCGTGCAAGTGCGTGACCTGACCGATGATGGCTTCGAGCCACTCGTGCGGATCGTTCTCACTCAGGTAGCTGTTTCCGGTATCGAGGTTGATCGTCAGGGCAGGACTGTCGACCAAATTCATGATCTTGTCGAGGCGCTCCGGAGTCGCGGTGTACGGCCCGTGGGTCTCGATTGCGATCTTGATACCCCGGGGCTCCGCGACCAGCGCTGCCTCCTTCAGGGTGTACCGCATGAGCGTGTAGTTCTCTTCCTCCGTGGTCCAGGACGGGGTGGGTCCATCGTCGACCATGATCATCGGAGAACCCACCTCCGCGGCGTAGCGGATGGCCTGGCGGAAGTACTCCACTGCCACCTCCGGCTTGGCGAGTGGCGCGTGGCTCGACAGCGACGAGATGCTGAGACCGCGATCTTCGGCCGCATTCCGCAGGATCAACGGATCGTCGAGCATGGAACGGCTGTGGAAATATCCTGCTGCACTGAGCAGTTCACGACCCCAGTGCACCATCGGCTCGACGTACTTGTAGCCGATCTCGGCAGCTTGGTCCATGGCCCAATCGAAAGAGCCGTTCTCGTATCGCGCGAACTCCAGATTAAGTCCGAGTTTGATGTTGCCCATGACTTACAACTACTTTCCGGTGAGGGGTGGGTCAGAAGCCGCGCTGGTTCACGTAGTCGTCTCGAACTTCGCCGTGGTAGGCCGGTACGGTGATATCCCACCAACCCATTGCATGCATCTCGGTCCAGGGCAGCTCGCGAGCACTGATCGCCTCGATGACTACGGGGCCCTCGGTCTCGAATGCGCGCTGAACAGCGGCGCCGAGCTTTGCGGGATCCTCGACTCGCTCGGACTTGCATCCGAGGGACTGCGCGAACGCAGTGATATCGGCGAAGTACGGGGATCCATCCGGCAACTTCCAGCCTGAGATGATTTCCCGTTCCGCGCCGAAGAGATTGATCTGGAGGTCCTTGATTGCTTCCCAGCCACCGTTGTTCAGAACGACGAAGACGACATTGACGCCGCTCATGGCGGCAGCTGCGATCTCCGTGCCGGTCTGTAGGAACGCGCCATCGCCGACGAGCGCGAGAACCGGCTTGTCCGGTGCGCCGATCGCGGCGCCGATCGCGGCAGGTACACCGAATCCGATTCCGGAGAATCCGCCGGCAACGATGTTGCTCTTCGGCTCGTAGATCGGGAATTCGTTGAACGCCTGGTTTGCCGGGTTGCTGGAATCGGTGACCAGAATTCCGTTACGCGGAAGGACCTTTCGGATCTCGACCATTGCCCGCGAGTTGGTCATCGGCAAGTAGTCGGTCTCACGCATAGGGCGCAGGTGCTCGTCCCACCGTGCCTTCAAGTCCTGAAGTTCGGCGTAGTAGTCGGTTGCCCGGAAGTCGTAATCCGCTGCCGGTGCGCCGAGTTCGTCGATCAGAGACGAGAGCGAGGTCTTGGCGTCGCCGACGATCCCGACCTCGACCGGGTAGTTGCGGCCGATCTCGAATCCGTCGATGTCTATGTGAACGAGTTTCGTGTTAGGGATGTCGAATGTGACTCCTGGGCGATACGAGGACGTGATGCGATCGCTGAACCGGCAACCCACTGCAAGAATGACGTCGGCGGTCTTGGTGACTCCGTTACCCGGAATCGATCCCATGTCGCCGCACGGCCACGCGTACAGATCGTGGTCTGCAGGGAATGCGCCTTTGCCCTGGAAGGAGTGCGTCACGGGAGCGCCGAGACGTTCCGCCAGTGTGAGGAGTTCCGCACCGGCCTCGGCTGCGATGACGCCTCCGCCAGCGAGGATCACGGGACGCTTAGCACCCGCCAGTAGCTTGGCTGCCTCGGCAATGGCGACGGGATCACCAGTCGCCCGGGTCTGAGCTCGGCGCGAGTACAACTCTGGAACATAGTCGCCGTACTCAGCTTGCAGGTCCTGCGGGATATCCACCAGGACAGGCCCTCTGCGACCTTCGAGCATCGTGTTGAACGCCTGAGCCATCGCGGAAGGTAGCTGCTCGAGTCGACCGGGCTGCCACCAGCGCTTGACGACCGGCTCGACCATCCGTGGGAAATTGTTCCCGTGCGGCCGATCGATCTCCTGGAGGACGCCGCGGTTCTCCATATACGTGTGAACGGCGCCGGTGATCAGAATCATCGGCTGCGAGTCCGCGAACGCAGTCGCGATTCCGGTTACGGTGTTTGTCGCTCCCGGTCCGATGGAAGTACAGACGGCCGCGATCTTGCCCGATGCGCGGTAGTAGCCGTCGGCCATGTGTGCGGCGCCCTGCTCGTGGATGGCGGGAACCAACTCGATTTCGTCGGCCCGGTCGACGAACGCATCAAGTAACGCCGTATTGCCGTGTCCCGGAATAGCGAATACCTTTTCAACTCCTTCACGGATCAGTATGTCGACCACCATCTGGCCACCGGTGAGCTTTTGCACAGTCATGTTCTTCACTTTCGAATCGAAAAGAATTGGGGGTGAGCAATTTATGCAGAGATCGACGAGCCGTGCGATGCACCCGCCGTGGAGTCGCCGCTTCGAGCGATGATCGAATCTGCAACACGCAACGCGTTCGCCGCGATCGACAGCGCCGGATTCATCACCGGGAGCGACGGAAAGAAGGAGGAGTCGACGACATACAGGTTGTCGACATCGTGTGCCTGGCAACTCGGATCGAGGACCGATGTAGCCGGGTCGGTACCGAGCCGAACGGTTCCGGCCTGATGCGAGTTGACCTCTATCCCTGTTCCTTCACTGATGACCACCGGAAATCCGATCTTGCGAAGCATTTTTCGCGTCTCGCGAACCAGAACCTCGTGTGCCCGGACGTTATTCGGTTTCCATGCGATCTGGATACGCCCTCCGGGAGTCAGCGTGACACGATTTTCAGGGTTGGGCAGATCCTCCGTGAACAGCCACCAATCGGTACTACGGTTCGTGGCAAGGCTCAACGCCCATTTGGGGATGTGGGGCCGTTGCCCCTTGATCATCTCCGCTTGGAGCTTCCCGATCAGTTGCACGTGGCCTAGCGGATACGGATGATCGTCAGTGCCACGCAGGTAGAAGTCGTTGAAGTACAACGTCTTTTGAAATTCGGACTTGTTCTTCTTGAGTGGGTCGATGGCCACCATGATCGAGTTCATGTGCACCATGTAGTTACGACCGACCATTCCGGAGGAATTTGCGAGCCCGTCAGGATGGACAGATGTGGCCGAACGTAGCAGCAGCGCTGCAGAATTGACCGCACCACAGGAGATTACGACCGTATCCGCACGTACTGTGGAGGTGACGCCGCGATGGGTCACTTCGACGCCTGATGCTCGACGTCCGGAATCGTCGGTCAACACCTTCTCCACGTACCCGTTCGTGACGATTTCGACGTTGCCCGAATCGAGTGCGGGTCGCACGCAACAGACGTCGGCATCCGATTTCGCCAAGGTACGGCAGGGGAACCCGTCGCATGTCTTGCATCGAATACATGACCCACCCTGCCGAAGGTCGACCCCGAGAGGGAGATTGGAAGGGGTGAAACCCGCCTTACGCATGTCGTCGGCGACCTGCTGTATCGCTGGCTCGTGCCCTACGGAAGGGTACGGAAATGGTTGGTCGCGTGGCAACGTCGGGTCGTCGGTGTGGTCGCCGTGAACCTTGTACACCTGCTCGGCACGTGCGTAGTAGGGTTCGAGATCGTCATACGAGAACGGCCATGCCGGCGATTCACCGTCCTGATGCCGTGAGGACTGAAAATCCTCTCTCCTGAACCTGACCAACGAGCCACCGTAGAATTTGGTGTTTCCGCCGACGTAATAGTAGGTGCCGGGGGCGAACTCCCGCCCTTCGGTGTCGACCCATTTTTCGGCGTTCTTGTACCGATCTTTCTCGAACACCGCTCGGGGGTCCCAATTCTGACGTTCCTGTGGAAGGAAGTCTCCCCTCTCGATCAAGAGCACATCGAGGCCGGAATCCTTGAGAGCGTATGCCATCGTTCCACCCCCCATTCCGCTTCCCACGACGATGACGTCGTAGTTGCTCTTACAGGGGGGATGACTGTCCATTCGTGTCTTTTCGAACATGGTTTCCGTCTCCTGGCTGGCTTGGCGCGGTACGTCCTTGAACCGTGCCGACTCAGCTTCTGTCAATCCTGACACAACAGGACTGCAAGTAGTTATACGTATCACTAAACGATACCGCCCACATGTGCGGTGTCAACCGCCCTGAAGACCTGGTCAGGTCGACGGGACGAGTGGATCGAAATCGGGAGCCGACACGATCGCAGTTCGTGCCAAATTCGCAGGCTCCATGATCGCGTCCAAATCCTCCTTGCCCAACAACCCGCGTTCGAGCACCAACTCCACGACGGTACGACCGGAAGCAAGCGCGTCCGCCGCCAATTCCGTCGCGGCTGTGTAGCCGATGTAGGGATTGAGCGCGGTCACGACACCGATCGAAGCCGCGACCGTTCGTTCGAGATGCTCGACGTTGGCGGTAATGCCGATCACGCATCGCTCGCGCAACACAGTGCAGCCCCGCGTGAGGAGTTCTGCAGTCTCGAACAAGCTGTGTGCAATGACCGGTTCGAATGCGTTGAGCTGCAGTTGACCCGCCTCGGCAGCCATGGTGATGGTCAGATCGTTTCCCACCACCCGGTAGGCAATCTGATTGACCACTTCCGGAATGACCGGATTGACCTTTCCGGGCATGATCGACGAACCTGCCTGCACCGCAGGTAAATTGATCTCACCCAGACCTGCTCGTGGGCCTGAGGACAGCAATCTCAGATCGTTGCAGATCTTGGACAGTTTGACCGCGGTACGCTTGAGCACTCCCGACAGCTGAACGAAGGCCCCGACGTCCTGGGTTGCTTCGATGAGATCCGATGCCGTCGAGATGTCGAGACCGGTGATCGACACCAGATGCTCACGCACACGTCTGGCGTACTCCGGGTGCGCATTGAGACCGGTACCTATCGCCGTCCCTCCCAGGTTGATCTCCGAGATCAACCGAGCGGCCTCTTCCAGTCTCTGAGAGTCCTCCTTGATCATCACGGCGAACGTGACAATCTCTTGACCGAGAGTCATCGGGACCGCGTCTTGCAACTGAGTCCGCCCGACCTTGAGCACGTGGGAGAACTCGGCTGCTTTCTCCGCGAATGCGCCTGCAAGTTCGTCCATCGCACCTCGAAGCCTGGTGACGGCACCTTGCAAGCCGATTTTGATCGCGGTGGGGTAGACGTCGTTGGTGCTCTGACTCATGTTGACGTGTTCGAGCGGATGGAGGAATTGGTACTGCCCCCGTTCGCCGCCGAGAATTTCGAGCGCGCGGTTCGCGACCACTTCGTTGGCGTTCATGTTCGATGACGTGCCGGCACCACCCTGAATGACGTCGACGACGAACTGGTCGGTGAACCTGCCCGCACGAATCTCCTTGCAAGCTTGCTCGATCGCCGCTGCATGCTCGGGCGAGAGGATTCCGAGGTCGGCGTTCGCCCGAGCAGCGGCCTGCTTGACCGCAGCCAACGCCGATACCATGTCCGGGTGGACCGAGAGAGGAATACCGGTGATCGGGAAGTTCTCCAGTGCTCTCAGCGTGTGGATGCCGTAGTAGGCCTCCGCAGGCACTTCGCGATCACCGAGCAGGTCGTGCTCGATGCGCATCGTCATTTGAGGTTTGCCGCCACCGGGATCTCGCCCCACGGTAGTTCGGCTCCACCGAACTTCGCCGCACGCAGGTCACCTGAACGGGCGTGGCCTTCGAAGCGTTCCAGTCGGGACAGTCGCGCAGCGATCTCGCCGATCCTGGCGCTCGCCGCCGGATCGCGCACCTCCTGGAAAGTGAGGGTTTTGAGGAACTTCCCTACCCAGAGCCCTCCGGTGTAGCGCGCAGCGCCAAGAGTAGGAAGTACGTGGTTGGTCCCGATCACTTTGTCGCCGTATGGAACACACGTTCCTTCCCCCAGAAAAAGGGCACCGTAGTTGCTCATGCTGTCGAGCGCTTCACGCGGATTCTGCGTCAGGATCTGTACGTGCTCGGAGGCAAACTTGTCCGCGAGTTCATATGCTTCGGAGAGAGTCTCGACAACGTGGATCTGTCCGTGGTCGCGCCAAGCGGGCCCGGCGATCGCGTTCGTCTCCAGACCGGGTAGCAATGCGTCGATGTGTTTGATCACCTCGTTGCCCACAGCCTCGGACGTCGTGATCAACACACACGGTGAATCCGGACCGTGTTCAGCCTGGCTGAGTAGATCCACTGCGATGGTGAACGGGTCGGCGCACTCGTCGGCAACGATCAGTGTTTCGGTGGGACCTGCAAAGAGATCGATTCCGACCTCACCGAAGAGTTGACGCTTTGCCTCTGCCACGTATGCGTTGCCCGGCCCCGTGAGGATCGAGACAGGATCGATCGTCTCGGTACCGAGAGCCAGCGCTGCAATCGCCTGTACGCCACCGAGCACGAAAATCTCGTCGGCCCCGGCGAGATGCATTGCGGTGATGCTGATCTGGGGCGGAAGCCCGTCATTCGGGGGCGTCGTAGCCGCGACGCGTTCGACGCCTGCGACCTTCGCGGTCAGCACCGTCATGTGCGCCGACGCTGTCAGCGGGTACCTGCCACCCGGAACGTAAGCTGCAGCCGCGTCGATCGGAATGTTCCGGTGCCCCAAGAACACGCCGGGCAGAGTCTCGACCTCGAGGTCTGTGATGGTGTCGCGCTGCGCCTGGGCGAAGTCGCGAATCTGACGCTGCGCGAACTGCAGGTCCTCGAGGACCGTTGTCGGGACGGACTTGACGATCTCGCGGATCTGATCTTCGTCGAGCCGGAACGAATCCGGTGACCACCGGTCGAAACGGTCAGAGTACTTGCGGACCGCGTCGTCACCGTTGGCACGAATGTCTGCGATCACACCCGCGACAGTGTCGACCACCGCCGGATTGCTGGCACGCTGCGCTGGTTCGCCGACTGCGGCTTTGAGAACGAACGACATTGGCGGGTTGCTCCTTCGAGGTGAGGCATGAAATCAAACTGATAGCCCTAGCTTTCCTGCGAAGTGATCCAGCGGACAGACACATAGGGGGAACCACTTCTGCCAAATTCTGCCCAATCCGTGCATGATATGCCGGTCGTTCGAAAGCTCACGGTCAGAGCAGGTGCAGCGCTCGCGCCTGCTCACAGTGGTCGATCAGCGGCTCACGCTTGCACGTTTTGGCGCTGTCGATATCTATCGCCACTTCGTAGGGTTGGCCTACCAGATTTCGTCCGCGCCGAACTCCTGACGTCGAGTCGGCCGATACCCGGAGCCATCGCTGTCTATTCGACATCGTCGATGCCCGAGAAGGAATACTTCGATGAGCGAACAACCGCATCTCGTCTGGGGAATCGTCGGTGCGAGTGATATCGCCGAAACGAGAATGATTCCCGCACTGCGAAGGACCGGCCACCACATCAGTTCCGTGTACAGCGGAAATGCGGACCATGCCGAGCAGTACGCACGTCGGAACGAGATATCGAACCGAACGAACAAGCTGAACGATCTGCTCAGCGATCCCCTCATCGATGCGGTCTACATCTCCAGTGCAAATGATCGCCACCTCGAGCAGGTGTGCGCGGCGGCAGCAGCCGGAAAACACGTTCTCTGTGAGAAGCCGCTGTCGACGAGCATCGACAATGCGCGGAACATGACCGCCGCTTGCGAATCCGCCGGCGTAGTCCTAGGCGTCAACCACCACCTGCCCGCCGCAGGTACGCACCAGGCCATTCGACGCACAGTGGCGCGCGGCGACATAGGCCGGATTCTGTCGGTCAGTGTTCGCCACACGTCGCTCCTACCCGAACGTTTGCGAGGGTGGCGACTCGGTAGCACGCCGGGATCGGGCGCCGTCATGGATCTTTCCTGCCACAACGCCTCCGTCGTGAATCCGCTACTCGGCACAAGAGCACTGACGGCGAGCGCGATCACTGTGGCTCAAGGAGATTGGGTGACCGAAGCCGAAGATGCAGCCTCCTCGTCGATTCTCTACGAGAACAACGTCCTTGTACGATTCCACGACACTTTCACTACGCCATTCGCACCCACGTATGTGGAGGTGCACGGGACAGCCGGCAGCCTTCATGCAGCCGACGTCATGACTCCGGAACCCATCGGGTCGGTCGTTCTGCACGATCGCCGGGGATCGCACGAGATCGATGTCGAAGACCGCCGGCACACGTACGACATCACGCTGGAACACTTCACCCGTGCCACGCGCGGTGACGGCCGACCAGTCGTCGACGGACTCGACGCGACCAACGCACTGGCAGTGAGCATCTCGATACTCGAGTCGGCCAGGACGGGTAACCGGGTCCCAGTCGACTTCTGTGGACAGTAGCCGTTCACAATTCACACTCGGAGCTGGTTCGATCCAAGGTAGAGGTTCATGAGACGTCCCACTGAGCGTGACGAAAATACGGATTGGAATAGATTCGCGATCCCACAATTCGTGGAACTTCTGCGGGCCGGTTCAGTTGGGCGCGGCCCGGCAATCGTAGGGATCGATGGGAGGGGTGGTTCCGGCAAGTCGACGCTGGCCGCACTGTTATCGGCAAACTGTACAGGGACGGTCATCGTGCACACAGATGACATCGCGTGCAGTCGAACATTTTTTGGCTGGGATACCTTGCTCGCCAAGGAATTACTGGAACCTATCCGGCGAAATGGGCTTCCATTCACCTTCCAGCCGAACCACGACAAGCCTCGCGATATCGCTGTCCCTGACCAGACGACGTTGCTTCTCGTGGAAGGTGCCGGGTCGATCCGCCGTTCATTGCGGATGTTGTACGACGCGACAGTGTGGGTCGACACCGCACCGGAGACAGCGCGACAACGATTGGTCGAGCTCGGCGAGGATCCACAGGGCTATCACGACGACAGGATGATCGAAGAGAATTCGTTGCTGAACGCGGACCGCCCTTGGGCGCACGCAATGTTTCACGTGTCTGGAACCAACTCTGCGACCAACGGCACAGTCCTGGTGCGCCGAACATAACCCCGTCGACCTCGAACGGCATTGGCATCACGAGTCGTCCACGGGGTTGTCTACGACGGGTCGCTGCCCAGTTGCGGCATATTCTCCTGTACAGAGCGTCGGTGTCTTGTCATGTACATGGCGTCGGTGTCGCCAGCGATCGCGCGGCCCGATTCTGTACGAGTAGCAACCTGGATCAATCCGAGCCGAAACACACTACCGGGCACGGCGAGCCGCGACGAAGGGTGAGATCGAGTCTCTCGGCGATATCGTGAGGCGCGAAAAGGGCCGAACCAGAATAGCTCTCGATCTCTTCCAGACTCCACCATCTGAAACCGTGTAGGTGCTCATCGCGAAATTCTGCGTCGGTCAGTGCCCCTCGTGGTTCGAATTCATGAACTCGAACCAGGAAATAGAAGTTGTCGACGCCGCTGAATCCGGGAAAGTGCTCTGGATCGATGATCGTTTGGCGCCAGACGAGCGGCTGCGTCGTGCGTAGTTCGAGCCCTACCTCTTCTCGAAGCTCTCGCTCGAGTGTGCCGCGTGGGGTCTCACGTTCCTCACAACGGCCACCGGGCGTGATCCAATAGGTTTCATCGGATCTAGATCGAAACTTGCACAACAGTATTCGATACGAATGATCCACGATCAGCGCTCGCGCAGAACGTCTGATCGACTCCGAAGGTCCGCCGGTGCTCATGTTTCTTCCTCAAATCCCGAACAGAATTTCCTTCCGTTCGGTGACACCAGTGCGAGTACACCGGATTTCGATGTACTCGCACGTGGGCCACTGCTTGTTCGACCTCAGTGGGAGACCGTGTGATGCTCCGGCTTCGGAGCATTTCCCGTACGTTCAGTTTCCGAGTATCGCGGAACGGTTTTCATCAATACAGGACCGCCGACGGCGATGAGCAGGAGCAAGATTGCCGGCAGCGCCGGCATCCAGCCGATTCCGAATCCGTCGACGATGAGCGTGATCGCAGCCGGCCCGGCGAGCATGCCGACGTAGCCGATCGCATTGACAATTCCGATGTTTCTTCCGGCGTTCTCGGGGTCACGACGGCCGGCAGCAGAGAGCATCAGCGGAGCCATGCATGCCAGCCCGAGCCCCAGGAGAACGAATCCCACCAGGGCGAACGGAGCTGACGCACCCCCGATCGCGAGCAAGGCACCGACGAATCCGATCACACCACTGACGGCCACGATGACGCGCGCACCGAAGTACTCGGCGAGCCGGTCGCCGAAGAGGCGCCCCACGAATTGTGCGCCGGAGTAGAAGGTCACAGCTGTCGCAGCCATACCTGCGCTGGTATCGGCATGGCGCCGGACGAACTCCTGTCCCCAGTCCAGAATTGCGCCTTCGCTGAGCATCGATGCCAGCATCAAGAGGCCGAATCCGGCCATGATCAGCAAAGTCGTCGTCGACGCCGATCTCTCGGTTGTCGATTGCTTCTCGATCGCGACTGCGGCAGCCGGGGGAAGCAGCTCATCGCGAGTCAACAGCCAGCGACCGAACACAGCTCCGAGAACCGACATCGTGACACCGATCGAGATGTAGGCCACGGCGGGGCTCTCGACATAGTGACGGGCGATTGCACTGGCCACCAGGCCGATGACGAATCCGCCTGCCGGATAGGCCGCGTGGAACGCAGACATGATGGGCCTGCCGTAGTAACGCTCCACCTGCACACCGTGTGTGTTGAAGGCGGTATCGAAGGCACCTCTCAACAGGCCGATCATCACGCCGAGGAACATTGCGCTGGCAATACCCTGCAAGAACGCGAACGGGATATACATCAACGGGTAGATGATCATCGTCGGCATACAGGTGGCTCGCGGACCGTACCTGTCGACGAACGGCCCGATGAGGAAGCAGCCGACTGCAGCGCCGACGCCGATCGCCAGTGCCACCAGCCCGAAATTCGAGTCTCCGCCCTCCCCCGACCACCCCAGGTGAGCACGGAGCGCAGTGGTGTTCGTCGACCACGTGAGCATGACCGCTCCCAATTGCGCGAATCCGAAGAATGTCGCAACCCGGGCGAGCCGAATTCGCTGGAGGCTCAGCGCCGGCCGGTCTTCCGAAATGTTCGTAGTCATTGTGAGTCCTCAATCTGCACACGCGTGCCCCTCAATAGGGTTGCGAGGCACGTCATGTACTGCAATCAGCGTTGTCCAAATCACGTTACGGAGTCGCCATCACAACAACGATGCGCAGTGCGAGAACTAATTCACCATAAATATGCACATATCGCGCACATCCTAGGCCAAACAGTCCCCGCAGCCGCACGCCCGCCAGGTCGACACTGCGCACTGCATCATTGCGCGTAACGACACCGGGGGATAACATTCACCATTCTCGTGCGGTTAAACGTATCACCGCACGTGGAAGAGTCAATAGGGCAAGAATCAGCGCACTGGTAATTGATCGACCGAGCCGTGTGCCCGAAGGTGAGCCTCGTGCCGGTGTAAAAGTAGCTACAGCGAGCCTGCACTGTTTTGCAACGACGCGTGGACGGTCACCCGCGAGACCGCACTCGCAAGCCTCCTGGCCGGCGCTGACCGCCTACTGATCCCCGGCGGCGATGAAGTCGCCACTGTTGCAAAGTCGTTGGCCGCCGCGGCCGTCCGGAATCCGATAGCTGGAGAACGCCTTCGCAACGCAGCAAACCGTGTCCGCGCGCTGGTCAATGCGACCGACCTACGCGATTTCCCAGGCAAACAAAAGCGAGGTTGAACGCGTCGTGGCCGACACCAAACGCTGGCGACCGCCTTCCGCGACACTGCACACAGCAGTTACTCCCCCACCCGCTTCGCCCGCACAGTCACTCCCCCACCCGCTTCGCCCCCACAGTCACTCCCCCACCCGCTTCGCCCCCACCATGCGCCTCGCTATCTCCAAATACCTCTCCACCAACTCGTCCGGAGACAACTCACCGTCCGGTCGGTACCAGACCGCGACGGCGACGCACATCGTCACCACGGCTCGGCTGGCGTCCTCGGGATGGTCGGCCTCGAACACTCCCGAAGCGACGCCGTCGAGGACGATCCGGTCCACCTGCTTCTGCTGTTCGTCGCGCTGGGCGATGTAACCAGCCCGGCTGTCGGGCTCCATGCTGCGGATCTCCGAGGAGGCGACGAACGACTGCTCGCGTCGAAACATGTGGAACCGCAACAGAGATTCGATCACCGCGTCGAAGCGATCGGAGGGATCGTCCCCGGCATCGAGTTCGGCGGCGCGGCTTCGCTCCAACAACTCCGTCATCACAACGGTCGCCAGACCGATCAGCAGAGCTTGCTTGGACGGGTAGTGGTGGTAGAGCCCCGGCACCGACAGCCCGGACCGCGACGCGACGTCACGGATCGAAGTCCCGTGATAGCCCTGCTCGACGAACGCCTCCAACGCCGCAGCGAGCGGTTTCGGTAGTCCCAGGTCTTCGTAATCGCGCCAGGACCCGCGTACCGGAAGCTCGTTCGTCATACCGATACCGTAGATCGCTCTTGCGCCGCCGCCGAACACGTCGGAGCCATTGGTTAGAGTCGGTGTTCACCGAAAGACAGGGACCAGTCATGATCCATGTTCGCCACACCGCGGTTGCTGCCGTGCCGGTTGATGTCGCCTTCGACTACATCGACGACTACCGCAATGTCCCGACGTGGATGTTCGGTGTTTCCGAGTTCACCCCGTTCGGAGAGTTCGATCAGGGACTCGGCGCCACGTTCGACGCGGCCATGCAGATCGGGCCGAGCACGTTGCGCTCCAAACTCGAGGTCACCGAGTGGGAGAAGAATCGGATCATCAAGCTGTCCTCGCTCGGCGGTGTATCCAACTCGTCCACGTGGGAGTTCGCCGCGATCGACGATTCCAAGACCGAGCTTTCCGTCGACTTCGCCTACAAACTGCCCGGCGGCATTGCCGGCAAGGCACTCGGCCGATTGATCGGGCCGTTCGTCGAAAACGCTGTCAAGAACAGCGAGGAAACACTGCGCCACAGCCTCGAGGAGCAGTTCGCGGCCCGCGGCGAAGGCTGAAACTACCCGCGGTCGCCTTCGAGTCCCAGCGCGTTGGCCCACACCTGAGTAGCCGTCTTGACGACGTCCTCGAACGGGACGGGGTTGCCGTCGGCGCCAGGTTCCTCGGAGACGAATGAACTGTAGGCAAGACGGCTCACCATCGCCGACAGTGCTCGGGAAGCCAGCAGCGGGTCCAACGAGGCGTCTGCCTTGCCAGCTGCTTGCAAGCGTTCGATGGCTCGGGCATTGCGAGAAATGAAGGTCTCGGCTCGGTCCCGACGCAGTTTCGCGAAGGCCGGGTCGATGTGCGATACCTGCTCGAGTAGGCCCATGAGTTTGGCGTTGCGGCGAAAAGCCGTCAGGTAGGCACGGTTGCTCGATTCGAGGACCGCATACGGATTGTCGACGTCGCGGACCCGTCCCATGCCTGGGTGCAGCATGTCTTCCTGCGCGACGTCGAGAACTGCGGCGAAGATCTGCTCTTTGTTGTCGAAGTAGGTGTAGAACGTGCCGGTGGAGCAGTTCGCTTCCTTGGTGATGTCCGTGAGACGGGCGTCGAGATACCCTGCGCGCTCGAACACCGTTCGAGCCGCTGCGACCAGAGAAGCCCTGGTCCGGACGCCGCGGGCAGTCACCGGCAGGTCACGCAGAAGCTCCGTCGCAGCCATGGATGGTGGCGGACGGTCTTCCCAGTTCTCCTGAGGTTCGGCGCGAGAGGTCACCAGCTACTTATACGGCAAAGCCGGCGACATCTCGGCATCGGCGTCAGGTGATGGTGATTCCTCCGTCGACGGCGATGGTCTGACCGGTGACGTATCCGCCGGCCTCGGACGCGAGCCACACCATGGTGGCCGCGAGCTCTTCCGGATCGCCCATGCGGCCGAGGATCAGGCGCGGAGCCATCGCGTCCAAGTAACCGTCGTTGTATTGGTCTGTCATTTCCGACTTGAAGAAGCCGGGCGCGATCGCGTTGACGCGAATGCCCTTGCGCGTTCCCCACTGCTGTGCGAGGTCGCGGGTCAATCCGACGACGCCTGCCTTGCTCGCCGCATAGGCGGCCTGCGGGAGTCCGGCGGTCGTCAATCCGAGAATGCTCGAGATGTTGACGATGGAGCTGCCCGGGAGCATGACGCGGCCGCAGGCCTGCGCTGCCCAGTAGGACCCGTTGAGGTTGATGTCGATGACGGCGCGGAACTGGTCCGGGGTCTCGCGGGTCGCCGGAACGGCAGTTCCGACGCCGGCGTTGTTGACCAGCACGTCCACGCGGCCGAACTTCTCCATCGCGGCGTCGACCATGTTCTGAGCCTGAGCCGGATCGACGATGTCGGTGGCCACGCACAATGCTTCGCGGCCTGCGTCACGCACGAGCTTGGCCGTGTCTTCGAGCTTGTCGACGCGGCGAGCAGCGAGGACGACGTCCGCGCCGGCCTCTGCTGCGGCTTTCGCAAACGCCACCCCGAGGCCCGACGACGCACCGGTCACGATGACCACTCGATCGGTCAGAGAGAACTTGTCGAGAACAGACATGCGCGGTGATGCTCCTGTGTCGTCGGGTTCGGGAAGTGGCGGTTGCAGTGACGTATCGACTGCAGTTGCGAAATTACAGGCCGAGATCGCGGCCGATGAGTTCCTTCATGATCTCGTTGGATCCGGCCCAGATCTTGGTGACGCGGGCGTCCATCCACGCGCGAGCGGCGCGGTACTCGGTCATGAAGCCGTAGCCACCGTGCAACTGAACGCAGTGATCGAGGACCTCGTTCTGCACCTGCGCGGTCCACCACTTAGCCTTGGCGGCGTCGATGGCGGTCAGCTCGCCGGCAGCGTGTGCCGCGACGCAGTTGTCGACGTAGGCCTGGGTGACCTCGATGCGGGTGACGAGATCCGCGAGAAGGAATTTGTTCCACTGCAGCGAGCCGATCGGCTGACCGAAAGCCTTGCGGTCCTTGGCATATTGCAGCGTCTCTTCGAGGATCGGAGCGGCGTGCGCGATGTTGGACACCGCAGCGCCGACGCGCTCCTGCGGCAGCATTTCCATCATGTGGATGAAGCCGCGGTCGATCTCACCGATGATGTTGGTGGACGGCACGCGAACGTTCTCGAAGAACAGTTCGGCGGTATCGGACTCGTGCTGGCCGACCTTGTCGAGCTTGCGTCCGCGCTCGAAGCCTTCCATGCCGGTCTCGACGGCAAAGAGGGTGATGCCCTTGGACTTCTTCTCGGGACTGGTCCGAGCCGCCACGATCACGAGGTCGGCGTTGTAGCCGTTGGTGATGAAGGTCTTGGAGCCGTTGATGATCCAGTCGTCGCCGTCCTTGACCGCAGTGGTCTTGAGCGAGGCGAGGTCGGATCCACCGGAAGGCTCGGTCATGCCGATGGCCGTCAGCATCTCACCGGTGCAGAACTTGGGCAGCCAACGCTGCTTCTGCTCTTCGGTGGTGAGCTGAACGAGGTAGGGAGCAACGACGTCGGCGTGAATGCCGAAGCTCGAGGCAACAGCTGCACTGGCGCGCGAGAGCTCTTCGGCCAGAACCGCGTTGAAGCGGTAGTCGCCGGCTTCGCTTCCGCCGTACGCCTCCGGAACCTCGAGTCCGAGGAAGCCGTTGCGTCCCGCTTCGAGCCAGATTTCACGATCGATGAAGCGCTGGTCGATCAGCTTCTCTGCGACCGGAAGGATGTTCCGGTTGACGAATTCGCGAGCAGATTCGCGAAATGCCTCGTGATCGGGTCCGTACAGAGTGCGACGCATGACGAGTTGCTTCCTTTCGGCGTGGCAAAGCCACACGTAACGATGTTCCTAAGCATTCGCTTAGAATCTAAGCACCTGCTTATGGTGAATCGAGAGCGGGATATTGTCAACATCGAAATCCGTCACACATGGAGGAAACCGTGAGCGATTCACCTGACGTGGTGATCAGCCCCTCCAAAGCTGCGGCCCGTATCCGCGCGGCAGCCGTGGACGCTTTTGCCTCCGCGGGCTACGGCGGCACCACCACCCGTGACATCGCCGCGCGACTCGACATGAGTCCCGCCGCCATGTACCCGCACTACCGCTCGAAAGAAGAGCTGCTTTTCGCGATCAGCTTCGAAGGCCACACCGAAGCGTTGAAGGTGGTCGAGGGCGCCGACCGACCTGGTGAAGAACCGTCCGTTCGCTTGCAGGAACTGATCAGCACCTTCGCCAGTTGGCAGGCCGGGCACCACTCACTCGCTCGCGTCGTCCAGTACGAACTCACTGCCCTCACACCAGAGCACTACCGAACCGTCGTCGCTCTTCGCCGCAGCACGACGCGGGTGGTTCGGGAGGTTGTCGACGCCGGCGTCCGGTCGGGCGACTTCACGATCCCTGATGCCGAAGGCGTCACCCTCGCCCTGATGTCCCTGTGCGTCGACGTGTGCCGCTGGTTCCCAGCCGGCAATTACACGAATCCGGAAGACATCGGAAAACTGTACGGAGACCTGGCATTGAGGATGGTGGGCGCCGCCCGAATCAGGTGACGCCGACCGCAGAAAGGACTCGGCCAGTGGCCAACCGCACCTATCTCTACTCGACTCCTGTTGCTCCGCATGAGAATCCGGCTGCCGCTCGCGCCCGAGGTCTCACCGGTATCTCCGAGTGGTCGTACGCGATACCGCTGGTCCCGAGGATCCTTGTGTCCGTGAATCCCTTCGCCCAACAGTCGATCATCTGGGACGACACCCCCGACCTGATCGCGGTCACCGCGCCCTGTGGTCCTGGTATCGCCCGGCTCGAAGACTTCCTCGGCCGAATCGATCACCCCGAACTCGGCACGATGGCCGGCGATGCGCTGCGTTTCCTGCGCAGCCACACCGAACCCGACCACTACTTCGTCCTCGAGTGCGGCGAGATCTTCGACATGGACGACGAACCGTTCGCCGAACAGGGCACGGCCCTGATGACCGGTCTGGCGGACATCGACGCCGAGATGGAGGCGGCGCTGGCCACACTCGCACCCGCCAAGCCGCGCTTCTGGGAGCGACTGTTCACGCCGACTCAGGAGAGCGTCGAGGAACCGCTACGCGAACTCGGCCTCGGTTACTGGTCCGAGACCCTGTACTTCGATCTCGACGTCCCGCGATAGGCGAACCGAGCATCCATCAGTTTCAGACCAGTTGGTCCGCAAACAGGTACCCTCGGATTTCGTGTCCGACTACGCCACCGATCTGCCAACCGCTGCGTCCACCGTCCTCGGCGGTTGGGGTCGCACAGCCCGAACTACCTCGCATGTCGTTTCGACTCCTGATGTAGAGGCGATCGCAAAGGCCGTCGCCCGCGTCGCAGAAGACAACGCGGACAAGCCGTTGCACCTCCGACGTGGAGTCATCGCTCGTGGTCTGGGCCGGTCTTACGGAGACAACGCGCAGAACACCGGCGGCTTGGTCATCGACATGACCGCCTTCCGTCGAATTCACAAGATCGATGCCGAGTCCCGTCTCGTGGAGATGGACGCGGGAGTCTCTCTCGATCAGCTGATGCGCGCGGCGCTACCATTCGGTCTCTGGGTACCGGTACTCCCCGGAACACGCCAGGTAACCATCGGCGGAGCGATCGCCTGCGATATTCACGGCAAGAACCACCACACCGAGGGCAGCTTCGGAAATCATGTCCGCTCGATGGATCTGCTCACTGCTGACGGCAGTATCCGAACACTGGAGCCGCAAGGCCCGACATCCGAACTCTTCTGGGCTACCGTCGGCGGGATCGGACTGACCGGGATCATCCTGCGCGTCACCCTCGAGATGACACCGACCGAAACGGCATACTTCGTCAACGACGGCGCACTGACCGCAGGCCTGGACGAAACCGTCGCTTTTCACAGCGACGGCAGCGAAGCCGACTACACGTATTCGAGCGCCTGGTTCGATGCAGTCAGTGCGCCGCCGAAGCTCGGCCGGGCCTCGATTACGCGTGGTTCGTTGGCGACCGTCGACCAGCTTCCGCTGAAATTGCAGAAGAATCCGTTGAAATTCGATGCACCACAACTGTTCACGACACCGGATGTTTTCCCCAACGGCTTGATGAACAAGCTATCGGCGTCAGCGATCGGCGAGTTCTACTACCGCACTGGTGGCAACTACATCGGGAAGGTGCAGAACCTGACGCAGTTCTACCATCCGCTCGACCTCATCGGTGAGTGGAACCGTGCCTACGGGTCCAAGGGATTCCTGCAATACCAGTTCGTGGTGCCCGTCGACGCGGTGGACGAATTCAAGAGCATCATCCGCGATATCCAGCGTTCGGGACACTACTCAGCTCTCAACGTCTTCAAACTTTTCGGCGAGGGAAACGCAGCGCCACTGAGCTTTCCGATGTCCGGGTGGAACGTCGCCTTCGACTTCCCGATCAAGTCAGGCCTGGGTGAGTTCGTCGCCTCCCTCGACAAACGGGTACTCGAATTCGGCGGTCGCCTCTACACCGCCAAGGACTCTCGGACTACCGCAGCAAGCTTCCACTCGATGTATCCGCGAATCGACGAGTGGATCCAGATACGCAGAAATATCGATCCGACAGGTGTTTTCGTGTCCGACATGGCCCGAAGACTCGAATTGGTCTGAGGCGCCGATCAGTCGGAGATCTCACCCAACCGACGCTCCAGGTAGGCCCGCTCCGGTTCCGTACCAACGAGTTTCAGAGCTTGTCGGTACGCGGATGCCGCTGCGTCGGTGCGCCCCAACCGAGCAAGTAGTTCGGCTCGTGCAAGGTGATACGGATGGTAGTCGGCAAGTTTGGGCTCCGCTGCCAGTTCCTCCAGCGCAGTCAGCCCGACTTCCTCGCCGTCGCGCATCGCCAACGCTACTGCCCGATTGACGGCCACGACCGGCGACGGAGTCAGCGTGAGGAGCACTCCGTAGAGAGCGCAGATCTGTGGCCAGTCGGTGCTCTCCACATCGGCGGCCTCGTCGTGCAATGCGGCGATAGCGGCCTGCACCCCGTACGGCCCCGGCGCTCCCCCGGTCAACGCGACTACGACGAGGTCGCTGCCTTCCTCGATCATCGGCTGGTCCCAGCACCCGCGATCCTGATCTTCGAGGAGGACGATCCCGCCGGCGGCGTCGGTACGGGCATCCCGACGCGCGTGGACGAGAAGCATCAATGCAAGCAACCCGGCGATCTCGCGCTCATCGGGAAGCAATGCGCGCAAGATCCTCGCCAGCCTGATCGCCTCCACCGCCAGGTCGACGCGTTGCAGATCCGGACCCGAACTCGCTGCGTACCCCTCGGTGAACACCGAGTAGATCACCTGCAGAACACCGGGCAAACGTTCCGGGAGTTCTTCGGCGCTGGGAGTGCGGAAGGGAATCCGAGCCTGACGGATTTTCTTCTTCGCGCGCACGATCCGCTGCGCCATCGTCGCCGAAGGAACGAGGAAGGCCCGAGCGACTTCGGGCGTCGTCAACCCGCCGAGGCAACGCAAGGTGAGTGCGATTCGGTCGTCCTCGGCCAGCGCTGGGTGCGAGCAGGTGAAGAACAGCTGCAACCGCTCGTCGGGAAGTTCTCCGTCGACCGTGGGCGGCGCCGGGTCGGCACGATCGGCGTCCACCTGCATCACCGCCAATCGCGCCGCATAGGCCTGATCACGACGAAGCCTGTCGACGGCTTTACGACGCGCCGTGGTCAGCAGCCAGGCGCCGGGTTTAGCCGGCACTCCGTCCACGGGCCAGTGCACCAACGCGGCCTCGACGGCTTCGGAGGTGACTTCCTCGGCCAGATCCAGATCACCGAAGCGGCGGACGAGCGAGGCCAAGAGTCGTCCGCGTTCCTCCCGGAACACTGACTCGATGGAGTTCTCGGCCTGCTCGTCCACGGCGAATCAGTCCCCGAACCCGGCCAGTGGACGCACCTCGACGCTGCCGCCGTCGCGCGCGCCGGGGCACCGCGCGGCCCAGGCCAGCGCCGCATCCAGATCAGGGACGTCGATGACGTCGTAGCCGCCGAGGATCTCACGGGTTTCAGCGAAGGGTCCGTCAGTGACGGTCTTTTCTCCGGACTGCGAGACCCGAACCGTCGTCGTAGTCGTCAGATCGGCGAGGGCATCGCCGGACACCCAGATCCCGGCATCCTTCATTTCCTTGTCGTATTGCTGCCAGTCCTCGAACGTGCACTGGGGTTCGGTGTCTCCGCCGGGTGCGGTGTAGATGAGCAACATGTACTTCATGACTGACTCCTTGGTCTGTTGTTTTTCTTGCGGCTTTCCTGCCTTACAACATGACGACGAACGGTTCTCCCCGGAATCGACAGGCGACTCGAAAAAACTTTTGGCGGGTTCGTCCGAGGCGCTGCCGTTAGGCTGAGTGTATGACCGAACGCGACCGGGACGCCGCTGGGAAACCCCTCAATTCGCGGCCCCGTGACGGACTCGGACGTCCACTGCCACGCGACGCAGCGGGCGGTGTCCCGCGCATTCCGGACGATGTACGCCTGCCACCAGACGAGTCGATCACCGAGGCGCAGCGCCTCCTCGACCACGGCATGCCTTTCCACGCACACGAGATTCTCGAAGGAACGTGGAAAAGCGCGCCGCCCGAGGAACGTGACCTGTGGCAGGGACTGGCTCAGTTGGCCGTCGGGCTCACCCATCTGCTTCGGGGCAACAACACCGGCGCCGTCTCACTCCTCGGCCAGGGTCACGACCGCATCAGGCACTACGAGGTCGAGAGTCCGCACGGCCTCGATATCCCCGGTCTACTGACGTGGTCCGAGCACCTGCTCGCCGAAATCGATCGCCCCGGCGATTTCCCCGCCCCTCCGATTCCGAGGTTGAGAATCCCCTGATGCCCATCTTCCCCATGTTTCCGCTCGGCTCCGCTTTGCTACCGGGTGAGGTGTTGCCCCTGAACATCTTCGAACCTCGGTATCGCGCACTGGTCGAGAACGTTCTCGAAGCTGCCGACGGCCCACTGTTCGGAGTAGTGCTCATCGCTCGTGGCCACGAGGTCGGTGGCGGCGAATCACGTCACGACGTCGGCACTCTGGCTCGGATCGAGTCTCATGTCGCCATGGGTGCCGGGCGGTATCAGTTGTATTGCCGGACCGAAGACCGCATCCGGGTCAATCGATGGCTGCCGGACGATCCCTACCCACTTGCCGAGGTCGAATTGTGGCCTGACGAGAACAACGGAACACCAGTCACTGCTTACGAATACGACTCGCTCCTCGAGCGCATCGAGTTCATGTACGGAATGTTGGGAAAGCTCGCACTTCGGGCCGGCGAACAGACTCCGCGAATGCCCGTCCCACCGGATCCCTTGGATCCGCTGGGTTCTCGGCTGTATGCCCTCGCCAGGAGCATTCCGATGGGTGACGCCGATCGCCTGGCGATTTTGACCGCGCCAGGCGCCGACGAACGTATTCGCACACTATCGGAGGCAGTCGAGAACACCATCGAGGTCGCGCAGTTCAATCTCCTCTGAGCGCAACTACGCCATCGTCTGACCCATGTCGATGACGATCTTCGTCCCGGTGACCGCGCGGGAGAGGTCCGTCGCGAGGTAGACGACGGCGTTGGAGATGTCCTCGACGGTGGTGCGCGGGACGGACGTGAGCGGCCACTTGTACGAGTTCATGTACTCCGGATGAGTAGTGAGTACCTTACCGACGTTGGGATCGTTGCCCATCTCGGTCTCCACCGCGCCAGGGTGGATGGTGTTGACTCGAATGTCGAAGCTTCCCAATTCTGTTGCAGCAGTGCGAGCCAAACCCACGAGGCCGTGCTTGGCCGCCGAGTAGTGCGCGCAGCCGGGCGCTTCGGCGACGCCGGCAGCACTGCTCACAATCACGATGGAACCACCGTTGCCGGCTTCGATCATTGCAGGAACCGCAGCTGTCATCGTGCGCCAGACACCATTGAGATTGATGTCCACCAGCGTCGACCACTGTTCTTCAGGCATCTCCCAGAAACGGTTCCACGTAGCGATGCCCGCATTGGCAATCACGACGTCGAGGCGACCGAACTTGTCGACGCCCGACGCCACCGCCGCCCGCAGCGCCTCGAGGTCACGGACGTCCGCTACAGCGGTGACGATCTCGCGCCCCTCCGCTCGCACGAGACGAGCCGTTTCTTCGAGGTCGGCTTCAGTCGCGGCCGCGTAACCCACGTCTTCGGACACCGACGCGCACACGTCGACAGCGATGACGTCTGCACCTTCCTGCGCGAGTCGAATCGCGTGATTGCGTCCCTGACCCCGCGCTGCACCGGTGATGAAAACGACCTTGCCTGCCAACAGTTGTGTCATGGCCGGGACGTTAGACGCTGATGAGGCCGCCTGCCTGTGAGTTCCCGCTCGACGGGAATCAACCGTCGACGATGACGACGTGAAGATTCCTCGGACCATGGACACCTTCGACGCGCTCGAGTTCGATGTCGGAGGTCGCCGACGGGCCGCTGATCATGGTGGTGGGGCGCTCCGGTGTCAGCTTCGCAATCGCCTCCGGCACTCCCACTTCCACACTGCTGCGATACACGACGCAGATGTGTGTGTCCGGTACCAGTGTCAACGCACGGCGTCCCTGCGATGGACCGGCGTCGAGGAAGATGGTGCCGGTTTCGGCGCACGATACCTTCGAGCCGGTGACAACGGCGTCGAGGTTCTCGAGTTCAGGAGCCGGTACGTCCGGGCTGTCCACCACCAGCGTTCCGTCGAATCCGGCTACCCATGATCGGTCGAGGCCGGCGGGGATCCCCAGAGTGTGTAGTCCGTGCTCTCTCAGTATTCCGGCGACGGCCTCGGCGATTTCTGTTGCAGCGCAATGGTGAACGTGCGCCTTGTAGTCCACCAGACGGTCGACGAACAAATCGATGAGTTCCTCGTCGGACATGGTTCTGCCAGTCCGGTAGTTTCGCGGTATCTCGCCTTCGCGGGCGGGCGCCAAGGTGATGGCATCACGAATGCGTCCGAGCACCACGTCACGTGAATTCATCTGTCTGCCTTCCCGTCACGACGAGCCTCGTCCAATGCCGCGCGGCCTTCGTCGGAGTCCCACCAGGATCGGAAGGTCTGCTTGGGCGGTGCGGGAATGTCTCTGGCAGCTGTCCAACCGTTCAATGGAGGTGGCAACGTAGAGATCTTCCCTTTCCTGCCGGCCACGACGCGTCCGAGCCCGGCAGCTTTCTGAGCCAACGTCCACCGGCCCTCGGTCGACATCGCCAGAGAGGCGGCTTTCATCGCCAAAGACTCTGCCGTGACACCGGATTGCTCGACCTTCTGGTGCCGCAATTCGACGAGCAGCGAGGGTATGTCGATCTTGACCGGGCAGGCGTCGAAGCACGCACCGCACAGACTCGAGGCAAAGGGAAGCGTCGAGTTGGGATCGTCTTTGCCATGCATGCCCGCGAGCTGCGGAGTCAGCACCGCGCCGATCGGTCCCGGATAGGTCGATCCGTAGGCGTGACCGCCGGTGCGCTCGTAGACCGGGCACACGTTCAGACACGCCGAGCACCGTATGCAGCTCAGGGCTTCCCTCCCGATCTTGTCGGCAAGCGCGGCAGTCCGACCGTTGTCGAGGAGGACCAGGTGGAACTCCTGTGGACCGTCGTCGGGCGTGACGCCGGTCCACATGGAGGTGTACGGGTTCATCCGCTCCCCCGTCGAGGACCGCGGCAGCAGTTGCAGGAAGACCTCCAGATCCTGATACGTCGGCAGAATCTTCTCGATGCCCATCACGGTGATCAGTGTTTTCGGCAGGGTCAGGCACATTCGCCCGTTGCCCTCCGACTCCACGACGGTCAGAGTGCCCGTGTCCGCGATGCCGAAATTGGCGCCGGAGACGGCGACCGGCGTCGTCATGAACTTGTGGCGCAGAAACTTTCGTGCAGCAGCGGCAAGTTCGGCCGGGTTCTCCCCGAGGTTGGGGTCGACATCTGGCATCTCACGAAGGAATATCTCCCGAATCTCGGACCTGTTGCGATGGATCGCGGGAACCAGGATGTGCGACGGTTTGTCGTGGCCGAGTTGGACGATCAATTCCGCGAGATCGGTCTCGTAGGCGGTGATTCCGTGGGCTTCGAGATGCTCGTTGAGACCGATCTCCTGCGTGGCCATCGACTTGACCTTGATGACCTCGTCGGAGCCGGTGGCTTTGACAAGTTCGGTCACAATGGCGTTGGCCTCGTTGGCATCCGCCGCCCAATGCACATGCCCACCGCGCGCGATGACTGCAGCCTCGAACTGTTCGAGCAGTTCCGGCAACCGCGCCATGACGTCGGCCTTGATCGCCGAACCCGCGTCACGCAGCTCTTCCCAATCGGGCAGCTCTCCAGTCACGTTGATGCGCTTGGCACGGATGGTGTGCGTCGCCTTGCCGATATTGCGTCGCAGTTGCGCGTTGGCCAGCTCGTGATGTGCTGCGACGGGGAATTTCTCAGTACCTCGCAGGAACCCTGCACCCTCGGGCGACCTCGGCGGGAAGCTGGGCAGACCCAGCGTCACAGCGCTCATGCGTGCACCCGGCTTTCCACCGACGCCAGAATCTCCGCGAGGTGAATGGTCTTGGCGCCCATCTGCAGTCGTGACATACCGCCGCCGATGTGCATGAGGCAGGACGAGTCTCCGGCGCTGCAGAATTCGGCGCCGGTGTCCGCAACGTGGCGAATCTTGTCCGCGAGCATGGCCGTCGAAGTCTCCGCATTCTTGATGGCGAAGGTGCCGCCGAATCCACAGCAGGAATCTGCTTCGGGGAGTTCGACCAGATCGATGTCGCGGACGTTGCGCAGCAACTGAAGTGGCTTGTCCCCCACCCTCAACATGCGCAGTGAGTGACAGGTCGGGTGATAGGTGACCCGGTGCGGGAAGTACGCGCCCACATCGGTGACCCCGAGAACGTCCACGAGGAATTCGGAAAGCTCGTACGTCTTTGCCTTCACGGTCTGCACCTGTCCACACAGCGACGCGGTGCCGTAGCGCTCGGCGACGATCTCGTGTTGATGACGGACCGAACCGACGCACGACCCCGATGGTGCGACAACCGCGTCGATCGACGCATCACCGAAGGTGTCGGCGTAGTTCGCGACCAGCGGTAGTGCGCCCGGCTGATAGCCGGTATTGACGTGCATCTGCCCGCAGCAAGTCTGCCCGGACGGAAACACGACGTCGTGCCCGAGACGGGTGAGCAGGAGGGCGGTGGCCTTGACGGCGTCGGGAAACATCGTGTCCCCGATGCAGGTGGCGAACAGCGCTACTCGCATGTGGTTCCCCGCAATCTGTCGGTGTGGTCTGACCACAGTAATACATCCCCGTACAGGCCACCCCATAAACGGCGTCCACCCGGTTATGCTCTTGCCTCATGCCGACCGAGCCGAGCCCGCGAGCGTGGGAACAAGTACTGAGCCACCTCGAACGTCGGCTCGTTTCAGGCGAGGTGTCTCCTGGCCAGCGCCTGCCGGGAGAGAGAATTCTGGCAGCAGAGTTGGGCGTCGGACGGTCATCGGTCCGAGAAGCGTTGCGGGTCATGGAAGCACTCGGCCTCCTCAAGGCGCAGACTGGCTCCGGCCCGACGTCCGGCGCGATGATCGTGGCCAAACCGACCGGCGGTATGACCATGCTGATGCGGATGCAGGTTGCAGCACAGGGCTTTCCGGTCTCGGATGTGGTGAAGACACGACTCGTTCTCGAATCCGAGGTGATGCAGTCCCTGGCATCGCGGACCCCGGCACCCGACCTCCGCGCGGCCGTCGAACTGCTCGACTCGATGGAGGACGCAGCTCTCTCGGCCGGGGAATTCTTGCTACTCGACGCACAGTTCCACGTGGCGCTCGCCGACGCGGCGGGCAATCAGGTGATCGCAGCCATGATGACCGGCCTGCGCGAGTCCATCGAGGCCTACGTTCTCGCGGGCGTCCAGATCGACAGCTGGCCGAGCACCTGCAGGCGACTGCGTGACGAACACCGAGGATTGGTGGATGCGGTCAACGCGGGTGACGGCGAACTCGCACGTCAGCGCATAGTCGGACACATCCGCGGTTACTACTCGGAAAGCGCGCACTCCAGCCGGTGACAGGGGGTGGTAATTGCGCCTCCAGAAGTCGTGTACTGTTGGTTTCACACCGACGCGGGGTGGAGCAGCTCGGTAGCTCGCTGGGCTCATAACCCAGAGGTCGCAGGTTCAAATCCTGTCCCCGCTACAAAGAAGAGGCCCGTAGGTTGCGAAAGCGACCTACGGGCCTTTTGCTGTGCGCCTTTATTAACCGCCGGGGGTTAATAAAGGCGCACAGCAGTACCTCACACCACCACGTTGTGAAAATCGATCTCTGCGACCAGCATGCCCGAGAACCACCGATCCAGGTCCTCGTCGGTGACGGACTCGGGCATGGCGTCCACCTCGCACGCCAGCACCGCCACCTGAGACACGAACGGCGGAGCGACATGCATGTCCACCCAGTCCTGCAACGCTGGTTCGCGATCTACCTTCACTGCCGCCGCCTCCCGGCACCACGACAGATACAGGGTTTCCGCGGCGTACATGCCCACCAGCGCCGCCGCCCTGCCCTCTTCGCGAGCGAGAGTCAAGGCGTGCGTCGACAGCACGGCCGACTCCTCGACCAGCGCCGCTGCGTCACCCTCGTACGGGAAGCGGGAACGCAACTGCGCGAAATACTCGCGCTGCTCGCCCACCAGGTTCGACATCGACGTCACGTGGTCGAGCGCGTCGTCGAGCGTCGGGGATTCGGCGACCACCAACCCCAACACCTTGACGGCCGTCAGTACGAATGCCTCTTCGATCACGAGGTACCGGCGGAATCCCTCATCACTCAACGTCCCGCCGATGGTGTCCTCGATGAATGGAACCGCCCGCGCGGCAGCGAGATTACTCTGCTGCCGCGCGAGCAGGTCTGAGGAGCGACTCATTCGCCGGCGACCCAACTGATCAAGCCGTCGAACAGGTCGGTGTATCCGGGCCACTGCTCACAGAACTCCGGCGGAGCCCAGTGCGGCGAGCAGTCCGAGGTGAAGACGATCGACCGTCCGGCGCCGTATTCACCGGCAGCGACAAGCGGATCGCCGTTGATGGTGGCGGGAACCACGGCACCGTCCTTCGCGACGACGCGGTTGTATCCCAGGAGCGCCGGCCAGGAATCGCCGGCACCACCGAGAGCCGGGTGAGCAGCATCGACGACGGTGGGAACGATCCCAGCCGGTGTCTCGACGCGATCGTCTTCGGCCAGCATCGTCACGGGCAGTACCTCGGCGATCGCGGTCTGGCGGAAAGCTGCTCGCGCCTGGAACCCGGAGAACGAGAGGTAACCACCGATCATCATCAGTGAGCCGCCGGCGTTCACCCAGTCACGAAGCGCGACAAGGCGATCCTCGCCGGCGCGGAACTGGTCGAACACGCCGGGAGCCAGCTGCAGCGAGTTCGCTCCGATGTCGGAGAGAACGACGACGTCGAACTGCGACAGTGCTTCTGCGGTACCGGGGAACTGCGTCGGCACCAGGTGTGCGGGCATGTGTGTCACGTCGTGGCCACGTGAGGTGAGCGCATCCCGAAGCGGGCCGACTCCCTCGACGTAGGAATGGACACTGAACTCGTCGACGCCCTTGACGTGCGTCGACGTCGTCATCCAGCTCTCGCCGGCGATCAGTACTCGTTTACCCATGACTGCTTCTGTTTCCTTTCGCGGCCTGCTCGAAGAGCGACCTCGGGTTGTCTCGCATCAATGCGGACACTTGCTGGGGATCTACGCCTGCGCGCACCAATCGGGCGGCGAAGGCGAGTGGTACGTAGGAGAATCCGTTTCCGCCGTGCTTTCTGAGCATTGATTTGAGGAAGAGGTCGTGACTGAGCAGGAGCTGTGATGCGTGACCGGAGGTGACCAATCCGGCTACCGCAGTGGCTGTTTCCGCCGGATGCGGAGAAAGACCCTCGCCGGGGAAATCGAAAGGCATCCCGATCATGTCGAACTCGAGAAAGACACCGCGGTCGGCGAGCGATCGTTGGTAGTCGGCGTCGTGTCCGGACGGGTCCATGTGGCACAGGACCACTGCTTGCGGATCGACGCCCATCTCGTCGACCACGATGTCGACGACGTGATGTCCCACGCGCTGCCAGCCCGGAAGGTGGACGAACAGGGGCACGTCCACCTCGCGCTGGGCGATGCATGCCGCCCGCAACGCTTTCGCCTCGTTCTGAGTGAAGAGCGGGGAGACTCCGATCTCCCCGATCACGCCAGGAGCCAATTCCTTTGCCGGATCGAACTCCTCGACGAGCGAACCTGCCAGATCGTCGACACCGAGTTCGTGGACCTCGACCGGATGGGTCGTCTCGAGGTACCACCCTGAACCCATGATCACTCGCACGTCTGACTTTCGCGAGAACTCCGCCAGCTTCTCCGGTGCCCGGCCCAGTCCCGGCGGTGTCAGATCGACGATCGTCCGACCACCGAGGCGGGCGAAGTCCGCAAGGTCTTCCACCACGGCCGATCCGTCGTCGACTCGACAATTGTCGAGACTGTAATACGGATTGTCGTGAAGAAGCCAGGCATCCTCGGCGCGTACCGGACCGGCCAACCGCTGTGCCACAACCGGATCCGGGGCCTCGGTGTACGCACCGGTGACGTCGTTGTGCAGATGTTCGTGTGGGAGAACCAGTCCGAGTTCCGAGCTGTCCACGGTTCCCGTGACAGTACGAACCTTGCTCATGAGCGTGCAGGCCCCGACGGTGCGGACTGCAGGTGTCGCCACAGCGCGCTCAGTGTATGTCCGCGCATGTTGATCCAGATGGCCAGTAGCAGAACGACACCGGTGATGATCGGCGTCAGGAACGGGCTCACGCCGAGCAGGGTCAATCCGTTGGCGATGATTCCGGTCAGGACGGCGCCGATGACGGTACCGATCACGGTGCCGCGACCGCCGAAGAGATTGGTGCCACCGAGAACCACCGCGGTGATCACGGTGAGCTCGAATCCCGTTGCGGAGTTGGCCGAACCCGAGCCCAGTCGAGCCGCGATCAGCAGTCCCGCGATACCGGCAGCCAAGCCGGTGAAGACGAGCGTCATCATGAGCACACGACGCGTGTTGACGCCGGACCGTCGCACGGATTCGACGTTGGAGCCGATACCGGTGACATAGCGCCCGAAGCGCATGCGGTTGAGCGCAATTGCTCCGATGACCACGACGACGAGAGCAATCCAGGCGCTGGCGGAGAACCCGAGGAACTCAGCAGTTCCGAGCTTCGCGAAGTAAGTGTCGGCAGGAACCGGAACGGAGAATCCTTCGGTCCGATACAGCGCGATACCGCGAATGACGGACATCGTCGCCAGAGTCACGATGAACGGCGGAATACCCTGATAGGCAGCGAGCCATCCGTTGACCAGGCCCCAGGCCGCACCCATCACCGGGGCGGCGACGAAGACCAGGGACGAATCGACGCCGGCCTGGATAAGCTCGGCACTCATCGCCGCGACGAACGCGACGATCGCACCGACGGACAGGTCGATCTGACCTGCCGTGATCACGAAAGTCATCGCCACCGCGATGATCAGAACCGGAGCGATCTGGGTTGCCAGGTTCGACAGGTTCGTGAATGTCAGGAACGACGACGTGGTCGCCGAGAAGACGGCTGCGACAGCAACTGTCACCGCCAGCATCGCGAGGGTGGGCTTGTTGACGCTGTCCCACAAGGAGGGTTTCGCGGCGAGCTTGCGCTCGATCGGCGCCTGGGTCTTCTCGAGAGTGGTCATGCCGTGGCTCCCTGTGTTGCTGCCGATGTCCGTTGCGGCACCGGAGTTCGAGTGATGAGTCCGACGAGGGACTCGATGTTGAGGTCGCCGATCGGAACGTCGTCGACACTCTGCCCCTCGTACATGACCGTGATTCGGTCACACACGCGGAACAGGTCCTGCAGGCGGTGTGTCACGAGAATGACGCCCACGCCGGCCGCTGCGACGTCCGTGATCAGCTTGAGCACCGACTCGACCTCGGCGACGGCAAGCGCTGCGGTGGGCTCGTCGAGGATCAGTACGTCTGGGCGGAAGGAGACTGCGCGGGCGATCGCGACGGTTTGCCGCTGTCCGCCGGACAGTTGCCCGATCTCCTGGTAGGTCGACTTCACCTTGACATGCAGGTCGGCGAGAATGTGAGCCGCCTTCTCGTGCATGGCATGCCGGTCGAGGAAGGGGCCTTTTCGCGGTTCTCTGCCGAGGAACAGATTGCTGGCGACGTCCAGCGTGTCGCACAGAGCCAGATCCTGGTAGACGATTCCGATCTTCTTCTGCTGGGCGTCGAGAGGCGTCGAAAAGCGCACTGGTTCACCGTTGACGCGCATTTCGCCGCCGTCGTGCTGAACCGCACCGGCGAGAATCTTCATCAGAGTGGACTTACCGGCGCCGTTGTCGCCGACCACTCCGAGTACTTCACCCTTCGCCAGCCGAAGGTCCACTCCTTGAAGGGACTTCACCGGTCCGTACGACTTGGTGATGCCCGAGAGTTCGATCAGTGGAGGTGCCATGATTACTTCTCCAAGTAGTACATGTAGTCGGCCACGTTCTCCGGGGTCACGATCTGGGTGGGAACCGGGATGTTTGCCGGAGCGCCGCGTCCGCAAGCCAGGTCGATTGCCGAATTCATTGCCTCATGGCCGAATTCGAAGGTGTTCTGCTGGACCACGCCTTTAAGCCAACCGGCTTTGAGTCCGCCTACCGCCTGATCCGAAAGATCCCAACCGACTGCTTCGATGCGATCCTGCGCCTTCTGACTGTTGACCGCCGCGACGAGACCGATCAGTGCCGGCTCACCGGTTGCGTAGACGTACTTCATGTCGCCACCGCCGGTCAGCAGGTTCTCCGCTGCGGTCTGTGCGTTCTCCTGAATGTTACGTCCGTCCACGACGGTGCCGACGGTCATTCCGCGGCCGGTCACGGTCTCCGTGAAGCCCTTCTGCCGCTCCAACTGGACAGTACTGTTGAGCGCGCCGACGATACCGACCGTTCCGGTGTTGTTCGCGACGTCGGCCAAGGTGTTTCCGATCTTGGCGCCACCCTCGGCGTTGGCCGTACCGACCTGAGTCGACAGTGCCGGATCGTCGATGGTCGCGTCGACCGCGACGACGGGGATGCCCGCGTTCTTGGCCTTGACCACCGACGGCTTGATTCCGTCCGTGTCGATTGCATCGACGATGATCGCGTCGACTCCGGCGGCGATCAGATTGTCGAAGGCGTTGGCCTGCGCGACGGAATCGTCGTTGCCGCTGATGATCTGCAGGTCGACGCCTGCCTTGTCCGCGACGTTCTTCGCGGCATTGTTGATCTGGTTGAAGTACAGCGCCTGGAGGTTGATGGTCACCAGACCGACCTTGAGCTTGCCGTTCGTCCCGTCACAGCTTTCGGCGACCCGGGTCGGCTGCGGGATGGACGAGCCCCCCGATGCGTCCTTCGAGTCACTCGACGAAGCCGAGTCACAAGCGGTGAGCGTGAGCGCGACTGCAGCTCCCAGCGCCAGAGGCAATGCACGTTTCATCATCGAGTCTCCAAAAGGGTGTGAGGGGTCAATGTTGCTGTGAAGCTGTCCAATTCATCTCGGGTGGGGCATCCGCGGGGGCCTGCGGTGGCGCAAGCCAATGCAGCCGATGCCCCGGCGAGTCGTGCGGCGTCCACCGGTGATCGCCCGGCGTCGACAAAAGCGATGTACGTACCGCCGAAGCAATCACCGGCCCCGACTGCATCGACGACGTCGACCGCTACTGCCGGTTCGCACGTCACCTCGCCGTCCGGTGTGGCCAGTGTCCAACCTCGCGAGCCGTCGGTCACCAGCAGATGGGTGTGGTGCTCGGCGGCCAGAGTCTGCCACTGGTCGAAACCGATCCCGAACTCGCCTTCCCACAGGGCACGCCCTACGACGACGTGGTCGGCCAGAGCGAACGCGCGCAGTGCCGCGGCTTTGTTTTCACAACCGTCCAGATCGATTACCAGACTTACGCTTCCCGGTAGTTCATCCGGGAGGAAGACCGCACGGTATCCGTCGAGGAACAGTCGTCCACCGCCGGCAGCGGCCAATCGGGTGACGACAACTCCGATGCGTTCGGCATCGTTCGGGTCGTCCTGGCTGATGATGGAGCGATCGCCGTCCTGCGCGATGAGAACAACTGCCGTCGACAGGAACGCATCTCGCGGCGACCAACTGGTGTCGACGCCGTCTGCCTCGAGGGCTTCGAGAAACTCGGTGGACCGCGCGTCCGGGCCCACGGCACCGGCAAAGATCACTTGCGCGCCCATTCTGGCCGCGGATACCGCAGCATTTGCATTCATTCCACCGTCGATCTGACTGATGGCCGTTGCCTGAACGCGCTCACCGAGTACCGGTACGTGTGGGACATGTACCGTCACATCGTTGTTGGCGTATCCACAAAATACAATCATGGTTACTTTCCTGCGGCCCGGGACAGTTCGCGGACCTTCTCGCCTGCGACCCGTCCCCACCAGCGTCCATTGTCCTTCACCGAGGATGCAACTATCGCGCCGTCGCATTCCTTCATCAGCGCTGCGACATTGGCAGCCGTGATGCCGGAGCCGATGATCACCGGAAGAACGGTGTTGTCTCGGATCACGGAAACCTCGTCGACCGAAGCGGCGTCACCGGTGCGCGAACCCGTCGCGATCAGAACATCTGCGTCGAAGAACTCGGCGTCTTCGGTCTGTTCCGCGACAGTGCGGTCCGCGACAATGGCATGCGCACCGTGTTTGACGTGCACGTCAGCGAAGATCCGGACCGGGTCGGCGCCGATGCGATGGCGGAAGCGCGTCGTCTTGGCGGCCTGGCCCTCGATGAAGCCCTCATTGGCAATGTAGGCATTTGCCCACTGATTGACGCGCACAAAACTCGCGCCTGCCGCCCACGCTGCGGCCACTCCGCACTCGCCGGCGTTGGACAGGATGCTGACGCCGACAGCCTTGCCGAACTCGCCGACCACCGCTGCCGTGATGACTCCCATGCTCGCGGCGGTTTCGTATCCGTGTTCGCCGGGCTTGAGGAACGGTATGTCCCAGTGATTTTCGACGATCACACCGTCGAAACCGTTGTCGACATACGCGTGTGCTTCCTCGACGGCGAAGCGAGCAATTTCCGAAACCGGCTGCCCGGTGTAGTGCGGGCTGCCCGGCAGGGCCGGGAGGTGAATGGCCCCGATGAGAGATGGCGTGCCAGTGAACATCTCTGCCAGCGCCGAGGGCTTGGGCGGAAAGACTCCGAGCGGTGATGCGGTCACTTCAGCTACCCCATTCCATGCGCAAGATTTGCGCTGTATGTCCATGCACAAGATCTGCACACGATGTAATCGATTGCCTTGATGAATTAGCAGGTTATGCGATCAACACCGGGTTGTGTCAAGGATTTCACAATTCGAATTTGTAAACGATTGCCTCAATCGCGTTACATGCGGGACACTGGACCGCGCGGTTCGATAACCTCGGACCCGAATCGAGCAGAAAACGGGGGACGCATGCGCAAGGCGACCATTCGCGATGTCGCGGAACTGGCCGGGGTGTCGACGGCCACCGTGTCGCGGGCACTGTCCGGATCCCGCCCTGTCTCGGACGAGCTTGCAGCGACGATCAAACGAGCCGCGGATTCTCTCGGATACTCGGGAAACATCATCGCCAGCTCGCTGCGTCGTAATCGGACGGACACTGTCGGAATGGTGGTTCCGAGTATCGCGAACCCCTTCTTCACTTCGCTGGTGGTCAACGTCGAACACGTCCTCGCTCGGCGCGGACTACAACTGTTCCTGTGCGATTCTCGTTCCGATCCCGACGTGGAAGCGCAGCGACTCAAGTCGCTCGTCTCCCGGCAAGTGGACGGAATCATCATCAGCCCGTGCCACGGCGAACTGAGTGCCGAGGCCGTCCGAGCCAGCGCGGCAACGCTTCCGGTCGTTCAACTGGACCGGTTTGCAATGGATACCCAGACGGACTGGGTCGGCGTCGACGACGACGCCGCTCAATCCCTGGTGATGGAGCATCTGTCGGAGCGTGGCGCGCAATCAGCCGCCTTCATCAGTTCCGAGCTGACCAATTCGTCAACAGAACTTCGCCGGGCCGGCTTCTTCCGCCACGCGGATCGAATGGGCATCGAAACTCGTGACGAGTGGACACAACTCGGCGAGTACTCGATCGAGTGGGGGCGCACGGCATCCAACATCATCCTGACCGGCAAAACTCGCCCCGACGCCCTGGTCTGCGCCGACGACTTGATCGCACTTGGCGTGTTGCAGACGTGTCACACATTGGGCATCGACGTTCCCGGCGACGTTCTGGTCACCGGTTTCGACAACATCCCATTCTCCGAATTGTGCAACCCACCGTTGACCACCGTCGGGCAGCCGCAGGAAAGAATCGCGGAAGAAGCTGTGCGACTTCTGGATCAGGCGATGAACAACTCTTCCGAGTCGACAGCCCACATCGCGCTTGCTCCTGAACTGATTGTCCGTCAGTCCACCGTCGGCCAAGCGGCGGCAACCGCACCGTAAGCAGCGTTCGCATCGTCCAGTTCGGAAACCTTGACGCTTTCGTTGGCCGCATGCATCAGCGAGGGAGTGCCAGGGCCCCAGATCACGACGGGAGCACCAGGGGCGGCGGCGGCCAGTACCGAAGCGTCGGTGAAGTACGAAACCGGTTCGGTTGCAACAGGGATAGGCAGGGTGGCCAACCACGGGTCCGACGCGTCGGTACGCACACCTCCCAGATGAATCGACGTCTCCACCGAGTCGACTTCTGGTTGGGCTCGCCACCACGCGAGCAGGTCGGCGCCGTCTCCCACCGTGCGGTGATCGATCACCGCACGTGCACTGTCCGGCACGATGTTCGGAGCCGAACCCCCGCCGACCAAGCCGAGGTTCCAGGTTTCGGCACCCAGAAACGCGTCGGACGACAGCGGAAGCTCACGCCGGGCTCGGTCGACGACGTCAAGCAGTTTGAGGACGGCGTTGGTTCCTCGCTGCGGTGTACTCCCGTGCGCGGCTTTTCCTTTGACGGACACTTCGAGCCACAGTGCGCCGCGGTGCCCCAGGTTGATTCGGTTGCCCGTCGCCTCGGGAACGATGACGGCCCCGACCTCGAGATTCGCCACGGCGTCGGCCGAACGAACAGCCCCGAGCGATCCGATTTCCTCGTCGCTCGTCAGCAACAGCGCGACCGGGACTCCACGTTCGAAGGCTTCGACAACCGCGGCAGTAGCGGCAACAAGGCCGGCCTTCATATCCGATGTCCCTCTGCCGAGGAACAATTCGCCGTCGACCTGTGCGGCGTACGGGTCGAACTCCCAGTCGGAGACAGTGCCCACTGGCACCGTGTCCACGTGGCAGGCGAACAGGAGTCTGGCTGCCGAGGGTGCAGCTTCGTTGGTGATCAAGGCCCAGGGATGATTGCCGGTCAGGTCTGACTCCACCTTCGCCTGTGGCGCACGTGAGAGAACCAACGAGACAATCGAATCCATCGCCCGCCGTTGAGGAGCGGCCTCCCCGAGACCGTGTCGAGAGCTACCAGTTCCGAGAGAAGTCCGAGGGAATCCATGTACCTATTCTTGCACTGCCACGGATTCAGTGCGCTGCCAGCTGGGCGATGACAACGTAATTGTCGTCGGTCGACTCTCCTTCGACGACATCACAATTGGCGAGGATCAGCCGTCCCGGAACCGATTCGCGCAACTCGTGAGCGCCCAGCAGCGAACCTTTGTGCAGCGGCCCGACTGTTTCGACGTCATACTCGAGTGTGCCGTTCGGTGTACCCAGGAGAATTCGATCGCCCGGCTCCACTACCCGGAGCGCCCGGAACGGTGCTTCGCGAGTGGTGTAGTTGTGGCCGACCACCACAACTGTTTGTGTGGTCGACGTTCCCGGCATTCCGCTTTCACCCCACCACACCGGCAGTTCGTCGACGGGATTCAGTTGCTGCCCACTCTCGCCGCCGCGCATCAGTTTCTCCGAGTGCAACGGACTGCTCAGGTACGTGACCCCGGACGCAGACCTCAACTCGACCCTTTCGGGTTCTGCCGGATCGACGGTCACCGAAGCCGGTGCAGCCGCGATATGCGACTGCACCGGCGAGCGGTCAGGTAGCGATCCCGCGTTCTCGCCCGAACATCCGGATACGAGGAGGGCGAGGATCGCTACCGCCGAGAGGCCGGCGCTACGCAGACGTGTTGCCCGGGCCGTCATGACGCTTGCGACGAACAACCACCGTCGTAGCTGCTGCGGCGGCAGCGCCTACGACACCGACGCCGATCAGTACAGCCGGCAGGTTGGAGTTGCTGCTACCGCTGGTGCTGCTTGCAGTGTCGCCGAGAGCAAGGTCGACCGGGGGCAGGCTTCCGGCGAGCGCCGGATCGCCGTCGGCATCGGTGACGTAGTAGTCGACGACGTCGAAGGCTCCCTTGTTGTTGTAGTAGCCGACCAGCTTGACGCCGGTCTTGTTCACTACAGCGGTGGTCTCGTCGACCTTCGTGACCCCGGAGCCGTCGTCAGTGTGCTCACCGATGATCACTTCACCGCCGACGCCTGTTCCGTTGTCGATCTCCTTCTCGCCCTTTGCCTTGAGCTCGTCGACGATCTTCTGCGCTGCATCCGCTTCGGCCTTTGCGGCGGCTGCAGCGGCCTGAGCTTCCTTGGCCTTTGCTGCCGCGGCGTCGGCTGCGGCCTTCGCGTCTTCGGCGGCCAGGTAGAGATCCTGCGCTTTCTTGCTCGCCGCTTCGGCAGCTTCGGCCTTCTTGGCGGCTTCGGCAGCCTTTTCGTCGGCGATGGCTCGCTTGTCGGTGGCAGCCTCGCCCGCAGCATCGGCTTCGGCCTGGGCCGTCTCCGCGGCCTTCTGCGCAGCGTCGGCATCCTTCTGCGCGGAAGCCGCAGTAGCCGCCGCTTCATCTGCGGCCTTACGGGCGGCGGTAGCAGCTTCTACCTCGGTGGCAGCTGCGGACTCGGCTGCCTTGGCCGTGGTTTCAGCGGCGGTGGCCACCTTCTGAGTTTCCTTGACGGTGATCGCGAGCTGCTTGGCGTTCCAAGCCGCGGCCAGCGCCTGAGCCTTAGCGACGGCTGCCTTCGCGAAATCCCAGTTCTTGAAGGCTTCCTCGGCTTCCTTGTTCTTGTCCGCAACCAGCTTGGCGTTTGCATCCGCGGCAGCCTTCGCCTCATCGGCCTTGGCCTGCAGAGCATTAGCCTCGGCGCGCGCCTTTGCTGCCTCTTCGGTCTTGGGCCCCGAACCGGCGGCCTTCGCAGCCTCCTCGAGTTCCGCAGCCTTGGCTGCGGCCGCGTCGGCTTCTGCCTGAGCTGTTTTTGCTACCTCCTTGGCATCGGCCGCCGCGGACTCCGCAACCTTGGCCGCCTCTTCGGCTTCCTTGGCAGACTGTTCCGCGGCCCCGGCCTCCGCCTTGGCCTTGGTCGATTCGACCGCCGCCTTGGTTGCCTCGACGCTCGCCTGGGTCATTGCCTCGGTCGCCTTCACCGAAGTGTCTGTCGCTGCGGACGAGTCGACCCCTGCCGTCGCGGCTGCTTCGGCGGCCTTCGCTGCCGCGTCGGCAGCTGCCTTGGCTTTTGCTTCGGCTTCCGCCAGTGCTGCAGCGTCCGTACCAGCGGTTTCGGCACTGCCCGTGCCGGCGACCCCGGCTTCAACCTTCTCCGGCGTGGTCTCGGTGCTCGTCGCCGCGTCGGCGTCGGTGGTGGCAGCTGCCTCTTCCTCGGCGCAGGTCACCAGCGGATCAGCGCTCGGGGTACACACGGTTTCCGGCTCTGCCGATGCAATTCCCGTGCCGCCCACCGCCAATCCGAGAGCTAGTACGGCACCGGCGGCCGCAGAGCGGACCCTCCGAGAATGGGCGATGGACTTCTCCGACATAGCGCTCAACCTTTCGGCCTTCTTTACGAAGACGGCAATTCCGGCGTGGACAGCCTTTACTTCGTCGGCTGACTTCCAGACGTTACGACCGGTCGGTCCGAAAAATTGAGAGCTGCTGCTCTACCCGCAAGAATCAGGACCGCGGAACGCGCCCCATCAGGTAGAACTCCGGATTGGGCAGCATGCCGGAGAAACTCGCCATGCGATTGCTGAGCCCGAAGAATGCAGTGATCGCGGCGATGTCCCACGCGTCCTCGTCGCCGAAGCCGTGCACACGAAGGGCGTCGAAGTCGGCGTCGGCGATTTCGTGTGAGGCGGAGTTCACCTTGGTGGCGAAGTCGAGCATCGCGCGCTGACGATCGGAGATCTCTGCGGTGCGATAGTTGACCGCAACCTGGTCGGCAACCAACGGCTTCTTCTCGTAGATACGCAGAATTGCGCCGTGCGCGACAACGCAGTACGTACATTTGTTGGCCGCAGAGATCGTGGTGACGATCATTTCTCGATCACCCTTGGTGAGTGCGGAATCTTCCTTGAGCATGATCGCGTCGTGGTATGCGAAGAATGCCCGGAACTCGGCTGGGCGCCGAGCGAACATCAGAAAGACGTTGGGCACGAACCCCGACTTCTCCTGGATCTCGAGAATCTTGGCGGCGATGTCCTCGGGCACCTCGGTCAATTCAGCCTGCGGAAAACGGATGCTCACTGTGCCTCCTGGTCAACCATCGATGTTCGATTCAAGATAATGATGATTAACTGAGTTGTCCAGATGCATTTCCTGCCCTACTTTTTCGGGCACGGATAGTCGGGTACGGCCCAAGTGATCTGCGTAGCGTGAAACCCGTGAACAGGAAGACACGATGATCGACGGACTGAACCGCGCGCTCGACTACATCGAAAGCAATCTGAGCGGCGAGATCGAGACAGCCGAGATGGCAAGGCTGGCAACCACCTCGGAGTATCACTTTCGGAGGATGTTCTCGGCCCTGGCCGGCATTCCCGTATCCGAATACATCCGTCGACGTCGACTCACCCTGGCTGGTGCCGAGTTGTCCGTCAGCAGATCAGGAGTGTTGGAGACCGCCGTGAAGTACGGCTACTCGTCCGCGGAGGCCTTCACACGAGCGTTCACCGCATTTCACGGCGTGAGCCCCGGCGCGGTCAAACGCGCTCCCGCCGTTCTCAAATCCCAACAGAAACTTGTCATTCACGTGACACTGGAAGGAGCCACACCGATGGACTACATGCTTGTGGACAAACCTGCCCTGACGGTAGTCGGGTTCAAGACCCGGGTTCCATTGGTTCACGAAGGTCCCAATTCTGCGATCGAAGATTTCACCCGCTCCGTGGACAAGGTTGCGTTGCGAGGGTTGCGCGAGCTCTCCGATCAGGACCCGGCGGGAATCGTCAGTGTCGTCGACAATTTGGCGCATCCCAGAACCGAAGGCACAGAACTGGATTACTACCTGGGAGTGGTCACCGGCAAACCTTCACCCACGGGTTTCGATGTGCTGACGGTCGACGCACACACGTGGGCCGTCTTCACCGCCGACGGGTCGGAAATCGAATCTGTGCAGTATTTGTGGCGAGATATCTACACGGAATGGTTCCCTGCCAACCCTTTTCGCTCCGTACCTGGTCCCGAGATCATGCGTACCGAATACAACGACGATTTCACCGTCGCACGGTTCGAGCTCTGGATTCCGGTCGAGAGCGAGCTGAGCGACGTCGGGGCGTAAAACAGCCGCCAGGTCGGATGGAAGTCACGACCCGGCGGCTGAGCCATCAGATGAAACAGACTGTCAAAGAATCAGTTTCGCTCCGGTAGCAGCAACCACGTCCTCGACGCTGATGCCCGGCGCCGTCTCCACCAGGCGGAGACCGTCGTCAGTCACGTCGATCACGGCCATGTCGGTGATGATTCGCTGGACGCAGCCCTTACCGGTCAGCGGAAGCGAGCACTCCTCGACGATCTTGTGCTCACCCTTCTTCGAGACGTGCTCCATCATCACGATGACGCGCTTTGCGCCGTGGACCAGATCCATCGCGCCGCCCATGCCTTTGACCATGTGGCCAGGGATCATCCAGTTCGCGAGGTCTCCGGTGGCACTGACCTGCATGGCACCGAGCACGGCAACGTCGACCTGGCCGCCGCGGATCATGCCGAACGACGCTGAGGAGTCGAAGAACGACGCACCGGGGAGAACGGTGATGGTCTCCTTGCCCGCATTGATCAGCTCGGGATCGAGTTCGTCCTCGGTCGGGTACGGCCCCACGCCCAGAACGCCGTTCTCCGAGTGCAATACAACGGTGATATCGGTCGGGAGGTAGTTCGGAACCAGCGTCGGCATACCGATGCCGAGGTTCACGTACTGCCCGTCCTCGAGTTCGCGCGCGACGCGGGCCGCCATCTCTTCGCGGGTAAGTTTGGTGGGTAGTACAGAAGTCATGCTCGTACCGTCCGATTCTCGATGCCGACCGTCACGGGGCCGACGTGGACAACACGCTGAACGTGAATGCCCGGCGTGTGGATCTCGGCGGGGTCGAGCTCACCCGGCTCTACGAGGTGCTCGACCTGCGCAATGGTGATGCGCCCCGACGTTGCTGCAGCCGGATTGAAGTTCTGGGTACTCGCGCGGTAGACGAGGTTGCCATGCCGGTCACCTTTCCAGGCATGGACCAGTGCATAGTCGGCGACGATGCCGCGCTCCATCACGTAGGTGACGCCGTCGAAGTCACGAGTTTCCTTGGGCGGACTGGCAACTGCGATGCCGCCGCTGCCGTCGTAACGCAGTGGCAGGCCGCCGTCGGCGACCTGGGTGCCGACGCCGGCCGGGGTGAAGAACGCGGGGATGCCCGCTCCCCCGGCGCGCATGCGCTCGGCGAGCGTGCCCTGCGGCGTGAGTTCTACTTCCAGCTCACCAGAAAGGTACTGACGCGCGAACTCCTTGTTGGAGCCGACGTACGAGCTGACAGTACGACGGATACGCCCCTTCTCCAGAAGCACTCCGAGCCCGAACCCGTCGGTGCCGCAGTTGTTGCTCACCGTTTCGAGTGATGTCGCGCCCTGCTCGAGGAGCGCATCGATGAGGATTTCCGGCACTCCGACGAGCCCGAAACCTCCGACAGCGATCGTGACGCCGTCCGGCACGTCGGCGACGGCCTCGGCAGCAGTGGGAATGACTTTGTCCATCATGTCGATCACAGTAGCGCGACCCGTACGTATTGTGAACCCCCGTCCGCATAACGAACATTTTTCGCCCCCGGCATTGCCTGGGTCACATCTACGAACTATTCTGTTCGCAGAGCGCAACACATGTACACATTGCGAACAACTTCACGTAACCGAACGACGAGGTTCCCTATGCTGCATCTACCGCCGAGGTACCAGCGGCCGACTGGCGTCAACGCCCCGGCCGATTTCGCGGACTACAAGACGACTTCCCTTCGCCACCCGAAGCAGCCGCTGAAGCTGCTCCCCCAGCGGCTCACGGAGCTCACCGGGCCGGTATTCGGCGAAGATCGCGTCGGCGCCGGCGAAAACGACCTGACCATTGCCAACGGCGGCGAAGCACAGGGACAGCGCATCGTCGTTCACGGCCGCGTACTCGACGGCGACGGAAAACCCGTCCCCCACACACTGCTCGAGGTGTGGCAGGCCAACGCCGGTGGACGCTACCGCCACACCGGCGACAACTGGCCCGCGCCGCTGGATCCGTTCTTCAACGGCCTGGGTCGCTGCGTCACCGACGCGAACGGCCACTACAGCTTCACCACGATCAAGCCGGGCGCCTACCCGTGGATGAACCACGACAACGCCTGGCGACCGGCACACATCCATTTCTCGCTGTTCGGCACGGCATTCACGCAGCGCCTCGTGACGCAGATGTACTTCCCCGACGATCCGATGTTCTTCCAGGACCCGATCTACAACGCGGTACCCGAAGCAGCACGTCACCGCATGGTCAGCGTCTTCGACTACGACGCCACAGTCCCCAACTGGGCTCTCGGGTTCCGCTTCGACATCGTCCTGCGCGGCCGTAACGCCTCCGTATTCGAGAACGAGGAAGACCACGATGACTGATCACACCGCGAAGCCCGCACCCACTTATCCGGTCGTCCCCGGCGACTTCACCACCACCCCCTTCGGTGTCACGCCCTCTCAGACCGTCGGGCCGTACTGGCACATCGGCCTCCCCTGGACGGACGGCCCCGACGCCGCTCCCGCCGATGCCCCCGGACGAATCACGCTGGCCATCACGGTGATCGACGGCGCCCGTACACCCGTCGCCGACGCGATGATCGAAACATGGCAGGCCGATACGCTCGGACGCTTCAACCATCCGGACGATCCCCGTGGCGCAGTGGAGCTCACTCCGGCTGGTTTTCGCGGATTCGCCCGCAGCGCAGCGGATCCCACGGGCACTGCACTGGTCCACACTGTCAAGCCCGGTGCGCAGCCCACTGAAACGGATGCGGACGAGGCCCCACACGTGAACGTGTCGGTCTTCGCTCGCGGCATGCTCGACCGCCTGGTCACCCGCTTGTACTTCCCCGAAGACGCCGACGCACACGCAACAGATCCGGTGCTGTCCTCACTGAGCGAAACCGAACGCGCGAAGCTGGTTGCAACCAAGGTCGACGGTGGGTACTCCTGGACGGTCTATGTTCAGGACGAGGACGCGAACGGCGTCGAGACGCCCTTCTTCGAGCTGTAAGAGGAGTACACATGCCCACTCGCGGCGCACTGTTCGACCCGGTGTTCGGGGCCACCCGCGTATCGGAGCACCTGTCCGACCAGGCGTGGGTCACCGCGTTGCTCGACGTGGAGGCCGCACTGAGTTGTGCGATGGCCACCGTCGGATTGGCGGACGGGGAACATTGCGCCGCGGTGGCTGCTGCCGCGGCCGAACTCTCACAACCGGGCGGTCTGGACATCGTGGCGCTCGGCCGCGCGTCGGCCGCCGGCGGAAATCCCGTCATTCCGCTGGTGAAGATGCTGCGCGAAAGGGTGGGACAGGAAGGTGTGCCTGCCTCCGTGGTGCACCCGGGCGCCACCAGTCAGGACATCATGGACTGTGCGCTGATGCTGTTGACGCGACGCGCGGGCGCGGTGGTTCTGGCCGACCTGACCCGCGCCGCCGATTCCGCCGCCCACCTCGCCCGCATCCATCGCTCTACTCCGATGGTCGCGAGAACCCTAGGACAACAAGCACTTCCGACCACCTTCGGGCTACTGGCATCGAGTTGGTTCACGGCACTCGACGCCGCAGCGATTCGCCTCGAGATCGTGCTGTCCACGTTGCCGGTTCAATTCGGCGGCGCCGCAGGCACACTCGCTGCGTTGTATCCCGACGGGCTCAGGATCGCCGATGCACTGGCAGACGAACTCGGCCTGGCCAGGCAGGTTGCTCCCTGGCACACCGACCGCGTGACCATCGCAGAACTCGCGACCACGCTCGGTATCGTCGCCGGCGCCGTTTCCAAGCCCGCCACCGACATCACCGTCATGGCGTCCACCGAACTCTCCGAGGTCGCCGAAAGCGCTCCGGGCGGCTCATCGGCCATGCCGCACAAGCAGAATCCCGTCGCGGCCATCACCGCCCGCGCAGCAGCGCGACGTGCTCCCGCACTGGTCGCCACAGCCCTGTCTAACATGGATCACGAATTCGCCCGCGCCGCAGGCCCCTGGCACGCCGAGTGGGAAACCGTCACCGATCTCCTGCGTCTGGCAGGCGGAGCGGCGCACCAGCTTTCCGTGAGCCTCACCGGCCTGCAAGTACACACCGAGTCAATGGCTCGCAATCTCGACATCACCGGTGGCCTGATTCTCGCCGAGCGTGTCACCAAGGCCCTGTCCGCACACACTGATCGAGCGCGCGACATCGTCACCGCGGCAGCCACTTCCGGAACCAGATTGGATCGTGATCCCGCCATCGCAGAGCACCTGAGCGAAACCGAGATCGCCGAACTACTCGACCCCGCACACTATCTGGGCCACGCCACCGATCTGGTCGACCGCGCCCTCGCCGAACGCCCCACAGGAGGATCTCGATGAGCGTCGCGCTCAACTTTCAACAGACCGGCAATCTCGATGCCCCGGCAGTGGTTCTCCTGGGTTCACTCGGATCCGATCTGTCCATGTGGCAGCCGCAGATTCACGCGCTGTCGAATCGCTACCGCGTCATCGCCGTCGACCATCGCGGCCACGGCAAGTCACCGGTGCCTGCGGGCCCCTACTCCATTGCCGATCTCGCCGGCGATGTCATCGCTCTCCTCGATTCGCTCGAACTCGAGTCCGTACATCTCGTCGGGCTCTCCCTCGGCGGCGCTGTCAGCCAGTGGATCGCCGCACACCACCCCACTCGCGTCGAGACGTTGACCTTGATGTGCACGTCCTCGCAGTTCGCCCCTGCTCAGCCGTGGATCGATCGTGCTCGGGCTGTCCGTGCGGACGGTATCGCGTCCATCGCGGCCGCCGTCGTCGGACGCTGGTTCACGCCGGGACTGGCCGAGAATGATCCGGAGCTTGTCGCCCGTCACGTCGCGATGGTCGAAGCCACACCCGACGAGGGCTATGCCGCCTGCTGCGAGGCGCTTTCGACGTGGGACGGCCGCGACGACCTGGCCCGCATCGTCGCTCCGACGCTCCTCGTCGCGGGCGAGCAGGATCCGGCGACGCCTCCGTCGACGTTGGGTGCGATCGCCGACGGCATCGCCGATGCGGTACTGCACGTGGTCGATCCGGGCGCACACCTGGCCAACGTCGAACAAGCCGGGCACGTCACCAAACTACTTGCAACGCATATTGCCTCGCACACATCTGCGCTCGCCCAACGTAGCGCCGCGGTGTCGGCCGGCATGACCGTACGACGCCAGGTGCTCGGCGACGCCCACGTCGACCGTTCCATTGCCGGTGCCACCGAGTTCACCGCCCCTTTCCAGGACTTCATCACTCGCACGGCGTGGGGTGACATCTGGTCGCGCCCCGGCCTCGATCACCACACCCGCAGGCTCCTCACTCTCGCGATCCTCACCGCCGTCGGCAACGAACACGAACTCGACATGCACATTCGCGCTGCGCTGCGTGCCGGGATCGATCCCGACGAACTCGTGGAAGTATTTCTCCATACCGCGGTCTATGCGGGTGTGCCGAACAGCAACTTGGCTTTTGCGCTGGGAAAGCAAGCACTCGCGGACCTCTCGGCCGAACCTGAGGAGAACGAGACAACATGAGTGAGAACAGCAGCGAGCAGGCGCCGGGACCGTCCCCGGACTACGTGCAGTCGCTGGCCCGTGGGCTTTCCGTCATCAAGGCTTTCGACGGTGAGCACCCGCGTCGCACCCTCAGCGAGGTTGCCAGGCACACCGATCTCACGCGTGCGACCGCTCGCCGCTTCCTGCTCACACTCGTCGAACTCGAATACGTACGTACTGACGGTTCGGTGTTCTGGTTGACGCCTCGCGTCCTCGAACTCGGCTACAGCTACCTGTCCAGTCTGTCTCTCCCCGAGATTGCCGGGCCGCATCTGGAAGCTTTGTCCGCCAAGGTCCGTGAATCCACGTCCGTGTCGATCCTCGACGGTGACGACGTCGTCTACGTGGCTCGTGTTCCGGTCAGCCGCATCATGACGGTGTCCATCACCATCGGCACGCGCTTTCCCGCCTATGCGACGTCCATGGGCAGGGTCCTGCTCGCGGGCCTACCCGACGACGCATTAAACGCATACCTCGCCCGAGTGTCCTTCGCCCGCCTGACCGGCAAGACCATCTCCACGGCCGACGGACTACGCACCGAACTCGAGAAGATTCGCGCCGACGGATTCGCGATAGTCGATCAAGAACTCGAAGAGGGTCTGCGCTCTCTTGCCGCACCCATCCGGGACGCAACCGGTGACGTGGTCGCGGCCGTCAACATCTCCACCCAAGCCGCCCGCTACAGCGCCGAAGCTGTTCGCGGTGAACTGGTTCCGGCCGCAGTCGCCACTGCGGACGCCATCTCCGTCGATCTCGGACGTACTCAGTCGTCCAACAATCACTCGGCTGCCACCCGCTGACCGAGCAGACCCAAGGAAGAACCAATGCCTGACGTTGTCATCTGTGAACCGCTCCGTACCCCTGTCGGCCGCTTCGGCGGTGTCTTCCGTGACGTAGCCCCGGAAGATCTCGCCTCGACGCTGATCACCGAACTCGTCACGCGTACCGGCATTTCCGGCACGGAGATCGACGACGTCATTCTCGGCCAGGCTTCGCCGAACGGTGAGGCTCCGGCGATCGGACGCATCGCGGCGCTCAACGCGGGTCTGGGCATCGATGTTCCCGGCATGCAGGTGGATCGCCGGTGCGGGTCGGGATTACAGGCAGTCATCCAGGCCGTCATGCAGGTTCAGTCCGGTGGCAGTGACCTGGTCCTCGCGGGCGGTGCCGAGTCGATGAGCCAGGCCGAGTTCTACGCAACCGGAATGCGTTGGGGCGTCAAGGGTGAAGGAGTTGCGCTCAGCGATCGTCTCGCGCGCGCCCGCGTCACAGCCGGCGGACGTGACTTCCCGGTTCCCGGCGGAATGATCGAAACGGCAGAGAACCTGCGCGCCGAGTTCTCCATCAGCCGCGAGGATCAAGATGCACTCGCGGTTCAGTCCCATCAGCGTGCCGTCGCAGCACAGAAGAACGGCGTCTTCGCCGAAGAAATCGTTCCGGTATCCGTTCCGCAGCGCAAGGGCGAGGCCCTGCTCGTCGACACCGACGAGCATCCACGCGCCGACACCTCGATGGAATCGCTTGCGCGCCTTCGTCCCATGCGCGCAAAGATCGACCCCGACTCCACCGTGACTGCAGGTAATGCCAGCGGTCAGAACGACGGCGCAGCACTGGCGATCGTCACCACCGCCGACAAAGCTCGTACCCTCGGACTGCGACCGCTCGCACGCCTCGCGAGTTGGAGCGTTGCGGGCGTTCCGCCGCGCACCATGGGCATCGGCCCCGTACCGGCGTCGGAGAAGGCACTCGGCCGCCTCGGGCTGTCCCTGGCGGACATGGACGTCATCGAACTCAACGAAGCCTTTGCGGCACAAGCACTTGCAGTCCTGCAGAGTTGGAATCTCGAGGCCGACGACCCACGCATCAACCCCAACGGCTCCGGCATCTCCCTCGGACATCCGGTCGGAGCCACGGGTGGACGAATCCTGGCCACCCTGTTGCGCGAGATGGACCGTCGCGAAGCGCGTTACGGCCTCGAGACGATGTGCATCGGCGGCGGGCAGGGCCTGGCTGCGGTCTTCGAGCGCCTGTCCTGATCAAGCCCCGACGTGCGCGACGCCGGAGTCACCGAGTTCGCCGCGTAGGCCGTCGAGAAAGACACGCAGCAGTTCGGTGAGTTCGGCCTGCTGCTGCTCGGTGAGAATCGACGTCAGTTCGGCTTCACGGCCGAGAACTCGGTCCACCAATTGCTCCACCAGCTCGTGACCGGCGGCAGTGAGGGTCACGAGCACTATTCGTGACCCTTGCGCGGCGGAGGACCTCTCCACCAGACCCGCGTTCTCCGCGCGTGCGAGTCGCTGCGAGATCGCACCGGCCGTGACTCCGGTCTGCTCGGTGATCTGGCGAGTCGTCAACTGATACGGCTCGCCGGATCGCCGCAGGACACTGAGTAGGTCCAGCGTGGCTGTGTCCGCACCGGCCGAGGCGAGTACCCGTCGGCGATCCTCACCGAGCAGCTTGGCGCACATCCACAGCCTGGTGACGATGCCGATACCCTCCACGGGCGTGCCCGGCCTTTCGCGAAGCCACGCCAAGGCAACCGCGTCCACCGCGTCGTCCGGGTTGTAGTCGCCCACCACTGCACACCTCGTTTAGCTCTAAATGATACGTTCTTCGTATAGGTCTAAACGTAGCTCACGGAGGTAGGCATGACACGCACAGTTCTGGTAACCGGCGGCGGAACAGGGATCGGGCGCGCAGTTGCAGCGGCGTTCGCCCGGGACGGAGACACCGTTTTTGTCACCGGCCGACGCACGGAACCACTCGAAAAGACCGCGGAGGAGTTGGGCGATAATGTTCACGCCTTGACTTGTGACAACTCCGACCCGAAAGACCTGAAGCGGCTGCAGGATTCGCTTCCGGGAACCATCGACGTCGTGGCGCACTGCGCCGGCGGTAACACGGACTTCGATCGTGAAGCGCCGTCAGATCTGGAATCCCTGGCCGCCGGGTGGCGGGCCAATCTGGACTCCAATCTGATCTCGGCAGTGTTGACCACAGCAGCAGTTCGAGATCGAATCCCCAGTGGCGGTGCCGTCATCACCATCGGATCGATTGCCGCCGACAAGGGAGCTGGAGCGTACGGCGCTGCCAAAGCAGCAGTTGCGACGTGGAATGTCGATCTGGCCGCCGAACTGGGCCCAGAAGGCATCACGGCGAACATCGTCTCCCCCGGTTACATCGCCGACACCGAGTTCTTCCGGGACTTTCTGACGGACGAGCGTCGCGCGATGCTGATCGAATCCACCAGCACCAAGCGCGCCGGAACCCCGGACGACATCGCATCAGCCGTCCATTTCTTGGCCTCACCGGGTGCCCGGCAGATCACCGGTCAGGTATTGGCAGTCAACGGCGGCGAGAGAACCAGTCGCTGATCACGCCAGGTGGCGCTCGAAGAACGAGTCGATTCGCTTCCAGGCATCCTGCGCTGCAACAGGATCGGGACCGATTCCGAGAATGCGCTCCAAAGGACGAAGCACCTTGGGTCCGGCCTCCGCGTCGTTGAGGAACGCGTGGCCGGCGGTGGGGTACTCCTTGACGTCGTTCTCGATACCGGCATTGCTGAGCGCCGTCTCCAGCTTCGCTGCAGCACCCCGGAGCGAGAAGTCCTTGCCTCCGAAACTCCCGACGATCGGGCACGCATCCACCACGGCCTCATCGAGTTTGCGTGGAAGCTGACCGTAATTGACCGAGGCAGCGTCGAAATCTCCGGCGCTGACCATCGCGAAGCCGCCGCCCATGCAGAATCCGATGACACCGATCTTTCCGGTGCAGTCCCGGGATTCCACCAGCCAACTGCGAGCGACTTCGATGTCGGTGAACGCCTTGCCGTGTCCTCGAAGCATCGACGTCATGGTGGGCACGAGGCACCGCTTCGCCCCGCCCGCGCTGTAGAGGTCGACAGCAAGCGTCAAAAACCCCGCAGCGGCCAGCCGCTTGGCTTGCCGCTGCATCACCTCCTCGAGCCCGAAGGCCTCGTGAATCATCACTACCCCCGGCCACGGGCCGGGGGTAGTGGGGGTTTCGAGTATCGCTCGCAGCGGTTGTGATCCGCCGACTACTGCGGCGCGGCCCGTCAGATCTATGTCCACCATGTTTCGATGCTAGGCCGACGCAGGGTCCGTACGCTCGGAAGCGAGGTCAGGGGAGTTGTTTTCCCTGGCCCGCCGCAAGCCCGGTCAAGACCTCGGCGAGCTGCGGCAAGGCGTACGGTGCGCTCAGTGGACCGAAATTGTCGACAAAGGCATTCGAGAGCAGAAGTTCGACCGGCGCATAGGCTCGCGCCTTCACCGCGGGGAGGTTCTGGAAAACTGCGAAGTTCTCCAACCTCGTCGTCGCTTCCTGATCAGAAGCGAGGCTGAGCAAAATGTCTGCGGGTGCGAGTACCTCCGCCTGCTCCATCGACAGCGCAGTCATCTGCTCGGCGTTGTATCCGCGATAGTCGAGTCCGAGTTCGCGCAGCAGAACCCCGGGCGCACTGGCATCCCCCTGCACATACAACTGATCGCCGTACATCGAGCCGATCATGATCGTCTTGCCACCCAAGCCGTTCAGGGAAGCTGCGGTGTCGGAGATCAGAGCGTCGGTCCGGGCGATCGCTGCAGCAGCAGCCTCGTCGACAAAAGCGGCCTGCCCGACCGTGGCGACGCCGTCACGCCACGAGGTGGTCCAGTCCAGCGCGATAACCGGCGCGATCTGACTGAGCCTCTCGGCTGCCGGTTCGAGATAAGTCTTCATTCCGATGATGAGGTCCGGCGAGTAGCGCGCGATGATTTCCGGGTTGATTTCGCCTGTGGTGCCGAAGCTTTCGAGGTCGGCTATTCCCGCGGTGCTCTGCCACGGCAGTGCACCGCGGTCCCACGATCCTGTGTTGCCGTAGGCGACTGGGTGAACGCCGAGCGAGAGCAGGAATTCCAGATCCGTGAAGTCGCTGGCAACAACGATCCTTTCCGGCTTTCCCGAGATCGTGGTGGTTCCGAGCGCATTGATCACCTCACGTTGTTCGCCGGCATCAGAAGCATCTGATGTAGTCGAACACCCCGCAAGGATGGCGGCCGCTGCCACTGCGCCGACCCCGAAGAACCCACGGCGACTGAGCTGGTCCACAAGTTCAGACGTCGTGGATTCACAAATCGTTCCGTACATGTATGCACTCTCCTTCTCGGCGACTGCTGCGCGCGCCGAGGGCACAGCGAAAGAGAGGTTAGCCCACCCTCATCTTCCATAGGGTTCCTACGTTTGCGATTCCGAGAGATCGGAGCGATAAAGATGGACCGTTCTCGAGCGGACAAGTACATTCCCGCTGATCTATCACCGCAGGCAGTTGGGCGAGCCACCAGTCCCTGCCTTCGGCGATCGGGTCGCTCCAGCGTCGAAAATCAGTCGAAGGTCAGTTGCCATTCCCTCCTCGAAAGCTTCCGAATTACCGTCTTTTGCACGTCGCCCACCGTTCGACTTGCGCGGCGTGGGAGGATAGACATATCGAGATCGGGACTTCGATGTGAGGGCCCGGATCGAGTTTGTAGGGAGTATCGGTATGGCACAGGGCATCGTGAAGTGGTTCAACGGCGAAAAGGGCTTTGGTTTCATCGCTCCCGACGACGGAACACCGGACGTGTTCGTTCATTACTCTGAAATCTCGGGCAACGGCTACAAGTCGCTCGACGAGAACCAGCGTGTGGAGTTCGAGGTTGGCCAGGGCCAGAAGGGTCCTCAGGCCACCAATGTGCGCGCTGTCTGATCAGTGACACAAGAAGAGGGCCGCACCCGCAAGGGTGCGGCCCTCTTCTGCATCGGATTCACCTCTGAATCACTGATCCTGAATGACGGCCAACGCTCCAACGATGTTCGACTCCGCCACCGACTTCGAGATTCCGAGGTCAGCCAGAACCCCTGATCCGTCTTCGAGTTCGAGCAGTGCCAGCAGGATGTGCTCGGTGCCGATGTAGTTGTGGCCCAGGCGAAGAGCCTCACGGAACGTCAGTTCCAAAACCTTGCGCGCACGAGCGTCGTACGGAATAAGTTCTGGTAGTTCGGAAGTCGGAGCCGGTAGTACACCGGCCACCGCGTCCCGAACGGAGCCAAGCTCCACCCCCTGCGCGACTATCGCCTTCGCAGCCAACCCGGCAGGCTCCTCGACAAGCCCCAGGAGCAGGTGCTCAGGCTGGATCTCTGCGTTGCCGGCAGCGCGGGCTTCGTTCTGCGAGGCCATGACGACGTTCTTCGCCCGGGGAGTGAACCGGTTGAACCCTTCGTTCGGATCCATCGGCTTCTGATCACTCGGCGCCTTGGGAACAAAACGCTTCTGCGCAGCCTGCTTCGAGACACCCATGCTCGCGCCGATCTCCGTCCACGACGCTCCCGACCTGCGCGCCTGGTCGACGAAGTGGCCGATCAGATGGTCTGCAACTTCACCGAGATGATCAGCGGCGATCACGGCGTCGGACAGTTGGTCGAGCGCATCGGTGTGCACCTTTTTGATCGCGTCGATGAGGTCGTCGAGCCGGACCTTGTTGGTCAATTCCACTGGTTTGCTCATGCGTCAACCATAGGTTGACGCACTCGAAAACGTCAACCCTAGATTGACGCTCTAGAAACGCCGGGACTTTCTCCCCTTCTTGCGAGTAACTCACCATTTTCGCCAGTTCCACGACGTAGCGCTCGCATCTCGGGGTGGTCGCCTACGAGTTTCGGACGAGAACGCAGCCTCGAACTTCGAAGGTCGTCAGCTGATTCGAGACCGGATCGCGAGCCGGAACTTGCTACGGGCGCATGGCTTCCACGGACCGCAAACCCCCATCCCAAAACGTCCGGCAGATACGTGGAGCAACGCCCGCCTGCCTGCCTCACACCAGCAACCCCAGCGGGCTGGATCAAACTGTTCGAGGCCTACCGACTGATCGACTACATCAGCTCGAAAACGGCGTCGGCGGACATCACGTCAGCTGAAATGGGCAACACCATAAACCGAATCACCCGTCGAGTTGAGTATTTCTACGGTTACGAGTTATTGCTCTTCGCGAGCACAATAGGTCCCACCAACAGCCGACCGTTCTCACAATCCAACGTACGAAGAAAATTCAGACTGAGCACAGAAGGCGACACGATGGCGACGCAAGATTCACCGAGGCCAATCCCCTTAAGCATCGTGACGGTCCACGGTATCGGCCGACAGCGCGAGCACGAGACCGCACAGAGCGTCGCCAGGTGCCTGCATCTGGGGGCCACCGCATCCAGAGGGACGATGGTTCAGCGAAGCCGCGGCGGTGACGACCTAAGCAGCGCGCTCTGGACGCTGAGTATTCCGAATCTTCCTGACATCGATCTGGAAATTCGAGACGCTTGGTGGGACCAAGTTTCCCAACCTCCCTCCGTTCGAACCGTATTCTGGTGGGTCACCAAATCCTTGCCCATAATCATCGCTGCAGCATCAGCGCTATGGATCATGCGTTTCCTGACTCTGAACGAAAAGAAAACGCACAAAAGTGCTCTCGAATACCTGATCGGCCAGTTCTACATCATATTTGTAAGCGTTTCCGTCTCGCTTTTCTCCGCGATGGTGGCAATCATCTCCATCCCGTTCTTACTCGTCGCGTCGATATCTCTGATATTCAGACGAGTACGAAAATTCTCCCATTATCTATTTCAGGAAGTAATTGGAGACGCCTGGCTCTACGTCCACCAATCCGATGACATTCGCGCCCATGTGGCAGAAAAATACGCTCATTTCACTGCCGGTTACGAATGCACGCTCCTGATCGGGCACTCGCAGGGTGCCGAGATCGTCCGGCGACTCATTCGAACCGAACTGTCACCGGCATTCACAGTGCTCGTGGGATCCGGAGAAGGACTGCTCAGCTACCTACGAACCGTCCGACGGCATCCATGGCTGACTTGGCCACAGTGGCTAATGGCTGGCGGGTTTCCTGCACTTTTTTACTGGCTGACTCCGGATTTCGGACCCATCCTCACCGACTTCAACAGGGCGTGGCGCGATCTGACGGCCTGCGTGGATAGCGGTGGACAGCATTGCGTCACAACACCCCCTGAACTCGCAAGTCTTGATTCCATTTTCCGCGACGACGTACCTATAACTGTCACAGTTGTCGCGATCCTTCTCGCCTGCTTCTTCGTCTCCAGAAAGATTCGCCATCCAGCGGACATGATCGATAGTGAGGGTGTACCCGAAGCGATGGTTATCCGCAGCCCACTCGACCCAGTCGCCTTCGGCACCGGAATAGGAACCGGCAACTTTCAACGCAACCTTCCCGCAGTCTGGAAACCACGCGAAGTATTAAATGCTCACACCCGCTACTGGGATAGTCCCATGACAGGTCTGTACCTCATCCAAGCCATACACGGCCACGACAACTTCAAGGTCCAAGAACCCCCAGCACCGAAACGGAAAACGCAGATTCTCGTCCATACCGCCGGCATCGCAATAGCCTCGGCCTGCGCGATCGCTTTGTACTACATCGGCTACGCCCAACTCACACTGCTAGGAGTCAGTTAACCGACGGCATGTATCCCGCTTTAAAGTAACTCGCAGCTCCCGAGCAAGCCGAGAAGACAATTCGGTCTCTACGCACCCACTCTGCGGCGGCTGGATCCCAAGACTCGCGGGCGACCCGATTCGACAAAATGAGATCATGGCAACGGCCTGCCACCGTCAACGCCGAATCGAGAGTCAATGCAGTACCAGACAACCTCAACACAGTTCGAGCAGTCGAGTCATAACCGGCAGCCCACCTTGAGGAAGGCGCAGACGTTACCGACGGCAGAACCAATCTACAACGCTCTGACTCCTGAGAATGGCCTCCACTTCATGTCACTGTGAACACTTGCGATCTTCCGCGGGAATCGACTGAAATATTCGGCGAATGACAAGTCGGCCTCACCAACTCCAATTGCTGAACCCCGCCATCCAACGCAGTACGATCGCCTTGCGCGAAACCGCGCGCCTTGCGCACCACGATCTCGGCCTGCTTTATCCCTTTTTTCCAAGGCTCTTAACGTCGCGACATGCTGAGCAATTAGCCGGAAAAGAACTCACGCAGAGCCGGGAGAATGGCGTCATCAGAGACGCCGTGACCCTGGCCGGGGATCTCCAAAGTCTTTGTCCCCGAAACTTTTGCGGCGATTCGCATTGCCGAAGCAGGCGCCCATTGACCACTATCGCCGCCGTACATAACCAACGTGGGGACGGTAATCGAGGCCAGCCAGTCGAGCGACTCGCAGCCGTGGTCACACACAGCGACGTCATAGGGCAAGGTGTGCGCGATGGCGCACATGTCGGGCCAATCGGCACTCCGCTTGATCTCGTCGACCATCTCCGCGGATGCACCGGTCAGATCCAGAAAACGCGTCACAGCACCTTCACTGTCGCCGCCCGCAATCAATCGCTCCAGGTCACTTTGGGCAGTCTCGTCACGCTGGTCGTCGTCCATGTACGGCGCCTCGTAGACGGCGAGCTTACGCATCGGAACGGCCTGCGCAGCGGCTTCCAAAGCCAGCGCGGCACCCGACGACAATCCGTAAACGAGCGGTGTTTCGCCGGCGGCAGCGACGACCGCTCGCAAGTCCTCCACCTCGGCGTCGATCGAGAACGCGCGACTGTCACCGCTGTCCCCGCGTCCGCGCCTGTCGTACGAGTACACCGCGAAGTCCGCCGCCAACGCAGCAGCGAGAGAATCGAACCATCCTCGATCGCAGAACGCTCCGGCGACCAGAACCACTGCTGGTCCGGCACCGGAGCGTTCGTATGCGATGGTCGTACCGTCGCGGGATTGCACTACCGCTGGGGATTGCTCTGTTTGCACGTCGATCTCCTCAGGTCTGGTCAATGCCTACCTGATTAGACCGCCCGCGTTACCTAAACTCATCGGTCCGGTCGGCAGAGGCTTCAGCTGATCTTGTTGTACAGGGCATCCCAACCCTGTGCCACGTACGAAATCGTGTAGATCGAACCGTAGAACGTAGAGCCACCCAGACTGGTGACGTTGCCCGCCTGCACTGCCGGGAGTCGCTGCCACAGCTTGCTCGCCACCAATGCCTGGTACGCCGCACTGTCCTCGTTTTCGGTGATCATGAAGCCGTCGACGCCGGCCAGCACGTCGAGGCCTTCGAGGCTGACGCCGCCCTCGGGATCGAGCCCCTCCGAGGTGGCGGTTTTGCCACCGATGTCGCCGAGCGTCATGTCGCTGGGCTTGTCGCCCTTCTCGGAGGTACGGATGCTCGTGACGTACAGCGTGTTCGTGTCCGGCATGAACGAGACACTGGCGACGGTCTTGGACGCAATCTTCTCAGCATGACGACTGCGGATGTCGGAAATCAGATTGTCATAGTCGAGCGTCAATCGATCGAGTGTGGCCGTTCGACCGAGCCAGCCCGACAACCGCGAGAGGTTTGTGCGCCAGTCGTCGGTGAACTCTGTCGTCAGAACCGGTGCGATGGTGGACATCTCGGCCACCGGCCACCACTCGCTCTCGTAGTTCAGGCACACGATCAGGTCGGGCTCGAGCGCCAAGATCTGCTCGCGGTTGGGGATCTCCGACAGGAACGGTACCGACGAATCGATAGGCACCCACGGTGTCGCCTGGGCGTACGTGTAGCCGACGAGCGGAAGTTCCAGAGCTACAGCAGGTTCCAGATCGAGCCGCGAGTCGATCGCGACAACCCTCTTCGGATTGACAGGAATGTCGTACGTTCCGAGAGGTGTCGTCACAGAACGCATTTCGGTTTCACCCGAACTGCTCCCGCTGTCACCGCAGGCCGCCAGGAACGCGCCCAGCCCGGCGATCCCGGCACCGAAGCCGAACTGCCGACGTGTGAGGTCCGAAACGAGGCGGTTGTCGGAGTAGCCCTCGGGAAGCAAGAGCGTGGATTGAGCGGGCATGCGTGTCGAACCTCCAAAAGAAATGAATCATCCACTGTTGCGAGCGGATAAGGATGCCCTAACAGCGTACGCAGGGAGGGTCGTCGCGATCGGCCCAGAAATAGTCGAATCAGGCCAATTCGCACCCCTTACTTGTCGAGTTTGCGCATCTCGACGAAGTAGACCGCACTGAACGCGAGGTAGGTGCCGACGATTCCGAGGACCGAGATGATCAGGACGAGAGCGAGAAACATAGCCATGATGGTCTCCACTGACACGGGTTGTTCACGATGTCGATCGAGAGAAAATGGCTTCGAACTGCGGCGCTGCGACTCGAAGCGGTGCCGAAACTTTGAGTTACACACACCACGCTAGCCCCAGGCGTCTCGAGTTTTGATGAACTCGAGGTGAACTCTCCTACGGCTACGTCACACTTTTCTGTCGGACGGTCAGTTCGGTCCGAGCACCTGTCCGGACCATTCGACCAAAGGCGTCAGTGCGCGCCACGCTGTGCGAACTTCCTTCAATGTCCTGGCGCTGTCCAGCCACGACGGGCTTGGGTAACTACGACCAGCAGTCAGCGACTTGTGACGCAGCAATTCGATCCGCGGGTGATCGACCGTGTATCCGCGAGGCGCCGTCTTGAGCTTGTCGCCGCCGATCGTGAATCCGGCCTTCTCGACGGAGGCCAGGATCTTCTCGAGCTCCGGGCCTCGAACGTCGTCGTCGACAGCCGCACGATAACGCGCGATGGTCTCCGAACTGCTGGCGTAGAAACCACCGGCCACCATCAACCCTGCCGCGTCGATCTGCACGTAGTAGCCACAGCTCTCGGCGAGACCGACGAACGCTCCCTGGTGCGTCTTGTACGGGATCTTGTCCTTCGAGAATCGAACGTCACGATACGGCCGAAAGAGCTTGGCCGTGCCGAATTCGTCCTCCAACGCCGCGGTCAACGACGCCATCGGACGACGAACCACTTCGTCGTACGTCTCCTTGTGCGCTGCCCACCAGGTCTTGCTGTTGTCGGCCTCCAAGTCTTCGTAGAAGTCGAGTGCAGCAACGGGTATGCCAGTGAACGCAGCCATGGCGTAAGCCTAGCCCGGGCTGACAAGCACCACCGACGTGTCATCCGAATGGACTCTTGCCGTGCCCGCGAATTGCCCGAAATATGGCCAGGTGGAACAACAATTACTCACAGGGGGGAATACATGACACCGAGACTGTCGGCATTCACGGATCTACTGGCCCAGGAAGTCTTCCAACCAACCCCGGTAGTCGTGGAAGCCCCATTGAACATTCCCGTTCTCATCGCCGTCATCGCGTTGGTGACTGCGATAGCAGCACTTGCTGTGGCACTTTCGGCTCGCATGCGCGCCACGCCCACACCGCGATCCGCCGCGGCTCAGCAACACGGCTCAGTGCAAGCTTCACAGAGCCCTCCACCAGCACCACCCGCAGGCTGGCACTCACAGCTATAGAGCACAACTGAGTGAACCGCGTACCTCTGGCATCAACGAGGTGCTGCCCTGCACCGATGCCCGGATCGGCCCGAATCCGTAGACTGCATGGAGATGATTTCCGAAATACAAGCATGGGAACTGACCGATACCAACCGAGACTGGTTGATTCACCGACCCGTCGAGATCGCGATCTACGTGGCACTCGCAGTCGTTCTGCGCTTCGCACTGCACCGCGGGATCGATCGAATGTCGAAGCCTCGCAAGTCTCCGAACGCCAAGGTGAACGAGCGCCGATCGCAGCGAGCCCGGACCATCGGTTCGGTACTCAAATCGACGGTGTCCATCGTCATCCTCGTCTGGTGTGTGCTGCAGATCCTCGGCATCCTCGGGATCAACGTCGCGCCGTTCATCGCATCCGCCGGCGTCATCGGTCTTGCCATCGGTTTCGGTGCACAAAACCTGGTGCGTGACTTCCTCTCCGGCATCTTCATGTTGCTGGAAGATCAGTACGGTGTCGGCGACGTCGTCGATCTCGGCGACGCGGTCGGCACCGTCGAAACAGTGGGCCTGCGCGTCACCACGATTCGAGATGTGAACGGCACCTTGTGGTATTGCCGCAACGGCGAAATCCTGCGAGTGGGCAACATGAGTCAGGGTTACGCCACTGCAGTTCTCGATCTCCCCATCGCCCACAATGCGAACGTGCACAAAGCGTGTGAGGTGGCGACGCGAGCTGTCCTCGAGGCGGCAGAGTCCGAACCGATCAGGGCGGACATGATCGACAAGCCGGAGATGCTGGGAGTCAATTCGGTTACTGCCGAGGCAATTACCATTCGAGTGACGGCGCAGGTCAAGCCTGGGCGCCAATGGGCAGTCCAGCGCGCATTTGCGCGCTCGGCTCTGACTGCGTTCGAAGAGCAGGGTATCGAGGCACCGTACCTGCCTGTTCTGCGATGACGGTTGAGACGGAAGCGTCTGCCCTTTCTATCAAGTGCGCGAGCCCCCGGCGCGGTCGATACCGCCGGGGGCTCGCTGGTGCCTGAAGCATGATTCAGACGGTGGAGGTCGAGACCTCCCGATCTGCCGATCTGTTGCCAAACGCCTTGTGCAGGAACATCGTCAGTGCAATGGCTACCACGATTCCGATCAGCGGCGGGATTCCCACCTCGAACTCACCGGAAAGCCAAGCGAGGAACGCTGCGACGGCATAGACGGCGAGGTTGCGCCAGTGGACCGGCTGCGGGGTGTACCCCTCGGGGATGCCTCGCCGCCACCGGCACAGGAAGTCAGCGATGATCACGCCGCCCAATGGCGGGATGAAAGTTCCGAGCAGACTCAGGTAGTCGACCAGATGGTTGTGCACACCGGTCAGAGCGAGCGCCGTGCCGATCACACATCCACCGATGACGAACGGGGTCTTGCGAGGCTTTCTGAACAGTTCGGCACCGGCCACTCCGAAGGCGTATGCGGTGTCTGCGTTGCTCTTCCAGAGGTTTCCGAACAGCAAGACCAGGCCCCAGCCGACAAGCCCGAGGTTGTAGAGGATCAACACGAAGTCACCCTCGTGGAACGTGATGGCTCCGATGGCGCCGAACAGGATCATCAATCCGTTTCCGAGGAGGAACCCGATAACGCAGGCCCACACCGCTTGTGATCCGGAACGGGCAAACCTGGTCCAATTGGGCGCTTGCGTTCCCGCCGATACGAACGTGCCGACGACAGTGGTGATTGCGAGCGCGATCGTCATGGTCGTCTGCGGTTGAACCGAGACCAGGCCGGAGAATCCACCGACCTCTTCGAGGGACCGGAACACGACCCAGCAGGCCAACGCCAGGATCAAGGGCGTCGAGACGAGCGAAACCCAGTACATTCCGCGGTAGCCGTAGCAGGCGGTGACGCACATCAAGATGCTCGCCGCGATCATCACCGACGCCCGCGCGAGATAGGACTCCCAGCCCAATGCCTGCGCGGTGAGATCACCGATCGTGCCGATGATGACTCCGTACCAGCCGATCTGAGTACCGCCCAGCAGGATCGAAGCGAGCTTGGACCCGCGAGTGCCGAAACTGTAGCGCGCCATCACAACTGTAGTCAGTCCGGTTCGGGCTCCGACGAACCCCATCATGGCGACGTAAACCCCCAAGATGGCGGATCCGGCGGCGATCACCACCATCAGTTTCCAGAACGAGAACGCGGTACCGAGCGCTGCTCCGGCCAACATCGTCGGTGTGAAGATGGTGAACCCCAACAACACCACCGCGAGCGAGAAGAACGGCTTTCGTGCATGAAGCGGAACCGGAGTAACGGGATAGTCAGGATCGACCGGGGGGCCTGCGCTCTCCGAATCGCCTGCGACCGTGGCAGGTTCGACGGCGCTGCTCATACAACTTCGCCGATGTCTTCGAGCCACAAGCTCGGGCGCTCGGCCAGCATGCGGTCCATCAGTGCCACACACTCCGCGTCGTCGACGACGTCGACCTGAATTCCGCTGCTGCGCAACCATTCCTCCGATGCCTCGAAGGAACGATTTTCGCCGACCACGATTCGAGGGATCTCGTACAGGCGCGCCGTTCCGGCGCACATGAAGCACGGCGACAAAGTCGTGTAGAGGACACACTCGCGATACACCGAGGCCGGCAGTCGTCCGGCGCGCTCGATGCAGTCGGTCTCTCCATGACGGATGGCGCTGTTCATCTGGACCCGACGGTTACGTCCGACTGCGAGAACCTCGCCCCGGTGAATCAGCGCCGCGCCGATCGGCACGCCGCCCTCCTCCCAACCGATCTTCGCCTGTTCGATCGCAAGTCCGAGAAAATACTCATCGGTGTGTGCCGGATGATTCATGTGCGCTCCTGGAGTCTGACCAAAATCGTCGATTGTGGCTCGTGTCACAATCCGACCACGGTGGTAACAGCCCGACAAGGGACAACCTGTCAGTTCGGCAGAACTAGCTCTATGACGAAGTGCCCCCTCGGCGGACGATATAGAAATGCTCCCGACTCTGCGACAAGTTCTTGCGATGCCCTCGTTCAAGGCCGCCGCGATCGAGGTGCTCGCGGGCGACGTCGATACCGCGGTGGTCCGCTGGGTCCATTCGTCCGAGGTGTACGAGATGGGTGGGCTGCTGTCCGGAGGTGAGGTCCTTCTGACCACGGGCCTCGGTCTGCACGGGCGATCTCCCGAGCAGCTCACCGCCTACATCGACCAATTGGCGGACGCGGGATGCGTCGCACTCGCGATGGAAGTCGGGCGCTCGTTCCTCACGGCCCCTCCCGAACTCGTCGAAGCTTCGCGCCGACGGGGACTCGCGTTCTTGGCCCTGCACGCAGTAGTGCCCTTCGAGCGGATGGTCGAAGACTTTCACGACCTCATGCTCCGCCGCACTCTCGGTTCGGCGCAAGCGGGCGAGCCTGTCTGGCAAGAACTTCTGAGTCTCGTGGTTGCAGGCCAGGGCATGACCGCGCTGCTCGACAAGGTGTCACGACTCGCGGGGTGCGGCGTCGATCTGCTCGACGCGGATGGCAGAACCGTCGAGCGCAGCACAACCGGCGCAGAGCGATCCGAGACCGAACGCACTATCCACGACGTACGCGGCCCGACGAACTCACTCGGTCGACTTGTCCTGTGCGGGCCGGCAACCACACGCCGAACCGCCGTCGCAAACTGCGCCGCCGTCGCGGTAGCTCTGGAACTCGGCCGTCACGGCGATCTCGGCCCAAGACAGTCACTCGCCCAATCGGTGATCACCGACGTGGTGGGCGGTGTGCTCACATCGCACGGCGACTTGTCCGAGCGACTGACAGCGGCCGGGTGGACGCCGTTGTCGGAGGGGCACCACGTCCTCGTCGCCGCTGTCGACATCGATCGGCAAACCCCGGTTCGAGAGCTCGCTGACCAAGTACGCGACGCCGTGCGGGCCGTGCTCGGCTCCTGTGTCGTCGGGACTGCGGCCAATCACGTCATCGTGCTCGCGCACGGGTGGGCGTCCGCATCCCCCGCTCGAGTGCGGACTGCGTTCACCGAAGCCGACGAGCTGCTACGCCGCGGGCCGGGCGGTTCCGCGGTACGCACGCTCGGAGTGGCGACGCCGGTCGCGGATCTGTCGGGCGTCGGGGCTGCGGTCGCGCAAGCTCGCGAAGTCGTCCAGATCGCGCGGCGCTTCGGCTCCCGGACCGGAGTGATCCTCGCGAGGGACGTCGGCGTCCAGCGACTGCTCGCCGCCGGAACGACACCCGCTTCGCTGTCCGTGTTCGTAACCGAGCAACTCGGTTCGCTGATCGCATACGACACAGCACATTCCGCCGATCTCGTCCGAACGCTCGACGCGTACCTCGCACATCGGGGCGGCAAGGCGAGAACCGCGGATTTCCTCGGCATTCGGCGTCAGTCGCTTTATGCACGGCTCACGCGTATCGAGAAGCTGATGGGTGTTTCCCTCGACGATCCGGCACAGGTGGTGTGTCTCGGACTTGCCCTGACCGCATGGCGCATGCGCACCGGCCTTGATCCGCAGGCCGCGTTCGAGCGTCTTCCCGGGTGAGCGCCTACCTCTGCGATGATGGACGTATGACCGGAGCAGCGGAGTTGATGATCGAGATCCCTGCCGGGGAGGTGCATCTTCGGGACGACCGCAAGGGCACTGCGTGGACCTCGAGAGTCGAATCCTTCCGCCTCGCGCGCCATCTCACCACCAGGGCGCTGCTTCACGGAGATTCGTCGGACGATTCGAGCAAACCAGCGGTCGACCTTTCATGGAAGGACGCCATCGCAACCTGCAACACACTTTCGGTCGCGGACGGTCTGACACCCGCATATCGAGACGTCGACACCGATTCTCCGCAGTGGGACCGGGGCGCAACTGGCTACCGGCTCGCCACCGAGGCCGAGTGGCAGTACGCATGCAAGGCCGGCACCTCCGGCTACCGCTACGGCGAGATCGACGAGATTGCCTGGTACAGCGACAATTCAGAGGGCAGAGCGCATCCCGTCGGAACCAAGACACCCAACAACTGGGGCCTGTACGACATGATCGGCAATGTCTGGGAATGGTGCTGGGATCTCTACGACCCCGAGGTTTACGGCACGTACCGGATCTTTCGCGGCGGCAGTTGGGCCGAAAGCGAGCGCGGTTGCGGCGCTACCGTGAGGCGGCGAAGCCATCCGACGTTTGCAATCGACGACCTGGGATTTCGCCTAGCTCAAACGATCTGAGGGCAGACGGCTGAGGACTTCGAGCACAGCCTCGATCTCTTCTCGACCGCGAAGCCGAACTATCGGCAACGACGGCACATCGACAAGAACCGTGGCCATTCGCTCGGCGTTGCGTCCATCGCTTCGCCAGGCCCACCGAACCACATGATCCGGATCGAAGAGAATGGTGTGCAGAGGCGGTTCCATGTTGCGGTTCCACAACACCTCTCGCTGCAGACGCCGACGTACGGTTCGTGTGATCACCTGGCGCATCACCGTCCGCCGAGGCAAATCCAACCACAGCATCAGGTCCGCACGCTCGGCCAGAAGCTCACGCACCGCACCGTACTGCCACTCGGTCACCCAGGTCGGCTCACTGGAAAAGCGTCGTACTTCGGTTTCGAAACTGTCGAGCGGAATCCAGTCGGGCCCGTGGAACAGCGAGTCCAGCTCAGTGTGTTCGATCTCGAGAAGCCGCCCGATTCGACCGGCGAGAGTCGTCTTTCCGGCACCGGAAGTCCCCGCGACAAGGATCTTCTGCGGACGAATCGTCAGCGCGGTGGGGTCTACGAAAGGCACCGATACACCCTAGGGGCCTTACACTTCGCAGTCCACCCATTCGATGTAACCGGTGCCGTTGATCGACGCACCGTCGAAGCTTCCCCGGTAGGTGTACGCGCCGACGTATCCCTTGCCGTGACCGTAGCGCCACTCCGAGTCGATCTCCGCCTCGAACTCCACGACCGTCCTACCGTAATCGCGCACCTGCCAACGCAGTACGCGCGGCACACGCATCTCGCGACCCTGTGGGTCGACGTGCAATGCGTCGGCGTACTCGAGCACGTCGAACTCGACGTCGTCGAAGACCTTCGCACTACCGTCGACAGTCCGAATGTAGGCGAGCTTGCACGCCGTAACGCCTGACGCTCGAACATCGGTGAGCAACAACTGATGCCGGTCGTCCAGTTGAACGATCTGGTAGGTGAAAAAGTCAGCCGGGAGCTTCCACGACTCGGGAAGGGCGCGGCGAGTCAAAGATTGTGGTGTCATGCACCGCGCGTATTCAACGGTGCACGGAGCCGAAATGCTCACCGCTCCATCCGGACTCGAGATCGTCCCCGAACACTGCGCCAGGAGACTGACGTGGTCGTAGACCGGATTGCGCACGAACCACGACGCTTGGTCCGTTGCCACGATCTCGAGATCGACGTCGAATGAGTCGTATCGCCCGGTGACACGGAAGTTCGGATAGCTGTTCTCGATGATCAGGTTGTCACCGAAGGCGATTCGCGAACCATCTTCTTCGAATGCACACTCATCGGCAGCGTCGTACGCCCGGTAGAAGTGATGGCCCGGCGCTGCGGTGGAACTCAGCACGGTTGCGGTGTTTCGCGCGTCGGGTGCAGCGAGATAGTCGTTGTCGAACACCACCGTCCCGGTTGCACCGATCAACGTCATGGTGTTGAGGTAACGGAAAGGCCCTGGCAGCCGGGGAACGAAGATCCCGTAGTGCGTCCACGCGAACTTCCGCGAAGCCAGGTGCGGACGCATCATGTCGGGCCGATCGAACGGGCGAACCGATTCCGCCGTTCGCTTGTCGATCAGCGGTAGCGCGCCGTCCAGCAAGGCCCGAACCGCGGGTCGCCACAATCGGCGCGAGCGGGTGGCGGGAACAGGGTCGGAACGATCAACGGTTTGTCCGGTCACGCCCCTAAGTTAATGTAACCAGACGTAACAAACAAGTGTCGAATTTTCCTCGACGACCTCACACCCTGAACACCCGCGCCCTGCGCACGCGGCGAATAGCATGTGAGAATCCGCGTACCGGAACCGGTCGCAGAGAGGGCGCAACAATGCAGCACGAAGAGTCGTCGTTCACCGGAGTGGCCGGCACCAAGATCGTCTACGACGTGTGGACACCGGACCGCGAACCCACCGGGGTTCTCGTCCTGTGCCACGGACTCGGCGAACATGCGAGGCGCTACGACCACGTGGCTGCGCGACTCGGGGAACTCGGGCTCATCGTGTACGCACCCGACCATCGCGGGCACGGACGCTCTGGCGGCAAGCGCGTTCACCTCAAGGAATTCTCCGACTTCACCGACGACGTCCACACGTTGTTCTCGATCGTGACGGCGGCACATCCCGGCAAGGACAAGTTCCTGCTCGGGCACAGCATGGGCGGCGCGATCGCCCTTTCCTACGCCCTCGACCATCAGGCCGATCTCAAAGCCCTCGCCCTGTCCGGACCTGCGGTGGTCATCGCAACCGGCACTCCGAAGATCGTGATGCAGCTGGGCAAGATCGTCGGCAAATACCTCCCGGACGTGCCCGTCGAGAACCTGGAAGCTGCTGCCGTATCGCGTGATCAGAAGGTCGTCGACAAGTACAACGCCGACCCGCTGGTTCACCACGGCAAGGTTCCCGCCGGCATCGCGCGCGGCATGATCACCGCCGCGGAAGGCTTCCCGGCGCGGCTGCCCTCGCTCACCATTCCCGTACTGCTTCAACACGGCTCGGACGACCGTTTGACGGACCCGGCCGGCAGCAAGCTCGTCGCAGATCTGGCCGGCTCTTCGGATGTCACCTTGAAGGTGTACGACGGCCTGTACCACGAGATCTTCAACGAGCCTGAGCAGGAAGAAGTTCTGAACGATCTGATCGAGTGGCTGCGTCCGCGGGTCACCGGAGCATAGTCATGTCTACGTGCGGGATCCTGCTGGCGGCAGGGGCCGGATCCCGCATGGGCAAACCCAAAGCGCTCGTCACAAACACCGAGGGTCAGTCTTGGCTCCACCACGGGGTGACGACACTGCAGTCCGCAGGCCTCTCACCGGTCATCGTGGTGCTCGGCGCGCAGGCAGAGGACGCCCTCGAACTACTGCCCACCACCGATGTCATTGTGGTGATATCGGATTGGCAACACGGAATGAGCGCGTCACTGCGCTGCGGACTCGAAGCCGCCATGCGAATCGACGACGCAGATGCGGCAGCGATCTCTCTGGTCGACGTCCCGGACCTCAACGCCGACACCGTGACGCGGATCGTGCGTCAGATTTCCCCATCACGAAACATACTGCGAAGAGCTGTCTTTCACGGAAGACCCGGCCATCCCGTCCTGATCGGACGCGACCACTGGCCGACGCTTGCAAAGTCACTCACCGGGGACGGCGGCGCCAACACCTACCTACGCAAGAACGGGGTCGAGTTGGTGGAGTGCAGCGACCTCAGCAGCGGCGTCGACGTCGACTACCCCGAAGCCTGATCGCACGTCACAATCCTCCCAGGTGGTGGGTGTCCGTATTCGGTGTAAAGATGGCCCGATGAAACGTACCGTCGCCGCCCTGCTCGACATCGAGATCGACGAGGCGACCAACCTGGAGTTCAAGATCGCGGTGACGCGCGCGCCGGGTGTCGAACTGCTGGAAACGATGTCGTTCGTCCATGACGGCAATCCGCTCGAACCCCGCGAGATCACCGCCGAACACGGTACCCGGATTCACCTACTCGACTGTGCCCCAGGCAAACTGATCGTCAGCTACGACGCAACCGTCATCGGCCGCGAAGAACCGGCGTCGGTCAGCGACTACGACGTGTCGAAATATCTGCGCCCCAGCCGGTATGCCGAGGCCGACAAGTTCTTCGGTTTTGTCGCCGGGCAATTCGATCTCGCCACTCCCCCGGCCGAACTCCTCCTCGAAGTCACTCGCTGGGTGAGTACACATTTGAGTTATGTTCCCGGCACCAGTCGCGGCACCGACAGTGCGGTCGACACCTTGCTCGCCGGCGCCGGAGTGTGCCGCGACTACTCGCACCTGACCATCTCACTGCTGCGCGCCGTGGGGATTCCCGCTCGACTGGTGGCCGTCTACGCGCCGGGCTGCGATCCGATGGATTTTCACGCCGTAGTCGAAGCCAATATCGACCACGTCTGGCGCGTGGTCGATGCAACGCAATTGGCGCCGCGCAGCAATCTTGTGCGCATCTCGACCGGCCGAGATGCCGCAGACACAGCCTTCCTCGACAATCACGGCGGTTCGATCACGTTGCACGCCTCGGAAGTTCGCGCAGTCGTCGACGGCGTTCTCGACAACGACGACTACGCAACACTCACATCGATCGGCTGAAAAGCAGCGTCAGGCGCTGATCTGGTTCTGCGATGCCATCGTTCGCTCGAGGAACTTGATCGTGAGATCGACGATCGCCTTCCCCTCCCGAAGAGCTTTCCCGATCACCGGGAAAGCATGGATCTGCCCACTCCAGATGTGCGTCTCGACGGCTTGTCCTGCCTTGATCAAGTTTTCGGTCATGATCTCGACGTCCGGACGCATCAGTTCGTATTCGGCGGACACCAGGAACGACGGCGGAATCAGACTGGCGTCGGCGTTGATCGGCGACTGCGCACCAGGAATCTCGTCCGGACCCTCGAGCCACCGGTCCTTGAGCTTTTCCACCTGTGACATCGGTAGGTAGGCATCACGTTTCATGAAATCGGGATCATGGTCCTCGAGGTTCACGTTGAGAAGAGGGGAATATCCCACCACGGCAGCGGGCCGCGTGATTCCGCGCAGTGCGGCAATTTCGGCGACCTTCATGGCCAGGTATCCGCCCGCCGAGTCACCGGCAACCACAATCTTGTTCGGGTCTTCGGCTGTCTCGAGCAACGCGGTGTACGCGGCCATTGCGTCCTTGACCGAGGTGCCGATGGAACCTTCCGGCAGCTGTCGGTAGCGCACGGAGATCACCGGTACGCCGGCCTTCGCAGAGAGCAAACCGCACAGTGCCCGGTGCGTTGCCAGACCGCAGAAGACGAATCCCCCTCCGTGGAAGTAGAGGATCGTGGCGCCGGCCAACTCGCCCTGCGCTTTGCGTGGATGCTGCACCTTCTCGCTGGGCACACCCCCCAGCGTGAAAGGCTCGATATCGAGGTTCTTCGGCTTCGGCAGTTTGTCCGCCATCGCATCGAGTCGCTCGAGTTGGCGGATACCACGTTCGGTGGTCGGCCAGAGGGTGAACATCGGCTTCACGAACGTCCTGGTCAGGCAGAAGATAACCCGCGCTCGCGGACTCACGTTCCAATGCCATACCGTCGAATCTCGCGTCCGCATAGCGTCCTCCCAGGTCAAGCCGTTTTGTGCATTTGAGTTACACATACTTGTCGGCTGCTGATGTGAACGATAACTGACGCTGCGTCAAAATGACACGACGGGTATGGATCAATTGCTCGAGCGTGTGCAAGTTCTGGTCGCGATCACGGCCGGGAGAGATATGCGCACAGTCCGCGGTGCCCTCCACGCATCATCGCTTCATGATTCCACTCGAACAGCGGCTTCGCGACCTTCGCGGCCAGACCAAGCGCTCCGGACACCGCTACCTGTTGCCGAAATTCGGCTGTGCAACCAGATCCAGCGGGGCGCACCGCCCAGCTACTCCACCCGGTCATTGCGCCGGTGAGACGCACTTTCAGAAAGCGGTCAACTGAGTCTTCCACCTCGCGTCGCCCGAAGACCAGCAGCGTCAGAGGGACAGCGCTGCGGATGGACATGGAGCCTGAATGCTCGTCGATCGTCCAGACTCGGCGTATCTGAGGCCACCACTGCGAATACCGTTCGGCATCCGCGAGAACCTCGTAGACGCGGTCAGCAGAGGCAGGAAGCGTCCAGACGCTGTGGAAGTCGAAGTCGGTCACGGCGTCCGAGCTAGCCGGTACGCACGGTGAGATCGCCGAACAACGAATACGCGACGACACGAATAACCGGTGCACCTGGGCCGGGATCCTGTCGACCCCCGTCGAATTCCCGATCTCCGAAAAGGTCGAAGCCACCCAACTCGACTGAAACACCCTCCGGAACCCGCAGCCTCGTGTCCCCGAAGATCGACACGATGGTGATCGTCGAGGAGGACGCTGTGATGGTTGCCGATCGCAGATCGAACTTGACGTCCCCGAACAACAGCAGAGCGAGTGTCTTTTTCGCCAAAGACCAACGGCCGGAGCGCTTCGTGTCACCGAAGACACCGACGATCGTTGCTTGCGGCGGCGACACCACAGCAGGTGGTGCCGCACTGAACGGCACGATCTGCTCGAGCTGCCCTCGATCTGCGGTGGGCGACCACACCACTGCCGCCTTGTCCGAGTACTCCTCGAGGGTCAAACGCCCCTCACCCACCGCGACTTCCAGACGCGCTTGGGCATCGACACGCAATTGATCGACGTCGTGGCCTTCTTCAGCAGCAGTCACCCAAGCACCGTAACCCGAACCTCGGGTGCTTACACGCCGGGCTTGCTCAGTATTCGAATGTCTCCACGCGTCGCAGGATCTCCTCCGCGATCTTGGCGGGACTCCCGCCCACGTCGACGACGATGGCCTGTTCGTCCGGGTCGACGGCCTCGAGTGTCGAGATCTGGGAGTCGAGCAGCGAGGCGGGCATGTAGTGATCGAGGCGAGCGGTCAATCGCTGGCCGATCTGATCCCGCGAACCGGCGAGGTGCACGAACACGACGTGCTCACCGCGAAGCACGTCGCGGTAGCTGCGCTTGAGTGCCGAACACGTGACGATGCCCGGCTGACCGGCGTCGGTATGGCTCTTGATCCAGACGGCGATCTTGTCGAGCCAGGGCCAGCGGTCTTCGTCGTTCAACGGATGCCCGGTCGCCATCTTGTCGATGTTCGCCTGCGGGTGGAGATCGTCGCCTTCTTGAAGGTCCCAACCCATCGCTCCGGCGAGCATGCCGCCGACCGTCGACTTTCCCGAACCCGAGACACCCATCAGGACGAGCACGGGATACTGCTTCTGCTGTGCCGCTTCGCTGTTCATGTGCTCGCCTACCTAGATGAATGCGCTCAACACGAGCACTCCGGCCAGGCCCGATACCGAGATGATGCATTCCATCACGGTCCAGGTCTTGAGGTTCTGTACCACGCTGACGCCCAGATACTCCTTCACCAACCAGAATCCGGCGTCGTTGACGTGCGAGAGGAAGAGCGAGCCCGCACCGATCGCCAAGACCATCAGCGAGACATGTGCGGACGAGAGGTCTGCCGCAACCGGAGCGAGGATGCCCGACGCCGTCACCGTTGCCACCGTTGCCGAACCCGTTGCGACGCGGATCAATACCGCTACCAGCCAGGCCAGGAACAGCACGGGGAGGCTGCTGCCCTTGATCGCGTCGGCGATCACTCCGGCGATACCGGTGTCGATCAGGACCTGCTTGAAACCGCCACCGGCGCCGACGATCAACAAGATGCCTGCGATGGGAGGTAGGGAACTCTCGAGTGACTTCGAGATGGCCTTGCGGTCCATTCCGCCGCCGCGACCCAACAGCACCATTCCAACCAGAACCGCGAGACCCAAAGCCACAACGGGTGTTCCGAGGAAGTCGAGGACGGACTTGGGTAGTGCCTCGGAATCGGGTGCGATCACGTCTGCAAATGCCTTGCCCAGCATGAGAACAACCGGCAGGAGGATCGCTGCGAGAGTAGCCGCGAACGAGGGACGCTGCTTCTTCTCTTCCTCGCCTCGATCTTCGCCTGTGACAAAAAGATCCGGGACCTTCACGTCGACCCACCGCGCGGCGTACTTACTGAAGACCGGTCCGGCGAGAACAACAGTGGGGATCGCGACGAGGACACCGAGCGCGAGGGTGAGGCCGAGGTTTGCGTTCAAAGCCGAGACTGCAACCAGCGGCCCTGGGTGCGGGGGAACCAACCCGTGCATGGCCGAGAGGCCGGCGAGGGTGGGGATCGCGATGCGCATCAGGGACAAGCCGGAACGCCGCGCGACGAGGATGATGACCGGCATCAACAGGACGAGACCGATTTCGAAGAACATCGGCAGACCGATCACTGCGCCGACCAGAGCCATGGTCCACGGAAGCGCCTTGGTGCTGGAGCGGCCGACCAGCGTGTCGACCACTCGGTCGGCACCGCCGGAATCGGCGAGGAGTTTGCCGAACATCGCGCCGAAACCGATCAGGATTCCGACGCTTCCCATGGTCGACCCGAAGCCGGTGGCGAACGCCGCGACCGACTCGGCCGATCCGAGGCCGGCCGCCAGACCGACACCAACCGCACCGATGGACAGTGCGAGGAAGGGGTGCAGGTCGAGCCAGGTGATCAGCGCGATGATAACCGCGACGCCGGCGACTGCAGCGATGATCAATCGTGCGTCGCTACCAGCGGGGACGACCTCGGCCGCCAGCAATGCTGTGGTGTTCATAGGGACTCCCAGTCCGATGAGTGATTGAGGTCACTGTTCCTTAATTAACCTACAATTTCAAGAGCAGACACTAATTTGTAGTATTTATTCGGCTTCCACCGGGCTTACTCCATACGCATGGGACGATCTACGTATGCCTTCTGTCCCGTTTCAGCAGTTACACGACTCGATGCTGGAACAGCTCGGCCAAGACATAGTCGGTGGTGTGCTCGCTCCGGGTACCACGATCTCCGCCGACGAGGTGGCAACGCGCTACGACGTGTCGCGAACCGTCATCCGCGAAGTTGTCCGCGTTCTCGAATCCCTCGGACTTGCCTCGGTTCGTCGACGCGTCGGAATCACCATCCTGGGCTCCGAACACTGGAACTCGCTCGACCCCAATGTCATCCGCTGGCAACTGGCCGGTCCTGATCGGTTCGAGCAGCTGTCTATCCTCAGCGAACTCCGTTCCGGCATCGAACCTCTGGCTGCGCGACTCGCCGCAACTCGCGCCACACCTGAGCAGTGCGGCGCTCTCACTGCAGCCGTCATCGGCATGTCAGCTACCTCTCGCGCTGCCGATACCGGCGCCTATCTCGGCCATGACTCCGACTTCCACCGCACCCTGCTCGCCGCCTCCGGTAACCCGATGCTGCGGGCGATGTCGCAGATCGTCGTCGAGATACTCGAAGGCCGCACCCGCCACTCGTTGATGCCCCACGAGGCCGACCCCGAAGCGATTCACCTGCACGGAGTGGTCGCATCTGCTATTCAGGCCGGGGACGCCGACGCCGCGGAAGCCGCCATGCGCTCGATCGTCGCGGAATCCGCAGAAGCGGTCGAAACAATGCGCGAAAGCCCCGAACCGCCGCCTCATCTGTAAGTCGAGCCACAGACTCGGCGGAATTGGCCCGCAACTGCTCCGCAAGTGGAACGCTTGGCGCCATGACAGCACTCGCTACCCAGAACAGCGCACTCTGATGGCCCGCCCGGTACGCGTCGTCGTCCTCGGTGCCGGATCGTGGGGAACCACGGTGGCCGGCCTCGCTGCCCGCAACACCCCGACCCTGTTGTGGGCACGCAATTCCGAAGCAGCCGACGAGATCAATTCGCAACGGACCAACTCCAAATACCTTGGTGAGCGCAAACTTCCCAAGGGGCTCAAGGCAACCTCGGATCTGGTCGAAGCCGCCCGAGAAGCGGACGTACTCGTGTGCGGGGTGCCATCGCACGCCGTTCGCTCCACCCTCGCCGAGATCGCCAACGAGGTTCGGGCGTGGGTCCCGGTGTTGTCACTGTCCAAGGGCCTCGAGCCCGGCACCCGGCAGCGTCCCACCGAAGTGATCGCCGAGTGCCTGCCCGGCCATCCCGTCGGATTGCTCGCGGGCCCCAACATCGCCAAAGAGATCGTCGACGGCATGGCCGCGGCATCGGTCGTGGCGACCCAGGACGATCGCGTCGCCGCCGCGCTGCAACCCCTGTTCGCGTCGTCGGTCTTCCGCGTCTACCGCAACACCGACGTGCTCGGCTGCGAACTCGGCGGCATCCTCAAGAACATCGTTGCCATCGCCTCGGGCATGGCCGACGGCCTGGGAGTCGGTGACAACACTCGTGCGATGGTGCTCGCACGCGGCCTCGCCGAGATGACTCGACTCGGTGAAGCGATGGGCGCCAACCCGCGCACCTTTGCCGGCTTGACGGGCGTCGGCGATCTGATTGCCACCTGCATGGCTCCGACTTCTCGCAATCGTCGCGTCGGCGAAGCTCTGGCGCAGGGATTGACCGTCGAGGAGGCGGTCGCCAAGCTCGGCCAGGTTGCCGAGGGCGTGAAGACTGCCCCCACCGTCATGGATCTGGCCCGTGAATACGGTGTCGACATGCCGATTGCCGCGGAGGTCGAGGCCGTCATCGGCGGTCGCCAAAGTGCCAGCGACGCATATCGCGGACTTCAGAAGGTTGCCCCGGGCGGCGAGCACGAAGTGGCGTGAGGAAGATCTACAGGTATCTAGCGATTTGGCTAGATACCTGTAGATCGCCCGAGATCACGAAATTGGAGCGTCGACGAAGATGTCGATCGCCAACGGTGACTGACCGCCGTACTGCGAGAAATCCGAGATCCCCGCCTCGCGCAAGATCTCGACGTCGAGCACCGTACGACCGGTATCCGTGCCGGCGGGACGCCCGAGAATCTCGACAGCCGCATCGGCCATGATCTCGGGTGAACGCGAGTGATCGATACTGTCGTCTCCCCCGAGCAGGTTTCCGACGGCGGCCGTGGCGATCATGGTCTCCGGCCACAGGCAATTACTCGAAATCGGTGCACCTGAATACTCTGCGGCGATGCCCAAGGCCGCCAATGTCATTCCGTATTTGGCCAGCATGTAGCCCGGATGAGCACCCAACCAGTGCGGCGAAAAGTTGAGCGGTGGCGACAGCGTCAATACGTGCGCGTTGGCCGAAACCCGAAGGTACGGAAGGCACGCGCGGGTGAGCGCGAAGGTGCCACGGACGTTGACCTGCTGCATCAGATCGAATCGCTTCATCGCGAGATCTTCGGTTTTCGAGATGTCGAGGACGCTCGCGTTGTTGACCACGATGTCGATGCCACCGAAGTGCTCTACCGCTGCAGCCACGGCCCGCGCGATGTCGTCGTCGTTCCTCACGTCGCCGACGACCGGAACGGCATGACCCTCGAGCTCGTTCAACTCGTCCACAGCCGTGTGGATAGTTCCGGGCAGCCTGGGATCCGGCGTATCGGTCTTGGCGAGCAACACGATGTTTCCGCCGCGGCGCGCTATCGCACGGGCGATGGCAAGTCCGATGCCACGGCTTCCCCCGGACATGATCGCGGTTCGCCCGCGGAAGTTCTTGTAGTCCAAAACGAATCCTTGTCATCGTCGACGGTCTTCGTCGTTGCGGGTGTGGCCGTGTGAAGTCCCCACACGACCACTCGTCGACTTCCACGATATGAGCGCCTTCATGCGATGACTACGTCCGCAGAGCATCAACAATCGTTGGTCCGTTGTCCTGACGGGACAACGGATCAATCCGGTCAGCCACCCACCGGGCGCAGAATCCACCATCCGCCGAGCACGAGCACCGCGACGTTCACGAGCAGGAACAACCCGACCCAGACGATCGCGGGTATCGGTGAGAGCCTGGCCAATTGGTCGGCGTCCGAGTCCGGTGCCCCGCCTCGTCGCATTCGCTGCCGTTGAAGTTCCACGACCGGGCGTGGTCCGGCAAAGAGGAGGAAGAGCGTCAGGAAGTACGCTGCGGCCACTTGCTGCTCCTGGGTCCCCCACCAGACGAGCCCGAACAACACGGCTCCCACGACTGCAAGTGAGAAGACTCCGTAGAGGTTTCGGATCAGGACCATCATCACCGCAATGACGAATACGCCGATCCACAGCACCGAGACCGCACGCTGCGCGCCCAACAACCCGGCCGCGCCGAGTCCGAGAATCGACGGACCGACGTAACCCGCGAACGTCATCAGAATGACGCCGAAGCCGGTCGGTTTGCCCGACGAAATAGCAACACCCGACGTATCCGAATGCAGGCGAAGACCTTTCAACCGTCGACCGACCAGGACTGCGACGATCAGATGAGCGCCCTCGTGTGCGATGGTGACGACGTTGCGGGCGATCCGCCACAGGTGCGGTTCGAGAACGATGATCACGGCGATCAACGCGGCCAGTTGAACCACCCAGGCCGGCGGATTGGGACTGAGCGCCGCCACCCGATCCCACGCGGTTTCGAGCGCGTTCACTCCGCTTGTCCGCGCAGGTATCGGCCGAAGTGCGGGACCGTGAATCCGATGGATCCACGTTCTGCCGAATAGATCAGTCCCTTCTTGATCAGTCCATCGCGTGCCGGCGACAGGGAAGCCGGTTTGCGCCCCAACTCGACGGCGATCTTCGCGGTTGCGACGGGTCCGTCGTCACCGGCGAGATCGGCCATGGCGCGCATGTACTCACGCTCCGCGGGCGTTGCTCGCTCGTATCGCGATCCGAAGAAACCGACAGCGAGTTCTTCCTCAGCCGTCGGCGCGCCGACGCGCACGTCTTCTGCCGTGATAGGACTCGACGCCGCCACATCCCACGTGGCTTTTCCGTAGGCCTGAACGAAGTACGGGTACCCGTCAGCCGCTTCGTACAGAGCGTCGAGCGCGGATTCGGTGAACTCGACGTCCTCACGCTCGGCAGGTGCAATCAGTGCCTGATCTGCAGCTTCACGCTCGAGGCGGTCGATCCGGTGGTAGCTGAACAGGCGCTCCGAGTAGCTTTTCGACGCCGACAGCACAGCAGGTAGATGTGGAAGCCCCGCACCGACGACGATCAGCGGTGCCGCGTCCTGACTCAACTCGTGGCAGGCCCCGCAGATCGCCGAGACATCCGCGGCACCGAGGTCCTGCATCTCGTCGATGAAGATTGCGATCCCGACGCCGACATCCCTGGCCAGCGCCGACGCGTCGAGCAGCAACTCGACCAGGTCGATCTCGATGTCGCCGCTGTCCGCGCGACCTTTGATCGCAGGTGCGTCGATGCCTGGTTGCCAGCGCTCGCGCATTCCCTTGTCCGCAGTGGCGCGTAGGGCAAACGATTTGAGGACTCCGAGGAACTGCTCGACCCGCTCCGGATCGCGATGGGAGACCGCGATCTCTCGGACTGCCATGTGGAGCGCTGACGAGAGTGGGCGTCGTAAATCCTGATCGGGGCGCGCCTCGATCTTGCCTGTCCCCCAGCTTCGGGAGATCGCGGCCGAACGCAACTGATTGAGCAGGACGGTCTTGCCGACGCCACGCAATCCGGTGAGGACAACACTTCGTTCCGGGCGGCCACGCGCAATTCGCTCGAGAACGACGTCGAAGGCGTCGATCTGCTTGTCGCGCCCGGCGAGTTCCGGCGGGCGTTGACCGGCACCGGGGGCATACGGATTGCGCACGGGGTCCATGCCCATCGACGGTACAAGCCGAGTAGACGAATATCCCGCTCTCTAGCGCGTGTCCTAGAGAGAACTAGGAACCGCAATATCGGCTCGAACCTTGTCGAACCGGGCTCCGGCGTCGTCGTCTAACCGTCCAGGGTTGACGCTCGGGCGAAGTCCCCGGCCACGTGGGCTCCAATTGCTCCGGACAGAATGATCGCCGGATGCGTCGCGGCCAGATAGAGCCCCGACACGCCTTCGGCGAAGCCCAGCAGCGGGCGGCCACCACGCGGGATGGGACGGTCAGCGACTTCCGCCTCGATCAGTTCCACTTGGTCACCGTCCTCGAGCTGACTGCGGATCGCGTGCAGCGTCGGCCCCGCAAGCTCACGAGCATCTCCGGAGAACCCGACCGGAACATTTTCAGCCGCAATCAGTGTCGTGTCGTCCAATTGCCGGATCTCGAAATCCGGAGAGGAGAGTATTCCGTTCACCAATGGGTAGGGCGTCGAGAATCTGATGAGGCAACACGGGGAGGCGTCGACCTCGACGTCCACTCCCGCCGACGCCGCGAGTCCAGGAATCGCGGTACCCGCAGCGAGCACGGTGGCCGATCCGTAGACGGGACCGTCGGCAGTCATTACTCCGCACACTCTCATGCCCTCCGCGAGCACCCCGAGCGCACTGACATCGGAATACACTGTGGCACCGTACTCTTCGGCACCTCGCAGGAGCGATCGAGCGAACGCAACCGGGTCAACGCCACCGTCATCAGGCGCGTACGCTGCGACCGAGGGGGCCGTCCGCAATCCCGGCTCACGAGCAAGGATTTCCTCTTTACCGATGAGGTCGACGGGATGGCCGAGTGCTCGATGAGCATCTACGAACGCTCGAGTCTCCGCTTCCGTCTCTTCCCAGGTGATCGCGCCTCTGCGGCGCAAACCGATTGGCTCGACGAGTTCGCGCTCCAGGCGGTCGATTTCGACTGCAGCGCCTTGCCGGAACGGATCTGAGTAAGTTTCTGCGGCACTCTTCGAGAGGCCGACCCAGGCAAAGGAGTTGCCGGTCACCCCTCCCGCCACCGAGCCGTGCTCCAGCACGGTGACTCGGAGACCAACGCGCGCCAGGTGATACGCGATCGACGCGCCGACGACGCCGGCACCAATCACCAGGATCGGACTGTCGTTTCGACCATTCGGATGCGTCACCAGTGGACCATATCTGCGAGCCGCAACGTGGATCCACTCAATTTGGATGCGAGGACTTCGGCGGTAAACGGAGGACTAAGCCTCGGCGCACATCGGGACCGATACGGTGTGCTCATGCTCTGGCGTTGGTTCGCAGTCGTGATCGTCATCCTCGCTGTTGCCGGCATTTGGCACGTGACCATCCCCGACCGTCCTGTTGCCGCAATAGTCGACGCCGATACGCTGGGGTGCGCGACCCCGTATCCGATCGGCCCGCTCCAGACGACACCAACTGCGACAGTTCCAGACGATTTCGTACCCGTCGCCGCCGTCACGTGCGACCCGTTTGTCAGCGACAACGTGGCAGCCGACCGAACCGTCAGCTTCTCTGCTCACCGTTGGGAGGGCGATTTCAGTCGGGCGGTGGAAATGCTGAACCGCTCGTCCGCGCACAAGACTTGGTTCCCCGAAGGCTGCGGTGACAACTACAGCCTGGCTGTCCTGGAGCAATTCTGGTTGGTCGACGATCGAGGCCGAGCAACTCGGCCGGGGTATCCCTCCGATTCGTGTGGACTACCGAAACCCGGTGGCCTGGCCGCCATCAAGGAACTGACACCGGTCGGCAGTACCGAACACCGAATAGCGTTGTCCGACGATCAGATCTACGAACTGTCGCATTGCAGGCCGACCTACCGACCAGCCACGACAGGTACAACGGCGCTGACATCGCTGTCGGCGGGCAGCGTTTTCTGCCGATTCTCCTCCACCGAATTCGTAGGCACATCGTCTACGACGGAAACCTTCGACGGACTTCCACCCGCTCCCGACTGTGACGCGGTGGCCACCGAGGTGGCGTCGACGATCTACGTGGACCGTCCCACGAACGAGGAACGATTACTCACCGTCGAGATCGACGGCTGTCGGCGCGTCATCGCCGACGGATACGCACCGATGCAAGCGTCGGACGAGCTGTTGGTGTCTTTCCGGTAGTGCTGCGCCACAATGCAGTTGATCTCCCGCCCGGATGCGTAGGTCCCGATGTGACCAGTGACAGCCCGCAATCCTGTCAGGCGCCCGGGAACTGAAGGTGCGCTTGGGTCTTTCCCAGAACCGTCTGGCCCTTGTGCGTGACTGTGACATCGATCCGCGTTGTCCGCATCGTGGCGTCGATTCGCGCGATCTTCGCAGTGATGGAGAGATCAGCACCATCGACGGCATCGACTACGACGGGCCGAGTAAAGCGAGTTTCATACGAGATCACACCGCTCGGGTCACCAACCCAGTCGACGATAGCCTGCAAAGCAATTCCGGCAGTGAGCATTCCGTGCGCCAGAACTCCCGGTAGCCCAGCCGCAGTAGCGATTGCGTCGTTGAAATGGATCGGGTTCATGTCGCCGGAGGCACCGGCGTAGCGAACTAGGTCATCACGAGTGAGGACCAGATCAACCTTCGCGACGATGTCACCGAGGACGAGGTTTTCGAAAACCGGCACGACGGGTACGGTCATGCGCCTTCTCCTCGCGCCAGCAGCGTCGAGGTGACCGTTGCTACCAAAGCGTCGGTCACGTCGTGGATCTCGGAAACTGTCGACAGGATCGCACTGCCTGCACGCACTGTCACCCCTGTAATCGTCAGTGTCGTAGACAGGTCATCGCCGGCGACTATCGGACGCTGATGCTCGATCTTCTCGGAAGTATGGACCACACGAGTCGGATCGAGCCCGGTATCCGGCGTGCGCAGCAGTGCCATGATCGCTCGTTGCTGGACAACGGTTGTGAATGTTGTCGGTGCGATGACATCGACGAACCCGGCCTCCCTGGCGACACCGACATCATGGTGCAAGGGATTGCTCGAACGCACCGCCAGAGCGAACTCGCGAATCTTCTCGCGCCCGACAAGGTACGAAGATGAGGGAAACACCCGGCCGGCGAGCGCTGGGTTCACAGGAGACATCCCGGAATACTAACGGCGGCCGACTTCGGGTTGATTCGTGGCCTGAGGTCTCGTCGGCCCGAGAATGCGATCGAGGAGACGCTCAACCAACTGGACCGCCAATTCTGCTGTGGCGTAGCCGGGAAGCATCCCCTGGGCGAGCCCGGCGACAGCCGCCAGAATGAGCTCGGCGTCGAGGTCGGGATCCATTGACGGCGCAACCGCGTCCCGATTGGTCACTCGTTGAAGCTGGCCGGAAATGAGCGCTGTCAACTCTCTTGGGGCAGTGAGGGTTTCCTCGGCGGCGATTCCTTGTCCGGTCAGTGCGGCAGCGTGGAAGGCGCCGAGAACAATCGCTTCCTCCCGACGTTGTCGATCGAGTGGGAGCATGCCAACAAGGAACGCTGAAATAACCTCGCGGGGTGTCGCTTCCGCGCCAAGAACAGACAACTCCTGCATCAAGCGAGCACCCGCATCCTGACGCACAGCTTGATGCGTCGCGAGAAGGAATTCCCGCTTCGTGCCGAAGTAGTACTGCACGAGTCGCACCGAAATCCCGGCCTCGGCAGCAACGGACTGAAATGTCACCGCCGCGAGCCCACCGTCGACAATTACTCGCCGCACCGCGTCGGTGATCTCCCGTTGCCTCACTTCATGGTCGACCAGTCGCGGCATGAGGCTGTCCTTCCCCTTTCGAATGGATGACTTTGACTCGTTAATGATACGCACGTACCGCATTAGTGATACGATCATACCATCAAAATTGAAAGCAGCGAGAGGGAGGCTCATGCCGAAGATCGGACGATTCAAGAACGAAGCATCAAAGCAGGCGTACGAGAGCATCTACCGAGAACTGGAGAGCACCTGGCCGGTTCCGTCGACACAACTCGACGTGCCGACATCGTTCGGAACCACCCATGTCCGTAGGTCGGGGACCGGCACGGAGACGCCGATCGTCCTGGTGCACTCTCTCGGGGCCAACTGTCTGCAATGGCACATCGTCATCGAGGACCTGTGCCGAGACCGAGTCGTGTACGCACTGGACACGATCGGCACACCAGGCCTCAGTGTCCAGACTTCTCCACTGACCGGGGAGTCCGACTTCGCCACCTGGATCAGCGAGGTATTGAACGAACTCGAGGTCGATCGCGTCCACCTGATCGGCTACTCGCAGGGCGCGTGGCATGCCGTTCTCGTAGCACTTCATTCTCCTGAACGACTGGCGAGTGTGACGCTCATCGAACCGGGTGGAGTCTTCGACAAGCCCTCGTGGCGTGTGCTGCTGAAGATGGTCCGCGCCGGTATGCGCCGCACCGACAAGAATATTCGCAAGCTCAACGATTGGCTGTCCCCCGGGTACGTTCTCGGCGACCTCGAGTTCGCCCTCGCCAAGGAAGCGCTGAACTACCGGCCCGGTATCGGGTGGGCACGAATGCTCAAGGATGCAGAAGTGCAGTCGATTTCGGTTCCCATGCTCGTAATCTCCGGTGCTGAGACGGTGGTCTCCAACCCCGAGCAGGTGGCCGCGAGGTTAGCTGATCTTGTACCTGAAGCCGAAGTGGAGATCTATGCCGGAACCGGCCACGGAATCCTGGGACACATACCCGATCGGGTGATTCCCCGACTCATGAAGTTCGTCCGCAATCATGACGACGCGAAGCGGACGTGATCTCGCGGACCAGCCGCCGACAAGGTGGTGATGAAGCCGGTCAATCAGCTGGCCAAGGCGGTACAACTGACAGAGGAGAACATTCCTCTCCGACCACCGCGGTCAGGTAATGGTGGCCGTTGCCGCCGCCGTTTTGGTCGTGGCGGGAGGTCTGTGGTGGACGAAGACCATCTCCTTCACCGAAACTGCAGTAGTTCAGTTCAGCAGTAATCGAACCGGACTCTACGACGGGTCCCCGCGCGATGCGTCCATCGGCGATCGGGAAGCCTCCAACGGCATGTCTGTTCCTGCTGAAAAACTCGCGCGGATACTCGGTGGCAGTGCCCGACTACGAGTCCGATCTGACGATCACAGATGCGTGCGCACCTGGGCTCGCGGTGACTGCCCGAGGTCGAACCCCCAACGCTGCCCGAGCATTGGCGACCGACGCCGCCGAAGCTCTCTGTTCGATCTTCGAAGAAACCAACGCAATGACTTCCGGAGGGTTCACGTTCACCGTCGATCCACCGGGAAACTGACGCAACTCCAACAAGTCGACGGCCCCAGAAAGCGTTCTGCCGATTAGTCAACACTTACGTCACGTCCAAAGAACTTGGTTATCAACTAGGCTACCTCCACTTCGTTCACGAGTTGGGGAGCATAGTCAGATCAAGCTACCCGTAAACTTCGACTTCACACTTCAGCCAAAGAGTTAATGGAACTATTTTCCAGTTAATTCACTAAGGTTAAACCACGATGGTTGATATCCAGCTGTCGTGCATGCGACGAGCGCATTGGTGTAGGAGGTCATCGCATCAGTCACATCGTTGTCGGGCGTAAATCTTCTATCAGCGGCGTCAGTGAAGTGCTGAGCCTTGCGGTCGGCGTCCTGGATCATTTTGGTAATGGCCAAACGGATATCCGAACTAGCTGTATGAGGCACGGACGTTAGTTACGCGGTGCCGGCGGTAAGCGGCAGGCGGTCGTCCTCCGCGTGCTGAATGCGGTCGGTGATAATTATAGTGAATGTTCCACACCTCGACGGCAGTGCGCCGCTCGGCTTCGCTGATGTATTCGCGGGAGTACAGCAGTTCTTCGGCGAGGATGCGGTTGTAGCGCTCCACTTTCCCATTGTGTTTCGGCGTGTACGGCTTGATCCGGTAGTGCCGCGCTTCCCGCAGTGAAGCAGTGAAATCTGCTGCCCGATAGCATGATCCGTTGTCGGTGATCACGCGCTCGATCCGGGTGATGCCGTGCGCCGCGAAGAAGAGTCGGGCGTTGTTCATGAAATCGATGGCTGTCGCGGCAGTTTCGTTGTCTCTGGCCTCGGTGTACGCCAAACGGGTGTTGCCATCGATCGCGGAATGCAAATAGGTGTAGCCGACGCGGCCCTGCTTGTTCTTCGTTTTCCGACGTTGTGATCGTTTGGCCTGCTCGGAACCTCGCCCGTGGACGCGCCAACCTCCGCCGTCAGGGATGCGGCCGACCTTCTTCACGTCGACGTGCACCATCTGACCAGGCCGTTTCGCGGCGATGACCTGGGGTTTGCGGTTCGTTTCGCCGTTCGGGTCGATGAACCGGCGGCGATTGAGACCAAGATCCCGCAGGAGTTTCGTGACCGTCCGGCGAGCGATGACCGTTCCGTCCATTCGGAGTTCGAACGTGATGCGCGCGGCCGACCATTTCCGGGTCCGGCGCATCGCTTCGATCTCGGCCACGATCTCTGCGGCGGTGGCGGTGGGTTGATGGTTCGGTGCGCTGGATCTGTCTTGTAATCCCAGTTCACCGTATTTGCGGTACCGGTTGACCCACGTGGAGGCGCATTGTCGGGAGATGCCCATTTCGGCGGCGACGTGGGCGATCGGACGAGTGCGGCACCGCTCGATGAGTCGTCGTCTTCCCTCCACAGTCAGCGGAGCATTACGGTGTGTCACAGGGCTGGTCCCTTTGCTGTTGATGGTCTGTTTCGCAACTTCCATCCTGCCGCGAAGGGCCAGCCCGTCTACTTCAATCCAGCGTCAGCAACGTCCATACCCACAACAACTAGCGTCATTGATAGTCTTCGAACCGTCTTCACTTTCGACACTAGTCGCAATCATCGTCAGGTCAGTCAACTGCCGAGCAAGCGTTGTTGCGCTAATCGAGGACGATTCCCCGCGAAGAAGTGCTTTGTAAGTCGAATACACACCTATTCCCCACCGTTCCAGACCTACCTCGCCACCGCATACAATCCGATCGCTTTGTGATTTCTCAGGGAATTCCTCGGAAGTTGAAGTGCTAATATTTTCTACAGCATTCGCGGTCTCGGGAATCGCATTTGTACTCTTATCCGAGCACGCAGTCAGTAACATTCCGACGCAAGAAATAGCTATAAGATGGCGGGGCTTGATCACGGTCATCCTTAGGTGTTACTGTTCGCCAGTTTGGACATTGGCCTGCTCTTATTTCCATAGAACTGCGGCTAGGTCGTACGGTATCGTACATCCGCGGGTCCGGGCGTGAATCACAAAGGGTCGTCCTAACTTCGATGTCTTCACGATTGGACACCGAGCAATGCACCGACACCGCTGAGCGAGGAAAGTCGCTGGTGCGAAAGCTTCGGTATAACTGCGGGCAGATCTGGCGTTCGGCCTCTGCCTCCCAGACAGTCCGGGGAAGTTAACCGAGTGACGATCTTCCGGGCCGCCACGGGCGCGGGTCGTCGAAATCTGCGATAGGTGGTCTCTACCTGAGCACTCACAATCCGGTTGTGGACGGTAGATCAGGACGAGTCGACATCGGAGCGAATGAACACCGAAGTGCCCAAGCATGTTCGACGTTTGGGCACTGTCGGGCTTGTTAACCGTCAGTCGAGGTGGGCTCGGGGTTTTCCTGGATGTATCGCAGATTGCGAACCCGTACGCTATCGCAATGGACTTGATGGTCTGGATCGTCACGACGCCATTTCTTGCAGCAGCACTGGCGGGCGTGATGCGACGAACGCTGGGGACGAGAGTCGGATGGCCGCGAACCCTTGCGGTCGCGGTGATAGCACTCTCGGTGGGGGTTCCACTGTCGGGATACGTCGCAACACTTGCAGGAATTGCCAGCCAGGACGATCAACTTCTGGTGAGCGTAGGAACAGCGCTCATATTCTTCGGAGTTGTCGCGCTCTGGGTGTTCGCAGCATGCCTGGCCGCATTGGTTTTCCTCGAAGTTGTCCTTCCAACAGGGTCCATCCCCGGACCGCCAGAAGCATTGCAGCGCAGCCGCAAATCGTGGCGACGAACCAAGCGATACGTCCAGATCATGGGCATCGTCGTGCGAGCGGGAGGCGGGCCCGCTCTCCGTGCTGGGCCATCAGCGCCTCAGTTCGGGGACGCGCTGGTGGAAGTAATCAACCGGTGCGGTGTCACTTTCGTCAAGCTGGGACAGATCCTCGGCACGCGAGACGACCTCATACCACCCGAGTTGGCTCGCACTCTCTCGTCTCTGCAAAGTTCGGCACGACCGGCTGATCCAGTCCGCATTGCGAAGCTACTGGCATAGGAACTCGGCGACGCACCAGAGTCGGTGTTCGCATGGTTCGATGTGGAGCCGTTCGCCGCCGCCTCTGTCGCACAGGTACATTCCGCGCGCACCGTTGAAGGCGTCGACGTTGTGGTGAAGGTTCAACGCCCCGAGGCGAGCGCACAAGTGAGCGTGGATTGCGATATCTTCCTTCGCGTGTCATCCCGCGCGGAGACCCGTTTTCCCTGGGCACGCGATATCGGCGTTCACCGACTCGCCGGGGGCCTCGTCACGTCACTGCTCGAGGAACTCAACTACCGCACCGAAGCAGCGAATACCGGCGCGATTGCTTCCACCATGTCGAACCGCCCGGATATCGTCGTTCCGCATATCTACCCCAACCTCAGTAGCGGACGGGTGCTCGTGATGGAACGTCTTCACGGCACACCGCTCTCCGACGGTGAGTCGGCGCTCACCGGCCTCGACCGCGACACCCGCAGCAGCATCGCCAACGAACTTCTTGCGTCGTTGCTCGACGGGATCTTTGTCCACGGCGTGTTTCACGCGGACCTGCACCCCGGCAACATCATGATCCTCGATGACGGCCGGGTCGGGCTCCTCGACTTCGGCGCAGTAGGGGTTCTGGACGGCGAGACACGGATCTTGTTCGCCGTGCTCCTCAACGCTGCCCTCGCAGGTGATCCGGTGGCGACAGTCGACGCGATGCTGATGGCATTCGACGTGCCGCCCGAAGTTGATCGCGGAGCACTACGTCACCAGGTGGGCCGAGAGATCACCCTGCTCAGTGTCCAAACCAATGTTTCCATGGCATCGTTCGCGCGAATGTTCACTGTGCTTCGCGAACACCGAATCGGAGTGCCGGGAGACGTCGCCGCCGCTTTCCGTTCGCTCGCGTCCTTGGAGCGCGCCCTGCGGCTCCTGGATCCGCAGATCGACCTCGTCGCTGCTGTTCGGGCCGAAGTACCCCGACTGTTGACCCATGTCGCCAGCCCGACTGCAGCCGCGCAGGCAATCCTGTCGACGACGGCGGTCACAACCGCGGTGGTCCGGCGCCTGCCTGGTCAGCTCGATCAGATCGCGACCTCGATCGCGTCGGGAAGCTTCACACTTCGCACTCGCTCGGTTGCACACCCCGACGACAGGCGATGGCTACGACGGTCGGCGAACAACGCCCTGGGTATGGCGGCGGGAGTGACCGCGCTGATCGTCGCGGCGATCCTGCTGTTCGTACCTGGCGGACCACAACTCACACCTCAGCTGTCGGGCTATGCACTCGCGAGTGCGGTACTGGGCTTCGTCGGCGTCGTTCTGTGCATGCGGACCGTGTTCCGTTTGTTCACACTCGACAACAGGTAACCGAGAACTGATTTTCATCGCTTGATCTCGATGTCGTCGAAGTCGAGCGCCAGGAGGGTCGGCCGCGAGAGAACGCGACTGCCTGGGCCCCGCGGGAGAACGCGCCGTCGAGTGGGAAAGGTGAGACCGTCGAACTGACGGTGATGGTCACAGTAGAGAGCAGCTTTCGCCCAGCTGCCTACCGGTTCGGCGACGAAGTCGTGACGGCGGATGAGGCCACCGTTGTCGACATAGAAGGTCTGCTGCCGGCAATGGGTGTCGATTTCTGGCGCAAATGTTGCTTGTAGTCGTCGCCATTGCTGCCCGGATTCCTGCCAAGGTTCGGCTTCGGTGACAGTGATGTCGTCGCGGGCGAGCAGCAGCGGTGCGTTCAGATAGTTCCAAAAGGCGTAGCCGGCAAAGTAAGCGGTGTCGAGCGCGTCCCAGTGGAGGTTGCGCCGGACTCCACTCAACCCGAAAAACTCTGGACGTGGGTCGGTTCGCCTCCCGAGTTCTTCGCCGTCACGAGTTTCGATCCGCACGACGCCCTTGTCGAACACAGCGCACTCGCCGACACGCGGAAAGTCTTGGAGGACAGTGCGTTGCTCGGCGACTTCAACCTCGACCGTGAACTTCGCCAGCTTGTTGCCGGGGAAGCGCTGAGGCAGCAGACCGCCCAAACGTCCCCGTGCCGTGATCGCTGAAACAGACTGCCAACGTTCGACTCCGCCATGTGCGGTGAGGACTTCATCGAGTAGTTCGGTCATATGTCGACGCTCTCCGTCCCCTGACGGAACTGTGGAAATCAGCGATCAGACGGACGCGTAGTTGTAGTTGCGTTCCTCCCGCGGTACCACTGCCACCCCGCGGTGATGATGACAGCGCCGGCAAGGGACCCGAGGATGCCGCTCGGGCGCAATGATAATCCGTCGCCTGCAATCAAACTCACGAGCAAACCGCCGACCAGCGAACCACCGATTCCCGCGATGAACGCGAAGGTCCAGTCCACTCGTGCGGTCGTTTTCCCCAGAATCAGCTGGGCTCCCGCTCCGATGACGATCCCGAACAGGAGTATTCCGATGATGAGCATGAGCTGAGACCCTTTCGTGGAGTGACGACGCAAGGCGCGAACGACTTACTCTGCGCCATCTTTCCGGTATGTCTCTTATGTCGTGGTGAAATCCGTGTGAAAGGTTGTCGCCACCCACTCCACACTGCTAGGACGACGCCAGTGTCGTCGCCCAGCGGTAGTCCGCCTTACCGGCCGGGGTCCTCTTGACTTCATCGACCAGCACGATCGTGCGCGGCACCTTGTAACCGGCCAACGTCTTACGGCAATGTTCCTGAACCGCTTCGAGAGTCAGCTCGTCGGACTCGGGATAGGTCGCGATCACCGCGGCAACCTGCTGCCCCATGCGCGCGTCGGGTGCGGGGACGACAAGCGCGTCGGAGATCGCCGGATGCGCGTGAAGGGCAGCCTCGACCTCTTCGGCGAAAACCTTCTCGCCGCCGGTGTTAATGCACTGTGAGCCGCGGCCCAGGAAGACAATCGTGCCGTCCGCTTCAACCTTGCCCATGTCGCCGAGCACCGAAAGACGGGTGCCGTCAGCGCGGGTCGGGAACGTGCGGGCGGTCTTCTCTTCATCCTTGTAGTACCCGAGCGGGACGTTTCCGATACGCGCGATGTAGCCCACGTCGTCGGAGCCGGCGGGGATCTCTTCGAGCCGCTCGTCGACCAGGATCATGTTCGGCGAGGGCGGCATTCGCAGATTTCCCGCCTCGTCGATGGAGAAGGCGCCGTCATTACCGGACTCCGAGGCTCCGAAGTTGTCCCGCAACAGCAGGTCCGGCTTCACCGCCAGCATGCGATCTCGAACGCTGGTGGACCAGATCGCACCACCTGACGTGATCGAGAAGAGACTGCTGAAATCGACCTCGTCTTTGCGTCGTTCCATCTCGTCGACCAACGGCAGTCCCATGCCGTCACCGACGATCAGGATCACCTGTACCGAATCCTTCTCGATCGCTTCGACGACCTTCTCCGCAACGAATTCTCGTCGTAGAACCACGCGGGCACCGAGGGTGAGGAAGGTGAACAGCGAATACAACGCTGCGCCGTGCATGAGGGGGGCGGCAATGAGGAACGAGAGTTCCGGAAATTCCTTTGCAGCGCTGGCTATCTCGGCGAGGTCCTGTCGAGCTTCCTCGCCGTACGGATTTCCGCCGGAGAGCGGCTTACGGAAGAAGTCGTCGTGACGCCACATGACACCCTTCGGGTATCCGGTCGTCCCGCCGGTGTAGAGCAGGTACACGTCGTCGCCCGAACGAGAATCGAACTCCCCTACCGGTGACATCTCGCGAGCGTCGTCGAAGGAAACCACCGACACTTCATGCGCTTTCGCGGCAGCGACCAGTTCGGCCTCGACCTCGCCGATCACGATCACCGTCTTCACCTTCGGGCATGCACCGAAAAGGGAAGCAAGGACACGCTGATGCTCGGGGAGTTCCACGACCACTGCGACCGAGTCGGAGTTGGTGAAGATGTACTCCAGCTCGGCGGGCGTGTACCGGTAGTTCACATTGATCGGGACCGCACGGATCTTGATCAACCCGAGGATCGACGTGACATGTTCGACGCTGTTCTTCAGGAACAGGGCTACATGATCGCCGCGCGAGATGCCGGCTTGCGCGAGCAGGTTGGCCGTTCGGTTGGCTTCCGCGTCCAGCTCAGCGTAGGTGAAGTTCTCTCCCTCGTAAGTCAAGGCGACGCGATCAGGCACCGAGCTGGCGACGGTTTCGAATACATCAGCGAGGTTGAACTGCATCGTCTTCCCTTTCAGAGTCTGCGCCGCGATACCGAGGCATACAACCCTGAATCTAGAACACGTTCCATGTCACCCGAGGCAAAACGGAGCGATTAGCTGACCATTACCTGGACCTGACCTTGATCGGCGCAGCGACGGCCGAGCCCGCACCGCCCGACACCCATTCGGCGAGCAAGGTCTGCCACGACCCGCAATGGCAGCGCAGGTAGGTGACCGTCCCCTCGCTGGTCCGATGCCGAGATTCGATCTCCCAGCGGTGGATGCAACTTATCGGCGCGAAATCTGTTTTCTTCATACGACGAGCATGATGTAATGGCATTGTGCATCTCAACCCTTACGGCGAATATGCGGTGACGCTGGCCGCCGACCTGGCCAATCGAAATCCCGAGACCTTGGCCGAACTCGTCGAACGCTGCGTCGATGCAGGCATCATTCTCGATTTCCCCATCGCCGAGAAGGACCTCGACGAGACCCTCGACCTTCTGATCGAGTGGTCGAAAATCGTCGACGTCACGGAGGAGGCAGCCCGCGCCGAGTTGGTGAACGTCATGCTCGAGCAAGCGTCGGCGTATCCGCGCATGACCAACCACGCAAACGACGGGTGGCATCTGCACTACCGCGATCCGCAACAGTCGCTCGCCGAGGTCCTCAAAGCCCTCTTCTCGGTAGGCACGGCGCTGCACCTCGTCGGCCGCGGAATGCACAGATTAGGTCGGTGCACCCTGGACGAGTGCACCAACATCTATGCGGACACCTCACGCAACGGCAATCAGCGGTACTGCTCCCCCACGTGTGCGAATCGCGACGCGGTGCGACGCCACCGCGCGCGCAAGTGAGCCGGACCGATTACGACGCGGGACCTACTACCTCGAAATCCGAGCCACCTTGGTAGTCGAACTGGAAGCTGCCGCCGCTGCTTCCCGAGCTGATTCGATTCCACGCGTCGATCAAGTCCTGGACCGTGTTGTATCCCAGGTCCTCCAAAGATCCTGAGAGACTTCCGGTTCCGGCGCCCTCGAACCAGCCGCCGACCACAACGGCCTGCGGAATCGCGATAGTGGGGTTGGTCGGATCGAGCAGTCGAACGCACGCTCCCGCAACGGCGTACACCCCGGCCGGCAGATTCCCGACGGTCCGCGTGATCGTCTGCCCAGGCGAAACGGCAAACAGATCGAGGATGTTGCTGACGGTCGGATACACCAACACGCCGGGCTGGAGCAGCTTTGCCGGATCGCGGATCACGTCGGGGACATCCCTGGCGTTGAGGATCGCCACTGTGCAGTTGATGAAGCTGAACCGCGGGTTCGGATTGGTGATGGTGAAGGTGATCGCATTGTCCGCTGCGCTCACCGACACCGGAGGCGGGAGAATCGCCGGTGCTGCCGACGCCGTCGCCGGAGTCATGACAACAAGTCCCACGACGGCGGCCGACGCCGCGACAATGCTTCCCAGAGCGCGTTTGAATCCACGACTTCGCATTTCCGAACCTCCAGACAAGTCGGTCAGATCACCAGATGCCTGAAGAATAGACCGATCAGTCGGAAAATTGGGGAGACAGACGGTGAGCTACCCGAAAAGTCCTTCGAGGCTGCCGCTGCCGAACAGGTCGCTCAGGCTTCCGGTATTGATGCCGCTGAACGGTCCACCGATGACAACGAGGCTCGGCACGCCAGGAACAGGCTTACCCAACGTCTCCAGATCGAGAAGATCGGAGCAGGCACCGAGCACGGCGTAGGTTCCGTCCGGAACATCGGTCACGGTGTTGGTGACCGTCTGCCCCTTCACGACGGCGAACAGTGAGGACGGGTCGGTGATCTTGGGGTACACCACAAGGTTCGGATCGAGCAGCTTGAGCGGATCATCAAGCACGGCAGCAGAATCCGCGGCGTTGACGACAAACGCCTGGCACAACGGGGCAATGCCCGTGTTGTTGTTCGTGATCGTCAGCGCCAGATCGTTTCCGGTCACCTTGTACGAGACGACCGGCGGGACCACCTCGGCCGACGCAGTTGCAGGATTGACCATCGCGACGCCTGCCGCGGTTGCAGCGGCGACTGCCACGGTTCCCACGACGCGACGTACTCCACTCGTGCCCAGCTTCATCGAGAATCCTTTCGTACTGCGCCTTGAGTTCGGCAACAGTGCGCAGCCTAGATCGGATCTAGAGCCCGAAATGGTCCAATTGTCCCGTCGGGAGGTCATGCCCGAAAGATCAGGACAAACGTCCCCTTCTCGAAGAGCTCGCTGTTCGACTCAGTTCCCACTGGAGACGAAGGGCGTTCGCACCGGTCCGCCGACCGAACCGTGCGGTGCTACCAATCCACGCTTTTCGAGGATCGGACGCACACCCTCACCGAACTGATACGCCTCTTCGAGATGGGGATAGCCCGACAATACAAAGTGATCCAGACCGATCGCCGCGTACTCGGCAATCCGATCAGCCACTTCTTGGTGCGAACCGACCAATGCGGTGCCTGCACCCCCTCGCACCAATCCGACGCCGGTCCACAGGTTCGGCGCAATCTCCAGCGACCTCGCTCCGACGCCCTCCTTGTAAGCCGAACCGCCGCCGTGCAATTCGAGCATCCGACGCTGACCTTCGGAGCCGGATCGCGCAAGACTCGCCTGAGCCTGCTCGACGGTCGCCGGATCGAGCGCACTGAGCAGCCGATCCGCTTCTGCCCATGCCTGTTCCGAGGTGTCCCGGCTGATGACATGCAGACGGATTCCGTAGTCGAGGTGACGACCTTGAACTTCCGCGAGGTCGCGAATCCAGGCGATCTTGGCGGCAACAGCGGACGGCGTCTCACCCCAGGTGAGATACGTATCCGCGTAACGCGATGCGACGGTTCCGGCCGCCGGCGACGATCCACCGAAGAAGATGGGCGGTACCGGATCCGGAATGCGCTGCAGCGTAGCCTTTTCCACGTTGACGTACTCGCCGGAGAAATCAACCGGACCGTTACCGGACCACAACTGGCGGATCACGTCGAGGAACTCGCCGCATCGTGCGTACCGTTGGTTCTTGTCGAGGAAGTCACCGAACGTGCGCTGCTCGTGGTCCTCCCCGCCGGTCACGACGTTGAGCAGCAGACGACCACCCGACTGCCATTGGAAGGTAGCGGCCATCTGAGCGGCCAGCGTCGGGCTGAGCAATCCCGGTCGCAGAGCAACCAGAAACTTGAGCGTCTCGGTGGTCTCGACCATCATCGCTGTCGTCAGCCATGCGTCTTCGCACCACGCGCCGGTGGGTGTGAGAACGGCCTCGAAGCCGTTCGTCTCGGCGGCCGCGCCGATCTGATTGAGGTATTTCAGCGTCGCCGGACGATCACCGGACATCGAGCTGCCGTGCCCACCCGCCATCAGATTCCGGGAATCACCGTAAGTAGGCAAGAACCAGTGGAAGCGCAGTGACACGGTGATTCCTTTCGTCGACGAACAGGCAGAACTCTTCTGTCATTACAACCACAGTCCACCTCGAAGAACAGGGTTGAAATCACCCTGATCGCTAGGGGTGCCCACTTTCGGCTCCGGCGATACCTTCGTGAATTTGCACCGCGACCCGGGGGCTCCGATGACCACGTTTGCCGAAGTCGAGCACAATTCACCGTTCTCGAACGAGACCGACGACGAGCGGCGATCCAGACTGAGAACCGTCGTCGCCGCGAGCCTGCTCGGCACGACGGTCGAGTGGTACGACTTCTTCCTCTATGCGACGGCCGCGAGCCTCGTCTTCAACCAACTGTTCTTCCCCAACCAGAGTTCCTTTGTCGGGACCATGCTTTCTTTTGCGACCTTCGCGGTCGGCTTTCTCGTTCGCCCCATCGGCGGAGTGGTGTTCGGTCACATCGGCGATCGCATCGGGCGCAAGAAAACGCTTGCCCTCACGATGTTCATCATGGGTATCGCGACGGCGCTCATGGGTGTCCTTCCGACCGCAGCTCAAATCGGGGTCGTTGCACCGATTCTGCTTCTGCTGCTTCGTATCCTGCAGGGATTTGCTCTCGGTGGTGAGTGGGCCGGAGCCGTTCTTCTGGCGGTCGAACACAGTCCGGAGAAGAAGCGCGGGCTGTTCGGCAGCATCCCGCAGATCGGACTGGCTCTCGGCTTGGCTTTGGGCACAGGAATGTTCGCACTACTTCAAACGGTCTTCGACGACGAACAGTTTCTCCGTTTCGGCTGGCGCATAGCCTTTGTTCTCAGCTTGGTGCTCGTGATCGTAGGGTTGGTGGTCCGTTTGAAGGTCGACGAGACGCCGGCATTTCAGGCCGTTCGCGACCTCGAACAACGCTCGTCCGCCCCGCTCAGGGAAGTCTTTCAAGGAAGAGTCGCGCGAAACACCGTACTGGGCATGCTGTCTCGCTGGGGCGAGGGCGCCGCGTTCAACACCTGGGGCGTCTTTGCAATCACGTATGCAACCAAGACTCTGCATTTCGAAAAGGTTCCGGTACTTCTCGTGGTCACCGTGGCCGCAGTAGTGATGGCGATCTTGCTGCCGTTTTCCGGTTCACTCACTGATCGGTTCGGCCCGCAACGGGTCTACATCGTGGGCATCGCCGCGTACGGCCTCGCGATCTTCCCCGCCTTCGCACTGTTCGGTACCGAGAATCTCCTGCTCTTCGGAGTCGCGATGGTCGCGGTCTTCGGAGTGATTCATGCCTTGTTCTACGGCGCCCAGGGAACGCTGTATGCGAGCCTCTACCCCACAGAAATCCGGTACACCGGGTTGTCGGTCGTCTACCAGTTCTCTGGTATCTACGCCTCCGGCGTCACACCTCTGATCCTTACTGCACTGATCGGCGCCACCGGCGGTTCACCGTGGCTGGCCTGTGGATATCTGGTGGCCACCTCGGCGATCAGCGTCGTCGCCACTGCGGCGATCAGGAAGCGTGATCTGCATCTGTAGCGATCACATCTGAATATTCACCTCTCTTGCACATTTACTAGATATGCATAGAAATACCTGCGAAGAAGAACAGATCGAGATACGCCTGCGCATCGGATACATCGGTGTATCGTTTGGGGTCCCACCCTGACGGAGGCGCCGATGACGACTGGAACGGACAACTCGCCGGCCAAGCGTGTCACCAAACGCCGTGGTCAGACCCGGCAGCGTCTGCTCGACGCGGCTGCAGATGTCTTCTCCGAATCCGGGTTCGGGCACGCCACGGTCGAGCAGATCTGCGAACGCGCCGGATACTCCCGAGGCGCGTTCTACTCCAACTTCGATTCACTCGACGAATTGTTCTTCGCGATGTGGGAGCAGCGATCTGCATCAATGCTCGCCGATCTACGGCTGGCGACGGAGTCGATCACCGCCGGTAACATCGTCGACATCCATGCCGCTGTCGCCCGGATCGTGGCGGTGGTTCCGGTCGACCCGCAGTGGTACCGGATCAACGCGGAATTCACAGCCCACGCGCTCCGTAACCCGGCACTTCGCAAAGCCCTTGCCGACCGTGAAGACGCGATCCTTCGCACCCTGTTGCCCATTGTGGAGTCCGCACTCAGCGATGTCGGGCGAACAATCGTCGGCGACCCGACGGCGTTGGGACGGGCATTGGTTGCAGTGCACGACGGCACCAGCGTGCAGTGCCTCGTCGATACCGACACCAACGCCGCCTTTGCACTGCGCCGCGATATCTTCACTCGAATTCTGCTGTCCTACAGCGAAATAATCCAGAACAACCAATCGGAAGAGGAGTTGTCGTGAGCGAACAAGCTGACGTCATCGTTGTCGGGGCAGGGCTGGCGGGACTGGTCGCCACCTACGAACTGACGCGCGCGGGCCGCAAAGTCCTTGTCGTGGAACAGGAGAACGCTGCCAACCTCGGCGCGCAGGCATTTTGGTCTCTCGGCGGACTCTTCCTCGTGAACAGCCCCGAGCAACGCCGACTCGGCATCAAGGACTCCCTCGAGTTGGCAATGCAGGACTGGATGGGCACAGCGGGATTCGACCGCGACCGCGAAGATCACTGGCCGCGTCAGTGGGCCAAGGCATACGTCGAGTTCGCAGCGGGCGACAAGCGTCAGTACCTGCACGATCTGGGGCTTCGCCTGATGCCGAATGTCGGCTGGGCCGAACGTGGCCGCGGAATGGCTCTCGGACACGGAAATTCGGTGCCTCGCTTCCACCTCACCTGGGGCACCGGACCTGGCGTCGTCGATGTCTTTCTGACCAAGGTCATTGCTGCCCAGAAACGTGGCCTCGTCACGTTCAAGCACCGCCACCAGGTGGATCAGTTGGTGGTCACCGATGGCGCGGTCACCGGTGTACGAGGAACCGTCCTCGAACCTTCCAGTGATCTGCGCGGTGTGAAGAGCTCACGCACCCCCGTCGGCGAGTTCGAGTTCGCCGCACAGGCCGTCGTAGTGACATCCGGTGGAATCGGCGGCAACTACGAACTGGTGAAGAAAAACTGGCCCGAGCGACTCGGCAAGGCACCCAAGCACATGCTGACGGGAGTACCGGCGCACGTCGACGGGCGCATGCTCGAAATCACCGAATCCGCGGGCGGAAACATCGTGAACCGCGACCGCATGTGGCACTACACCGAAGGCATCCAGAACTGGAATCCCATCTGGCCGAACCACGGAATCCGAATCATTCCCGGACCGTCCTCGATGTGGTTCGACGCCACCGGCAAGCGTCTGCCGGTCCCCAACTTCCCGGGCTTCGACACGATGGGAACTTTCAAGTACATCCTGGACAGCGGCCACGAGTACACGTGGTTCATCCTCGACCAGAAGATCATCGAGAAGGAGTTCGCACTCTCGGGATCGGAACAGAACCCGGACTTCACCAACCGCGACTTCAAGCTCCTCCTCGAACGAATCAAGAAGGGCGCGCCGGGACCGGTCGAGGCGTTCAAGCAGAAGGGCGCCGACTTCGTTGTGCGCAACAACCTTCGTGATCTGGTCGACGGCATGAACGCCCTCACCGACGAACCGCTCCTCGACTACGAGGACATCGAGCGCGAGATGATCGCCCGCGACCGCGAAGTCGACAACAAGTACAGCAAGGACTTCCAGGTCACCGCCATCCACGGTGCCCGTAATCTGTTGGCAGACAAGATCGTGCGCGTCGTTGCACCGCACAAGATCCTGGACCCCAAGAACGGCCCACTGATCGCGGTCCGGTTGCACCTGCTCACACGCAAGACTCTCGGCGGCTTGGAAACCAACCTGGATTCGCAGGTCATCAAGGCCGACGGCAGTGTCTTCGACGGCCTGTACGCAGCCGGTGAAGTCGCGGGCTTCGGCGGCGGCGGAGTCCACGGTTACAGCGCACTCGAGGGGACCTTCCTCGGCGGCTGCATCTTCTCGGGCCGCGCAGCCGGACGAGCATTGGCGCGCGACCTGTAGCCCCGAAATCAGGCGAGCGAATGCGTGACCAGAATGTGGTGGGCACGCATTCGCCGCGCCTCCTGCACGGATTGATGGTGGTGATGGTGCGTCGGCCCGCGCGCGTGGCGGACCAGATCGTGAACAGTTCGGATGACGGTCGGCATTGCGACCCTCCCTCAGGAGATTGTGACTGCTGCTCTTGCCTGTGGAATCACTGTCTGGACACCGCCACTCGCGCCACCTCCTCCGGATCGATGAGGTGGGTATGGTCGTCGTCACCGACATCGATCTGCACGACGTCGATACGTGCGTTGAATGTGGTTGCGCCACTGTAATCGACACTGACAGGCATGCCGTAGTCATCCCCGATGTCGGTGGTCTCGTCCGCGGAGAAGACCATCGGTTGCGTCTGCTCGACGCGACCTGAGCCCACTTCGCGACCGTCGTGATAGATCGTGACCCCACCGCCTCTCGCGAGACCACCTCCGTCGTAAGTGAACTCAGCTCTGATCTGGTGTGATCCTGCCGGAATGTCAACGTCGGAAGCGATGACGAACTCGGTCATGCCCAATAGGTTGTAGACGAATTTGGCGCGGCCTTCCCGCGCGTAAAGTGCCCAGCCACCAAATCTGCCTCCCTGCGCGATCATCACACCGTTGGCAGTAATGCCATCCGCGACGTCGACTGCTGCTGTGACACTGAATGATCGGTTCTTGATACTCAGCACGCTGTGCTCGCTCAGCCGTTTCATTCCGGGAAACAGAACCTGTCGATTCCCGGACACCAACTGCGGACGCCCCGCGATGTGAGGGTTGAACCTCTCGAATCTTCGGTCGTCGATCGGAAGCACGTTGTACTTGACCGCTTCGATCAACCACAAGCGTTGCAGTGCAGCGAGTTTCTCCGGCATCTCGGCCGCCAAGTCTTTGGACTGCGTCCAATCCTGAGACCCGTCGTAGAGCTCCCACACGTCGTCGTCGAGTGCGGGGAGTGCCTCCGCGAACAGCCACGGAGTGCTGTGTCTGGTGACCGCACTCCAACCCTTGTAATAGATTCCACGGTTGCCGGCCATCTCGAAGTACTGCAGATCGTGACGTTCGGCGACTTCGGCGTCGTCGAAGGTGTAGACCATGCTGGTCCCCTCGATGGGTGATTGCTGGACGCCGTTGACGAAGGTCGGTTCCGGCAGTTTCGCGACCTCGAGGATCGTCGGTGCGACGTCGATGACGTGGGTGAATTGCGACCGCGTCTCCCCCTTGGTCCGAATCCCTGCAGGCCAGTGCACGATCGTCCCGTTGCGAGTGCCACCCCAATGCGACGCAACCTGTTTCGTCCACTGGTACGGGGTACACATTGCCCACGCCCACCCCACGGAATAGTGGTTGTATGCGTCCTTGGTACCGAATTTGTCTTTCACTTCCGCCATGAACTCGGGCGTCTCGATGGCGGCGAGTCCGTTGAAGTTGGCCATCTCGTTGAAAGCGCCGTTGATCGTCCCCTCTGCGGACGCTCCGTTGTCTCCGATGATGTAGTACACGAGGGTGTTGTCGAGAGCTCCGAGTTCTTCGATCGCATCGACAAGCCGGCCGACATGGAAATCGGTGTGTTCGAGAAATCCTGCATAGACTTCCATTTGGCGTTCGAGGACGGGCTTCATCTCCTCACTCATGTCCTCCCACGCCGGAATGGCCTCGGGACTCGGGGTGAGGACCGCATCCGCGGGAACGACTCCCCGCTGCTTCTGCTGCTCGAGAATCGATTCGCGTTGAGCGTCCCAACCTCCTGCGAACCGGCCCTCGTACTTGTCTGCCCACTCCTTCGGAACATGGTGCGGTGCATGTGTGGCGCCGGGTGCAAAGTAGACGAAGAACGGCTTGTCCGGAGCCAATGACTTCTGCATCCGAACCCAGTCGATCGCGTGATCGGCAAGGTCCTCAGTGAGGTGGTAACCCTCCTCCGGTGTCTTGTCCGGCTCGACAGGCGCGACGCCCTCGTACAGCGCCGGGTAATACTGGTTGTTCTCCCCGCCGATGAATCCGTAGAAGTGCTCGAATCCGCCTTCTCCCGTCGGCCACGACGTGAACGGACCCACCGGGGATGTTTGCCACGGCGGAACCTCGTGACACTTGCCGAACTGCGCCGTCGAGTATCCGTTGAGTTTCAACGTCATCGGCAGTGCGGCTTTGGTATTCGGCCGCAGGCCGGAAAGACCAGGAGCCGAGGTAGCGGTTTCGGTGATCGATCCCATGCCGACCGAATGATGGTTGCGCCCGCTCAGAAGAGCGGCGCGGGTCGGAGCACACAGTGCCGTCGTGTGAAACCGCGTGTACGTGAGCCCATTACTTTGCAATCGCTCAGCAGTCGGTGTGTCCGCTGGTCCTCCGAAGGCACTGCTCGCGCCATATCCCACGTCGTCCAACAGGACCACCAGAACATTGGGTGCGCCGGCCGGCGGTAGTAGCGGAGTGATCGGCGGAAACTCGGTGTCCGGATCCTTCGCGTCGTACGTCACCAGACCAAGATGTTGTCGATCCGGAATCGGTAGTACGGCGCGGCTCTGGTCTGTCGGATCCGTCATGACGTCTCGCCTTCTGTCTCTCACATGGCTCTTTCAAGCGTTTCAGGATCACGACGACGTCGACATCATCCGTTTCGGGTGAAGGCGCACCATTGCCGCAGCGTGGAGGCTTGAAGTGTGGATCAGCCCGGACGTTTCGCTCCCACCCTGATCGGGCATGCCTTCCTCGTCCCCCGGCGCCGTGTACGTGCCGGCCTGACCCAGATCCTGTGCGTCGTCGTGGGACTGGCTGCCGGACTGGGGATGCCGTACGTCCGGAGCGGCCCGATGATTCCCGCCCGTCAGGTCAGCGAGATGCTCGTTGCCCTCGGACTGGGGCTATTGGGTGTAGTGGCAGTGATCTTCTCGCTGCTGTTCCTCGTCGTCCAATGGGCCGCGACCACCTTCACCCCTCGCTTGTTGTTGTTCCGCGACGACCCCATCGTGTGGCGGACGTTTGCCTTCGCGATAGGCCAGTCGGTTTTCGACATCACGGCAGCGCTCGCCATCAGCAACGAAACGGATGTGTCCGTGGTTGTGCCAAGTCTCGCAGTGCTGGCACTCTTGGCCACGCTGACGCTGATCAGACTGCTCCAGCTGCGCGCATTCTCGGCCATCCAGTTGGCTCCTGTACTGACCTCGATCTCGAGTCGTGGCCGAGCAGTCTTCGCCGCCGTGTACCCCACCACTGATCTGGAGTTGCCTCCTCTACCAACACTTCCGGTGATCACGACAATCGAGTGGCATCGACCGCCGGCCGTTCTGCAACAGATCCTCGTCGAAGATCTCCTGCAGAGCGCTCGGAACTGCCGATCCATGGTGGTCCTCCGAGTGTCGCCGGGTAGCACGCTGCGAGACGGATTGCCGCTCGCCGACGTCTACGGCGGACCCATGCCCGCCAACACGATCCTTGACGCCTTGGTCAGTGGGAGTGAGCGGACCTTCACCCAGGACCCCCTACTCGCGATTCGGTTGTTGGCTGACATCGCGCTCAGAGCGCTCTCACCCGCTATCAACGATCCTGCGACGGCCGTGCAGGCTCTGGACGAGATCGAGGACCTCCTCTCTCTGGTGACCTCCGTACGCGCAGATTCGATCCGGGCCGTCGACGAGCATGGTGATCTGCGTGTGGTGATTCCACTGCCCGACTTCACGAGCTTCGTCAGGACCGGACTGGACGACGTCATAGCCTCGGCATCGAACTCGCCACTCGTTCTGGGCCGACTTCGCGACCTACTTTCGCACGTCGCCGCCCAATCGGAGTCTCGGAACCGCGATATTCTCGCCACGCGCGCTCGCTGGATTGATCAGCTGTCACAAGGCTTCCCGCGACTCGAACCCCCGTTGTGAACCCGTACAGATTTGCAGGCCATCGCGTCAAAGCATCGTCAAGATCAGTCTCAGAGCTACGGGAAATGACGATACTGACTCGGTGAGACATGCAGTGATACTCGGACACCGTGGAGTCATATCGTCGACCATCCGCGCCGGCGGCGAACCTGAGAAGCAAAAGCTCTCCGTCGCAACCGGACTGGCGGGTCTGTCGCTCGACGCGATGGCCTCGGTGTCGTACGGTCCAGAAGCCATCGTGTTGGTGTTGGCCCTCGCCGGCGGCGCGGGGATCGGGTTCACCGTGCCGGTGACGATCGCCATCGCCGTGCTGCTTGTGGTCCTGGTGGCGTCGTATCGCCAGGTGATCGCCGCATTTCCCGAAGGCGGTGGCGCATATGCCGTCGCGAAGAAGCATCTGAGTCCTCGCGCAAGCCTGACTGCCGCCGCGTCGTTGATCGTCGACTACACCCTCAACGTCGCGGTATCGATCGCAGCCGGTGTCGCGGCTCTGACCTCCGCCTTCCCTGCGCTTCTTCCCTACACGGTCTGGATCGCACTGGCGATACTCGGCGGCATCACGGCACTGAATCTGCGGGGCATCGCAGATTCCGCGCGGGTATTCATGTTGCCCACCGTGGTTTTTGTCGTCAGCATCTTCACGGTGATCGGTGCCGGACTACTTCGGGAAAACCCTGCTGCCGCAACGGCTCCCTTCGTCGTCGACAACGCACACACGATCGGCATTCTCCTTCTGCTCAAGGCATTTTCGAGTGGTTGCGCCGCATTGACCGGTGTCGAAGCCATCGCCAACGCGGTACCCAGTTTCAAGAAGCCTCGCGTGCGTAGCGCTCAGCGTGCCGAAGTAGCTCTGGGAATCCTGTTGGGCACCATGTTGATCGGCCTTGCCGTGTTGATCGAGAAGTTCTCACTGGCCCCAGTCCCTGGAACAACGGTCCTGTCGCAACTCACTTCCGCTGCCCTCGGAAATGGTGTGGGCTACTACGTCGTCCAATTCTCCACTGTGATTCTGTTGGCGTTGGCCGCGAATACCTCGTACGGCGGACTTCCCAACCTGATGCGAATCCTCGCCGACGACAACGTGCTCCCGCACCGCTTCAGCCGGAAGTCGACGCGCGACGTCTTCACTTACGGCGTCTTGTCGCTCGGTGGCGTCGGTGCTCTCCTGCTCATCGGATCCGGCGGAAACATGAACACCTTGGTGCCGCTGTTCGCCATCGGTGTGTTCATCGGATTCACGCTCGCGCAGTTCGGCATGGTGCGCCACTGGCTCGCCGAACAGACGCCGGGCTGGAAGTGGCGCCTAGCGCTCAACGGTTTCGGCGCAGTGTTGACCTCGATCGCAGCAGTGGTGACCACCGCCATGAAGTTCACCGAGGGAGCCTGGCTGATCGCTCTCGCCCTCCCTGCGCTCGTCCTCGGTATGGAACGCATCCGCGGTGCGTACACACATATCGGTACGCGGTTAACCGTTCAGGGTGAGAACGATTCTCTGTCTATCGGATACAAACCAGCGGTCCTAGTACCGGTGTCCGAAATTACGTCGCTCTCCACCCGCGCGATGGCCGCGGCAACGGCGATGTCGTCACAGCCCATCGCAATTCGAGTCTGCCTGGCCCACGAATCGACGACGGACTTCACACGCCGATGGCAAGCCCGACACCCGAATTCGCGTTTGATCGTCATCGAGGACACCGAGAATTCCGTGGGGAACACCCTCGCCCGCTACATCCGCACACACTTCCCCCACCGAGAGACCTTTGTTGTCGTCGCCACCATCGACCCGGCGACCAGATGGCACCGGTTCCTCCCGAGCCAACGGACCGATGAGATCGCTCATGCACTGCGCAAACACACCGAGGCCGTGGTGTGCCAGATTCCGGTTCGGATAGATCCGGCTCACCGCGATCCAGCCCTGCGCGCATGAGCCGACGCTCAGAGCGAGGTCCCGAACAGCATGCCAGTGCCACCGGGACTAGCCCATATGCCGAGATCCCGATCAACGCCATGGTCGACCGACCACCAGTCGCCTGATCGAACCGCGTGTGCTTTGACCTTCATCTCTTGCCCTTTCCCTGACGTGGCTCGGCCATTCCGAGCTGGTTGCGGATCGCCTTGGCCGTCAACTCGGGAATTTCCGAGTGCCGGGCAACGACTGTTCGTCGTGATCAGAAAAGCGTCAGTACTGAGAGCTCGAGCGGGCTCTCGTCGATCTGGACAGAAGTATCCGGTAGTCACGATTGTGAAGCGGCCGTAGCGTTCGCCATCGCATGAGTCGCTCCACCCTCATGCCTACACCTCGCACTCGACGCCCGACAGCCTCAGGTTCGGCCATCCGTCCGTATCCCGCAGGATCTGTCGATCGTGAGTGGAAACCACCACGGCTGCCTCAGTAGCGCTGAGCGCCTCGGTCAACTCATCTACGAGAGCAATGGACAGGTGATTGGTCGGCTCGTCCAAGAGCAGCACGTGCGGGCGGCACGCGAGCGCAAGGGCGAGATCGAGTCGGCGTTGCTGGCCCATCGACAGCTCGCCGATCCGCTTGCTCATCTCATATGCGCGCAGGAGCCCCAATGATGACAGCGAGACTGCAGAACCCGTCTGAATCGTCCCAACCGCCACGAGTTCGTCGACCCGTGAAGAGTAAAACTCGCCCACCCGCTGTTCTGGAGGCAGCGACGATTCCTGTTGGAGCAGTACCACCCGCGCACAGTGCGCTGTATGAGAGCGCCCTGTCGTCGGATCCAATTTGCCTGCCAGCACCGATAGGAGTGTGGATTTTCCGGAACCGTTCGGTCCCGTCACCACATGCTTGGACCGCCCGTCGACGCGCAGCGATGTCGGTACGACTAGGCGACCAGCTACGGTTACCCCGCTTGCAACCAGCAGGGAAACTCCAGGCCGAGTCGGCAAGTCGGGAAACCTCAGCCTTTGAGGAGGCTCGGGAACGGGAAGGCGCTGCGATTCCAAGGTCTCGCGGCGACGGTGCACGCTTTGCACGAGGCCGGCGGCCCGAGTTGCGCGCTGATGTTTCCCTGCCCCTTTGCCTGGACGCCATCCACTGACGAGACGATTCTGTGCAGTAGTGAGATCCTCACGCAGTCGTGCCGTCTCCACCTTCTGTCGCTCGTAGTCTTGCTCCCATCGCGCGCGCTCACCTTCGCGGCCCGCCCGGTAGCCCGCGTATCCGTCGCCGTACACGCGGGGGCGGCCATCCGGTGTCGGGTCGAGCGCGAAGACGTTCTGCGCGACGTCGGCCAGAAATGCGCGGTCGTGGCTGACCACAACCACCCCTCCGGCTCGGGCACGGAGCCTCTCGGTGAGGTAGTCGAGTCCTACGCAGTCGAGGTGGTTGGTGGGCTCATCGAGCAGCAGGAAGTCATCGCTCGCCCCGAGCAGGCATGCCAGACGCACCCGATAGCGTTGTCCGACAGAGAGTTCGGTCAAGCGACGGGAGTGGTCGGTTTCGGCGCTGAGGGCGGCGAGTGCGATGCGCACCCGCCGCTCGGCGTTCCAAGCATCCAGTCTCTCCGCTTGTTCGAGCGCAGTAGCGAACCGCTCATCGGCCTTGATCTCCCCTGAGGCAAGACCGAGAGATGCGGCATCGAGTTCCGCCAGAGCGCACAGCGAATCGGCTATCGCATCTGCTACGACCCGGCCGACGGTGCGTGTGTCGGTTGTGAGCATCTCCTGCTGCGCGAGACCAAGTGTGCCGACACGTGTAACTGTGCCGCTATCCGGTTGAAGTGTTCCGGCGAGGACGTGTAGAAAAGTTGACTTTCCGCGGCCGTTCTCGCCCACAACCGCCCAGCGCGAGGAACACGTTACCGCGAGGTCGACCCCGCTCAGGACAGGTACGCCGCCGAATGAAACGGCGACGTTGGACACGACAAGTTGCGCATGCGAGCGCGCAGGAGTGATCGTTGAATCAGGCATTTGAATCCCTAAAAAGGGCGCGCTACAGAGACATACCGATGCTCGACCGAGCGCGCAGAAGTTGACGGAGACCCACAGGGGTCAGAGGTTCACGATCGACCGCCCGGCTCGGATTGCTCGACGAGCTCGGGGAACCAAATGAAATCCGTCACTCAAAGATCAAATGCATGTCGTCACGATAGCAGGAACCGGATGGACCATGCCCGGCAATAACCCACTGGCGGCACGTCGACCAATCGATCAATTCCAGCCATTGCCAACGAGGCATTCCCGCTGCGGGGCTTTGGATCAGGTCTCGTGTGTGTGTGTGTGTGTGTGCAGGCGTCACCATCCACTCACCTGCCGTTATTGTGAATGTTCTCGGATCATCCCGCGCAAGCTGTTGCGTGCACCCATCAGTTCATCGTCGGTTTCCCGAACTTGATTGACAAGCTCCGCGACTTGGTTTGTGAGCCTGGCGTTTTCATCCTGGCATCGCACATTCGCTGCTGCCAGTTCGTCGACCCGTTGACGCAGGGTTTCGTTCGATTCGAATTCCATTTGTTTGCCAAGGTTTTCGCGCAGGATCGTCTTCAATCGGTCGAGTGATGGACACGCTTCGCTCCCCTCCTCAAATTGCTTGAGGCAATAGCCGCGCAGATCGAGCACTTGGTAATCAGACGTTCGAAGGCGACCGCGAACGCTCGACTCAGATTGCGGCATCGACTGCGGGCAGTCTTCTGCAACACTGTGGAGATGACGTAGCTCAATGGACGATGGTGGCACCCAGCGAATGAGGACAACTGGATTTCCGGAATACTCTCAGTAGGGTCCGACGAAGCGCCTTGTTAGAGCTGATAGGCACGCTCGACGACAGCGCCGGCACGCGAGAATGGCCAAATAATACAGGGTGGGTTTCTCTCAAAGGAATCACAACAAAAAGCTGCACGGTCTGCTGCCTTCGAATCTGCTGCGAAAATCTATCTAGACGCGGCGCGGGAGCATCGTTGAGTACGCTGACAACTTTCGACACAGGGTGTTGCGAAGTATCAAACGGGTCATAACTCGAATTGCCGGTCAATGGCAGGGACGTTAAAGGGGTGCGATGTCGAGGTTCGCGCAGTTCATCGACAGTGAAGTCGTTCAGCGTTGGGCGTCTACGATCGCCACCATCTTGTTTCCTGTGCTTATTTTACCTTCTGCAGTCGACGCCGCAGTCGAGGACGCCTCCGCATTGAACTGGGCACTCCTATTGATCGTGATCGGTGGATCTGTCGCCTTCCTTGCGACCGCCATTACGAAGTGGCGCAAGCACTATTCCCGACGGAAAGATGCCTGACCTCCGGCAGTCGCCGGTTACTACTTGATTCCAGCTGCATCAAGGACCGATCGATGAACACCGACTTCGTCTAACTGTCCGATTGATCGAGACACCACTTCGGCTCTAATCACATGTTCAGAGTTGAGCGGGTCAAAACAGGATCTAGTCGATACGGATCGTGTGTTCTCGCCGTACGAGATTCCACCCTGTCGTCAAAACGAGCGCCCCGACGGCAGTTCCAAAAATGGGTCCGCCAATGAGCAGTCCAGTTATGAATCGGTAAACCGAGACCTTTTCGATCTGGGTCGATTCGAGGTCGTGCGGCCGGTAGCTGAATGTGTAGATCGTGAAGGGTTGGGAGGCGTACCACCACAACACGGCAGCACTTACGAGTCCGCACACTAAGCCGAAACCGGCGAAGGCCAGCAGAGTAACGGTCGCCGAGCGGCGTTGCCCCTTCAAAACTTCTCTTCCATCGCCACACACGCACGCTACCCAATGAGAAACCGCACACGAACGGTGGAAGGGTTTGAGCAGAACACCGCCACCTAGTGGGCCCCAACTCACCGGGATCAGGCAGGTGGCCGATGCGGTTTCACCGAGTACCCATTCTGGCAGCGGATGGAAATGTCGATGCCAACGAGTACCCTAAGTGCATCTAGTGGTTACATTGATTGCGATTCGCCGACATATTGCGGTCGAGGCCTTCAGGTTTCCGAGATGCGCGTCTACAGCAAAGCCCCGACCGGCGGGGTGAGCCGACAGACGGGGCCTGTGCAAGATTGGAGCCGTGGTGGATGGCTTCGCACTGGCACACAACGCAGCGGGCAAAATTCCGGTCCGGATCGATCCGGCTCACCGCGATCCCGCCCTACGCGCGTAAGCAGACGCTCAGAGCGAAGTCCCGAACAACATGCCGAGCAGATACGTCGCGCCGGCAGCGCCGTAGCCGATCGCAAGTTGGCGTAGAGCCCTCTTGAACGGCGGCCCGCCCGAGAGCAACCCGACCACAATGCCCGTCGTCAGCAACGCGATCCCCACGAGAACAGATGCGACGATCAGAGCCGTCATGCCTTCCAGGCCGAACAGGTACGGCAGCACCGGAATGATTGCGCCCGAGGCGAAGAAGCAGAAACTTGCCGCCGCTGCGCCCAACCCGGTTCCGACGGCTTCATGGTCGTCGACAACGTCCGCGGCGCCGAAGGTGCTGTTCGCGAGGACCTCGGCGGCGCGCTGATCCGCTTCCTCGGCGGGCATGCCGCGGGCCCGGTAGACCAGGGCCAATTCGTTCGCGTCGACGTCGAGCAGTCCGACAGCTTCGCTGGCAGCCGGACCAGGATTGGACGCTTCCAACAACTCTCGCTGCGAGCGGACGGAAACGTACTCGCCGGCTCCCATCGACAGGGCGCCGGCCAGAAGCCCGGCCATGCCGGTGATCAGAACGATCTGATTGGAGACGCCGCTACCGCTGATGCCGAGCACGAGAGCGAGATTGCTGACGAGGCCGTCGTTGGCTCCGAAGACGGCGGCACGAAACGTCCCCGAAAGTCTGTTCCGACCCCGAGTGGCCAAGGCCCGCACCACTTCTTCGTGGATCTTCTCGTCCGCGCCCATCGATGCAGTCGCGTCGGCGTCGTTGGGATACGGGGATCGCGTCTCCGCGCGCTGTGCAAGAGCGAGCACGAAGACGGAGCCGAAGCGCCTGGCCAGAAAGCCCAGTATCCGAGTGCGGATATCGCCGCGAAGTGGTTTGCCGACGTGATCGCCGAGTAGCGCTCGCCAGTGCGCCTCGTGTCGACCCTCCGCGTCGGCCAGGGCGAGAAGGATTTCGCGCTCCTCGCCGCTGCGCCTACTCGCGAGGTCTCGGTAGACGGCGGCCTCGGCTTGTTCGTCGGCGAGGTATCGTCTCCAGCGCTTGACATCTCGCGGGTCTGGATCGGGTCGTGCGGCCGGAACTGTGGACATCGTGTTCCCCTTTCCGGTGAGGCGGTCACGCTTCGAGTACGCGGTCCATCCACGTCGTCAGATCGTTGATGACGTCGTCGCGGTTGGTCTCGTTGAAGATCTCGTGTCTGGCACCCGGATAGGTGTAGTAGGTGACGTCTTCGATCCCCGCCGAGTTATACCGTTCGACTGCGACGTCGGTACGGCTCAGTGCGGCGTTGAGAGGATCCGAGGTGCCGACGAAGACCAGGATCGGAAGGTCTTGTCGCACACCCTCGACGTCGACGAACCTCGGTCCCGCTGCGATAAGTCCACCCATGCCGGCGTCGTCCAGGCTGAAACCGCACAGCGGATCGTTGATGTACAAATCCACCTGCGCTTCGTCACGGCTGAGCCAGTCGTGCGGAGTACGGGCCGGTTCGAATTCCGCATTGAACTGGGCGAGGACGTCCGGGCCGTCGTTGACGAGGCTCTCGATCAGTTGATCGACCGCGGTGGTCCCCGACAGTGCGACGGCGTCGATCAGGTGCGAATGATCGAGGATGTACTGCTGCGAAGCGAACGAACCGAGGCTGTGGCTGAGCAGTACGACGGGCAGGCCGGGGTGTTTGTCGCGGATGATGCCCGTGAGGGTCACCATGTCTGCCACCAAGCGGTTCCAGCCGTCGTCGCCGATGTTGCCTGGGCCGGCGTGCATGCTCTCACCGTGGCCGCGGTGGTCCGCCGCGTAGACGTGGAAACCGCGAGCATTCAGGGCTTCGGCGACGTGTGCGTAGCGTTTTGCGTGCTCACCCATACCGTGCGCGAGTTGAACAACCCCTCGAGGTTCCTGCTCGGTGGGCCATTCGTGGACATGAATGACCACTCCGTCGTCGCTGGTGAAGGTGAACATGCGCTACTCCCGGTGGTCGCGATCCGGACAGGTCATTTCTCATGCTAGATCCGCAGCGGCAATCCATCCGGGAAGTAGGTCCTGATCACCGGCGAGCCTGATTCGTTTCTGCACATCCGGCCTCGGATTCGGATATACCGGACACGGATGTTCCGGAGCCAGTTGTCGACCAGCTTGAGGAGTACAGAGCGATGAATCCCAACCGCGTGCGCAACGTCGGCTTGTTGGCGGCTCCACTTGCTGCTCTCGCCCTTCTCAGCGGTTGCGGCTCGGATGAAACGGGAACGGCCGAGAGTTCACCGGCACCCGCCTCAACGACGACCGCCTCTGCGCCGACGACCCAGACCGGCACCGCTTCACCTTCGACGACCCATACCGATCACACCCAAACCACAACCTCGACGGCACCCAATCCCGAAGGCTGCGCGATCGGGGAACTGAACGTCACCCTCGGCGAGTCGAGTGGCGCCGCCGGTTCTGTGGAGCTTCCGGTGGTCTTCACCAACACGGGCGGCCGCACGTGCACGCTCGACGGTTTCCCCGGCGTCTCGTATGTCACGGGAGCGTCCGGAAGCGAAGTGGGTGCTGCAGCCGGCCGCTCCGGATCCGGTTCACTCGTCTCCCTTGCCCCTGGCTCTGCCGCAACGTCTTTGGTGCGAGCTACGAACGTCGAGAACTACCCGGCAGATCAGTGCGGCGTGACCGACGTTGCGGGACTGAGGGTTTACCCGCCCAACAGCTACGACTCGGTCTTCCTTGCCTATCCCACAAAGGGTTGCTCGATGACCGGCGCGAACATCAACCAGCTGACGGTCGCGCCGGTCGCCCGCTGAATCACGGCTTGAGGCGTCGTAGACCCCAGAGCGCCGGCAGGAGGAACAGGCCTGAAAGGATCAGGACGAGTGCAGCTTCCGTGAACTAAAATCGCCGGACCTGGTCGACTGAGTGGTACCACGTTTCGTAGTGGTCCACTCCCTGCGCGAGCACACACTCACGGTAGTCGGCATCGAGTTGGGCCAAGAATGCCTTCTGGCGAACGTAGAAATCCACGTCACTCTCGTCGGATCGCTGATCGTATTCATTGCCGGCTGTATCGGTAGTGCACGCCTGATAGTCGATCTCGACCGGCTTCCCGTTGGCATCGGTGTATCCACTCCGTATTACCCACGCCATCGAGGAGTCCATGACGTAAGTTGCGTAGAAAGTGTCGTGGTCGATACCTTGCGTCAGCACAGTCGGCTCGGCATAGTGCGGCCGTGCCAGATTCTGAAATCCCACCATCAAACCTGCGACGGCCACTAAGGTGACGGCCACCGCGGCGATGGGTGATCGCACCAGCAGTGATACCGCAGCTCCGGCGACCAACGCCATGAAAGTGTATGCACCCAAGACGATTCCGCTGGAATTGAACAGAGGGAAGAGCATCGAACTCATTCCGTACGACTGAACGGGTCCGACGTTGACCACATAACTCCAACTCTCGAATCCAACCCGAGCGGCTTCGAGAATGAAACCGAGGATCGCGGCTGCGGCAGTGAGCGGAAGAAAGACAACAACGACTCGCATCCAGAACCATCGTGCTCGACTCACCGACTGCGTCAGACCGAGAACATGTGTTTGCTGATCGATGTCGCGGGAGAATACCGTCGCGCCCACCAGCGCCCCGAGTAGTACCGGTAAGGCGGCGGCGATCGTGTTCACGCCGGTAACGGCGGTATCCGCCCAGCAGTCCCATCCGACCCCGACACACCCGAAGTACGTTCCTCGGCCCTCTGCACCCAAGCTACTTCGAGTTCCGATCCCGCCGACTATCGCTGCCATAGCCAAAGCTGCGATGAATCCAAGCGACACAACGAGCGATGTCCGGTGGTGCCGCCACGTAACCCAGATCATGCCGCCACCATCGTTTCTGCGCTCAGGTGCCCGAGCACCACGTCGTCGAGAGTTGCGTCGTCGATCACCCAGCCGGCCCGAGGGCTCGGACGGATTCCCTCCACCACGTGAGAATTCGACCGCATCCCCTTGTCGGTATGAATGACCGCACCGGCGCCGACCACGTCCGAAGGATCGCCGTCCCCGATCAATACGTAATGGGCAGCGATCAATTCATCCAACGGACCGGACAATCTCGCGTTTCCGCCGCCCAGCAGAAGAAGTCGATCCGAGACGTCTGCCAATTCGGAGACGATGTGTGACGACAGCAGAACTGTGGTGCCGTACTCGGCAACGTCTTCGAGCAGAGTGGTCGCCACAGACCGCCGCGCCACGGGATCAAGATCCGCCAAGGGCTCGTCGAGTAGAAGCAACTGCGGTCTGCGTCCGAGCGCCAAAGCCAGTGCAACCCTGGTTCGTTGACCTGGCGACAGGGCTTTCGCCTTCGCATCGAGAGAAATTCCAGCGCGCTCCACCAGATCCAGAGCGTACTTCGCATCCCACTCGTCGTTGGTATATGCGCCGAATCGAAGAAGTTCTGCAACAGTGAATTTGGGATACAGCGGCTTGTGCTGAGCGAGTTACGACAGGCCTGGGCAGATGCCGTCCTGATCCGGCGTGCTGCCCAGGACGGAGATCGAACCGTGGTCAGGCATCGTCAACCCGACCGCCAAGGACATCAGTGTGGACTTGCCCACTCCGTTCACCCCGACCAGGGCAGTGATGCTTCCTGTCGCGACCTCGAATGTGCAGGCGTCGAGCACCTTCTTCTTGCCGAAGCGCTTGTCCACGTCCTGCATCGTCAGTGCCGATTCTTGCGCAGTCATGTTGTCTCCCCCTGCTTTCCGGACGGGTCCGATTCGATGAACGTCTTCTCGAGCTCCAAACTCACCAATGCTTCGATGTCCGTGCGCTCGAGTCCGGCGGCCACGGCATCTGCAACCCAACGCGCCAACTCACGACGTAGCGCAGAGCTTTCCGCCATACCGGGCTTGGCCAGGGACTTGACGACGAACGTGCCCAATCCAGGCCGCGGAGCAACAAGTCCGTCGCGCTCGAGTTCCTTGTAGGCCTTCAGGACTGTGTTCGGGTTGATCGCGAGCGCTCCCACGACGTCCTTGGCTGTGGGCAGCCGATCCCCGACTTGGAGATCACCGAGCCTGAGCGCCTGCTTCACCTGAAGGACCAATTGCACGTAAGTGGGAATGCCGGATCGGCGGTCGATACGGAAGTCGATCATCCGAACCCTTTCACTAGTTCATTAGTGGAATAGATATTTACCCTGCCTTGACCTCCCGGGTCAAGCCAGACGACCCCTGTAAAGTGCAGATGCCCCGGTTCACCGGGGTGCCACGCTGCTCGTGTGAAGTTCGGTGAAACCCCGGCACTGTCGACGCAACTGTGAATTCGCCCGTCACTACTCGAGGCGAACGAGTCAGGTCACCGGCCTCGTGGCGACACGATGGTTCTCGGACGAAGGACCGCTCGTGGCGCTTCGCCTCGCGGCCGCGCTGCTCGCGACCCTTCACCACTAGCGGAGGGGTGGCTGTGAGTACTCGGCCGACACGTAAATTCAGATCTGTACTTGCAGCACTGACGGTGAGCACCGCACTGCTTGCCGGTGCGTGCAGTAGCTCGACGTCCGATGCACCCGCAACCACAGCCGCCTCGGACGGCTCGTTCCCGGTGACTGTTGTTTCCGGTCCCACGGATTCCGGCACGGACATCACCATCGAGTCACGTCCGCAGTCGATCGTGTCACTCAGTCCCAGCGCCACCGAGACCCTGTGGGCCGTCGGCGCGGGCGATCAGGTGAAGGCCGTCGACAATCAGTCCGACTACCCGGCCGGTATCCCGGTCACCGATCTCTCGGGCTTTCAACCGAACGTCGAAGCCATCCTCGGCTACGCACCGGATCTGGTGATCGCATCGGATGACATGAACGATCTTGTCTCCGGACTGCAAAAGGCGAAGGTGCCGACACTCCTACTACCGGCAGCGACGAGCATCGACGACGTCTACGCCCAGATCGAGCGCGTCGCGAAGGCCACCGGCCACGAGGACAAGGGCACCGAAGTTGTCGACACCATGCGCTCGGACATCGACGCCGCTGTCGCCAGTGTTCCTGCGCGCCAACAGCCGCTGACGTACTTCCACGAACTCGACTCCTCGCTCTACACCGTCACGAGTTCGAGCTTCGTCGGGCAGATCTACTCGCTGTTCGGAATGAAGAGCATCGCCGACGCCGCGGGGCAGGGTGACTATCCGCAGTTGTCCGCCGAATTCGTGGTGCAGGCCAATCCCGATCTCATCTTTCTCGCAGACTCCCAATGCTGCGGAGTGACAGCAGAATCCGTCGCCGCTCGACCCGGGTGGAGCGGCATGAAAGCGGTTACCGGCAACCAGATCCATGTGCTCGACGAAGACCTCTCCAGCCGCTGGGGACCTCGTGTCGCCGACCAGGTGAAGGCCGTCGCGGCCATCGTTGCCCAAGTTCCCGCGGCCTGAGCACTCGATGATCAAAGCCGGTATCTCCCAACATCGGACCGCCGTTCTGCTCGGCGCCGCGCTGATTCTGTGCGCCGCCTTGCTGATCGGTGTTCTGGTGGGGCCGGCCGGTTTGACGCCTGATCGGACCATTCTCGAACTTCTGGACGGAATACCCGGCATCCATATAGATTCCGGCCTCACCGCAACACAGCAGGCCATTCTCTGGCAGATCCGGCTTCCGCGAGTAGTCCTGGGCGCGTTGGTCGGAGCAATGTTGGCCGTAGCCGGCGCCGCCTACCAGGGCGTGTTCCGAAATCCCTTGGCAGATCCGTATCTCCTCGGAGTTTCCAGCGGAGCCGGACTGGGCGCAACCCTCGCCATCGTTTCGGGTGGAGCGCTGGGCATGTTCGGAATTCCCATGGCCGCCTTCGTCGGTGGTGTGCTGGCCGTGTTCGCAACTTACTCGCTCGGCCGGAGCATAGGCGGGCCGCAGAACGCGGTAGTCATCATCCTCGCCGGTGTCGCAGTCGCAGCGTTCACGAATGCAGCGCAGACTTTTGTCCAGCAACGGTTCGACGATTCACTGCGCGAGGTCTATTCCTGGCTACTCGGCGGACTGTCCACCGACGGTTGGTCGGAAGTTCTCGTTGTCCTGCCGTACGTTGCGCTGGCCTCAGCCGTCATCCTGGTACACCGGCGCGTACTCGACGTGATGGCCGTCGGTGACGTCGAAGCCGCCAGCCTCGGCGTCGACCCGGCCAGATCACGCCTGGTGCTGGTGCTCGCCGCAACTCTGGGAACGGCCGCGGTCGTGAGTGCAAGTGGACTCATCGGCTTTGTCGGAATCGTTGTTCCCCATGCGGTTCGACTGGTCGTCGGCCCGTCTCATCGACTGCTTCTCCCCCTGTCACTCATGCTCGGAGCGGCGTTTCTCGTCCTCACCGACGTTGCCGCCCGCACGGTCATGGCACCGGCCGAACTCCCCATCGGAGTTGTGACCGCGATGATCGGCGCTCCGTTCTTCCTTCTGGTTCTGCGCCGCAGTCGAGTTTCCACATGACCGACACCGCAGTGCGATGCCGCGACCTCCGAGTCAACCTCGGCGGCAAAGACGTCGTCGACGGCATCGATCTCGATGTGACACCCGGCGATTGGGTTGCCGTGGTCGGGCCGAACGGCGCCGGCAAGACGACCTTGATGCATGCCCTCGCTGGATTGATTCCGTCCACCGGTGAACTCACCGTCGGGGGACTCAACCCACGCAGTTCGAGCCGCAAGGCCATGTCCGCCGTCGTCGCGCTGATGCCTCAGCGCCCGGTGGTACCCGAGGGCGCGACGGTTGCCGAACTGGTTGCGCTCGGCCGCACTCCCTATCTACGACGCTTCGGAACCGAAACCGCCACTGACCGTTCGGTGATCTCTTCGGTGATCGAGAGGCTCGACCTCACCGAGTTCGCAGATCGACGAGCCACCGAACTTTCCGGTGGCGAATTGCAACGCGTGGTCCTGGCTCGGGCATTGGCTCAAGAACCGCAGGTACTGCTCCTGGACGAACCCACCAGTGCCCTCGACATCGGCCACCAGCAGCAGGTTCTCGACTTGGTGGAGGAACTGCGTGAAGCCGACAACATCACGGTCATCGCCGCGATGCACGACCTCACTCTCGCGGGTCAGTACGGTCGACGAATCGTGTTGCTGGACAAGGGCAGCGTGGTTGCCGACGGCACTCCCTCATCGGTGCTGGAGGCAGACCTCCTCGGCCGCGTGTACGGCGCCCGGGTCGAAATCCTGGACCGGCCCAGCGGTCCCATAGTTGTTCCGATTCGGCAGGAGGGCACCCGCTGATGGAACTGATGTTGCTCGGCACCGGTGCTGCTGACGGTTGGCCGAACCCGTTCTGTACCTGCCCCTCCTGCCTGGAAGCCTTGTCGAGTGGAACCATTCGCGGGCACACTGCTGCCCTGGTGGACAACAGAATCCTGTTGGATTGTGGTCCGGAAGTACCGCGTGCCGCGTCGCGATTCGGTCGCACGCTGGCACACGTCGAACACATCCTGCTGACGCATTCGCATCCCGATCACCTCGGCCCGATGGCATTGCTGTTCCGGTCCTGGGCATCGCGCAGCGAACCACTCGAGGTTCTCGGACCACCCGACGCGCTCGCTCTCTGCCGAGACTGGGTGGGCCCGGATGACCCGGTGACCTTCACACCGCTCGAGACCGGCCAGTCGATCATGTTGGGCACCTATCGTGTTCGCACACTCGAAGCCGCGCACGAAGTAACCACCCTTCTCTACGACATCACCGACGCATCCGGAACCCGAATCTTCTGGGCCACCGACACCGGGGCTCTGCCCGAATCCACTGTCGACGCCCTTGCCGACGCGCGTTTCGACGCCGTCTTTCTCGAAGAGACCTTCGGCCACAAGACCGACCACGGCACCGGGCACCATGATCTGCCGAGTTTCGCGGAGACGGTGAGCCGACTACGCAACTGCGACGCGATCACCGATCGAACCGATGTGGTCGCCGTACACCTCGGGCACCACAACCCGGTCGAAAACGAACTCTCGGAGGAACTTCGCTTGTCCGGGGCGCGGGCGGTTCCGGATGGAGCTGTGCTCGAGATCGGGGTAGGACAGAGCCATCGAACTCTGGTCACCGGTGGCGCCCGCTCGGGCAAGTCCACTTACGCGGAGGGCCTGCTTGCCGGCTACCGGAACGTCACGTACATCGCCACGGGGGATCCGCAGGACGACGATCCCGACTGGATCGAACGAATTGCGTCGCATCGCGCGCGGAGGTCGTCGACGTGGACGACGGTAGAGACCTCCGAAGTGACCGAGATTCTCGCAACCGCAACAACACCGATCCTGCTCGATTGCCTAGGCACGTGGTTGACCGCATGTCTGGATCGACATCGGGCGTGGGCGACAGAAGATCTCAGCGCCGTCCACGCAGATATCGACCGGTTGGCCGACGCCTGGACCGCCTGTCCGGTTCCGATTGTCGCCGTCACGAACGAAGTGGGAAGCGGCGTCGTCCCGGACACGAAGTCCGGGAGGCTGTTCCGCGATCTACTCGGTCTGGTGAACAGCCGAATCGCCAGTGAATCGGAGTCCGTGGTCCTGATGACCGCCGGGCTCCCCCTGAGCCTGCGCGTGTGACGTCAGAGCAATCCGGTGAGCTGACGCGCACAATCGAGTAGGAAACCGACCAACTCTCGATCCTCGTCCGTCACTCGCCCGCTCGCTCCCTGAACACACAACCCGCCGGCCACCTGGTCTGCGTGATCTCGAACCGGTACTGCCACCGCGGATCGACCCAGGCGACATTCCTGGTTCTCGAATGCAAAACCCTGCAGGCGAACAGACCTCAACTGCTCATACAACGCATCGAAATCACCGAGGGTGAACTCCGTGACCCGGCGAAGTTCCAAACCCGAAAGCAACCGCTCGTCGTGCGCCAACAGAACCTTCCCCAGCGCATTCGCGTGAAGGTTCTTGGCCAGTGCCGCTATTCCAATGATCTCGTGATCCGGATCCTTGTCGACGAACCGCAAGCGCCCACCGGCGAATGACGCGACGTGCAATCCGAACCTCGTGTGTGTCCGCATGTCCTCGACGCGCTCGTGCAGCGTCGGCGCCGGACCACTCGACGACGCCGCATGCGAGAGCTCGGCAGTCCGACGCCCCAACGCGAACCCTGACAGGTCCGGCACCCGCACGAGAAAGCCCTCCGCCACCAGCAGATTCAGCATCCGGTACGCCGTGGCCGATGGAACGCCTGCAAAAGTGGCGATCTCCTTCGCTGTTGTTCCCGGTCCCAGATGAGCCACCGCCTCGAGCATCCCCAGCGCCTTCTGAACTGCACGCGGTTGTTGTCCACTGAAGTGGGTCTCTTCGCCGATCTGTTTGCCTGATCGTGGACCAGCGGTTGCACGGTCCGCGGTCACCGCCCATGCTCCGGCGAGTCACCCTCGGCGGTCCCACGATCCGGAACGAGTCGCCTTCGCCCGTCACCGTCGATCAGCAGAGTGCCAGCACCGGGCAACAGGTCCGCCGTCTCGACGCTGTCGAAAGCGCCGACCATCAGAAGGCTTTCAGGTCTGGCTCTACGGAGCAATGCACTCCACACTGTCCCCGACACCGCAACAGCTAGAGCAGCGATCGGCAGTGCCCACATCCCGTGAACCGCACCGTCGAGAACGATGTAGACCAGTAGACCAGCACCGGCGGTACTCACGGACAGGGTGCATATCCGGGTCAGCGACGTATGTTCCCCGATTCGGCGCAAGAACTTCCACGAAGCAAAGGCCACCAGCGTGTAAGCGCAGACCAACGCGGTCTCCACCACCCCGTCGAAGGATCCCGAATCGTCGCGAACCGTATCCGAATAGATGAATACTCCCGCCGCACTTACCGCGACGAACGCAAGTACCGCAACGTACGGGGTGCGGAACCGTCTGTGCACGCGAGCGAGCGGCGCAGGCAGTACCCGTTCGATCCCCATCGAATACAACAACCGCGAACCCGCCTGCGCACAACCGAGAGTGGATGCGAACCAGGAACACGTCATTCCGATCTTGACTGCCAGAACCACCTCCGCGCTGGCCCCCGATGCCGTTCCCTCGAAGTACGCTCCGACGATCGTCGCGCCGTGGCCGGTCATCGCCGCCCAGGCCGCAAAAACGAAGAGGACCCCGCAGATGATCGGCGAAATGAGAACCGTGCGTGTGACGCTGATGAGTGGTCGCTTCGCTTCCGGGCCGAAGAAGGCCGAACTCTCGAAGCCCGCCATGCTGAGCACCGTCAGCATCGCGAGAAACGGAACTGCACTCAGCGACGGATTCGGCAGGGCAACAGCAGTTGTCGTGTCAATGTGCGTCGCCAGCATGACCACGACGATGAGAATCAACGAGCACGCTTCGACGACCAGGATCGCTCGGGTGGCGAACCGGACGCCGCGCACTGCAATCCACGCGACGGCCAGGGCAATCGCCACCGTCGTGATCACCGTCGCGGCAGTTCCTCGCACGTCGGGGCCGACGATGGCGATGGTATCGAGGAGACTCGGAACCGCCTGCGAGAAAACCGAAACCGAGATTCCGAGATACCCGAGTACCAGTGCGGCGCCCGCCGTCAGCGTCGCCCGGATACCGGAGCCTTGGAAGACGAAGCTGTACAACGATCCTGCTGCGGCCAGTCTCCGCGTGAACTGAGTGATGCAGAACGCAACGAGAAACACCGCCGAAGTTGTCGCAGCAATCGCAGCCAACCCGACGTAGCCGGGACTGTAGGTGATCATCCACAGGGCGATGAACACCATTCCCGTTGCCGGAGCGATCGTGGAAAGTGATTGCCCCAACAGGTCGATCGGGGTCAGACGTCCTCGTCCGAGACCACGGAGCGGCGAGAACACGGGCTCACTGTGTTGATCCGCATTCTGCGCTCGCGTGATCGCCGCACGCAGTGCCGCACTCACGGCCATGTGTCACCGTCCGTCGCGTCCAGGCCCGAACCTACGAGCGAATTGTCAGAATTCGGTCAAGTTAGTCCGCTTATGTTTCCGCGCAGTTTCCAAGATGGCGCGCACAGAACTTTCAAGTGAGAATCCGACTCTGTTTCCCCCCAGCGTCATGCCGGATCAAGGGCGGCCGACGGTATCCGCCCCCTCCGGCAGCACCTTGACCTGCGAGTTCTCCGATTCTCACACGACAACTGCTCTCTCAGTTGCACCTCGTCCAGGCGTAGCGCGGTCGACGCGGGTTCGCAGCATCGCCCGTACAGGATGTGTCCCACACACCACCGGCACTACCCGAGAGGAACGGAGGAAGCATGCACTTGGTCAGCGCCACCACTTCGGCGATCATCGGATTTGTTCTCCTGCTCGCCGGCATTCCCAAGCTGAACGACCACGACGGGGTCCTTCGTTCGGTGCGCGGATACAAAGTGTTGCCGGTGCGACTCGAAGTACCGATCGCTCGCATCCTTCCCGTCGCGGAAACCGTCGTAGGCATCCTCCTGGTTCTCGGCGTGGCCCATCGCCTCGCCGCCTTGGTTGCTGCCGTCATGTTCGCGTCGTTCTTCACGGGCCTCACGATCAACCTCCTGCGTGGGCGAAGCGATCTGGACTGCGGATGTTTTGCATTCGGAGTCGGCGAGATTCCGCGTATCGGATGGTTCCACGCCGTTCGCGCCGGAACACTCGCGGTGATCGCTGTGGCACTGTCGGTCACCGCCGGACAGGCTGAGATCGGCGTCCAGGCCGTGGCGGCGACCTTCGGATTCCTCCTCGTCCTGGCTGGAGTTGCTCTCGCACAGATTCGTTCGGTGGTCCACCTCGGACGACGCCCAGTCGACGACTATCTGTCGAGCGCCTCCATCCGCCTCCGAACCGCCGAAACCGCGTCCCGGTACGGCTCGTGAACTTACATCCCCACCACTGAAAACTCGAAGGCAGGACCACCCCGATGACCAATTTCCTCCTTGTCGCGACAGTGATCCTGGTGATCGCCGTAGCCGTACTGTTCTTGATGGTTCTTGCTCTGGCTCGTGAAATCGGCCGCGTACAAGTACGTCTCGGACCTCTCGGTGCCCGGATGATGGATACCGGGCCCAAGGTCGAACAGGCCGGCCCGTCGTTTGCCGGTCTCATCGATCAGGAAGGACGGACCGTCGGAGTCGGTGGTCACCGCGACAAACCGCAACTCCTGCTGTTCACAGCACCGAGTTGCTCGACGTGCAAGAGCCTTCTTCCCGGCGTAAGGGCAATGGCCCGAGCCGAATCGGATCTCGACGTGATCATCATCTCCGACGGAACACCCGAAGAGCATCGCGAGTTCCTGGCCGGAAGCGGGATCGGTTCCGAGCTCAGTTACATCGACGCTCGAGACGTCGGTATCGCATACCAGGTGGGCACCACTCCGTACGGCGTGATTCTCGACGAGCACGGCAAGATCAGAGGAAAGGGCCTGTGCAATCACATGGCTCAGGTGGAAAGCCTGCTCAATGCGCTCGAATCCGGCACCCCCTCACTCCAGCACCTTCATGCCCAGGCGAAATCCGGCAGCGCGGCCTGATCTTCCTGCACAGTTCGATCCTCTTCACGAATCAGGAGAAAATCGTTGGACGACAATGAATTCCCGCAGCACAACATGACGGAGAATCGATATCCCGTCGACGAGGCGACAGTTCAGGCCCAGGCCGAATGGATGGCGGGCCAGGGCGGTTCGCTTACCAGCCGAACCGGACGTAAACTCTCCGAACGAGTTTCGCGGCGATCCATGATCAGTCGGATCGGCAAGTGGACCATGGGTGTGTCAGGAGTGGCACTGATCAGCACACTTCCCGTGACACGTAGTGCCTTCGCCCAAGAGCCCGAGGTTCCTGCGCCGGCACCTGGCCCCGAACCTCTTGTCCCTGTCTACGACGGTAAAGATCCGGCCGAGTGCGAGTACTGGCGCTGGTGCAACATGGACGGAACGTCCTGTGCCGCATGCAACGGCGGCGGTGTCACCACCTGCGCCCCCGGCAGCAAGCCCGGCGCAGAGTTCTGGGTCGGATGCTGCACCAACCCTGATACCGGCAAGACCTATCTGATCGCCTACTACGACTGCTGCGGTGCGCCTTCGTGTTCCAACGCATTCTGCGGCGAACCGGACATGCAGGCCGTGATGTACAACCCGGTCTCCGGAAGCTACGACCAGGAAATCATCTGGTGTGTCTCCGACGAGTCCCAGGCATACACCTGCACGATGGCGCCCATCATCGGTGAGGACTGCCAGACTCGACCGGCCGAGCGCCCCAAGGTCGGTGCCGGATCATGAGCAGTCCGCGAACCCGAAAACTGGCGCGACCCGCCGTTGCCGTCATCCCACTCACCGTCGTACTCGCGCTGGCCGGTTGCAGTTCGTCCGACAACGACGAACCTTCCAGCGCAGGTGATGTCACCTATCCGACAGTTCCGTTCACTGCACCGGGCGAGGGGATCTCCCTCGGTCACGACGACCAGGAAATCGGCGACACCATTCCCGAGCCGTTGCACGTCGGTTCGATCACCCCGATCGCAGCTGACCGCTTGCTGGGCGTCGAAGGTGGATTCGGCCAACTCGAGCTCAGCGTCAACGTCATCGATCCGAAAACTGGTGTGGCCGAGAGCCGAATCACCGTCGGCCCGGGTATCTGGGATCCGGTCATTCACGGATTCGTCGGGGATTCCGCCGAAGATCCTGCGGTGCTCGCTGCCGAGGTGTGGCGGCCCCGAGGTTCCCGCGGCGCAGCAGATTTCACGGTCAGCACCTACTCCGGAAACCTGCTGGAACCAGCCGAGGTCATGCTTCCGGACGTCGCACGCGTACATTCCCGTCCCGGCTCGAACGCCGTGACCTCCGACGGCAAGTTCTTCGTCACGTGGGACGACGGTTTGTACGGCATCAGAGTGGTCGACCTCGAGAAGAAGGAAGCGACCGGTGCACTCCAGATAGTCGGCTGCGGTCCGTTCACGTGGATGGTCGATCACGCGCTGTACAGCGTCTGCGAGGACACCCGGGAACTGCTGCACGTCACGATCGGTGACGACGGTGTTCCGAAGGAAACCGCCCGAAGCAAGGTCCTACCCGAGGATTTTGTCTCCACCCGCAAGGTCACGTGGGCATCGAAAGCGAATAAAGCCTTGCTGGTCAGTGAGAACGGCGATGTGTACGTCTTCGACTTCTCCAACGGACTACCTCAGGAAGGTGTCAAGCCGATCGGAAACGCCGGGCAGGACTCCGGTCGATTCTCGGAGAACGTCATCAACGCCGACGCAACCCGGCTCGCAATCGCGTACACGGACACGGCTATTCATCCGGACTCTGCTCGGGGAGGCTCACTGGTCAAGATCGACTTGTCCGACGCAACGACCTTCGCCCCAGTGAAGAGCTTGACGCTTGCAGACCTCGGCCTGACAGACATCAAGAGCATGACCTTTTCCGTCGACGGCGCCACGTTCTACGTGCTCGGTACCGGACCTGAGGTCGAAGGCTCCGCTCCGCAGAAGATCGTGGGTTACAACGCGAGCACCGGCGAGCAGGTCAGTTCCGTCGATGTCTCGGGCAACGTCGGGGATGTCAGCGGGTTGATCACACCAGAAGTACTCCGATGAGTCGTCCCGGATCCGGTGTGGTGATGGGCCGGCGCCGCTTCCTGAGTTTGGGAGCACTCGGCGCCGGAGCACTCGGGCTCGGCGCAATGGGGACGATTGCCGGATGCAGTTCCACTGCAGCATCTCCGACGCCCACAACCGATCTCGACTACATCCTGCCCACCGACCCCGAAGTTGCCGCCGCAGAATCGGCGCGAGCCTGGAACGGGACCACCGCTGCGTTTGCCCTTGCCGCCGGATTCTCGACGGTAGATCTTGGCGGACGCCTCGTGAACACGTGGACGTACGGAGGCGCTGCGGTGGCTCCGGAACTTCGCCTGAAGTCCGGTGACCGGGTGAACGTCAGCGTCCAGAACGGCCTCGACGCCGAAACAACACTGCACTGGCACGGAATTCGAGTCCGCAACGACATGGACGGCGCGGCACCCACCACGCAGGCCCCCATCGGTGCCGGTTCGAGTTTCGAGTACAACTTCATCGCAACGGATCCGGGAACGTACTGGTACCACTCGCACAGCGGATTACAAGCCGATCGGGGGCTCTTCGGCGCCATGATCGTCGAGGATCCGAACGACATCACCGGGGCCGACGCCGATGCCGTTCTGGTGCTCGACGACTGGCTCGACGGATTGGGTACCACCCCGGATTCCGTCCTGATGGCCCTGAACCCGGCAATTTCGGGCGGGCACGGCGGACACGGCGGTGGGGCAACAACTCCGGCGGAACACTCGGAAGCCGACATGTCCGTCGCGCAACAGTTGGTGAGCGGCGGACACGGTTCTTCCGAACCACTCGGCGGGATGACTCAACACATCGCGTATCCACTGCACTTGATCAACGGGCGGCCACCCAACGATCCTGCTGTCGTGACTGCAGCGCCCGGTTCGACCCTGCGACTGCGAATCATCAACGCAGCCGCCGAAACTCCGTACCGGTTTGCTGTGGCCGGTCACGAGATGACAATTGTCGCTACCGATGGCTACGACGTGGAACCAACTCCCGCCGACACCATCATCGTCGGAATGGCGCAGCGCTACGACGTGCTGGTGACGGTGAAGTCGGGAACATGGCCGGTGGTGGCGAAGGTCGAGGGCCGAGATGGTTATGCGTCGACCGTCCTACGCAGCACCGACGCGTTGGCGCTGGCGAACCCGGATGTGGGCGGAAACCTCTCGGAACTGGCCGGCCGACTGGTCACCGAAAGCGAACTCCGGCCCACGGAATCCGCACGGCTCGAGACGAAATCGCCTGATCGCGACTACCGCATCGAGTTGATCCAGGCCGGCGATCGGTACGTCTGGGGAATGGCGGGGGCCGATGCAGGCAAGCTCGTCATGAAACAGGGCGAACGGGTCCGGATCACGATGAAGAACGCGTCCACGATGTGGCACCCCATGCACACCCACGGCCACACGTTTGCGGTACCGGATTACGGCGGACTTCGCCGCGACACCGTCAACGTCCTACCCGGCACCGAGCTTGCCATCGAGTTCGACGCCGACAATCCCGGCGAGTGGATGTTCCACTGCCACAACGCCTACCACTTCGAGGCCGGCATGACGGCAAATCTGCGTTACGTCCGCTGACAAGTCGAAGAATGGAGAGAACACCTCATGAAGAAGCTCGTTCCCGCTTTCCTGGCCGCGTGCGCTGCCCTGAGCCTCACCGCCTGCAGTAGTGATGCCGGTGCGTCGTCGGACGAACCTGCAGTCGTGATCGAGGTGAAGAACATGGCGTACACACCGGCATCGGTCACCATCGAGAAGGGACAGACCGTCGAATGGAAGTTCGACGACAGCGGACTCCCCCACGACGTGGTCGGCAACGGTGATCTCGACGGGAAACTGAAGAGCGAGTTGCTCACCGAGGGAACCTTCTCGTACACGTTCGACGACGCCGGAACCTTCACCTACCACTGCACGCCCCACCCGATGATGGTGGGCACCGTGATCGTTCAATAGTGAGGAGGTGGATCGCCGGCTTCGGCCTCGCCGTCGCGGCGACGTGTGTCCCAGCTTGCGGCACAGAAGATCCCGTCCCCGACGTGGTGGTCGAGATCAGCAATGTTCAGTTCAGTCCGATGGACGTCACCGTGGAGCACGGCGGCACCGTCGAGTGGCGCTTCGACGACGGCGGACTCCTGCATCACGTGGAATCACCCGGCCTGTTCGACAGCGGTATCACCGGAGACGGAACTTTCCGGCATACGTTCGAGAGCGTCGGAGTCTACGAATATTCGTGCTCCGTCCACCCGTACATGATCGGAGTCATCACAGTGCTGTGAACTCTGGCTCATCACTTTTCGCTGCGACTTCGGCTCGACACTTTTCCTGAACCACAAACACTTCGGAGGATCTGATGACTACTGTTCTCTCACACGGCCCACTGCAGACCGACGTCCCTGACATCCGGCCGACCCTTCAAGGATCGGTCGGCACCGCGACCCGTGTCAGCCTCGTCGCGGCGGGCGCCGCTGCGGGTGCCGGCCTCGCACTCGTGGCCACGCCATCTGCGACAACAGCTTTGACCACAGCTGTTATCGGCGCCGGGCTGGTTACGTCGCTGGCCGCGAACTGGTCGACCTGCGGAATGTCCGTCGCCGGAGTTGTTGCGGCGCCGAAGCAAGTCGATCGGAAGGGATCCTCGACTCCCGTCCGCCGACTCGGCTGGCACGCTCTGGGTTCGGTCACGACGGGAGCCGTCACCGGGGCATTGATCGGCGCTCTCGGTGCGGCGATGTCCGGGTACGTGCCGGTCGGCTGGGCGCTGGGCGTCTGGGCCGTCGTCGCGGTTGCATACGGGCTGCACGAGTTGGGTGCGGTGAGCATGCCGACTCCGATGCGGCGCCAACAGCTTCCGCGCCATCTGCGCCGCACGATGGCGCCCTGGAAGGTCTCGCTGATCTTCGGCGCGATCATCGGTCCGGGATTTCTGATCTTCATCCGCTCGAGTGCGTACTACCTCCTGGCACTCGGCGTCATGGCTTCGGGTTCACCGGCTCTCGGGGCGGCGCTGTTCACAGTCGTATCCCTTGGCCGCTGCATGCCCAGCCTCGCGGCAATCGTGCACACCAAGCGCGGTGGCTCGATGCCGGGATTCCTCTCGATCATGTGCGTCGTGGACCGTCGCGTGCAGAGCGTCACCGGCGCGGCATTGATCGCACTGGGAGCATTCGCCGCCGCAGCACTGATCTGACTCTCGACCGAGCACCCTTCACCTCGAGTGAACACACGCTCCGACTCTCCGGAGCGTGTGTTCACTCGACAGAAACCGTGCGCACTCACCCCGCGTCAGGGAATCGACAGCGCCACCTGGACCGAGTCCTCCGACGGCGACGTCACCTTTGCGTCCCGGCTCCACAGCATGTCGAGCGCCGCCTTGGGCTTGGCAAGGACCCACTCCCGCGCGGCGTTCTTGATCAGCGTCGGAGTTGCGCACCCGCAATCGCTGTTCACCCCGTCTGCGTCGATGCCGACGTCTCGGCACAATGCCACGGCGCGTGGCACGTGATACCCCTGAGTGACGATCAACGCCTTGGTCACCCCATACGTATGTATGGCCCGGAAGCAGGTGTCGTAGGTGTCGAGGCCGTACGGATCCCCGACGATGCGACGCGCATCGATTCCCTGCTCCACCAGGTAGTTCGTCATCGCGGCGATCTCGTCACCCGAGCCGCCGTTCGCGTCGCCGGAGACCAGGACCGCTTTAGCCTTTCCCGCTTCCACCAGTTCTACTGCTGCGTCCAGCCGCCCTTTCAGGAAAGCCATCGGCTTGCCGTCCTTGATCTGCGCGCCCAGCACGATCACGACCGGAGCATCGGGAGCATCGGCGGCGTCCGACGTGTGGCCGGCCGACGCCACGGAAATCCACACGATCGAGCCCGCGTAGACAACCGCTCCGAGCACCGCAATGCCTGCGACCCAACGAGGCCACCGGCGCTTGCGCGGCGGTTTCACTGGATCTGCAGCGGCTTCGTCCATTCGTCGATCAAACCACACGGTTTCTTCACCGCTTAGGCGCTCGGTCGATCCTCCATCCCTCCGCGCCACTGCGCTCGGCCCACAAATCCGAGTACTTCCCACCTCGCGCGATCAGGTCTTCGTGGGAGCCGACCTCCTCCACCCCACCGTCTTCGAGGTAGACGATGCGATCTGCTCCCTCAATAGTCGACAGGCGATGAGCGATGATCACCACCGTTCGACCACGGGCCAATCGGTGAATTGCCTCGGTGATGGCGACTTCGTTCTCTCCGTCGAGGGCGGAAGTCGCTTCGTCGAGAAGAACAATCGGAGTGTCCTTGAGGAATGCCCGCGCAATCGAGACCCGCTGACGTTCACCGCCGGACAGCAGTGATCCGCCTTCACCTACCCTGGTCTCCTCACCGCTCGGCAAACGGTCGATCACTTCGCCTAGCCTGGAGTCCACCACTGCTTGACGGACCTCCGACTCGGTGGCATCCGGACGCGCCAACCGAACGTTCTCCAGGATGGTTCCGTCGAACAGGTAAACCTGCTGTGAGACAGTCGATATCCGAGACATCAATGCTCTCGTTCCGATCTCGCGAACATCGGCTCCCCCGATGGTTACCGCACCTTCGTCTACGTCCCAGAATCTGGAGATCAGCCGAACCAGAGTTGTCTTTCCGGAACCGGAAGGACCGACCAGAGCAGTGACCGAGCAGTCCGGGAATTCGAGACTCACGTTACGAATCACGCGATCCGGGCCGTAGCCGAAGGAGACCGAATCGAACCGAATATCATACGACGTAGGCTCTTTCGGCACCTCAGGTTCCGCCAGCACCGGTACATCGATCATCTCTCGGACAGATCCGAGCGACACCCGGGCCAGTGAGATACCTTCACCGAATCCTGCGAGCATCTGCATCGGCTCCACGAACCTCACGGCCAACACGAGAACAACGATCACGCTTGCTGTGTCGATGGACCCGGTGGTGACCAGCAGTGCCGCCAGTACCAGGACGGTGAGAAAGGCAACCTGAACGACGATCATGAACCGCAGCAGATACTTGTCGACCGATCCGATTTCCTGCAGGTGTGCGTCCCGGTTGGACACAAGAGCTTCGTCCAACCGAGTCCAGCCTTCGCCACTCTTACCGGCCGAACGTAGAACTTGCTGCGCCTGTGCATATTCGACGACGCGCGATGCCAACTCGGATTCGCTCTTGCCGATCGCCTCGTATTCGGGAACAACCGCACGCTGCACGTTGCGGTAAGCCCGAATCCCCAGTGGAACGAAGACGACCATCGCGAGGGACAGTCGCCAGTCCACAAACAACACAGCGATCGCCACTGTCGCTGGAGTCACCGTGACGGTGACGAGTTGCGCGATGATCATTCCCGGGATGCTCATCAAGATAGCCGTGCCCTCGGTGACCAGGCGAGTGAACGCTCCACGGTTTGCCTTGCTGAACCACCCGAGCGGAACCTGCACCAAGTGATCACCGAGGCGATGCATGATTCCACCGGCAAAACCCTCGATTCCGATGCGGTATGCCCGATTCTCGGCGATCCACCGTACGGCGCCACAGGCCACCGCCACGAGAGCAGCCGTGACAACCCACGGCACTGCGGCGTCGTAATCGCCGCGAACCACCGCTTTCAGGATCGGAATCATCAGTGCAAAGACGACACCCTCGAGTATCCCGGCGAGCGCGAAACCTGCTATCTGACCTCGCATCCCATTGTCGCGCCCGAGGATTTCGTCCAGGTCTCGAATCATTGCGGCGCCTTTCGCGGAGAGATGTCTTCGACGAGGGGGTTCTGGAGCGCCCACATCCGCGCGTAGGTTCCGCCGAGCGCCGACAACTGTTCGTGCGTACCTTTTTCCACGATCCGTCCGGCGTCGAGAACGAGTATCTGATCTGCGTATCGGACGGTGTGCAGTCGATGAGCGATCACCATCAGGGTGCCGCCGTCTGCACTGATCTCGCCCAGTGCGCGTTGAACGGCCGATTCACTGTGGGGATCGGCCTGCGAAGTCGCCTCGTCCAGGATGACGATCGGCGGGTTCTGAAGGATGGCGCGGGCGATCGTCAGGCGTTGCTTCTCCCCACCCGACAGCTCACCGCCCGAACCACCACCGATCTCGGTGTCGTACCCGTCCGGCAGTCGCATGATCACGTCGTGAATCTGCGCCCGCCTCGCCGCTGTCTCCACTTCCAGATCCGTTGCATCCGGTCGACCGAGCCGAATATTCTCGCGCACGCTGTCCCGCAGGAGCACAACATCTTGGAAGACGATGGCCATTGATCTCAAGACTTCGCGACTGGACTGATCTCGTAAATCGCTTCCGCCCAGTCGAATAGACCCGTCCGTGACGTCCCAGAACCGCGGAAGTAGACGCGCCAAAGTGGTCTTTCCGGAGCCGGAGGGGCCAACGATCGCGGTCACGGTGCCCGGTTGCATCTCGAAGGAGATGTTCTCGAGGACGCGCTGCCCAGTAGTGTATTCGAAGCCGACGCTGTCGAATTCGACCAAAGTGCTGCGAGCAGGCACTGCATCCTGAGGTTCGGCCAGCTCTGGTTCGCCGAGGATGCTCTCGACGTGAGTCGCTCCCAGTTGGCCTTCGCGGTAGAGGTTGGCCATCGTTCCCATGTGCAGAACCGACGACGGAACACCGATTCCGACGACCAGAAAGGCAACAAGAGCTACCGGGGTAATCCAACCCCCGGACAACATTGCAGTTCCCGTCGCCGTGATGACCACGATGAGTACCGCCGGTGAGAGGAGGATCGACATCGCGACCACCGGCCTTCCCATCCCCGACATCCATCGCACGCACACCGCAACCATCGAATCGACAGCGCTCGAGTAGCGCGCGAATGCGCGACTCCCACTCCCGTACGTCTTGACAACCTCGATACCGTCGCCCAGTTCTACTGTCGCAGAGGTCAATGTCGACATTGCAAGATTCCAGGAGTCGACGTTCGTTCGATAGGCTCTGCGCATCGACGGCGCGGCGAGAGCGAGACACACTCCGATGTAGCCGACCAGGACCAGGCTGAACTTCCAGTCCATCGCCACCAGATAGATCAGGGCCACTATCGGCGACAGGATCGCGGGCACCACGTCGGCGGGAAGGTGAGCGACGAGAAGATGCATCCGCTTCACGTCGTCCGTCATCGCCTGCTTCACTTCACCGGTGCCACCATTTGCAAACCACCCCAGAGGAACTCGGGACAGATGCCGAGCGATACGCGAGCGGATCGAGTATTTGAAATGCGCGTCGGCGGTGTGACACACGGTCAGTGCTGCGTTGTAGACGACAAAACCGAGAATTGTGCCCGCTGCACCGATTGCTGCCCACATCCAGACCAGGTTCAACGACGAGCCGGTCAGGAGCACCCGCGCGATCTCGACCACCGCAACGTAGGGCAGGAATCGCAGTGGCACCGACAGTGCCGACAGACCCGCCCCTAGGAGGAGTTGATTTCTCACCGGCGCGATCATCCTGCCCAAAGCGTCTCGGTCGACGAGTCCAGGCGAGTCTTCCGGGGCTGCGGACTCGTTCACTTTCATTGCCGCACTCACTCTTCGACGATGATCGTGCCGGTCATGTTCGGATGTGGTGTGCACGTGTAGGTGAACGTTCCGGCTTTGTCGAAGGTCTGACTGTAGGTTCCGCTTCCTTGGAGATCGCTCTTGATCCCCAACTCGGCGAACACGACATCGTGCGGCATTCCCTGGTCCTCGAAAATCCACGTGACGGTCTGTCCTGTGTGCACGGTGACGGAGTTCGGTGTGTACGCAAGGTTTTTCACCGAGATCTCGACCGGCGCTTGCTCGGTAGATCCCGTCGAATCGTTGCCGCACGACGTCAGTGTGAACACCGCTGCAACAGCGATCAATGTGGTCAATCCGGTGCGAACTGACATTCTGCTCTCCTCATCGAACGTAGTGGAGGTCGGCAGTCATCCCGGCCTCGAAGTGGTACGCGTTGTGACAGTGAAACATCCACCGTCCTGGATTGTCGGCGTCGAAGTCGATCGCCATTTGTGTACGCGGAAGTACGATCACAGTGTCTCGGCGAAGCCCGCCGTAGGAGGGAACCGAGAAGGTGTGCCCATGGGTGTGCATCGGGTGCCACATGTCGGTGTCGTTGTTCATGACGATTCGTATTCGCTCGCCCTGCTTCATTCTCAACCGACCTGCATCGGCGCCCGCCATTCCCCAGACGTATCGATCGCCGGCCTGAATGAGATCCACCGAATACGCACGATCCGGTGCCCTCTGCTCCAGCGCTCCTGACGGGCGAAGCTCCGATTCCAGAACGAGCCGACCGCCGGAACCTGACAGCACTGCAGGCGAAGTCAGGTCGACGACCGCTACCGAATCCGGCGTCCGAAGCAGGCACGCGACGCCACCTGACTTCCCTTCCACCTTCGCGGCGATGGGCCACGAGCCGGACTGCACCGTCACCAATACGTCGTATCGCTGCGCGGGTGCGATCAGAATCTCGTCTCCGGCTGTGTAGGCAACGTCCTGCCCGTCAGCACTGACAACGGTCATCTCGTGCCCGGCGACCGAGAAACGGTACGGAGTCTCCGCCCCGGCATTGATCACCCGCAATCGAAGCCGAGTTCCGGCCGTCGCGCTGACGACGAAGGGATCTTCCACAGGCCGTCCGTTGATCAGGTGCAGTGGATACGTGATGTGCGTTGCCATTCCACCGAGCGCCTCGGAATTACCGTGACCGCTGGCGAGAAGTTCTGCGGCAGAATCAATCTCTGCATCATCGACTTCCGGTGGAGTGCCGCCGTGCCCGTGGTGTCCTCCCTGCACGTCCGGTGACAATGCGCGAAGCACTGCATCCGGGGTTGTTCCCAGCCCGTCGAGCCAGTCGTCGATCACGATGACGACGTCCTCGTCGGCTCCGGTCCGGTCGTTCGGGTCCTCGACCACGAGTGCACCGAATAGCCCTCGATCGGCCTGCAAGCCTGAATGGGAGTGGTACCAATATGTTCCGTGATCCGGGGCCACGAAGTCGTAGGTGAACTCGGCACCTGGTTGGATTCGTTCCTGGGTGACCGGCGGGACGCCGTCCATGTCGTTGCGGATCGCAATGCCGTGCCAGTGCACCGAGGTCTCCGTCGGAAGGTCGTTCTGCAAAAGAACGTTGAGCCGGTCTCCCTTGGAGATTCGAAGCTCCGGGCCAACTGCTTCCGCACCGTACGACCATGTGTCGACCTCTCTGGCGCCCAGACTCACCCGAGCCGGTGCAGCTGTCAGATTCCGTTCGACTGTGCGCCCGCTATGAAATCTCGCCTGTTCGGCAGCACGAACTTCGTCGTCGAACGGTGAAATCTCAGAACTGGATTCGTTCGCCGAACCACGGCTGCACGCACTCAATGCCACAGAACCCAAAGCCGCAGAACCCACAGCCGCAGAACCCACAGCCGCAGAGCCGAGCGTCACCGCTCCCCATCGCAGAGCCAGGCGCCGACTCAACGCACTCGAACTCATGCCGTCAGCGCCGTGAATTCCTGATAGCGCGTCGCGGCAACAGCTTCGGTTCCGGTGCCGGTCAGATTGCCGGCAGCCATGGCATCCATGTCCTCGATCATCCAGAAGGTGGCGAAGGGATGAGTGGCAAGCCACATGTCTCCGTTGACCTTGGCCACTCGGTTCTCCTGCACCGCTGAAAGACTCGGGAATCCGGGAACACCGGCAACCTTGCCGAACTCGTACACGCCCTCGTCGAACACGGCTATGATCCGAGCATCCTGCGCCGGGATCGCCTCGTCGGACAGGGGCGCATACGGCAGTCCTCCAGCCGCATTCGCTCGCTGGGATTCCGGACGCCCGAAGCCGCTCTCCGCCAACAGCAACGACGGCGGCGCCTGCTCGGTGGTGGTGGCAAGGATTCCAGAACTGCTCATCAGCACCGACACGGTGTTCGCTTCACCACCGGACCGAGCAGAGACGTCAGCGATCTTGCCCTCCAAGGCGACGGTCAGCTTGTCGGCAACCGACTGACGATCAAAAGCGCGTCCGAAGAAGGCAAGATTCTCACGCCACGGAGTGGTGACGGCCGGGACCGGCACTGTGGGGACGGTCGATGCGAGGGAGTCGTAGTAGCTCCGATCGCCCATCGACGTGAAGATGACCAGTCCGGGATCCTGGGCGAGGACCTGCTCGATCGGGGGTGCACCGAGCGGCGGCACCGTGACCACCTCGGTACCCGCTGACGCCAAGATGTCCTGGCCGATCTCCGATCCCCACGACGTGAAGACCACATCAGGGGTGATGCCGACGGCAAGGAGACCGAGTGCGGCGTATTCGTCGAGGGAAACAATTCGCCCGAGGTCGCCTGGAACCGACGTCTCACCGAATTCATGGGACACAACACGCGTTCCCTCGGCAGGTTCCGTCGTCGGTCCCGCCTCACTCGAGCTACAGGCGGCCGCAGTCAGGGCAACGACACTGACCAGCAGCGAAGCACCCAGCCTCGATAGGTAACCGGGTCGCGTTTTCAACTTCATGGTGTCCTTCAGCTTCGAAAAATCGGGGGGTTCGCATAAATCCGAGCACTGCTCGGATTTGGCAAGTAAACCTCACCTAAGTTCATCCGTCAATCGCTTGCGTCGACTACGCACACCGATCCGACGCCGCTAAGCTCGGTCGGACCATGACTGCGCCATCACCTGACAAGAAGTCCGCCGCGACATCAGAGCGCCGCCGGAGTTACAACACCGGGATCACTGCGGACGCGGTGCTGACCGTGGCGTTCGGGCTCAGTCGCGAGCACGGAGTCGAGGGCTGGTCGCTGCGGCAGCTGCTCGGCGAACTCGATACGTCGTTCTCCGTCGTCTATCGACTCGTCGGAGATCGGGACGCACTCTCGGCTGCGGTGGTCGACAGTGCGGTGTCGGCCGTGAACGTGCCATCCGCACAGGAAGATTGGCGTCGATGGCTGACACATCTGCTCTTGCAGATGCGAGAGGCATTGATCGAGTGTCCAGGCGCGGCGCAGTGGCTGCTGATGAACGGAGTTGCCACCCAGCGCAGCCGGGAACTCATGGAGGCAGGATTGGCATCGCTGATCGACGCCGGGTTCGGGGAAGAAGCCGCTCAGGCTTACACCGTCGCCTTCACCTCGACAATCACACTGATCGCCATGAACGACGCCAGGCGCATTCCCAGCGGACAGCCTTCACCCGATCACAGCGCGATGCTGGAACGACTGAGTAACGACGGACCCTCAGATCCTCGTTCATCGATGGAGACACTGATCGGGAAGTTCGCCGGTCCACCGGATGCTGCGGAAGCAACACGGGCAGAACACTATCGCTACACACTCGACCGTGTCCTCGACGGCCTCGAGGCGCGGCTGTACGCAATCAAGGAGTCACAGAAATGACCGCGGGGTCGCTGTCGCACTTGTGCGACAGCGACCCCGCGGATGATCTGGATTCTCGGTATGCCTAGCGGAACAGGTTCGCGACGAACGGAATCGTGTCAGCCTGTGATTCGACCAAAGCGCCGCTGTGATCGGTGTTGTAGGTCTTGAACGTGACCGGTTCACCGTTGGCGACCAACGCTGCAACCAGCGAAAGTGCAGACGGTGCAGGGACATCCACGTCAAGCAGGCCCTGGCCGATGAAGATGGGGCGATCGTATCCACTGGTCGGTACACCCATGTAATCGTTCAGCAGACCCTGGAAGTTCGGGATCTGACTGAGCGGGCGGGAAAAGATGTCACCGAGGACCAGATCCTTGGAAGCCTCGTCCAGGTCTGCGGCGCAGAGCTTTTCGGCCGAGTCGACCTTTTCCCTTCCCAAGTCGTTCAGGTAGGAATTCAAGTCGATCTCGGGGTGCGCTTCCCGCAAGCCCGCGAGGATGTAGAGCGCGTACGACGTCAATCCGCCGCCGAGGGCGATGGGAGGGAAGCCCGGACCGGCAGGCAGGAGGGTCAACTCGATGTTGGCCGGCACTCCGGTACCCACCCCGCCGCGATAGTCGAGAGAATCCCCACCGTATTCAGTGGCGTAGCGCGCCGTCGTGATGGCCGCTCCGCCGCCCTGCGACTGTCCGACCACTGCCCACCGATTCGAGATGGTGGGGTCGATCACCCGAGCAGCCTTGACCGAGTCGACGACGCTGTGCGCCTCCACCTTTCCGTCGAGATACGGCATCAGCCCCGGTGTTCCCAGACCGACGTAGTCGGTGGCGACTACGGCGTAGCCCTCGGAGAGCCAACGCCCCAGGTAGGGGTAGTCGCGCTCGGGCAGGCCAGGCCCGACCAGCGAAGGGGCACAGGAATCGTCGAGTCCCGTGGTGCCGTGCGCCCACGCGATGACGGGCCAACCACCTTCCGGTGCCGGGCCGGCCGGGACGTAGTACGCGCCACTGCTCAGCGCAGGCCCGCCGTTGGAACCGATGGTCCAGTACGTGAATCGCTTGGCGTCGGCGGTACCCGGAATCCACAGATCTTTCGGTAGCGGCTCACTCGACACCACAGTGCCGGTGGCTTGCGACGCGCTCGGTGCCTGTGCGGACGCGATGGGCGCAGCAACGGCGGAGCCGATCGTTGCAGCACAGAGGGCTGCGATGGATACGCGGGCAAACGACTTCGACTGGAATTTCACGTCTGACGACTCCGGTTCGTGCGGTGGGCGACCTCGTTGGACGTTATCGTAGATTTTGTTTAACCGATCGGTCAAGCAAAATCTTGCAGCTTCGTGAAACGTATATGTCGAGATTCACGCCCTAACTCCGACCTAGCATCGAACCGCACGAAAAAACAGTAGGAGGATGGGCACATGGCACACGTACAGCGTTTCGACCACATCGGCATCACCGTCGCGGACCTCGAATCAGCGACGGCATTCTTCGTCGGTCTGGGTCTCGAGGTGGAGGGCACCGGATCCGTGGAGGGTGAGTTCGTGGAAACCGTCTGCGGTATCCCTGGAGCCAAGTGCGAAATCGCCATGCTGCGCCCGCCGGGCGAAGGATCACGGCTCGAGCTCTCGTCCTTCGTCACGCCCGAGCACGTACCCGGATCGCCTGCTCCGATGGCCAACGAGATCGGGATACGCAACGTGTCTTTCGAGGTGGGCGATCTCCAGGCGGCGGTCGACGCGGTGGCTGCGGACGGTTACGGACTCATCGGCGGGATCGGCGAGTACGAGAACCGCGTGCGCATGGCCTACGTCCGGGGGCCTGAAGGGATCATCGTGTCCCTGTTCGAGCAGATCGCCTGAAGCGTCACGGCATTCGGAGCGTCAGATCGCCTTCCAGGAGCTGGCCAGAGCGCCCATCGCAGCCGCGAATTCGGCGAACGCCGCGTCGATTCTGACGCGGTCACCGGTGGTCACCAGATCGAGCGTCAACCCGCGAATCTGTGCCAACACGATCGTCGCGTAGCGATCAGCGCGATCGGGTGGACATCCGTGCACGAGCGCAGCTTCCGCCAAACCACCCAACCAGTCCCCCACCACATGGTCGAGAAACTCGCGATACCGCTCCGGATGCAACAACGCCTGTCCGTAGATCTCGAACATCAAGCGAAAGTTCGGCAACGATTCCGCTGATGTGCGCCCATTCCAGTAACTCGTCAACATCTCGACGATGTCGGTCCCGGAAGAGATGTCGAGAGAAGAACTGTCTCGCAGGGTGGCAACTACTTCAGTGAGCAGTTGTTCCTTCGAACCGAAATGATGGATGAGTGTCGCATGACTGATCCCCAGATCCTTGGCCAATGGCCGCATGGACAGTTCACCGACGCCGTTCGCCGTGACGTACGCGGTTACCTGCTCGAGCAATTCGGCACGGCGATGCTGGTAACGCAGTTTCCGGCCGTCGATCGGCATGCTGTCCTCCACCTGCAGGAGCCTACGCAGTACCGGAAACACGGCAGTACCGGAAACACGGCAGTACCGGTTACACGGTGACGTGGTGGCGATCCGATCGACTGATCGTCACAGCGGCGACGACAACACCGATCACCACGCCGATGAGAGTGTCCGCGACGCGAGCCACTGCCGCTTCGGTCCCGATCGGAGCACTGAAACCGATGAGGAGCAGTGCCATCGGGGTGACGGCCAGTGATGTCAGTGCATAGTTCTTGATCACGAGCAGCTCAGCAGCAGTCTGCAGAATCACGACCACGGCAACCGCTTGCCAGTAGCCGAGCGTCAATGCGATGAGAGCAGCAGCGACGACGGCGCCACCGACATTTCCCACCAACCGCTGAATCCCACGCTGGACGGTCTGCTTGTAGTTCAGCCCCTGCATCGCGGCGATGGCACCCATCGACGCCCAGAGCGGATGCTCCAACCCGGCTCCCGCCGCGAGCCAACCGGCCAGAGCCGACGCTGCCACGATGCGGAGAGCATTCATCCGCACCGGGCGCGAATACAGCCGATTCAATCCTTCGAGAAAATAGCCTTCGGGCGCGGCCAGGTTCTTTGCCGGTGCGAGATCGTGTTCGATCATGCTGGAACGCTTGAGCTTCCGAAGCTCCTTCTCGTGCCGAGCAATGCTGCGAATCAGGGTGGCGTCGCCGTGCAACTGCCACTCCTGAACTGCCGCTTCTGCTTCGTCGAGCACCGCCACCAGTTCGCGTCCGTGATCGACGGTCGACTTGATCCGGCCGCTCGACGCAATAACCAAGCGGGCGTTGGCAATCGATCCGAGCGCCGGTTCCACTCCGCCTGCGCCGGACTGTTCGAGACGCCCCACCGCAGAAACTGCACGGGCAACTGCCAGGCGGGCAGGTCCCATCGGCAGTACGAGCGCTGGGAGCATCGCGGCCGCCCAACCGACCAGAACTCCGAGCGCACCGGCAATGACCAACCGCGCCAAATCATCAACGCTGGAGGCATATCCGGCTGCACCGGTCGCCGCGAAGACGAGGATGACGGGCCCTGGTCCGGTGATCCGGAAGCCCGACATGAAGCAGTACGACGCACCCGCAAGCAAAGAGAGGATGCCGATCTGCAACCACATCGGAACGCCCGCGACACCCATGGCGCCGCCGAAGGCAATCGAAACCACCAGTGCAGCACCCACCATTGCCAGCTTGCCGGCCAACCGTGGGTACGGCTCGTACCTGCCGAACGCGGCACACAGCGCACCCAAGGCCGCGAAGCCGGCCAATTCCCGCTGCCCGAGCAGTCCGCCGACCACGAGGACTACGGCGGTGGCGAGTCCGACTCTGATCGCCGGGGCGATGGTCGCGTCCGCGGATCCGATACGAAAAGCCGCTCGCCACGTCGCCCCGGAGACGGTATGTGCAATGGCCTCACTCGAATGAGTGAGACGGCTGGGCGTCCTGGCTGCGGTTTCGGTTCGGGTCACCCACCCAGCATACATTTATTTCACTAGTAAATTACTTGTGAAGTAATGTGAAATCTGTCGCTAAGATGGGGCCATGGGCGCGGCGAACAGATCCGAAGACGACTTCATCGACAAAGTCCGTCGCGAATGGAAGCGCGCCTACCCGGAGTTCGACACCGCCCCCGTCGAAGTGATGGGCCGGATCGCCCGCATCAACGCGCAGTCTCTTCACCAGCTCGACCGCGCACTGGCGTCCAGCGGGGTCTCTCGCGCCGAATTCGACGTGATGAGTGCACTCGCTCGCAGTGACCGTCCCCTGCGGGCGAGCGAAGTCACCGCCGTCACGATGGTCAGCGGCGCCGCCACCACAAAACACGCAGACCGCCTGGCCAAGCTGGGCTTTGTCGAGCGTCAGCGCTTCGAACACGACGGACGAGTGGTTCTGCTTCAACTCACCGATGCCGGTCGCGCATTGGTCGAGGCAGAGTTTCCCCGACGCGTCGAGCGAGACCGTCAAGTACTCACCGGACTCGACGAGGACGAACGTGCCCAACTGACGGCACTGCTCAAACGCATCTCACTCAACATCGACTCGGGGATCTGGGACTGACCTACTTCGGCAGCGGTACGTTCTGCAAACGCACCTGACCGCGCGCCACCTCCTTGCCCGATTCCGGATCGGTGATGACCACCGACCACAACTGCTGAACCCGGCCCTGCTGTATCGGCACAGCCACGACGTCCACGCGCCCACCCGTACGCGCCCGCAGGAAATCCGTTCCGTTGTGCACTCCGACGGCAAATTCGCCACGGTCCGCCACTGCAGTACTGGCCCCGATGCTCGCGGCGGACTCGACGGCGGTCGTGTAGACACCGCCGTGGACTACGCCCCACGGCGTGTGATGCTCCTCGGACAGATCGATGTGCCCGACAACCTTCGTGCCGGACACCTCGTCCAGTTGCAATCCGGCAGCGCTGACAAATCCGCTTGCTGCCTCGAGATTCAATTCCGTCATGACGACCCCTCATCTGCTCCGTTGGATTTCTCGACCTACCTTCCGCCCTCGAATACATGCCGTCAAGTGCTAAGTTGGAATTCCCAACTAACATTTCCAACTAACAGGGGCCCAGAGATGACGGCGACAAAAGGACGCAACTGCTCCATCGCCAACGCCTTGGAGGTCGTCGGCGAGAAGTGGTCACTGTTGGTGCTCCGAGAAATCGTCCTCGGGCAACGACGGTTCGACGAGATCGCCGCGGGCACGGGTGCGAGCCGCGACATCCTCGCCGCGCGTCTACGCACCCTTGTCGACGCCGACGTCCTCACGAAGCGACGCTACGAAGACCATCCACCGCGCTACGAATACGTCGCCACCGAATCAGGGAAGGCGCTCTATCCCATTCTGATGGCGCTCATGGAATGGGGGGACGCCTTTGCGACGACGGGTCCACCGCCAACCGTCGTCGAACACCGTTGCGGTGAGATCCTGCACGCCCAAGTTGTGTGCGCGCACTGCAAAGAGCCGCTGGCCGCCAAAGACGCGCATGTAGTCGAACTCTCGCCGCCTACTCGATAGCGTCAGCGTCCGGGCGGAAACCCGCCTGTTGCGATCGGACCCCAGGAGTCGACGGTGACGCGGATCAGGCTCTTACCCTGCTTGCGCATGGCTTCGCGGTACTCGTCCCAGTCCGGATGATCACCGGCGATGGATCGGTAGTAGTCGACCAACGGTTCCACCGAGTCCGGGAGGTCGATCAACTCCGCGGTTCCGTTCACCTGGACGTACGGGCCATTCCACTCGTCGGAGTGGATACACAGAGACACCGCCGGGGTGCGGCGGACATTCGCGGCCTTGGCCCGTTCCGGGTACGTGGAGATGACGATCCGACCCTCGTCGTCGACCCCGCACGTCACCGGAGAGATCTGCAGCTCGCCGGATTTCTTCACCGTGACGAACGTGGCCCGATGGCGCGGCCTGATGAACTCGAGGAGTTCGGCAAACGACACACGATCTGCGCTGGCGATCTTGGACATGACCTCAGCCTAATTCGATTTACGAACTGACGCTCAGGGCATCTCGATGGTCTGTGCACGTGCGATTTCGTCGATTGCACGAATAATGTACGCGCTCTGAGCTTTCTTCACTCCGGTCGACAAACTCCCGATGACCAGAACCGCCGAACGCAGGTACGCGCCGTGCCCGATGCGGAACGAATCGTCTTCCAGATCCGAAATCCCGAGCGCCCCGGTGTAGACCGCAGCGAGCGCCTGCACGTCCAGATCCGGCAGCCACACGATCGTGGACTTGGCGCAGGCGGTGAGCGCATCCTGCACGTCCTCGCTGGACAAGCCGTCTGGATGCGTGTCCTCGAGCAATTCGCGCACGATCGCCGCGTGAACCGAGCTGACCTGCTCGAACGAGAGCCCGCGCAGTTCCTCGACAGCCACGAGTAGTCCGTCACGATTTGCCGCCCGCACCGCGGCGAGTGCGTCGGCCGTGGCATCGGCGATGTCACGGGCGACCTTCGGCCAATGCGTCGGCCAGCTCTGTTCTGGCGTCCGCTGTTCTGGCGTCATCGTGGTATCTCCTCGGTCCTCGTGTTCATGCGGAAGCCTTCCACATCCCACCGACAGGCCAGGCGATCCGTCAGCGCAGCCGCTCCAACAAGGACATTGCGTTGTGCGGCGCAAAGCCTTTCATGTCGTTGTCGAAGTAGACGCACACGTCGAGGCCCTCGTCCATCCAATCCCGAAAGCGCTTGGACCACTTGTCCAGAGCTTCGTCGGTGTACCCACTCGCATACAGTTCCTTGTCCCCGTGCATCCGCACATAGACAAAATCGGCAGTAGGAGTGGTGATGCGGGGATACCTGCCGGCTGTGTCTGCGACGACAAAACCGATGGAGTGCTCGCGCATCAGGTCCACGGCTTCGTCGGTCTCGAAGCTGGCGTGCCGCGCTTCCACCGCGTAGCGAATCGGCACGTCCCTCTCGGTCTGGGCGAACACTCGGTCTTCGGTGAGTTTGTCGTCGTGCTGTGCTGCCAGATCGGCTGCAGCCTGCGTGGTACGGGGAAGACCGTCGAAGAAGTCGGCCAATCGCTGCGATTCGAACTGCAGCGTCGGAGGTAGTTGCCACAGAATCGGCCCGAGCTTGGGGCCGAGGGCGAGTGTTCCGGCGGCAAAGAAGTTGGCGAGTCCGTCACGGGCGTCGAGCAGCCGTTTCATGTGTGTGATGTACCGGCCGCCCTTGATCGCGAACACAAAATCTTCGGGAGTTTCGCTGCGCCATTTGGTGTAGCTTTCCGGCTTCTGCAGCGCGTAGAACGAGCCGTTGATCTCAATCGACGTCAATCTCTCTGCGGCATAAGACAATTCTTTGCGGTGAGCAAGACCTTTCGGATAGAAATCTCCGCGCCACGCGGGATACGTCCACCCGGAGATACCTACCCGAATATCTGCCATCGATTCAGACTAAGCGGCACTCGAGCGTTTTGGCACTCCGTGTTTCAAACTCCGGCGCTGAGCGCGACGGATACCGGTACGACGGTCAGGCACACCACCGCACCGATGAACAACGCGATCACGAGGCGACGGTCCCACTTTCCGCGTGCACCACTGGCAGCGAGCATGAAGATCACAAAACCTACACACACGGACACGATAGTCACGATCACCGGAGTTCCAACCATGCCGTGATTGTCCCCTACCCATTGCCACCGAGCGCCCTACGGGTACACGATCGAAGTACCCATCCCGAGCTAGGAGTGGAAATGCCGAAATACCTCTGGCAAGTGACGTACTCACCCTCCGGCGCCGCCGGTCTACAGCAGGAGGGAGGCACTGCGCGGCGCGACGCGATAACGCGAATGGTCGAAAGCATCGGTGGCACTGTCGAATCCTGCCACTTCGCACTGGGCGGTCACGACATGTTCGTGATCGGCAACCTGCCGGACGACGTCGCGGCAGCCGCATTGAGCATTCGCACGGCTGCGGCAGGTGCAGCACGCTCGGAGTCGATCACACTGCTCACGCCGGAGCAGATCGACGAGGCAGTCAAGCGACCGACCGACTACCGCGCGCCGGGCAAATGACGACGGAAGGAATAGATCCCGGCAGCAGCCGAGTTGCACCCGCTGTGACGGAGACTACGAAAACACCTGACCTGGGCACCTACGGAATCTGGCGAGGAGCGGCTGGTTTGCCGCCCGAGCTGGGAACTGCGATCGAGAAACTCGGTTTCGGCACCATCTGGATCGGCGGCTCCCCACGCGCCGATCTACGGATCGCCGAGAAACTTCTCGACGCGACCGAGCACATCACCGTGGCAACCGGAATCGTCAACATCTGGTCCTCCCCTGCGGCTGAGGTGGCGGAGTCCTATCACCGACTCGAAGCCGCGCACCCGGGGCGATTCCTGCTCGGCGTAGGCGTCGGACATCCGGAGGCGACCGGCGACTACACCAAGCCGTACGCCTCACTCGTGTCGTACCTCGACGAACTCGACGCGGCCCAGGTCCCGGAATCGCGGCGCGTCCTCGCCGCACTGGGGCCGAAGGTGTTGAAACTGTCCGCCGCTCGCGCCGCCGGCGCGCATCCGTACCTGACCACCCCCGAACACACGGCCGAAGCTCGCGAAATCCTCGGCCCTTCGAAGATCCTGGCCCCCGAGCACAAGGTTGTCCTGGAAACCGATCCGGAGAAGGCCAGAGCAATCGGTCGCCCCGCCGTCGCCAACCCGTATCTGTATCTGCGCAACTACACGAGCAATCTCGAGCGCCTCGGTTTTGCGCCCGAAGAGTTGGCCAACGAGGGGAACGATCGCGTCATCGACGCCCTGGTTGCGCGGGGTACCGCGAAGTCCATCGCGGATCGACTTCGGGAGCATGTCGCGGCGGGTGCCGATCACGTTGCGATCCAAGCACTTCCCGCCGAAGGTGATCCGATCGCGACCTACGAAGCACTGTCCGCCGAACTCTTCGACTGACCGGACAACCCTTGACTTGGATAAGTAGTGTCCGAGTATACTTGGACACGACTTATCCGAGTAAAGGAGAAAACATGAAGATCGTCATTTTCGGAAGCGGACTCATCGGAAGCCAGGTCGCCGCCAAGCTCGCTGACGCCGGGCACGACGTGAAGGCGCTCGGTCGCGGCGACGGGATCGACATCACCACCGGCGCAGGTATCGCCGAGGCAGTCGAGGGTGCCGACGTCGTCGTGGATCTGACCAATTCCCCGTCGTGGTCGGACGACGACGTCTTGGCCTTCTTCCGCGACGGAACCGGCCACATCCTCGCCGCGGAAGAGAAGGCAGGCGTCGGGCACCACGTCATCCTGTCCATCGTGGGTGCCGATCGACTGCCCGATTCCGGGTACATGCGAGCCAAGGTCGCCCAGGAAGACCTGGTCAAAGCGGGCCCGACCCCCTACACGATCGTCCGATCGACCCAATTCTTCGAGTTCGTCGCCGGAATCGCCGACGCGGGAACCACCGACGGCGCCGTCCACGCAACGCCGGGACATCTGCAACCCATCGCGTCTCGAGACGTCGTGTCCCACGTCGCCGAGGTAGTGACCGCCGCGCCGCGAAACGGCACGGTCGAGATTGCCGGACCCGAACCGCTGGGCATCGACGAACTGGTCCGGCGCTTGTTCCTCGTCACCGGCGACAAGCGTTCGGTGATCTCCGATCCCGAAGCCGGCTACTTCGGCGCGAAACTCGACAACTCGGCACTGACCCCGACACCAGGTGCAGATGCATGGATCGCGCCGACAACATACGACGCGTGGCTTGCCGAGAAGGCCTGACGTCGACAACTCGAGCGACGTCCGGCCCTCACCGCTTTCCGCGGCGTCGATAGAGTCCAATCATGAAGCTTTCCGGAGGCGTGGAGTGGTCACTCCACTGCTGCGTGGTTCTGAGCCAGTCCGAGGGGCCGGTACCCACAGCCAGACTCGCCGAACTTCACGGGGTGTCGAAGACATACCTGGCGAAGCATCTGCGAGCGCTCGCGCACGCCGGTCTGGTCAATCCGACCGAGGGCCGAGACGGCGGGTACGTTCTCACCCGGGCTCCCGAGAAGATCACCGTTCTCGACGTCGTACAGGCCGTTGACGGCACCGAACCTGCGTTCCGGTGCACGGAGATTCGACAGCAAGGAATCCTCGCCGCCCCACCGGAACAGTGCCGTTCCGCCTGCGGAATCGCCAAGGTCATGGCCGACGCCGAAAAAGCCTGGCGCGCATCACTGTCGGGGGTCACTATTGCAGATCTTGCTGCAACCCTGGACCTTCCGGCACTCAGAAGGATCCTGACCACACCGATCACACCCTAGAGCAGCCCACACCCCACGAGACGGCAATCCATCGTTCAACTATCGGGTACCTTGTTCGGGGATCAAATCTTGACGAAGAATCTTCCGGGAATTTTCGCAAGATCTCGGAGGGGGTTTCATGGGAGTCAGTGGCGCTGCGGGGTTGGGGCAGAACATTCGTCAAACAACTGGACTGTTGAGTCGCTGGTGGTCTCTTGCATACGACGGCGAATGGTTCCCGAGGTTCCTGGCTGCTCGATCGATGTTGGGGACAGCCAGGGTGGTCGTCACCTTTTGGTGCGCTGTGTTCGTGGCACTCGCCGTACTGGCTCAATTCGTGAAGGGTGGCGCAACCGAGCTCCCTGAACGGCTCGCGGCGGGCGCAGCATGCATGATCGCGCTCTACTGCATGATTCGCTGGTCACTCGGACGGTCTTGGCCGAGTCACCATCAATCCGTTCGTTTCGTTTCGCTCACCAATATCTGCTTGTCCTTGATACTTCTCGCCGGAATCCATTCGAGCTTCCTGGCATTGACCGGCACCGTTCTGTTCGTGGTCGTCGCGAACTATTCGTCGGTATTCCACAGCCCTCGAATAGTCACAGCACAGATCACCGGCGCGCTGTTCATCGTTGCGCTACTGACAATTCGAGCTGTAACCGATCCGGATACCGACTCTTCGCTGTCGGTGTCCACTGGATTCGTCATCGGGTGTGTTATCGCTTCAGCTTCGATGACCGTGCATTTCCTCGTCCTGTATTTGACCGACGACGCACGACACTCTTGGCGCGATCCACTCACCGCTGCCCTGAATCGACGTGGGCTGCACAATGTCTGGCAACAGTTGTTCGGTGTCGGCGAACTCCAAGGACACGTAGTCCTTGCGGTGGTGATCGATGTCGATTCGTTCAAGAGCGTCAACGACAATCTGGGTCACGCAGAAGGTGATCGGATGCTGGTGACAGTCGGCCGGCGCCTGAACTCGGTGGTCGGAGAGGTCGGGCTGGTTGCGCGGACTGGCGGCGACGAGTTCGTGATTCTCATGCCCGTGGAGCCACGTCGCATCGAACAAACCGTGGTGGACATTCACAATTCGATATCGCGGCCTGCCGGCCGGCAGTCGATTTCCGTGAGCGTCGGAGCCAGCGTGTGGCTGTCCTCGACAATCCCGGACGCTTCGGGAACCATCGATCGGATTCTTGCCGATGCCGACAACGCGATGTATCGGGCGAAACGACGAGGTGGAGACCAGGTAGCTTGGGCAGTAACGCATCTGAGCTGAATCGGCACGATTACCTGCCGATCGAATTCAGAGCGCCGCTTCGCTGTCGTTCGCCGGATCCAGCTGATCCTGGGTTGCCGCCCAACTCGCCAAGAGTTTGAGTGCGTCAGCCGTGGGCGTCCCAGGCGCCGCGGTGTAGACCAGCAGTGTCAGCCCGGGATTGGACGGCAGTTCCATCGCCTCGAAGTTCAGCTCCAGGTCTCCGACGACGGGGTGACGAACCTTCTTGAATCCCGTCCGATGAAAGCGCACATTGTGTTTCGCCCATCGGGTGCGGAATACCTCACTGCGAGTGGCAAGTTCGCCGATGAGCTCGGTCAACGCCTTGTCATGAGGATTGCGCCCCGCTTCCGAGCGGAGCATCGCGGCGATGTCGTCTGCCGCGCGCTCCCAATCCACGAAGAAGTCCTGCGATGCCGGGTCCAGGTACACGAACCGGGCGTTGTTCGCCGGCCTACGTGGATCGGCCAACACCGGCGAATACAACGCGCGCGCCATACGATTGGCCGCCAGCATGTCGTGCCTGGCATTACGTACCCACGCCGGCGCGTCGGTGATGGCGTCGAGTATCTGCTGAATCGCCGGGCTCACGCCCTTGGGGGCGGGCCGCTTTCTACTCGGTGCGCCTGCACTGGCGGCCTTCGCGAGGTCGTACAAATGGGCAGTTTCGGCTTCGTCGAGTTGCAGTGCTCGGGAAAGGCTTTCGAGCACCGAGTCCGACGCTCCCGCCAGATTTCCGCGTTCCATGCGCACGTAGTAGTCGATGCTCACACCGGCGAGCAGAGCGACTTCCTCACGGCGCAACCCCTTGACGCGACGGTTTCCGCCGTAGGCCGGCAGCCCTGCCTGCTCGGGTGTGATGCGAGCACGACGGGAGCTGAGGAATTCGCGGATCTCGGCTCGGTTGTCCATGCAGTTCACGTTACTCGAGCGGAGAAGACCGAGGGAGGTACTGCCGTTACCTGGAACAACAGACACTCCCGCGCCCGCGAGGCGCGGCGTTGACTGATTGCAGTCGACCGGTCCACGCCGAAACGTCGACTTCGAAGCACGCGACACCAGAAGCAAGAGGGGACACCATGCGAGCAACCATCATGTACGGCGCCGGAGACGTTCGAGTCGAGACCGTGCCCGATCCGGCACTGCAGCAGCCGACGGACGCGATCGTGCGGGTCGTCAGGGCGTGCGTTTGCGGCTCTGACCTGCACCCGTACCACAACATGCCGGCCACGCCCGGTGGTTCCCCGATGGGCCACGAATTTGTCGGAGTGGTGGAAGAGACCGGTCGCGAGGTGTCCACGTTGAAGAAGGGCGACTTCGTCATCGCCCCCTTCGCCTGGTCCGACGGGACGTGCGACTTCTGCCGCGAAGGCTTGCAGACGTCTTGCCGACACGGTGGATTCTGGGCCGGAAACGGGATCGGAGGCGGTCAGGCAGAGGCCATCCGAGTGCCGTTGGCAGACGGCACCCTGGTCAAGGCGCCGGTCGGTGAGGATTCCGAACTCCTACCGTCACTGCTCACACTCTCCGACGTCTTCGGCACCGGCTATCACGCGGCGGTCAAGGGTGGCGTCAACCAACGCACGACGGTCACGGTCATCGGCGATGGAGCCGTGGGGCTGATGGCAGTGCTCTCCGCCAAACGCCTCGGCGCCGAGCGCATCATCCTCATGGGGCGCCACAAGACCCGCACGGATCTCGGTCTCGAGTTCGGAGCCACCGACGTGGTTGCCGAACGTGGAGACGAGGGCATCGAGAAAGTCCGCGAACTGACCGGAGGCGACGGCACTCATGTCGTCCTCGAAGCGGTAGGTCACATGCCTGCCTACGAGCAGTCGCTCGGAGTTGTCCGACCGGGCGGCATCATCAGCCGAGTCGGAGTACCCCAATACGAAGAAGCTCCAATCGGATTCGGGACACTCTTCGGACCCAACATCACACTCACCGGTGGACCGGCCCCGGTGCGCGCGTACATCGAAGAGCTGATGCCGGATGTGCTCGATGGAAAGATCGAGCCGGGCAAGGTCTTCGACCACACCGTCGGACTCGACGACGTAGCGGAAGGCTACCGAGCCATGGACTCCCGTGAATCGTTGAAGGTCCTCGTCCGCCCGTAGTCCACCACTTGCGAAAGTCCACCACTTGCGAAGAAGATGCGCGTGACCCACATTGCCACCCGTCCTGTTGCCGGTCGCATCAATCCCACCGCGATCCTGGCGATCATTCTGATCAGCTATTTCATGATCCTGCTCGACAATTCGATCATCTTCACCGGGCTACCCAGCATCCAAAGCAGCATGGGTTACTCGGCAACCGGGCTGTCCTGGGTCCAGGACGCCTACACCCTGGTGTTCGGCGGGCTTCTCCTGCTGGGTGCTCGTCTCGGGGACATCTTCGGCCGTCGTCGCGTATTCGTGGCCGGTCTCGCGATCTTCGCGATTGCGTCGTTTCTCGTCGGGGTCGCGCCGAACGGTTGGTGGCTCATCGCAGCGCGCGCTCTCCAAGGCGTCGGAGCCGCAGTGGTGGCCCCGGCGTCGCTGTCACTGCTGACCGCCAGCTTCCCGCCCGGCCCGGAGCGAACGCGCGCTGTTGCCTGGTACGGCGCTGCTGCGGGAATAGGCGCCAGCCTCGGACTCGTGATCGGCGGCGCCCTTGCCGACTGGGTGTCTTGGCGCGCAGGCTTTTTCATCAACGTTCCGATCGGTATCGCGATGATCGCTCTCGCTCCCCGGTTCATTCCGGAAACCGAGCCCAACTCCGGACGTTTCGATGTGGCCGGCGCTGTTCTCGCCACACTCGGGATGACCGCGCTCGTCTTCGGCACCGTCAACTCGGCCGAAGTGGGGTGGACCTCACCGATCACCGTTGCGACACTGGCGGCCGGGGCGATACTACTGACCTTGCTCTTCCTCAACGAAGCGAGAGCGGAGCAGCCGATCATGCCACTGAGGTTGTTCCGTAGCCGGGAGCGATCCGGGGCGTACGCCGCCCGAATGCTCTATCTGGGTGCCATGATCGGATTCTTCTACTTCACGACTCAGCTACTCCAAGGCGTCATGGGCTTCAGCGCGTTCCAAGCAGGCATCGCCTTCTTCCCGATGACGATCGTCAATTTTGCTGTGGCGATGCTTATTCCGCGACTGACACCGCGATTCGGAAATTCCGCAATTCTGTCGGTTGGCATTGCCGTCACCCTGGCCGGGATGGCGTGGCTCAGTCTGGTCCATCCCGGCAGCACGTACCTCACTGCGATAGCACTTCCGATGATCTTGATCGGCGCCGGACAGGGGTTGGCTTTCGCCCCTCTGACTTCTGCCGGCATCTCCGGGGTACAGGCCGAGGATGCCGGTGCCGCATCAGGATTGGTCAACACTGCACACCAACTGGGCAGTGCTCTCGGACTCGGCATCCTCGTCGCAGTTTCCGCGGGCGCCGGAGCCTCTGCCGACGACGCTACAACGGCACTCACCGATCACGTATCAACGGCTCTCACCGCAGGCACCGCCCTGCTGGCCGCTTGTCTCGTCATCGTCCTCGCACTGATCGTCCCGGCTACGAGAACGCGAAGTACCAAAAAGCAATTCGAACAGGAGAAAGGAAGCCGAGATGTCGCACTCGTGGACCGAGGCTGAACTGACCAAGATCGGCGACGCCGAGGAGTTGCAGATCTCCTCGTACCGCCGAGACGGAACCGCAAGGCCGTACGTCACGATTTGGGTTGTCCGTACCGACAACCAACTGTACGTTCGCTCGGCCTACGGAACCGACAACCCGTGGTTCGTCCGAGCAACGGCAAGTGGAACGGGCCGAATCCGAGCAGGAGGAATCGAGCGGGACGTGGCGTTCGAGTCCGCCGCACCCGATGCCCACTCGTCGATCGACTCCGCCTATCACACCAAGTACGACCGCTACGGCCCGCAGATCGTCGGCTCCGTCACCGGCCGCGCCGCCGCACCCAACACCATTCGACTTGTTCCGCTGACGCAGAACTGAACCGCCCCTTTCGATTCCGAGGAGACCTCATGGAAATCTTGAAGCCCCAGCCCACCAGCAAAGCACCCAGCGACTGGTTCACCGGCGACGTCTGGTGGGACGTCATCTACGCCGGACAGGAGCCGTCGAGGATGCGCGCCAACATGGTTCGCTTTGCACCGTGCGCGCGAACCGACTGGCACTCCCATGCAGTCGGACAGACCCTCCACATCGTCTCCGGTACCGCGCTGGTTCAAGCTCGCGGCGGCGAGATCGTCGAAGTCCACCCGGGTGAGACCGTCTACACCCCAGCGGGAGAGGAACACTGGCACGGCGCGGCACCCGACCGTTTCATGAGCCACCTCGCACTGTGGGAAGGACCCGGCGACGGAGGCACCGAAACTACATGGGGCGACAAAGTCACCGATGAGGAATACGGCGGTCCCCGCGCCAAACGTCGTTGAGACCGGACACCTCTCAGATACGGCGCATCACGGAAACAACTTTGCCCAGGATGACCGCGTGATCGCCGTCGATGACGCTGTACGCGGGATTGCGAGGCTCGAGGTACACGTGACCGTCGCGACGCCGGAGCACCTTCACCGTGGCCTCGCCGTCGATCATCGCGGCGACGATCTCACCGGAATGAGCTTCGTCCTGGCGGCGCACCACGACGACGTCACCGTCACAGATCGCTGCGTCGACCATCGACTCACCACGCACCCGAAGTCCGAACACCGTGCCGGAGCCGACGAGCTCGCGAGGAAGCGCAAGCACCTCGTCGGCGTGCTCCTCCGCGAGGATCGGCGCGCCGGCCGCGATGTCACCGACGACCGGAACCGTCACCGTATTCGACGACGACTGTTCCTTCGCGCTTACGAGGAACGGCCGCACGTCCAGCTGCCGAGCCATGGCCGCTCCTCGGCGGAGGAAGCCCTTCTCTTCGAGACTCTTGAGGTGCTTGGACACCGTCGACGTCGAGCGCAGACCAACCGCGTCTCCGATCTGCCGTGTGCTCGGCGTGCACCCGTTGGCAGCCACGAGATCCCGGATGGTCATCAGAATCTGCTGCTGGCGGAGCGGCAGGGAGGAGGCGTCGAGGCCACCGAACATGTCGAGATCGTCGTAATCGGTCACGATGAGAATCGTAGTGAGGGGTCCCGACATCCAGGCCAGGCAGCCGGAGTCCGCCAGAAACGGCACAGGCAGTTTGTTTCCCGAGCGGCGCATGGCACGCTGAGCTGATGGAGCCTCTCGAACCGATGCGCCCGGTCAGTGTTGCAGTCGACACGCGGATCAAGACTCCACTCTGGAAGATGGTGGTGCTCTATCCGGCAGTGACATCGGTGTTCATGTTTGCCGCGCTCACCACCCGAACGGGAATTGGTCTTGTCGTACTCGGACTGGCCATTTTCGTAGTCGGCGCGAGCACTTACGCGATGTCGGAGCGACGGATGCTTCGAGAGAACTCCGGGGTTCGAGTTCCATACTTCGCCGGACCTCCTGTCGCCCCGCGGCACGTCGATCTACTCGCGGCAGCAGGGATGCCCCTGCTTACGAGTGGAGCTGTGTTGACCGTGCGAGCGTCCGAAGCAGCGCGCCCCTGGGTCTTCATATCGGTGTTCGTGATAGCGATGGTCCTGGCAATAACTGTCCCGATGGTTGTGCATAACGCGCGGGTCAAGCGGACAGAATCAGCCTGAACAGTCACGCCATACCGACATCTTGCAGCGTCACGTTCAGCCTTCCCAGACGTCGGACCGACGTCTGGGTCGTGCGACCGGTCCATCCCCCGGTGGAGCCGACTATGCGCTGGCGACCTTGCTATCAGGCACGACAGCAATATCGACCTTGCTGAACTGCAGCACACCGTCTTCGATCTCGGCGTCGTGCATCAGCTTGCGGTCGCGGTAGTAATTGTTGACCACTTTCCACGCACCGCGGGCACCCTGACGCGGCATCTCTCCGTCGCCACGCTGGATGTAGCCCGATGTCAGGGCTCCGCCCATGAGAGATTCTTCCGCGAAGTCCTCAGGTTCGGCGTGAACCTCGAAAGTCGTGTAGTCGCGCTTACGCATGATCTTGAGTACGCGACACAGATAGGACGCGGCCAGGTCGGCCTTGAGCGTCCAGGATGCGTTGGTGTAGCCGAGGATCATCAGGAAGTTCGGGATGTCGGAGTAGAGCACGCTCTTGTAGGCGACCGTCTCGTTGAGCTTGACGGGCTCGCCGTCGATGCTCATGGTCGCCCCGCCAAGGATCTGCACGTTCAAGCCGGTCGCCGTGACGATGACGTCGGCCTCGATTTCGCGGCCCGACTCGGTCACGATGCCCTTCTCGGTGAACGTGGCGATACGGTCGGTGACGATGTCGGCCTTGCCGCTCTTGAGCACCTTGAACAGGTCTCCGTTGGGAACCACGCACAGGCGCTGATCCCACGGGTTGTAATTGGGGGTGAAGTGACGCAGGTCCACGTTCTTGCCGAGTTGCAAGCGGATCTGGGTGAGGAACAGCTTCTTCGCCAGCTTCGGATTGGTACGTGAGAGCTGAAAGCTGGCGCGTTGCAGTGCGATATTGCGGGCTCGACCGATCTTGTAAGCGATCTGGTCGGGAACGCGTGCAAGCTTGAGACCCTTGGCCACAGGGTCCTCGGACGGTAGCGCCTGGATCCACGTGGGCGAGCGCTGCAGCATGGTGACGTGACCGGCAGTGGGGGCCATCGACGGGATCAGGGTGATCGCGGTGGCACCGGAACCGATGACCACTACCTTCTTTCCGGTGTAATCGAGATCCTCCGGCCAGTGCTGCGGGTGCACGATCTGACCGCGGAAGTCGTCCTCACCGGGGAAGGCGGGGCGGTATCCCTTGTCGTAGTTGTAGTAACCACAGGCGCCGACGAGGACGTTCGCGGTCCACGTCTCGGTCTCCCCCGTCGCCTCGACCAGGACGGTCACGGACCACTGAGCAGTCGCGCGATCGAAGTCCATTGCCACGACCTTGCGGCCGAAGTTGATGTGGTCGGTGACGCCGTATTCCTTGGCGGTTTCCTCGACGTAGTCACGGATACTGGCGCCGTCTGCGAGCACTTTGGTTCCGATCCACGGACGGAAACCGAATCCGAAGGTGAGCATGTCGGAATCCGATCGGATGCCGGGATACTTGAACAGGTCCCAGGTGCCACCGATGTTCTCGCGGCGTTCGAGGATCGCGTAAGTGCTTCCGGTCTGCTCACGAATGAGGTGGCAAGCCGCGCCGATTCCGGACAAGCCAGCGCCGATGATCAGTACGTCGACATGCTGTGTCATGAGGAAACTCGTTTCGTAGGTCGTCGCGAAGCTACATCTGGCGTCGGCAGTGACCGAGAACGATCGGCCGGTTCAGGCCGGGTTCCCTAAGGTCAGCGCCAATGTACAGGGTATGTGCAACTGACGGTAACAGTCAATATCTCGACCCGACTGGGTACAGACCATTGAGAGTGCGACGCACCGGCCTCGCGGAAACTCGATCGAGACGCCTGAATGCCTCGAGCCATTGGGGAGTCGTTCACGTCGTCGACGGAACGCCTAATGGCTCGTCTACGCGGGATACTCATCGCCCAAATATTCAGCGCCCTAGCATAATTCGAAGGTCCACGATCAGGTGTCGAACGCACGAGTCTCCATGGGAGGACGGGCAACTGCGATATCGCCGTAACCTTCGTGCGCATCAGCGGAAAGGTCACTGCGATAGCTAACCTGCTGACGAAACCACGCTGAAAGCAACGGTTTTGGTTTCGCAGCGAAGAGAGCGGGCGGAGTGGACCTCCACCGGAGATGTAGTCGCTATGACACTCTCCAGCACAGTCACCGTGTACACCACTCATAGCGATCGAGAGTTCGCCAATGCAATCGCTGCCGGAATCAGCGCCAGGGCTTATTCCGAGCCACAAACCGCAGACATGAGCCTGTTAAGGCATCACACCAGCGATCACGGTAGAGCGCTCGTTCTCCTACCACTCGGGGGCGTCGATTGGCAGGTAAAGGAGCTCTCCGCGCTCGAGGGATCGGTCCTGGTCGGCGATCTCAGTAGCGGCAACTCCATGATTCGGGGGCTCGCAGCGGGCGCCCACGCCGTGCTCAACTCTCAACTGCCATTCGCATCCCTGCTCGATGAGCTGCAGGCTGCGATCAACCCCAACTCCGCTCGGTCTGCACACGACAAGTCCTCGCTCGTACAACGCATCCGGTTGCGCACCGAAGAATTCGCACGAATCAGCAGTCTCACCGATCGCGAGTTCGAGATCGTGGGCCTTCTCTACGGAGGCTCGAATGTCGACTCGATTGCTCGAACCGCCCACATCGCACCGACCACGGTTCGCGCCCACATCCGAAGCATCCTGCAAAAACTGGGGGTGCATTCCCAGCTGGAGGCATGCGCGATGCTCCGCCGCTCTGGTCACGACGCACGCAGACACCCACTGGAACTTCGGATCGGACGCTTCTAGCAGGAAGTGCCCCAGACACACTCGCCGAGATGGGGTGCCGCCCCTGATCGAACTCGACCTTCGAAAAGATCGTCAATTTTGACGATTCGATGACGCGCCCGGACGTCGAATATTAGGTCCTACACGACACCGAAGACACGAGTGAACATCGAAAGGTGCATTCAATCAATGGAATACACACGCACAGTGCCGCGGCATCTTGTCCACAGACATGCTGTTGCCGAGGTTTTCTTGACGGACTACCGGATCGAATCGGACTCGGCGTACCAGGTTGCTGTGCAACTCCCGGTCTCGCACCGGATATTCGACGTATCGAGCGAGCAACACGATCCGCTCGGGGTGGCAGAAGCATTTCGACAGGCAGTGGTGCTTCTGTGCCACACCCGATACGAGATTCCACTGCACTACAAGTTCCTCATGGAAACGTTCAGCTTCGAGATGCTGGACGCGCTCGACGTGCAATCAGTCGCGAAGCCGTTGAGTTTCTCGATGACAGTGGACAACCTCACTCATCGCGACGGAGCGGTTTCGGGGGTCGAAGTGTCGGGGATCCTCAGCGAGGGCAACCGGCACGTCGCCAGATGCAACGCTGTTGCGCGAGGAGTCAGCCCCGAGGGATACCGTCGAATTCGGCAAGGACGAGAAGACCACCGCCCGAGCCGGCGCATCCTTCCTTCCGGAGCCGCGGTGGTCGGATCGGAGCGAGTCGGACGCCTAACCGATGGAGATGTGCTCATCAGCACTGATCCTGCTCGGCACGCGATGTTCTGCGCTCCCGATCCGCGCAACCACTCCCTTTTCGATCACCCCGTCGACCACATCCCAGGAATGATTCTTTTCGAGGCCGCCCGACAAGCGCTCCGATTTCACATCGGCAACCCAGCAACAAAGATCGCCTCACTCTCGGCGGTCTTTCCGAGGTTCACTGAATGGGAAACGCCGTGCGAGGTGTCAACGATCCCCCTTGACGCGTCGGGCCATGTGCACCGAGTTCGGTTCACTCAAGAACTGGAAACCACCGCGGAACTCGAAATTACAGTTGCGGACCAATCATGAGAGGGAACGAACACGTTCTTCTCGTCGCGTCTTCCACGTCAAGCGCTCGGTGCTTCCCACTCTCTCGGTGCAAGCGCCGCCAGTTGCATGACGTGCGCCAACTTGTCCTCGCGGACGATCGTTGGCAGCACCAGGTTCCACATCTGACTCAACCGCTCGTACAGATCGGTTCTGCCCGTCAGCATTTCCGAGAGAATCTGCACTCCGGTGAACGACCCCACCACAAATCGAGCCAACGCGTCGATATCGGTGCCCGGGACGATATCGCCGGCTTCGGCCGCTTGGGTTGCCACCTGCTTGATAGCCTCGATCCAATCGAGGTACGGCTGTTCGATGGGGCCTTGAATACTGCCGATCTCCATCGTCAACCGCATGCCACCTCGCGCGATGGGCTCGGTCACAAGCTGCCGAGCCATCTCCTGCGAAACGAGCACCAGGGTTTCGACCGCGATGTCGGAGTGCGCAGCAACCCGCCGGGTACCCTCCATCGCCATACCGTGCTGCGCTGCGATGACCGCGTGCGCAAGCTCCTCCTTGGACGCGAAATGAAAATACATCGCCCCCTTCGACACACCCCCGTGCTGCAAGATCGTGCCCAAACTGGCGGAGTACCCGAACTTCTCGAAGCTCTTCGCAGCACCCAAAATGACGGCCTGGCGCGTCAGGACAGCACGCTCCTGCATGATCTACCCAGCTCTCGTTGCCGACGGAATGAATCTCAACGATACGTCGAAAGAGCCCGCAGCAACGCTCTCGACACGGACACACCGTGACGACTCTGGTACTCGGGGCCACTGGTTTCATCGGCTCGGCAGTGATGAAACAGCTGGTTTCCCGCGACGGAAACGCTGCAATCGGTTTCGTTCGCACGGCCACCGCAGCCAAACAGTTCGGCCGTGAAGGAATCGCCACCGTGATCGGCGACATCAACGAAAGTGCTTCTCTACGAGTTGCAATGAGTCAGGCGTCGACCGTCATCTGTTGCGTGTCGTACGTGGGCGACGACGAACAACAGTGCGTTCACGTCAACCAACACGGCGTACAGAACGTTGCGTCGATGGCCGCCGCCGTCGGCGTCGAACGCTTGCTCTACGTCAGCACCGCGGCCGTGTACGGGCCGGGACCGTTTCGAGACTTGCCGGTCAACGGCGCACCTCTCAGCCCCTTCTCACCGGCCAGTCGCACGCGCGCTCGCGCCGAGAAGTTCGTGCGCGACGCCGGAGGCCTGGTCGTCCGGCCGCATCTCGTGTACGGACCCGGCGACAGATGGTTTCTTCCGACACTGACGCGAATTGTCTCTCGCCTCGACTCGATCATCGACGGCGGTAGCGCTGTCCTGTCGGTAGTCGACGTAGACCTACTCGCCCGATCCATCTACGAGTTGTCGATAGAACAGCAATTTCGCTACGGCTCAACACTTCACGTCAACGAGCCTGTCCCGCGGACAGTCATCGACCTTCTCGAGCAACATGCGCGGGAGACCACCTGGACTCTGCCCCAGAACTCTATCCCCCGCGCCGACGCGGTGAAAGCTGCTGCCCAGCTGAGTCTCGACATGCACCAGATCGACATGATCAGCCTCGATCACTGGTTCCGGTCGAGACTGTACTGATGGCACACGGATCACTCTCGCCAAAACACCTGCCTCCCAAACTTTTCAGTTCTCATTCGGGATCATCCTGCGCAATGAACAGGACCCATGGCGCTGTCACTGCAGACGAACAGAGAGAGCTCTGATCGACGAAAACCACGGCTGCACAAAGATGGCAGTGATCGCGCACACCAAAGAAGCGGCGTTCACGCGACTGGCAGCAGCCTGGGGCTCCCTTCCGTCCGCCTTCGCCGCCGAATGCAGTGTGTGGCGATCATGTCGTGCGCGACGCGGCCGTCGGGATTTCCGATATCAAGGGAGAAAGCTCTCCATCTCGCTGACCTCGGCTACCGTCATCTGAACCAGAAAACGGGAGAACAGATGCTCACTGCGGATAATTTGCTGTCGGGCCCGCGCGGGCGCCGGATGCTGCTCGCGTATGCGATCGACGCCGAACGCGCCCTGCGTCCCGAGCCAGGCGACGACATGTTCCGCATCAACGCTCACCGGGCGGCGTATCACCTCGACGTCGGACAAGGAACCTCCCGAGTGTTGTTCGGCCCGGGCGCCGAAGAGGCCCGGCAGACCATAGTCACCGCGGAGGACGTGGCGCGCAGCCTCACGGAAATATCGCTCCCCGACGTCACCGCCGTCGATCTACGCTCCGCCCTCGCAGAAGCGGTCGATGCGGCGCGTTACTGGCAGGATCCCGACGGAGAAGACGTCCTCGTCGCCACCGAAGTTATGCGAGATGAGCTTCGACGCGTCGCCGAGCACATCGCCGGCTCCGAATGCGCGCGGTGGTGGTCAACCTCGCTCGCCTCATCCGACCAATGGTCGATCCTGAGCAGAGGTGAGGAATCTCCGGACACAGACGAAGTGCCTGCTGCGCAACAACTCCTCAGCGAGTGGCGCACGAGCACCCTGGAATCTGAAGCGAGAGCTGAACGTGACCGCCCGGTGGATCCCGCGGCGAACTGGTCAGGTTATTGGTGGTCGAATCCACCCACTCAGGGTTCGACGAGGGCGCTGTTCGACGGGACTCCGGCGGGCTTGTGGTTCGTCGAAGACAGCATGGGATGGGAGCGGGTCGTCGTGCGAGCATTGCGGCCACCGACTGGCGCACGCATCTACGAGATCGACAGCGCGCAAGCCTGGTCGGAGCTGTGCAGACGGTTCCCGCTCGAGGTCACCGCAGAAACGCGGCAGGTTTGGTACCGGACTACCGGCCGATCAGGCAGGTGGGTCATCCCCGACTGGGTGCAGGTCGCGGAAAGATTTGAGGGAGTGCACCTTACCGTGACGGGATACCTCGCGGCAGCAGGAACCGCGATCGAGGTCGATACCGACACGGCGAGCGTCATCGCGGGCTGGGCACCCGACGAAACATACTGGTTCACCGATGCTGCCACCTACATCTCCGAGCCGTGTGTTTGGGTGCTGCACGACGGCCCGGAAGTGACCGACCAGCCCGCATGGACGCTGGAATCGCAGCAATGACCCGCACGTGAGGGTCTGCTGGGCATGAGATTCCGTGAGGAATCGATCGCAGTTGCCCTCCGTGTCGGGGCAACTGCCCCGTGCGCGGTCGGCAGGAGCACTCACGTGCACGCCGACATGCCGAAGGGCGGTACCCGCCCAGGGCGATCCGAACCCGAGTGCCCTAGATCACAAAGGTAAACCTATCCACAAATCGCCAAATGTCCTACATTTGACTCATGCCGGATTCCCGTATCGCACCCACCGCACGCAACATCCCACTTTCAGTGCAGATCGCGGAACAACTGCGGTCCCAGATCACTTCTGGCAACTGGGAATTAGGGGAGAAGATCCCCGGCGAGCATCAACTTGTCGAAATGACCGGCGCGAGCCGCAATACAGTCCGGGAGGCCATTCGCGGCCTCGTCCATGCCGGCCTCCTCGAAGCACGCCCGGGAGACGGAACCTACGTCTGCGCGAGCTCAGAACTCGAGATTGCGCTCCAACGACGTGCAGCGGCGGAGAACGTGCTCGAAATCTTCGAAGCCCGTGAAGCTTTGGAGCTCTACGCCGCCCGACTCGCAGCCGAACGAGCCCTGCCCGAAGACATCGACCGAATGACTCGGGCTTTGGATGGCCGAGACGCTGAGCCCGACGTCGCCAAATCCGTCGAGTACGACCTCGACTTCCACCTGGAGATGTTCGCAGCGAGCGGGAACCAACTGATCACGGACATCTACCGCAGTCTCGATCGCTCTGACACCATGAGCATCCCACAAGGTAAGTCCGACAAGGAGACTCGACAGCTGTTCATCGGACCTTGGACCGACGACGACCCACACCGGCAGCTGCTTGCGGCCATCCGTGACCGCGATCCGGACGGCGCAGCCGCCGCAGTGGTCCGACTGATGGACCACAGCCGATCCCTCTTTCTGCAAAACATGCCGAAGTAGCTGACACACAAGAGGTTCAGCGCACAGACAATCTCAGAAGGGCACACCTATGGCTAACGTCATCTCCGACACCGAAAACGTGGCGTCTGCCCCGAGCGCGATACCGATAATGCGCCGAGGACTCGTTATCGCTGGCATTCTTCTCATCGCAGCCAATCTTCGAGCCTCAATCACAGTCGTCGGCCCGCTACTCGGTGAGGTACGCACCGATCTCGATATCTCGTCGACAACAGCATCAGCGCTGATCAGCCTTCCACTGCTGTGCTTCGCAGTGTTCTCCCCCGTTGCCCCGGTCATCGCAGCTCGGTGGGGAATGGAACGGACACTCGCAGCAGCACTCGGCATGCTCGCCTTAGCGATCGTGATCCGCTCTGTTCCGTGGATGCCTGCGCTGTGGATCGGTACCGTATCGCTCGGCATGTCCATCGCAACAATGAACGTTCTACTGCCGGCGCTCCTCAAACGAGACTTCCCGACCGAAGCCGGCCGTTTGACCGGCATCTTCTCGGCGGTCTCTGCAGCCGTCGCCGCAACCGCATCCGGACTTGCCGTGCCGATCGCCGGTCTCACCGATCACGGTTGGCGGATCGCATTCGGAATCTGGGCTGCTATGGCTCTCATAGGATTTGGGGTGTTCCTTCCCCAACTTCGCCGACGCACGCTTCCGAAACACGATCATGCTGCGGCTTTGGATTCCCATCCAGGCGGCCATCGCTCCCCCTGGCGCTCAGCACTCGGGTGGCAGATCACAATATTCATGGGCGTCCAATCTCTCTTCTTCTACACCGTTCTGACATGGTGGCCCACCATTGAAGAATCACACGGCACTACCGCGGCTACCGCCGGACTGCATCAAGGCATCATGCAAATATTCTCGATCGTCGGCAGCCTCCTCACAGCAGTGCTCCTGCACAAACTGCCCAAGGATCAGAGAGGAGCCGTCCTCGGGCTGGTGTCGGTCGCCGCAGTGGCAGTTCTCGGCCAACTCCTCCTCCCCTCCTGGGCCCTGCTGTGGAATGCATTCCTCGGCATCGGCATCGGCGGATCGATTGTCATTGCCTTGTCCTTCTTCGCAATACGCACTGTCAATCACGGTCAAGCAGCGGCACTCTCGGGTATGGCACAGTCCGTCGGATACCTTCTGGCCGCCACCGGTCCCCTCGTTTTCGGTGCACTGCACGACGCCGTCGATTCCTGGACGACTCCTCTGATCGCGTTGCTGGTGCTGCTGGCCGTGCAACTCGTCTTCGGCTCCCTCGCCGGCCGCAACAAGACACTGGGGTAAGCGAATCACGGTCGCCTCGAATCCACCCACCAACCTCCCCAGACCCGTGACGCGACCCGAGCTGTCGTCGACGTGCCGAGGTCCGAGGATGTCGACGAGACAGCGGGGCTCCCTCAACGGCCTACCGAATTGCACCCGGCCCATCCCCGACTGGTGGATCGGAGTCGGAAGTCGATAATGAGGGCATGAACGAGACACAACCCCACAACCTCGAACGAGAGCGCTGGCGCACGCTGCCAACTCCACCGTCGACCGAGTTGATCGAGATGGTCGGGGACGGACCTTCGAGCGCAGACTTCGACCCTGCTGCACCAATGGCACAGCAGGGGTGAGACAGTCACGACATTCCGGTATCCCGCAGGGTGATGTTCAACCGTCCGGACGGCAGACCTATGTCGGGAATTGCACTTCCCGCAATAGCTTTCGGCACTCCGTGATATGCGAACCGAGACTCTCCACCGAAGACGAAGAGATCACCCGAATGGAGTTCGACATCGGTGTACGGCTTGTTCCGGTTCTCGGAATTCCCGAATCGAAAGACACAACTCTGCCCGACACTCAGTGAGACGACGGGAGCGTCGCAGCGCTCGTCCTTGTCCTGGTGCATGCCCATCCGAGCGCCCTCGTCGTAGAAATTGATCAGCGCGGTGTCCGGCGTGTACCGCTCCCCCGCAGTCGGATCATCATAGGCAGCGGCAACTGCGGCCCGGCCGAGGTCGACGAGCCAGTCAGGCACCGCTGCGACAGGCGCACCGTTCACGTCGTCGGCGGTGCGCGTGTACTTGTACGGCTGCCAATGCCAACCGAGACAGACTGTTTGCACCGACATCTTGTGCCCACCAGGGACAACAGCGGAGCGCATCGGTACGGGTGCGGTCGCCCACCGTCGGCACTCGGCCACCAAGAAGCGTTGCTGTTCGACGCTGAGCCAATCCGGAACGAGGATCGCCCCCGGCGCCACTTCCAATCGTGGCCGAGGAATCAGAGCGTTCATGGTTTCCACGCTAATCGGTTTCGAAGCATTGACACCCTCGGCATGGGCTCGTACCGTAATCAACAGGTTGGTTGATAAAGGAGATGGTTGACAAGTGATCGTGGATCCAGGGGCAGACGAGCGTCTCGACAAAGCGTTCATGGCGCTTGCCGACCCGGTACGACGGCGGATCATCGCCCGCCTGAGCACCGGCCCCCAAACGGTCAACGAGTTGGCCGAGCCGTTCGAGATCACGAAACAGGCCATCTCCAAACATATTCAGGTACTCGAAGCCGCGGGTTTGGTCACTCGCAGCCGCGAAGCCCAGAGGCGGCCGGTACATCTCAACGCCGCAACTCTCGAGGCTTTGACCGCCTGGATCGACCGCTATCGACTGATCCACGAACAACAGTTCCGCAAGCTCGATCACCTACTCAGCACCACACAGAAGGAGACTTAGCCATGGCTACCACCAATCCCGTCACCATCACGGCTCCTGAGGGCGTGCCGTACATCGACATCACCCGCGAATTCGACGCACCCGTCAGTGCCGTCTTCGCAGCTCATTCGAATCCCGATCTGGTCAAGCAGTGGCTCGGCCCCAACGGATACGAGATGGAGATCGACGAATACGAGTTCGTGAGCGGCGGTCGATACAAGTACGTCCATCGCAACCCCGAGGGCGAAGAGTTCCGGTTCAACGGTGTATTTCACGTCGTTCGCGAGAACGACTTTGCCATCCAGACCTTCGAATACGAGGGATTTCCCGACGTCGTCAGCATCGAATCGATCACGTTCGAGGATCTGGGCAACGGACGCACCCGCCTCTCCGGCCATTCCGTATATCCGAGCCTCGAAGCGCGAGACGGAATGATCGAGAGCAATATGGAGCTCGGCGTCACCGAAGGTTACGAACGCCTGGACAAGATCGTCGCGCAACTCTGACCACCTGTTTGCCCGAACCTCCTCAGCGAAAGGCAGTTTCATGGACTGGACCCTCGAAGTAGTCATCGTTCCCGTCAGTGACCTCGACCGCTCCATCGAGTTCTACCGTGACAAGGTCGGTTTCGATCTCGACCACCACACCGTCAACGAACACATGACGGTCGCCCAGCTCACTCCGCGTGGTTCGGGCTGCTCGATCGTCATCGGGAACCTGCCGTCGCAGACCGAGATGACCCCTGGTTCGTTGAAGGGATTGCAGTTGGTCGTGGCCGACGCTGCAGCGGCTCGCCAAGAGCTCATCGGCCGCGGCGTCGATGCCAGTGAGGTCACCGTCTTCGACGAGCGTGACGGGGGCACCTTCTTCGGATTCGCCGACCCGGACGGCAATACCTGGGCTGTCCAGCAGCTGAAGGTCCGCGGCGACAAGCCGCTCATTCCGAAGGAGTACCGCGACCGCTTCGGCGCGTAGCAACTGCCTTCCAGGCTGCGTAACCTTCGGGCATGCAGACGGCACAGGGGCGATAGCCGGCCGCAATCGCGGTCGGCTCGTCCGCGAAGAACACCCGACTGGCGACATACCCGCCACGCGCGATTGCCTGCGCGGCCCCTCGACAGTCGAGTCGCCCGTAGATCTTCGTTTTCCGGTGCCCGCCAAGCACACCGGGCGTCGAACTCTCGTAGGGTTTGTTGCGAGCGTCGCGGAGAATGTACGTCTTACTCGGCATCGTGAAGCACCAATCCCAATGTTCGACGCGTACCCGAGTGCACCACGCTGACACCATGTCGCACAGGGGCTCTCGACCACCCACGAGAACTCTGCACCGGTCGATCCCGCGTGGTGAAGATCAAAGCGTGACCTTGCCCGAGAACTGTCACCGTCCCTTTCGACTGGGCGCGCGGCCGCTGTTCCACGAGCAAGAACTCGCCGCCGACGTGGTCGATGCGAGGTCTGTCGAGCCCGATCACGACTTGCAAGGGAAACACCAACTCTCCGTACAAGTCCCGATGCAATGCATTCCAGTCACCAGGTCCGTAGGACAGAAGGATCGGGGTAGGGCGATTCTGACCGGCGTCGTGACACTGATCGATCCATTCTTCGAAAGAATCCGGCCACGGTGCACCCTCGCCCAGCTTGAACGCCCACTCCCGCGCCACGGGCAGGAGGTGTCGGTAGAAGGCGGATCGCATAGCCGTGATCGGCTCCGGTACGGGATCACCGAAGTACCGGTACTCCCCTTGGCCGAAACGGTATCGAGCCATGTCGACGGTGCTCCGGAACCGGTCGACCTCCGAGTACCAGGAAGCAATTTCGCGACATTCCGACTCGTCGAGTATCGGCGTCGTCTGGGCACACCCACTGGAGTCGATTCCCTCGATCAGCGCAGGCCAATCGAGGGATTCAACACGAGCAGACAGAGCGGTGAAGAGGTCCATACGTCGTAGACGACGCGGCGGTCAGGAATGTGAGAATGCCAGCAGCTGGTCAGCCAGATCGTTGTACGTACGGGCGATCCCGGCATAACTGAGCACGGGTTCCGGATTCCAGGTGCCGATCTTCCCCTCCTTCACCGCGGACAAGTTGGACCACGCAGGATTGGCGCCGAGCGTATCCAGTTGCAAACTGGACGGGCGATCGTCGAGGAAGATCATGTCGGCCGGATAGTGGTCCGCCATCTCCCAAGCCAGTTTCTCGACGTAGACCGACGACCCCTCGGCCGGATCGACGACGGCAAGGCCCAATCCCGCCAGATCTGCGAGGATCGGGAAGCCCGAACGACTGACACGAATCGTGTCCGGATCTGCGGACGCGAACAAAACCTGTGAATTATTCAGCGAAGAAGCAACTTCGGAGATCCGTGCACGCGCAGCGTCGTAGTCTTTTCGCTGAGCCTCCACATCCTGGTCCGCCCCGAGTTCCACGGCCAGTTCCACGATCTCTTGCACGGCTCGGTCGATGGTTCCTGCTGCCGTTTCCACGAACAGTACTGTCGACAAGCCTTTCACCGCATCCAAGTTCGCCTCGTCGAGTAGTGCCGAACCACGCAGCTGAGGGACTATGACGACGTCCGGCTCCAGCGCAGCGATCTTCTCGAGTTCCACTTGTCCCCAGAGCTGCCCGACCATGTCGGTTTTCGAGAAATCCAAATTGCCGGAGATGCTGGTGTCCGCTGATCCCGGCGATCGTGTAAGTGCCCCGAAAACTCCGACAGGCACCAGTCCATAATCCCACAGAGCACCCGCGATACCGGTGTAGGTGACAAATCTCCTTGGTGGTGAATCCAATTCGATCAGATTGCCGCGATCATCGGTGAAGGACCAGCCTGCATCGCCTTCGCCCCCGGCGTCTGCGTCCCAACGCGAGCAACCGGTCGCTGCCAGCGCAGCAGCCAATCCTGCTGCAGCGCCGAGGAACCTGCGGCGATTCCAGTCCATCTCGATACGCCGGTGCGGTCGTGGAGTGAACAGCGTGGTCATGTGTGTGCCCTTTCGGCGATTGGTTGAACTGTTGCAGGAGTTGACGAACGAGAAAAGAGAAGGATCGACACCAAACCCGTGAGCATTCCGACGCCGGCACAGAAGACCAACGGCCACAGCAAGGCGAACTCGTCCGGACCGACGAAGAGCGAGCCGCACAACGCAATTCCGACGGCAAGCCCGAGTTGACGCGACGAGTTGGCTGTTGCCGAAGCCGTCCCGGCGCGCTCTGCCGGGGCGTCCGACATCGCGGCACCCGGCAGCACCGGCGACACCATCGCCGAACCGACACCGGTCAGAATCAGCCCGGCGATCAGTGCGGGCCAGAGCGGCTCGGTGAGAACGTACAGCATGGCCACGCAACCGATTCCGCAAAGGATCGTCCCGAATCCGAGCGACAGTCGAAGGTCGACTCGCTGAAGCCGTGATCCACACAAGGCCGATACGAAGACAAAAGCGAGCGGTTGAATCGAGAGCACGAGTGCGGCCGCCGATGCCGACAGTTCCAGCCCGTTCTGCAGCCACAGTGAAAGGACTACGAGCGGGCCGTAGGCCGCGAGGTAGTACCCGAAAGCAGCGACGAGGACGCCGTCGAATTTCAGGGATCGGAACAATGCCGGATCGAGCATCGGACTGCTGCCTCGACGCTGCCAGAACACAAACGCCGTCAGCGCACCGATTGCGATCAGGAAGGCAAGAGCTGTCGACGACGAAGCCCACCCGATGTCGCCGCCCCACGTCACGCCGAGAACCGCGGCAACGGCAGCGAGGGTGAACAAAACGATTCCGGCCCAGTCGATGTTGTCGTCGCCGCGCTCACTGTCGGCGAAACAGAACACAGCCATTGCGAGCGCCACTGCGGCCACGGGGATTCCGGAATAGAAGACCGCACGCCAGTCGAAGAACTGCGTCAGCAGCCCTCCTGCAACATTGCCGATTCCCGCCGCCAATCCAGCGACGGCACCCCACGCGGCAAAAGCCACGTGCCGATCGCGGCCCGAATATGCCTCGCCGAGCAGAGGCAGGAGTGTCGCGAACATCGCCGCACCGGCAATTCCTTGCGCGCCGCGAGCAACGACCAGAACCGTGACGTCCGGAGCAATCGCGCACACGGCCGTTGCAACCAGGAACACGACCAGTCCGCAGATGTAGAGGCGTTTGCGTCCCCACGCATCGCCGAGTGCGCCCATGCCCACAAGAAGCGCGGCAAGAGCCAGCGTGTAGGCGTCGACGACCCATGACATCGCGCCCGTACTGCCGTCCAAACCGACTGCGATGGCCGGCACCGCGATCGTTGTGATCGTGGCGTACGTCAGTAACAGGAAAGTTCCGATGCATGCGGCGATGAGCGGCAGCCATCGTCGTGCCGACATGGTCAACCTCCGGGTAGGGCGGTAAGTGCGCCCTAACTATGAAGGTTCAAGTGAACTTGAAGTCAAGCGCCGCTTCGACACGAATGTCGAGCTGCTCGAGCAACCACGGGCACTGCATCGGACGCTCTTGCCGACACGTCAGGTGATGCTCGAGGATCAGCTTCGCTCGCGTAGCAGCGGCGATCTGTGCCTCGAGTGTCGACACTTGATTTGCGAGAACCGTCGAGAACTGGTCGGACGTGGTGTCGGTTTCGATGAAGGACCGCACCTGTTCCAAGGACATTCCCGTCTCGGTGTACATCCGGATCAATGCCAGCCGGCGCAGCTCACGCTGCCCGTACCAGCGTTTACCGCCAGTTCGCGACCGCGCGGACAGCAGTCCTTCGTCCTCGTAATAACGCAAGGTCGACGCCGCAATTCCGAACGATTTTGCAACCTCGCCGATCGGGATCAAGTGCTCACGCATTCACCGATCGTAGGCTGAACGCGTAGGCGGTTCCGGCAGTTATGTGTGACTTGGCATACTGACTAACGGAAGGGGTCGCGTAAGTGATCTCACGGCAAAATGCTGGATGCGCTCGTTGAACGAGGGAGAGCTGTGCTGGATCCAACGCGACCTGTCGGGCCGTACTCGTCAGGAGTGCCCGCCACTGCCCTCGAAGTCCGCATGCCGGACCTCGAACGCTTCGGCCTCGCCCAGTTGTGGCGTTCCGCGATCATCGCCGTCGTGTTGTCGACGTCGATCATGCTGGCACTGATCGTGTGGCCTTTCCGCAAGCGTGGACGCACGTGGGCTGACGCCGCCTCCGACGGGATGGTCGACGGCTTCATCGCGCTGGGTCCCACCTTCGTCAAGCTCGGGCAACTGGTCGCGTCGTCGTCAGGCCTGTTCCCCGCCCCCGTCGCCAATGCATGCCTACGTTGCCTCGACGACGTTCCGTCATTTCCTGCCGAGCAGGCCAGAAGCGTCGTGCACGAAGACCTCGGATACTCCGTAGACGACCTGTTCGCGAAATTCGACGACGTACCTCTCGCGGCCGCGTCGGTAGCGCAGGTACACGCGTGCGTTCTGCACGATGGCCGCGAGGCCGTCATCAAGATCCAGCGTCCGGACATCTATGCGCGGATGCTGATCGACCTGAGGGCGGCGTACTGGGGCGCGAACATCCTCGAGAAGTTTGTCGAGTTCCTTCGAATTGCCAATGCCACCGCCATCATTCGCGATCTGCACAACGCAACGATGACGGAGTTGAACAGCGCGGTCGAGGCCGACCGGCAGACCACATTCCGGAACAACATCAGCGCATTCGGTGACAACAAAGGAGTCACGACACCGGAGGTGTACTGGGACTACTGTGGTCCCCGCGTCATCTGTATGGAACGCATGCGCGGCGTTCCACTGGATCGGTTCGTCGCCGGTCCGGACGGCATCGACGAAGCCCGCATGCTGATCCGACGCGGAGTGAAGGTCTGGCTCGAATCAGTCATCGTTCACGGTCCGTTCCACGGAGATGTACACGCGGGAAATTTGTGGGTCCTCGACGACGGCCGGATAGCGATGCTCGACTTCGGCATCGTCGGCGTCCTTCCCGAGACCTGGAGATCCATTCTTTCCGACATGTTCCGAGCCACCCTCATCGACGGTGATTTCGCCCGTGTCGCCCGCGGAATTCGATCCTTGGGATATGCAACCGACTACGAAGTCGACGACGATCAGCTCGGTATGCAGGTCGCAACGGCTCTGGCCCCAATTCTCGGCCGTGACCTCGGTGAACTCAAGCTCAGTGAATTGATCATGGCACTGATTCAGTTGGGCAAGCAGTGGGGTGTTGCGAGTCCCGAGGAATTGGTTCTTTTCGGTAAACAACTCGGATACTTCGAGCGATATGCGACGGCGTTGGCACCTGGTTGGGTGATCGGACAAGACCTTTATCTGTTCAAGAACGTTTTTCCAGAGGCAGTCGCCGAAAAGGTGCAGGAACTCGGCATCACCATGCCTGACGAATAAATTTGTCCCCTATTTCCTTATTCTGCATTTCGTCTGTCGGGGTTAGCCTGTAATGACCCACTGGCCGAGGAGCAAATGTGCAGCCACTTTCTGTAGCCCTCCCGCAAGCGTCGACAGGTCCGAGGAATAACGGGCCGAGTGTCGGCACCACCCTCGGCGCCCTCATGCATTCCACGGACAAGTCCGTGATCGAGCTTCTGGAAAGCCCCGACGGACTCGATGTCGAAATCCGTTCGATCGCCCTCGTCGAGTCCTCCGATATCGACGGCACCGACAGCCGTGGTGCGATCTCCGACATCTACCTCCCCGTGGGGGTTCCCGAATCGACGTTGACGCAGTGGTTGCGAAAGTTCGAAGGCAGGCCGGCGAGGCGTCGTCCGAAGCTCTTGCTCGTCAAGAATGCGCGCGAGGCGACGACGCTTCTGACCGCCGCACGCAACATCGGAATCGCAGTGGCCGCGGTACATCCGCAGGCTAGTTCCGGACACGTCTATTCACTCGTACAACGACTTCTGACACAGAGCATGTACCGTTCGCGGGCCGTCTCAGGAGCTGTGGCCGGTGGCGATTCGGATCTGTTCGCGCTCTCGGAGACGATCGCCGAATTGACCGGCGGACTCGTGACGATCGACGACACGGCACTCCATGTCATCGCATATTCAGCTGCTCACGAAGGTGAAGACGAACTCCGTCAGCTCTCCATACTGGGCCGGGAGTGGCCGATCGAATACACCGAATGGATAGAGCGCAGAGGCGTGTTCGAGCATCTCAGGCGATCGGACGAGGTCATCAGTCTGCCCTCCGAGCCGAGCATCGGAGCCGCGCACAGGTTGGCTGTGAGCATCACCCGCCCGGACCTGTCAGCGCCGACGGGTTCTGTTGCACACCAACACAATCTCGGCAGCATCTGGGTGCAGCGCGCCTCTGAACCTCTTTCCGACGACGCCCAAGCGGTATTGCGGGGTGCAGCGGCAGTCGCCGCACGCATTCTCATGCGAACCTTGGACGCCTCCAGCCGCGAGAATGCCCAATTGCAAAGGCTGTTCGGCGTTCGCTCCGGCGGAGTCGACATGCACTCGCTGGCCGGCTCCTTCGGCATCAACACCGACGGACCGTCTGCGGTCATCGGATTTGCGACATCACTCGCGCCCGGATCGAATCTCGATCGAATCACCAACGCCTTGCGCCTGCGCGCCAGCGCATTCCGCAGCGACGCGGTCACAACGATCATCGACAACCGGATCTACGTGCTGTTTCCTCAGGCCGAACACGAGGTCGCGATCAGCGACTGGGCTTACGACACCGTGGGAGTAGTCGAGGCCCGTGCGGGCATCAGCGTGCGCGCCGCCGTCGCGGTCCCGATCGCGCGATTGCACGGCGTACCCGAGGCGCGTCGAGAAGTGGACCGCGTGCTCGATACCACCGATGATCACGAAACCTCGAAGGTCACCACACTCGCGGCGTCACGCACCGCGGTGTTGCTGGGCGAGATACTCGACCTCGTTGCTGATCACGAGCGATTGCGGGACCCTCGTATCGACAGACTCGTCTCCTACGACGACAAGAACGCCTCTGACATGCAGTTCACGCTCACGGCCTACCTGACAGCTTTCGGGGATGTGAAGAAGGCCGCCTCGTCTCTGAAAGTACATCCGAACACGCTGCGCTACCGCATTCGGCGCGCTGAACAGATCATGGGCATTTCGTTGGACGAGCCGGATACGCGACTGCTCACCGAACTGCAACTCGCCATCTTGGGACGCACCCCGGACGAGTCTGAAAGATACGAAACGTCCGATCAGTGAGATAGGCCTCGAGCCCGTCCTGAACTCTCGAGTAGACAACTGAGGAAGTCGAAGAACAACTCTTACCTCAGGAGATACCTTGCGCACTCGTGGAGCCGTCATTCGCCAAGCACCAGGCACATACGAGGTGGTCGATCTCGAACTCGATTCACCCCGCAGCGGCGAACTCACTGTCAAAATGGTCGCCTCAGGCCTGTGCCACTCGGACGATCACATCGCCAGCGGCGACCACGGAGTCGGCCGCTACCCCATCTGCGGCGGACACGAAGGCGCCGGAATCGTCGTCGAGGTCGGGCCGAACACGGAAGGATGGTCCGAGGGCGATCATGTCGTGTTCTCGTTCCTCGCCGCCTGCGGCCGTTGCCGTTGGTGTGCAAGCGGAATCCAGAACCTCTGCGACAACGGCGCCGCCATCATGACCGGCAGCAGACCCGGCGAAACCTCAAGTTACAGAATGTCTCTCGACGGTCAGCCCGTCGCACAAACCTGCGGCCTGTCCACCTTCAGTGAATACACCACGGTCAGCACTCTCTCGGCTGTGAAAGTCGACAAGCACCTGCCACTCGACGCTTTGTGTCTGCTCGGCTGCGGCGTCGGAACCGGTTGGGGCGCCGCGGTCAACTCCGCTCAGGTGTATCCCGGGCAGACGGTCATCGTCATGGGCGTCGGCGGAATCGGAATCAACGCGGTGCAGGGCGCCTCGCATGCCGGCGCCGCCCACGTGATCGCGGTGGACCCGGTTGCGTTCAAGCGCGACAGTGCATTGAAGTTGGGCGCCACCCATGCCGTGGCCACCATGGAGGAAGCCACCGACATAGCGCGCTCGTTCACCAACGGCCAGGGCGCGGATTCGGCCATCGTCACCGTCGGTGTCACCACCGGAGAACATGTCGCGCAGGCATTCTCGTCGATCCGCAAGGCAGGAACCTGCGTCGTCACCGGCCTCGGGAAGATGACGGACGTCGGAATTCCCGTGAGCCTGATGGAACTCACGCTGTACCAGAAGAGAATTCAGGGATCCCTGTTCGGTGCATCCAATCCCACCGCCGACATTCCCTGGATGATCGATCTCTACACCAGCGGCAAGCTCGAACTCGACGGACTGATCACCAACCGATACACCCTCGACCAGATCAACGACGGTTTCGCCGACATGCATGCCGGTCGCAACCTCCGTGGAATCATCGCCTTCTGAGCGAGTTCTCTCCGGACTTTCGATCGAGAGCAAGTCCGGAGAGATCCTAACTACAGCTTCACCAGGCGTTCATGGTGTCGAGGATTTGTCCTCTGGCCATCCACAATTCAGCAGACCAATACGGCCACGAGTGAATTCCGGCGGGCGGAAAGCTGTACGTCGCTGGGATTCCCAAGGATTTCAGGCGAATTTCGAATGCACGCGCGTGCACCCACGAGAGCGCCTCGAGCCCCATACCCGTCGCCGTGTGGAAGTAATCGATCGGCGCAGAGGGATGATCGTACGGTCCCGGGATGCCGTTGGACGACGAAATGTACATCGACAGTCCGCGAAGCGATTCCGCGTTGACGAACGGGTCGTTGCGAAGCCATCCGGATGACCACGGCGGGCCCCACATCGAATCGACGTTGTACCGGCCGGCGTCGAACATGGCTACGCGGATCGCTTCACGCATACCCGGACCCGAGATATTGATGTAGCCGGACAGCGAGCCGGCGAACTTGAACTGATCCCGATGATGCCCCGCCAGGTTCAACGCGGCACTGCCGCCCATCGACAACCCGATGATCGCATTGTTGGTTGGTGAAACGCCATACCCTGCAAGGAAGTCCGGAAGCTCGCGGGTGAGGAACGTTTCCCACCTGTACGTTATCGGCTGAGCGTTGAAATTGGACGGCGCGTACCAATCCGTGTAGAAACTCGACTCACCGCCGACCGGCATCACCAACGTGATGTTGTCATTGCGGTACTGATCGAGTGCGTTCGTTTCGAAACTCCAAGCATTTCTGTCGTTTTGCGCGCGAAGACCGTCGAGCAGGTACAACGCGGCGTTGCCACCGCGCGCGGCCCACTGCACCTGAACCTTGATGTTTCCCATCGAAGACGGGACCCACAACTCGTCGTACCCACCCCATGGCGCCGAGCGCGCCGGAGTAGCACTCGCGGCGGTCGGACCGAACATACCGCCGAGCAGGAATATCGACAACAACGCCGCTACGAGCACCCGCACCCGCCGTGTATTGCGTTCGGGCAACGTGAATCTGATTCTCTGCAAGGTTGTGTCTTTCCCCGAAACTGCGCATCAAGAAACTCGCTTCGGTAAGTGCATCGTCGGTTCCACTGTCGACGTGTTTGTCCCTTTCCGGGGGCTCCGGTGTTACAAAGTCGAGGTCATCGCAACAATCGGACAACTGTCGTGCCGAGCGAATCCAGGTGGCGAAAAGCACAATTCACGAAGCACGCTGAATGCGCTCACTCAGCCGAGTGACGAAGCGATCGCATCACGACCTGCGGCAGCACACGCTTGGTCCTGCATTCCGTCTGGAGCGCCACCGACACCGATACCGGCGATCGACCCGGCTCCAGCCTTCAATGTGACTCCACCTGCAAGGAAGAGAGTGCCGGGAAGGTCGGCGATGGTTGATCCTTCGCCTTTGGTACGCTGCGAGAGGTCACTGGTGTCGGCTCCGAAAGCTGCAGAGGTGTATGCCTTCTCGCGTGAGGCTTCCACCGTGTGCTGGGCTGCGTTGTCGCCGCGCACCATGGCGATGACATTTCCCGCGCGGTCTACGACGGAGACGGTGACGAAGCCGAGACCGTCGGCGCGGCATTTCGCCAGGGCCGCACCAGCAGCCTTCACTGCTGCGTCGGCACTGAGTCGATTCTGAGTGACAATCGCCGAATCACCGGTCGCGGCAGGCTGCTGCGTGGCAGTAATCGACGTCGTGCTCGATGCGTTCGCCACCGGTGTGTCGGTGGTCGAGCATGCGGCGCTGGCAAGGATTGCGACAACCGGAACGGCGACAGCGAGCGTACGGGGAAGTCGTGTGTAAATGCGGTGGTTCATGTCGGGCACACTTTCAATCGAATGGTTCGAAACCGTCCACTACAGCGTCGCGTCCGGGGGCGGGTGCGCACATCGGGCGCTCGGGTGACGAACCGTGCCCCCTACGGCTACCCGGATATCATCCGAATGGTTGATACAACGGCCTGGTGCCCTCCGTAACATTCGAGGGATGAGTAACGGAGCCATGAACGCCGACGCCGAACGCGGCCTACGCGGCCCGTTGGCGTATGCGATCCACGCGTCGTTCTTCGTACTGCTGTCTACATCGGGAGTTCGGTACGTCACAGTCCACGGGACCAGCGGTCGGTTCGGGGTGGTACTCGTCCTGGCCGTGGTCCTCGCCCTGCTCTACGCCGTCATGGCCACGGTGTCCTCGCGAGATGTGGTTCGCCAACGGCTGTGGATGTGGCCGGTACTGAGCGCATGGGCAGCGCTGGTCTGGCTTGCCCCGAGTTTCGCGTGGTGTGGGTTTCCCGTTCTCTTCCTTTGCATTCGTCTGTATCCGAGCAAGATCGCCTACCCCCTCGTCGGGATCCTGGGCGTCCTCGCCGGTATCGCGTTCTACCGGGTCACCGGTCGTGCCGAATTGGTGACACTTCTCGGGCCGCTGTGCACCGCGGCACTGGTCGCGGCCGCGTACGGGCAGATGGAACGAGATGCCCGAGAACGCCTTCGGCTTCTGCGTCAGGTAGCAGAAGCGCAATCTGCATTGGCAGATACCGAACGCGCTGCCGGCGTTGCCGCTGAGCGAGAGCGCCTCGCGCGCGAAATCCACGACACCGTTACCCAGGGACTGGCGAGCGCCCTTCTACGGCTCGAGGCAGCCGAACAAACGTGGAATACAACGGGTTCGCCGTCTCGAGCCGATGTCGATGCCGCAGCAGAGAACATCCGAACGAGCTTGATGCAGAGTCGCGACCTCGTCCACGATCTGGCGCCGACCAAGGGCGGTACGGGCGACTTCGACGCCTTGGTCGTGGCCGCCGCCCGCCAGTTCGTCCCGGCCGTTCGGATCCGCACCGTCGGTGAAGCCGTCATCTTGCCCTCGGACGTAGCTCATGCCGTCGTGCGAGTGGTCTCGAGCGCGTCCTCCAACATCGCCCGCCACGCTCGCGCCGAAACGGCGGGCGTGACGATCACGTATCTCGACCACTCCGTCTCCGTAGACATCTTCGACGACGGCGTCGGCTTCGATCCGGGAAAGCTCGCCGACCATTCTCGGTACGGTGGATACGGCCTGCGTGCGATGCGAAGCCGCGTCGCACAGCTCGGCGGATCGTTCACCGTGGAAAGTGCACCGGGAGACGGCACCGTCGTCGCGGCCCAGTTCCCTCTCGAACGGAGGATCCGGTGACCACCACCATTCGCGTGTTCCTCGTCGACGATCATCTGGTCGTGCGAGCCGGGCTGAGAGCGCTGCTGAACACTCAGCCGGACGTCGAAGTAGTAGGCGAAGCATCGTCCGGCGAGGAGGCGGCCACGGCGATACCGTCGGCCTCACCGGATCTGGTGATGATGGATCTGGACATGGGCACCGGCATGCACGGTGCAGAAGCGATCAAACGCCTGCGAAGCGACGGTGTCGATGTTCCCGTACTGGTTTTCACGACGTATGACACCGACGCCGACGTCGTGCGGGCCGTGGACGCCGGTGCCATCGGTTACCTACTCAAGGACTCGACTCCTGACGAGATCTTCGGCGCGGTGCGCGGCGCGCTCGCCGGGCGCAGCGTCCTCTCCCCCGCCGTGGCCTCTCGTCTCGTCCAGCAGATGCAGCGCCCGCAGGAAGCGCTCACCGCCCGTGAGTCCGAACTGCTCAGCCTGCTCGCCGAGGGGATGACCAACCGCGAGCTGGGTAAAGCGCTCTTCATCAGCGAAGCGACGGTGAAAACACACCTCGGGCACATCTACGCCAAACTCGGTGTCGATAACCGCTCTGCCGCAGTGTCCGTCGCACTACGTCGCGACGGAATACGCTGACCTCGGTGGCAGCCGAACAGCTCAGCCGCCCATCGCCTTACGCACTCCGTCGATCAGTTCGAGGAATTCAGCCTTGGGAGCAAAGTCGACATACTCCGAGTCGTCGATCGCTCCGGGAACGTGACCGGGTGCCCAGTAGAACACGTCGCCGGCATCGTAGGTTTGCCGACCTGCTTCGGAATCTGTGTAGATCCTTCCTTTCAAGACGTATCCGTAGTGCGGACATTGACAGCGCCCGCCTTCCAATTGTGCGAACGGTTCGGCGAAGTCTGCACCAGCAGGAATTTTGACGAAGTTGACGATCATGTCGCCTTCTTCTCGCATCCGCAATTCGAATTCGCCGTCCTGCAACACGATGGGAAGATCGTGAGCCGAGATGGTGCGCATAGGAGTACCTTTCGACTTCAGAAGGGGAAGGTCTGCGCCGCTGGCCGGCTGGTTCGCCACTGCCAGGCGGTGAATTCGTCCCAACTGCTTTGAGTTCCGAATCTCGCGCCGTTTCCGGAGGCACCCGTGCCACCGAATGGTGCATAGGCATCGTTGTTCAAAGTCTGATCGTTGATGTGCACGATGCCGGTACGCAGTCGGTCCGCGATCCGCTCGCCGCGTTCAACCGATCCTGTTTGAATGGCAGCAACCAGACCGTATTCGCTGTCATTGGCCGACCTGACTGCCTCGTCTTCGTCCTTGACGATCACGACGGGCGCCACGGGCCCGAAGATTTCTTCACGGAACGCGGGCATGTCCGAGGTGACTCCGGCCAGGACGGTCGGCTGATAGAAGAGCCCTTCGTATGTTCCACCGGCGCGGATTTCGGCGCCGGCCGCCTTGGTGCCCTGGACGATTCGATCGACGTTCGCAATCTGCCGCGCGTTGATGAGCGGTCCGAGAGCGACGTCGCCTGTATTGGGATCCCCGACCGGCAGGACCGCTGCGCGCTTGGCCAGCAGGTCCAGGTACTGATCGGCGACCGATTCCAACACGATGTGGCGGCCTGCGGTCATGCAGACCTGCCCCTGATGCAGGAACGAACCCCACGCACCCGCCGAGCTCGCGGCATCCAGGTCTGCGTCGTCGAGGACGATCAGCGCATTGTTCCCACCCAGTTCCAGCGAGACACGCTTGAGCGTGCGACCGGCAGTTGCCCCGACCTGACGGCCGACGGCGGTCGAACCCGTGAAGGACACCATCGCGATGCTCGGGCTCTCGCACAATGCCTGACCAGGTGCCGCGTCACCGGCGAGCACATGCAGGAGGCCTTCGGGAAGACCTGCGGACGTGAACAATTCCGCGATGACCGCACCCCCGCTGATCGCGGTTTGAACATCCGGCTTGAGAACGACGCCATTTCCGAGCGCCAAGGCGGGGGCGACAGCGCGCATGGCGAGGAGAAGCGGGAAATTCCACGGGCTGATCACGCCGACCACACCCAGGGGCACCCGGCGACCGATGCTCGTGCGCCCCTCTTGGCTGGCGGGCAGAAGGTGCCCGAACGGCTGTGTCGGCAGCGCCGAGGCTTCCCACAGTTCGGCGATGACAAGATCAACTTCGAATGCGGCTTTCCCTGGTACGGAACCACCTTCACGGATCAACCAGCGCTCCACCTCGGCTCGCTCGGCTTCCAAAATCTGCGCTGCCTTACGGATCACCGAAGCGCGAGCCTGCCCGATCGTCGCCGCCCACGCCGGCTGCGCGGCCGACGCGATGTGTGCCGCTCGATCGATATCCGCAGCAGTCGCCGTGCCGATCACACCGAGCACCTCGCCGGTAGCCGGTTCGAGCGACTCGACGGTGTCACCGCCTCCGTCGATCCATTGGCCGTCGAAAATCTTTCCGTGCCATTGCTGATGAGCGAGCAGATTCGTCATGCGTTCCTCGATTCGTAGCTTTCGCTGCGGTCCTCGCTGTTCGTGGACCTGAGCTCTTCGCGAGCCTGAAAAGCGATCTGGAACACACTCTGCCCCGGTATTCGGGCTCCCAGTTGTCGTGATCGGACACGTTTGTTGTTCGGATGCGACAGATCAGTGACGTTCGCGGACGTTCGGATCAGGCGAGTTACGTACTTCCGACGGCGCCGCACCGAATTCCGCTTTGAATGCACGCGAAAACGCTGGTGCGTCATGGAAACACCATCGTGCGGCCAGGATTGAGATCGAATGACCCCGCAGTGAGACGTCGGTGAGATCGCGGCGTACGCGGATCAACCGTTCGCGGCGAATCAGCGCACTGAGGGTCAGATCCCCGTCACCGAAGTGACGCTGAACGGTTCGCGGCGACAGGTGCAACGCACCGGCGATCGACGCGACCGAGAGGTCTGGTGAGTCGAGATTCCGAAGCGCATATCGCAAGATCTCCTCTCGCGTCGAACGTCCGGGTGTCGCGGGCGCAGATCCTTGCATCAGAACTGCCGAAGCGAGATTGACTCCAGCATCTCCGAGAAGCCCGGCTGCGCTGCCGTCGACCTGTGATGCAACAGCGCCCGAGATGAAATTTTCCAGCAATGCACCGGACCCACGCCGACCGTCGTGGGTGCGCTCGAGCGCGCAATTCAGTTCTCGCTCGGTCAGACTCACCGCACTGCGCGGTAGGGTCATGACGGTGCACGACCAGTGACCGTCGAAACGCAGCGCGTACGAATGCTCGACGTCGTAGAGAATCATCGCGCCGGGCGGGGCCGTCAACTCGCGGTCCGATTGGCGCAGTATCGCGCTCCCGGTTCGGACCGTGCAGATCTTGAGCAGATCACTACCGTGTCGCTTTGCTGCGCGTGCGCTCCGCCGCAGTATCTGCGGTGAACCGGAGATGTCGAAAGCGCCTACGTCCCCGAGACTTACGCCGCTGACCGTACCGACAGGCGCGGCATCGACGGAACTCTCGGGGCACAGGCCACCGAAGGTCTCCGACATCTCGCAGTGCCACTGCTGCACAGATTCCGGCAGGCTCGCAGGCGTGGCAGACACGGCAGACATGGCGGGCTACTTGATCGAAGATCCGTGCTGCGTCAACGGCATGACCTCGATGGTCATGTACGGGAACAGGGGCAGGTTCCAGAGAATCTCATGGAGTTCGTCAGCCGACTCGACATCGAAGATGCTGATGTTGCTGAACTGTCCCACAATTCGCCACAGATGCACCCACTTTCCCTGTCGCTGAAGGTCTTGCGAGTACGCCTTCTCCGTTGCGACGGTATCGGCGCGTACTTCCGGATCCAGGTCGCGCGGAATATCGACGTCCATCCGAACGTGAAAGAGTGCCATGTTCTTCTATCCTCTAGTTCCTGGTCCAGGTCTTGACGGCGTCCATGTTCAGTTCGACTCCCAGGCCAGGTCCGGCGGGGAGGTGCAACTGACCCTCGGAATACTTCAGGGGTTCCTGAAGCAACTCTTCACTGAAGAGCAGTGGGCCGAAAAGCTCTGTTCCGAAGTTGATTCCGGGCTCGGCGCACGCGAAGTGCAACGAAGCGGCGGTGCCGATCGGGCCTTCGATGGACGTCGCACCGTGGCACGCGATACCGGCGGCCTTGGCAATCGCGACGATGTCGCGGCTGCGCTGGAGGCCACCACATTTGGTGGTCTTGAGGGCGATGACATCGGCGGCGCTCCGGCGGGCGATTTCCAGAGCGTCGTGTGGGGTCTGCACACTCTCGTCGGCCATGATCGGAATCGGTAGAAGCCTACTGAGTTCGGCGAGGACCTCGATTTGGTCTGCCGGAGTGGGTTGTTCGATCAGTTCGACTCCACCCTCGGCGAGTTGCGGCAAGTACCGCAGGGCAGTGAAGCGATCCCACCGTGCGTTGACGTCGACACGGACTCCGGCGTGGCCGTCCAGCGCCTGCGCGATGTTGACGATGCGCGCGACGTCGACTGCTGGATCGAGTGCTCCCATCTTGAGTTTGAAGCTGAAATTGAGCCGGGATTCGAGCTTTTCGTGAGCTTCCTCGATGATCTCGTCCGCCGGCGCAGCACCCAGTGCCCACGTGACGTCGACACTCTCGCGGAAAGCCCCGCCGAGGAGCGTGTGCACGGGGACTCCCAGGCTACGCGCCCAGGCGTCGTGCAACGCCACGTCGACGGCGGCCTTCGCGAATCGTGCATTGGCAACAACTTTTTCGATGTCGGCCATGATCGCGGTGATGTGATCCACGCGCCTGCCGACCACCACGGGAGCGATGTACTTCTCGATGATGACCTGCATCGTCTCCACCGATTCGCCGCCCCACCACGGCCCGCCCGGAACGACACCTTCGCCGTATCCGATCACTCCGTCGGAGGTGCGAATCGCGACCAGCAACAACGGCTGCGCCGTCATCGACGTGGTGGCGAACTTGTGGGGGCGAACCAGCGGAACGTCGAGGATGGTCGTCTCGATGGAGACGATCGACAGGTCTGTCATCAAATCACTTTCTTCAGAGCAGTTGTGGATCAGGCCGGATCGAGCACGAAGTCGTATGTGACCCGGTTGGTTCCGTCGGCACCTGGCTTCGGATCGAGAATCAGTTCGGGCTTCGTCGCCGTTGCCACGTCGTTCTCGATCCACTCTCCATCCTTGAAATAGAGCTGGGTGGTGATGGTGCGCTTACCGGGAGCCTTCACCATGAGGTGCAGGTGAGCCGGACGCCACGGGTGCCAGCCGGCCTTCTCGATGAACCAGCCGGTGGGGCCGTCGGTCGGGATCTGGTACGGCGCAGGCTGAATCGTGGTGATCTCGAAGCGTCCCTCGTCGTCGGCGACGATCGTTCCGCGGAGGTTGCCGTCGGGGATGTGCGGCGCGAAATGGGAGTAGTAGCCTTCGTCGTCCGCGTGCCAGAGTTCGACGGTTGCACCGCCCAACCCCTTGCCGTCGAGATCGCGAACCTGGCCCTCGAAGACCAGCTTCGATCCAACCTCGTTGTCACGCATCGGAAGTTCACACTTGGCAGGCAACGTCTTGGCATCGGCAACGTAGTACGGGCCCTCGATGCTTCCCTTGGTGCCGTGCTGGCCGCGGTACGCGACCTCCTCGACGTTATGCTCGAGGAAGACGTCCAGCCACAGGGGCCACTCGCCGAACTGGCCGATGTCGATGAGCCACTGCTTGAGGACGCGGTACTCGGGGTAGGTGATGCCGTGCTTGTCGATGACGCCTGCGAGTGCCTCGAGCACGTCCTTGGCGATGGCCGAGACGCGTTCGGGCGGGGTGTCCGCGCTGACTCGTTCCTGGAGGAACTTGTCGGTGGCGGCAGTACCCGAACCTACTGCGGTGGGGCTCTCGGAAGTGGTCATGTGGTCCTCCTCGGGGCCGTATGTGGCTGTTACCGGGTGGGTGCCGTACTGCTGGGCTGCGTCGGCTCCCCAAGTTTGGATTGTACGCTCTGCGTACATCTGTTACGCTGTGCGTACGCTTGTACTGTGCGCCCAGTCACAAGGTTTGTCAACCTTCGAAGGCGCCGATCGGGCATACCCGCAGATGAAAGGCCATTCCGTGAGCGAGAACGATCGCGATTACATCCAGAGCATCGAGCGTGGATTTGCTGTGCTGACGGCCTTCGACGAGAAGAACCCCAACCCGTCGCTCGCCGATCTTGCCGCCGAAACAGGTCTCTCCCGCCCAGCGGTCCGGCGCATCCTCCTCACGCTGCAGAAGCTCGGATACGTCACCGGCAACAACAGTCGGTGGTCGCTCACCCCACGCGTTCTGAGCATCGGGCAGCACTTCTCGGCATCACATGCCTTGACGGAGGCGGCGCTCCCTCGTCTGTTGGAGATCGCAGAACACACCCACGAGTCGGCGTCGCTCGGGGTGCTCGACGGTGTCGACGTGGTCTACGCCGCGCGTGTACCCGTCCGGCGGATCATGAGCATCAACGTCAGCGTCGGCACCCGAGTGCCTGCATATGCCACCTCCATGGGTCGAGCCCTGCTAGCTTGGGCGCCAACCGAAATCGTCGACAACGTCATCGCGAACTCCACGTTCGACGCCCTCACACCCACCACGATCACCGACGAAGGCGCATTCCATACCGCCCTCCGGGTGGTGCGCGAACAGGGATACGCGCTCACATCGGAGGAACTGGAAGACGGCCTGATTTCCCTCGCTGCTCCCGTCCGCGACGCCGGTGGAAGCGTCGTCGGAGTGACAGCGTGTTCGACCTCGGCCGGACGAACATCCCCGGAAGCTTTCCGCGCCGACGTCGCGCCTTTCCTCGTCGAAAAGGCGAACCAACTCAGCGCGGACATGGGGTACCGAAGCTAGCGCCTCAACACCTCGGAAGGCAGCAATCCGTACTTACGCCGAAACGACGACGCGAACCGTCCGGTGTGCGTGAAACCCCATCTCACAGCGACATCGGTGACCGTCGTCGAGTCGTCGGCATCCACCAGATCTGCATGGACCCGCTCGAGACGGATGTCGAGCAGGCATTCCGACGGACTCCGGCCCACGTACTGCCGAAATCCCTCCTGCAATCTCCGTACGCTGACGCCCGCCACCTCCGCCATCTCGGCTGCGGTCCACACGCGGGCCGGGTCGTCGTGCATCTCGTCGAGCACCCGCTTGACGATGCGTGGCCTGGCGTGTCGCACCGCGTCCTCGCTTTCGGGCATTGCGGCAAGGACGAATGCCGTGACCACGGCGCCGGAGAGCTGACCTGCCACCAGTTCGTTGTGCAGCACGCCGACCGGGCCGAGTATCTGATCCGACAGTGAGCGAACAAATTTCAGCCATCTGGCTCCGTCGTCGCCCCGAAGATCCACCTGATCAGGCAAGTGCATTCCGGGTCGACCGAGAACCTTTTCCATCTCACGGTCGAGGTACTGACGGTCCATCCGGACTCCGACGATCTCGCAGTCCGCACTCCACCGCGTAATTCTTGTCGTGATGTCGGGTGGACATACCGTCGCAACACCCTGCGTCGAGAGCACGTGCGAGCCCGCGAACACCGACTCGAGCTCGCCCGAGAGCGGGATGTTCACCCCATAGGCACCGGGATGATCGGATTCGACGGCGACGTCAGCTCCCCACCGAATATGAGCGATCCTCAGCGGTCCCAACTCGGTGGTGCACACCCCGACTCCACTGGCCGCATGCCGAGACAACGGCGTCAGCGTGTGCGGAAAATAGGCGTCCGAAACCGCATGACACGCCTCGTCCCAGTCGCGGGGAGCAGTACCGATCATGGAGTCGACCATCGTCCTTCTTCACCTTCCAAACCCGTGACCAGCCACATTGCCGAGCAAGGGCGCTGAACATCATTGAACACTGTGTCCCCGGTCACTTCCAAGAGAAAACGGGTACGGGCCGCGATCGGGTGCGCAATCCGGATAGCCACCGCGCTGTACGGATCGACCGAAGCCTGCGCCCGCCGTACGTTCGTCTTCACTCCCGGCGCGAGTCGCCCACTACTTCCCTCCCGCACTTCGCGGCACTCTCACTCAACCGCCATCCGACAAGGAGGTCCGGTCATGGAACAAAATCAGCTTCGAGGAATCTTCGGTCAATTCGCGAGCGGCGTCACCGTCATCACCTGTACCAATGCCGACGGTCAACCACACGGAGCCACGGTCACCGCATTCACGGCCATTTCCCTGGAACCACGGCTGTGCCAGATCACGATGACTCGCAAGTCCAAGGCGTGCGGCTACCTCGGCAACGCGCCGTTTGCGGTCAACATCCTTGCCTCCGACCAAGTGGACACGGCCATGCATTTTGCCGGCCGACCGCAGCGCACCGAACCGAGGTGGATCGACGGACCGACCGCTCCCCTGCTCGACGGCGCCGCAGCAACCATCTCGTGCGTCCCGTGGAGGGAGTACGACGGCGGTGACCACATCATCTTCATCGGCGAGATCGTCGACGCTCAGTCGAGTGGCAAGGATCCGCTTCTGTTCTACCGAAGCACTTTTCACGATCTAGGCGCTACCTCGTCGACCACAGTCTGGAACGGAAGTCAGGACGACCCCCACAGCGGCTGGTTCGACGCCACCACTTCGTTCACCCCGATTCATCTTCAGCCCGCACCCCAAACGATCTGAAAGGCTTTGCCATGACGACCACCGAAATTCCTCCCACCGGCGTCGATCCCGCAGATTCCGGAGCGCCACAGGTCAATCCGGCCGCCGATTGCGAAGCCAACCGCACGAAGAACTTCGCCACCCGACCGATGACCGGTGACGAGTACATCTCGAGCCTGCAGGACGGTCGCGAGATCTGGCTTCACGGTGATCGCGTCAAGGACGTCACGACACACCCCGCGTTCCGGAATCCGATCCGCATGACCGCGAGGCTGTACGACGCTCTGCATACGGGCGAGCACGTGGACGCCTTGACCGTTCCGACGGACACGGGCAACGGCGGTTTCACCATGCCGTTCTTCCGCACTCCGACGTCCTCGGCCGATCTGCTCAAGGAACGCGATGCCATAGCGACGTGGGCTCGTATGACCTACGGCTGGATGGGCCGTTCCCCCGACTACAAGGCGAGTTTCCTGGGCACCCTCCACGCCAACAAGGAGTTGTACGCACCGTTCCAGGACAACGCCGAACGCTGGTACCGCGAATCGCAGGAGAAAGTTCTGTACTGGAACCACGCGATCATCAATCCCCCGGTGGATCGCCAACTTCCACCGGACGAGGTCGGTGACGTCTTCATGAAGGTGGAGAAGGAAACCGACGCAGGTTTGATCGTCAGCGGCGCCAAAGTGGTCGCCACCGGATCGGCGATCACGAACTACAACTTCATCGCTCACTACGGTCTGCCGATCAAGAAGAAGCAGTTCGCCCTGATCTGCACGGTACCGATGGACGCGCCGGGTGTGAAGCTGATCTGCCGCACCTCGTACACCGAACATGCTGCGGTGATGGGCAGTCCGTTCGATTATCCGCTGTCGAGTCGCATGGACGAGAACGACACCATCTTCGTCTTCGACAAGGTGTTGGTTCCGTGGGAAAACGTCTTCATGTACGGCGACGTCGACCGGATCAACGCATTCTTCCCTCAATCGGGCTTCCTGCCGCGCTTCACCTTTCAGGGCTGCACTCGCCTGGCCGTCAAGCTCGACTTCATCGCCGGACTGTTGATGAAGGCACTCGAAGCCACCGGCGCCGGCGGCTTCCGCGGAGTCCAGACCCGTGTCGGTGAGGTGATCGGGTGGCGAAACCTCTTCTGGTCGTTGACCGAATCGATGGCACGCGATCCCGAACAGTGGGTCGGCGATTCGGTGATCCCGAAGCTCGAGTACGGCCTCACCTATCGAATGTTCATGATCCAGGGGTACCCGCGGATCAAGGAGATCATCGAACAGGACGTCGCGTCGGGCTTGATCTACCTGCCTTCGAGTTCACTCGACTTCAAGAGCCCGGACGTGCGTCCGTACCTCGACAAGTACGTTCGCGGTTCCGACGGCATCACCGCCGTCGACCGCGTGAAAGTCATGAAGGCGCTGTGGGATTCGATCGGGACCGAGTTCGGCGGCCGACACGAACTCTACGAGCGCAACTACTCCGGCAATCACGAGAACGTCAAAGCCGAACTGCTGTTCGCAGCCCAGAATCGTGGACACGCAAGTTCCATGAAGGGACTGGCCGAGCAGTGCTTGAGTGAATACGACCTCGACGGCTGGACGGTCCCTGACCTCATCGGCAACGACGACGTCTCGTTCTTCAAGAACCGGTAGCTCACGCGGTACGAATACTGCACCCTTGGTCAGGACTAGGCAATTGCCTAGTCCTGACCTGAGACACACGATGTCAAGGTGAATCAGCTGGAGTACGCCCATGACGGATATGTTTCTCGATTCGAAACCCAGAAACTACTGTGCGAGTTGGGTTGCGGGTGGCAAGCGACGTGCAGGATCGAGGGTTCAGCGGGCAGTCGGGAGTTCGACGGCGCCGTTTTCGAGGAGAACGTGTGCGTCGATCATCTGACCGCCCCGTTCGACGTAACCCATCAGGTTCGCTCCGGACCCCCAGCCGAGCAGTCGCTGTACCTCTTCGGAAAGATCAAGCAGTTTTTCACGCGGGATTGACAGGTATTGGTTCTCTTCCTGACGTAAGCAGGCGAGGTCGAATGCCATCGTCAAGCCGGTCCGTGGCGCCTCGGACGAGTTGTTACCACCGCCGTGGTACGTAGAACCGGTCCAGATGAGGGCAGCACCGGCCCGCATTACGGTCGGCGCCGCTTCGGCTTGTTTCGGGCCCCGTTGGTCGTCCCACCGATGGCTTCCGGGTATGACGAGGGTGCCGCCGTTTTCTGCTGTGAAATCGCTGACCGCCACCATGATCTGCAGTCGGCCCTCGCGTCCGTAGTCGGGGTGGCGCCACAGAAAGCTCGTGTCGTCTCGATGGAGACGCTGGGCACCCTGCCCTGGGTGGATTTCGATTGCCTGAGTGACACCGATCTGGATATCAGGCGTGATTTCGATCTGGTCGTCTCCGACCCAGACGGACAGGGGCACCTGAAGGATCTTCTTGGCGGCCCCGTAGTAGAGCGGGTGGAGCGCGATCTCGGGCATGAGGTCGATCCGACCGAACAGCCCTCCTGCTCTTCGCGTTTGGGTTCCGGCGAAGAATTCGTCTTCTCCGTAGCCGGTGCTTTCAAGGACGGGGCCAAGTTGGGCGCGCAGCTCGTCGAGCTGGGGGGTGTCGAGGAAATCTTCGACGATGACACCGCCGTCGCGGTGGATCACGTCGACGATCTCGTCGACTGTTGTTGTCGAGGGCAGGGCGGTGAGGTGATTGGCCATGGTTGTCATTGATGTCTCCTTAGATTGCGGATTGAGGGTTGGCGGAGAGTGTTTCGATTTGGGCGAAGATGCCCTTGTCCCCGTGCCCGGCTGCGCATGCACGTTGCAAGTTGTCGAGATTCGCCGTCATCAGAGCGGCGCGTTGGCCTGCTCGCTGCATCGATTGTTGCCAGGCTTCTACTGCGGCTGCGTATACGTTCAAGGTTGCCTGATCGGTCTCGTACTCTCCGGATTCGAACGCTTTGAGTGCTTCGTGAAGGAGTTCGAGAAGTTTGTCGGTCCACAGGTGCAAACTGTGGCGCATCTCCGCGATCGCGACGTCCTCGGACCGCACGTACGCTGCTGCTTCGTGGAAGGCACCGAGCGCGACGTTGAAGAATGCGCCTGCCATGGCCGCGTCGATCACGTTGGCGGCACCGGGACGGGCTCCGACATATCGTGATTGGGCGGCGATGGGTGTCAGAAGGCTCTGGACGTCCTCCCACACGTCCTCGTCTCCGGAATAGTTGATCCCTGAACTTTCGGTTCCGATGTCCTCCGGGTATGCAGCTATGGCTCCGTCGAGGTACCGAGCGCCTCGCCCTGCGATCCACTCGGCGAACTGGTTCGCTTCCTCCGGCGTACCGGTTGCGGTGTTGACGATGATTTTTCCGGCAATCGAATCTGCTTCTGTAACGACATCTTTGGCGATCTCGTAGTTCAGGAGACTGATGACGATTAGCGGGCTGGCCGCAATCGCAGATTGTGGAGATTCGGCGACTGTGGCTCCAGCCGCAGCGAGGGGTAACGCTCTGTCGGCGGTTCGATTCCACACCGTCACCTTTGTCCCGCTGCGTATGAGCGCCTGAGCGAGAGCTGTTCCCATCAAGCCGGTGCCGAGTATTGATACGTCCATGTTGTTCATCCTTTGCCTGTCGTCAGTGCACGGAAGTCGGACTTGCGGAATAGCCTGGTGCGCAACCAGTATTCGATTGTGCTGGCCGGCCACAGGGTGTCGATTCGACCGTCAGCGGATTGATACCAGCTGTCGCAGCCACCCGATGCCCATACAGTTCGGCGCATGCGTTCTTGGGTGGCGGCGTAGCTGCCTGTCTGGACGGTGCGATCGAGTTCGAGGGCAGAGATACTTTTTCGGCGCATGTACTGCACTGCCGAAGCGATGTATCTGGCTTGTGCTTCGATCATGAAGATGATCGAGTTGTGACCGAGACCGGTATTCGGGCCGTTGAGGAACCACAGGTTCGGGAACGCGGCGGATGCAAGCCCGAGCTTTGTTGCGGCGCCCTCGCGCCAACTGTCGGAGAGTTCGACTCCTTCGCGGCCGAATACTTTCATCGGTGCCAGGAAGCTGGTTGCCTGGAATCCGGTCGCGAAGATCAGGGTGTCGACTTCGTGTTCCGCTCCCTCTGAGTCAATGATCGAATGCGGGCGGATCTCGGAAACCCCCGAGGTGTTCAAGTGCACATTTTCCCGTTGCAGCGCGGGGTACCAGTCGTCGGATATCAAGCGACGTTTACAGCCGGGATCGTAATCTGGGGTGACCTTCTGCCTCAAGTCCGAATCCGGCACTTGCTGTTGAAGATTGGCGAGCGCCTGGGATCGGTACTGTTCGACGAGTTTGCGATTTCCGAGGAAGGCGCTGGCGAGCTTTTCGAATGCCCAGTAGGTCCGCCATCGCAGCCACCGTTGACGATAAGGACGCCGTGAGAATCTTTCGCGGGTGGCGGGCGACAGCGCGGCATCACCACGTGGCATGACCCAGTTGGGTGATCGCTGAAACACATGCAGGGTCTCGGTGTGCGGGGCGATTTCGGGGACGAACTGGATCGCACTGGCGCCGGAACCTATCACCGCGACACGCCTTCCCGACATGTCGAGGTCATGTCGCCACTTGGCGGAGTGGAATGCGGCACCCTCGAATGATTCCAGTCCGGGTAGCTGCGGGATGTACGGATTACTCAAGCCCCCTGAGCCGTTGACGACAACGGCCGCCGTCACTGATTCGCCGGATGCGAACTGGATGTTCCACCGGAGCCGGTCCTCGTCGAACCGCATTTCGGAGACCTCGACACCGAAGCGAATGTGCGGCAGCAAATCATACTGCGCAGCAACAGATCTGAGATAGTCGAGCAGTTCCGACCATGGCGGGAAGATACGGGTCCAGTTCGGGTTCTGAGCGAAGGAGTAGGAATACAACACGCTGGGCACATCGCAGGCTGCCCCTGGGTATGTGTTGTCGCGCCAGGTTCCGCCGACATCGTCGGCGCGTTCGTACAGGACGAAGTCGTCGATGCCCTTCTTCTTCAGTTCGATCGCCATGCACAGCCCGGAAAACCCGGTTCCGATGATCGCGATGTGGCCGTCGTTGACCCGTGATGACATGTGCTGTGCCTTTGTTCAGAGATGGATCCACGTCGACTTCGTCGACGTGAATTTGTCGAGTGCATGGATGCTCTTGTCCACACTGTGGCCTGAGAGTTTGCGACCGCCGAAGGGGACGGAGAGATCCCCTTCCTCGTAGCAGTTCACCCAGACAAGACCTGCGTCGATTTCGCGCGTGAGCCGGTGGGCTCGTGTGAGATTCGACGTCCACACCCCCGCTCCGAGACCGAACGGTGTGGCGTTAGCCAACCTGACGGCGTCAGCGTCATCAGTGAAACGGGTGACTGCGAGGATCGGTCCGAAAACTTCTTCGATGAACAGGCGGTGCTCGGCCTGAACATCGGTGAACACGATCGGATCCAGGTACGCCCCCGAACCTGCTCGTTCCTGCAGCGAACCGTGGGCGAGCGTTGCGCCTTCTGTGTGAGCAGTTCTCGCGTGTTCGAGGACGTCCGCGCGATGCGCCCGACTCGCGACGGGCCCGATGTGGGTATCGGGATCGAAAGGGTCACCGACAGTGCAGCGCTTGATTTCCGAAACCACCTCGGCGACGAATTGATCCGCGATCGTTTCCTCGACCAACAAGCGAGCACCTGCAGTGCACATCTGTCCGGCGTTGAAGGTAATTGCCCACGCCACGGTGCGCGCTGCAACGGCGAGGTCCGGAGCATCGGCGAATACCAACTGTGGGCTCTTGCCGCCGAGTTCGAGATGAACGGGTTTCGCATTCGACTCACCCGCGTAGATCAGCAGCTGTTTGCCGACATCCGGTGATCCGGTGAAGGTGAGACAGTCGACGCCGTTGTGGCGAGCAAGGGCAGCTCCGGCCTGTCCACCGCTACCTGTGACAACTTGCAGCACGCCGTCGGGAAGTCCTGCAGCCGAACCCAGCTGAGCCAAGCGAAGCAAGGACAACGGTGACTGTGTAGCGGGCTTGATGACCATGCTGTTGCCTGCAAGCAACGCAGGGGCGATCTTCCAACTACTGAGAGTGAGTGGGAAGTTCCATGGGGTGATCGCCGCGACCACCCCCACCGGCTCACGGCTCACCAACGCGACCGCATCGATCAGGCCGCGTGGCGACTCGTCGTAGAGTTTGTCAGCCAGTTCTCCATACCAGCGGAAGGTGTTCTCGACGGCGCGCAGCTCGATATCACGTGCCACCTGGATCGGCTTACCCATCTCGAGTGTGATGAGCGCAGCGAGTTCGTCGCGGTGCTCGTAGACGAGCTCTGCCCACCGCTGCAGTACCGCACCACGCTCGTGCGCACTGATCCTCGCCCACCGGCCATCGAGAAACGCCGCGCGAGCACCTTCGACGGCTCTGTCGACGTCGGCGTGAGTGGCCAGCGGGACGCTGGTTACGACGGTGTCGTTATGCGGGGACAAGACATAGTGGCGCTCACTCCCGTCACCGTTGAACCATTGACCGTTCAGCCACATAGCCGATGGTGCTTCGATTGACGTCGCGAATCGTGTCCATTCCTCGCGGGTGTTCATGTGCGTTCCGTTTCCGAGTAGAGGGTCGGCATTTTTTCCGTTTCTGGGAGGAGCGGCTTGCCGGCATGAATCGGTGGGACGCGGCCTGCCCATGGGACGGCTTCCTCGAGTTGCGCGGCCACGGCAAGCAACAGATCGTCACGGCCGGGAGCTGCGGCGAGCTGCACTCCGATCGGCAGTCCGTCACACATTCCTGTGGGGATGGAGATAGCCGGTTGGCCCGTGACGTTGTAGATGGCAGTAAAGGGCGAGTACTTCGCCAAGGTGTCCACCCACTCGCCGGCGGTGATACCCCGCCGGTTGGAGTCGAGTTCGCCGACGTGCCAGGCGGTCGTCGGTGTGGTGGGCGTGAGAGTGAGGTCGAAGAATTCGAAGAAGCTCGCCGTGCCACGGGTCAGGTGATTCTGGTAGCGGCGGGCGCGGGCGATGTCCGCCCATTCCACGGTGAATCCGTGACGAACCATGGCGGCAGTCGAGCTCTCCAGCGAGGAGTACATGTCCTCGATGGCGCGTACTCCGGTCAGTGCGCGCATGGACTCTGCGATCGACGCAGACCAGAAAGTGAGATTGAGATCCCGAAACAGTTCGGGGTCAACATCTGGTGCCGCATTCTCGACGTGGCCGCCGAACTGTTCGAGCAAGCGCGCGATGCGCATCACCTCGGCTGTCACGGCGGGGTCCGCAGCGTGACGACTGCCAGGTGATTCGGTCGACACAGCGATCCGGAGGCCTTTCGGTCGCCGGCCGACTGCTCGGCTGTAGTGGCCGGGGCTTCGACGCGGCTGAAAGTACCGGTCCCCCGGTGCGCTGCCGTGCACTACGTCCATCAACGCGGCGGCGTCGCGAACTGTCCGGGTGACCGCGAACTCAGTCGTGAGGCCGAAGAGCGGTTCATCCGAATCCGGGCCGGGTGGAACGAGCCCGCGGGTCGGTTTGAGTCCCACCACCCCGCACAGTGCGGCAGGGATTCTTATGGATCCGCCGGCGTCGTTGGCGTGCGCCCACGGCAAGGCCCCGGCGGCAACGAGCGCCGCGGAGCCACCGCTGGATCCACCGGCGACCCGCTGTGGGTTCCAGGGGTTGCGGGTAGGACCGTTCACTGCCGATTCCGTCGTTGCGCTGAATCCGAATTCTGGTGTGGCAGTGCGACAGGTCACGGACAGTCCGGCAGCGCGCCACCTAGCCATCAGATCGGAGTCACGTGTGGCGATATAGCCTGCGGTTGCTGCGCTACCGTTCTCGTTCGCTATCCCCGCCGCAGTGCACAGGAGATCTTTGAGCGCGAACGGAACTCCGCTGAAAGGACCGGATGTGGAATACGTCGGTGGTGGGTCGAGTGGAGGACCGACGGTGGCACCGAGGTGCGTGTCGACGTGGGAGATTGCAGCTAGTGCGGCTTCGCGCACTTCAGCAGGGGTTACTTCTTTCCGGTCGAGTCGACATTTCAGATCCGTGGCGTCCATGTCCGAGTATTCATGCAACTCCATCGAGCACTTCCTTTCGCGCGAGAGCGACCTGGACCAACCATGCGAAGACGGGGTCCTTCCGGCGCCATTCCGGATGCCATTGGACGCCGACGATCGGTCTCCCGCGCATCTCCACCGCTTCGACGACACCGTCCGGAGCCCACCCGCTGGGAGTGAGGCCCGGGCCGAGCCGGTCCACTGCTTGGTGGTGCAAGGAGTTGACCTCTACGTGTGCGCCGTATATCTCGAACACCGTCGAATCAGTGGCGATCCGTACGGGGTGGGTCTCCTCGGCTATGCCCAGTCCTGGTGACTTGTGGTTGATGTCTATGGTCGGAAGATCAGGCACGAGCGTGCCTCCCAATGCCACATTCAGCATCTGCATCCCGCGACAGACACCCAGCAGTGGAGTACCGAGTTCTACTGCACCCGATATTAATTCGATCTCATACGCATCTCGACGCGGGTCACTGTCCGGGTCGGTGGGCGCGGCGTCGATACCCAGTGTTTCGGGGTGAACATCCTGCCCACCAGAGATGACTATTCCGTCGAGCCGCTCAATCAGGTCGATTCCGCTTGCCTCATAGGGAATTTGGACGACCAGGGCGCCTTCGGACGACAGCCGGGTGGGAAAATCGGAGTAGTGCATGTCGAACTCGAGATGGCGGTACCGAGGTTCGACGGCCAGGCGTTCCGCGCTCGAGCGCCGACCGGTCACTCCGATCAATGGGCGACGCGCACGCTCAGGCGAATTCGACGACGACACGATTCACCCCTCCTTCACGAAGCGCTGCGATTCCTGTGTTGATCTCGCCGAAGGGGACTCGCAACGAGATCATCTCGTCGAGTTCGAGTCGGCCCTGGACGTACAGCTCGGCCAATCGCGGAATATCGGTCGGGAATTGGTTCGACCCGAGGAGGGAGCCTTGCAATCGCTTCTCCTGGAAAAACAATTCCGACGCTGTGATCCGCAGCGGCTCGTCATCAGGAACCATGCCGAGGACCGTGGCCACTCCGCCGGGAGCGAGCATCGAGAATGCCTGCTCGACAGTGACTCTGCGGCCGATCGCCTCGAATGAGTAGTCCACCCCACCCGGACACAACGCGCGTACGGCGTCGACTGGTTCGATCTCAGCCGCGTTCACTGACGCAGTCGCCCCGACTCGAAGAGCCTGATCGATACTTCGCTGGTCCACATCGATCGCGATGATCCGGGCCGCGCCGGCTAGCCGGGCGCCCTGAATTACCGAAAGCCCCACGCCTCCACAACCGATGACGGCAACCGACGACCCTGGTTCGATGCGAGCACTGTGCCAGACCGCCCCGACGCCAGTGATGGTGGCGCACCCGAGCAAACTCGCGCGATCGAGAGGTACCGAATCGTCGACGCGGACGACGCTGTTCTCGTGCACGAGCATCTGTTCGGCGAATCCACCGATGCCACCCATTCGTCCCACTGCGCGCCCGGCCTTGGTCGTCAACGCCGGCTGGGGCCGCGAGCGGAGGCGGGAATGATTGGAGCAGAGGGTGAGTCGACCTGCAATGCAGTATCGGCATCGGCCACAAAAAGCTGTCATGCACGTCACGACGTGGTCGCCAGGCGCTACAGCCGTGACGTCTGACCCAACCGATTCGACGATGCCCGATGCCTCGTGACCGAGCACCTCCGGAAGTTCTGTTCGCCAGAGCGCGTCCACGTAGTGCAGATCGGTATGACACAGCCCGACGGCTGCTGTACGTATGCGAACTTCTCGAGGTCCGGCCACGTCGATGTCGAGTTCTTCGAACTCGAGCCGACCAGGGGCAGCGTTCAGTATTGCTGCTTTCATCTTCAGACCTGTCCTCGTTGTCAGACGTGCTCGAAGTAGCGTTCGAGCTCCCAGTCGGAGACTCCTGCGGCCGGGTCTCCCCCAGTGGTGAAGAACTGCAACCATTCCCACCGGCGCGTGCCGATCCAGTACTCCACCAGCTCTCGCCCCAAAACCTCCGTCAGGTTTACATCGCCACTCAATTCCGCGATCGCTCGAGAGAGGCTGGCTGGCAACTTCGGGGTTCCCGGCGGCAATCCCCAGGCCATGACGGTGCATTCGAGGCCAGGATCGCTGTGATCGCGCAGACCGATCAGACCGCCGGCAAGGAACGATGCCATCGACAGATAGATGTTCACGTCCGCCGACGGGACGCGATACTCGACACGAGAGAGCTTCTCGGTCGTGCAGACGGCTCGAACGGCCGCACTCTTGTTGTCAACACCCCACGTGACGGTGGTGGGAGGTCCGTCGAATTCTGCGATTCTGCGGTATGAGTTCACGGTCGGATACTGGAAAGAACTGGCCGCCGCCATTGTGTCGAGGACGCCACCGATGAAGTTCCGCATCGTCTCCGACGGGCGCGAGGGCTCAACTTCATCGAAGAAGGCGTTCCGTCCGTCCTGTTGAAGCGAAAGGTTGATGTGAGCGCCCTGCCCGAACTGGTCCGGCGACCACCGAGCCATGAAGGTGATGGTGCGACCGTGCTCGTAGGCGACTTCCCGCATGATCTGCTTCGTTCGTACGTACCAGTCCGCTGCGGTGAGAATGTCGGTCGGTGGGAGATTTACTTCGATTTGGCCGTGCGCGGACTCGTCTGCCCAGCCTTCCCAAGGGATTCCGGCCCGTTCGATGCGGTCAGCTATTGCGTCCATGAGCGTCGTGTAGTCCCGTGATCTGCTCAACAGGTAGATCGCGCCCTGGGTACCGCCGAGTGGATGCAGGTTCGTGAAACGCTGTTCGCGGGCCTGCTCGATCGACTCTTCGAACACCGTGGCCTCGATCTCCACGGCCGCCTTACCTGTAAATCCAAGCTCGGCAAGCTCTTTGACCACACGTGCGAGCGTGGATCGCGAACACACCGGAAGCGGTGCCCCGTGTTGATCGACCAGATCACACATCACCGTGGCGAGACCTGGTAGTGATGCGTCGGTTGACAGAGTCGTAAGATCGGGACGAAGGAAGACGTCGTGCATCTCACCGCGCCAATCACCGAAATCGAATCCGAGCTGAGCGGTGTTCCCGAGATCGACTGCGAGGGCGATATCAGCGAATCCCCAGCCCGATTGCGCTCCGGACTCAAACTTTTTGGGTGACAGATGTTTTCCGACCAAGGCACCATCCAACGTCACGGTTTGTGCGCGAATCGTGCGAACGGAATTGTTGCCGATCCATTCACCGAGGTTCGTCGTGTCAAACATGGAGGACCGCCTTCATTGATGCTCCCGCGACGACCGACAATTGTCGGTTCGTGCCTTTGATGTAGAACTTCCCTGCGCGCAGGGAATAGACGAACAACTCGAAACCCGCTAGCAGTCGACGTAGATCCATCTCGAGCCCGTGAATTTCATACGCATCCGTTGTCGGCCCCACGTGCACGGCTGCGCCCGTGTCGAGAGCAGCCAATGACAATCCGGGCATTCCAGGCAGGCCCGAAGCTTTCTCCCAGAATTCACACGCTGCGATGTCCAGCGTCGGTGGCTCTGGTTCGATAAGAGGGGTTAACGCGGCAACATTCGCAGTGCCCGCCAGGGGCTCGTCCTCGGATATCGCCAGTTCGTCGACGCTGATTCCGACAACAGGAACTGTCGACCCCTCGGGGCTACTGACGTGCACGCCGGTTGCTGTTCGAGTCAATCGCGCGCTTTGCGGATCACTGGTCGACTGCAGGTCGACCTCGGGGGGCATTGCCTCGAGAGCTTTCCTGCCTGAGTCGGAATCGAGAGCAACGCGCAGGCGGGTCACGACAGCTCGTACCAACGGGGGTGGGTCGAACTCCATCGTGACGGCGACGTCGGGCGCACACCGGGTATGGGATTCATCGGGTCGCGGTGGATCTGTATCCACCCGCTCTCGGATGTCGGTCATGGGGTGGTCCCTCCAGTTTCGGGGCATGGGGCAAGCGATTTGGTTGCGCGTCAGAGAGACGCGGTTTTGTGCGATGTCGCAGCTCTCGCCCTGGTGTGATCTGCCAAGCGCTATAGTCGAGCAATGAAGTCAGTCACATGACTAACTCATGTGACTGAGATTATGGCGGATCGGAGCTAGCGTCAATAGGCAAACTGCAAGAGATCCCGAAGAGCGGCAACGACGCACCCGGAACGCACCGGGCGGATAAAGGATCGACCAGGGTGTCACGCACGCTGAGTGACATCGATACGCTCGACCCCTGGAGTCCCACGACAACGAGAAGGTGAACGGTAAAGCGAATGGCGTATCTGACAGCATCCGAGCGGCGGACTGCGATCGTCAAGGCCGCCGCCCGAGTCATCATTCGCGACGGACTGGCCGCGGCGACCACCCGCCGCATCGCCGACGAAGCCGGAGTCAACCTCGCTGCGTTGCACTACAGTTTCGACGGCAAAGGAGAGATCTATACCGCCGTGGACGACATGTTTCGTGCCACCACAGTGGGATCACGCCTGGTACCGACAACTGGCTGGACACGTCAAGAGATCATCCGTTCATTGCTCGAACGCTTCCAAGATCTTCTCCACGCCGATCGGGACGTCCCGATCGCCCAATACGAGCTGCTGCTGTGGGCGCTGCGCAATCCGGACAAGGCCGAACTCGCCAGAGCCAGCTACACGACGTACATATCCGCCTTCGCCGATGAGCTTCGGCACGCAACCGACATCGCCGGCAGCGACGCCACACTGCTCGCCCGCTACACGATCGGCGCAATCGACGGAATCTACATGCAAAATCTCGCAACTGGCGCGACCGGAGTGAGCGCACCCGAACTCGACGCCATCTCGTCCGCAATCGTCGGCATCATCGATTCGATCCACCCGCCCCACTAGAGTTTTCCCGTTTCCCACCCGGCGTTGCAATCGACAGCGCCGGGCCGCAGTCGTGCCCGTCATCATCCGAATCCCGCAGCTGCATTCAAGGAATTTCCCGGAACTCATTGACGAACAGCAAGGGCGAAGCTAATCTCAGTCGATCGACTCAGTCATGTGACTGACATCACCATCTCCTGAGGGCTATCCCGATCCTCACACGCGCGATCGCGGCCGATCCCGGCATATAGCCCCTGCCCGCACTCGACAGTGCACAAATTCAAGGACGCACATATGAATCACTCGTCGAATAATGCTGTAGCACAAACTGATACGGAGTCCATCAACCTTGAATCCGGCCATCTCAGCCGCCTTCAACTGACCTCGCTGGCCATCTCGTCAATGATCCCTGCCGTCGGCATGGCGTCGTTTCCAATGCTGCTGGTCCTCAACGCAGGACTCGGTGGTTGGGTAGCTGCTCTGCTCGCAGCGCTGACAGTCATCTGCGTCGGCAGAGCAGTAACCGTCTTCGCTAGCCGGTATGTCGCCTCCGGATCGCTCTACTCCTACGCCGGCGAAGTATTCGGGCGATGGGCACAGTCACTGATCGCAGCCTCGTTGTTCCTCGGGTATCTGGCGATGGTCGCAAGCATTTTGCTGGTCATCGGCGCGTACAGCGGTAGCTTCCTGCAATCTATCGGCATCGACGGCGGCCTCGATCGCCCTGCACAAATCGCGATCTACCTCGCCTCCGCAGCAATTGTCGCGGCGATCACCTGTCGCGGCCTAGATGTTTCGATCGTAATCGCGGTCCTACTCACCGCGATTTGTCTTCCACTCTTGCTGGCCATTACCGGGGCGAGCGCGATTCACACTGGTCTACATCTGCAGGAACAACTGACTCTTCAGGGCGCGTCCGTCAGCGGGATCGTGGCCGGCATCGCATCCGGAACTGCGTTCCTGGTCGGTTTCGAGGGGAGCGCGGCCCTGGCCGCGGAGACCCGCGACCCGAAGAAGAATGTGCCGGCCGCCGTGATGAGTGTCCCCATCGTGCTTGGAACCTTGTACGTGATCGCAACCTTCCTACAGGCACCAGGAATCACGGAGACGTCCGACCAAATCCTTTCCGGCACATCATCCCCCGCCGCCCTGGCCGAGAATGCGGGCTTACCGACCGCAATGGGACAAATGACGGACCTCGTTGTCGCCGTAGCGACCTTCGCCGCACTGATCGGATTCGTCAACTACGGATCCCGCTTCGTCGCCACTCTGTCAGCCGAAAAGCTTCTACCACAAAGGTTCACACGCATACACTCCCGATTTCACAGCCCTGTTTCCGCAATCCTGCTGATCATTCTCGGTGGCCTCTTCGGCATTTGCACTTTGGTGATCGGCGTCACGGGCCCACTTCCTTCCATCTATAACGCAGTGTCAACTCTGGTCGTCTATTTCTGGGTGAGCCCATACGTCGTCATCAGCATAGGCGCCGTGATGCTCCTCTTCCGCGAGCGCGCAGCCACCGCCGTGACAATCGCAGCACTGATCGCCGGTGCCGTCGCAACCTCATGGATCTATCTCAACGGAATCTTCTTCCCCGCACCGTCTCCAGTCAGTGCCATGTCCTACGTTGCGCTCGCAACCATCACGCCGGCCACTATCGCCTTTTACCTGATGGGGCGTCGAAGCCACGCTGACGCCTCCCAGCCGCCACCTCACCTGAACTCGGAACGAGCGACGGCCCGAGAGCAGTAGACGAACCTCAAATTCAAGCCACCAAACCGGCTTCCCCGTCGCGAGGCACGGGCCCACCGGTGCATGAAGACCACGCCGCCTAACCTGCACTGGAACTAAAAGCGGAAGCGCCGTCGGCGCCAATTTGCTCGAGTTGGATCAGTGGGCCAAAGACATGGTCCTTGAAGCCGTCGCTACGTCGCGTACGCGTCATCCTTCGGGCGCAACCCTTCGGCTACTACGCGTGCGCGGCAGCCAACAACGCTGTGGCGCATGGAATGCCCTTCGACCATGCACTCACTGACGGAGACCTTCGGATTGATACTGAGCGTTCCGGATTCCTGATCAACACCGAATTCGGAGTCCTCGGTATCAGTCCGACATCAGGACCCACATACTCGAACACCGGCCGACCTGGGCGGAAATACACACTATGCCCAGGCCTGCTGCCAGCCCTGGAATCCTGGGTCATGACTGACGCCGACGGCCATGATCCAATGTCGAGGCGTTCGACGCGGCTGATTCCGTACGCGGCAAAAGAATCGCAGGCATGTTCTCAACCGCTCAATATCGGAACGCCCTTTCTGGGAACTCGTGTTCGGGGTCATCGGCTCGCGAATGCTCGAGCGCGGTGCCCACGCCCGACATGCGAACATTCGCATACTCGACTTTGACAATCATTTACATTAAGCAGTAGATCTATAGCCATGCACCTCAACACCCGCATGTCGCGGCGCCTCACCCTTGCCACATCAGTTGGCCTCTCACTCGCCCTCGTCACGGGCTGCTCGTCCGACAACAAGGACTCGGCCCCGTCGGAGACCACCACGACAACCGCGTCCGCACCCACCGAACAAGCCTCGGCAACACCGCGTCTCGCAGTCTCCTACGACGGTGGCGTCCTGGTGCTGGATGCAACTTCGCTCGACGTGGTCGGCGAGACCAAGATCGACGGCTTCACGCGACTCAACCCGGCCGGCGACGGTCGCCACGTCATGATCTCGTCGGGTGAGGCGTTCAAGGTGCTCGACACCGGCACGTGGTCCTCAGCCCACGGCGACCATTCCCACTACTACACAGCCGATCCCGCGATGTCCGAGGTCGAGTTCGCAGCCAACGAACCCGGACACGTCGTACGCCATGCCGGAAAAACCGTTCTCTTCAACGACGGCTCGGGACTCGTCGAGATCTTCGATCCGGCGCAACTGGCAAAACGCCAACCCCGCGTCGAGACGTACACCACGCCAGAACCCCATCACGGCGTTGCGGTCGCACTTGCCGACGGCAGCCTGTTGACGACCATCGGAAATTCGGAGTCCCGCAACGGCATTGCCATCCTCGATGCCGACCGCAAGGAAATCCTGCGCAACGAACAGTGCCCCGGTGTCCACGGCGAAGCAGTCGCTGCCGGCGAAGCCATCGTGCTGGGCTGCCAGGACGGGTTGCTCGTGTACAAGAACGGAGCGATCACCAAGGTCCAGAGTCCGGATGCATACGGCCGCATCGGAAATCAGGCAGGCTCGGAGGAGTCGGACATCGTGCTGGGTGATTACAAGACCGACAAGGACGCCGAACTCGAACGTCCGCAACGGGTCTCGCTGACCAACACGACGACGTCCGAACTTGAGCTCGTCGACCTCGGCACCAGCTACACCTTCCGCTCACTCGGCCGCGGACCACACGGAGAGGCACTGGTGCTCGGCACCGACGGCGCCATCCACGTCATCGACCCGAACACCGGCGTCGTCACCAAGAAGATCGCCGTCATAGACGCATGGACCGAGCCCACCAAATGGCAAGAGCCCAGGCCCGCGCTCTTCGTAGAAGATCACACCGCTTACGTCACCGACCCAGCGTCGAAGAAGCTGATCGCAGTCGACCTCGAGGACGGCAGCATCCTGACCGAGACCACTCTCGATCACGCCCCCAACGAATTGACCGGTGTCACCGGCTGATTCAGATCCTCACCTCAGGCCCCCATCTCACACCGAGATGAGGGCCTGAGCCGTTCTCGTGCTTCGCCTACTGACCAGGGAATCTCATACCCAGGCAATCCCCGAGGTGCTACGACGCGCACCTCAGAGAATCGAAGCCGTTGTCGCCAGCTCTGCTGGAGCTGAGCGATGAGCAGGACCACGATTGACCGCGGCACAAGTCAGCATGGAATAACTCCGTGTGGAGGTTCGTTGGAGATGGTGTCGGTGTTCGGTTCTTTGCCCCGGGTACCACCCCAGAATTGCCACTTCGAGTGGCCACTTGCCGAGAGGCGCAAGACGGGCACCGACGCGCCGGAGCCGCTGGACACCTTTTGGTGCCAGCGGCTTTGTCGTCTGAATGATCAGGCCGGGTTTTCGCCGGCAGCGACGTCGAGGATCCACGTCACCCCGAACGCATCGGTGAGCATGCCGAAACCGGGGCTCCACGCCGCGGCGGCAAGACCCTCGATGATCGATGCACCAGCAGAGAGTTCGGCCCAGTAGTTCTGCACCTCTTCGAGGGTTTCACCGCGAACCGAGACGAAGAACGGTTGGTCGGTGATCGTGGTGCCGTTCTCGCGGTGTGTCGAGCCTGCGTTGCCGGCCGAGCCGCCCGACTGTCCAGGGATGTCGTATGCCATCACACAGAAGCCGTCCTCTGTCTCCACCTGGCCGAACACGACGTTCTCAGCGCCGGGCACCTCCTTGGGCATCCCGAAGTCGCCGTAGGTTGCGATCGTGACCTGGCCACCGAAGACGGACTGGTAGAACTCCAGAGCCGCGCGGGCGTCTCCGCGGAAGTTGAGGTGGGTCGTTGTCTTGATGCTCATGTCTGCTCCTGGTACGAACGTCGCTCGGGTTTTCCCTGACAACGTCGACTCTCACAGCCGTATAGGACTGTTTTCGTCCTAGACTCGTCGTAGTCTCACCGCATGGCGACCACCACTCGACTCTTGAATCTGCTGTCCCTCTTGCAGACGAGACGCGACTGGCCGGGCGCTCTACTCGCCGAGCGGCTCGACATCAGCCATCGCACGGTCCGCCGCGACATCGACCGGCTCAGGGAGATGGGTTACCGCATTGCGGCGACCATGGGCCCGGACGGCGGATACCGACTCGACGCCGGCAGCGAGCTGCCACCCCTGCTGTTCGACGACGATCAGGTCATCGCACTGGCAGTTGCGCTGCAGGCGGCGACGCTGACCGGCGTCGGTATCGAAGAGGATGCGGTTCGAGCGTTGACCACTGTGCGGCAAGTGATGCCGTCGCGTCTGCGCCATCGCCTCGACGCGCTCACGTTCACCACGATTTCGGCCGGTTCCGGCGACGCAGACTCCGTGTCCCCAGAGGTGCTCGTAGCGATTTCCGCTGCAGTCCGCGCTCGCGAGGTGTTCCGCTTCGATTACTCGAACGACCACTCAACCGACAACAGCGAAATAACACCCCCGCGCCGAGTGGAGCCGCATCATCTGGTGACCTCCAAGCGTCGCTGGTACCTCGTCGCGTGGGATCTCGCGCGAGACGACTGGCGAATCTTCCGCGCCGATCGCATCACCCCACGCACCCCGAACGGTCCCCGGTTCACGCCGAAGGAAATCCCCGGCGGCGACGTCAGCGAATACGTGTCCGCGCGCTTCAAAGGATCGGAACATATCAACAATTGGCCGTGCCACGGCAAGGTCGTTCTCCATCGACCAGCCAGTTATGTTCTTCCCTTTGTCGGGGACGGCATCGTCGAAGATCTTGGCCCCGAGCAGTGCAGTCTCGAAGCCGGATCATGGTCTTGGACGGCGCTGGCAGCCTCCTTCAACCAATTCGACACCGACATCGATGTCGTCGGCCCGCCAGAACTTACCCACGCTTTCGCGCAACTCGCCGCCCGCAACGCCGCGACTGCTGAGAGTTAGTCAGTCGTCTCGAATGAGATCCAGGTCTCCAACGCAACCGTGCGCCCGCGGGTTCGTGATAGCTTTCAAGTCCTCAGAGGACCTGAGGACTTGAAGACCTGAACGAAGGGATGCCCAAGGAGATGAAGAAGGGGCAAGTTGCATTTCTCACCGGCACACACGTCGTGAACGATCTGTACCAGGGGGCTGTGCCTGCGCTGTTGCCGTTCATGATGCTCGAACGCGGATATTCCTATTCCGCGGTCGCCGGAATCACGCTCGCCGCGACCGGACTATCCAGTGTCGTGCAACCTGCATTCGGCATGCTGGTCGATCGAAAGAGCCGAAACTGGCTGGTACCCACAGGTTTTGTGACGGCCGCAGCAGGCATTGTCGTGGCAGCGATGAGCACCACCTACATCGTCACTTGGCTGGCAATTGCCGTGGCCGGCATCGGCATCGCCGCATACCATCCTCCCGCCACAAATTTGGCACGCGCGGCTGGAGGTCATTCACAGAAAGCCATGAGCGTGTTCTCCGTGGGCGGTACGTTGGGCGCCTCGCTGGCGCCACCGTTTGTCACGCTCGTGGTTGGCTCACTCGGTTTGTCCGGCGGCTATCTACTCGCAGTTCCTGCAGTGGTGGCGGCTATTTGGTGGATGGTCGCCCAGTCGCGATCGGCCAACACGGGTGCGGCCGAGTCAGCCCAGTCGTTGAGTGCGCAACTGGCAGCGAACGGTCCCGTGTCAGACGATTGGCGCTCGTTCACACGACTCGTGCTGGTAACGGTCTGTTGGTCAATTCCGTACGTGACCACTCTGTCGTTGGTCTCACCGTTCGTGCTCAACGCACTGAACGGATCGTCCTCGAGCGCTGCAATCGTGTTGTCCTCCTTCACATTGGCAGGAGCGGCCGGAACGCTACTGGGAGGAGTCCTCGCGGACCGTCGTGGTCGACGCGCATCCATCCGACTCGGCTACCTGCTTGCGGTACCTTCACTGGCACTGCTCGCTGCCGCCCCGCACGTCGCAGTTGCCGAATTGGGAATCGTCTGTCTCGGATTTGCTATGTTCCTGCCCTTCGCGCCACAGGTGACATTGGCGCAGGACTACCTACCGAATCGCCCCGGCACAGCAAGTGGGGTGACGCTCGGACTCGCGATGTCCGTGGGGGGCATCGCATCTCCGCTGTTCGGCTACCTGGCAGATCACTTCGGACCGCGCATGGCGATCGGGGCGACAACTGCAGTGCTGTTCGTCGGCGCCGTCATCGCATTCACCTTGCGCGATCGACGACTCGACCCGGAAGACGAGACGGAGCGCGAACTGGACAGCATCGCCCTTCGATAAACCGAAAGACGGCCCCGTAGTCTGAAGATTCATCGGAGGACATGAAGTATTACTCGGTGAGCCGCTCCATTGCGGTTCACCGAGTCAGTCAGGAGCAGTCACATGGCAGTGCGCCAGATCAAGCAGCAGTCGCTGGTACAGAAAGCCGCGGACGAACTTGCGCGCCTCATCGGCGACGGCGAGTGGCCTGTCGGGACCAAAATCCCGAACGAGCAGGATCTGAGCACACTCCTCGGAGTCGGGCGTTCGACCGGCAGAGAGGCCGTTCGCGCACTGATTGCGTCGGGCCAGCTCTACTCGCATCAAGGGTCCGGCACCTACGTCATGTCCTCGACACCGGTCACAGAGCTCGAGAGAGAACTCAAACGCTCGGACCGCCGCGAAGTCTACGAAGTACGCAGACTTCTGGAAGTGGAAGCGGGCCGCCTGGCTGCCATGCGCCGGACTTCCGCCGACGTCGATCTGTTACAGGCAGCACTCGAAGCCCGTGAAAATGCTTCGACACCAACAGAATTTGTCGACGCTGACATGGAACTACATCGCGCCGTGGTGAATGCTGCGCACAACAGCGTGTTGTCGATGGTGTTCGATTCATTCATCGAAACGCTCCGCAACTCGGCCCTCGACGTGATCACCGACGTCGCGGCGCGGGACCCCGAATCGATCGACGACGAAGCCGCTGCCCACCGAGATCTAGTGGAAGCCATCGTCGCGGGTGATGCCGACGCTGCCAGCGCGGCAACGCGCAGGAACATGGACGGGCTCGACTGACCCTCTCTATCGTTGTCAGGCATGACGTCCACATCGCTCCCTCCACGCGGTCTCCGGATCGGTCTGTCCGCCATCGCGTGGCTAAACCTGCTCTCTGCGCTCGTAGGAATGGCGGGCCTGACGATCGGCGGCGGGATGGGCCTGCCTCCTGAGTGGATCGAGGGAACCGTCTTCCCTTCATATTTCTGGCCCGGAATCCTCCTCGGCGTTGTCGTCGGAGGCATCCAGGCCGCCGCGCTCTTCGCTCAGCACAACAGGTTCCGTCTGACGTGGGGCCTGCACGCGGCCGCCGGCCTGACCATGATGATCTGGATCTTCGTCGAGATCGCCATCGTTCTCGCCTGGTCGCCACTGCAGGGCATCTTCTTCACCACCGGACTAGTCCAGACGATCCTCGCCGTTCTCGCACTCGGCGCCTGGCCTCGCCCCTTCCTCCAACGAGTCGAGTAGCGACGGAACCTGTTCTCGGACAATAGAATCACGACGGCCGGGCCCACCTCACCTTCTCGAAAAAGCCCTTGACTCGAAAGTATGTTCGAGTATGATGGGAGGTGGAACGGGGGGTTCTCATGACGATCAACATCACCGACGAAGATACTGTCACCGACGTGGTCAACAACTCCGCCGTGGGTGTGCGCGGACGATTGTGGCGGCTTCACCCCAGCGACGTCCGCGAGATCGCCATCACCGCGTCAGCGGAAATCCTTCGCCTGGAAGCCATTCGAGTGGCCGCTGTCGACACCCTGACGTTGAACCCGGACGAACAAGTACTCTGCTACCGCGGCACCGGACAATGGCTCGCGAACCACACCATGCTGCAGATCTCCACCGGCAGAAGAATCGCAGCCCTGGGCAAAGCGCTACGGTCGTTTCCCGAGATCGAAGACCAATTCGATGCCGGTGACCTCACTTTCGAGCACGCAGCACTGATCGTGGCGTTCTGCGAATCCCCACCCAAGGCAATGCCCGACGCCGCACTACCGTACTGCCGCGACACACTCCTCGCCGCAGCATCGGGAACCGAAGCAACCACCGTCAAACTGCGCTACGCCATCAGCGTCCTCGAGCACATGTTCGAATCCGACGACCCACCACCAAGCGAAGACACCGACCGCAACGAACTGCGCATCTCCCCCACCCTCAACGGAAGAGTCGCCGTCCGAGGCGATTTCGACGGAGTGACCGGCGAAATGCTTCTCTCCGCCCTCTCCAACCTCTCCATGCCCACCCCCGCCGAAGACGGCACACCCGACAAACGACCCGCCGCCACACGCAACGCAGACGCCATGGCAGAACTCATCCGGCGCTACCTCGACAACGCTGCCACCGGCATCGACGGCGGCCAACGCCCACACCTGAACGTGCACATCAACGCCAAAGACCTGGCCTACCACCGTGAATGCGCCACAACGGGTGATGGCTCAACACCTGTCCCCTCCGAGGACGACGATCCCGGTATGCTCGATCTCGACTTTCACGATCTCGACAAACAAGATCTCGATGTCGGCCACATGCCCTGGATGGGACCACTGAGCGTCGGCCGCACCCGCATGATCGCCTGCGACTGCATGCTCTCCAGCGTCCTCCTCGACGGAAACGGTGCCCCACTCGACGTCACCCCACTCAAAAGGCTTGTCACCGCAGCACAACGCACCGCACTGATCGCCCGAGACAAAGGATGCGCCTTCCCCGGCTGCGACTGCGTCCCCGCCTGGACCGACGCCCACCACATCAAACACTGGGCCAAAGGAGGACCAACCGTCATGGACAACCTGGTCCTACTCTGCCGAACCCACCACACCCTGATGCACCGAAAACCCGGATTCACCGGCAAATGGGAAATCCGAATGGGCACCGATCACCTGCCCTGGTTCATCCCACCACCAGGCATCGACCCCGACCGGAAACCCCGCCGCTCCACCACACGACTCTGAACCCGGAGGTCACCGAGCACACGCCTCGGTGACCCATTCCGGCGTGCTTCGATAGCCGGAAAGGGCGGCACGGTGTCCCCTATTGCTAGCGTTGAGCGTGTGTTTGCACAGGGAACCAACGCGCTGACGGTAGACGGCCGACCGACGCTCGCGCATATCGATTTTGCCCTTATGGATTCCTATCGATTTCCCGACCGGCAGGGCTTCCCCGATTCATATCGCGCATTCATCAGGCACGCAGGTTGGGCGCGGACCTTCGGACTCTGGCTCATCTATCCGCCCGTCCTTCCCGGATTTGCCGACGGCTGGCAAGGGCGCGCCCGCAACCTCACCGCCCATCTTCATTCGGTCTACAGAGAAGGACAGGATGACGAGTTCGATTGGATGATCGAACCCGACGGCGATTGGTCACTCCCCGACTCGCTGCAGGTTTTCGGATGGAGCGAAAACGGTGACGCCCTCCTGTGGGACACAGCATCACGCGACACCGACGGAGAGTTTCCGGTTTGGGAATCACGCTCGTTCAACTCTCTCCACCGCCTCGGCGGGAGCATCCACGAAGCACTACCGTCCATTCGCACCCGGGCTATGGGCCTGTTCGGACCTCGCACCTCCGACATCGAGCCACTCCAGCCCACCCAACTCTGACGCGCGACCCAAATTATCGATAGGCCGCGGACACAGCCACGAATACGAAACCTACGACGACGACCAGGGACAGATAGCCGAGAACGAGTCCGGCCACTGCCAATCCGCGCCCACTTTCGCCGGAACGGCGAATCTGGTTCAACGACACATGCCCCACTGGAATAGCAAGAACTCCACCGAAGATTCCAAGTACAAGTGCGACGATGGCCAAGGCATTCGTGCCGACCGCTGGTCGCGCTGGATAGCGCGCTGCAAGTTGATCTGCGAGTACCGGAATCCCGTCCGATGTGAAGCCCACTTGTGCAAAAACGGGTTGGCCATCGGCGGTGTAGCCGACCACCCCAGGGAGCGGTGCCGCCACCTGCCTGACAGACCCGAACGTCGAACGAAGGCTCCTCCCTAACAGCAGCGCCGCGGCCATATACAGCAACAGCCCCGCCACAGATCCGGCTATCCAGGCTCCACGAAACGCCGGCCCGTCGACGTCGAGGATCCTCCCCGCCGCCCTCACACCGGATCCTGCTGCACCGACCGCGATACTCAAATTCACTGCGCCAGGAATAACGGCAAGCATGGCAATGGCACCGACACCAAGCGACAATGCCGGGCCACCGCGTCGCCGCCACGCCAACGAACTCATCAGCGCTGCAAACAAAGTCACAGCGGTGCCCAGAAGCCCAGTCACAAATCCGACAACGACTCCCGTCTCGAAGTCCCCACCTAGATGACGAGCAACCCACTGTGCCCAGGCCCGCGCGAATGGCGGCCCGAGCGTCAGCGAGACAACGACCGTTGCAACCGCAGCGCACGCCACGACACTGATGACCCGCAGAATCCACCCCAGATAACCGGAATGCGAATTATTCTGCGCAACAGTAGTTTCCGAGTCGATCACCAGGATTCCTTCGTTCAGAGTGTGAGAACAGAACGGCTCTAGCTGTCACTCCACACAGAACCGTGGCCGGACCGGCTCACTCATCTGATCAAGTTCTGGCGCCCGTGTCTGTAGTTCGTTCGCACGACCAAACCGGCGATAGCAACGATTACATATTTGTGTTAGCGTTGTTTCCATGGGTTCGAGAGCAAAGATTCTGGCCGCGGCGACCGAGCTGCTCAACACCTCCCCCAACGGCGACATATCCACCCGCGCCGTGTGCGAGATGGCCGGCGTCGGCGCCCCCGCGCTCTACCGTCAGTTCGGCGACAAGGACGGACTGCTCGCAGCCGTCGTCGAGGCGGGCTTCTTCGAATACCTCGAAAGCAAACGGGCTGCGACACCTTCCGATGACCCCGTCGCCGATCTGCGGGCCGGCTGGGATGCGCACACCGCCTTCGCGCTCGCGCATCCCGCTCACTACCGCTTGATGCACTCACCTTCCGCCCAGAGCGCCGACACCGCCCTGCAGGCCCAGGCGCTACTTCGATCCGTTCTCGAACGATGCGCTGCGGCAGGTGTTCTGACCGTATCGGTCGACGTGGCTACGCAGATGGTGATGTCCGCGAATGCGGGCGTCGCTCTGATGCTCGTCGTCAGGCCGGAACAGTACCCCGATCCGACGCTGTCACAGCGAGTTCGCGACGGAATCTTCGCGTCCATCATCGACGAATCCGGCGCCCACCCGGAAACCTCACTCAACAGAGTTGCATCTACTCTCGACGCCCAACTGGCCGCTGCAGATTCAACTTCTCTCTCCGCCAACGAAGTCGGCCTACTACGAGAGTGGCTTCGCAAGCTGTCCGATGCAACCGAAACCAGTTCAGGAGTTACATCATGACTGACACCACCACCCGCGTCGCCATCGTCACCGGAGCGTCCGGCGGCATCGGGCGAGCGACTGCCGAGAAGCTCGCCGCCGACGGAATGGCTGTCGCCGTGCACTATTCAGGAAACATTCAACGCGCCCAGGAAACAGCTGACGCCATCGTCGCTGCGGGCGGTCGCGCCATAGCGGTGCATGCGGACGTCGCCGACGAAGGTGAAGTCGCGGCCTTGTTCGATACGGTCGAGGAGGAGTTCGGGGGCATCGACGTCGTCGTCCATGCGGCCGGAATCATGATTCTCTCCACCGTCGCAGAACTGAACTTCGACGATTTCGATCGGATGCATCGGACCAACGTCCGAGGGACCTTCGTGGTCGACCAGCAGGCAGCCAGACGTGTCCGGCGCGGTGGTGCGATCATCAATTTCTCCACCTCCGTGAAGAAGCTGGCATTTCCGACTTATGCCGCGTACGCCGCCACCAAAGGTGCTGTCGACGCGATCACTCTGGTTCTCGCGAAAGAGCTACGGGGACGCGATATCACGGTCAACGCCGTAGCCCCAGGCCCCACGGCCACCGATCTGTTCCTTGACGGGAAAGACGAAGCTACAGTGGAGAACCTGTCCAAGCTGGCTCCCCTGGAACGCCTCGGCACACCGGCGGACATCGCGGAGGCTGTCGCGTTTCTCGCCGGCCCAGCTCGTTGGGTCAATGGCCAGGTCATCTACGTCAACGGCGGCGTGATTTAGCAAAACCATCGTCTAAGGACCACACCTTGGCAATTCCGACAAAACAGTCAAACCAGTCGACTTTGGTTGTAATGTGCAAACAATGGATAACCAGGATCGAGGGTCCGCCCGGACGTCACGACGGCAGTTCATCAGCGTTGCAGGGCTGGCGGCAACCGCGGTCATAACCCTCGCGACCTCCTCGACCGCCGGCGCCGCCGGCCCCACGGCACCCAATCCAGGTTCGCGGGTCGGCGATCCTGCTGAAGCCCAAGCGGTGCAACGCGTCGCAGAGACACTGCTGAACAGCGGCGTTCCCGGCCTTGCCTTCGCTATCGTCAAACCGGATGAGAAGAACCGCAAGGCGAGTGTCACCACTACGTACCACTACGGCCAGGCCGACGTCGAAAACGGCGTGAGAGTCACTCCACGAACGCAATTCGAGATCGCCTCGGAGACCAAGACCTTCACCGCTTCACTACTGGCGAAACTGATCTCTCGGGGAGAAGTCGGACTGGACGACCTGGCGAGCAAGTATTCGGATGGCAACCCGCTGCCCAAAGGCATCGGCGGCGAGGAGATCACGCTTCGCCAACTGGTCACCCACCGTTCCGGCCTGAGCGACGACCCGCCCAATCTTTCGGCGGGGTGTGCCGATCCCACACGATCGTGCACGGACGAGAAGGCGAAGTACACCAGAAATATGCTCTGGAAAGGACTCCAAGACGCCGGCGCCTTGGAGTTCGCCCCCGGTAGCCACTGGCTGTACTCGGACTTCGGGTTCGGACTGCTCGGCACACTCATGGCCGACAAAATCATTCCGGGACAAGAGAAGCCACCATTCGCGGCGGCAGTCGCCCGCGAAATCACCGACCCGCTCGGGATGATGGGTACCGTGATCGAGACCAAAGCAACCGACCTTGCCGTTCCGTACTACCTCGACGGCACACGAGCGCCTCTGTGGAACAACACGGGTGCGATCGCAGGCGGGGGTGGGCTGGTCAGCACCGCCGAGGACATGTCGATCTGGGCTGCAACAACTCTCGGCTACGGAAACAACCCGCTCAAACCAGTCCTGACCTCGATGCTCGAGCAGATCGACACGCAAGCTCCGGAGAATCCTGCATTCGGAATGGGAATGGCGTGGCAGCTCCAACCCCCGACGCCGAACTTCCCACAACGGTTCGCCAAGAAAAACGGAGACAGCTCGGGATCCAACTGCATCACCCTGCTGGTTCCCGACAGCGGCTGGTCGATCACGATTCTGGCGAACGGTGGAAATGCGGCGATGATCGACCCTGCAGCCGTGAACCTGATGCATGATCTGGTTCCGAGACGACCCATATTCGGTAGCTCGACGGGAAGTTCGTCGGGCAGCGACGTCGGCTTCCAGACCGGGTCATTCGGATAGGCCCACTTGCCTACAGGCGCTACATCTTCGTCGAGCGCGCCATCACGAAGCAGTAGAGCCCGTAGGTGATGATGCCCAATCCGGCAAGGATCAGCAGCGCCACTCCGTACGGCTGCGCGCCCAGCGTCTTGAACGCTCCGTCGAGTCCGGAGGACTTGCCGGGTTCGGAACTGTTGACCGCAAGAAGAACCAGAATGCCGACTGCAGCGATGGCCAAGCCCTTGGCGACGTACCCGACGGTTCCGAGTCGGCGCACGAAGTTGCTGGGTGTGCCTTTCAGATCATCGAGGAAGTTCTGGCTCGCGCCCTTGTACACGTGGTACACACCAACGGCAATGATCGCGATCCCGCCGATCACCAATGCGATAGTTCCAAGCGTGTTCTCCATCAAACGCGCCGTGATCCCCGCACTCTGACCGCTGCTGGACTTCCCGCTACCGCTGGCGAATCCGAATGCAGTGAAAGCAAAACCGAAATAGACGAGCGAAATGCCCAGAGCCTTTGCGCGGTTGAAGAACTCTTTCTTCTTGTCGTCAGAGGACGGCGACGACGAGCTTCCCAACGCAGCTTCGGCCAATCTCCACAACGCCATGGCAAGGAAGGCCACGACGCCGACCCACAGAGCGAAGACACCCCCTGGCTTTCCTGCCAACTCGGCCATCGCACCCGATTGGTCCGCAGACCCGGATCCACCGAGAGCAAGGCGGATCGCGATATATCCGATCAGCAGATGAACCACACCGCTGACGACGAATCCGGCACGGGCAAAGCGCTCGAAGACATTGTTCTGTGCGACGTCAGCCGCCGTGGACGCGACGCTCTTCTGGTCGTGCGGTGACGATTCTTTATTCATCATGATCGTCGAACCATATACGGGCAGACGCTTCCCTCGAACGCCTGCATCAAGTGTTTCGAGATCAAGGGTTTCGAGGGTTCTGATCCGGCGTCGACCGCGGTTCTTCGGGGTTGGGAACCTTGGGGTCGATCGTGTCTGCATGATCTCGTTGCTGGTTCAGTTCCTCGCGAGAACTCGTCGCCTCTTTCCGATGCTGCGCTGCATGATGTTGCAGCGCAGACGCTTCCGCCGCTTTGGCGTCGGCCTCTGCCTGCACCATGCGCGCTTTGGCTGCTGTCTCTTCTGCCCGCGCCTCGCGCTCGCCTACTTGCAGTGACTTGTCTGCGACGTCTTCGCGGATCTGTTCTGCCTCGATGTGACGACGCTCGTCACGCCTGTTTCGCGCCACCCACAGGAGTGCGGCCACGATCGCTATCACCACGACCACGGCAACAATTATCCAGATAATGCTGCTGGTACTCATACTGCGAGAGGTACCCACCTGCGACTTTCTCACACGCAGGCAAACAAATACGCTGAAATTACAGGTCGGTCGGATGTGTGTTGGCTCCGCATAAAACCACGCACAGTTCACCGTCGGACGGCGGCGACACCGTTCCGTTCAGAACCGGAGCCAATGCTGCTGCGGTTCCCAACTCCACCAGAATCCGGAACTCCCGCCACATGAATGCCCGCGCCTGTCGGATCGAATCATCTTCGACCACAACACTGTCTACCGAACTCTCATGCAGTGTCTCCCAGGCGATGGCACCAATTCGTGTAGCCCCCAACGAGTCTCCGGCGATACTGTTTACTTCGATATCCACCGGACGCCCCGCATCGAGCGAGGTGCGCAAGGTGGCAGCCCCGGTCGGCTCGACGGCTACCACGTGATCTTCGGGACGAGCCGCCGCGACGATTCCAGAGACCAATCCGCCGCCGCCGACTGCAACGCAATACGTGATCGGTCCGGATGCGTCGTCTTCGATCTCGAGAGCGATGGTGCCGGCCCCACTGACGATGTCGGGCAGGTCGTAGGCGTGCAGTTCGAGCGCACCGCTGGTGCGTGCGATGTCCGCCGCAGCGGCAGCAGCGAGTGCATACCGGTCGCCTACCTTGTGAACGGTTGCACCCAACTCTCCGAGAGCCTTCACCTTGGCATCAGGCGCTGTCTCCGGCACCACCACTGTGCAGGTGAGTCCTCGTCGCCGCGCTGCCCACGCGGCCCCGATTGCAGCGTTGCCGCCAGACGCGATCACCACGCCGGCATCGGGCATGGTGCCGTCGGCGACCGCTCGTTCCACTGCATTGAGACTGCCGCGCACTTTGAAGGAACCGCCGTGCTGGAGGTACTCGAGCTTGAACAGAACCGGTACCTCACCCTGTGGCGTCGGTAGCGCAGTGCGAAAGATCGGAGTACGCCGCGCCAGTCCTGCGATACGAGTCCGCGCAGCTTCGACGTCCGAGCGCTCGATTGCCACTGGACCTGCATTGTTGTCGGCGGTGAGAGTCATGTACCAACCCTACGGTTCGCAACGTCGACCCGAAGCAGTCGGCCCATCGTCATCATGATGTCTGTTTTTCACCAAGGAATGCCCGCATCTGACCGAGACAATGCAGCTCGGGGTGAATAAATTTACTACTACAAGCACAACGACGACATCAAGGAAAGGCACACCCCATGTCGAAGATCGCAGTATTCGGTGGAAACGGTTTTGCAGGAAGCGCAATCGCGAAAGAAGCCGCTTCACGCGGCCACGAGGTAACCGTCGTCGCTCGCAGCGCGCAGTCCGGAACCGACACGAATGTCGTGCAGGGTTCTGTTCACGACAACACGATCGTGGAGCAGATCACGGCAGACAACGACGTCGTTGTCGTTGCCATCCCCGCTCGCGAGATCGACGGCAAGCGCCTGCTCGACGCCGTCACGCCCCTCGCAGATGCCGCCGCACGCAACGGTGCTCGCATTGCCGTAGTCGGTGGCGCCGGCAGCCTGTTGGTCTCCGAGGGTGGGCCACGCGTCGTCGACACCCCCGACTTCCCGGACGCATACAAGGGTGAGGCACTCGCTCACGCCGACGTCCTCGATGCGCTCCGCGCGACCGACAGCAATGTCGACTGGTTCTACGTGAGCCCGGCCGCTGCGTTCGGTGCCCATGCCGGCGTCGCCCCGAAGGGATCGTTCCAGTTGGGTGGCGACATTCTCCTGACGGACGCCCAGGGCAACTCCGCCATCGCGGGCGAAGACTACGCACACGCTTTTGTCGACGAGATCGAGACTCCGGCCCACCGTCGCCAGCGTTTCACCGTCGCACACTGAATATGAGCAACCTTCGTAGGCGCGCAGCCTGGATGACTGTTCCCGCTGCCGCCGCACTCCTGCTCACCGCGTGCTCCAACGACGCGGAATCCGCAACGCCCAGCAGTTCTACGACGTCCACGAGCGTTGTTGCCGAACAGGGCGATCAACTCGAATCCAACAAGACCGTCGTCACGGACTTCTACGAACTGGCGTTCAACGGCCGTCAGGTTCAGCAAGCCGCCGACCGGTACCTTGGCGACGTCTACATCCAGCACAACCCCACCGCCGCCGATGGGGCAGCCGGATTTGTCAGCGGCATAGGCGGTTACGTCGAGGCCACACCCGGATTGCATGCCGAGATCACTCGCGTTTTCGCCGAGGGCGATCTGGTTGCCCTCCAGTCCCACACCACGTCTGCACCCGGCGACCGCGGCCAGGCGGTATTCGACATCTTCCGCGTCGACAACGGCAAGATCGTCGAACACTGGGATGCCATTCAAGACGTGCCGGAAACGTCCGCGAATCCGAACACGATGTTCGACGGACCCACCTCGTCGCCGTCCAAGTCGTCAGAAGTCTTGGAGCGCAACACGGCCAACGCGTTGACGTTCCTGCAGCTCGCCTTCAACGAAGGCAAAGCCGCCGAGGCTGCCGACCAGCTGGTCGGTCCGACCTACACCCAGCACAACCCCTCGTTCGCTGACGGCAAGGACGCATTTGTCACCGCACTGGCCGGGATCGAACCCGTTACCGGAGACAAGGCCACCAAGTTTCCACGGACGGTAGCCGAGGGCGACTTCGTCTTTGTTCAGACCTTCGCTTCGTCCGGTGAGGGAACGGCCGGCAGCGGCTCGATGGACATCTTCCGATTCGACGAGAACGGCAAAATCGTCGAGCATTGGGACGCCGTCCAGGACTACCCGTCGACGACTGCAAGCGGCAACACCGTGTGGGACGACGGTCGCTGAGACGACAACTCCGAACAGTTCAGAGAGGGATGCGGATCAGCCGACGTTGATTCGTTCTGTGTCGCCGTCGTAGTAGTCCAACAATCTCTGATCCATCACCCGGCGCCACAGCGGTGGAATCCACGCGATCACGATCATCATTGCGTAGCCGGCCGGAAGTTGCGGCGCTTCGGCCGCGCTACGCAGACTTTGGTACCGCAGCTTCGGGTTGGCGTGGTGATCGCTGTGCCGCTGCAGTTGGTAGAGAAACAGATTGCTCACGACGTGATCGCTGTTCCAACTGTCAGCGGGGCTGGCGCGAACGTACGAGCCGTCGGCACGCTTGCCACGCAGCAGGCCGTAATGCTCGAGGTAGTTCGCGGCTTCGAGGAAGGTGAATCCGGCAACTGCCTGCAGCAGGAGCCAGGGCGCGACCTCCCAACCGAAGATACCGATCAGCGTCGCGAAGAGGACAACACTCATCGCCCAAGCGTTGAGAATATTGTTCTCGAAGCTCGAGGTTCGTTTGCCTTTCCTCTGGAGTCGAGCGCTCTCGATGCGCCATGCCGAACGCAGCCCGCCGAACACACTTCGTGGCAAGAACCTCCAGAAGCTCTCACCGAACCGTGAGCTGGCCGGGTCCTGCGGAGTAGCTACACGCACATGGTGGCCGAAATTGTGTTCCACGTAGAAGTGCCCGTAGAGAGATTGCGCAAGCGCCACTTTCGCGAGCCACTGTTCGATCTTCTCGCTCTTGTGGCCGAGTTCGTGGGCCGCGTTGATACCGACGCCGGCGACGACGCCCACCGTGAACGACATCGCGATCTTCTCCGCGATTCCCATCGGAGCGTTGATCCAGCACCAGCAGGCGAAGACCAGACCGGCGTATTGCAAGGGGAGGAACGCGTAAGTGCACCAGCGGTAGTAGCGGTCCTTCTGCAGTCGTGGGATCGCATCGTCCGGCGGACTTTCGCCGTCTTCACCGGCCAGCATGTCGATGATCGGGATGACGATGACCAGTAGCCACGCGCCGGTCGCCCAGAACAATCCGAGACGAAGGTTGTCGACGAGAATCCAGGAGAGGAACGGGCTGAGTGGAATCAGCAATCCGAGCGGCCACAGGTACCTCTTGCGGTCGCGCCAGCGCGGATTTTCGCCGGACGGCGAGTCGGTGTTCTGGACAGCGTTCGATTCGGTACGCCGTGCGTCGGAAGTCGCTGTCATTCGCCGATCTCGCCTTTCGTCCCCTCGAACGATTCGCCCCACGCACCGTTCACGCTCAGCAAACCAGAACTAATGTCCGGACGGGTATGGTCCCGAAATCCAGAGCGCCCTGCTCGAAAGACGGCACGAGCGCTTGTACTCACCAAAAACACCCCCGCACATCACTGCTCACCCCGACAGTAGATACGGACAAAATACCCCACGGATCTGCGGGGATGGCGACCACCTCCGCACGTCGCCGAGGATCGATGATCCCTGCCAAGGCAAGGTCGAACCGCGTCGCCCTCGTCGAAGTAACGGTAACCGGCAGTGACAGAAATCATAAGCAGAGGACAGGATTTCCGCTCGTAGTGGCGACCAAAAAGACTGCGCGCCCTCAACTGGTCAGTTGCGGGCACGCAGTGAAAAGGTGAGCAAGCGTCAGAGCGTTGCAAACACCTTCGTTTTCACTTCGTTCAGCCAACCGTTCGCGGTCACGAAGTCTGTGACGCTCGACTGCAATCCGAAGACGTGCCCGGCCTGCGCCGCCGGCAGCCTCGTGAAGAGGTTGTCGTCGAGGACCGCCTGAACCGCCGCACTGGTCGACCCGTCCGCGTTCAGCGGATACAGCACGACCGTCACGCCGTTCAGGATGTCGGCCAACTGCTCCATCGGATAGGACGCGTATCCGGCATCGGTGTAATTGGTCGGAACACCGGGCCCGTACGCCAATCCGAGTTCGTTGACCACCAAATTGCCGATCGCACCGGTGGGCTGCTGAACCGAGAAAGCGCCGGGCGCGTCTCCGAGTGAAATGTGAATCCACTTGTTGGTCGCGATCACGTCGGCGTACTCGCCACGGACACGTTCGAGATTCTCTTCGTAAGCAGTCCGCGTCGACTCGAGCACGTCGGTCTTGCCAATTGCCTCAGCAAGCTCGGTGGTGATCTTCTTCCAGTCGCCTCGGCTCTCTCCCTTGACGATGACGGTGGGTGCAATGCCGGACAGACGGTCGAACGCCGCTTGGTCCACCTCGTCGGCGTCGCCGACAATGATGTCGGGATCCGCCGCAGCGATCGCTTCGAAGTTCATTTCCCCGAAAGGCCCGATGGTCGGGAGCCCGTCGACGAAGGCCTGCTGCTCCGGCGTGAATTCACTGATCCACTTGCCGTAGTCCTGCACAGCAGCCGGTTTCACTCCGAGGGACATGAGCTGCCAAGGAGTGTCGTACGACGCGGCGACGACGCGCTCAGGTGAAACCGGAACCTCGATGTCCCCGTACGCCGACGCGACGGTCCGGACGTCCGTCTGCTCGGAGTCGGCCGACGACGAGGAACAGCCGGTCACCACCATCGCACCTACGACGGCAACCGCCGCCGCTGCAATGACTCTGGAACCGAAAGAAAATGATCGAATTGCGCGCACGCAGAACTCCTACAGGGTGATTGTTTAGCCAACCCTAAGTTCATTCTGCGGCACGGCACAAGTCCGATCGAGATGCTTTGAGTCGCTGTTCGGACTAGTCCTGTAGCCAATCGGTCATTGGCGCGCGCGGATGATCGATCAGGCTTGCAAACTCCCCCGGCGTCACGCCCATCGTTCGAAGAAAAGCCGCACCGAACGCGCTTTCGGAACGAAAACCCGTCTTCCGCGCCACAAACGAGATGCTTCGACCGAGTGCCAGAAGTTGCATCGCGTGATGAGCCCGCAATCGCATACGCCATTCCGAGAAGGTCAATCCGGTTTCGGCCGGAAACCGTCGTGTGAGAGTCCTCGTACTGACCTTCGCGTCGGTGGCCCACTCCTCGACCGATCGGGTGTCGGCCGGGCTGGCAACCAACTGATCTGCGATCTGCCGAAGCCACGGCGTCGTCGGCAGCGGCACATCGAAAATCAGTCGCGGAACGGGTTCGACGAGGTCGATGGCAAACGCCTCGGCTCGTCGACGAGCCGCGTCGGTCAAGTCGTCTCGGGTGAGGTGATCGAGTACTTGTTCGAGCAGCGGAGGGGTGGACAAGGCCACCACACGATCCAACCCGGTCACATCGGATGCCACCAACCACGTGCACGACAATTCTGTGCCGCTGCGCGCTGTCACCTCGTGGGGAACAAAGGACGGGATCCACAGACTGACTCCGCTCGGCACCGTGTACACAGTCTCCGGAGTACGGACCTCGAGGACACCGTCGATCGCCCACAGCAATTCGTGATCGCTGTGGCGGTGCATCTCCCACGTGTAGTCGGAATCGACGGCCAGCCGATTGGTCGCCAACCGCAAGTACCCGTCGGCACTGACGCGCAGCGGTCGAACGACGCGTTGCCACTCGGACAGTTCGTCGAGCGGACTGCTGAGCGGGTAGTCGATCTGCTCGCTCACCGCAGCGTCGACAGTTCGGGATGTCCGAACAGGCCAGGCAACCCACCGGTGTGCAGGAAGACCGTTTTTGATCCCGCCGTGATGGCTTCGTCCTTCACGAGTTGGATCAATCCCGCAAAGGCTCGGCCGGTGTACGTCGGGTCGAGGAAGATGCCCTCCGTACGAGCCAATAATCGAATCGCGCCGGCTGATGCTTCCGTGAGCGTCGAATATCCTTGTCCAACTTGGTTTCGCAGGATCTGAAGATCTGCGGCTCGCATAGCCGGACCAGGCATCTCGTCCAACAACCCAGCGACAGTCGACACTGGATCGGCAACAGCCCCGACATCAACGCCCACAACTCTGTCGACGCCCAGATGCGCGACAAGTCCAGCCATCGTTCCACCCGATCCGAGTGCAACCACGACGCGATCGACGCCGGAGAGTTGGTGCTCGATCTCGCGTGCGCAGTCGACGTAACCCTGCGCGGCCACCGCGCTGGTACCACCGAAGGGAATGACAAAAGGAACTCCGCCCGAGTCAGCAACGGCCTGCGCCGCGGCGTCGAGCGCGGATGCCGTGTCCCCACCGGCCCAGACGATCTCAGCGCCCGCGAGTGCATCCAGAACGAGATTTCCCTGCGCGGATTCCGGCTCGGCACCACCGAGCACCAGCACACAACGCAATCCCAAACGGGCTGCTGCGGATGCAGTCAAGCGAGCGTGATTGCTTTGCGGTGCACCGGTAGTGATCAGAGTCGTCGCGCCGACGGCCAAAGCCTGAGCGCAGGTGTACTGCAGCTTTCGGATCTTGTTGCCGCCGCCGCCCAGGCCGGTGACGTCGTCACGTTTGATCCACAGGTCTTCCGGCCCCAATCCGAGTGCCTGCGCGCAACGCGCCAGAGGTTCGACGGGCGTCGGCCAACTGCCCAAGCTGATCGGCTGTACGGCGGAACTCAACATTTGACGAGTCTAGTTCGACGGTCCGTCTACAGTCTGGGCTCGCCTACAGTCTGGATATGGGAACTTTCACGACGACCACACACGACGTGCCGCTGACCGTCAGCCGACCGGATTCGCCAGGAGAACCGAAGCATGCGGTTGTGGTTCTCCAAGAAGCGTGGGGCGTGAACAAGCACATCGAGAGCATCCTCGAGCGTCTCGCCGATGGCGGCTACCTTGCCGTCGCCCCGCATCTCTACCATCGCGGCGCACAGACCTCCTTCACCGACTTCCCGTCCGCGAAGGATGCGCTCATGGCACTCGACGGCACAAGCATCGGCCACGACGTACGTGCCGCCGTCGATTACAGCCGATCCGAGGGAGCAGACAAAGTCGGCTCCCTCGGATTCTGCATGGGCGGCACCGCATCCCTGTGGTGTGCCGCCGTACCCCTCGTCGATTCCGCTGTCACGTACTACGGTGGCGGCGTTGCAGAAGCCCGATGGGATGGGATTGCCGCAGGCACCGAACTTGCAGCGCAACTGCAGGTCCCGTGGCTCGGTCACTACGGCGACCTCGATCCCAGTATCCCGCCGGAGAGCGTCGAGCAATTGCGCGCAACCGCGTCCGATCTCGCCCGGGTGTACCGCTATGCCGACGCCGGCCACGCGTTCAACAACGACACTTCGGCCAGCCACTACGCCCCGAACTCTGCTGCCCTCGCGTGGACCCGCACTATGGAGTTCTTCAACGAAACCCTTTGATTGCCAGCGCGAGTCAGGGCACCCGCTTGACCACCGTGCCGGTGATCTCGTCCTGAACCTGCTCAGCCGTCACCGCTCGACTCTGTGCCCGACGTGAGCGGGTGAAGTAGTAGATGCCGATCACGGCGAGGACAAACGGTACTCCGAACACCAAGGTCATCTTGAAATCCTCGACCCACAACGTCGTGACGAGGATCGCGACCATGAGGACACCTCCCAGTATCGTCCCCACCGGGAAGAACGGAATCGTAAAGGAGAGTGTCCGTCCTTCGCTCGCCATCCGCTTGCGAAAGAACCAGTGCGTCACGAAGATCAGCAGCCACGTCGCCATTGCCCCGAACATCGACAGCGAGATCATCAAGGTGAATGCCTGCTCGGGAAAGAGAACGTAGACGATTGTTGCGACGGCGATACCCGACGTCGACAGCAGCAAGGCATTGACCGGTGAGCCGTTGGCCCTGACCTTGCCGAGAATGGCCGGCGCGTCACCAGCACGGGAGAGCGAGAACATCATTCGCGAAGACACGTACAGCTGACTGTTCATCGCGGACAGCGCGGCGATGATCACCACGAAGTTCAGCACACTGTCTGCGCCCGGAATCTTCACAACCTGCATCACCGTGACGAAAGGGCTTCCGCCACTCAATATCTTGTCCATCGGAGCGATTGCCAGAATCAAAGCAAGGGTTGCGATGTAGAAGACGAACAGTCGGACGATCGTCACACGGAATGCCTTCTTCACCGCCACCGTGGGGTTTTCCGCCTCACCGGCCGCAATGGCGATCATCTCGATGCTCAAGTAGCTGAAGATCGATACGATCACGGCAAACCACATGCCGGACAAACCATTCGGAAAGAATCCGCCACCGGCCGTATAATTGTGAAATCCGTAGTCCGGGTTTCCGCTACCGAACACGACGTACGCTGCCATCACGATGAACGCCACGATCGCGAAGACCTTGATCGTCGAGAACCAGTACTCCATCGTTCCGAAGGCCTTGACGTTGAACATGTTCACGCCGATCAGCACTCCGGAGAACAACACGATCCACAGCCACGACGGTACGTCGGCGAACCAGAACTGCATGTATTCACCGATCGCGGTGACCTCGGTCCCGACCGCGAGGACGATGCATGACCAGTAGAGATAGCGAACGAGGAAGCCGATCAACGGTCCGACGTAGAATTCTGCGTACGCACCGAACGAACCTGATGTCGCATGTGCAACAGTCATTTCAGCGAGGGCACCCATCAGCAGGAGGGCGATCAACCCGCCGATCGCGTAACTGATGATGACGCTCGGGCCGGCAAATCCGATGGCGAACTTACTGCCGAGGAAGAGTCCGGTGCCGATTGCACCGCCGAGCGCGATCATGCTCATCTGCTTGGGGCCGAGTTCGCGTTTGAGACCTGATTCTCGCTGCTGAATGTTTTTGAAATCACTCATGAAAGCTCCTTGCGAAAGGCGGTACCTCCCGGTCCGCGGAAACTTGGAAGAATCAGGTGACTGCGTCGCGCTCACGGAATTCGGGGCGATCCCAGGACTTGTTCTCGAGGATGTCTCGCAACACGTCGACGGCGTTCCACACGTCGGCGTATCCGAGATAGAGCGGAGTGATACCGAACCTCAGCACTCCTGGTTCGCGGTAGTCGCCGATGACGCCCCGCGCGATGAGAGCCTTCATGATGGAATAACCCTCGGGATGAACAAAACTCACGTGCGAGCCACGACGCTCGTGCTCGCGCGACGTGATCAACTCCAAACCGTAGGCAGCGCAACGCTCCTCGACGAGGCTGATGAAGAGATCGGCCAGCGCGAGCGACTTGCTGCGGATGTCGGCCATGTCAGCTTTGAGCATGATGTCGAGACCACATTCGACGAGTGACAACGACGTGATGGGTTGAGTACCACTCAGAAACCGTCGTATTCCTGCGCCCGGTTCGTAGGCCGACTCCATCGCGAACGGTCGCGCGTGCCCCCACCACCCGGACAGCGGCTGGATTCCGGTGTTCTGATGGCGACGGTTGACCCAGATGAATGCAGGTGAACCCGGACCGCCATTGAGGTACTTGTACGTACACCCGACCGCGAAGTCGGCGTCGGCACCGCTCAGATCGACAGTGACGGCGCCGGCCGAGTGTGCGAGATCCCAGATCATGAGGGCGCCACGTTCCTGCACTGCTGCAGTGACTTCCGTCATCGCATACAGGTTTCCGGTGCGGTAGTTGACGTGCGACAACATCACTACGGCGGTGTCCGGTCCTACTGCTTCGGTGAGGTCGCCCGGTTGGTCGATCAGGCGTAGTTCGTATCCCTGATCGAGCAGCGAGATGATGCCCTCCGCAATGTAGAGGTCAGTGGGGAAATTGTCGCGCTCGGAGACGATCACCTTCCGGCTGGGATCCTGAGCAGCCGCGATGGACAGCGCGGAGGCCAATGCCTTGAACAGGTTGATCGACGTCGAATCCGTTACTACCACTTCGCCTTCACCTGCTCCCAGCAACGGGGCAAGTTTGTCACCGAGGCGGACCGGGAGGTCGAACCATCCAGCCTCGTTCCAACTGCGAACCAAGCCGTTGCCCCACTCGTCGCCGATCACTCTCGCGGCGCATTCCTGCGCGGCAATGGGACGCGCGCCGAGCGAGTTTCCGTCGAAGTAGAGAACGCCCTCCGGAATCGCGAACTCGCGGCGGAACTCCCTCAGGGGATCCACTGCGTCGGCCTTGACGCAGTCTTCCAACGAAAGTGTGGTTGTCGATGTCATGACGATTCTTCTCCTGCATGTGTCGGCGTTGAGGGTGATGAAGGCAGAGTCCGGAGCACGGCGCGTACCGGGCTGGCATCGAGGTCGAGGAACTTCAGCGGCAGTGCGATCAACTCGTAGTAGCCTTCGTCGACGTCGTCGAGGCAAAGTCCTTCGAGGATCGCGACGCTACGATCGCTTGCCGCGTGGTGCCCGTCCATGGTCTTGCTGTCCATCGGATCGAACGAGGCGCCGTCGATTCCGATCAGAACTCCACCGCGGTCGGCGAACCAGTGGGTCAGCTCCGGAGATACACCGGCGAAGTCGTTGTCCCACTCGCGCGGGTACTTCGGGTACGTCCTCAGAATCAGCCGCTGCGGCAGATGTCCGCCGAGTCGCTCCACCGTCTCTTCGACGGGCCTGATGCAGGCGGCACCGTCGACCCCCGTCATGTCGACCACCAGTGCTTCGCCGAGATAGGGCTCGAGGGGAACGGAACCAATGGTCGCGCCGTCGATGCGAGTGTGCGCCGGCGCATCGGCGTGAGCACCGATATGCGGAGTGGTGGTGATTCGGTTGATGGTGACGGCGTCACTGCCGCCGAGGTCGGACGTGACAGCGCGGGTGAAGGCGGTATCGCCTGGCCACACGGGCGTCGATTCGGAGATCGGCGGGCTGATGTCGATCAACCGCGCCCTCCAGTCGCCCGTGTGTCCGTCGCCCGTGTGGCGGCCGATCCTCGGAAACATCCAGACCCCTTCGTCGCAACAGTCGACTGTGTCGATCTCGACCGTTTGATAATTCGATGTGTTTGGCAAAAGCTAGGATCATCGACGGGCGCGGTCAATAGATGCTGAATATTTTCGCGACGGCAGGGAGAAATCGGATGATAAATGCGATCGAACGGGCAGCTGCCGCAGCTCGGCCGAATCATGTTCGGCTCGACGACGTCGATACAGCGATTCTCCGCGAACTCGTCCGGGATGCACGCATCCCCAACAACGCACTCGCCGAGAAGGTCGGGATAGCGCCGTCGACCGCTCTGGCGCGGATGCGTGCGCTACGCGAATCGGGCGTCATCAAGGGGTTTCACGCAGACATAGACCTCGAGCTACTCGGCCTCGAGATCTCGGCGATGGTGTCGATTCTGATTCACTCCCACGCCAGGAGCCGGATGACGGAAATTGCCGAGCACCTGAGCGGATTGGATTCCGTTCAGCGAGTGTTCCTGATGAGTGGGGACCGTGATCTCCTGGTACACGTGTCGTGTGAATCCCCCACTCGGCTTCGCGATTTCGTCAGCGCGCACCTCAACGATCCGGCCATCGCCAATACCCAGACCAACCTGATCTTCAGCGAACTGAGTCAAGGCGGCTGAACTGCAGCTGTCGCCAAGGCGTCTTCGAGTGCTTCCGAGATCGGCACCTCGATTCGAACTTCTCCCCACTAGAGTCGAACAGCATGTTGCCACTCGGGTTGTCCATGCTCTGGGAATCGGTGGAGTCGGAAGCCGCTCTGAAGCAGCGATTCGGATTCAACAGCTTCGGCGCAGCCACCCATTGGGTCTCGGCGGTACTCGAGCAGACTTGGGGATTGACGGCCCTCGAGTGCTCGCGAATGGCGATCAGTGACCAGAACGCGATTGTGTGGGTTGCGAGCGACCGAGGTGGGCTGGTGGTGAAGTGGTCGCGCGACACAGAGCGCTTCGCGAACCTGGAGGCGTCGACGCGCCTGCTGAGCGCACTCGCCGCGCAGGGCGTGCCCGTTCCGTCACCAATCACGTCCCTGAACGGATTGGACCGGGAAACACTGTTGGACCGGGAAACACTGGAAGGGCCTTCGTGCGCAGTGTCATTCACCGTACTGCCGGAGTTGGCGGGAGATTGGTTGGACGTGCAAGACCGCGCGGCGGTCCGTTCGGCAGGAGCATGTCTGGCAGAAATACACCGAACGCTCGGCGCCACCCATGTCGACGGATCGGTTTTCTCGTCGCGCAGCACCGGGTTGAAGGAGCGCATCGGTGGTTGGCTCGCGAATTTCGACCGCGGGTTCGCGCCTGAGGCAACGCGTAGGCTCGTGGGCCTCCTGGCGCGTGCGTCCGAGCTCGATGACCAAACACAACTGGTACACAACGACTTCCGTGCAGCCAACATCTTGACTCGAAACTCTCGGACCACCGGAGTACTCGACTTCGACGACGTGGTGATCGACCACCGGGTGAGCGACCTGGCCAAGGCAAGCGTCTATCTGGGCACCCTGTTCACCGATTGGCGACCGACACCGATCGCGGTACGGCAGAGCCTGCGCGCCGGCTACGAATCCGTCCGTCCCCTCAGCCGATCCGAGACAGAATGGTTCGAGATCCTCGAACTGTGGCACGGCCTGATGGCGATCCCGGGTGAGAACGACACCGCCGGTTGGGCATCAGCGTTGTGACAAAAGTGGGGACGCCGGTACCGGCGTCCCCACTTCGCTTCTGATCACATCAGGATCCGGCGCGGATCCATTCTTCGAGATGCGGCGCCTCGGTACCGATCGTCGTGCCGTCGCCGTGACCGGTGTGAACCTTGGTCTCGGCGGGGAGCGCGAACAGCTTGTCGCGAATGGACCCGATGATGGTCGGGAAGTCGGAGTACGACCGCCCCGTTGCGCCGGGTCCACCGGAGAACAAGGTGTCGCCGCTGAACAGTTCCCCCGCCTCGGGCAGGTAGAGGCAGGTCGACCCCGGGGAATGGCCCGGTGTGTGGATGGCCAGAATGTCCGTACCCGCCACAGCAATACGCTGATCATCTTCCAAGCTCAGATGCTTCACCCCGGGGTGAGTCATCTCCCAGAGGACATCGTCGGCCGGGTTCAGGTAGATCGGAGCGTCGAGCTTCTCGGCCAGCTCCGGCGCAACCGTGACGTGATCGTTGTGACCGTGGGTGCAGACGATTCCGATCACCTTGCGTCCACCGACAGCGTCGATGATCGGCCGCGCGGTGTGCGCTGCGTCGACGATCACCACTTCGTTGTCGTCACCGATCAGCCAGATGTTGTTGTCGACGTCCCATGTTCCGCCGTCGAGGCTGAACGTGCCCGAGGTGACGACGCGATCGACACGCAATGTCACAGGACCACCACCGAACGAAGGACCTCGCCGCGGTGCATCGTCTCGAAGGCCTTCTCGACCTCGTCGAGCTTGATGCGCTCGCTGACGAACTTCTCGAGCGGCAGACGCCCCTGCTGGTACAGGTCGACCAGAACGGGGAAGTCACGCTCGGGCAGGCAGTCGCCGTACCACGACGACTTGAGGGCTCCGCCGCGCGAGAAGAAGTCCACCAGAGGCATTTCCAGCTTCATGTCCGGCGTCGGAACTCCCACCAGCACTACGGTTCCCGCGAGGTCGCGGGCGTAGAACGCCTGCTTCCAGGTCTCGGGACGGCCGACTGCGTCGACAACCACGTCGGCGCCGAAACCTCCGGTCAGCTCCTGGACTGCTTCGACGACGTCGTCGACCTCGGTCGCATTGATCGTGTGCGTGGCACCAAGTTCCGTGGCCCACTCCAGCTTTCGTGGATCCCGGTCGATGGCGATGATGGTATTGGCACCGGCCAGGCGTGAACCCATGATCGCTGCGTCGCCGACGCCGCCACACCCGATCACAGCCACCGAATCACCGCGTCCGACGTTGCCGGTGTTCATCGCGGCACCCATGCCGGCCATGACGCCGCAACCGAGCAGTCCGACGACAGCCGGATCGGCCGAGGCGTCGACCTTGGTGCACTGGCCTTCGTGAACCAGCGTCTTGTCTGCGAATGCGCCGATGCCGAGTGCCGGCGTCAGTTCGGTGCCGTCTTCGAGCGTCATCTTCTGCTCGGCGTTGAACGTGTCGAAGCAGTACTGCGGGCGGCCACGCTTACACGCACGACACTGCCCGCATACGGCACGCCAGTTGAGGACGACGAAGTCGCCCACCTCGACGTGAGTGACACCGGGGCCGACGCTCTCGACGATGCCCGACGCCTCGTGCCCGAGCAGGAACGGGTACTCGTCGTTGATTCCGCCGTCGCGGTAGGTCAGGTCGGTGTGGCACACACCGCACGCTGCAATGGCGACCACTACCTCGTTGGCGCCGGGATCGGGAATCGTGATGGGGACGATTTCGACGGGGGCACTCTTGGATCGGGCGATGACGCCGCGTACCTGCTGTGGCATGGCTTTGCTCCTGGCTTCGTGCGATTGAGGACGTGTCGTCACATGGCGCCGTGTTTTCACATTGCGATATGTGCACTCGTTGAAAGGTTAGCCCGAAGCAGGTGCCCGCAACCCTGGTCGAACTGACTGACCGACCTGGCCGAAAGGACTAGGGTGCAGGCTTCACGCCGGCCTCCGCGCCCGCGGCGGCCGCCGCACCCCGACTCTCGACGCTCAATTTCCGCAGGACCCCGGCAACATGAAACTTGACTGTGCTCTCACTGACGCCGAGTCGCTCCGAGATTGCCTTGTTGCGCCGTCCGGCCACCAGATGCTCGAGTACCTCGAACTCCCGCGGTGCCAGTTCGGTGAGTACGTCGCGGTTCGGCAGCGCGACTGGGGCGTCGAGCGGGATGGTTGTGCTGATCCGGTTCCCCCACCCGGGCGTCGACTCGGATTCGACGGTTCCGCCCAAAGTCTCTACCCTCGAACGTAATTGGCGTTCCACGTCGATCACATCGGCTTCACCACCACCGTCGTCGCGGATGTCGATCGAGAGCGAAGCCGCGTCGAGGGTCCAGGCCACCCGGATTCGCGAGAGCGTCTGCTGATCCGACAAGGCCAAGACCGCGCCGCGGACGACCGCGCGGGCGCCGTGCGCCACTTCACCGGGTAACCCACGCCCGTCGACGGGTGGCTCCACCAACTCCAACGCGATTTCCCGATGCTTGAGCAGCGAACGCAATTCCCCACGCATCCGCGCAAAAGCGGTGGTGGTCGACTCCTCGGCCAACTCGCGGTGCACGTCGACGGCCGAACGCAGGCCGATCAGGGCCGAAGCCGCAGTCTCCCTGGCCGAGGTTCGAGCACGCGTGTCGTCGAGATCCGCCGAGCGCAGCGTCGCCAGCATCGTCTCGAGGGTGGCCGCATGCACCTCCGTCATCTCTGCCACGGTGCGTGCACGCTCGGACGACGCTGCCCGCGACTCGGCGAGATATGCCGGACTCGCGTTCCGCACCTGGAGCTGAATTCCGGTTGCAGTCACCGCGAACAGTGCCTGGATCAATTCGAGGGATGCCGCCTTCACCGGTCCGGGGTGCGGCGTCAGCACGAGTAGGGTGTCTGTTCGATCGAGCATCGCGAGCACTTCACGGTCCCGGCCGGCGATAGCGCATTTTCCCCGAAATATCTGTCCGACAGTGAGATCCGTGCGGATACGGTCGAGTTCGGCGATGGTCACACGATCGACGACAGCTGGATCCCCGGCAACCTTGCGCGGCCTACCGGTGCACTCACGGGTGAAGATCACCAGAGAGGTGTGCGGCGCCATGTCCGCGATCAGCGTCGAAAATCGTCGGCCGATTTCGGGAAGTGGTCCCACCAACACGTCTCGAAGGGCGGTGATCAGTAGCGCATTGTCGGTGGTGCTCACCGTTCAACGATAACCATCCGGTTCACTGGTGCAGCGTGGTCTTCATGAGCATCACGTTGTAGTCGGACCACGTGGTGGCGAGAAAGTAGAGGTCCTGCCCCTGCGACCAGGGGTGCATGTACGCGCCGTAGAGTCCCGGAACCTCGTCGGTGCCGATCACGACGTCCGGTGCGCTCCACGGGCCGGTCAGGTCCGAGGCCGTCCGCAGCACCAGCGCTCCCCACTCGTTGGAGTACATCGCGACGAACTTTCCGAGATAGTTGTTGTACTGCACCGACAGTTCGCTGACATCCCCGTCGAGAACTACTGCAGCGGCAGCAGGATTGTTGGGGACCCATGCCTTTCCGTCCCAGTATTCGTACGCCGCGACGTCCGCGATGGAGGCTTCCTTGACTCGCGAGAGACGCCCCTCGCCAAAGCGTCCGGCGGGGGTGCCGAAGTTGTAGACGTAACCACCGTCTTTGACGAAGGACCCCATCTGGAAGTTGTCGTTACCTGTCAACGGCAGATTGGGCCGGGACGAGGCCGGTTCGATCTGCCAGGTCTCACCGTTGTCGTGCGAGGACGCGATCTGCGAGAAGTTGGTGACCCACTCGCCCGACCCTCCCCACGAACGTATCGACATGTAGTTGACGTACTGAACGCCGCCCACGGAGATACCCGTCGTCGGAATGCTGCTGGTTTCGACGCCGGTGACTTTCAGACTTCCGATGATCTCGCGCGAGTGATTCGGTCGGTCGGTCGGTGAGGAGTCGATGTTCATGCCGTCGGACAGATTTCCGTCCGAGCTACGGAACAGGACGTTGCTGCGCCAGTCGCCGACCACCCCGGAGCACAGAGGGTCAGATCCGATACCGACGGTGTCACCGAAAGCTGTCAGGACCTGACCTGCGCCGTTGTCCCACATGATGCCCAGATCCGTGCCGAGAACGTTGAACCGCTCGACGGTTTGGTTGGGGCTCAGCGCGCCCGTGATGTACTCGACCGCCGAGGTGCGGCCTTGCAATTCCGGCAGTTTGCCATCCGTGCCGTTGAGCCAGGGAATCGGATTGGTCGGCCCACCTGATTGATCCAAGCTCCCGGTGACATTGCAATCCCACGGGGATGCATTGGCCTGGGTCGCCCCCAAGACCGCGGTCGACGCGAGTACACACGTCACTGCTGCTGTCGATATCTTCCGCATCCGGCGCATCGCTCCCCTTTCGCGGAGGAGATCCGGACTCTACGAGGTGTGTTGCTCGACCGGATCGGTTCATCCACCCACGAGAACACAAGGTAACAGGTAAATCGGTCAATCAGGACAAAACGGGCTTATTCGGTGGAGATGGATTTCAACCATTTCTCCATCACGGCTGCGGCAATCTCGAGTCCCTGCGACTCGGCTGCACTCAACTGCTGCATGAAGATGCGCGGACCGTCCGCTCCCAGCGAAGCATGCAGCGAATCGCGGTACTCGGCCAGTTCCATCCACTCGCGCGCCACCGCGGAGGACGCTTCGAGGTGAAACTGAACGGCGTAACTCTGCTTGTATCGGAAGAGTTGATTCGGATACTTGGCTGAACCAGCGAGCCGCACCGCGCCGTTCGGAATGTCGAAGGTATCCGAATGCCATTGCATTGCAGGAAATGTGGAGGGCAGATCTCCCCACACGGGATCTTGCCGGCCCTCGACAGTCAAGGTGATCTCCTCAACTCCGACTTCAGGCACAGCGCCCGTGTAGACGCGAGCACCCAGCGCCGCGGCGAGCAACTGCGAACCCAGACACACTCCCCACACCGGGACGTCGCTCTCGACCAGATCGCGAATGTATTCGATCTCGGATGCCAACCACTCGACCTCGCCCTGATCGCCGACGCCCATCGGCCCGCCCATCACGATCACGGCGTCGAACCGTCGATGTGCCGGAAGCGGGTCGGTGCCCAGAAGAACAGTCTGCACGTCTCCGTAGCTCTCCAGGACAGGCGAATACGCCGCTGGGGGTTCACACTGCGCGTGTCGTAGTTCCAGAAAATGCATGTAGGCAATTCCTCTCGAATCCGGTGCCGAAAGCCTATGGTTCTATTCGACATAAGGCACATCGACGGCGTCGGATGTGCTCTGCGCTCGAATCTCCGCTTTCATCGCCCCTTTACCGACAAGGAACGTCTGTGCGCGCACCACACCTCTTTTCGACATCGATTCGCCCGCCCTCAACTGCCGTTCGCATCGGACTCAGCGCATTCGCCTTGGCGTCACTTGCCGCGTGCTCAGGAACAAGCACCGACAGCGAGGCCGAATCAACATCCACCGCGACCACCACTGCAACCTCGACAACTCAACCCACGACGACTCAGGCTCCATTGACCACCTCGGTGATCGGTACGACGAATTCTCCACTGGCCACGACCCCAGTCGCCGCGGAAGTGACGCCCGCTGCAGCTCCCGCGGTCATGCCCAACGTCGTGTGCATGAATCTTCAAGACGCACAGGACACCATTCAGTCGGCCGGAGTCTTCTTCTCCAGAAGTGCTGACGCAACCGGCGCGGGTCGACGCCAACTGGTCGATTCCAACTGGATTGTCGTCGATCAGACACCCTCTGCCGGAAGTCCTTTCGGGGAAATCGAAGCCGTGCTCTCGGCCGTGAAGATCGGCGAACCGAACCCCTGCTGATCGGCTGAGTTCTCGAACTTCGCAATTCCGGGAACACTGCGCCTTACTTGACAACTACCTCCGACCTCCTTCACTGTAGTCAACATTACGAGTATCCAATATATTGGATGCGAAAGGTTGGATTGCAACATGAAGGTGCCACGAATACGGCAGAGCGCCAGCTCTCCGGCGTCCATGAGCGACCCCGTCATCGGAATACTCGGAGGCATGGGGCCCGCCGCTACTGCCGACTTCTACTCCAAACTCGTTGCGCTGACACCAGGTTCGACGGATCAGGAGCACCCCAAAGTTGTCATCTGGGCCGATCCCACCGTTCCCGACCGGACATTGGCACTCACCGAGAACGGCCCTGACCCCACCCCCTGGCTGATCCGCGGTGCGCGCGTTCTCCGAGAGTCGGGCGCGACGACGCTCGCCATCCCATGCAATACCGCCCACGCCTTCCTGCCCGCCATCTCGTCCCAACTGGGACTTCCCGTCGTCCACATGATCGACGAAGTCACTCGGCACATCCGGACGCTCTCACCCGCCGTCACATCCGTCGGACTATTGGCCACCACGGGGACGGTCCGCACCGGGTTGTATCAACAATGGCTGTCGGAATACTCGATCGACGTCCTGGTGCCCGGACCTGCGATCCAGGACGAACTGGTGATGCCGGCGATCCGAGCAATCAAGAGCGGCAACGTCGAAGACGAGACCACCGACAAGCTCGTCAGGGCCGCTGATCTTCTCGTCGAATCGGGCGCGCAGGTCGTCGTGGCCGGATGCACCGAGATTCCGCTCGGACTGCCCGCCGACGCCACAACCTGTCAGATCATCGATCCGGCAACAATTCTCGCCCGCGCTCTGCTCCGGCGGGTTGCAGATGCCCGGAGACACCCTTCGATGGTCGTTTCGGGCTGACCTGCAGCGGGGAGGCTGCAGAGTACGATATCCAGTATGTTGCGTGGCGGTAAACCGGTTGAGCGAGCACGAATGAGCGACATCGCTCTCGAACGCATTCGCGAAGCGATCGTCACCGGTGAACTGGCGCCGGGCTCGAAGATCAAGGACAGCGAACTCGCCGAGTATCTGGGACTGAGCAGAACTCCGGTCCGCGAAGCGCTCGCAAGGCTTGTCGACACCGGACTCGTGGAAGCGAAACCCGGTGCGTACACGCGCATCACCACCCTCGACCGCGGCGACGTCGAGGCAACACTCGCAGTCATCGAAGCTCTCGACCAACTGGCCGTCGTCACCGCTGTACCGAATCTCACCGACGAGATGATCGGGGCGATGCGTTCGGCCAACAAGGACTTCGCTGCCGCCGTCAAGCGAAACGACATAGGCCGAGCCCTGACCGCTGACGATCGCCTACACAGCGTCATCATCGATGCTGCGGCGAATCCGCTGTTGAAGAAGCTGATCCACCAAGTGCACCCACAAATTCACCGCATCTACTACCGCAAGTTCTCGAGCCTCCTCGGGAGCCAGGACTCCGTCGATCATCACAACAGGCTGATCAAGCTGTGCGCAGACCACGATGCCGAGTCGGCAGCGACGCTGTCAGCCGAACATCGACGCCATCTCGGCGGGCTGATCGGCGAACTTTTCGACGCCGACGAGTTCGCGCTCTCGGACTGACCGAGTCCGGGTACAAGTTTCGGCGCTTGCCTATATTGGTCATTGCCGATATAAATGACTGGTGCATGCATTCGACGTTCTCGGAGACCCAGTGCGGCGACGAATCATGGAACTCCTGTCCGGCGGCGAGCGCTCGGCGGGTCAGATCGCCGAAGTCGTGGCAGCGGAGTTCGGAATCTCGCAACCGACCGCGTCCGGACACCTGCGAGTACTCCGAGAAAACGGATTCGCCACCGTCCGCAGTGAAGGCACCAGGCGTCTCTATGCCGTCGAGCCCGCGCCATTGCAAGAAGTGGACCAATGGCTCGACGGATTCCGGCAGTTCTGGAGCGGCCCTCTCGACGCATTGGCCACAGAACTCGCACGCGGGAAACGACGCGGCTCGAAGCGGAGCAGATCTTCACAATCGAATTCTTCCGACGAAGGAGACTCACAATGACCGAGATCGCGAACCAGGACACCAGCCTCACCGCGGTGGAGCGGAGCATGGGTAACCGCGACATCGCAGAAGGTTCGGCTCGAACTGCCGTACTCAAGCGCCGCTACAACGCGTCGGTCGACGACGTCTGGGACGCCATCACGACCCCTGACCGCATCAACCGCTTCTTCCTCCCGGTGAGCGGAAACTTCCAGGTGGGCGGCTCGTACGCCTTCGAAGGCCAGGCAAGTGGCGAGATCCTGGCCTGCGACGCCCCACACCTGCTGCGACTGCAGTGGACACCGCCCGGCGATCGTGGATACAGCGATCAGGTCGAGATCCGGCTGACTGCCGACGGCCCCGACGCCACCTGGCTCGAGTTGGAGCACGCCTCCGTCGCCGATGTCTTCCGTAACGACCCGGACACCGGCTGCTACGGCGTCGGAACCGGCTGGGAAGGCCCACTTCACTACCTGGGCGAATACTTGCGCGGCACTCTCCCTGATGCGCCGAGCACCGAGTGGTACACCTTCGACGAAGCAGAGGAGCTTCGTCTGGCCAACTTCCGAGGGTGGGAGTGGGCAAAGATCGAGGCAGAGCACGGCGGCCGATAACGCCCAATTCTTCGAAAACGGTCACAGGATGGCCGTTTGCTTTGTATCGTGACCGAGCTGGACGTATGTCCAGCAGTTTTGGTGGCTCCCTTTCGTGCCACACCTGCTTCGGTCCACGAGAAGAGAGCTCCACATGGCGCCACAACCCGTAGTCGACAACGCGGCCACGACGCGACGCACGCACATCATCCGGACAGTTCTCGCTGTCCTCGTCATCGCACCGCTGTCGATTGCGGCGTTCTACATGTGGGCACTGTGGGATCCGGGCGACACGGTCAACCGCTTGCCCGTCGCCATCGTCAACGCCGATGCGGGCACAGAACTCGACGGAACACGTCTGCAAGCCGGCGATGAAGTTGTTGCCGCGCTCGTCGAGAGCGGAGACGTTGCATGGAAGGTCGTCTCGGAACAGGAAGCCGCCGACGGCGTCAACGACGGCACCTATTACTTCTCGGTCGTCATTCCGAAAACTTTCAGCGCGGATGTGGCCAGTGCCGCATCGGGTTCGGGCCGCAAGGCCGAACTCGACGTCTTGTACAACGACTACAACAGTCTGGTCGCCGGCCCGGTCGGTGAAAGCATCATCGCTCAGGTGCGCTCGGCGGTCTCCGAGTCGATCGGCGAGCAGTCCATCGACCAGGTGCTGGTCGGGTTGGGTGAACTCGGAACAGGATTCGGTGAAGCAGCAGCAGGAGCGCAACAGCTGTCCGATGGATCCTCCGAAGCGCTTGCCGGAACCAACGAGCTCTACGCTGGAAGCAAGGAACTCGCCACCGGCATGGGCGAAGCAAATCAGGGCGGCAAGGAGCTGGCCGCCGGAGCCGGCGAGCTGGCTGCCGGAGCTCGCGAAGCTGCTGCAGGCTCGGGCGAGCTGAGCAGCGGACTCAACCAGTTGGTCGGGGGCACCGACGAACTCGGCGCAGGCGCCCGACAGATCAGCGAAGTGGTCGACATGGTCACCACCCCGGTACTCGACCTCGCGGGGTCCTCGGACGCCGTCGTCGGTCAGATCGACGCCCTCACGTCGATGCTTCGAAACTCGGCCGATCCGGTCTCCGCCGGACTCGTCGAAGCCCTGGGTGGACTGCGGGCTTCCCTGACTGCACAACCGTCGGACGACGACGTGATCGGTCAGCTCGGTCAGCTTCGCGACGGCGCGCGGGAAATCTCGCGGCAGCTCACTGATCCGAGCAGCGACTACCGTGGTGGGCTCCTTGCCGCCGCGGCCGGTGCAGGTGAACTCAACACCGGCCTGGGCCAACTGTCCGACGGTGCAGGCCAACTCGCTACCGGTGCACAGGAACTCTCCACCGGGCTGGGGCAGTTGGACACTGGAAGTATTGCGCTCCGTGACGGTCTCGGGCAGCTATCGGCCGGCGTCGGCGAGCTCGACGCGGGCAGCGCGGAACTCGCCACCGGTTTGTCCGACGGTGCCGCCCAGGTACCGCAGTTCACGGACGACGAGCGCGCCACCACGGCCAATCTCCTCTCCTCCCCGGTTGCCGTCGACGCGCGGAACAACTATCCCGCAGCCGGTTTCGGGCCGGGAGCCGTCCCTGCCGTGATCTCGGTGGCACTGTTCCTGTGCGGAATTCTCACGTGGTTCGTCGTCCGCCCACGACGCGGACGTTCACTGAACTCGCACACCAGCGTGGTACGTGAGGGGCTGCGCCGCTACCGCATTCCCGCCCTGGTCACCTTGGTCGCGGCGCTCGTGTTGTCGGTGGTGTCACTGACCGTGGCAAACGTCGAACCACCTAGTGTTCTGGCGATGATCGCAGTGATGATCCTGGTGGGTGCCGCCGCGGTCAGCTCGGGCAGGCTCTTCACCGTTGTGTTCGGTGCCGTCAACGGAACCTTCATCGCTCTGGGCGCCTTGATGATTCAGATCTTCGCCTTCGGCGCGGTATACCCCATCGAACAGATGCCGACGGTTCTGCAGTGGCTGCACGCTCTGATGCCACTCACGTGGGCGCGCAACGCCATGCGCATGGTCCTTGTCGGATACTACGGCCCGAAATTCTGGGTGGCGGTAATCGCTCTGGCTGCCTTGGTGATCGGAGCCGTCCTGTTCACCATCTGGTGGCGCCGCCGACAAGAACCGCCGACCGACGCCGATGACGACGCGCCGATCACCGAGGAGATCGTGTACCTCCAGCAAACGCAAGCGTGAGCCGGATCAGCGAACGAGCGTCGTACGCATCAACATGACGTTGTAGTCGGCCCACGTGGTGGCAAGGAAGTACAGATCCGAACCACTGGACCACGGGTGGATGTATGCGGCGTAGATACCGGGAACCTCGACCAGATTGACCAGTGTCTCCGGTGCCGTCCACGGACCGACCGGACTGGGAGCGGTTCGCATCACGATCGAACTGAACGCGTCGGCGTACATCGCCACGAACTTGCCGAGGAACTCGTTGTACTGAACGGAGACCTCACCGATGCGGCCGTCCATGACGGGTACGGCCGCAGCGGGATCGGCAAGGATCCAGCCGTTTCCGTTCCAGTACTCGTAGGCGGAAAGATCGAGGATCGCCCCCTCGGGCACGCGAGAAAGTCGAACCTCGCCGGATCGTCCCGCGGGGGTTCCGTAGTTGTAGACGAACCCGCCGTCCTTCACCATCGAGCTCATCTGGAAGTTCTCGCTACCGGCGACGGGGGCGACACCCGGGGGAAGAACCCCACCGATGTTGGGGCGCAGAGTTTCCGGACGAGTGGTCCACGTCTCGCCGTTGTCCGAGGAGGTAGCAATCTGTGAGTAGTTTGTACTCCACTGCCCGGCCTCGCCCCAGTTGCGCACCGACATGTAGCTCAGATACTGCACACCGTTCACTGCGATGCCGCTCGTGGGGATGCTGGAGGCCTCGACGCCCGGAATCTTCAGACCGGAGATGATCTCACGCGCCTGACCGGTACCGTCCTTCGGCGCGCTGTCGATGCGCATCCCGTCGGCGAGTACCCGATCCGAGCTGCGGAAGAGCACATTACTTCGCCACTCGCCCACCAAACCGTCGCAGGTGGGGTTACGACTTAGCCCGGTGGTATCGCCGAAAGCCGTCAGAATCTGCCCCGCACCGTTGTCCCACATGATGCCGAGGTCGGTACCCAGGACATTGAAGCGATCAACTGTCTTGTTGGGACTGTATGTGCCGGTGACTTTTTCGATCGCGGTAGTACGACCGGACAGACCTGGCAACCCTCCGGTGTTGCCGTTGAGCCACGGCGCCGCATTGGCCGGACCACCGCTACTACCGACGCCACTGACTCCGACGCAGCCCGGCGCAGCCATCGCCGGCGAAGCCACCGCCGTGACGGCAGCAGCTGCCAGAGCAGCAACTACCCCGAACACCCCCAACGATCTCCCCGCGCGAAACATGACTCCCCCATGGCCGGGATTGTTGGTGTTGTCGTCGTCGTTCCCCCCGAACCTCGGACAATCTAGCAACTGCAGTCACAGATAACCCAATCAGACAAAGACGCGAAAAGGCCTGAAAGTCATAGTAGTTCAGACTTTCAGGCCTTTTGGGACAGAGGAGATCGGTCAGTAGGTCAGCGCGCTCCGCTCGCACCGCCGTCGAGTGGAATCACCGCGCCGGTCAGATAAGCCCCGGCACGTGAAGCCAGGAAGATGGCAAGACCTGCGGCATCCTGGGGAGTTCCGACCCGGCCCAACGGGACCGAGTCCGCCACAGCCTTTGCACTCTGTTCGTCCTCGAGGAGGAATGCCATCATCTTCGACGGGAACGGGCCCGGCGCAATGGCATTGACCGTGATCTGTTCCCCCGCAAGCGTTGCCGCGAGCTTGCGCGTCAACATGTGCACCGCAGCCTTACTGGCTCCGTACGAGAAGTTCTCCGAACCCGACACCACGAGTCCGTCGATCGATCCGATATTGATCACGCGCGCGGGATCTTCCGCCGTGGCTGCAGACCGCAACTGCGGCAACAGCTTCTGCGTCAGGAGGAAGATTGCCTTGACATTGATGTCGAAAATCTTGTCGAAGCCTGCGGCCGGAAAATCGTCGACGGGAGCTCCCCACGTGGCACCGGCGTTGTTGACCAGTACGTCGAGCGTCGGCGAAATCTCGGCGACCTTCGCAGCGAGGCTCTCGACCCCCTCGTCCGTGGACAGATCGGCCGGATGCGAAATGCAGGTGCCGAACTCCGAAAGCTCTCGCGCGGCTTCGTCACAGGCTTCGGCTTTTCGGGCCGAAATGACGACCGTCGCTCCGCCTTCGACAAACCCGCGAGCGATCATGTATCCGATGCCGCGTGATCCACCGGTGACCACAACGGTCTTGCCACTGACGTCGAACAGTCCCTCGATCAAGCTCATGCGACCTCGAAAAGCCCGGCAGCACCCATACCGCCGCCGATGCACATGGTCACCACCACGAGCTTGGCTCCGCGCCGTTTTCCTTCAAGAAGAGCATGGCCGACCAGACGAGCCCCCGTCATTCCGTACGGATGGCCGACGGAGATACCGCCGCCGTCGACGTTGTACTTCTCGGGATCGATCCCGAGCTTGTCGCGGCAGTACAGGGCCTGAGAGGCGAAGGCCTCGTTGAGTTCCCAGAGATCGATGTCGTCGACCTTCAGGCCGTGAAGATCCAGCAGACGCGGAATCGCGAACACCGGTCCGATGCCCATCTCGTCGGGAGCGCAACCCGCGACAGCCATGCCACGGTAGATACCGAGAGGCGCCAACCCGCGGCGTTGCGCCTCGCCTGCCTCCATCAGCACCGACGCCGAAGCGCCGTCGGAGAGCTGAGACGAGTTGCCCGCAGTGATGGACGAATGAGCACTGACAGTCCCGTCGGCCAGAACCGGTCGCAGACTCGACAGCCCTTCCAACGTGGTGGAAGCGCGGTTGCCTTCGTCGCGGGTCAGCGTCACGGACTCGCTGCGGATCTCACCGGTCTCCTTGTCCTGCACCTGCTTGATCGAGGGCAGCGGGACGATCTCGAGATCGAACCGACCTGCGTCCTGGGCCGCTGCGGTCCGCTGCTGGGAGACGAGCGCGAACTCGTCCTGCTGCTCGCGGGTGACTCCGTAGCGCTCGGCGACGATCTCGGCCGTGTGCAGCATCGGCATGTAGATCGACGGCTTGTTTTCCTTCAGCCACGGATCAGCCGCGCGGAAGTTGTTCATGTGATCGTTCTGGACCAACGAGATCGATTCGACTCCGCCGCCGACCGCGATCTGCATTCCGTCGTCCACGATCTGCTTGGCTGCGGTTGCGATGGCCATGAGACCGGACGAGCACTGACGGTCGATCGTCATTCCGGACACCGAGTCCGGAAGCCCGGCCCGCAGTACCGCTTGCCGCGCGACGTTGCCGCCGGAAGAGCCCTGCTGCAGCGCGGCGCCGAGGATGACGTCCTCGACCTCGCCGCCCTCGAGGCCCGCGCGCTGAACTGCATTCGAAATGGCATGTGCAGCAAGCTCTTGAGCCTGAGTGTTGTTGAACGCGCCGCGGTACGCCTTACCGATCGGGGTACGGGCGGTGGAAACGATGACAGCTTGCCTCATCGGGGAATCCTTTCGTCGAACACGAAGTGCTGTGCGCCTTTATTAACCGCCGGGGGTTAATAAAGGCGCACAGCAAGAATCAGGGCTGGAACACGACGCGACCGACAGTGGTGCCGTCGCCGAGGCGACCGATACCGTCGGCAACGTCCGTCAACGACAACCGCTCACTGATCAGTGGTTTGACGAAGCCGGCATCGGCGAGCCTGGTGAGCTCAACGTGGCAGTCGTCGATGGCCTGCTGGTTGTAGGCCTTGTACAGCCCCCAGTGCAGTCCGATGATCGAATAGTTCTTGATGAGAGCGTGATTGAGTGCCGGCTGCGGGATCGTGCCACCGGCGAAGCCGATGATGACGATCCGTCCCTCGAAGGCGATGCACTTGGTGGACTTCGCGTATGCGTCGCCGCCGACCGGATCGAAGACCACGTCGGCGCCCTTGCCGCCGGTGAACTCCTTGACCGCTGCCACGAAGTCCTCACTGTGACGGTCTACGACGAGGTCCGCGCCGAGCTTGCGCGCGTACTCGGCCTTGTCCGGGCCGCCGACGACACCGATCACCTTGGCGCCTGCCGCCTTGCCGAGTTGCACTGCCGCACTACCGACACCACCCGCAGCAGCGTGGACCAACAACGTCTCACCCTCGAGCAGTTGGGTGCGGCGATGCAGAGCGAACCACGCTGTCTGATAGCCGATGCTCAGAGCGGATGCTTCCGCGTCGTCGAGAGCCGACGGCGCCGGGAACGTGTTGTTCTGATCCAGTACCGAGTACTCGGCAAATCCGCCGGACGGCAGACTCGGATTACCGATCACCCGGTCCCCCACTGCGAATTTGGTCACCGATTCACCGACCGAGACCACTTCACCACACAGTTCGACACCGGGTGTGAAGGGCAGCGGCGGCTTGATCTGGTACTCACCGCGGCACATGAGGACGTCGGGGAAGTTGGCCGGAGCCGCCAGCACCTTGACCAACATCTCCGTCGCATTCGGGGTGGGATCCGCGGTCTCCTCCAGCGCGAGCACATCGCGGGGTTGACCGAGTTCGTTGACGCGCCAAGCCTTCACAGCAATTCTCCAGACAGATAGTGGGTGAGTTTCAGGACGAGATCGGGAGGTCGACCAACTCGGCGAGGCGTGCCCGATGCTGATACGCGGTTCCCAGCGACAGCTGATCGCTCTTCGCCCGTTTGAGGTACAGGTGCGCCGGATACTCCCACGTCATTCCGATACCACCATGAAGTTGGACGCACTCCTCCGCAGCATGAACCGCGACGCCGCTGCAGAATGCCTGGGCCACCGTCGCTGCGATCGCCGCATCGGCGTCGCCGCGTGCATAGGTGTCCGCCGCATAGCGTGCTGCCGCGCCCGAAGAGCTGACTTCGAGCCAGAGATCGGCGAGGCGGTGCTTGATCGCCTGGTACGAACCGATCGCCCGGCCGAACTGCTTGCGCTCCTTCACATACGCGAGAGTCGTTTCGAGGCACCACTGAGCTACAGCGAACTGTTCGGACGCCAGAAGTGCGCTTCCGCAGAGCAACGCTTCCTCAACCGCTTGCGCCGCATTGCCGCTGTCGACACGGACCGACGACGAACCCGAGAACTCGACGTCCGCCAATCGGCGCGTCATGTCCAGGGACAGAACCGGCGTGACGGTAGCGTCGGCGATCCGAACGGTGTGCAGCTCCAGACCGCTCTCACCGGCAACCGGAACAACAAGAACATTGGACTCGGCGACGCCGGCAACCGTCGTGACGCTGCCGACGAGTCCACTCGCCGTTGCCTTGACAGTGGGTGTGAAAGTTCCTGGTGCAGTGGACATCGGGACGATCAGAGCAGCCGTCGAATCCCCCGCCGCCAATTGACCGAGCACCTCGGTCTCGCCGGCCTTCAGCAACGCCGTGGTCGCCAGCACAGCGCTGGTGAAGAACGGAACGGGAGCGACCGCACGTCCGATCTCCTCCATCACGACCGCCGCCTCACGCGTCGACGCACCTGCCCCGCCCAGTTCTTCGGGTACCAGCAGTCCCGCCAAACCGAGTTCCGACGCCAGCGACTTCCACAGCCCGGTGAAGTCGGCGGACACGTCGTCGTACGCCGTGACCACGGTGTCGGCACCGGCACGCTCGCTCAGCAGTCGTCTGACGCTGGCTCGCAGATCTTGTTCGGTCTCGGAGTACAACAGATCGGCGCTCATCGGGGTAAGTCCTTCCAGGCGATGTCCTTGTCGACGCGATGCTCGGGCGGCAACCCGAGTACACGTTCTGCGATGACGTTGCGCAGGATCTCCGACGTTCCGCCCTCGATCGAATTGCCCTTGGCTCGCAGGTACCGGTATCCGGGTTCACGCCCGGTGAAGTCGACGGAATCCGGTCGACGCAGCGTCCAGTCGTCGTAGCGCAGACCGGCTTCGCCGTGCAGCTCGAGGTCGAAACCCGAAATCTGCTGAGCCAAACCGGCAAACGCGAGCTTCATTCCCGAGCCTTCGGGGCCGGGCTGGCCGGCGGCGAGCTGCTGGCGCAGTCGCTCACCGGTCAGACGCGCAACTTCGGATTCGGTCCAGAGCCGCATCAACTCGTCGTGCATCGCCGGATTACGCAGCTCGGGCTCGTCACGCCAGGCCTGAGCGACTTTTCCGATCATGCCGCCCTCACGCGGTGCGCCCGAACCGATGGCAACCCGCTCGTTGTTCAGGGTGGTGGTCGCAACCTTCCATCCCTGACCTTCGGCTCCGAGGCGATTGGCGTCCGGAATCCTGACGTCCGTGAGGAATACCTCGTTGAATTCGGCCTCGCCGGTGATTTGGCGCAGCGGACGGACGTCGACGCCCGGATCGGTCATGTCGCAGATGAAGTAGCTCAGACCCGCATGCTTGGAGCGCGACGGATCAGTCCTGGCCACCAGAATCGCCAGCTGCGCGTTCTGCGCACCCGACGTCCATACCTTCTGCCCGTTGACTATCCAGTCGTCGCCGTCGCGGACAGCGCGGGTGGCGACGGCCGCGAGGTCCGAACCTGCGCCCGGTTCACTGAACAGCTGGCAGTAGACCGTCTCCGCAGTCCACAACGGGCGCAGGAACTTCTGCTTCTGCTCCTCGGTACCGAAGGCGGCGATGGTCGGTGCCGCCATGCCGAGTCCGATCCCGTTCTTGCCGGTGGCCGGGCCGGGTGCGCCGGCGGCCTCCAGCTGAGCGTTCACCTGACGCTGAAAGCTCTGCGGTACACCGAGTCCCCCATGACCTTCGGGGAAATGAACCCACGCCAGTCCGGCGTCGAATCGTGCGCCGAGGAAATCCGATACCGACACGCTGTTCGGATCGTTCTCCGCGAGAAGCGTGTTCACCTTGTCGGTGAGATCACGCGATACTGCCTCTTCGTCGAAAGCCATGCCCATTCCTTCGGTTCGAGCGGTGAGCGGACGGTCAGTCCTTCGGTCCACCGGCGACGTAGACGACCTGACCGGAAACGAAGCCCGCGCCTTCGCTGACGAAGAACGACGCGGTGTGCGCGATGTCCTCGGGCTGTCCGACGCGATTGACCGGAATCTGCGAAGCGGCAGCGGTCTTGAAGTCCTCGAAGCCGACGCCCATGCGCTCGGCCGTTGCGGCGGTCATCTCGGTTTCGATGAATCCGGGGGCAATAGCGTTCGCGGTCACGCCGAACTTGCCCAGCTCGAAGGCCAATGTCTTGGTGAAGCCCTGCATTCCGGCCTTCGCAGCGGAGTAGTTGACCTGTCCACGATTACCGAGAGCCGACGTGCTCGAGAGGTTCACGATGCGGCCGAACTTCGCTTCCACCATGTACTTCTGCACCGCACGCGACATGAGGAACGCTCCGCGCAGGTGGACGTTCATCACCGAATCCCACTCGGCAACACTCATCTTGAACAGAAGGTTGTCGCGAGTGATACCGGCATTGTTGATCAGCACGGTAGGTGCACCCAGGTCTGCGGCCACACGATCCACCGCTGCGGCGACCGAAGCCTCGTCGGAGACGTCAGCGCCGACGGCCAGCGCCTGTCCGCCTGCGGCCTTGATCGCGTCGACGGTTCCGGCACACGCCGCTTCGTCGAGGTCGAGCACGGCGACGGCAAAACCGTCTTCCGACAGTCGCTTCGCTACTGCCGCACCGATTCCGCGTGCTGCACCCGTGACAATTGCGGTTCTACGTTCCTGGCTCACTGGCCCTCCATACTTTCGTGATTCGACGGACACCGGACGATCTCGTCAGATCCCGGCCTGATCTGCAATTTCCCTGGCTTTGGCGACCAAGGCGTCAATACGTTCCACGGTGGGAGTTCCGCTCTCGGCGGCATTCTGCGGTTCGTCGCGGGCGCGACGCATCACGCCCTCGGCGATCACGGCAATCTTCCACAGTCCCAATGTGTGCCAGAACTTCAGCGCAGCAGGATCCCGTCCGGTGGCCTCGAGATAGATCCGGGAGATCTCCTCTCGCGAGGGGAATCCCGGGAGTGCCGAGGCCGGGAAATCGCCGCCGGTATTCTCACCAGCCGCCGGCCAGTACGCCAACAAGCTTCCGACGTCCGCCAACGGATCACCGAGTGTGCACAGTTCCCAGTCGAGGGCCGCGACAACTTCGCCGTTGCTCGCCGAGGTGATCACATTGCGTAGGTGAAAGTCGCCGTGCACCAACGTGGTTTCAGTGTGATCCGGCTGGGCTGCAATCAGGCGTCGGGTGAGATCGTCGAGATCAGGGCATTCCCGCGTCTTCGACTGTTCCCATTGACCTCCCCAACGCTTCAACTGCCGTGCAGCGTAGGGCTTGTGGCTTGCCAGGTCGTCGAGACCGGCCTGCTCGAGGTCGACGGCGTGTATCTTCGCCAGCGTCTGAGCGAGCGAGATTCCGATTGCCCGGCGACGATCTTCCGACAACGCCTCCGCAAGAGGCATTCGGTCCACCACTTCGCCGTCCACGAATTCCATGAGGAGCAGCGGAACTTCGGTGACGGCAGGATCCTCGGTCAACCCGAATACTCGCGGCGAAGGTACGTCGGTGGATTCGAGAGCGCTCAGGATTCGAGCCTCACGCGCCACGTCGTGAGCCGAGGCCAGCAGATGCCCCAGCGGTGGGCGTCGTAGCACCCAGCGATTGCCGTCCTGATCGCGAACCAGGTACGTGAGATTCGACTGCCCCAAGCCGATTCGATCGAAGGACAACGGCCCGGAAAAGTCGATCCCCAGGCCTGCGATCCACCCGGTGACCGCTTCGGTATCGAGTCCCACTACTCCGACGCTAGCCACCGACGGACGCTCCCTGCCGGAACGGGAGTGCGTCACCCAACAACTGGCCACCGTCGATGGTCATGATCTCGCCGGTGATCCACTGGGCTGCATCCGAAACCAGGAAGGCAATGGCAGCGGCCACGTCCTCGGGTTCACCGATGCGTCCGAGAGCAGTCGACGCGGACACCGCTTCTTCGTGTTCTTTCCACAGAGCTTCGGCGAGTTTGGTTCTCACCACTCCCGGCGCAACGGCGTTGACACGAATCTTCGGTGACAACTCGAGCGCCAACTGCTTGGTGATGTGGATCAGAGCAGCCTTCGACGCGTTGTACGTACCGATTCCCGCCTCGAACGCCATGCCGCCGATCGAAGCGGTGTTGACCACGGAACCACCGTGCTCGCCCATCCAGGCCCGCGCTGCGAGTCCGGTCCACAGGACTGGAGCCCACACGTTGACGTCGAAAGTCTTGGCGAAGCGCGAGTGATCCTGGTTGATGATCGGCCCGAACGACGGGTTGGTGCCCGCGTTGTTCACCAAGATGTCGAGACTGCCGAAACGCTCGATCGTCTGCTCGACGCACTTGCGTGCAGCATCCTCGTCCGTCGCGTGAGCGCCGACGCCGATCGCGTTGCCGTTCACCTGCGCGGCAGCCGCATCTGCGGATTCCTGTGAGCGCGAAGTCAGTACGACGTTTCCGCCCGCCGCCGCAATCGCCTGCGCGGTCGCGAGGCCGATGCCCCGCGATGCGCCTGTGACGATTGCCGTCTTACCGGTGAGATCCAGTCCTGCCATGTCAGTTCGCCTTGACTTCGCGGTACTTGCGCAGTTCCTGCTTGGCGATGGCGCGCTTGTGCACCTCGTCCGGGCCGTCGGCCAGGCGAAGGGTGCGCATGTGGGCGTAAGCCATCGCGAGCGGGAAGTCGTCGGTGACGCCGCCACCGCCGTGAACCTGGATGGCGCGGTCGATGATCTTGAGCGCGATGTTCGGTGCCGCAACCTTGATGGCTGCGATCTCGGTGCGCGCTTCCTTGTTGCCCACCGTGTCCATCATGTGTGCCGCCTTGAGCGTGAGGAGTCGAACCATCTCGATGTCGATACGAGCCTCGGCGATCCAGTCCTGGATATTCGCGTTGTCACTGACGGGCTTTCCGAAGGTGATGCGGGTGGATGCGCGCTTGCACATCAGTTCCAGTGCGCGCTCGGCCATTCCGATTGCACGCATGCAGTGGTGGATGCGGCCGGGGCCGAGGCGGGCCTGGCTGATCGCGAATCCTTCACCCTCACCGGCGAGAATGTCCTTGGCCGGGACGCGCACGTCCTCGAAAGTGATCTCGCCGTGTCCTTCGCGGTCCTGGTAGCCGAAAACCGGCAGGTTGCGCAGGATCGTGACGCCGGGAGCATCGATCGGCACGACCATCATCGACTGCTGACGGTGGGTGGCGGCATTGAAGTCGGTCTTACCCATGACGATCAGAACCTTGCAGTTCTGGTGCAAGGCGTTGGAAGCGAACCACTTACGGCCGTTCAGCACGTACTCGTCGCCGTCACGGTCCATACGGAGCTGGATGTTGGTGGCGTCGGAGCTGGCAACCTCGGGCTCGGTCATCGCGAAAGCGGAACGAATTTCGCCTTCGAGAAGCGGCTTGAGGTACTTCTCCTTGTGCTCGTCGGTGCCGAAGAGCGTGAGCACCTCCATGTTTCCCGTGTCCGGAGCGGCGCAGTTGGTGGCCTCGGAGGCCAGGTGGCTGCGGCCCATGATCTCCGCGAGCGGTGCGTATTCCAGGTTGGTCAGGCCGGGGCCCCATTCGGGATGGGGATGGAAGAGGTTCCACAGCCCGCGGGCCTTGGCTTCCTTCTTCAAGTCGTCGATGATCGGCGGCTGAAAGTGCGGGTTACCGGACTCACGCATCTGCTCTTCGTAGACCGCTTCGGCCGGGTAAACGTGCTTGTCCATGAAATCGAGCAGTTCGGCCTGGTACTTCTTGGTGCGATCCGAGAACTCAAACACTGACATGTGAACTCCTGACAGAGAGGGAAGGAAAATTGGGGGCTCGATGTTCGAGATGGCTGTTGACACCCTCGACGACATCCGGGCCGTGAAATGCGTTCAGCATCAGCGATTCCGCACGCCTGGCGGAATCGGTGAAGGTCGAGTGCGCGTCGGCACTCATCTGAGATTTGATGACGAAGAGGGACGTCGGCGAGCAGTTCGCCGCGATGTCCTCGGCGTAAGCAATCGCCGCATCCAGAACGTCACCGCCGGTGACCAGGTGGTCGATCAGACCGATGCGGTACGCCTCGTCGGCGTCCACCATCCGGCTGGAAAGCAGAAGATCGACTGCTCGACTGTGCCCGACCAAGCGGGGCAACATCCAGGAGATGCCGTACTCCGCAATCAGGCCTCGACGCGCGAACGCGGTAGTGAATCGTGTTGCGCTCGAACCGAAACGAACGTCGCAGTACAGAGCCTCGACCATTCCGAGCCCGGCAGCGACGCCGTTGACGGCGGCGATCAGCGGCTTGCGGATGGTGGTCGGGAAATGACGGTCTCGCGGCCGGACAAGATCACTTTCGGAGACTTCGCCGACGTTCTTCAAATTGCCGAGGTCAGCACCCGAGCAGAATCCTCGGCCGGAGCCGGTGACAACAATTGCTCGGACACTGGGATCTTCGTCTGCCACGGCCAGAAAGTCGTAGTACTGATCTTCGAGCTCGTTGGTCCACGCGTTGAGAACGCGGGGCCGATTGAATGTCAGAACCAGCACCGCTCCTCTCTGCTCGGAGAGGACGAGTTCCTCGGTCATCGTGTTCCCGCGAGGAGCGACGCCTGGTACCGGCGCATCCCGCGCAGCCAACGGTCGTAGTCGGCGCCCTTCTGCCGGTACATGTCCAGCACGTTCTTGTGCGGAAGGATGAGAAATTCTTCGGCATCCACTGCCGCAAGAACGATTTCGGCGCATTCGGCAGGCTCGAGAACATTGCCTGCCGCAAGCACGGCTCCGGTTGCGGCCTTGCCGACCGGATCGCCGGAGTTCTCACCTTCGTAGAGGAGCTTGGTGTTGACGCCCATCGGGCACAAGCAACTGACGCGAACGCCCTGATCTCCGTAGGTGATCGAGAGCCACTCGGCAAACGCGACCGCGGCATGTTTGGTCACCGAGTACGCGGCGGACCCGACCTGACTGAGCAAGCCGGCCGCAGAGGCCGTGCTGATGAAGTAGCCCTCCCCGCGCTCCGTCCAGCCGGGGACGAGGAGCCTGGCAGCGCGAATGTGGGCGCGAACGTTGACGTCGATCGTCGTGTCCCAGACGTCTTCACTGATGTCGAGGCCCATGCCACCGGTAACGCCGGCATTGGCGAAGTAGAGGTCGACCGGGCCGAATTCCTTTTCCGCCTGCGCGATCAGGCCCGCAATGACCGTCTCGTCGGAGACGTCGCCACCAGCAGACACGGCCGCTCCGGGACGCTCCGCGTTGATCGCCTCTGCTACTGCCGAAGCTGCTGCCCCGTCCAGGTCAGCCACTACGACGCGAGCACCCTCGGCAGCCAGTCGCTCGGCCAGTGCACCGCCGATTCCCCCGCCGCCACCGGTGACAATTGCTACCTTCTGGGCAACCTTCATGAGCGATTCCTCTCGCTTGCGTCATACCTACGCGCTGACAGTGATCCACGTCTCCCCTCATGTATAGTTGAATCCGGCGTCAGTTTCAACCGTCGAATCGCGACGGTCACCCGAACGGCCCGTTCCGTCCTCCTGAACTGCGAGTAAAGGGATAACGATGACTGAAAACCAATTGCCCGTCCGCCCGTCCACCTTCGCCGAGCTCGAGAAGCTCATCGGCCAGGAACTTGGCCCGACGGAGTGGTACGACATCACCCAGGAGCGCATCAACGCGTTCGCCGAAGCCACAAACGATCATCAGTGGATTCATGTCGACCCGGAACGAGCCGCATCGAGCCCGCTCGGCAGCACGATCGCGCACGGACTCTTCAGCCTCTCACTGGGACCCCAGTTCTCCTACCAACTCATCCACTTCGACGGCTTCGCCCACAGCCTCAATTACGGCTACGACAAGGTTCGCTTCCCCGCTCCCGTTCCCGTGGGATCCCGGGTCCGCATGCGCGCAACCGTCGTGTCCGCGGAGCAGTTGCCCGGCGGAATCCAAGTGAAGATGAGCCAGGTGGTCGAGCGCGAGGGTTCCGACAAGCCCGTCGTGGTCGCCGAATCCGTCGCTCGCGTCGTCGAAAAGAGCTGAACCGAAAAGAGCTGAACCGAGACTGGGACGCCCGGCCGCTCGAACATCGATGCAGCCGGGGCGGCCCACCTCGTCAGAGACGGTCGGGGAACTTCAGAGCGTTCGCCCACAGATCGGTCACAGTGGCGACAATCTGATCGAACTCCGGTGAACGCCCGTCCACCTCACCCTCACGAAGGGTGAACAGACTGTAGGCGAGTCGACTCACCATGCCGGACAGAGCAATCGACGCCGTCATCGGATCCAGCGTCGTGTCCGCGATGCCGCGGGACTGCAGATCTGCAATCCCGCGGGCATTACGGCGTATGAACGCATTGGCACGCTCGCTGCGGAACTTCCGAAACTCCGGGTCGATGTGAGCAACCTGCTCCATGAGCCCCATCAACTTCGCATTGCGTTGATACGCGGCCAGATACGCTCGATTACTTGCCTCGAGCACGGCGTACGGATCGTCCGCGCTCGCAACGCGTCCCATGCCCGGGTGCATCATGTCGTCTCGCGCGACCTCGAGGACGGCGGCGAACACCTCTTCCTTGTTCGCGAAGTACGTGTAGAACGATCCCGTCGCGCAACCGGCTTCTTTTGCGATGTCGATCAAACGTGCATCGAGATAGCCGCTGCGCTCGAAAACCTTACGGGCAGCAGCAACCAATGCCGCACGCGTGCGTGTCCCCCGCTCGGTGGTCGGTCGATCCCGGAGCAGCGCGGGCGGAGCCACCGGTAAGGCGGCAATTCGCGATTCGTCGTCGAGCACGGTGCGCTCCTCATCCTTCCGATCAACATCATTTTCGGGACAATCCCAGCAGACTCGATGTTGACGCCGGATTCAAGTGTACGCTCTGGTGAGACCCAGGACACACAATCGGTCGATTCCTCCCGAAAGGCAGAACCATGGTTAGCGTTCTCGACCCGGTGACCCGTCACGCGGAAGCCACTCCGGAAAATATTGCAATTCGCGGCACGGATAATCATTGGACATACCGACAGCTCCACGACGCGTCTCTGGCGTTTGCCGGCCGCATTCGCGACGAAGGGTTGAGCATCGGCGACCGGGTTCTGCTCGCGGCGCCGTCGGTGCCTGAATTCATCGTGGCGTACATGGGGATTCAGGCTGCAGGTTGTGTCGTGGTGCCCATCAACACGATGTCGGCGCAACCCGAAGTCGAGTACGTACTGGACGACGCCGAGATTTCGCTGGCGATCGCCTGGCACCAGCTCGGTCCCGCAGTTCAGGATGCAGGGAGTGCGCGCGGCGTCCCGGTGTGGACGCTCACCGAAGAATCGGCGAAGGCCGACCATCCACCGGCAACGGTGGTCGACCGCGACACAGCGGACACCACGGCGATTCTCTACACCTCCGGTACCACCGGACGTCCGAAGGGCGCTCAGCTGACGGTCGGGAATCTGTTGTCTGCCGGTGAGATCGGCGCCGAGAGCAGCCGCGGAAATCCCTCGGACCGCACCGGTACCGGACTGCCGCTCTTTCACATCTTCGGCCAGGGTTCGGTCATGATGGCAACCTTCACCGGCGGCGGATCACTATCCCTGCTCGCCCGGTTCGACCCGGCCGCCATGCTCGACCTGGTGCGTCGGGACAAGCTCACCATCATGGCGGGCGTCCCCACCATGTGGAATGCCATGCTGCACGCCGCAGCCGACGTGGACAGCTCCGACTTCGAACAACTGCGGATCGCAATCTCCGGTGGCGCATCACTTCCCGGTGAAGTCGCTCGCGCCTTCGAAGCACGGTTCAACTGCACAATCCTCGAGGGCTACGGCCTGACCGAGACGAGCGCATTCGGAACTTTCAACAGCATCGACCGCGTCGCAAAGATCGGATACACCGGCCGCGCCGTACCGCGCACCGAGGTCGAGGTCCGTGATCACGACGGAAATGTCTGCCAGGCAGGCACAGTGGGCGAGGTATTCATCAAAGGACCGACGGTCATGAAGGGCTACTGGAAGCGCCCGGCCGACACGGCCGCCGTCCTGTCCGACGACGGATGGTTCCGCACCGGAGACCTCGGCGAGACCGACGCCGACGGTGACCTTCGCATCGTCGACCGCGTCAAGGACCTCATCATCCGCGGTGGATACAACGTCTATCCAGGCGAGGTCGAAGAGGTGCTCTACCAGCACCCCGACATCATCGAGGCCGCGGTGATCGGTATACCCGACGACTACTACGGCGAGGAGGTTGCGGCGGTGGTGGCCGTGCGCCCAGGCTCCGACCTCGAAGCAGATGACGTCACCTCGTGGGCTCGGGAACGTCTGTCCGCCTACAAGATTCCGCGGGTCGTCCAGTTCATCGACGCGCTCCCGAAGGGTTCGACGGGAAAGATCCTCAAGCGATCGATCGACCGCACCGAACTCCTCGCCCAGAAGCAGAACTGAAAACACAGGTGAACCCCGGCGAGATTTCGCCGGGGTTCACCTGTCCATGCGCTCAGAGTGCCCTGTCCATGCGCTCAGAGTGCGTCGAAGTACTCGATCTGCGGGGCGCCTGCGAGGAAGGGCGCCATCGCCTTTCCCGCGGCCTGGAAATGCTCGGACGATCCATGGGCCTTGATCGCAGCACTGTCTTGATACAGCTCCATGAACTTGTACGAATTCGTATCCGTCTTCGAGCGGATCAGTTGATACAGAACCGTTCCGGGCTCTTCCGTGCGCACCTTCTCGGCAAGTTCGGCGACTACGGCTTCGAACTGTTCGCCGCTTCCGTCTTTGACGGTGATATCCGCGATGACAGCAATCATTCATTCCTCCAAAAGTGTTCCAGCAGTATTCGAGTGTTACCGAGAACCTACAGTTTCACTGCATGGGCAGTAGTCCGAACGTCGATTCCAACTGACTGCGAGTGCTTTCCGCATCGGTGTGGAGAATGCCGGCGATCCCCAATCGTGCCGCGCCGTCGAGGTTCTGTTGCAGGTCGTCGATCATCACGGCGCCTTCGGGCGCAACACCCAGCCGCTCGCACGCGATGGTGTAGATCTGACGAGAGGGCTTACGAATCCCGACTTCCGAGGAGATCACCACTTCGTCGGCGAGGTCCTCGAGCACAAAACCCGCGTAGCAATCACGCCCGAAAGCATTGGACACGAGCGCAACAGGGTGACCCGCCGCTCGGACGTCCGCAATCAGTCGCACCATCTCTTCGTCTCGGACAAGCCCGGCCTGCATACGGTCGACCAATCCTTCGCTGTCCACGACGGCGCCGTGCGCTCGTAGCCGTTCCCCGAATCCTGCTTCGAAGGCCTCCTGGTCGATCTTTCCGGATTCGTGATCGGAGAGCAGTCGCTTCGAGACGTCGTCGCGGGAGAGCAGGGTCAACGGAAGTCGTGGGTCGCCCCCAAGCGAGGCTCCGAAATCTTCGAAGGCTCGCAGCACACTGGAGGTGAGAACTCCACCGAAATCGACGAGCACTGCCGTACGCGTGGGTGTCATTGCTCCATCAGACACCAAACATGAACCCGGCGTCAACATCAATTTCGGCGTAGCGAGAATTGCAAAGTGTTGATCCACAACCGGTTGACGGTATCGAGCAGACCGTCGAAGGTCACTCCGGCGGCGCCGTCCTCGCCGCCGCGGGATACGAAGTACCCGAACGCAAGTCGACTGATCATCCCGGAGAGTGCCCGAGACGTCAGTAGCGGATCCAGATTCGCGTCCGCCAGTCCGGCCTTCTGCAGCTTCTCGATACTGCGCGCGTTGCGTCGAACAAACGCGTCAGCACGCTCGAGGCGGAGAACCCGGAACTCCGGATCGATGCTTGCTACCTGCTCGAGCAGTCCCATCAGCTTCGCGTTCCGTCGGTACGCCTCGAGGTACGCGCGGTTACTCGCCGCGATGACCTCAGCAGGATCCGCGCCTTTCGGAGTGTGCGGCATACCCGGATGCATCATGTCTTCGCGTGCCAACTCCATCACTGCCGCGAAGATCTCTTCCTTGCTCGCGAAGTAGGTGTAGAAAGTACCGGCCGAGCACTGCGCCTCCACAGTGATGTCGATCAGCCGCGAGTCCAGATAGCCGGACCGTTCGAAAACGGTGCGGGCCGCATCGATCAACGCTCGACGCGTACGCAAGCCACGCTGAGTGGAGGGGAGTTCCCGTGACACTGTCGACGAAGCATCTTCGGAGCCTATGCGTGCTGCAGCCATGCTCCAGTTATACGTCAGACGCCCGCTACCGGTGACGGATAGCGGGCGTCTGCTCGAAACCGAAAGAGTTACTTGGCGTACAGGTGCGCGCCCGGAATTGCGTTCGGATCGTCCCGAACTTCCTTCGGGTTGGTCTCTTTCAGCACCCAGGCACTGAAGAAGGTCACCAGACCCATGAGGGCTACGAACACGGCAACCCATGTAGTGGTCCCGGTCTTCGCGATGAGTGCCGTCATGATGAACGGAGTACCACCGCTGACCGTGATCGCCGCCAGCTGGTACGCCAACGATGCTGCCGAGTAACGCACGTTGGGCGCGAACAGCTCACCCATGTATGCCGCGATCGGCCCGTAGGTCATCGACTGGAACACGCTGCCGACTGTCACCGCGATGAAGAACAGCGGCAGGGACTTGGTGTTGATCAACCAGAAGTACGGGAATGCCCAGACCACGATCGCCGCGGCGCCGATCAGGATCATCGGACGACGACCGATCTTGTCGGACATCTTCCCGGACCACAGCACCACGCCGACTGTCAGCAACGCGCTCAGGAGCGAGATGATGAGCAGTGAGTTCCGCTTCAACCCCAGTTCGGTTGTGCCGTAGCTGAGCACGCCGGCGATGCTGATGTAGAACAGTGCATTGGTGGCGGCCAGAAGTCCGCAACCGAGCAGAATCTTGCGCCAGTGATCCTTGAGCGCCTGCGCCAGTGGAGCCTGAACGACGACGTCCTTTTGGTTCTTCTTGGCGTCTTCCTGCAACTCGAGGAATTCCGGCGTGTCCTCGACCTTCGTCTGGATGTACAGAACCACAGGGAAGAGCAGCGCGCTGGCGAAGAACGGAACTCGCCAACCCCAGCTCAGGAATGCATCATTGGAAATGGTCGCGGTCGCGACGAGGAAGACCAGGTTGCCAAGCACTACACCGAACGAAACACCCATCTGACCGAAAGTGCCTGAGAATCCGCGCTTCTTGGGACTCGCTGATTCGGTGAGGAGAAGGACGATTCCGCCCCACTGGCCACCGCAGGCGAGACCTTGGATGAATCGCAGTGTCACGAGGAGAATCGGAGCGACTACGCCGATTGCCGAAGCACTCGGAATCGCGCCGATCAGGAACGTCGCGATAGCCATCAGCAACAGGCAGGTGACGACGGCGGGCTTACGTCCGTACTTGTCGCCGAAGTGTCCGGCGACCAAACCGCCGATGGGGCGGGCAACGAAGCCGGCCCAGAACGTACTGAACGAGAGCAGTGTGCCCATCAGTGCGGATGAATCGGGGAAGAACACATGCGGAAAGACCAGTGCCGCAGCCGTTCCGTACAAGAAGAAGTCGTACCACTCGATGGAACTGCCGAGCAGTCCCGCGCCTAGAAGTTTGCGGTGCGCCTTCTTCTTCTTCCGTTCCTGATCGGACAGGCCCCCTGCCTGCGTGCTCGAATCCACTGCCGATCTCGTCATGGGTTACTCCTCGATGGGTCGGACGCTCGTCGCGCCGGGAGTTGAGAAGCGGAACCGGGCCAGAAGTAGAAACTGACACCAACTTCAACTCTGTGGCGTTGCGATCAGTCTGCGATACAAAAAGAGTGATGTCAATCACTGAAATGCATTGCCGCATAGGGGACTAAATCCCCTACCGATGCTCGTCAGCCACCACGACGAATGGCCGGCTCACCTTGTCGGCGGCCGGCAATTCGTTTGTCAGGTAGATCTAGTTCGGTACCCGAAGTTCACGACGAAGAATCTTGCCGCTCACTGTTTTCGGCAGGTCGTTCATTACCTCGACGATGCGTGGATACTTGTATGCTGCAAGCCTTTCCTTGCAGAACTCGACCAGATCCTCGTTGGTCGCCTCGAAACCATCCTTGAAGGACACGAAGGCCTTCACGGTTTCGCCGCGATACGGATCCATGACACCGACGACAGCAGCCTCTCGTACGGCAGGGTGTTCGTAGAGAACATCTTCCACTTCGCGTGGCCACACTTTGAAGCCCGAGGCATTTATCTGATCCTTCATCCGGTCGACGATGTAAAACCAACCGTCGCCGTCCATGAATCCGATGTCGCCGGTGTGAAAACGCCCGTCCGGCATGGCATGTGCGGTCTCGTCCGGCTTGTTCCAGTATCCGAGTGCAACCTGGGGACCGGAGACCACGATCTCGCCGTACTCTCCGACCTGTACCGGCTTGTCGTTCTCGTCCACCACCTCGGCGTACGTATTCGATACCGGTACGCCGACAGCAACGGCCCCCGACGCCGGATCTACCGGCGCTTCACGCGAATTCGGCACCACGATTGCCGGGCTGTTCGTCTCGGTCAGCCCGTAGCCGTTGTGAATGTAGTGACCGAACTTCGCCCGGAACGCTTCCAACGCCGCGTGCGGGATCGGCGCGCCACCTGAATACACCGACTCGAGAGAGCTCAAAGATTCCTTCGAGACTGCGGCGCTGTCCGTCCACGCGATGAATACCGTGATCGCTCCGATGATCGCGGTAGCCCGATGCTCCGAAATCGACTCCGCTGCAACGATGGGATGGAATCGGCAAGTCAGAATCGTGGGCGCGCCGGCCAGGAGTGGAGCCGCGACGTGCCCGATCAACCCGGTGATATGGAACAGTGGCGCCACCGCGAACATCGCGCCGCCGGGGCGCAACCCCAGCCAGTCCCGATAGATCTGCGCTGCGAACACGACATTTGAGTGCGTGTTCATCGACCCCTTCGGCGGGCCGGTCGTCCCCGACGTATAAGGAAGGTAGGCAAGGTCTTCCGGAGACAGATCGACCTTCTCGGGCTTCTGCCCTCGATGAGCCTCGATCAGTTCCAGTAGATCCGGAAATCCATCATGACGAATCCTGGACGCCGAACCGAAGATCCGTTCATCGTCGCGCGACTGAAAATCCCGTTCCGACGTAGTGATGACCCGTCGCACTTCGGTGCCCTCGGACGCAGTCGCCACGGTCTCGGCCGAGGACTCGAGACAGATGACTGCTACCGCTCCGCTGTCGGCCAGTACGGTGGACAGCTCACGGTCGCGGTACATTGGATTGACCGGAACGACGACGGCACCGAGCTTCCAGACCGCGACTGTCGCGATCACGAACTGCGGAACATTCTGCAGGACAAAGGAAACTCTGTCGCCGAACCCGATTCCGTCCACGGCGAGGGCTACCGCAAGCGCGTCCGACATCTCGTCGAGTTCGGCAAAGCTGACGGTCCTGTCGAAGTACCTGATGATCGGGGCGGTGCGATCGCGCTCCAGCGAAGCACGGAACATCGCGAGGGCGTTGGCATGCTCGATGTCCACGTTCGGCGGAGTGTCGGCGTCGTAATTGGCGAGCCAGGGCTTGCTCTCGTACACGTTGGTCATATCTCAGCTCTCGAAGTACCGACGTGGGTTGTCCACCAGCATCGCCTTGACCTGGTCTTCGGTGACACCACGTTCGAGCAGCGCCGGAATGACATCATCACTGATATGGGTGTAGTTCCAGTTCGGAAGTGCCACTTCTCTTGCCGCGCTGGGGAAGTAGTCGATGAAACACGACGCGTCATGTGCCAGAACCATCTTCTCCGCGTAACCGCGACGGGCCATCTCCACCACGGTGTTGACACGATCCTCGAACGACAGGAACGGTTCGAGACCAAAACGGTCCATCCCCAGTAGCGAACCGGCATCGGCCAGCGCACACAGGTAATCGAGATCGGTGGTGTCGCCGGAGTGACCGATGACCACCTTGGTCAGATCCGCACCCTCTTCGGCCAGAACCTTCTGCGCGACCAGCCCGGATTCAGTGTGCGGGTTGGTGTGCACGGTGATCGGCACTCCCGTTTCCACCTGCGACTGTCCGACCGCGCGCATGACCCGCTCGACGCCGGGGGTAAGGCCCGGCTCCTCGATGGCGCACTTCAGGAAGGAGGCTCGGACACCGGTTCCGGCGATTCCTTCCCTGATGTCCTTGACGAACAGTTCGACCATCGGCTCGGGGCCGTCGAACAGCAATCCCGGTCCGGTGTAATGGAATTGGAAGGGAATGTCGTTGTAGGTGTAGATGCCGGTAGCAACGATGATGTTGAGATCGACCTGCTCGTTGATCCGGACGATTCGCGGAATGTACCGGCCGAGGCCGATCACTGTGGGATCGACGATCGTGCTGATTCCGCGGGACTTCACCTCGGTCAGCTTTGCTACTGCGTCCGCTACCCGCACTTCCTCGTCCCAGGGTTCGGGGTAGTCGGGGTAGTTCTGGCGCAACTCCTCACCCAGAACGAAGACATGCTCGTGCATCAACACCTTTCCCAGATCAGCTGTATCCACCGGCCCACGAACGGTTTGTACTGAACTCATCGATCGAACCCCTGACTGTGATCGCCATCACTAACATGAGACAATGAGCTAGTGTGTCTCACGTGGCCAGGTTCGTCAATAGGCTCGATCCCCCGAGGCTCACCATTTTTCAACGGCCGAAATTGTGCAGTACCGGACAACCGGAGAGAATGTCCCGATGCCTACCGACCTCGAACGCCGACGCGCGATCGACACCGCCGCGAGCATGTACCTCGCGGAGGAACCACTCGACATGTCACTGCTCGCCGAACGTCTCGGCGTAGGCCGCGCGACGCTGTACCGCTGGGTCGGCAACCGCGACGAACTGCTCGGAACAGTGCTGGCCGAGGCCACCGAACGGACATACCGAAAGGCGATGTCACAGGCGTCGGGGCAAGGTCCGGAGTACATTCTCGACGTCTTCGGCCGCGTTATGCGATCGGTGGAATCGTCGACAGAACTGCGCGCGCTGACCAAACGCGAACCGATGGTGTTCATCAAACTCGCGATGATGCCCGGCTCCATCGAATCGATCTCCGCCTCCATTACCGCCGAAATCCTGCAATCCCAGGTCGACGCCGGCCAGCTGACGATCACGCTCTCGCCGCAAGTGCTGGGCGAAGCCCTCGTTCGCATCTGCGACGTACACCTCTACGCCCCCCTGCTCGGCCGAGAAAAGGCCGAGATCGAGACAGCCCTCGACCTGATCGCACTGCTCCTCGGCGTCACCCGCAACTGACACGCTTCGACCGCGTGAACACTACGGCGACACACCGGCCACCCGAGTCCTCAGACGTCTGATGAGTTGTTACTCTTTCGGTACCCACCCGAGAGGCAAGCCGTGTCCGACGACCACACAGGATTCACACTTCGCAGTGGTCCGCTGGTACCGCAACTCGAACAGTTGCTGCGCGGGCGAATCATGCATGGAACGTGGGCGCCGTCCGAGCGCATACCGAGCGAGGCGGCCCTCGCCGTCGAACTCGGCGTCGGGCGTTCCTCGATTCGCGAGGCAATCCGCCTCCTCGCTCGCGACGGACTACTCGAAGTCCGACACGGCGTCGGAACCTTCGTGGCTGCCGCGTCCGAACTCGAGCACGTCGACGAATTCACCAAACTTCTTCGACGCTCGAGGATCCTCGAGGTCTTCGAAGTCCGTCGCGCACTCGAGATCGAGGCCGCCAGACTGGCCGCGGAGCGGGTACAACCCGAGGACCTCGACGGCCTGCGGCGTCGACTGACCATGCGACACAGTCATTTCGAGGGTGATGTCGAGAAGTTCGTCGACGTCGACCTCGACTTCCACACCGAAGTCGTTCGACTGTCAGGAAACGCAGTTCTGCTCTCGCTTTTCACGTCGGTGCGTCCACTCCTTCGTGAATCCCTCGTCGAGATGATGGCCCACGAGGCCGGCGTCCCCGACACCTCACATGCCCATGATCAGTTGGTCGAGGCCCTTCAAGACGCCGACCCAGAAGCCGCGGTAGCGGCAACTCGAGCAAACATCGACACCGTCCTACGACGACTGCGTGTGCTCGACGCCTAAGAGAGGTTAGTTCTCGTGCAACACCCCACCGGCACAGTTCTGTCGACCGAACACGTGGATCTCGTCCGCGACGGCCGATACTTGTTGAAAGACATCAACATTTCGATCGAACCCGGACAACACTGGGTCCTCCTCGGCGCGAACGGCGCGGGCAAGAGCACGCTTCTGAGCCTGCTCGGAGCAACCGCCCACCCGACTCGCGGTTCCGTTTACGTCCTCGGCCACAAGTTGGGCCGCGTCGACATGAGGGAACTGCGGATGGACATCGGGCACGTGAACCCTCGTCACACGATCGGAATTCCGATCACCGTCCGCAACGTCGTGATCACCGGCCTCACCAACACCACCGAGGTGATGCCGCGCTGGTCACCGACGCCGGAGCAAGAGGCTCACGCCGACGCACTGATCGATCTACTCGGAATGAGTCTGCGTTCAGACGCGCTGTGGCCCAACTTGTCCCAAGGCGAACGGGGACGAGCCCTGATCGCCCGCGCACTCATGGTCGAACCGCGCCTGCTTCTGCTCGACGAACCGGCGACCGGGCTCGATCTTGCTGCACGCGAACAACTCTTGACGGCACTGGACGACCTCCGCAATCAGAACCCGTCACTTGCCAGCATCCTCGTGACGCACCACATCGAGGAGATCCCCAGCACCACCACACATGCTCTTCTGATCAAGGACGGCGTCGTGACCGCCAGCGGCCTCGCCGAGGATGTGATCACCACCCAGAACATCAGCGAGTGCTTCTCGCATCCCATCGAGATCGAGCGTCGTGGTGGTCGGTGGAATGCTCAGTCGCGGCCACGCGAAAGAGTGTGACCGACAGTAGTTTCAGAGACGTCTGGCGCCGGGTCCCTCCCGGCCCAGTTCGTCTCCAGGGTTGAGCAGGTTGCATGTTTTCAGTGACAGACACCCGCAGCCGATACAGCCCGTCAGTTCGTCCTGCATCCGGTTGATGGCCTGCTTGCGATCCTCGAGGCGCTGATTCCACTCCGTGGAAATCTTGCGCCAGTCCTTCTTCGTCGGAGTTCGCCCCTGCGGCAACGATCCGAATACTTCGGCAACTTCGGCCAGGGGTATCCCGAATCTGACTGCCAACTGGATCAGCGACACCCGCCGGATCGAATGCCGCGGGAACTTCCTCATATTTCCTGCCGTCCGCTCCGCAGGAACCAGACCGAGTGTTTCGTAGTAGCGCACAGCCGACACGGCGACGCCAGTGCGCTCCGATACCTCGCCGATCGAGAGAAGTTCGTCACTCTTACGGATCATTCTGCCTCCCAATGGCTGCGCGACATTGACCTGAAGCGCACTTGAGATTCTACCTTCGACAACATGCACTCCCCCACCGATGCTCCCACCGGAACCTGGCGGCAGCTCCTGAGCGGTCGATACCTCGGCACCGCTACCGTCCTCGCAGGCGGCGTTGCGCTGTACGCGACCAACGTCTACCTGACGACCAGCCTGCTTCCGACTGCCATCGACGACATCGGCGGTCAGCAGTACTACGCCTGGACCGCGACGGTCTTCCTCATTGCTTCCGTCATCTCTTCGATGTTGGTCACCAACGTCCTCGCCGCCAGGGGACCGCGCGGGGCCTACCTGATCGGCCTCGCGATCTTCGCGCTCGGCACCGTTGTCTGTGCGGTCAGCCCGACGATGGAATTGCTGTTGGTCGGCCGCACGATCCAGGGTTCGGGCGGTGGCCTGCTGGCCGGTCTCGGTTACGCCGTCATCAATGCCGCGCTCCCCAGACATCTGTGGACTCGCGGGGCCGCGCTGGTTTCGGCGATGTGGGGAGTCGGCACCTTCGCCGGCCCTGCAATCGGCGGTGTCTTTGCTCAGTTCGGAGCCTGGCGATGGGCTTTCGGCGTCCTGGTCATCGCGACGATCGCAGTCGCCGCTCTCGTCCCCAGCGCGCTACCGGCACATGAACCGGGCAGCACCACCAGTAGCCCGGTGCCGGTCCTCTCGCTGGCATTGCTGACTGCGGCAGCTTTGCTGGTCAGCGTTGCCGGAATTCTGTCCAACCTCGCCGTGACCGCCGCAATGGTTCTCGCCGCTGTGCTGCTACTGATCGCTTTTGTCGCCGCTGACCGTCGCTCGCGCCACGGCGTACTACCGCCGTCGACGTTCAACTCGTCATCTCTCAAATGGGTGTACCTGACCATCGTCGTCCTCGCCGTCGCGTCGACCGTCGAGACGTTCATTCCACTCTTCGGGCAACGACTTGCCGGCCTGGCGCCTCTCGCGGCCGGATTCCTCGGGGCCGCACTCGCTCTCGGCTGGACTCTCGGCGAAATCCCGAGCGCCTCGGCCACGACCCCTCGTATCGTGCGACGAATCGTTGTCAGCGGTCCGATCCTCGTCGCGATCGGGTTGGGCATCATGGCAGCATTTCTCACCGAACACGCCGGCGCCGGTGCGATGGTCGCGTGGGTGATCGGACTGCTGTTCGCCGGCGTCGGAATCGGCATCGCCTGGCCTCATCTTGCAGTCGGGGCGATGACCTCGGTCACCGATCCCGGAGAAGGTGCGCGTGCCTCGGCTGCCATCAACACCGTTCAGCTGATCGCCAATGCCTTCGGTGCAGCCCTGGCCGGAGTGCTGGTCAACATCGGCGAACCGTCGACGCTTCGTTCTGCGCAATTGCTTCTCTTCACCTTCGCCGCTGTCTCGATCATCGGCATTGCCGTGGCAGCTCGCGCACTTCCGCGAACGCCCGACAAAATCGGCAGCCCCGAAATCGTTCACGACGCTCGCTAAACTGTGAGAAACCCACACGGAGGAGTTGGCCAGTGACAGAACCGGATCCGGGCACAGTGGAAACCGACTTCCCGAAGACGGGAGCTCCCGCACAGCGCGCGCTGATCGCAGCGGGTTACACCCATCTCGCGCAGCTGACGTCCGTGTCCGAGAAGGAAGTCGGCGCTTTGCACGGGATGGGACCGAAGGCCTTGAGGATTCTGCGCGAAGCACTCGCCGAACGTGGTCTGAGCTTCGCCGACTGAGCTCTCACATCAGACCAGGCTCGCCCGCACCTGGTTGCCACCTTCGCGCTTCGCTTCGTACATCACCGAGTCCGCGACGCGGAAGAGTTCGGCAAAAGCAGCGTCGACTGACTCACCCGGATTCCGGGGCGCGGTGCGGACCGCCATTCCGATGCTCGCGCTCGTCGGAGGGTCATCGTTCGCTCCGTCCATCGCGGAGCGGATCTGTCCTTCCAGCCTGGAGATCACGCTGACCGGTACCCGTTCGACCACGACGAACTCGTCACCGCCCATACGAGCAGTCAAGGCGGACTGGGTTGTCCACAAACGGATGCGCAGTGCAGTTCGCATGATCGTGCTGTCTCCTACGTCATGGCCGTGAACGTCGTTGATCGTCTTGAAGCGATCGAGGTCGATCACCACTACGAGCAGTGCATCCGCTTCGGTGACCGGAGCGCCCATCAAGTCGTTCACCCGACGCGCCAATCCGCGACGGTTGAGCAGTCCGGTCAACGGGTCGATGTCGGAGGTAGTGGCATCCGAACCCAGGACCGCCAGAACAATCTGTGACACAACAGGAATCACGATGATCGTAGCCAGCACAACCGAGATCTTCGCCAGTCCCAAGCCGACGTCCGCTGCTGGCCCGAACAACAAAGTCCACCCCGAAAGCACCGTGACGGTCGAGGCGAAGACCAAGTGACCGACTTGGAGTTTCGGATTGTGGAAGAACGCGATGTAGCCGCCGATCGACGCGAAAACGACGCACGCGATGAGTCGTCCCAGCGGTTCCGAGTCGGTTGCGGCCGCCGCCGCAATCGCGACGTCGGAACCCACGACAAAGGTGTACGACCACAGCGGCGTAGGCGGAAACAGCCACCAGATCAGGGCCGCGCCGAGGCACAGCGCGATGACCGCCAGATTGACCGCTCGCCAGAACGTACCTTGCGGACCGACGTCACTGAATCGCGCCGACAGCAACACCAGCCCCATCCAGAATGCTGTTCCGCCGACCAGCGCCCGGCAGGAAGTCAAGAACCCGCGGTCCTGGAGGTACCTGCTGAAACTGTGGAACTGGTCCGGCAACTGCCACCAGCGCATGACAACGTCGACCAAACCGTTCATCGCCGATCAGCCGATGCAGCTCCGCAACTTTTGGGCGTACTTCGACGAAACGGACTCGCTGATTTCCCCCCGGAGCACACTGGCATATCCGGCAGCATAGTCAGCGGCGACAGACAAAAACCGTTCTGCCGGATTTGAATCGGTCGATCAACTCAAAGCGTCGTAGGCCGCCGATACGTACTGCGCCGATCTCTCGGAACCGAGCAGACCCGGCCCCATCTTGTTCATCACGTACGAGAACGTCATGCGCTTCTCGGTGTCGATGATGATCTGCGAGCCACCCCAACCTCCCCAGAAGCAGATTCGCCCCTCCGGAATGAACGGGACGGACTCGGGCGTCGGCAATCCGAATCCGACACCGAAGCGGACCGGCACGCCGAGGACGAGGTCGACCCCGTACGACTGCTCCTCGAAGATCTTGTCGATCGTTTCCTCCGACAGCAAGCGAACGTCACCGACCTTGCCACCGCACGCGATCACCGATTGGATCCTTGCGAGTGCCCTCGCATTCGAATGACCGTTGGCCGCACCGATCTCGGCGGCGCGCCACCCGTCGGTCCACGAACCTGTAGCGTCAGCCGGCGGCGCGGTGAATGTCTTCACCATGATGTTGTCCATCCCGAGTGCCGCGATGTCGATCGGCAAAGGCGGTGGCGCAATCACATTCGAGACTCGCCCGTATTCCGACTTCGGCAAGCCCAGGCGGAAATCAGCATCGAGCGGGCCAGCGATTTCCTCGTCGATGAAGCTACCGAGGGTTCGTCCGTCGATGCGCCTGACGACCTCGCCGATCAGGTGGCCATAGTTGAGGGCGTGGTATCCGGATGCCGTACCCGGTTCCCACCACGGAGCCTGCGTCGCCAACCGGGCGGTGGCATATTCGTCGTCGCAAATGTTCTCGAGGGTGAACGGTTGATCCCACCCCGACACACCCGAGGTGTGCGACAACAGTTGCCGGACCCGAATTCGGTCCTTGCCCGCTGCTGCGAATTCCGGCCAGTACTGCGCGACCGGGGCGTCGAGATCAAGCAACCCGCGGTCGACGAGCATGAGCGCGGCCAGTGCGGTCACGGTCTTGCTGCAGGACCAGACATTGGTAACGGTGTCGCGAGACCAAGGAGCAGTGTGCTCGACGTCGACCCAACCGCCCCACATGTCGACGACGGATTCGCCGTCGATCGTCAGTGCGATCGCTGCCCCGACGTCCTCGCCGGAATCGAGATTGCGTGCCAGCGCCTCCTTCAAGCCAGAGAATCGCTGGTCACATACGCCTTCGATGTTCGCCACTGACAGCCTCCACAGGAATGATGAAACTTGACGTCAACTTCAACTATGTCGAGTATGTGTCCGATTCACCTGTGGTGTCAATCACTTCAAGTGCCAGAGTCGGCTCAGACCAACGGGATTCCCTTGGCGATGCGCCGACGCAGATCCCAGAGATAGAAGTTGTAGGGAAACATCCGCAGAATCTTCGGACTGAACCGATTGACCAGCGCGGCGACGCGCATGGATCGGTCGAAGTTACGCTGCTGACGCACTGACCACGGGAGCCGCATTTCGTCACGAAAGGCTTGGGGCAGGAACCCTGTGGTGACAAATCGGTTGAGCGGACCGACCACGGGATGCAACAACTTCGGCGTGAAGGTCGCCGACGCGATCCCGTAGAGATGCTCACGAATCGTCTCGTCGATCGCCACCTTGTCGAGGTTCTCGTTCCAGTAGACCTCGAACGCGTCCCGGTCCGCCGGCCACATGTCGCGTCGCATCTGAAGGGTTGTACCGAACGTGGCGCTGCGCTGATAGAACGCATCCCGGGTTACCGGATCGAGATCCCCGTACAAGATTTTGTAGACGTCCTCGAAGCCTCGGTACAGGCAGGCGGCTACCCACAACTGCAGTTCGGGATCGAACGCGTTGTATTCGACCGCGCTGTTCTCATCGGAGCGAACGTGCTTGTGAGAGCCGTTGACTGCGCGTCGGTACAGCTTCTTTTCTTCGTCCGTCGCCAGGCTTGCGACGGCGAGATACGTCAGCGTCGTCCGGGTTCGCTTCACCGGATGCCGATCCAACCGACCCGTCTCGACCTTGCTCTCATACACGCCGTACCCCACCGCCGGGCGCGCCAACTGCATGATGACGTTGGCGCCTGCGGCCAACAGTCCGAGCCCGGACATCGCCTTTTCAACCTCGGCGTCGATGTCGACCGCCTGGACGCCGACCGCTCCGATGCCGCCTGCCACCGCTTCCTCGCGCCCGCCCGTCGAATCCCTACTCACCGTCATGGCAGAACCCCTTCGAAGTCATATCTGCGAACGCATGTTCTCAGATGAGTGAAACGCTGAAATGCCGAGATGTCAAGCAATCTCGGGATGCAAAGATGGTCTTCATGAATGACCAACCGCGTTCGTACGGTGGCGTCGACGGCGCGCTCCGCGTAGCCCAACGACGGGGTGCGCTGATCGAGGCCGGTCTGGAACTCATGGGCTCCGCCGAGCCCGAACTGACGGTCCGCGGAGTGTGCAAGAAGGCCGGTGTCGCGGCGCGGTACTTCTACGAGAGCTTCACCGATCGTGATGCTCTGATGTCGGCCGTCTACGACACCGTCATCACGGACATCGCCGTTTCAACCCAGGCTGCAGTGGACGCCGCCGAGACCGAACGCGGCAAGGCGCTCGCTGGAATCGCGAATATCGTCCGCACTATCGCGAACGATCCCCGTCGCGGACGTCTACTGTTCTCCAGCGCCCTGACGAGCCCTGTCCTGGCCGAGAAACGCCAAGCGTCGACGACGATATTCATCGGTCTCCTGGCCGCCAACGCGAAGACCTTCTACCGATTGAACGACAGCGGTCATCTGACCCTGACGGCCACGTTCCTGGTCGGCGGCCTGGCGCAGACCCTCAGTGCATGGCTCGACGGGTACATCGACGTGACGGAAGAAGAACTGGTCGCCGAATGTGCGGCGATCCTGCTCGCACCCGCCCTGCCGCCGTCTTGAGCTCCTGCATTCAGTCCCAGATCCCGATGTTGTCGAGGTGAGCGAGAAGTCGAGCAGCGCCGTCGGAGAACTGCAGACTCATCTGCGCGTCCACCTGTTCTCGATCGTGCTTCTCGAACGCCGCGATCAAAGCATCGTGGCTCGATACCGCAAGCTCACCCCAGCCTGGATCCGTCGCGTAGAGACGAGCAGGGGTGTACCGAATCGCGCCGAACAGGAACCATGCCAACTTCGCACCACCCGCAGCGCGATTGATCAGGCGATGGAACTCGAATTCGCACTGCTCGATCGCAGCTGCATCCGAAGCGTCGACCGCCGCTCGCAAATCGGCATTGAGTTCCGCGAGTTCCGCGAGTTGATCAGCGGTGATGCTGTCCATCGCCCGCAACGCCAGCTTGACCGCGATCTGCCCCTGCAACCAGAAGATGTCTTCGATGTCCTGGCGACTGAGGGGCGAGACGAGATAGCCGCGATGCGGAACCAACTCGACCATCCCCTCGCCGCGTAATGCGACGAGGGCTTCTCGCACCGGCGTGACGCTGACCCCGAGGTCGGCCGCGGTTTCGTCCAGCCTGACGAACTGGCCCGGACGGACCGAGCCGGACATGATCAGGTTGCGAACGTGGTTGGCCACGTCCTCCGACAACTGTGGCCGTCTCCTCAGCTCAGATGTCGCTCTCCGAGTGCGTGCAGACGTTGCCACAACCGATCCTCACAGTCCGTACGTTTTGCCGATGATGTCTCGCTGAATCTCGTTGGTACCACCATAAATGGAGGACACAAGAGTCTTTCGCACATGGTGCTCCATGTCGAACTCAGTCGCGTAACCGTACCCACCCATCATCTGCATCCCCTCGAGCGCGACCTTCTTGGCGGTCTCGGTCAGCTTGAGCTTGGCCATCGACGCTTCCCGCGGGAACATCTTGGTCGGGTTGGCGTCGACCATCCTGGCCACGCTGTAGACCAGCAGACGGCCGCATTCGATCTCCGTGGCGAGATCCGCGATCCGATGGCGAAGCGCCTGAAACGATCCGACCGGACGGCCGAACTGCTTACGCGTGGTTACGAATTCGAGGGTGTCGTCGAAAGCGCGCTGCGCGGTCCCGAGCATCATCGCCGCGAGGATGAGGCGTTCTATGTTGAGTCCGGCCATGAGTTGACGCCAGCCGTTGCCTACTTCCCCAACCACCGCGTCCTCGGGCAGGAATGTGTCGGTGAAGTAGAGATCGTTGACCTCCTTGCCGCCCATGGTGTCGATTCCACTGATCTTCAATCCGGAGATGTCGGCCGGGACATGGAACATCGTCAGGCCCTCATGCTTGCCTTCACCTCGGGATGTGCGAGCCACCAGAAGGATGTTCTCGGCGAAGTGCGCGTTGGAACACCACGTCTTCTGGCCGTTGATCAGCCACCCACCGTCGACCTTCTCGGCGCGGCAACTCAGATTTCCCACGTCGGAGCCCGCTTCGGGTTCGGACATCGAGATCGACTGAGACGCGCCACGGACGATCCCGCCGAGCACTGCCTCCTTCTGGGCCGGACTGCCGAACTTCTCGTATGCAGCCCCGGTGATGACGGTCGGGCCGAGTCCACCGATCGGCGCCATGCCCTTGGCGGCTTCCTCCAGAAAGATGCACAGGTCGACCGTGCTTCCGGCGGATCCGCCGTATTCCTCCGGGACAGTCAGCCCGAGCCATCCCAATTCCGCCATCTTCTCGTAGAACGCCTGGTTGTGGTTATGGGCGCCATGATCGGTCAGCAGGTCTCGCTGCTCACGGGTACCACTTTCCTTCTTGCAGAACGACGCTACCGACTTGGCGAAATCAGACTGCTCCTGCGTGAAATCCATGTACATCGAAAACTCCCGAGTGAGATGAGGCTGGAGGCTTGTCGGAGCTCGGTCCGACGCATACTGTGACTACCAGCACAGTAAATCACATCACATATATGTGATGCACCGACATGTGGAGGATCTGAAGAACATGACAGAACAGCTCGGCCGCCAGAGCACGTCCACGTCGACAGATCCGAGATCGGACGATCACACTTTCGCGAGCCTCGACCCTCGCAATGATTCCGTGGTCGCGCAGCACCCCATTGCAGACCAGCAGGAGATCGAGAAAGCGGTCGCCGCAGCACGCACGGCGTCGAAGTGGTGGGATCAACTCGGATTCCAAGGCCGCCGGAAGGTGCTCGGCAATTTCCGCGCCGCGATCGCCACTCACGCCGAATCGATGGCGGCGATCATTTCCGCCGAGACCGGAAAACCCAGCGACGACGCACTACTCGAAGTCATGCTGGCCGTCGAACATCTCGACTGGGCGGCACGCAACGCACAGAAAGTGTTGCGCCGCAGACGCGTCGGTGCAGGACTGATCAGCGCCAACCAGTCTGCATCCGTCGGCTACCGGCCGATGGGCGTCGTCGGCGTGATCGGCCCCTGGAACTATCCGCTGTACACACCGATGGGGTCGATCGGCTACGCACTGGCCGCCGGCAACGCCGTAGTCTTCAAACCGAGCGAACTCTCACCAGGCGTCGGCGTCGAATTGGCCCGGCTGTGGAACATCGCCGCACCCGGACACCCTGTCCTGCAGACCATTACCGGTGACGGAAAAACCGGTGCACTTCTGTGTTCGTCCGGTGTCGACAAGATCGCATTCACCGGTTCGACCGCTACCGCAAAGCGCGTAATGGCCGCCTGCGCGGACACCCTCACCCCCCTGGTCGCCGAATGCGGCGGCAAGGACGCCATGCTGGTGGACTCCGACGCCAACCTCGATGCGGCCGTGAGCTTCGCGGCATTCGGGGCAGTGGGCAACGGCGGACAAACCTGTGCCGGCGTCGAACGAATCTACGTCGCAGCGCCCGTGTACGACGCCTTCCTGTCCAAGCTCACCGCCGCGCTACGAGACGCCCACGCCGGCGCCACCGACAGCTCGACCTACGGGCCGATGACGCTGGGAAAGCAGACTGCGATAGTCCGGGGCCAGATCGAAGACGCTCTCAGTCGCGGCGCGAAAGCTGTACTCGGCGGACTTGATTCGTTCAACGGTCCGTTCATCGATCCGATCATCCTGACGGATGTTCCGGAGGATTCCACGGCGATCACCGAGGAGACGTTCGGCCCGAGCGTCGTGGTGAACAAGGTCGCCGACATGAACGAGGGGATCGAGCGCGCCAATGCATCGAAGTACGGCTTGGGCGCCTCGGTGTTCACCAAGAGTTCGTCGAAGGGCCGAGCGATTGCCGAAAAGCTCGAATGCGGTGTCGTCACGGTCAATTCGGTTCTCGGATTCGCCGGAATCGCCGCCCTGCCGTTCGGCGGGGTCGGCGATTCCGGATTCGGCCGTATCCACGGAGCCGATGGGCTGCGTGAGTTCAGCAGTGTGAAATCACTGGCCGTTCAGAAGTTCAACGCTCCGCTGGACCTGCTGACCATCGAGCGAAAAGCCAGGGACATGAAGATCTCACGTTGGATGCTGGCGAAACGCCACGCGAAGTCCTGAGAGATCAGGCGATCAGCCGGCGGTGACGAGCACCTGCTCGTCGCTGTCGGCTGCTTCGAGTTCACGAACCAGCGGAAGCACCTTGGCCCCGAAGTATTCGATCTCCTCCTGGAAATGCAGGAATCCGCCGAGAATCAGATCGACACCGCGACGGCGATATTCGACGATCCGATGCGCGATTTGTTCCGGCGTGCCGATCAGTTGTGAGCGGAAACCGTCGTTGTACTGAACCAAGTCCTCGAACGTCGAATCCGCCCACATCCCGTCCTTGGACGCGGTCGATGCGCCGGCCTGTTGGACTGCATTCTTGAATCCCTCGACCGCAGGGCGGTTGGCCTTGGCGATGATCTCGCGCAGTGTGTCCTTTGCTTCCGCCTCGGTGTCGCGGGCGATGATGAATCCGTTGAGCCCGAACTTGACCTCCCGATCGTTCTCACGAGCAACACGGCGAACGTCGACCAACTGTTCGGTGACGCCGTCGTAGTCCTTGCCGTTACTGAAGTACCAATCCGAATACCGGCCCGCGTTCTCACGGGCTGCCGCCGAGTTACCACCTTGGAACAGTTCGGGATTGGGGCGCTCCGGAGTGTTGAGAGGCTTCGGCTTCAACGTGAAGTCGTGGATGCGGTAGAAGTCGCCGCGGAAATCGACGTCGTCCTCCGTCCAGATCTTCCGAAGAACCTGCAGGAACTCGGCGCTACGCCGATAACGCTCGTCGTGCTCGAGCCACGGCTCGCCTAGATGTGTGAACTCGTCCTTGAACCAACCACTGACGACGTTGACGGCAAAACGACCGTTCGACAAGTGATCGGCGGTAGCGCCCAGTTTCGCCAACACGGCCGGCTGCCAGAGTCCCGGATGCACCGCGGCGATCACCTTGAGCTTCTCGGTGGCCAGGAGAAGCGCAAGGCTGAAGCTCGTGGATTCGTGCTGGAATTCGGCCCCGTAGCTCGCCTCGTAACGTACCTGGCTCAGGGCGTACTCGAAGCCGTTGTTCTCGGCGGTCTGCGCCAGCTTCTTGTTGTACTCGTAGTCCCAGCTGGTCCGCTGCTCGATGTCGGAGGTGACCAGACCACCACTGACATTGGGCACCCAGTAGGCGAACTTGATCTCGTCGGCGATGCGTTCAGTAGACATGAAACCCAGCAAACATGCAGTTCCCAGTGGTTTCCAGGGTAGCGATCACACAGGTTGTAAGTGTTGGGTGGGTGCTGCGACTGTGAAACGGTGGCAGCATGACTGCTGTGGACATTCAGGAGATCGCGCACCGCATCACCAGCGAGGACGAGGCGCTCTCGGTGGCGTCACAGCTGTCCGACGAGTTCGCGGCAGGTGCCGGAGTCCGCGATGCGCAGCGCCTCCTTCCCCACGACGAGGTTCGCACCCTGGCGCGGTCCGGCTTGCTCGGACTCTCGGTGCCGAAGGAGTTCGGTGGCATCGACGCAAGCACCGAGACGTTGGCCGAGGTCTTCCGCCTACTCGCCGAGGGCGATCCCAGCATCGCGCAGATTCCGCACAGCCACTTCACTTTCCTGGAAGCGCTCCGGTACCAGGGGTCTAACGAGCAGAAGCAGTTCTTCTACGCCGAAGCATTGTCGGGCAAGCAGTTCGCCAACGCCCAGAGCGAGCGCGGCAACAAGACCATCGACATCGACGGCACCACTCTCACCTCCGACGGGGAAGACTTTGTGCTCGAAGGTCGAAAATTCTATTGCACAGGAGCACTTTTCGCAGATTGGATCGTGGTGCGTGCCGCCAATGCGGATCAATTCACCGAGACCGGCGCACAGGTGAAATCCGCGGTCTACCTACCCCGGAATACTCCCGGACTGTCGATCGTCGACGACTGGGACGGCATGGGACAGAAGACAACTGCAAGCGGAACCGTGACCCTGGAATCCGTTTCGGTGCCGCGGTTCAATGTCGTGCCCTTCACGTCGCTCTTCACTCACCCGACCACCTACGGAGCACAGGCCCAGATCCTGCACGCCGCGATCGACACCGGCATCGCGTCGGCTGCACTGCGTGAATCCGTGAAACTCGCGGCAAAGGCGCGTCCCTTCTTCGAAGCGAAAGTCGATACAGCGGTGGAGGATCCACTGCTCGTTCAACTCGCCGGCGAAGCGGCAATCGAGGTTCGCGCTGCCAGATCCCTCTTGGCGGAAGCAGCGCGATCGATCGACGTGGCGCGTCGTGATCCCACCGAGGACTCCACGGCCCGAGCATCCATCGACGCTGCAACTGCCAAAGTGGTCGGCGCCAGGGCGTCATTGGCGGCCACGAGCACTTTGTTCGAGATCGGTGGCACCAGAAGCGCGGGCGAATCGGCGAACCTCTCCCGATTCTGGCGTGACGCGCGCACGCACACCCTGCACGATCCGACGAGGTGGAAGGTCCAGCACATCGGCCGGTGGACACTGTCCGGGACAATCCCACCGCGGCACGGACTGCTGTGAACACACTCAGTCGGAGTTCATATATCCGCTGATCAAGACTTCCAGTCCTTCCAAGTAGCTCTCAGTCGTCGTCCCTCCAGGCCAGTCCTCGAGCACCTCACTGAGCACCGGCAGTTTCTCGGGCCCGATTTCTCGGATCTTGACCGCGAGAGGTGACACGCTGCCTTCCGGTCGCGTAGTGGTGTCGTAGATGTTGAGCAATGCGCCGAGTGTGTAGTTCCACAGCGCTCGATAGACCAACAGTGCGCGACGAGGTGACATACCGAGTTCGACACACGCAGCCATCGCCCGATCGACCAAGACCACAGCGCCGCTCCCACCACGGCCACCGCGCTGAAGCAACTCGATGATCCAGCGCTCCGACGCCAGCTTTTCGAAGATCGCGGTGAAGATCGTGCGAAGCCGTTCGACCTGATCCTGCGGCAGGACCAGCGCGCCGAGATCTTGTGAGTACACATCGAGCACCGCGCTGATCAGCTGTTCCTTGTCGCCCACGTGCCGGTACAGCGCCATCGGCGTGGTGCCGAGCGACTTCGCCAACGCTCGCATGCTCAACGCGTCGGCGCCGCCGGTCTGTAGCTGCCGTTTCGCCTCGTCGACTATCTGCTCCGACGTGATCATCGGAGGACGTCCGAGCCGCGGTGATCTCGGTTCCATCTGTTCGGCCATCCGTCGATTGTGCGCGCCCCTGCTACGACGCTCTCGCCCGGGGAACCCCTTGCATCTCAGTCGCCAGCAAGGTAAACCTAACTACTTATGAGAACGCGTATACAAATTAGGTACCTGCAATGACAACAACAACTCGAGCGGTAGCCGCACCGGCTCTGGTCCTCACAGCCGCCGCGGCAGCGCAGTTCCTGGTGGCCTTCGACATGTCGGTCATCAACGTCGCACTGCCCGACATCCAGGAATCGCTGAACTTTTCCGACGCCGGGTTGTCCTGGGTCGTCAACGCGTACGCCCTCGCCTTCGGCGGACTGCTGCTTCTCGGCGGTCGTCTGTGCGACGTGATGGGCACTCGTCGAGTTCTGGTTTCCGGGCTTCTGCTGTTCGCCCTCGTCAGCATCGTCGGCACCTTCTCCGTGTCCGCCGAAATGCTTGTCGGAGCTCGGGCACTTCAAGGCGTCGGCGCTGCACTGATCGCGCCGGCCGGGCTCGCCGCACTCAGTCAGGCCTTTCCCACCGGACGCGCCAGGGCCAAGGCATTCGGCATCGGCGCAATGTCGTCAGCACTGGGCGGCGCACTCGGTGTCGTCCTGAGCGGCATTTTGACCGAAGGGCTCAGTTGGCGATGGTGATGTTCGCCGGCGCACCAGTGGCCCTGATCGCCGCAGTTGCCGGTGCCCGTGGCCTGCCGGCCGGCCAAGCCGCCAGAGGCGGCTCCCTCGATCTCCCCGGAGCCATCTTGGCGACGGCCGGAATCACCGCCCTTGTCGGCACAGTGATCGCCACGGAATCACATTCCTGGACTTCGGGTTACGTGCTGGGTGGATTCGCGCTCACGATCGCGCTGCTCACTGCTTTCGTTGTGGTCGAAAGCCGCTGCGCCACACCACTGGTACGACTGTCCACCCTGCTTCGACCCCGAATCGGACTGGCCAACGCCATCATGTGCCTGGTGTGCGCGGCACAGTTCAGCGCGTTCTTCTTCGTCTCACTCTTCCTGCAACGCGGGCTGGGCTATTCACCGACCACCACCGGTCTGGCTTTCCTACCCTTCTGCTTCGGCCTGGTGATCGGCATCCTCGCGTCCACCAAACTCCTTCCGCGCTACGGAGTTCGACCGCCGCTCGTAGTCGGGACAGCAGTCGCCGCAATCGGAACTTTCATGTTTTCGACCATGAACCTCGACAGTCCCTTCTGGGCCGTCATCCTGGTGCCTTCGCTTCTGGCGAGCATCGGCATCGGTCTGTCGTTCATGCCGCTCAGTAACGTCGCCACCGCCGACGCTCCCCCGAAGAAGTCGGCATGGCATCCGGGCTACTGAGTACATCGCGTCAGATCGGCGGTTCACTCGGACTAGCCGTTCTCGTGAGCGTCGCCGCTTCCTCGACGGCACGTTCGGACAGCGCGCCGACCGAAGCACTGGTTTCCGGATACTCCCAGGCCCTCTTCGTCTGCTCCGGCCTACTGCTGGCCGGTACCCTCCTGTCCTTCTTCTTCCCACGAATGGATCGTTGACCTCAGATGTTCACCACCCGAACCGCATTCGGCATCGTCTCGGCGCTTCTCCTGACCGTCGCCGGCGCAAGCGCGTGCAGCAGCTCCGCCGAGTCCGACACCGCCTCTGCAACTCGCTCCGTCACCCACGAACTCGGCACCGTCGAAGTTCCGGCCTCACCGCAGCGCATTCTCGCGCTCGACGAGTACGCGGGGTTGAGTGCACTCGCACTCGGCGTGAAGCCCACCGTCGTCTACAGCACCCTGCGATCGGACGTCGCCAAGTCGATCCTGCGCGAGCAGGGCGTCGAAGTTCTCGACAAGCCAACCTTCTTCGCCAACCCCGCCGTCGAGGAGATCGCGTCCGTCGAACCCGATGAAATCTTGATGAGCAATGCCGGTCCATTACCGAGCCTGTTCGCTCAGATCAACGCCGTGGCGCCAACCTTGGTCCTCCCGTACTCGGCGCCGTGGCGTGACGTGCTCGAACAAGCTGGGGCACAGCTCGATCGAGGCAGTGAAGCAACCGCCATGATCGGAAAGCTGGAATCCGTTCTCGAAGACGTCAAGTCCGCGGCTGCCGGCCAGAGCCTTGCGATCCTTCTCGGCTACAGCGGAAACCTGTTCACCGTGCCACCGACCACTCCCATCTCCACACTGGTCACCGAGGCCGGATTCACCAGGCCGGCATCGGAAATCAACGCGACCAACAATCAAGACACCGGCACGATTTCGCCCGTCTCGCCTGAACTCCTACCCGAGCATGCGGCGCAGACCGTCGCCGTACTTTCCGGGCAGCAGTACGACGCATCCATCGTGCGAAACACTCCACTGTTCGACAACCTGACACCCGATCCGGCGCACGCTCTGGACGTCAGCGGTGATCTCTGGTTCGGCAGCCATCCTTTTGCCATCTACTGGATCATCCAGGATCTGGACGGCATCGCACATGGCAAGGGGCAGAACAGTATCGGAACCCTCGACAGCGCCGACGCGCGATGGACGGCATTCAGCGCGCTCTGACGTCCTGACGGAAGGTCAGCGGAGAAACACCCACCCGGGTGGCGAAGAACTTCGTGAAGTTCGCAGAATCGTCGAACCCCAACTTCGACGCCACCTGGGTGACCGTGTCCGTGCCGAAAGACAGCAGACGTTTCGCTTCGAGAACCACACGCTGATCGATGTACTGCTTTGCCGTCATCCCGGCAGCGGCTCGGGTGGCCCGCAGCACAGTCTTCTCGGAGTACCCGATCTTGTTGGCGTACTCCGAAACCGAACGGACCGTGGCGAAGTCACGTTCGACAACGGCATGAAACCTTTCGAACACGTCATTGTGCGCCAGCACGGAACTCTGTTCCTGTCCACCGAGATGGGTCAGTTTCAACAGAATTGCTGTCAGCGTGTGCCGCAGAATGGCCGCGCGAACGACCGGCGCGGAAGTATCCGGGCAGCCGTAGTTCAGGTTCAGGTGTTTCATACCCGTGCTGATGGTCTCGAGGTTCTCACCGGACAACTGCCACGCTGCCTGCCGACTGCGAGCGTTCCCGTCCAACAACTGCTGACTGACGGCATCGAGCGACGAGGGCGTGAACAGAACAACCGTCGCCTCGAAATCCTGGATTCGCCCCCACTGTTGCACCTGCCCCGGTCTGACCCAGAACACGGTCCCCGGGCTCACCGCGTAGTTCACGAAGTCGATGGTGTGTAGCGCCGAGCCCTCGGTCACCAGAGCGAGCAAGTGAAATTGCGGACGTTGGGGGCCGACGAACTCTGCGCTTCCCCCGTTGATGCGAATGGTGTCCAGGCTGAGTACTTCGATCTCGGTCGCATCTGCCACCGACGATGCGTACCCGACGTCCCGGACGGGTACTTGTCTGTTTTTCACTAGTTCGGGACTCATCTTCACCGTGACCGAATACCCGAATGCGACATACCGTCAGGGTATCAATCAGTTCACGCTCGGATAGGAATCTTCCAGTGCAGACATCACGCTCGGAAACAGCAGGCAAGACGCAACTCACCTACGTCTTCGACGCCTATTGCGGGTGGTGTTTCGGCTTCGGCCCTGCGTTGACGGAGTTCGTCCGTCAAAATGCCGATTCCATCGACTTGTCCGTGGTCAGCGGCGGACTGTTCACCGGTGAGCGCGTCGCGCCCATGTCTTCGGCTCCGTACCTGAAATCAGCCAACGCCACCATCGCCGCCCAGACCGGCGCTGTCTTCGGTGACGGATATTCACAACTGGTGACTGATGGGCGGTTCGTCATGGATTCGACGGATGCAGCGATCGGACTCGCCGCACTGCGCGCGCAAGATCCGACACGCGCCCTCGACATCGCGGAGGCCATGCAGATCGCGTTCTACCGAGACGGGCGCAGCCTTTCCGATCCCGAGACATACCGATCCATCGCGGAATCCCTCGAACTCGACCCATCTGCCGCGGTGTCTTCCCTGTTCACCGCCGCCTCGAAGGATGCCGCCCGCGCTGATTTCGTCCGAGCACGCAGGCTCGGCGCCACTTCGTTTCCGACGCTGTTGTTCCACGGGAGCGACGGGTCCGTCGTGAAATTCGGTTCTCCGACCAGTACCGCGGCCGATCTCACCCGCGACCTGAACACGTGTGTGCGGGCGTATGCGGTGGCTTGACCCACCCACCTTGCGAGCGAAAGGTACGCCCGGCGCCTTCAGTACGCCGAACGTACCTTTCGCTCAGCGTGACTTCACCCAAATCACTTCGGCCCCCCTTCTGGTTTGATGAACACCGAACGAATCGCACCAAAGGGGAAACGACAGTGGTTTCAGATCCGATCACGGGCCTGGAGATGGAACTTGCCGACATGTGGCAACGAGGACGCGCCCAGGCGCGCACCTATGCGCGCGCAATTCATCCCAAACTCGATCCGGCGCTCTACCCGGTTCTGGTCATCCTGAACCGTTCGGATGCGGTGCGGATGTCCGACCTGATCTGCACCCTCGATATCGAGAAGTCCACCTTGACCAGGCAAATCGACGCCGCAGCTCGACTCGGCCTGGTGGAACGAATCCCCGATCCCGACGACGCTCGCGCCAAGTTGGTAGCTCTGACCCCTGAGGCGCGAACGAAGCTCACGACCATCCGCAATCACCAGATAGATCGCTGGCGCGCCCGACTCGCGAAATGGGATACGGACGACATCACCACGCTGACAGCGCTGCTTCACCGACTGGGCAGTTCCGAGGACTGACGACAAATTAGTCGTGATGGGCAGCCCACTCGAACAGCCGGACGATTTACGCCGTCACGACAATTCTGCAGCAGCACGCAGGATCAACTGGGTGACCTCGTGCGGGTGGGACGCCAAGGATGCATGGCCTGCGTCGAGTTCCTCGATCTCGCGGGCACCGATACGCTCTGCCATCCATCGCTCGGTTTCCGGCGGAATCATTCGGTCCTGCCCTGAAACCTGATACCAACTGGGCTTCCCACGCCATGCCGGCGGCCCTGACGGGTCCGAGAAGCACTGACCCGCAATGGGTTTCTGCGTCAGCGCCATGACCAATGCTTCCGTGTCGTCGAGATCCTGACTGAAACTCTCCTGAAACTTGTCCGGGGCGATCCACAAGAAGCCCTCGGCGTCCGGCGCGATGTTCGCCGCGCCCGCCGGCTGATCCGTGCGGGCGAAGATACTTCCCAGGCTGTCACCCTCGTCCGGCGCGAAGGCAGCGATATATACCAGTCCCACAACGTTTTCCGCATGACCCGCGCCTGTGATCACCGCGCCGCCGTACGAGTGTCCGACCAGCAGGGTCGGGCCGTCCATCGATTCGGCCAACTTCCTGGTCCGGTCCACGTCGTCGGCGAGCGAAGTAAGCGGATTCTGGACCGCAACCACTCGATGCCCGGCGTTGTGCAGGGTGGGTATGACGTGACGCCAATGAGAACCGTCTCCCCAGGCTCCATGCACCAGAACGATGTTTACCTTCTCTGTCATGACCAACTCCTCCAGATACGCAGTGCGACGAATACTCCGACGATCGGCAAGCCTTCGAAACCCAGGCCTTGCCTGTTACCCACGTTAAGGGGATCCTGGATCAATAACCATGACCAGATTGCCAAGTTTTTGTGCAGAAACGCCGAATGCTCGAGACCATCGGAGTGATCGATCCATGAGGACAACATCATCACAGCGGTACGTACCCACCACGGACGAGAGTCGAACCCGGGACACCCTCTCGCACGTTCTCGAAGTCGTCCACCTTCGCGGTGATCAGATTCATCGCTGCGTCCACGGCGAGAACTTCACCGTGGAGGTACCCACTGGGGTGCGAGCACTTCACATTGCCGAGCACGGTGACATCGTGATCAGAACGCAGGGCAAAGCCCCGATCGAACTCGGCCCCGGGGAACTCGTACTGTTACCCCATGGGCATGCTCATACGATCGAGAATGCGATGCCGATGCACCCGAAAAACGAAACATGTTGGCTTTTCGGTACTTTCACACTCGACGACGTCGCAGCGCAGCGACTGCTGTCCGTTCTGCCGGACTTCGTCGAACTGCGCGCGACACAAGGGACCCCGGTCGAGTGGCTCGATGTGAGCAGCCGACTGTTGGGCGCCGAGGTGGACGATCCGAAACCTGGTTCCTCCGTGATGGTTTCCCGGATTCTCGACCTTCTCTTCGTCCAGATCCTCAGAGCGTGGGCTCGAGCGGACGGATCGAACGGCGGATGGTTGACCGCAGCAATGGATCCACGAATCGGGCAGGCCCTCGAGGCCGTCCACAACGACCCGTCACGCAACTGGACCATCGACGAACTGGCGACGCTGTCCACCCTGTCGAGATCGTCTTTTGCGGAGCGCTTCTCGCGACTGGTCGGCCAGACGCCCGGCGCTTACATCACCGAGCGCCGACTCGACCGTGCCGCCGAACTACTCGTGCAAACCACCGAGCCGGTCGGAACCATTGCGATAACTGTCGGCTACGAATCCGATGCCGCGTTCAGCCGCGCCTTCCGTCGACGATTCGACGCCTCGCCGTTGAACTGGCGAAAGTCCAACTCCCACAATCACTGACGTCAGGTCGCAGCGATTACGCCTGCGACCGGGATCCGGCCGAGAACTGCAACGCGGAAGTCCACCATCGCGCGCTCCACGTGATTGGCGCTCGAGACCACAACCACGCCGGTCGCGCCTCGATCGGCGAGAATCCGCGCAGAGTTGATCGCATTCTCGACTGTCGACCACGAAGTTCCCTCTTCGGTGATCCGGCCCGGGTTGACGCCGTTGGCAACGAGCCATTCGCGCATCGCCCTGGCTTCCGTTACTCCGGCCTTCGGAGCCCCACCGCTTGTGATGATCGGAGACTGCGGGTACTGACGGGCCAGCTGGAGCGCCGCCTGAAGCCGGTCGACCAACATCGGACGCATCGTGCCGTCGTCGAAGAGGCCGGCACCCAAGACGACGATGTTCGTGCCCACGGGGTTGAGGTCGAGCAGCACGGGCGACTGGCGTGTCAGCGTCTCAGCACTCGTGCACGCAAGAATGAGAGACCGCACCGGTGTTTGGCAGCCGCCCACCGTCGACAGGATGCCGTTGACGACCGTCGTCGGAGTGATGTCGGCACTCGCTGTCGCCGGCGACAATCCCACTCCGGCTGCGGCGATTACCGAAGCAGCAATCAATCCCTTCGTCAGAGACCTACGAACATTTGCCATGTAGCCGAACCCCCAGATTGTCGATTGTCCAGCCCACGGTAACGAACATTTCGTCGCGATTGCATCATTTGACTCAAATTTACTGTTCACTGACCGTCACACAGATTAAACATAAATATTGGGCAACAATTCGGGTTCGAAACCGTCATCTACCAGCATCTCGAATCGACGCGCCTGCCGCGTTACCGATCTGAGCTGCAGCATCCCCGAGCAGGCCGGCGACACTGAACGGCAACAATTCGTTGTTGCAGATCACGATGTTGCATCCGGGTGTTCCTGCTCGCCCCGTCCCGACCATCGTGTCGAAGATCAATTCGGGGTTCGCGAAGCCGACGAGCTGTGACGGATCGTCGATGAGCGGACCACCCGACCCATGCACGGGAGGCCCGACGTACGGCGGCGGTGGAACGTCCACGATCGAAGCGACGACAAGCCGCAAGAACTCCTGGAGATAGAGATCCCGAGGCGCGTTCTGCCACACCGGATGCGAAACATACTTGCTCACCGGCGCATTCACGGAGTAGAAGTCCTCGCCCGCGTTCACCCAGGTCAAGAAGCCGTACCCCCCATTGGACGGAGAGGGCGCGGACAACTCGTCGAGGTAGGCGGAGTCGATCAACGTCTGATCACGCCACGCGCCTCGTTGCACCATCAGCTGACCCAGTCTGGCCATGTCTCCCGGCCGCATTGCCAATCCGAGAATCAGACACGTTCACAGAGAACCACAGACACATCACGTTTGGGAAGAGTCCGCCTCCATGCCGATTGCGCGACGCGCTCCCAGCGCCATGGTGACCTGTACAAGGTCTTTCGGTGACGACAGGTCAAGTCCCGTCAGGGAACTCGCTTTACGCAGGCGGTACACGACCGTGTTCGGGTGTACGTGCAACTGCCGAGCGGTGGTAGCTCGATCGAATCCGGAGTCGATGAAAGATTCGAGCGTCTCGAGCACGGCAGGGTCGGACTCCAACGGCGACAACACATCTGCGAGGATCGGCAGCGCAGCGCTCGGGCGGGTCAGTTGATACTCCACTGCAAGATCCTCGAGACGCACGACCCCACTGGTGCGTCCGTACTTTCGGGCAACGTTCAACACCTCGCGCGCCTGCGTGACCGCCGCTGGAATTGCCGTGGGCGCCGCGACGTGTACAGCGGCAACCGTCGATGCACCGATGACCTTCTCGAGATCACCCAATCGTCGACACAATGAAAGATATTGCGGACTCGACGCCCAGTTCCCCTCAGCGGGTTCCGATTCCACAATAGGAATCAGTACGGCTCCGCCACTGCTCCCGAGCACCCCGAGCGCTTTGTCACGCCCCACCTGATCGAGCTCTCGTTGCAGGTGGCGCACCTTTCTCCGCTCGGCGACGGCAGTGTCCACCTCGGTCGAGGACTCGTCGTCATTCCGTTCGACGTGCAGCGCCACCACCCAGTACAGGCGCGCCAACCTGATGCCCACATCGTCGGAGACCCGATCAACATCGACACCCGTCGAAAGTGCTACGAACAATGACCTTCGCGCAGAATCCTCGTCCGTCTGGGTGGCGTGGTCGGAACCGTAGCCGGCAAGAACCGCCGACGCGGAGGCCGCGGTGTATGCATTCAAGAGTCGTCCGGTGCGGGCAAGTGCGACACCGTCTTCCGGGACCGCCCATTCGCTGATGGTCTCCCACCACAGCCCGGCAGCCAGGTGATATGCCCGCAGCACCTCACCGAGCGGAACCAATTCCTGAGCCCGTTGGCGAGCCGATTCGCTGATGTCGGCGAGCAACTCGGGCGCCAGATCGGCGCCGGTCCGCAGCATCGAAATGAACAGTTCCAGATTGCGCCTCACGATGGTGGTGACGTCGTTACGTAATGCCTCGTCAGGGAGCAACCGGTAGAAGGTGACGTCGCGGTGGACCAGATCGACTGTCTCAATGACCAGTGGATGGGTGCGTTGCGCCAGTCGGTCGGCCAGAGATCTGCCACCAACCAGAATCGGCTCGAACGGCAGATCTTTGTTTCCTGACACAAAACCCTCCACAGAATTGAATTGTCACCACAAGGCCGACCTGCCTTTTTCCTATCACTATGTAACCCACACCACTCACGAATTCACAATCAGCGGCGTAACTGGAAGTCCCACCTTCGACCAAGAGGAGCCTCGAGTGACGTGGAAAACGCGCAGCGCAGCCATTCTGGCAGGCGTCGTGGCTGCCGGTTCGATCGCGGCTCTCGGGACCGGTGTGTCGAGTGCCGAGACACCGGTCAGCACTATCCAGTACGTCGCACTCGGCGATTCCGCGGCGGCCGGCCCACTGGTCACCGCGCAGGACTCGTCGTCACCGGGTTGTCTACGATCACTCGACAACTACCCGTCCGTGGTGGCGCGAGAACTCGGCGCTCAACTCACGGATATGACCTGCTCGTCGGCGCGATCCGCCAACGTCACGGACACCGCACAATCGACGTTCTCCGGTCAAGTATCACCGCAGGCAACAGCATTGGGGCCTGATACCGACCTCGTCACCATCACCATCGGTGCCAACGACATCTCGTTGTTCCCGACAGTTCTGAGTTGCGTCAATCCACTCCCCGAACCCGCCGGAACGTCCTGCCGTGACAAGTTCACCTCCGGTGGCGTCGATCAACAGCGACAAATGATCGAAAATGCGTCCACAGGTTGGAGTTCCATGATCGAAGTCGCGCAGGATCGAGCACCTTCGGCGCGCATCGTCGTGGTCGGATACGGAACATACATCCGTGGTGGCGGCTGCCCCGGCACTCAGCCGTTCTGGCCGCGCGACGCCGACTATCTCCAGAGTGTGATCGACTACGGCAACACGGTCATGGCAGCAACTGCGGCCCGTCACGGCGTCGAGTACATCGACATCACCGAAACCACTGCCGGGCATGACATCTGCACGGACCCTGCCACTGCTTACTACACGGGAATCGTCCCTACCCAGCCGGCGGTTCCACTGCATCCCACTGCGGCCGGGATGCAGGCGATCGGGAAAACGGTCGCCGACGCTCTGTCCTGAGCTTCTCCCCCAGCACAATTCATTCAGCACTCGCGAAAAGGGTGGAACAATCATGTCAATTCAACGAGACGCTCCGCCGCTGCCGTCCGTCGACGGCGCCCCTGTCGGAACACGTGACAAACTTCTCGGCGGCACACTCGTCGCCCTGTTTCTCGCGAACATGCTCAACTTCTTCGACCGGGCGATCCCCTCGGTCGTTGCCGAGCCGATCAAGAACGAGTTTTCGCTCAGTGACTTGCAATTGGGATTGATCACCTCTGCATTCACCCTCGTCTACGCAGTCGCAGGACTGCCTCTGGGCCGGTTGGCCGACACGAAGAACCGTCCCAAGATCATCGGGATCGGACTCCTGGTGTGGAGCGGACTGACGGCAGCAACCGGTGCCGCCGGCAGCTACGTGCTGTTCATCCTCGCGCGTCTCGGCGTCGGTGTGGGCGAAGCGACCTTCACACCCGCAGCAAACTCGATGATCGGCGATATCTACCCGGCGGAACGACGCTCACGCGCACTTGGTGTCTTCATGCTCGGTTTGCCAATTGGCCTCATGCTCGCCTACTTCACCGTCGGCAAGATCGCCGAGGCATTCGACAGCTGGCGTGCACCGTTCTTCCTCGCGGCGATTCCCGGTGTCCTGCTGGCAGTCGTGCTCTACCGCATGGCAGATCCGGTTCGTGGTGGTTCCGAAAGTCCGGAGGCCCGCGCAGCCGCTGTTTCACAGGCACCGATCACCCGCCCGATCCGTCGTCTGCTCGCAATTCCCACGCTTCGTTGGCTCATCCTTGCCGGGCTGACGTTCAACTTCGCCGCCTACGCAGTGAATTCGTTTGTCGTCCCACTGCTCATGCGCCAGTACCATCTGAAGCTGACTGCGGCGGCATCGGTCACGGGCATCATCGTCGGAATCACGGGCCTGATCGGATTGCTTCTCGGCGCTCGCTACGCGGACAAGGCCAGCGCACGCTCACCGCGCGCACGGTTGATGATCGGTGTCGGAACCTCGGCATTGGCGGCACCTTTGACGGCGCTGGCACTGTTGCAACACGGCGGAAACGTCGTGATGTTCACGCTCTTGTTCTCGGCCGGGTGGCTTCTGGCCTACGGCTTCTACATCAGCGTCTACCCTGCCATTCACGACGTCGTGGTTCCCAGGCTCCGCGGCACTGCGACGGCGCTGTTCTTCGCTGCCATGTACCTTCTCGGCGGATTCTCCGGACCGGTTGCCGTTGGAGCGATCTCGGACTGGTTCGCCAAGCGTGCGCTTGCAGATGCCGGTACCGGGAAGTTGGCTCAGTACGCCGGCGACGGGTTGAACTCGGCCATGTATCTCGTGCCGATCATGTTGGCACTCACCGCGGTATTCATCTACCTGGCTACCCGCACTGTAGGCAAGGACTCCGCGCGCATGCAAGCGGAGCTGAGCCAGGCCTGACCGACAAGTTCACGGGCGGTGGCGGGACCCTGAGGCCCCGCCACCGCCGAGTTCAGTTGACCGTAATCGCCAGAGTCGACAACATGGACCGCAACATGTCCGGCAAGCGAGCGATCATTCGCTGCTCGGTTATCCGAACGGAGACGGGCGCGGCCAGCGTCGCTCGCCACAGTTCCGGTTGATTCTTCATCAGGTTGTTGTAGACCGGGAGCAACTGATCGTTGATGTAGGTCCAACGACCATCCCGGTCCGCCCAGTTGAAGTCCGGAAGCGGCGTTTGCACAACAGCATTGCCCACCGCGAACGAGAGCGGGTTCGACTCGCGTGGCGGCACGACGCCAGGCATCGACGGTGATGCGGCGAAGGTGGTCAGGTAAGTCAACGAGCGACCAACGCTGCCGCGGTAGGCCTTCGCCTCGTCCCACTGATCACCCACCGACTGGTACTGCTCCCTTCGCAGCAGACGCACATTGCCGTCGAAGACCGATTCCGGTGTCCCCGAAGCAATGTTGTTCCACGCGATACGGGCGTTCTCGTCGAGCAGCCCTGCGCGATCGAGTTCGGCGATGCCGTCGACACCGTCGTGAACCCACGCCATGTGCATGGGAATCAGGTCCGAGAAGATGTGTTTGCTCATCGCAATCACTTTCCCCTGGAACCACATCACGTCCTCGGGGCGAATCTCGTGGCCGACCTCGAGAAGTGCCGCAATGTCCTCGGGTGCTCCCATCGACGATGCAACCGGCGACCCGATGCGGTCGATCTCTCGCCAGACCAGTGCCATCGCCTCGCTGATCGCTTGGACTTCCAGCACAACCCGCCCGTAGTCCAAGTCGAGGAGTCCACCGGCGAAAGCGGGCCCGACCATTCCTCCCATACCTGCCCACTGCAGCTCTCGATGCTCGAGCTGGAGTCGCTCGTAGAACTGGAAAGTGTTGGTGAGGTTTCCGAGATTCGCGTGCACACCGTCGAACGGAGTCCACGAAGCGAGATCGATACCTGCCGACTCCGTCCCGACCGCGAGCCAGTACTGCTTGAGCAGTGTCTGATAGCGATGCGGATCCACTCCCGAGGCTCGGGCGGTATCCACCAAAGACCGCAGCGTCGCGGAATCCGATGGCAGAGAAGGATGCAGGCCGCCCGTGGCTTCGGCGTTTGCGTTCACTGCTTCCAGGTCGAGGTACCTGTCGAGCTCACCAGTACCCGCGGACGCCCTGCCTCCCAGTACGACGGCACCGCCGATACCTGCCGAAGCAACGAGAACCGTGCGCGCAAAATCCCTGCGCGTCAGAGACTTCCGCAAGCTCATCGTCCCTCGGCTTCGTCGAACGTCTTTGCCAGCCAGGCGATGTCCTGCATACCCAGCTGATCGGTCACCGTCTTGTACAGGTTGGTCACGTAATCGAGCGGCCCGCACTGCGACGGGAGCAGGTCCACGTTGCCGCCGTCTGCTCGATATGTCTGCGCCAAGTGCTCTGCCTCACTGAAGGGAACGAGAAAGTCGTCCTCACAGGAAGAAATCAGAAGCTTGGAAGCCGGCGCCTGCTTTCCCAACGTGTTGTCCGCGTACGCCGCGGCCAGCGCAGGGATCGTTCGGGGCGAAGGGTTGGTAAGTAGGACGTCGAACGGAACGAATGGGAGTCCGAGGTAGAGCGCCTGGCAGGACGCGCGGAAGGCTGCGGCGACGTTGTGACCGATCGGAGTCAGATGGTCGTCGAGCCGAACGTCGGGGTAGCCCGCGTCGAATCCGAGAATGCTCGAGAAGACGAATCCGGAACCGATCCCACCGGCCGCTGTTTCCTCGAACGTTGCCGGGTCGATCATCATCGCCTGAATGGCACTGGCCTGGACGTTCAGTTCCGGCGCATATTCATGGGCCTGTTCCGCGGCAAAGCCCGCTGCGACACCGCCTCCGGCGACACCGTAGATGCCGACAGGGGTGTCTGATTCGAGGCCGCCTTCCGGAAGCGCGAGTGCTGCCCGAACGCCGTCGAGCGTTGCCTTCCCTGAGAACTGTCCGATCGAGAACGGATGGGGAGCAGTGTCGCCGTCGTTGCCGACGTCGCTCATCATCACTGCCCAGCCGTGGCCGAACATCTGAGCCACCGGGCCGAGCGCCGAGAACATCGCCGGGTCGCTCTGATTGCCGCCGGTCCACTGGTGACTTGGTGCGCAGTTCGCGCCGAGGCTGTCGTTCGCCTCGGCGTATCCGATGATCTTGCGATCACCTGGCGCAGTTCCGTCCTCGGGAATCATCAGAATTCCGGTGCTGATCACCTGCCGACCGAAGTGATCAGTGGTGGTGTACATGAGTTGGTGAGCCGAGACCACGTCGGGACGGACCTGGTAGACCTGCACGCTGACCGGACGCGCTTTGAGAAGTGTGCCGGGGGCGGTACCCGGCTCGATTTCAGGTTCGTCGAACCACGGATCATCGGACGAGAGCCCGAGTGGAGTCAATTCGGTGGAAATGTCAGCGCCTTGGAGTGCCTTCACGACCAACGGGTTGAACACGTCGGCCAGGTCGACGGTCTCCTGCGCACCAGCCGGCGACCCCACCGCAAACAAGGCCACTGCCAGGGCCGATGCCGTTCCGGCGCGCCATGACCACCGTCGCCACGTCGAGTCAAACATCGTTCACGAGTTCCTTACTTTCGGGTAATGAGCACCCCTACACTCCCATTCACCTGCATTAACAGACAAGTCGGGCACCCATCCGTTGGCCGAAAACCCCGATCGGGCTTAGGCTGACGGCACCTGTCCGGCAAGTCTGGCGTGGGAGGTTTGTCTGTGAGTGCTCCGACCCGTGTATCGCGAGCTACCGGCGATTCACTCCAAGCTCGACCGCGGCCGTCCAACATCACGTGCAAGATTCTGATGGCCGTGACAGGACTGATCTTCGCCGCTTTCGTTCTCGTCCACATGATCGGAAACCTGAAGGTCTACACCGGTGCCGATCACTTCGACGACTACGCACACTGGCTACGAACGGTGTTCGAACCCTTCCTGCCCTACGAGGGACTTCTGTGGATTCTTCGCATCGTCTTGCTCGCGTCATTGGTCGCACACGTCTGGTGTGCCTGGCTGCTCACCGCCCGCGGACGCCGAGCTCGAGGAAAATTTCGACGTAAAGGTCTGGGAATCAAGTCCTTTACAGCGCGCACGATGCCCGTCACCGGAGCTGTGCTGCTGCTATTCGTCATTTTCCACATACTCGACCTCACGACCGGAACCCGACCCATCGGCAGCAGCGAGTACGAAGCGGCCACGCGCACACAGAGTTACGCATACGACAATCTGATTGCCAGCTTCGAGCGTCCGCTGGTGGCAGCGTTCTACATCGTCGCGATGGCTCTGCTGGCAATGCACCTCGCGCACGGACTCTGGAGCGCGGTCAACGATCTCGGCGTGACCGGCCAACGACTGCGCCAGATTGGCGTTGCACTCTCCGGAATCTTTGCGCTCGTCGTGATGGTCGGAAACATGTCGATCCCCATCGCGGTCATGACCGGCGCCATCTCGAAGACAGGAGCGTCATAAGTGAACAGCTTCGAACTCGACGATCTGCGCAGCATCGGGACACCGGTGGACGGTAAGGTCCCGGCCGGCGATCCGGCGACGGCCTGGCCCACTCGCAAACTCGACTACAAGCTCGTCAGCCCACTCAACCGGCGCAAGTTCACGGTCATCGTCGTCGGTACCGGCCTCGCCGGCGCGGCCTGCGCCGCCTCCCTCGGTGAACTGGGCTACCACGTCGAGTCCTTCACCTTCCACGATGCACCCCGCCGTGCACACAGTGTCGCCGCGCAAGGAGGCATCAACGCTGCTCGCGCTCGAAAAGTGGACAACGACAGTCTCGCCCGCTTCGTGAAGGACACCGTCAAGGGCGGTGATTTCCGGGGCCGTGAGGCCGACTGTTTCCGTCTCGCCGAAGAATCCGTACGCGTCATCGATCACATGAATGCCATCGGGGCACCGTTTGCTCGCGAGTACGGCGGCACTCTGGCCACCCGATCCTTCGGCGGCGTTCAGGTGTCGCGCACGTACTACACGCGCGGGCAGACAGGCCAGCAGTTGCAGATAGCGTCGTCGCAGGCACTGCAACGTCAGATCGCAGCCGGAACGGTCAACCTACACACCCGAACCGAGATGCTCGATCTCATCGTTTCGGACGGGCGAGCACAAGGGATAGTCACACGCGATCTCGTGACCGGTGAGATCGGCGCCACCACAGGCCATGCCGTCGTACTGGCATCCGGCGGCTACGGAACCGTATTCCACAAGTCCACACTTGCGAAGAATTCCAACGCCACGGCCGCGTGGCGAGCGCACCGACGCGGTGCGTTGATGGCTTCACCCTCGTTCATCCAATTCCATCCGACGGCGCTTCCCGTCAACTCCGAGTGGCAGTCGAAAACCATTCTGATGAGCGAATCCCTGCGCAACGACGGCCGGATCTGGGTACCGGCCAAGCCCGAAGACGATCGTGAGCCCGGCGACATTCCCGAAAACGAACGCGACTACTACCTCGAGCGCAAATATCCTGCGTTCGGGAACCTCTCTCCCCGCGACGTCTCTTCACGGGCCGCCCGCGAGCAAATCGACTCCGGTCACGGCGTCGGCCCTCTGAAAAACAGTGTGTACCTGGATTTCCGCGATGCGTTGGCACGGCTCGGCCGCAAGACCATCGAGGAGCGATACGGAAATCTGTTCTCGATGTATCGCGACGCCACCAGCGAAGACCCCTATACGGTGCCGATGCGCATCGCCCCCGGAGCCCACTTCACCATGGGAGGACTGTGGAACGACTACGACCAGATGACCTCCATCCCCGGCTTGTTCGTCGGTGGTGAGGCAGGCTGGGGATACCACGGGGCCAACCGCCTCGGCGCCAATTCGTTGCTCTCGGCATGCGTCGACGGCTGGTTCACCCTCCCGTACGCGATTCCGAATTATCTTGCACCGCTACTCGGATCCACTCCACTCGAACTGTCCGATCCCGCTGTGACGTCGACGCTCACTGACGTGAGGGGTCGGGTGGACCTGCTGCTCTCGGTCGGCGGAACACACGGCCCCGACAGGTTCCATCGACAACTGGGCGAGATCCTCTATGCGGGTTGCGGTGTCACCCGAACGGCCGAGGGCTTGACCAAGGCGATCGCCGAAATCCGCGCACTGCGAACCGATTTCTGGTCGAACCTGCGAGTTGCCGGCAGCGGAAACCAGTTCAACCAGGAGTTGGAAAGGGCCGGCAGGGTAGCCGATTTCCTCGAGCTCGCCGAACTGATGTGCGTCGATGCTCTCGATCGTGACGAGTCCTGTGGAGCGCACTTTCGTGCCGAACATCAGACTCCCGACGGCGAAGCGCAGCGAAACGATCAGGACTGGTGCTTCGTCTCCGCGTGGGAAACCGCCCAGGACGGCAGACACGTTCGACACGACGAGCCGTTGTCCTTCACCGCTGTTCCACTGCAGACGAGGAACTACGTATGAAAATCACCGTGGACGTGTGGCGCCAATCCGGACCTGAGTCGTCCGGCGCATTCGACACCTACCAAATAGACGACGCGACGGTGGAGATGTCGCTGCTGGAGCTCCTCGACCGACTCAACGACCAACTCGTGGAGAGCGGCAACGAACCCATCGCCTTCGATTCCGACTGCCGAGAAGGGATCTGCGGGTCCTGTGGCATCACCGTCGACGACGTTCCCCATGGGCCGGTTGCGAACACTCCCACGTGCCGTCAGCACCTGCGCAGCTTCTCCGACGGTGACCGAATCAAACTGGAGCCGTTCCGCTCCGCGGCCTTTCCCGTGGTCCGAGACCTCGTCGTCGATCGCTCTGCGCTCGACCGGGTGCTCGAAGCCGGTGGATACGTTTCGGTCAATGCAGGAACCGCGCCGGACGCAGACAGTCAGCCGCTCTCGCATCAAAGTGCCGAAGCTGCACTGGACTTCGCCGCGTGCATCGGCTGTGGCGCTTGCGTGGCAGCCTGCCCGAACGGTGCCGCGCACCTCTTCACCGGGTCCAAACTGACCCACCTGTCTCTCGTCACGCAGGGCCGCAACGAACGTGGCAAGCGGGCCCGAGCGATGTCGCACCAGATGGAGGCCGATTTCGGGCCGTGCTCGACCTACGGTGAATGTGCGCAGGTGTGTCCCGCGGAGATACCGCTGACCGCGATTGCCGCTGTCAACAAGGAATCGATGCGATTCGGATTGCGGCGCAAGGACAACTGATCGTCACCAGGCGCCGATCAGCTTCATCCACGCGCCGCCGATGATCGTCCAGATCAGGATGATCACGACGCTCATCACGAAACCGATTCGGAACCACTCCGAGGTCTTGATGTATCCGGAACCGTAGATCACTCCGGCCGGACCGGACGCGTAGTGCGAGATACCGCCGAACAGGCTGCCGATGAAGCCGAATACCAGGGCCGAGAACAGCGGCGGCGCACCGGTTGCCACCGCCGCGCCGAGAAACACCGCGTACATGGCGACGATCTGCGCGGTGTTCGACGCAAACAGATAGTGCGCGTAGAAGTACACCAAGGTCAGGATCGCAAAAGCCCAGATCCACGGCAAACCGTCGACGCTCGAGGAGACCTGGGTTCCGATCCACGAGATCACGCCGAGTTCTTCGAGATGGCTTGCCATACCGACCAGAACGGCAAAGAACACGAGCGTCTGCCACGCCCCGGTGTCGTGGACCAGGTTGTTCCACGTCAGCACCTTGGTCACCAACAGGATGCCGATTCCGACGAATGCTGTTGTAGTGGCATTGACGTTGAGCTGCGAGCCCAGGCACCAGAGCACCAGCAGCAGAACGAAGGTGGCGGCCATGATCTTCTCGTTGCGGCTGATCGGACCTGCCTTGCGCAGTTCCTCCCTGGCTTGCTCGGGTGCTTTCGGAGTCTTCAACATCGTGGGCGGGAAGATCTTCGACATCACCCACGGGATCGCGATCAGACTCGCAATTCCCGGAACCGATGCTGCCAGCGCCCATTTGCCCCACGAGATGTCGATGCCGATCTTGGCAGCCGCATCGACGGCCACAGGGTTACCCGCCATGGCGGTGATGAACATCGCGGAGGTCACGACGTTGACTTGCAGCGACGTGAGCAGCAGATATGCTCCGAGCTTCTTGCGAGAGTCCTCGGGCTCGGGATTGGAGTCCTCCAACTTGCTCAGCGAGACGATGATCGGATAGACGACGCCACCCGCACGGGCGGTGTTCGACGGCGTCGCCGGAGCAAGTATCAAGTCCGTCAACGCCATTCCGTAGGACAATCCGAGACTCGACTTGCCGAGTTTGGTCACGAACATGAGCGCAACCCGTTTGCCGAGTCCAGTGACCAGAAAGCCCTCGGCAATGAAGAACGATGCGACAATCAGCCAGATCGTGGTGTTACTGAAGCCGGACAACGCTTCCGTCGGCGTCTCGGTCTGGGTGATCATGGCGATCGACAGGCCTACCAGCGCCACAGAACCCGTCGGCAGCGGCTGCAAGATCAACGCCACGATGGTGCCGACGAAGATTCCGAGCATGTGCATGCCCTTGGGATCCACACCGTCCGGAACAGGCATGAAATAGATGATCAAGCCGAGGACGACGGGCACCGCAGCCGGGTAGTACCGCCTGAGCACTGATTGTTTCGACGGCTCCGCCGGCGGTGTCGTCTCAGAAAAAGACTCAGTGCTTTCGGATTTGGCCTCGGACATTTGCATCTCCTCGACTTGTCGCCCCAGGTGATCGCCCCAGATGATTGTCCCCCAAACATCAGGTTTTCGTGCGGTCAATCCAAGTTCGAGAGAAATTGCCCGGAAGTACAGTCGTCCTTACGAGGCGCTGTCTCGCACCGACGCTTCAGTGGGAGAATGCCCATCTCTCGCAAAAGATTGTGCCAATCGATCAACAGAGGCGCCGGCGTGCTGCACGCTTGAATCTCGGAGAGTTGTTCAACCTGCTTCTGCGAAAGGTATTCGTCGGCACGATGTTTGGGTCAGGACTGCGCGGATTGCCGATCTCGACCGGATCTTCGCGCGTGATGTGATCCAATTCCGAAGCATGTCAGCCGACAGACAGACCCACGAACCGAGAAGATTCGTATCGGGCCGACGACTGGTTGCGCCATCTATTGTCGGGAGTGTGACGGAATCCGACGCCCACGAGGACTCGACCGACTCCACTGAATCGGCAGTGGCCGATCACCCGAGGAAACGTCCACTGTGGCGTGAGATTCTGATCCTCGTTGTCGTCGCACTTGTCCTGAGTGTTGTCATTCAGAACTTCGTCGGACGCATCTTTCTGATCCCGTCGGAGTCCATGGAACCGACACTTCACGGATGCACCGGCTGCACGGGAGACAAGATCCTCGTCGACAGAATCAGCTATCGATTCGGGGATCCGCAACCTGGGGATGTGGTCGTGTTCAAGGGACCCGAGTCCTGGAACGACGAGTACAAATCCATTCGATCCGACAATTCGATTGTTCGCGCGTTTCAGGGACTCGGGTCCATCGTCGGCTTGGTCCCGCCGGACGAAAACGACCTCGTGAAGCGGGTAGTCGCGGTCGGTGGCCAAACCGTACAGTGTCTGTCCGAGGAAGAGGGGCTTCGGGTGAACGGCAAGCCGCTGACCGAGCCGTACATCGACAAGCGCATTCCGGGCAACGATACCTCTTGTCAAGGAAGGTATTTCGGGCCGGTCACGGTTCCCGACGGGAACCTGTGGGTGATGGGCGACAACCGCGCCCATTCGAAGGATTCACGTTTCCATCTCGATGACGAACACAGTGGAACGGTGCCGATCGACAATGTCATCGGCAAGGTTCAATTGATCGTCCTTCCCTTCTCACGGTGGGGAACTGTGAGCTCGTTCGATCCGCAGTGACAGATCGAATCAACCAGGCGGCCCGCATCTTCGGACGGCACAGTCGACATGGCTCCGCTTTCGGACGATCATCGAGCGCATCTGTTACCGAGGGTAGGAGAACCACATGCGCGCTCGACGCATCACCGCCAATCTCAAAGTCGCCGATGTCGGAACCGCCAAGAGCTTCTACTCCGACTTTCTCGGCCTGAGCACCGAAGAGTTCAACATGGGGTGGGTCGCTCGCTACACCTCTCCCGACACCGGCGCGAACGTACAGCTCGTCACGCACGACGCCACTGCGACCGAGGACTCGGTCATCTCAGTCCACACGGACGACGTCGACGGCGCCTACGAAGAGGCCCGCAGGCTCGGCTACGAAATCGTGCACCCCATAACGACCGAAGAGTGGGGTGTTCGCCGATTCCTCGTCCGGGCACCCGATGGCAACGTCGTCAACATCGTGCGACACCGGGACTGAGCAGCGGAAAGAACCCCATTCGACGTTTTAGGTCATTTGACCTAGAGTTAGGTGCATGACCGATTCATTGCAGTATTCAGCCGACGGCCCGATCCTCGTGGCCGGCGGATACGGAACCGTGGGCAGCGCCCTGACAGCGTTGCTCGCCCCCGACTTCCCACTACTCCTCACCGGACGCACCCCCGAGCGAGGCGACGAACTGGCCGGCCGTCACGGCGCTTCCGTCCGCCGCTGGGACCTCCTCGACCCGACACCCTTCGACGCGTCCGTACGCGCGGTCGTGTCGACGGTCAACGATCCCCACGATCGTGTCCTGTCCGCCGCCGTCGAGGCCGGCATTCCGTACGTGGACATCACCCGCTGGACAACCCGCGTCGCTCGCGCCGCCACTCTGGCGGGTCAGAAGTCGCCGAGCGCACCGGTGTACCTGTCGTCCGGATGGATGGGCGGAGTCACCAATATCGTCGCCGCAGCGCTGGCCGAGGAACTGGGTGGCGCGAGCACGATCGACGTCTCGATTCGCTACGACGTCAACGACATTGCCGGGCTGGACTCCGTCGACTTCATCGATCGGCTCGGGCAGGATTTCGAGGTGATGCAGCAAGGAAACCCGATCACCGTCAGCCCGTTGACGGATACACGCTGGGTCGACTTCCCCGGATCGCGCACCAAGGTCGGAAGAATCGACACTCCGGAACAATTCACGTTCCCCATGACCTTGGGCGCCGAAACTGCCAGCACTCGAATAGGTTTCAGTTCGAATGCATCCACAACTGCGCTGCTCGCCGCCAAGAAGGTGGGTCTGTTCCGTTGGGGTCGCGGCGACCGCTTCACACCGCTACGACGCGGACTCCTGTACTCGCCGGGCAAGGGCGGGAGCGCGCAAGTACGCATCGATGTCACCGGCCCGAGCGGCACGACAAGCGCGACAATCGTCGACCGGCAGGGCCAGGCTCACCTCACCGCGGTGGGCGGCGCGCTGGCCGTCAGACGAGCCTTGGCCGACGATGCCCGGCCTGGAGTCACTTTCCCCGAATCGCTTCCGAACCCTCGCCGCACCGTCTCCGAGTTGGAGAGCTTCGGGGTGGCAGTATTGCGACCATGACCCTCTCCAAGGGCGCCGCCCGTGCGGCAGCACTTCTCGACGCAGCAGAACAGGTCCTCACTACTCAGGGCAATGCCAACTCGGCAATGCGCGATTTCGCAGCCGCGGCCGGAGTGCGGGTAGGACATCTGCAGCACTACTACCCCACCCGTGCAGATCTGATACGCGCAGTGATGTCACGTGCATTGGCCCGCTCACTGGATCGCCTTGCCGTCGTCCCCGATACGGATCAGAGCCTTTCCCGCGAGGAATCCGAACACTTCATCGGAGTCCTGCTCGGAGAACAGGACGACCAGGCCACGGTGCGTCTGTACGTCGAAGTATGGGCCATTGCAGCGGCGGACCAAGAAGTCGCGGTCGTGCTTCGAGACTTCTACGCCCAGTACATCGCACACGTAGAGCGCGCAGTCGCGTGTGCACAACCGGAGCTGGATGCGGCGGAACTTGGCGCGACAGCGCAGACCATCGTGAGCCTGCTCGAGGGTTCCGCAATTCTCCGATCGGGAATCACCGGCCGAAAGTCCGAGGCTTCGGACCGAAAGCTCGTGGACACACTGCAGTACCTGATTCACGGGTCCTGACTCGGACGTATCGTAAAGCCCATGAGCGTTGCAAACGAATGGAGCCGAATCGAAGCGTGGTGCCGTACACACGCACCGGTGACGGCTGCAGCGTTTCAACCAGGACTTGGTGACGCCGTTATCGAGGAATTCGAAGCCTCGACCGGCGTCACGTGGCCCCAGGAACTTCGCGACCTGTATCGGGTCCACAACGGCAGCCTGACCCACGACGACCGGACCGGCCTCTTTCTCGGCAGCGTGCTCCCGGACAAATTCTTCTACCCCATCGACGTCGCAACAGAAGTTCGTCTCACTCTGCTCGAAACGTGGGATGAGACGATCTACGAGAATCCAGACCTCTACGCCGATGACGAGATGGATCGACACGATCAACGCGACGCAGGCACTGCCGCAACCATGTTCATCCCCTCGTTCGTTCCCTTTGCCGGACTGGACGAGTACCACTACTTCGTGGACACCCGCAGCGGCGCACTCCACCATTGTGTGACCGAGTATGCGTCGGACGCCACTGACAACGGCGGTCCGATCTGGGCGTCCATCTCGGTAATGCTGGCCGCCCATGCCGTAGCGCTGGAAACAGGATCAACGATCGGAGTGTGGAAACCCGTTGTCAGCAAGGGTGTTCTGGAATGGGAAGTCGACGCATGACACCCAAGCAGGAACCGACCCGTCGCACCCTCGCCGACGGGCGTCAGATCTTCTACTTCGACGATGCCGGCAGTGCCCGCGCCCACTCTGCGCGAGATTCCCGCGAATTGCCGGCTCTCGACCACTCGTCTCGGATGAGATTCGACGTTCTCACCGGGGAGTGGATCACCATGGCTTCGCATCGCATGACACGGACACATCTCCCCTCCGCCGCCGAATGTCCATTGTGCCCGACCGACGAAACACGCACGCCCACAGAGATACCCGACGGAGACTACGACGTCGCGGTGTTCGAGAATCGGTTTCCGAGCTTTGCCGCGGCGCCTGAGGAAGCCATTGACAGTCCCGGAGACGGTGCGGGCGATCGCCCAGCGGCCGGTCACTGCGAAGTGATGTGCTTCTCGAGCGATCACACGGCGTCCGTCGCCGAGCTTCCACTCGAACGCATGCGCACGATTGTGGGCGCCTGGATTTCTCGGACCGAAGAGTTGTCGGCGGATCCGCTTGTGGAACAAGTGTTCTGCTTCGAGAACCGCGGCGAAGAAATCGGGGTGACACTCACCCATCCACACGGACAGATCTACGCATACCCGTATGTCACGCCACGCACCCGATCGATGCTGACGCAGGCGCACAAACACTTCGAGCGCACCGGTCGCTCACTACTCGCCGATGTTCTGGCGTTCGAGCGCGAGGACAAGGCCCGGTTGATCTACGACGGCGATCACTGGAGCGCCTACGTCCCGACCGCCGCACGATGGCCCATCGAGATTCACCTGGCACCGCACCGAGACGTCCCGGACCTTCCCTCGCTGAACGACCAAGAGCGCGAAGAGCTTGCGGTCGTCTACCAAGATCTCCTACGCCGTATCGATCGCTTCTATCCGGGCGTCGACCGGGTACCGTACATCGCGGCTTGGCACCAAGCTCCCGTCCGCATCAACCGACCTCTGGGCCGACTGCATCTTCAGCTGTTCTCGATCTTGCGCGCACCGGGCAAACTCAAATACCTCGCCGGGTCCGAGTCCGCCATGGGCGCCTGGGTGAACGACACCGTTCCCGAGGCAGTCGCGGCCCGTCTACGGGAGTTGAAATAGTGGATACGGTCTCGAACAATTCTGTGCTCCAACAGTTTCACGCCACCTACGGCTATCCGGCAACCGGAGTGTGGGCGGCACCCGGTCGAGTCAACCTGATCGGTGAACACACGGACTACAACGGTGGATTGTGCCTACCGGTCGCTCTCGAGCAGCGAACACTGGTTGCCGTCGCACTGCGCAGCGACGGGGTCGTCCGCGTGCACAGTCGGCAATCCGCCGAGACGTACACCGGGCCCGTCGGCGACATCGCCACAGGGTGGGCCGCCTACCCCACAGCCGTTCTGTGGTCTCTTGCGCGCAGAGGCCTCCCGATCGGAGGAATCGATCTTGCCGTCGACTCGTCGGTACCGGTCGGGGCCGGGCTGTCGAGCTCCGCTGCCCTCACCTGTTCGGTTGCGTTGGCCGTCAACGAACTTCATGATTCACCTTTCGCCCGCGATGAGCTGGTACAGGTGTGCATCCAGGCCGAGAACGACGGCGTCGGCGCACCGACCGGAGGGATGGATCAAACCATTGCCCTCTTTGCTCAACCCTCGACTGCGCTCCTGCTGGACTGCCAGGACGGATCCACCGAACCCATACCTTTCGAACTCCACGGTGCAGGTTACGAACTGATCGTCATCGACACCCGGGTCAAACACTCACTCGCAGACGGACAGTACGGAATGCGACGCTCTCAATGCGTCGCTGCAGCAGCAACTCTCGGCGTCGGCAGCTTGCGAGAGGCTACAGCAGGCCAGGCCGAGACAGTGCGAGACCCGATTCTCCGGGCGCGGGCACGGCACGTCGTGACCGAGATCGAGAGGACGCGGAAGACCGCAGAACTTCTGCGCAACAGCAGATTCAGTGACGTCGGCGAGCTGTTCGACAACTCGCACGCCTCGTTGCGCGACGACTTCGAGGTCTCGTGTGAAGAACTCGACGTCGCCGTTGCCGCAGCACGACGCGGCGGCGCGATCGGTGCGCGGATGACCGGCGGCGGATTCGGAGGCTCGGCCATCGCGCTGGTTCCGGAAGGAAGCGGAGCGGAGGTCATCGCATCGGTGAGCCGCGACTTTGCGGCGCGAGGTTGGCGAGCACCACACTTTCTCGGCGTCGTTGCCGGGGGTTCGGCCGCCCGTCTCTGAGCGAACGGCACGTTCAGCGCACTGGAGGCGCCGAACGTACCGTTCGCCCTGGTTGGGACACCTCGAGATCCCCCTCACATAAATAGTCATCTCAGATGCGAATTATGTAGGTTCAGATCATGCAACTGACGCAGTTCACCGATCTGGGATTGCGCGTCGTCATGCGGTTGGCCGTACTCGACGCGGATGCCTCCCCCAGTACCCGGGATGTTGCGCAGCAGCTCAACGTGTCGTACTCCCATGCCACCAAGGTGGTTACACGGCTCGGTGAGCTCGGCATCGTGACAACCAGGCGCGGCCGCGGCGGTGGGCTTTCCATCACCGAACTCGGCCGCACCGCCACCATCGGCTGGCTGGCCAGACGCCTCGAAGGCCCGGGTGAAGTCGTCGACTGCGAAGGCGACAAACCGTGCCCATTGCGCGGAGGTTGCCTCCTTCGAAGTGCGTTGCGCGAAGCACAGGAAGCGTTTTTCGTTTCACTCGACGCGGTCACGATCGAAGACGTCATCCGGCAGCCGTCCAAAACTGTCCTGCTACGCCTCACCACCCGGAGCGACGAAGCAGGCTGATCAATCGAATTTCGACCGAACGGAGCAGCTCATGCTTTCCCCACAGTCAACCGAGGTCATTCGCGCCACCCTTCCCGTGGTCGGCGCTGCCATCGGCGATATCACAACCCTGTTCTACCGCAAGATGTTCGACGCACATCCTGAACTCGAACGTGATTTGTTCAATCGCGGCAATCAGAAACAGGGCGAACAGCAGAAGGCTCTCGCCGGTGCCATCGCGGCATTCGCGACGCTTCAGCTCGAGCCGGACAGCGCCAAGGTCGATCTCATACTCTCACGCATCGCGCACAAGCATGCGTCGCTGGGAATCACGCCCGACCAGTACGCAATCGTGCACGAACACCTCTTTGCCGCGATCGTCGAAATACTCGGCGATGCAGTCACTCCCGACGTCGCGGCAGCCTGGGACGAGGTCTACTGGCTGATGGCGGAAACCCTCATCACGATGGAGCGTGGCCTCTACCAACTCGCCGGCGTCGACGCCGGTGACGTCTGGCGCACGGTAAGGATCAGCGAACGAGTTCTTCAGTCCGCCGACACCGTCTCACTGACGCTCACCTCGCTCGACGGTAGCGCACTCCCCACCTTCGCTCCCGGACAGTACCTTTCGGTCGGGGTTACGCTGCCCGACGGCGCCCGCCAGATCCGCCAATACAGCCTGTGTTCGATACCGAGCAGCGCAGACTGGCGGATCAGCGTCAAGCGAATCTCCGGAACTCCCGATGGCGAAGTGTCGAACTTCCTCTACAACAACGTATTCGAAGGTCAAGAACTCTCCGTCACCACACCTTTCGGCGATCTCACCATGCCGGACGACAACTCACCGCTCCTGCTCGCGTCGGCCGGAATCGGTTGCACACCGATGATCGGGATGCTCAATCATCTCGTGGACACCGGTGCTGACCGTTCGGTATCTGTCATCCATGCGGATCGATCCATTGCGGATCACGCGCACCGCGCAGAACTCAGCACACTCGTCGACCAGATTCCCGCCGCAACCCTGCACCGTTGGTACGAGGATCTCGGCACGCACGTTGCGTTCGGATCGGTTCACGAAGGACGGGCGGATTTGCAAGGTATTGCAGTGGAGCCCGATACCCAAGCCTTCCTTTGCGGGCCGATGCCGTTCATGTTGGCGATGCGCGCATCGTTGCTCGAAAGGGACGTCCCGGCACAGAATATCCACTACGAGGTCTTCGGGCCCGACAGCTGGGCCAACACCTGAGCGGACCACTGCCTGCGAACTGGACCTTGGCGCGCGACTGCAAACCCTTGTGTACTCGACGAAACATACGCATCGAGTAGTGGGAGACCGACATGATCACGTCAGCGTCGATGACGGGAGTCGCGCTGATCGCCCTGGCGATGGTTCTGACACCGGGCCCCAACATGATCTATCTGGTGTCCCGCAGCATCAGCCAGGGCCGCCGGGCGGGTTTGATCTCGCTCGGCGGAGTCGCAACCGGTTTCCTGGTCTACCTCGCCGCCACGTGTGCAGGGCTGACGGCGGTTCTCTTCGCCGTACCAACGGTGTTCACCGCGGTGAAAATCGGTGGTGCCCTGTACCTGGCCTATCTCGCCTGGTCGACACTCCGACCAGGTGGGAAGTCCGCTTTCGAGGTGGGCGAGGTCGACCGCCACGGTAGCGGCCGTCTGTTCGGGATGGGGTTGACCACCAATCTGCTCAATCCCAAGATTGCGCTGATGTACGCGGCCCTGATCCCCCAGTTCGTCGATCCCACTGCGGGTCCGGTCTGGCAACAGGCACTCGTACTCGGCGGCGTGCAGATCCTGGTCGCAGTCACCGTCAACGCGTTGATCGTGTGCTGTGCGGCAGCCGTGTCGACCTTCCTCATGGCGCGTCCGGTGTGGATGCGGGCTCAGAAATGGCTAGCTGGTGGCATTCTCGGAATCTTCGCCACCCGCATGGCCCTGGAGTAGTTTCAGTCCTTCGGACGTTGGTCGATCAGACGACGCGCTTTGCCGATCGAGCGTTCGAGTCCGCCGGGTTCGAGAACGCTCACCTCGACCGTGACACCGATCTTGTTCTTCACCAGCTTCTGCAACGCCGAAGACGCTGCCGCATGATCGGAAATTGCCGCGTCAGGGCGAGCCTCGACGCGCACTGTCAGAGTATCCATCCGGCCCGGACGCTCCAGCACACACTGGAATTGGGGTGCCAGGGCGGGGACGGTCAGGATCAGCTCTTCGATCTGTGTGGGGAACAGATTGACCCCACGCAGGATGATCATGTCGTCGGTCCGGCCGGTGACCTTCTGCATCCGACGCATCGAGCGCGCCGTACCGGGCAACAGACGGGTCAGGTCCCTGGTTCGGTAGCGAATGATGGGCAGCGCTTCCTTGGTGAGAGAGGTGAAAACCAGCTCACCTTCTTCACCGTCCGGCAGCACTTCGCCCGTGACCGGATCGATGATCTCCGGGTAGAAGTGGTCTTCCCAGATATGGAGCCCGTCTTTGGTTTCCACACATTCCATTGCCACACCCGGGCCCATGATCTCGGAGAGTCCGTAGATGTCGACCGCATGCATGTCGAGTTGCTGTTCCAGCTCGGTACGCATCTGTTCGGTCCACGGCTCCGCTCCGAAAACTCCCACCCTCAGTGAGGTCTTCGAGGGATCGATGCCTTTCTTGATCATCGCATCCACGATGGTCAACATGTACGACGGAGTCACCATGATGGCGTCGGGCTCGAAGTCCTCGATCAGTTGAATCTGCCGCTCGGTCATGCCACCGGACATGGGAATGACCGTGCAGCCCAAGCGCTCCGCACCGTAGTGTGCTCCCAATCCACCGGTGAACAGACCGTACCCGTAAGCCACGTGAACCTTGTCCGAAGACCGCACGCCGCCGGCCGAGAGACTGCGCGCGATGAGATCGGCCCAGTTGTTCAGGTCGTTGCTCGTGTACCCCACCACCGTCGGGCGACCGGTGGTCCCCGAAGACGCGTGAATTCGCGAGACCCGGTCCTGGGGCACCGCAAACATCTTGAACGGATAGTTCTCACGTAGATCCGCTTTGGTGGTGAAGGGAAACTTCGCGAGATCGCTCAGATCCTTCAAGTCGCTCGGGTGGACGCCGGCGTCGTCGAAAGCTTTGCGGTAGTGCGGAACATTGGTGTACGCGTGCATCAGGGACCATTGCATCCGCTCGAGTTGGAGCGTCGAAATGCGGTCCCGACTGGCAAATTCGATTTCTTGCGAAGTAGCAGTGACGAGTTCGGTCATGATTGTCTCCGGTGGGCTCAGTGAGGGCGCTGTGCGGGCGGTCAGGCGTCGAAATCGACTGTTATCTGTTCACCGACAGGGAAGGTCTGGCAGGTCAGTACGAAACCCGCGTCGACTTCGTAGTCTTCGAGTGCGTAGTTCCTGCGCATCTCGACGTCACCGCAGGTGACCTTGGCGCGACACGTTCCACAGACCCCGCCCTTGCACGCGAAGGGCAGATCCGATCGGTACTGTTCCGCTGCATCGAGAATCGACTGGTCTCGCGGAAGTGTCGCGGTGGTCGATCGACCGTCGAGAGTAATAGTCACCTCGCTGCTCGGTCCGACAATTCCGCGCTCACGATGCACTGCAACCGGCGGAGCGACGTCGTCGACGTAGAACAGCTCGTGATGGATGCGATCCTTGGCAATTCCCAAGCCGGCCAGTACTTCCTGGGCGTCGTTGACCATCCCGAACGGACCACACAACCAGAAGCCGTCGACCTGGTCGCACGGAACGAGAGAGGTGAAGATCTCACGCAACCGGTCGGCGTCGAGACGGCCCGAGAACAACTCGACCTCGCGCGGCTCGCGAGAGAGAACATGAATAACGTCCAGGCGTGCACCGTACCGGTCCTTCAGGTCGGCGATTTCTTCGGCAAACATGACCGAACGGGTGCGCCTGTTCCCGTACAGCAGGGTGACATCGGCCTCGGGGTTCACCAGCAGTGTTGCAGCGATGGACAACATGGGCGTGATTCCGGAGCCCGCCGCGATCAGAACGTGCCGTCCACCCAATGCCGGATCGGCGACAAAATTGCCAGATGGGCCCTGGACGTCGATTCGATCCCCGGCCTTGACGTCTCGCACCAACCAGGAGGAGAAGAGTCCGTCTGCCACTTCGCGAACCCCCACCCGTGGAGACGCCCCTACCGGTGCACAGATCGAGTAGGAGCGACGGTGTTCGACGCCGTCGATCATCCGCCGCAGTGTCAGTGACTGCCCGGCGCCGAAGTCGAATTGATCGGCGATATCGGCAGGCACGTCGAAGGTGACGGCAACTGCGTCGTCGCACAGTGATTCGACACCGGCGACCGTCAACGGGTGAAATGGTTTGTTCCGGTTCGTCGTTGCGGTACTCATCTGTTCAGATCTCCTTCACGTGATCGAACGGCTCGAGGCAGTCGAGGCAGCGATAGAGCGCTTTGCACAGGGTCGCACCGAATTCCGAACTCAGTCTGGTGTTTGCCGAACCGCACTGGGGGCACAGGATGTCGCGCGGCTTGGCCGTCAAGGTCAAGGCGATCGGGCCGGAGGTGCGACGCGGCGCGGCCCCCGGCACCGAGTACCCGGCCGTCCGAAGTTTCGCGAGCCCCTCTTCGCTGATCCAATCCGAACTCCAAGGCGGCGACAGTTGAGTCTTGATCTGGACGCTGCCGTACCCCGCGTCGGTCAGCTTGTGCTCGATGTCGTCTCGCATCGTCGCCATCGCCGGACACCCGGAATAGGTGGGAGTGATTGTCACACAGACCAAGTTCGCTTCGACGTCGACCGATCGGATGACGCCGAGATCGGCCAAGGTCAACAGTGGCATCTCCGGATCCATCACCGAGGCGACGATCTCCTGCGCCGAAGAGACAGTAGCGGAAGAGACGGTAGCGGCAGTCACGGTCACCACACCCCTTCCGGATGCTCTCGTGCAACGCTCTGCATTTCGGCGAGAAGTAGCCCCAGTGCCCCGGTGTGCAGTCCGGCACGCCCGCCGCGGCCGCCGACGAAACCGGAGAAACGCGAAGGGGGCTCTTCCATTTCGGCTGCATGGAGTACCTGGGCAAGAACAGCGTCGAACTCCGGCAGAACAGTACGCGGATCCACTCCGACGCCAACTTCTGCCAAAACGAGTTCGTCCTGAGTGGGAACAAAGAGTTCGTCCACGAACGGGAAGATCTCGAGCAAGGCGTCGGCCGTCCGACGCTTGGATTCTGCCGTGCCGGCGCCCAAGGTGACGACCCATCTTGCCGCGTAGTCGCGGTGATAGGTCAGTTCCTTGACACCTTTGTTCGCCACAGCTGCGAGAACCGGATCGCGCGACATGCGCAGCCGATCGAACAGCGCCAGCCGCCAGGTCGAGAACACGAGTAGCCGAACGACCGTGTGCGCGAAGTCGCCGTTGGCGAGTTCCACCAGTCTCACGTTGCGGAAACCGAACTGATCACGAAAGAAGGCAAGCGCATCTTCGGCCGGCACCGGTGACGTATCGGAGATGAACGGAACCACAGTGGAATCGGCTGCTGCCGCGCGAGCCAGCAGCAGCCTGGCCTGCCCGATCAAGTCCAGGCCGACGTTGGCGAGAGCTACCTCTTCTTCGAGTTCCGGTGCCCGCGTCGACCATTCGGCGAGGCGCTGCGAACTGACGAGCGCGTCGTCGCCGAGCATGAGGCAGTAGCGCGCCAGCGCACCGAGATCGACGTCATCCGGCACCGTGGTGTCGACTCCGGCGAGGGGGTCGTCGAAGCTGGTTCCGAACGCCCACTGACCGTGGCCGTCGCCGTCGACCAGGCCGTCGTAGGCACTGTCGTGATCGTTCATCTGTTGGTCCTCGAAGTCGAAGTGATTCTCACATGTGCGGAACGGAGTCCGGGATGTCGTAGAAAGTCGGGTGCCGGTAGACCTTGTCGCCGCTCGGCGCGAAGAACGGATCCTTTTCTGCCGGACTCGAAGCCACGATTTTCGCGGATGGCACGACCCAGATACTCACGCCTTCGTTACGTCTGGTGTAGACGTCGCGCGCGTGGCGTAACGCCATCTGGTCGTCTGCCGCGCGCAGGGATCCGACGTGCACGTGGTTCAGTCCGCGCTTTCCCCTCAGAAATACCTCGTACAAAGGCCATTCGCCCCGCACCTGATCGCCCTGTACCTGATCGTTCTCGCTCATGATGTTTCCCCAGTCGTGCGATCGTGCGCGAGTCTCTCGCGCTGTGCAAAGGCGTACGCGGCGTCGCGAACCCAGGCCCCGTTGTCGTGTGCGGCTTTCCGATTGGTGATCCGCTCGACGCTCGCCGCTCCGTTGCCGCGGACCACGTCCATGAATTCGCTCCAGTCCGGCTCGCCGAAATCGTGTGCGCCACGCTCGGGGTTCCAGCGCAGGTCGGGATCAGGGAAGGTCACACCGAGTATCTCGGCCTGCGGTATCGACATGTCCACGAATCGTTGCCGCAGTTCGTCGTTCGTGTGCCGCTTGATGCGCCACTTCATCGACTGCTCGGTGTTCGGCGATTCGTCGTCCGGCGGTCCGAACATCATCAGAGCGGGCCACCACCATCGGTCGACGGCTTCCTGCACCATTGCCCGTTGAGCTTCCGTGCCGCGCATCATCGTCGCCAACAGCTCGAAGCCTTGGCGCTGATGGAACGATTCCTCCTTGCACACACGGATCATCGCGCGCGCATACGGCCCGAAGGAGCTGCGGCACAGCGGAACCTGATTGCAGATGGCAGCTCCGTCGACCAGCCAGCCGATCACACCCACGTCGGCGTATGTCAGCGTCGGATAGTTGAAGATCGAGGAGTACTTCTGCTTTCCCTCGATCAGCTTGGTGGTCAGATCGCCACGATCGGCACCGAGCGTCTCGGCCGCGGAGTAGAGATACAGACCGTGCCCGGCTTCGTCCTGGACCTTCGCCATCAGGATCGCCTTGCGTCGCAACGAAGGCGCACGGGTGAGCCAGTTTCCCTCGGGCTGCATTCCGATGATCTCGGAATGCGCATGCTGGGCGACCTGGCGGATCAGAGTCTTGCGGTAGCCGTCCGGCATCCAGTCGCGAGGCTCGATGCGCTGGTCTGCCGCGATCGTCTCGTCGAACAGGTTCTGCAGGTCTTGTGGAGCTTCCACGTTGGTCATCGTACCTACCTTTTATTACCGAATGATCGGTTGGTAACTAGTATGCACCGAGGTGTCCCAGCACACAAGAGAATCTTTCGCCGCACCAGAAATCAGCGGCCCTCGAAAACCGGCTTCTGCTTCGACAGGAAAGCCGTGACTGCGCCTCGATGATCTGCCGTGGAACCCAGCTCCACCTGTGCGTTCGCCTCGGCCGCCAGCGTCTGGGAAAGCCCAGGAGCAACGGCACGGATCAGCGATTTCACGTGGGCGAAGGCCGCGGTGGGTCCGTCGGCAAGCCGACGCGCGAGTACCCGAGCCTCAGCTGCGACGTCCTCGTCGGCCACCACGCGATGAACCAAGCCCCACTCCAGCGCGCTCTGCGCGTCGAACTTGTCGCCGAGCAACATCAGGCCACTGGCGCGGCTAGGTCCGAGCGCGTGCACGAGCGCATGACTGAGCCCGGAGTCACTGGCCAGACCGATGCCGGTGAATGCCGTCGCAAAGCTCGCGCGAGCCCCCACGACACGGATGTCTCCGGCCAACGCGATTCCCAACCCGGCCCCGACGCAGGCTCCGCCGATACCCACCACCACCGGGACAGAGAGCGTCGACAGCGCCGTGACGATGGGGTTGTAGTGCGCCTCGACGGTATCCATCGCGTGCGCAGGATCAGCATCCAACGCTGCGGCGTGCTCGCCCAGATCCTGACCGACGCAGAAGTTCTTGCCTTCGGCGAGAATCAACACCGCTCGAACCTCTGCGTCCGCGTGGACCTGCAGCAACGCTTCGAGCAGCTGAGACTTCATTTCGCCGTTGACGGCATTGGCGGCCTTGGGTCGGTCGAGAGTGATTGTCGCCAAACCTCGCTCGATCTCCAAGCGAATCACGTCAGTCATCGATGTTCCTTTCGCAGGCAGTTCGGTTCAGCTCCATGTGTGAAAACCCTGTCCCGTCTTGCGCCCCAACTCGCCGCGAGCCACCTTCTCTCGCAGCAGTGCTGGAGGTGCAAATCGATCACCGAGCGTGCTCGCGAGGTGTTCGGCGATCGCCAGGCGCACATCCAACCCGACCAGATCTGTCGAACGCAGCGGGCCCATCGGATGCCGATACCCCAATTCCATTGCTCGGTCGATCGATTCCGCGTCCGCCACACCCTCTTCGAGCATGCGGATGGCTTCGAGCCCGAGACCGACACCAAGCCGGCTGGTTGCAAAACCAGGTGAGTCGTTGACGAGCACCTCGGCTTTGCCGAGCATCGACACCCATGCGCGTACCGAGTCGACAACCTCGGGGCGGGTCTGAGGCGCCCGGACGATCTCGACCAACAGCGACGCCGGGACTGGATTGAAGAAGTGCATACCGATGAACCGGCCCGGATCCGTCAGCGCTGCGCCGAGCTCGGCGATCGACATGGAACTGGTGTTGCTGGCGATCACGGTGCTTTCTCCGGCAACGGTTTCCGCAGCGGCGAGCACCTCGACCTTGAGGGCCGCAATTTCCGGGACCGCCTCGACGATCAGGTCGAGCGACGGTGGCAACGAGGTCACTGCGTCCACGGTGCTCACGCGCGCCAGCACCGTCGCGGGGTCCTGGTCGTCGAGTTTCCCTCGCTCGTGGGCTCTGTCGAGGCCGGCGGAAACACGCTGCAACGCGGCCGCGGTGTCGCCACTCTCCGCGATGGTGACCGCCCCGCCGAGACTGGCGAACACCTGGGCGATACCCGCACCCATGCGTCCACCGCCGATGACTCCGACGGTCTTCGGTGCAACTGCTTCAGTCATGATTTCTTCTCCAGGAAGGCCGTCATGCGATCGCGCTTGTCCGAACTCTCGAACAGGACGGCTTGGGCGATGTCGTCGGCAAACGGATGCGATCCCGGCGCATCGACGATGATCTTGGTCAATCGCAGTGCCAGCGGGGACAGTCGGGAAATGCGGTCGAGCAGCCGATGCGCTGCGTCGACGTGGCAGTTCGGTTCGGTTACCTCGACAGCCAGGCCCGCTCGTAGCGCCTGCTCGGCGTCGAGGTTTCTGGCACCGAGGAGCACCTGCTTCGCGATCGAGACGCCGACGAGCTTCGGCAATCGATAGCTGGCGCCGGCGGCTGCCATTATGCCGAGATTGGGCTCCGGATTCCCGAAGACCGCCGTCGTTGTCGCGATGCGAATGTCGCAGGCGTAGGTCAACTCTGCCCCACCGCCGAGCGCGTAGCCGCTCACGGCGGCCACGGTGGGAAGCGGGAGCTTTCCGATTCGGTCGAACAGCGTGCGGTTGATACCCGCGAACGCTTCCTCTCGTCCGCGCTCTCGGAGCTCCGCGATGTCAGCGCCGCCTGCGAAGTGGTCGCCGCGCCCCGCAAGCAGGAGCAGCTTCGGATCCCGTTCGAGGCGTCCACAAACCTGATGCAGTTCGTCGATCATTTCCGCGTTGATCGCATTGCGTTGCGCGGGCCTGTCGAGGGTGACCACGACGCGATCCTCGCGCTCGTCCACGTGCAGGGTGTTCACATTCGCTCCTTCTCGCTCTTCTCCATTAGTAACCGAACATTCGGTCGTTTGGCAAGGGTGAGAACGAGGATGGTGCACAGCTTTGCCCGAACTGAGAAGATGGGGACATGACTACGGCACGCCCCACTCGACGCACCGGCCTCCCCGGACGTCCCGGCTACGACCTCGATTCGCTCCTGGCCGTGGCCGTGAAGGTGTTCAACGACAAGGGCTACGACGGCGCCAGCATGGAGGTGCTCGCCAAGAAACTCGGCATCACGAAGTCCTCGATCTACCACCATGTGTCCGGAAAGTCAGAACTTCTCGAACTCGCCCTTTCGCGTGCACTCAACGCCCTGTTTGCGGTCACGACCGAAGAGGGCGCCACCACCGGTCCGTACATCGACCGGCTCGAATACCTGGTCCGGCGCAGCGTAGAGGTGCTGGTCGCAGAGCTTCCATACGTCACCCTGCTCCTGCGCGTCCGCGGCAACACGACGGTCGAGCGCGCCGCGCTAGCTCGTCGACGCGAATTCGACAACTTCGTCGGAGGTCTCGTCGCGTCCGCCGCAGCGGAGGGAGACTTGCGCCCGGACATCGAACCAGCCCTCGCCAGCAAGCTGATGTTCGGCACCGTCAACTCACTGATCGAGTGGTACAAACCCCGAGCGGGTGAGTCCGTCTCCGACATCGCCGACGCGGTCGTCGCCGTCACTTTCGACGGACTTCGCAAGGCCTGACTCCAGGCAGTTCTGCCGAATCCTTGACAACGCGGCGTTACCGGGCGATCGTAATTACCGACCGAACGTACGGTGAGATGGAGTTGTCGTGAGCAGACTGTTGGAAAGCTATGTGGCCGGTCAGTGGTACGCCGCACCGGACGCAGGTACCCCGTTGCCGAGCGCAGTGGACGGATCGGAGGTGGCCCGGATCTCCGCAACCGGCATCGACCTCGCCGAGATGGTTACGTACGCCCGCGAGGTCGGCGGGCCTGCACTGTCCGCGATGACCTTCCACGAACGTGCCGGCGCGCTCAAGGCTCTCGCCCTCACATTGATGGCAGGAAAAGCCGAGTTCTACACACTCTCCACTGCCACCGGTGCGACGACGCGAGATTCCGGGGTGGACATCGACGGCGGATTCGGGACCCTGCTGAGCTACGCGAGCAAGGCTCGGCGCGAATTGCCCGACAGCACAGTCTTTCTGGACGGAAACGTCGAGCCTCTCGGCAAGGGCGGAACCTTCCTCGGGCAACACATCTATACATCACGTCGCGGCGTCGCCGTGCAGATCAACGCCTTCAATTTCCCGGTGTGGGGGTTCCTGGAGAAGCTGGCACCGGCATTCATCGCGGGGGTGCCGTCCATCGTCAAACCTGCCAGTTCCACGGCATATCTCACCGAACTCGTCTTCCGGCGCATCATCGAGTCAGGCTTGCTCCCAGAGGGTTCCGTCCAACTGCTCTCCGGTAGTGCACGCGGCCTCCTCGATCACCTCGGCGGGCAGGACTCAGTGGCATTCACCGGATCCGCCGACACCGCGGCAACGCTGCGTGCTCACCCGAACGTCGTCGGCAAGGGCGTCCATTTCAATGCCGAAGCCGATTCACTCAACGCGTCGATCCTCGGCGAGGACGCCGTACCAGGAACGCCCGAATTCGATTTGTACGTCAAACAACTCGTCACCGAGATGACGGTCAAGGCGGGCCAGAAGTGCACGGCGATCCGGCGCGCCCTGGTCCCGCTCTCGCTGGTCGACGCCGTTGTCGATGCCGCATCCGAGCGACTGAACAAAGTGGTCGTGGGACACCCCGATGCTGATGGCGTCACTATGGGAGCTCTCGCCAGCATCGAACAGCGTGACGAGGTCTTGAAATCCATTCGCGGTCTGACGAAGTCGGCAACTATCGTATTCGGAGACCCGGACAACGTCGACGTGGTCGGTGCCGACGGCCAGTCAGGAGCCTTCCTTTCCCCAGTCCTTCTCCGGGCGGAAGAGAATGCGCACGAGGTACACGAACTGGAGGCCTTCGGACCCGTCAGCACCGTCATCGGATACGACGGCATCGATCATGCGATCGAACTCGCGGCCCGTGGCGAGGGAAGCCTCGTCGCCTCGGTGGTCACTGCCGACACCGACATCGCACGTCGACTGGTGCTGGGTCTCGCAGCTTTTCACGGCAGAGTGCTCGTGCTGAACCGCGACGACGCCAAGGAATCCACCGGCCACGGCTCTCCCCTTCCAGTCCTCGTACACGGCGGTCCCGGCCGTGCCGGCGGCGGTGAGGAGCTGGGTGGCATCCGCGGAGTTCTGCACCACATGCAGCGGACCGCCGTACAGGGCACACCCGACGTCCTCACCGCAGTCGGCGAGCGCTGGTTCACCGGATCGCAGCGCACGACCGGATCCGAACATCCATTCCGAAAGAGTCTCGCCGAGTTGAAGATCGGTGACACTGTTGTCGGCGGTCCGCGCCAGGTCACACTCGCAGACATCGATCATTTTGCAGAGTTCACCGGTGACACCTTCTACGCTCACACCGATCCGGTGGCCGCTGCGGCGAATCCACTCTTCGGCGGCATCGTCGCGCACGGCTATCTTGTTGTCTCACTCGCTGCGGGCCTGTTCGTCGACCCGGCTCCCGGCCCGGTTCTCGCGAACTTCGGCGTGGACAGCCTCAGGTTCCTGACTCCGGTCAAAGCCGAAGACAGCCTGACGGTCACCCTCACAGCCAAGACCATCACACCTCGCAGCAGCGCAGACTACGGTGAGGTTCGTTGGGACGCCGTGGTGACGAACCAGGACAACGATTCGGTCGCGACATACGACGTCCTGACTCTGGTAGCCAAGACTCGCCCCGAAGGGAATTGAAAGCACATGACCTATCGAGTAGCAGTGTGTTACGGACGCCCCACCGATCCGGAGGCTTTCGACAAGTACTACAACGAGATCCACGTCCCGCTCGCCAGCGCAGTGCCAGGGCTCTCGGACTTCACGTTCAGCAAGTGCTCGACGCTGGACGGCTCCGATCCAGTCTTCTATGCCGTCGCCAACCTCGAGTTTCCCGATCTCGAGACTATGCAGAGCGGCCTGAAGTCCCCGGAGATGGGCGCCGCTGGAAAAGATGTCGCAAACTTTGCCACCGGCACGGTCGACATGTATGTCCAGGAAGTTGTCTCGGTCCTCTAGACCCCTGCAATTTCCCGATCACACAGGAGTTGTCTCGTGAGTACAGGAAGCATCACCGCCAGAGAGATGTTCGACGCGGACCAGGCATCGCAGGCACTCGGTATCGAGATTTCCGAGCTGGCGCCCGGTAGCGCAACCGTGACCGTCACCGTGGGCGAAACCATGGTGAACGGTCACGGAATCACACACGGCGGTTATGTTTTCCTGCTCGCGGACACCGCGTTTGCGCTCGCCTGCAACGGCTACGAGGATTCAGCCGTTGCAGCGCGCGCGGACATCAGATTTCTGCGTCCGACCCGTCTGGGCGACACCTTGACCGCGGTCGCCACCGAGAAGGCTCGAGGCGGCCGAAGTGGGATCTACGACGTGACCGTTCGCAATGGCGACGCCGTCGTGGCCGAGTTCCGCGGCGACAGTCGAACCATCACCCGCTGAAATTCAGCCCACGGTGTATCAGCCCACGACGGGAAGTTCGAGGGGGCCGGAACCGTCGGCAAAGATCGTCACCGGCATACCTTGCAGTCCCCCACGGAAACTGATGTCGCCACCGGTGATCGCGAGACGCACGGAATGCCCTGGCTCGAATCGATGCACTATCGCCGGCATCGTCACCGGCACCGGCTGCGACGGATCACTGATGCGTATGGGTGCGATGAGTCCGTTGATCAGCGAGGAAGTTCCGTCCGGAGCCACGTCGTAGAGTTTCGCGAACACCACCGGCTGTCCGGGCGCCGCAACACGCAGCGTCACAGTGGGGGCTCCCACCACGTCCATCGCCTCGGTCATCGGCGCAGTGGTCCAGAGCGCCTCGGTTCCCGGAATCTGTGCATTCGGAATGTTTCCGGCCGGATTGATATTGAGTGGCTCTACGCCCGTCGGCAGCCCAGCCGGTGCGGTGACGATCGTCTTCGAACCCGGTATCACCGGCGTGCCGTCCGGTAGCAGTCCCCCGTCAGCGGACAGATGGAAGGCGCGAGCGGTCCCGACATCGACGGTGTCGGACGTCGCGTAGGCCGGTGCCGCGTTTCCCTCGTAGTCGATCCAGTTGCGGAAATACGCGAATTCCGGGCCGGTCTCCGTGTTCTCGTCCTTGAGGTAGTGATCGAACCAGTCCATGAAGCGACCGGTCTCGTACTGGGTATCCTCGTCGGGTGCGGAGAAGCTGAACTCGCCCGGCGCAGCGGCCAAGTGGCTGTGCCCCCACGAATGCCAGATCATCTTGGCATCGACGCCACGATCCTTCAGCGCGTCGTAAGTCGCGGTTGCCTCGTTCAGATCGAACAGGGTGTCCTGTTGCCCCTGAGCAAGCAGTACCGGAATGTTGATCCGGTCGACGAACGACGAGACCGACGACGCTCGGAGCTCACTCACTACTTGCGGTCCGATATCGCCGGTCACCACTGCCTCGGCGATCGCGTTGCACATGTAAGGGACGTAGTTCGGGCAGCCGGGTAGCCGTGCGGGATCTGCGATGTAACCGTCCACACCGGGATTCGCGATGCCCGCGCCGAAGAGCAGCGATGCAAAGAGCACCTTCGCTGCTCCCGGCTCCGCAGTCGACACTCCGGAGATGGTCCCGGTGCTGTTGGGCGCCAGAGAATACGAGAGATCGTTCCAGGTGATCATGGGGATGATGGTGTCGATGCGGGGATCGACACTCGCGGCGGCGAATTGAATGCCGCCGCCGTAAGAGCCACCCGTCATTCCGACCCGCGGGTCGTTCGTCGACGGTGCACCGGTGTGATCGACGGAGTCCTGAACGACCGTGGTGAGCGCCGGATAGGGCTGCGTCAGAGCCTGATCCGTGAAGGCAATCCCTTCTTGGCCGCCGAGGAAGCTGACCAACTGGGAAGCGGCGATACCGTCGTATGCGGGAGAGTCGAGTGTGATCTTGCAACTCGTGCCGCCGAAACCCAATCCCGAATACGTCAGTCCGACGTACCCGTTCTCGGCGAAGTTCTGCAGGGCAGGAATCTGGTCCTTGTACGAACCGCCGAACCCGTTGGTGGTCAGGATCGCGGGAGCTGGGTTGTCAGCGTCGACGCCATCGGGAACAAAGAGTTCACCGACGACGGTGCACGGCGTCGAGAGTTCAGGCCCGACATCGACCGAGAAGTACAGCAGCTGTGACGAATACGAGCCGTTCGGTGAATCCGCGAGCGCCGGCGGCGAAAAGCCGAGGGCGCAAACCACGAGCGTGACGACACTGATCGCTGTTCTCCGGCGCACCTGAAAACCGTACACCCGGATCTGTTCTCCACCAGCTCAATCCGGCGCGTGCCGCCAACGTTTTCTCGCGAAAGTCACGCCAGACCGAGCCGACCTCTACTTGACCGTCAAGGTGCCGTGCATGCTCGGGTGGTAGGTGCAGTGGAACGTGTACGTTCCAGGCTCGTTCGGCACCGTGATGGTTTCCGTCTCACCCGCTTCGATGTCCTCGTTGAACAACCCCGCGGTATCGGACGTGACCGAGTGCTCGACGGTGTCGTTGTTCTGAATGGTCAGTACCTGTCCGGGCATCACCGACTCCGGCGTCGAATATTCGAAACCGCTGATCACGATTCCCATCGACGACGCTCCCGGCGTCGACATACCCAGAGGCATGCTCGGCATCGACATACTGGTCGGCATGCTGGTCATCGGCATACTGGTCATCCCCATGCCGTCGTGATCGGCCGAATCGTTGTCCGACGAATCGTTGTTGTCACTGCACGCGGTCAGTGCGAACACCGCCAGGATCAGCGCTGCGAGCACTGCGAGAATCCGCTTCATTGCTTCGCCTCCTGCTCGTTCCCCCGCAGTCTGCTGATTACCCGCCGCCTAGGGGGCCAAACAGCTCCGATGTGGTGCCTGCGGCGCTGATGGTGCACGATTTCTGCACCAGCTCCACTCGCGGACCGACACTGAAGGAAACAGCACAGATGGCCAAGAGCAAAACGTCGAAGGCAGCCCAGCCGAAGGCGTCGAAGGCAGCGCAGCCCAAGGGTCCCAAGACAGCAGAGCCGAAGGTAGCCGAGAAGGCTCCCGCCGTTCTCTGGAAGGACCTGCCGGACGAGCACGACTACCCGGCAGCCCGCGATTACCTCCAGTTGGGCGCGACGCCGGTTCAGGTCCAAGCTCTCGTGTACGCCCTCAAGACGGCGACGCTGGTCTCGAAGAAGGCCAAAGACATCCTGCGGGCTGCTGGGCTCCCTCTGCTTCCGGTCGACAACCCACACGTTGCTGCCGACCTGTTGAAGATCCGCAAGGGGATCGCGCTGTCGCCGATCCTGCTGGTGCAGGGAGACTTCCGCGCCGGAGTACCGGCGCAGATCGCCGACGGCTACCACCGTGTCTGTGCGAGCTACCACGTGGACGAGAACACCGCCATCCCCGCGAAGATCGCACCCTCGACAGTTAACTCGTAGGTCGTCGATGACCTTCGGCATCCTTGCCCTCGTCGCGCTGGCCGGCATTCTCGGCCCGCTGCTCGGCGCTCGCGTCAGCTGGCATGTCCCCGTGGTGGTCGGCGAACTTGCCGCGGGCGTCGTCTTCGGTGTCACCGGTTTCGGGCTGCTCGACTCTTCGGACCAGACTTTCACGTTCCTGGCCGATATCGGATTCGCGCTCACGATGATGGTGGCCGGCTCACACGTCCCGGTTCGCGATCCGGCAGTCCGTGCGGCAATCGGCAAGGGTGCCGTTCGCTCGGTTGTCGTCGGACTTCTGTCGGTTGTTGCCGGCTACGGTGCGGCGACGGCATTCGGCACCGGTCACGCCGCGCTGTACGCGGTCCTGATCGCGTCGTCGTCCGCGGCGTTGATTCTCCCCATCGTCGATTCGCTGGGGCTCGGTGGAACCTCGGTTCTGCAGATGACTGCCCAGGTCGCGATCGCGGACACCGTCTGCATTGTTGCGCTGCCTTTGGTGATCGATCCGGACAATGCCCCTCGTGCCGGTGTCGGCGCACTGGCTGTGGCGGCGTGTGCGGTTGCCTTGTTCTTCGTACTGCGAGCCTTCCACCGGTCCGGCCATTGGCGAAGGCTCCACAAATTCTCGGAGAAACGAAAGTTTGCACTCGAACTCCGGATCAATCTGGTGATCCTCTTTTCTCTGGCAGCGCTGGCGTCGAGCACTCACGTGTCGATCATGCTCGCGGGCTTCGCCTTCGGGCTCGTTCTTGCCGCGATCGGTGAACCCCGCCGCCTCGCCAAACAGCTCTTCGCCATCACCGACGGCTTCTTCGCTCCCCTCTTCTTCGTCTGGTTGGGAGCGGCGATCAATCTGCGCGACCTCTTCACCCATCCGTCCGCCATCTGGCTCGGATTGGTCTTGGGCGGAGCAACTCTCGTGGTTCACGCCGCGATACGCGCCCTCGGTCTCCCGCTCCCTCTCGGCGTGCTGTCCGCCGCACAACTGGGAGTACCGGTTGCCGCAGTTACGGTGGGCACTCAATTGGGGGTGATGGGCGACGGTGAACCCGCAGCCATCCTCCTCGCCGCCATGATCACGATCGGTGCAGCAACGCTGGCGGGTGCTGCCGCGTCGAAAGCTGGTCTCACGAAGCCTGCTTGACCGCGGCCCTCTCCACCGTCAGCAAGCTCTCCTCCGAATGTTCGGCGTGATACGCCGCGCCGCCGCCGCGGACACCGAAGAGTCGCTTGCTCCAGATCAGCCATACGACGGCAGCGATGTTCACCAGCAGCAACCCGGCCCTCAACCACGTGATCTTCTCGGTCAATTCGTAGATTTCGAGGGGCAGGAACAAGCTGGTCGCCACCACCGCGAAGTACTCGCCCCAGCGTTCGACCATCCACAGGCCGACTGCCTCGATCACTTGAAGGCCGGCGTAGACCAACAGCCCGACTGCGATCCAGGTGAGCGTCGTAGCGGACAACGAAAACGCCTGCTCGATGTGATGGACCAGTTTGGAATCGTCGATGTTCCAGCCCAATTGACGGGCAAGTGGCCTGATCAACGGCAATTCGTTCTCGAAGGCGTCCTCGGCGCGACCCTTCGACGATCTCAGTTCGAACACACCGATCGCCAGAAGAACCAAACCCAGAGCGCGGAACATTCTCTCGGTGGCGAGAAGTCGCATGATCAACCGGTCGCGAAGCAGCCTCCCCCGCGGAACCTCGGGGGCGGCGTCCGCCGGTCCCGATGCTCGGGGCGCTCCCGGGACGAAGTTGCCGCAACGTAGGCACCGCCACGCCTGACCCACCGCAGTATCCACATGTAGTCGATCCCGCAGCTCAGGTTCGTCCGGAGCGTAGGTCTCGTGACCGTGCCAACTGCACGAGCGCAATGCGAAGTCCACGGGTGAACTCTATGCCGCATATGCCCGGTAGCGTGGATACCCGCTGACCGTGCACTTCGAACGATGAGGATTCCGATGACAACCACCAAGATCGAAACCCGGCATGGCGTCATGGCAGTCGACGACAGTGCCACCGACGGTTTTCCGGTTGTCTTCATCCACGGGAACTCGGCCAGCCGCTCCATCTTCCGTCATCAGGTCGACGCCGACTGGGCCGGCGACTACCGCATGATCACTCTGGACCTACTCGGCCACGGCGACTCCGAGGACGCGAGCGATCCCGAAGCCGCATACACGCAGAACGGTTACGCCGACGCCATCGTCGATGTTCTGACCGAACTCGGCGTCGAAAGAGCCGTTGTCGTCGGCTGGTCGCTCGGCGGACACATCGCTCTCGAGTTGATCGCGAAATTCCCCGGGCTCACCGGAATCGTCATCACCGGTACGCCGCCGACAAATCCCGAGACGCTCGGCGACGCCTTCAATGCCGGCGACGGATTGTCCATCGGCGGCACCGAGGTCATCACCGCGCAAGAAGCCGAACTCTACGCACGAATGACCGCCGTTCCCTTCGAGCAGGCTGCCCTCGACGCCGCGATACGCACGGACGGACGCGCTCGCAAGATCATGTTCGACGCATTCGGCGCCGGCCGCGAATCGGATCAGAAGGCTCTGGTTGCAACGGCGTCTGTGCCTCTCGCGGTGATCGACGGCGCCGAGGACCCGTTCGTGAACACGTCGTATGTCGCGTCGTTGACCTTCGCGAATCTCTGGGAGGGCACGTATCACGTGATTCCCGGTGTGGGGCATGCAGCGTTCTGGGAAGCCCCTGAGGTGTACAACCCACTGTTGCAACGATTCCTCGGCAGTTTCGCACAGTAACCTGCTGGACAACCTGCTGGACGCGGCGTCCTATGAGATAGAAGCCACTCGACAATCCGGCCATGTCCGGATCATTCATCGCCGTCCTACAGTTCGGAAAACGACTGGAGGCACTGCGATGACCATTCTCGAGCACGGCACGGAAACGTGCATCGGTGGACCGACCCTTCCCCAGATACGACGCCTCGTCACCGAAGTGCCCGGCCCCAACTCGCGCGCTTTGGCAAAGCGCCGGAGCGCCGCACTGCCGGCCGGGCTGACCAGCGGATCCAGCATTTACGTTGCCGCAGCGGGCGGAGGAGTTGTCGTCGACGTCGACGACAACTCGTTCATCGACTTCGGCAGCGGCATCGCCGTGACCACCGTCGGAAACAGTGCGCCGCGCGTGGTCGAACGCACCACGCGCCAGCTCGGTCAGTTCACCCATACGTGTTTCCTCGCAAACCCCTACGAGGGGTACCTCGAGGTCTGCGAAGCGCTCAACCGCCTGACCCCGGGAGATCACGAGAAGCGAACAGCGCTGTTCAACACCGGCAGCGAAGCGCTCGAGAACGCCGTGAAATACGCACGTGCCGCCACCGGTCGCCCGGCAGTTGTCGTCTTCGACCACGCATTCCACGGTCGCACGTTGATGACCATGACGATGACAGCCAAGAACCAGCCGTACAAGGCCACATTCGGCCCGTTCGCACCAGAGGTCTACCGGGTTCCGATGGCATACCCCTACCGTTGGCCGAGCGGCCCCGAAAACGCGGCCGACGAAGCATTCGCCCAGTTCCGTCTTGCGATCGACACTCAGATCGGCGCCGAATCGGTAGCCGCTGTGGTCGTGGAACCGATTCAGGGTGAGGGCGGTTTCATCGTTCCCGCTCCGGGATTCCTGAAGCGAATCTCGGAATTCTGCCGTGAGCGCGGCATTCTCGTCGTCGCGGACGAGGTCCAGACCGGTATCGCACGAACCGGATCCTGGTTCGCCAGCGAGAGTGAGGACTTCGTCCCCGACATCATCACAACCGCAAAAGGTCTCGCCGGCGGAATGCCACTCGCCGCCGTGACCGGCCGTGCCGACGTCATGGACGCCGCGCATCCCGGTGGTATCGGCGGTACGTACAGCGGCAATCCCGTTGCCTGCGAGGCCGCCCTGGCAGTTTTCGAGACGATCGAGATGGAAGGGCTCCTCGACCGCGCCAAGGACATCGGCGACATTCTGACCACAGGTTTGTCCGAAATCGCTTCGGACACAGACATAATCGGCGACATTCGTGGACGCGGCGCCATGATTGCAATCGAACTCGTCCACGACGAGGACAAGGCTCCGAATCGCGAGGCCGTCGCCCAGATCGTCAGCTACGCCCACACGCACGGTCTCCTTCTGCTCACCGCCGGCACCTATGGAAACGTCGTCCGTTTCCTCCCGCCGCTGAGCATCTCCGACGAGTTGCTGACCGAAGGACTCGGTATTCTTCGCGACGCTGTGGCCGCAGTCCGATGAGCGTCGCAGTGCGCAGCTTGATCGGCGGAGCTTGGGTCACGGGCAGCGACGGCACACTGACGGACACCAACCCGGCCCGTCCCGACGAGGTTGTCGCCACCGGAGGCCGCGCCGGTGCCTCCGAAATGGCGACCGGTGTTCGCGTCGCCCGCATCGCCGCGAACGACTGGGCCCGCCTGCCGATGTCCGCACGCGGCGCATACCTCACTCGCGCAGCGGAAATCATCGAATCCAACGCTGAGGCCTGGGGCGAAGAACTCACCCGCGAAGAAGGGAAAACGCTGGCCGAGGGTATCGGAGAGGTGCGCCGCGCAGCGCAGATTCTGCGTTACCACGGCAACGCCGCCGACCGCGAGACCGGAACGGTGTATTCCTCCCCACGTAGCAGCGAGCAGATTCTCGTCACTCGCAAACCTCTCGGCGTGGTAGGCGTCGTCACGCCGTTCAACTTCCCGATCGCGATCCCGGCATGGAAGATTGCGCCTGCCTTGGTGTACGGAAACACCGTCGTCTGGAAACCGGCTGCCGCGGTGCCCCTTCTGGCCTTCCGTCTCGCGCAGGCACTGACCGAAGCGGGCCTACCCGACGGAGTCCTGAACATGATCCTCGCCGACAGCGCGGCCGGTGAAGCGCTGGTCGATCACCCGGACCTCGACGCCGTCACCTTCACCGGTTCCACCGGAGTCGGCCGAAAGATCGCGGGATCTGCTGCGGCGCGCGGAGTTCCGGTACAGGCGGAAATGGGTGGAAAGAACGCAGCCGTCGTACTTGCCGACGCAGATCTCGAGCTTGCGGTCGAGCAGGTGATGCTGGGCGCATTTCGGTCAACCGGCCAGAAATGCACGGCCACTTCACGTCTGGTGCTCCATGAATCCATCGCCGAGGAATTCCTGGCCAGGCTGACCGTTGAAGTCAAGCAACTGAGAGTCGGAGATCCACTCGATCCCGACGTCACGACAGGTCCCGTGGTCAGCGCATACGCGCAGCAGTCGATCATCGACGGGATCAATCGAGCCGTCGACGGCGGCGCCAGGGTTGTGGCCACCGCCGAAGCGCCACAGTCGGGCTACTACGTCCAACCGACAGTGCTGGAACTACCGTCGAGCACCGAACTGTGGTTCGAGGAACTCTTCGGCCCGGTACTGGCGGTGCAGCGGGCAGCAACAACCGCAGACGCATTCCGCTTGGCAAACGAGGGCGAATTCGGTTTGTCCGCAGCACTGTTCACGCAAGACCTGACCAGTGCACTTGCCGGTATCGACGATCTGGACGTGGGGATCCTGCACGTCAATTCGGAATCGGCGGGCGCTGATCCCCACGTACCTTTCGGCGGCGCGAAGAGGAGTGGATACGGGCCCAAGGAACAAGGCGACGCGGCGCGAGAGTTCTTCACTCACACCACCACCGTCTATCTCAGGGGCGGCCGAGCATGATCTGAATTCGATTCCGCCTGCAGCAGTTCACGAGCTTTGAGTGCGATCCACAACTCGGACCGGGTGTGGGCGGAATCGAGATCTCGGCCGATCAACTCGGCAGCCTTGTCCATGCGATTACGCAGCGTGTGCCGGTGAACACCCAATTGCGCTGCAGCGGATTCCCATTGACCATTGTGGTGCAGGAACGCTTCGATCGAGTCCACCAGACGGGAACCGTTCTCGGCGTCGTAGCCTTCCAGCACACCGAGACCGCCGGCCGCGATCGACTGCAGAACATCGCTCGACTGCACACTCAACAAGAGACTGAAAGTCCCGAGTTCCGAGAACGGAACGAGCGTGTGCCCTTCGACCTGCCCCACTTTGGCAGCAGAGACGGCCTCGCGCAGACTGGCTGCTACACCGCTCATCGGCCGGACGCCACCGATTCCACCGTTGATACTCCGGCGTGAATTCTCCCGCACTCTCGCATACACACTGCGCGTGACCTTCTCCGCAACTTCACTTTTCACGACGAACCACACACCGGTTCCGTCATTCAGCGGGGCCAACAGGTACGGCACCGACTCTTCTTCCAGGGCCGCTGAAGTGATGTCGGTGGCCGCAAGCAAAGGTCCGACATCGGTCAAGGCAGTTGCCACCACCGTGGTTTCGGATTCGAATCCGAAGTACCGCAACAGACTTTCGTCGACGTCACCGCCGGCCTGGCGCACCATCGTCGTAACGGCCAACCTCAGCCGCTGTTCGGCATCGACAACCCGCAACGGCTTGGCAAGCTCGATGGTCAACAGCGACACCGTGTGGCCCACCAACAATCGCTCGGACTGATCCAAGGCGGCCTCGGACGCCACGGCCAGCGTGCCGCTCACAGCAAGGCGGTGAATGGCCAGGTGACCGTCGTCGTCCACCACGATCCGGCTGCGCTCCTTACCTGATCGCTCCCTGATACGTTCGGGCAGAGACGAACTCGCACCTTCCGTCAGAGCCAGCACCGCGCCGTCCCGATCGAGAACACAGACTGCTGCGTGAACGGCTCGACCCAGGGCAGTGATCAGAGCCGGCACCCCGTCGAGCAGAGCACGCGCCAACTTCTCCTGCGCGTCGACCACCGCCTGCACCGTTCGTATCTGGTCGGCGGTCAGTTCGTCGATCACGGCCCGCGAAATGGCGATGAACGGCGTCTCCTTGGCGACGGAAAGCACGGCAAAACCCAGTTCGTCGCCGGCCCTGATGATCGCGTCCGGCACCCTCTCGTGGACGGTGCCGGTGTCGAACGCCAGTGCCACCGCACCAGTCTGCGCGATGCGCTCGACGTACTCGTATTGCTTTGTCGCCGAACGCGGTAGATGCAGCCCCGTCGTCATGACAAGCTCTCCACCGGCGAGCCAACGGGTCGGATCCTGCAATTCGATTGCGTGCGCCCAGCTGATCGACAGATCCACGTCGTCGTGACCGGCAACGATCGTGAGGCCGAGCGAGGTGGTGGCCGCCAGGCGCCGGACAGTCATCGGCATTACCGGAACCTCCGAGGGCAGTGAATAGAAAGGCAGTGGACAGAACTGACAGTTTCCAGTTCAGATTTGTACATCAAGTCCATGTTCTGGATCACACGATGAGCTTAGCGTCTCTCCGAAAGAACTGATCGCGTCATGCAATAGGAGCTGAGCCCAGATGCCCGACAGCAGCACCGAAACAGCCGAAGCCGCCAGCGTTCATTCGACACTCAAAACAGGCTTGAAGAAGCGCCACCTGACCATGCTTTCCATGGGCGGCGTCATCGGCGCCGGTTTCTTCGTCGGTCTGAGCGGAATCATCAACCAGGCCGGCCCCGGCGCAGTCATCACGTGCGCGATCTGCGGGATCATCGTGTTCCTGGTGATGCGCATGCTCGGCGAAATGGCCGTGGCCAAGCCGTGTACGGGATCGTTCACCGAATACGCCCGCATGGCGTTGGGCGACTGGGCGGGTTTCACCACTGGCTGGCTCTACTGGTATTTCTGGGTGATCGTCGTCGGCATCGAATCCGTCGTCGGAGCAACCTTGCTCTCCCGGTGGATCCATGGTGTCCCGCTCTGGCTCATGTCAGCGGTACTCCTGTTGGTGATGACCGGGGTCAATCTTCTCTCCGTCAGCAACTTCGGCGAGGCCGAGTACTGGTTTGCGGGTATCAAGGTCGCCGTCATCATCGGCTTCATCGTGCTCGGCAGTCTGTTCGTCTTCGGCATCTGGCCCGGCAGTGAAGTCGATTTCAGCAATCTGACCGGCCACGGAGGATTTCTGCCGAACGGCTTCACCCCCGTACTGGTGGGCGTTGTCGCCGTGATCTTCTCCATGACCGGAGCCGAGCTTGTCACGATCGCCGCAGCGGAATCCGCCGAACCCGCCGGAGCGATCAGGCGGGCCACGAACACGGTCGTCTTCCGCATTCTCGCCTTCTTCGTTGTCGCCACCTTCCTCCTCGTGACGATGCTGCCGTGGGATTCGTTCGTCGTCGGCGATTCTCCGTTCATCTCCGCACTCGACCTGCTCGGAATTCCCGGCGCCGCCGACATTCTCAATCTCGTGGTTCTGGTCGCGGTGCTGTCCTGCCTCAATTCCGGCCTGTACACGGCGTCACGGATGCTCTTCGCACTCTCCGTCTACAACGACGCGCCGGCCTGGATGACACGGACCAACAGCCGCGGCGTGCCGGTGAAGGGCGTACTCGCCTGCACCGTGGCCGGGTACTTCTGTATCGCGGCCGGCTACATCTGGCCGGATACGATTTTCTTGTTCCTCGTGAATTCGTCGGGCGCAATCTGCTTGTTCGTTTACATCCTGATCTGTGTATCCGAACTACGCCTCCGACGCCGATGGGAACGCGAAAGCCCCGAGATTCTGAAATTCCGTGTCTGGTTGTATCCCGGCCTGCCGATAGTGGTCACTGGTCTGATTCTCGTGATCCTGGTGGGAATGGGTCTCAACGAACCCACGCGCGCGGAATTCGTCCAAAGCCTGGTCGCGCTGGGGGTCATCCTCGCCGCTTACGGCGTGAGAAAGTCTCGTACGCGAAAAGTCGGATCGTTCGCGACCGCCTCGAACAACGCACACAGCAGTTCGAAGAAGGCTTGAAACAAGCATCGAGTAAGCGCTCGACTCGATAATTGAACCTCTTCCCCGAAAAGAGCCGATCCGATGGAAGCGGTCGAACATAGATTTTCTCTTTACCTAAATTCAAGGCAAAATGGACAGCATGCCGAGCCCTGTCATCGCCTCCGAGGGGCACAGTTCTTGGCGAACACTTCACGAATGGTTCAACGAACCACACGACTACGACTGGATAAAGCACCAGAGATCCGGCCGGGCAATCATTCCGATCTTCCGAACCTTGCTCGGAATGATGACGATCATCTTCGGACTGTCCGCTTTCTACAAATTGATCGGTCCGGATACGCCGCCGACCACCCCCGGCAAAGCTCTTTCGATTTTCATGATCTGTACGTGTGTGGGAATCGCCGCATGCTGGTTCACACAACCGTTTCCCGGACGCCGGGGGTTGCTTGCATTCGGAATATTCGCAGATCTCGGGATCGCGGCTGCCGTCCTCCTGGTGCCGGATCGCTCGTCCGGGACGTTCGGTTGCATCGTCTTCGCGGTCACCGGAACCTTTGCGACGCTTTTTGTCAGCGCAAAGTGGCTTGTCGCTCATGTCGTTTGGTCGACGACCGTCACGACTACCGTTTTCGTTCTTGCATATCTGGAAGGCGACGTCGATATCACGACGCTTCTGGCCCGCGGCACCGTTCTTTTCGGAGCTGTCACACTCGTTCCCATTTTTGCGCACCTGACTTGGCGCACTCTCTACCGCGATGCCCAGTATTCGGACCGGGATCCCCTCACTGGACTGTTCAACCGTCGGGGACTGGAAGGGGCAGTCGGCGATCTCTTCGAGAGCGCCCGAGACGATTCTTCATCTCTCGCCTTCATCGTCGTCGATATCGACAAATTCAAAACGGTGAATGATCTTCACGGTCATGCCGAAGGCGATCATGTCATCAGGAGAACCGCGAACCGATTGAGCACGCATCTCGGCGAACGCGGAGTCATCGCTCGAACCGGCGGGGAAGAATACCTGGCCGTCATCGCCGGCGATCCCGAATCGACAACCCTGTTGATCGAAGGGATAAACGCGGCGCTGTCGGATTGTTCCGACGCGATCCCCACAACGGTGAGCGTCGGATCTGTGATGATGACCGCCGAATCGAAGGCGTGGAGCGGCGGTGCTTCCGCAATCCTGGCGGCGACAAATGTCGCGGATTCGATGATGTATCAAGCGAAAGCGGCAGGCGGTAATACGATCCGCTCGGCTCAGATCTGATTCACAGCCACGTAAGTGGGTGGACGCTGCGCCCGGTTTCAGTGTCCGTCGCGGCGAGATACACATCGACGCGCTCAGCGGTCAGAGCCTTGCTGATGTGGTAACCCTGGACCAGGTCACACCCGACCCACTGGACGCGGCGGAACTGCTCGATGGTCTCCACGCCCTCGGCCAACGATTTCATACCGAGGGCCGCGGCCAATTCGACAATGGACTTCAAAACGGACATCTTCGGATCGTCCGAGTCGGTGACCAGCATGCGATCGATCTTGAGAACGTCGATTGGAAGTCTCTGGAGCGTGGCGAAGGACGAATAGCCGGTGCCGAAATCGTCGAGTGCGACGGTAACCCCGAGCTCACGCAGCTTGTAGAGATCCCGGATCGCGCGATCGTCCACAACTCCTGTCTCGGTGATTTCGAGCTGCAGCAGTTGCGGAGGCAAGCCCGAATCCGTCAGGGCTTTCTTCACCATCGCACCGAACTCTCGCGACACCAACTGCACTGGTGAAACATTGACCGAGACGCCGATTCCGGTCGGCCACCCCGCAGCAGCGGCGGTCGCCATCGCCATTGCCTGCGCGCCGAGGGGAATGATCATTCCGGTTTCCTCCGCCACCGAGATGAACTGGCTGGGCCCGATGAGGCCGCGGCTGGGATGGTTCCACCGAAGAAGAGCCTCGAAGGCCACCACTTCACCGGTCTGAGTGTCGACTTGAGGCTGATAGTGGAGATCGAACTGCCCTTCCTCGATCCCTCTGTCCAGCTCGTGCAACGCAGTCGCCCGCGCCGATGCCCTCGCCCGCAGCAGCGGCGAGAACTTGCCCACTCGATTGCGCCCCGTCGACTTCGCTTCGTACAGAGCCAGATCCGCCAGCATCACCAATCCGTCGGCGTCCGTCGAATCCTCGGGCGCGCTCGAGTAACCGATCGTGGCCCGCACTTCGATCCGATTGCCTTCGACGAAGAATGGTTCGTGCAGCACTTCCAGGTACCGATCGAAGATCACACCGGGATCGTCGCGCGAAGAGGTGCAGACGATCAGCCCGAATTCGTCACCGCCCATCCGCGAGCACATGTCCGAACCGATCACGTCGCGAAGGCGTTTCGTGACTTCGAGAAGTAATTGGTCCCCGATCGGATGGCCAAGGGTGTCGTTCACCGATTTGAAGTTGTCGAGGTCGAGAATCCCGACGAGAACCTGCTTCTCCGGCACGCGGGAATCGATCGCTTCCTCGAGCGCCACTCCGAACGCACGACGGTTCGGTAACCCGGTCAACGAGTCGGTGGCCGCAAGGCGAAGGATCTCCTGCTCGTGGACATACCTCTCCGTGATGTCGGAACCGACACCGCGCCAACCCAGAATCACGCCGGATTCGAGGACCCGTGGATTGCCGGAAAGAGACCACCAGCGTCGCCTACCGTCGACATGCACCGGCACGACAGTGTCCCGGAAGGGAGCACTCGATTCGAGTTTGTCGATCATCTGGGCCGCGGCCGCACGCCCCTCCGGACTCGATGCGATCTGGAGTCTGGTGAGGAGTTGTCCGAAGGTGAGTTGCTGCAACTCGTCCACCGTCATACCTGCGACCTCGGCGAGACGTGCCGAGGTGTGGGAGAACCGGCCGTTGGTGTCGCACTCCCACAGCCAGTCGCGGGAACCGCCCTCGAAACCGTCGAGCAACAACGCCACAGTCTGACGCTCGGATTCCGCCTGAAACTCTGCGAGACAACGTCTCTGGAAAGAGGCCGACAGATAGACCGCCCCTACGGTGAGCGCAAACATGTAGATGCACAACTGAATCGCAAGTATGCGAAAGTGTGGTTCGGCGTGGACGACGAGAACAGTGAAGACGCCGAGGCCGTGAATGTAGATCCAGGTCAGGCTCACCGATCTCAGACTCGAGAACGTCACGGTCCCGGCGCCCATGATCCCGGCCATCGTCGCGATCAGAACCAAGTCGCGGAAGACGTCCATGTCGTGAAAGAGCAGAGCGAAAAGTGTGACGTCGAGGGTCGCGACCACGATCACTTCGACGAGCAGACCCACGTAGTCGTAGCGCGGGGTGTGCTTCGACGGCCGCCAGCGAAGGGGAATCCATACTCGGATCGAATTCGCGAGGACGAGAAAGATGAGGGCGCCACCCAACCACCTGAGCGTCTGACGTCCGGGCGGGACGGTGTAGGTCAGAATCACGACCAAACTCGCCATGTACGCAAGATTGGCGAACGGCGCGACGGCTGCAGCTTCGTCTATCTGACGGCGAAACAGGCTGTTGCAGTCGGCCTCCGAAGCAGGATCTTGCCTGCCCAATCGACTCGGACGGCTCATCAGCGAGGCATCCCGACATCTGCGCAGGCGCCATCAGCGGGCGTCGAATCCGCTCGCCTGGCCATCCGAACCTCCCCTGGCTCCCCACCGAACCCTTATCCGGTGAAACGTCAGTGTTTCAGACTCGCTGCTTGTTTCCTTCACAACGGTAGCCATCTGACGAATCGATTGTGCGCAGATCACTATATCCAGAGGTCGCTCCGTCGATCGTCCAGGTCGATCCGCGATTGCTGATTCTTAGCTCGAACCACGTTTGTCGCCGACCGCGACGCGGGGGATTCGAGCGGTCGGGAACAACGCGGCGATTGCGAGCAGCGCTGCCACGGCAAAAGCGACACGCAACGCGTCCAGCCTGGCTTCTTCGTTCACGTCCACGATCGCATCCGCCGTGGACTCGGCGACGCCGGCGTCATCGAGAGCGGATCGGAGTTGCGTCGTCGACAGGAACGGCACGCCCGAGGCCATGTCGGTGCTCGCTTGCTGCTGCACCGATGTCGGAACCGCCGGATTGTCTTCGATTCCGGCGATCGCCGACGTCGTGAGAGTGGCAATGAGAACCGATCCGATCAGGGCAGTTCCCAAGGAAGCGCCGAGGTTGGTGGCGGTGTTCTGCAACCCGCCGACCTCGGTGCTGCGCTCGTCCGGGACCGAGGACACCGTGACGGCTCCGAGCTGCGAAGACAGGCACCCCAAGCCGAAACCCATGAACAGCATGGGAATCATCACGATCGCCGCATTGGCGCCGGGGTCCATGCCTGCAACGAGCATCAGAATGCCGACGACCATGACCAACAATCCGACTCGGACCACGCGTCGCGGGTTCGCGGTAGGCCGCAGCTTCGGAATACCGATGGCAGCCAACACGAGCGCCGCCGACAACGGCAGGATGCGAACTCCCGTCTCCAGGGCACTGAGCTCCAGAACTACGGACAAGAACAACGGGACCGCGAAGAACACGCCCGCCTGGACCAGAAACTGCGCGAAGAACATCGACAGCCCGCCACTGAGCTCGCGGTTTCGCAGCATCGCCGGATCAAGCAACGGCTCCTTCCCCGCAGCGGCCAGGCGTCCCTCCCAGCGCAGGAATCCGTACACGACCAGGAGCCCGGCGATCAGCAGCCACACCACCGGGGAAAGCCCGACCAGCTGTGGTCCGTCGGGTTTGGCCTGCACCCAACCCCACTCGCTCGAGCGCAGTACGCCGAAGACGATCATGCCCAGCCCGACCACAGACAAGATCGATCCGACGTAGTCGAGGCGCGACTTCGACGGTGGGACGTCGACCACCTTGCTCAGCACCAGCAAGATCAGGACAACGATCACGACTTCGCCGACGAACACGTAACGCCATGACGCAAATGTCGTCGCGGCGCCGCCGATCAGCGGCCCGACCGCCACGGCCATCGCGCCGGCGGCAGCGACCAGACCGTAGGCAGCCGGGCGCTTCTGCGCCGGAAAGTTGGTGGCGACGAGCGCGACGATCGCGGGCATGATGAGTGCCGCACCGACGCCTTCGAGGAACGACCATCCGATCAGCAGGACCGCAAGATTGGGAGCGAGCGCCGTTGTCAGAGAACCTGCGCCGTAGATGATCAAGCCGAGCGCGAAGGCCCGGCGACGACCCATCATCGACCCCAGCTTGCTGCCCGTGATCATCAGCGTCGCCATGACCAGGGTGTACAGCGTGATCGCGGTTTGAATGCCGGTGATGCTCGTGCCGACGTCCTCGGCGACGGTTGCCATCGAAACATTCATGACCGAACTGTCCAAGGTCATCAGGAATTGGCTCGATGCCAACACCGTGAGAACCAGTCCTGAACCCGCCTGCGTCGTCGAACCAGCAACCTGTCCGTCACCCATCGTGCGGGTGTACCCGGTGTTCAGGTTCTCGAAGCAGACCGGTCAGTGCTGTTCGAGGCTGAGCTGATCCGCCCAAGCCGACACGTCCCCGCGTTCCAGAGCCACCGCCAGCAGTTCCGGAAACTTGTCCGGCGTGCACGCAAACGCGGGAATCCCGAGGGCACTCAGCGACGCTGCATTGTCGTGATCGAACGACGGTGCCCCGTCGTCCGAGAGTGCCAGTAGAACCACGACTTGAACGCCGGAGTTCTTCATGGCGGCCATCCGGCGCAACATCTCGTTGCGAATACCGCCCTCGTAGAGGTCCGAGATCAGAACGAACATCGACTCGGCAGGACGCGAGATCAGTGACTGGCTGTACGCGATTGCGCGGTTGATGTCCGTGCCCCCACCAAGTTGGGTCCCGAAAAGGACGTCGACTGGATCGGACAGTTTGTCCGTCAGGTCGACGACGGCAGTGTCGAAAACCACGAGCGAAGTCTTCAGCGCCTGCATCGACGCCAACACCGCGCCGAACACGGACGCGTAGACGACGCTGGACGCCATCGAACCCGATTGGTCGATCGCCAGGACTACGTCGCGCTGCACGGATTTCGACTTGCGGCCGTATCCGACGAGCCGCTCGGGGACGACGGTTCGATACTCCGGAAGGTAGTGCGACAGATTTGCTCGGATGGTTCGGTCCCAGTCGATGTCACGCAACTTCGGATTCGACGTTCTGGCCGAACGATTGAGTGCCCCGGTCACTGCGGCCTTCGTTTTCTGCGCGATTCGCTCTTCGACTTCCCGAACCACCTTGCCGACGACCATTCGAGCAGTGGCCTTGCTGGCCTCCGGCATGACCTGGTTGAGGCTCAGCAGCGTCCCGACCAGATGCACATCGGGCTCGACGGCATCGAGCAGTTCCGGTTCGAGCAGCAACTGCGCCAAACCCAGTCGGTCGATCGCGTCCTTCTGCATCACCTGCACCACCGTGCTGGGAAAGTACGTCCGGATATCGCCGAGCCATCTGGCGACGGACGGAGCCGACGCCCCCAATCCGGCTGAGCGGCGTCGCCCCTTGGTCGGGCCGGACGAATCGTAGAGTGCGGCAAGAGCTGCATCCATTCGACGCTCGCCCGGTTGGCCCAGCCCACCCGTCGATTCTTCGGCGGATTCCCCGAGCATCAGTCTCCAGCGTCGAAGGCGCTGATCGTCGTCGCTCATGCGCCCACCCCCAAGATGTCCGCAACGACCGCCATTGCCGCTCTGCCGCGTCGAGCATCGGTCTCCACTGTCGTTTCGACGCGTCGTCCACCTCTGACCGCCTGACCGATCGCTCGACGCTCCCCCGCCTCGAACGCTCCGAACGTACGTCGAAGCAGTGGAAGCGTGTCGATGAAGTCCTGCTCACGAAGTTGGCGAACCCACGTGTCGATCAGCGTGAGCAACGCTTGATCGTGAACGAGCACAAGCCCTCCTCCACCGAGAAACCCGTCGACCCACCCGGCTTTGGCTGTCGGCGTGCTTCCCACGGACAGGGCCCGAGACAAGCGCTGGGCTGCAGCGGTTTCCGTGATCGAACCGCTGTCGCGCAGTAGCCGCACCATCCGGCCGACGAGTAATCCGTTGACGTCGTCACGGTCGATCACGCCGGCCATGGCCTGCAGCCACCGTGCGCTCGCATCGCGATCGTCACGAACCATGACTGCCGAGTGAACCTTGTCGAGGTGTTCGCGAAACTCCTCGGCACTGGGATCGTCCAGGCCCGTGACGGCGACTGCGAGGCCGGTGCAAATGCGGATCAACAGGCTGTCGGCGACGTCGACCAATGCCGACACGTCGGTTCCGCGCACATCGCCGTACCGCAGCGTTCGCGTCAGCGTGGGCAGCGCCGCCATCAGGTGCGACACGTCATGATCTAGTGCCGCAACCGTTTTCACACTTTCCAGCACAGCGGACAACGCTGCCGGCAGGTTTGCCAGGAGCGAGTTCTCCAGTAGTCCGATCAGTGACGCGAGAGAGATGTCCGGCTCGTTGATCTTCGAGACGACACGTGATGTTGCCGCTGCAGCCACCGTCGTGCCCCACAGCGACGCCTCGATCACCGAGACCGAGAATTCGGGCTTCCATTGCAGCGCCCAAGTCTCCCGGAACGTTCCGGTGGAACGGACCTCACTGTCGGCCGGGGTCCCCCAATCGATCTCGAGGATCCCCAGTCGGTGCAGGAACTGGGAACGCTCGACGTCGATATCGCGTCGCAGGTCCAGATCGAGAGTCTTTGCTCCCGCTTGTTGTTTGAGCCGCAAGGTCTTCGAGCGTGCGCGCAGGTCTGCTTCGAGTGGGACTGTCGGAGTTTCCTCGGGCACCGCGCCCAGCGCTTCGCCCACAACCAATCTTCGCGTGATCAGATCCAGAAGAACGTCGTTCCCGTCGCACATCACCGACCTCGTTGCCTCGGTGACCTCCGACAATCCCGCCAAGGGTCGAGAACGCAGTGCCGCCAACGTATCTGCCAAACGGACAGCTTCGATGACGTGAGCACTCGAGATCGGAAGGTCCTCGTCCCTGAGCACCCGCGCAACTTTGGTGAGCCACCGCGTGATCGTCTTGTCGTTCGCGGTGAACAGGTGGTGGTACCAACCCGGCGAGGTGATTCCGGCGCCGTAACCCGATGCCGACGCCAGGCGTGAGTGAGTCCAGGGAACCCATGTCAGCGAGGTCTTGACCTTGGACATTCCTTTGAGGATGCGAGCATCGGGTGCCGCCGGCCCCAAGGCTCCGCCCAACGCCGGCGCGTGCCAGGCTCCGCAGACGACCGCTACCCGCTCAGCGCCATCTTTCAACGTCTTTCGCAGCACCTGACGCATATACGCTTCGCGATGCGCTGCCTCCTCGTCGATCGGCACTGTCTCACGCAGCGCCTCCATCGCCTCGGTGATCGCATCGAAAGAATCTGCGCCCGAGCTAGATTCGATCACCGAATCCCACCAGCGTTCGGTGTCGTCGAAACCCGCGGCCGCGGCCAGTTCCGACAGAGGATCGCCCTCGCGGACAGTACGAATCCCCTGATCCGCCAACACGTTGAAGGCGGGCAGATCGCAGAACCGTGCCTGCACACCGTTCTTCGCAGCCCACTGCAGCGCTTGCCATTCGGGTGAGAACACCGCAAACGGCCAGAATGCCGCCTTCGACGGTTCGCCAGTGGCGTACGCGAGCAACGCAATCGGTGGTTTCATCGATTCCGACGCCGCCAGCATCACCAACGGGTCTGCGTCCGAAGGCCCTTCGATCAGGACGACGTCAGGCGAGAACTCTTCCAGGCCCTGCCGAACCGAACGAGCAGATCCCGGGCCGTGGTGACGGATACCGAAGACCCGGACACGCAGGTCCGGAATCACGATGGTCACCCGGTGACCTCGCGGCACGCCCGGTAGAAGTCGGACCACTCGCCGCGTTCACGCACTACTGCCTCGAGGTACTCGTTCCACACCACCTTGTCTGCGACCGGATCCTTGATCACCGAGCCCAGGATTCCGGCAGCGACGTCGGATGCCCGCAGTACGCCGTCCCCGAAATGCGCAGACAACGCCAAACCGTTGGTGACCACCGAGATCGCCTCCGCCGTCGACAGAGTTCCGGACGGGGACTTCAACTTGGTGCGGCCGTCGGTGGTCGTGCCTGATCGCAGTTCCCGGAACACGGTGACGACCCGGCGAATTTCCTCGGCTGCTGCGGGGGTTGTCGGCAATTCCAGTGCTGCGCCCAGCTGTTCGACTCGACGTGCCACGATGGCCACCTCGTCTTCCTCGCTGGCCGGCAACGGGAGGACTACGGTATTGAACCGTCGACGCAGTGCGGACGACAGGTCGTTGACACCGCGATCGCGATCGTTGGCGGTAGCGATCAGGTTGAAGCCCTTGGCTGCCTGCACCTCGATGCCCAGCTCCGGCACCGGCAACGTCTTCTCGGAGAGAATGGTGATGAGGGCGTCCTGCACGTCGGCCGGAATACGCGTCAACTCTTCGACGCGGGCGATCTTCCCGGTTTCCATCGCCGTCATCACGGGAGAAGGCACCAGTGCACCGGCGGTCGGCCCCTCGGAGAGAAGACGTGCGTAGTTCCAGCCGTAGCGGATAGCTTCCTCGGGCGTACCCGACGTGCCTTGAACCAGGAGCGTCGACGCACCCGAGATTGCGGCCGAAAGGTGTTCGGAGACCCAGGTCTTGGCCGTACCGGGAACCCCCAACAGCAGTAGCGCCCGGTCGGTGACAAGAGTTGCGACGGCCACTTCCATCAACCGCCGTGGACCGACGTACTTCGGCGAAATGACGGTTCCGTCGTCGAGAGTGCCACCCAACAGATACGTCACGACGGCCCAGGGCGACAAGTTCCACGACGGTGGACGCGGACGAGCATCCTGCGCGGCCAGTGCTTCGAGTTCGAGCGCGTACTCCTGCTCTGCGTGGGGCCGCATCAGCTTTGCCGGTTGCGCGAGCTTTTCCGGTTCCGTGGTGGGCACGGTTACGCTGTCAGTCATGTGAGCTCCTCGAGCAGGGTCTTGCGGTGGGTGATGGCGCTGGCAGTTCTGGCGAAGGTCTGCCGCCAGTCGGGGTCACGAGCACGCTCCGCCGCACGCTCCAGCAAAGTTACTGCGCTGTAAGGAAATCGAGTCTCGGCCAGGCGCAGCGATGCGACGTACTTGTAGCGTGAGAATTCGCCGGCCTTGGCGCCTCCGTCGGCACGTCTAGCCGCAACTCGTTCCCACTGGGCCACCACTGCCCGGGTGATGTCCTCGGGCCATGGACCTCGCAGAGCGTCGTAGATCGCTGCCCGGCCCGGGTGCAGAACATTGGCGTCGCCGTTTCCGGACCTCAACAGATCAGCCAGCGCCTTGGCCGGCACCAACGGGAGCACGCGTCGATCGGTGGCCGTGCCGCGCATACGAACGAGTTCCAGCGCCCATTCCGTATTGTTCTGCGCGACTGCGGCGGTGGACCACGCGTCGTGAAGGATCGGCTCCCAGCCTTCGTCAACGCTCATCCCCAAGACCTTGCCTGGTCCACCGATCATGTTGTTCCACAGAGACAACGGCGCAGAACTGATCGCCTGACGCACATACTCCGCACGATAGTCGGTGTGTGGATTCGGCCGGTCTTCGATGCCGTCTCGCCTCGCCGCTGAATCGACTTCCTCAGGCGGGACGATGACGAGCGTGGACCGAACGAGTTTCCGTTCCACCCGCACCCATTTCCGAACCCGAGCAGCCATTCTCTCCCCGAACTCCGATTCGGGGAGTTGTCCGAGTACTTCCACTGCCGCGCGTCGCACGTCCTTGCGACGGTCGTCGAGGGCTTCCTCCAACAATGGTTGATCATCCGCACTCAGTCCGTTTGCCAGCGCCGCGACGAAGGCAGCCTTCTGTTCGCCCCGCTCGGTGCCCCAGGACTTTCGGAGTTCGGCCAGCGCCAGCGCGGGATCTGTTCGACGAGTGTCTATCAGCCACTGTGTGCGCTGCGACGAACTTCCGTGACGCCACACGTCCGGGTTGGCATCCCTGGTTCGGACGAGTTTGCTCCACTCGGGGTTTTGCGCGGCAAGCCATCGACCACGCTCGCCGACAATCTGCAGGATGCTCTCCCGGTGAGCTTCACTTGCACGTGCGAAAGAAAGCAACTCGGCGACCAGATGATCAGGCGCACGGTAATTGTGCTCCAACGCGACTGCGAACCATTCGTCGAGCAAGGTCGCCTTGGCCGCGAGCATCGACAGCAGATGCGCCGATGAGGATTCCGGCAGCGTGAATCGAACATCGTCTGGCGCAGGTGTCGGCACCGCCGCCGTGGTGGAGCCCGCACCACCACGGCGGTACGCCCTCTCCAACGCTGCTCCTGCGAGAAGCATCTCGGCAGGATCGCCGTCGAGTTCGCGAGCGTAGCCACGCACTTCAGTCGGCAGCTCCTCGAATGTTGTTGCTGTTCTGGCTGTCCCAAGGAGCGCCGCTGAGATCAATGTACTCACAGCACGATCACCTGCCCTCCCGTGAAAACCGAGATCGGAGTAAGAGCCAGCGCGTTCCACGTTCCGCAGACTGTGACCGGGTAACCGCCGGAAATGCCGAGCAACTTCCACAGAAGATCCGAATCACCCTCTGCCCGAAGCGCTGTGCCCGATTCGTCGACGACAAACCATGATCCGTCGACGAACGACGGGACCACCGAACTGATCACTGCCGGCCACGAGCGCAACCATGGATCCGCGGCGAGGGCATCGGTAAACTGCTGCAACGCAGTGTCGATGCTTCCGAACGGCATGGTTGTGAAGGGCTCCGGTTCTCCGTGCGTGACCCCTATCCGCGCCCGCAATGCCGCGGCACCAGGATAGAAATGAACATCGGCGTTGAGCAGAAACCCGACTGGCGGCGTTTCGGTGGCAAAATTGGCCGACCCGTGGGAGAAGTCGAGCAGCATGGCCCACCGCTTCGAATTCCTGCCGAGCATCCACACCGTTCGGGTGAACAGTCGCTTCTCCTCGGTGATCCCGGAACCGAGAATCATCCAGTTCTCTTTCACCGGAATCGATTCCATCACACTCTCGGTTGAGACCGGATAGCCGACGTGTGCTTTCACCGAATAGGCAAGATCTTCCGGCAACTCGGACAGCTTCTGATGCGCAGCAACCAGCAGGTGCAACCGAGCCAACTCGTCGAGGACTGTCTCGGGCCAGTTCTCGGTAGACGCAACGGTGCCCGCCAAGGCTCGAAGTGTGCCTGCGACACCAGGCGCCTGAGCATCCACCATTCGAGCAGCTACTGCGTCGAAGCCCGCCCAGGATGTGTCCATCGCTGCCAGACCACTGCGAATCTGATCGGTGATCCACAGGTCCAATTCGACGAGACCGCTCGCAACGCGGTCGGCGCGCTTCTGCGCTGTCGCCGGGTCGGGAGCCCTCTTGGGAGCCTCGTCGCCGGTCTCAGCCCTTTCGCCGCGGGTCTCGGCCTTCTCCTCGCGGCGCAACAACCACTCTGCCGCGAAGTCGGCGGGCTCGTCCGCCGACGGCACACGCCCTTCCGACCATTCCACCAGCAGCCCCAGAGCATGTTTGCACGGAAACTTTCGACTGGGGCACGAGCACTTGTATGCAGGGCCCCTCAGGTCGACCACTGCTTGATACGGCTTCGAGCCGCTGCCCTGACACAGCCCCCAGAGCGCGAGACCCCTGTTGCCGGCATGGCTCCACGAACCAGCCAACTTGCGCGCAGCGGCCAGCGATGCGGCGTCGGGAGCTACCGACGCCACCTGCCCAGCTGTCCACGGCGAAGTCACTCGACCACAGTATGACAACCCGCTGACATCACAGAGTCAGGCCGATTCGTTGGTGAATGACCCCTTGACTCGAACACATATTCGAATATGATTTGGGGAGGGGATCGGGGGATTCAATGAGTGTCTTGTTGTCGGATGTGGTGTCTGGTTCTGCGGTGGGGTTGCGCGGACGGTTGTGGCGGTTGACTGCTTCGGAGTTACGCGCTGCTGTTGTCGAAGCGAGTGCCGAGATTCTGCGCCTGGAAGCCGTTCGAGTGGCGGTGGTGGACGAGTTGTCGACGCGCCCGGATGATCAGGTGATTGCCAGCCGCGGGGTGGGTGCGTGGTTGGCGGCGAATACGATGCTGCAGGTTCGGGACGGGAAGAAGATCGCCGCCCTGGGTGCAGCTTTGCGACCGTTTCCTGCGGTGGCTGCTCGGTTCGATGGCGGGGATTGCTCGTTCGATCATGCCGTGTTGATCGTGGCGTTCTGTGAGTCACCACCGAAAGGCATGCCGGACGAAGCGCTCCCTCGTTGTATCGACCTACTGTTGGCTGCTGCGTCGGGTGTTGAGGCGACGACGACGAAGGTGCGGAACGTGATCGCGACCTTGGAGCGAATCTTCGAATCCGATGAAATTCCACCCGCCGAAGACGTCGACCGGAACGAGCTCCGGATCGCCTCGACATTGAACGGTCGAGTGGTGGTGCGCGGCGATTTCGACGCCCTCACCGGAGAAATGTTGTTGTCGGCGTTGTCGAATCTGACGATGCCCACCCCAGCACCCGATGGAACCCCGGATTCTCGGTCGGCGGCGAAACGGACCGCGGACGGGTTCACCGAACTGATCCGGCGTTACCTGGACTGCGCCAAAACCGGCACCGACGGTGGTCAGCGTCCGCACGTGAACGTGCACATCAACGCTCGGGATCTGGCCGAGCATCGGGACTGCGCCGCCACACCAACTGATGGTGGTGGAGTGGCTGTGTCGGATCTTGATGTCGGGCACATGCCCTGGCTCGGACCGCTGTCCGTGTCACAGACCAGGCTCCTCGGGTGTGACTGCTTCCTGTCCACCGTGCTGCTCGACGATCATGGGGCACCGCTCGATGCGCAACCAGGAAAACGGTTGGTCACCGCCGAACAGCGAGTGGCGTTGATTGCCCGAGACAGAGGCTGCGCGTTCCCGGGCTGCACATGTGTACCGGCGTGGACGGATGCGCACCATATCCGGCACTGGGCGAACGGCGGGCCGACGGTGATGAACAACCTGGTCCTGCTGTGCCGTTCACATCATCGGCTGATGCACCGCAAATCCGGGTTCGTCGGTAAATGGGAAATCCGGATCGGTGTCGACAACAAGCCCTGGTTCATCCCACCACCCTCGATCGACCCCGGCCAGCACCCACGGCCCGCGAACACCACCTTCAAAACCTGAGGGGTCAAACCTCTTTGGCGACAACAGAACACGGCCAGGCTCCGCATCGGACATCAAACCCCGATACGGAGCCCACAGGCCGTGTCGCATCCACGACTCACGACGATTTGGCCGGGCGCAAGACCGATCTACCCAACAACTCACAAACCTGCAGGGCCAGAGCAAGATCCAACTTGTCTCGGCCGGCAGCAACTGGATCGCCGAGCGCCTTGTTGATGCGATACTTCACCGTATTCCGGTGCAGATTCATGTGATTGGCAGTGTGCAGATGACTTTCACCATGTGCAAAGTACACACTCAACGTCGTCCGCAAGGATGCAGCAGAGGGCGTATCTTCCGCCAACGGGCCAAGCACCTCCCAGACCCACGACTTCGTCGAATCGATGTTCTCGGACAGAAGTGAAACCACAGCGACGCCGCGGTCTCCGAAGCTCACCACAGGTCGCTGCGGTGTATCCGGGACGGCAGCAACCGAATAGGCGGCGGTTGCCTGTTCGTGGGACCGTTTGAAACCGTCGACCCCTGACCCCGGCAGTCCGATTGCCACCCGCGCCCCGCCGTCCAACGGCACTGCCGCCGCGAGAACCTCCGGATCCGGCGCAGGCACCCGGCGACCGAACGGCAGCCACGCCCACACCGTGCGTCGATCGATGGCGGTGATGATCGGCGGCTTGTCCGCTCCCGCCGCTGCGCCGAGATCACGTACGAGTCGGTCCAGCGTATTGATGCCCATGACGTCGGCATCCCACGTCGACCAGACCACCAGGGCGACGTGGTTCTGACCGAGGCGGTACCCTGTCTCCGCTTCGAAAGCAGCGGTATCTGCGTTGGTGCCGGACAGGAGGGCGTGGATTGCGGCCGAATGGAGGTTTCCCTGCGCTGCCATCCATCGACTGCGTTCCCGCTCGTACGCGTCGAAGACGTAGAGCGTGATCCAGTCGATGTAGCTGTAGACCACGTCCGAAGTGTGTTTCAGGACAGCCAAAGTGAGTCGCGCCGGAATATCCAGTGTGCTGATCTCGTCGTGGCAGATCCGCATCAGATCGCCTTGGCCCATGTGATAGGCCCGGACAAGGGAGTTGGACGGGACATCCCGCTGCGCCAGACGCAGAGCGTATTCCACTGCAGCAGTGGTGGGTTGGAGATGATCGATCGGAATGTCGTTGGCCAATACGTGGATGATCGTCGTGATGTTTCCCTGCACGCTGGCCTCGAGCATTTCGAGCAATTTGGCGTCTGCATCCAATTGGTCGATTTCGTGAGCCATCATGAAGGCCATCTCACGCGCGATGTCGGCGCTGCGCTCGTCGAGTCGTAGTGCCAACTCGGCAACCACCGCAAGCACTTCCGGCTCCGCGGCTGCAGGCACTCGGGCGAGGCGCCGCATCGCACCGGCGCCTCGCTCCTTGTGCGATGGACTACTCACAGAACTTCCGCACCCTTTCGTCGCAGGTACTTCAGAGCCGATTCGGCTGCGTTGTACCCGCACATTCCATGTGCTCCGGCACCCGGCGGGGTCGAGGCCGAGCACAGGTAAGTGCCCGCGATCCCCGTGCTGTACGGATCGACTGCGACGCGCGGACGCAAGACAACCTGCAGTTCGGTGTTGGCACCTCCGATGATGTCGCCGCCTACCTGATTCGGATTGTCCTCTGCCAGGTCAGCTGTACCACTGCTCGACGTCGCGACGATCTGCTCCCGGAATCCTGGCGCAAACCTCTCGATCTGACGGATGATCGCCTCCGTAGCGTCGCCGGCGTAACCGTGAGGCACGTGCGCATAGGCATACAGCGGATGAACGTTCCCGGCAGATCGGGTGGGATCAGCCAGGTATTGCTGACCTAGGAGCACGAACGGCCGGTCCGGCATACGGCCTGAATTCGTCTCACGCTCAGCGGCCACGATTTCGTCGAAACCACCTGCCAGATGTACAGTTCCGGCCCGACCACAGTCCGGATTGGTCCACGGCACATGACCTTCGATCGCAAAATCGACCTTGAATGCTCCGGGAGCCTGCTTGAACTTTCGATAGGCCCTCGCCACTCGACCAGGGAGTCGATCGCCCAGAATTTCGAGCGCACCCCCCGGATTGACATCCAGCAGAACAACATCGGCGTCCGGAATCTCGGAGACCGTACGAACCCGAACGCTGGTGTCGATCTTGCCGCCGTGATCGAGGAGCATCGCAGCCATCGCGTCGGTGATCGACCGCGAACCTCCCTCGGCAACCGGCCAACCGTAGCGGTGACCAGCAGCAGTGATCATCAATCCCACCGCCGAGGTGGCCGGACGGTTGAGTGGATAGAAGGCGTGTGCGGCAACCCCGCCGAACAGCGCCTTCCCCTTGTCCGTCTTCCACAACTTCGCGGTCACCGTTGCCGGAAGCAGCGCTCGCGGACCGAAAGCTGCGAGCCGCAGCGGATGGTGCGGAACATTGACGATCGGGCGCATCAGATCGGACGCCAGCGCATCGAACCCAGTCGACAAGTCACCGAACATGCGTTGCCATCGAGGCCCGTCAGCGCCGAGTCCCGCAGCCGTCTGCTCCAGCGAGCGGTACAGAACCCCGGCGTCCCCGTTGTCGAGCGGATGCGCGCAGTCCACCTCTGCCCATCTCCAGATCAGCCCGTATCGCTCGAGGTCCAGCTTGGACAGGTACGGCGAGCCGATACCCATCGGGTGAAACGCCGAGCAGTGATCATGGATCAACCCCGGCACGTCGATCGGACCGGAGCGGGTGCCTCCGCCGATCTGGTCGGCAGCCTCGAGCACCTGCACGTCCACACCGCTACGTGCGAGGTGTACCGCGGCAGCGAGCCCATTGGGCCCGCTGCCGACGACTACGGCCTTTGTCACTTACTCACCTCTTGCTCGCTACCGCTGACCCTCGTACGCATCTTCGGTTCGGAGACAACCTGCGGATCCGTTGCCGCGCGGTCGGCCCGTACGTCCAGTGTCCACTGAACGTCGAACGGAATGGGCCCGTTCGGCAACCACGGCTGTTCGGCGACTGCGTCGGCGACCTTGAAAGTACCTCGTTCGATGACACCGAGAGCGGCATCGATCACCTGGTACTCCTGCGTTCCCTTGTGGATGGGCTGCGATTCGATCCAGGTCACCAGGAACTCACCGGGTGCGAAATTGCAGCGACGCTGAATGGCTGCGATCAACTTCGCGTCGTGCAGGTGCCCGTCACCGAAGTTGAAGGCGACGATGGAGTTGCACATGAACTCTGCTTCCCGCAGTGAGTACGTGTTGATGTCGTCGCCGAGGTGCCTGATCATCAGAGAGAACAGCGCACGCCCCTGGCTGTGCATGGAACGCCAGCCCAACAGCTGATGCAGAACGACATCGGACACATCTTCGGGGTACATCGTCATCAACTGATTGCGCGTATCCGGCGACGGACGCTTGATGAACTGGTCGATCTTGGCTTCAGCGCCCGGCGCGAATGCCCACGTCGCGGATGCCCAGTTGCCGGCGTACTGGCGCATCGACGGCAGGAAGGACACCAGATCGGGTCGAAGGTTTCCGAGAATGGGGAAGAAGGCAAGGGCTGCAACAATTCCCGCGGTAATCCACGGTGAGGACATGGCGCCGAGTCCGTAGCCGTCCCATGCCGGGAATCCCAGGAACAGAAAGACCGAGGCGTAGGCGAACAGAAGATTCCATTCGAGTGGGACGGCAAGCGGGAAGGTCGACGCGATGAACAGATGGAATCCGACCATGAGGATCACGGCGAGGATCGTGAGGGTTTTGTTCGTCGAGAACAGCAGTATCAACGGGGTGACGATTTCGACCATCGTTCCGGCCACGTGTGCGACGCCGCCGCCCAGGTGTGAAGGCCGCAGATCCTCCGGGAAATTCCGGTAGTGGGCGCGCTTGATCTTCTTCGACGGGATCCACGGGGTATTGCTGAGCATCGGAGGAACCACCAGCGAGAAATGGCGACCGAACTTCGAGACACCGGCACCGATCCACACCATGACGATCAGCAGTTTGAGCGCCAGGATCATGTCGACGAACGGCAGGAATGTGAAGAAGAAGATCGCCGGCAGGTACTGCTCACTACGGGCAGCGATGAAGGGCACCTTGTCCCGCAACCCGAGAATCACCATGAGTACCAGGAAGGAGTACAAGACCGTCGGGCGCACCAGTCCGGCATTGTCAGCGATTGCCGAGTCGATTCCTGTGGTGTGAACACCGGGGAGAACAGCGGCAACAAGGAGATTGGCGACTGCGGCGACATAGATGAAGACGTCGAACACCGTGCGGGTGTCACCCGAGGTGAGCGGCACTTTGCCCGGCCACGGTGGCAGACGAATGGTGCCGGGGCGGAGCCAGTAGAGAACTCCACCGGTCATCGGCTTGAAGTGGCCGGCGAGCGGCCCCCAGGATCCTGCCAAGCCCAGCATCTCGAGCATCATCGTCCAGATGATGAGTTTCTGGTAGACGATCGGCTGGTTCCACCACGATCCGATGTCGAACCACGAGAGGCCGGAAGTCAAAGTGGCAACGGCTGTTCCAGCTGCCAGGTAGAGGAACAACAGTTTCATGATGTAGACGGTGTGGACCATCTTCGGCGTACCGAAGCCGTAATCCACCCAGTGCGTGGACATGTCACGCAGACGCTCGAGAAACGGCTTGTCCATGAACGTTGCCGGATCGACGGGAGGGAAGTTTCCTTCTTTGAATCCCATGATGTGCTCCTGAAATACGGAATGTGGGCATGACGGATCGACTCGACGGACGTCGTCGAGCTGTGCTGGTATTACGGGGAAGTGACTAGTGAGCGGGAGTTGCGCTCAAAGCTCGTCTCATTCCAGGTTTGTCGATCTTGCCCACCGGGTTTCGGGGAAGCGCATCGACGACGTAGATCGCCACTGGCACCTTTACTCGGGTGAGCAAGGCCGTGACATGTTCGAGCAGTTCGTCTTCGGTGACGGGTGCATCGGGGTAGGCGACAACATAGGCAACTGGCACCTCTCCGTAGACCTGGTGCGGAGCGCCGATGACGGCTGCCTCGAGCACGGAAGGATGTGTAGCGAGCGAGTTTTCGATCTCCTTGGGGTAGATGTTCTCTCCCCCACGGATGATCATGTCCTTGATGCGATCGACCAGGGTCAGGTAGCCGTCCTCGTCGAGGACTCCGACGTCACCGGTATGCAACCAACCATCCTTGACGGTCTTCGCAGTCTCCTCCGGCTTACCCAGATAGCCAAGCATCACGTTGCCACCCTTGATGACCACCTCTCCGGCAGTCCCGGCGGGCGCAAAGGTTCCGTCCTCGGCAAGAATGGAAATCTGCTGGCCGGGCAACGCCGGGCCGACCGTACCGAGTTTGCGCACGCCGTCCACAGGATTGCAGGCCGACGCACAGGTCCCCTCGGTGAGTCCGTAACCTTCCACGATCACGAAACCGAAACGCTGCTCAGCGCGTTCGAGGAGTTCCTTGCTGATCGGCGCCGCACCGCACACGGCAAACCTCAAGGACGACGTGTCGATCGAAGGGTCTTCCGGCTGTGAGGTCAGCATCGCGTAGATTGCCGGCACCGCCGAGAAATACGTGGGGCGAAGCCGCGCGACGTCGTCGAAGAATCTCGAAACCGAGAACTTCCCGGTGACACTCACCTGTCCGCCGACAAGTAAGGGCGTCAAGACGCTGACGCAGATCGCGTTGACATGGAACAGCGGCAGAATCAGCAGGCAGTGATCCGCGCCGGTAACACCGATGTTCTTGCCCATCGACGAAGCCATGAACTGCAGGTTGGCATGAGTCAGCATCACTCCCTTGGGCCGTCCGGTGGAGCCGCTGGTGTAGATGAGCAACGCCAGATCGTCTGCTGCAACATCGATTCCGGGTCGGGGATCGGTCGGCGGCACTGTCGCCAGATCCTCGACGGCCAACACTGCGCGGCCGCCCGAGGGTGCGTCGGCAGTGGCGGTGATGACCAACTCGGCCCCGGAGTCCGCGATCTGGTAGTCCGCTTCGTTCGCGGTGAACATCGGATTGATGGGTGTAGCGGCAGCACCGATGCGCCAGGCAGCCATGATCGCGATCAGCAACTCGACGCGATTGGGCAGCATGATCGCCACCACGTCACCGAGGCCGATTCCGAGTCCAGCCAATTGCGCGGCAACAGCTTCCGTGCGATCTGCGAACTCTTCATACGTGAGTTCGACGTGGTCGTCCCGCAAGCACGGCTTCTGCCCGTACTTCTCTGCAAGATCCCAAGCCAGATATCCGATGTTCGCCACGAGAGTCAGCACCTTTCATTCGTGTGTGACTCAAAACACTATCGGCGTCCTGCGGCCGAAGAAACGGTCCCAGGGGATCAACTTGTCCAGGTTCTTTGTTCCCTGAGCACAACACCGCCCGAGCACAACACCGCACGTGCGGTGCACATCAGCTAGACGGCTGATGCAACACCTCGTGGGCGCGTCTGGTCACCACCTCGGAGATCCGGCGCAAGACAGGTGACGACAGTTTCCACTGCTGCCAGTACAGCGGAACGTCGTCCACGAAGTCCGGATCGAATCCGATCAGCACGCCGGAACGATCGTCGTCGCCGCGCTGCAGGTCCGGTATCAATCCCCAGCCGTATCCCCGCCTGACGGCGTCCGCGAAGTCTGCCGATGAAGGAACAAGATGACGGGGCGGATCGGCGGGGTGGCCGACCTTTTGATCGAGGTACCGATCCTGCAGCAGATCCTTGCGATTGAACACCACCAGCGGCGCCTCCGAAAGGGATTCGGCCGTGACACCGTCTGCGAACCAACGACGGCAGAACTCTGCACTCGCCATCGGCCGATACCGCATGATGCCCAACCGACTGGAGGTACACCCTTGAATCGGTGACGCAACAGACGTGACGGCAGCCATGACCGAACCGTCGCGCAGCAGTTCGGTGGTGTGGTCTTGATCGTCGAGATGAAAATCGAAACTGACTTCTTGCGTGAACTCCGCGAGGGCCCCGAGAACCCAGGTGGACAGCGAATCGGCATTGACCGCGATCGAGACACGCGCAAACATCCCTGAACCATTTTCAAGGCCGAGCTCTCGCACGGTGTCACGCGACAAAGCGTCTATCTGACGTGCAAGACGCAGGACTTCTCTCCCGGAATCGGTGACCTGGACGGGTTTGGTGCGCTGCACCAGGATCCGGCCAACCGAGGTCTCGAGACCTTTGATTCGTTGGCTGACCGCCGAAGGCGTGATGTGTAGTTTCCGCGCCGCCGCCTCGAAGGTTCCCTCGTCGACCGCGGCGTGCAATGCCCTCAGTTGCTCGAAATCCAACATAATCTGAAGCTACTCTGATGTGTCCTTAGAATCATTAGCTGGACTGAATGATATCTGCGCGGCAGGCTCGACAACATGCTCAGCACCAACGACCCTGCGTCGGCCCTCGTCGGTTTCGGGGTCGGACTGTCTTTGATCGTCGCAATCGGCGCCCAGAATGCGTTTGTTCTTCGTCAAGGCCTGACGCGATCGCACGTACTCCCGATCGTCGCAGTGTGCGCGTTGTCAGACGCAATTCTGATCCTCGCGGGCGTCAGCGGAATCGGGACCCTCCTCGAACACGCACCGTCGATGATCACGTTCGTTCGTATCGCCGGCGCCGTTTTCCTCCTCAGCTATTCGCTCTTCGCCGCCAAGCGGGCACTTCACCCCCAGACGTTGGCACCGGATCGACATGGCAACGGGTCGAGGCTTGCCGCCGTCACGATGGCATTGGCTCTCACCTGGCTCAATCCACACGTGTACCTCGACACCGTCGTGCTCATGGGTTCCATCGCCAACGGTCGCGGCGAGATCGGACGTTGGTGGTTTGCCGCCGGTGCCATCACGGCAAGTGTGGTCTGGTTCGGCGCCCTCGGTTACGGCGCACGTCTGCTGACGCCGCTTTTTGCGAAACCCAACGCCTGGCGGGTTCTCGATGCTCTGATCGCCGTGATGATGGCGGTTCTCGGAATCAGCCTGCTTGTCGAATTGTGACCAGGCTGCACAACCTCGATCCGACCCTGCGGGTAGCGCGATGGGTTACCGTCCAAGGTGAGGAAGCTCAATTCACCTGTCGCGAGTTGTGACCATCAGGTAGGGCTGATCACGATGACCGAGGACGATGGCGGCACCGAACCGCGTGACTCCAACCGCGGACTGGGTTTGCTGTGTCTACTCGCTGCGGTCGCCGGCGTCGGGGTCGGATTTGTCGGCGGCGCGTTCCGTTGGTGTCTGATCAGGGCCGACGAACTTCGTCAGGCGATCGTGAACTGGGCGCATCATGTTCCGTACGTCGGGTGGCTCGTGCCGGTCCTCCTGGTGGCCCTGTGCACCGTACTTGCCGTACTGATCGTCAGACGAGTGCCCCTCGCAAAGGGAAGCGGCATCCAGCACGTCGAGGCGGTGTCCCGCGGTGAAGCGAAACCGCCGGGAATCAGTCTCGTGCCCGCCAGATTCATCGGCGGCCTCTTGGCGATCGGCTCCGGTCTGGTTCTCGGCCGTGAAGGCCCCACCGTACACATGGGTGCGGCGATCGGAGCAGAAGCGGGACGGCGAGCCCGCCTCACCGAACCCGACGTCGCCATGCTGCAAACATCCACGGCCGGAGCAGGACTCGCTGTCGCATTCAACGCGCCGATCGCGGGAGCACTGTTCGTCTGCGAGGAGGTGACGCACTCGTTCCGGCTGCGCACCGTGCTGCCAACGCTTTTCGGTGTTTCAGTGGCGGTGGGCTGTGCACGGATCGTCATCGGTGATCAACCCGATTTCGAGGTCGGCACCGTGCCGACACCTCAACTTGCACTCTTGCCACTGTTCGTCGTCTTCGGAATCCTCACGGGGCTACTGGGTATTGCGTACAACCGCCTGATTCTGGGACTACTCGACATCGTGGCACGACTCGACAAGATCCCACCGACTGTCATCGGCGCAACGATCGGCGCCGTCATCGGCCTGACGCTGTTCCTCGACCCGTTGGCCAGTGGGGGCGGCGACGTTCTTGCACAGATGATCGTCGGCGGAAGGATCTTCGTACTGCCGATCCTGCTGCTGTACTTGGTGGTTCGGTTCTTCACCGGCCCGCTCTCGTATGCCGCTGGAACTCCCGGCGGACTGTTCGCTCCCTTACTCGCTCTCGGCGCGCTCTGGGGGTCGATCTTCACCGGACTGTCGAGCTTCGTGCCCGGAGTGGACGCCGGGCTCACGGTCACCATGGCCACCGTCGGTATGGCTGCCTTCTTCGGCGCCGTAGTACGCGCACCGTTCACCGGCATCGTGATCGTGGTCGAAATGACCGCGGTGACGTCGACGCTGGTCCCGATGCTCGCTGCCACTGCGGCAGCGGTATTCGTCACCACGTCGGCAGGGTCGGCACCTATCTACGACAGTCTGCGCGAACGGATGTTGGAGCCGCAACGCCCGCATACGGATTGATCCCCGCACACGGGTCATTGCAGCACGGGCGCGCTATGTGAATTCAGAATTTGCAGATGACTTCCTCGGAGAACCTGCGTACCGCATCTTTCTTCGCTTCCAGGTCGCAGTCGAACCCGAGGCCGTACATGGCCCAAGGAATGACGATCGATTCCGTCACTCCGCTATCGGCCAGTTCCAAGGAGCCGTCGAGACCGAAGCGATCGGCGCAGACGGCCTGAATTTCGAACGGGGACTCGGCGCGCCCGTACTCGACCCGCAGGACGCCGATCCTCGCGATGAGAGCTTGCAGATCAGCGAAAGAGACTGTAGCCGAGGTCCAACCGTCACCCACTCGCGCTGCACGGCGCAATGCGGCCGCGGAATGTCCTCCGATGTAGATGGGGACGGGATCGATCGGCGCCGGGCTCATCTGCAGCCTGTCGAAGTCGAAGAACTTGCCGTGATGTTCGACCATACCGCCGCCTAGAACCAGTCGCAGTACCTCGAGCATCTCGTCGACTCGCGGGCCTCGATCCTTGGGGGAAGCGCCGCACCACTCGAATTCCTCTGGCGCCCAGCCCACACCGACCCCGAGACCGAAGCGGCCTCCTGTCAGATTCGCGACCGACCCCACCTGGCTTGCCAGCAGCAGAGGATTGCGTGAGCTGAGCTCGAGCACCTGCGGATAAAAGCGAATCTTCGACGTTCCAGGTCCCATGAAGGCCGCGGCAATCATGGGGTCTACAAATGGTGTCTTCGCGTCCCACATCCGCACACCGTCAGCGGTATACGGATACCCGGTAGCGCCCCGCTCGGGAAAGAACAGTGAGTCGGGCATCGTGATCGAAGAAAAGCCGCATTCTTCGGCCACTTTCGCAAGTGCAACGAGTTGAGAGAGGGGAATCATAGCCACGGCGAGGCTGAACTTCATCGGAAGATCCCTCTGTTCAGTTGACCGGAGCGACTGAAGTGCCTCGATGAGCTCGACGTCGGTTCGCACCGATCGGCTTGGGAGACAGTGGATCCTGAACAGTCACTTCTTGCAACGCTCAGTCATACGACAACTCCCCCGCAGTGCGGTCGAAGCATCAGCCACCCTCGGTTGGACAAGGACGTGTTCGAGGTTACAAAGCTCCCGCTACTTCGGCTCGGCGGCTTCCCGCCAGGCGGACACATACCAAGAACTTCGGGGTCCTGGTGACACCTGGCACCCCACTCCCCCTGATTTCGCACCGTGCAACCTGCGAATCGGCCTACTGATGCAAGGGAGTTCCGACGTAGTTCTCGGCGATCAGCGTTCGTCCCGCCACGGAACGCGTGACCATGTCCAACTCGGCCAACTGTCGGCGATGCCCGAAACCGCTGTCGTCTGGCAAGCGATGGAGCATCGACGACATCCACCACGAGAAGTGCTGCGTCCGCCACACACGCGGCAACACCGTTTCGGTGTACCCGTCCAGCATCTTTCGGTCGGACGAGGTGAAGAAACCGTCCATTGCCTTCGCCAGTGCGTAGACGTCGGCGATCGCGAGATTCATTCCCTTCGCGCCGGTCGGCGGCACGGTGTGCGCCGCATCCCCTGCAAGAAACAGGTTGCCGTGCTGCATCGGCTCACACACGAAGCTGCGGAACTGGAGGATCGACTTCTGAAAGATCCTGCCGTCCTTGATCTCCGCCCCCTCACCGTCGACGCGCATGTGCAGCTCGTCCCAGATTCGATCGTCGGACCAGTTGTCCACGGAGTCGTCCGGATCGACCTGAAGGTAATGACGCTGTACCTCGGGCGTCCGTGTGCTGATCAGTGCAAACCCGCGCTCATGGTTGGCATAAATCAGTTCTTCGGACGACGGCGGCGCCTCGGCCAGGATGCCGAACCACGCGAAGGGATACTGGCGGAAATGATCCGTTCGGATCGACGGTTCGGGAATCAGCTTTCGCGTTCCGGTGCGTGAACCGTCGCAACCGGCCACCAGGGCGCACTCGAGCTTCTGATCATTTCCGTCCGAGTCGACAAAAGTGATACTCGGGCGATCCGATTCGTGATCGTGTACTTGCGCGTCGGACACTCCGAATCGAATGTCCCCGCCGTCAGCGAGACGCCGCGCGATCAGATCCTTGAGCACCTCGTGTTGCGGATACACCGTGACTGCTCGCCCGTCGGTCAGTTCGTCGAACGCGATTCGGTGCCCTCGTCCACCGAATCGCAACTCGATTCCGTGATGTTCGAGGCCCTCCCGCTTCAGTCGATCACCGAGTCCGGTCTCGACCATGAGATCAACCGTGTTCTGTTCGAGCACGCCGGCACGAATGGTGCCTTCTACCTCTTCGCGGGTGCGGCATTCCAGGACAACCGAATCGATTCCCTTCAGGTGCAACAGATGCGAGAGCATCAACCCGGCGGGACCACCACCGACGATTCCGACCTGGGTGCGTGAAGAAGACATACAGAGAGCTCCTGAGGTGAGTGACGATTGAGACCACCCTCGACCACGATCACTCCTCTGAACAGCTGCAATTTCACTCAGTGAAAGACCGAAACGAGCTATCGAAACCCACCGCTACCAAGCCCGCGTGATATTCCACGGGCGGCCGCGACCAACGCGGGCAGTAAAGGAGCTGGATCCTGCTCCACCGGAACAACTGTCGAGACCGCTGCCACGACACTGCCCCCGGCTTCGCGGACAGGAGCGGCGACGGCAAGGGTTCCGACGTTCAGATACTCACGACAGACCACGAATCCGGCGCGCCTGATCTCGTCGAGAGTTGCTCGCAAAATCCGCTCGGAAGTAATGGTTTTGGGAGTGAACGACTCGAGGCCGGCGCGAAGGACGTCGTCGAGAAGCTCGGTTCCGCCGTGCGCGAGGAGAATCAATCCACCGCTGGACGCGTGCAACGGCAATCTTCCGCCGGCACGGCCGACCACGGTGACGGCGCTACGCGAGGACAAGCGCTCGAGGTACAGAGCCTCGGTGCCCTCACGAACGACCAACTGCACGTTCTCTCGGGTGACCTCGTACAGGTCCTCGAGGAACGGCAACGCCACCTGCCGTAGGCCGTGAGCGCCGGGAGCAAGAGCGCCGATCTCCCACAACCGGACTCCGACCTGGTACTTGCCGTCACTCCGACGCTCGAGTGCGCCCTCAGCCACCAACTGCCCACACAGTCGGTGGACGGTGGGCAGAGGCAAACCGCTGCGACGACTGATCTCCGACTGCGTCAACCGCGGCGATTTCGCGTCGAAGGCACCGAGCACGATAAATGCCCGGCCGATCAACGAACGCTCGCCTGATGCCATTCACACAGTGTGACTGACATCAGGCGAAACGTGTTCAGGCGGTGCGAAGCTACGCGGAGTGCGCCAATTCCGGTTCGCGTTCGGTCACCGGCGGCGTGGCCTCGATCTTCATCGGCTCCTGCGCGTAGTGGAAGTGCGGACGACGGTGACCGATGAACGAACCGAACCACGACATCACAGCGACATACCGGTTGCGGAAGCCCACCAGATACATCACGTGCACGGCCAGCCACATGAACCAGGCGATCGTGCCCTTGAACTCGACCTTGCGGACGCGACACACAGCGCTGAATCGGCTGATGATCGACATGCTGCCCTTGTCGAAGTATTTGAAAGGCGTTCCGGCCTTGACCTTTCCGTTCACAGTCTTCGCTGCATGACGGCCACCCTGCATTGCAACGGGCGACTGACCCGGCAGACCGTTCAGCGAAGTCATGTCGCCGATGGCAAAGACATTGGCGAACCCGCCGACGGTCAAGTCCGGATTGATGAGCAGACGACCTGCACGGTCACTCTCACAACCGGTCGCCTCGCCGAGCACTGCTGCGAAGTCGTTGGCGCGAACACCGGCCGACCAGATGACGGTCTCGGCGTCGATGCGCTTCTCTTCCTTGGTCTTTGCCGAAGAGACGGTGACACCGTGCTCGTCGATGGCGGTGACCATGGTGTTGAGAACAACCTCGACACCCGACTTCTCGAGCGAGGCCTGTGTGTACTCACTGAGCTTGCCGCCGAAGGCCGGAAGCGCAACGCCCGCGCCCTCGACCATGGTGACCGTGACCTCGTCGGCGCTGATGTTGTTGATGGACTTGGCGAAGTAGCGACGCGCCAGTTCCTTGATCTGTCCGGCGAGCTCGACGCCGGTCGCGCCTGCACCGACGACAACGAAGCTGAGCAGGTTGCGGCGAACCAGCGCGTCGTTGGTGGTGTGAGCCTCTTCGAAGCAACGCAGGATCTGCTTACGCAGGACCTCGGCATCCTCGACGGTCTTGAGCTTGTAGGTGACCTTTTCGAACTCGTCATGACCGAAGTACGCCTGGGTGGCACCGGTGGCTGCGATGAGCGAGCGGTATCCGAGAGTGTGGCGGGTGCCTGAAGCCTCGTAGACGACGGTGTTCTCTTCGGCGTTGACCTCGACGACGCGACCGAGACGCACGTCGGCGTTGGGGTACTTCTGCAGGATCGTGCGGATGGGCGGAGCAACTTCGCCTGCCGACAGAACACCAGTCGCCACCTGGTAGAGCAGCGGCTGGAAGAGGTGCTCGGTGGTGGCGGAGATGAGGACGAACGGCGTCTTGGACTTCGCGAGGGTCTTGGCCGCGGCGAGGGCTCCGAATCCCGAACCGACGATGACTACCTGAGTCTGCTCGTGTCCAGTCGCGTCGATGTCAGCGCGACCCGCAGCTGTTCTATCCACAACAAATCTCCTCAACCAAATTGAAAGTATGACTATTACGGTATGGACTGATCATGGGTCGGGTCCAGCTAGCTGGAGTATTCGCAAGACTGTTATCTCGATTGCTCATAAGTAAGCTGTCCTCATGGACTTCCGCCAACTCAAGTACTTCCTCGTCGTGAGCGAGGAACTGAGCTTCAGTCGCGCTGCCGAGCGCTGCTTCATCTCGCAGTCGGCGATCAGCCATCAGGTCGCCCGACTGGAGAAGGAGCTTGGCGCGACACTCTTCGAACGCTCGACCCGAGCCGTTCGCCTTGCCCCGGCAGGATCGCGACTCGTGCCCATTGCGCAGCAAGTCCTCAGCCTCGAAACGATGGCCTACTCCGTCGCACGCGACCCACGAGCCCGGATCCGGATCACCGGAAACATGAGCTTCGCCGCTCAGACGCTGGACGCCATCGCACACGTGCGCGAACTTCATCCGGACCTGGACGTCGAGTTCGTCATCAAGAGTTTTGCCCACCGCATGGACGCCGTAGCCTCCGGTGACGCCGACATCGCGCTGATTCGCGGCGGCGTCGACCGCCCCGGACTCGAACCCTTGGACCTCGGCGTCGAAGATCTGCTGGTCGTCATGTCGAGCCGGCACCCCCTGGCCGGCCAGCAAAGCGTCGACCTCAATGATCTGGCCGCATACCCCCTGCTCCTGCCGCCGCGCCAAAGCCAGGTGCTCATTCACAAGGTGGTCGAGGACGCGTTCCGCGAGATAGATCGACGCGTCCAACTGGGCCCTGCAATTCCGAGCGATCACACAGCCACGCTGGACGTGATCACCAACCCGCGCGCCTGGACCCTGCTGTATTCGATCACCGCAGGCGAATCTCCACGCGCCGGCATCAGCTTCATGCGAGAATCGCACGGCCGCTTGCGAATTCCCGTCTCGGGAGTGACCCGCAGCGGCGCCACCCACTCGACCGAGTTCGCCGATCTGATCCAAGCGCTCAAGGACGCCATGAATCCGTCTTTCACTGAGTGAAAGTGCGATGGCGATCGACTCCCCTCACGGAGAAACGTGGTCCACAACCATGTGATGCGGCGCGCGGTTGCATCCCTTTACCGAGGAGCGGCCATGACGCGTTTGCTGAGCGAACCTGTGTGGGAATCGAAGATCTTCGACGGCGAATGGGTTCTCGGTAGCGCCGACGATCGTATTGTCGTCGAACCGGCCACCGGCAAGCAGTTGACGACGGTCGGCATGGCAACACCAGACGACGTGGCAGCCGCTGCAACAAAAGCTACTGCCGCTCAGAAGGATTGGGCAGCAAGGCCGTACACCGAACGAGCCGCCGTTCTACGCCGCGCCGGTCAACTGTTCGAGCAGTACGCCGACGAAATCGGCGAATGGGTAATCCGCGAGGCCGGCAGCATTCCCGCCAAAGCCGGACTGGAAACCCACACCGCTGCCGAAGAGTGCTACAACGCAGCAGCTTTGGCCGCACACCCCATCGGCGAGGTGCTGCGCTCGGAGCAACCGCGGCTGAGCTTCTCTCGTCGCGTCCCCGTCGGCACCGTCGGCGTCATCGCACCGTTCAACTTCCCGATCATTCTGTCGATCCGTGCAGTCGCTCCCGCACTGGCACTGGGCAATTCGGTGATCCTCAAGCCTGATCCGCGCACGGCGATCTGTGGCGGTGTGGTTCTTGCCCGCATCTTCGAAGAAGCCGGTCTGCCTGCCGGAGTGTTCGGCATGCTGCCGGGTGGCGCTGACGCCGGTGAGGCAATCGTGGTTCATCCGAGCGTTCGCGTCATCGCATTCACCGGGTCGACCCGGGCAGGACGCGCTGTCGGTGAACTGGCGGGCCGCCATCTCAAACGAGCACACCTCGAACTCGGGGGAAACAACGCACTGATCGTCATGGACGACGTCGACCTCGAAAAGGCCGCATCTGTAGGCGCTTTCGGATCCTTCATGCACCAGGGGCAGATCTGCATGACCACCGGCCGCCAGCTCGTCCACGAAAGTATCGCCGCCGACTACACCGCACTCCTTGCCGAACACGCCGACAAGCTTCCGGTAGGCGACCCGTTCACCGGTCAGGTCGCACTCGGACCCATCATCGACGCCGGACAACGCGACCACATCCACTCCCTGGTCACCGGAAGCATCGCGGCCGGAGCAAAACTGGCGGCCGGCGGCACCTACGAGGATCTCTTCTACCGGCCCACCGTGCTGGCCGACACCCCACTCACCGCGCCGGCATTCGCCGACGAAGTCTTCGGGCCAGTCGCACCGGTCACCTCCTTCGCCACCGTCGAACAGGCCGTCGCCATAGCCAACGATTCCGAGTACGGACTGTCACTGGGCATTCTGACCTCCGACGCCATGCGAGGGCTCGAGCTCGCCCAACAAATCCCCACCGGCCTCGTACACATCAACGATCAGACCGTCGGCGACGAAGCAGTCATCCCGTTCGGCGGTATGGCGTCTTCGGGTAACGGTGGCCGCGTCGGCGGTATCGGCGCAAACCTCGACGCCTTCACCGAAACGCAGTGGGTGACTGCGCAGAGCGCACTCCCGGTCTACCCCTTCTAGTCCGGAACACGCCGAGTTGGTCCTGAATACACCGAGCTGGCCCCAGGGGCTCACTGACCAGCATTGACGGGATCGATCTCGCGGACTTACCATCCAGAGAAAATTACTTCGGCACATTAAGCAATTTCTCTTGTAATTCCCGAGAAGGACCCACTTGACGAATTCAGTGACGACCGACAGCGCTGCGCAGCCAACGGTCCACGACACCCCGGATGTATCCGTCGTAACATCGCCGCGCCGCGAGGCCGTCATCATCGGGGCGCTCAGCCTGGCCGCGATGATCGTCTCGATGATGCAGACACTGCCCGTCCCGATTTTGGGGCGTATTCAGTCCGATCTGGGCGCATCCGCGGCCGGCATCAGTTGGGTGACGACGGCGACGTTGCTGTCGGCCGCCGTTTTCACTCCCCTGTTGGGCCGCTACGGCGATCAGCACGGCAAGAAGCGCACGCTGGTCGGCGTTCTGGTCGTCATGGTCATCGGTTCGATCGTCGCCGCACTGGCACACAATCTGCCACTTCTCATCCTCGGACGCGTCCTCCAGGGGACCGCCACCGCCATCTTCCCGCTGGCTCTGTCGGTCCTGCGCGAAGAGGTCCGCCCACACAAGCTTCCCGGCGCGATGGCATTGGTCAGCGGAACTCTCGCATTCGGCAGCGGGCTCGCCCTCGTAGCCACCGGACTTCTCACATCGGCTCCGGATGCCGACTACCGCAACGCCTTCTGGATGGCCACCGGGTTCGCGTTGCTTGCCCTCGTCGCCGTCATCACGCTGGTTCCGGCAACCAAGCACAAGAGCGGCGGGCGCGTCGACGTCATCGGCGCGCTGAGCCTGGGCGCTGCACTCCTTCTGCTCCTGTTGTCGATTTCGCAAGGCCACCAATGGGGTTGGTTCTCACCCGTGACCATCGGTGTTTTCCTGGGCTCGATCGTGATGTTCGCAGTCTGGGTCTGGATCGAGAAGATCGTCGACGAACCACTGGTCGACATGCGAATGTTCGTCCACCGGCCCGTGATGATGGCGAATCTGGCGGGGGTCATGCTGGGCTTCGGAATGTTCGCCAACTTCCTGGGCATCTCCTATCTCGTGCAGCTTCCCCACGCCCTCACGGGATACGGATTCGACGCCAGCATTCTGCGTGCGTCGGTGGAATTCCTGCTGCCGGGTGCGATTGCCTCGCTGATCGCAGCACCGATCGGTGGGCGGCTCATCAGAGTGCGTGGGCCACGCTTCGTCCTGGGACTCACCGCCATCTGTGGTGCGGTGCCGTTCGCCTGGCTCGCGTACGACCACACGCACACCGCGTCGGTCATCGGTGCCGGCATCGTGATCGGCGCCGCCGTGAGCCTGGGCTACGCGGCCATGCCCGCGATCATCATGTCGAGCGTTCCGCGACACCAGAGTGGAATAGCCAACGGCATCAACTCGATCTCCCGTTCCACCGGCAGCGCCATGGGCAGTGCAGTGGTGACTACGATTCTCGCCTCGATGACCATCGCGAACCTGCCAGAGGGCGTATCCGCTCTGCCCAGCGAATCCGCCTTCACCGTCACCTTCGTCACTGCCGCCGTAGCTTTCGCTCTGGTCGGCCTGGTGGGTTGGTCAGGCCTCCCCAAGAGTGCGTCGACGTCTGTCAACGGCAGCGCGTGAACAGGCCTGCTCCGAACAGCTCCGCATTCACGAGATGCCCATGCGTGTGAGCATTGTGCGAGGATCGGCGGGAGGTAGCAGGTCTCGAAGCTGAGCGGCTCGGCGGTCGGTGAACTGCCGACACGCGTCGTCGTCGGAGAACACCCAGAAGTCCCCACGCGCTATTGCTTCGGTCATGTGCTCGGCGGCATCGAGCGGGTCGAGTCCGGATTCGACGTTCGCCTGTTGCATTGCATCGAAGACAGCGTTTGCCGTGACGTTCGTAGTCGGCGCGTCACGCTGGGCCGCACGAAAGATCTCACTCCGGATCGAGTGTGGAACAACAGCACTGACCTGAATCGGAGAGTCGACCAACGACAGATCTTGGTGCAAGCTCTCGGTCATCGCCAGCACCGCGAACTTACTGACGATGTACGGTCCTTGCACCGCGGCGCTGTTGATCCCGCCGACAGAAGACAGATTGGCCACACACGCCGGCTTACCCACCTTCAACATCAATGGCACGAAAGCACGAAGGCAATAGAAGACGCCGTCGACGTTGATCTCCATCAACCGTCTCCACCGCGCACCACTGACTTCCCACAGCAACCCGGCCGTCTCCACTCCGGCATTGTTGACCAGCAACTCGACGCTGCCGTGACGATCGAACACATTGTCCGCCATCCTCTTCACGGCATCTGCATCCGCTACGTCCACTCCATGGACGTCAGCCCTCCCACCGGCCGCGCGAATGTCCTCGGCGACGAGCGACGCACGCTCCTCGTCGATGTCGGCAACTACCACCGTCATTCCCAGCCGCGCAAGGTGTCGGGCGAACCCTGCACCGATACCGGCCCCCGCACCGGTCACGACGGCCGTGCCGGTACCGAACCGGCGTTCAGCGTGGGACATCTCCACTCCTCGGGTTGTGTCGCCGAAACTATTGCTCGACAAAGACTTCAGATTCCTTCGGGCAGAATGTTGGGATTGCACCACGTCGGTGGCTCACGTCTGGGCATCAGCCCTTGCCCGTCGAGCGCCTTCACGACCAGATCCTGATACCAGGGAAAATGAAGACTGAACGCTACAAGGCCGGTCCGCTCGGCCGCGGGAAGAGAACACATGGCCAGTACCGTCTCGGCAAGATACTCGACGGGCTCGGTTTCGTATCCATCCGGAATGAGTGCGTCGGCGCCGGGAGTCGAGATCGCAGTGGAAGGCCCCACCGAGTTGACCGCGATATTGTCGTCCAGCACCTCCGCGGCGAGGCCCTGTGTGAACCTGTGCAGTGCTGCCTTCATCGACGCGTAAATCACGTCACCCGACGTCTTGTTGTAGTCGCGGAAGGGCCTGATCGGATTCAGTCCCGTCGAGGAACCGATGTTCACGATCCAGCCTGCGCCGCGCTCTCGCATGTAGGGGATGGCTGCCTTCGACAGGGCGAACGGCGCGCGAATGTAGTGGTCGAGGGTCCGATCGAACGTCGCCAGCGACATCTTCTCGATCGGCGCGTAGTCGGCAAACCCGGCATTGTTCACGAGGATGTCGATACCTCCGGTCCGCGAGACGACCTTCTCGATCAATCCGTCGCGAGCCTCGGAATCCTCGAGATCGGCCGGAATGGCAAGTGCACGACCGTGTTGCGACTCGATCATCTCGACGGTCTCGGACAACGTACCGCCGATGACGACATTACTGTCGGCACGGACTGCCGCGGTAGGCCGAGTCGACCGTGCGGTGACGACCACGGTTGCCCCCTCTGCCGCCAGTCGCCTGGCGATCGCCCTGCCGATGCCTCGACTGCTCCCGGTCACCAGCGCGGTCTTCCCTACCAGCGAGTGATTCAACTGCTCCTCCAAGGCTCTTCCACTTCACGACATCGAACACATGACGTATGTGTTCGACCTGAGTTCGACTGCATTTCACGCAATCGTTGTCCGCCATGTTGCATCATCCGATTCTGTTGCACAGCAACGATTCCCGCCTGACGGGAGGTGTCGAAATGCCGGGCACATGACCAAATCCGCTATCTCCCGCTGTGTGAGATCGAAAGCATCACAACGGGTTAGGGGAAAGTAATCTTCACCAATGGCAGATGAAACGCTCTACGTGATCGATCGGATAGTCACGAAACCGGGATGCGGTCGACAGTTCGTCGACGCGCTACTCGACCAGTATTTGCCGAGTGCACAGCGTCGCGGCATGACACTCGCCGACGTACTCGTCAGCCCTCCGTTGTGGTGCGATCAAGACCCGAACACCTTGACCGTCACCTGGACGGTCGACGGCACGGCCGGCTGGTGGTCGATGACGCGCCAGGGCCGCAGAGACTCCACCCTCAGGCAGTGGTGGGATGCAATGGCTCCGCTCATAATCGAACGGAGTCGCTCCATGGCCGCCGCAGCAAAGGACATCGAAGGACTGAGCAATGTATAACGTGACAAGAGTCGTGCACGCCGCCAACGGGGCGGGCGCCGACGAGTGGACCGCTGCAGTGAAGAACATTGCCGCAGTTGCCGAATCGTCGAACGCGCTGCGTCGTCTCGTCTGTACGACACTTCCCGGCGTCATCAACGGCGGAGATCTGATCGTCCATCTTCAGTTCGAAGACGAGATGGCTTGGCAGACAGCCCGAGATGCGGTCGACGACAGCCTGCGCTGCGCCGCCGTCGACCACTTCCACGGTGCCGAGTACTCGTCCGGGACCACGGGACGTTCCGGCGCCGAAGCCGCCGGTCAGGTGTACCGAGCGCTGTTCATCCGGGTATCCCCCAGCACACCCCAGGACGTACTCGAGGAATTCGAACGGGATCTGCTCAGGATGCCTACCCATATCTCGTCGATCTGCGCCTGGCGTCTCAGCCGAGTCGACGCAGCGATCGGGCACACACCATGGACTCATGTCTGGGAGCAGGAGTTCACCGACCTCGGCTCACTGCAGACCCAGTACCTCGATCATCCGATTCACTGGGCAGTGGTGGACCGGTGGTTCGACCCCGAATGTCCCGAGGCCGTGGTCCACGACAGAATCTGTCACACGTTCGGCAATCTCACCGAGAGACTCCTGACAGTGAAGTGATCTGCCTACTCGCTACCGAGCGCCTCGCGCGTCATCGCCCAAAGCTTCTGTCGCGCAGGCTCGGTCAGTGACAAAGACGGAATAGTGAGGAAGCCGTGGAACAATCCTTCGAAGCGATGATGGCGCACCGAAACGCCAGCCGTCGCGAGCATCTGCGCATACGCGTCACCTGACGAACACGGCGGATCGAGTTCGGCTGTCACGACGACAGCAGACGGAAGACCGGCGAGCGTCTCCGCACGCGTAGGAATCACACGGGCGTCGTCGCGACCTTCAGGCGCGTACTGCTGCCAGTACCATTCCATCGCTGCGGTGGTGTTGTAGTGACCCGTGCCGTAGAGCCGATACGACTCGGTTTCGAAGTCGTCGTCGATCACGGGGTAGATGAGAACCTGAAGGGCGATTTCCGGACCACCCCGATCCCGAGCGGCAATAGCCACGGTCGCCGCGAGGTTCCCTCCCGCACTGTCGCCCACAAGTGCGATTTTACCTGCGTCGGAACCGTATTCGGCAGCATGCTCGCTGGCCCACGCCACCGCGGCGTAGACGTCGTCGTGGGCTGCCGGTGCCGGATGCTCCGGCGCCAACCGATAGTCGACGGCAACCACTACTGCGCCGACTCCCTGCGCCATCGATCGACAGAATTCGTCGTGACTGTCCAGATCGCAGAACACGAAACCGCCCCCGTGAGCGAAGACCACGAGGGGAACGTCGTTCGAGGTTCCATGCGGACGAAAGACGCGAATTGCCAGATCTCCACCGGGACCGTCGATTACGTGATTCTCGACTGAAAGCATGTCGGGAAGACCCGTCAGCGGCGCACGTCGGTTCCGAATCAGAGTTCGTAGCTCCGACGGCGGGACACTGGTGACATCCGGGAATCCAGCGTTGAGGGTTGCAAGCATCGTGGTGACTTCCGCTTGAATCGTCATATCGTCTCCTGGTCTCTCAGCCCGGCGGGTGGCGCTACGTCTGCGCCGGCATCCGCGTTTGTCCACTTGGCGTGTGATCACGTCAACGTAGATCGCCCACCACCAAGCAAGGAACCCGCTCTCCCGATCAGTGGTCCGTTTCCGCCGACGAGCACCGGAGGCGTCCGATCCACAGGGTGGCCTTCTTCACAAAGCAGAAAAAACATGTCATCATTCCTAATCGAAATAGCCTTGTCCAGGGCAGTTGTCCAACTTGACTACGGGATAGCAGAGGGAACACATGTCGCTCCAGCTCGAGGTCGATCCCGCAACGCCGAACGCCTTCCTCGACCGAGTCTCTCTGCTACTGGATGCGTTCGGCGGTCGAGATCGTCTCACCCTCGCCGAGATTGTCCGACGAACCGGGCTTCCAAGGTCTTCAGCCCACCGCATACTCGACCATCTGGTCCAACTTCGGTGGCTGCACCGCAGCGGCCGCGATTACACGCTCGGGTTGCGGCTCGTGGAACTCGGCTCGTTGGCCGTGTACCAGGACAGACTTCACTCAGCTGCGCATCCGCACCTGTACGAATTGCACCGGCGTACCGGACTGATCGTCGAGATGACGATTCTCGACGGCTCAAATGTGGTGTGCCGCGCCCACATGGCAGGTCGTTTCGCCAGCATGATTCCGAATCGGATCGGTTTCAGCACACGCGCAGACGGAACTCTCGTCGGCAGGGTCCTCCACACCTTCAACAACGAGCGAGGAGAGGCGGCCGACGAGGTCCGAAAAACCGGCGTGGGATACGGCCGTGACACGCCGATCGACGGATTCGGCACGATCGCCACTCCGATCGGCCCGATCGGCGTCGCGACCTCCGCGCTGTCGATCTGCGGACCGCTCCGACAAATGCCGCTCGACGAGCGGAACTCGCCTCTCACCGGGCTTCTTCGGGAAACAGCCGCTTCCCTGTGGCGAAATGCGGGCGTCCGGACCACCGAAAGCATGCGAGCTCAGTAGGCACGAAGACTAGGCACGAAGATTGGGCACGAAGACTAGGCACGAAGATTGGGCACGAAAACCTCGACAGCACAATTCTATTGGCGTGGGGCAGAATCTGGGGAGTTGTACCTCCGCACGCTCAGATCAACTTCCAACTACCGGCATTGACGGGCTGCGGCAAGCCGAGAGCGTTGGCGTCGCCTTGCGCGAATCGAGCGGCGGCCTCATCGATGTCATCGAGCAACTGAGCGGCGAGGTCGATCTCCATCTGAAAATGGCGGCCTATCCATCGCAGACTCATCTCGGTAAATGCCCAGGCGGGTTCATTCTCCGAGTTATCGGCGTGTTCGATTGCATTGAGCTTCTTTGCCTCGAGGTTGTCGATGTGATCGAGCACTATCGACTTGAGCTGATCGGGGTCGTTGAGGTGGCCGACCCACAGTCTCAACATCACTCCATGTTTGAGAACGGGGGTTTCGATCTCCGATCGGCGTGACCATGATCTGAGAGCCTCGATACCGGATTCGGTTATCGTGAACACTCGTCGACGACGCCCACCCGATTCCGAAACCTCCCGCGAACTGACGAATCCCAGCGTTTCCAGCTTTTTGAGCTCGGTATAGACCTGGCTCACCGACGGGCTCCAGTAATAGAACCCGATGCTCCAGTCGGCCCAGCTTTTCAGATCGCTGCCACTGAGTTCTTCTCCGAATGTGAGCATTCCCAGCACTGCCCAACTTGTCGCGGGCAATGCCGGGTAACACGCAGTTGCGGGATCAGGCACCGGCCCAGACTAACAAGACGTCGACCATCTGACACCGACTTGCCCACCGAGTGGTCTGTTCACGAATTCGTGCAATCAGAAAAGGTTCAATCGCAGTTCGGAGACACCGCGGATAAAGGCCGTGCCACCCCACGTCACTCCACCGTCGACGAGCTCGGTCTTCGGCGCTTTGTCGATCAACGCATTCAGGATGGTCTTGATCTCCAGCCGGGCCAACCACGCACCGAGGCAAGCGTGCGCACCGTGACCGAACGTGATGTGGTCCCGGACATTTGACCTCGACCAGTCCAATCTGTCCGCGTTCGGACCGAATCGAGTTTCATCGCGGTTTGCCGACGCCAGCCACGTCACAATGTGATTTCCGGCCGGAATCACCGCATCTCCCACCGCGTAATCCTCGGGAGCAATGCGAATCATCAACTGCGCCGTCGGCTCATAGCGCAGGACTTCTTCTACCGCGTGATCGAGCAGTGCCCTGTCGTCGACGAGTCGTTCCCACTGATCACGATGGCCCATAAGTGCATTCATGGTGAGACCGACCTGATTGACTGTGGTGTCCAGTCCGGCGATGACCAAAGTCTGCACGGTAGCGGCAACTTGATCCGGCCCGATTATCTCGCCTTCGTCGCCGGCGGAGATGAAGTCCGACAGGATGTCGTCGCCAAGATTGTTGCGCTTCCAAGCGATAACGTCCTGAAGGTGTGCCGAGAAATCACGTTGAGCGGAAATGTAGTCGCTGGTCTGCTCGGCAGTCAGAAACGGATCGAGTAGGTTGAGTCCCTTACGGGTCCACTCGAACATCGTATCGGTGTCGGCAGGTACGGGGATACCGAAAATTTCGCAGACAAGGCGAATCGGTAGCGGATGAGCAACTTCCGTCACCAGCTCGATCTCGGAGCCCCGTCCATGATCGGCAAGCAACTCGTCGACGATTTCCTTCGCCCGCGCGTCGTAACGCTTGATTGCCCTGGGCGTGAACGGGCGCGCCAGTAGCTTGCGCAATGCCAGATGGTCCGGCGGATCCAGCTTCGACAACGATGGGCGCAACAAGTAGGCGTCGCTGCCACCGGCCGCCTTGATCCGCATATTGCGCGGTGCCTCGAGTGCATACTGTTCCGACGAACTCAGCGACTTGTCCGCCAGTGCGCGTTTCACGTCGTCGTAGGCGAAAAGCATGTATACGCCATTCGAATGCTGTTGTACCGGAGCAACTTCTCGCGCAATCGCGTACCGCGCGTACGGATCGGACAGGAAGCCTGGCTCCGTTGGATCGACCAATCCCGTTCTGAGCCAATCCGTTGTGTCATGAACCGCACGCTCCGAACCCACCGGCGAAGTCATAGTCAACCTCTCGTCCTCGACAAAATCACTCACACAAGATCTGGCAGATCATTGACGCCCTCGTAAAAATCCACAGCCGAATACCACTGGTGACGAGCGTCAGCGCTGCGCTGAACTGAACTGCGCAGAGCTTCACAGTCGGACTACGAGGCAACCAACAAACCGCCCGCTGTATGGGAAATGAAGTCGCGCTCCGGACGTCGGGTTGCCACATTCTCACTGAGCGGGCGGGAAGGTGCGCTCCTTGCTGCTCGAGGACAGAATTCCCAGACGTCTTCGCCGTGAATCAGTAAGGCGGCGAGATCAATTCCGGGCAATCGTCCCGAGAAGTGATGCGAACCGGTGTCGAAGCAGATTGGAAATTGCGCATGACCGAATATGTGAACCGCGCTGTGCGAGTCGTTCGAGCTCCCCGCGGCTTGCCTGTCGTAGAAGATTTTCGGATCGACGAGGTTCCGATCCGGCCGCCCGCGGACGGCGAAGTTCTGTTCCGCGCCCACTATCTTTCGATCGATCCGGCGATACGAAGACGCCTACCGTCCACCAGCTCTGCCCCCGGGCCGTTGGGAGCTGTTGCCGGTATCGGCGACGTCGTCTTGGCTGGAGTAGTGCCTGCGCACTCCGGTTTGGACGGCATCGCAGTCGGCGAAGTGATTTCTTCGCGGCATCCTGACTTTGCGGCAGGTGATTTGGTTCGAGGCGGCACGCACTGGCAGGTTTATCACACAATCAAAGGCGCTGCCCTGGACCGCATACCGAGGGAGAATCGAGCTTCCCTAGGAGATGAACTCGGAATTCTAGGACAGCCAGGATTTGTCGCACACTGCGGAATGCGGTTGGTCGCCGACGTCCGAGAGCGAGACACAGTCGTGGTTTCGGCGGCCGGCGGAGCAGTCGGCATGGTTGCAGGCCAAATCGCGAAGCTGGCGGGCGCCCGGGTGATCGGAATCGCCGGGGGTGAGAAGACCGAATACGTTGTGGAGGAATTGGGGTTCGACGCCTGCATAGATAGGAAGACGGCGAACATCGGCGAGCAGTTGGACGAATTGTGTCCGAAGGGCGTCGACGTCTATTTCGACAACGTCGGAGGCTCGATCACGCGAGCGGTTTTCGATCGCATGGCCGATTTCGGAAGGGTCGTCGTGTGCGGAATGATCAGCGAATACAACCAGGATGAAAGCGAAGTCGGGCCTCCCCTACGCCCTGTACTACGCAAACGTCTACGCATCGAAGGGTTCGTCTGCTACGACCACTACGACCGGTACCCGGAGTACCGGGCGTGGGCGTCCGCTCGAATCGCCGAAGGTGGACTGCGCTACCGCAACGATGTCACCGAGGGCATCGAAAATGCCCCAGCGGCCTTGATCGGGCAGCTTTCGGGCCACAACCGGGGGAAGCAGTTGGTGATGATTTGACAAAGGGAGACCACACGTCGTTGTGTGGTCTCCCTTTTCGATTCGTTCAGCCGATCAGGCGTCAGCCTCTGGGCCGAGCATCTACCTTGTCGTCATCGTCGTCGCGCTCGCCGGTTGCGAGCTGGACGCCGGATTTCTCGATGCTGCCGTCAGCACCTGACTTCTCGAGGTCGATCGGTGCATCACCGGTCGCAACCTCTTCGGCCTCAGGCTCTTCCGGTAGCGGCTTCTTGAGACTCAGGATGATCGAGCCTGCCAACACCACGATGATCACCGCGAGGCTGACCAGTGAGGGAATCTCGGGGATCGACGTGCTGATCACCTTGTGGCTGGCCTGCATGATCAGCTTCACGCCGATGAAGGCGAGGATGATCGACAGACCCTTGGACAGGTAGTGGAACTTCTCGAGCAGGCCCGAGAGCAGGAAGTACAGGGCACGCAGACCCAAGATCGCAAACGCGTTGCTGGAGTAGACGATGAATGGATCGTCACTCACTGCCAGCACTGCCGGGACACTGTCGACTGCGAACACGAGGTCGGCAGCTTCGATGGCGACGACGACGGCGAACAGTGGTGTTGCGACGCGCTTTCCGGCTTCCTTGACGAAGAACTTGGTTCCTGCGTATTCCTCACGGACCGGCATGATCTTGCGCAGCAAGCGAACCGCCAGCGAGGTTCCCGGATCGAAGTTCTCGTCGTCGTCCTTGAGCAGCTTGTAGGCGCTGTAGAGCAGGATGGCGGCGAAGACGAACAGAACGGCCGTGAACTTGCTGACCACGGCAACGCCGGCGGCGAGGAAGATACCGCGGAAGATCAGGGCGCCGATGACACCGAAGAACAACACGCGGTGCTGGTATTCACGGGGCACCTTGAAGTAACCGAAGATCAGGGCGAACACGAAGAGGTTGTCGACGGAGAGGCTCTTCTCCAACAGCCAGGCCGTGGTGAATTCGACGCCCGAGTTCACCCCCAAGGTCAGGGTGACGACCACCGCGAATACGAGAGACAAACCGACCCAGAGTGCACTCCACCAGGCCGCTTCCTTGAAGCCGATGACGTGCGCGCCGCGGTGGGCGAGCAGGTCGATGAGCAACATGACGACGATGACTGCGGCGAACGCGGCCCACGCCCACATGGGAACGTTCATCGCTGACCACCTACCCGAATGGCACTGATGACTGCGGTCACGGGGAGCTCCTTCACTGGGTTCGGACGGCCGTCTCGCCGTCTTCTCCAGTGTTCCTTGCCGACTTCTATCCATCCCGGTCGAAATATCGACGACTTTCACATCTGAAGTTGCCGAAACCATGCAATCTGAGGGTGTTGCGTCCGAAACCGCCGCTGGACGGCATCTTGTTCTAGCCTGGCAAGCATGAGCACCTCGTTGTACTACTCCGCCGTCCGCACCACACCGCTGACCGACGACGAGAAGGCCGAAGTCGACCGACTCATCGCCGTCCACAACGACGAATTTCCGTTCGACTACGAGGTCCTGGACCTCTATCCGTCGGATATCCCCAACACTCTGCTCAACGGTTCGACAAAGATCTCGAGCGACCCGACCGAGGTAATCCCTTCGCTCGTCTACTGGTTCAACGCTCTGACCGAACTCCGGCGAGCGGTGCCCGACGCAGACTGGGACGTTTCACTCGACGACACCCCCGCCGATTGGGATGACAGCTCCGGCTATTCGCTCCCCGGGCTCGACGACATGCAGTAGCGAGTCACGGGTTCGCCAGGAGGGCGGCTCCGTAGCTCTCCAGCGCGATGAGCGCCAACTCTGTTGGCAGCCGACGCTGGTCCACGCTGCGGTCTAACAGCTTTTCGGCCTGATCGAGTCGATACCGCACGGTGTTCTTGTGCAGACCGAGCGCCACGGCGGTAGCGGCTGCAGTGCAATTGTTCTCGTAATAGACCCGAACGGTGTCACGGATACGCGTCGTGACACCGTCCGCGCCGGCGAGGCCTTTCAATTCCCGAGCCACCAACGCACGCAGTTCGTCCAGATCTTCGGTGAGCAGACAGGGAACCTGAACATCTTCGTAGACGGTGACCCCCGGCGAACCCGTGGAACGGACCGCGATGCGCTGCGCGGCGAGAGCCTCGCGGTGACTGCGCGCGAATCCTTCCATTCCGTAACCGCTGGCCCCCACCGCGACACGAAGATCCGAATTCCGAGCACGATCGAGCGCCGCCCACTCATGGTCGTCGAAATGCGCGACCCACGACCACACCTCGCGCGCCCCCGAAGGCAGCGTCAGCACGCGCTCGGCATTCGACTCGTCCACAAAGGAACGCGCATACGAGTCCAATCGGGCCAATACGTCGGCGGCCGGATCGGTGTCGTCCGTCCAGAGAACAAACGCAGTGTGGTGGCGCCGCATCGGGTAGTCGAGAATCTGCGACACCTCATCGGAGTGAAGTGCTTCGCCTGCGACAATCGCGTGCACCGTCTCGGACCGACGCGCAAAAGCGCCGCGCGCCAAGCTCTCACGCTCCTTCGCATACGTTGCCACCAACAATTCGGTGGTCACTTCCAGCCATCTCATCGCCGAACCCCACACTCGGACCAGAAGTGCGCGCTTGAGTTCCGGACCGATCGGGAGTGCTTCTATCGACTCGTCGACGAAGCCCAGCATCGCGAGGCGTCCGGCACCGTAGATCTTGAGCAGGACTCGAAGATCCATACCGCGCCTGGCAACGGTGAGTGCAAGCGCAACCGACTCCGGCGGCGGCGTGACCTCCTGGGAACCGCCCGCGATCGCGGCCACGATGACTCGAAGCTGCGCCGCAGTGCTCGCATCCACATCGCGTCGTAGCTCCCGATCACCCGCCACTTCAGGATTGGCCACCGCAATGGCGTCGTCGATGCGTTGAACGAAACCGTCGATCACCTCCGGCTGGAGATAGATGGGCGCGAGATTTGCAATCCAGCCGTCCAACTCCGATGTGTCCATGGCGCCTCCCCGACTTGTCACCCTGATTGTGACTTAGTCACAAATCTATCGTCCCACTTCGGCCAAGAAGCCCTAGCAACCCGGTTTCGACTGGTCCACAATCACATCTCACTGCAACCAACCCCTATCTTTGGAGACGCTGGAGTAAATGAACAAACCTTTCGACGGTCAGGTAGTGGTCATCACCGGCGGCGCCCGGGGCATCGGATACGCCACCGCGAAGCGGCTGATCAGCCTGGGTGCGACGGTCGCGATCGGCGACATCGACGAAGCCACTCTCGCGCGAGCAGCCAAGGATTTGGGCATCCGCACGTTCGGGCGCCTCGACGTCACCGACCCCGCCTCGTTCTTCGACTTCCTCGACACCGTCGAAGGTGAACTCGGCCCGATCGACGTGCTGGTCAACAATGCGGGCATCATGCCGGTCGGACGGATCGTCGACGAGGACGACTCCGTGACCAGACGCATCATCGAGATCGACGTCCTCGGCGTGATCACGGGAACCAAGCTCGCATTGCGACGGATGCTTCCGCGCGGACGTGGACACGTCATCAACATCGCTTCGCTTGCAGGCGAACTCCCGTGCCCCGGTTTGTCGACGTACTGCGGCGCCAAGCATGCGGTGTTGGGCTTCACCGATTCTGTCCGCAAGGAAGTTCGTGGCACCGGAGTTCACATCTCGTCCGTGCTGCCGACGCTCACCAATACCCAACTCACCTCGGGCACTTCGGGAATGAAGGGATTCCGAGAGGTTCAGCCGGAGGAAATCGCCGAAGCCGTCGTCGGCTTGATCACCAAACCGCGCCCACGCGTACGCATTACGCGGGTGTCCGGGCTGCTCGTGCAGGCACAGGGCTTCTTCCCCCGGCGGCCGTACGAGGCATTGAGCCGACTGTTCGGCGTCGAGACGCAGTTTCTCGGCGACGTCGACACCGCGGCACGTGCTGCCTACGAAGAACGCGCCCGCGCAAGCTGATCAGGTCAGCTCGGTGGCCGGCCAGTCGAGCAGCTTCGCACCCAGTACGGCAGCGTGGAGCGCGAAGCTGTCGTTGGGATCGTTGACGTTCTGACCGGTGAGTTCACGGATGCGGTCCAACCGGTACGTCACGGCGCGGACGGACAAATGCAGGTCTCGGGCGGTTTTAGCCGTATTGCCGCCGGCGGAAAAGTACGCGAGCAGTGTGTCGATCATCGGTCCAGCGCCACCACGCGCCTCGAGCAGCGGTGTGAGAAGGGTGTGGATCAGGTCGGTGACCGCCGGTCTGTCGTTGACCAGAACCCGGTAGACCAGCAGGTCACGAGCATCGATGATCGGTGCGGTCAACGACAGGCGCTGCGCCAGGTCCAGTGCGTCCAGCGCCTCCCGGTACGACGCCACCACGCCCGAAGCGGTGGTTCGAGGGCGCCCGACAGCGATCTGCCACGTGCCGTCCAAAGGACGCCGCTGCAACTGCACTCGCCCGTCGTCATCGGTCCCCGGCCCGAGAGCCGACCGAATCCCTGCCAGCACGTGGTCGACGGCATCGCGATCCGGCGCCGCGAAAACGACCACCAGTTTGCCGCTCTTGCTGGCGACCAACGCATCGGCGTCACCCTTGCTACCCAGAACGGCACGTTCGACGGCGCGCACCAAAGGGTTGTCGTCGGTGAACTCACGGGCGGCGGTCACTACCGCCACGGCATGCGGACCACTGAGGTGGAGACCGAATCCTGAAGCGCGATCCAACAATCCGACGACGTCAGCGCCGCCGGTCAACAAGTCGTCGACGAACTCGCGGCGTGCCGATACCTGCGAGCGGACCAGAGAACGTCTGGCCAACTGAAAACCTTCGGCCAGTTCGGCGACGGCATCGTCGACGGCACGCAGCATCACTTCGCCGGCCGCGACGACGGCGTTCGGATCCGATTGTGCCGCAATAACAGCAGGCAGTTCACGCCACAGACGCCAGGCCGAGGAGAGATACAGATCGAGCAGGGCTCGCAGGGCGACACCCTGCTGCGCTGCTTCTTCCCCGCGAGCGCGGAAGCGGTGCAGCTGACGACGCTGCAGCGGCTTCCCCTCGCATACGGCGACACTGAGCACGTCCAGGAAATCACCCAGCAGTTCGACGGGTAGGCCACCGGCGTCATCGGCCCCCGCCGCGGCAACCCGGCGTATGGCGTCGTCAGGTACCCCGGTTCGGCTCACCCTCGCATTCTCTCACTGCCGGCAGCATTGCCTGGCGTCACGAAAGGCGCATCGAACCCGTGTCGATGTACCGCTGATGGAACGAGAATGCCTCGCCCAGGATGTGCGGCGTCTGCCCCGCACCCGGTTGAGCGTCGGCGCGAGCGATGTAATCGTGGAGCAGTGGCCGGAACTCCGGGTGAGCACACTTGTCGACGATCAGGCGCGCGCGTCGCCGCGGCGACAGACCGCGCAGATCCGCCAACCCCTGCTCGGTCACCAACACCTGAGTGTCGTGCTCGGTGTGGTCGACGTGCGGAACCATCGGCACGATCGCCGAGATCTCACCGCCGCGGGCCGTCGACGGGCTCAGGAACATGGACACGTAGCCGTTGCGGGCGAAGTCCCCCGAGCCGCCGATTCCGTTCATGATCTTCGTCCCCATGACGTGCGTCGAGTTCACGTTGCCGTAGATGTCGGCCTCGAGCATGCCGTTCATGGCGATGATTCCGAGCCTGCGCACCACCTCCGGGTGGTTGCTGATCTCCTGCGGACGGAGAGTGATGTGGTGGCGGTAGAAGTCGATGTTCGCGGTCAGTTCTTCGATGCCCTCTTCGGTGAGCGCCAAAGCCGTCGACGACGCATGCGCGACCGTTCCGTCCTTGATCAGCTTCAGCATCCCGTCCTGGATGACCTCGGAGTAGCAGGTCAGGCCGCGATACGGCCCCCGATCGAGCCCTCCGAGCACCGCGTTGGCGACATTGCCGATGCCCGCCTGCAGCGGAAGCAACGTATCGGCCGGCATCCGTCCGGCGCGCACCTCGAAGTCGAAGAATTCCAGGACGTGGCCGGCGATCGCCTCACTGACGGCATCGGGTGCAGTGAGAGGGCTCGCGCTGTCACGGCAGTTGGTCTCGACAACGGCCACAACCTTCGTGGGATCCACTCGGAACGTGGTCTGGCCGATCCGGTCCTCGACACGAATGATCTCGAGCGGCTTGCGATGCGGCGGCAGCGCGGTGCCGTAATAGACGTCGTGAATACCTTCCATCGCCTCGGGCACCCACGAGTTGACTTCGAGGATGACCCTGTCGGCGACGTCCAGCCAGGTCTTGTTGTTGCCAATCGACGCGGAGGGAATCAGTTCCCCCGATTCGGTGATACCGGCGACCTCGACCACCGCGACGTCTACGTTGCCGTAGTAGCCCTCCCACACCTGCTGAGCCACGTGGGAGAGATGGATGTCCACGTAGTCCATACGACCGTCGTTGATCCGGCGACGTGCGGTGGCCTCGGACTGATACGGCATGCGCAGCGCGATTCCGTCGACCTCCGCGAGCAGCCTTTCGGTCTCGGTGGACACAGAAGCGCCGGTCAGGAGATTGATCGTGAAGTTCGATCCGTTGCCGCGGGTCCGGTGAATGCGCTCGGCCAGGGCCGGAATGACAACCTTTGGTGTACCGGCGCTCGCGAAACCGCTGATCGCGACGGTGTCGCCCGGGTTGATGAACTTCACGGCGTCGGACGCAGACATCACCTTAGACGCAAACGCTGTGGCGCGAATGCGGTTGGAGGTGGCGTTGTGTCCGGTCTCACCGAAGGTTGAACTCACGGCACCAGGATAAACAGGGCACGTCGAAGCGATTTACGGGGATAACCCAGACAGAATCGCTCCGACGTGCTATGTGCACCGATCAGTTGACGACGCCGTACACGCCTTCGCCGACCAGGCTCGCAATTCGATATTTCTGGATCTTGCCCGACCCTGTCAGTGGGAACGCCTCCGCGCTGAACCACTCCTTGGGCGCCTTGTGGCGCGCCAGTCGCTCGGTGCAGAACTCGACCAGCTCGGCGGCGGTCGGTTGGTCGGACTCGTCCTTCCAGCGGATGACGGCGACAACTCGCTCACCCCACACCTCGTCGGGCACACCCACGACCGCCACGTCGAGAATCTTCGGATGTGTGAAGATCACGGACTCGACCTCACGCGGATAGATGTTCTCACCGCCGCGGATGATCATGTCCTTGAGGCGGCCGGTAACCCGGACGTATCCACGTTCGTCCATCGTCCCCAAATCGCCGGTATGCAACCAACCGTCCTTGTCCACGGTGTCGGCCGAAGCCTCCGGATTACGGAAGTACTCGGTCATGACGAGGTACCCGCGCGCGCAGATCTCGCCTTGTTCGCCGAGCGGCACGCTGTCCCCGGTCACGACGTCGGAGATCTTCACTTCGACCTGCGGCAACGCGAGTCCGACCGTCTCCGACTTGTCTTCGTGGGTGTCGGCCGGGCTGGTCTGTGTGATGACGGGGCTGGCCTCGGTTTGTCCGTAGACGATGCTGAACCCCGCCCCGAAGGCCGACTCCACCGTGCTGACGAGTTCGGGCGGGACCGACGACCCGCCGGATACGACCACCGAACAGGCCGAGAAGTCGCGGCTCGCGAAGCTGGCGTCGTTGATCATCGCGATCAGCATCGTCGGCACTCCACTGACCACGTCAGCGTGAAAGCGTTCCGCCGCATCGAGAACCGCAGTCGGATCGAAGTACTGGATCAGGCCGATGGACATTCTTCGCTGCGCGGCGCCGAGAACCAGGATGCCGCACCCGGCGGTGTGGAACAGCGGCATGGCCGACACAACCGAACCCCGCTCAGGGAATCGGCCTCTCCGACTCACAAAATCGGCATTGTTGACCAATCCGCGGTGATGCAACAGAGCACCTTTGGGAACTCCGGTGGTTCCCGACGTGTACTGGATCTGCGCATTGTCGTCAGGCGAGACTTCGGGCAGAGCGCCCCGTTCGCCCGCCCAACCTCGAACCTGGCGATCCCACTCCTCGAAGTTGACTGCAAGAACTTCTTCTCCCGAAATCGAAATCGCCTCGGATGCAACCGCTGCCATATCGCCACCGCGAAACTTTCCGGTGTGGAAGAGCCCCCGAGACTGGGACTGCGACAAGACGTACGCCAGCTCCTCCGCACCCAACGCAGGATTGGCGGTCACCAGAACCATCCCGGCGAGCGCGGCGCCGTATTGCAGAATCATCCATTCCGGAACGTTCGGAGCCCAGACGGTGATCCTGTCTCCGCGATCGAACTGGGACAAGAGGTAGTGCGCACACCCCTCCGCTTCGTCCAGCAGTTGCGCGAAGGTCCACGTGCGATCGGTTTCAGCCGCCCCGGAAAGCGAATGCGATTGCGTCGGAACCACTTCTCTGATTGCAATCAGATTCGGCGAGTCCGCGGCGCACTCTCGCAGCAGCCCACCCACCGTTTGCTCCTCTATCGGGTCAGACACGTCAGCGGGGAAGTACGACGTTTCGAGAACACTGCTCATCTCACATCCACTTTCTATCGAGGAGGGGTGTCGGACGCGGGGAGCGGCCCGCCTCCGTCTGGAATCTTGCGTCCGGAATCGCGGTACTGAACCGCGGCATGGAATCCGTCGCGCTCGGCAAAATCCTTGAACCAGCGCCCCTCCGGGGAGTGACGCGTAATTCCGTCGAACAGGGTTGCCAGTACCTGGGTGCCTTGCAATCCCATGTTGTCGTACGCCTGGTTGATCATCATCTTCTGCATGGCCAACTGATTGAGCGGAACACCGGCGATGCGATCCGCCAACGCTTCCACCGCCGAGTCCAATTCGTCGGCCGGCACCGCTTCGAGCGCCAATCCCCAGTCAGCCGCAGTGACACCGTCAATGGTGTCTCCCGTCAACAGCATTCGCTTGGCACGCTGGGCTCCGAGCCGGTACACCCACATCGCCGTCGTCGGGCAACCCCACACACGCGCAGGCGGGTATCCGATGCGAGCGTCGTCGGCCATGATCACCATGTCGCAGGACAGCGCGATGTCACTCCCACCGGCAATCGCATATCCCTGAACCTTGCAGATCGTCGGCTTGAGCGATCGCCAGAGCGTGAAGAAGTCGTCGGTGTTCTGCTTCATCCCGCGAAAGTCCTTGATGGGGTCCCAGACCGGGCCCTGGTTCCACTTTCCGTCAAGGTCGCCTTCGGCAAACTTCTTGAGGTCGTACCCGGCACAAAACGCCTTGCCCGCACCTTGCAAGACGATCACACGGACCTCGTCGTCGTCATTGGCTGCTGCCACCGCGTTTCGAATGTCCGACGGCATCCGGTCGTCGATCGCGTTGAGCCGATCGGGACGGTTGAGCGTGATATACGCTTTACCACCGGACGTCTCGTACTTCAGGGTCGCAAAATCCGTCATCATCGGTCCTGTCGACAGAGCGCGCCTCGCTCGGAACGAGTTGCGCTAGTTCTGGGTGAGGAGCAGGCGAACGACGCCTGCCCATTGACTGATCGAACGACGCGCAGACGCGTCGCTCTTCTGCACTGCCCGGGACAGCGCCAAACCACGGAGCATCAGCACCGTCAGATCTGCAATCTGCGAATAGTTCTCGGAAGCAACAATTTCGGGACCGAAAGCGTCGTGGACAACTCGCCGCAGATCCCGTCCGGCGATTCGCTCCGATTCCCGGAGCACCTCGGCCAACACCGGATCCGTCCGCGCTGCGGACCACAGTTCGAGTTCCGCTTGAAATGGCGGCTGAGTCAACGCCGAATACAGAGCGGAGATCGAGTTCTCGATCGTGTCAACCGACGAATCCTGCCGAGACATGGCAGCTCTTACCGCCACCTCGTTCCGTACGACGATGTTCGACACCAACGCCGCAGTGAGCTCCTGCATGTTCGGAAAGTGGTGCAGCAGAGCGCCCCGACTGACTCCGGCAGCGGTTTGCACCGACTGCGCCGTCAGAGATGAATAACCGTCCGCTATCAGTAAATCCGTTGCCGCATCGAGAATCCGGTGGCGCGTCGCTTCGCGCTGCGCATCGCGCAGGGTCACGGTCTCACCTCCAACTTCTCGAGTGGCATGGATCACAGTTTCACAGTCCATTCAGACTGTCAATGGCCGAAAGCCTCCGGCGTACTCTCGATGCACCGGCCCTTCGGACTGATCGGAGCAACACGTGACGACCTCACCGCCGACCGTCTCGCTGACGCTCGACCAACTTGCTTCACGCGCTGCTTCCCTGATCACCGACGACGGTCGGAGAATCCTCGGCATCACGGGCGCACCGGGAGCCGGAAAGTCGACGGTGTCACAGGCAATTGTGCGGAAATTAGGTTCTCGTTGCTCCATCGTCGAGATGGACGGTTTTCATCTTGCCAATCGGGAACTCGACCGACTCGGCAGGCATGAACGCAAAGGCGCACCGGACACCTTCGACGTCGACGGCTACGCGGCTCTACTACGCCGACTCCGAGCCTCGAACTCGACGGTCTATGCTCCGGTCTTCGATCGCGAATTCGACGAATCAATAGGCAGCACAACGGCTGTCGATCCATGTACACCGCTGATAGTCACCGAGGGGAACTATCTCCTCCTACCCAGTGGTGGATGGCAGGAAGTGCGAGCAGCACTCGACGAGGTCTGGTATCTCGACGTTCCGGAGGAAACTCGGACGAAGCGCTTGGTGAAACGCCACAGCCGCTTCGGAAAGAGTTCCGAAGCGGCTGCAGAGTGGGTGAAACGGGTAGATCAGCCGAACGCCGAGTTGATCAGCGCAGTCAGGCCACGCGCGGATCTGATCGTCAGAATCGAACGGTCCGAGCCTCAGTGATGTCAGCTGAAAACCTAAGAACCGCCGCCGGTTCCGAGAAAAGTGGCCAGCCCGGCAACTCCGGCGATTCCGCCGAATATCGCCGCCAATGCACCGGCGACGGTGATAACGCTGTCGAGCGCTTTGAGATCGGTGTCGGATGAACCCATGGCAGTCTCCTGGAGTCGGAATTGAAAGTGGGGTTGAATGTGCGCCGAAGTGCGCAATGTTGCACACGTCACTTTACCGGCATTCGCGACCCGAATCAACGAAAATTCTCTCTAAACATGTTGCACTGCAACATATTTAAACAGCAGCTTGCAGGTCCACCGAGGCACGACGACGGCCACCGTCCCGCAGCGCGGGCAGGTGGCCGTCGTTGGATATTGCCGAGGAGTCAGACGCTCGTCACATGCATGACGTGCTTGGCCCTCGTGTACTCCGCCAGTGCGAGCTCCGACAGATCCTTGCCGTAACCCGACCCGGCGAAGCCACCGTGAGGCATCTCAGCGGCGAGCATTCCGTGGGCTCCCACCCAGACGCAGCCGAAGTCCAGTTCGGCCGTCATCCTCATCGCGGTGCCGTGGTCGGACGTCCACACGCTCGACGCGAGAGCGTACTTGGTCCCGTTCGCAAGTTCGATCGCTTCAGCCTCGGTGGAGAACGACTGTACGGTGACAACCGGCCCGAATATCTCTTCCTGGACCAGCTCATCTTCCTGCTGCACCCCGGAAATAACAGTCGGCAGATAGAAAGACCCTGGTCCAGCTGGCTTTCCCCCGCCAATACATACGTTCGTATTTACTGAGCGTCTCTCTACCAACTCCGCCACTCGATCACGGTGAGCGCGGCTGACCAGGGGGCCGAGACAATCGCCCGATTCCGGTCCGCCCAACCTCAAGTCCGCGGCCGCAGCCGTCAACTTCTCGGTGAACTCCTCCGCAACCTCCTCTTGAACGAGAATCCTCGTCGCAGCGGTGCAATCTTGACCGCTGTTGTAAAAGGCTCCGGCAACAATCCCCGCGACTGCGCCGTCGAGGTCCGCGTCGGCGAAAACAACGGCGGGTGCCTTGCCTCCGAGTTCGAGATGCAACAGCTTGACGTCTTCCGATGCGGCCTTTGCGACCGAAATCCCCGCTCTCGTCGATCCCGTCAGCGCAATCATCCGAGGAACCGGATGAGCGACGAGCGCGGCTCCGGTATCGCGATCGCCGCACACTACGTTCAACACCCCGGGCGGATAGATCTGCGCTGCAAGCACTCCCAGCATCACCGCGGTTTCCGGCGTCTCCTCGGCCGGCTTGAGCACGAGGGTGTTTCCCGTCGCGAGTGCCGGCGCGATCTTCCAGACCGCCATCATCAACGGGTAGTTCCAAGGAGCGATCGCACCAATCACGCCAATGGGTTCACGTCTGACATAAGACGTAGCACCCTCCGTGTACTCCATTGCGGCAACGCCCGGCAGAGAGCGGGCAATACCCGCGAAGTACCGCAGAAAGTCAACACACTGCGGGATCTCGTCGTCTCGCACCTGCCTGAGAGGCTTGCCGGTACTGCGGCATTCGACCTCGAGGAAATATTTCGCGTTTGCTTCCAGCGCGTCCGCGAGGGCCAGCAGCAACTCCTGACGGCGCGCAGGGGTGGACCGGCGCCAGGACCGCGCAGCCTTCTCGGACGAACGGCAGGCTCGGTCGACGTCATCGGCGGAACCGACGGCAGCACGGGCGTATACATTGTCGGTCACCGGATCGACCAGCACGGAAAGTCTACCTGCCGGGCTCTCGCACGTTCCGTTGATCACGTGACCAAACGCTGCGACAGTCATCGAAGTTTCCACCGTCATGAGCGCGATCCGGGGAGCGCGACGAAGAACTTCTTCGACGGCTCAACCGTCTCCCAGGTACCGCGAAACGACTGCGGCACGAAAAATGCTTCCCCAGCGGAGAATTCGCGACGGTTTCCATCGAGGTCGATCAGCGCCACCCGGCCGCTGATCATGATACAGACCTCGTCGTACGGATACGGGTCGCACAAGAGCGTGCCGGGCTCGCCTTCCCAACCACCGCCGAAGTATTCCCCGTTCGGATCTCCGAATGACCTCCATTCGGATTCCGACCAGTTCGGGCTCGCGTCGTCACCCCACTCCGGGATGAACCGCGTCCCCTGCCCTGGCCCGAACGTTCGAATGTCGTTGACACTCATGTCATTTTTCCTTCGTGTTGGAGCTGGAAATTCGTGCAGCAAACAGATTCAGTACGTTTGCAGTTATTCGTTCGGTGAACGGATCGTGATGGATCAGCCCGTTCACCCATTCGGTGGAACCTGCGTTGAACACGGAGCCGAGACCTCGCTTGTGACAGGCGACCATTCCCGATCCGTATTCGAGATCACGAAGGTGATCTGGAGGCTCACTGCCATAGAAGCATTCGATGATTCCCTGCACTTCGGCGAAAGGCGCACCGATCGGAACTTTCCCGTTCCATTTGTCCCGCGAACCCGAAACTGCCGGCGCCATCGCGATGATCTCCAGATCCTCGGGAGCGCCGTCGACGCCGGTCGCATACGGCTGGCCCTTCCGGAACGTGAAATCCACGCCGTCCATCTCGAATCCGGCAACACAGATCGGGGCGATCCCGAAGTTGTCTCCGTAGTACAGGTCGGTTCCGTTCAACGCCCAATGATCCGGCCGGTATACCGTGAAACCGCCCGAAGACCTGGGAGTTGTTGCACCGTAACGATTGTAGACACCGGCCATGCCGGTCAATCCCATCGTCCACGCTCCCGGTCGGGCAACCTCGGGCGAATCCCACGCCGTCGTCACCCGGGTCGGGTCGACTTCTCGCATCGGATCGTCGAACGGATTCTTGTAACAGACTTGTGCGTCGTTTTCGAGGCGTACCTGCCACAGGAAGTTCCCGCCGAATCGCGCCAGACCACCACCCTCTTCGACGAAATCATCTATGCGGTCACGCATCTCCCAGGACCAGTACTCGTCGTGACCGACGACAACTGCGCATGAATATCCATGCAGCGCTGACGGATCGTTATGCAGATCGTGTTGTGTCACGTGGTGGACGCGGAACCCCTGCTCTTCCGCCCAGACCGTGAACGGCCTCTCGTAAGTGGCCCAGAAGGCGTCCGCATGGTGACGCGAGTAGCCGTTCACCCACGCCCATTCGTACGGCGGGTGACGGGGTATCCATCCGATTCCCGGTGTGTCGGTGTGGATGTTGCGTGCTGCGCCCTCGGGTTTGCGCAACATCCCCCGCGCGACGGGACGCTGCGTCGAGGAAATCGGTGTCGGCACATCGCCGGAGCCGTCCGGAACACCTCGGTAGTGGTTTGCCCCACCCCAGTCGTTGTAGGCCAACATCGTGCTGGTGGTGTGAATGAGTACGAAGTCGGCATGCTCGGGTTCGCGCGCCTTGACGACGAAGAAGCCCTCCCGCTCAATAGTCACCCCTTCGTGGAGCATCCGGACCAGAACCAAGTACATGCCGGACGTCCACTTCGGATCTATCTCGACGGCAAGGGATTCCGACCACTCGCAGCCCACTGCATACGCGTCGGCAGGCGTCTGCTGCTGCTTGCCCGGCAGACCGACGTATTGCGCGACCTGTTGCGGCCGGGCGCCGTCTCGAACAATTTCGAGGTCGTATTCTTCTGCGGTGGTATGCACTCGGATCGAGACGGTGTCACCACCGAAGTACGAGAACCTGTCCGCATAGACCCATATCTCTGGAGCGCCCGGAACAATTCCGGGACGTTCGACCAACCCTCCGGGGACCGACCATGCGTATTCGCTCATGCCGACAACTCCTCGACCGAGTGTTCACGTACGCGCATCCCGCGGACCACGCCGAATGCGAAAGCCAACAGCAATGGCACTGCCAACAAGAAGTTTTGCGCGGTGGTCAACCCGGTCAGGTCACTCATGTTCATCAAGAGGTATCCGAGCGCGACGATCAACGCCACTGCAGCGAGCGAGGGTGCAATCAACCTCTGCCACAGACCTTCACCGCGAGAATCCTGCGAGAAGAACCTGAGCACGGCGACGGAAGTGAGAACCTGCAACACCAGCACACCGATGATCGTTGGTGTATTCGTCCACACGACTACTTGGGTGTACGGGTCTGCGGGCGTCAGCGCAAAGCCGGCGATTGCCGCGAATACCAGTGCGCCTTGTGTGATTCCGGCGACGCTCGGCGTTCCAGTGGTCGGCGAAACCCGTGCAAGCGCGGCAGGAAAGACTCTCGCGCGCCCCATGGTGAGCAGATAGCGACTGCAAGCATTGTGGAGGGCAAGGCAACCCGCGAAGAAGCTCGTGACGATCAACAGATGCATCACGTCGGTCATCATGGAGCCGGCAAATTCATTGTTGAGATCGAAGATCAGCTCGGACGGGTCACCGCCGAGTAGGTCGCCCATCCGACTCGGGCCGACGGCCTGCACGATCACCCAAGCACAGAATGCGTAGACCACGGCCAGAACAGTGACTGCTGTGTAGGTCGCACGCGACACTGTGCGTTTGGAATCGACAACTTCCTCGCTGTAGATCGCCGTTTGCTCGAAACCGACGAAGGAGGTGAAGGTCAACACGAAGACGCTCGCCAGTCCGGCTGTCATGAAGGTCGACGGCGAAAAACTGTCGAGCGACAGTCCTTCGTGGCCGCCTTTCAACAGAACCGCCACACAGAAGACTGCGAGGACGCCGAGCTCGAGCGCCATCAAAACGGCCAGCACCTTCGCGCCGATATCGACCCTGCGATATCCCACCACCACGACCAGAACTGCGACCGCCAATGCGCAGGTGTAGACGGAAACGGTTACTCCCAAGAACAACTCGATCGTCGACGAGAGAAAGATGCCGCAAGCGACGACGAATCCGATCTGGCCACCGAGATAGCCGATGTAAGCCAGCACAGAGGCGCCTGCGCCGACTGTTTTTCCGAGCCCTTCGGTGATGTAGGCGTAGAACGCGCCCGCGCCGCGGATATGCCTGCTCATCGCCGTGAAGCCGACGGCGAACAGTAGATAGACGATCCCGGGAACGACGTACCCCACCGGAAGCGCAGCGCCGGAAACCATCAGGCCCAGTGGCGCGAATCCCACCAGGATCGTCAGTGGCGCCGCTGCGGCGATGACGAAGAAGACCAGATGACGGCTGTTGATAGTTCCGGCACGCAGGCCCGAGGATGACGTGGGAGAACCGGATTCAGAATGCATTCCTGCACCGGGAGGGTCGGTTTTTTCGGTCATGGGGAGGCTCCGCGAGTTAAGGCAAGTATGCGCCTGCCTGGTCAGGTTTCCCGAGGTTCGCCCGAATTTCTCTCGACGTTCGCCCGGTGTTCCTAAGAGAGTGCCGAATCGTTTCATCAGTGTCAATACCTGCGCTGAAACGATTCGACGATTTGCTTTGAGGTGCCCCTTAGCGGTGCACGCAACATGCCGAAACGATTGATCGATAGGCTGGAGACAAACCGACCAACGAGTAGAAACGATCCGCAGTGGCTACCCCTGTTTCGCCGACGCTTCGTGATGTCGCCAACGCCGCCGGCGTCGCGGTGTCCACGGTCTCCTATGCACTCAACGGCAAGGGCCGGGTCGACGCGGCCACTCGCGCTCGGGTTCAAGAGGTTGCCGACCGCCTTGGATACCGTGCCAATCGGTCGGCCCAGAATCTCAGGTCGGGTCGGACTGCCACCCTCGGGCTGATGCTCCCCGCTCCCGACCAACTGTCATCGGCCGAGTACCTCAATTTCGACTGGTACGGGCGCGTGGCGACCGCCGCGACCCAGGCTGCATTCCACGTCGATCACTCACTCCTCCTACTGCCGTCGATGAAAGATCCGAACGGACTGCGGCGCATCGAGATGGACGGCGTACTGGTCGTCGACCCGATGGTCGACGACCCGCGCGTCGAAGTTCTGCAGAAGATCGGAATCCCCTCTGTCGCAGTGGGTCCTGGACAATCCGGGCAGTTCGGATACTCCACCTCACCGGACCTCGTCTCCACCACGGAGACTCTTCTGAACCACCTCGCCGAACGTGGCGCAAGGGACATTTTCGTCCTCACTCCCGGAATGCATTCGGAGTGGACCCGCGCAACGACTTTCGCTTACTTCGAGTGGTGCCGCGCCCGAGGCGTGGCACCACGCACCAGCGAGGAATTGACGTCGTTTCCGGGCGCCAGCACCGTCGGAGGCCTCATCGGGGCCGCGTATGCGGCCACCCGCGAGGCCCTCGACTCCTCGACTCCGCCTGACGCGATCCTGTCGTTGATTCTCGGTTGCGCCCCGGCAGCGGCGCGAGCGGCCCTCGATCTCGGGCTGTCGATTCCGGGTGACGTCTTGATTGCACAGGACAGTGACGAACCCGCCCTGCTGGTTTCCCAGCCCCCGATCACTGCCTTCGACTTCTTCCCCCAAGAACAGGCGGCAGCGGCCGTAGATGCACTGTTGGCTCTGGTCAACGGTGACGAACCCCCAGTTCAGAGCTATACGCGTAGCGAACTCCGCGTGCGAGCGAGCACGGCCCATTCGCTCACACCATAAATTCACCTGGCACCGATAGACTGATTTCCGAATTATCGTCCGTCGCCTGCCGAGAGGAATCAGGTCATCGCGCACCGCTCCCGCGACCGCTTGGCCGGGTATCTCGCCGTAGTGCTGGTCTGTGCACTCGCCCTCCTCGCATCTGTCAGCAGTGCGACCGGCCTCGACCGCGACGTCGCTCCGGTCCGCATCGCCTACGCCGCGGCCGCAGACACTTTCGGCGATCTGTATCTTCCAGAAGGATCGGACGGTGACCTGCCGGTCGTCGTACTCATTCACGGCGGTGGATGGGCCCAGAAGAGCAATCTCGAATACGCGGGCGCGTGGGCAAAAACCCTGACCCCGTACGGAATTGCGGTCTGGAACATCGAATACAGACGCGTCGGCGGTCAGGGTGGTTGGCCGACCACGCTCTCCGATACCGTTACGGCCACCAACGCTCTGGCCGGCATCGTTCAGGAAAAGGCCTCCGGGCGACTGGATTTGAGCCGTGTACACATCGCCGGCTACTCCGCGGGTGGACAACTTGCCGCCTGGGTCGCATCGCGATCCCAACAGGGTGCAGACGCCCCGGAACCAAACCTCTCGGTGCCGGTTCGCTCGACGACGATCATGGCCGGCGTCTTCGACATGACGCTCGCCGCAACCGCGGGCAAAGATCGATTTGTTCGAAATCTTCTGGGCGGCATGCCTACCGATCATCCCGATCGCTACCGCATCGCATCACCGATCGAGCACCTCCCCACCGGCCTCCCCGTCACGGTGATCCACGGACTCGGAGACAAGGTCGTGTCGGTCGAACAGAGTCGGCGCTATGCCCGTGCCGCCCGAGCAGCAGGCGACGTGGTCGATCTGATCGAACTTCCCGGCGTCGGCCACGGCGAGTTCGGCAACCCGACGACCGACGCCTGGGCTACCACCAAGCAAGCAATAATCGGCCACATAAATGCCTCTTGAGCAGGTAATACGGGCCACAGCGCTCTCAGCCGCTCGAAATAGAATTAGCTGAAACTCAATCGATGACGTACGGTGGGGTTATCAGAGGGCAGCCGTCAGTCAGGCAGCCGGTCGCTTCGCCCGGAACAACAGTTCCAGTATTCGTTCCAGGGGCAGACTTCCAGTTCGGTGCAAATCCGCGCCTTTGATCACTACGCACTTTCATCAGTCCCGCAGATTGTTGACCAGGCCGAAGGCTCCGACGGAGTCCGCCGCCAATCGCGTACCGACTGCACCAGTATCAACATGCGCTACACACCGCACGGGCCCAAAGACCCTGCGGTTCAAAGGAATACCTTGATCAACACCATGATTCACCCCGACGACACGAACAACCAGACGAACAGCAACTCGACGAACGGTCTACGGATCCCGACTACTTCGGGCCGGATCCGCGAGCGCGGTATCGAAATCGTCTGCACCCTCTACCGTTGCAGCACCGACGAAGCCGCCGAGCTGTTGCTCCGACATTCTCAGACCAACAACCTCAAGGTCACCAGCCTGATCAAAGCGCTTGTCGCCCTGATCGACGAAGACACGTCCGGCACTGGTTACGGAAGCAGTAACACGCTGGCGTCTCACTTCTGGCTGCGTGAGATCAGAAATCTCAGCCAGGCCCACCGACGCAGCGATCATTTTCATCGCCATCTCGTCGGCGCGTAACCGGCGCTGAGCGACAACTGACCTGAAACGACAGCTGGGGCAGTACACGGAAATCGTGTACTGCCCCGGCTGTCGTGTTTTCAGTTGTCAGGCGGAAGCCGACTCTCGGCAGTCAGGCGGAAGCCGACTCTCGGCAATCAGGCGGAAGCCGATTCCTTGTTCAGGCCCTGCTGAGCACTGTCGGTATCGGTCGCCTCGTCCACGTGCTGCGGAGCGAAGAGCAGGCACACGATGCTCAGGATGCACATGCCGATCAGCAGTGCGATGACCGGCCAGATGCTGCCGGTTGCCTTGTACATCAGCGTCGACACCAGCGGTGACAGTCCGCCGAAGATAGCGCCTGCACCTTGGTACGCCAACGAGATGCTCGTGTAGCGGGCCTGCGGCTTGAACATCTGTGACAGAACAGCGGCGATCGGACCGTACGTGGCCGCCAGCACCAGTCGCATGACAGCGAAGGTCAGGAAGATCAGGAACACGGATCCGGATTTCAGCACCAGGAACTGCGGCGCTGCGAGAATCGCGACTGCCGCAAGGCCCCAGATGACGACGCGGACGCGTCCCACCTTGTCGCCGAGCCACGCCACGCCGAGAGTCGCGATCAATTCGACCACTGCAGCGACACTGAGCGCGTTGAGAATCAACGTCTCCGACAATCCGACGTCGGGGTCGGTTGCGTATGCCGTGATGAAGGTCGTCACGAGGTAGTAGCCGCCGACTGCGACGGGCAGAATGCCGATGCCCAGGATGATCGGGCGCCAGTTGGTCACCAGCGCGTACTTGAGCGGGAGCATTTCCGGTACGTCCGCGGACTTCACCTCGGATTCGAAAACCGGGGACTCTTCGACCTTCAGGCGAACGACCAAGCCGACGAGGATCAGCAGCGCCGAGCAGAGGAACGGCAGTCGCCAAGCCCACTCGCGCAGAGCGTCGTCGCCGAAGGTGGAGAGAATGCTGAAGAAACCTGTGGCCAGGAGCGCGCCGGCCGGGTTGCCCAGCTGAGCGAAACCGCCGTAGAAGGTCTTCTTGTCCTCGGGTGCATGCTCGACGGCCATCAGGACCGCGCCGCCCCATTCGCCGCCGACGGCAAAGCCTTGGACGAAGCGGAGCAGTACCAGCAGTAACGGCGCCCAGAACCCGATCGACGCGTAAGTGGGCAACATGCCGATGAGGAACGTGCCTGCACCCATCAGCGTCAAAGTCACCACCAATGCGGTGCGTCGGCCCATCTTGTCACCGACATGGCCGAACACGATTCCGCCGAGCGGGCGAGCGAAGAAACCGACGGCGTATGTCGCGAACGCCGCCGCAACGCCGGTCAGGCGGTCGGTTCCGGGTGGGAAGAAGATGTCACCGAACACCAGGGCGGCTGCCGTGGCATACACGTAGAAGTCGTACCACTCGATAGTTGTACCGACGAAGGCTGCAAATCCCGCCTTGCGGGCCTTCACGATCTGTTGCTCTCGGTTCATTACTTTTCCTCGGTGGTCGAAGTGCTCGACAATAGGTGGTTATGACCTGAATGTGCGAGTTCGCCGTCGATCCAGGTCTCTCGGACCTCGATCTGCGCAATCGCGTCGGCCGGAACCTCGAGGGGATCCGCGCCCAGAATGACGAAGTCGGCCCGCTTGCCGACCGAGATGCTGCCCAGCTCTGCTTCGCGGCCCAGCGCACGCGCACCGTTGAGGGTGTGAGCCTGCAATGCCTGGTCGGCGGTGATGCGGAGTGCATCGGAGCCGAGCTGATGGCCCTGACGCGTCACACGAGTAACGGCTGCCTGAATTGCTTCGAGCGGCTTCGGCTCTGCGACGGGGGCGTCGGAGCTGATGGTCACGGGAACTTCGGCAGCGATGAACTCGCCGAGCGGGTTGAACCGCTCGCCCGGAGTGCCGATCGCAGCGGTGACGCCCTCGCCCCAGTTGTAGTAGTGCTGTGGCTGGTTCACCGGGTAGACACCGGCCAGGTTCATCCTTGCGATCTGCTCGGCCGTCGGGAGTCCGCAATGCTCGATGCGGTGACGAGCGTCGGCGTCGGGGTGAGCCTTCTGCGCAGCTTCGATGGCATCGAGCACCATGTCGATGGCGGTCGGTGACTGAGCGTGCGTGGCGGTCTGCAGACCCACCGAATGTGCCTTGGCAATCAGCTCCGAGTAGTCCGCCGGCTCGTGGTAGAGCTGCCCGGTGCGGCACGGGTCGCCCACGTAGCCGTCGGGGAAGTATGCGGTCCAGCCTCCGAGTGTGCCGTCGGCGTAGAACTTGATGCCGCCGAACGCGAGCCGCGAATTGCCGAAGGCGCCGTGCATTCCCGTGTCGATGACGTGATCGAGGAGGTGGCTGAGCATGTACATGCTGACGCGGGTCTTGAGCTGATCCTGCTCGGCCAGACGCAGGTACATGTCGAATTCACGCCGGGTCACCTGGCAGTCACCGATGGTGGTGACGCCACCGGCCAGGAACTTGTCCTGAGCGACCGACAGCTGGCGAAGGTGCTCTTCCGGCTCGTCCTCGAGATGGAAGTTGGGGCCGTGATGGCCGACCTTCACTCCGTTGACGCCGGTGAGAATGTTGCACGCGGCGTCGGAGAGCTCACCGGTGAGTTCGCCGTCTTCATCTCGGAAGAACTCGCCACCGGCCGGATTCTCGGTGCTCGCGTCGATACCGTGCTTGTCGAAAGTGAAGGAGTTGACGACGCCGCCGTGACCGCTCGCGTTCATGAGGTAGACCTCGCGATCGGTGGCCACCTGATCGAGCTCTTCCTTGAGCGGGTGACGCCCTTCGATCAGGTTGCGGTGCTCGTAGCCGTATCCGCGAATCGGGACGCCCGCAGGTGCTGTGAGCGCCGCTTCCTGAAGTAGCGCAATGATTCCGGGGATGGAATGTGCCTTCTCCGGCCCACAGTCCACCCAGCTGAGCATCTGCCCGTACATCAACGGGTGTGCATGTGGATCGACGAAGCCGGGGACGACGGTGGCGCCGTCGAGTTCGACCACCGCGGTTGTGCGAGTGCTCAGCCGACGCGCCTCGGTGCGGCATTCCTCGAGCGTTCCCACCGCTGCAAAGCGGTTTCCGAACACCAGGAACGCTTCGGCTCCCACCGTGCTGTCGTCAACGGTGTGGATCTTGGCGCCGGTGAAGATCGTGCCGGTGGCGTCGAGAGGCGAGGCTTCGTGCGTGTGCAACTTGCGCATGGTGGTCCTTCGTCGAGATGGTGGTGCAGGTCACTGCGTGTTGAGCGAAAACTACGCCCTGACCTGGAGCTATGCAATGCATCAAAGTTTCAGACCAGGCGGTATACAACTTTTTTGTATGAGTTTTCGAGCATTTCTGCACTTATCCACATCATCCATGGCCACATGCGACTGTTCTAATAGGAAGCTCATACAGAAAAATCTCTGGAAAAGTTGGGGCAACCATGACGCTCGATCTCGATTCCAAGCTCATTGCCGCACTTCAGCGCAACGGGCGAGCGACGTACCGCGAACTGTCCGTGGCGGTCGACGCCCCACGAGCGGCGGTGTCCACCAGAGTGCAGGCGCTACTCGACTCGGGAACGGTGTCCGTAGTGGCCGTCGCGCACCCCGAACTTCTCGGATTGAAGGCGCTTGCACACGTCTCGATCGCAGTGTCCGGACCGATGACCCCGGTGCTGGACGCGTTGATCGCATCCGAGGCCGCCGTCTACATCTCGGCAGTCAGCGGGCAGTACAACGTGATTGCGGAACTTCGGGTGCCCAGTCACGACGATCTGTACCGTGCCATCGCCGAACTCCGCTCACAACGTGGCGTTCGATCCGTGAGCACGCTGGTCTACGTCGACGTCATCAAGGGAATCTTCATGCCCGAGACCGCTTTACAAGCCGATATCCGACTCGACTCGACAGATGTCGCGTTGATCGAACTGCTCGAGCGCAACGGGCGAATGCCCTTTCTCGAGCTGGCCGAACACACCGGACTGTCGCCGAGCGCCGTGCGCAACCGGGTCAATCATCTGATCGCGAGCACGGCACTGCGCGTCGGCGCTGTCGTCAAGCGGCGAGGTGGTGGCCGAACGCTGGCGATGGGCATCGGCGTCAATCTGGGCTCACGGGACGACAACGCGGTATCGGAGATCGAGTCGCTGCCCGGAATCGAATTCCTCGCCCGGACCCTCGGACGATACGACGTGATCGCGACGGTTGCCGCCAACTCCTCGAGCGACCTGCATGCGCTGTCCGAACGAATCCGCGGGATCGACGGTGTCAGCGGCTTGGAATCTTGGGCACATCTCGAGGTATTCAAGGAGCACTACGCCCGCAGCCTGGACGTACGCGGGTAATTTCCGAGTCATTGACCCACTTGGTCGGGCACGCTAACCTCGATCAAGTCATTGACCCACTTATCCGAGGTGACATACATGGCCGATTCCGGACGCAAGGTAGACATCGTCGCCGCGGCGATCGAGGAGGCGATCTCGACCGGTCGATGGCCCGTCGGATCGAAACTCCCGCCGGAGACCGCATTGGTCGAGGAATTGGGAGTCGCCCGAAACACCATGCGCGAAGCGGTACGGGCGCTTGCCCACGCCGGAGTTCTGTCCGTACGCCACGGTGGCGGCGTGTACGTCATGGCGGCGTCGCCGGTCGAAGGATTACTCGGGCGCCGGCTCGCCAGAGGTGACGTTCTCGACGTACTGAGCCTGCGACGCGGACTCGAGGTCGAAGCCGCGCGACTTGCAGCGCAGCGCCACACCCCCGAAGATCTCGCGCGGATACATGCAGCCTGGAATGCCCACCCCGGTCACGTCGGCGGCTTCACTGTCGAAGCCGGCATGGCCTTGCACCTTTCGATCGTCGAGGCGTCCCACAATTCCGCACTGATCGACGTCTACCGGGGAGTCCTTGCCGCCGTGACGGATTCGCTGTCCGCCGTCAGTGTCGGTCCAGGTTTCCACGTCGACGAGCACCGACCCTTGATCGCTGCCATCGAGGAACGCAACCCCGGCGAAGCAGCGCGTGCGGCAGGCGCAGCGCTCGATACGGTCATCGACGCAGTCGAAAGGAGCTTGTCGTGAATCGGGGAAACTGGAACGGTGCGGCATATTCCCCTCTTGCCGAACAACTCTCACCTGCATCGACAGAGGCGCTGCGCTCGATCGGGCACGTGAGCACGGCGTACGACGTCTGCGCCGGAACGGGGAACTTTACGCTCCCGGCGGCCCAGTCCGGGATCGCGGTCCACGCACTCGACCTCTCCGCCAGCCAGCTGGAGGTCGCGCGCGAACGCTGGATTCCTCGCCCCGGAACTACCGAACCCACTTTCACGATCGGCGATGCACAGTCTCTGCCGTGGTCGGATTCGAGCGCCGACGCCTGTGTCAGCATCTTCGGGATCATCTTCTGTCCCAACCCTGCGATCGCCCTCGCAGAGATGATGCGGGTGACCCGCCCGGGTGGAAGCATTTGTGTCGCAACGTGGTCGGAGAACGGGTGGGCAGCAGCACTCCGAAGGGAGGCCGCCTCTGCGTGGAATGGCATCACACCACTACCGACGACATGGTCGAGCCCGAGCGAATTCGAGAAGGCAGCAGCTGGATTGGAGTCGGTGAGCTCGGCCTCGCACCTGCTCGAGTGGCAACTACCAGCCGGTTCGGATCCCGTCGAGGAACTGTGCGACCAGGCGCCGGCGTTGAAGAACTTTCGCGAGGCGGTTCGAGGCGCAGGGAATTGGGCTTCGATGTCAGCGCACCTCCGCTCGGCGCTCGCACCCTGTCTCAGGTCGAGCGCGGCCGGCCCCGTCGCCACCAGCGAATACGTCCTCCACACGGGCACTGTCCCGAACTCTGACACCGCGCTCTTCCGAACGCGCGGGTAACCCTCTTTGCCGGATACGGTCTCTTCACCGTCCACCGAACCGAAGAGGCCCGCTTGATGTCTGAATCGAACCCCCTACCTGAATTGAAGCAAGCATCGCAGCAAGCATCGAAACAAACCTTGTCCATGTCCGTCCTCATGACGCCGGACATGTCAAACTTCTCGGGCAACGTGCACGGCGGAACGATTCTGAAGTTTCTCGACCAGGTTGCCTATGCGTGCGCGAGTCGATATGCCCAGACCTACGTCGTGACTCTGTCGGTGGATCGTGTGGTGTTCCGCGAACCGGTGCATGTCGGCGAACTCGTCACGTTCAGCGCTTCCGTCAATTACACCGGGCGCACCTCGATGGAAATCGGAATTCGAGTCGAAACCGAAGACATTCTTCTCGGAAAATCTCGCCACACCAATAGTTGCTATTTCACGATGGTGGCGATGGGAAGCGACGGGAAACCGGCTGAGGTACCCCAACTCCGGCCGACCGGAACAATCGCCAGGCAGCGATTCGAGGCCGGGCGACGGCGTCGTGAACTGCGCAGAGAGAACGAGCTTCGTGAACAGTCCATCCGGGCCGCAGTTCGGGACTTAACGCCCGAACACGATGACTGAATCCAGTCATATTTAAGTTATAACCTTATGCATTAAGCTGATCGAGTGACTTCGAAGGCACGGGAAAAGTATGACGTTGTGATTGTCGGCGCGAGCATCGCGGGATGCGCGGCCGCCATCATGTACGCCCAGCAAGGTCTGCGGATAGCGCTTCTCGACGCTCGCTCCGACATCCGGGCGCACAAAGTCCTGTGCACTCACCACCTGCAACCGTGCGGTGCCCCGATCTTGCAACGACTCGGCGCCACGGAAAAACTGCTCGCCCTGGGAATGGTGGAAACCGTTCCGACATTCTGGACCCCTTGGGGAGTGATCACCCCTGACGCGGCAGAGAACTCACCGCCACCTGGGTTCAACGTCCGAAGGGAAACTCTCGACCCCCTACTGCGCCAACTCGCGAACGACTACCCGAACGTCGACCTTCTTCTCGGGTATCGTGTTTCCGGACTGCTGACCGAGAACGGCACTACTGCAGGCGTCTACGGCACCGAACAGGGTTCGGTCTTCACTGTCGAAGCACGATTGACCGTCGGAGCGGACGGCAAGGATTCGACCGTCGCACGATCCGCTCGTTGCGACTCCGTGACTGCATCCAACGGGCGTTTCAGCTATTTCGCCCAACTCTCCGGACTCGAACGACCCGGCGGAGAAACGTCCTTGTCGTGGTTCATGGATCCCGACGTCGCCTATCTGCTCCCCAACGACGGCGGAATCAGCGTGCTGGTCGTCTTCCCTGCCCTCGACAAGCTCGGCTCGTTCGCTGACGACCTGTCTACTGCTTTCCTCGAGTACGCCAACGCATTACCCGGCGCTCCGCTTGTTCGGCGAGAGCACATCGTCGGGAAGATCGTTGGTACCAAACACTTCTCCACAACCCTCACCGAACCCGTAGGTAACGGGTTCGCACTCATCGGCGACGCTGCGGCAACCAACGACCCGTTGTGGGGTATCGGATGCTCGTGGGCACTCGAGACCGCTCAGATGCTGGTCGATGCGACCGTGCACATGCTGACGGAGACGCCGGCAGACACACTCGACTCACATCGGAACGTGAACGCTGCATTGACCGAATACCGTAGCGCCAGAGCGAGTATGACGAATCACATCGACTACATGAGTGGTTACGCCGGTGGGCGAAAGTTCACCGCGATCGAACGTCTGCTCATCTCCGCGGCCACCCACGACCACGACGAAGCCCGAAGGTTCTACTTGTTCGGTTCCCGGTTGATACCGGCCGAACAGTATCTCTCGACTCGCTCGGTCGCGCGGGCAGCACAAAAACATCTCAGGCACCGTCTGCGTCGTAGATCTGTGGCCGGGACGTAATCTGACAAGCGTTTTTTCGGCGCCGGCAACGGGGAACCCTCCGATCGCAACCGAGCCGGAGGAGCGACCATGCGTGCACACATCGCCATTCCGAGTGAATCGACTTGTCACAGGTACGTAGTCGCCGTCGCCAGCTCCACCTTCGCCGAATCGGTCATCTGGTGCGACGGCCCCGCGTTCGACGCAGTACTCGTTCTGAGCAGCGAGATTCCGCAGCACAGTGGCCACCGAGCCGTACTCGCCTGGAATCACTACTTCGGGTGGGCGCTCGGCGTGGAAACCACACCGGATGCGTCGTTCGCCGTTGTCGAATGCCTCGGTATCGGGAGAATGCCGGATCCTGAACTGTGCGCCGACCGCGCTGTCGAGTTGATTGCCCAGGCGGGTAGTTAAGGAACTCGTCGCGCGGCGCACAATCCGGCGGGCATAAGATCGAGCGCGAGTTTCGCACGCCCGACGAAAGAGAGCCCGACATGGACCCGCTGAACAGGCCTGCCGGTCAGCTGGCTCTCGAGAACGAACCGGACGGCAGGGCGACTTTGCGGGCGCGTCAGACGCCCCGCAGTGAGCGTCGCAAGATCGGGAAAGGCCTGCGCAAGCGAGTGGCGCGATCGTCGCTCGGCGACTGGACGCCCCCATCCGATCGACGTGACCCGGTCGATCAGGTCAACACGGCACACGAGGGAAGACTCGACTGGTTGGTTCCGATCCGTGTGGGGCGAATGGTCGCTTCGCCATACGGATTCCTGCGCGGTACCGCCGGATTGATGGCAGAGGACATGGCGCAGCTGCCGTCCACCGGCATCACTCCCGTCATCTGTGGAGATGCGCACGTCGGAAACTTCGGGTTCTACGGATCTCCGGAACGCGAACTTGTCATAGACCTCAACGATTTCGACGAAGCACATCCCGGCCCTGGGAATGGGATCTACGAAGGCTGGCTGCGAGCATCTGGGTGGCCGGTCGGCAGAACGGTCTCACCGAAGCTCAATGCGAAACAGCAACAACCTCGTGTGTGTCCGCGTATCGCCTCCACTTGGCGAAGCTCTCCGAGCGTCCGCTGTTCGATCGCTCCTTCGACCGGGTCGATCTCGACGGACTCACCGACCACGTCACCGATCCTGGGTTGCTGGCCGAGATCAGGCGCGCCGCGGAGCGCGCCCGGCGGCGTACGAGTGACCATGCGGTGCCGCGGTTCACCGTCGAGGATCACGGACGGCGCCAGTTGGTCGAGAACCCGCCGCTCACAACACGACTCACGCCACAGGACACCGACTTCCTCCTGGAGGGTCTGGACGAGTATCTCGAAACCCTTGCACCACACTGGCGCCGAGTCGTCTCGGGATACAACGTCATCGACGTCGCGCACCGGGTTGTCGGAGTCGGGAGTGTCGCTCTGCGCGCCTATGTGGCCCTGTGCGAAGGGAGCATCCCGGACGACGTCATCTTCTTGCAGCTCAAGCAGGCTCGCCGATCCGTCGTTGCACCCTTCGTGCACGGTGACTCGGCCTGGCACGACCACCAAGGACGACGCGTCGCGGAATACCAGCAGGCTCTCCAGACAGTCAGCGATCCACTGCTCGGGTGGTGCACCGTGGACGACCGCCAGTACTACGTCCGTCAGTTCCGGAACATGAAAGGTTCTGTGGACCTGAACAATATCGATGCAGCAGCCTTGACCGACTATGTCGCGATCTGCGGTCGCCTACTGGCCAAGGGACACGCACGAACCAGTGGCGCGTCACTGATTTCCGGTTACCTGGGAACCTCGGACACGGTCGACACCGCCCTCACCCGGTTTGCTCGGCTCTACGCCGATCAGACCGAGCGTGACCACGACGCTCTGTGCCGGGCGGTGTCGGCCGGCACGATCGCCGCGGAGCCGGGAATCTGATCCCTCACGCCGCGACAATCCTGCCCTGCTCGAACTTCACTCCACCCCAGATTCCGGTCTGACCAGTGGCAGAGGCGAATTCACGACACGAAGCCACAATCGGGCACCTGTTGCACACGTCGGTCGCGTAGTCGTATCCCTCGGACGGAAAGGGAAACCACCGGTCCGGCTCGGGGTCTCCTCGGCATTCCGCCTGCCACCACGTCCGGTCGTCCGAGATCGGCAAAAGCTCAGCCAAATTGGAGATTTCGTCAGCGCACATCACTGGCTCCCTTCGACTGTCACGTCCGACTCAATTCGCGCCAGATCTTCTGCTGCACTTTCTCGATGCGCCGAGGTGCCTTCGGCTCCCACAGCAGCCGCATACCGGCCTCGGCCGGAGTGCGATCCGCCTTGCGCTGATTGCAGGAACTGCAGCACGCCACCAGATTTCCCCACGTGTTGGGCCCGTTACGGCTTCTCGGTTGGACGTGGTCGATGGTCGTTGCCCGGGCGGCGCAGTACGCACATTGACGACCGTCCCGGTCGAAGACACCGGCAAAAGTGGCCCGACTGGAATCGGTGACCGTCACCCGGTGAGCAACGTACACGTACTCGGCGAGCAGGATCGTCCTCGGCAGTGGGATTTCGACGTGCTTGGAGCGCACCGGAAATATCGGGGTCACGTCTTCGGTGGACTGCGCGGAGCCGGTGGCGATCAGGACGACCGCACGATCGGCGCTCACTTCACCGAGGTACTCGTACGTGGCGTTGAGTACCCGGACGGGGCGGTTCATCCAACTGTGAGCAAGTGCGCGGTTCGGGTTCCGCATGAGAGTTCTCAGTTCGTGTCGAGGAGTGAAACTCCTGGACACGAAGACGGGTCAGGAGCAAATGCAAGAAATGGGGAACGGCATATATCCAGCGCCGCTCTGTTCCCCGAATGCGGGATGGGAAATACCGCGGGGTGAGTGCCCGCGCAGGTGCAACGCTTGCTTCCAGTCGCGCATGCCTGTCCCCTTCCACTTCTTGTTCTCGTCACCGGCGATTGCCGGCGCTCATCATCACACGGAAGGCATCCTCAGCGATATCGATTTATCAGGCCGGAAGAGCCGTCCTGGAAATACCGCGGTTTGACGCCGGAACACGCGGCTTGATCGAATGAGCCATGACTTCGTCGTACATCGACCTACGCTCGGACACCGTCACCAAGCCTGATGCGGAGATGCGGAAGGCGATGGCCGACGCCGAGGTCGGTGACGACGTCCTCGATCACGACCCGACCATGGCGGCGCTCGAGGAAGAGGTGGCGCACACTCTGGGTTTACCGGCGGCACTGTGGGTGCCGAGCGGATCGATGGGCAACCTGATTGCGCTGATGCTGCACCTTCACCGCGGCGATCAGTTCCTGGCACCGGAACACTCTCACGTCTTGGGCTCCGAATTGGGCACCGCTGCCTGGCTCGCCCAGGGAATGCCGATGGCGTTGCCGCACGACGGCGGACCCGGACGTCCCACCCCCGAGACTGTCGTGAAGGCGGCGGGCTCCCCCGGCCCGTACTTCGCGTTGAACACCACGCTGCTCTGTCTCGAGAACACTCATAACTTCGCCGGCGGTGCCGTCATGAATCCGACCGAATGGACGAAGCTGGTCGACGCAGCGCGATCACGCGGCTTGAAGATTCACCTCGACGGCGCCCGTCTCTGGAATGCCGCTGTTGCACTCGATGTTTCGCCCACCGAATTGACTTCCGGCGCCGATACCGTTCAGGTGTGCCTGAGTAAGGGACTCGGTGCGCCGGTCGGCTCGATACTCGCCGCATCACCCGAATTGATCACCGAAGCCCGAAGGATCCGCAAGATGCTCGGCGGCGGCGTTCGTCAGGGCGGAGTGCTGGCCGCAGCCGGCATCGTCGCGTTGCGCTCACAAGCTCGCCTCTCCGACGATCACGACAACGCGCAGCGCCTCGCGTCGGGGCTTCGTGAACGCGGTTGGGCCGTCGACGAACCTGCCACCAACATCGTTCTGGCCGCGACAGCCGATCCGTCGGTCACCGTTGCTCAGCTCGCCGCTGTCGATGTCGGCGCGGTCACCGTTGCCGGGAAGGTTCGGTTCGTGACACATCGCGACGTGAGCACTGCCGACATCGACGCGGTTCTGTCCAGAGTAACCTTCTGAACTACGCCACCAGGGGTTGAACCTCCTGCGCGACAAAGCGAATGAACTCGCGGACATCCGGCTCGTCAACAGTCGGTTGGAGTGCCACGGTGGTTGCACCTGCTGCAACCCATCGCCGTGTTGCTGCCGCGACTTCGGCCGCGTTGCCCACGGCAATCGCATCCTCCGGCGACTCGCTACCGGACGCTGCGGCCTCGGCAAGGGCGCGCTCACGACCGCCGGAACCGAAAGCACAGATGACGTAGACGACGACCTCGTGATCCGACGCCCCGATGTGAGCGATCGCCCGACGCACGCCGTCCGGGGTCGTCCCACCCGAGAGCACGGTGCCCTGCGCCAACTCGCCACTGAGCGCCAAAGTCTTTGGCCCCGTGGCGCCGACGAGCAACTGCGGCACCGTCTCCGGTGGCCACGCCAGCGTGACGTCCGTGAGATTCACGTATCGACCGGACACCGTCACCGACTCACCGCCCAGTAGCCGCTCGACTGCTCCGAACTGCTCCCGCAGGAGGGTCAACGGCGATTCGGCTTTGGCCCCGATCTGCCGCATCCAACTCTGAACGCCGTGACCGAAGCCAACCCGTAGTCGATCCGGATGAACTCTGGCCAGCGCTGAAATCTCCATCGCCGTGATCGCGGTGTTGCGCATCGGGGTCGGCAGCACACCGATCGCCACACCCACACGATCGGTCTCAGCCAATACAGTTGCAGCAGTGGCTATTCCTCCGCCGAAGAAGCAGTCTTCCCACAACCAGACCTCGTCGATACCGACTTCGTCTGCATACCTGGCATGTCGAACCAGATCTTCCGGAGATTGCTCCGGGCGCACGACGACGGCAATCCGTGCGGCGCTCATGCCGTCACCAGAAACGCGGCGATCTCGTCGGCGGTTCGACGGCCCTGTTCGCGGCCGAGTTCGGCTGCGGGGCGCCTGGTTGTCGGTGAAAGCGAGTTCGTTCCGATCGCTTCGACGACGGCGTCGTCGGCGAAGACAGGCAGCACGGGCAAGGGCGTCATCACATCGATTTCCCCTCGTAGACTGCCGCCCAGAAGATTCGGGGCGGGGTCGGCTGCGGGTGAAAGAACCACGACCACATCGCAGTCGGCAGCCAGATGAACATTCGAGCCACTCGCCATTCCGCCGTCCATGTACCGCTCGCCCTCGATCACGACTACCGGCCACACCCCTGGTACGGCGCAACTTGCTCCGACTGCGTCGATCAGTTCTACGCCGTCAGCGTTGCCGAACACCCTCAACTCACCGGTCTGTGCGTTGATCGCCGGGATGCGCAACTCCCGGTCGGGCCACAACCGATTGGGCAGCCTCGCCTCGATGACCGCGCGACGCACGGCAGGTTCGACGGTATCGGCTCTCATCGCTGCTTCGCCGAGCAAACGGAGCTGCTCGGCCCGGTCCTGCGATCCTGCGATCGCGTCGACGAACATCTGACCGAGTACCTCGACATCGACCTTCGGGTCGATTTCGCCGGTCGCCTCCGCTGTTTGTGCGTCGAAAAGCTCTTGCAGTGTCACGCCGCTCGCTATCTGAGCGCTCACCGTGGAACCTGCGGAAGTGCCGATCAACACGTCCGCCGTCAGCAGCGCAGCGGCAGTGTCCGGTGATTTGTCCTGAAGGCCCAACAGAAAACCTGTTTCCCAGGCGATTCCCGCAACGCCGCCACCGGCAAGTACCAACCCCAATTTCACGCCGTCCACCTCTCGTCGATCGTGATCCGTGCCCGAAGTCGACGTTAGACCTACTCTGAAGTGATGTTCATGCGCAGCGCAAAGACATTTGTTCCCGACGCACTCCGTGGTTTGATCGCATCCACCGACGACATCGCGTGGAATCCCGACCCTGGGTACCTCACACGCGCAAGGCCACTTCCCCGCGGACGGGTCGCGCTCGTCTCCGGCGGCGGTTCAGGCCACGAACCCATGCACGCCGGATTCATCGGCGAAGGAATGCTCACAGCCGTCTGCCCCGGATTGGTCTTCAGCTCACCCAATGCACTTCAGATCCACGAGGGGTCCAAGGCTGCCGACGCCGGCGGCGGCGTCCTTCACATCGTGAAGAACTACACCGGCGACGTGATGAACTTCGGTATCGCCCGAGAGTTGCTACGCGAGGACAAGATCGATACGGACGTCGTCCTGGTCGACGACGACGTCGCGACCGAACGCGCAGACGGCAGTGGCCCGGGGCGACGCGGTACTGCGGCAACCATCGTGGTGGAGAAGGTCTGCGGCGCATCCGCCGCCCGCGGCGACGACCTGGCCGAGGTGACCCGGATCGGACAACACGTCGCGCACTCCGCTCGGAGCATGGCCGTCGCCCTTCGCCCATGCACTTTGCCGGGGGCTGACGAGCCGTCGTTCGACTTGCCGGCGGGTCAGATGGAACTCGGTATCGGCATCCACGGCGAACGCGGCACAGAACGCGTGGACGCCCTGCCCGCACCGGAATTGGTGCGGCGGCTGACGGACCCGATCATCAAGTCCCTGAGTCTCGCCGAAGGCGACCGCGTCATCGCCGTCGTCAACGGTCTCGGCGCCACCCACCCGCTGGAGTTGCAACTTCTGTTCGCCGAACTCGGAGATTATCTGGACGAACAGGGAATTCACATCGAGCGGACACTGATCGGAACCTTCGTCACTGCATTGAACATGGCAGGCGCGTCCATCACCCTTGTTCGCACAGACAAAGAAATCCTCGAATTATGGGACGCACCAACAAAAGCGCCCGCCTGGCCGAATGCTATAGCGCGTGAGTACACCGGCATGGGCACGCGCGAATCTTTCGGTCCCACATTCACACCCGACACCTCACGCACCGCCGAAAGCAGCTTCGTCGGAAGCTGGATTGCGGACTGGGCCGAGAAGGTACTGGATCAGGAACCGGCACTGACCGATCTCGACCGACGAGCGGGCGACGGCGATTTCGGGACCAACATGGTGGCCGCACTGGATCAACTCGACATCTCGGCGATCCGTGACACGTACTCCACCGCAACGATATTCGATGCAGTCTCACAGGCGTACCTCGGCCACGCCGGTGGCACCTCCGGCGCATTGTTCGGCATCTGGTTCCGGCATTTCTTCCGCGTTGCCGCAGACTCGGCGGACTCCGAACTCGACCTCGGCGCGATCGCGGCTGCAGCGCGAGCGGGACTCGACAACATCACCTCGCTCGGCGGCGCACGCGTCGGCGACAAGACGATGGTCGACGCGATAGTTCCGGCGGTCGAGTCGTTGGAGCGATCCGTGAGCTCGGAAGCCGATCGAGATGCTGCGCTGGCGAGCGCAGCGGAAGCCGCAGCGGCCGGGGCGGAGTCGACCGAAACCATGCTCGCGAACCGCGGACGTGCAAGTTTTGTGGGCGAAGCCGCTCGCGGAGTAGTCGATCCGGGAGCGCTACTCATAGCGTGGTTCTTCGCCAGTGCAGTGGGTCACTAGCGAGCACTTCGGGGCTGTGACTAATCTGGCAGCCACAGCACATCGTTTGTGACGACCCGTGGGCAAAAGCACCGGTCTCACACACCACACAGGAGCAGCCCATGCTGAGCACCATGCAAGACGCCCCCCTCTCCATTGCTCAACTTCTCCGCCACGGTGCCTCCGTTCACGGCGCCTCCGAGGTTGTCACGTGGACCGAGTCCGGCCCGCGCCGTGTGTCCTACGCTGACGTCGGCAAGCGCTGTGCTCAGCTTGCGCACGCCCTGCGCGGGCTCGGCGTCGAGGGTGACGAGCGAGTCGCCACGTTCATGTGGAACAACTCCGAGCACCTCGAGGCGTACCTGGCGATCCCCTCGATGGGCGCTGTGCTCCACACCCTGAACATTCGTCTGTTCCCCGAGCAGTTGATCCATGTCGCCAATCACGCCGAGGACCGCGTGATCATCGTCGACCCGTCCCTGATTCCGCTTCTCTCTCCGCAGCTTCCGTCGCTGACCACCGTCAAACACATCGTCGTCACCGGCTCCTCCACTGCAGGACTCGAAGCTCCCGAGGGAGTGCAGGTTCACACCTACGAGGGCTTGATCGCCGATCAGCCCACCGAGTTCGACTGGCCCGAGGTCGACGAACTGAGCGCTGCCGCAATGTGTTACACGTCCGGCACCACGGGTGACCCCAAGGGCGTCGTCTACTCCCACCGTTCGATCTACCTGCACTCCATGCAGGTCTGCATGAGCGACGGCCCCAACCTCGCGCAGGGCGATCGTGCACTCGCCGTGGTGCCTCAGTTCCACGCCATGTCGTGGGGACTTCCCTACGCCGCGTTCATGATCGGCGCCTCGCTGATCATGCCCGACCGCTTCCTCCAGCCTGCCCCGTTGGCTGCGATCATCGCCAGCGAGCAGCCGACGTTCGCCGCGGCCGTACCCACCATCTGGCAGGGCCTGCACCTCTACCTCGAGCAGAACCCGCAGGACATCTCCTCGATGCGTGAGGTTCTGATCGGCGGCTCCGCGGTACCGCCCGCCCTCATGCACGCATTCGAAGCCGATCACAACGTCTCCGTCCTGCACGCCTGGGGCATGACCGAAACCTCCCCGCTCGGATCCGTTGCCCGTCCGCCGGCCGGTGTCACCGGCGACGCGATGTGGAAGTACCGCTACTCGCAGGGTCGATTCCCGGCATCCGTCGAGGCGCGTCTCATCGACGACGACGGCAAAGTTGTTGCACACGACGGAGTTTCCGTCGGCGAACTCGAAGTGCGCGGCCCTTGGATCACCGGGTCGTACTACGGCGTCGACGCGGAAGACAAGTTCAACGACGGCTGGCTCAAGACCGGCGACGTCGGATCCATCACGGCCGACGGCTTCCTGAGCCTGTCCGACCGCTCCAAGGACATCATCAAGTCCGGCGGCGAATGGATCTCCTCGGTCGACCTCGAGAACGCCGTCATGGGTCACCCCGACGTCACCGAAGCTGCCGTCATCGGCGTGCCGGACGAGAAGTGGGACGAGCGCCCGTTGGTTGCGGTTGTCCTTCGCGCCGGTTCCGAAACCACCATGTCCGAACTGCAACAGTACCTTTCGGACAAGGTTGCCAAGTGGCAGCTGCCCGAGAACTGGGCCGTGGTTCAGGAAGTCCCGAAGACGAGCGTCGGCAAGTTCGACAAGAAACGCCTTCGCGCCGACTACCACGAGGGCGGACTCGAAGTTACGCGACTCTGACACGGAGTGAATGTCGAAGTCTGAATACTGAAGGTGGGCAACAGGTTTTCGACCTGTTGCCCACCTTCGTTCACGAGCGAGGCACTTTACGGCCGATAGCCGACCGTGCGAAAAGCGATGTCGACGTACTTCTGCGCCAATTGCGACGGCGACATCGGACCGCCGGTCTGGAACCAACGCGGCAGTGACTGCGCCATACCGAGTATTGCCCGGACGGTCTCTTCGGTATCGGTGACCGCGAAATCTCCCGATGCCACACCGTCGTCGACGATCCTGCGCATCAGCAACTCGAGCCGCTTACGACTGGCGGCGTACCGACTTCGACTTTCCGGTGAGACATGCCGGATCTCGGTGTCCAACGCAGCGTGCCGCGACCGGTGGGTCATATAGAGAACAATCGCCTCCACCACCAAGGCGAAGCGTCGTACCGGATTTTCGCCGGCCTCCGCTTCTGCCGCTTCGGTTCTGGTATTCAGCTCACTCATCGAGATCTCGAACAAAGCGACGAGAACTGCCTCTTTGTTCGCGTGGTGATAGTAGAGCGCGGGAACGGTTACCCCGACACGATTGGCAATCTGGCGCACCGTCGTGCCGTGGTAACCGTTCTCGTCGAACAGCTCGAGCGAAGCCGTCAGGATGTCGGTCATCACCAGCGGCGGGAAGGACCTCCAGTCCACTGCCACCGAGCTCACCGACTCCACCTCGCCAGTCATGTGATAGCCGAAATTACCGCGGTGCCATACGGATTGCACCGTCGAGGCGGATCGTCTCACCATTGAGCATGGGGTTGGAAACGATGTGCGCAGCAAGCGCGCCGTACTCGCTGGGATCACCCAGGCGAGAGGGGTGAGGCACCTGCTGACCCAACGACGCCTGGGCTGCTTCGGGCAGTCCGGCCAGCAACGGGGTCTTGAACAAGCCGGGTGCAATGGTGTTGACGCGGATCAGCAGCGACGCGAGGTCACGGGCGATGGGAAGCGTCATACCGACGACGCCGCCCTTCGACGCGGAGTACGCAGCCTGCCCGATCTGGCCGTCATACGCTGCGACCGAAGCGGTGTTGATGATGACGCCGCGTTCACCGTCGATCGGCTCGGTCTTCGAAATACGTTCCGCAGCAAGACGAAGGACGTTGAAGGTGCCGATCAGATTGACGTCGATGACCTTCTTGAACGCGTCGAGCGGGAAAGCGCCCTTCTTGCTGACCGTCTTGACTGCGTTGCCGATTCCGGCGCAGTTGACTGCCACGCGCAGGGGTCCGAGGGACTCGGCCACGTCGAGTGCCGCGGTGACCGCAGCCTCGTCGGTGACGTCTGCAGCCGCGAAGCGGACCCGGTCGCCAAGTTCCTTGGCGATGGCTTCACCGTTGGACGACGAAAGGTCGATGATGACGACGCTGGCACCGTCGGCAAGAAGGGCTTTGGTGGTGGCCAGACCGAGGCCGGATGCTCCACCGGTGACGACGGCGACGCTGTCGTTGACGATCATGAGAGTTCCTTTCGAAAGGTTATGTGTTTCAGATGCGTTCGATGATGGTCGCGTTGGCCATGCCGGCGCCCTCGCACATGGTCTGCAATCCGTAGCGGCCGCCGGTGGCCTCGAGGTGGTTGACCATCGTGGTCAGCAGGCGAGTACCCGAGGACCCCAGGGCATGGCCGAGTGCAATCGCGCCGCCCCACGGGTTGAGCTTTGCCGGGTCGGCGCCGAACTCGTGAGCCCAGGCGAGCGGTACGGGAGCGAAGGCTTCGTTGACCTCGTAGGTGTCGATGTCGTCGATGCTCAGACCCGCGCGAGCGAGCACCTTGTGGGTGGCTGGGATGGGTGCGGTGAGCATGAAGATCGGGTCATCGCCCGCAACGGAGAAGGAATGGAAACGAGCTCGCGGCGTCAGCCCCAGCTTCGACGCCATTTCTTCGCTCATGATCAGTGCTGCGGACGCGCCGTCGGTGAGCGGCGACGAGTTACCGGGAGTGATCGACCACTGCGCCTCGGGGAAGCGCTGCGCGTACTTCTCCGAGTAGAACGACGGCTTCAAACCGGCGAGTCCCTCGGCGGTAGTAGACGCGCGAACCGTCTCGTCGACGATATGCGAGACGGTCTCACCGGCGGCGTTGGTCACCGAGATCGGCAGAATCTCCTTGTCGAAGAGCCCCTTCGCCGCTGCCTCTGCTGCCCGCTGGTGGGACTGCGCGGAGAATGCGTCGAGAGCGTCGCGGTCAAGCTTCCACTTGGCGGCGATCAATTCTGCAGAGATTCCCTGGTTGACCAGGCCTTCGGGGTAGCGAGCCGCGACGCCCGGACCGGAAGCGTCCTTCCCCATCGTCGTGGTACCCATCGGGACACGACTCATGGATTCGACGCCTGCCGCGATCACGATGTCGTAGGCCCCGGCGATCACGCCCTGCGCCGCAAAGTGCGCAGCTTGCTGACTTGATCCGCACTGGCGATCAATCGTGGTGGCGGGTACCGACTCGGGGAACCCTCCCGACAGGACCGCGCTGCGGGTGATGTTGAGTGCCTGCTCACCGGCCTGTCCGACGCAACCGCCGATCACGTCGTCCACCAGGGCGGGGTCGAGGCCGTTTCGCGAGGTGATGGAACGCAGAACGTGGGCCATCAGTTCGACAGGGTGCGTCCCGGACAGTGCGCCGCCCGGCTTTCCCTTGCCGGACGCGATCCGGACTACATCGACGATCACTGCCTTGGTCATCTTCGTTCCCTTCGAGGACGTGCATTGCTGGGGCGGTCCGGCACCCGAGTTTCGTGGCGCCGGGTACCGGACCGAGATCGAGGGAGCACCCTGACTTAGCGCTCGCTAAAGAACTACCACCGACTTGATCCTCTCGTCAAGAGGGGGCCTCCGAACTCGAAACAAATGTGGCCGACTAAAAGCTGGGCGATCAGTGACCTCGCCTGGCCCACGCCATTCATTAGTACTTTCGAATGATAGGTTTTCAATCTTCGCCCGAAATGTCCGGAATCGGATAACCTTCCGCCACAAGCAATCCAAGCCACAGGGGATTCGGGGCGTGGCACCAATCGATGACAACCGCAGGGGGACTGACTGGGAGGTTTGGCGTGGACCTGCGATACGTTGCCTTCACGCGTGCCGACCCGCATTTCTACGACCGAATCAGAACGGTCACCCGACCAGATACATCAACTGACCAGCACTTTATCCCCGCGAAGTCGGTGGATTGGTCGCTCTGGCGGCGCGGTCCCCAAAGTGGACCGTGGACCTACTTCCAACCGCCCGACGGTCTGCTGCCAGAACAAGGATGGAAGATTCACTGCTCCGCTACCCGAGCCAACGCGCAGGAGCTGCTCGATACCGTTTCCGTGTATTGCGGTCACAATCATGTGCCGTTCAAATTTCTTCGGACGGCAGCAAACCTCATGTTGTCCAACAGCAAGCAGGCCAATCGAACTTCCAGCGGAAAATTCATCACGATCTATCCGGCGGATGGTGTTGCCACACAACGTGTCATCACCGAACTGGACAAGCTTGTCGCCGGTGCCGACGGGCCGTACATCCTCAGCGATGTGCGATGGAACCGGGGACCGCTCTACTTACGGTACGGCGCGTATCTGCCCATGCAGACCTACGATTCATTCGGCGATCGCGTCCCCGCAATTCGGCGTCCTGACGGATCGCTCGAACCCGATGTGCGCGGCACTTCCTTCAGAACTCCGGACTGGGTACAAATCCCGGACTTCGTTCGCGCGCAGCAAGACAAGCTGAAATCACATGACGAATTCCCCTATTCGATCAATGAAGCCCTGCACTTCAGCAACAGCGGGGGGATCTACTCCGCGTTCGACGACGCCGGCATCGATCTGGTCATCAAAGAAGGCCGTCCCTTTACCGCCCCGGACGCCAACGGCCGGTACGCAATCGACCGCATCCGTAACGAGTACGACAAGTTGACTCACCTTGCCGACAACCCGTACGCACCTTCTGCGATCAGGTTGTTCGAGCGCGAGGGACACCACTTCCTTGTCACCGAGCGCGCCGCCGGCACTCCCCTGAATCAGGAAGTTGCGCTCCGCCACCCACTGATACGCGCGGACCAGACACTCAGTTCCCGAACGGAATACAGAACCTGGGCACTCGACATTGCACAACAGTTGACTACCGCAGTCGAGAGCTTCCACAACGCCGGAATCGTTCATGCCGATCTTCACCCTGGCAACGTCATGTGCTCACCGTCCGGTATTCGGATCATCGACTTCGAGATGGCCCACAACATCGACGAGCATCCGCCCCGGTCCACCGGAGCCCCCGGATACACAGCACCTCGACAGTTGACAGGAATCGCGGCGGATCGATACTCGTTGGGATGCATCGAGCTGGGACTCTTTGTCCCACTTACTACATTGTTCCCTCTCGATTGCAACAAGATTCCCGAACTCATCGACTATGCGATGTCTCGATTCGATCTTCCTCGTGCCTTCGGTGCCTCGCTCTATTCGATGCTCGACGTACAGGCGCCGGAACCGGAGAATCGCCCGCATCGTTGGGACACGTCGCCCGGGGAAAACCTGCAACGGGCGGCCGCTCTATTGCGCTGCGGCATCCTCGCCTCGCTTGATCTCTCCCGCCCTGATCGACTCTTTCCCGGTGACATCGCCCAGTTCGAAGTGAACGGCTACGGCATTGCTCACGGCTCGTGCGGAAACCTGCTCGCCGATGATCTTCCCACCGACACCTTGGAGTCAGTCCTGGAATGGACTGAACATCAGGTTGATTCGGATACGCAACCACAGTTCGGTTTCTTCGACGGGCTCGCGGGTGCGGTGCACACCTTTCGGCATCACGGGCGACATTCGACAGCCGACAGGTGGGTCGAGACTTTGCGTCGAGCCCCACTCGACGACATCGACTCCAGCCTTTTCAGCGGCCTTTCCGGAATCGGTTGCCTCCTACTCGAGGAATCGGTTTCACGACCGACTGTGTCACCCACTCTCGCTGTCGTGACCGAGACTCTGCGCGAACGAATTTCAGCTGCTCGCTTGCATGTCCGCGACGCCGGCGGAACACCTTGGGCAGTGGCCGGCCGAGGTGGGCTGATGCGGGGACCGAGCGGACAAGCACTGTTCTGGACTCGCCACTACGAACTGAGTGGTGATCCTCGATCGCTGGAACACGCACGCCAGCTCGTCGACATCGATCTGTCTGTGATGTCGATGTGCCCTGACGGGTCGATGCAGCTGAGAGAGGAGCGCCGGACGATGCCGTATCTCGGATCCGGGTCTGTCGGTGTGGGCCTGGTACTTCTACAACTTCTGCGCCATGTCGACGAACCGCGTTACGCAGCTGCGGTGCGTGCGATATCCCGCGCCGCCACAGTCGAATTCACTGCCCAAGCCGGACTACTCAACGGGCGAGCCGGGCTGATTCTGTTTCTCAGCGAACTCTCCAAGACTCCATACGCCGGCGCCGATTGTGAACAGACGCTTGCACAGCAGTTTCAGCTTCTGGGCTTGCACAGCCTCAATCACGCAGGAGGCCTGCACTTTCCAGGTGAACAGAACCTGAGACTCTCGACAGACTGGGCAACCGGATCTGCAGGAATACTGGCGTTGCTCCGACATACCGGCTCGGCACCTGCCCGACAGTCGTTTCCACTGATGTGCGCGTCGACCTGCCACATCGCCTAGTTGTATGAGGCACGGACGTTAGTTACGCGGTGCCGGCGGTAAGCGGCAGGCGGTCGTCCTCCGCGTGCTGAATGCGGTCGGTGATAATTATAGTGAATGTTCCACACCTCGACGGCAGTGCGCCGCTCGGCTTCGCTGATGTATTCGCGGGAGTACAGCAGTTCTTCGGCGAGGATGCGGTTGTAGCGCTCCACTTTCCCATTGTGTTTCGGCGTGTACGGCTTGATCCGGTAGTGCCGCGCTTCCCGCAGTGAAGCAGTGAAATCTGCTGCCCGATAGCATGATCCGTTGTCGGTGATCACGCGCTCGATCCGGGTGATGCCGTGCGCCGCGAAGAAGAGTCGGGCGTTGTTCATGAAATCGATGGCTGTCGCGGCAGTTTCGTTGTCTCTGGCCTCGGTGTACGCCAAACGGGTGTTGCCATCGATCGCGGAATGCAAATAGGTGTAGCCGACGCGGCCCTGCTTGTTCTTCGTTTTCCGACGTTGTGATCGTTTGGCCTGCTCGGAACCTCGCCCGTGGACGCGCCAACCTCCGCCGTCAGGGATGCGGCCGACCTTCTTCACGTCGACGTGCACCATCTGACCAGGCCGTTTCGCGGCGATGACCTGGGGTTTGCGGTTCGTTTCGCCGTTCGGGTCGATGAACCGGCGGCGATTGAGACCAAGATCCCGCAGGAGTTTCGTGACCGTCCGGCGAGCGATGACCGTTCCGTCCATTCGGAGTTCGAACGTGATGCGCGCGGCCGACCATTTCCGGGTCCGGCGCATCGCTTCGATCTCGGCCACGATCTCTGCGGCGGTGGCGGTGGGTTGATGGTTCGGTGCGCTGGATCTGTCTTGTAATCCCAGTTCACCGTATTTGCGGTACCGGTTGACCCACGTGGAGGCGCATTGTCGGGAGATGCCCATTTCGGCGGCGACGTGGGCGATCGGACGAGTGCGGCACCGCTCGATGAGTCGTCGTCTTCCCTCCACAGTCAGCGGAGCATTACGGTGTGTCACAGGGCTGGTCCCTTTGCTGTTGATGGTCTGTTTCGCAACTTCCATCCTGCCGCGAAGGGCCAGCCCGTCTACTTCAATCCAGCGTCAGCAACGTCCATACCCACAACACCTAGTTGTTCGGAAAGTTATCACCTCGGAAGATTGGAGCACAGAAGCATCAGGCCAAAAATCTGAAATGGAATCAGCACCGCAAGCAAACTCGATCGATCAAATCCATCGGCAAGAACGCCGATCAACAAAGGAAATGACAATGGACGCTATTCTCTCCCTTCAAGATCTGTCAGTCGCCGCCGGCAACGTCGGAGATGCCGGCCAACTCGAGCAGAACGCGGCAATCAGTTCGCTCAGTTTCTTCTGCCTCTGACCTCAGGCCGATACCTCGGAGCAAGTCCGGGGTATCGGCTTTTACAATCCATATCGAAAAGAAAATACGGGTCGCCGCGTCGACTATCGACGATGCGACCCGTATTGCAATGTCATTCCGCGCTGAACGAGGGAATCATCATGCTTCCCATCACTGCCAAGCCGCTGACATCTCGAAGCGAACCCAGAGCATTACTCAAGAAAGAAAAAAGCATCAGATACTCACCTCCTTAAGCTGCGAGTTGGCGGATCGGAAGGTCATCCCTGCACCCACCCGTCGCTCGACAATGCAGTCAGCATCTCGAAGAAGCTGACGTGGATCGCTGACAGTGACCCGGTGAAAAGACCAAAAACATCTTCCAAGGAACCCATTTTCGCCCTCCCTAATCTATTTGAACGGATTGAACGGGACGTCGAGGCCGAAGTCCACGGAGAGCGCGAAAGGCATTGTGATGATGGACTTGAAAGCAGTCAGCATCATGGGCAAGAGCGCCGAAACCGAACCCAGATCAGATGAATTCATCTCACATCCTCCTATTCGCTCGAGATTCCGACGAGTCCGTCGATGACGACTCCACCGGCATCGATTGACCCGTAGGCGAAATTCAGAATCGCCTGCAAGAACGGAACTAACATTTCCCACTCCTTCGCAACGGACATTCGCATGTCGTCGGTACTATTATCCGTCGCCCGTATTGCGGGATCTGGGGCCGAGCGATCACGATGTGGATGTAACCGTAGACAAAATCCTAGAACATGTGCCAGTTTTTGCGCTTTATTTCAAAGATCCCACCTTAAGTAGGATATTCGACGATTTACTCATAGGTGAACTCGTACTTAAGTCCTACACAAAATGTCGAAATCTGGCGGTTCCGCGTGGCAGGCCCATTACAGAATGAACGGTATCGTTTCATCATGGAACGCATCCACACTTCACCGAGCTGCATTCGCCGATGATCTACGCGACCTGGCGGCAATGCCGAGGGCAGATCGTATGGTCACTGGCGATGATATTCCTCCTGATCCTGACAGCCGCACTTTCAGGCTGGTTCGTTCAGCGTTCGGGCGAGAGTTGGGACTTCGGCGACATTTGCTCACGCTGGTACGACGGAGGTGGCAGTTGCCGTGCCGACACCGCTCTCACCTTGACGACGCTTCTCGTACTCCTACTACCGTTCGCCTCAGGAATGCTGGTCGGCGTCACCACATTCGCCCGAGACTTCGAGCAGGGTCCCGAAAACCTCGATTTTCTCGAGTCCACCAGCCTTGTTCGATGGTATTTCTTGCGGGTCCTGGTGGTCTTCGTTCCCATCACCCTTGCGATGGCAGTCCTGGGCCTGGTGCTCGGCTGGACCCAGACGCTTGGCCGGGGACAGGCGGCAACAAATGAAGCCACCTCGTTTTCCTTGATGGAGTTCCCCAATTTTCAGACGACGGGAATCGTCGTCGGCGCCTACACCTTTTTAGCAATGACTACCGGCAGCGCAGCCGCATTGCTCATCCGCAACACCGTCTTCGCGATGGTCATGACTCTTCTCGCGTTCTTGATCGTGCCCGTCGCACTGAGCGCGACGATGCGCGAGCATTACTTGGCCCCCGACACTGAAGTGCAACCCATCGACGGACTGGCACGTGCAGCGGAATATGCACCGTCGCCGTATGAAAATCTCGACTCGAGGTGGGTCATCGATGCCGGCTTCGCCGATACGGATGGCAACATGATCGACGCCGATTACACAATGTGCTGGGGCTCAGACAATTCCGATCGCAAGCAGCAAGACCTCGAGGTCGACAACTGCCTTCGAGAACAGGGAATCGATCACTATGCCGTGATCTATCACCCACAGAGCCGGTACTGGCAATTTCAGTTCATCGAGACTGCCGTGATGCTGTTGTGCTCCGGGTTGATGGTGGCGCTCGCACTCGTCGGCGCACGTGGACTACGTCGGCGACCCGCCTATAACCGACTGTCCGAAATGTCGAAATCGATTTGATAGCAGCAATTTTCGATCCACATTCTCTTGTGTTCGAAACTTTGTTCGATTATGCTTTCGGCATGGACAGTCGGGATGCGTGGCAGCTGGATGGCGAGGGCCTCAAGGGGGAGGTTCTGGATCTGGTGCGTGTCCGGCACGAGTTGCAGTCGCGGTTGGTGTTGCTGATCGTGGAGATGTTTTCCCGTGAGGTTCTCGGTGGGAAGGGTTTTCGGGCGATCGCGCAGTGGTTGCATGGTTCGACGAATTTGGAGATCGGTGAGTGCAGTCTGCTGGTCGGGTTGGCGCGGTTGTTGATGCTCGAACCTGTTGTCGCGGATGCGTTTCATCGTGGTGACGTGGATGCGTTGAAGGCGCGGCAGGTGGCGTCGTTTTGTCAGCATCCGCCGAAGAACATGACCCTGGCGGATGTGGACAAGGCTCGCGGGATTTTGTTGTCGTTGGCGTCGAAGAACATTGCGGATTGCGATGCGGTGCGGGCGGCGATTCGGCGGATCGAGAAGCAGTACGGCAAGCGTGAGGACGGGGTCCCGGTCGGCGAGGATTCGGAGCGTAACGAGTTCTACGCCTCGAAAGGCTTGTACGGGCGGGTGACCGTGAAGGGCGACCTGGATGCTGTGAACGGGGCACGTCTGATCACGTTGTTGTCGAGTCTGTCGGCTCCGACGCCGGAGAAGGACGGCGTGAAGGACGCCCGTACGCCGGCGCTACGACGGGCGGACGGGTTCTGCGAATTGTTGCGGCGGTACGAGCGGGCGGGGTTGGGTCCGATCGAGGGCGGGGTGAAACCGCACATCACGGTGACTGCGTCCGCGAAAGACATGACGGACCTGCAAGCGTTGAAAGACCTCTTGCCGTCGACTCAGGAACTGGGTTTCGCGTGGACGGATTGGGTGGGCCCGATCAGTATCGATACCGCGCGGATGTTGGCGTGCGACTGCACCGTGACGCGAATTTTGTTGGATGAGAACGGTGTTCCGCTCGACTGCGGCAAGGAAGCGAGAACAGCGACGGTTCCGCAAAGGCGAGCACTGGCCGTCCGGGATGGCGGGTGCGCGTTTCCGGGGTGCGGGACTCCGTCGGGGTGGTGCGATGCCCATCATATTGTTCACTGGAACGATGGTGGCCCAACAGATCTCGACAATCTGATCTTGTTGTGCGGTCATCACCACCGGACGATGCACCACACGGAATGGCGGGTGGAGATCGGACCGGATCGAAAGACGGTGTTCTATCCACCGATGTCGATCGATCCGTATCAACAGCCGATCGGCGGGAACAGCCCACCCACAGCGGCGTGAATCGCGACAATCGAATACATCAGCACCGGGGACGAACCATGCCCCGGTGCTGGTGCACGTTTCTGGTCAGATCCCAACCCCTCAGATCCCAACCCCTCAGATCCCAACCCCTCAGATCCCAACCCCTCAAATCCCAGCCCCTCAGATCCCGGCCCTTCGCACGAGAGCGTCAGTGGCAGAAGGGGATACAACGTCAATCGCTCGTAACAGCCCCGCGTACCGCGGATACAGCTCGACGGGACGCGTATTGATCGCCCTCAAGATCCACGATGCAGCTTGATCGGCCGTCAGCGCCGGCTGGCTCACGTAATCCGCCGTCGGCGCGATCATCGGTGTTCGTATGAGTGGGAATTGCACTGTGGTGACATCGACACCGGTGCCGTGACATTCCGCGCCGAGGCTTCGGCCGAAGGCACTGAGAGCAGACTTCGACGCGTGATAGGCGCTGAACCTGGGCATCACCCCGGCAGTAACTCCCCAGGTTCCGACGTTGATGATGTGTCCGGACTTCGCCTCGAGCATTGCGGGCAGTAGCCGCAACGTCAGTCTTGTCGGCCCGAAGTAGTTCAGCGCCATGGTGCGCTCGTAGTCGTGGAATCGGTCGACCGAATCCAATGCGGTACGCCGGATCGAGCGACCCGCATTGTTGACGAGGATGTCGACCGACCCGAATCGATCCGCGATCGTCTCCGCGAGTTCGTCAACGGCTTCACCGCGGGAGAGGTCCGCAGGCACGATGTGTGCCCATCCTCCCCTGCGGTGAATCTCGTCCCGTACGTGTTCGAGGTTTTCCTCACCGCGCGCGACCAGGATCATCTCGGCTCCCCGACGAGCCAAAAGATGAGCTGTCGCCTCACCGATCCCTGACGAGGCTCCCGTCAGGACGATGGTCTTGTCGGAAAGCGTGACGCCGCGAGACGGAACAAGGGAGCGCAGACGCGTCGGCGGTCTCAATGCAAGATTGCTGAGAATCGATCTGATCACGTCGGCCTCGGTTCGATCTTCGCGTGCGATTCGGTGCGAACCCGTCCCTGAACAGCCCACTTCGGACGCACCGCGGAAATTACTCAAAAGTAAGTTATGGCGCCGTTTCGGCCGTGTCAAGAATTCGTCGGGATTTAGGAGTATCTGCCACTAGCTTTTCCTGATACCTCGGGTTACATTAAATCCAGACCGAGTGCCAGCGATCACACAACCGGCCCTCGATTCCACCGAACACCGCGAGAAATACCAGCGGTGACCGAAACGAAGAGGAGACGCCATGACGCTCACATCGCCGCTCGACAAGCGCGGAGAAGCATCCGACGACTCGTACAACGAGACGCTTCGACTCCTGTCCGAGGGCTCGGTGCACAAGCACTTCGACCCGTACCTCGACATCGACTGGGACTCCCCCGAGTTTGCCGTCGTCCCGAACGATCGCCGCTGGATCCTCCCGGCCGAGACTGACCCGCTGGGTGCACACCCGTGGTACCAGTCGCAGTCCGAGGCCAGGCAGATCGAAATCGGCATGTGGCGCCAGGCCAATGTCGCGAAGGTCGGTCTCCAGTTCGAGAACATTCTGATCCGCGGCATGATGCAGTACGTCTTCTCGCTGCCCAACGATTCGGCCGAGGCGCGTTACTGCACGCACGAGTCGGTCGAAGAGTGCAACCACACGATGATGTTCCAGGAGATGGTCAACCGCATCGGTGCCGACGCTCCCGGCATGAGCCGTCCGATGAAGATGCTTGCACCCTTCATCCCCCTCGCTGCGGGTCCGTTCCCCGAACTGTTCTTCGTCGGTGTCCTCGCCGGTGAAGAGCCGATCGACCACATTCAGAAGAGCATCCTGCGCGCCGGCGGCCAGATTCACCCGATCATGCAGTCGGTCATGGCCATCCACGTAGCCGAGGAAGCGCGTCACATCTCGTTCGCGCACAAGCTTCTGAGCCGTCGCATCCCGCTGATGTCACGCCCGAACCGGTTTGTCCTCTCGCTGCTGTTCCCGATCGTCATGCGCATTCTCTGTGACGCCATCGTCATCCCGCCGAAGTCCTTTTGGAAGCAGTTCGACATCCCGAAGTCCGTGAAGAAGGACCTGTTCTGGGATCTGCCCGAGTCGCGCCAGACCCTGCGCAACTACTTCGGTGACGTCCGCATGCTGGCCACCGACACCGGTCTGATGAACCGTGCCTCGCGCCTGGTGTGGAAGGCCTGCAAGATGGACGGCCGCGCATCACGCTTCCGTAGCGAACCTCACCGCAGCTCGCACAACGCCGCCGCGTAGCTCCCGGACAGTCGAGATCGGACTCATAGCGCCATGCCACACGTAGTCACGCAGTCCTGTTGCAGCGACGCCTCGTGCGTCTACGCCTGCCCGGTCAACTGCATCCATCCGACGCCGGACGAGCCGGACTTCCTCACCGCCGAGATGCTGCACATCGATCCGCAGGCCTGCGTCGACTGTGGCGCATGCGTCTCGGCCTGCCCGGTCGACGCCATCGTCCCCGAGTCGAAGCTGACCGACCCGCAGCGAGTCTTCCTGTCCATCAATGCGGACTTCTACAAGGAAGAGCGACCCAGGCCGCTTCTCGCCAAGGTCATCCCGGCAGCCCACGTCGACAAGGGCCGACCGCCGTTGCGCGTTGCGATCGTCGGTTCCGGACCGTCGGCGATGTACGCCGCGGACGAGTTGCTGACTCAGCCTGACGTGCAGGTCAACGTCTTCGATCGCCTTCCTGTGCCTTACGGCTTGGTTCGCGCCGGCGTTGCTCCGGACCATCAGAAGACCAAGCAGGTCACTCGCTTGTTCGACAAGATCGCCGCACAAAAGGGTTTCGAGTTCTACCTCAACGTCGAGATCGGCAAGCACATCTCGCACAGCGAACTGCTCGAAAATCACCATGCGGTGCTCTACGCAGTCGGCGCTTCGTCCGACCGTGGTCTCGGCATTCCGGGCGCTGATCTGCCTGGCACGGCCTCGGCCACCGACTTCGTAGCCTGGTACAACGGCCACCCCGATCACGCCGACGACGTCTTCGACCTTTCACATCGCCGCGCGGTCATCATCGGAAACGGAAATGTCGCGCTCGACGTCGCTCGCATTCTGACGGCCGATCCCGAGAAGTTGGCCGGTACCGACATCTCCGCTCACGCACTCGCCGCTCTGCGGAAGAGTCGCGTCGAAGAAGTTGTCATCGTGGGTCGACGCGGAATCGCGCAGTCCGCGTTCACGGTCCCCGAGTTCACCGGCCTGATGGCACTGCCGGACATCGAACTCTCTGTCGGACCCGACGACATGGTTCTCGACTCGGCCACCGAAGAACTGGCAAAACGCGGCGAGCTTCCGCATGCCGTCGAGCAGAAGTTGCGTCTCCTCGAAGCACTGAAGAACCGCGATCACGTCGACGTCGGCAACAAGCGCATCACGTTGCGCTACCTGCTCACACCGACCTCGATCACCGGCGACGATCAGGTCAGCGGAATCGAGTTCGCTCGCAACGCTCTTGTCGACGCCAACGGAACCGTGCAGATCGAAGCAACCGGCGATACCGAGACCATCGATACCGGCTTGGTCCTCACCTCGATCGGCTACCGCGGAGTGCCCATCCCCGGCGTCCCGTTCGACGAGCGTGCGTCGGTCATTCCGAACGAGAACGGCCGAGTCCTCGAAGCTCCGAACGGTGATCCCGCCACCGGGGTCTACGCGACCGGTTGGATCAAGCGCGGACCGAGTGGGTTCATCGGCACCAACAAGTCCTGCGCGCAGGAAACGATCAGGATGCTCGTCGACGACTTCAACGACGGACGCCTGACCAACCCGGTCGCCGACGACTCCGCAGTCGATCGTCTGGTCCGGGCGCGACAGTCCGACGTCGTCGACCGCGAGGGCTGGCATGCCATCGACAAGGCGGAACTGGAACGCGGCGCTGCGCACGACCGTGTCCGCGAAAAGGTTCTGGATCAGGTCGAGATCACCTCCATCCTCGACGCTGCGTCCCGGGTGAAACCGGCGCGTCGATTCGGTCGACCCGTTCGCGCTCGCTGATCCGCTACAGGTAAACAGCTACTTTCACGCACACGGCCCCGCCTGCAGACTCGTCTGCCCGGCGGGGCCGTCTGCGTTCCGGCAGCGTCCCACTCAGCGAAAATTTTTGCCCGTCAGCGGCCGAAATCGTGTAATACTGCAACCTGTTCCAGTAAGCGGCACAGCGGGCCCACGATCCCCCGGATCAGGCTCGCCAACCAGATGAGGATTGCATGAGCGAGACTGCAACGCCGGCGCCGAACGGGAGTGTGACACCTGCAGTAGAGGGTTGGTTCACCACCGGCGACGAACCTGCTCTGATCGGCACGAAGTGCCAATCCTGCGGCACCATTTCCTTCCCTCGTGAGGCGACGTTCTGCAAGAACCCGAGCTGCTTCAGCGAGGAGTTCGACGACGTGGAACTCTCCCGTAGCGGCACTGTCTGGTCGTACACCGACGCGCAGTACCAGCCCCCGCCGCCGTACATCCCGCGCTCGGATCCGTACGAGCCTTTTGCTCTCGCAGCAGTCGAACTGCCCGAGGGCATCGTCATCCTCGGCCAGGTGGCCGACGGATTCGGCGTCGACGATCTCAAGGTCGGCAATACCGTCGAATTGGTTGTCGAGCCGCTGTACACCGACGAAACCGGAGTACGTACGACGTGGCGCTGGAAGCCTGTCGCCGCAGCTGATCAGGAGTTGCAGTCATGAGCAAGGACGTCGCAGTACTCGGTGTCGGTATGCACCCCTGGGGCAAGTGGGGGCAGTCGTTCGTGAAATACGGCGTTGCGGCCGCTCGCGCCGCGCTCGCCGATTCGGGTGTGAATTGGCAGGATGTCGACTTCATCGTCGGCGGCGAGACCGTCCGCAACGGGTACGGCGGATACGTCGCCGGAGCCACCTTCGCGCAGGCACTCGGCTGGAACGGCGCTCGCGTCGCCACGTCGTACGCCGCGTGTGCGACGGGAGCCCAGGCACTCGACACCGCTCGCGCACGAATCCTGGCCGGCCTCAGCGAAGTTGCCCTGGTCGTCGGCGCCGACACCACGCCGAAGGGCTTCCTCGCTCCCGTCGCCGGTGAGCGTTGGGACGACCCGGACTGGCTGCGCTTCCGCCTCATGGGTATGAGCAACCCGGCGTACTTCGCGCTCAACGCGCGTCGTCGCATCGACCTCTACGGCGCCACCGCGGAGGATTTCGCCAACGTGAAGGTCAAGAACGCCAGGCACGGGCTGAGCAATCCGAATGCGCGCTACCGCAAGGAAGTCACCGTCGAGAACGTGTTGGCCTCCCCCGTGGTGTCCAATCCCCTTCACCTGCTCGACATCTGCGCGACGTCCGACGGCGGCGCCGCAATCTTGCTGACGTCGATGGAATACGCCCGCAAGATGGGCATCGCGGAACCTGTTCGCATCAAGGCTATTTCGACGGTCACGCCGACGTTCCCCCAGACGATCATGGACATGCCGAACTTCTCCACCGATTCCAGTTCCGCCGTTCCCGCTCCGGAGCGCACGTTCAAGGAATCCATCGGCTACGCCGCATACGAAGAAGCCGGGATCTCTCCCGAGGACGTCGACGTCGCCGAAGTCTACGACCTCGCTACCTCCGTGGAACTGGACTGGATCGAAGACCTTGCCCTCTGCAAGCGGGGCGAGGCCGAGCACCTCCTGCGTGCGGGTGACACCAGTATCGGAGGCCGCATCCCGGTCAATCCGTCCGGCGGTCTCGCGTGCTTCGGCGAAGCCGTTCCCGCACAGGCACTTGCGCAGGTGTGCGAGCTCACTTGGCAGCTTCGTGGACAGGCCGAAGGCCGTCAGGTCGAAGGCGCCCGCATCGGTATCACCGCCAACCAAGGTCTGTTCGGACACGGCTCCTCGGTAATCGTTTCCGCCTGACCCTGTTCTACTTTCGTGGCGGTCGCACACTCACCCGTGAGCGGCCGCCACGATCACGTCTGCCACTGCCCCTGGCCGGGAAACCAGCGAGGCATGGGAGGTCGGGAGTTCGCTGGTGTTCGCGCCCATCCGGTTTGCCATGAACCGCTGCGCCGATGCGGGGATCCCGCGATCCTCACCGGCAACCAGATACCAGCTCGGTGTGTTCGCCCACGACGGTGGCCCGCCGAGCTCGAGGTTCGCCCACAGAGCCGCAGACTTCTGATGCGCCAACATCGTTGCCGCTGTCTCGTCGGAAACATCCTGAGCGAAGACGGAATGGAAATACTCGTCCGTGACGTAGCCGTCGACGTTCTTCCCGCCGATCGCGTGAGGATCGTCGACGATCTTCAATCCCAGAGCCGGAGGAAGCAATTGGCTGCCAGGAAACCTGATGGGATCGATCGTGATCTGCACCGGCTCACCCTGAACCGGAGCAAACGCCGCGATGTACACCAACGACTGCACCTTCGGGTCGTGAACATTGGTGATCACCGCGCCGCCGTACGAGTGTCCGACGAGCACGACAGGTCCGTCGATGTCCGCAACCGTCTTCTCGATCACGGACGCGTCGTAAGCGGGCCCGCGTAGAGGATTGTCCGGCGCCACGACGCGATAGCCACGCGAACGTAGGTCGGCGGCAACGCCGTCCCAACTGGTCGCGTCGGCAAAAGCGCCGTGGACGAGAACGACGGTTGGCTTGGGGCTCGCCACCGCAGCGCCGGAGCCGAAGATCACTCCAGCCGCGACTGTCATGAGTAACGCCAGAACTGCGGTGAATACACGTGAGATCTTCATGCGTTTCCTTCACTCTCGTCGAAAAGCGAGAAACTGCGGTAGGCCGGGACACGCCCGTTTCGATCCTAGAAATACCTGCTGCGACGGACGTGACTGTCCGTGCAGACTTTTGAGCTCACACTGCACAACTTCTGGTTGAGCGTCCGCATCGCGGGGTATCAGGGCTGCATGGCTTTGCTCCTGGATACTTCCGTGTTGGAGCCTGACCAACGCGCGGACGCCTTTGTCGACGCGATGGGTCGTGCCTCGGTCCCGTGTGCAATCCACTTGGAGAACCCGGAACGGGTGAGCGCGAGAATGAACGTGTGGAACCTCGGTGCAGCATCACTGTTCCGCTCCGAGTCGACCGGTATGCGGTTGACCCGAACACCACGTCACGTCCGGTCCGCGTCGATGCCCGTCCTTGCGATTGCCCTGCAGGAGATCGGGATCGGCCATCTAGATCAGCACGACGAACAACGCAGAGTGCCCGCCGGTGAGCTGTTGATGACGGACCTGACGTCGACCTACGATTTCTCCTGGCCGGGAACGGGCGCTTCCCAGTGCCTCTACGTTCCGATGGATCGGCTGGGACTGCCGATCGACACCGTGCGGGACGCAGCTACCCGGCCTCATCACAGCAATCTGTACCCCGTGATGATCGCGCACGTTCGTGAATTGTTCCGCAGCGCCGCTCTGTTGGAGACCGATCCTGCCGCCGAACAATTGGGCGAGGCCTCGATCGAACTCGCACGTGCTTTGGTCGCTTCGATCGCACATGCGAATCCTGACGCATCCGCTCCGAGATCGTCCCTTGCCATGACTTCGATCCGTCGATACATCCGTGAACACCTTCACGATCCGACACTGAACCCCGCACGAATTGCTCACGCCCACAACATCTCACTGCGACAGCTGTACAAGATCTGCTCGGACAACGGCTTTCGGATCGAACAGTGGATCATCACCCAGCGCCTGCAGAAGGCTCGGGACGAACTGGCTCGACCCGCTACCGTCGATCTGCCGATCGCGACCGTTGCGCACCGGGCGGGGTTTGTCGACGCCGGACACTTCAGCCGACGCTTTCGACAGGCCTACGGGCTGAGCCCGACTCGTTGGCGTCAGCTCCGCGATTGAAGCAGCGCCACAACGTCCGACTGACCACGACTTTCGGCATTGTCCAACGCGGTCTTCCCCGATGCATCGCGGATCGAGGGATCTGCCCCCGCGTCGAGAAGCTGAGTGATCACGTCGATATAGCGCGCCGAACCATCGCCGTACACAACGGCTTCGAGTAGCGCCGTCCACCCGGGATCGTTGATGTGATTGACCGGAACCCCGGCAGCGATCAGCATCCGGACGGTCTCGACATGCGCGTGTTCACTCGCCGGAATCAGCGCCGTACCGCCGTAACGGTTCACGCTGTCGACGTCCGCGCCGTGGGCGAGCGTGAGCGCCAGAATCTCGTTCAAACCCTCGGCTCCGGAATACAGGAAGGCCGAATCCTGCATGGAGTCCTTCGCGTTCACGTCAGCGCCGGCAAAAATCAACGTAGAAGCCGCAGCGACGGCGTTGTTCTTGGTGGCCTCGACGAGTGGAGTCCGTTCGCCCTCGCCGCGCGCTTCGATGTTCGCGCCGGCAGTCAGGGCAGCGGTAACAGCTGCGGGATCATTGCGGTCCACAGCATCGAAGAGCGCGCGTTCGGATTCCGGCGTCGATGGTGGATTTACACCCGTAGGCGGTACAGCTGCCGTTGTTGGTGCTGACGCCGCGGTTGTCGGCGTCAGCGGGGTGTCGGACGAACTGCAGCCGGCCAACGCTCCGGTCACCGATGCCGCGAAGATTGCGCAGGCGAGGACAGACTTGCGCGGCCGCGCCATCACAACGAATCACTTTCTTGGACAAGTGTTTCGAGCGTCATCCTGACGGCGTCCAGGTGTTCGGCCATCGCCCTGGAGGCGTGGTCGTAACTCCCGGATGCAATTCCTTCGACTATTCGTTCGTGTTCCTCGTTCGACTTTTCCTGGCGACCGGCAACAAGATTGAGTGTCTCGGACTGCCTTGTCAGCGCTTCACGGATATCGACGATTACCGACTCGAAGACCCGATTCCTACTGGCTTTTGCAATCAGTCCGTGAAATTGGGCGTCGAGTGCAACCCATACGAGCGGATCGTCCTCGTCACGCATCTGCTGGACCAGTCCGCGGAGGGCTGCCAGTTCCTCCGCTGTGTGCCGTTGGGCAGCCCACCCTGCGGCCGGAATTTCAACATGCGGCCGCGCTTCGACCAACTCGTTGGCCGCGTAGCTGCCGAAGTCGAGGTCTCGCGCTATCGAATCGCTGACGACGAAGGTGCCGAGCCCGGATTTCGTCTCGGTGAGCCCGAGGGCATGGCACGAGCGCAGGGCTTCACGGATGACCGATCGACTGACCCCGTGTCTTTCGGCCAGGGACGCCTCGGACGGGAGACGCTCTCCGACTGCCAGTTCGCCGGAGGTTATTGCGGCACGGAGGTCGGCGAGAACCGCCTCGGCAGCACTCACCCGAGAGGCGACGGGTCGCCTGGTGGCCCAGCTGTCTGACAGGTTCATGCCGTCATTGTTGCGACTGCCGAAGACCCGCGTCAAACATCGCACTTGATGAAGGGTTGACGTGCCGGAGTGAGCGAGGTAACAATTACACCTGTCAGACAGCCTGATAGCCCGATAGCTGGGCGGGACTACTACTCGACCGTCAGCGCTGCGATCCCGAAATACACCCACCGCGCAGAGTGATGCTTGCGCGAAGAGACACGAGGAATTGATCAAGTGCTCGAAACGCGAACAGAACACGATCTGCTCGGCGATCGCGAGGTTCCAGCCGATTCGTACTGGGGTATCCACACCTTGCGCGCAATGGAGAACTTCCCGATCACTGGTCGAACAATCGCCACGAACCCGCATCTGATCCGCGGCATCGCTTACGTCAAGTGGGCCGCAGCCAGCGCAAACGAAAAGCTGGGCATCCTCGACCGCCCGCGCGCGGAGGCCATCTCACAGGCATGCAAGGAGATCGTGGACGGGCGGTGGCACGAACAGTTCGTGGTGGACGTCATCCAGGGTGGCGCCGGCACGTCGACGAACATGAATGCGAACGAGGTCATCGCCAATCGCGCGTTGGAAATCCTCGGCCACCAGCGCGGCGACTACGAACGGCTTCACCCCAATGAACACGTGAACCTGAGCCAATCGACCAACGACGTCTACCCCACGGCCGTGAATATCTCGACGATCTTCGCGATCGATGACCTGCTGGATGCACTTCTTACACTCCAGAACGCATTCACGACCAAATCTCTTCAGTTCGCCGACACAGTGAAGATGGGACGCACCCAACTGCAGGACGCCGTGCCGATGACCCTGGGTCAGGAGTTCGGGACCTACGCGGTCATGATCGAGGAGGATCGGGCGCGTCTGGCTGAGGCCGCTCTTCTCGTTCACGAGATCAACCTCGGTGCGACTGCTATCGGCACTGGCCTCAACGCACCCGCCGGCTACGCCGAGGTGGCCTGTTCCGACCTGGGCGCACTGACCGGACTGCCGCTGGTGTTGGCAACGGATCTTGTCGAAGCGACCCAAGACGTGGGCCAGTTCGTCCACCTCTCCGGCGTCCTCAAGCGGGTCGCTGTGAAGTTGTCCAAGGTGTGCAACGATCTCCGGCTGCTCTCTTCGGGCCCGCGAGCCGGATTGAACGAGATCAATCTTCCACCGGTGCAGGCAGGTTCGTCGATCATGCCGGGCAAGGTCAATCCTGTCATTCCCGAAGTCCTCAATCAGGTCGCGTACGAAGTCATCGGCAACGACGTGACGATCACGATGGCTGCGGAATCCGGTCAGCTCCAACTCAACGCTTTCGAGCCGATCATCGTGCACTCACTGTCCGAAGGAATGCGACACCTCGGTGCGGCTTGCCGCATTTTGGCGGACCGGTGCGTACTCGGCATCACGGCTAACACTGAACTGCTGCGCGCCCGAGTCGAAGACTCCATCGGCCTCGTCACCGCGCTCAACCCCTACATCGGATATACCGCGTCCACTCGGATCGCCCAGGAGGCGTTGATTTCCGGGCGTCGCGTCGCCGATCTCGTAATCGAAGCCGGCCTGCTCGACCGCGAGGAACTCGATCGGTTGCTCAGCCCCGAACATCTCGCCAATCTCCGCGTTTCGGGGGAGAAGCCTCATGCCACCGCTGTTGCGGAGGAGGTTCGATGACCGTCGAACGGGAAGAGACAGGCCGCGCCGAAGTTGCCACTGAGGAGGATCTCGGATATCAGAAGGCGCTCGGCCCCAGACAAATTCAGATGATCGCGATCGGTGGCGCGATCGGAACCGGCCTTTTCATGGGGGCGGGAGGGCGACTACAACAGGCGGGCCCGGCCTTGGTTCTCGTGTACGCGCTGTGCGGATTCTTCGCGTTCCTGATCCTGAGGGCGCTCGGCGAACTGGTGATGCACCGACCGACTTCCGGATCCTTCGTTTCCTACGCACGCGAATTCTTCGGCGAAAAGATGGCTTTCGCTGCGGGCTGGTTGTACTGGATGAACTGGGCAATGACTGCCGTGGTCGACGTCACGGCTGTGGCGTTGTACATGAACTTCTTCAAAAAGTACTGGGCGCCACTGGGACACATCGATCAGTGGATGTTCGCTCTGATCGCGGTGTTGCTGGTTCTCGGACTGAATCTCGTGTCCGTAAAAGTCTTCGGAGAGTTGGAGTTCTGGTTCGCGTTGATCAAGGTCGTGGCCTTGACCGCATTCCTCGGGTTCGGTGTCTATTTCGTACTCTTCGGCACACCCATCGAAGGGCATTCCTCCGGATTCAGCCTGATCGCCGACAACGGTGGGCTGTTCCCCAACGGAATACTGCCGGCAGTCGTGGTGATTCAGGGCGTCGTGTTCGCCTACGCTTCAATTGAACTCGTGGGGACCACGGCTGGAGAGACCGAAAATCCCCGGAAGGTGATACCCAAGGCGATCAACACAGTGATCATTCGGATCCTCGTCTTCTACGTGGGGTCGGTCCTGCTGCTCTCGCTGTTGCTCCCGTACACCGAATACCACGCCGGTGAAAGTCCATTCGTCACATTCTTCGGTTCGATCAACATCCAAGGCGCAGATGCGATCATGAATCTGGTCGTTCTCACGGCGGCGTTGTCTTCCCTCAATGCCGGGTTGTATTCGACCGGACGAATACTCCATTCGATGGCGACGGCCGGTTCGGCGCCTGCCTTCGCTGCCAGAATGAACAAAGCCGGAGTGCCGTACGGGGGAATCGCACTCACCGGCGTGGTCATCCTGTTCGGCGTCGGGCTCAATGCTGTTGTCCCAGCGCAAGCCTTCGAAATAGTCCTCAATCTTGCGGCACTGGGCATCATCAGTGCATGGGCGGTAATTGTGCTGTGCCAGTTGAGGCTCTGGCAACTTGCGAAACAAGGCAAAGTCACTCGCCCTGCCTTCCGCATATTCGGCGCACCGTACACCGGGATCGCGACACTGGTCTTTCTTGCGGTCGTTATCGTGTTGATGGCATTCGACAACCCTGTTGGAACGTGGACCGTCGGATCCATCGCGATCATCGCACCGCTCTTGATGATTGGTTGGTACGCCGCCAGGAATCGTATTCGCGAGTTGGCCATCCACCACCCCGCAGCTTGACGTGAAAGGACCACAGTGTCGAAAGTCGCAGTTGTCACTACCGGTGGCACCATCGCCAGCACCCGGGATGCGCATGGAATCAGCCGGCCCGCAATCACCGGTGCAGATCTGGTCGGCACAGAGCAGACCGACATCGAGCTTCGAGTCGTCGACGTGATGTCGAAGGACAGCTCGAGCATGACCTTCGCGGACATGGATCGTGTTCGCGACGCCGTAGCCGATCAATTGAAAGATCCCGAACTCGACTCGGTGGTCGTGCTTCACGGCACCGACACGATGGAGGAAACTGCGTTCTTGTTGGACCTGCACCACGACGACCAACGCCCGGTGGTCTTCACCGGCGCGCAGCGCACTTTCGACCATCCCGAATCCGACGCTCGTTCGAATCTCGCCGCGGCGATCTCAGCCGGACTGGACATCTCGTCACACGGGCGTGGTGTCCTCATCGCCTTCGGCGGTTCGGTCCATCCAGCCGCAGGTACGCGAAAGTCCGATACGACGGCACTCGATGCCTTCCGCCGCGTGCACATCGATCCGCTCCTGCTGCGTACTCCCGAACCATTGCCGTGGCATCCGATTTCGGACACCCGCGTCGACATCATCGCCGTGTATCCCGGGGCAGACCGCGTACAGATCGACGCCTGCGTGCACGCCGGGGCGCAGGGACTTGTTCTCGACGGACTCGGTTCGGGAAATGCCAATCCGACGATAGTCGAGGCCGTACGAGACTGCGTAGGCGCTCACATTCCGGTAGCCGTGACAACTCGGGTGCCCTCGGGGCCAATCTCCCCGGTTTACGGTGGCGGTGGTGGCGGGCACGACTTGATCGCCGCAGGCGCTGTATTTTCCACCGATCTTCGAGCCGGGCAGGCACGTGTACTTCTGGCAGCCTTGTTGTCAGATCCGGATCTCGTGGGCCTGGAAAAGGTATTCGACCGCTATTCGAGGTTTGCTCGCACCCCGCCGTTCGGGCGGTAGAACTGGCGACACCATTCATTGTTCGAAATTCACTCCGCTAAATCAGGGACTTTGGTCCGAATATTCGACTTGGACGCTTATTTGGTGTCCGAATTGGGTAGTTTCACATCATCTAACTCGTTCAAAATTTCGATCCAGCGGTCACGTCCAGTGCAGCCAGTCGAACAGGAGTCGGATGAGCAGCCCATTTCGTGATGCCGCTGCAGTAACGCTCGACGCGTCTCACCGCGTCGGGCAAGCGCACGTGCCAGGCGCCGCACTCAACGGTCGTTTTCACCCGCCAACTGCCGTGAAAGGACTGGTCGCGCGTCCGCGCCTGCACCGCAAACTCACCGCATCCACTGCCACCAAAGGCTCAGGCCCCGGGCCTGTCGGGTTGCTCTCGGCTCCGGCCGGTGCGGGGAAGACCCTACTTCTGGCCGATTGGGCTCGCGAATATTCTCGAGCCTCCCCTGATGTTGCGTTGGCCTGGCTGACGTTGGCCGAGCGCGACAACAACGTGTCGATACTGTGTGAATCCCTCGCCGAGGCGATCGCGACCTCCGTCGATGCGGCCGGCCAGAGGCTCCCCGTGCAGACCGGATCCAGGCCGCCCGTCGAGCAGTGGCTCGCGCACTTTGCGGAAACCCTCGAAACGCACGAGCGCCGAACAACGTTGATCCTCGACGACGTTCACACCCTCCACGATCCGATGTCGATCGGTCTCCTCGATCGGATACTCACACAGACCCCGGGCAACCTGTCGATTATCGTTGCCGCCCGCTACGAACCACCGCTCACGTGGCATCGTCTGGCTCTCGACGGCCGACTCACCCGCTTTGCATCCACCGATCTCGCTTTCGATCGCTCCGAGATCACCGCGATATTCGGCGAGTACGACATCACGCTGCGCGACGACGAACTCGCAATCGTCGAGAACTTCACCAAGGGGTGGGGCGCCGTCGTTCGCCTGACCGCCGCGTTTCTGGCCGGCCGCAGTGACATCGGCGATGCACTGAACGAGTTCACGCACACACCCCGCCCGATCGCCGACTTTCTCGTCGACGAGGTACTGACGTCCTTGCCCGAACATGTCACCTCGTTCATGTTGCGAACATCGGTGGTCGATTCTTTCTCCGCCCAACTGGCGGAAACTCTGACGGACTCGAACGCTCTATCCGAGATCGACTCGCTGATTCAGTTCAACTTCCCCGTGACCCGTACCGATTCCGCCGACCACACAACGTGGTTCAGCTATCACCCTCTCTTGCGCGAGCACCTTCGGGCAGAGTTCCGTCGCGTCGATCACGTCGAGAGAAACCGCGTACACCTGCGAGCAGCAAGCTGGTTCGAAAGCAATCACTTCGAACTCGAGGCGCTCGAACTCGAGGTGTCGATCGGAGACCCACACCGCATTCTCGCGTTTCTCGAACGCTGCGGGCTGGGCCTCGTACTCGACGGGCACTGCGGGGACGTCGTGCGAGTCCTGGAATCGGTGTCGACGCAGGTCTCGGAATCCCCGATCACCCGACTGGTGCTGGCGGCGGCCGCCCTCCACTCCGGTGACGTGACCTCGGCGACCACGTGCCTCGATCTTCTCGAGGCAACTCATCCACCGATTGCAGAAGATCCATTGTTCCTGGCGATGAGCCTGGAAATCTCCTGCGTTACGGCGACTTCCGACAACGAGCCGCTGGCGGCACGTCTGGAGCGGCGCCAGAAAAGCACCCACTCCGACATCGAAGCCTACGCACACATGGAATTGGCGACGGCACACTTACTGCGACGTGAGTTCGACAGGGCGACTGTCGAATACACTCAAGCCGTCGCACTCGGGACAATACGGGGCAGGGCGCGATTCGTCTTGAAGTCGCTGACCGGACTGGGCTACGTAGCTTCTCTCAGCGGAGACATCGGGGCGATGAGGGCTCACTCCGTCTACGCTCTCGACTACGCGGTCGAACATCGCATCACGACGACTGCGGAGTACGAGTTGTCCGCGTCGGTGGCCGCCTTTGCCACATATCTCTGCGCTTCGAGCGAACTCCCGTACCGCATCCCGACAATCGGAAACTACCGGAGCACAGACGTTCTCGGCGCCAGCGCGCCGGTGTTCGGGTGGCACTCCGTCGTAACCTTCGGCCTTCACAGTCTCGACGGCTCGACCGACCGACGCTCGACCGCCGCCGATGTCCGCGACGCGATGCTCAGCGCGATCGAATTACGTACCTTCGCGTTCGCGACCTTGGCTCTTCTACCACCCGTCGTCCACGCATGCCTTTCCGTCGGCGAGGTGGAATGGGCAGCGAGACTCGTGCGTGACGCAGCCGATCAATTCGGAGAAACGTCGGAGATACATCTCGCACGGGGTGCCGTCGCCTTCTCGTCCAACAAGTTCGCGGAAGCACTCGTCGAAGTTTCCGAAGCTCTCGGGTCCTCCGAAATCCCGTTGCTCGCACATCACGTCTACGCCTGGACACTCGAAGCCGGGATCCACGCTGCAACAGGTCACGAGCGCAAGTCGTTTCGCTCCCTCCACAAAGCGCTGCGCGCCGCGGAAGCCGGTAGCCTGCTACGCCCCTTCCTCGACTACGGCGCATCCCTGCGGCCGGTGTTCGACGAGTTCAGTGGACATTTCGGCGATCAGGAAGCATTTGCCGAACAGGTACGTAGCCGCATTCGCCCACAAGAATTGGTGAGTGCACCGATCCTCACGCCAGGCGAATACACCGTGCTCCGTGAACTGGCTTCCGGAGACACCACCGAGTCCATTGCCGACACGCTGTTCCTTTCCGTCAACACCATCAAGACGCATCTTCGCGGGATCTATCGCAAGTTGGAAGTGAGCAACCGACGCGACGCGCTCAAGGCTGCGCGACGCGGCGGACTCATCTGAGCAAGACTGCTTCCATGCCCCCGAAGCTGTATTCCGATACGCGCGATCGATTGACCGTGTGGGCGAGACGTACACCCAGTCGACGGTTGGCGACTGATGCAACCATCGGGGTCTTCGAAGTCGGGCTCGTGGACAGCGCCATGACTTTGGCGGCCCAGGCCTTTACGTCATTGCTCCCGGTCATGATTGCAGCGTCGACCTTGGAGAAGCTGAAGCCGTTGGCTGATGCCGCCAAAGACGACCTCGGCGTCCAACTCCCCGACACCGTATTGACCAGTACCTCTACCGCGGCAGCGTTCGGGATTGTCGGCTTGCTCATGCTGCTGATCAGTTCCACGTCCTACGCTCGCGCTCTCGGCCGGATGTACGGACGGATCTGGAGCGTGCCGACGGCGACACTCCGTCAGGCGTGGCGGTGGTTCGCGGTAGTGTGCGTCGTGGCCGCGTCGGTGGTCGGTGCGGCCCTGTGCCGTGAACTGAATGGTGTTCCGGGAGTAGGCAGAGTCCTGGAGTTCACAGCGGTCTACGTCGTGTGGGCACTCGTGTGGACAGCCGTGCCCATGCTGCTGACGGCCAATCGCATGACCACTCGAATGTGCGTCGGGTCAGGATTGCTCACCGCGACGGGCCTGACCGGACTGCACGTGGCCGGCACTCTTTTCCTCCCCGAATGACAAAGACGTCGCAGGACGAGTTCGGTCTTCTGGGCGTGATGTTCACCGTCATCGGCTGGCTGTTCATCTTCTCGGCCATCGTGGTTGTCGCGTCGTCGATCGTCGGATCAGTGGCCAAAGATTCCGGTCCCCTGGGAATCTGGCTACGGACATCACGCTGAGGTGTTGTCTCGACCTGCAAGCGCTTGCGAGACGGTCGGATAGACGTCGACCTTCAGCGCGCCCTGGTCGGCACCGGACAGAACGTCGCGGAACTGCCCGATGTCGCGTGCCACTCGGAAGCTCACATTTCTGCGTGCCAACGAATCTCGAAGCTGAGCCAACATCTGCGCAGCGCTGACGTCGATGAACGGTGACGTCTCGGCGTCGAGAACGACCATGGTGGTGCCGGCGGTCACCAGACCGGTGATCTGATCACGCACGTGATCGGCATTGGCGAAGAACATCCCCGCTTCGACCCTGACCACTACGACGCCGTCGAGTGTCTTCAGATCAGGATGCCCACTGATGTCGACCCAGCGCGTGCCGTCCTTGGCCAGAGCGGCCACGTGCGGTTTGGAGACCCGATACAGGAGCAGCAACATCGAGACGGCGATTCCGATGATCAGACCGGGCAACGTGTCGAAGAGGAGAACCCCGAACATCGCCGCGATCGCCGCCGCGAAATCGGCCCGGGCAGCGTGCCCGTAGATACTGCCCAACCTCTTCGTCCACACCCGGTACAGCGCTGCGAGGGAGGAGAAATCGACCAGTTCGATCACTGCTGCGATGACCACAGCCGAGAGCGTCGCCTCTGGCAACTTCTCGAACAGGCCAGTGAGAAACAGCAGTGTCACCAGCGTCAGTGCCGCGACCACCAGTCCGCTGACCTGAGATTTGGCGCCCGCTCCTCCGTTGACAGCGGTCTTCGACAGGCTGCCGTTGACCACCATTCCCGAGCAGAGACCCGATCCGAGATTGGCCGCACCCAGTCCTGCCAGTTCACGATTGGCGTCGATGGTGTAGCCGGCCTTGGCCGCGTATGTCTTTGCAGCGCCAAGACCTTCGGCGAAACCGATGAGCAGAACGCCGACCGCCGGTCCGACCAGGTCGAGGTAGTCCTCAGCTCCCACACCGTTCGGCAGGCCCATCGACGGCAGGCCCGAGTCGATGTGTCCGACAATGTCGATGCCACGATCGTCGAGGCCGAACAACGCTACTGCGGTAATGCCCAGCAGCACGACGAGGAGCGAACCCGGTACGAGCGGAAGCCATCGCTTGACGCCCAGGACCATTGCCAGGCTGAGCAATCCGATGATCACGGTCGGTAGGTCGACCTCACCCAGTTCCTTCACCACTGTCCACGTCTGGACGAAGAAGTTTCCCTCACCCTTGTCCACGCCCAGGAGTTTGGGTACTTGACCGATGATGATCGTGAGCGCCAGACCGACGATGAATCCCTTGAGAACCGGCTCGGAGATGAAGGACGCGATGAATCCGAGGCGCATGAATCCTGCGAGCAATCCGACGAGCCCGGTCACGATCGCCAATGCCGCCGACAGCGCGATGAATCGGCCGTCGTTTCCTGAAGCCAATGGCGCAATCATCGCCGCGGACAACGCTGCGGTCGCCGACATCGGCCCGACGATCAGATGGCGCGAACTGCCGGCTGCTGCGTACAGAATCAATGACGGAACCGCAGCATAAAGCCCGACCACCGGCGGAACTCCGGCGATGGTGGCGTACGCGAGCGCTTCCGGAACAAGGACAGCCCACACCGTAAGGCCCGCAATGATGTCGGGGCGAAGCCAAGCGCGTTGATAGTCGGACAACGATCCGAAGACCCACCAGGTCCGCGTGTGCGGAGCACTCATAGTCCTTGCACCCCTTTACTGATCTGCATCGCCGCGATCAGGACGAGGAGCCCGACGTTCAGCAAGTGCGTGTTGGTGGCTATCCAGGTGCGGATCTTCAGCAGCGGTTCGGTTGCCTCGTCCTTCTTGATCAGCAGGAGGGCAACAGGTACCGCGACCGAGGTCACGGACACCAGCGAGAAGATCACGGCCGAGACGATCTGCGACGTCGGTGCCACAGTGCTGAGACGAAGGTTCATCGCTGCTGCGATGGCACACGACATGTCGATGGGGTTGAGAACGAACAGCGCGAAACCGAGCACACCGGATCGCATTGGTTGGAAGTGCTCAACCGATTGCAGCATCTTCGGCAGCTGAGGGGCCGCAGCCACAACGTCGCCAGGGACAACTGCAGCCGCCATCGCCTGAACCCCGCGACGACTGCGTGAGTAGACGAACCAGGCACCCGCCAGCAGAGTTGCCCCGAGAACGAGATGGATGATGGGCACCCACAGCGGAGGGTGTGTGCGCTGATGAACCTGGAGTGCGGTCAAGATGACGTACGAACCGGCCAGCGCGACAACTATTCCGAGATACCACCCGATCAGGTACGCAATGCTGTTGATACGCGCTCGTTCGGAAAACAGTACGGCCACAACGGCGACAACCGCCAGCGGGCTCATGATGATCCCGAGCGCCAGCGGGATCTGTTGCAGTAGCAGCGATCCCATAACTACCTCCAGTTGTCAGAGACCGCCGATGCCCTTGCCGATGAGAACAACACCGATAACCAGGATCAACACACTCATCACCGTGGCGTTGTTTTCCTGCAACCACACCTTCAGCTTGGCCAGCGGACCACGCAGTCGCTCCGCGGCAACGAGGTAGCCGATCACGGGCACGCACACTGTGCAGGCCGCGATGATCGTGAAAACCAGAATGGCGACAACAACTTCTCCGGAGCCCAATGACGCGGATCCGATCGAGATTCCGGCCGCGATACACATCATCAGATTCTTCGGATTGATCGCAGCCAGAGCGAAGCCCAAGCCGAGGCCTTTGACAGCGGTCATGTCATCGATGGCGTGCATCCACTTCGGGGTTTCGTGCTCGCCTCCGCGTCCGCGCCATTGCTTGACTCCGAACGCAAGAAGCAATACACCCAACGCCAGCTTGATCCACGACACTGTCGCTGACGGATCACCTTCGGAGTCACCGAGCTTGCTGGACAGAAGCACGAAGATCACGGTGGCGACGACGATTCCGAGTATCCAGCCCAGCGCGAACCCGACGCTCGTGCTGCCGGCACGCTTGGACAACAACATCAAGATTGCCGCGATGATCGGGATCGGCGATACCGCAACGCCGACCGCGAGGGGTAACAGATCCCCGATGACAGATCCCATGCCGACCTCTTCTCTCTCCCGGTCGACACTAGGGGTGGCGACTCTACGGAGCCTCACACAAAAGGGATGAACGGACCCGCGACGACATTCACCCGTAGGGGATGACGCCCCGAGCGCGTACGGGAGTAAGACTGGATCCCACGGATGCGGAGTCCTGGATCGGGCAGCGACGCCGATTGCACTTGACGACATGCGATTTCGAGGCTCGGAGCGCTGCCTTCTCGAACCTCATGGCCCTACGAAATGGAGCGGATACTGATGAATGCTCCCACTCGGTATCAATTCCTCATCGACGGCGAAGTGTCGGACCGCGTCAAGGCCGCATTTCCTGAACTCAGTGTCGCCAGTGCCGCCGGCGGGTTCACCAGTTTGTACGGACCCGTCGCGGACCACACGGCTATGCGGAGCATCATGGCCCGTCTCGATTCCCTCGGCCTGACCGTCGCCGAAATGCGTCGACTCCCAGACTGATCCGAGCCACACCCTGTCGAAATGTCCCACGCACGAGCGATGGTCCCGACCGAGTCGACTCGGTCGGGACCAACTGCTCTCGGGTTGTTCGGTGCCTAGACTCTGTCCCTGTCCCAGGTCGCGACCGCCCAGATCACAACGACATCGAGCGCGATGACCAGGATCGACCACAGTGGGTAATACGGCATCCACAAGAAGTTGGCGATGATCGAGAGCGACGCAATGACGATTGCCGCCGCCCTGGCCCACACTGCACCGGTGAAGAGGCCGAGGGCCACCACGATCCCGATGATGCCCAAGATGATGTGGATCCAACCCCACGTCGTGATGTCGAACTTGTACGTGTAGTTGATACCCACGACAAACAGATTGTTGTCAGCAACGGCCGCGATGCCCTGAAGCAGAGCGACAATGCCTGCGGTGAGCAGCAGAATTGCTGCTGCAAACGTCGTACCTACCGCGAAACCCTGCCGGACAGGGTGATTCGCGGGTTCCCGCGGTGGAGCAGTCATCAGCGTTCCTTTCGACAGAATGCACTTCCCTTACTCAGTCTCGAGGGGCTGGAAGGCGAAAACATCACCCGTCGCGGATGAACCGCAGGTCACCGACCCGTACCCGTTTGCCGGGATCGCAAACCAATGTTGGCAGACTGGCACTGTGCAACACACCGTAGTCGTGATCACCGATATCTATGCTCCACCGGCGGTGATCTTCGATCTCGAACTCGACATGGACGAACACTCGGCCTCGCTCCGCGCAACAGATGAGGTGGCAGTCACGAGTACGGGTAGATCGACGCTGGGAGAGGGCGACGAGGTGTCGTTCACTGCTCGGCATCTCGGGTGGAGATTCTCGATGACAAGCCGGATCACGCAGTACAACCGTCCGTACTCGTTCACAGACGAGCAGGTCCGCGGCCCGTTTGCCGCAATGCGGCACGAGCACGTCTTCGACGTTCAGCCGGGTGGGTGGACGCGGATGCATGACCGCTTCACGGTTACGGCCCCCTTCGGAGTGCTCGGACACCTGGCACTGAGGTTGGCTGTCGGCCCGTATCTGCGGCGCCTTCTCGAGCAACGCGCCGCGCACATCAAGGGCCGCGCAGAAGTCGGCACGCCTTTCATCGAGTGAACACCCGCTCTGACGCACCGCAGCGAGTGCTCACTCGACAAAACCTGTGTTCACTCAGCAGCAGTCGCACTCGTCACCGCTCTCGGGCACAGCCACAACCGGGCAGCACGGATCACCCTTCCACGCGTTGATGCCTTCTTTCACCGCGATGACGGCGATGACCAGTGCCGCAATCGGATCCGCCCACGACCAGCCGAGCAGCGAGTTGAGCAGCAAACCGACCAACAAGACAGCAGAGAGGTAAGTGCAGAGCAGCGTCTGCTTCGAATCCGCGACCGCCGACAGCGAACCCAACTCCCGACCGGCTCGGCGTTGCGCATAGGACAGAGCCGGCATGATCGCCAAACTCACCGCAGCCAAGAGTATTCCGACGCTCGTGTGCCGAGCTTCCCCCAGACCGAACAGCGACCGAATCGCGTCGAACGAGACATACGCAGCGAGCCCGAAGAACGAGAATGCGATCACTCGCAGTGCCGCCTTCTCACGGCTCGTCGGATCCGGCGCCGAGAACTGCCAGGCAACAGCTGCCGCCGAGGACACTTCGATCACCGAATCGAGGCCGAAACCGAACAGTGCTGCGGACGACACCCGTGTGCCCTCCGCCAGCGCGATGATCGCTTCGACGACGTTGTAGCTGATCGTGATCGCCACGAAGATGCGAATTCTTCTCGACAAGAGCGCACGCCGGTCAGTCGAGAGCCCGACACCGTCAACGGGCGCAACCATCAGCAGCACCCCTCTGATTCGCTGTCCGGGCAGTACGACGGATCCACCGCGAGTACGACCCCGAGCAGGTCGTCGAGGGCCCGACCGATATGTACATCGGCGAGTTCGTATCTGGTCCGGCGCCCTTCCGGGACGGCCACCACCAAGCCGCAACCGCGCAGGCAAGCCAGATGATTGGACAGCTTCTGCCTGGTCACAGCCAGTGTTTCAGCGAGGTCGGACGGATACCGGGGCGCGGTCTTCAGTTCGAGCAGTATCCGTGTCCGAGTCTCGTCGGACAGTGCATGCCCGAACCTCGCAAGCACCGCCACGTTGGTCACCACATCTACGCCCGCGATATCCATACGTGCGACAGTACATCGAAAACTGGATTCAGAAAACGATGAACTCCGATGGTTCAAGATCCCACCATCGGGTAACGCAAGCGTGAAGCCACCCAACCAGGCGAACACCGGGAGCCCACATCCGATGAACCGTACAAAAGTCGACGACCACGTAGCGATGGCCGAACTACCGACAACCGGAAGCATCTTCCAGGCCTCGTGGCCGGTGCGTACGGGTGACATCCACACCGACAAACAACTGCGCCTCGACGCGATCGCGCGCTACCTCCAAGACGCGGGCTTCGACAATCTCGTCGACCGCGGCGCCATGGATACACACCCGCTGTGGATGGTACGAAGAACGGTGATCGATGTACTCGAACCGGTCGTCTGGCCGGATCGAGTTCACCTGCAGCGCTGGTGTTCAGGCCTGTCGAACAAGTGGTGTTCGATGCGAGTTCGCATCAGATCCGATGGCGGCGGGTTGATCGAAACCGAGGCGTTCTGGATCAACATCGACCCGAAGACGGGAATGCCGGCATCCATCAGTGAGAAGTTCACCGCCGCCCTGGCATCGACGGCCGTGGACCAGCATCTTCACTGGCGTCGGTGGATCGACCCGACCCCGGACACGACGCCGTCAGCGGATACGCCATTCCCGTTGCGCTCGAGCGATTTCGACCCCTTCGATCACGTGAACAACGCAATCTACTGGCAGCCCGTGGAAGATGCGCTGCCCGACAGATTACGAAGCGGGCCCTTTCGCGCGATCCTCGAGTACACCCAGCCCATCAAGAGAGGTGAGCAGGTGAGCGTGCGAACCGGCACGAACACTCTGCACATCGACGCCGGTGACGAGGCACGTGCGTCGGCGCGGTGGTTCGCCTTGTCTCCGAAGAGCAACGATCAGGGGTGAAGTTTTCCGAATCCCACGACGGCAGAGTCGGATTGCCAGTCCAGATCATGAACCCGCACCTTGCCGAACTCGTTGCCGCCAACCGTGATCGCAGAGTTGCCGTCCACTGCCACAACGATGTTGGTGTGCTGACCGACCCATCTCGAACTGTCGTAGATCACCACATCACCCACGTTCGGGGTGTACCCGCTGCCGTTCTCGGCGTACGCGCCGATCCCTTGGTAATACTCCTGCAAGGTGTACACCCCCGGGATGCGCCAACTTCCGGAGTTCGGGTTGGACAACGGTCGACCCGCTTCCCTCATGATCCAGCTGACAAAGTCGGCGCACCACTCTTCGTCGATGCCGTCGGAATAGAAGGTGCCCGGACGGTCCTGCTCATGCTCGGATTGCAGTAGCTCGAGCACCCGACCTTGATCAGACGTGAGCGCACTCGCGTCCACCGCCGGGAACTCAGCCGTGTCCCAGGGCAGGTACCGCGATGGTGCGATCGCGACCACCACCACCCCAACCACGATCACGACGCCGAGCACCCCGGCAATCCAGAGCACGATGCGGCGTCGGCGGTTCGATTCGGCAGGACTCACCCTTACGAGTGTGCCAGCCTGCCGCGGACCGAATCGCCAACCACCCCGATGACCTGGCAATTCTCACCAAATTCACACGAATGTGCCACCAAACTATTGCGGTGGCACCAAAGTGGTGCCATAGTGATGCCATGGACTTGACACCGTACGTAGACAACCTTCGCCACGAACTCGCGGTGGCGGCCGAAGCAGGCGGAGAAGACGCAAAGGCACTCGCCGATCGTTTGACCGCACCGCTGGAATCAGCAGTGCGACTCACCCTTCTCGACGCATTGTCTGCGGCAGCCGCCGAGATCACGCGTGACCTCGCCCCGGGTTCGGTGGACCTGCGCCTGCGGGGACGCGAACCCGAATTCGTGGTGGCACCAGCCATCAGTGAACCGGTTCCAGCCCCCGTCGAAGAGGACCCGACTCCGGCACCGCGCCCCGTCACGGAGTCCGACGACGCCTCGATGACTCGAATCAACTTGCGGCTGGGGCAAGACCTCAAAGACCGGATCGAGGCGGCGGCCCGGGAAGCCGGTATCTCCGTCAACGCGTGGCTGGTTCGCTCGGCTGCAACGGCTCTGGAAGGCGGCGCGAACAGAAGCACTCCGAGACAGCGCACGTCCCAAGGTTCCGAAAGCTTCAGCGGCTGGGTGCACTGACACCGGCTTCATCTTTCGCACCACCCTCTTTCATCAACCGAGACAACCTCATCGGGAGTATCACCATGCCTACATTCAGCACACCTGACCCCATCACCTTGAACTTCGACGTGGCAGTCGCACAAATCCGGATCACGGCGAGCAGCCGCAACGACACTGTCGTGGAAGTGTTGCCCAGCAACTCGTCTCGCGAGGTCGACGTTCGAGTCGCCGAACAAACGCGCGTCGAATTCGCAGGTGGCCGGCTGCAGATCAAGACTCCGAAACAGCGCGGCCTCGGCATCTTCGGGAAGACAGGATCTGTGGACATCTCCGTTCAGCTTCCCTCCGGCTCGGAACTCGAAGGCACTGCCGCAGTTGCCAACCTCCGTAGCGAAGGCACTCTCGGACGATCACGGGTGAAGGTTTCCGCGGGCGATTGCACACTGGAAACCACCGGGCCGCTCAACGTCAGCACCGGGGCCGGCGCGATCATCGTCGAGCACGTGGCCGGTGACATCGACACGAGCACCGGGTCCGGAAGCATCCGCATCGGCCGCGTCGACGGCAACGCGGAGGTCAAGAACTCCAACGGCGACATCAACATCGGCACGATCACCGGCGCACTGAAGGCGAAGACCGCCAACGGCAGTGTCGCCGTCGAGCACGCCGAATCCGACGCGAGCGCCGCAACCGCCAACGGCGACATCCGTTTCGAGACCATCGAGAGTGGAGTCGTATCCGCCAAGACGGCCGCCGGGCGAATCCATATCGGCGTTCGATCCGGAACCGCCGCACGATTCGACGCTCATACGTCCTTCGGCCGCGTCGACAACCAGATGAATGCCACGCACGGTCCGGCTTCCACTGAACGCCGGGTAGACGTCCGGGCACACACCAGTTACGGCGACATCGTCATTCGACGTTCGGAGCCCCGAGAAGAATCCAACAAGAAGATCTAGCGAAAGGAACGCTGATGTCCCGTAAACCAGCCATCACCGCGACGGGCCTGAAGAAGGCCTACGACGACAAGACGGTACTGGACGGAATCGACATCTCCGTCGACCGCGGAACCGTCTTTGCGCTCCTCGGCCCCAACGGCGCCGGCAAGACCACCATCGTGGAAATTCTCTCGACCCTCGTTCCGGCAGACGGCGGCAACATCCGCATCGCCGGGTACAACCCTTCCGACGATCCCGACGCGGTGCGTTCGCGCATCGGCGTCACCGGGCAGTTCTCAGCGGTCGACGACTATCTGTCCGGTGAGGAAAACCTTCTCCTCATGGCCGACCTGCACCATCTCGGCAAGGACGAACGTCGAACGCGCACTGAAGAACTCCTGAAGAAGTTCGATCTGATCGACTCCGCGGACAAGCTGGCGTCGACCTACTCGGGCGGCATGCGTCGACGGCTCGACCTGGCAATGACGTTGATCGGACGACCGGAGATCATCTTCCTGGACGAGCCCACCACCGGCCTCGACCCCCGAAGCCGACGCACCATGTGGCAGATCATCCGGGAGTTGGTCGAGGGCGGTGTCACCATCTTCCTCACGACCCAGTACCTCGAGGAAGCTGATCAACTGGCCGACCACATCGCCGTCCTCGATCAGGGACGGATCGTCGCCCAAGGTACGGCAGCGGAACTCAAACGGCACATCCCCGGCGGCCACATTCGTCTTCACTTCTTCGACCGAGATCAGCTCGATTCTGCTGCAGCTGTTTTCGACGAATCATCACGTGATGATGCCGCCTACGTCCTCCAGGTCCCCAGCGACGGGGGTGTCCGCTCGCTGCGCTCTCTTCTCGACCAACTCGACGCTCACTCGATCGACGTCAAGGAACTCTCCGTGCACACACCCGACCTGGACGACGTGTTCCTGACTCTGACCGCCACCGAAAGGACCGACGCGCGATGACCACCATGACGCTTGCCTATCAGGACTCGAAAACCATGCTGCGTCGCAGCATTCGACACATCCTTCGATATCCGTCGATGACGGTGATGCTCGTCGGAATGCCAGTCGTTTTCCTACTGCTGTTCGTCTACGTGCTCGGCGGAACGCTCGGGAACGGCCTCGGCCCCGGCGGTGGCGGCCGAGCCGAGTATGTCAATTACGTTGCACCGGCGATTATTCTGATGACCGTGGCATCAGCGGCACAAGGTACTGCCATCTCCGTCGCAACCGATATGACCGCCGGGATCATTGCACGATTCCGAACGATGGCGATCACGCGCACGTCCGTCCTGACCGGTCACGTTCTCGGCAGCCTCCTTCAGACGATCGTGAGCCTCGTTGTCGTCATCGCCGTAGCGATAGCCGTCGGCTTCCGGCCCACTGCAGGCTTCGTGGAGTGGGCCGCGACGTTTGCACTCCTCGTCCTGGTCTCCATCGCCATGATCTGGTTGTCGGTCGCCTTCGGCCTCGTCAGCAAGAGTGTCGAGACGGCCAGCAACCTTCCAATGGTGTTGATCCTCTTGCCGTTCCTGGGAAGCGGCTTTGTCCCCACCGACTCGATGCCGACCGTGTTGCGATGGTTCGCCGAGTATCAGCCGTTCACTCCGATCATCGAGACTCTTCGAGGACTTCTTCTCGGCGAAGCCATCGGAAACAACGCGATACTCGCGATCGGATGGTGCGTCGCAATCACCTTCCTCTCCTACCTCTGGGCACGGAGTTTGTTCAACCGACGCCCGGTGCGCTGACCTCGAAACACACGATCTTCGAGAACAGGTACGGTGTCGCTGTCGTCGAGTTCCGAGGCGATGGCGACGTCGTGTGGAAACCCCATGGCGATCAACTCACGTCCTGAGGCACAGTGCCGCAGGCGGTCCTCGTACGAATCCGCCACCGCCGCCCACGCATCCGCCGCCATCCGAGCCTCGGGCGATACGTGGCCGTCCCAACCAGCAGCGGTCAGCGCCGTGACAACCGCACCGGCACCCCACAGATCCTCCACCGCCGGGCGCAACTCTCCACCGGGCCACTTCTCCCCGGATGCGACTATCGCAACCCGCGATCCCGGACCATGTTCGTGCACAATCCAATCCGCGACGGCATAAGCGTTCCTCAAGGAAGCGCCGACACACACCGCAACCTCGGACGCCAACGCAAACGCGATAGTCGACCCGTTCGGCGACGGCAGCACCAGCCGACTTGGCGCCTCGGTCTCGCGAATCGTCTTGGGAGACAGACTGATCTGACCCTCTCTGGCCACACTTCGCCGTACAGCCAGAACCGCATCGGCATCACGCGCGTAGTCGACCGCACTCTCGTCATTCCAGGAAAAGGGAAGTACGTCGATTCCCGCGTCGGCGGCAACGCTCAGCGTCGTCGTGAACGAGAGAACGTCTACCACCACTGCCACATCGACGCCGGCAGCAATCGCTTCGGCGCCGCGCAACCCCCAGTCGAATCGAAGTCCGTAATCGAGTTGGCGATGCTCCGGATTCATCGCACCAGCATCTCAGAAACGAATCAGCTTGTCCGGCACGCGCAAGTCATCGTGCTCGTACAGTGCTCGCACGGCAACGGGATCGTCGGCGGCGCACACCGCGGCGACATCGTCCAACAGTAGGTCGTAGTCGGCGCCTGTCTTTCCGTCGTAGGCGTCCGTCATACGACCCCACTCGTCCCACGGCAGAGTTTCGACCTTGTTCATCGCGGCAAGATCCTTCACTGCGTTGCCGCGGATCTCGGCCGGCCCCCAGTTCTCGGTGCCGTACACCCCGAACTGGGACCCGTCGATCACGCCGCGTCGATACGCCAGCCACGCCTCACCACCACTGAGGAATTCTCCCGGCTGCAGGTTATGGGCGTGAGGAAGGACGTTTTGTCCGAGGATCTCCGAATCGATGCGGATCCACCGCTTGCCGGCGTCGTCCCAGTACTCGGTGATCCAGTGGTCCACGCCCTGTCCCGGTTGAAAGTAGGTGGCAAAACCACAGCGGACGCGAGCGGCAATTCCGCGATAGCGCAGAAACGCACAACTCAAAACAGCAAAGTGCCGACAGGTTCCGACGAGCCGCTTGTCGGGTTCTCGGGCGGAGGTCACCGGTGCCGGATCGAGCGCAAGCAGGCGTTGAAGCAGAACGCTTGCCGGCCGGATCTGGTTTTCGTCGAATCAGTCGGTGGGCAGATTCAGCGACCGTGCATCGGTGGGTTGGACCACCAGGTACGGCACTACCCGGCATATTTGCATGGGGTCGGTGGGGAGCGACTCGAGGGCGAGCATGTCCACCCCGTCGATGCGGGTGAACGGTCCTGCTGATGTGTAGTCGAGAACCGCCGTCATGGGCGGAGGTTAACAAACACTGCCGACACAGCAACTCCACTATGGTTAGGGTCCCATAACCATGAAACCCGAGGTTGCCGTGAACCCTATGTTGAGCCGCCGTGCCATGCTGTCCGTCACCTTCGCAACAGCAGCCGGTTTCGCCCTTGCTGCCTGCGGCGACAGTGCGAAAGACGAATCCACTCCCGGCACCGAAGGTGCTCACGCCGAGGTCAACGCCTTCCCGGTGACGATCGACCACAAGTTCGGCTCCACCACCATCGAGCAGGCACCCAGCCGCATCGCAGCGGTCGGTATCGGCGACGCGGACGTTTTGCTTTCCCTCGGGCTGACGCCCGTCCTGGTCCCGGTGTGGAAGGGATCGACCGACGACGGAATCGGCGTCTGGGCCGACTCCGCAGTCCAGGGCGCCGAGCCGACGCCATTGGCCAACGCCACCACCGATTTCGACATCGAAACGATCGTGGCTGCAGCGCCTGACCTGATCATCGCCGTCAACAACGCGATCGACGAGGATCTGTACAAGCAGCTCAGCGCCATCGCGCCGACGGTGCTGCACGCCGCCGATCAGACGGATTGGGTTCTGCCCTGGCAGGAAGTCACGACCCGCATCGGTACGGCTGTGGGCGTTCCCGCGCAGGCAAAGAAGGAGGTCCAGGAAGTCGAAGACCTCATCGTTCGCACCCGCGCGGAGAACCCCCAGTTCGAAGGCAAGACAGCAGCTCTCGTCATTCGCTGGAGCGACGGAAATCTGCGAGCGTTCAGCCCCGAGGCAGCGCGGGCTCAGCTGCTCACGCAATTGGGATTCACGGCGCCTGCCGCACTGAAGGATCGGTTCGCGGGCAAGCTGAACTACGAGATCTCCGCCGAGAACTACGACCTCCTCGAGTGCGACTACCTGCTCTTCGACAACTACGAGAAGGCTCGCGCCGAGATGGAGTCGCAGCCGGCGTTCACCAATCTGAACGTGGTCGAGACCGGAGGCCTGATCAGCTTGGACCCCATCGTCAGTGACGCGGTGTCCATGCCGAACCCACTCACCATTCCGTTTGTGCTGGAAGATTTCGTCGCAAAGATCAATCAGACGATCGCTGGTCGATAACTTTCGTTCGGCCTGACCACACCCACAACACCACAGCCGACACGGCCACGCAGAGCGCAACGATCACCCATGGTGACGCCGGCGCTGCGTGGCCGTTGTCGACGAGGTCGTACACGAATCCGACTCCCACGGTTCCCAGGAGCGCGAGCAGACCGCCGATCGTGTTGAGCATGCCGAAGTGCGCTCCGAGGTTGCTTTCACGACCGAGGATCGCGATGGTGTCTCGCATCGGCGGCACCATCAACATCTGTCCCAGGTGCAGCAGCCCGATCCACACCGCCAGACCGACTATCTGCGTCGACGCCGAAGCTGCGGAGTCGACGCCGGTGACCAGCGGAACCAGGAACGACACCGAAATGAGCACAAGCCCGAAGGTGATCGCGCGCCGATGCCCGATGCGGTGGGCAACCGCGACCGTCGGTCCCTGCCCGACGATCACCAACACCGCCGCGCCCACGTAGAACCATCCCAGCGCCGACTGCGAACCGATTCCGCGCTCGAGCTGTTCCGGAAGCATCAGGTACAGCTGGCTGTACGCAACCAGCTGAAAACTGCAGAGCGTCGCGAAGAGCAGAAAGTTGTTGTTGGTCAGGACACTTCGCCAGACGTCGCGCAGCGTATAGGTCGACACCGGGCCGTCGTGGGCATCGCCCGGTCGGGGGAACCAGATGAAGAACCCGACCCACATGATCGCGAAGAGCAACGCGGCGCTCGACGCCGTCCACGAGAACGGAAACATCAGGAGAGCAGCTCCCAGCGCCGGACCGATCACTGTTCCCAGGCGGCTGCACATCTGTTCCACTGCAAACAAATCGGTACGACGCATAACTCCGGCGGACTCGAGTTCGCGTCCGTACTCCGCGTTGGCCGACTCCACTGCGGGCGCGAAGAGCGCGGCAGCAAAGCCGACCAGGAGCACGCCGACGATCACGGCGCTCATGCTTTCTGCCAGACCGAGCATCAGAAAACCGACTACACGAACGGCTATGCCCAGCAGGATGATCGGACGCTTGCCGAACCTGTCGGCGAGGCTTCCACCGATGAAGAACATGCCCTGCTGACTGAACATCCGCAATCCGAGGACGAGGCCGACAATCCAGGCCGCAAATCCGAGGTCCTCCGAAAGGTGCACCGCCAGAAAGGGGACAACCAGATAGAACCCGATGTTAAACAGCACCATCGAGAGGAGGAGCAGCTTCACCACCGGCGGCAGGACACGAACCTTCGCGAAGGTCTTGTTACCGGGGAAACGCTCACTGAGTACCACGATCAGAAGACTATTGCCCGCACGGCGTTCTGTGGAAATCTGCCATTTTACAATTGGTTAACTGTCCGTTTAGGTAGCGATGGTAATCATCTTCCGGGGGTTCGAGCACACGACAACGAGAGCCGGGATTTGATGAATGGATTGACGCGCCGCCAGATGGTCAAGGCGATGGCGGTAGCCGCGGGCACAGTCACCGCGAGCGCATTTACATTGGGTGCCAATACCTCCGTCGCGGGGGCGAGCCCCGCGCAGGAGATCAAAGTGCTCTCCCTCAACACCTGGCACGGCGGAACCAAGATCAACGGTGGCCTGCAGCTGATCGCCGACATGATCATCTCGACACAGGCGTCGATAGTTCTCCTGTCGGAAGCCGGCACTGCGACAACTGCATTGGCCGACATGCTGACCAAATCAGGAACCACCTTCTACGGAGCAGCGTCCTCCGACGTGGGGATTCTCTCCAAGTTTCCGATCGAGGAAACAGCCGACCTGAACTCGATGATCAAGGCAGTCGTGACGGTCGACGGCAAACAAATCGCTGCTTACTCGGCACATCTGGCCTACACGTCCTACGCGACGTATCTACCGCGCGGATACGGCGCGGGTGTTCCCAAGCCCGGAGAGTTCTCCGAGTTCGGCTGGAACAAGATGCCGTCCGGTCCGGTCACGGACCCCGAGACGGTTCAGCGTGTGAACGTCAATTCGGGACGACCCAAGGCAATTTCGACGTTCGTCGACGATGCGGCAAAAGAACGGGCCAAGGGCAGATCCGTCATCCTCGGTGGCGATTTCAACGAACCGTCGGCCCTGGATTGGACCGACGGCACGCGAAATCTGTTCGACCACAACGGTGTAGTCGTTCCTTGGGAATCCACCCGCCTGCTCGACCAAGCCGGATTCGTCGACGCTTACCGCAGTAAGTACCCGAACCCGGCCACACACCCGGGCTTCACCTGGCCGTCCGACAATCCCGACGTCGACACCTCACAGCTCACCTGGGCACCCGAGGCAGACGAACGCGATCGGATCGACTACATCTTCGCCGATCGCGCTTCGGACCTGAAGCTGGGATCCGTCGGGATCATCGGCCCGCGAAAGACGATCGTGCACAACCAAAGAGTGGAAGAGAACTCCCAGGACAACTTCATCGCTTCGCCGACGCCGTGGCCGACCGATCACAAAGCCGTTCTTGCGACGTATCGTTTTGCCAGCTTCGGCGGCGGATCATCGACCGGTTCGTGGAGCGGTTCCTGACAGGGCATCTCGTAGCCAGTCGATCATCATCGGCGTCAACTCGGGCAGCTTGGTCACTGCGCAGTGCCCCGCATCCGGGATGACGTGTACCTGAGTGTTCGGGCGCTCCTCGAAGAGGGTGGTGTCCGAGAGCGGAATGTGAACGTCGTCGGCCCCGTTGACCACAAGCATCGGGGTCCGGCCGTCGTCTGCGGTCATCAAGGCACTGCGATCGAAAGCACGCAGACCCTGTACCAGTGCATCTTTGGTTGCCGGCGCATCGAAACCCAGTGCGTTTCCGACGATGTCACCCATGCCGTAGACCAGGCGCTCCGCGTTCGCGGTCTCGAACGCGCCCTTGACCGGAGCGCCGATGTTGATCACCGCATCGACGGCGCCGGTCAACCCCGACCGCACGGCGAAGTTGCCACCGAAGGAGACTCCCAGGTGTGCCACCTGGCCATTGCCGAGGGCGCGAGCCGTCGCCACCAGTCCGTCGATCACCTCGTCACCGAAAGCGTCGAGAGGAACCGGTGATTCACCAGTTCCCGGCTGGTCGAAGGCAACAACAGTCACTCCGGCGTTCTTCGCGAACGCACTGACCAACGGATGCATGTCCATCTTCCAGCCGTCGACGCCGCCGCTGAGCAACAGGGCGGGCGCATCCGCGTACCTTCCGTCCACGGAGAGAATGTGTACCGGTAGCTCGATCTCGCCGGATCGGTAGGGCAGGGACAGGATTCGACGCTCGAACTCGAGCCCGAATCCCGGTGCTGCCTTGACGTATTCGTCCACCTGATTCTGCAGGGCCCGGCGCCGCGAATCGTTGGCCAGGACGGGGAACTTGGCGATTCCGTAGATCATCGCCGCGAGTGAATGATTGCCGTCGGCGGAGTACTTTGCTGCCAACGCCGACCACTCGTACGACCAACCACCCGGCGCGTCGGCCCAGGTCGAGTGGATGGACGCGCGCAGTTCCTCGAGATCCGAGACGGGGAGCCCGAAGCTCAGAAACTGTCCTGTGCGCTCTTCGAAGAGGCCTCGGTGATCGACAGGAAATTCGTATGACATGGGAAAACACCCCTCAATTCATCTCTAATGCAACGATCAGTTGCATTAGCTCAGTGAACCACGTGCCTCCAGCTAACACAACACCTTGTTGCGATAAGGTTGGCTCATGACTTCGACACCACAACGGCCCGGAGGGCGTAGTGCCAGGGTGCGCGAGGCCGTCCTGGCAGCCACGGCGGCCGAATTGTCCGAACGCGGATTCGCGGCGATGACTATCGAGGACATAGCCGCCCGCTCCGGAGTCCACAAGACCACGATCTACCGGCGGTGGAGCACGCTGTCCCAGTTGGTGGCCGACGCGGCGATCGAGGTATCGGCAACCACCGTCCCCATCCCGGATACCGGTTCCATCGAATCCGACCTGCGCGAGATGGCCAGATCGATAGTCGCACTGGTGACCAGCGAGTCGGGCGGCGCGTTGGTGGCTGCACTGTTCTCCGACGCGGTCCGCACGCCCGAGGTCGCGAGACTCAAGCGCGAGTTCTATTCCGCACGTTACGAACTGGCAGACATCGTCGTTAGCCGAGCAGTCGAGCGCGGGGAGATCTCCGAGAAGGTCTCGGCCGCTGATCTTCTGGCGGCCGTCGCCGCACCCATCTACTATCGCCTGCTGGTCGCCGATCTACCCGTCGACCAGTCGGTTGCCGATCGTGCTGCTGCCGGCGCGCTCGCTGCGGCCCGCGCCGGGGCACTCGATCAGGCCGAATGAGCCAGTGAATTCAGCGCTTCCACGATTGCCTCGTTGAATCCGCTGCCGCCATGCCCGGCGCCGTCGAGTACCACCAACTCACTACCCGGCCAACGCCGGTGGATCGCCCAGGCAGTGTCGAGTGGCCCGGAAATGTCATACCGTCCGTGCACGAGAATCGCGGGAATCTCAGCGAGACGGTCCATTCCGTCCAATATCTGATTCGGCGCCAGGAAGCAGTCGTTACCCCAGTAATGCGTAACCAGCCTGGTCATCACCCGGCGGAAGTCCGGATTCTGGTATCGAACACTCGGAGTCCACCCCGGCATCAGCGACACGTGCACGTCTTCCCAACGGCACCACTGCAACGCGGCATTCTCGCGCACAACAGGATCCGGATCGGCAAGCAGTCGCGCGTACGCCGCGGGGAGGTTTCCGTCACGCTCGTCCACCGGCAACGGCGCCACGAACTCTTCCCATTCACGCGGAAATACCCGGCCCATGGCACGGGTGATCCACTCGATTTCGACCCTCGTCCCGCCGGTGATCGCGCCCAGGGCCATCGCTTGCACCCGCGCGGGAAACGCCTGCGCGTACACCAGACCCAAACTCACGCCCCAGGAAAGTCCCGTCACGATCCATCGCTCGATACCGAGATGCTCACGAAGACGCTCGATGTCTTCCACAATGTGCGCCGTGGTGTTCACGGTCAGATCGACGTCCGGACTGCTCGCTAGCGGAAGACTGCGCCCACAGCCTCGCTGATCGAACAGAACTGCGCGAAAGACTTCGGGATCGAAGAAACGCCTGGCGCCGACAGTGCATCCCGAACCGGGACCGCCGTGGAGGTAGAGAACCGGAATGCCCGCAGGATTGCCGACTGTCTCCCAGTACAGACTCTGACCATCCGCCACTTCCAACAGACCGGACTCGTACGGTTCGACGGGCGGGTACAGGACAGCAGTCATAGGCGGTGATTCTTCCATCAAGCTGCCTACTCGAGTAGGCAGCACGCGGCCGAGCAATGGCCTAGCGTGGACAGGACACCACTGCGACGGGAGTACACCAGATGCGTGATGGGTTCAGGTTGCCGGGATACGGCGGCGCCGCAGTCTTCCTTCGCAGTCATGCGGTTCCCGCCACTGTCTTCGAATCCGACGTGCCCACACTCGTTTTCGACGTCGGACTGCTCAGCCCCGACCGCTTCAATCAGTATCTCAGCCGACATACGGACGACGGATTCGTCGAACGGCTGGCGGCGTTCTTCTTTCACGCGGCCGCAGACTTCCATCCCGAGAAATCGCTTCCGGCGTTCACCGACGAACGACTCGGGCTGATGATCTCGGTCTGTTCCAGCACCGATCGAGAGGTGGAACTCGACTTCTCACTCGCCGAGGATCCCGAATCGGAGGACACCGAACGCGACGAGATGACCTTCGAGACAAGCCGAGTCGTCCTCGCAACCTCGGCGCAGACGGTTTCTCGACTGACCGGTGGAGTAACCACCCACTTCGACGGGGAGTTGTAGAGACATGGGTTTTCTCTTCGAGGTTCTCGATTTTCCCGAAGGCAGTCGGATGACCGATCTGTGGAACAACACATGGGCTGAGCCGGCAATGGGCGAGGAGATTGCCTCCGGCCACTTCATTCATCTGGGCGACGATCAACACGTCGACGTCGAGACCGATTTTCTCAGTAGCCACCTACCGTTCAACGTGGCAGGCTTCGGTGGAGTCTTTCCCGACGGCAAACCTTGGATGTTCGTCATGCAGAAGGCGCCGGCGGACCTCGCGACCAGGCTTCGCGGCGAGGACGATCCGCACTCACTTCTGCGCGGATCACTCGACCGCGCCATGTCTTTCAACCCTGATGCACTGGTGGCCGAGGAATTGTCCTGGAGGCACGCCGATCTGGTGAAGGTGTACGACGAAGAGGGAATCCCTGTGGTATCCGTCGCGGGTTGGTCGGTTGCGGATCTCCTGCGTGGCCTCTTGGCGCAGTGTTGCAACGTCGAACTTGCCGCCGTCGTCGCCGGATACCCAGAGTGCGCCTATCCCGAATCGGCGCATGCGTGCGAAGCGGACGTGTTCTCCGACGTGTTCGCCGGTTGGGTCAGCGGACTGCGGTGATGTGACGGAGGAGACTCCACCCTCCCGACATTTCGGAGTAGACTCATTTATGAGCGTGATCCGAAATGGAACGAGGTGAACGGGATGACGAAGCCGGACCAAGAGCTGGGCCGTCGTGAACGCAACAAACTCGAGAAGCAGACACGCATCTTCGACGCCGCTGCCGAACTGTTCGCGGAAAAGGGCTACAGCGCAGTCACAACTCAAGAAATTGCCGACCGCGCCGATGTAGCCGGCGGCACTCTCTTTCGTTACGCCGCAAGCAAAGCCGAGTTGCTGCTCATGGTGTACAACGCGGAATACCGCAAGCAGATCGAATTGGGAGAAGAGCGTGAAGCCAAGTCGACCGGCACAGAAGATCGTGTACTCGAGCTGGTTTCACCCCTGCTGATCGCAAGTCGCCGAAACGACGAGAACACCGGCATCTACCAACGCGAGGTGTTGTTCGGTGAGCCCAGCGAGTGTTTCCGGGCCGAAGGCCTGGAACTCTCGCAGCGCCTGCAAACGCGGATTGCGCAAATCTTGCACGAGGCACACCCCAACCACACCACCCGAACCACCACTGCAGCGCGAACGATTTCCAACGTGCTGCACTTCGAAATAGCCCGCGCGGCATTGGACCGGATCACGGCTGACGAACTCACGAACATCGTTGCCGCACAGGTCCGATTGACGCTTGCCGGACTACCCACCGAATAGGATTGAGGATCGAAAATGACTGAACTGAAGCAGATCACCGTTCTGGGTACCGGAGTTCTCGGCTCACAGATCGCCTATCAGACCGCCTATCACGGCTTCGACGTCGTCGCGTACGACATCAACGTCGAGGTCATCGAAAAGGCCAAGGCTCGGTTCGACTCGTTGGCCGCGGCCTACAAGGCCGAGAACATCGAGGGCGCCAAGGAAGGCAAGGCTGACGAAGCGCTGCAACGTATTACGTACTCGTACGATCTAGCCGAAGCCGTCGCCAAGGCCGACCTGGTCATCGAGGCAATTCCCGAGGACATCGCCATCAAGCGCGACACCTACGAGAAGCTTGCCACGGTTGCTCCGGAGCACACGGTGTTCGCCACAAACTCCTCGACGCTTCTGCCGAGCGATCTCAAGGAGTTCACCGGCCGCCCCGAGAAGTTCCTCGCACTGCACTTCGCAAATCACGTGTGGGTGAACAACACTGCCGAGGTCATGGGCACCGAGTCCACCGACCCCGCCGTGTACCGCGAGGTCGTCGAGTTCGCGAAGAACATCGGCATGGTGCCGATCGAACTCAAGAAGGAGAAGGCGGGCTACGTACTCAACTCGCTCCTGGTCCCGCTCCTCAACGCGGCCTCCGACCTGCTGATCGACGGCATCGCCGATCCCGACATGGTCGACAAGACGTGGCGTATCGGCACCGGAGCCCCGTTCGGCCCCTTCCAGATCATGGACGTTGTCGGGTTGACCACCGTCTACAACATCTCCTCCCAGGGCGGCGAGAAGCAGCGCGAATTCGCCGACTACATCAAGAAGAACTACATCGACGAGGGCAAGCTCGGCGTTGCTGTCGGCGAGGGCTTCTACAACTACAAGGGCTGATCAACTGCAAGGCTGATCAACTGCAAGGCTGATCAACCAACCGGCTCACCGCGCGGTGGTTACGACGTGAATTCACGTGGTAGCCACCGCGCGGACGTCTGTTGTCAGTAAGTCCGAAACCACCCTGAGCGATTGTGACGCAAGCTTCTTCACGTGCGAACCCATCATCAGGAGAGATCCCCACATGCGTCGTTCCGCCATCTCGGCACTCACAACACTGGCACTGCTCGGCGCCGGAACATTGGTCAGCACACCCGCTGTCGCCGCTCCCCTCGCGTGTGGCGGAATCTCCACCGGTTCGTTCTCAGGCTCCACCGGCGGATCGGAGTACCTGTGCGCCAAGGAAGGTGATCTCCTGGACGTGCGCATCGGCGACGTTCACGCGACACAACCGTCCCTCGGCTACGACGAGGTGTACTACAAGCTCGGGCGATACACGCTCGGAAAAGACACGATCAACAAGAAGTTCGACGACTGGTGTGAGGCGAACGGCCAGATCCAGGCCGCGACCGCTACTGCGGCGTCGACACTGAAGGACCCGTCGTCCTTCACCTGCCAGCTCCCGGTGGGTCAGGAAACCGCGGAGAGCATCGCGCCCATGAAGACCGTGGTCGTCGGTCCCCGCGGCGATCTCTATCTGACCGACGGTCACCACACCCTCACGTCCTTCATCGAGACGGCCGACGGCGGTCCCGACCTTCACGTGCGACTGCGGGTTCTCGGCAACCTCAGCGGCTTGAGTGAAGGTGCCTTCTGGACCGAGATGGAGAAGAACAAGTGGGTCTGGTCGCGTGACGTCGACGGAAACCAGGTACCGGTCCAGGCTCTGCCGAAGAGCGTCGGCCTGGCCAACTTCGCCGACGACAAGTACCGCAGCTTGATGTACTTCTCCCGCGACATCGGATTCGCCGCGGGCACGATTCCGTTCCAGGAGTTCTACTGGGGCGCCTGGGTCCGCGACACCGCGCCCGTCGACCTCACCAACTGGAATCGCGATGATCTCTCCAGCTACCTGGGCACCGTGAAGTCGGTGACCAAAGCACAGACAGCGTTGACGGGCGATGCCGTCGTCGACAGCGGATTCACTGCCACCGATCTTGGCGTCCTGTCGGCCTGGAACGACGGCAAAGCCGAGTCCAAGGGCGAGTTCGCAAAGCTGTCCAAGCCGTACACAGACGACAAGCCGGGCAAGATCGCCTACGCACTTGCCTACAAAGCAACCCTCTGACCTGCTCAGATCCAAGTCACACCAAGCAGACTTGACTAAGGTAAGCCTCTACTCAGTAGTCTGAACCCATTCGGGTGCCGCTTCATCGAAGCAGCGACGCCCTGCCCTGACGGAATACATGCCGTCGTATCTGCCCGGTCGAACAATCTCCGGGCAACCAGGACAGGGAGAAGGTTGCTGCAGTGAGCACGTCCATCGTCGGTTTGTACGACCCCGCAGATGACAAGAGCAGTTGCGGGGTCGGGTTCATCACGCGCAAGGACGGCGTGCAGACCCACGATGTCCTGATCAAGGGCCGCGAAGCGCTCTGCTCGGTTCCGCACCGCGGCGGTATGTCCTCCGAGGGCGTCGGCGACGGCGGCGGCGTCTCGGTGGACCTCTCCCTCCGGTTCTTCCGCAAGGTAACCGGGCGCTCCGACCTTCGCGCCGGACGCTTCTGCGTCGGCAACTTCTTCCTTCCGGACGACGACGCCCAGCACGCTCGCGCTGCCGCCCTGGTCGAACGTGAACTTCTCGATCGCGGTTTCACCACTCTCGCAGTGCGCGACGTCCCGGTCGACAACTCGGCGATTCGGCCGGCCGCGATCGCGCATCAACTTCCGGTCAGGCAGTGGATTTTCGAGGTGCCCACTCCTCGCCCCGAGCCTGCGGTAGTCGATCGCCTCGTGCACGAAGCTCTGCTCGCCATCGAGGCAATCGCGTACAACACCCCTGCACTACGCGGGTTGTACCCACTCTCGCTCAGCGCGCGAACTCAGGTTCTCAAAGGTCGCTTGAACTCCGACGAAGTGATCCCGTACTTCCGCGACCTGGTCGACCCCGATCACGCCGTGCACACGATGTACTTCCATACGCGGTTCTCGACCAACACGGACCCGCATCCCACGATGGCGCAGCCGTTCCGGTTCATGGCTCACAACGGAGAACTGAACACGGACAAGAAGAATCGGCTCTCCGAAGCTGCTGTCGCCAGTGCAAAACGACGTGCGATCGTCCGTCCGCCCGGCCAGTCCGACAGTTGCCGACTCGATCAGACCCTGGAAGCTCGCGTCATCGAGGACAGTGTCGACCTGGTGACGGCTGTGGTCTCGATGATGCCGCCGGCCTGGGAAAACGACACCACTCTCTCCCCCGCAGTGCGTGCGATGTTCGAGTACTTCTCGCTGTACGAGGAGAAGAACGACGGACCGGCAGCGCTGGTGTTCGGCGACGGCACCATCATCGGTGCGCGCCTGGATCGCCTCGGTCTGCGTCCACTACGCACGATCGAGACACACGACTACGTGTGCGCATTCTCCGAAGCCGGACAGATCGCGTTCGCACCCGAGACGGTGATTCACCGTGGCCGCGTCGAGGCCGGCGGAATGTTGTACTTCGATCATCGCGATCGCCATACCTACACTGCCCGCGAAGCTCTGGAAAAGATTGCCGCTCAGCGCGACTACCAGTCGTTGCTGGAGCAATCGCGAATCCTGATCGAAGACATTCCCGCCGTGCCAGCGGAGAAAGTCAGCTCCCCGACCCGTTACAACGGCACCTTCGAGGTTCATCAGCGCTACATGGCGTACTCCCTGGATCAGGAAAGTTTCAAATTCCTGATGGATCCGATGCTCACGCACGGAGCCGAAAAGGTCTCCGCCATGGGTTACGGCAACGCCATCAACGCATTCAGCGACCGCGAAGGCGGTGTGGCACGTTACTTTTCGCAGCGATTCGCCCAGGTAACCAACCCTCCCCTCGACAGCATCCGTGAAGCGGACGGTATGACCCTCCGGGTCGCATTGGGTGCGAAGATGTCCCCGGACAGGGCAAGCAGATCGTCATCGCCTCGCCGATCCTCGGGCACCTGGACATGCTCAAGATCCGCGAACAGAACCACACTCCGCACCGCCGCTTCGAAATGCTCTACCCCGCCGAGGGTGACGCGCAGGCAATGGTCGACGCGATGACCGCGCTCGGCGATGCTGTTGTAGCCTTCGCGGCCGAACAGGGCGGAATCGCAGTCCTGACCGACCGCCACGTATCTCACGAGCGCGCAACACTTCCCGCGATCATGGTCGTCGGAGCATTGAACCAACGCCTCATCGACGCGGGCCTGCGATTGCGCGTCTCTCTCATCGTCGAGAGCGGCCAGATCGAGTCCTCACACCACGTTGCGGCCGCACTCGGTTTCGGCGCTTCCGCCGTCTACCCGCTGTCCGTTCAGTTGCGAGCCGAGGAGAAGTTCGCCGCTGACCCGGATGCCGCGTTCCGACGCTTCGCGAAGGCCGCCGAGAAGTCCCTGATGAAGACGATGGGACGCGTCGGTCTGTGCACCGTCGAAAGCTACATCGGCGGAGAATTTTTCGAACCCAACTTCCTCGATACGTCCGACCCTGTTCTGCGCCAGTGGTTCCCCAACATGAAGTCACCGGTGGGTGGCGTCGGTTTCGACACCGTCGCGGTGACCTCGAAGCAGTGGCACGAGCGTGCGAGCGCAGTCGGGGGCGAGAAGGATCTGCCACTGCTCGGCCTGTTCAAGGAGCGTGCAGACGGCGCAGGGCATTCGTTCGGTACCACCGCGGTCCGTAAGTACGTCGAACTCACCGAAGAGAAGATCGCGTTCGACAGTCCCTCCGGAACAGAACAATTCGAGGCTCTTCGTCTACTGCCGCTCGGACGGCTCGACGACGCCTTCCGCCTCGACGCCGGGGCATACCGGGCGACGAGCTTCGACCGGTTGACCACCGAGCAGATCGACGACTTCGACATCACCGCCGGGTACCGGGACTTTTCCACTGTCATGGCTGCGGAACGATCGCGTCGTCCCGCCGCGTTGCGCGATGTCATCTCCGTGCCCGGTGATGTCACATTTGCGGTGACGACAGCCGAGTTCACCGACCAGATCAGCCGATTCTCGGTGCGCGGCAATAAGACGATCGTGATGCGTGGAATCCGGTGTGAATCTGCCGCGGACGGCCGGTACACACTTAGCCTGGACGGTCCACTGGCCGACGACACCGCTCGGGTGGTAGCACTCGGCGATGCTCTTTCCGTCGCCTTTGCCGACGACGTCACCATCGAGGCCACCGACCCGGATCTGGTGCTGAATGCAACCGGTATTGCGGCAGAGTTCCTGTCCAAGCTGAGGGTCGCACCGGCAGGTGTACCTCTCTCCGAGGTACAGAGTGCAAGCGACATCACCCCGAAGTTGGCGTCGGGTGCCATGAGCCATGGCGCACTGAACGCTCCGGCGCACGAAGCCGTCGCGCACGGCACGAACATGGTCGGTGCGATGTCCAACAGCGGCGAAGGCGGCGAACACCTTTCGCGCTACGACACGATTCGTGCATCGCGCATCAAGCAGTTTGCATCCGGACGCTTCGGAATCTGGGCGGGCTACCTCGCCGATCCGATGCTCGAAGAGATCGAGATCAAACTCGGCCAAGGCGCAAAACCCGGTGAGGGCGGGCAGCTTCCGGCCGCCAAGGTCACCGTCGACATCGCTGCCGCCCGCGGCGGAACGCCCGGCGTCGAACTGGTTTCGCCGCCGCCTCACCACGACACGTACTCCATCGAGGACCTCGCTCAGCTCATCCACGACTGCAAGGCAGCTCGCATTCGGGTGATCGTGAAGTTGGTGTCCTCGGAAGGAATCGGCACCATCGCCGTCGGTGTCGCCAAGGCCGGCGCCGACGTCATCAACGTCGCCGGAAATACCGGTGGCACCGGCGCAGCTTCGGTGACCAGCCTCAAATACGCGGGTCGTGCGGCCGAGGTCGGTATCGCGGAGGTCCATCAAGCTCTGTGTGCCAACGGACTTCGCCAGAAAGTCGTTCTGCGATGCTCGGGCGCGCATCAGACCGGCAGCGACATCATCACTTCCGCCCTACTCGGCGCAGACAGCTTCGAGTTCGGTACGTCGGCGCTGATGATGATGGGCTGCGTCATGGCCAAGAACTGCAACATCAAGTGCCCCGCCGGTCTGACCACCAACCCGGAACTGTTCGACGGCGATCCCCGCGCGATGGCGCAGTACCTTCTCAACATCGCTCACGAAACTCGGGAACTGCTCGCGAATCTGGGAATGCGGTCCCTTCAGGAAGCGCGGGGTCGAACGGATCTCCTGCATCTGCTCGATCACCCGTCTATTGTCGGCAATCTGAAGCTGGACGCGATGTTCGAGTCCGCCCCGGACATCACCATCGACAATCCTGTGTACCTCGAACGTGAGTACGCGCTCGACGAGAAGATCATGGACGAGGTTCGTACGGTGTTCTTCAACCGTGGCGAGGCCTCGGTCGCCGTGTCCGGACCTGAATTCGCCGAAGGTGCACTGCACCTGGGTAACCGGAACAAGAGCGTCGGTGGTCAGTTGGCGATCGACCTCGAACGCGAACTCAACTACGGAGCGGCCGGCCTTCTCGCTCCGGGAGTACTGACCGACGAGCGTGGGCGACGCTACCTGGCGCCGGGCAGCGTGCGCGTCCTGACGACCGGATCTGCGGGCCTGTCGTTCGGCGCATTCTGCAACGACGGCATGCACCTGGAACACACCGGGACATGTAACGACGGCGTAGGAAAGAGCATGAGCGGCGGCGTGATTGCCGTGCGCAGCCCAGGCGGCGGCTCCAGTGACGCCGGTGGAAACGTGTTGATCGGCAACTTCGCGCTCTTCGGCGCCACCGGTGGACGAGTGTTCGTCGAAGGTGAAGCAGGCGATCGCTTCGCAGTTCGCAACTCCGGCGCCAGTGCTGTCGTCGAAGGTGTCGGAGACTTCGCCGGCGAGTACATGACTAACGGTGCTGTCGTGAATCTCGGCGAGTTCGGCAAGGGTGTCGGCAACGGCATGAGTGGTGGCTTCTTCTACCAGTACGACCCTCGTGGCGAATTGGCACTGCGAGCAAGTACCGATTCCGTACTGCTGGGTTCGATCACCGCTGCGACCGACCCTCTTGCCGCCGTCCACAACCACGCAGTACAACTCCTGCTCGAACTGCATGTGGAGGCAACGGGATCCGCGCTCGGCACCCGACTGCTCGAGAACTGGGAAGTCGAACAGCACTCGTTCGTCTACGCGATGCCCAAGGCACTGATGCTCTACCAGGACAGTGATGCAATCCTGGCTGCGAAGTCGCACAAAGAGCTCCTCGAAGAATTGGCGTCCGCCATCGCAGCACGTCAGGTCCGCACCTTCAAACTCGCAGTGCGCGACGGGCGCCCCGCACTGAACGGAGCAGTCCCTGCCTACGGCGAGACCGATACGGCGACGATGTATGCGCTGCTCAGTGAGTACACCGTGCTTCACTTCGCGCAACAACTCGCCACCGCCCGCACGCCGGGTGCGTCCGGACCCGACGATCCAGCAGTGCAGAAAGCGGCCCGAAACCTGGTGCTGACCGAGGACTTCGCCCTCGTCCAGCACTTGGTCAAGTACTCGAAAGAGATTCTGGCCGACTACGACGACGAACAGTTGGCTGCGCTGATTGCAGCCAAGCGGGTCGACGACTACAAGCAGGCGCTGAGCCTACGCAACGTGTTGGCCATGGACAGCCCGGCGACGTACGGGTGGATTCTGTTTCAAGACAACAAGAATCGGGACAAGCTCGGATCACTGCCGAACTTCGACGAACTGTTCGCTTCGCGCACGATCCCCGACCTGGTGTCCTGACCTCCTCCCCCGAAAGTAGGTGAGCTTCAAATCATGGAAATCCCGTACATCCCCGAATACGCACCGTTCACCGGCGACCAGCGCGCGTGGCTTTCCGGATTCCTGGCCGGTCTACACTCGCGAACTGTCATGTCCGGTCAAACCGGTACTGCAACAGCGACAGTGGAGAGAGCTGCCGGCGCAGCCGTGCACATCCTTTACGGAAGTCAGACCGGCAACGCGGAGTCCTTGGCTGAAGACGTAGCCGCAGCTGCTCGTGCCCACGGTCTCGAACCACTTGTCGCGAGTCTGGACACCGTGGATATCAATGCACTTTCCGCCATGCGCCGGGTGCTCGTCATCACCTCCACCTACGGCGAGGGCGAGATGCCCGACAACGCGCAGCTGTTCTGGGATGCAGTCGAATCCGAGAGTGCGCCCCGGCTGGAGGGTCTCTACTTCGGAGTACTCGCACTCGGTGACACCAGCTACGACGGGTACTGCCAGTCGGGAAAGAACATCGACGCCCGCTTCGAAGCGCTCGGCGGGACCCGGGTTGTCGACCGCACCGATTGCGACGTCGACTACGAGGATCCGGCGGCCGAGTGGATCGTTCGGGCCGTCGCTGCGGTGGCCGGTGTCGACGGTGATGCGGTGGCCGGTGTCGACGGTGATGCGGGGGCCGCTGCCTCGCCGGTTGCGCCCGCTCAGACGAAGACCAAGTCCCAGTGGACTCGCAAGAACCCCTATCCTGCAACCGTCCTCGCCAACCGGCTGTTGTCCGGCGAGGACTCAGCCAAGGAAGTCCGCCACTTCACCTTTGCGCTCGGCGAGGACGGTCTGGACTACGAGGCCGGAGATGGATTGGGCATCCGCCCGATCAACGACCCCGCCCTCGTCGAGGCGATCATCCATCAGCTCGGTGTCAGCGGCGATTACGTGGTTACCGCGAAAGACGGCTCGTCCGCACCGTTGGACCAGGTGTTGACCAGCGACTACGAGATCTCCATTCCCTCGCGCGATTTGATCGAAGACATCGCCCGACGCAGCGGCGACGCCGAACTGCAGCATATTCTCGACACGGAAGATCGGGAAGCGCTCGATGCGTGGCTGTGGGGCAAGGACGTTCTCGATCTCCTCCAGTTGGACAACAGCATTCGCCTGAATCCCGAGGATCTGCTTACACTTCTTCGCCCGCTGCAACATCGGGTCTATTCGATCTCCTCCAGCCCGCTGGCCCACGACGGCACCGTCCATCTGACGGTAGCGAGTGTGCGCTACCGCTCGGGCGAGCGGGACCGCGGCGGCGTCTGCTCGACGTACCTGGCGGACCGCGTCGGCGAAGGCGATCGGGTCGGAGTTTTTGTCTCCAAGAACAATTCGTTCCGCCTACCCGCCGATGACGCTGTTCCCGTCGTGATGATCGGCCCCGGAACCGGCATCGCACCCTTCCGCGCTTTCCTGCACGAGCGTCGCGCGCGCAACGCGTCGGGGCAGAATTGGCTCTTCTTCGGCGATCAGCATCAGTCGAGCGACTTCATCTACGAGGACGAGTTGAACGGGCTGACCCGTGACGGTGTCCTGACTCGCCTCGATCTGGCCTTCTCGCGCGATCAGTCCGAGAAGATCTACGTCCAGACTCGTATGCGCGAGCAGGGCCGAGACTTGTTCGACTGGCTCGAAAACGGTGCGCACATGTACGTCTGCGGCGACGCCACTCGGATGGCAAAGGACGTCGACGACGCATTGCACGAGGTCGTCGCCGAGCACGGTGGGTTGGATGCGGACGCCGCCGAGGATTACGTCAACAACCTCAAACGATCGAAGCGGTACCTAAGGGATGTCTACTGAGATGTGCCCGCACCGTGGCGAATGTCGTTGCGCAGCTTTGGCACGCATGTCGGACCTGGACGCACTGCTTGCGCGTCCAGGATTCCGCGGCGGACTGATCGACACCGCACCTGAGGTAGTCGGCAAAATGCTGCCACTCTTGGACGACGCCGTAGCAATCACCGTTGCAGGTCCGGTGGCTGTCAACGACTCGGGCAAGTACTCCGTTCCGACATTTCCCGGCGATCCGTTGGTCTGCGCGCCCGGGCTCGTCTCTCTACGTTTGAACGTTGCCTCCCTCGGCTCGGTGGTGACCACTGAAGCAGGGCAGCACCTACCGCCGACGCTCCGCATGTTCGACATCCACGGATCAAGTTCACACACCACGTATTTGACCCCGGCCTCGGATCGTCTCGCCTTCGAAGCGATGCGAACTGCGCCGAGCACTGCGAGGGAAACAAGCCCTCCCATCCAGACATCGAATACGCCCGCATTCTGGGCCGAAGCCGATCAGCTGACACAGCTCGACTTCATCCTCGCGGACGGCGGCAGCGAACGTCGTAGCGGCCTGGTCGCTCTGGGCGCCCTCGGTTACCGGCGAGTCGATCCTCACCTCATGGCTGCCGGGATGGAGCACCTGTCCTACCACCAACTGCCCGTCACGACCGTCGTCGCCGGGAACGGATGCCTGCAGATCCACCGTGGTGACCTCGACGCCGCAGCCATGTTCGGGGGGACGCTGACTTTGGCGTCCGACACCTGCCGGATGATGATCGACCTGAATGGTGTCTCGGAGTGCTGGCTGACCCGCACCCACGGCGTTCACGGCCTGACCAGCTCGATCGAGATGTACGACTTCCGCCGCAAATGCGTGGCAGTCTTCACCCAAACGGGTCCAACCGAACCCGCAGTCATGGGCGTGTGGGAAGACGTCATGAGTTCCATCTCGGCCGCATCCTGACACCGACGGATGCTGGGCAAGTGTAAGAAATCGGCGTACGGCGATAACCACATGGAGCCATCGACCCCTAACCTTAGGTCTCGGTCATTTGTCGTGCCTGCACTCTGACGCTGATTCAAGGAGTTATCCATGCCCCGCCCTCTCGTCGAACCGTCGCTGGTCCCGGCCTTGCGCCCGGCGCTGCCTGCATTGGCTGCCGGGGTCGTCGCGGCCGCAGCGTCGGGGGTCGCGATGCTCGGGGCGCTCTGGTGCGTCGTGCAACTCATCGGTGAACCGTCGATGAGCTGGGCCGGGTGGGCATGTGCGCTCTGGCTCGTGGGCGTCGCGCTCGCTGCCACATCGTCGTGGCTCTCGCACCACGCGGAATCGCTTTTCGAGGCAAGGGTTCGCCGCCAACTCGCAGCCCACCTCGTTCGCCTACCGGCAAGCACGCTGTCCCGCTACAGCGGAGACGCACTGCGGAGGCTCGTTTCGGACGACATCTCGGCGCTGCACCATATGACTGCGCACCTACCGGCCGAGTTCGCCACACTCATCGTGGTCCCCGCGGTCACGATCGCGGCGTTGGTTGCCTCAGCCGGCCCCGTGGCGCTTCTCGCTCTGGCTCCCGGCATCGTGGCAGCTCTGTTCTACCTGGTCGTGATCCCCCGAATGGCCGCTCGGCACAGCGCCGAAAGTGCAGATGTCATGGGCGACATCGTGACTGCCGTGGACGACTATGCCCGCGGCATCCGCGTCTGCCGGATCTACGGCGCGCAGACCGGCGCTGCCGCCGACTATGCAGAATCGACAGCACGGTTCACCCGGGGAATGCAGGAGCGCGTTCGACTCGTGGCTACCCCTGCGGCCGTCGCCGTTGCCCTCATGCAGGCGACGGCGACGTTCGCGATCGCCTGTGCCGTCGGATTCCACTGGGATGCAACGACGTTGGCCGCCACCATTCTCTTCAGCCTCGCAATCGTGACACCGGCCCTGCGGCTCGGGCACGGCCTCGACTACGTCGCTGCTGGACGCTCTGCTGCGGGCCGGCTCGCCGCTGCCCTGGACGAACCCACCCTCCCTGCCGGTGAAGCGCCAACCGTTCCGGCCTCGAGTCCCTCCGATCGACTGGAGATCGTCGACCTGACTGTCACGATCGCGGACCGCAGAGTCGTCGACGACGTCACGCATGCATTCCGCCCAGCCGCGATCACTGCGATCACGGGACCGAGTGGAGCAGGCAAGACGACGCTCCTGAAAGCATTGGCCGGCTTCGAGATCCCGGAACTGGGTACCGTCCGCTACACAGGTCGTAGCATCACCGCGATCGACGAGAACCTGCGGCCACAGTCCATTCTGCTCACACCCCAGGGCGCAGACGTGTTACCTGCCACGGTGCGCGAGAACATCGCGCTGGCCGCCCCCGATGCAACGGACGCGGAATACACCGCCGCACTACGCCGGGCACAGATCGACGCCCGCCTCGACGCCCACGCAGCTTCACTCTCCGGCGGAGAACGTCAGCGAGTCGGGATCGCTCGGGTGTTCCTCTCGCCCGCAGCAGTACTGCTGCTCGACGAGCCGACCAGTGCACTCGACGATCGGACAGCGGCAGAACTGCTGAAAGAATTGCGGTACCTCGCGCACGACGAAGGAAAGACGGTCGTGATCGTCACCCACGACCCCGCTCTTGCAGACGATGCCGACGATCGAATCGACCTCGGCGGTCGAAACGTGAACGACGCCGCGTCGCACAATGCAGCCCTGACTAGAGCCGAATAATGAACAGCGCCAATGCAGTCCGACGACGCTTGATCACCATCGGACTCGGTTGGGTGTCCGTCGCTGTCCTCGAAGCGATCGCGTACACCACCCTCGCGCTCTCGATCGCTGATCACCGGTCGCCGGTTCTCGTCCTGGCCACGGCCACCATTGCTCTCTTCGTGACCGTCCTGGTCTCGCGGGGCGGTTACTTCACCGGGGCTCGACTCGTCGGCGATCTCTACGACGCTCTCGGCGATGCCTTCGCCCGTGCGAAACTGTCCTGGTTCACCGACGACAACCGGGCACTGCTCGCCACCGTCGCCGGGCGCGGAATCCCGTCGCTGATGAGTGTTCCCGCGCACCAACTTCAGACCTTCCTGGTTGCACCGCTGATCCCGCTGCTCCTGCTTCCTGGGATCGCGGTCGTCGCGGGGCCAGGTGTCATGCTGCTCGTCGGTGGACTGCTCGCCGTGTCGCTCGTCGCTCAGACGCTGGCCCAACGTGCGCTCAGCCGAGCGGACGAGCGCCGACACGAAGCCGAGCTCGCAGCAACTCAGTCGACACTCGAGCTCACCGACCACCTCGAATTACTGCGTACGGCAGCCGGTCCCACACGTTCCGTCGAACGAATCGAGCGAAGCTGGCGGAATCAGGAAGCCGCGCTTGCACGGACCAATCTCGCCGCGGCACCAGCGACATTCATCTCGGCGATCGCCACCATTGTGCCGCTGGCAGGTGCAGTGATTTTCCTCGCCGCCACCGGATTCGACGATCCCGCAGCCGCTCTCGCGCTTGTCATCCTCACCGCCCGCGCCGCTGCGCCGCTCGACGAACTCGCCCTGGCCGGAATCGGAGTCAACGAGCTGCGCGCAACGGTTCGCGACTACCGCACAGCGACTTCGGCTCCCGCACTGGCCGAGCCCGCACCCCGGGACGCCGCGCGCCCTGTTGGAACTGACATCGAGGTCGCCGGGGTAGACCACGCTCCGGTTCTGCGCGGCATCACCGCGAAGATCCCCGCGGGTGAGCGAGTTCTCGTCGCAGGACGCTCGGGTACGGGGAAAAGCACCCTTCTCGGGCTGCTCATGCGCTTCGACGATCCTGACCAAGGCAGCGTCACTCTGGGCGGAGTTTCATTGCGCGACTTGCCCTACGACGCTCTGGCGGCACATATCGGCTACGTGCCGCAGGACCCACTCGTGTTCTCGGGCACCCTCGGCGAGAACATCGGACTGGGAAGACCGGGCGCTACCGAAACCGAGATCGAGGACGCCGCCAGGCGCGCTGCCCTCGGCGCCGTTCTCGACCGCTCGACGCTCGGCATTCATCAGGACATCGGACACCAGGGTGCCGCTCTCTCCGGTGGCGAACGTCAGCGGGTGGCGATCGCTCGCGCCTTCCTCAAAGACGCTCCCGTCCTGGTGCTCGACGAAGCCACCTCGGCCCTCGACGAGGCCACCGAGCGCCGTATCGCCGGCGCCGTGCGGGAATTGGCGGCCACCGTCTTCGTCGTCACCCACCGTGACCCCGCCATCTGGGAGCCCACCCGCACGATCACCCTCTGACATCGCTTGTCTTACACGCGTGGATACATTGCCGGTCCCGTCGCACCCAGGTGATGACCGCAGTCGGCGATTTCAGCTCAGCCGCTCGATGATGGTGACGTTCGCGGTCCCGCCACCCTCACACATGGTTTGGAGTCCGTACCGTCCATCAATGCGGTCCAACTCGTGCAACATCGTGGCGAACAACTTGGTGCCAGTGGCCCCAAGAGGGTGGCCCAATGCGATTCCACCACCGTTGGGATTGACCCGGGAGGGATCTGCACCCGTCTCGATCAACCAGCTCAGAACTACCGAAGCGAATGCCTCGTTCATTTCTACGGTATCCATCTGGCCGATCGCCATGCCGGATTTCGCCAGTGCATACTTCGTCGCGGGTATCGGCGCCGAGAGCTGCAGCATCGGATCGTCGCCGCGCACGCTCATATGATGAATGCGCGCACGTGGCTTCAATCCATGAACCTCGAGCGCCTTCTCGGAGACGATCAGGGCCGCTGATGCGCCGTCACAGATCTGCGAAGCCACAGCAGCCGTCAGCAACGAGCCATCCCTCAATGCGGGCAGTGCAGCCATCTGCTCCATGGATGTCTCTCGTGGGCATTCGTCAACGACGCATTGGCCCAATGACACTGTCTCACGCTCGAATCGGCCGTCTGTGATGGCAGCACGGGCACGCTGATGCGATTGCAGTGCCCATTCCTCCATGTCTTCACGGCTGATACCCCATTTCTTGGCAATCAGGTCGGCGCCGACGAACTGTGAGATTTCGGCCTCGCCGAATCGTGCTGCCCACCCCCGGGACCTACTGAAGGGCGTGTCGAATCCGTACTCGTTGCCGGCACGCATCGCCGCCGAGATAGGAATCGAGGACATGTTCTGCACACCGCCGACAAGCACCACATCTTGGGTCCCGCTCATGACCGCTTGCGCTGCGAAGTGGACGGCTTGCTGTGAAGATCCGCATTGTCTGTCGACTGTCGTTCCTGGGATGTCCAAGGGTAGGCCTGCTGAAAGCCAGGCGGTGCGGGCAATGTTGCCCGATTGCGGCCCGATAGCGTCGACACAACCGAAGATCACATCGTCGACGGCCATCGGGTCCAGTCGAGTGCGGTCGAGAATCGATGTGATCACGTGGGCCCCCATGTCCGCTGGGTGCTCTCCTGCGAGCGAGCCGTGCCGTTTACCCACCGGAGTGCGGAGCGCATCGACGACATAAGCCTGAGGTGCAACCATACGAACTCCTTCGAAATCGAGCTTTGTCGGGCTTTCGATGTCGCACACACTCTAGCGATCAAGCATTTGTTTGGTAGATGAAACGTGATTTCGAGACCCGCAGCCACCACCACAGGATTGGTCTCCGCACTTCTATCCAACGAAATCCACTGCTGTCGCAATCATTCGACAGTTCGAGGCTCGACCCCCCAAACGCGACTTGGCTGCCCACGCCGCAGACCCCTCACGCCAGCGTGAAACGGCGAAAGATGCGAGAACAGCTGCGGGAGTGCATCTTCGAGCGGAACGAGCGCATCATCCATATCCATTGCCTTCCCTGAGAAATCGTTCAGCCCGCCTTGCGAACAACACCAGCTTTGTCGAGCTACACCGCAAGCCGGCTGGCCGATGGCTGGGAAGTTAGTACTTTCGGTGGAGCCCAGCATGATTGGGCTATTCACCGCCCAATACAGGCTTCGTATACCGATACGCGTTGCAGGACAACGATTCTACAAACGGTCACGCACTCAGCGATTCACGAACCGCCGCTGGCTCGAAAACTGGATCCCCTTGCGGTAATTGCGCTCCGGGTAGAGCATGGGCACCACACCGTCTTCGATTACCGGAGGTTACCGTGACGAATCTCGTACGCCGATTATCTGCCTGCGTATCCATAGTGGCCGTTTCGGTTCTCGCGCCCGCAGCCGTTGCCTCCGCGGCGGTCACCGTTCCGTTCCAAATCAACCCGGCGCCTTTCGGGAACCCAAACGGCAGCTTCGACGCACCCCCCGTCCACTGTGTGGCGGTAGTCGGCGAACAACCTGGCACGGTGACGATCACCGGCGCCAAAGACGAGCGGTGGGGTTGCATGCTTTCGACGGAAGTGCGCTGGATGAACCTCTCGACAGGAGCCTCCGGCTCCGGTCGGCTTTCTGGCGACAACCAAGGAACCCCGGGAGAGGCAACCCTGCAGACTGGAGCCGGGCAAGTTGCCGTCGCCATATTGCCTGCCGCCGGACCTGTCACCCCGGGTTTCGCAACCTTCTTCGTCCCATAGGCAACCCTCAAACCCGGGACACCTGCTGTACGAACGACCCGTCGCCACACAATCGTGTGGCGACGGGTGAGTGCTTTCCGTTCTGCAGTTGCGTGCCTACAGCTTCGCGCTGATGAGCGGCACGATATGTTCAGACGCCCACATCGTTCCGATCGGGCCACCGCTCGTGATTGCCCACAGAACGTCGCCACCGTCGGCGGTGCGCGGAGGCAGGGCGACCCAACGACCGGAGGACACCGCTCCCAGCGCTTGGAAGAGCTTCCCGCCGGTCAGCTTGTCGAAATCCTCCTCGCTGCCGGCGGCACTGCGGCCGATCAGCAGGAAGTCCGCATCGATGTTCTCGAGAAGTTCCTCGCCGACAGTGCTTTGGGTGACGAACTCTTGTGCACGCGGGTTCTCGGCAAAACCGAGCTCGCCCAAGAAAGTTGCCGGAGCCGAGCCGGGAGCTGAAAGGTACTGCAACCCGTTGCCGGTTCCGTAGAAGATCGCCCAGGTTGCAGTCAAGCCAGTGAGTTCAGGGTTCTCCTGACGCACCTTCGCAAAGTATTGATCATGGTCGGTCACGATCTTTTCGGCTGCCTTCGAGAGGTCGAGTGTCTCGCCGAGTACGCGGATCGATTCCTTCCACGGCACGAGCATCCGCGACTTCGTGTCGGGGCTCGTCACCACCGGTGCGATGGAGGACAAACGTTCGTAGTAATCGCCCATCGACAAACCACCCAGGCCGTCGGCCCAGCCGACGGCGACGATGAGGTCAGGTTCGCTCGCGGCGATCGCTTCGACGGGAAGTGTGCCGCCCATCGCGAACTCGAAGGTGTCGAGATCCTCTGCGCCGTAAGGCAGCAAGTACGACTGGGAAGCCGACTCCTTGACCATCGACGAGGAGAGAACGGGTTTGACGCCGAGCGCGAGGAGCATTTCCGTGTCGACGGCATTGGGGACGATTGCGGCAACCCGCTCCGGGCGCTTCTCGAGAATACTTGTACCGTAGGGCGATTCCAGGGTCAGCGGGTAAGTAGTCGTTCCTTCCGCAGCGGGAAGGGCGTTCCCCTCCGAACCGGGAGTGGACGCCGTTTTCGAGTTTTCGGCCGAGGCCGAGCACCCGGACACAAGGAGCGCTGCGGCGAGCGCGGCCCCTATCAGTCCGATGATCCGTGATCGTCTGGTGCGCAGGACTGTCATTTCTGCCTTTCGGTGTTATCGAGCGCTTCGGTCTTACCGAGCGATGGAGCCGGGTCAGGAATCTGTGCGCACTGTGTCGCTGCGTTTCCAGTAGCCGGTGAAATCGATGTCGGTCTTCGCAATTCCTCGATCACGAATCAAATGACGCCGAAGCGAGCGAATCGTCGCCTGTTCGCCTGCAAGCCAAGCGAATACGCGTCCGTCAGGCCATTCGACAGCACTGACCGCGTCGAGCAACAAAGCAGTAGTGCCGGGCTCCGCCCCGTCGCGTGGCAACCACGTGACACTCACCCCGGGCAACTCGCGCACCGATTGAATGTGAGCCGAGTCCGCAATTTCGACGAACACATGCCCCTGGCATCGGCAGGCAATTCCTCGAGCAGACGTGCGATCGCAGGTAGCGCCGTCTCGTCACCGACGACGAGCAGATACTCGCAATCTTCCGGGAGTCCCTGCGATACAGAGGGACCCGCGATGTGCATTCGGTCGCCCGGGCCGGCGTCGCGCGCCCAGGTGGTAGCAACTCCACCGCCGTGAACGACGAAATCGACGTCAAGTTCCCTTGTTCGCGGATCGTAACGGCGCACGGTGTACGCGCGGGCAAGTGGACGGCGTCCCGCTGCGAAAGTCACAGTGCCGTCGACTATCACCGGCAAGACCGGATCGGTTTCGCCAGGATAGGCGAACAACAATCGGAGGTCGTCGTCGAAGCCGGTGCTGACGAAGGCGGGCTCGGCAAAGCCGTCGGGGTTTGTGAAGGTGTCGAGCTGCGCTCCGGTGAGCGTCACTCTCCGCATGCCCGGCGTCACGTCTGTCACCCGACGTACCTCGAGTTCACGCAAGGTGACTGAGTACGCTGTTGTCGGACGGGTGTTTCGGGGCACGGAAAGACTCCTCGGAAGCGCACAGACGGGGGGGTTCGACCCACGCTCGATCACGGCGGAAGGGCCATTGAATAAAGCTAGCCTCCCCTAATCGGCTACGGTTATCCGTGCGTGCCGACTTCTTACACTCATCGGTGGCTGCGTGAGAAAGCATCTGAATCGGGAGGGCATACGTGGGACCACGGTTGGTGTTCTCCGCGGGCGAAGTCCCCGAGATCCCCGCGTCCCGACTCTCCTCGATCGCGAATGCACGTGAGCCACTGCTCTTCTGGGTACACACCGGACACGCGGAACTACAGATCGGCGACCGCACCCGCAGCGTGACCGCTGGGGCGGCAACCTGGGTGCCCGCGGGAATCGCCTACAGCATCCGAGTCGACCCGGGAGCGGTCGCGTTTCCCATTCCGATGCCCGCTGCCGACCTGCCGCCCACGTTGAACCGGATCATCGATTTCGAGATCCCGGCAGCCTGGCAGGACTGGCTCGTCCACCAGTTCGCGCACAACTTGGGATTTCTGCGCGGTGGGGCGACTGTGGGAGCCGGACTACTCGAGCTTGTCGCGGGGGCCCATTCCAACGACGCCGACGCTTCGGTGTCGTACGCCCCACCGAATTTGCCACGCTCGGCCGAGACCCTCGAGATCGCTCGCACGCTTCTACGGACGCCAGCCGACGACACGGAGCTTTCCCAGTTCGCCCGGCAACTCAAGATCGGCGTCCGCACCCTGCAGCGCCGATTCACGGAGGAGACGGGGTTGCCTTTCGCGCGTTGGCGCACCTCGGCCCGGATCGCGGCAGCAATCGCATACCTGAACTCCGGCCGCGAAATCGGATGGACGGGTGGGCAGGTCGGATTCGCGACGCCCGCGGGATTCACCCGTGCCTTCCGTGAACACACCGGTGTGACACCCAGTGACTACACACGTGCAAACCAAGGCTCAGCGCCGATCCATGAGAACGAGACCTTGGCACAGAGCGTCGCACTCTTGTCCGAGGAAGGCGCCCACTCAGGCTCGGCGCCGATACCGCCGACGATTCCCGCAAGCGGAACGTGGGCCAGGGTCAACAACTTTCACGTCATCGTCTGGATCTACCGAGGCTCCGCCCGGGTCGCTTTCGGCGACCGAACCTGGAATCTGAGGCGGGGCGACGCGATGTGGCTTCCCGCGGGAGTACGCAACAGCGTCGAGATCGCGGAGGGTTCGCTTCTACTTCCGCTCGGATCCCAGCCTGGCGACTCTCCCGTCACTGCACCGCCGCCACGAGTGCTGCACTTCGCGCGCGAAGCGGAGGCGTATCTGTTACACACGGTCGTTGCGAATTACACCCTTCTGCGCCCCGAAATCCATGACCCAGCGAGGATCTCGAGGCTGATCCGAAACAGCGCGGCGACGCGGACACCCGGCGGCCGAACCGATCCTGTCGAAACGATCCTTACCGCACTCCGCGTGGACCCCACCGATTCGCGCACGCTGCCGGAGTGGAGCGCTCGACTCGGCGTCGACGAGGGCCTGCTCCACAAACGCTTCGTAGCGGCCACCGGCCAGAGCTTCCCGCGCTGGCGCGGTCAGTTGCGGATGACCCTCGCCCGCGCTTACCTCGAGGAGGGCTTCTCGGCCGGAGAGACCGCCCGTCGACTCGGCTACGCGCACGCGTCCGGATTCACCAAGGTCTTCATCGGTGCCCACGGCATGTCGCCCCGGGACTACCAGCGCCGCGGATGGCGGGGAACGGTCGAAGGACTCATCGACTCGTGACCTTCCGACGGATGAGTCCTTCGATCCGTCGTGTCGCCCGCCGAAACGGTCTCGAACTGGCACTACTTCCTTGACTAAATTTTCAGTCAAGGTTTACGCTCCATGCAAGCAGGACGCGGACCGGGCGCGCACGCACACAGCACAAGGAGTCACCGCAATGCAAAGACGTCGGTTCATTCAGGCAGGCGCCGCTGCGCTCAGTGGCCTCTTTTTGGCAGGTTGCGGCGATTCCGACTCAGCCTCGCGCGGGAGCAATGGAGACGACGATCTTCGCGAGTGGGTGATGCCGGAAGAGGGTGATCCACACAAGCGCACCTGGATGGCGTTCGGTGCCAGCGAAGCGATCTGGGGAGCAGCCCTCCTGCCCGAGGTCCAGCGCAACCTCGCGACGATCGCGCAGACCATCGCGCAGTTCGAGCCCGTCTCGATGCTTGTTCGTTCCGAGGAACTGGACTTGGCTCGCTCCCTCGTCGGCCCATCGGTCGAACTGATCGCCGCGCCTCTCGACGACCTCTGGATGCGCGATACCGGCCCCGTATTCGTGAAAGGCAACGGGACCAAAGCGGGTATCGATTTCAACTTCAACGGTTGGGGCGAGAAGCAGGATTTTGATCAGGACGGCCAGGTCGCAGCTTTCGTTGCCGCCCGCGCGGGAGTCGAATCATTGCCTACCGACCTGATCCTCGAAGGCGGCGGCATCGAGGTCGACGGCGAAGGCACAGCCATCATCACCGAAAGCTGTGTACTCAACAACAACCGCAACCCGGGATGGTCGAAGTCGGACGTCGAAGCCGAACTCGGCCCCCTGCTCGGTCTCGACAAGATCATCTGGCTACCGGGAATCGCCGGCAAGGACATCACGGACGGCCACACGGACTTCTACGCCCGTTTCGCACGCCCAGGTGTCGTGGTCGCAGGCCTCGACACAGACCCGGAGTCGTTCGACCACGACGTGACCGCACGTCACCTCGAGATTCTCCAGAACGCGACCGACGCACAGGGACGGAAGCTGGAAGTGGTGATCCTCGAGGCGCCGGTCGCGATCAGGCCCGACTTCGAATCGGACGATTTCGCAGCCGGATATATCAACTTCTACGTATGCAATGGGGCGGTCATCGCACCCGAGTTCGGTGACCCCGAGGCCGACCAGGCCGCCAGAAGTGAATTGGAGCGCCTCTTCCCCGACCGCCGTGTCGTGCAGATCAACATCGACGCCATCGCCGCGGGTGGTGGCGGCATTCACTGCACCACCCAGCAGGAACCCGCGGACTAGAAACCTGTCCCGACCACCCTCGTAGAATTCGGACTCGTGTCGAACCGCCAAACGCAAATCTTGGAAGCAGCAGTCCGCGTCATTGCCCAACACGGCGTACGCGGGCTGAGGGTGGAGACGCTCGCTGCCGAGGCCGGAGTGTCGACGGCACTCATCTACTACCACTTCCAGAACCGTGCAGGTGTGCTGCGCCGGGCCCTCGATCACATCAACGATCGCGCCGCGCTGTACACCGAAAGTGCCTTCACGGAGACAGACCCTCGTGCGCAGCTCGAGCAGATGCTCCTGCTGGAGTTTCAGAATTCCCCGAAGATTCGGGAGAACAGCATCGCCTGGGGTGAACTCCGGGCAAGCGCAGTCTTCGCCGACGAGCTGCGCGAACCCCTAAGCACCACGACGCAAGAGTGGGCAGACGACGTCGAATCCTTGATCCGCCAAGCGCAGGATGCCGGGCTCGCTGATCCGAAGGCAAGCCCGGCCGACGCCGCCGAGCGACTCACCGCCCTGGTCGAGGGTCTGAGCGAACGCTGGCTGAGCGGCTCGATCCCCATCGAACGAGCCCGAGAACTGCTCACCGGCGCGATCAGTGTGGAGATCGATCCGAGCTAGCCTCTACCGCTCGCCGACGCCCTTCGATTCCGGAGACAGAGCCGGGAACCAGATGTCGGTCAGAACTTCGGCCGCCTGCATCCGAGTCACATCGATTGTCCCCTGCACGGCCCAGCGTGTGAAAAATCGCTCCAACTGACTCACAAGCAATTCGACGCGCAACCTCGCCTCGTCATGCTGTTCCACCGGCCACCGACCCAGATACTTGGGCATGGCATTCGGTAGTTCGGTCATACCGTCTCGCGCTGTCTCGCGGAACTCCGGTTCGAGTGCCACGGCCTCGTCCCACGCCGGCAGCAGGCGCTTGTTCTCGTCGAACCAGTCGAAGGCACGCTCCAGCCACGCAGTGAACTCCACGCGAGAGTTCGTGTCGAGAACCCGATCGAGATCGATGTAGAAAGCGAACGCACTCGCCGCCATCCCGGCCGCGCCGATCGTCTTGAGCATCTCCACCTTGCTGGCGAAATGCACGTAGAACGTGGCTCTACTGCATCCGACGACCGAGGCGATGTCGTCGACCGTGACAGCCGCGTATCCCCGTTCCTCGAACAGAGTGCGTGCGGCGTCCACGAGTTTGGCCCGCGTCGCTCGTTTCTGCTCGTCGCGAAGGGTTCCCCGCCTGTTCCTCGGGCCGTCCGTAGTCGTGCTCACGTCGCCCACCTTGCTCGCATTTCAACCTCCTGGCAAATCACCGACTCACCGTCATCAAAAAACATTGCGTCATTCATTGACACAACGTCAGCGAATGGCGCACTATGACTCAAGTCACTTCTCGGGCTTCGATTCTTCTTCGCGCACGCCCGAGACAGAACAGAAAGCGATGGCGAATGAGCCCCTCCCCCTTGCCGAGCGTGTGCATCATCGGCGCCGGGCCCACCGGAATCACGACGGCCAAGCGAATGAAGGAATTCGGAATACCCTTCGACTGCTACGAAGCGTCCGACGAGGTCGGCGGAAACTGGTACTACAAGAATCCCAACGGGATGTCGGCCTGCTACCAGAGCCTGCACATCGACACGTCGAAGTGGCGCTTGGCATTCGAGGACTTCCCGGTCTCCGCTGACCTTCCCGACTTCCCGCACCACTCCGAACTCTTCCAGTACTTCAAGGACTACGTCGAGCACTTCGGACTGCGTGAGTCGATCATCTTCAACACCAGTGTTGTTGCCGCAGAACGTGATACAGACGGGCTGTGGACCATCACGCGCTCGGACGGCGAAGTTCGCACCTACGACGTCCTGATGGTCTGCAACGGACATCATTGGGATCCCAACATCCCGGACTACCCAGGTGAGTTCGACGGGGTCCTCATGCACAGCCACAGCTACAACGACCCGTTCGACCCGGTCGACATGCGCGGCAAAAAGGTAGTCGTGGTCGGAATGGGCAACTCCGGCTTGGATATTGCCTCCGAACTGGGCCAGAGATACCTCGCCGACAAGCTCATCGTGTCGGCTCGCCGTGGAGTCTGGGTACTGCCGAAATATCTCGGCGGTGTACCCGGCGACAAACTGATCACCCCGCCCTGGATGCCGCGTGGTCTACGACTGTTCCTGAGTCGTCGATTCCTCGGCAAGAATCTGGGAACGATGGAAGGCTACGGTCTGCCGAAGCCGGACCACCGCCCCTTCGAGGCCCACCCCTCGGCCAGCGGCGAGTTCCTCGGACGCGCCGGGTCAGGCGACATAACCTTCAAGCCTGCCATCACCAAACTCGACGGAAAGCAGGTTCACTTCGCGGACGGCACCGCCGAGGACGTCGACGTGGTCATCTGCGCCACCGGCTACAACATCAGCTTCCCCTTCTTCAGTGATCCGAATCTGCTGCCGGACAAAGACAACCGATTCCCACTGTTCAAACGAATGATGAAGCCCGGAATCGACAACCTCTTCTTCATGGGACTCGCGCAGCCGATGCCGACGCTCGTCAACTTCGCCGAGCAGCAGAGCAAGCTCGTCGCGGCCTACCTCACCGGTAAATACCAACTGCCGTCCGCGAACGAGATGCAGGAGATCACCAAAGCCGACGAGGCGTACTTCCTCGCCCCCTATTACAAGTCACCACGCCACACGATTCAGCTCGAGTTCGATCCCTACGTCCGCAACATGAACAAGGAAATCGCCAAGGGCACCAAGCGTGCTGCGGCCTCCGGAAACAAGCTACCTGTTGCCGCGCGTGCAGCAGCACACGAACTCGAGAAGGCGGATCACGCATGAGCCTGGTGAACGGTCACTGCGACAACGAGTTCGACGCCGTCCGCACCGCCTTCGAGGCTCAACTCGAATCCGGTGAAGAACTCGGCGGCTCCGTTGCCATCACCGTCGACGGAGAATCCGTGGTCGATCTCTGGGGCGGGTACGCCGACGAATCCCGTACCACTCCATGGGGCAGCGACACCATCGTCAACACGTTCTCCATCACCAAGACCATGACGGCCCTGTGTGCGCTCCTGCTGGTCGAACGCGGCCAATTGGACGTGTACCAGAAAGTTGCTCACTACTGGCCCGAATTTGCGGCAAACGGTAAGGAAGACATCGAAGTTCGCCACCTCCTGTCGCATACGTCTGGCGTCTCCGGTTGGGAGCGCCCGATCGAACTGACGGACATCTACGACCTCGAGGCGTCCACCGCTCGCCTCGCTACCCAGAAGCCTTGGTGGACCCCGGGTACGGCGTCGGGCTATCACGCGATCAACTACGGCCATCTCGTCGGTGAGGTCATTCGTCGCATCGACGGGCGAACTCTCGGCAGGTTCTTTGCCGAAGAGCTTTCCGGTCCACTGGGAGCCGACTTCCATATCGGCACGTCCGCAGAGCATTTCGGTCGAATCGCCACCATGGTTCCGCCGCCCGCGTTGGAGTTCGACCTGTCCACGCTCGACCAGGACAGCATCTTCATCAAGACCCTGACCTGCCCACTGCTCGACTACCCCGAGGTCAACACCGCACCCTGGCGGGAAGCCGAGATCGGCGCAGTCAACGGCCACGGCAACGCACGTTCTATCGCTCGGGTCCAATCCCTGATCTCGAACGGTGGTGTGCTCGACGGCCGGAAGCTGCTCTCGCAGAGCACCATCGACCTGATCTTCGAGATCCAAGCCGACGGTATCGATCTCGGGATCATGACACCACTCAAGTTCGGCATCGGCTACGGACTGCCACATCCGGTTACCGCGCCACTGATTCCCGACGGACGCACCTGCTGGTGGGCAGGTATCGGCGGCTCGATGCTGGTCAACGATCTGGACCGACGGATGACCTTCGCCTACGTCATGAACAAGATGGCACCGGGTCTGATCGGATCCGACCGCAGCAACGCCTACCTGAGCGCCGCATACAACTCCGAGGTCAGCGAGGTCAGCTCATGAAGGCAGCCCAGCTCATGGGGCCCGGGCTCCTGGAAATCAACGACGTGCCGGTCCCGGAGATCGGCCCGTCGGAACTACTGATTCGGGTGGGCGCAGCGGGAATCTGCCACTCCGATCTCCATCTCCTGCACTTTCCGTACAAGATGCGCGAAGAACCGCTGACAATCGGCCACGAAATTGCCGGAACGATCGAAGCCGTCGGGAGTGGCGTCGACGGCCGTTCCGTCGGAGAGCGTGGCGTCGTCTACCTCTGTTGGTCATGTGGACAGTGCCGAGAATGCATGAGCGGCAACGAGAATATGTGCCTCGCCGCTGGACGCACCGCGATGCCGCCCTGCCCCGGACTCGGTCCCGAAGGCGGGATGGCCGAGTACGTCAAGATCCCGGCTCACTCCTTCGTACCCATCGGCGACCTCGACTTCCTGCAGGCCGCACCTCTCGCCGATGCGGCACTGACGAGCTACCACGCCATTCGCGGTGCCCGCGAACATCTCCAGCCCGGTGCCACCGCCGTCGTGATCGGCGTCGGCGGACTCGGTCACGTTGCAGTACAGATACTTCGCGCAATCAGTGCCGTGCGCATCATCGCCGTCGATGTCGGACAGGATCAACTCGATCTCGCCAAACGTTGCGGCGCCGACATCACGCTCGAATCGGGACCGGACACCGCGCAGCACATCCTCGACCTCACGTCGGCCAGAGGCGCAGAAGTCATCTTCGACTTCGTCGGTATCGACGCAACTGCACAGATGTCCGTTCAAGCGGTTGCGCCGAACGGCGCGTATCGCATGGTGGGCCTCGGAGGCGGAAACCCCGGAATCACTGCCGAAGCTGCCGGCGGACCAGGCTGGCCGTGGGGCGCATCGATCCGGAAGTCCTACGGCGGCACCAGAAACGACCTCGTCGATTCCATCGCCCTGGCACAGGCCGGTCTGGTAACGGTAGAAGTAGCCCGCTTCGACCTCGCTGATGCCCGCGACGCACTCGACCGTCTCGAACACGGCAAGGTCACCGGACGCGCAGTGCTCGTACCCTAATCTTCGAAAGGCACTTCACGTGACTACTTCCGCTGATACACAAGCATTCATCGCGTCCGTCATGGCCGGGCTGACCGGCCCCGGTGGTCCTTTCGAGATGCAAGTCGAGGATGTACTGGGCAGTTCGATGCCCGTCATGAAGAACCGCGACAAGGCACTCGGCGACGTGCTCGCTGCATCCTTCGACTACGGATCACGCGACTACCTGGTGACCAAGGACCGACGCTTCAGCTACCTCGAGCACGGCGAGGCCGTAGCAGCATTGGCGACGGCGCTGCGCGAGCGGTACGGCGTCCGCAAGGGTGATCGGGTCGGCATACTTGCTGCCAATACGCCGGAATGGGTGATGACCTTCTGGGCGGCTCAGTCCCTCGGTGCCATCGCCGTCGGATTCAACTCGTGGTGGGTGGCCCGCGAGGTGGCGTACGGCATCGATCACACCACCCCCACAGTGGTGATCGCCGACGCCAAACGCGCGCAGATTCTTTCCGAACTGAACACCGATGTTCCCGTACTCACGATGGAAGAAGATCTACCTACCTTGATGGAGAAGTATTCGGGATCGACACTGCCCCGTACTTCCGTCAACGAGGACGATCCGGCCGTCATCCTGTACACGAGCGGAACCAGCGGCCGCCCCAAGGGGGCTGTTCACAGTCACCGAAACGTGTTGGCCGTCATCGACTACCACCGCTACAGCGATCGCCTCGCTGCGGCGTTCACCGGCAAACCCAGCGACGGCCGACCGAGTGACTTGCGGTATCTGCTGACCGCGCCGCTGTTTCACATTGCAAGCCTGCATAACCTGGCGATCCCACGACTCGCGACGGGCGGAGCGGTGGTCATCCATCAGGGCGCCTTCGACGTCGACGAAGTCCTTTCCCTCGTCGAACGCGAGAAGGTCACAAACTGGGCGGTGGTCCCCACCATGGCAACCCGTCTCCTCGAGTACGGCAGTCTCGAGAAGTACGACCTGACCTCACTGAGCGCCTTGGCGCTCGCGTCTGCGCCGTCATCTCCGGCCTTGCAGGACCGACTGCGCGCACGACTGCCTTTTGCGCAGCACACCTTGGTCGACAGCTACGGGCTCACCGAATCCTCCACCGGCATTTCAGTTGCCACACCACCGGAACTTGCCGCGTTCCCCGGAACTCTCGGCCGGCCGATCATCGGGGTGAGCGTGGAGGTGCGCGACCCCTTCGGTGTTGCAGTCCCCGACGGCGAGGAAGGTGAGATCTGTGCGCGCAGCGCCTATGTGATGTTGGGGTACTGGAACGACGAGACCGCGACTGCAGCCGCTATCGGTCCTGATCGATGGCTCCGAACCGGCGACTTCGGAGTATTCGAGGACGGCCGACTCCGCCTGACGGGTCGCCGATCCGACCTGATCCTGCGCGGCGGCGAGAACGTCTACCCTCTCGAAATCGAGCAGACCATCGACGAGCATCCCGCCGTACTCGAATGCGCTGTGATCGGCATTGATTCGGCAGACCTCGGCCAAGAAGTTGCAGCCGTCGTCGTTTTGCGGAGTGAGGGAGCCGCCGGCGAAGAAGAACTACGCGACTACGTCGCCGAACGACTGGCTTACTTCAAGGTGCCGGTGAAGTGGAAACTGAGCACAACTCCTCTGCCCCGCAATGCAACCGGAAAAACGATACGTGCAAAGGTGGTTCTCTCATGACCTACGACGCCGTGATCAACAACGGTCTGTGGTTCGACGGCACCGGGGCCAAACCAGCTGTCCGCAATCTGGGTATCCGCGATGGGTTGGTTACTGCCATCTCCCTCGATCCACTCGACGAAACCGACTGTCCCCGTGTCATCGACGCCAGGCGCAAGTGGGTGATCCCGGGCATCGTGGACATCCACACCCACTACGACGTCGAGATCCTCGAAGGCCCGACACTGAGCGAATCGCTCAGACACGGGGTCACGTCGATCTTTGTCGGATCGTGTTCCCTGTCCACCATTCACGCCAGCCCCTCCGACGCGGGTGATCTCTTCGGCAGAGTAGAGGCAATTCCGCGTAAGCACGTCGTCGACGCACTCAACCGTGCCAAGACCTGGAACTCTGCGAGCGAGTATGTTGCTGCACTAGAGGCGCTTCCGCTAGGTCCCAACGTTGCAGCCTTCATCGGACACTCCGATATGCGGGCCGCCGAGATGGGACTGGATCGTGCTACCAGGAAGGACGTCCATCCCACAGACGCCGAACTCGCGTCGATGGAAGCACAGTTGACCGAAGCTCTCGACGCAGGATTCGTCGGGATGTCCAGTCAGCAATTGTTGTTCGACAAACTCGACGGCGAGACCTGCCGCTCACGCACGCTGCCGTCGACGTATGCAACCACGAAAGAACGACGCCGACTCAATGCGATCCTGCGCCGTCGGGGACGGGTATTTCAGGCCGGACCTGACCTCTCCAACCCGATGAGTACCGGAGCGATGGCGTTCTCCAGCGCGGGTATCTGGCGTAAGCGACTCAAGACGAGCATGCTTTCGGCGGCCGACATCAAGTCCAACAAGTTGGCCGTGGTGATACTCGGCCCACTGGCACACTTGGTCAATCAACTCGGCGGCGACCTGCGCTGGCAGCACCTGCCAGTTCCCTTCGAGGTATATGCCGACGGCATCGACCTGGTTGTCTTCGAGGAGTTCGGATCCGGCGCTGCAGCACTGCATCTGACCGACGAGATGGAACGCAACGTCCTCATGCAGAGCGAGGATTACCGTCGACAATTCCGCAAGGACTACGACCAGAAGTTCGGTGTCAAAGTTTGGCATCGCGATTTCTTCGACGCCGAGATCGTCTCCTGCCCCGACGAATCCCTGGTCGGCAAGAGCTTCGGGCAGGTCGGCGTCGAACGTGGCGGCCTCCACCCTGTCGATGCATTCCTGGATCTGGTCCTCGAACACGGCACGAAAGTGCGTTGGCGCACAACCATCTCGAACCACCGGCCGGAGGTTCTGGACAAGTTCGCCCAGGACAATGGCGTCCAACTCGGGTTCTCCGACGCCGGAGCGCATTTGCGCAACATGGCGTTCTACAACTTCGGCTTACGCCTACTACGACGTGTCTACGATGCCCAAAAGGTCGGCCGTCCGTTCATGACCGTCGAGGCAGCGGTGCATCGTCTCACCGGTGAACTCGCCGAGTGGTACGACATCGATGCCGGACACCTTCGATTAGGTGATCGCGCCGACCTGGTTGTGATCGATCTCGCTCATCTCGACGATTCGCTCGACACTTATGCGGAAAGCCCGGTTGTGGAGTACGACAACCTCTCCCGCATGGTCAATCGCAACGACCAGACCGTCACCGCAGTGTTCGTCGGCGGCGAGTACGTCTTCGGCGACGGAGAAGCAGCACCCGTTCTCGGCAACCGCCGAACCGGAAAGTTCTTGAAAGCAGGTGCCCATTAACACGTCCAGATTTGCCGGGAAAACAGCAGTCGTCACTGGAGCAGCATCAGGTATCGGTGCAGCCATCGCACTAAGGCTTATCGACGAAGGCGCACAGGTAGCTGGAATCGACATCGCTGCAGAGGGTTTGAAAGAGATAGCCTCCCAGCACGGCGGGGCCTTCCTCGCCGTTCCCACTGACGTCACCAAGGAATCCGATGTTGCCGAGGCCCTTGCCGCGGCGGCGGCGGAATTCGGCGGTATCGATCTGGCTTTCAACGTTGCCGGTGCGTCGAGGGTGGGGCAGATCGTCGACCTCGACGAGGCCGACTGGGACTTCACCATCGACCTGGTGCAGAAGGGCGTCTTCCTCTGCACCAAACATGAAGCGCGGCATATCCGAGAGCACGGTCGCGGTGGTGCGATAGTCAACGTGTCCTCATTGAACGCGCACGTGCCGAGCCCCTACGGGAGCGCATACGCGACAGGCAAAGCCGGAGTCGAGATGTTCAGCAAGAATGCCGCGATCGAACTGGCTGCGTCGGGGATCCGGGTCAACGCAGTTCTACCCGGCCTGGTCGACACGCCACTGGTCGCGCCGGTCATGAACTACGAACCCGCCCGCGACATGTTTCTCAGCCGAATCCCCATGTCCCGAGCGGCAACTCCCGACGAGATCGCGGGCCCCTGCCTCTATCTCGCCAGCGACGACGCCTCGTACATCACCGGAACCAGTCTGGTCGTCGACGGCGGCTGGGAGGTCTCGAACTACCCGGATCTGACGACGCTGGGCAACTAGTTCAGTTACCGGGCAACACACATTGAGTATCGAGGCCGAGGACGTGGTTGAGCCGGCCGAAGGCCAACCACGATCCGAGGCACATGCTCAACTCGACGATTTCTCGCTGGGAATAGTGAGCGGTCATACGTTCCCAGAACTCGTCGTCGAGTCCGTGGTGGTCGAGGGCGTATCTCTCGGCGTATTCGGCAGCGAGGCGCGTCCTGTCGTCGAAGGCATCGGTGATGCGCCAGTCGGTGACAGACTGATCGAACGTCGACTCCACAGTCTCGCCGTCACGCTCGGTGCGCCAGTCCTGACAGAAGATGCACCCGTTGATCTGAGCGATCCGGAGCCTGGCCGCCTCGAACTCACGGAGGCCGAGAGTTCCGTCTGTGTAGACCTTTTGGGAGAACCCGGCGGCCGCGGGTCCGATGCCGGGGACCATCTCTCCCCACACGTAGCCGATCGGATTCTTGCCTTCGGGTATGTCGATATTCATGTGAGTACCTCCGAGTTTCGGGCACCGAACTTGCCGACGCCGGGTGTGAGCGGAACGTCCAGCGCGTCGTAGAGACCGGGTTCAGCCTGACGTAGCCAGGGAATTGCGTTGACGAGACGTCCTACGGCCGTGGCATTTCCACCGGCCGCGCGGTTTCCACCTTCATCGGTGGCTTCGACGTTGATCTCGATTCGTGGTCGTCCTTCGACGATCACCTTGTGCGCGCCGTCGCCTCCGTCTGGCGGGAACGGCCAGTCGCGGGCACAGGACGGATGAATACGCGTGACGTGTTCGATCACGATCAGGGGTTCCCCGCCGACGATTCCCTGAACCTCGAATCGCAGTGCGCCTTGGGTGCCGACCGCGAACTCCCCCATATGTTCGGTCGACACGGTTTCCTCGAGCGGGCGGCGCAGCAAGGTCTCGCGGATCTCGTCGAGTTCCACCCCGAGTGCCCGCGCGATGAGCCGAATCTGCCCGCCCCAGACCATGGTGGGTACGGTCGGCGCGACCATGGGAGGTTCGTAGTCCATCGGCTGACCCATCCCGATCAGGTAGCGGACAGAATCCGGCTGTTCGTAGGTCGTGTAGTCGAAGATTTCCTGACACCGGATCTGGTCGATTGTCCCCGCGAGCCCGCTGACGAGAATCGGCAGGATGTCGTTGCCCCAGCCTGGGTCGATACCGGAGACGAACAGAGCGCCGCCGCCCGCCTTAGCAGCAGCTTCGACGGGATCACGAAGTTCGGGAGGCGCAGATTTCGGGTCGTACAGCGCATATACGGACGGCGTGACCACCACAGCTCCGGCGGCCAGTGCCCGCGTGATGTCGGCAACCGCGTCGTCGGGCCGAATGTCGCCGGACGCCGCGTAGACCACCGCGCCGGGAGACGCTGCGAGCACGACATCGGCGTCGTCGGTAGCCGCGACGCCCAGGTGCACTCCCAGATCGGCGAGGTCACCGGCGTCTCGCCCGACCTTCTCGGGGTTCGCAACGATGACGCCGACAAGTTCGAGGGCCGGATTGGCTGTCACAGCGCGAATCGATGCACGCCCGACGTTGCCGGTACCCCACACGACAGTCGGAATCTTGGACTCGGCTTCATTCGAAACTGCACCCATCAATCGGACATTACCCAGCTCAGCGCGTCAGGTCAGCAGAACTGCAAGAATTCGTTTCACTTCATCCGGTCAAAAATGCCATTGCCTGCGCAGTCAGTGCGCCGTCACCCCGCCTCCGGTACGTCTCGGCGGGTCGGCCGTTACCTGGTCTGCTCATCTCGCCGGTACTTTCGAGCGCGTCGAACACCTGCCGGCGGAAGCTGTCCTTCTGGAACGGACGATCGAAGATCACCTCGTAGAGTCCCCGAAGTTCGGCGACGGTGAACGTCCCGCCCGACAATCCGTCCGGATCCACGTACGACGCATACCTCGTGCGTAGGTCCGTGACCGCGAGTCGCACCATGTCGGCGTGATCGAATGCTAGTCCGCTCACTGCCTCGTCGTCGTACACATCGACGAGAAGCGCCGAATCGGGCAGTGCCGATTCCGGTAGGCAAGCCGTGTGTGCGACCGACAAAACCCATCCACGGTCGTCGCGGTCCGGTCGGTCGAAGATCGCCAACTGGTGGAAGCTCGTCTGGGCCAACTCTGCCTTGACCGACAGGGCACGATCGGCTGCGGCCGTGAGCAATTCGCGTTCGTGCAGAAATGTTCCCGGTAGCGCCAGCGCACCGAGACGGTGCCGAACCACCAGAACTTTCAGAGATCCACCGCTGTACGTCAGCACCGCGACGTCCACTGCCACAGACGGACGCGGATAGTCCGTCAATCCCTTGCCGCTCGTGTCTGTCCATTTATTCACCCTTGCATGTTATCTCAAACATAATCTATGGTTAGCGCAAAGTTGATCAAACGATCATCGCGAACCGAAGAGGTGGCTATGAAACTCACCGCACAGCAGTCCGATCGAGCGGCCGGCGTTCTGCTCGGCACCGCAGCAGGAGACGCACTCGGCGCCGGCTACGAATTCACCTACCCGAAGGCCGAGGTCACGATCGACATGATCGGTGGCGGCCCGTTCGACTGGGCGCCGGGAGAGTGGACCGACGACACCTCGATGGCAGTTGCGATCGCCGAGGTGGCCGCTACCGGAATCGACATCGGAAGCGCTGACGGTCTCGATGCCATTGCAGCACAGTTCATCCGGTGGTACGACTCGAAGCCCGCGGACATCGGCAACCAGACGCGAGCAGTGTTGTCCGTCCGCTCCGAAAGCGCAGCGGCGATGGCGGATCGTGCGCGGGCGATCAGCGGCCGCAAGGCCGGCAACGGCTCGCTCATGCGGACTGCTCCCGTCGCCCTCTCCTACTTGGACGATGCAGAAGGTGCCAGGTCGGCAGCGCACCGGATCAGTTCACTCACGCACGACGACCCGCGTGCCGGACAGGCGTGCGAGTTGTGGACCCATGCCATCCGCCATGCCGTTGTCGCCGGCAACTTCGACGGTGTTCGCGGCTTCCTCTCCGTTGCCGATCAGGACGTCGCCGAATACTGGGGCCCGCTGCTCGATCAGGCCGAAACCGGGAACCCGCAGGACTTCTCCAAGAACGGTTGGGTGGTGCATGCACTTCAAACTGCTTGGTGGGCAATCACTTCCACGGACAATGGCGATGCTCGCCACCTCCAGTACGCATTGGAAGCAGCAGTAAGAGCCGGCGGGGACACCGACACGACGGCGGCCATCGCGGGTGGCCTCCTTGGCGCCCGCTGGGGAGCGTCGGCGGTTCCCGCCCGTTGGCGCCGAATCATGCATGGCTGGCCGGGATACCGTTCCTCCGATCTGATTCGCCTGGCAATAAAGACCGCTCGCGGCGGTACCGACGACAAGAACGGATGGCCGTCGACGGCAGAACTCGACTACTCGAGGTTTCGCGGAACCCACCACCTGACGACGCACCCGCACGACGACGGCGTCATGCTCGGCGGCGTCGATGCGGTGTCCACTGCAGACTACGACGCCGTGGTCAGCCTGTGCCGCATGGGAACACGACAGGTCGCTCCTGATCACGTCGAGTTCTGGTTGGTCGACGACGGTCACGATTCCAACGCCAACCTCGAGTTCGTTCTCGACGACGCAGCGCGCACCGTCCAGGCGTTGCGGGCCGAGGGAAAGCGCGTACTCCTCCATTGCGTTCAGGCGCACAGTCGCACGCCGTCGGTTGCAGCGCGATACTCGATGTTGATCGGACGTGACCCCTACGACGTACGCTCGGCTATGCCGTGGGCTCGCCCGAAGCGTGAACTCTGGAACACGGCAGTCGGAAACGCGTCCGTCGGACACACAGCCGTCGGATACACAGGAGGATCCATGCCCGCTATTACAGTCGTCGAAGGTGACATCACGACGCTGACCGTCGACGCCATCGTCAATGCGGCCAACTCCAGGCTCCTCGGCGGCGGCGGTGTCGACGGCGCGATCCACCGTGCCGGGGGACCGGAGATCCTGAAGGCTTGCGAGGTATTGCGCAACACCAGCCTTCCCGACGGCCTGCCGGTGGGTGCGGCCGTAGCCACCACCGCCGGAAAGCTGCACGCCAAGGCCGTGATTCACACCGTCGGCCCGAGGTATTCGCGCTCCGAGGACCGTTCCGGTCTGCTTCGGTCGGCGTACACCCGCAGCCTCGCCGTGGCCGACTCGATCGGCGCCCGTACCGTCGCCTTTCCGTTGATCTCAGCAGGGGTCTACGGCTGGCCGAAGGAAGATGCCGTCCGACAGGCCGTTTCAGCGATTCGCGCGGCGAAGACCGAGGTCGAGACGGTCACACTGGTCGCATTCAACAAGGAGACGGCAGACCTGATGCGCCGCGCGATCGCCTGACCGTTTACCGGGCCCACTTCACGCCACGTTAAAGCACTGCAGAGCGGTCGGAGAAGTGGAGAAATTTCACCGGTTGGACGTTTGTCCAACAATTTGTCCGAATCGCATATTCTGCGGCTCGCTCTGTGTTCTACTCCTCTCCAGGGTTTGAGCTGGTGGTGAGCAAACGACGAGACGTATTCGATTCTCTGTCAGCTCGAGGCCGGTTCCCGGACCCGGCTTCAAGCCGAGAGCTCGATCTTGTCGAGCGCTACTCAAGGAGAATGTGAATGGTGTCGACGTTGATGCGCCGAGGAGTGGGGGTGGCCGCGTCGTTGACCGGATGCGTTGCCCTCGTGATCGGCGGAGCCGGAGTCTCGTCCGCCGCTGATGTGGACCTTCCGTTCACGGCATCGTGCCACGGGTGGCAGTTCCCCGGACCGATCACGCACAACGAGACGCGTGATTCCGGCGTCACGATCAGTGCGCCGGCCGTGGTCCCGCCGAACTCCACCTTCACATACCGCCTCGCGCCCAAGCCGATGACGGTCCCCAAGGACGGTTACGACCTCAGGTCCGTCGTGAACTGGACGCGTCTCAAGTTCGATTTCGACATCCCCGCAGGCACCTCCTACGTGGGGGCGCAGATCGTGGCCGGCACCAGCTCGAATCTGGGTGGGGTCGCCCCGACGATCACGCGGGTGAACGATGCCGGTTCACCCGATCCGAATGGGACGCATCTTCGTATCTCCGGCAACAACATCACGGCGGGCAACGGACCCAACACCGACGACAACGGCGGCGGCGGAATCGAGGTCGGTGGAGGAAAGACGTTCCAGCTCCCGGCAGTCGACGTCACCGTCACGTCAGGGGCTGTGGGAACCCAGATCAAGCCCATGCTGCGCGTGTCCGACTCCAACTCGGGTTCCTACGACAGTGCCGCCAACTACCTGACCTTCCTGCAGCAGGAGACCCTGCTCGGCGGCGTCAAATACTGGCTGACCACCAATTGCTCACCACGCGACAATCGTTCGGCCGGATTGAACGCCGGCGGCCGGCCGCTCGCCGTGATCAACGTCGACTCCAGCCTCGCTCAGACACAGACGCGAATCGACGCACCCGGTAAAGCTGTCGTCGGTGACTCCGTGGAGTTGACGGCAACGGTCACTCCGTGGCCGTCGGGAGGAACAGTGCAGTTCCGCGACGGAGGGGTTGACCTCGGCGCTCCGGTGGCCGTCGTCAACGGCGTCGCGAAGGCCAACCGCACGATGACAACAGCGGGCGACCACAACATCACGGCGTACTACACGGGATCGGCCGGTTTCATGGAGTCGATGTCGGGCGCCGTGACGATCAACGTCGTCGAACCGTCCGAGCCCGAGCCTGGCACCGGTAGCCTCGGCAGCCTTGGTACCCCCGGATTCGGGTCGTGAAAACTGTGAACAGAAACCAGGATTCGACGATGAACTCGAAACTCCTACGCGGCTCTGCGATTGCAACCGTCTCGGTACTGGCCGGCGGCTTGTTCTCCATCGTCGGCGGCGGGATCGCCTCTGCTGCCCCCGAGACCAAGAGCGTGGCCTTCACAACTGCATGCCATGTGCGCGAGATGGACGGTGTGGCAAGCCCGATCACGTTCAACGAGACACTCGGCTCGGGAGTCACCATCACCGCGCCGACCACCGCGGCACCAGGTGAGACCGTCACCTACCGCGTGCAGCCGAACGAGATGAAGACAAACAGCGGCGGCCATGCCAGCCGTGGAGTCGTGCATTGGGCCCGGATCAAGTACGACTTCGACATCCCGTCCGGCGTCGAATTCGTGAGTTCCCAGCTTGTGGCGGACAGTGCGTACGGCCTCGGATCCGACAGTGCCACTCCGACAGTCACACGGATCGACGACGGCGGTAATCCATCGGCATCCGGTACGCACCTGCGTATCTCCGGATCGAATCGAACCACCGGAAACGGTCCGTCCTCCGCAGTTCGATCGAGTGACGGCATCATCGTCGGTGCCAACACCAAGTTCCGACTCCCCGCAGTCGACGTCACGGTCAAAGCTGGTGCGGCCGGTACCGAGATCAAGCCTTCGCTGAGGGTTTCCGATCCCGGTTCCGCCAACTACGACGACGACCGAAATGCGCTCACATTCGTCCAGCGCGAAAAGGATGTCTTCACAGTCAACTACTGGGAGCGCTACAACTGCTCCCCGCGGGACAACAGGAACTCCGGCCTCAACGCCGGTGGGCAGGCCCTGACCACCATCTACGTCAGCCAACCGACAACCACCACAATCCAGATGCCCGGCTCGATCCAAGCCAGCACACCGACCGAGCTTGTCGCAAAGGTGGATCCGGCTCCGGTCAACGGAAACGTGCAGTTCAGGGTGGACGGCGCCGACGTCGGTACACCGGTCACTCCGGGCGCCGACGGCACTGCCCGGCTACCGCATACCTTCTTCACCGCCGGAACCGCGCGGGTCTCCGCAACGTTCCAGGGAGTCAACGGATTCCAGAGTTCCAACTCGACCGAGGCAATGGTCACGGTGACTGCCGCACCTGTCGTCAAGCAGACCGACACTGCCGTGAACGTTCCTACCGATGCGAAGACGGGCATATCGGTGTCGCTGAGGGCGCAGGTCACGCCGACACCCGCCGGTGGCACTCTCCAGTTCAAGGACGGCGCTGCAGATATCGGCGCTCCGATCCCGGTGGGCGCTGACGGCAAAGCCACTCTGGAACATGCCTTCACCTCGGCTGGATCTCATGCCGTCTCGGCCTACTACTCCGGCGCAACAGGATTCATGCCGTCGATGGCATCCGCTCAAACGGTCACCGTGTCTGATCCCGCACCGTCCGATGTCACCACCTCGACCTCACTGGCAGCTCCCGCGACGACCAAGCAGAATGTCGCGGCAGAACTGTCCGCGACGGTCACCCCCAACCCCGGCGGGGGCTCGGTTCAGTTCTACGACGGCGACCAACCCATCGGACAGCCCGTTGTCGTCGGAGTCGATGGAGTGGCGCGACTGACGCACACTTTCGCATCGACGGGCGATCATCGGATCAAGGCGTCATACGCCGGGCGAAGTGGATTCACACAGTCCGCGTCGGACGAATCCGTCGTCAAGGTTTCTGCTGCGCCTGACGACGGCGGGAACGGCGGTTCGGGCAGCCTCGGTTCACTGGGCGGTCTCTTCGGTTCCTGATCGAATTCTTCTCGACGCTGTTGCCGCTGCACCGATTCGGAGCAGCGGCAGCAGCCTGTTGCGGCCGTGGTCATAGAACTGATTGATTTATCGATGGAGCACAAGTGTCCAGGAATTCTCTTTCTCGACGGTCGTTTCTCGCCGCCGGGGTCGGTGCAACTGCAGTCGCCGCTACTTCCCTTCTCCCGCCGTCGCTTCAGCGTGTACTGGCGACACCCGTCAACTCCGGCGGGCTCGATTCGATCGAGCATGTTGTCCTCGTCATGCAGGAGAACCGATCTTTCGATCACTACTACGGCGCACTGAGGGGTGTTCGCGGATTCGGGGATCCGAATGCGCTGCGTCTGCGCGGCGGCCACAGCGTCTTCGAACAACCCGGTCCTACCGGTCCTGTGCTCCCCTTCCCCATCCGCGATTCCGCTGCGGCGCAACGCATGGACACCCAGAACGTGGCCGGACTCGACCACAGCTGGGCGGGCGGACATGCCGCACTCGCCGACGGCTGGCACGACGGTTGGATCGCGGCAAAAACCAGTACGACAATGGCGTACTACGACCGGCAAGACATCCCGTTCCATTACGAACTGGCGGACGCGTTCACGATCTGCGACGCCTACCACTGCTCCGTACCGACATCGACGAGCCCCAACCGGAACTATTGGGTCTCTGGATACACCGGATACGAGCCACTTTCGCCTAATCCGACCGAGTCGGTCCTGCCTTCGGATCCGCCCGGCCCCGAGGGAAGAGCTGTAACCAATGCGGCCTATAACCCCTGGCACGCCGGCTACGGATGGACGACGGTTCCCGAGCGGTTGCAGTCCGCCGGCATTTCCTGGAAGACCTACCAGGAGTGGGACAACTTCGGAGACAACAACCTCGAATACTTCACTGCCTTCAAGAAAGTGGCGGCAGGACTGCTTGGTCGGCCAAGCCTGCTCCCCTACGAACTGCAGACCTTGGCCGGGTTCTATCTCGCCCTGCCGTCGATGCCGGCGCCGGTCCAGGACGCAGCGGTACTGGCCCTCGAGAATGCTGCAGACCAACTGTCGCCTGCTGATCGCCAACTCTACGATCGCGCACTGTACCGATCCCGGCCCGGCACACTGGCCGCCGAGTTCAGGAAGGACGTCGAGTCGGGCCGACTGCCGCAAGTCAGTTATCTCGTTCCGTCCGAGGTGGATTCGGAGCATCCATCGGGTTCGTCACCTGCGGCGAGCGCAACACTGCTCTATCAAGTACTCGACGCCATCGCGTCCGATCCGGATCTGTGGGCGAAGACGGCCGTGATCGTCAACTTCGACGAGAACGACGGGTACTTCGACCATGTACCGCCACCTCGACCGCCGCGCTCGGTCGAAGCCGAATGGGTCGGCAATCAGCCGCTCGGTCTCGGCCCGCGGGTGCCGATGACGATTATCTCGCCGTGGACTGTTGGCGGTTTCGTTTGTTCACAAGTATTCGACCACACGTCCGTCACGCAGTTCCTGGAGACGCGGTTCGGAATCACGCAACCGGAAATCGACCCGTGGCGACGCACGGTGAGTGGCGACCTGACGTCGGCGTTCGACTTCGCCAACCCGCGTAGCCGGCCGACGTTGGCGCGCCCGCAACCCACACCGCCGCTGGAACCGCGATGGACGCCAACACCTCCCACCGAACAGAGAATGCCCCTGCAGGAAAGCGGCACTCGACCAGCACGGGCCCTTCCCTATCAGCCCGACGCCTACACGACGGTGAACCCGGAAACCGGCTCGTTGACGGTCCATCTGGTCAATGCCGGTGCCGCATCAACTCACCTGGCCTTGTACCCGTACGCAGGTGAGTTCGACGAGCCACGGCATTACGACCTCCTGGGCGAGGTCGATGACACCGTTGCGCTCAGTGATCGCGTCTACAGCCTGACCCTGTTGGGTCCCAATGGTTTCAGGCGCGAGTTCAGTGGAGCTACAGACAGTGCGGCAGCCTCGCTCGACGTCTCGACAACCATCGACGCAGGGACGCGCGCGCTTGTACTGACCGCGAACAATTCCGGAAGTCATGCACTCTCCGTCGACGTCGACGGAGACCGACGGAAGCTCGCTGCCGGCGCACGCGGCCGGTGGGCGGTGGCGTCGGTGGACGGCTGGTATCAGGCCATCGTGACGGTCGACGAAGATCCTGAATTCAAGCGCGTGCTCGTCGGACACATCGAAAACGGGCGGACCAGTGTAAGCCAACCGACGTGAATCGACACCGAGCGTTCAAGCCCAGGGCCGAATCCCCATTCGGACAAGTCAATCCATCCACACACCCAGAAGGAGTTTCCGTGCGTCGTATCCCGCTCTCAGCACTGATAGTCGCGGGCTCACTGATACTGGGCGGCGGAATTGCCGCGGCTCAGGGCAGCCTGCCCACGTCGGGGAGCGCCGATGGCACGTCGGTGCCACCGTCGTACCTGACCGACGACGCCGGGCGCTCCCTGATCCTGCGAGGGTTCAACACGGCGTCGAGCGCAAAGAGCGCACCCGACGGCATGCCGAAGTTCACCGAAGCCGATCTCGAGCGCGAACATGCCGACATGGGAACAAATTTCGTGCGTTTCTTGATCTCCTGGCGTTCGGTGGAGCCAGCGCCGGGACAGTACGACCAGGAATATCTGGACCGCGTCGAGGACCGGGTCAGCTGGTACGCCGAGCGCGGCTACAAGGTCATGCTCGACATGCATCAGGACGTCTACTCCGGCGCGATCACACCAGAGGGCAACAGCGGCAACGGCGCCGGCAACATCGGCAACGGCGCGCCGGCCTGGGCGACCTACATGGACGGCCTTCCGGTCACCCCTCAAGACCGCTGGGAGCTGTACTACGTCCAACCCGGTGTGATGCGTGCATTCGACAACTTCTGGAACACCACCGGCCAACATCCCGAACTGGTCGAGCACTACGCGAACGCCTGGCAGGCGGTGGCCGAACGTTTTGCAGGCAATGACACCGTCGTGGCATACGACCTGATGAACGAGCCGTGGGGCGGTTCCCTCCAAGGCCCCGCCTTCGAAGGTGGGCCCCTCGCTGCCCTGTATCAGCGAACCACCAACGCCATCAGGGAAGTTGATCAGGACAGCTGGGTGTGTGTGGCCCCGCAGGCCGTCGGCGTCAACCAAGGTGTCCCAGCGGGCTCACGAAGATCAACGACCCACGAGCCGGCGAACAGCGAATCGCCTACTGCCCACACCTGTACCCGCTGCCCCTCGACCTCGGTGACGGATACTCCGGCCTCTCACGCACACTCACCGACGCGACCATCGACACCTGGCGCGACAGCGTCGAACACATCGCAGGCAACGTACTCGGCGGCGTTCCGATCATTCTCGGCGAATTCGGGCTCGACACAACACTGCCCGGCGCAACCGACTACATCGACCGCGTCTACACGACCGCCCGAGAACTCGGTGCGGGTGTCTCCTACTGGTCCAGTGATCCAGGTCCTTGGGGCCCGTACCTGCCGGACGGATCGCAGACACTCCTCGTCGACACCCTGAACAAGCCATATCCGCGAGCCGTCGCGGGCACACCCACCGAATGGTCCTCGACCGTTGACCGCCTTCAGCTGACGTTCACCCCGAACCCCGCAGTGACGGCACCGACCGAGATCTACCTACCCGAAAGCGGCTTTCCCGGCGGCGTCGACGTCGCGGGCGCCGACATCGTGAACTGGAACCCCAAAGCCGTCTTCTCACAGTGGAAACCGCGGACGACGCGGGCCCCGTCACAGTCACGGTGACGCCGGCAAGCTGATCGCGAGCGTCGAGATTCCTGGATATTTGTCCAGTTCTTTCGTAACGTACAAGCGACGGGTGATCGGCCGACGGAAGGCGAGTATGTCCACGGAGAAGATGTCTGTCCAAGATCGTTTTGCGCGGGTGGTGCTCGATGTCGTCGGCGCCTTACCGACCGGCGCGCAGCGCATTCTCGGTGGCAAGCCGAAGGAGATCGACGGGCAGACTCTGCACCCCGAGATCCAGCTTGCGCTGAGATTGCTCTCAGCGGTCGAAGGTACGAGCTTCGAGCATCTTCCGGTCGAAGAGGGACGGGCTCAGATCGACGCCGAATCGCGACTGTTCGGCGGTACGCCCATCGACATCGAGACGGTACGTGACCTCGAGATCCCGGCCGGGGATCACGCGATTCCGGCTCGGCTGTATCGCCCGGCCGGAGTCTCAACGCCCGCTCCACTTTTGGTGTACTTCCACGGCGGCGGGTTCGTCCTCGGCAGCCTCGAGAGCGGCGACAGTGTGTGCCGCTTCCTGGCCCGCCACGGCGAGGTCAGTGTGTTGTCGGTGGACTACCGGTTAGCACCGGAGTTCCCGTTCCCCGCCGGGGTCGATGACGCCGTCGCCGCATTCCGGTACTGCGTCGAGCATGCCACAGAGCTGGGTGCAGATCCGAAATCCATTGCGGTAGGCGGAGACAGCGCGGGTGGGAACTTGGCTGCCGTCGTCGCGCAGTCCACGACCGAAGACGACGTCAAACCAGTATTCCAACTGCTCTTCTTCCCCTGGGTGGACCTTTCGTCGAAGCGCCCTTCGCACAAGATGTTCGGCACCGACTTCTTTCTCACCGACGCCCAACTCGACTGGTATGCAGCCCATTACCTGTCGGGCGGCGCTTCGGCTCTCGACCCGCGAGTCTCACCGCTGCTCACTCCGGACCTGGCCGGCCTACCGTCCGCGTACGTTGCCGTCGCCGGTTTCGACCCACTACGCGACGAGGGTGAGGAATACGCGAACCGGCTGCGAGAGGCCGGAGTCCCGGTTGCACTCAGGCGTCACAGTGGATTGATCCATGCCTTCGTCAACACCACCGGTGTCGGCCATACCGGTCAAGATGCGATGTTCGAGGCCTGCGGCGCTCTGCGGGTTGGACTTTCGGGCCCGCACTGAGGGCAGGGTCACGAAACGGGGAGTGCCAGATCCGCCCACTCGACCATCGCTTCGAGCACGGAGCGCAGTTCCATCCCCGTCGCGGTGAGTTCGTACTCCACTCGCGGCGGCACCTCGGCGTAGGCAGTCCGGGTCACCAGATCGAACTCCTCGAATCGCTTGAGCCTGGCGGAAAGTGTCCTGGGACTGATGCCGGGCAATGCGCGTCGTAGTTCCGTGAAGCGCATCGGGCCGTGCGTGAGCTCACGAACGATCAGCGTTGCCCACGGTCCGTCCAGAACCAGCAGAAAGCGCGCGACGCCGCACTCCGGAAGCACGTGACCTGATTCACTCATCGATTCCCCATTAGTTCACTTGAAGTAACTGGTTCCCAATCTGAACTATAGGCGTCATGACTTACACAGTGCATGGCGCCACCGGCGCACAGGGTTCTCCCGTTCTCGCGGGATTGGTCGCGGCTCTCGCCGGATCTACAGGTGCCGAAGTCCGAGCAATCACCCGCAACCCTGACCAGACGTTCGAGGGTGCGAACACCGTCGTCGCGGACAATGCGTCAGCCGACTCTCTCGCCGATGCTTATCGCGGGGTAGACGGGGTGTTCTTCCACCTGCCACTCGCCGGTGACACCGAGACGCTAGCTGGTTACGCCCACAATGTTCTGGCAGCAGCAAGAGTGACACGTCCTTCGCGGTTCGTGATCTCTACCAGCGGCACGGTGACCCGCGACGCTACTTCGCCGCTTGCCGGTCCCAACACACCCGTTCTCTCCGAGCTCGTCGACGGACTCCACGCCGAAGGTATCGCGGTGACCGTCCTGACCCCGCGTTTGTTCCTCGAGAATCTTCTTCTGCCCACCGTGCTGTCGGGGGTGAAAGACGAAGGGGTCCTGCGTTACCCACTGCGTGCCGATCTCGCGGTCGCATGGAGTTCACATCTCGACGTCGCTGATGCAGCCGTTGCGGCCCTGACTCTCGACGTAGCACCGGACGCGGTCGACATCGGACAGATTCCGGCGATCACCGGCATCGAACTCGCCGAGGCATTCGCCGAACACTTCTCGCGCGCGGTAACTTTCGAAGCCGTGACGCCCGATGCCTTCGGTGCGTCGATTGCGCCGATCATCGGAGGGGGCGCAGCAGCCGGGGTTTCCCAGCTCTACACGGGACTCGAATCTGCCGACAGCGTCGCGTTCGACTCCGCGACGGGTTCTGCCGTTGCCTTGGGCATCGTCGCCCGCAGCACCCGGGCCTGGCTGGTAGATCTCGGAGTGAACTGACCGGAGCAACGCAATCGGCCGGCTCCGCGAAGTATCGCGTGGAGCCGGCCGATTTCCGGGGTTACCGGTGCGTGCGGGTCTTCAACTGGCGGTTCAGCTGCCGACTCCCGAAGTCCAGACCGGCACCGTCACTGGTGGCCAGCACGGTGAGTCCAGCGGCGACCAGCAACGAAATAAGCACAACGCTCATGGTGAGTCACCTTTCTTCCTGTCGTGAAACGGTTTTGCGCCTCCGGGAAATGTCGACATATCCGGCACCCCACTTCAGCTGACCTCAAAGTATCTGTAACTATGGGTTACGCGCAATGTGTGGTCCCTCACCTGAAAGCGCAGGGTGATGCGCAGATCACGCTGCGTTCGACGGCGGACTTACCTGGCCAGAACCATGTTCACGAACTCGTCGGCGAGCGCCTGAGCGTCCGCACCGCTGCCAGGAACCACATCGGGCGCACTGTGTACCAATTGCATCTGCCCCAGGTACATCGAATAGGCAAGTACGCCACGATGTTCCGCTTTCTGCCTGCCCATCCCCAGATCGACCAACAACGTCACGATGTACGTAACTCGACGCTCGGTGACACGTCGAACCGCCGCCGAAACCAAAGGATGGCCGATCCCGGCAAGCAGTTCCAACTCCGCACGGCGACCGGCCAATCCGGTCGTGACCGAATCCACCAGACGACGCAACCTCACCTCCGCCGGTTCACCAGAGGACTCGACGGAGGAGATCAGTCTCTCGGTTGCCAAAACTTCCCACCGGCCGAGCGCAGCTTGCAGCAATTCGTCGCGGTTGGCGAAGTGCCAATAAAAGGAACCCTTGGTCGATCCGAGCGTGCGCGCCACCTTTTCCACTGCAACTGCATCAGGCCCATGGCTTGTCAGAGCCTGGAAAGCTGCATCGATCCACTGGTCGCGAGAGAGTCGGGCGCGGGCATTCGTCACCTCCGTACGGTACCGTGTGGGTAAGTTCCATACGGCACCGTACGGAGGACGAAATGACACTCGCTTTCAAGGCAATGCCTGCACCGGACTGGGCAGAAGCCACCACGATCACCATCCCGTCTGTTCCGACCCATACATCCGAGGAGTGGACGCAGGCAGTCTTCGACGTCAGGAATGTCCCCGCACCCGTCCTCGCGATGTTCTGGCTCAGGGAGCGGATAGTCGGACTGCTCGGCATCGCCAAGGGACGCCCCGACACCTTTGCCGTCGACAAGATCGCCGACGGCGAGGCCCTCATCGAAGCGGACGAGAAACACCTACGATTCGTCGCCTCGGTTCAGGCCGACAACGACGCCGGCCTCCTGCACGTCGTCACCGCCGTGGAGCTGAAGAACCGCGCGGGCCGAATCTACTTCGCACCCGTTCAGGTACTGCACGGCGTGATCACGCGGGCAATGATGACGTCCGCTCGAAAGAGACTGTGCACGTGATCAACCGTCCGGACCGCCCTTGAGTTCGAGGCTGATCTGATCGGCATCCAGCGCGGCAAGTGCCGATCCGAGCATCCGTGCGTCGAACACGCCATCGTCACGTGCGTCGAGCAGTGCCTGACGCTGCGCGTCGATCACGTCGAGGCGGATCCTCTTCTTCGACCGACCCTCTGGCGGAACGACACTCGCAGCAGCATCTTCGAGGAGGTCGAGCAACCTGCGATGCTCGTCTAGTTCGGATTCGGTGAGGTCCTGCGCTGCCGGACCGGTCGCCACTACGACGCGCCTCAACGTTCCTCCCTGAAGGATCAACGAGCCTGCTGCCACCAGGAACGCAACCAAGATCAGGAGCGATCGACTCGGGGTGTCTTCCGGCAGAGTCTGCGCTGCAGCCAGAGTGACCGCCCCGCGCATGCCGGCCCAGATGACGATCGTGCCTTCACGCCATCCCAACGGCGCAGCAAGGTAGTAGTCGATATCGGCAACCGTCCGCCGAACCCGAACCTTGAACCTTTCCATCTGATTCGCCGAAGGTGCCCGGCGCCTGCTGCGTCGTTCGTCTGGCGGGTAATCCTCGGGATTGTCGAGGCGATTCGCGATGTCGGAGAGTCTGGGTTTCATGCGTTCACGAAAATTCGCCCGCGCTTGGAGCGCTCGCAGGAGCGGGGCCACGTACAGAGCCCGCACCAAGATCGTGAGGAACAGTGCACCCGCCGCCACGAAGACCGCCGTGGATATGCCCTCGTGGTCGACCCGGACATCGTCGACTATCGACGAGAGTTCGAGGCCCATCACCAGGAAGATCGCACCTTCGAGGACCAATTCGACTGTGCGCCAGTTCTGGGAGTCGGACAACCGGTGTCGCGGTGACAGCTTCCGAGGAGCGTCGTAGCCGGTGACGAGCCCGGCCACGACTGCAGCAACCAATCCTGACGCACCCAACTCTTCGGCGGGGATCGCCGCCAGAAACGGCACCGTGAACGAGATGACCGTGTTGACCGTCGAATCGGTGACACGGGCGCGAACCATCAGGTTGACCTTGCCGACGACAACTCCGATGACCGCGGCCACGACGACGGCAAAAGCGAACTTGCCCAACACACTCCACAGCGACACCGATGCGGCGGCCCCGGCGATGGCAGTACGCAACAGAACCAGAGCGGTGGCGTCGTTGAGCAGGCTTTCGCCTTCGAGGATCGACACCACCCGCGGCGAGACCGGGAGTTTCTTGACGATGGACGTCGCGACGGCATCCGTCGGGCTCACGATCGCACCGAGTGCAATGCCCCACCAGATACCGAGTCCTGGTATCACCCAGGAGAAGAACACACCGAGAACAAGCGCACTCACGACCACGAGCAGAACGGAAAGCCCACCGATGGCACCGAACTCACGCCGAAACTCCATCGACGGCATCGAGACCGAGGCGGAGTACAGCAGTGGCGGAAGCACGCCTGCCAGAATCCATTCCGGGTCGATGTCCACTGCTGGGACAAATGGTAAGAGGCTGACAACGATCCCGGCCATCACCAGAATCAACGGTGCTGCGACTCCGATCCGCGCTCCGAGCGTCGAGGCCGCGACGATTCCGAGCAGTCCGAGCACCACAATGATCAGAGCATCCACTGCTTCCCCCTGTACCCCGGATTTGTGTCTGGCTCTTTCTACACCTTTGCCGGAGACGGGGGCGAGACCCGCCACGCGACGGCGATCAGAACAACCGTGAACGCCGATGCGGGCCACAGAGCGTGAAGACCGATCCACCGATGAACGAGCGCACCGACCACCGCGCCCGCGATCAACCCCGCGCACATCCCGAAGTGCTGCAGCCACGCCCACTTCGGGCCACCCAGAAAGGCTCCGGTCAGACGCTGGCCCATCTTGACCAGCGCACCGGTCATGTACGTGACACCGATCGTCACCTCGCCGTCGCGCTGGAACACCGAGTTGACGGCTCCCATCGCCAAGGCCATCGCCGAGATCGCGCCGGGGGTGACGTCGAGGCTGCTCATCACCGAACCGATGGACAGCAGCCCGGCTACAACCGCGAGCACCGTGACCTTGCGAGCCCGGACCGAATAGCGCTCCGTGAAGTGGGTGACGACGGTTCCCAGCGCGATTCCCAGGAGGAAGAGCACGATGATTCCGCCGGCAACTCTCGCGGTCGACCACACCCCGTCGGCAAATGCGACGCTCGCCTGCGTCATGTTGCCGCTCATGAACGAAACGAAAGGCCCACCGAGCGTGATGAATCCGAGCGCGTCGACGTAACCGGCCAACCCGGCGAGCGCTGTCGCCAGGCCGATCAGCGACCTGCTGTATCCCGTCACCCGACGAGCTCGGTTCAGCTCAGCTTGCTGGTGCGCAGCTCGTGGCCCTTGGACGTCTTGCAGCGGCCGGTCTCGAGATCCCACTGCCAGCCGTGCAGATCGCAGGTGAGGTTGGTGCCGTCGACGACACCGAACTTCGACAGGTCCGCCTTGAGGTGGGGGCAACGACGCTGAATCTCGTACCCGCCCAACTCGATAGACGCGCTGTCGTCGTGGGCCTCGGCGAACCAGCCGTCGGCGTACGCGATGCGCTCGTCGGTGAGGCACTTGAAGAACGTGTAGAGGAATTCGTTGTACCCACCGATGCGCCACGCCGTGAAGCGTGTCGACAGGAAGATGGTGTTGACCCAGTCGGGCTCGTCGTCGCGCAGAACGGTGCGAACCAGTTCGGGAGCGATGCGGAAGCCGTAGCGGTACTTACCTTCTCCGTCGATGGGCTCACGAACGATCCGCTTCGGGAAGTCGAGAACGACCGTCTCCTCTCCCATCACGAGTCCGACGGGGTAGCCGATTCCGTCGCAGATCAGATCGGACTGAGCCATGATCGGCTCGAACTTGGCCTTGAGACCGTCGAGCAGCGGCTCGCCTTCGGCCGGAGCCCACGTGGCCTTCTGCGCGGCGATGACCGGTGCCATCTTCTGCGCCATCTTCTCGATGTACTCGGCCTTGTTGGAGAAGATCTTGTCGACGTCTGCGTCCGGGATGGGATGCGTCAGCGCGACCTTCTCGCTTCCGCGAAGTTCGACGGCCGAGCCGGGGATCATCAGCAGACCACGATCGTTGCCGTTGATGCGCATCTGCTCGAGGAACGTGATCTGGTCGGGGAAGATGTTTCCCTCGTCGCCGTGATCGTCGTTGAGGTAACGCAGGTCGTCGTCGAGGAAGACCGGCGGGCCGGCCGACGGAACAACCCAGGCAGCGTCGACCTGGGAGATGTAGTTGCGGCAGCGGTCCATGCCGCGCTGACGCTTCTGCTTGCCGAAGTTGCGCTTGGTGCCCTTCGGGATGTCGTAGACCATCGGGTACCAGATCGCGCCCGAGTACTGCAGCAGATGGATGTCGACCTTCCCGAAGGCGTCGGTCAGCGGGTCCAGGTCGACGGGCCTGGCGTCGTTCATGTTGAAACAGGTGGTTTCCCCGTCCGAGACGACGAGGCCCGAGTCACCGATCGGACCGTCCGCGGGAGCGCGCAGAGCGATGATCATGATGTCGAGATCGCCCTTGGGACCGCTGACGGTGTGCTTGACGGAGTCTTCCGTCTCGAAGAACTTGTGGAAGCCGAGCTTCTCGAGTTCACGCTTGAGGTCCGGCACCGGGTAATCGGGGAGCAGGACTGTGGCGTCCTTGTTGACGTGCGCGATCAGATTCTTCGGATCGAAGTGGTCCTTGTGCAGGTGCGAGACGTAGAGGTAGTCGCAATTGCCCAGCGCGTCCCAGTCCAACTCTGTGTTGTCGGGGAACGGCACCCAGGACGCAAAATACGTCGGGGTCACCCATGGATCACACAGGATGGATCCGGCCTCGGTCTGGATGTGAAATCCTGCGTGGCCGACGCTGGTGATCTGCATTGCAACCTCCGAAATCGTACTGCTGGTCAACTCAGCATAGTCGGCGCGATCAGGGCCAAATCGCGATCGAGGAGGCGGCCGGTTGTGACGTCATGCACGTCAGAGGTCGAAAGTGGGTTGTGAATCAGACCTGCCGGTGACGCGGACAACACTCTCTGTGCTGGCGTGTTCGCCGTATTTCTTGGCGTTCGCGGGAGCTGTTTCAGCATTCCCGAAGACAGCCCCTAAGGCTAACCTAACAAGCATGACTCGACTCCTTTCTCCCTCCACGACCGATCGCGACTACTGGGCGATCGTGGACAACCTGACGCGACGCGGTTTCTTCGGCGTCGGCGCGGGCGTCGCTGCGGCCGCGTTTCTCGCCGCCTGCGGCAGCACGGAAAGTTCGACGCCCGAGAACGCGGAGACCTTCGAGTTCACGCGCGGCGACGAGAAGCTGATCATTCCGACCGACCCGCAGAACGTCGTTGCCCTCGATCCGCGGGACGGCCTCGAATTGTCGATCCTCGCCGGATACCCGGTGACCGCCTACCCGACCGGCGCAGCCGAACACCTGCGCCGTGAGGTCCCGGATGCCACGGGTGTCGAGATCTTCGCCGAAGGTGCTTCCGATCCCAACTTCGAATACATCTCGACTCTCGGCGCCGACCTTCTCGTCCTCAGCGCCGGCTGGTGGGACACCGGGTCGTACGGCAACGACCGGATGCAGCAGATCGCACCGGTCCTGCCCGTCGGCAAGGACTTCACCCCGGAGTGGCGGAAGGTCATGTCGGACTTCCTCACCGGCATCGGGCGCAGCGATCGCGCCGAAGAAGTACTCGCCGAGTACGACGCCCATGTAGCTCAGGTCCGCCCGACCGTCGAACCGCTGATGGCCGGCAAGAAGGTTGCCTTCGTCGCCGCCGCGGAGGATCAGATCGCGTGGTTCCAGAACGATTTCCGCACCGCCGTCGCCGAGGACCTGGGATTCGAGGTGCTCCGTGAAGGCCCCGACCTTCGCGTGATGCTCGGATCGGAGCAGTTCAACCGTCTCGAAGAAGCCGACGTCATCTTCGCCTTGGATCGCAGCGCCTCCGGCAGCGTGTACACCTCGCCGACGTGGCAGCGTCTGCCCGCCGCGCAGGCTGGTCGAGTGATTCCCTTCGACTACTACAAGGCCGCGGGATACGCCTTGACCGCCAAGGTTCTCGTCGACGACTTGGCGGCCGGGGTCAAGCGGTAGAAACCCGACCTTCGTCAACCCGACGGGGCCCCGATCATTCGGCACCGGCGGCTCGTCCTGTCACGCGGTCCCGAAACTCGCGGAACGCTTGGAAACCACCGGTGAGCGCCCGCGCCAGTTCCTCGGCGCTGTCGACCCAGACGACGTCCTCCAACTCGGAAACGTCGTCGGGCTCGTGATTGCGCTGGGGAACGAGAAACGTCGGGTCACCCTGAGGGTTGACGATCAGGAACCCAGCCGCCGCGCAGAGGTCGTAGACGAACGCGCACTCGGCAGGCGACAGCGTCGCGTGGAAGATTCCACCACTGAGTGGATCGCTCTGCTCGAGCGAGTCGAGATGAAGGTCGGAGAAGGCCCCGTCGATCGTCAATGCCCTGTCGTCACGGTCGACGATCTCGCCTCCGTACGGGCTCTCGACCACGCGCAGCCCGTGCTGATCGAGGAAAGCGGCGACCGCCGCCCGATCAACATCGAGTTGCACGTCCTTCGTCACCCGCATGAAGTGCAGCGAGAAACCCATCGATCCCCCTCGTCCATTCGCGACGCACGTGATGCGCTCGCCAGTACCTCGACAGCCGAGAAGCGTCAAAACTACCTCTCGAGTAGGGTCCGGATCGCCTCGACCACTTCGGCAGGCGCCTCTTCTGCCATGAAGTGACCTGCGGACAGCGTGCGGTGCTCGAGATCGGGCGCCCACGCTTTCCACAGGGCCTCGGCGTCGTAGCCGAGCATCGAGCCCCAGTCCTGCTGAATGACCGTGACCGGCATGTGCAGTTGGTTGCCCGCCTCCCGATCGGACTGATCGTGTTCGATGTCGATGCCTGCCGACGCCCGGTAATCGGCAACGATCGACGGCACCGCCTCCCGTGAGGCGCGCAGGTATTCCGCCCGCACGTCTACCGGAATCGCTTCGCGGTTCTGCGTCCACACGTCGAGAAAGTACTCGAAGAACGCATCGGCGCTGGCGCTGATCATCTGCTCGGGAAGACCAGGTGGCTGAGCCATGAGATAGAGATGGAACGCCACAGCAGCATTCGATCCATGCAGGATGTCCCACATATCCAGGGTGGGGAGCACGTCCAGCGAGCCGAGTTGCGTGATCACATCCGGATGATCCAGCCCCGCTCTGACGGCAACCAGTGCGCCACGATCGTGGCCGACGAGGGCAAACTTCTCGTGTCCCAATTTCCTGGCCACCTCGACGATGTCGGCAGCCATTGTTCGTTTGGAGTAGGTGTCCGGGGTTTCCTCGACCGGTTTGTCGCTGGCTCCGTATCCGCGTAGATCCGGGCAGATGACGGTGTGATCCGACGCCAAGGCAGTGGCTACGTGACGCCACATGAGGTGAGTCTGAGGGAAGCCGTGCAGAAGGACGAGTGGTGTTCCGCTTCCGCCGACCGCGACGTTGAGCCGCACTCCGTCTGCTGTGGAAATCTGCTGGTAGTCGAAGCCTGGAATGGTGATAGTCATCGATCGCTCTCGTTAGTCGGGGTGATGGCAGGTCGGGGTGATGGCAATCAGCTTCGCCGCAGTCGATGAGCGTTCGATGAGCGCGATAGCGTGGGGAAATGCGAGACCACACATTTGAAGCCCCGGCTTTCGGAGTGCTCGGACCCGTGGTCGCGTGGAACGAGTCTTCACACCAGATCGATCTGAAGGGTCCACGACACCGAGCGGTCCTCGCTCGTCTCGTCGTCGCCCGCGGACGTGTTGTTCCCGTGGACGTGATTGTCGACGACCTCTGGGTCGATCCTCCGTCCGGCGCTACCAGCGCAATACGTACGTTCGTTTCCGCATTGAGGCGTGCGCTCGAACCGGATCGCGCGCCGCGAAAGAAGCCGAAAGTCATTGTCACCGAAGGGCCCGGTTACGCCTTTCATGCAGCACCCGACGCGGTCGACGCTTGGGAATTCGAAAGACTGGTGCGAGAAGCCGCAGATTCGACGCCGGCGCAATCACTCGAACTGCTCCGAACCGCGCTGCAGCTGTGGAGAGGGCCGGCCTACGCGGAGTTCGCCGACGAGCCTTGGGCCCGAACGGAGCGATCACGCTTGGAGGAACTGCGTCTGACTGCCGTCGAACGCTTGGCATCCGCGCAGCTCGATCTCGGGCGAGCTGCCGAAGCGATTCCCGATCTGGATGCCCACGTGACGGAACACCCTTGGCGCGAGGAGGGTTGGCGACTACTCGCTCTGGCGCTGTACCGGTCCGATCGTCAAGGCGATGCTCTGGCAGTCCTACGTCGCGCACGGAAGTTACTCGCCGAAGAGTTGGGCATCGACCCTGGTCCACGACTGAACGACCTCGAGTCCGACATTCTCCGCAGGGAAACCCGCCTGGATTCTGCAGGGGCAGAACAGATCTTCAGTCAGGTTTCGGCAGCGTACGACCGGACCGTAGCGGCAGGATCGAAATCGAGATTGGAGTCAACCGTCGGCCTCCTCCGAAGTTTGGCAGTTGCGGGCGGAAGCGGACTCGAGATTGCCCGAAACCAACGACTGACAATCATCGGCGCCGCTGAACAATTGGACGACGTCGAACTCACCGCGCGGATCATCGGCAATTACGACGTGCCCGGGATCTGGACGCGATCCGACGATCCTCGGCAGGCTACGCAGATCGTCGAGGCCGCTCAGCGCACTCTCGATCGACTTCCGGCCGGCAACGAACCCGCTCGGGCGAGACTGTTGGCGACAATCGCACTCGAATCGCGCGGACTGCCCGGTCATCACGGTCTCGAATGTGCCCGTGCCGCAGTACAGATCGGTCGCGCTCTCGACGATCCAGGGCTCCTGGCCTTCGCTCTGAACGGATTGTTCATGCAGACGTTCTGGACTACCGGTCTGGCCTCCGAGCGCGACGACATCGGCCGTGAACTGGTCGACCTCGCCATTCGACACGGCCTGGCTACCTTCGAGATCCTCGGCCATCTGATCCGCATGCAAGCCCTCAGCGCCCTTGGGCAATTCGATGCAGCCGAGCTACATGCCGAGACGGTTGATCGATTGGCCGGACGTCACGAACGCCCGTTGGCAGCGGTGTTCACCACCTGGTTTCGCGCTATGCGTACTGCCGCTGCCGGCGCGGAGGCCGCGCACTGCGAGAAGCTGTACGAAGCTGCGGCGGTCAATCTTTCCGATGCCGGCATGCCGGGTCTCGCGGACGGCATACTCCCTCTCGCAATTCTCGCCCTCCGCGTATGGCGGGGACTGCCGGCGATTTTCGACCCGACCACGCAGTGGGGCCCCTACGAACCCTGGGCCCGGCCACACCTGCTCATCGCACAGGGGCAGACGAACGAAGCAGCGAAGGCGGTCGAGGCATTGCCGGACCCGCCCGAAGACCTACTCTCCGAGGCACTGTGGTGCTTGACTGCCGCAGCGGCGACTGCAGTCGGCGACCGTCGAGTCAAGGAGCGTGCGCGAGCGGCGCTCCTACCTGCCGCCGCCGAAATAGCCGGCGCCGGAAGCGGAATGCTCACCGTGGGACCCGTCTCGCACTACCTGGCCGAATTGGAGCAGGGCTGAACCGTCAGGTGAATGCAATCACCGTCTCACCCCACGCCTCCCGGATCTCGCGGTCGAGATCAGCGACGACGGCATCGCGTTTGTCGATCAACAGTGTCGAGCGTGTGTCGGTGTCGTAAGTGGGCCACCCCGGGTCCGCACCCAGTTCGCGATCGTCCCCGGCGTCGTAATCGCCTGCAGCTCTGGCAAAGTCCAACCACCTCGCCTGCATGCGCTCAGAGACATGACGCGCCGCGCTCAAGCCACCCAACTTGTAGGTAATGTCTCGTGCCCCGTGGTTGATGTTGCCGAAGACGTAGGCAAGTTCGGTGCCGTGGGTCGCACCGATCTTCAGCGCCTTGAGCATCGGCGGCGCGTAGTCGAAGCGATACAACCACGTCGGCGCAACCTTGCTGTGAGCCTCGGCGATCCACAACGTAGGCAGCCGGAATCCGAAATCACGGGTCAAACCGAGACCGGCGCCCAGCTTGGACAGTCCCGAATACGCGCCTTCGATTTGAGAATGATCCGGTAGCTCGAGTCCTGGATGCTCGTCGGCGATCTCCGCGAACATCGACGTGATCACGACGGGATCGATCGGCATCAACGGCGACTTCATCATCCGGAAGAGCGAAGATTCGTCCTTGTTGGTTCCGATGATCAGCGGAATCGGGTGTGCATTGCCGTGACGGAACGCGCGCACCGGGTAGTCAGGGAGCAGATCACCGTCGACGATCGGCGCGAACGCCAAAGTGCCAGGCGTCTCCTGGGGGACGCGAGCAAACAGTTCGTCTGACGGCCCGATCAAGTCTTCGGCAGACGTGGACCGCAACAGACCCAGATCGCCTCCGCCGCTGAAGATCTCGAGGAACAGCTTCGCGACGATCTCACCACGTTCACTACCGTACACCGAAGTGGCGGGCGAACTTTCGGCAATAGCGCGATGAAACAGGCCGCGAGCGGACGGGACGGTCATCAGCGTCGTCACCGCGCCGCCACCTGCCGACTCGCCGAACAACGTCACTTTGTCGGGATCGCCACCGAAAGCCGCGATGTTGCCTTGAACCCATTGCAGCGCTGCAATCATGTCGCGGAGAGCGACATTGGGCTCGAAGGTATGTTCACTCGAATTGAAGGACGAGAAATCGACGAAGCCGAACACACCGATGCGGTAGTTGATCGAGACGACGACAACGTCGCCGTTCTCAGCCAATGTGGTTGCGTCGAAAAGTGGTTGGCTGGACGCTCCGCGGAAATACGCTCCGCCGTGAATCCAGACCATCACCGGTTTACCCGGCGCATCAGAACCGACGGCGCCCGGTGCCCACACGTTGAGGAACAGGCAGTCTTCGTCCATCGGAACGTTCTCACCGAGCGGGATCATCGCGAGTCGACTTTGCGGCTCACACGGCCCGAATTCTGTTGCGTCCTGGACCTCGGTCCAGGGCTTCGGCGGAACCGGCGCGCGAAATCGCAGCGGACCGACCGGAGGTGCCGCGTAACGAATCCCCTTCCAACTCGACACCGAGCCTTCCGTCGATCCTCGAACCGGCCCGTACGTTGTCTCGACTACCGGCGCTTCGCTGGGTGTGATCGTCATTCGATTTCTCCTCGAAAACAAGTTGCTACTTCGACAGGGCTTCGACAACGTGCGAGAGTTCCAATGCTGCCAGCATCAGGAACAAAACGGTCATGATTGCTGCATTGTGGCGGATCAGAGTGCTTTTGGTGGCGCTCAGTGCATCGGTCACCTTCGCCGAGGGCACGGCAGCCAATGCTGACAGCACGATCAAAGCGATGGACGCCCCTACCGCGAACAGGACGGAATACGCGATCACTGATACCCAGCCGAGGTGCCCGCCACCGATGATCGAACCTGCCTTGAGTTCGAGCGGCAGGTTCTTCGCGTTGGATACGGTCAACAACAGTCCCAGGACCGCAGCTTTGCCCGGTTGCATCGAGTCGATCTGCGCCAGCCACGACGGCATCGCCGGCTCGGCATCGTCTTTCGGACGGCCACGCCAACTCGAGTACGCGAGCGCCAGAAAACCGACAGTGAACACGACGGCGAACACCGTCTGGACGGTATGCGCGCTGCCGCTGGACTTCGATTCCACTCCGGTGGTCGAGAGTGCCGTCGCTGCTGTGATCGCTGCCGCGGCCAGCACGATGCTCGCGGTGTACGCGAATGCATTTGCCTTCGCCCGAGTGGACAGCAGGATCGCGATGATCGCAACCAGAGGAATCGGGCTGATGACGACGCCGGTGGCGAGTGGGATGAGCTGCGCAGTAATCGATTCCATTTCTGCGACCGTACAAGCGGCCAATCCGGCCATTGGCGAAACGTTCGGCCTCCACGACATCGCCACTCACGGTGTCACAGAAGCACGGCTGTGAGGACCACCCGGTCTTCCTCTTCGACAAGTTCGAGGGACGTTACCGTACCGGCGAGCGATTCAAGCCCGATCCCTGAGTCCCGTGCCACCGGCATCCGACCCGGCGAACTGATCCGCACTACTACCGCCCGAGCATCGGCGAGTGTCACCTCGAGGAAGACGGGCCCTCCTGCACCGTGTTTCACGGCGTTGGTCAGTCCCTCCGACAGGATCTCCACCACGCTGTCGAGCCGAGCGGAGCCGGAACCGATCACCGCCCAGACTTCGTCGTCGACGTGACTGACGACCGGAATTGCGTAGCGCCACACCGTGACAAGATCATCGATACGCTTTCGGGCATCGGAGTCAGCCGGCTGATCGGATGACGCAGACAGGTCGCTTTCCAAGCCGTCGAGAATGTGGGCAATGGTTGCCGCAACATCGACTGGGCGACCGGCAACGGCGCCCGAAGACCATGCGGCCGCTACGAGTTCGCCCTGCACCGACGAGTGCAACAACCTGGCCAGTCCACGTCGGGTGTGCATGAGCTCGGCATGGATACGAGCTGCATCGAGCGCTTGCCGGCTCAGGGCACTGCGGAGTTGACGCTCCTCGTCCTGACGCTGCGTATCCGCAGCCCTGATCAGGCAGACGGACAGCGCAACCAACGGGTAGACGGCCATCGACGAGAGATAGAAAGTCGGGGTACGGCCGAACACCGTCAGGAGCAGCCACGTCGCGGTACTGCTGATCAGCGCACTCGAGCAGTACACCGCAGAAAGAGTCGCGATCCGTCTCAGAGGGCCGTCTCCGCTGCTGACAACTCGGCGAGCGCACGCATTGCCACCGACGAAGAGCCAGAAACCGACGCCGAGCTGGACCGCCGTGAACGTCACGCCGTAAGTCGTGAGCAGGTAGACGGTCACCAGTGCCGTGTACGCGAACACCGGTACGTACAGTGGCGCCGGTTCAACACTGCGTACGACGCCGATCAGTCGATCTCTCGCCGTCAGCCGCACAGTCGGCGTCGGTGATTCGATCTGGGGAACCTCCCGGAACAGTCGATGACTCATCGGGCGAACCACGTCGTCGGAGATTCGCTTCAAGAGAGCTGCTCCTCGCACTCCCTCGAGTTCCGTTTCAGCAACCGCGTGCATGACCGTCTCGATACTGCGCTCGAGCTCTCGCCGACACTGCGCACGGGTTTGGCCGAGGCGGAATCGATCCCGGGTCTGTTGGAGTTGGACGGCGGCCCCGGCAACCTTCAAACTCCGTTGCAGCGCGAGGCGGTCGCGGAGAGCGCTTACCAGTACGGCGGTCAACGACAAGAAGACAACGCTGCACACGACGTTGAGTGCCACACGGACGAGCATCGGTCTGGGGTCGACGGGGAGTTCGAGCGAGCGGGTGATCGCGTCGAGGACGAACGGGCGGATCGCGCCGATCACTGCGAACAGGGCCAGGGCTGCGAGCTGCGATCGGTGTGCTGCAAGAACAGCCCTCGCCATCAGCAGCATCAGCCCGACGACGCAGTGGGTCGCGAAGGCGCCGACTGCCATCACGCCTACTTCGCGCACCCCGGTACACAGGTAGTAGTTGGCCATCACGGTCACCGCGAACGGCAGCGTCAGAATCCAGGACCACTTGGTGACGATGTTCCGATCACCGAGTCGAAGCCACCACTCGCGCGGGTTCACACCGAGTCGGTCACTTCGGGCACACCGAAATGGCGGATGAAGATACTCGCAGCAAGCACTCGCGGATTGGTGGACGAATCGTGCGTCAATCCCAGGCTCTCGAGAGTGCGCGCGATGAGCTTCTCCACACCTCGGATCGAGGACCCACGATGCGCTGCGATTGCGCTGTTCGACCACCCGAGCGAGATGTAACGCAGAAGATCGAGCTGTGATCTGGTGAGGCTCGACAAGGCGGAGTCCGGATCACTCCCGAGCGCCGGTGGCTCGGTTTCCGTCAACGCGGCCTCCACTACGCCGATCAACTGATCCGCCGACTGGACAGCCGCCTTGTCCACGAACAGCGATTTCGGCGGCACACCCGCAGAACCTGGCGCTGTCGATGCGTTGGGGTAGTTCGTCAGGAACACGATCGCGCAATGCGGAGCCTTCACGGTGACGATGTTCGCGAGATCGACGCCGTTCGGCCGCACGCCAAGGTCGATGTCCGTGACCAAGAGGTCAGGATCGAATCCGTCGAACTCCGTGAGCGCTTCGACCGCCGATCCGGCCGTACGGACCACGAACCCGGCGTGTGTGAGCGTGTCACCGACGAGCGCACGCATCAGTGGTTGGTCTTCCACCACCAACACCCGTCGCACCCACTGGCTGGTCTCCATGACCAGAGATTAACCGTTGGGAGAGTGCGTATTCGACCGAGCAGGTGGTGACGGATTCCGAGTAACACGGCAGTTATCAACCATGCGGGTTCCAAGCATTTCGCCCGATATGTCCCAAGCGTCGGAGCGCAGGGTGTTCCGAGTACACACCCCTTCGACCATCAGGACGGGCCATGACCGCACCGATCACCCCGAAGAACACCGCAGTACGACGAGCCACTTTGCTGGCAGTGTGCGTGAGCACCGCAATGCTCATGCTCGACATCGCCGTCGTCAACACCGCCCTGCCGTCGATCGCATCCGATCTCGATACCGGAGTCAGCGCCCTGCAATGGGTGATCGACGCGTACACGCTGGCATTGGCGACGGTGGTTCTCAGCGCCGGATCGTGGGCAGACCGACGGGGTCGACGCCATGTTTTCATCATCGGCATTCTGTGGTTCACCACGGCATCTCTGTTCTGCGCTCTGGCGCCGAACATCTGGGTGCTCGACCTCGCGCGGGCCGCTCAGGGTATCGGCGGTGCCGTACTCTTCGCCTGCTCACTTGCCTTGCTGGCGGACGTGTTCGAGAAGGGTCCCCAGCGCGCGACTGCTCTGGCTGCATACGGCGCCACGATCGGGGGCGCGTTTGCCGTCGGCCCACTGGTGGGCGGGTTGCTCACCGAGTTGTTGGATTGGCGCGCAATCTTTTTGATCAACGTTCCGATCGGGTTGATCACACTGGCGATGACGGTGCGGTGGGTTCCCGAGTCACGCGATCCTCGGCCTCGCCGCGCGGACGTGCCCGGGCAGATTCTGGTGTCCACCGGCCTGGCAGCTCTGGTGTTCGGTTTGTTACGCGGTAACGAGGATGGGTGGTTCGAGCCGCAGCCGATGATCGCCGCGGTGATCGCCGCGGCCGCCATGATCGGTTTCTCCCTGCACGAGCTTCGTACCACCGAGCCCATGCTGCCCCCGCATCTGCTCGCCAATCGGGCCTTCGCCGGAGCGCAGATCGCAGCGTTCTCGATCTCCGCCTCCCTGTTCGCGGTGTTCGTCTACACGACCATCTACCTGCAGAACGTGCTGCATCTGTCTCCCGTGGACGCCGGCCTGGTGTATCTACCGGCGACGATAGCGATGTTCGTCGTCGCGGGCGCCACCGCGAAATTGGACGGGCGCATCCCCGTCTCGGTCTCGTTGACGTGCTCGCTTCTACTCGTCTCGGTAGGGCTGGTCATGATGACCGTCGTCGACGTGACGAGTTCGCCGTACGCGATACTTCCCGGATTTGTTGTCGCGTGCGTGGGGGCCGGGGTGTTCAACCCCGTCATGAGTGGGTTGGTTCTGGGCGAAAGCACTTCGAACCATTCCGGATTGGCCGCAGGGATCAACGACGCGTTCCGGCAGACCGGCATCGCAGTCGGGGTTGCCGTGCTCGGCGCCTTCCTTCCGGCGCAGTCGATGCTGCCCGGCGGACCACCGGACGACTTCGTCGGTGGACTTCGGTTGGCACTGTTTGTCGCAGCCTTCATCGCAGCTCTCGGTGCGTTGGTCTGTGCGGCGACGCTGCGCACTACCAGCGTCAACCAGACTCTTTCCGAGGAATCCGAGCAGATGTTGACGAGAACTAGTTGACCGTTTTGTCCTGCATGTATGAATTTCGCTCCTTAGAATCGAACCGTCCTGCGTCCGCAGGTACGAGGGGAAACGGATGATCTATCGACTGCTCGGGCCGTTGGAGGTCGCACGGGGTCCGGCGACGAGCGACGTGATCGATCTGGGCCCTCGAAAACAACGAACGGTCCTTGCCGTTCTACTGCTCAACCGTGGTCGCGTCGTCTCCACCGACCGGCTGATCGATGCTCTCTGGCACGACGACGCACCGGCGAGTGCGATGGCAAGCATCCAGGCGTATATCTCCAACCTGCGCCGAGCGCTACGCGTCGAAACCGGTACGGCGTCACCGATAGTGCGTCAATCGCCTGGCTATGTCCTCGACGTCGCTCCGGCAGACGTCGATCTGTCGGTGTTTCTCGACGACGCCGAAACCGCGCGACAACACGCTGAGAACGAACGGTGGCAGGAGGCTTTGACGACCGCTGACCGTGCCCTCGCCTCGGTCCGGGGGCAGCTTCTGGACGACCTGAACGACGCGCACTGGGTGGAGGTGGAAGCCGCAGCCTTCGAGGAAGTGCGGACCGAGTGCCGGGAGACCCGGATAACGGCGCTTCTGGCTCTCGGGCGCCTGGCACCCGCGCTGGTCGAAGCTGCTCAACTCTGTAGCGAGTACCCGTTCCGCGACCGGACCTGCTGGCTGCGAATGGTTGCCCTGCATCGGGCGGGCAGGTCACCGGAAGCCTTGGAACAGTTTCGATTACACGCGTCTCGGCTCGACGCCGAGCTGGGACTGGAGCCCGGCGGGGAGCTGACAGCATTGCAAGGCTCGATCCTGCGCCACGCACCCGGCCTGGCCGCCTGGCCGCGCACTCCGGGATGGACGGGGGCCGAACAAGTTTCGGTCCCGGCTTCTCCCCCAGCCGTAGCAGCGATGCCCGAGACGGATTCCTCACGCTTGTTCGTCGGGCGCGACGCTCAGACGACTGTCGCCGACAAGATGCTCGACGACGTTCGCCGTGGCTCGCCTCGCTGGTTGATCTTGACCGGCCCCGCCGGCATCGGCAAGACACGATTCGCCGAGGAGTGTTCGTCGAGAACAACGTCCATTCGAGGAGCCACCGTCTGGGCACGTTGCCCGGAGGACGACGGAACGCCGCCGTGGTGGCCGATCCGCCGACTGGTTCGGGAACTCGGAGCCGACGCCGATTTCGTATTGACGCCGCCGACGGACATCGATCCGGACGAAGCGAGATTTGCCGTCTACGAACGGGTTCGCACCACCATCGAAGCTGCGGCGAAAGATGCACTGTTGACCGTCGTCATCGACGACATTCAATGGGCCGATCCCACGTCCCTTCGTTGCCTGACCTACCTGGTCGGCGCAATGACCAGTGCCAGAGTCTGGTTCGTGTCGACGCTCCGAGACTCGGAAGTCGGGTCGGCAGTGCGCAAGTTCGAAGAAGCCGTACTCCACGGCGAAGGAAACCGAACCATGATTGTGCCGGCGCTCGCGCAGGGCGAGGTTGCAACACTCGCAAGGTGCGTCTCCGGGGACACGCTCGACGACGCGGAGGCGCGAACCCTGGCGGAACGAACCGGCGGCAACCCGCTGTTCGTCTCGGAGTACGCCAGGCTTCCCCGGAACGAGCGACTGGGCGACGGCATCCCCGTCGCCGTTCGATCTGTCCTCGGTCGACGGCTTGCTGCAGTGGAACCGGCAGTGTTGCACGCTCTTCGGGTTGCCGCAGTTATCGGCGACGCCATCGAGGTGTACACACTGGCCGCAGCCACCCGTCTCGATGTCGACACTCTCGCCGACCATCTCGACGCGGCTGCTGATGAACGAATCATCGTCGCGGACTCGGCAAACGGCGGTTACGTCTTTGCTCACGGCCTTCTCCGAGACGAAGTCCTCGAAGCGATACCCACGCTTCGTCGCCAGCGGATACATGCCCGAGTTGCCGAAGTGCTCGAAAATTCCTCCGATCCGGACCGGCTGAGCCGCCGCGCGCAACATCTGATGTCGGCACTTCCCCTGGTCGATCCACTCGTCGTTCTGGAGGCATGCACGGCTGCAGCTCAGGATGCGACCGATCGGTGGAGTTCGGAGACCGCGGCCGAGTGGTGGGAGGCAGCTGTCCGCGCGTTCGACTCACTTCCGGTGTCCCAGCAATCCGCTGACGATCGGGACGACCTGCTGGTGGCCAGAGTCGAGGCCCTCGCCCGCGCAGGTCGAGGGCAGACAGTTCTCGACGTCGTCAATGCCGGTCTCCTCGAGGCTGTTCGGGAGGGGCGAACCTCCGCCGTCGGACGATTGGCAGGCGCATTACTTCGGGCCGCCGGTGCGTGGCCGTGGGTTTCCTACGGTACCGATCCGGGACCACTGCTCGAACGGCTCGCGGCGGTCGAGCCCTTGGTCGAGAACGACAGGTCAGCTCACGCACGGGTTCTTGCTGCGCTGGCGGTGGGAAGTTGCTACCACCCCGAAGCCGAGATCCCGAATCGATGGAGCGCCCGTGCTCTCGACATCGCCCGCGAACTCGACGATTCGGATGTGATCGCGGACGCGCTGCTCGGACGGATTCTGCTTTTCTCCGGAGTCGCGGTGCACAGCGCGGAGTCCATGCGCCTACTGCGCGAGCTTTTCGAACTGCCGCACCAACAATCGCGTGTCGACAGCGTCGTCGCACACGCCGTCGCGAGCATGACGGAGATGAATCTGGCCAATGTCGATGCTGCCGTCAAACACGTCAGGCAGGGGATCATCGGCTGCGAGCTACTGAGACTCCCGGTGGTTCGGGTCCAATTACGTTGGATGGAAGCAACTCTCGCCGAATGGTACGGAGACTTCGCGCAAGCCCGCCGGCAGTACGAGACGGCCAGGCAGATCCATCTGCAAACGGAGTTGTACACGGCTGGCAGCGCAGATCTGGCGTTCAACACTCTGGAGTGGGAGCGAGGTGCGTTGGCAGAATCTGATCCCGGTGTCGTGGAACCTGATTCGTGGAACATCGCCATCGACGCCGCCCGAGGCGAGCGCGACGCCACTTCCGAAGGCATCAAGAAGTGGCTGATCAATCGCGGGCCACAGACGTGGACGACATTGGGACACCAGACACTACTTGCACGCGTCGTGGCAGATCTGGAACTGGTCGAATACGCCGACACCTTCATCGGCCTTCTCTCGCCACACACCGGCTGCATCGCAACGGTAGGCCATGTCGGTGAACTGGGCTCGGTTGCCGAAGCCTCCGCGCGTCTGCACGCGCTTCTCGGTCACGTCGAGCAGGCATCGACTCTCCTGGATCAGGCCGAGAAGATCGCAACTGGCTCCGGCGGAGCACCAACACTGCTGCGCTGTCGACTGCTTCGGGCGCAGCTCCGAGAGCCGTCCGCCGAACGTGAACGGGAGCTGACGGAAGTGGCGGCCGAATCGGAGACACTCGGCATGCGGGGCGTAGCTGAACGAGCGCGATCGACATGGCCCTGAACTGCGAGAATGCGCTTGGATAAAACTTGGATCCGCTCGGGATACATACGTCAAGAACCACCCAAGCCTGTTCGGACATCCTTCCCTTGACCGAAAGACGGATGAGGAAAGGAAGACCATGAACCTTCAGACCCCCACGCTCGACGCCGCGGTCGAATCACTGCGCGCAGAGGTGACCGGCTCCGTTTCCCTGCCTGGCGAAACGGGATACGAGTTGGCGATTCCGTGGAATGCAGCGGTTCCCGTCGCGCCTGGCGCTGTGGTGGCAGTCGAGAGCGCGCAAGACATTGTCGCAACGGTGCGATTTGCGGCGAAGTTGGGTCTGCGCGTCGGTGTTCAGCGCACCGGCCACGGCGCGGTCCCTCTCGGCAGTGACGTTCTCCTCGTCCACACCGGCAGGCTCACGGAGTGCGTCGTCGACCCCGAAAACCGCACTGCCCGAATCGGCGCGGGCTTGATCTGGCAGGACGTCATCGACGCTGCCGCACCCCACGGCTTGGCGCCACTGGCAGGTTCTTCACCCACGGTCGGAGTCGCCGGCTTCCTCACCGGCGCCGGCATCGGCCCGATGGTGCGCACGTACGGGCTCTCGTCGGATCACGTTCGTTCGTTCGACATCGTCACCGGCAGTGGCGAACTCATTCATGTCACCCCCGACGAACATGCCGAATTGTTCTGGGGGCTACGCGGCGGCAAGGCCACACTGGGCATTGTCACAGCCATCGAGATCGACCTACTACCGGTCACCCACTTCTACGGCGGTGCACTCTATTTCGACGGCGCAGATGCAAGCGCGGTCGCGCACGCCTGGCTGGACTGGGGCGCCGACCTGCCTGAGCACAGCTCGACCTCTCTTGCCTTTCTGCAACTTCCACCCCTTCCACAGGTTCCGCCACCGCTGGCCGGCAGGCTCACCGTCGCGGTCAGATTCGCAAGTCTTGCCGAGGAATCCGATGCCAAGTCACTGATCGACCGAATCCGTTCAATCGCAACGCCCTTGATCGACGCAGTCGGTGTGCTGCCTTATGCCGCCCTCGGGGCAGTGCACGCCGATCCCGTCGACCCGATGCCGACGCACGAATCCACGGCATTGACCAACGAGCTGTCACACGAGGCCGTCGACGCATTGCTGGCCGCTGCCGGCCCCGGATCCGGTTCACCCCAAACCGTCGTCGAATTACGTCTCCTCGGGGGCGCCCTCGCACGGGAACCTGAGCACCGCAGCGCCTTCTGCCATCGGGACGCTGCCTTCTCGCTGTTCACCGTCGGAGTTCTTGCCCCACCGATGGTCGACGCGGTAGTCCCGCACGCCGAGACTCTCGGACGAACGATGGCGCCATGGACGAACGGGCATGCACTGCCCAACTTCGCGCCGAGCGTCGACCCGGAGAAGATCGCCCGCACCTACGACGAGGACACCGCTCACTGGCTGAGCGCTTTGGCGGACACGCATGATCCGCAGGGAGTCCTGGCCGTCGGTCAGGTCATGCGCCGGATCTCCTGAACTTCGCCAACTCTCGCAACCGGACCAGATCCCAGGCGTGCCGGGGGCGACGGATACCCGGTCGATCTCGGGGGACTCTGACCCTCAGCGCCTGCGGACTGACCGTGCACCTGACCGGAGTTGGCATCACCAGCGCCTCGCCGTCGACGCCGACCGGAATCTCGTCGGTGTCGGCGTCGACGATCACCTCGAATCCGGTGCCCTGAGCCAGACCGTGTTGATGCGCCCTATGGAGCAACCCGATGGCCTGACGGGCACTGCTGACGGAGATCGCGACGATTCCGAGAGTGCCCCTGTCCAATCGCGGCCGATGACCGAGCCCCGCCAGGTCGTTCATCTCGTACGGGCCGTTGCTGACCAGCACAGCCTGTGGACCCACCGCGGACACGCTCGGGGAGCGCGCGGTCAGCACCGCTCCGGCACGTCCGGCGAGGAGATCCGGGAGCATCTGCAAGAAGGTGCTGGTCTTGGCATCGCGGTACTCCGGACTCTGGACTACCTCGGCGTACGCCCCGAACGATGCGTTGTTGACGAAAGTTCGACCGCCGACATTTCCCAGATCCACCGTGACCTCGACGCCGTCGACGAGCGCGTCGAGGCACCGAGATGGATCCTCGAGATCGAGCCCCAGATCCGCGGCGAAGTGGTTGCGCGTTCCCGCGCTGACGACGAGGAAGGGCAGGTCGTTTTCGGCCGCGACAGCAGCAACCAGTGCCTGTGTTCCGTCGCCACCGGCCACACCGAGTAGGTCGGCGCCGTCCGCGACCGCCTGCCTGGCCAAGGCCGTCACGTCGATCTTCTCGGGCCCCTCGAGCAGTGCGACCGTGGCCCCCCGTTCCTCGGCCTTGCGTTTCAAGTCGAACTTCTCGACCTTGCCACCACCGGAGTTCGGGTTCATCACCAAGAACGGCTTGACGGGCGGCGGTGCCGGTCGCTCGACAACCGGCAATTCCTTCTCCTCCCCCGCCAAGGCGGTGCGAGCGCAGATACCGGCTACGACGAACAACCCGATCGCGAGCAGCACCACCCACAGGAGTCGTTCTCGGACCAGGAAGGTGAGCACCACGATCGGCGTCAGAACCGCCACGGCCAACGAGAGCCAGCGGAGGAATCCGCGGGTCGTCAGAAACCAGTACACGGCCACGACGCACACGACCACCCCACCGATTCCCAGGATCAGCATGGTCAAGGTTTTCAGTCCGGCGAAGATCAGGAGCACCGCGACTGCAAGAACCAGGGCCGCGAAGGCTGCGCGCGCCAACCAACTCTGTTTCGACGAGGGCCGATCCGTGTGGGCAGAGGTCGTCATCGAGCCACCTCCCCGCGATTGTCATTTCGACCGGTACTTCGACGCTATCCCTTCGAAGCAGGCCAGTCACCTACCGGCAAGAATCTCGCGATCGCGCACTGCTATTTTATGACGACACCTCGTCATAAAAAGGAGTAGCCGTGACAACACCGACGCCCGAAGCGTGGGAATCCGCCGAAGGAACCCTGACCGGCATTCGGAAAGCCGGACTCCACGGACTGCGTTGGACGGCCTGGTTGGCCGGCGCGACAGGTCTCGCGCAATTGGTGTCGATCGGACTGAACTTCACCGACACTGTCAGCGGAATCGTTCCGGCCACGTACCCGCCTGTAGATGTGGCGTGCAGCGTCGTCGCGCTCGTTCTTCTGGTCGGCCTGCTTGTCGGCCGCCCCAACGGTCCCGCGATGTTGTCGAGTCTCGCCCTCCTCATGGCCATGCTGATGGCGCCCACCCTTCACAAACACGCACCCGAGTCGCTCTGGCTGGCGGCGGCACACGCCGTCTCGGTCGTCGCCGTCATCACGCTGTCCGTGATGACTTCGCGGTTCTCCAGTGCCGAGTTGGATCGGTCGTGACACCGGATTCACCCCTCTCGCTTGCAGCTGAGGAATGGATCACTGATCTCACTACCGCGGAGATGGAGCGATTGCGCAAACGCACGACGCTCACACTCGCCGAAGAGCAAGAGGTCTGCCGATCCGTACGCTCGATCGCGCAGCAGATGATGCTCGCACCCGTCTCGATGTGGCAAGGTGATCCGCGCCTTGTTGCGGACCTGTTCGACCTCCCCGTGACCGTGAATCAGACCCAGGAGGATCGACCATGCCGAAGTTGACCGGTGGTGCGACAACCGCTGAGCACAAAATCGCCACCCGAGAAGCCATGTTGGACGCGTTCATTCGCGAACTTCACGAGCAGGGCTGGCAGAACGTGAAGCTGCAGACGGTGGCCCAGGCGGCCGGCGTCTCGCGGACAGCGGTGTACAACTACTTCCCCGACAAATCCGCGTTACTGCTCGCCTGGTCCACCCGCGAGATGGATAGATTCCTACTCCTGGCCGAGCGTGAACTCGCGGACCGCGAGAATCCTGTGGACCGACTCGAAATCCTCGTCAAACTGACACTCGTCGAGTTCTCACTGCAACGATTCACAGGAATCGCGTTGGTCGAATTGTTGTCAGCGCAGGATCGCGAAAGTTTCCTCGAACATATTGTCCCGCTGTCGGTTCTGGTCGAACAGCTCGTCCAGGAAGGTGTCGACGCCGGTGTCTTTGTCGATTCCGATGCTGCCGCATCCGCGCAACTCATCCTCGCCTGCGTGGAAAGCCGACGCCCGATGCTCATGGCCGGCGACCGAGTGGACGCCGTCGTAGCGACCACCGTCCCGTTCATCATGCGCGCGTTGGGCGTTGCGTGGCCGACTTCCCTCGCGGCCGAACCCTCCGATCGCTCTGCTCACGATCGGTAGGATCGCAGATATGCATTTCGACCTCCCGCCCATCGATCAGCAAGCCGAGCGATTGATCGAACTCGGTGTTCACGAGATGGCCGGACTTTCTGCCGGCGATGTCAGGGAGGCCGCAACCGGGCACGGTGATGTCGGACTACTCACCGTGCACGAAAAACTGGCTCCGGCTTCAGTTCTGACTCCGCTGCTCGAGCTCGAGAACAAGCGCGGATTCATAGTCGTCGACATGGCGGACGTCGATCTGTTCACCCCCACCGAGCAGTCAACGCTGCCCGAAAGCCCATTACATCTGCTCAGTGGAGTCGACCGCGGGGATCACCTGGCCAACTGGAGCCCGGACGAAGCATTGCCCGCAATCGTCGACGCAGACCGTACGCCGCTGACGCTTACCGAAGGCATCCACTGGCTGTTGCAGCGCCCCGACATTCTCGAACGCGGAAAGTGTTTCATGACCATCGGCTCCCGACTGCGCAAACCTGACGGATCCTTCGACACCAGAACTCCCGCCGTGTGGATCAGCAACGGAACCGGTCGCGACGGCAAAGACAACCGCAACGCCCCGAAAGTCGGGTGGTGCTGGTGGGGTAACCGCCACACGTGGTTGGGGTTCGCATCGGCGAGCGACCGGGTACCGCTCCCGAACTAGAGCACGGTTGCGCGGTCGAATCGGTACCGATCCTTCCACGGCATCTCGGCCTCGAGCATTGCAGCGGCAGAAAGTAATTCCGCGTCGCAACCCCATTTCGCCGAGATCATCACGCCGAGTGGAACGCCGTCTTCCGTCCAACCGAGTGGCAGACTGATCGACGGGAAACCGGTTGCATTGGCGACGACGGTGTTTCCGGTGAAAGCGACCATGTCGATCAGTTCGGTCGCGGGATCTTCGTCGTTGCGCAACTCCCCGATCGCAAGCGGCGGCTTCGTCACAGTCGGAGTGACAACAAGGTCGGCGTCGGCGTAGTCGAGACTCCATCGCCGCGCCCAGGCCTGAACAATACCGATTGCCGCGGCCAGCTCACCCGAAGACACCTGGTTTGCTTGAACTCGCAAGTGCTGCACTATCGGACGCAGAAGGTGTTCGTACTCCTCCGGGATCGGCTTGGTTCCCGCCAAAGACGAGAACATCTTGACGAAAGCATCGATGAAAATGTCATCGCGAGCCTGCGGTCGCTCGAACACGTTGTGACCCAGACCCTCCAACACAGACCCAACCTTCGATACAGCAGCCGAGAGCTGCGCATCCACGGCTCCGCCGGAGACCGATCCGTGAGCAAGAGCGACGGTCAAGGGGCGAGCCCGAACTCCCCCGGCCTGTACGACGAACTCTTCGAACGACTTCGGCCGAGACGGGTGGATAGTTCCGGCGCCAGGTCGCGTCGCCAGAACGTCCAGCAGCGCAGCGGTATCGCGAACTGTCCGGGCGATCGGCCCCTTGCTCGCAAATCCGAAGTTGTCATGCCCCGCCACGCCCATCGTGATCAAACCGCGGCTCGGCTTGAGGCCCACCACTCCGCACGTACTTGCCGGCGAACGCAACGAACCGGCGGTGTCACTTCCCTGCGCAAACGGCACCAGACCAGCGCCGACGGCGGCAGCAGCGCCGCCACTGCTGCCGGCGGCACTCCGCGTGCGATCGAACGGACTGCGAGCAGGCGGAGCGACTTCCGGCTCGGTGTAACAGGCTGCCCCGAACTCGGGCACCGTCGTCTTACCGATGTCGATCAACCCACCTTCTCGGATCGCCTCGACGATCTCGTCGTCAGCGTCCGGCACGAAGTCGCGAAAGAGCGCCGATCCGAAGGTCGTGCGAATGCCGCGCGTTGCATCGAGGTCTTTGATTGCCGTCGGAACGCCGAACAGTCGCGGAAGGGGCCCGGCGTCCCGCTCGTCCAACCTGCGCTGCGCTTGTTCGGCGAGGGCGACTGCGTGCTCCCCTGCGATCGTCGTGAAGGCGCCGACGTCATCGGAAGTGGTCGCACGGTCGACGAAGTACCTGGTGACTTCGGGAATCGAGACCTGTTTGGCGGCGATCACACCGGCAAGTTCGACGGCGGACAGTTGATGGAGATCGGTCATCGGGCAGCGCTCCTTGGAGGTCGATGGACACTTGTAATTTCGATACGCGTATCGCTATTGTTGTCAGCATGGTATCCGAATCCACCAACTCTGCAAGGGCTGGTCGACCAAAAGCATTGAGTCACAGACAGATTCTTGATGCCGCGGCAGAGATCGCCGATACGGACGGCCTGGATGCGGTGTCATTTCGAGTGCTCGCCGAACGACTCGGCATATCGCCGATGTCCGTCCACCGCACAACCGGCGGTATCGACGCCTTGAGGCGAGATCTGATCTCGACTCTCGTAGGCGAAGCCGTCTCGTCGATCGACTGGCCGACCGACTGGCGCGGGGTTGCCCGCACGTTCGCCTACGGCCTCCACGATCTCCTGATGCGCCATCCCCTGGTCCTGGAAGCCCATCGGCAGGCATCACTGGAAGCACCCGGGGCCGACGATACCGCCCACCGAGTCGTGAGCGCCCTTTCCTTGGCCGGCCTCGAGGACGAGCAGGCCACGTACGCATACGGCGCGCTGCATGATTTCGTCACCGGACACGTCGCAATTCAATTGGGACGCGGCGCTTTCGACAGCGCACCTGCCGATCGACGCGAGGCATCGGTGTTCGCACTTCATCACGATCCCACCCGAAGGTTCGAGTTCGGAGTCGCCCTCATCCTGGACGGTGTGGCGTCGATCGCGCAGCAAGGAACCACATCATGACGAGCAGCGTGACCACAACCGAAATTCGCGACGCGTCGGGGCGTCGTATCGCATTCTGCGAGTACGGCGATCCGACTGGCCACCCGGTAGTCGTGGCCCACGGATCACCTGGCAGCCGATACGAAGGGCTCTCACTCCACAACGCGTCTTCGACGGCAGGCATACGGCTGATAGTCCCCGATCGACCCGGCTTCGGACGCACGGATCCGTACACGGACAAGGGATTTCATTCCTGGGACGACGACTTCGTCACCCTGGTCGATCACCTCGAGTTGGGCTCGGCCACACTGATGGGTTTCTCCGGAGGCGGCGGTTACGCGCTCGCAGTCGCTGCAGCCGTTCCCGAACGAGTCTCGAAACTGGTGCTGGCGTGCGCCATGATCCCCGGGGCACCGCGAAATACTTTGCGACGCAGAATAAAACTGGTATCTGCGTTGTACTTTGCCGCCAACTGGGCTCCCCGTGTGGCCGGCGCAATGCTCGCAGGAACCGGAGTGTTCTCCAAGCTACGCAGCGACTCAGTCTCGATCTGGCCGGCCGCCGATCAGGCCGTCATGACCGACGAGGTACATCGCCCCGCTCTCCAGTTGGATTCATCCGAAGGGATCGCACAGGGCGGATCCGCAGGGGTTGTCGACTTGGCTCGGTATCGCCACGAGGTGCCTGGACTCTTCCAATCGATCTCGGTACCAACGGTTTTCCTACACGGAACCGACGACGGAAACGTACCCATCGAAGTAGCCCGCTGGGCACACTCGCTGATTCCCGACTCTCGCTTCGAAGAGATCAACGGAGGCGGCCATCTGTTCGTCGTCGCGGACCCCACTCCGCTCATTCGCGCCCTCGCCTAATTCCCCTTGACTCGAACGCATGTTCGAGTATTCTTGGGGAGGGGATCGGGGGATTCAATGAGCGTCTTGTTGTCGGATGTGGTGTCTGGTTCTGCGGTGGGGTTACGCGGACGGTTGTGGCGGTTGACTGCTGCCGAGTTGCGCGCTGCTGCTGTCGAGGCGAGTGCGGAGATTCTGCGCCTGGAAGCCGTTCGAGTGGCCGTGGTCGACGAACTGTCGTTGCACCCGGATGATCAGGTGATCGCCAGCCGCGGGGTGGGTGCGTGGTTGGCGGCGAACACGATGCTGCAGGTTCGGGACGGGAAGAAGATCGCCGCGTTAGGTGCAGCTTTGCGGCCGTTTCCGGCGGTGGCTGCTCGGTTCGATGGCGGGGACTGCTCCTTCGATCATGCCGTGTTGATCGTGGCGTTCTGCGAGTCACCACCGAAAGGCATGCCGGAGGAGGCACTCCCTCGCTGTATCGATTTGTTGTTGGCTGCGGCATCGGGGGTGGAGGCGACGACCACGAAGGTGCGGAACGTGATCGCGACGTTGGAGAGGTTGTTCGAATCGGATGAGATCCCGCCCGCCGAAGACATCGACCGGAACGAGCTCCGGATCGCCTCGACATTGAACGGTCGAGTGGTGGTGCGCGGCGATTTCGACGCTCTCACCGGGGAGATGTTGCTGTCGGCGTTGTCGAATCTGACGATGCCAACCCCAGCACCGGATGGGACGCCGGATGCCCGGTCGGCGGCGAAACGCACCGCGGACGGGTTCACCGAACTGATCCGGCGTTATCTCGATTGCGCCAAGACTGGTACCGATGGTGGTCAGCGTCCGCATGTGAACGTGCACATCAATGCTCGTGATTTGGCTGAGCATCGGGACTGTGCCGCACAGTCTTCGGATTCGGGTGATGACGGCTCACTGGAGCCGGCCGATCTTGATGTCGGGCACATGCCCTGGCTCGGACCGCTGTCCGTATCGCAGACCAGACTCCTCGGGTGTGACTGCTTCCTCTCCACCGTCCTGCTCGACGATCACGGCGCGCCCTTGGATGCGAAACCAGGAAAGAGGTTGGTCACCGCCGAACAGCGAGTGGCGTTGATCGCCCGAGACAAGGGCTGCGCCTTCCCCGGCTGCACATGCGTACCCGCCTGGACCGATGCGCACCACATTAAGCACTGGGCCAACGGTGGCCCGACGGAGATGAACAACCTGGTCCTGCTGTGCCGTTCACATCACCGACTGATGCACCGCAAAGCCGGGTTCGTCGGCAAATGGGAAATCCGAATAGGCGCCGACAACAAACCCTGGTTCATCCCGCCACCCTCGATCGACCCGCAGCAGCACCCGCGACCGGCGAACACCACCTTCAAAACCTGAGAGGTCAAACCTCTTTGGCGACAACAGAACACGGACCGAGCACCGCATCGAAGGAGACCTCGATGCGGCGCCAAAAGACATGCTCAGCCCAAATCGGCGACAATCCGCTCGGCGAGAGGCCGTGACGACGCCGGATTCTGACCGGTGTAGAGCTTGCGGTCCACCACGACATAAGGCGACCACGCCTCAGCCTTCGAGAATTTGCCGCCCAATTCGCGTAGGCGAGTTTCGAGCAGCCACGGAGCCTTGTCCGCCAGACCAGCCTGCGTCTCCTCTTCGTTGGTGAACGCGGTCAGCTGATAGCCGTCGAACAGCCAGCTTCCATCGGGTCTCTGGGCCGGCAGGAGTGCCGCCGGCGCGTGACAGACCGCCGAGACCACCTTGTCCGCGTCCAAGAAGTTCACGAGAAGCTCACCGAAGGATGCCGACACCGCAAGATCCTCCATCGGTCCATGTCCACCCGGTACAAAGACCACGTCGTAATCGGCAGCATCGGCGTTCTCCAAAATCTCCGGCGAATCGAGCACCGGCTGCAGATCGGCGATGTACTTGCGCATACGGTCGGCGCCTTCTTGCCCGCCGTTCACCTCGGGCGCCAGGCTTCCCTCGTCCACAACGGGAGCTTTACCGCCAGGCGTCGCGATCACGATCTCGTAGCCGGCGTCGACGAAAACGCGATGCGCCTCGACCAGTTCTTCCGCCCAGTACCCGGTCGGGTGGGGTGTTCCGTCCTTCAGCGTCCAGTGATCTGCAGAAGTGACCGCAAACAACAGCTTTGTCATCGCGCAACCTTTCGTCGGTAAAAGGAACCCATTGGTGACAAGACACCATCTTCAAGGCCCGATCAATGAAATAACGTCCAGTCAGTGCAACACGCTGCCCTTGTGAGAATTCCTCACCACCGCAGAATCACGTCACCCGTCAGGTCCCGATCGGCTTGCCGAACAGTCCCGCGACGAGTTCACCAACCGCATCCACCCAGACTGGCCAGGTCCTCTGATCAAGCGCCATGGATCCAGCGTCGAAGGTGCTGCATCCCTGCTGACCAGGCACACCAGCGAACCGATCGCGAAGCCACAGTAGAGCACTCGGCAAAGCGACGACTTCCATGCTGACATGCTCACTGAAGTGGTCTCTGGTGTAAACGACACTCGCAGAAGGATCTTGGCAATAGGTATCGACAAGTTTGTTCACCGGGCCAACAGGCACCAACCAGTCGGGATTCGACTGATAAATGTACATCGGCACGTCAGGAACCGACTTACCCATGGCAGCTCGGGAGAGCGCAGCTCTCACCGTGGGGTGTTGGACGGGATCTCCCGGGACATCGAGGAAGCCCTTGATGTTGAGGAAGGGCACTGCAGCTGACGTCCAGAGCATGCACAGGTTGCCCTTGGCAGCGAAAAGCGCTCGGCCGGAAGGGTTTATGTGCTGATCGATGAAGCCTGCAAGTTCAGGATCTTCTCGGCTCACTCCGATTACACCGGCAGCGACGATCCCGGCCCCGAGAGCGTTGTTGGCATTGTCGAGCAAAGCGCCGAGATCCGCGGCAACACCACCTTCGGCGACTCCGACGATATTCAGTTCCGGCGCGTACGCCTGCCGTATTTCAGCTGCGTGACCGGTAGGAATCGATCCACCCGAGTAGCCGAGCAGCCCTACGCGAGTTGACCGCCCTTGCAGCTCCATGGGTTCGAAGTTCTCAGCAGCACGAATACCGTCGAGCGTGATCCGGGCCGCGACGGGGCCGGAGGCGAAGGAAGAATTGGGTCCCTGATGATCGGGCACCGACAATGCCCAACCCTGCGCCAGTGCCGCCTGCACTTCGAGGAATTGAGCCCCACCGGTCGCAGCGCCCGTCACCAGCCACGGCAACGCGCCTTGCTGCATGACATACGAAGGTGCGCAGTAGTTTCCGAGTGAATCCTCTGCCATCTGAAAGGACAGCAGCGGGCGCGGGCCTCCATCGCGAGTGTCGCCACGCGGCTTGATCACTGTGGTGACAGCAGGAATTGCCTCGCCCGCAGCATTATTGGATCGATACGAGATCTGCCACGCATCCACGTTGGTCGGAATCAGGTTGAGAGTACCGAGATTCACCGCACGAGCGGCGATGATCTCACCCGGTTGCTTGGATTCGACGACCTCGACAGGCGGTTCATAGAAGGCCTGGTCCAGTTCAGGCAAAGGCGGTGCAACCGCAGGCGGCAGGGCAGGCTGGACCTGAATTTGGGCGGGAACACCTTCGTCCGGTGCCGCTGAGGCAGGTGCCGAAAGTCCGATCTGCCCGATTACTGCAATCACGGCAATCGCGAGGCCCCCGCATTGTCGGTCAGTTGTCCAGCGTCGTCCCATACCAATTCCTCCCCGGAAAAGCACAGATTGCCTTGTGTTGCCGCAGTTCTCATCACGAGCACACAAGTTAGATGCGAGTGTCTAACACATTGAGGACGAGAGTAGAGCGTTGTGGGCCGGATTACAATCCCCTGGTGTTCGTGACCTATTCGTCGGTGTGAAGGGGCGCGTCGTCGATCAACGCATTCAAGAGCACCGTCATCAGATCGACCAGTACCGACACGGGAGGACGAGGCTCCGCAGTGCTCCACTGGTGCACCAGCGCGGTAAGCGCGCCGATGAAGGCGGTGGACGCCCACCGGTAACCACCTGGCGGTTCGTAATCTTCGCCCACGATCCCTTTGATGATCGACTCGAAAAATGTTGCCCAGACCGAACGTTGGTCCACACGATGCTTTTCCACCCGGGGACTGACACCTACGACGTCGATGAAGGCAACGTGTGCGCGTCGTGGGTCACTTCCGACCGACTCGACGAAGGCGGCCATGGCCGTCGCTGCCTTGTCACGGAGATTGACCGAAGGCTCTGCATCGAGTGCGTCGACCATTGCAATTCTGGCGTCGAGTTGAATCTGGTCATACAGCGCGAGGAGTAGATCCTCGCGACTACCGAACTCGTCGTAGAACTGCCTTCTGGCCAGACTCGCGGACGCGCAGATATCCGCCACCGAACTTCCGGCATACCCCTGGTCCGCAAACACGCTGAGAGCAGCATTCAAAAAGAGAGAACGGCGTTCGGCCTTGCGAGCCGCGACCGACCTTCCGCCGTAGTTTCTGTCTGTTTCAGCAATTGCCACGTCTGCCAGAGTATGCGGCATCGCGCCGCACACAAAACGCATCTGACCTGCTGCAAAGTTCCTTCACCACCACTACCGGCGCACCGGCACTGCAGCACGATCAGGCCAATACGAAGGCCACGGCAAAAAGTGTCCAGGCGGCAGCGAGAACCGTTGACGCCGCAGCAACTGCCCCGGTCACGGCAGGTCGAGTGCTGCGGTTGCGCGCGGCGATGATCCCGACCGTCATCAAAGTCAACGCCACCAGGAACGACAAAACCACGATTTTCACCAGCAACCCCTTCGACGACGGTCAACAGAACCGGAGACTATTTAGATAGTACACAAATAAATCGTGCATTAATTAAACTCAAAGTCCGTCAGGGAACTCTTGACAGAATTCAAGAGCGCCTGTCAGGCTGGTCCTGACGAAAGGAGAACTTCTCATGGAAGACCTGATCGAACGCGCCCTGACTGCGAAGATCGAGACCGCCGCGATCACCACGGTCAACGCCGCGATCACCGAGGCCGGCACTCAGGCAGACAAGATTGTCGGAACAGATCCTTTACCTGGTAGCCCTGAGTGGGAGGCAGAACAGGACACCGACATCCCGGCGCAGCGTCAGATGGCGTGGCAGTTGGCCTGTTTCCGGATTCAGCTCGCCGCGGGTATCGATTCGACGGCAAGCGTCATGAGCCTGCGTAGATTCGGCGCAACATGGTCAACCATCGGCCGCGCTGCCGGAATGACCCGTCAGTCCGCGCATGAACGGTGGGGTCGACGTGTATCGGACATGCTCGATCCCTACGGAGTCGGGATGCCGCCCATGGTGCCGAATGATGATCCGACTCAGCCCTGACTATCAATCGCGCGACTAACGATCGCGTCACTACCGATCCGGCAGCAGCGCATCTGCTTTCGCGACCAGCACAGCGCGCTCACGCTCGTTCCCGGCCAGACGAGCCGCTTCGAGGAGTTCGGTTCTAGCCTCCTCGGATCGGCCGAGCTGACTGAGCAACTCCCCCCGAACGCTGGGAAGCAGGTGGTAGTCGGCCAGTTCACCTGAAGCGACAAGCTTGTCGACGAATTCGAGCGCAGGGCCAGGACCGTATGCCATGGATACCGCCGCCGCATGATTGAGGTCGACCACGGGCGATGGCGCCAGTTGCGCCAGAGCCTCGTAGAGGATGACTATCTTCTTCCAATCGGTGTCTTCGAAAGTTGCTTCTCGCGCATGACATTCGGCAATCGCCGCCTGCAGGCCGTACGGGCCTCGTCCACGCCCGACGGCGTCAGCTCGTTCCAGCGCGGCAAGCCCACGCGAGATCTGTAGGCGATCCCACCTCGTCCGATCCTGGTCAGCCAGCAGGATGGGTTCACCGGTCGAGGTTGTCCGAGCGCCGAATCTCGAGGCTGTCAGCTCCATCAAAGCGACAAGGCCGTGTACCTCGGACTCCCTGGGGACCAATTCGGCGAGTATTCGCGCGAGCCGCAGAGCCTCAGCACTGAGCTCCGCCCGCATCCACTCGTCCCCGGAACTGGCTGCATAGCCTTCGTTGAACACCAGGTACAGCACTCCGAGGACCGCGCTCAATCTGCTCGAAAACTCTTCTCGCCCTGGAACTTCGAAAACCGCTTTCGAGGCGGTCAGCGCCTTCTTCGCGCGGACTATCCGCTGCTGCACCGTCGCCGTCGGCGTGAGGAACGCTTTCGCAATCTCTTCCGTGGTCAAACCGCCCACCACCCGAAGCGTCAACGCCACCTGCGCTTTTCGATTCAACACGGGATGGCAGGCGATGAACATCAGGCGAAGGACATCGTCGTCGATGCGGTCCGGATCCCAGCTGACGTCGTCGAAATGTGAAGCGTCGTTCTCGAGTTCACGCGCAAAGTGGGCGTAGCGCTCGTCCAACCTCTCACGTCGTCGCCACCCGTCGATCGCTCGTCGTGTCGCCACAGATGTCAGCCAGGCAGCGGGGTTTCTCGGAACCCCCGTCGCGGGCCACTGCTCGACGGCTTCGAGCAGAGCCTGCGCGGCCAGATCCTCGGCGAGATCAAGATCTCCGACGGTGCGAGTCAACGTGGCGACAATCTTCGCGGATTCGATACGCCAGACCGCGTCGACAGCCTTTCTCGTTTCTTCTCGCACCGCCTCGTCGGTCATGGTCAGCCTGCGACCGGACGATCGGTACCGAGCTCTTCACGCCAGCCTGCCTCTTTCTGGATGTACTCGTTGTCCTGATCGAAGTCCGACATCTCGCTCACGCGGCGTACCTCGAGCTTGCTTCCCGGCCCGAGCGGGCAGCGCTTCGCCCATTCCAAGGCTTCGTCTTTGGTCGACGTCTGAATGATCCAGAATCCCGAGAACAACTCCTTCGTCTCCCCGTACGGGCCGTCGGAGACCAGCGGAGGATCGGACTCGAAATCGACGATGAATCCCTCCTCCATCGCCAGTCCCTCACCGGCCAGCAAGACACCTGCCTTGATCAGGGACTCGTTGTACTGCCCCATCGCCGCGATGATCTCGTCGAAGTCCATGTCCTTGGATGCTTCGATAGCCTCATCGGTGGAACGCATGATCAGCATGTACTTCATGAGAATCTCCTTCGTTCGTGGACCGCTCTGTTCGGTCCCTCTGCTTACACGTCGAACGGCGCACTCACCGATCGACAAACTTCCGAAACAATTTTTCCGAGGACATAACCGCCGGTCGCGATACGCTGCCCACGGTATCGGCGGACGGGCCGTCGGGCCGGTCAGAAGTCGAGAAATCCCGGCACGACTTCGCGAACGAGCCCGGTCGCGTCAGAGCTCCCGTAGAAATACACCGACCCGTAACCGAATAGGTACTCCTCTACGAAATCGGGGTGGGACTCGGCAACCACCGGCCACCCCTCTTCGTTGATCTGGAACAGGAAGCTGTGTCCATCTGCCTCGACGGCATCGGCGTAGGACGGTTCGTTCTGAATGAGCACCGGTTGCGGAGCTATCCACACCAACGGCATCACCTCGTCGTCCGAGGGAATCCTGATCAACGCCGCGCTGCCAAGGCCCGCATGGCTGCCCGCCGATTCCGCACTTCGTGACGACGAGGGGTGCAGGACTGCCCTGACCCCGATGTCCGGGTATTCGAGGTCGTCGTCGCCGATGGAGAAACCTCGACGGATGAAGATCGAAAGCTCTCGCACGCCGAGCCACGGCGCCGTGTGTGCCTCGAGCGTCAGAAGGTACTCGTGCGACCGCAGAATCGCCTGACCAGCGAAAACCTGCGGAGGTCGTCCACCAATCCGTGCCCCACTATTCGAATCGCTCGAACCCACCCCGAGATGTACCCTGTCCACCGGCGTCATCCTAGGGAGATCCGACGGGTGTCGGAGGGAGACTCTCCGATTTCCTACAATCCGCTGGTGACGTAGGCCACAATCAGGCTCGATGATGGGTGCATGACAACATTCCCGACTCTCGACCCCGAACTCGCCGCGGCACTCACCATGCTCCCGAAGGTGGACTTCGCTGACCTCCCCAACGCACGGGCCACCTACGACGCTCTGGTCGGCACCATGTTGGCCGACCTGTCATTCGACGGAGTCACGCTTCGTGAACTGTCGGCACCCGGCCTGGACGGCGATCCGGAAGTCACGATTCGTTTCTTCACCCCGGACAACACTGCCGGCCCTGTCCCCGTTCTGCTCTGGATCCATGGCGGCGGATTCGCAATCGGCACCGCAGAATCCAGCGATCCATTTTGCGTCGAGGTGGCGCGGGAACTAGGATTCGCCGTTGCGAACGTGGAGTACCGCCTCGCCCCCGAAACCCCCTTCCCCGGCCCGTCGACGACTGCTACGCCGCACTCCTCTACATCCACGCCCATGCCGAGGAGCTGGGGGTCGATACACGCCGCATCGCAGTGGGAGGGCAGAGCGCAGGCGGTGGACTGGCCGCAGGCACTGTCCTCAAAGCCCGTGACGAGGGCGTTGTGCCCGTGGCCTTCCAATTCCTCGAAATCCCTGAACTCGACGACCGCCTGGCGACGGTCTCGATGACGAACTTCGTCGACACCCCCTTGTGGCACCGCCCTAACGCCATCCTGTCGTGGAAGTACTATCTCGGCGAGTCGTATTCCGGTCCCGAAGATCCTGACGTGTCCATTTACGCTGCGCCGTCCCGGGCTACCGACCTCACCGGCCTGCCGCCGACCTACCTGTCCACCATGGAACTCGACCCGCTCCGCGACGAAGGAATCGAATACGCCCTTCGGCTGCTGCAAGCGGGAGTCAGCGTCGAATTGCACTCCTTCCCCGGAACCTTTCACGGGTCGGCACTGGTCGCGACCGCCGCGGTCAGCGAAAGAGGTGCCGCCGAAGCCCTCACTGCGCTCAGGAGAGGGTTGCGTTCGCTCTCGCCGGTCTCGTAGCGTTGCGAGATGCAAGGACTGATGTACCGGCTTGCCGAGCTCGATGCAGACTCGGCAGGCCTGGTACGTGTCATCGATTACTTCGACGCCCTCGTGCGGCACGGCTCCGACACCGCGTCTTTGCTTCGTGCGAGCGCGCAGTTGGCGGACTGCGTCGTGGGTATCGAGATCGTCGAGCGCGGCAGAAGCAAGAAGAATTTGCGCCGTTGCGATCCGCGCGGCCGATGGTCACCCGATCCTCAGCTCCCACCGAGCATGACCAGAAACATTGCCGTAGACGACGAGGTTCTCGGAACGGTATGGATCGAACGACCCGGGGCCAGCTTGCCACTCGACGAAATGCTCGTCGACCGGATGGCCCTGACCGCAGCGATAATTCTGCAACCGCGACGCCTGCCTACCGAAGCCGAGCACACTCGAAATCTGTTGTTCCCGATGGATGAACTCGCGGTGCTCACCTCCTGCGCCGGTCTCGGTATCGAACCCCATACCCCAGTCCGTGTAATGGCAACCAAGGCAGTCTCAGGCACGGCCGAAGGTGCTGCACACCTTGTCATTTCGCCAGATTACAAACCTGGCAAAGCCACTGGGATAGACGCTGACGGCGAGTATCTGAATCTCGTGACGGGTTCGTTCGCGGCGACACCCGAGCTGTCCGAGGCCGCGCTGTCGTCATTCATTCGCGCCGGAATATCTTTGACTGCTCCCGCTTCCGAAGTGAGCACAATACTGAGCACTGCACGATTCGCTCGAGCACAGGCGTCGGCAACAACACCGATCGTGAACGCCGACAATCTCGGCGCCCTCAACCTCCTGGCGCCGGGACCACACATCGATCACTCGCGAATACCGGATCTGGTTCGTGCCGAAGAGATCGGCGACACCAAACAGGGATTAGAACTACTCGAAACCTTGAGGTCATACCTGCAGTCCGGAACCTTGAGGGCCGCAGCCGATTCCATGCATCTTCACCACAGCAGCGTCGCGCACCGATTGGCGAAACTGTCCCAGCACGTCGGATTCCACGTCGACGCCATCGAGAACCGAGCACGCGCAACGGCCATGATGCTGGTCCTCGATGGCGGATAGGACCCACCGCGCATCACAGGCACTACGCAGTGGTTGACGATCTTTCGCGTTCAGCGAGCGCAACAAACGGCGCAAGCGCCGGATTCGGATTATCCGGGCGGTAGGTCACTGCCACGTCGAGAGTTGGTTGCTCACCGGCGATCTCACATAGATGGACACCCGGGATGCGGAGCATCCGCGCTCTGCCCTGGGGGATCGGCGCAATACCCACCCCGTCCGAGACGGCATACAGCACCTGCTCGTCGTCGGCCTCGAATCGAACGATGCTGGGCGCCCCGTTTGGCCAAAGTTGTTCGAGCGTACGCAAATACATCCCCGGGGCGTTGGCCTCCGGCCAGAACACAACGGGGACATCCACCAGATCTCCGAGTTCGAGCGTCGCTCGATCTCCGAACGGATGATCCACGGGAACAGCGACCAGGATAGGTTCGGTATCGAGGACGATCAGGGGAAGTTCTCGATCGTCTTCATCGAGCGGCGGGCGAACAACCGCGATGTCGACGGCTCCGGTTCGGACGAGGTCGACAGTCTGCGCCGAAGTGCCACGATGAACGACAACTTCGACGCCCGGGTAGAGCCTTCGATAGGTGCTGACCAGATCCGCGACTGCGCCGCCCGCCCACGAACGGGTGTACGCGATGCGCAGTTCTCCGTCCACACCGCGCGCGGCCAACCGAATTCGTTCGACCGCCCGGTCCGCACACCCGATCAAAAAGCGCGCCTCTCGTACCGCCACCTTGCCGGCTTCCGTGAAGGTGAACTGCGGACCCCGACGATCCACCAGCGGAACTCCGAGTTCGCGCTCGAGAACCTTGATCTGCTGACTGAGGGCCGATTGCGCGACGTGGACGTTCGCAGCGGCTCGAGTGAAGCTCCCATGATCCGACAGAGCGATCAGATAACGGGCACGCTGCAGGTTCATACGGCGATTATAAGAAAAACAGATGGTGGTGTCACTACTTGGTCTTGGACACGGCATCACCTGAGGTCGGAGGATCGAGTTCACGTTGATCCACCGTCTGTCTCCCGAAAATTGTCACCCGAACGATCACAAGGTTGCACATGAATCCCCGAGCACTCACTGAACCTGCAACAGACGCGAGGCTTATCGACGCCCTCGCAGAGATCGTCGGCCACACGCATGTCCTTACCGATCCCGAACTGATCGAGGGCTTCACACGTGACTGGACGGGACGTTGGATCGGCGACGCGATCGCGGTCATCCGCCCCGGCAACACCTCGGAAGTGTCTGCGGTTCTTCGAGCATGCTTCGACGCGGGGGTTCCCATCACACCGCAAGGCGGCAACACCGGACTGGTCGGTGGTGGGATCGCCTCGGCTGGGTCCGTGGTGCTGAGTACCAGACGTCTGGAGACGATCGAAGCCGTCGACCCCATCGGTCGGACAATCGCAGCCGGCGCCGGCGTGACCGTTGCTCGCGCCGACCTGGCCGCATCTGCACACGGTCTCCGCTTCGGAATCGATTTGGCATCAAAGGAATCCGCAACACTCGGCGGCATCGTCGCAACCAACGCCGGTGGGACGCGCATGGTCCGATACGGAAATACACGCGCACAGATACTCGGTATCGAAGCCGTGCTCGCGGACGGTTCGGTGCTGAGTAGATGGACTCCACTCGTCAAAGACAATGTCGGATACGATATTCCAGGACTTCTCGCCGGCAGCGAGGGAACGCTCGCAGTCATCACCAAGGTCCTGATGAAGCTGGTCACCCCGGCGACCGACACCCAGGTCGTGCTCGCGGGTGTACGCGAAGTCGATCAAGCGCTTCATTTGTGTAATCGCGTGCGTCAGAGCGGATTGACCGTCGAAGCCGCCGAGATCATGACCGACGACGGCATCTCCCTCGTCTGCGCACACACCGATGCCCGTCGCCCGTTCGGCACCCCTTCACCGATGTACACACTCATCGAGGTGTCATCACCGCGCGAAACGGAAGAGTCGCTCCTCGAAGTACTCTCCGACTCTGCCGACCTCATCGAGGACGCGACGGTCGAGCCTGGGCCGGCTCGAAAACTGTGGACTCTGCGGGAAAGCCATACCGAAAGCATCAGCGCGTCGTCGACGACGCCGGTAGTCAAGCTCGACATCTCCGTCCCCTTGTCCGTGATGGGAATGTTCATCGACAACCTCCGAGAAAGCCTGGCACAACGATTCCCCCTCGTGCGGCCAATCCTGTTCGGGCACTTCGCCGACGGAAACATTCATGTGAACCTTCTGGATGCCGAGCCGAGGGTCGCACACGAACTGACCGATATGGTGTTCCGACTCGTCGCCGCCCACCATGGAAGCATCAGCGCCGAGCACGGGATAGGCCGCGCGAAGTCGCCGTGGATATCGCTGGGGCGCACTGAAACCGACATCGCCGCAATGCAGTTGATCAAATCGTCCTGGGATACCCGTGGAATCCTCAATCCTGGAATACTGTTGCCGGAAAAAGTCGGGTAAGCAAAAGGGGTCTCATGCAGGATCTTTACGTCGTCACTCATCCTCATGCCGAACACACAGCGCAGGACGTAGTCGGCGGTTGGCACAATTCGGTTCTCACCCCCGCTGGTCGGCGCGATGCAGGTTTGATCGCCGAAGCACTGAAACGACGACGCACCGGAACTTCGCGCGCGGTCCGCATCACCTCGTCCGACCTCGAACGGTGCACCGAGACATCCACGATCATCGCCCGGACACTCGATGCTCCGGCGACAACAGACACTCGATTGCGCGAAATCAGCTTCGGAGAAGCCGAAGGACGCCCGAACTCGTGGCTGGCCCAGCGCCAGGTCCCGGCCCCTGACAACAACCGCCTCGATCACCGTGGCCCCGTTGCCGGTGCCGAGACCCGCCGCGACATCGCAGCAAGGGTTCACGAATGCATGCGCGAACTGATGGACGATCTCGATCACGATCACATCGTCGTAACCCACGGCTTTGCACACACATTCGTCGTCTCCGCCTGGCTACAGATTCCCGTCGACGCCGCAGGATTTGCGACCTTCGCGACCGCCCCGGGTGCAATCACACATCTCCGACACGACGACTACTGGCGCAACCGAACCCTCGCGCAACTAGCTGATACGACGCACCTGGACTGTGGCACGATGGCCTGATGCGCCATGTCTCCGACGACGAACGCCGTGCTCGCATAGGAGTACGTCATGCGCTGGAGCCAATGTTTCACGTCGATTCGCCGGAAGCTGCCACGCGGGCGATGACGGTACTGCACGCCACCGAGTCAGCGACGGTCTATCTGTCTTGCTGGGCGAGGGTTCGGTCCGTGGACGCCGCCGACGTCGACCGCGCCCTGTACGACCAACGCAGTCTCGTGAAGCAATTGGCAATGCGCCGCACACTCTTCACCTTTCCCTGCGACTTGCTGCCGGCCGCGTGGTCGAGTGCGTCCGCCCGCGTCGCGAACACCGAGCGGGCACGAATGGCCAAGGATGTCGTCAAGGCCGGACTCGCCGTCGACGGCAACGACTGGCTCGATCGCGCACGGACGGAAGTGCTGAAGTTGCTCACCGATAGGCCTGAAGGGCTTTCAGCGGTAGAGATTCGTCAGGCCGTGCCGATGATAGACGTCAAGGTCGAGGGTTCGGCAGGTGAAATCTGGTCGGCACCCAGGGTTCTCACGCATCTCGGGGCGACCGCAGACATCATGCGCGGCACCAACACCGCACGCTTCCCCGTCTCACGCCCACTGTGGACTCTCACTCGACACTGGCTCGACGACGCCCCCGTCGATCTCGAATCTGCAGACGGCTATCGAGAAATAGTCCGCCGTTGGCTCTACACCTTCGGACCGGGCACGGTAGACGACATCGTCTGGTGGCTGGGCTCGACGAAGACGGTCGTCCGGGCCGCCCTCGCCGAACTCGACGCCGTTGCAGTCTCACTCGACGGAGGCGACACCGGCTGGTTGCTACCCGATGACGTCGCCACGGTGCCTGATCCAGGTCCTTGGGTGGCACTCCTACCGGTGCTCGACCCGACGATCATGGGGTGGAAGAACCGTGACTTCTACCTCGGCCCGCACCGCAACCAACTCTTCGACACCCGCGGTAATGCCGGCACCACCGCTTGGGTCGACGGTCGCGTCGTTGGGTGCTGGATCCAAGACGAAACCGGTGTGGTGCACGTTCGATTGCTCGAGACCGTGTCAGCTTCTGCGCGACGTTCTCTCGATGCCGAGGCGGCGCGCCTCACCGAGTGGCTGGGCGGCGTCAGAATCGGCACGGGGTACGTCTCACAGGCGATGAGGCACGACGTTCCCGAACCTCCCGCCGGCACTAGTGCCCGGTGATAGCGTCAGATACCGATTGCCAGATCGTCGATGTCTGCGAGCGTGCCGCCGTTTTCGAGGATGCTCGTGTAGTTCCGAAGTCTGTTCTGATCTATCTCGGTAGTGCTGACCCCTCGCTTCCAGTACCCGAAGACAACTACATCGTCCTTCGCCAGGCCGACTGTCTTGCGGAAATGCGCTCGAATGGCTCGCATCTCGTCCCGTTCCCCGGCACCCCACACCGCGTAGTCTCCTGGGTTTTCGAGTTCGACGGCGTACTCGGCGAGGCCATCTTCGACATGGTGCAGCTCGAGGCCGGGGATCACGGGTAGTTCCGCGAAAGCCTCGGCGTCACCGGTGGCGACCCAGCCGACGCCGGTCAGTCCCTCGGGCCACTGAAGCAGAATCGAATAGAGGGCAGGTATCGCGGTATCGTCGGCGAACAGTGCGACGCGGCGCCCGGCGATCTCGGGAACGAGGAAGTGCGGGCGAGGACCGGTGAGTGAGAACGTGTCACCCACACGCAGGTCGGCGGCCCACCTCATCATCGGGCTGGTGTGGCCGTGCAGCACTACGTCGAAGGTCATCGAACTGCTCGGCGCGTTGCAGGTGCGCACCGTGTAGACGCGAGAGACGTCGCCGTACTGCGGACCGAGCTGGATGCGAAATGCGACGTTGGGCCGCAACCAATTCGGGTCGTCCGCCGACGAAGTCAACTGGACGGCGATGCGCAAGATGCTCTCGGTCGGCCGTTCGACGCGTTCGACGACGGCAACCACGTCGTTGAGACCGCGGTCGTGGTCTTCTCCGCGTGGCGCCTTTGCCGACGCAGACGTTTCAGTTTCTTCAGGTCGAGATGCGGTAGTCATTGATATCTCCTGATCGGTGGTTCAGTTGTGGACGGGTAGCTGACTGACAGGTCTTCGATCACGCGGAACAACAAGTGGCCGTCCGGTTTCCGGGTCTTCGAGAACCAGCGCCTCGAGGTCGAAGACTTCGCGCAGTAACTCAGGGGTGAAGACGTCCGAGGCACTGCCCTGCATGACAATTTTTCCGGACCGCATGGCAACTACGTGCGTGGCATATCGGGCCGCGAGGTTCAGGTCGTGCAGGACCGCGACCAATGTTCGACCGGACTGGTGGAGTTGGGAACAGAGGTCGAGAACCTCGATCTGGTGGGCGATGTCGAGAAAGGTGGTCGGTTCGTCGAGCAACAACACCGGGGTGCGCTGCGCAAGCGTCATGGCGATCCATACCCGCTGACGTTGTCCCCCACTCAGCTCGTCCACCAATTGGTCTGCTGCATATCGCATTCCGACTTCATTCAGGGCCTCGGAGACAACATGCTCGTCTTCGGGTGACCACTGGCGCAGCATGCTCTGATACGGATATCGGCCGCGGGATACGAGGTCTGCGACACTGATCGCTCCAGGCGAGAGCGGGGACTGTGGCAACAGGGCGATTCGCCGGGCGACTTCTTTGGTTCGATAGGACCGAATATCGTTACCGTCGAGCACAACACGACCCGATCGAGGTGTGAGCATTCTGCCGAGCGCACGCAACAATGTCGACTTGCCACACCCGTTCGGTCCGACGACGACGGTGAACCCTCCATCGGGGATCTCGAGACTCAACTCGTCCACGATGGTTCGATCGGCGTACCGTAGTTCGATCTTCTCGGCGCGCAGCCGCGATGTTGGGGTGGCAGTAGTCATGAATCTCTTTCGTAGCGAGTTTTTTCAGGCCTGACGAGCGAGCAGCCAGATCAGATAGGCACCACCGAGCAGACTGGTGACGAGACCGACCGGAGTGCGGAGACCGACCTCGACCGCTTGCGCGATCAAGTCGGCGCCCGCCAGCAGAACTGCGCCGAGGAGGAAGGAAGTCGCGACAAGAACACCGCTGCGCCGTGCCAACCGTCGTGCGATCTGGGGAGCGGCGAGCGCCACAAATGCGATGGGGCCGGTGGCCGCGGTCGCCGCGCCGGTGAGCGCGACCGCAAGCAGAATGCCGGCAAATCGGTATCGCTCCACGGAGATCCCGAGCGAGGACGCTGCGTCGTCGCCCATCTCCATCATGGTGACGCGCCGGGACACCACGACGAGAGCAGGAACGAGAACACCGGCGGCGATCGCAACACTGACCGCGTGTGGCCAACCGCGCCCGGTCAGCGAGCCGGCCGTCCACTGCTGCACAACGGTGGCGTCGTCGATATCCGCACGCACCACCAGGAACGACATCACGGCGCTCAGCATCGCGCCCACGCCGATACCGACCAGGACGAGTCGAAGACCGCCGCTGACTCCGTCTTTGCGTGCCAGCGCGTACACCAGAAGCGCCGTCAGCATGCCGCCGAGAACAGCGGCGCCCGCGGTCTGCAGTACCCCGCCTCCGAAGAAGACGATCTGAACCACGGCTGCAGTCGCAGCGCCGGTGGTGAAACCGATGATGTCCGGCGAGCCGAGAACATTGCGCGAAAGCGTCTGGAAAACCGCGCCGGCCACACCGAGGCTTCCGCCCACGCCGATCGCCGTGATCAGCCGCGGCAGCCTGCGATTCTGGACGGACCGAACCGCCGCTGGGGCGCCTTCGCCGTGCAGGGCACGCCATACTTCACCCAAGGACAGATCCAGGGTTCCATACATCAGCGTGGCAAACGAGAGCGCCGCCAATGCCGCACTGATTGTCACGGCTACGAACAGCACTCGCGGAACTATCCGCCACGAGTACGGCCCGATTCGAACCACCCAACCGCGGAACAGCGGTGGAACCGGCTGCGCTGCAATCGCGTTCACAGCGACGCCACCCGCCGCGAGCGAACGAGCGCAACAAACAAGGGTCCACCGAGCACCGCCACGGCGATCCCCGTCTGCAGATCTCCCGGCGCGGTGGCAACGCGACCGAGAACGTCGGCCAAGAGCAGAAATGCCGGGGCGACAACGAGCACGCACGGCAGAAGAAATCGCAGATCCGGCCCGACGACGCCGCGCACGATGTGCGGCGCAGCCAGGCCCACGAATCCGAGCGGTCCAGCCGCCGCAGTGGCGGCCCCTGCCAGCAGGATGACTGCGACAGCGGATCCGACCCGTGCGGGTCCGGTGCTGGCACCGAGCCCTTTGGCGACATCCTCGCCGAGCGCGATTGCGTTGAGTGGACGAATCAGCAACAACGACAACACGATACCGACGATGACGAAGGGCAGAACAGTGACGATCACGTCTCCGCCGCGGCCTTGCAACGAACCCACTGCCCAAAATCGGAACTGATTGAATGCGGCCTCGTTACTGATGAGAACCATGCTGGTGAGAGCCGTGATCGCCGTCGCAACAGCGGCACCGGCAAGCGCCATGCGCGCTGGGGTCGCGGCGCTGCGATGCGCCGACCCCAACATGTACACACCTACCGAGGCAACGGCCGCGCCGGCAAGCGCGAACCACAGATAGCCGCCGACCGAAGTCACCCCCAGATAGGCAATCGCAATCACGACTGCTGCTGATGCTCCGGCGTTCACACCGAGTAGTCCCGGATCGGCCAGAGGGTTGCGGGTGATCGACTGCATCAGCGCGCCGGCCAGTCCGAGCGCGGCCCCGACCACAAGCCCGAGAATTGTTCGAGGCAAACGTGATTCGATCACAATCAGGTGCTCGTTGTTACCGGCGTCGTAGGAAAGAACTGCATCGAGGACAGTGGAGACGGGGATGTTGCGTGAGCCGATGACGAGTCCGCCGACGGATGCCAGCACGATTACAACGATGGAGACGAGGACCAACAACCCCGCACGCGCGGCCGTCCCGGACCGCAGTGGCGCTTCGGTCCGGGACTGCGCAGAAACGCCCACGCGGTCATCCACCGAACGTGGACACCAGCGACTCGACCGTCTGCTTTGCACTGAAGTAGTCGAGACGGAAGGCTGCCGTTCCCATCGCGTATACCCGATCACCCTTGACCGCAGGTTGATTCGCAAGGAGCGGGTCGGCCGCGAGTTGCTTCTCCACGTCCTTGGGCCCCATCGAGACGGCAAACAGCGTCTGCGCCCCGTCTAGTGCGGCAGACATGTTTTCGGAGCTGACGATCGCGACGCCGGAGGCACCCCGCTTGTCCGGAGCGACAAACTGCTCGGCGGGCTCGGCATAGGTGAAGCCGAGCGAGGCCAGCAGATTGCCCTGCGGGCTGTCGGCTCGGAACGTCCAGACACCGTCGGCACCCATGTAGACCAGTGCCGTCACCGGCTGCTCGGGAAGTTTGATCTTCGCGGCTTGGGTGGTGACCCAGCTGTCGTATTCGTCGACGGTTTTGGCGGCCTCGCTCTCGAGTCCGGTGACAGTCCCGAGCTGATCAGCGAGCTCCTCCCAGGAGCTGGCGCCGTAGTCGAGAAGAACAGTGGGTGCGATGTCGCTCAGCTGTGAGTAGGCATCGAGTGTCGAGTCGCCGCCGTTAGCGGAGCCGATGATCAGATCGGGCTCGAAGGTCTCGATCGCGTCGAGGTCCAGCTCGAGATTTCGGTAGAGCACCGCGACGCCACGATCAGCCGCCACGCCCGACCACTGGGAGAAAAACCCCTGGTCATCGGTCATTCCCGACGGCGTTGTCGCCGCACTCGCGACCACCGGCGCTCCGATCGCAAGCAGCGTGCCGGTCAACGACGGCGAGGTGGACACGATCCGAGTCGGCTTTGCAGTGATCTCGGTACTACGGCCGCCGTGATCGACGGTGCGCGGCCAGCCCTCGGTGGCCCCGGAGGTTTCCTGGGTGCCCTCGGTTCCGGTGTCACTACCTGACGAATTCGAGCAGCCGGCAAGAGCGAGGGCGACGACCGCGGCGAGTACTGCCGCCGTCGGGCGTAGAGATCTGCGCATGAGTATGTGGCTTTCTGAAGATACGAGAGTGCGCCGCTGCGAACGCAGTCGGCAGAGGTAAAGTTAGCCATACTTAAGTCGCAAGGGTTGTCCAGGAGCGCCAACGTGTTACCACTATCGGGAAGGTCGGACGCAATCGACTTGGGGCCGATCCGCGCCTGCCGCACCGAGCCAAGCATCGGCCGCTCACCGCTGTTGTTCTGGGTTCTCGCAGGTAGTGGACGCGTCAGGACCGGATCGACCGTCTACGAGGTGCCGGCGGGCGAGTTGCTGTGGATCCCGGCGGGCGTGCGATATTCGATGGAGACGGACTCGGAATCCGTCGCGTTTCCCATCCTGCTTCCGCCCTCGAACGGCGTCAGCGCCGGGCCGGCTACCGTGACGCGTCTGCGCGTTCCGCCCGGATGGGAAGACAGACTGATCCACGAGTTCGTTCACAACCTGGGCTATCTGCGCGGCGACGCTGCACACCCGTCGTCCTTGTTCGAAATGATTACCCGGGCCGACGACGGGGCCACCTCGCTGCCGCAATTGCCGCAATCACGGGAAGCGTTCGAGATCGCGCACGCCCTGTTGCGAACACCTGGCACCGACGACACCGAGGCACAATTCGCGAAGCGTGCCGGGATCAGCATTCGAACGCTCCAGCGATACTTCGTGGAAGAAACCGGCCTCACCTTCACGCGCTGGCGGCTTCGAGCTCGGATCGCCGCGTCGTTGGAGTACCTGAAGCAGGACCGCGAGATCGGTTGGATTGCAAACGAAGTCGGCTTCGAAACGGGCAGCGGATTCACGCGTGCGTTCCGGTCCCAGATGGGAGAGAGCCCGAGCGACTATCGCCGCCGGGCCCTCTCCGGTCCAACCGATCGCAGCGTGGACACCGACAACGATCAAGCATTGGTCCGCATGCTCGCAGAGCCCAGGCAGCCCGGGGAAACAACGCCGCCGATACCGGCCAATGCGACGTGGCCGCGCGTCAACGGCGCCCACGTCGCCGTATGGGTCTACCGAGGCCAAGCCCGGGTGGACGTCGCGGACCGCAGTTGGGAACTGCGCACCGGAAAGGCCATGATTCTTCCTGCAGGCGTCCTCAATACCGTCACGGTTCCGACTGGTTCACTGCTTCTGCCGCTCGGCTTCCGTTCCTCGAACGGGTCGACCGTATCTGCCGACGCCCTCGAGACCGTGCAGTTCTCCCCCGCTGACGAGTTGGCATTGCTGCACACTTTCGTCGCCGCATACACGCCCTTGCGCCCGCACGGCCACGACAGTTCCGCAGCATTCGACATCATCGCCACCGGCCCTCTTGCACAACCGGTTTCGAACACCTCGCCCGCCGATTCGATTGCCACACGACTGGCAGCGACGATCGCCGCCCGGCCGGCCGACCCTCGCACTCTGGACGAGTGGGCGCAAGAGTTCGGTACCGACGCGGCCAGGCTGCGCCGGGAGTTCCGTATCGAAACCGGCACCACGTATCCGCAGTGGCGATCGCTTTCACGGATGACCCAGGCACGCACCCAACTCCAACTCGGGGTTGCACCCGGCACGGTGTCGAGGAACCTGGGTTACGCGCACCTGCCCGCATTCAGCCGAGCGTTTCGCACTGCGCACGGGATCTCACCGCAGCGCTTCCAAGCCCAGTCCGTCGAACGCGCCCTCTGGTTACGTTCTGTGCCGCGCGCCGCGGAGCCGAGCGCTCGGGTTCTTCACACCCACTGAACGAGTTGCCACACGATTCCGTTGGGGTCGACGAACTGGCAGTAACGCTCACCCCACGGTTCCGTCTCCGGCTCGGTGACGACGGAGGCACCTTCAGCAGCGATGCGGGCGAACTCGGCGTCGACATCGTCGACCACGAATGCAATGAGCAAGCCTTGACCGGCCGGACCTGCGACGAAGTCGGGCTTGAACGTCCCGAGCCCGGTGCGCAGGAAGACCACGTTGACCCCGGCATCCGGATGATTCAGGGAAACGAAGCCGTCATCGGCCATGGCCTCGGTGAAACCGAAATGGGTTGTCGCGAAGTCTGCCGATGCGTCGGTGTCGGCGACGTTCAAGGACAGAGCAGTGCTGGTGATTTTCATCGTGGGCCTCCCATGATCGATAAACCTTATGCAGTGCATACAGTATGCACCGTATAAGGTATACCACCGTTGAGGTATTCCCGATTTCTGGAGACGACTGATGGCCCGCGAACTGATCGACCTGCTCTGGCGCGATCACCCCCTCGCACCGAAGGGTGGCACCCGCGGCCCGCGAGCGAAGGTCACCACCTCACAGGCGGTCGGCGTCGCGATCTCCGTCGCGAATACCGACGGCCTCGACGCCGTGACGGTCCGCCGATTGGCCGCCGAACTCGGAATCTCGGGCATGGCGGTGTACACCCACGTCGGATCCCGCGACGATCTGCTGGTGCTCATGGTCGACGCCGTACACGGACACAGCCCACTCCTGCCGTACGGGAACATGACCTGGCGCCAACGTGTGCGTCGGGTCGCCGAGGAAGAACTTGCCCTCTATACGGAGCATTGGTGGCTCCTGGACATCTCCGATCAGCGCTCCGCGTTGGGTCCGGGAACTATCGCGAAGTACGACCACGAACTTCACGCCTTCGACGGCACGGGACTGACCGACGTCGACCGGGACTCCGCCCTGACATTTGTCGCCGACTTCGCCCGATCCTCGGCGCAAGCGCGGCGCCCTGACCCCCGAGCAGCCGACATGGCCGAGGTGTGGTCGTCCTGGAACCAGCGTCTGGCTGCTTATCTCGGCGACGACTTCCCGCTGGCGCAGCGAGTCGGAGGGGCGGCCGGCGAGGCCAAGAACTCCCCGTACAGCCCGAGGCGGCCTGGGAGTTCGGGCTGGACCGGGTACTGGACGCCCTGGACGGCCTCATTCACATCGAATGACATTCCTGCAATTCGTGGGAGACAATGTGTCCGTGCAGCGTTTCGGTTGGTCTCGACGGTCCGACGGCGACCCTTCGTTGTTCGAACCGCGAGAGCTGTTGCACGCCTACGAGAATCGATCGACCCGAGAGATACGAGATTCCGGCGAGCTTCTCATCGAGATTCCGCTGAGCGACGCGAGCATCGTCGAGATCACCGTTCTTGATGCCTCTGCGGGCTGGATCGACTCCCGCGTGCGAGGACTCTGCAGTTCACTGGACAAGATCGACCGCCGGGCTCAACGCGTACTTCGAGGGGGATTCAGCATCGGCTGGATCGAACTCGAATCGGAGCGCCACGGCGTCATCGACTACTGGGAAAACGGGGTCAACAACGAATACCCCATCTCCATCGTGTGGAACGGAAACTCCTGGGAAGAAGCGGCAAGCACCTAGCCTCGAAATCAACGGCATATATCCGCGAAGACGGGGTAGACGAGTAGATACCAGCGGCACATCGACTCAACTCCAGGCGTGGTGGACAATGTTTCTCAGCGACCAGTCAATTCGTCACCACACCCGCCGTTTCGGAGCAGCTCTGTCGCCTTCACACAAGTGGCCTCCGCCCACCGAAACACAGCGCATCGCACGCTGGAGTGAGCGGTCTGAGATGCTCGGCGCGCTGTCGGTACTCCTGTTCTGGGCTTTCGGCTTCGGCATCCTGCTGGGCGTCGGCGCGCTCACAACAGGAATCTTCGCGCTCCGACGTCACCCGAAGAAGTCTGGCGGGCATCTGCTCTCGAATGCCCGCCAGCTGCCATGGGATGCAATAGTCGGCCTCTTCACCGGATTCATCGGTCTGGCACTGAGCGGCTGGTTCTTCGTGGTGGTCCTACCCAACATGTAGCCCTCTGCTAGCCGAGTCCGTTCGCGGAGGTGGCCAGCGCTCGGAGTTCACGTCGGAGGATCTTGCCGGTAGTGGTGAGCGGCAAGCTGTCGATGAACGTGATCTCCCTCGGGTACTGGTAGAAAGCAAGGCGACTTTTCACGTGGGTCTGCAACTCCTGACGGAGCTCCTCCGAGGAGTTCGACCCCTCGGACAGTACGACAAAAGCGTGAACCGCTTCGCCGCGCAACGGATCCGGAACACCGATGACACCTGCCATGGCTACCTCGTCGTGCGAGAGCAGGCACTCTTCGATCTCTCCGGGGCCGATTCGGTACCCCGCGGACGAAATGACGTCATCGGCACGTCCCTGGTACCAGAAGTTCCCGGCGTCATCAGTCCGACCCAGATCACCGGTGTGAATCCAACCGTCGTACACCTTTTCATCGGTCTTCGACGGCTGGTTCCAATATCCGAGGAACTGTCCGGGATTGCCTGCCTTCACACAGATCTCGCCTACCTCACCAATCTCGACCGGCTCGCCGAGCGGATCGAGTAGGGCGATTTCGAAGCCGGGAAAGGCCCGACCCATCGAACCGCTGGCGGGGTTCCACTTCGAACGCGAAGTCCCGATGGTCAGATTCATTTCCGTCTGCCCGTAGAACTCGTTGACAGCTACGCCGAGAGTGCTCGCAACCCAGGCTTGCAGCGCGTCACCGAGTGCCTCACCACCGGTTCCCAATGCCCGCAGCTGAATACCACGCGCAGCAGTCTTGTCGACGCCGATGCTTCGCATCTGCTTGAGGGCAGTGGGCGGAATGAAGGCGCCCGTCACCTTGTGACGGCTCAGAATCTCGACCGCACGCGAAGGCGTGAATTTGTCGGGCGTCGCAACTACGGGGCACCCCAACGCAAGTGCGGGGAACAGTACGTCGAACAAACCACCGATCCAGGCCCAGTCTGCCGGCGTCCAGAAGACGTCTCCCAGCTGCGGAGCATTGTCGAACGCCGTCCGCATACCGGGCATGTGCGCCAGGAGAATTCGGTGCCCGTGGAGCGCGCCTTTCGGATTCCCGGTCGTCCCTGAGGTGTAGATGATGATGGCATGTGAATCGGGGCCCGTGGCTACCAGTTCACTACTTTCTGCGGCATCGTCGACGAGGCTGTGGAAATCGAGGATTTGCACGGGCGTCGAATCGGAGAGCCGATCGAGCCTTCCGACCACGATTACGGCTTCGAGACCCGGTATCTCACCGATTCCGTCGGCAACTCTTTCATAGCAGTCCTTCTCGACCACAAGAACTTTCGCGCCGGAGTCACGCATCCGATGTACTAACGCATCCGATCCGAACTTGACCGAAAGCGGAACGGTGACCATTCCGGATCGGAAGGCGCCCAGATGTGTCGCCAGAACCTCGATTCCCTGTGGGACCATCACACCGACGCGATCGCCTGAGACCAGGCCGAGATCCGCGAGCACGGTCGCGAACTTTCGGCTCATCGTGGCGACTTCACCGAATGTGTACCGCGCCCAGTGCCCACCGGTGTCTACGACGAGGGCCAGATCATCGGGATTCTGTACATCGACACATGCGTGCGCAATGTTGAAGTGCTCTGGCACAGCCCATTCGAAGTGTTCTGCTTCGAGGTCCTGCCACCATGACATATGCCGCCGAGAACTCACCGAGCACCCACTTCGAGGTCGAGGGAATGGGTCTCGCCTACCAGGAATGAGAATTCGCCGGAGAAGACAAGGTCTCCGTCTTGGTTGACGAGTGAGCCTTTCGACGTCACGATCGCGGTCTCACCGTCCGAGCGAGGGCGCACCGACAGCACTTCCGACACCGCATGCACCGAGTCGCCGAGGTAGGTCGGCCGGTGGAATCTGACCTGATCGAGCCCGTAGAAGCACTGCAGGTAACGGGGGTCCAACTCCACCAGACCGAGCAAGGTGGACAACATGAGGGCACCGTGGGCGATCTGGCGACCGAAGCGCGTCTGCTGCGCGTAGTCGGGGTCGAGGTGAAGGGGATGGCGGTCCCAGGTGAGGTCGGCGAAACTTCGCACATAGTCTTCGGTGACGACCCGCGGGTCCGTCACCGCAATGTCTCCGACAGAGATCTCTTCGAAACTCTTTGTGATCATTGAAGTTTCCTCTATTAGTTGACAACCGTGGAGCGTTGATCGACCGGCGGCAGATACGCCCCGTTGTCATCGATGTACATGTCGCGACTTCCTTCGTCGAGGTCGGTGTCACGGACGAAGTAGACGCTGATCAGCGAAATAACAGACAGGGCAGCGATATACACAGCGACCGCAAGCGATCCACCGGTTGCGCGAACCAACATGGCGGCAACCATCGGCGCGATTGCACCACCCAAGAGCACCCCGATCTGAAAAGCGATGGACGCTGCGCTGTACCGCACCCGTGCGTCGAACAGTTCCGCGATGAACGTCGCCTGCGGCCCGTACGAGATGCTGAGCATGAATGCGCCGACTGCCAATGCGCCGGTGGTGATCCAGAAGTTGCCGGTATCTATCGCGGCGAATGCAACGAAGACCCACACTCCCATGCCGGTGATGCCGACCATCAGGATCCGGCGTCGGCCGAATTTTTCGGACAGTTGACCGAAGATCGGAATGAAGATGACTGCAACGAGCGCGGACACCATGACCGCTCCGAGCATGAGGTTTCCGGACAGCAGATCGAACTGATCGGCGTAGGTCAGGCTGTAGGTGTTGAGGATGTAGAAGTAAGCGCCCGTGCTGATCATCGAACCTGCGGCAAGAATGATTTGACGAGGGTAGTTCTTGAACGCGTCGACCATCGGAATCTTGACCGCAGTGTTCTGCTGCTTCACGCGAGCGAATGCGGGAGTCTCTTCCAACGCGGTGCGAATGTAAAGCCCGACGGCGACCAACGCGATACTCAGCAGGAAGGGAATTCTCCACCCCCACACCAGGAATTGGTCCCCGGTGAGCGCCTTGGTGCCGAACATGACGGCCGTCGCCAGCAGAAGGCCAGCAGGCACACCGACCTGCGGCATACTGCCGTAGAAACCGCGGCGGTTCTTGGGTGCGTATTCCACAGCAGTCAGAACTGCACCGCCCCACTCACCCCCGACGCCGAAGCCCTGAATCAGTCTCAGCAATACGAGAAGAATCGGGGCCCACACACCGATCTGGGCGGAGGTCGGAAGGACGCCGACCAGGAACGTCGCTGCTCCCATCAAGAGAAGTGCGAGCACCAAGACCTTCTTGCGTCCGATGCGGTCGCCGAAGTGGCCCATCACAACACCGCCGAGTGGCCGCGCCAGGAAGCCGACAGCGAAGGTGGCGAAGGAAAGAATTGTCGCCAGCGCGGGGTCTGCGCCCGAAAAGAACAGCGGCGCAAAGACCAACGCGGCGGAGGCGCCGTAGATCTGAAAGTCGTACCACTCGATCGTGGTGCCGACCAGAACCGATCCGGCCACACGCCGCAGGGCAGGCCTGTCGACAGTTGCGGGAGATGGGGGATTCGCGTCGTTCATGTCATTGCTCCTTGTATGGAGTGCCCTGTTAGCTCTCGCACCGAGAGGGAGGCTCGACAAGGAGACTATGCAGTGACCCAGGGCACAGTCAAGCGTATTTCAATCGATCGATTGATTAGTTGAGATGCAATTTGCCAGTACACAAACAGCTATCAATCGACTGATTGACAGCCGGTCGATTTCGGCGGCGATGCTAGCATGATTGGGCAACCAACCGAAATGAGGATCATGGACCTGGGGCGCGTTCAACGGGCGGCAGTCACGCTGTTCGCGACGAAAGGATTCGCCGCCACCGGCATTCGTGAGCTCGGAGCCGAAGCCGGCATCAACTCGGCAACGCTCTACCACTACGTCGGCAGCAAAGAGTCACTGTTGGCCTCGATCATTCGGTCTTGCCTCGACGAGCTGACGCAGTCGGGAGAGCGGGCAATGCGCCGAAGCGCCGATCCCGTAGTCCAGCTCGCCGGCCTGGTGTCGTCACACGTCGGCATTACCGCCGTCAACCAACTGACTGCCCGCGTCGCCGAGTACGAGATGCGCGGGTTGACCGGAGACAACCGCATCGAGTTGCAGACCCTGCGCGACGAGTACGAGCAACTTTTCGGACAGATCCTCGAACGCGGACAACGCGTGGGCGCCTTCGACATCGAAGATCTGGCATTGAGCCGACTCGCGATACTCGAGATGTGTACCGGGGTCGCGCATTGGTACCGGCCCGGTGGGCGTCTCGAGTTGGAAGATGTCCAGCGATTCTTCGTCAGCACCACGTGCAAGCTTCTGTCGGTTCCGTCCGACGAACTGCACGGTGTGGAGTTCATTCACGACGTCCGAAAGCTGGACAGCGAGCCCGAGACTCAGTCCTCCGAGATCTGGGGAACCACTGCACAGAGCGAATTCGCGCGACAGCCCGAGCTTTAACCGCCCCTCGAAACTCCCGGCTCTGGTACGAACTGAACATGCAACTACCCGCGGACAGTCATGTTCACAGCGAGTGGTCGTGGGACACCGGCGGACCGCTGTCGCACGCATCCGGACGAATGCAACAGACTTGCGCGCGTGCCGATCCTCGACGTCGACGGCTATCTCGACAGCATCGAACGATGCCGACACCGTTTTCCTGAATTGCGGATACTCACCGGCGTCGAGTTCGGACAACCGCACCTGCACGAAGCGCAGGCGTCGCACCTCCTTGATCTCGGTGTCATCGACCGGGTATTGGGTTCCTTGCACACGCTCGAGGTCGGCGACGATCGGAGTGAACCGAACACTCTGTTTCGAAAGTGGAGTGCCGACGAAGTCATGTGGGCATACCTCGATGAGATCCCGCGTATGGTGGCTGGCTCTCGGACCTTCGAGGTGTTCACCCATATCGACTACGCGGTGCGCATGGCCGATCGAAAGTGCCGGACCTTTCGATCCCCGTCGATTCGAAGAGGGATTCCGAAATGCGATGCGCGCCATCGCCGACAGCGACCGGATCCTCGAGATGAACACCCGTCGGCTGTGGCCCTGGATAACCCAATGGTGGAGCGAAGAGGGAGGTAAAGCGGTGACATTCGGCAGCGATGCACATGTGCCCGAAGCTCTGGCAGCCAATTTTCCGGAAGCGACCGCGATGCTCGCGCACTACGGATTCCGTCCGGGTCAACGTCCCGAAGAGTATTGGACCCGCTGATCCGCCTGACTCCCAGACCGATATTTCCGTGAACTCGGGTTGTCGGAGACGGATCAACCCGCAATAGTCGATGTATGGATCGGTACAAAATCACGATGCCCGACGGCTCTTCGACCGAGGAACCTTTCAATTCCGACAAGGAAGCAATCACTTGCGCAGTGGATGCGAACCGAGGAGTCAGCAAGAACCTCGTAGTCGAAAAATACACGGCCGACGGTCATCTGGTTCCAACCGCGCAGGCGCCTGCGAAACACACAGGTCGTCACAAGAAGAACCGTTCGAAGAGTTGAAAACTCGACTAGTTCACAACTCTCGAACTCGGTGTGTGGCGACCGGATGCGTGACGCAGAAGTAGTTGGATCGCGTGCTCGACAGTTGCACCGAGGACAGCTTCGGGGTCGCCCGAGAAAACCTGCTTCTCCGTTTCGGCGGTCCCATGGTCGACGACTCCGAACCACACAGTTCCGGGTCGAACGTTCTCCTGGGTATCAGGACCGGCTTCACCGGTGACGGCCAGCGTTAGCGACGCACCCATCAGTGTGGCGGTGCTGTGCGCCATGACCCTGGCTGCCTCTTCGCAGACCACTGGCCCGTCCGGAACATGAAGTACGGAATGTTTCACCTCGCGGGTGTACGCGACGATCCCACCACAAAACCACGATCCGGCGTCCGGCGCCTTTCCCAGATGTGCGGCGATGTTCCCGGCAGTCAACGATTCCGCCGTCGCCACCGACAGACCGTGTTCCTCTACTGCCGCAGCCAATTGCCTGCACATATCGTCGAGATCCTTGCCCGACGGAAGCTCGGGTCGTGGATCGCCATTCATATGTTCCTCCTCCTGCAGTCCGATCGGTGACTTCGACAAGACATTGAAAGTTCTTGAATGCCCATTCCAACCGTGCCTTACAGTTCACTGCCCCCTTGCGAACTGCACCCTTCGAAAGTGCGTCGAGCGCACTCGTCGATCACATCAGCTACACGTGACCGACGCGTGAGTTGACGACGCTGCACGATCGCCCCGTTTCCGTTGCTGAACACCTTGTCCAAGGAGGCCGTGACCTGCTCGAATTCTCCGAATGCAGTCAACGCAGGTTCGACGTGATCCACCAATTGCCGAACCGCCTGGTGTGCAGTCAGCAAGCGCACGGATTCCACGTCCAGCGACCTCCCGTCGAGTCCGTCACGCGCCGCCCGCCAGCAAGCCGCGCGGAGTAGCTCGTGATCGACGGCAGGCGCTGCTTCACCTTTCGTGATCGCGGCGGATGCGGTACCGACGAGTGCCTGCACCAGTGTGGCCAGAGTCATCGTCTCCTCCACGGTGGCGGGCACGTCGCTGATCCGAATCTCCACGGTGGGAAGGTGATCCGACATGCGCACATCCCAATAGACCATGTGTGGATCGAGAATGACCCCTGTCTCCAGCATTGCTGCAACAGCATCTTCGTAGTGCGCCACGGACTCGAAGTAGGGCGGCGGACCCGAACTGGGCCATCGGCCGAACAGAACGTAACGCCAACTCGCATAACCGGTATCGCGACCGGCGCTGATCGGAGAGTTCGCCGTCAGTGCCAACAAGGTCGGTAACCAAGGGCGCAGATGGTTGATGATCTGGACCGATCGTTCTCGATCTTCCACACCGACATGAATGTGGCAACCACACATCACACCTTCGGTGATCGCTCTGAATTGACCGGCCATTCGCTGGTATCGCGACGTTTGAGTGATCTCGTCTACCGGCGGATCGTAGAACGGCGTCCCGACTGCGATGAGTTGACAACCCACACGGGCAGCGGCGTCGGCGGTGACGGCACGCGACTCACAAAGTTGATCACGAAGATCACGAATATGGTTTCCGATAGACGTGGACGTCTCCACCTGACAGCGCGTGAGTTCGAGTTGCAGCGAGATACCGAGTTCCCGCCCGGCGGCAGCAACCTCGGAGTTGCGCAGAGTGGGATGTCCAGTCTGCGGATCGCAGAGCAAGAACTCCTCTTCGACACCGAGAGTCGGTGTACCTACCGAGAATATGTCGGGAGTCGGCTTCGCGTTCATAGGGCTTCCTCGCACCGGTTTTCATCCACATCCGATACTTCGAGCGTACGACCTTCTACCCCTTTCGGCACTACTCCAACCGTTTCATCCAGTGGCCGATCGGGTAGTTGCCCTGTGAACCGACGACGAGCGAAGAATCGCAAGTCTTCATGAGCTCAGGATGGAGTGTGCCGTGACAAACGCGAGCGAAAGTTCACCGGTAGATGACGAACACACAAATCGATCGCACGTAGGGGAGGCAATCAGCGACGGTCGCAACTATCCCGGATACCTGCTGATCGGGCTGGGTCTGGCAACACTCGGATTGACCTTGGTGGCAGCAGGTTACGGATTTCGTGGTTGGGCAGTCATTGCCGGCGTCGTGTGCGTGGTGTCCTTCATCGTCGGAACACTGGCCATCTTGATGGAACACCGACGGGTCAAACGACTGGAAGGTCAGGAACTCTTCGATCAAGAAGGGCACTGAACCGACCGCTCGAGTCGTATTCTGCACAAGCAGAATACGACTCGAGCAGAACACAGCTCAGTGAGTGCGGAGTTGCTCGATCAGCTCACCCTTGTTCAGCTTCGAATAGCCGTGCAGATCGAGTTCCTTGGCACGTTTCTTCAGCTCGTCGACTGTCCACTCCTCGTACGGCGAGGATTGTCCGCCGGACTTGGCGACATTCGACCGCCCTCGATTGGCGGCCGCATTGGAGATTCGGGCCGCCTTCTCCTTGGAATCGCCCTTCTCGCGTAGCTCTTCGTAGAGTTCTTGATCCTTGAGTTGAGGTTGTGAGTCCTTGCGAGCCACTGTTTCGTCCCTTCACTCGTCTTCACTCCGACGGTGTGGCCGAACTGGCAATTCGGCCACACCGCAGGTTCGAACGTACGTCGGCACTCAGGATGTAGGCGGCACCTCGAAACGCCCCCACACGCGGTGCGTCTTCAGAAGCTGAGCCAGCGAGGCGAGCGCTCCTTCCGCGTCTGCATCGACGACGACTCCCAATGCAGACTCGTCGATACCGGCCGCAGCCAGCGCACTCATGCTCTCTCCCCAACCACCAATTGCCTTGCTGTGACGATACATTTCGTTCAGCAGAGTCTCCACCCGTGGATCCAACTTGCCCTCGCCGATCCGAGAAACGTCGCCGCTCAGCAGGATTGCATCGAATTCGATCGAACGAGCTGTGAGGTACGTTCGCTGCACCGTCACCGCGTCGTCACCGTCCCCGATGGTTCCGCCGTGCGGGCCGAGGATCAGCGGCACCATGCCGGCGTCGAAGATCTTGTCTCGAACGGCGACAACCGTTTCGAGATCGGAGTTCTCATCGACCAGTAGTGCGATGATCCTTCCGTCTACCGGCCATTCCGCACCAACCTGGGACAGTGCAGGGCTGAGCTCCGGATCACTCAACGGCTCGGTCGGTTCGGGAACCGGAAGGCCAAGCCCCCCTGCGACGATCGACACGAGACCCGCGTCGATATTCGCCAAGATGCCCAGATTCCGGGTCTTGATGTTCTCCTCGTAGCACTTACCCAATTCGAAGGTATACGCCTGCGCGACGTGCTCCTGCTCGACAGGGGAGAGACTGCGATAGAAGAGTCGAGCTTGCGAGAAGTGATCGTCGAACGATGCCGGCGCCTGCCTCACCTTTCGCCCTGAAACTTCTTCGGGCACCTCGATATAGGCCGCGCTCTCCGCCGAGGCCAAGAACGGGCACCCACCGTCCAACGAATTGGGATGGTACGGCGCAACTCCGGTATGTACACCGTCCTGATGAAAGCCGTCGCGAAGCATGTCGTTGACAGGCGCGTGAGGCCGGTTGATCGGGATCTGATCGAAATTGGGGCCACCGAGTCGCGTGATCTGGGTGTCGAGGTACGAGAACAAACGTGCCTGCAGGAGACGATCGTTGGTGATGTCGACACCCGGAACCAAGTGACCCGGATGGAATGCAACCTGCTCGGTCTCGGCGAAGAAGTTCGTCGGATTGGCGTCGAGTGTCATCGTTCCGATGACCTGAACCGGCGCGAGTTCTTCGGGCACGATCTTGGTGGGATCCAATAGATCTATGCCTTCGAACATTTCGTCTTGGGTATCAGGGAACACCTGCACGCCCAGATCCCAGGACGGATATGCGCCCGCCTCGATGGCGTCGGCAAGATCGCGTCGATGGAAATCCGGATCCACACCGCCGGCGATCTGCGCTTCCTCCCACACGAGTGAATGCACTCCGGCGGCCGGCTTCCAGTGGAATTTCACCAGATTCGTCTCGCCGTCGGCATTCACGAGCCTGAACGTGTGAATACCGAAGCCCTCCATCATGCGATAGGAGCGCGGGATGCCGCGATCGGACATGTTCCACAATGTGTGCGCCGTGGCCTCGGTGTGCAGCGACACGAAATCCCAGAATGTGTCGTGCGCGCTCTGCGCCTGCGGGATCTCGCGGTCCGGGTGGGGCTTCGCGGCATGGATGATGTCCGGGAATTTGATGCCGTCCTGGATGAAGAACACCGGGATGTTGTTGCCCACCAGGTCGAAGACACCTTCGTCGGTGTAGAACTTGGTGGCGAAACCGCGTGTGTCGCGTACGGTGTCCGCCGAACCTCGTGAACCCAGCACCGTCGAGAACCGCACGAACACCGGGGTTCGAGCACCGGAAGCGAACACCGATGCTTTACAGATGTTTTCGGCCGCGCCATTCGCCAGGAACGTTCCGTGTGCAGCCGCCCCGCGGGCGTGGACGACGCGCTCCGGAATTCGCTCGTGATCGAAGTGTGTGATCTTCTCACGCAGGTGGTGGTCTTGAAGAAGAGTCGGGCCGCGCTCGCCGGCAGTGAGTGAGTGGTCGGTCTCGTAGAGACGTGTACCGGTTGCGGTGGTGAGGTACTCCCCCCGCTGGCCGCGACCATTTCCCTTCACCTTCTCCTCGGCACCCGCGACGGTACGCACCTCCGGCTGCCGCTGGTCATCCTTGGGCGGCAACGGCTGTCGAGGCTTGACCGGCTCTTTCAGGTCCGGCGCTTTCGGGGCCGGTGCACCTGGGACGGACTGAGATGAAGGCATCGAACAGCTCCTCTTGATCGTCATGCTGGGCGCAAGAATCTTGTTACGCCTTATGTAAGTAGAGATTTCAAACTGAACGCGGAGCCACGACTCACCCCCGGCTGGGATCACTCCCAGGCCGAGGGTGACGAGTGCGTCAGGGCTATTGCTCGGACTTCTGTCGCGCTTCGTCCGCGGCCGCTTCTGCGCGAGCCTTCTCGGCTTCTGCCTCTTTCTTCGCGACTTCTCGCTGGCTTTCGGCCTTGTCCTGCTGGGCGCGGCCCTCTCGGGTCAAACTGTCGTTTCCGGAAACCGCACCCACGGCTTCCTTGGCCTTACCCTTGACGTCCTCTACGACGCCTTTGATTCCCTCGCTGGGACCGCTCTTGTCATCTGGCACGTTGACCCTCCAATACGTTTCGGATTGTTGCTCAGGAATCCCACACAGGTAGGAATCCCCCACAGAAGGCCCTACCCCGTCGAAATTCGCATAAACATCCGTGCACCGACACGCCGCAACGCGTACAAGAAGCGGCCACCGAGGGGAGTGCCGTTCACTCTCGTGTGTTATTCAGTGCTCATGAGCCAGTTACAGACCGATCCCCCCGTGGGCGGACCGCTGTCCACGATTCGCGCGCTTGCGCCCGACCTGGCTCCGATCGAGCGATGCGTCTCGAACATCTCAAATAGCAAACAGCATTCTCAGAAACTGTTTACCGGGCAAAGGAATTGGCGAGACTCGTTCCAGAAGGGGAAGAGGTCGGTGGTGGTGGCCGTGGGGTGGTCGATCTCGGCGAGAGTGTAGAAATCGAGAATCGTCCGCCCGGCGGTTGCGCTGACCTCGCATGCCTGCAAGCTCAGTTTCGCCTCCGCCACGAAGCCGATACTGCGGGCGAAAGGTCCGAGGGTCCCGGCATTGACAAAACCCTCGAGGTTTTGTCCCCACTGGTTGTAGTCCGACTGCAAAGCAAAGCTGCATGTTTCACCGAACAACTCGGTGCAGGTTGTCGGCTTCCCGCCGATCGTGTGAACCGTATCGGCGAGCTCGTGCGAAGTACCTTCGCGCGGTGATCCGGAAAGGAGAAGCAAGACGGCGACGGCCAAGGCAACCACCAGAAGGATGCTCGCGGCCGTTGCCAGTATCGCCTTCACAATCCCTCGATCCACGTAAGTTCATGAGGGGAACCGATTTTGGAACACCGGTTACTGGATTTGTACCCGTGACACTCGGGGTCCAAACATCGACCAGGCTGGGAGCCGTGCATCAGGCTGGGGGGTCGCGAGAGGATCTGTGGGAAAAAGCCGAGGGAGGATCGACACTCCCTTCCACTATCAATGTATATCGCACCGGGGGCCTTGCGGCAAGGCCCGGGTAGTGCCGCAAAATGGCTCTTCCGATCCCGCACGACCCACTACGGGATCGGAACAGCCAGCGGAAGTGAGGGCACGTGCCAACCCAGGGATACGAAGAAGAACTGCGATCCGAGCGGAACTATGTCGAGGCGCTCTACGCACGCCTCGATGCGGAGCGCGCCCGAGTCAAGGGCAGGTACAACACCGCTCTGCGCGGAAACGGCGAAGCACTCATGGAACGCGATGCCGAGGTGCGCGCGCTCGCCAAAGAGGTGAAGAGGCTGGACGTAGCCGGCAACGGCCTGTGCTTCGGCCGGTTGGACTCGCTGTCGGGTGAGACTTCGTACATCGGCCGAATCGGCCTTCTCGATGCGGACAACGACTACGAACCGGTGCTGCTCGATTGGCGGGCGCCGGCATCTCGCCCGTTCTACGTTGCCACCGCTGCAAACCCGGAGAACATGCGTCGACGCCGTCAGTTCCACACACGCAGTCGACACGTGGTCGATTTCACCGACGAGGTACTCGGGCGCCCTGACGGCGCAGAACACGACACCCACAACGATTCCGCCTTGCTCGCTGCGGTTAACGCACCGCGAGGTGAGGGCATGCGCGACATCGTGGGCACGATCCAGGCCGAGCAGGACGACATCGTCCGACTCGAACACCCCGGGGTGCTGGTGATCGAAGGTGGCCCCGGTACCGGGAAAACCGTCGTCGCCTTGCACCGCGTCGCCTACCTGCTCTACACGCAGCGAGAGCGAATGGAACGTCACGGCGTTCTCGTGGTTGGGCCGAACCCGGCGTTCCTGAACCACATCGGCCGCGTGCTGCCCTCGCTGGGCGAGTCCGACGTGGTGTTCATGACCACCGGTGATCTCGTTCCGGGTTTACGCGTCACCGCCGAGGACGCTCCTGAGGCCGCTGGGCTCAAAGGCTCGCTGAAGATCCTGGACGTTCTCGGCGCAGCGATTGCCGATCATCAGCGATTGCCCGAGAACCCGTTGTTGATCGAATTGGCGGACGTCACAGTGCGAATCGACGCCGAAACTGCGGAGTGGGCCCGAGAAGAAGCTCGTTCGAGCGGACTCCCCCACAACGACGCTCGCACTGTGTTCACCGAAATCGTCACCTGGGCACTGACCGAGCGGGCGATAGCGCGGATCGGCAAGGGATGGTTGACACGCAGTGACCGTGAAGCCTGGGAACAAGTGCGCGCAGATCTGACCGCAGAGTTGGCGGCGAATGACGCATTTGCCGCCGCACTCGACGCACTCTGGCCGATCCTGACACCGAAAGAGCTACTGACACAGCTGTTTACTTCGCCGGAACGCCTACGCAAGGCAGGCGCAGACGAGACACTGTTGCGCCGAGAGGGCGATGCCTGGACGGTGTCCGACGTTCCGCTTCTCGACGAATTGGTGGACATGCTCGGCCGGGACAAGCCCGTCGACCAGAGTGCCGAACGTGAACGCCGCGACGAAGCTGCGTATGCAGCGGGCGTGCTGGACATGATGATCAGTCGTGAAGACTTGATGGACGACGAGGATCATCTCCTCGCCCAAGACATGCTGTACGCCGAGGACCTGGCGGATCGTTTCGTCGAACGCGATACCCGGGAGCTCGCCGAACGCGCTGCTGCTGACCGAGACTGGACGTACAGGCATATCGTGGTCGACGAGGCACAAGAGCTGTCCGAGATGGACTGGCGAGTCCTGATGCGCCGTTGCCCGGACCGGTCTTTCACGGTGGTAGGTGATCTCGCGCAACGACGTTCACCCGCAGGTGCCCGATCGTGGGCGACGATGATGGAGCCGTACGTTCCCGGCCGCTGGATCTACCGATCCCTGTCGGTGAACTATCGCACCCCCGCCGAGATCATGAGCGTCGCCGCCGCCTTGCTCGCCGAGTTCGCGCCAGACGTCCAGCCACCCGAGTCCGTCCGCGCCTGCGGGATCGCGCCGTGGTCCAGACAAATATCCGCCGACGAACTAGCCTCCGCCATCGACGAATTCAATCAGGACGAGGCCGGACGCGAGGGTACGAGCGTCGTCATCGGACCTGCGAGTGTGCCCGGCGCTGTGCCGGTTTCGGAAACGAAGGGCCTCGAGTTCGATGCCGTGCTCGTCGTGGAACCGGAGCGAATCATCGCCGACGGCCCACGCGGTGCGTCTGAACTCTATGTCGCCCTCACCCGCGCGACCCAACGTCTCGGCGTCCTACACGAGGGGCCATTGCCGCACGCATTGACCGGGCTCGTCCGGGTCGGGACGGCCAGATCACCGCAATCGTTCGCGGCGAGCGATCGTGCTGTGTAGGCCTTCGGCAGCAGCGCGCACGTAGGACACCTGGCTCTCGGGGACGAAGCGACTGGTGGGACCGGTGACACTGATGGCCGCGACGGGTTTGTCATTGGTTCCGAATACCGGCGCCGCAACGCATGCGAGACCCGGCGCTGATTCCTCGCGCTCGAACGCAATACCGGTCTCGACCACTCGGTTCAGTTGGGTGTTGAGAATGCCGGGCGCAACAATTGTGTGCGGGGTCCGGCGCGTCATCGGCTCCGACAGCACCTCGCGGCGAAACTCGTTGTCGGAGAATGCCAGGAGCGCCTTGCCGATTGCGGTGCAATACAGCGGTATCCGGCCACCGGTCCGGGACGGCGAGTTGGCTTGCCGGTGTCCGCCGATCTTCGCGACGTATACGACGTCGTGGCCGTCACGGACCCCCAGGTGGACTGTCTCGTGGGTCCGCTCGTACAGGTCCTGGAGGAACGGCATCGCCATCTCCAGGAGGCTACGTTCGAGAGAGGCGAGCATGCCGAGTTCGAAGAGGCCGCCGCTGAGCCGGTAGCCACCGTCGATACGGTCGAGTAGCCGGTTCGCGACCAGTTCGTTGGCCAGGCGGTGCACCGTCGCCTTGTGCAGGCCCGTCCGCTGGACCAGGGTGGCCAGAGGCAACACGTGGTCGTCGGCCCGGAAGGCGCGCAGGATCGTCACCGCCTTGCCGAGTACGGTGTCGAGGTTTGCGCTGCCAGTCACCTCCCCAGCGTATCGCTGAGTGAGACAGTTCCCTGGCGCAATCTCGGTGCCGCGGCGAAAGTAGTGGCCATGAGCCAGCCCACGAATACCAGTACAGCTAGCGAGACCGACATCGCAGCTGCTGCGGACCGCCTCGCAGCCGCCATCGCGAGCGGCACTCCCTGCGCGCCCGTGCGCGATCTGATCGGCGCCGACGACCTCGCCGCCGCCTACGCCGTCCAGCGCCGCGTCGACGAAATCCGTCGGCAGGCGGGGCCGTGGTCGTAGGCCGCAAGATCGGCCTGACCTCAGTGGCAGTCCAGCAGCAGCTCGGTGTCGACCAGCCCGACCTCGGCGTGCTGTACGCCGACATGGAGTTCCCCGCCGGCGGCGCCATCCCCATGAGCCGTTTGATCCAGCCCAAGGTCGAAGCGGAAGTTGCCTTCGTGCTCGGTGCCGACCTCGTGGACGGACCGCTGGACAGTGCGCAGGTGCGCGGTGCGATCGACTACGCCGTCGCCGCGATCGAGATCTGCGACAGCCGCATCGAGTCGTGGGACATCAAGTTCGGTGACACCGTCGCCGACAATGCGTCCTCGGGCGTGTACGTCCTGGGAACCGAACGACGCACCCTCGACGAGGTGGAACCCGCCGGCGTCGTCATGTCGATGTCCGTCGACGGCACCGAGGTGTCCACCGGCGTCGGAACCGCCTGCCTAGGCGATCCGATCGAAGCCGTCGTCTGGCTCGCCCGCACTGCACGTGAGTTGGGGCAGCCGCTGACCGCAGGGCAGGTGATCCTGTCCGGCGCTCTCGGCCCCATGGCACCGGTCACCGCAGGCAACGTAGTCACCGTGACCGTCTCCGGGCTCGGTTCCGTCACCACCAGTTTCTCCAGCGAAGAGGACAACGCATGAGCAAGGTCAAGGTCGCGATCATCGGATCGGGCAACATCGGCACGGATCTGATGATCAAGGTGCTGCGCAACTCCGACTACCTGGAGATGGGCGCGATGGTCGGTATCGACCCCGCGTCCGACGGCCTCGCTCGCGCCGCGCGTCTGAACGTGCCGATCACGGCAGAAGGCGTCGAAGGCCTTGTCGGTCTGCCGAACTTCGACGAGATCGAGATCGTCTTCGACGCCACCTCGGCAAAGGCTCACGTGGCCAACAACGCGCGGCTGGCTCCCCTCGGCAAGCGCATGATCGACCTGACGCCTGCCGCGATCGGACCGTACGTCGTACCGGCTGTCAACGCGGACGAGCACTTGGACGCACCCAACGTCAACATGGTGACGTGTGGCGGCCAGGCCACCATCCCGATGGTTGCCGCTGTTTCTCGGGTCGTCCCGGTGGCGTATGCGGAGATCGTCGCGTCCATCGCCTCCAAGTCGGCCGGTCCCGGAACGCGCGCCAACATCGACGAGTTCACCGAGACCACGTCCGAGGCGATCGTGGCAGTCGGCGGCGCTCGTCGCGGCAAGGCCATCATCATCCTCAACCCCGCTGAGCCGCCGCTCATCATGCGCGACACGGTCTTCTGCCTCGTCGACGCACCGGACCCGGCTGTTCACGACGAGATCCGTCAGTCGATCGAGAAGATGGTCGGCGACGTGTCCGCGTATGTCCCCGGCTACCGGCTCAAGCAGGAAGTCCAGATCACCGAGATCCCGGCCGACCAGCCCGTCGAGACGTTGCTCGTCGACGGCAATCGCCCCACCCATCAGGTGTCGGTGTTCCTCGAGGTCGAGGGTGCTGCACACTACCTGCCTGCGTACGCCGGCAATCTCGACATCATGACGTCCGCCGGAATGCAGATCGCGGAGCGCATCGCCCAGCAGAAGGAAGCAACCAAGTGAGCAACCGCAAGATCTTCGTCCAGGACGTCACCCTTCGCGACGGCATGCACGCTGTCCGCCACCGCATTTCGCCCACCGACGTCAAGCGGATCGTCACAGCTCTCGACGCTGCCGGCGTCGACGCGATCGAAGTAGCACACGGTGACGGCCTCGCCGGCGGCTCGCTCAACTACGGCCCCGGCTCGAACACCGACTGGGAATGGATCGAAGCAGCGGCCGAGGTACTCGAGCACGCTCGTCTCACCACGCTGCTACTTCCGGGTGTCGGCACGATCAGTGAACTCAAGCATGCCTACGACCTCGGTGTGCGCTCGGTTCGCGTTGCCACGCACTGCACCGAGGCCGACGTCTCCGCGCAGCACATCGAAACCGCCCGCGAGATCGGCATGGACGTCTCGGGCTTCCTGATGATGAGCCACATGGCGCCTGCCGAAGAACTGGCCAAGCAGGCCAAGTTGATGGAATCGTATGGCGCGCACTGCGTCTACGTCACCGACTCGGGTGGACGTCTGGTGATGAACGACGTCGCGGATCGTGTTCGTGCATACCGCGACATCCTCGACGAGGGCACCGAAATCGGTATCCACGCCCATGAGAATCTCTCGCTCTCGGTTGCCAATTCCGTTGTTGCAGTGCAGAACGGCGTCACCCGCGTCGATGCTTCGCTTGCCGGTCACGGCGCCGGTGCCGGCAACTGCCCCCTCGAGGCCTTCATCGCCGTCGCCAACATCGAGGAGTGGGAGCACGGCTGCGACCTGTTCGCCCTGCAGGATGCCGCCGACGACATCGTCCGACCGCTGCAGGACCGGCCGGTCCGCGTCGATCGCGAAACCCTCACTCTCGGCTACGCCGGCGTGTACTCGAGCTTCCTGCGCCACGCCGAAGCTGCGTCGGAGCGCTACGGAATCGACGTTCGCACACTGCTGCTCGAAGCTGGACGCCGCCGTCTGGTGGGTGGTCAGGAGGACATGATCGTCGACATCGCGCTCACCCTCGCAGCGCAGGCGACAAAGGAAGCAGTCTGACGCGCTGCCGAGTTCGCTGACACCCGAGTCCCGCTCCCGTCTCCGGACGGGGGCGGGACTTCTCAGTTGGACTGAGAGTTTCCGCCGCGACGCCGCTCAACTCTGAAGCTGTTGTTGCCCAATAACGGCGAGGTGCCGATCTTCGCTACGGTGGATGACATGACCGAACCTGACAGCGACAGGCAGATACACCCGTCTGCAACGGCGGGATGTGCCGGCGTCGACATTCCGGACAGCCGGGGTCGCACCGGCCTCGACCGAACAGGTCTCGGGCTGCACGGTAATCCGAACGTCGAGGTCGAACGAGTCGAGGTCACCTCAGACGGTTGGCATGTGTTGCGTCGCAGCACCTTCACGTACCGGCGACGGGACGGCACTGTCGAGACACAGCAACGAGAAACCTACGACCGTGGGAACGGCGCGACGATCTTGCTGTACGACCCCGAACGGCGCACCGTCCTGTTGACGAAGCAATTCCGCTTTCCCGCTTACGTCAACGCACACCCCGACGGAATGCTGATCGAGACCGCAGCCGGTTTGCTCGATGCCGACACGCCGGAAGTAGCCATTCGGCGAGAGACGAGCGAAGAGCTCGGCGTCGCGATCGGCGAGGTGCAGCATCTTTTCGATCTGTACATGAGCCCCGGATCCGTCACCGAGAGAGTGCATTTCTACGCCGGCCGATACAGCCCGGCGGACAGAACCGGCAGTGGTGGCGGGGTGCCAGACGAAGGCGAGGACATCGAAGTCCTGGAGTTGCCGTTCGACACGGCACTCGACATGATCTCCGGCGGAGAAATCGTCGACGGTAAGACGGTTATTCTTCTTCAATGGGCGGCCATGTCGGGGGCACTGACTTCGAAGTCGATTGCCTGAATTTCTATATCCTGTGCCGATGGAACCTGCTGAGTACAGCGACGCGCTGAGGTCTGTCCTCGATACCGTGTCGGCGGTAGTGAGCGATCGACTGGCTGCGATTCACCACGCGGCAACCCCGCGCACCGAAGGGATCGTCATCGATGTCTCGGTCGATCAGGACGGCGAGGGAACATTCGGCGTATGGGCACGATTCGAGGGTCCTGACGCATTCAGCCTGAATCAGCAAATCGGTGACGAGAGAGAGCTATTCGGCGTGATCTGGGGCGAGGAAGGCTGGGAACCGCCGGTTCCGCATCGACCGCGAAAGTGGTCACGTGTGGAACTCGAGAAAGCTGTCGTCGGTGTCGTGGCCAAATGGATCGACGGGCTCATTCCCTCGGCCGCCACCGGACTAGCTTGGGAAGTAACGACTCCCGACGGAACTGTCGACGCTGTACCAGTGGGCGGTCGTGGACATCTGCCTCGATGAAGCGCGGAAGCTGTGGGCGGGATGGAAGACCTCACCGCCACGGTTGTCGTCCAGGATCTGCCACTTGTACCGACGGATTCTATCCATTGTTGCGATGTCACCGACCGGTCGCACCGTCGATCAGTTCGCGGAGGATGTCAGCGTGCCCGGCATGGCGCCCGGTCTCTTCGACCATGTGCACGAGCGCCCAGCGGACACTGGGAGCGGGTCGTTTCGCCCCCGGTCGCGGGATGGGCGCGGCAAGATCTGTGCATCCGTCGAGAACTGCGTTGGCACGCTCGACCGTCTCGCGATAGCGACTGACGACACCGTCCACGCTGTCTTCCGATGACGGCTGAAACGTCGCTTTCCAATCCGTCACGTTTTCTGCGAGAAACATCGATCGTTCGACAAAGATCAAGTGATTGACCAGCCCGAGCAAGGTTGTCCCCGACGGAACAATTGTGGTGCGCACCTGAGGTTCCGGAGCACCCTCGACCTTGGCAGCGATCGAATCACGCAAGTAGTCGAGAAACGCGCGTAGCGTATCGACCTCGCTGTTTCCGGCCCGGGGCGGTGGGGCATCACGGCGGCTGCGACGCGACGCTGCCATGGTGGTTCTCCTTCCTCGGTGAAGAACGACATAGAGGCTTCGTTCCTGGGTGGGCAGAAGCGATCCTTCCGAATTCACTCCGATCCCGCATCAAATTTTGCCGTTGCGGCAAAGGCAGGCTTCATCGCCGGTATCACCGCGCCGAATGCAGGTCGTGCACAAGTTGGGGCCTCCGCAACTTGCCGACCTCGAAAGGCCACCGCCGCAGCGGGTAGGCGAGACGAGCCACGAAGTAGTTGGCGTACTCGGCGACGCCGAAAGCCCACACCGCCACCACGCCCACAGCTCCGCCGGAGTGATCTGGTAGCCAGATGACAACGCCGAGAAGAGCTATCGCCAACAAGAGAACATCGAGGACCCGAAACACGCGGTAGAGCGCTGCGAGGCGGGCCGGCATCGGTGCCTGCTCGACCCAGCCTCGGGCAAGCAGCCAGTAGACACCTGCTTGTACGAGTATCACAAGCAGTGGGGCCAGCGCCGACCACAACGCAGCGGAGTCTTTCGGACCTTCGAGCCGAGGCATCACGACGCCGACAGCCACAGCGGCAAATACGGCCGCGGCCGCCAGTTCGCCAAGACCGAGGCTCAGGTACCTGCGTCGCAAACTCATTCGCCGTTGATCCACCACGCAAGAAACCCTATCCGCCGATCACTCCGCAGCGGGTGCGCAGCAGCTGCAGGGCTTTGCCTAAGATCGATCGAAAGGCAGTCACGTGTAAAGAGGTTGTGGTGTGTGATGGTGCGATTGGCCATGGTTACGTTCGATGCAACGGATGCCCGATCACTTGCCACCTGGTGGTCGGAGCGATTCGGCGAGGCGAGTACCGATGGTGACGAAGATTTCCTGACGGTGACGGCCCCGGATCTCCCACTCACTCTCGGTTTCCAACGGATCGATCAGGCTCGCAGCCAAAGGAATACGGTTCACCTCGACTTCGACCTCGAACCGCAGGATCCTCCGCGGGACGAGGTCGTCGCGACGTTTGTCGCGGCAGGAGCAGCCCACATCGAGCGCCATGAGTCGGGCGGATCAATTTGGGACGTGTTGGCGGATCCGGCGGGAAACCTTTTCTGCGTAGGTGATCCGCATTAGGGTCTGTCCGACAACCAGTCCGAGATCGAGTCCACTGCTCATCCGACAAAGCCTGAAAGTGCGTCACCCGATCAGCAGTACATACATTCGTTCGCATACAGTCGGACAAAGCCTGAAAGTGCGTCACCCGATCAGCAGTACATACATTCGTTCGCATACAGTCGGATGTGTCCCAGCGGCACCCCAGACTGGAATGTCCGCTGCGTCAACATCTGCCGATAGGGGGCTGGACGGATGGAATCGCCTGACTTACTGGGTCTGACGGTCTCACTGACGTCGTCGACGCTTATCCTCGCCTTCGTTGCTGGGCTCATGCCGCGACTGGTCGGTGATGAACCGAATCCCGTTGTCGGCATACGAACGAAGGCAACGATCTCGAGCCCCGAGGCGTGGCAATTGGCCCATCGGATTGCGTGGCCCCTTCTACGCCGGACGGTGTGGACAGCCGTAGTGGGACTGTGCATGCAGGTCACCATCGGTGTCGTGACAGGTTTCGGATCTGTGGTGTCGGCTGTCGCCTCAACAGTCGTGTTTCTAGCGGTGCTCCTTGTCCTGCTCTGTGCAGCGTTGAAGGGCAACGCCGCGGCAAAATCGTTGCGGCGCTGACCACCCGGGCCCGCATTTGTCAGAGGTGCCCTAGTTCTCCGATTTCAGTTCCCGATACGCGGTCGTTCGCGCCGGCGTGGTCCACGGTCCCGCATCGCGAGGATCGCCGCTGCCGTGGACGCGACCGTCTTGTCGTCGTCGCGTGTCAGCCGGGCGAGCGCTTCCCGGGCCGCCGCGCCGGGAATCTCAGCGAGTGCCTGCGTGATTCGCAACCTCGTCGGGGCGTCGTCAGTGCCGTCGAGCCCTGCCTGCACGGCATCGACGACCTCACCGCTTGTCGGTGAGTGCTCCGCGAGAAGACCGAGCACCTCTCCGGCCTCGACGTCGCGTCGCCCGTCGGCGACCATCTCGAGGAGAGCGGGCATCGAGACGGCCTCTCCGCGAGATCCGAGGGTGAGAGCGGCATCAGCGCGGACTATCGCGTCCGAATCATCGAGAGCTCGCTTCAGCGCCCGAGTTGCTTCCTCGGTGTGGATCCCGGAGATGGCCGACGTCGCGCGGCGTCGAACCTCGACGTCCTCCGATTCGAGCCCCTTCGCGAGACCTGCAAGGCCCGCACCTTCGGTCCTCGCCAACGCCCACTGCAACGCTCCGGCCACGTTGGCATCCTTCTCCGACAGGATGGCCTCGACGAGTGCGTCGACGGGCAACGCCGCATTTAGCTCCTGCGACAGGATCGCTTGCTGACGATGGGCAGCGAACTCGGATTCGAGTGCACGCAACAGTGAGACCATGCGTAGGACGTCGTCCCACTCCGAAGGGGCGCTGGCATCGACCCTTTCGAGTTTGGTCAGCAATTCCTCCTCCGCCGCGATCCGTTGCCGAGTGTGTTGCATGAGTTCACCCACCAAATCGGCCGGCGCGAAGTCGGGTTCGTCCAGTGCACGCTTGGCCTCGTTCAACGAGAGCCCCAACGTCCTCAAGCTCTCGACGTGGAAGAGTCGACGGATGTCGTCGGCGGAGTACTCCCGGTAACCGCCGGACGTGCGGCCCGTCGGCTTCACCAGTCCCAAGGTGTCGTAGTGACGCAGCATCCGTGTGCTGACACCACAACGCCGCGAGACCTCGCCGATCAACATCCGTCTCCCCTTCCTACGCGTCCGGGCCGATTGCCGCGACGCGCTTCGCCAACTCGTGAGAGAGTGCGAACCCACCGTCGGGGTCGTGCCAGAGTTGCTTTGTAGCATCAGCATGCGCCCGGACACGCGGATTCGGGCTCATACCGGCCGCGTCGAGCACCGGGAGTACAGCCTCGCCGAGCCCGGTCAGAGCACGGCTCAGACTGAGCTGCATCTGCAGTTCGCCCCGCCCGAGTTCGGTCGCCAGATCCGCTGCGAGTGCACCCTCGACTCCTGCCGGCACGAGTGCCACTGCGGCGCGCCACGCACTGCGCGCGACCTCGTCGTCCTGGTCGTGCACCAGCGCAGAGACCTCGGGCCACGCGATCGGATCGCCGATCTTGGACAAGGTGTGGAGCGCCTGACTGCGGGCTTGCGAACCATCGGACCCGAGCTCACGGATCAGCCTCGGCACCGTAATTTCGGCCGGCAAGCGGCACAATGCCCAGGTCAGCATGTCGCGGACGAAGAAGTCCGGCTCGACGGCGCACCGATCGATCAGGGCATCCGTCAGCTCAGGGTCCGGGCGCGTGCCGACAGCGAGCGCGGCGCGCAGCCGAACCGAGGGATCAGCCGCGGCCAATGCGTCGACGAGGTGAGCATTCTGCCCACCATGGTTGGTTGTGTTCACGACAACCACCTCCTTCGTCGACCATTGGAGTCCTTGTCACTGTGTCAAGGTCAAGCGTCGCTGTCTCCGACACGGGAAATATCGCCTCGGATCACACGCCGGTTGTCGATCCTGGCCGAAAGATCATCAGCACGACGACAACGACCCAGAGCAGATTGAAGATCCCCGTCGCTGTGCCCAGTCGACGGGTGAGCCGCGTTGCGACATCCACAACGGACCCGGTTCCTTCGATCGCCGCCATTGTCAGCCGTTGGGCGGGAAGCACGACCGCGGTGAGTATCACGGCGGCAACGACGGTGAGTGCGATCGAGGTGAGGATCCACAGGTCACCGAGCACTCCGAGATTGACGGCGGTGGCGACACCGAGCATCGGAACGACAACGCCGATCGTGGCATACACCCGAACGATGCGATGCAGCATGCCCGTCGTCGCAACACTGGCGCTGTCCGGATCGGCGAGCGCGGCGCGGCTCGCCACCGGGAACATACTCGCCGCCACAGCGACGGGGCCGATGGCAAGAATGGCCGCAATCACGTGGAGGGACAGCAGGATTCCGGTCATGGGATTTCTCGCGTTTCGGTACGCACAAGCGTATTCACGCAGCGTCCGGGGCGAAGGTGATTACAGGCTCGGCGCCCGTGGCCGACCACACCGTTCCACGACGCTCGTAGTCGAAGAGCGCTTCGACCTCGAGACTTATCCGGGGCCCGAGGCATCGTTCCAACAGGTACAGGCCAAGGTCGAGACCGGATGTCACACCGCCGGCGGTGATCAGGTCACCGTCGTCGACGATTCGCGCCTGGATCGGAATAACGCCGCCGGCCGCCAGTGCGTCCACGGCAAGATGGTGTGTCACGGCGCGGCGCCCTTCGAGAAGCCCCGCCATCGCCAGCGCCAAAGATCCTCCACAGACGGTCGCAACAAGAACACCAGGATCGTCGAGTGCACGCCGCATCATGACAGGCAGTTCGGTTTCCGTTGTGGCCGCGAGTCTTTCCGGCAAACTGGTGCCCGGCTGGTCCGCATCGGGTTCGAAGAGACCCGATGCTCCGGGAACGATGATCAGATCCGCGTGTTCGACATCGAGGGTTGCAGTGGCGGTCATAGCGAGTTCACCACTTCCGCTCAGGACGGTCCGAGGCCCCTCCGCACTGACGAGTTCGACACTCAACGCCCCACCGCTGGCGAGACCCCCGGCGTAGAGCACCTCATACGGACCCACGACATCCATGGGATCGAATCCGTCGAACAACACGATCTGCGCGTGCACTGCAACCTCCGATTTTGTGCGACGCGCTCCTGTGCGCTTCGCTGTTCCTACGACAGTAGGAGGAAGTTGACCCCTGCGGCGACGGCTGAAAGCCAACCTTCGACGGCTTTCAGCCAACCTCACATATTCTGTGAAATACCAGTTGAGAGGATATTTCACGACACGAGATCACAGGATCTCGCGCCACATACGCTACGTTTCAGACATGCATGACGTTGCAGTTCTCGCGTTGCCCGGAGTGGTGCCGATGGACCTGGCAGCACCCCTCGAAGTCTTCGGACGATGCAGGCTTCCCTCAGGCGCACCGGCCTACCGGACCGCCGTGTGCGCGCTCACCGAGGAGGTGGAGACCGGAACGTTCACGATGCGCGTACCGCACGGACTGTCACGTCTCGCCCAGGCCAGCACGATCATCATCCCGGGCACCGCCGATCTCGATGTGCCGATCGACCCCGAGATCATCGAAGCCCTCAGAACTGCCGCGGATCGCGGCACGCGCATCGCCTCACTGTGCGTCGGCGCATTCACCCTCGCCGACACAGGCCTGCTCGACGGACTTCGCGCGACGACGCACTGGGCGGCTGCGTCGGAGTTGGCGCGTCGGCACCCGGCCATCGACGTCGATGCCGCCGTTCTCTACGTAGACAACGGGCACGTCCTGACTTCCGCCGGCGCCGCGGCCGCACTCGACCTGTGTCTGTACATGGTCCGTCAGGACTACGGGTCCGCGGTCGCCGCCGACACGGCGCGGCTGAGTGTGATGCCGCTCGAACGTGCCGGAGGGCAAGCACAATTCATCGTCCACGAACCTCCCGTACCCAGCGGGACAACCCTCAGGCCGCTACTGAACTGGATGGAAGAGAACCTCGGGGAGCAACTCGACATCACGACAATCGCGGCCAAGGCAACGATGAGCACTCGCACGCTCAACCGCCGATTCCAGGAACAAATCGGTACGACGCCGTTGCAATGGCTCCATCACGCGCGGCTCCGCCAAGCGCAATTTCTGCTCGAGACTACCGACCACTCGATCGAACGTGTTGCGGGACAAGTCGGATTCAATGCCGTCACCACGTTCCGCGAACGCTTCCGAGACCTGGTCGGCACCAGCCCACAGCGGTACCGGACACAGTTTCGAACTTCCCGCTAGCGGGCCGGTCAGCCCTTGACGTTGCCGGCAGCGGTGTTCAGAACTGTGGCGACGTCGTCGAGGATGTACGGGATGGTCAGGACCGTCAGTCCGCCGAACGCGAAGTTCTTGTCGACGCTGAAGTCCTTGGTGGATGCCGTACGCCCATCGACGATCACCGGCTGAGCTGCCACCAGTGGCTCGGCGAGGAACGCGTTCAGAGAGTCCTTGTCGTAGGCCACCACGAACAGCACGTCAGACGCAATCAGCGGCGCCTGCTCGGTGCTCAGCTCGAAGTACACGGCCTCGGGATCCTTGGCGGGATCGGCCTGCTGGATCGTCGGCTCGTTCTTCAGACCCAGCTGCTCGAGGAACTCGACACGCACGTCGGCGTTCTTACTCACCGCGAAGGTGCTCGGACTGTTCGGGAGTCCGATGGTGACGGTCTTACCTTGCAACGCAGGGTTCTTCGCAGCCGTCGCGCTGATCGCGGCGTTGGTCTTGTCGATGAGCGTGCCGGCCTCGGCCTGTTTACCCAGCGCCTGACCAGCGATGGTCACCTGGTCCTGCCACGACGCGGTCCACGGCTCGTCCTGGAAGGAAACCACCGGCGCGATCTTCGACAGTGCGTCGAATTCCTGCTGAGTGAGCCCGGAGTACGGGGCGAAGATGAGATCTGGTTCAGCCTTGGCGAACTGCTCGACAGGTGCTTCGCCCGTTCCGTCACCCGACAACAAGATCGGCTGCTCGCCACCGAGCTTGTCGAGTGCCTCGGCGTCCCACTTCAGAATGCCCTGCGCGTCGGCCCCGTACTGAGGTCCGGAGAAAGTGGGCATCGCGACCGGGACGACACCGAGCGCCAGGAGGGCGTCCTGATTGGACCATCCCCAGGTTGCGACCCGCCTGGGCTCCTCCTTGATCTCGGCCGTGCCGAGGGCCGACGTGATCGTCACCGGGAACGCGGCGTCGACTGCGGATGAAGTCCGGGTGCTGTCTTTGTCGTCGGTGCTGTCTTTGTCGCCGTTGCTGCTGCAGGCCGCCATTCCGGCCGCCAGCCCGCACGCCGCCACGACGGCTACCATCCGGCGGACACGGCTGCCACCACTTCGTCGCTCTGACAGCCCTCGTCCCAAAATTCTCGCCACGCCAGGACCTCCCGGTCGATCGACCTGCTCAGACACCCCGAGCGGGTGACGGCGCCCAACGTAGCACGAAGGTAACCCTATCCTCAGTTGTCGTGCGCTCTACTTTGCCCTCTGTCGTCGCACCATCTCCACGATCCAGATGGGCGCAAACGGCGAGGTGCAGTTCGGTGGAGTCGGGTAATCCTCGAGCACCCGCAGTCGCTCACCGATCTCGATTGCCCGGGCGCGGTACTCGGCATGTTCGATCCCGATCTGAGCCAGGCAGTGATTCATCGCCCATTGCAGGCGGTCAGGAGCATCCTTCATCTCCGCCTCGATGACGTCGAGTAGCCCTGAAAGGTCAAGTCCCTCGGGCTTCTTCGCGACACGTTCGGTGGTCAGAGCCCACCCGGCGCTAGCGACCACAGGATCAGGGTCAGCGGTCCAGGCCACCCGCAACTCCTCGGCATGCGGGTTCTTCTTCACCACGTAATTGACGAGCCAGTCCTGCACCTTCGGAGTGCGGGCCTCTCGCAACATGACATCCAACTCGTCACGCTCGAACGCCTTCGGGCGGCAGATCAAAAGGGCCAACAATCGCGCCGCGGTATCGCCCGTCGCCCAAAGCTGTTGTGCGAGTTCCTGCTGAGTCTTCAATCGCTTCGCAACAGCGCGCAGTTTTGTGAGGTTCACACCGTGATCGTCACCGTGCTTCTCGTTCACCGCACGCGCCTTCGGATCTTCGAGAGCAGCCAACTCGTCCATCACCGCGGCAACCGTCGTTTCGGCCACTTCGTCCTCCAGTCACTACTTCTGCGATTCCCCTACAAGCAAAGCACGGGAAGGCGGGCGACCTACGTTTGAAACCTCGGCCAATGGGTACATGACTGCTCCTGAGGTGGCGGCACGCCACCATGAAGACAGGACGAACCTTGCATATGCGACGCGCCGCGGGTGCTGAGAACGTGGACGAAACCGCAGGCGGAGATGAAGACGGCGGTAAGAACGTTCTCACTCGGGCTATAACCGGCCCACTCCTTTTCGTGTTCATCCTCGGAGACGTTCTGGGTGCCGGCATCTACGCGTTGGTGGGCGTCATCGCCGGTGAAGTTGGTGGAGCCGTCTGGGTACCACTGCTCGTAGCGCTCGTCATGGCATTGCTGACAGCAACGTCGTATGCCGAACTGGTCACCAAATATCCGCGAGCGGGCGGCGCAGCCGTCTTCGCCCAACGGGCGTATCGGAAACCACTGATCTCGTTCCTTGTCGGCTTCTCGATGCTGGCGGCCGGCGTAACCAGTGCGGCGGGACTCGCCCTCGCATTCTCGGGCGACTATCTCAAAGCCTTCATCGACGTCCCAACCGTTCCAGCGGCGCTCGTCTTCCTGCTCCTGGTGGGACTTCTCAATGCCAGAGGCATCAAGGAGTCGATGCGCGCCAACGTCGTCATGACAGTCGTGGAGGTCACCGGGCTCGTCCTCGTTGTCGTCCTCGCTTGCATAGTTCTCGGGCGCGGCGACGGAACCCTGAGCCGCGTCGTGGAGTTCGACGACAGCCGATCGCCTGCACTCGCGGTGCTGGCTGCGGCACTCCTCGCGTACTACTCTTTTGTCGGCTTCGAAACGTCCGCGAACGTAGCCGAAGAAGTGAAGAACGTGAGCAAGGTCTACCCACGCGCACTGTTCGGAGCATTACTGACAGCCGGCGCCGCCTATGTCCTTGTCGGCCTGGCTGTCTCGGTGGTCCTGCCCGCCGACGAACTTGCCGCATCCTCCGGGCCACTGCTGGAAGTTGTGTCAGCTGCCGACGTCGGCGTTCCGCCTCGCCTGTTCAGCCTGATCGCGTTGGTCGCCGTCGCCAACGGCGCACTGCTGACAATGATCATGGCGAGCAGGCTGACATACGGGATGGCATCGGAAGGCTTGCTCCCGAGCGTCTTCGCTCGGGTACTGCCGCAGCGACGGACCCCCTGGGTGGCGATTATCGCGACCACAGCAGTTGCCATGGCTCTCTGCGTCACCGGATCGCTGTCAGCCCTGGCGGAGACGGTGGTACTCCTGCTGCTTTTCGTATTCATCAGCACCAACATCGCCGTCCTGGTTCTGCGCCGTGACGCAGTGCAACACAAACACTTCCGAACGCCGATCATCTTCCCGATCCTCGCTCTCGGTACGTGCGTTGCGTTGCTCACCCAGCAGAGCGCTGCGACGTGGTTACGCGCATCATTACTCTTGGCCGTCGGAGTAGTGCTGTACGCCCTCTCCCACCGCCGATCCACGAAGTGAGGTGCGATGTACAGGAGCCGGTGTGATGACCGACAGTTCTGACGCGTCAGATGTAATTCAGCGTCGAGAGCGAAAGATCAACAGGCGAACCCTGACGTACGGCGTGTCAGTCGTTCTGGCTACCGCGGTTTTGGTTATCGCGATCGTGTGGTTGGGCTCCCGGCGGGGCGAATGCTTCGGTACCGACACCTTGCTGTGCTCACAGAAGGATCGCCGACTGGCGGTCTTCGTCCCGAGCCTGATGTTGCTGCTCGGGACCGTGGGCGCGTTCTTGCGAGCCTCCCTGCGATTGCACCGCCTGCGGCGCCTCTACATCCGGCCGTACATGGCGTGGGCCTTGGCGGGCCTCACCCTGACGTATCTGACCGGAGCTTACTTCTTGATCGGGGTCTAGATTCTCTGAATACGTCTGTTCAGCAACCAGATTGAGTCGACAGCCGCAAATCAGAATCGCGGATCGTCGATCGCAGTGAGGACTACTTCCCGCACTGACGTCGAAGACGACAAACTCGAGATCGAGCGCACCGTATCCACAACGTCATGTACCGGGACCAGAGATCCCTCTCCCCTGGCGGCAGCGACGTCTCGGGGCACGTCGAGTCCGTCTTCTGTATTGAGATATCCGAGATGAAGGACAGTCACGGCGAGTCTGTCCTTCCGGTAGCCCTCTCTCAACGCGTCGGCAATGCCGTTGATCGCGAACTTCGATGCACCGAACGCAACCTCCGGCCTACCGCTTCGCGGGAGTCCCGAGGTGGACCCGGTCAAGATGATCCGAGGTCGAGGACGGCCGATCATTCTCGGGATCAGGCGCTTGAGCAGGAGAATTGTGGCCGTGATGTTGGCGTTGATCATTTCGAGCATTTCGACATCGGATTGATCTGTGAACGCATAATCGGAAGTGAAGGCATCCCCTTCCCAAATTCCGACGTTGCAGATCAGGGTATCTACACCACCGACAAGCTCCTGATCGATCGAATTCGCTGCCGTAACAGGATCGGTCAGGTCGGCTTCGATCCACTCTGAGACGTCGAACCCGTCAGGACGCCGACGCGATATGCCGAGAACTTCGTCGCCATCGCTCCTCAGACCCTCGATCAACGCACGACCAAGACCTCGGCTCGCACCGACAACAACCGCCCTCGCCACAATTACACCCTTCGTCGTCGCTCGAACCGATCCTATCGATCCAGCCGTCGCCGGTAGTTTCGTCGAGAAGCGAGAGACTCAGATTCGCACCGTAGTGCAGCTGGACAACTACGGGCTCGCCAATATTTCAGCCAGGGCACTGGCGAACTCGCGTGCTTGGTCAGAGGTGATGGTGGAGGCGGTCACACGAAGTGCCCGGTGGCACTGACCCGGCGTCGCCGAGAACTGACTTCCGTCCCGCACGAGCCAGCCAGACTCGGCGAGTCGCTCGACAATCGGTTCGGAATCCCGATCCAGCGGAACCCAGACATTGAGTCCGTCGAAAGTGTCAGGAACCTCGATATCATGTTCTGACAGTGCAGATTTCAGAAGGGTTCGGCGGCGCTCGTAGACAGCGCGAGCATTGGCGAGGCCGTCGATCACCGTCGGATCACTCAGCAGTTCAGCACTCAAGCGCTGCTGCAGGTGACTGACCCAGTTGGCGCCCGACCGGAGATGAGTGCTCAGCCGAATGCCGGTGTCGAGGTCCGAGGCGACCACTGCCACGCGCAGGTCGGGCCCGAGAAATTTCGACACGGAACGAACAAGCGCCCACCGCGTCGTGCTCATCGGAGCGAGCCGACAGTACCGATTGCTGGACACGGCAGAGAAGTGATCGTCCTCGATTACCAGAACGTGAGGGAACTCGGCCAGGATGCTTCCGAGAATCGCCGCTCGGTCGGCGCTCATGCTGACCCCGGTGGGGTTGTGCGCACGAGGGGTGCAAATAATCGCGCGCACACCACTTTCGAGAGCACGCAGCAGCCCTTGCGGGGTAATACCCGAAGTGTCGATGTCCATCGGTACCGCTCGGAAGCTGTTGGCTTTGAGCGTTCCGATGCTCGCCAGGAAGCACGGATCCTCGATCGCGACGGCGTCACCTCGGGTCAAATGAGCGGTCAACAGTCGCTCGACCGCGTCAACGGCACCGTTGGTGATGGTGATCGAGCACGGCCTTAGAACCTCGTCCTTGATCGAGGAACGTGCCCAGGAATCGAGTAGAGGCTCGGTGGCTGCGGCGCCGTACAACCGGGGCGTGTAAGTGGTCCGGTCCAACGAGGCTCTGAGATCAGGCAGCAATGCCGGATCAGGATTTCCGCTGGCGAGATCCACGCTGCCAGGAAGAGCGATACCGCCTTCTCCTTCCAGGAACGGTATGGCTCGCACGAAGCTGCCGCGCCGGCCCTGTGTCTCCACAACTCCCGCCGCCACGAGCAAGCGATAGGCTCCGGCAACTGTGTTCCGGTGAACCTCGAGATCGTCGGCCAAGGCCCGTATGGGCGGCAACGCATCCCCTGGAGCCAGTACCCCAGCACTGATGAGATTGCGGATGCCCTCGGAAATCTCGCCCGCTGTCCCGCGGACGACATAGAGCCTCACCTGGTCCGCCACAGTGCTGGTCACAGGCTCACTCTATTAGCACATGACAAAACCTCCACGCTGTGACACATTGTCACATGACAAAAAATCTGTGAGGAGACACATGATTCTGCCCGGACAATTCCGCCTCTCCGACGACGCGGTCGCCGACTCTCTCCACGCCGGTGGATTCGGACACCTGGTCACACCGGGCCCCGAGACCCTCGAAGTCACGTCGATGCCACTGCTGTACAACGCCGAAGGAAACGTGTTGGAGGGGCATCTCGCCCGGACGAATCCGCATTGGCGATACACCGGGACATCGGAGTCTCTGGTGATCCTCCCCGGCGCCGACGCCTACGTGAGCCCCGAGTTCTACCCGAGCAAGAGCGTCCACGGGAAGGTTGTCCCGACGTGGAACTACGAAGTTCTCTACGTCTACGGCCAACTGGTTGCGCACGACGACGAGCAGTGGCTGCGTGCGCACGTCACCGCACTGACAGCTCGACATGAATCCGGCCGTGAGAACGAATGGAAGGTCACCGACGCGCCGCCGCAGTTCGTCGATGCGCAGCTGCGAGGGATTGTGGGGATCGAACTGCACGTGGCCCGTGTCTACGGAAAAGCGAAGTTGAACCAAAACCGTTCCCCCGCTGATTGCTCCGGCGTCATCCGGGGTCTGGAGAAGGGCTCATTCTCCGAACGAGAGACCGCCGCAGCGATGGTCGCCGCGGGCCTCGACAACGGTTGACCGTTACGCCGTCGTCGTACGCCTTGTCTAGTCGCACATTCAGGTGAGCGGTTTTCCACCCGTCACGCCGATGACTTCCCCAGTGGTGTAACTGGATTCGCCAGAGGCGAGAAATACATAGGCGGGAGCAAGCTCGGCCGGCTGACCTGCCCGCCCGAGCGGAACGTCGTCCCCGAACGTCTCGAACTTCTCCTTGGGCATCGTCGCCGGAATCAGTGGCGTCCAAATCGGTCCAGGTGCAACGGCATTGACCCTGATTCCCTTCCGTGCGACATCGGCGGCCAGCCCCTTGGTGAAGTCGATGATGCCCGCCTTTGTCGTGGCGTAATCGAGCAGCTCGGGCGACGGGGACGCACCTTGGATGGACGAGGTATTCACGATCGTCGATCCGGGCTCCATCTGCGCGATCGCTGCCTTGGAGAGCCAAAATAGTGCGTAGAGGTTGGTTTTCATCACACGGTCGAATTGTTCGGTGGTGATATCGGCGATGCCGCCCATCTGCACCATCTGAAACGCGGCGTTGTTCACCAAGATGTCGAGTCCGCCGAGTTCACGCACCGCGGTTTCGACCAAAGCAGAACAATGTTCCTCGCTTCGGAGATCTCCCGGCACCGAGACGGCTTTGCGACCTGCCTCCTCGACCCAGCGAGCGGTTTCCCGAGCGTCCTGTTCTTCCTCGTCGAGATAACTCAGGACAACGTCCGCGCCTTCTCTGGCAAATGCAATCGCGACCGCACGTCCGATGCCCGAATCCGCTCCGGTGACAATCGCACGCCTTCCTTCGAGTCGACCGCTTCCTCGATAGGTGTTTTCACCGTGGTCGGGAGGAGAAATCATGTCTGCGGTGAGACCGGGGTGTGCGATCTCCGCCTGCCGCTCACGCACAGGAGCGGGGAACCGCGTGGTCGGGTCCTGCATTGCGTACTGGTCCGGCATATCGATACTCCTCGGGTGACGCAGTTTCTCGCGGGCTTCTGGATGGATGCACTGCACATGCCTCCTTCCCGCCGAATAGAAATCGAAACCTCGGGGTGGCCGGGATCTCACTCGTCCTGGCGCCGACGATCTCGGTGCGTCGAGCCCACTTGTTCGTTGTGGTTACTACGCGGTAGGTCGGGGTAGCCCGCGTAGCGGCGGTGGCTCCGCAACCCGCGGAGCACTCGTCGAGCAGAAGCTGAACATCACGTAAAGCACGCACCGACGAAGGGACGACCCCGATATGAGCAACTCCGAAACCACGTCCGCCTTGATCACCCAGTTACGCATCCTCCTCGGACTGACGCACACCGAGATCCAGGTCGCCGAAACGCGCGTCGCACAGGCCAGAACCGAAGCGGTTCGACGCGAACTCACGGAAAACGCAGAGAACGGCCGTGAAAGGGCGAGTTCCATCGAGTCCACGATTCGCGATCTGGGTGGCGTTCCGGAATTGGTCGGTCCGTTCCTCGGACGCGCGACAGCCGGAGTGAAAGCGATGGTCGAACAGGCTCAGCCCTTCGACGAAGCGGTATTGGGAGACCTTGCGCTCGAACATCAACTCCTCGACCGCTCCCGCTACCTCAAGGCCCTGGCCACTGCCGGCGGCGATCAGACCGTCGCGGCGTTGGCCGACCGCCTCATCACTGCACACTCCGCGACCGTGGACTGGCTCACGACTGTCTTGGCCGAAGAGGCACTCGGTGGACCGGCAGCTTTGCGCCGCACACCGATGCAAGCTGCCACCGGCGCGGCGATACGGCTGGTCAACGTTCCGGTCTCCTGGTCCACCCGCAGTCTCGACCGTGCCATCGACGCTGTTCGCACCTCACCGCCGGTACTGGGTGAGCTGATCAGCTGGGGCGCATATGCCGGTGACGTGACTGTGAAAACACTCTCGGCCAGTAGGGATGCGGCCATCGCCACGGCTGAGAAGGTCACTCGCCGAGAAGGTGCTGACGGTGCCGCCGACGTCTTCCGTTCGGTACGGAAGTCGAGTGGGCTACTCGACCCCACTGAACTTCCCATCGAAGACTTCGACGAACTCAACGTCACCCAAGCCGTCTCCGCCGTGAAGGAACTGACCGACGCCGCACAGGTGCGGGACATCGTTGCGTACGAGGAAGCGCACAAGAACCGACACGGCGTCGTATCCGCTGCCCAGGCAAGACTCGCAGCGATCGCCCAGGAAGTCGTCGGAATCAACTAGAGCGTTCAATCGACATATCGAGAGTCCGACTCTCGGAACCGCGAGAACTGGACCTCGTGAAAGCGGGATTCGCGGCCAGGGCACCCGAACCGTCAAGAAGATGACAGCGGCTCTCGAAGCCCTCTGATCAGTTCGACGCGCGCGGAATCGAGAATTTCCTCGGAGAGCGGGGAACCCTTGGTAGCTCGCGAAAGAACCAGTGCACCGAGCATGGTGGAGAGCCGGAGGAGACCGACAGCTTCGTCGTCGGCAAGAGCTGCGGCAAAATCCCCCACTCCCTCCGTGTAAACCCGACGGGCCTCGCTGTCTGCAGGCTCGCGCGCCATGTCGGCGGCGAGCGCAGCAGCGGGGCATCCGTCTGCCGGGTTGTCGCGATGCGCCACCGAGAGATAGGTATCGATCAAAGCTTTTCGGGCGGAGTCACGTTGCCCTGCATGCTCTTCGAGTCCCGCAGAGTGCAGCTGAGCCAGTTCCTTGAAGGCGTGGGTGGTCGCTTCGTCGATGAGAGCGTCCTTGGACGCGAACTGCTTGTAAAAGCCACCGTGGGTCAGCCCCGACGCCTTCATCAGGTCGGCGACGCTGAGGTGAGTGCCCTTCTCTCGGAACAGTCGGGCTGCGGTTTCCACGACGCGCCGACGGTTCTCTTCCGCTTGTTGCTGCGATACGCGGCCCATCACAACGCCTTCCAGTTTGGATTTCACTTGACATCTATCCTAGACGACACTTAGATTTGATTCATAATCTAAACGTCACGAGCAATCACAACTCTGGGAGAATCATGGACCTGAACAAGACGGTTGCGGTCGTCACAGGAGCCAATCGCGGGCTCGGACGCCATCTGGCTGCGGGACTCGTCGAGCGCGGCGCAAAGGTGTACGCGGCTGCGCGCAATCCGGAAACTGTCGATCTACCCGGCGTCATCCCCCTGAGGTTGGACGTGACGGACGCCGAATCGATAACCGCCGCCGCGCAAATCGCATCGGATGTGACCTTGCTGGTCAACAACGCAGGTATCTCTACCTCGGCGCCCTTGATCGGGGGCGACATCGATGACATTCGACGAGAGATGGACGTCAACTTCTACGGCCCGCTCGCCGTGACCCGGGCGTTTGCTCCCGTCATCGAAAACAACGACGGCGGAACAATACTCAACGTTCTGTCGGTGCTGTCCTGGTTCCATCCAGCCGCGCTCGGGTCTTACGCGTCGTCGAAGGCAGCGGCCTGGGCGATGACCGACGCCGTTCGAGAAGAACTTGCGCCGCGCAAAATCTCCGTATCGGCACTGCATGTCGCATACATGGATACCGACATGGCCGCTGGCGTACCCGCCGAACAGAAGATCGATCCTGCCGACGTCGCCGCGCAAGCACTGGACGGTATCGAAAGCGGGCTCGCCGAGATCCTCGCTGACAACACCACCCGGTACGTCAAGGGGAGTCTGTCCTCGTCGAACTCCGAGTAAGCAAGGGACTGCAAACGAGTGACGCTCACCCCACCGTTTTGAGGCTGGCCAATCTGCTCAGGATCGGTGCCCGCCAAGCTGCGAGGTCTTCCGGACCGTTCTCTTCCCACAACTCGTACAACTCCGAAGTGTCGCTGTCGGAAACTGCACGCTCGAGTGCGGTAAGGACCCAACTCTTCTGCTCCGGGCTCAAGGTGCTGACGTACCCGGCGGCGTCAATTCCATCCAGCTGCACAGGCTTCGCCGCAACGCCGTGCGCAACCGCAAGAATCTCGGCGACGGCGATTGCTGTTTGAGCATCATCGGCATCGAGATAACCGCCATCGGGGTGGCTAGCGTAATCGTCGATGTCGTAGTCACCCGCCTGTACTGCGCTGAGCAGGTCGCCCGCTACGTCGTTGTCGAAAGGTCCTGAACCCCAAGTCCCCATGCTGTCTCTCCGATCCGTACCCGGCGCACCTGTCGTAAAGATATTAGTGAATCACAGGCTTCGGCCAGGACCCTCGGGCTGGAAGTACTGCGTTCGCCGGAAATCGACATCAGCGCAACGGCACGCGAAGGATGCGGTCATCACCGGGGTTGGGGTCGCCACGACCGTCGGTGTTGTTCGTCAGTATCCACAGCGACCCGTCCGGTGCGACTACAACGTCACGGAGGCGCCCGTATTCGTCGACGAACTGCTCGTCGGCGGTCGCGGGATCGGTCAAGAGCACCGTGCGGAGTCGCTCACCACGAAGATTGGCGATGTAGATCGTGCCGTCGTGGATGGCGATTCCGCTGGGGCTGGCGTCGTCAGGTGACCATTGTTGGAGCGGGTCGATGAATCCGTCTTCACCCACAATCCCTTCGACCTCGGGCCACCCGTAGTTTCCGCCTGCTTCGATCCGGTTGAGTTCGTCCCAGGTGTCCTGCCCGAACTCGCTGGCGTACATCGTGCCGTCCTCGGTCCAGGCAATGCCCTGGGAGTTGCGGTGGCCGTAGCTGTAGACAAACGAGTTCGGAAATGGATTATCTAGCGGTACATCGCCATCCGGAGTCATGCGCAGAATTTTCCCGGACATCGAGTCGAGGTCCTGAGCTCTGTCTCGACTACCGGCATCACCGACGGTCACGTACAGCATCCCGTCCGGGCCGAACGCGATGCGACCACCGTTGTGGTAGCTGGCCGAAGCGAGCCCGTCGAGAATCGTCTCGGCCGGCCCGAGCGCGAATTCCCCCGGAGCACCGATGATGTCGAAGCGTTCGATCCGGTTCTCCCCGTTCGCGGTGAAGTACGCGTACAGGCGGTTTTCACGTACTGCGATCCCTAGTAAACCGCCCTCACCCCTGGGGCTGACGCCGTCGACGACTCCCACCTCGCGGCTGTTTCCGCCGGCGTCGAGTTCGAGGATTCGCGCGCTGTCGCGCTCACTGACAAGTGGTGTATCGCCGTGGAATGCGATCGACCAGGGCGCGTCCAAGCCGTCGGCGACGGTCTCGGGTTCACCGAAGGCCGCGGCGGGCGCCGATCGTGTTGTCGTGCTTGCCTGTGGACCGGGCCCCTCAGCGTCCTCGGTACTGCAAGCAGTCATCAAGGCCGAGACAAGCACGGCGGCGCCGAGCCCCCGGATCTGTCGTCGTGTCATGGGCGCGCCTCCCGGGTTCAGGCAGTCTTTGCGCCGACGGTAGCGCGCAATCGGCCACACCGGGAGTCCCTTCGAGTACCCCCAACGACCGGGACTCCCTCGCAGGCGACAGGCGTGATGCCCTGGACGGGTGCGCCACGACATGCGCGTCGTCAACAGAAAGAGAACTGACCACCTCATGATTTCCGCCCCGACCGTCGAAGAAACCGGCCGCCTGCCGCTCGTGATCTACGTGCTGGCCGTCGGAGTTTTCTTGATGGGTACAACCGAATTCGTCGTCGCCGGCATTCTTCCCGAGATCGCGGGTGACCTCGGTACGTCGATCGCGAACGTCGGCCTGATGATCACCGTCTTCGCGATCGGAATGATCGTCGGCACGCCGGCGATGGCGATCTTGACACTCAGGGTTCCTCGACGCGTGACCTTGAGCTCGGCGTTGGTTGTTTTCGCGATCGGACACGTCATCGTCGCGCTCTCGTCCAACTTCGGACTCATTCTCGGCGCCCGCTTCCTCACAGCCGTGGCGACGGGCGCATTCTGGGCAGTCGCCGCAGTGGTCGGAGCAAAAGCGGCCGGCCCGGCGTCTTCCTCGCGCGCGCTCGGCATCGTCTTGGGCGGAGGCATGCTCGCGAACGTCATCGGTGTTCCGCTCGGCGCTCTGGCCGGTCAGAGCATCGGGTGGCGTGGTCCTTTCTGGGCCCTCGCCGCCCTCGCACTCGTTGCCGCGGCCGTCGTCCACCGATTGGTACCCGCCGACACCGAATCCGGTGCGGTGCCGTCCTGGCGAGCGGAGATCGCGAGCCTACGGGACGGACGCATCTGGCTCGTTCTGTCCGGTTGCGCCGTCGTGTGCGGGTCGTCGCTGGCGGCGTACAGCTTCATCTCTCCGCTGTTGACCGAGAACACGGGACTTGCTGCGTCGGCAGTGCCGCTAGTGCTTGTCGGCTACGGACTCGGTGCGTTCGTCGGCTCCAATCTCGGCGGTCGACTCGGTGCGAAGCATCAGTACGGGGTCTTGTTCGTCTCGGCAGCGATGACGTTTCTCGTACTCGGGGCGCTCTGCCTCTTCTCGCACAACGTGATCGTGACGGTGATTCTCGTAGTCATGCTGGGACTGTTCGGCATGTCGACCAATCCCATCCTGATCGGGATGGCTGTGCGTTATGCCGATCAGGCGCCGACGATGGCTTCTGCTCTCAGCACCTCGTCGTTCAATCTGGGCACGGCGGTCGGCTCCTGGATCGCCGGGTTTGCGTTCGCCTCGAGTCTCGGTGCCACTGGGCCGGTGTTGGTAGGCACCGGCGTTGCCGCTCTCTACTTTCTGCCGCTGATGATCCTGTTGCGCAAGGAACGCACGAAGCGCACCACCGTCGAAGTCGTCAACTGACGACCCGATCAACCGTCGCGCAGTTCGTCAGCCGTCCGTCAGCGACCGCTCCGACACGTGAGGAGCAGAGTCCGCATCCTCACTGGCTGCCAACGAGGCGAGTAGCTGCATCCGTTCCGCGGACGGCGATCCCGGCTCTGCGGTGTAGATCGTGAGCGTCAACCCCGGCTCGGCGGCCATCTCCAAACCTTCGAAGGCAAGCGTCAGCTCCCCCACGGCGGAGTGGTGAAAAGTCTTGAATCCGGTGCCGTGATGGCGGACGTCGTGCGCGCCCCACCGACGCCGGAATTCCTCACTCCGAGTGCTGAGTTCACCGATCAGATCGTGCAATTCCTTGTTGTGAGGATCTCGCCCAGCCTCGGTTCGCAGAATCGAGACGGTCACCTCGGCAAACGCGTTCCAGTCCGGATAAAACTCGAAAGCCCTTTCGTCGAGGAACGTGAAGCGCGCGATATTCGGGGGCTGCCCCGGCATGTCGTACAGGTCCTTGTAAAACGCACGCGCGAGTGGGTTGACAGCAAGAAGATCCATGCGACCGTTCCGCACGAAAGCGGGTCCCGCGGTGACTGCATCAAGCGCCCACTGCAGGCTCTGATGGGGCTTCCAGCCCTTCGCATTTCGCCGACGCGGGGGCCTGGCTACCGGGCTTGCCGCGTGCGCGAGATCAAAAAGGTGGGCGCGCTCGGCGTCGTCGAGTCGTAAGGCCTTCGCGATACTGTCGAGTACACCCGGCGATGCGCCGCTGATCGCTCCGCGCTCGAGCCTCGTGTAGTACTCGACGCTCACGCCGGCGAGGGTTGCCACTTCACTTCGACGTAGACCGTCCACGCGGCGGTTCGATCCGGCCGGAAGTCCAACTTGTTCGGGCGTGACTCGGGCGCGCCGCGAGGTCAGGAATTCGCGTACTTGCGCTCGATCGTCCATGCCATCGAGCCTAAGTCAGTGACCGGTAGCGAGGGAGTCCCTCGCAGTACCACTATCGCGTGGGACTCCCGCACGCCGCCAAATCATGATCAGGTTGAAGTGACACGAGAAAACCGATGGTGAGGAGTCACGTCATGCGCGCTGTCGTCATGCATGCCCCCGGCGACGTCCGGGTCGAAGAGATCGAAGCGCCGGTGATCGTCGAACCGACCGACGCGATCATTCGCGTTACAGCCACCTGCGTCTGCGGTTCCGACCTCTGGCCGTACCGCGGCATCGAAGAGCTGAATGGCCCGACGCCGATGGGACACGAATACGTGGGCGTCGTCGAACAGGTCGGCCCCGACGTCAACGACATCGAAGTTGGGGACTTCGTCGTGGGCTCGTTCGTCGCGTCGGACAACACCTGCGAAATCTGCGAGGCCGGCTTTCAGTCTCGCTGTATCCACCAGGTCATGATGGGCTCGGTCGGCACCCAATCCGAATACGCTCGCATCCCGCTCGCGGACGGCACCCTCGTCCCTGTCCACGGAGAGCCGACCGAGCGGCAGGCCCGCAGCCTCCTTGCAGCCTCCGACGTACTCGGCACCGGTTGGTTCGCCGCCGTAGCTGCGGAAGCCGGACCTGGCAAAACGGTCGCCGTCGTCGGCGATGGCGCAGTCGGGCTTTTGGCGATCCTCGCTGCCAGACAACTCGGCGCCGAGCGGATCATTGCCATGTCACGTCACGCCGACCGGCAGGCACTCGCCACACAATTCGGCGCCACCGACATCGTCGAAGAGCGGGGCGACGCGGGCATCGCGAAGATCAAGGAACTCACCGGCGGCTACGGCGCCCACTCGACCGTCGAAGCCGTAGGTACCCAAGAATCGATGATGCAGGCTATCGGAGCTACCCGCCCCGGCGGACATGTCGGCTACGTCGGGGTATCCCACGGCGTCGAACTCGACGGCATGAACCTGTTCTTCGCGACGGTGAGCCTGCTCGGCGGTCCCGCGCCGGTCAGGCGATTCCTACCCGAACTGATCGAGCTCATCATGACCGACCAGATCGACCCAGGCATCGTCTTCGACCTCACTCTCCCGTTGGAGGACGCCGCCGCAGGCTACCGGGCGATGGACGAGCGGCGCGCCACCAAAGTGCTACTCACCCTCTGACCGATACCAAAGGCTCACGAGACAGAACTGGGCTCTACACGCCGGTCGAGGAACGTCTCGGCTACCAACGAGAGGCGCTCTTGGTCTACCGATCAGCATGTTCACTGATCACACCGAATGCGTATGACGCCGAAGGTGAGGACGGGCACTTCGATTGGTGCGCAGCTGCTTTGACCCAAGCGGATGCTTCGCGACTGATATGCGCCCCCACCAGCGGAAACCGATTGTACGAGTGAATGTTTCAATGAGAGCGACTCGGCGCTACTTTGTAGCAACGGCACTCGTCTCTACCTACGGTTGCGTACTGAATTCCTTGTGGGGCAGGCTTTCTTGTGTACTGCTGACGAGCCGTATCTGCTGACGAATCGTATTGCTGACGAACCAAGGTCGGAGAACAATGGGTCACTACAAAAGCAACGTGCGTGATATCGAGTTCAATCTGTTCGAGGTACTCGGGATCGGCGAACTGCTGGATGCCGGCGCTTACGGGGACCTCGACACCGACACCGTGCGCAACATTCTTGCGGAAGTATCGAGGCTGGCAGAAGGACCGGTCGCCGCGTCCTTCGCCGACGCGGATCGAAACCCTGTCGAATTCGACGCACCCAATCACGCAGTTGTGGTCCCGGAACCTCTACGCAAGACGGTCGAGGCGGTGAACGAAGCCGGTTGGTCGCGACTCGGCCTACCAGAAGGCATGGGTGGTGTACCTGCTCCGGCGCCGTTGGTCTGGGCGATCGGCGAAATGTTGGTCGCGGCAAACGGATCCGCAAGCTTTTTCAACATGGGTCCACTGATGGCGAGCGTGCTCTACACCATCGGAAACGAACAGCAAAAACACTGGGCCAAAGAAGGATTCGAGCGCGGATGGGCCGGAACGATGGTGCTCACCGAACCAGACGCCGGATCCGATGTAGGCGCAGGCCGAACAAAGGCAATCGCGCAGGAGGACGGCACGTGGCACATCGAGGGCGTCAAGCGGTTCATCTCCGGCGGCGACGTCGGAGACACGGCCGAGAACCTCTTCCACTTGGTGCTTGCCCGGCCCGAGGGAGCCGGTCCAGGAACCAAAGGTTTGAGCCTGTTCTACGTTCCGAAGTCCCATTTCAACTCGGACACACTTGAACTGGGAGAGCGCAACGGTGTGTACGTCACCGGCGTCGAGCACAAGATGGGCCTCAAGTCTTCCCCGACTTGCGAGCTCACCTTCGGAGCGACGGACGTTCCTGCCGTCGGCTGGCTCGTGGGTGATGTCCACAACGGTATCGCCCAGATGTTCCAGGTCATCGAGAATGCTCGAATGATGGTGGGCACCAAGGCTACCGGAACACTGTCCACCGGCTATCTCAACGCCCTCGAGTACGCAAAAGAACGAATTCAAGGCGCAGACCTCACCGAGCTGACAAACAAGACCGCGCCCCGCGTGGCCATTACGCACCACCCCGACGTCCGACGCAGCCTGGCGATGCAGAAGGCCTACGCCGAAGGCCTCCGAGCGGTCTACCTCTACACCGCTGCACACCAGAATGCCGATGTCGCCGAGTTGGTTTCGGGTGCGGATGCCGAATTGGCGGTGCGGGTCAACGATCTGCTGCTGCCGATCGTCAAGGGCGTCGGCTCCGAGAAGGCCTACGAACTGCTCACCGAGAGCCTGCAGACCCTGGGCGGCTCCGGTTATCTTCAGGACTACCCCATCGAGCAGTACATCCGCGATGCCAAGATCGACACCCTGTACGAGGGCACCACGGCGATCCAGGCGCAGGACTTCTTCTTTCGAAAGATCGCACGCGACCGCGGCGTTGCACTCGCTCACGTAGCCGGTCGCATACGAGAGTTCATCGACAGTGAGGCCGGGAACGGTCGACTCAAGGCCGAGCGAGTCCTACTCGAGACCGCCTTGACCGACGTGCAGGAGATGGCCGGGACGCTCACCGGGTATCTGATGGCTTCCCAGGACCAACCCTCCGAGTTGTACAAGATAGGCCTCGGCTCGGTGCGCTTTCTGTACGCGGTAGGCGACCTGCTCATCGGATGGCGCCTGTTGGTGCAAGCGGAAGTCGCGTTGGCAGCCTTGGACCGTGACGCGTCGGCAAAGGACCGGTCGTTCTATCGGGGCAAGGTGGTGATCGCGTCGTACTTCGCCAAGAACATCCTGCCCGTCCTGGCGTCGACCAAAGAAATCCTGGGTTCCCTCGACAACGAGATCATGGAACTCGAGGAAGACGCATTCTGACAACGTGCCACGCGCGGTATGGGTGGTGCGCAACTCGGAATGCTTGCTGCGTGATTCAAACGCGGTCGTGAACCGGCGACGGAATCTTGTTGGAACGATAAGAGTCTGCGCTCCGGTTCGGCCGCCAGAGACGCCAGTGCTTCGCGGACAGCCGGAACGGGAGATGGTCTTGTAGGTGACGAGCACCGGACGACAACCGTTCGTCTGCTGGCAGGTTGAGCCACAGGGACAGTGAGGATGCCGCGTTGCCAAGGGTTGCGCGTATGCCTGAGTCACCCAGAGTCCGGCCGTATCCATCCACGGCAAAACGGCCGAACGCGTCGGGGGTGATGTCGGGGTACGGCGCGCGCGTGTTGGGGTCGATCAGGCGTACGGGCGTGCTGCAGGTCAGTGCCGCCAAAGAACGTCCGTGGGTTGTGACCGCATCGGAACCAACGAGGGCATCGAGCGCTTCGTTGACAGAACCAGGTGGGACGTTCCATTCGGTATGGGTTTGCGCTTTGTAGCGGGGCCCACCGAAGATCCCGGTGGCAAGCTCTGTCAATTGCGCGGTCGGCGCGGGTGGCCCGCCCTGGCGGATCTCTAATGTCCACGACGGCAACGACACTGGTTCGGTGCAGGCTTCCAGAAATGTCTGCAGGCGTTGAAATGCCACGTCGGGGCGCTTGACTCGAAGCGAGTGTGCACCACCGGCGGACCTGGGCAGCCCGTCGTATGTCACTACCTCGGGCAATGTGATGTTCGGTGTCCGCGCCGTCACAGGTTAGCCAATCGCGAAAGCACTACCCCGGCTGGTTCCTCCGTCGCGTGGCGGTAGCCAGTACCGGCCCACAGGTGCATTCGCTCGGGATCTGCCTGCGCAACAGCGGCTTTGCGCATCGGGTTGGTCAGGTGATGGATGGCCGGATACCCGATGGGCGCTTGTGCGTCGTAGCGATCGATGAACTCGTTCCGAAGCGCCCGTGCAGGACGTCCCGTGAAAGCTCTTGTGACGACCGTGTTCCCGCGGGACGTGTCGGCCAGAGCTGCCTTGTGCGGAGCCGAGGCACCACTCTCCTCGGTGCGCAGCAGCACAGTACCGACGACTGCCGCGTCCACTCCGGCACGTAAGGCTGCAGCGACGTCGGCGGAGGTCGCCAGTCCACCTGCCGCCAATAGCGGAACAGAGGTGCGATGACGGATCTGTGCGATAAGTTCGGTGATCGGTGTTTCTGCCGGAACCTGCAGGGGAGTGAGCGTTCCGGAGTGGCCGCCGGCAGCCGACGATTGCACCACAAGCAGATCGGCACCGGCGTCGACGGCAAGGAGCGCCTCTGCCTCCGAAGTCACAGTGAGGACGACAAGTGAACCGGCAGCGCGCAGCGCCTTGATGACGCCGGGTGCGGGAAAGCCGAAGGTGAAGCTGACCACCGGAACCGGGCTGGCCAGGAGCAGATCGATCTTGTCCTCGAAGTAGTCGTCGTCTTCGACCGGCTCACCGTCAGCCAGTGTGATGCCGTAGCGATCCGCCTCGACCTGGATCGCCCTGGCATAGGCACGGTAGGCATCGACATCGACAGGCACCGGGTTGGGCGCAAAGACGTTGACACCGAAGGACACTCCCTCGGCGCGCACGGCGTCGATCTGGTCGGACAGAGCCTGAGGCGTCTTGTACCCGGCGGCGAGGAAGCCGAGACCGCCTGCGCGAGAGGCAGCAGCAACAAGTGCCGGTGTGGAAGCGCCGCCGGCCATGGGGGCTGCGATGACAGGGACCTTCAGGTCGAGATCGGTTGTGAGTGCGCTCATTCGAACATCTCCAGCCCTACGTCGGGTAGTGCTCCGGCGGTTTCGTCATCTGACATCAAAAACTACCTCCTCAGTCGAGGTGGCCGTCCGAGGGTCCGCATCGAGATCGGAAGGGAATCGGAACCGCAAAACCGCGGCGGCCACTGCCGCGCCCAGGACGACGGCCGCACCCAACAGCAGAGCGTCGCGATACCCGTCTCGCAGCAACGGAGTGACAACGAGTGGGCCGAGAATCTGACCGACGCTGTATCCAGCGGTCAGGAACGCCACGGCGCGTGGGAACTGCAGGTGCGCGCCGATTGCCAACACAATTGACCCGATACCAAGGAAGGTGACACCGAACAGGAAAGCTGAAATCAGTGCGGGGCCGACGCCTCCGATCACAGCAGGAAGCGCTATGCCCACCGCCTGAATCAACAGGGCAACGAGAAGCAGAGTCGGCCTCGACCAACGCAGGCTGAGCCAAGCCCACAGGGCGCACGAGGGAAATGCGGCCAGACCGACCACTATCCAAGCGCCGCTGCCGACCCATTCTGGAGCGGCGAGATCGATTGCGGCAACAAGGAACGTGCCCGCGATGATGTAGCCGATGCCTTCCAGGAAATAACTGATGAACAAGGCAGTGAACCCGCGTTGGGAACTGGGAGTTCCCGGCGCGTCCGGTGTGATGGCCGGACGCGGTTCCGGCGTCAATCCCCAGGCTGCGACCGCACACACCACTGCAAGGGCCGCAGATGCCAGCCAGGCTGTACTCCAGGTACCGATGAAGCGGACGACCAACACGAGGACCCCGGACAGGGCGATACCCAACCCAACTCCGCCGAATCCCCATCCGGCCAGGAATTGGGACTGCCCCCGAAGGTGCGCGTGCAAAGCGCTGACGGCGATCATGAAGACGAGGGCACTGGCAATGCCTGCGACGAGCCGCAGGGCGAACCAGATGGATCCGTCGTGGGTAGTGGGCATGAGCGCCAAAGTCGCGATGAGGACCACCAACGACGTACGCATCACCGCTGCCGAGCGCACCACGCCGGGAATGAGGATTCCCGCGAGCGCGCCGATGAGGTACCCGAGGTAGTTGGCCGTCGCCAGGGTGGCGCCGAGCGAGGCGGACAGACCGGCCTGCGTGTGCATCAACGGCAGAATCGGTGTGTAGACGAATCGACCGATTCCCATGCTCGCCGCCAGCGCAGCGGCAGCTTGGACAGCGTGCGCTCGCGAGGAGACGCCGTTGTGGATTGTGGTCATGGTCTTATCGTGTGCCCCGGCCGCGCCGGACCGCCACGACCGCTTTGCTCCTGACTGATAGGCGCAACCTCCCACCGCACGTAGCATGAAGGATCGTGGAGCTGCGTCAGCTGAGATACTTCGAGGTCGTCGCCGAGGAACTGCACTTCGGCCGAGCCGCGGCAAGACTACTGATCGCCGGGCCGTCATTGTCGCAGCAGATCATGGCACTCGAGCGCGACCTCGGCGTCAAGCTGTTCGTCCGCGACCGCCGTTCCGTCGCTCTGACGCCAGCCGGCGCGGCGCTGCTCCCCGATGTCCGTGCGCTACTCGAGAGTGCCGGGAATCTGCGGCGCCGCGCGGAGCGTCTGTCCGGAGCGGAGCCCGTCCGGATCGGCTACGTCAATTGGCTCCCCGCGGATCTGATCGCGCGCACTTCAGGGGTCGCGCAACTGCACGTCGACGCCTGGGTGGTGCCATCGCACGCACAGGCCGCGCGGGTGGCGGACGGCAGCCTCGACCTGGCGATCGCCTGGGTGCGGAAAACCGATGTCGCCCAACATGCTCTGAGCGCGAAACTGCTCGGCGCGGATCGGCTCTACGCCGTCTCCACCGGAGAAGACACCACACCGGTGCGGGCACGCGACGTCGTCGTACTCGTCGACGAAGACACCACCTCCTGGTATTCGTGGAACGTCTTCGCCGAAGAATTCGCTCGCGATACCGGCGCACAGATCATGCGCATCAACGACGGTGGTATCACCGGCCCGGCATTCTTCGATCACGTCCGTGCCGTCGGCCGTCCGGTCGTCAACTCGCCCAAAGGGCAGACCATCACGCTGCCGAGCGATCTCACGGCACGCCCGATGATCGACCCGGCGGCAATCTGGACGTGGTCACTCCTGTGTCGTGAGAACGAAACGCGCCCTGCCGTTCTCGCGGCCGTCGACGCTCTCACCCGCGGCGTCACTGATCTCGGAATCCACGAGGACGGGAGATGGCTACCCATGGACGATCCTTACCGGAGGACTCGATGACACGACGCGCTATTCGAGTTTTCTGGGGACGACGGCCGGAATCGGTGCAGGCCGTGGCCTCCCGGTGGCGTCGGACGTTGGAGCAAGTCGAATTCCTGTTGCCCGAGGTGGTCGGCGGGTCGTGGCAACAGATCCATTCCGCTGGACCTGCTACTGCCGTGACCGTCGACCAGTTGGCACACGTGCTCGAGATCGCGCAGGCCGCCGAAGACTGGTCGGATCGTCTGGGAATCGGGTTGAGGCTCGCATCCGGCGGAGGGCCCGAATGGGGGCTCGAACTCTCAGGGTTGGCCGGCGGCGAACCGGAAATCGTCCTACAGTCGATGATTCTCGGTGTCAGCGCGCCGGACGCCGCCGAAGTTCCTGAGACAGAACTACTTCGGATGCTCGCCGCGGTGTGGGAACCGGACTTCGGGGACGTCACCGACGACAACATCCTCGACGCTCTCGAAGACGAGTCCGACTATCGCGTCGGAGATCCCGTGATCGGCCGCGTCGGCTACCTCTCGTCCGCTCGCGCTGACGCGATCCCGGATGACCTGGCCGTAGGCGTTGCCGCGTTACCGGGCGGCGTGTTGCTACAGATCGGGGCCGTCGATGGGGTCGTTCGAGCGTACGAGCGCCTGCGCGAGACCGGCGCACTCGATCCGCTTCCGCGTCCACTGGACCGCGCAGTCCTCTGAAGGCGGTTACCGTTCGTCGAGTTTGGGTAGCCCGCGCGTCGGAACGAAGTCTCGCCTCGGCACTACCGCCGAAAAATGAACCGAAAGGCCCACCGCATGGTTGACGTCACCCGCAAATTCACCGCCGAGGTACCGATCGAGAAGGCTGCGGCGTTTCTCCGCGACTTCGCCAATGCGCCGACGTGGGATCCGGGCACCGAGAGTTGCACGCAGATCTCCGACGGTCCTGTCGGCGTCGGAACCCAATGGCACAACGTGTCGAAGCTGTTCGGCGTCACCACGGAACTGACGTACACGCTGGTGACCGACGAGCTGAATCACGTTGTTCTCGAAGGAAAGAACAAGACTGCCACCAGTACCGACGACATCACCTTGACTTCAGTGAGTCCGAACTCGACCGAGATCGAATATCACGCGAACGTCGAGTTCAACGGTGCCGCCAAGATTGCGTCGCCTCTCCTGAAGGCGGGATTCGAAGCCAAAGTGGCACCAGAGACGGTGAAGAAGATGACGGAAGCCCTCGAAGCGCTCTGACAAGTCCGTCAGGTTCTTGTCACTGTGTGTTGCCGCCGCTCGCGCCACCGTTGCGAGCTTCGATGGCATCGATGGACTTCGTGAACGACTTTCCCAGCACTTGGGTGCCGACGAGTCCGAGTACCGACGCCAGGAGCTTTCCCTTGAGGTTCTTGCCGTCCCGGACCACGACGGCGTCGACATCGGTCAGGCCCGTCGGTTGCCGGGTCAGCGTGTAGGTATGGCTCGACGCCCCGCCCCACAGGTTGGAGTCGGTGGTTGTCATCACGACGCGGTGCGGGTCGGTCCAGTCGTAGTGCAGACGCTCCCAGATACCACTGGAGCCCTCGGTGACATCAGCATCGTGGGGTCCTTGTTGGTGCACTTTCAGGTAGCTGTCCGCACTGCGGCCGAAGATTTCCTCACGGCCCGGGCCGAAGTCGGTCAGGCCGGCAAGGACCTGTTCGGGCGTCGCAGTGGTCGTCTTGTGAAGATGGATCGTGGTCATAGCGCCTTCTTTCAACTGTGGATGATCCGGTGCTGAAAAAGCCGGGAAGTGACTCATCCAGCACACCACTCACACGAAATGAATGAAAGAGAATTGCTCGCCCTGTCTCGATCCGCTATTCGACGCCGCGCCGGCTGGCAGTGATTGCGCCGTGCGGCCTGTAGCCGCTCCCCGTCCGGGTATGGGTCTCGATCACGTCGAAGCCCGCTGTGACCAGCACCTCGGCAAGTTCGGTCACCGGCCATCGATAACCAGTCGTCGCGGCATGATCAAAAGGCTCTACCGTTGTGCCTTCGAAGAAGCCCACCAGCAACCCACCACCTGGGCGGATCACGCGCGCGAATTCAGCGAGCGGTGCCTCGATATCTTGCGGGTGATGGTGAATGAGCGAGTACCAGGACAGCACGCCGCCCAGTGAATTCGTTTTCGCGTCCAACGCCTCGAAGCCCCCGACCTCGAAGGAAAGATCCGGGTATTGGTTGCGTGCTCGTTCGACGAACTCGGGCACGAGATCGATCCCGCTCACAGCCAGCCCGGCCTGGGCCAGGAAGTCTGTCCACTGCCCCGGCCCGCACCCGGCGTCGAGCACGGGGCCGGTCAAAGTGGCAGCCCAGCTGGTCACCAGGGCCCGATCAGATACGTGCGTCGAATCCATCGAGCCGAAGAGGTCCGTGTACTCCTGGGATCTGGCCGAATACGACTCTCGGACTACGTCGCGGCGCGTTGCACTCGAATTCTCCACGCCGTCAATGATTATCGATGTGCACCATTCCTTCGCCACAACTCGCCGAACCGAAGGTTCATACTCTGTTGAAGGCCTACGGTCACGTCCGGAAACTGAGGTCATATGGTGGAAGAGAAAGAACTGGCGGCGAAGATCCGCGAACTACTCAATGCCCGATCGGCCGAGTCGAGCATCTGCCCCTCCGACGTGGCCCGCGCAGCAGCACCCGACAATTGGCGTCCGCTGATGGAACCCGTCCGAGAGGCTGCCCGCCACATGGTGGCCCACGGCGAAGTGCAGATCACCCAAGGCGGCGAAGTCGTCGACCCGGAATCCGTACGAGGTCCGATCAGGATTCGGTGGGCTCGTTGATCAACCGCGTGACTTCTGGCGGCACTGCTCTCGCAGCGTGAATCAGCGGAAACGGTCCAGATGCTCACGCAGGAACGCATCCAGGCTTCGTGGCTCACGCCCCAGGACACGTGCCACCGTGTCGGTGGGTGACTCCGGGCGCGAGACGGCAAGTTGCTGGATCTCCAGAATGTGCTCGGCCAGCCACGGAGGCATGTGGGCATGATCGACGAGGTTTTGCCGAAGTTCGTGCGGTGGCAGGTCGATATATTGGACGGGGCGATCGAGCATGCGGGTCAGAGAATCGGCGATGCCGCCGTAGCCGACTGCCTCGCTGCCCGTCAGGACGTAGGTACCGCCGGCGAGGTCGGCGCGTGTGAGCACGGCCGCGGCGACGTCACCGATGTCTCGGCAGTCGATCCAGTTGCACGGCGCGTCCCGCATCGCGCCCAGAATCACCCCTTGCGCAGCCACCGCCGGAGCCAGGAGCAACAGATTCTGCATGAACGCATAAGGGCGGAGCAGAGTGTGGCGGATCCCGGATGCACGCAGGTGTTCGCCGACGGCATGGTGGCCGCGGGAGAGAGCGATGGGGGAGTCGGCCGCGGCGGCGGGGTCGGAGATCTTGACGATGTGTTCGACGCCGCTCTCGGCGGCTATGTCTATCACACGCGTTTCGAGCTCGACCTGTTCGAGGCCGTTGGCCATGGCGAGGAAAAGTTGTTCGGCCCCTTCGAAAGCCGTGCGCAGCGAAGTTGAGTCTGCGGCATCGGCCGGCACTACTTCGACCAAACCGTCGGCCAAGTCGCCGAGGTGGGCGCGCAGCCTGTCCGGGTCGCGGGACAGCGCTCGGCTCGGCACACCCGAGGATGCGAGACTGTGTAGCAACGCGCCGCCTGTGGTTCCGGACGCTCCCATGATGACGATCATCGTGTTCCTTTCGGTCTTCCCCGGGAAGCCGGGGATCGTTGACATATGTTGTCGGTCAGGGATTCTGACGGCGCCATCGCCAGCTGACGATGACGGCAGCCACAGCGGCAGATATCGGTAGATCGAGTTGCAGGCGAGCAAGGCGAGCGGTGTCGACTACGCTCGTGTGAGCTGGTAGCCAACGGGAGGCGAACCATCCGACGAGACCAGCAATCACAGCGGCTCCGACGGCAAGAATTGCCGCCACCATGATGCGAGGCAGGGCCGTGGTCCACGGCCGTGACCTCCCGCGACGCTGCAGCCAGGAGCCGATCAGCAACGCCACCACTGCCGACGTGCCCGCAATGGACGTAAATGCCGCCGTCGTGAGGCCCGATTGGCCGGATGCGACTCCGCCCGCACCCGCCATCAGCGCAGGGGCAAGGTAGGCGACCAGCACCTCTCTCCACAGGGTGAAAGGTCGTGCGGCGCGACGATCGGCAACCGGGTCGAGTCGATTGGAATCGGTTATCTCCTTTTTGTTTTCGCGACGGATCGGCGGGGTGAGTCCGGACATGAAGGAGACCAACTTTCCGTTTATAATTAGGTGGCTAACTATTTGGGCATGGAAGGAGAAGCCTCTGTCGAGAATTGACGACGATTCGAAATCGCTACGCGAATGCCTGGAATCCCAGCCGACTACTCCGCAGTCAGCGCACCGATACCGCGAACGACCCGCGAGAGCAGATCCAGAAAAACCGCACGCTCGTCGACAGTGAGCTCGTCGACCATTTCCTCGAGACGAGCAAAGTGTTCGGGCGCCATGTCACGTAAACGCTGAGCGCCGCGAGCAGTCAGGACGACCACCGCACCACGCCCGTCCTCCGCGGACGGACGTCGAGCGACCAAACCCTCCTGCTCGAGCCCATCGACCAAGCCGGTGACCGTGGCTCGCGAGACGCCGAGATCAGCCGCCAGACGTGAGGGAGATTTCTCCCCGTCGTGGTCTTCCAGATCCGCAAGCAGTCGGTAACGGCCGGTCGACAGTCCATACCTCGCGAAGTGAACCTCAGTCGCTCGACCGAGCCGCGCGCCCGCCGAGATCAACCGCACCGCAACCAGCACCGCCTGCGGATCGGACCCGAGGCCGTAATGCTCCAACTGCCGCCGCGCCTGATCCAAAGTGGGTGAGTCGTGATCGGTTCCGTCCACTGCCATGCAACTAATATGGCACCTAACTACATTCTGGTCAACCCTCCACCAGAGCGCGTGTCAACGCCGAACAATTCCTACGGGGCCGCATGGCAGTCCGGGTGATTGCCGGGATAGGGCAGGACCTTCTCGAGAGCGAGACCAATCGCAAAGGCCGTTTGGTCGTCGTACGGTCGCGTAACTATCTGTGTGCCCGTGGGGATTCCGTTCCGAGCGAAACCGGTGGGGATTGTCAGCACCGGGCAGCTGCTCAGGATGTTGAAGGTGATGGCCGGTACAGCCTCGAGGTAGAACTCCAATTCTGTTCCAGCCACATTGATTCCGTGCCCCACGTAGTCGTCGCCGGCAAGAAAGCCCTCCGTCGCCACTGCCGGAGTGATCAACGCGTCATAGGTGTCGAACAGGGATCCGATCGACGAATACAGTTCGGCTTCGATCGCGAGTCCGTCGAGGAAAGTCGCGTCACCACGGGTGCGGCGTGCCCATCGCGCGAATTCCTTCGCGTACTCCGTGACTTTGTCGGGGTGCGCGGACGCTTCGGCGGAGATCGATGCACCGAACACGTGATCGTAGTGAATGGCGGCCGCACGCATGATTGCAGCGCGTGACAAGTCGACTTCGATGATCTCCGCGCGTGCGCCCAGCGCAGTGAGGGTGTCCACCAACTTGGCGGTGTTGGCGGCAACGTCCGGATCAACCGGCCAGTCACCCAACGCGGGGATCACGGCGATACGCATTCCTGTCAACGAATGCGTTGCGAGGCCGGGCAGCGGCGATGCCGGCACATGCGAGGCAATGTCAGTGGAGCTCGGTCCCGCGATGACCGACTGCAGTGTGAGGCAATCACTTACGGTGCGCGCCATCGGACCGCAGTGGCAGTAGCGATCGAGATTGAAGGGAGGATCGACCGGGACACGGCCGTGTGGTGGCTTGAACCCGACAATTCCGTTGAACGACGACGGAGTTCGGATCGATCCTGCAACATCGGAACCGGTAGCCAAGTGCGTCATCCCCGTGGCAAGTGCGACTGCCGATCCACCGGAAGACCCGCCGGAGGAGTATTTCGTGTTCCACGGATTGCGAGTGACGCCCCACAACTCGGACTGTGTGAACGCGGCCGAGGAGAATTCGGGCGCCGTCGATCGCGCGTGGACGATCGCACCGGCGTCGATGATTCGCTGCACGAAAGTGGAAGTGTGAGTGGCGATCACATCCTCATAGACCTTGGACCCTTGAGTCCAAGGTTGTCCTTGCACCGGTTCATCCTCTTTCACCACAACGGGAACACCGGCGAGCGGAAGGCTGACATCCGAGCCGCGGGCGTAGTGGCGTTCCGCTGACTTCGCTTGTGCTCGTGCAGTATCGAAGAAAGTGTGTCCCAATGCGTTCAAGGTCGGGTTGAGCGCCTCGATACGTTCGATGGTGGACTCGAGCACGTCCACCGGAGAAAGCGATTTGTCCCGATAGCGTTCGAGCAACTCGGCCACATCCATGAATGCCGAAGCGGGTATCTGGTGCATATCTGTTGTCCTGCCTCTATGAAGGTTTTGTGTAGGCGGCTAGGTTGTCAGTTCATGCTTTGCCACGACGGGATTGCGGAATGTCGCGAGCAGCATTGCGAGAGTTGCGATTCCCGCGGCTGTCCAGAAGACCGTTTCGGAACCGGAGTGGTCGTGAATGCGTCCGCCCGCGAACGCACCGAGCGCGATGCTTGCATTGAAGACTGCAACCCATAGAGCAGAAGCGGCCTCGCGGTGAACGGGAGCTGCTTGTGCAATCCATGTTTGAGTACTCACCGATGCACCACCGTAGAAGAGGCCCCAAGCCGCCATGAGCAGAGCAGCTGCGATCAAGGTGGTAGCCGAGATCGGAAACAGGGCGAGTGTGACCGCTATTCCCACGCTGAGGCTGACGACCACCGCCTTCGGGGACTTTGCAGCGGACGGCCCGGCGATGAAGTTGCCGACGACACCGAATGCACCGTAGATCAGGAGCATTGTGCCGACCTGCGAAGCGTTCAACCCCGCGAAGAACTCCAGCCCCGGACGCACATAGGTGTACGCCGCGAAATGAGCGGTGACGATGAGCGCGGTAATCGCGAATCCGACCCGGACTCCTGGGTTCCGAAAGGCCGCCACGAGACTCCCGAGCGACAAGGCCCGATCAGCTGGCATCGTGGGTAGGACAGCGATCATGGCGATCGCGATCAGCGTCGCCGCGCAGCTGAGAGTCCAGAACGCCACGCTCCATCCGGCGACTGCCCCGATATACGTCCCCGCAGGGACACCGAGAACTGAGGCAACAGCGATTCCGCTGAAGATGATCGTGGTCGCCAACCCGACGGATCTGGAACCCACCAATTTGGGTGCCAGACTAGCTGCGAGTGCCCAGACTCCACCCATGCTCACGCCTAGAAGGACGCGAGCCACAGCGAGGAAAACGAAGCTCGGAGCAAGGGCCGTGAGGGCGTTCGCCGCGGCGACTACAAGCATCAGAACGATAAGCGTCGACCGACGATCGAAGCGCCGGGTCACGATGGGCACAAACGGGGCAGTGGCCGCTGCCACCAATCCGGTAATGGCCAGTGAGAGCCCGATGGTCCCTTCACTTTCCACCAGAGCAGCACCGATCGGGGTGAGTAGCCCGACCGGCATCATCTCTGCCGCGACAACGATGAAGGTGGACGCTGCGATCAGCGCGACCGCAGCCCAGTGGTTCTCAATGGTGTGTGCGTGGGTTGAGGACGTGGACGCAGGGCTGTTCTGTGCAGATGCGGAGTGGGGCATGTAACCAGAGAAGCTCCTGCACGCCGATGGATCAACGGCGAATCGCTCATCCAACCATTAGCTCAATTCATCGATGAGCCATGATGGAGTGGTCGAATGAGTCCAGGGTCGGAGTGAAAATGTCGGAGCCCCCGATGCGTGAGATCGAGTGCTTCCTCGTTCTCGCTGAAGAACTGCACTTCGGTCGCACCGGCGAGCGGCTGTTCATCTCCCAGAGCCGAGTGAGTCAGCTGATCAGCGCGTTGGAGCGTCGTATCGGCACCAGCCTGGTGGCGCGGACCAGTCGCCGCGTGCACCTGACTGAATTCGGTGCCGATTTTCTTGCGTCGTTGGCTCCCGCGCATCGTGCGCTTGTCGGAGTAATCGAGGACGCTCAGTCAAGAGCACGCAACACGCCGACGCCGTTTCGGGTGGGTTTCCAAGGAGCAATTTACGATTCGATCGCGGCTGCTGTCTCTCGTTTCGAGATACAACATCCGCAAACATGCGTGACCATCAAAGAATTACCCCTGGGTGATCCGTTCAGTGATGTACTCGCCGGGCGAATCGATGCGGCAGTGGCCCTTCTCCCCGTAGATGAGCCGGAACTGACAACCGGGCTCGTCTTTTCTCGACAGCCCCAGACCCTCGCCGTCTCAGTCCATCACCCGTTCAGCGAACTGGGCGTGATCGACGCCGAGCAGTTGGCGCAGATCTGTCTCGTACCCATCACCGGCCCCGCCCCCGACTATTGGCAGCGTGTGAATTCCCCGAGCACGACGCCGGGCGGAGCCACGATTCCCACGCAGGGTGGGGCGAGCACCGTTCAGGAAGGCCTGTCGCAGGTCGCATTCAGTCAGGTCGGCCTCATCCTCTGCGCTGCAACCGCTGCATACAGCCAGCGCTCGGACATCACATTCGTACCGATCAACGGATTACCCGAATCTGCTTTGGGTCTCGTGTGGCGTACCGATCTCGAAAGCCCACGACTTCGCGCTTTCGCGAAAGCGATCGAGGAAGCACACACCTGTCCCTCCTGACGTCGATCAGTAAGTCGCGGAAGGAGTCCGGGGCATTGAGATGCATCGTGTGTGAGATGATCGCGCCATGTCTGCGATCACCGACTACTTCACCGCGCGCACGGATGAGCATGCCACCTCTGCCCTCGAGGGACTCGTCGACTTGGACCCAGAGGTGATGGAGGCGAACGCAGCTTCTCGCCCGCGGATCCAGTTGGCTGCGAGTGGGACTCCAGTTCTGCAGGCGAAAGGCGTCGATCCAGTTGTCGCGCTCGGCCGACTGGAAGCAGCCCTCACCGCTCGCCCCTACGACGAAGTTGCAAAAGGTCCACGCTGCGGGAAACTCGTCGCGATGAGTGACGACGGCGACACCCTCGTGCTCACGGTTACCGACGAATTGCGTGATGCACTAGCGGAATTGAACGCAGAAGGCGTCGCGGCCGCTGCGGCCGCCTGGGCGATCGACGAGACCAGTGAACCGTCGGAGGACTCAGTGCCGTTCCTGACCGCCTTCGTCGAACTAGCGACCAGAGCTGTGGCTCAGGGCGAACGAATGTACGGCTACGTCGTCATTTGAGCTTCGCAACTCCGCCGATCTGAACAGACAGGTCGTTCGTCTTCGACTCCCGACTTACCGTCAGCCCGGGATCTGCCGGGCCAGATCGTTGCGGTCGAAGTCGGAGAACTGCTGGGTGTCAGTGCAGTATCCACAGCTCGCTCCGAAGAACTCGGTGCGAGCGTTCGGATCGTCGAGTAGCCAGTACCGCAGCCACGCCGTGCTCGGCCCGCGCATATCGCCGCCGTTGATCGCCGTACCGAAGTGCGTGGCGCCGCGCAGTTCCAGATACTCGGCAGGCACGTGGTCTGCGTCCTCGTACATCGCCCGCACGATCGCCGGCCAAACGATTGCGTCGGCCTGGCCGGCCAGATAGAGAACGGGCTCGTCGATGAGATCGACATCATTGAGCGGGCCTGGTTGGATCGCGACGGCGGTGTCGACGCGGTCGTCGATCGCCGCGTTGATCGCCGCAGACCCGCCCTGCGAGTGCCCCACCGCACCAATGTGTTCCAGGTCGACTTTGCCGTAGAAGACACTCGACGGGCTGGCCGCTTTGTCCGCGATGAGGTCGATTCCCGACCGCATGGTGATGGCGAAGTTGCTTGCCGGTGTATTGGCGGCGACCACGATGAATCCGTGGCTGGCGTAGTGGCGCAACAAGGAGGTGTACGCACCGGGGAGCACACCGGTACCGTTCCCCCAGATCACAACAGGGTGCTTCTCGCCGCGCGCGCCGAGCTGGCGCGGGTAGTACAGAGTGTGCACCAGCCCGATCGAGACGTTCGGGGTGTACGGCCCTGCACTCGCCCAATCGTGCCCGACGCTCGGGATGCCGGGCGCATCGGCAGCCGCTGTTCCGGTTGCGCCCGTGAGTCCTAGCGTCGCGCACAACGCAACCGCCGCTGCAGCATTCACGAAATGTTTCAGAGACTTTCGCATGAAAGTCAACCTTTCGAAGTTGATCCGGAGTGACGTGTATTACATATTCACGGGAAGGCAACCCGTCGGCTTTGTTTCAGGAAACGGACTATCCCAGAAGTGTTGTGTCTGTGGACAAAATCATCGTTCTCGGTGGATGCCCGGGCGACGCGAATACCCAGAGCGCAAGGTCGAGATCGCCTCGGCCTACGGCTTCCGCGCGGATTGCTCGGCACACAGCCGTAGGAAATGTTCGACGATCTGCGTGTTCTGGCCGTCCCTTGCCACGGCTGCGATCTTCCGTGGGGGCAGTTCGAATATCTCGCCCACAGTGCACCCGCGTTCGGATGCTCGCTCGGCACTGGAGAGTTCGAGGATGACAGCACCGATCCCTTCGTACGCGAAATCCGCGAAGGCATCGCGGTGCTGTGACCTCATCACGAATGCGTGGTCGATTCGCGGTTCGATCGACCGCAGATGGCGATAGACATCGGAAGTTTCGAACCGTGGTGCGACAACCAAGCCGATGCGCATGAGATCTTCGCCGATGAATACCCCGTCCACCGGTGGCGGGGTACCGGGCGGGCAGACGAGCCGCAACTTGTGGTCCGGAAGGCGCACCGTGCGCGTCCCGGGAACACCGGTGGGCGGCGACTCCATTATTGCCACGTCAGCGGTGCCTGCCATGACCGGATGAATCGCATCGGCCACGGACGACCCAGGCGGATCCGAGATGGTGATCCTCAGGTTCGGCACCTCCGTGCGCAGCGCTCCGAGCAGTACCGCTGCGGGATCGTCCGCAAGGCTCGCTGTCGTGGCAACACTGAGGTGGGGGACTGCTGACAGTAAGAACTCGCGCTCGACCACTAATCGGTCGAGCGCGGCCAGCGCTTCGCGTGCTGGATCGATGAGATTCCGTCCGCGCGCAGTCAGCGTCGCGCCGGTCCGGCCTCGATTGAAAAGCCGTCCTCCGACCCGTCTTTCGAGCCGCGCAATTGATTGAGAGACGCTCGATGTTCCCGTGAACTGATTTGCCGCTGCCGCCGTGATACTGCCGTGTTCGACGACGGCAAGGAAGTCTTGTAGCTGCCGCGGATCGATTCGCGGGGTGGCGGACTCTCCGAACTTGCTCATCCGGCGTTCCCCATTCCACCTTCGTCACGTAATCGGCTGGTCGTCTCGATAAACGCTTGTGCCGCAGGCGATGGCGTCGAACCGTGGAACATCCAGATATCACGAGTGAGCGGGGGCCGAGTACGACACAGCACCACACCTTCTCCGACTGTATCGGCGACAGATTCGGGAAGGAAAGCGACACCGACTCCCGCGCGTACAAGTGGGATCATCGAAGCCACAGAGATAGTCTCCGCAACCACCGCCTCGTCCACAGTGCCTTCGCCCAGGCGTTCCGCCAACAGTCGCCGAGTGACATCGTCACGCGGGCTGGTGATCAATCCGATTCGCAACAGATCCGTCAACGCCGCTGCCCCCTCGCCTTCACTTCGTGCGGCCGGCACCAGCGCAACGATTTGTTGCCGGCCGAGAAGGATACGTTCAACGCCCTCGTCGAACACCTCGTCCACCCCGAGCCCAATATCAGCCTGACCCGAGGCGACCACCGTTCCGATTCCGTCGGTGTCGTTGCTGAGCATCGTCACCGCAACGTTCGGAAACTTTCTTTTGAACGCACCCAGGGCCGTGGCCGCTGGATCACGCGCCAATGTTCGCGGACACACGACCGTCAGCCGACCCCGCTGCACGACGTTCAATGGATGCAAAGCGTGATCCAAATCCCGGTATGCCCGAAGTACTTGGGCCGCCGGACCTGTGAGATCGCGTCCAGCGTCGGTCAGGGTGACTCCCCGCGATCCACGGCGGACGAGCGTCAGGCCGCACTCTTTCTCCATCCTGGCCAGAGCCTCCGAGATTGTCGGCTGGCTGACCCCCAGTCCGCGAGCAGCAGCGGAAATGCTGCCCCGATCAGCAAGGGCAAGAAAGTATTCCAGATGACGCCGGTCCATTGGGGTTCCCTTCTCGTGGAAGTCATCGCGCGCGCCCGATTTTGCGCCCGTCAGGCATAGGGAAACCCTATGGCATACCTCTCGAATGTGGCGTAGACGGGAAGAAGAATCCCGTGATCTGCTTCACATATGAACGCAGTGAGCAACAACCCGGGGAGCTTCGACCAGAGGCACCCGTCTGCTTTTGTCGAGCACCAATCGCCGCCTGCGAGCACAACGGAGGAGGCGCCGAAATGACCGAAACCATCACCGCAAGTTCGCCATCCGGTGCTACGTCGCTCCGTTCCGTGAGGCGGGCGCGCTCTGAGCCGAAGCCCGCTCGACAGCGTCGATCCGGTACGCGACTCACCATCGGGGTACGACTGGCCCAGGTCGCGCTGCTTCTGGTCCTACTCGGAGCGTGGCAGCTCGTCGCATCGCAAGGTTGGATCGAGCCAGTTCTGGCCAAAACGCCAGGCGAGGCCTGGGCCTACTTCACCGCAGCGGTGCAGTCGGGCGAGATTTCGTCGAACTTGCGTGCCACGATGACTGCCGTCGTGATCGCGTGGATCCTCGCTAGCGCAGTCGGGGTGGCGGTCGGACTCTCTCTCGGACTGCTTCCGACCCTCGAACGCATCATGAGTCCGTTCCTGGATGCGGCGAATGCCATGCCACGTCTTGCGCTGGCGCCTCTGCTTATCGTCATCTTCGGGATCACGATGACGGCGAAGGTCGCTCTCGCGTTCACACTCGTCTTCTTCATCGTCTGCTCGAGTGCACGAGCCGGTGTGAAGTCGGTGGACGACGAATGGCTCCGACTTTCCACTGTCCTGAATGCCAGTAAGACACAGGTGTTCTGGCACATCCTCCTCCCCGTCGCAACACCTGGCATTTTTGCCGGTCTTCGGTTGGGGCTGATCTATTCGCTACTTGGCGTTGTCGGTTCGGAACTGATCTCGTCACGGGACGGGCTGGGCCAGCTTGTGTCGATCTACTCGGCCCAGTTCCGGATGGAAGCGGTCTACGCGATCCTCATACTTCTCGCAATCGTCGCAGTCGTCCTCAACCAGGTCATGAACTTCGCCGAGCGCTACCTCCTTCGGTGGCAGCCGCCGGCTCGACGATGACAGGAATCATCATGGATACCAACGTGATTACACCCGCCGTACAACTCGACGGACTGACGATATCCTTCCCCTCACCCGACGGGTCGACGAAAACTGTGGTCGACAATCTCGACCTCACCATCCCTCGCGGACAGTTCGTGAGCTTGGTCGGCAGGAGCGGTTGCGGAAAGACCACTCTGCTCAACGCGCTCGCTGGATTGGTGGACGCGACGGAAGGCAAAACCGAGGTCCTCGGCACAACACCATTCGACGCTCGTTCTCGGATGGGCTTCATGATGGCCCGAGATGCGCTGTTCCCGTGGCGAACAGCGCAGAAGAACGTGGAGTACGGTCTCGAATTGAGGGGAGTACCCAAGGCGGAGAGACGAACTCAATCCGCGCGCTGGCTTGCGGCCGTTCAAATGTCCGAGGCGTCACGGCTGTGGACTTGGCAACTCTCCCAAGGGATGCGCCAGCGTGTCGCGTTGGCCCGAACGTGGGCGCTGGATCCGGACATCTTGTTGATGGACGAACCCTTTGCCGCCCTCGATGCGCAAACCCGAGTCGAAGTACAGCGAGAATTCCTCGAGCTTTGGCAATCCCAGGTAGGCCGGACGGTCATCTTCGTAACCCACGACCTCGGTGAAGCCATCTGTCTCTCCGACCGCGTTCTGCTGCTCGGGGCCGGCCGAGTGATCGACGACGTCAGCATTGACATCGAACGCCCCCGCGAACTCGAAACCCTCACCGCCGAACCTCGATACATCGAAATCTTCAACCGGCTACGTGGTCAGCTCGACCACTGATGTGCCCAGCCAACTCAGCTTGATTACTGATGCGCCCAGCCAACTCAGCTTGATTTCTGATGCGCCCAGCCATCAAGGAACAGGAATCCCATGAAACTTCGACCTTTTGTCGGCACAGTCATTGCAGCGGCCCTACTGCTTTCCGCGTGTGGAGGGGGAGGGCGGCCGAACGACGGTAGCGTCGCCATCGGGGTCTACCCTGCGAGTGCTTTGTCCCTGCCTGTCTACGTCGCTGTCCAACAAGGAATGTTCGACAAGGAAGGCCTCCACGTCGAGCTCATCGACGGAAAGAACGGGCCCGAACTCATCAGCGGTCTCATCGGCGGTACAACCGATCTCGCGGTCGGTGCACCCGGAACCGTCGTGCCGGCCATAGAGCAAGGGCAGAGTCTGCGGCCACTGTCCCCCTACGGGTCGATCGATCTTGCCATCGCCGTGACGAAAGACAGCGGCATCACCACCATCGAGGATTTGCCCGGCAAGCGGATCGCCATACCGTCACGTGGCGGCGCGGCCGAGCAATTCGTCAATCAGCTTCTCGCAGAGAGAAACATCGACGGCTCCACGGTGCAATTCATCGCAGCGGCACCCACCGCGAGTCAGATACCACTCGCACGAAAGGGCGACATAGATGCCGCCGTTCTCACCGCTGCCAGCCAGGCCGTATTCGATGCTCAAGGAATTCCGATGACGGCGATTACAGAAGTAGACCCGGTGGGCTCTGACGGCGTGAGTTCATACGGCCTGGGCACGGTGCTCGTCACGACAGCCACATTCGCTGAATCCGATGCTGCTGCCCCCGTGTGTGCGGCGCTCGAGGCCGCAGCAGGGTGGATAGCCGATCCTGCGAACGAGCAAGCAGGAGCTCAACTTCTCACCGAGCGAATGAATGTTCCTGCTGACAAAGCCAACCAGGTGTGGGCTTCGCAGAAGACCCTCTGGCCGGTCGAGATTTCAGCCGACCGATGGACCCAGAACGTCGCATGGGTGAACAACCAGACCTCGGGCAAGTCCGACGCAGACGTCCCCTTCGACCCCCTCTGCTGACCAACGCCCCCACACACAATCCAGTTCGTCTACTACGAAAGAGAAGAAACGATGACACAACTCGCTGACCAGTCAACACAATCCGAGTCCCAGCACGATCGCCGGCAGCTCACCGAGGCTTGGTCTGCAGTCACCGACAGTCTTGCGACATTCGGTTCGACCGCTGCCGCTACCGGATCGCCGCTGGACAGCGCCGAAGGTGTACGGCACGCACTTCGCCTGTTCGGATACCTCGCCGAGATGAACATCGAGCGCCAAGACGTGCTCCGGCCTGAACTCTTCACCCTGATGTCACCGATGCGAAAGTTCTGGGGAGACGGCATCGACGTCGACTACTGGACTGCGATGATCGACCCCAACGAGACATATCGCATTCACGGTAACCGTGGCACAGTGCCCTACGTCGCCGTCCTCGCCAATCGTGTGGGCGCGTCTGGGACCGACAGGGTCGCCGACAACATCGTCATCGACGACAAGGTGTGTGACGCGGACGGCAACTTCGAGATCTTCGTCGCACAAGAGCTGGAGGGGCGCAGCGGCATTCGGCTGGATGAGCGCTGCTTCGACGTAGTAGTGCGTGTGTATCACAAGACGCGTAACGCGGAGATCGATCCTGTTCTCCACATCGAGCGCCTCGGTCCGCCGCCTGGTGCACGCCCCGATCTCGAGACGGCGTGGCTGACCCAGCGCCTCACGAAACTTGCTCGTGGCATGGACGTGAGCCTTCGACGCAGTCTTCAGCTCATCGAAACACTCAGTCAGTCTCCCAACGAGATTCGCGTGACCTCGGAGCAGCGAGGGTGGGGAGACTTCTACGGCACCAGCTCCAACCAATACGTTGCCGGCTGGTGGTCACTGAAAGACGCTACTGCCGTCGATATTACATTCACTCTCCCGGACTGCACCTACTTCGGAGTGATGCTGTACAACCACTGGTTCGAGTCCTTCGAGTACCGCGACCACACCGTCAATCTCAACGACGCGCACTTCGAGCGCAATGACGATGGAACCGTGACAATCCGAATCGGGGGAGTAGAAGGTGACAGAAATCGATTGAACCCCTGCAACCACACCGAAGGCATCTTGTTGGCGCGCTGCCTGGAGCCCGCTGAGGATGTCACTTCGCCTCATGTGGAGATCATTCGATGACCGACGAAGTAGACCTGCCGTTGGCAGGTGTCCGAGTAGTGGAGATCGGTCAACTGATCGCAATACCCAGCGCCGGGCAGCAGTTGTCCGATCTCGGCGCCGAGGTCATCAAGCTCGAGCCTCCAGGTGGTGAACCGGCCCGACAAATCGACGCCGACTACGCGCGCGGCATCTTCTACGGGTACAACCGTGGAAAGCGTTCAATCTGCCTCGACCTCAAAGACTCCGCCGATCTGCAGCGAGCTCGGGATCTGATCGCGTCGAGCGACATCTTGCTGCACAATCTTCGCCCGGGAACCCTCGATCGATTGGGATTCTCCTCTGCCGAACTCCAACGCCTGCGACCGGAAATCATCGCCGTCTCGGTGAGCGGGTACGGGGCGGAAGGCCCGTCCGCCACCCGCGCGGGGCTCGACATCGCTGCGCAAGCAGAGAGCGGACTGATGTCGGTGACGGGTGAGGCGGATAGCCCGCCACAACGTGTGGGCGCACCGGTCATAGATCATGCAACGAGCTACGTTGTCGCTCAAGCGGTACTGGCAGCGCTACTTCGACGTGAGCGCACCGGCAAAGGATCGTCCGTCCGAGTCTCCCTGCTGGACGTCGCAATCCACTTGCAGACCGCCAACTGGATCGAGTGGCAGGTATCCGGAAAGCCCATGAGTCGCAAAGGGAACGGACAACCGAGCGTCGCACCGGCGGCAGACGTCTTTCGTGCCGTCGACGGCGAGCTGGTGATCAGCGGATACCAACCGCAAGCCTGGATTGAACTGTGCAAGGCAATCGACCTGCCGGAGTTGGCCGACGACCCGCGGTTCACCACCAACGCGCTGCGCGTGGAAAACCGTGCAGACCTCGTCGCCACGATCGAGAAGCAGCTTTGCCATCGCAGCGCCGCTGAGGCAGTAGAGCATCTCACTGCGGCCGGAGTGGTTGCCGCAGTTGTGCGTGACTACGACCAGGTAATTTGCGCCGACGATGTGATCGCGAACCGTACCTTCATCCCCGGCACCAACGAACATGGCGAACAGTATTTGACGCCTGCCATGCCCTATCGCGCCGAACCTCCGATGGCACGAACTGAACTTTCACAGGTTCCGGCCTTGAACGAGTGGACAACATCGACGCGCTGAATGCGCCGTTCGGGTCGAAATTGACTTTGCACCAACGTAACTGACAAACAGATAGCCATGCACCATCGAGGAGATGTCCAGTGCTGACCACCGCATTTACCGAGACGTTCGGAGTTCGCCACCCAATCGTGCAGGGCGGCATGCAATGGGTGGGGAGAGCAGAACTCGTAGCGGCAGTTGCAAACGCCGGCGCGCTCGGCATGCTCACTGCCCTGACACAGCCGACACCTGACGATCTTGCCCGAGAAATATCCCGAACGCGCGAGCTCACCGACCAACCGTTCGGAGTCAATCTCACAATCCTCCCCACGATCACGCCCCCGCCCTACGATGAGTATCGCAACGTGATCATCGACTGCGGAGTGAAAGTCGTCGAGACAGCCGGATCGTCTCCCGCGCCCCATCTGCCGCACTTTCACGGCGCAGGCATCAAGGTTCTCCACAAGTGCACCAGCGTCCGCCACGCGGTCAAAGCCCAGGCCCTCGGTGTCGACGGCATCAGCATCGACGGGTTCGAATGTGCCGGGCATCCAGGGGAAGACGACGTACCGGGTCTCGTCCTCATAGCTGCAGCAGCAGAGCGGATCAGCATTCCCATGATCGCGTCCGGTGGATTTGCCGACGCGCGAGGATTGGTGGCCGCCCTGGCGCTCGGCGCCGACGGCATCAACATGGGTACCCGGTTCATGTGCACCGAGGAGTCTCCGATTCACCGCAACATCAAAGAGGCGATAGTCGCTGCCTCGGAGGTCGACACGGAACTGATTTTCAGGTCACTACGCAATACCGCACGGGTAGCACGCAACAGCATCAGCCGAGAAGTTGTCGAAATTCTCTCCAGTGGTGGCAAATTCGAAGACGTTCGACATCTTGTTGCCGGTGCGCGGGGCAGAGCGGTGTTCGACAGCGGCAACCAGGAGGCTGGCATCTGGACGGCTGGGACTGTGCAAGGATTGATTCACGACATCCCCACAGTGGGTGAATTGGTGGAACGAATTGTCACAGAGGCCGAAGCACTGATTGCCGGACGGCTTACCGGCCTCCTGGACCCGGTCAGCGCCTGACTACGTCCGAACCCGCTGAGCGCTACAGTCGGCCAGTCCTTCGCGCATGACCCCTGCCGTTGCGCTCGTCGACCCGCATGCCGCCGATACCTCGTCCTCGATGCGTCGTGCGGTGACGGTGAGCTCTTCGCGATCGCCTCGCGGCTTGTCATCGCCGTTCGATCGTTTCGGGTGCATCCGGACGATCATTGACGTCAGGACGAGGAAAGGAGGTGTACTCCGAATTGCTTGCGGTCATCAGAGTAACAACCGCAAGGTTTTGATCGGCACCGAACACGATCTACTCGACGTTGTGGCCATGGGGCTACCAAAACATCACCGTCGGCCCACAGCAGCTCCCCCCATTACGTCCCCCGACATTTCTTGGCTTCGACTGCATACAGCAAGGACGAGAGCCCGGCGCGCCCGTCCCGACTGTGCGATCGTCGAAGTCGTCTCACAACCCTTTCAAGGCACCTAGTCCCTATGGCGCTACGATCCCCGCAACAATCTTGCGCTTGACCGAATACTGAAGTCCCACGAGCCCGATAGCGTTCGCGATAGAATCCGATATTTCGCTCGCATCGTCCGGGGCACACCGAAGGGGAATCAAGAGCATGCATGCGGTACCGATCCGGAGGGCGAAATTCGTTGCAGCGGGATTGATCATCGCTGTGGCTACTGCTGGTGCTATCGGTGTATCGAAGATCTTCGCTGCACGCCCATCCTCTGCGAATATCGAAGAGACCATCACGAAAGCGGAACGTGGACGGCACAATCCAGCGTGTGAACCCATCCCGTCGAGGCCCGATGCAGCTACGTTGCGTCGCTCTTCTGACGCGTCGGTTCGTTTGACGAACGTGGTACAGACTGCTGCGCAGCTCTTGCGAGTCAACGGAGCGGCTTGGGGGCCCCAAGTCGCTGTCGGTACTGAGCTATCCATTGATGAAGCTTTCGAGAACGCCGGTTCGATTCCCGGAGATGCGATAGTCGCAGAAGCGGAGTGGCTTCGTCAGGCGCAACGAGATGGACTCTACGACGACGCAGATCGTTCGCTCGATTCGCTTGTCCGGCACATCGAGTCGACAACCATCACGGACGTCGACCTCGCCAGCCATCTGGGGCCGAATTGGCCCGCAGTAATCGATGTCGTCGGGACTGTCGCCGTGATCGGGTTCGAGGAGTACGTGAGCAAGGTGCGCGCGTCACCCCCGATGAGAGCAGCTGACGCGCTCGACCTTCGATCCGCGTTGCGGGAGAACACGGTAGCCCTCGGCCTGGAGGCGGAGTGGGACGGCGCTCAGGAGTTGGTCGCTCTCTACTTTCAAGGATGCACTTCGGCCGCGCTGAGCCGGCGAGAAGCGAACCTTTCGGTCGAGGATTACATCCATGATTGGGACCTGGCGGAGGCTCTGGCACGCGACGCCGTAGCTGCTGCTTTCGCAGCAGATCTCACGAGCAACGAGAACCGTGGACGAGTCGAGATCTTGGCACGAGGTCTTCAGATCATCCAGGCGCCAGACGAATTGGGTCCAAACGACCGGTTGACCCGATCCGTGGATCCGAACGAAAACTTGAATCCGGACGAGGTCGCGCTTCTCGAACTGGAAGATCCATTGATCGAGGGCGAGTGACACGACCAGAGCCTCCGGCGAGTGTGGCGCGGCAAGCAGAAGGGTGGTTGCCGATGTGGCACCGCGCTCTCAGAACCGAAGTGACGCAACATCATCGTGCTCTCCTCTTCGGTGCCCCCTTGCTCACGCAGACAACGCAGCACCTCCTTTCGATACGCACGTAATCGAACCCCGAAAATCATGTCCTCTAGCTGACGGTCCATCCAGTCGAAGAAACAGTTCGCGTCGTGCGGCGGCAGCGGATTTACCGTGGGTATGCCCAGTCTCGAAGCCCCAGCAGAAGCCGAGGGTCTCGACTAACTTTGCCGGACCGACTGCAATGGTCAGCTTCGGCGGAGTGAATCTCGGAAGAAGAAACCTTCGTCCCCGATATGCCAACTCCCTTTGCAGCCGGATCGACCCGCGGCATACCTCGCGATAATTGTTCACCACAGTGCAGCTGTTCTGACCAAGGAAAGGTCGAGGCGCTTCTCCACGGCGAAGTCGATGCATGTCGCGCCGTCGACACCATGCACCTGAGTGCAGGGAAGGGTGCGCACTGGATTCGGCGTCCGTCACCAGAGTGCCAGTGATGGCTACAGCCCCAGTACTCAACCCAGGCGTCATCACGCAGCTGTTCCCGAAATTAGGCAATCGGCGGTTAGGTAATTCGACCTTTTGGGGATCGAATCCACCGTAACCGATTCTCGCCCTCCACTGGAGATGCAACGGCGCGCCGCCGAGAGCCATGAAGATTTCTGAAAAACTGCAGATCAAGTCAGTATTTACGCCCACGGACTAACCTCGCCCTCTGGTTCCGCTGGCCAAAAGACAAACGATTGTGGCGTGCGCCACAAATCTCCTATAGGGTAACCACTGTTAGCCTGCGACGGGGTGCGAGACATTTCCCAGCGCCGGATCCACGCTCTATCCCACTCCTGAACAGACCGAGCGAGAGCTGAGCGCTCTTGACGACGTCGTGGTGGATTGAGGATCAAGAAAGAAAGATGGTATTGCCGTGCAGTCATCACTTGTCTCTCTGCCGTCCATGGAGAGAGTCCGCATTGGCGCTCCGGTCGCGGAGGCCGCGGCCCAGGAAGCAGAGTTGCTCGGGGCGAACCGAGTCTTCGTCGTATGTAGCGGGACGCTCAACTCGCAGACCGACGAGATCGCTCGGGTGATCGAGGCATTGGGTGATCGATTCGTGGGACTGTTCGATGCGGTTCGACCTCATGTACCGCGCGAAGACGTCATTGCTGCCACCCGAGTTGCTGCCGACGCCGATCCGGACATGCTGTTGTGCGTGGGCGGCGGATCGGCGACGGACCTGGCGAAGATCCTTGCAATCACTCTGGAGCACGGAGTTCGCGAGGCATCGCAAATGGACGCCTACCACCTGCAGGTCAATCCCGACACATCGGTGACCGCCCCCACCTTCTCCGCCCCGAAGATCCCGGTAGTGGTGGCGCCCACGACCCTGGCGGGAGGTGAGTTCAACGCGTTGGCCGGGTCGACGGATGAGACGAGCAACGTCAAAGAGGGTTACTTGCATCCGGCGATGACCCCGAAGGCTGTCATCCTCGATCCTGCACTCACGCTGCACACTCCGGAGTGGCTGTGGCTGTCGACCGGGGTTCGCGCACTGGACCACGCCTTCGAGACCCTGGGCTCACTCGAATCGAACGGGTACTACGACGGGATGGCGATGAATGCCATACGACTGCTCTCCGAAGGACTCGTCCGAGTGAAGGAGAACACCGACGACGTGGATGCGCGGCTGATGTGCCAGGTCGGTGCGTGGTCGTCAATGGTCGCGATCGTCGCAGGCCTCGACATGGGCGTCAGCCATGCCGTCGGGCATGCACTCGGCGGTTCGTTCAACGTCCCACACGGGTACACCTCCTGCGTCATGGCGCCCTTCGCGCTCGAGTACAACCGCGAAGTCAACGAGCATCGCCAGGCGCTGATCAGTGCGTCCTTGGGTGCGCCGCAAACGCCCGCACACGAGTTGGCGGACTCGCTCATCCGGCGGCTCGGCATGCCGAGATCGCTGGGAGAAGTCGGGCTGACCGAAAACGACCTCCCCAGTCTGGCTACGTACACGTTCAAGGACATCTGGTGCGGGACCAATCCGAACCCCATCGCGAATCCGGATGCTTTGGTTCCTTTGTTGCGGCGGGCACTCTGATCGAGCTCGAAAACAAGTGATCCCCCTCCACGTCGGGTGGAGGGGGATCACTTGTTTTCGGGCTGAACGGGCGTAACCGTCAGCTGGGCGTACCGCCGTTACCACTCTGCGTTCCGGGACGGTGACGGAGAATTCCGACGACGATGTAATCCACGTAGGTTGCCACCAGCGCCTCGATATCGTGGTCGTCTCGAAGCCACCAGCTCACGCCATTCATGAGGTCGAGCACCGCAACAGCCGCACGCTGTGGGTCGGCGATCTCGAACTCTCCGGCGCGGACCCCGGCAGCAATCACATCGCGCACACGCCTCTGGTAGTACTTGCGGTACTCGAGCACCCTCATACGGTGTTCGTCGGTAAGCGCCGAGATCTCTCGTAGGCTTACCAGATGCTCGACCCTGTTCATCGCCAAATACCGCAGATGAACATCGATCAGCGAGGTGAGTCGCTCGACCGGAGTTCCAGTCTCGTCGAGGACAAGTAGATGCTCCTCGACCGGGTCCCGGGTCATCTTGAGCGCGATCGCGTAGAGGATCTCCTCTTTCGAGGTGAAGTGGTTGTAGAGGCTCGCGCCCTTGATTCCCACCGAATCTGCGATGCCACGCATGCCTGCCGAGTGGTAGCCCTGATCAGCGAAGTATTCGGCCGCCGCGGCCAGTATGTCGTCACGTCTGCTTGGAAGCCCTTCAAGCCGTGGTCGACCGGATCCGGGTGTCGCGCTGCTGGCAGGATCGATGTTCAGCGTTTCAGTCCTTTGCATACAGGCGGCGTAGTTCTCTCTTGAGCAGCTTCCCCTGAGGGTCCGTGGGCAGCTCATCCACAATCTTGATCGCCTTTGGAACCTTATAGCCTGCGAGCACGGTCTTGCAGTGGTCTCGCAACTCCTGGCCGGTGAGGTCGCTGCCGTCTATGACGATGACGAAGCCTGTGACCGCCTCGGACCAGTATTCGTCCGGAAGTCCCACGACGGCGGCGCGCGACACCTCGGGGTGGGCTTGTAGTACGCGCTCGACCTCCTGCGAGGACACGTTGTAGCCGCCCGTCTTGATCATGTCCTTGCTGCGATCGAGGAAGAACATGTTGCCCTCCGAATCGCGACGTACGATGTCGCCGGTGTGGACCCAACCACCGTCGAGGACAGCGGCGGTCTTCTCGGGATCCTTGTAGTAACCCAGCATCACCGACGGCGTGCGACAGAGGAGTTCACCTCGCTCTGCTTCATTTCCGTCGGCATCGACCACCTTGACCTCGAGATGGCCTACAGGCTTGCCGATCCAGGTCGGATCCTGATCGGGAATGTCCTCGAGTCGCTTGAACCAGCCGACGGAGCCCAACTGCGTCAACTCGGACTGACCCCAGTAGGTGCCCCACACCGATGCGGGCGCCGCGTGGTGCCATGCGTCCACCGTTCGCGGCGAGACCTGACCTCCATAGGTCAGGCAGCGCTGGATGGTCCCGACAGTCTCAGGACCGAAGTCAGGATGATCTGCGAGCGAGATGAAGAACGTCGGGGTTTGAGCCAGGACGGTGATCTGCTCCGCTTTGATCATGTGCAAAGCGTCGGCAGGCGCGAGGCTGGCCGGGAGCACGAGCGTCGCTCCCAACAGCAGGAGCGAGGTCAGGGAGCCGATTCCGGCAATAGTGTGGAATGGCATGACGTAGAGCCAGACGTCATCGTCCAGGCATCGCAGTCCCCATGTGTACGCAGGTGCAGTGGAGACCAGGTAGTTGCGATGCGGCAGCATGACGCCCTTCGGAGCCGCCTCGGTTCCACTGGTGTACACGATCATTGCGAGATCGTGCTCGTCGACATCGCAATCCGGCTCTGTCGGCGACGAGGACTCGAGGAGTTGATCGAAGCAGTGGCCGCCGAACTCGTCCGTGCTGTCGAGAACAACGATTTCGGGGCGGGTACCGAGTCCCGCCAGCGCTTCTTCCAGTACCGGCAGGAATTCCGCGGCCACGACCACAACCGCGGGCTCGAGGTGCCCGATCTGTTGAGCCACTTCGTTCGGCCCGAAAAGGACATTGATGCCGGAGTACACCGCCCCTATTTTGAGAGCACCGTAGTAGGCGACTACCGACTCCACGCGATTGCGGGCCATCACGGCGACCCGGTCACCGCGGGAAACACCGAGTCCGAGGAACATGTGGGATGCCCGGTTGGCATCCTGATTGAGCGCACCGTAGGTGGTCACGGTGCGTCGACCACCTGGGGCATACGACACGATCGCCGGCTTCGAGTGTCGACTCTGCGAGTGGCGGCGTAGCTGGTCGCCCAACGTCGCTCGCCCTAGCGGTGACGACTGGGTCGCTGTGAGGGATCGGACAAGCGGACCTGAACTCCGTCGCATATCAGTGGCATCCGATTCGACACTTGTCGACAGATCCATGGTTCCTCAACTTCCTGAATGCTTACCGCGGTTAGTATGATGTGGCTCATACTGTCATCGGCATCCACGCGGGTCAAGCAGAGTTTCCAAGCAACAATGGGAATATCGAAATCACACTTGGTTGTGTCGCTAACGGCTGTTAGCCTGCATGACATGACTATCGTCACTGACCTGGACCGTGACCACCTGCGTTCGGCGGTGTTACGGGGCAACGTTCCGACCATGCTCGCCGTGTTGCTGGAGCTGACCGCCGATGAGCGGTGGGTGGCACCCCGCTATCAACCCACGCGCAGTCGGGGCATGGATGACAACTCCACGGGAGGACTTCCGGAGGAAGTTCAGTCCGAAATCCGGAGCGCGTTGATCGACGCAGTGGAACGCTGGTGGACGCTGGACGAGCCGTCCCGGCGGACGCTGGACAGCTCGGAAGTCGAGCGAATCCTCAACTTCACCTGCAGCGAGACCGTGCCGCCGGACTTCGCGCCGATGATGGCGGAGATAGTCAATGGTCCGCAGATCAAGCCTGCCACCGCCAAGTGCGACGAGCGACTCCACGCCATCGTGATCGGAGCCGGCATCGCGGGGATGCTGGCCTCCGTCGAGCTCACCCGCGCTGGAATCCCTCACGTGATCCTGGAGAAGAACGACGACGTCGGCGGATCATGGTGGGAGAACCGCTATCCGGGCGCCGGAGTTGATACACCGAGCCACCTTTACTCGATCTCGTCGTTCCCTCGTAACTGGTCGACCCATTTCGGCAAGCGCGACGAGGTTCAGGGATATCTCGAGGACTTTGCGGAGGCCAACGACATCCGGCGCAATGTCCGCTTCCGCCATGAGGTGACGCGCGCCGAGTTCGAGGAGTCGAAACAGAGTTGGCGTGTGTCCGTCCAGCGACCAGGTGAGGCGCCGGAGACCCTCGAGGCTCCCATCCTGATCAGCGCGGTCGGTCTGCTCAATCGTCCGAAGATCCCGCATCTACCGGGAATCGAGACCTTCCGTGGTCGCCTCTTCCACTCCGCCGAGTGGCCGAACGAGCTCGACGATCCCGAGTCGCTCCGCGGAAAGCGAGTGGGCATCGTCGGTACCGGAGCCAGTGCTATGCAGATCGGCCCGGCCATCGCGGATCGTGTCGGATCGCTGACGATCTTCCAGCGCTCACCACAGTGGATCGCACCGAACGACGACTACTTCACGACCATCGACGACGGCGTCCACTGGCTGATGGACAACATCCCCGGCTATCGCGAGTGGTACCGGGCGCGTCTGTCGTGGATCTTCAACGACAAGGTGTACTCGTCCCTCCAGGTCGACCCCGACTGGCCAGAGCCGAGCGCCTCGATCAATGCGACCAACCATGGTCATCGCAAGTTCTACGAACGCTATCTCCGCGATCAGCTGGGTGATCGAACAGATCTGATCGAGGCATCTCTTCCGGACTATCCGCCCTTTGGTAAGCGAATGCTGCTGGACAATGGCTGGTTCACGATGCTTCGTAAGCCCGACGTCACACTGGTGCCCCACGGAGTCGACGCCCTGACACCTTCTGGACTCGTCGACACGAACGGCGTCGAGCACCAGCTGGACGTCATTGTCATGGCGACGGGTTTCCACAGTGTGCGCGTTCTTTACCCGATGGACATCGTCGGTCGATCCGGCCGGTCCACCGGAGAAATCTGGGGCGAGCACGACGCGCGCGCCTACCTGGGAATCACAGTTCCTGACTTCCCCAATTTCTTCGTCATGACCGGACCGAACACCGGCCTGGGACATGGGGGGAGCTTCATCACGATCCTGGAATGTCAGGTCCGCTACATCATGGATGCCTTGAAGTTGATGCAATCGGAAAACCTCGGCGCGATGGAGTGCCGGGCCGAGGTCAACGATCGATACAACGAGGCCGTCGACCGACAGCACGCACAGATGGTCTGGACCCATCCGGCAATGGAGAACTGGTACCGAAACCCGGACGGTCGCGTCGTGTCGGTCCTTCCGTGGCGGATCAACGACTACTGGGCCATGACCTACCGAGTCGACCCGGCAGATTTTCGTACCGAGCCGGCACGCTCCGAGTCGGTCCCGACTCCGACCGCGCGAGGGTGATCATGCAGGACGAAGCCACCGGCGGAGTGCACGGCGGGCCGCTGTCGGGTATCCGGGTCATTGAAATGGAGGCCATAGGGCCGCTACTGCACGCCGGTCTGATGTTGGCAGATCTTGGCGCCGATGTCGTGCGCATCGTGCGCCCCATCTCGATGGGAGCAGATGACGGAATCGACGATGCGAATGCGGGGATGCTCCGAGGGCGGACCGAACTCACTGCAGATCTGACCAAGACCGAAGATCTCGCCAAGGTGCGCAGGCTGATCGGCCGAGCGGACGTCCTGATGGAGGGCTCTCGGCCCGGCACGATGGAGAAGCTCGGCCTGGGCTCCGAGATCTGCCTGCAGGACAATCCGGGGCTGATCTACGGCCGAATGAGTGGCTGGGGCCAGAAGGGACCGATGGCCCGAGAAGCCGGGCACGACCTGAACTACCTTGCGCTTTCGGGCGCGCTCGAACAGCTCGGACCGGCTTCCGGGCCGCCGTCACCGCCGCTGAACTACGTCGGGAACTTCGGCGGCGGATCGATGTTCCTGCTCGTAGGAGTACTTGCCGCGCTGCACGAAAGAGAACGCACTGGCCGAGGCCAGGTGGTGGATACAGCGATGGTCGACGGCGCCAGTTCGTTGACTGCGCTCGTCCGATCGTGGCAGCATGCCGGCCGCTGGTCAGCCCGTCGTGGAACCAACCTCCTCGACGGATCTGCCCCGTTCTACCGCGCGTACGAGTGCGCAGACCACAGGTACATGGCGGTAGGGGCCCTCGAAGACGTGTACTACGACCGCTTCGTGTTCGGACTCGGATTGGATCCCGCCTCGTTGCCGAATCGCTGGGACCAATCGAACTGGGACGACTTGTCCGAACGCTTCGGCAGAACCTTCGCCACACACGATCGCGACGCCTGGGTCGAGGTCTTCGACGGCCTGAACGCTTGTGTCACACCCGTGCTCACACTCCACGAGGCAACACTCCACGACCATGCAATACAGCGGACGGCCTTCGTCGATGCAGGAGGCTTTTCGATGCCCTCCGCCGCACCACGGCTGGACTCGTCACAGGGAGCAGCCCCACCACGGAGAAACGACGAACTGGACGCAACCGTGTCGCGATGGGAGATTGCCTCAGAGCACCACGGGGGCAATTCCACTCGACATCGGTCCACTCGCATGGCTGTTGGTCCACAGACGTGGTGAGCGAGAGAACCGATGGCGCCAGGCGGGCTACGATTTCGGTATGCGCAGGCTGGCTGGATCGTTCGATCGTGACCTCCCCGGGTTGCCGCGTGGCCGCGGCCGACTGGCTGTGGACGAGGTCCAAGACGCGCAACGCGATCGCATTCTGCGTGCGGTGATCTCGTCGACGGCGGAGAAGGGGATCGCCTCGACCACGATCGCCGATGTCGTCGGGCGTGCCAGGGTGTCTCGCCAAGCTTTCTACAAGCAGTTCGAGAGCAAAGAAGCGTGCTTGATCGCGGCGATCGACGCCGGCATCGAGGTGATCGTCTCCAACATCACCTCGACACAAAGCTCGACCGCCAATTTATCTCTACACGAACAGCTTTCGGCTGTCATCGAGAAGTATCTCGAGACGTGTTCGTCCGAACCGGAGTTCGTGCGAGCCTGGGTGGTGGACCTACCTGTGGCCGGCCCGGCCGGGGTGGCGAAGCGCAACGAGTACGTGGAACTGCTCGCCGATGCATTGCTCGTCGGCTACTCGTCCAAGTCTTCAGAAGCCCCGGGGCGTGAAGTGTTTCTCGCGGCGATCGGCGGTTGCAACGAGTTGTTCTACCGCCAGGTGGTTGACGGGTCGAATTCGTACATGAATCTTCATGCGCCGATCATGTCCTTCCTTGAACGGGTACTGGATCTCTCGTCCAACCCTTCGTAGTCCGGTGTTGACAAGCCAAGGGTAGATCGCCATGCTCATTCATAAGTACGCAGCAGTACTTATGAATGAGGAGTGGTCATGCGAATTACGAGTGGACTGACACAGAGTCCGATCGCACCGCCCGGCCGGGTAGCGATCCGTCCGCGGCGAGTCGATTTCGACTGGGAGAAAGCGCCTTTGGTGTGGTTGCCGAACGAGCCGATCGCCTCATACCTCCTCAGCTCGATGAACCTCGTCATCCCGGAGGGCGAACGGATGATGATCCAGGCCTTCGAGCAGGCCCTCCCGGACGTGCACGACGAGAAGCTTCGCGAGGACATGCTCGGTTTCATGGGTCAAGAACTGCTGCACGCAGAGGCGCATGACGAGGTCATGAATCAGGTGTTCACACGGCACGGGATCGACCCGGCCCCGTTCAACCGCCAGATGCAGTATTTCTTCCGCAGAACTTTGGGCGTCGGTGACGACTCCGATCCGCGGGCCATCCGGCAGCGTCTGATCGAGCGTCTCGGGATTTGCGCGTCTTCGGAGCATATGTTCGCGTTCGTGGGCGACTGGGCGTTGAACGCGGACTTGGAGAAATTCGGCGCGGATCCGCAGATGCTTGACCTCTATCGGTGGCATGGGGCCGAAGAGGTCGAGCATCGTGCCGTGGCACACGAGGTCGCCACGTACTTCGGAGTCGGCTACTTTCGCCGCTGTATCTCCATGATCATCACGTGGCCAATCTTTTTGGGGTGGTTGCTCCGTGCTGCGATGTATCTGAGTCGCAACGACCCCAACACGCCGAACATCGGTTATCCACGATTGCTACTGGAATTCGTCCGCGCCGGACGCCGCGGACTGGTGCCTGGTGTATCGAAATGGTTCTGGAGCGGTGTGTCGACGTTCGTGCCGGGATTTCACCCCGACAGTGTGGGGTCCACCGCCCAGGCCCTCGCCTACATCGCGCAATCGCCAGCGGCCAAGCGGGTCAACACATGACACCCAACGCGCCCGAACTCACACAGCGGTGGCCGGCCCCCCGCGAGATCCCGGTCGACCTACGTCGCGGCAAGCGCCGCGACTCGATTCTGCGCATTCTGGATGTCCTGGTCTCCACGCAGGTCAAGTTGGCGGTCTTGATTCATCGCGACGAGCCACCGGAAAACCGGATCGACGAGTACAAGACAACGCTCACGGTGTCGGAGCGCACGACGGTGGCCACCGACAACGACGTGGTCAGTCTCGAACTGCGAGCACCTGACGGCAGCGACCTCGAACGGTGGTATCCCGGGGCACACCTCGACCTGTACCTGCCCTCGGGACGGATACGTCAGTACTCGCTGTGCGGCGATCCCGCCGATCGACGCTGCTACCGGATCGCGGTACGCCGGATTCCTGATGGTGGCGGCGGATCGAACGAGGTGCACGACGAGTTGCCAGTCGGTACCGTCGTCGGCGTTCGCGGTCCACGCAACGCGTTCGGGTTCGTCGAACCCGGGCGAATCGAGCGCGCGAAGCGCGTTCACTTCGTGGCGGGTGGCATCGGCATCACACCGATACTGCCGATGGTCCGCGAGGCGGAGCGCATGGGCCTGGATTGGTCGCTGATGTACGTCGGTCGCGAGCGCCGCACACTACCGTTCCTCGAGGAATTGTCGCCGTTTGGTGATCGGGTCACCATCCGCACCGACGACGAATACGGCCTACCCGCAGCGAACGATCTTCTCCCGCCGAATGTCCGCAGCGGCGACGCGATCTACTGTTGCGGTCCGGTCCCGATGATGGACCTGATCACAGCTAGTGTGCGCAACGAGCCCGGTGTGGAAGTGCACGCCGAACGCTTCTCCGCCGCACCGGTCGTCGATGGACGACCCTTCCGCATCCAACTGGCTCGCACCGGTCAGGTCATCGATGTCGCCGCCGACCAGACCGCACTGGACGCGGTCCTGCGTGTGAACCCGAAAGCCCCCTATTCATGTCGTCAGGGCTTCTGCGGCACCTGCATGGTCCACGTCAGCGACGGCGACGTCGATCATCGTGACAATTCGTTGAGCCCAGCCGAGCGCGCCGCCGGCAAGATGCTCCTGTGCGTTTCGCGGAGCAACAGTCCCTGCCTGACGGTCACCACATGAATCCACCGATGAGAAAACACAATTCCAGACGACCGGAGTACCTGTTGAACGACGATCAACTGACATCGCGAATGGTGGACCTGCTGATCGCACTGGAGGAAATGGACGCCGATGCCGTGCGCGCACTCGTCGATCCCGACATCGAATGGCGCAACACCGGCCTGCCCAGCGTGCGTGGAAGCGAACGCGTCGAACGGGCGCTCACGATCGTCTCTCGCCTGATCACCAGGTACGAGGTCGTGGAAGTGCTCACGATGACCACCGACCACAACACCGTGTCCTCCCGGCGAAGAGAGATCATCCGCATCGGATGGTTTGCCATGCACCTCGACGTAGACGGCCACTACACATTCGCAAACGGCCTGCTTCGCATTTGGGACGACCGCTTCTCCTACCGCCGACTGCTCCGCGGATTGCGATTCGGCCCAACCACCTGAAGTAGCGACGTTTTGTGTCGCATTTTGCCGGGGAGTCCTCACCAGATGCTGAAATCTCCCCCTGCAGCTTCTCGACTGCATCCTCGGTTCAGGAGTTCGGCCGCTGGTGCGGAGAACTCTCGCCGAGTCTACGTTCGCGCATGTGACCAGCTCGTTGTTCCTTTGGACTGCAACGGGATTGGATACCGCTGATGGATTCTCGACAATTGTTCGCCCTCGGCGCGCTCGGTACCGGGATGTTGTCGCTGGCCTTGCAGCTGACCCCGCTGTGTCTCGGCGCAGAGGATGCGGAGCAGTACGTCTTTGTTCGCACCGCCAATGCCACCGCGGTCCTCAGCCTTGCTCTGCTGTCCGCCGCGTTTGTCTTCTGGCCGCCGGCTGGATGACTTTCCGGGCGCAACATGTTCACGAATAAAGGAGTTTCGGTGAATCCACCCATAAACCACTACCGCCGGCGATCGGTGGAATCGATCCTCCTCGGCGGAGCCCTTGCAGCACTGCTGCTCTCGGGATGCACGATCAGTTCAGCAGATCCCACTACCGAGGGCAGGCAGTCGTCGAAGATGCCCACCGACTCCGAGCAGATCACCACGGTGATCCGATCTCACCTCGATACCCTCAGTACGACTCGACCGAGGTGCAACGAGAATTGTCGACGGGTCGGGGCATCCAGGGGTCGGTATCGAGCCGACGGTCGACGGGTGCTCAACTGACAAGTAGTTCCGCAACTTTCTTCGAGAGGGCCCCACTAATGCGTATTGGAGTATCCGGCCCGCACGGGACCGGCAAGAGCACGCTGGTCGACGAGTTGTGTGGCCGCCTCGCGGGACACATTCGGGTCGATGAACCGTATTTCGTGCTCGAAGAGGAGGGGCGCGAGTTCGAGTTTCCACCCTCGGCTGATGACTACCGTGCGCAGCTTCGTCGTTCACTGCGATTGCTGACTACACCTTCTTCTGGTGTTGTATTCGATCGCACGCCGCTCGACTTCCTGGCGTACTTGTCGGCGTGTGGTGTCGATCCGGAGGCAGAAGTCGAGGCGGCGATTGTGAGGTCCGCGCTACGTACTCTCGACGTGCTGGTTGTGGTGCCGATTACCGTCGAAACAGTGCAGAAGTTGCCTGCGGTGGGGATGCCGGAGCTGCAGCGCGCGGTGAACGACGCGTTGCTGGATTTGGTGTACGCCGATCCGATGCAGGTGTGTGACTCCCTGGTAGTTGTCGAGCTTGACGGCCCACTCCGTGGGCGGGTCGACACGGTTCTCTCGGCTTTGCAGTGACACCGGAATCGTCGAGCTGGGTGCGTTCGAAAGATGTTGGTACTGAGTGTTACTCGTGATGATCGACCTGATGAAACTTCGGTTTATGGCTGGCCGGTCTCTAAAATCGCAAGGGATGTACGTCTTCTCGTATGAGCTGGTGCTGACGCCCCTTCAGTTTGCCGCCCCGCAGAGCGCTGCTCACCAACGCGCGTTCCCGGGCTCACTCTCTGGCGGAGGGTATCGAAAACAGGCATCTCGTGGCTCAGAGTGAATTCTGAGAGCCGGTTGTCCTGGCAATTCTCGCGGAACCGAGGAAACGGAGTCCAGCGTGACAGTCGCCGCGTACCCATCCTTTCTGTTGCGATTCTCGCTACGGCCGCACTTTTCGTGGCCGGATGATCGTCGGGCTCCGAGACTGATTCGACAAACACCATAACCGCTCGGCAGCCGCCCAACATCGACATAATCGCTGGTGCTCGCCCCGAATCCCACCATGACCGATTCTTGTCCCACCTTCAGGCGATGGCGGCTGTAGATTCCGATCTATTTGTCAGATCAACCTGCGACTTTCGAAAAACTACGCGACAGTTGGCGCTGAAATTCCGGGCAAAGATGGCCTTTTCGACAGCTGAGAACAATCCACCAGCAGTCGGTCAACACTGGCCCTCTCCCTGGACTCGACGGGATGAAACCGTTAGCAACGGAGCTACGAACGAGGCACGGGGCGTCAGGATTCACCAGTGTGTCGACGACCGGGAGTGACTGCCGACGGAAACTGTTGACTAGGTTCGAACCTTTCCAGCACCAGGCACCGACCCGACAGGTGACCTATCGCCATGGTTCTGTGGCAACAGGTGTGGCCGCGACTTCCCACGAGCATTCCGAGCGCTCCAAGGGGCACCCACCACCCCTTACATAATTTGCCAGCGGAGATCGTCCATGTCGTTTCCAACCTCAGCCGTCGTTGATGCCAACAAACACCTACTGGCGCTTTGCAACAACGGCAACATGATATGGTCGGCAACCAACAAAACCGCACACAACAAGATCGCATCAAACGGCGAACAGCTAACGACTGCAACAATATTCAGTCCACGGCAATCCGGGCTCACACCGCTCCGACGCCAACCACACGGGGACGCGGCATCACCGCTTTTCAATCCTGAAACAGCCACCCGAAAACCACCCCCTCACTTAGGGTGTCGGTTTGTCCAACAAGAACACGGACAAACCGCGGCAGGTCGAACTCATCGGTTTCGCCGCCGGGATGATGACGTACTCGATCGACCGGCCGTGTAGTGGGGAGTCTTCACCTTCCCGATCGGAATCGGGCTTGCAGTCAGTACCTATGGATGGCGCTGGGAGGAAAGCGATTCCGGGCCGTCGGTATTGCAGCGACTGCAGAAATTTTCGCCGTCAACCGCATCCGGGACCTCAACGAGGGCCAAGACACCGCCGAACTGACCGTCCGTATCAGCGGCCCGGGTTTGGACACGTTCGACGCTGACTGCGAGGCACCCAAAGGTAACGTGCTACCCCAGGTCGGTGACCGGCGCACGGTGATGGTGAATCCATCCGACCTCACCTTTGCCATCGTCTATGACCATCTTTCCAACAGGACTAGCACCAATCGTCCTTGCTCGATGATCCGTGGTGCTCCACTAAGCCCTCCTCCAAGAACAAGGAGTCCTACTTCACTCCAGGCAGGTCACCTCAAACTCGAAACACTTTGCAATGAAACGAGTTTGAAATGCTCTTCCTACACGGGTAGCGAGTTGGCTCGACTGAGTGCCCTGCTCGTGATCTACCGATACCTGGGCGGAAGCGAGCGACGGACAGTACGCCACAGCCGCGCACGCCGGCAAAGCTACCGTGATTCGGGTATGGCTGTGGCACAACTGTATTCACAACCGAATGTGACCGCCATCGACAAGACATTTTCCAGTCGGTTGTTCAGACTTTTTCAGCGAGAACGTCGAGGTAGCTGATTTCGGGCGGCGCAGCGAAGAGTTCGTCGGCGCGTTCGCCGAGGGCCTTGCCGACCGGACCATTGAGATGTGTCTCGCGGGCAGCTTGGTCCGGGAATGCGTCGATGATGCCGAACGACGAGGGCCCGAACCGCACCGCGAACCAGGGTTTCGTGCCGGGCTCCTGCTCGACGAGCGGCAGTGCCGATCGGAGGAATTCCTCGACCGCTTCTTCCTTGCCGGGCTTCGCTTCAAGTCGGACCAGCAGCGCCTTGGTGGCCATATCGGATCTCCTCTTCGAGGTGGTGAACACTGTCAAGCATCACACCATCCATCGGTTAATGGAAGGTACCCAAACCCACCGTTCGAGGAAACCGATCCCAACCCCCTAGCGATCGTGGAGCCGAAGGAGGAGACTCCATGGTGAGGGAATGCGATGCCTGGATGCAGCCGCAGTTGCGTCGATGGCAGGAAAAATGTTGGTGCGCCGACATTTTGGTGCGGTCTTCACTTCTGCGCCCCGTGGACCTTCCCCGAACAGCACGATTCATTCGGTCGGTCGCTCACGCGTGGACGCCTGCGGCCGACGAGATCAACCGGAAAGCCGCAGCTACAAGACAAGGGAGTGCCGCGATGAAAGCGCTTGTATACGACGGGCCTCGAGAGGTCCACGTCAAGGACGTGCCCGATGCGCGGATCGAGAATCCGACAGATGTGCTGGTGAAGATCACGAGCACCAACATCTACGGGTCGGATCTACACATGTACGAAGGCCGCACCGATCTGGAGCCCGGAATGGTCCTCGGTCACGAAAACTTGGGCATCGTCGCCGAAGTCGGCAATGCAGTGGTCAAAGTATCGCCAGGGGATCGAGTGTGCTTGCCGTTCAACATCGGCTGCGGCTTCTGCCGAAACTGCGAGGAAGGGTTGACTGCATTCTGCCTGACGGTGCACCCCGATCCGAAGATGGCCGGCGCTGCATTCGGTTTCGCGGGGATGGGCCCGTTCTGGGGCGGACAGGCGGAATATCTGCGAGTGCCGTTCGGCGACTTCAACTGTCTGCGACTGCCCGAGGATGCCCAGGACAAGGAAACCGACTACGTGATGCTGTCGGACATCTTTCCCACCGGATGGCATTGCACCCGCCTGGCCGACATGCAACCCGGCGATTCGATGGTGGTCTACGGCGCTGGCCCAGTCGGTTTGATGGCCGCGTATTCGGCGATGATCCAGGGAGCGAGCAAGGTGATGATCGTCGACCGCCACCCCGACCGGCTACGCCTGGCCGAAGAGATCGGCGTCGTCCCCATCGACGACTCGAAGGGCGACCCCGTCGAGCAGGTCCTCGAGCAAACCAACGGGAAAGGCGCAGACAAGGGGTGCGAGTGCGTCGGCTATCAGGCACACGACCCGCAAGGCCACGAGGACGCCGCCATGACGATGAACCGGCTCGTGGATTCGGTGCGCTTCACCGGCCACATCGGGGTGGTCGGCATCTTCCTTCCCCAGGACCAGAACGGCCCCGACGAACTCGAGCGCAACGGCAAGATCGCCTTCGACATGGGCAAATTCTGGTTCAAGGGCCAGAAGATCGGCACCGGACAAGCGAACGTCAAACACTACAACCGGCAACTGCGCGACCTCATCCACGAAGACCGGGCAAAGCCCTCCTGGATCATCTCCCACGAACTCCCGCTCGCCGAAGCCGAATCCGGCTACCAGCACTTCGACGCTCGCGACGACGGCTGGACCAAAGTCGTCCTGCATCCCTGACACGGCCAGAACCGAGAGGAGCACAACGATGCCAATGCCACTGCAGGGCAAGCAGATAGCGATATCGACTGCCGACGGGGCCGGAGGAGTAGAAGTCGTAGACGAACAGGTCGCGATCGACGGGAACCTGATCTCGAGCCGCTCGCCCGACGACCTTCCTGCGTTCCGTCAGGCCATCGTCGAGCAGTTCGCGAAGTTCGGGGCAGGTGCGTCATGACCGTGAACCAGACCTCGGTGTCCCTCGACGATGCGCAGCGGGTCATCGCCGCAGGACAGGCCAAAGCCACCGAGATCGAGTCGCCGTCGAACATTGCGGTGGTCGATGCCGGCGGCAACCTCGTGGCTCACGTGCGAATGGACGGTGCCTGGATCGCCAGCATCGACATCTCGATCAACAAGGCGTTCACCGCGCGGGCATTAGACGTCTCGACCGAGGACCTCGCGGCCAACGCGGGCCCGGGCGAGCAGTTCTACGGGATACACGCCTCCAACGGCGGGCGCATCATGATCTTCACCGGCGGTGTGCCTCTGCGGCACAACGGCCAGGTCGTGGGCGCTGTCGGCGTCAGCGGCGGCACCGGGGAGCAGGACAAGACCGTCGCCGAGGCGGCCGTGGCGGCGCTGTGAGCGGTGGACTGCGTCGTCAGGTCAGAGAACGCATCGACAGGGCAACGTCGAACATTCCGACGTTGCTTTAAAGCTAGTCGCGGCCCCGCGACTGTGACTGGACCGAAGTCGTCCCGCATCCTTGACGCGGCCAGGACCGAGACAAACATAACGACGAGCGGACGTGCACATCCGCGCGCCGTGTCAGGGGCAAACCGAGCCCTCGGCCGAATGATGCCGCAAGGAATAGACGATAATTACGCAAGTCCAGCGATATCGGTGTCCGAAAAATGTTGATTTGCAATAAATTCCGCCTGAGCGGTCTGTTGACCAGCCTCAGAACGGGACGTTGAACTGCGCAGCACGCGGGTGCACGCCGCCTACTCGCAACCAATTGGAACCGACCAGTAGTGACCCATTGCCTTTCTGTTACAAGGAGATTCGATAGAATTACAGTGAATCTCGTCCGGGTTCAACGGAGCTGCTGTTCGCCGACTGGGAAGTTCTTTCGCAAAGGTGTTCTCCTTATGCATGCGCCGCGGTAGTGTGGACGTACCGCAGTAGCGGCCGACACTCGAGTTTTCGTGTCGAAGCCGATACTCGGAGTTTCATGCGATGGCCGCTTCGATCGGGTTCCGGCGGGCATCTTCGATCAAGGGCAGGTGTGGTCGCCACTGCCCCGTTGCGCCCCGCCCATCAGGCGAATGTTGTTGACGCCCTTTAGGTGGACGAAAAGACTCATCATGGCTGGGTGGTTCGTGAGCTCAACCGGTTGACCGGCGGTCGGGCCCTGTCAGTACACACAGGCCCGGCGAACCCCACAACATCAACGCTGAGGGGCGTGATGTCAAAGCACAGTGGCGGAAACCCTTACCCTCGGCCGCTCTCGAGCCTCACGCCCGCCATTCACGGATTGGTGTCGGGCGCCGTTATCGGCGCCCTGCTCGGTCTCCGTGACTTCACCCAATCCACTCGCCAAAACCAGGGAACTACGAAGTCCTTGCCGACATCGAGCGAAGTTGCGGGCGGAATCGCACTTGCTCAACGGCCGGGCCGATCGAAAGGAATTGAGTCATGACAACTGCTGTAGGCATCGACTTGGGCACAACCAACTCGGTCATCGCAAGCTGGCAAGGCGGCGAGCCGGTGGTGATCTCCAATGTGGAGGGAGCACGGACGACGCCTTCGGTGGTGGCGTTCACCGAGAACGGTGAGCGTCTGGTGGGCCAGCTTGCCCGACGGCAGGCGATCTTGAATCCGAAGGGCACGATCTACTCGGCGAAACGCTTCATCGGACGCCACTACGACGAGATCTCCGAGGAAGCCAAAGCGGTCAGCTTCGACGTCGTAGCGGGTGACAACGGTGAGGCCCGCTTCGACGTGCGCGGCAAGAAATACGCACCAGAGGAGATCAGCGCTCTCGTGCTGCGCAAGCTCGTCGACGACGCGAGCAAGTTCCTCGGTGAGAAGGTGAAGGAAGCGGTCATCACCGTTCCTGCCTACTTCAACGACGCGCAACGAAACGCCACCAAGGACGCCGGCCGTATCGCAGGCCTCGAGGTTTTGCGGATTATCAACGAACCGACCGCTGCGGCACTCGCGTACGGCATGGACAAACAGACCCACGAAACCGTACTGGTCTTCGACCTCGGCGGCGGAACCTTCGATGTGAGCCTGCTGGACGTCGGAGAGGGGGTAGTCGAGGTTCGTTCCACGGCCGGCGACTCCCACTTGGGCGGCGACGACTTCGATCGACGCGTGGTGGACTACCTCGCCGACGAATTCCAGCGCGCGGAGAACATCGATCTGCGTAAGGACGCGCAGGCGTTGCAACGACTGTTCGAAGCCGCGGAGAAGGCAAAGGTTGAGCTGTCCTCGGTGACCCAGGCCCAGGTAAACCTGCCTTTCGTTACCGCTGACGCGAATGGTCCCAAACATCTCACCACTACGATCATGCGATCGAAGTTCGATGATTTGACTGCCGATCTGGTGGAACGGTGCCTCGGCCCGGTGAAGCAGGCCATGAGTGACGCCAAGGTCGCCGCCAACGACATCGACGAAGTGATACTGGTCGGCGGTTCGACACGTATCCCGGCTGTACAGGCGCTGGTTCGCCGGCTGACCGGCGGCAAGGACCCCCACATGGGCGTCAACCCGGACGAGGTCGTTGCCCTCGGAGCCGCAGTCCAGGCAGGCGTGCTCAAAGGCGAGGTTTCCGATGTGTTGTTACTCGATGTCACCCCACTGTCCCTCGGCGTCGAGACGCAGGGCGGGGTGATGACGAAGATCATCGAGCGGAACACGACGATCCCGGCACGGCGCAGCGAAGTGTTCTCCACGGCGGAAGACAATCAGTCCGCCGTGGACGTCGTGGTGTTGCAGGGCGAACGCGAACGTGCGGCCGACAACCGGGTGCTGGGCCGGTTCCGGCTGGAAGACATCCGCCCCGCGCCACGTGGCGAGGCCCAGGTGGAAGTCATTTTCGACATCGACGCCAACGGCATCCTGAACGTCACCGCTCGCGACAAGGATACCGGCAAGGAACAGAGCATCACGATCAGTGAACAGGGCAACCTGGATCAGGGTGAGGTCGAGCGCATGTTGGCGGAGGCCGAACGGAACCGGGGTGAGGACGAGGCGCTGCGCAAGGCGGTCGACGCGCGCAACGGGCTCGATTCGGTTGCGTATCAAGTGGAGCGGCGACTCGCCGAACTCGGTGACAGTGCCCCGCCGCATGAGAAGGCGCGGGCCGAGATGCTGGTTGCCGACGCCCGAAAGGCCGTGCAGGACGGCGCTTCACCCGCGGAGGTTCAGCCACTCACCTCGGAGCTGCAACAGCTGCTCTACGGACTTGTGCCGGACCAGTCGGACGACGGCCAAGCAGGCGGCGCTGATGCTGCGTCGTCGGATGACGGCGACGTGATCGACGCCGAATTCGATCGAAGCTGAGGCGCACGATGGAAATGTCTGCAGATCATTCGACGACTGAGCCGACTACCAACAGCGCCGACACGGATCAAAGCAAGACCGAGTCCGATCGCGCCGAGACGGCAGACGAGCTGTCTCAACTCGAGGACCGTTGGCGCAGGGCCGTCGCAGATCTGGACAACCTGCGCAAGCGATACGCCAAAGATCTGGACCGTGAACGCGCCGCGGAAGTAGCGAAGGTTTCGGCGGCGTGGCTGCCGATACTGGACAACTTGGAGCTTGCGCTTGCACACGCAGGCAGCGATCCGCAGGCCGTCGTCGAAGGTGTGAAGGCGATCCGGGACCAGGCGGTACAGGTGCTCTCACGACTCGGCTTCGAGCGCCACGACGAGGCCGGTGTGCCGTTCTCCCCGGAACTCCACGAAGTGGTCAGTGTGGTAACCCGACCCGACCTTCCATCCGGGACCGTGGTCGAGGTCTTGCGCCCGGGTTATGGAGAGGACGGGCGACAGTTGCGGCCCGCCGCGGTGGTCGTCAGCCGCCCAGAGGGGTGAGCACCGATGGCCCGTGACTACTACGAAGTACTCGGCGTACCGAAGGGCGCCGGCACCGACGAAATTCAGCAGGCGTACCGCAAGCTGGCCCGCAAGTACCACCCCGATGTGAACAAGGATCCCACTGCGGAGGACAGGTTCAAGGAGGTCAACGAGGCCTATCAGGTGTTGTCCGACCCGGACACCCGGAAACGCTATGACCGATTCGGTGACGACTTCCGGCATGTACCCGAGGATTACGACGAACGGGTGCGGGCAAACGCCGCCGGGTACGGCGGTGGCGGGAGACGGGTGCACTTCGGCCACGGTGTCGGTGGTGAGGGTGCCGTCGACTTCGAAGACCTCTTCGGGCAGATGTTCGGCGGAGGCGGTGGGTTCGGACCGATTCCCGGCGCCGATCAGGAGGCCGAACTGGAACTGGCGCTGGAAGAGGCCTATCAGGGCGGAAAACGCACTCTCAGACTGGACGGACGGCAGTATGACGTCGACATTCCAGCCGGCGTCCTGGACGGCCAGCGAATCCGGTTGGCCGGGCAAGGAGGCCGAGGCAACGGTGACGCGCCGCCTGGGGATCTGTACCTCGTGGTGCGGATCAAACCGCATTCACGGTTCCGCGTGCAGGGTCGGGACATCTACGTCGATCTGCCCGTATCGCCATGGGAGGCGGTTCTCGGGTCGACAGTCGTCGTTCCCACACCGGGCGGAGAGGCGAAAGTCAAAGTGGTGCCTGGCTCTTCGACTGGTAGGAAGCTGCGCCTGCGCGGAGAGGGAATGCCGAATCCGCGCGGTGCCAACGGCAACCTCTACGCCGAAATCAAGGTGATGGTTCCGTCGAAACCGACAGCACGTGAACGCGAACTGTTCGAGCAGTTGGGCGCCGAATCGAACTTCAATCCGAGGAAAGAGACATGAGCACCTCAACGCCGATCACTCAGTACGTATTGGTTCGCCGTACCGGATTGTCGCCGGACGCCTTCGCCGAACGTACTGGCCTGCACCCGGATCTGGCACGAAAACTCGTGGCTCTCGGACTGCTCGACGCCCACCGCTACGCCGGCGGAGAGATGTCGTTCGACCCATCCGAAGTGACCCACGCCGCACGCATCCAACGACTGCGGACGGGTCTGGGTCTCAACTACTCGGCAATCGGGCTCGTGCTCGATCTGCTGGATCGAATCGAAAGACTCGAAACAGCGGCCCGCAGAAGGATGACATCCTCATGGACACCGGCAGCTTGACCGAAAAGTCACGAGAAGCCTTGCAGGAAGCCCAGAATGTTGCGACCAGAATGGGCCACACCGAAGTCGACGGAGAGCACCTGCTGCTCGCATTGGTCGATCAGCAGGATGGGTTGGTGCCCCGACTGCTCGAACAGGCCGGCGCGAATGTCGAAGCACTTCGATCCGATCTGGATCGTGAACTGTCGCGTAGGCCGAAGGTCAGCGGCCCCGGCGCGACCCCCGGTCAGGTGATGATCACCCAGCGTCTGGCCAAGCTGCTCGATGCCGCAGAGCGGGAGGCGAAGAGACTCAAGGATTCCTACGTGTCGGTGGAGCATCTTGTGATGGCCCTCTCCGAGGAAGGATCGGCCAGCGCGGCCGGGCGGGTCCTCGCCAGTCACGGGGTCACACGGGACGCCTTCCTCACAGCGCTGACGAAGGTGCGCGGCAATCAGCGTGTCACGTCGGCAACCCCGGAGGGGGCGTACGAGGCATTGGAGAAGTACGGGCGCGACCTCGTCTCCGAGGGACGGGCAGGCAAACTCGATCCGGTCATCGGCCGGGATGCCGAGATACGCAGGGTAACTCAGATCTTGAGCCGGAAAACGAAGAACAACCCGGTGCTGATCGGCGACCCCGGTGTAGGTAAGACTGCGATTGTCGAGGGTCTCGCCCAGCGGATCGTCCGCGGCGACGTGCCCGAGGGCCTACGCGACAAGACGATCTTCTCGCTCGACATGGGTTCTCTGGTGGCCGGTGCGAAGTACCGCGGCGAGTTCGAGGAGCGACTGCAGGCCGTGCTGTCCGAGGTGAAGGCTGCCGAGGGGCGCATCCTGTTGTTCGTCGACGAGTTGCATACCGTGGTCGGAGCGGGCTCGGTCGGCGGCGAGGGGTCTCTCGATGCCGGCAACATGCTCAAACCGATGCTCGCACGCGGCGAACTGCACATGATCGGTGCCACCACTCTCGACGAGTATCGCAAGCACATCGAATCCGATGCGGCACTGGAGCGTCGATTCCAGACCGTTCTCGTCGACGAGCCCAGTGCCGAGGATGCGATCTCGATTCTGCGCGGACTTCGAGAACGCCTCGAGGTGTTCCATGGCGTGAAAATTCAAGACGGTGCATTGGTGGCCGCCGTGACCCTCTCGCACCGGTATATCACCGACCGCTTCCTTCCGGACAAGGCGATCGATCTCGTAGACGAGGCATGCGCTCGGCTCCGCACCGAAATCGATTCGATGCCTGCCGAACTCGACGAGCTCACGCGGAAGGTGACCCGTCTGGAGATCGAAGAGGCCGCACTGTCCAAGGAAACGGACGCGGCCAGCAAAGCGCGCCTCGAAGAATTGCGCAAGGAGCTGGCCGACCTGCGGGCCGAGGCAGACGCCCGGCACGCTCAATGGGAGGCGGAGCGGCAGGCGATCCGGCGGGTGCAAGAACTGCGAGGAGATTTGGAACGGTTGCGCGTCGAGGCCGAGGCCGCCGAACGCAACTACGACCTCAATCGGGCAGCCGAGTTGCGATACGGCGAGATCACCGAGCTCGAACGCCGGCTCGAGGCGGCGGAGGAGCAACTGGCCACCAGACAAGGCCGAAATCCGTTGCTGCGTGAAGTGGTCACCGAAGACGAGATCGCAGAGATCGTGGCCGCATGGACGGGTATCCCGGTCGCCCGGCTGCAAGAAGGTGAGCGGGAGAAGTTGTTGAAGCTCGACGAGATCCTGCACGAGCGGGTCGTCGGTCAGGACGAGGCGGTGCAACTGGTCGCGGACGCTGTGATCCGGGCGAGGTCCGGTATCCGTGATCCTCGTCGACCGATCGGTTCGTTCATTTTCCTGGGCCCGACGGGCGTCGGAAAGACCGAGCTTGCAAAGACATTGGCCAGCGCCCTATTCGACAGTGAAGACAACATGGTGCGCCTCGATATGAGCGAGTACCAGGAACGGCACACGGTGAGTCGGCTCATCGGTGCACCTCCCGGATACGTCGGGTACGACGAAGGTGGCCAGCTCACCGAGGCGGTGCGGCGTAAGCCGTACTCCGTGGTGCTCTTCGACGAGATCGAGAAGGCCCACGCCGACGTCTTCAATACCCTGCTGCAGGTGCTCGACGACGGCCGGATCACCGATTCTCAAGGGAGGCAAGTCGATTTCCGGAACACGGTGATCATCATGACCTCCAACATCGGATCCCAGCATCTCCTCGACGGGGTCACAGCCGACGGCGAAATCAAGCCGGACGCCAGGGAACGGGTGATGGCAGAACTGCGCGGGCATTTCCGCCCCGAATTCCTCAACCGGGTCGACGACATCGTGCTGTTCTCCCCACTCACCCTGCCCCAGATCGAGTACATAGTGGAACTGCAACTCACCGACCTTCGAAACAGGTTGTCGGAGAGACAGATACACCTGGAAATCACGCCGGAGGCACGCCGACTGATCGCCGAACACGGGTTCGACCCTGTCTACGGTGCGCGGCCGCTGCGCCGATACATCGCACACGAGGTCGAAACCAAGATCGGCCGTGCACTGTTGCGCGGCGAGATCAAACCGGACGGCACCATCAGCGTCACGGTGGACGGCGGCGAGCTTGCCGTCGCGTATGCCGAACCCGCCTTCGCGGCGGCCTGAGAAGAGGTAACTGGTCATGGGATCCGAAAAGGTGAAGTGCCCGAACTGCGGCAAGACCAACAACATCCCGGCAGCAGGGGAAGGAAAACCTCGCTGCGGCAACTGCCACGAGCCGCTGCCCTGGATCGCCGCGGCGGGAGACGGTGACTTCGCGGAGATCGTCGAAAAATCCTCGGTGCCTGTGCTCGTGGATCTGTGGGCGACGTGGTGCGGCCCGTGTCGCATGGTCAGCCCCGCGCTCGAGCAGCTCGCCAGAGAACACGCCGGCCAGATCAAGCTGGTCAAGGTCGACGTCGATGCTGCACCCGGACGGCTGAACGATTCACCGTCCGCGCCGTGCCGACTCTGCTGGTGATGGACCGGGGTGAGGTTCTCGCTCGCCAGTCGGGCGCAGCTCCGGTCCCCCAGCTGCGCACGTGGCTCGATCAGGCGCTCTCGGAAAATGCCGGCGAGGAGGCGAAGTCATGAGTCCTGTCCATGCGGACCCACATGTAACCGCGATCCGGGCCGTGGTGCCCCGTACCCCGCAGGGCTGCGAGGAATGTCTTCGCCTCGGCACCCCGTGGGTGCATCTGAGGCTGTGCCTGACGTGCGGACACGTCGGTTGCTGCGACTCTTCGCCGGGCAGGCACGCGAGTGCTCACGCTCACGCCATCGGGCATCCGATCGTCCAGTCGATGGAGCCCGGCGAGGATTGGCGGTGGTGTTATGTCGACCAGAACTTCGTCTGAGGGCGCCTCACCCATCGGGTACAGCCCGCCGGTCGACGACGAGACCCCGGACGAGGAGGGCGCCTTCCCGCGGCTGACGGACGACCAGGTCGCGAAGCTCGAGGTCGGTGGCTCGCGTCGACCGGTTCACGCCGGCGAGGTGCTGATCCGAGAAGGCGCGCCTGACAACGATTTCGTCGTCGTCCTTTCCGGAAAGATCGCAGTCGTCGACGAAGGCGACGCGGACGGCGAGCGCCGGGTACTGCGCGTGCACGGTCCTGGGCGTTTCCTGGGCGAGCTCGGACTCCTGGAAGGTCAGGTGGCGTTCTTCACCGCCGAAGCGATCGAGGACGGCGAGATACTCGTCGTCCCGGCCGAGCAGGTACGCGAGCTGATTGCCCACGATCCCGTGCTCAGCGATTTGATCCTGCGCGCCTACCTTGTGCGTCGGCACTTGCTGATCGGGCTCGGCTCCGGATTCCGGATCATCGGCTCCTGCTTCTCCCCGGATACGTTGCGACTTCGTGAGTTCGCGATGCGAAACCGTCTGCCCCACAAGTGGTTCGACTTGGAACAGGACGAACGAGTGGAGCAGCTGCTACGCAGCCTGAACGTCGCACCCGAGGACACACCCGTCGTGATCTGGCACGGCGAGAAGGTGCTGCGCAATCCGACGAATGCGGAACTCGCACGCGTCGTCGGGCTTCCTGTCCCGGCACCCGTCGCGGACGCAGCCAAGGACGTCTACAACCTCGTCGTCGTGGGTGCCGGACCGGCCGGCCTGGCCGCATCGGTGTACGGCGCCTCGGACGGGTTGAACACGGTGACGTTGGAGCGGATCGCTGCGGGCGGCCAAGCCAGTACCTCATCCCGGATCGAGAATTATCTGGGATTCCCCGCCGGGGTCTCCGGCTCCGAATTGGCCGAGCGAGCCGTGCTCCAGGCCGGGAAGTTCGGCGCCCGAATCCTGGTGTCGGCAGAAGTGACCGGTTTGGGATCCGAGGCCGGGAACCATGTGCTCCGACTGGCGGACGGCGGGTCGGTGCACGCCCGGGCCGTTGTGCTCGCCGCCGGGGCGCGGTACCGCAAGTTGGCCGTTCAGGGGATCGAGGCGCTGGAAGGAACAAGCGTGTACTACGCCGCAACGCATCAGGAAGCACGGATATGCGGCACCGACCCGATAGCCATCGTCGGTGGCGGCAACTCCGCCGGCCAGGCCGCCGTCTTCCTCGCCGAGCACGTCTCACAGGTGCACCTGCTCATCCGCGGCGATGACCTCGGGAAGAGCATGTCCCGATACCTGGTCGACCAGATCGAACACCATCCGCGGGTCACCGTGCACCGGCACAACGAGATTCGTGCGGTCCACGGCGAGAAATACCTCGAAGCAATTGCGGTCGAGGACAATCGCACCGGCGACCAGGACACGATTCGGGTGCGCGCCCTGTTCGTCTTCATCGGGGCGGTACCGCACACCGGGTGGCTTGCCGACGCGATCGCACTCGACGACCACGGCTTCGTCCTCACCGGCATGGACGCGATCCACGCCCGAGCAGACGGCAACCTGCATATCAACGGCGGCCTGTCCAGGACGCTCGAAACCAGCCTGCCCGGCTTGTTCGCGGCGGGCGACATCCGCCGCGGTTCGGTGAAACGAGTCGCATCCGCCGTCGGTGAAGGAGCGATGGCCGTACGCCAAATCCATGAATACTTCGAAAGGAGCTGACGACATGCCAGTAATGGGCACCGTGAAATTCCAGCGGTTCTTCAGGGCAGCGGCCGGACTGCAGGTCGACCGGAACGATCTCAAGCGCTATACCGATTTCATCGACGACAAGATCTACGACGTGATCCTGATCGGGAAAGCCTCCGCGAAAGCAAACTTGCGCGACGTGATCGAACCGTGGGACCTGCCGATCACCAAGGGATTACAGGAGAGCATCCACCGGTTCGAAAAACTCGACGAGGAGATCGAACTTCAACCGCTGCTCGATCAGCTCACGGCCCGCCCGCCCTTGGACGTGGCCCTCTCAGAGGAGACAGAGCAACGACTGCCGCTGATCGCAGGAGGGTTGAGCGTAGCGCTGGCGCAAACCTTCGCCACGGTCGAACCGGACCGCAAGAACCCCGGCACAGCCCAATGGACAGTCGCCTTCGACATCTTCCACCTACTTCTGTGATTACCACCCGTCCCGGCTGACAGCGCGTCTGAGTTCGAATATGCCGTCCGGCTGCGAAAATACCGGTGCGATTCAGAACTGCCTGTCAGTTGGCGTCGACGACGGAGGATTTCCGGCGAGAGGTGCGGTTTCCGCGCTCGATTCTCGGGCAGCGAGAACTCCAGTGAGGGACTCGATTACAGCCCTCAGATCTTCTGCCGTGAGCGAGTTCGGCTTACACGCCGAACCTCTGACACCGGTAGTCCGCGTGGCCAGGCGGCGAGCAGAACTTGTCGATCGCCGATCACTCCTTCGGCTCATCTGAGAACCTTTCGTCTTCACTTTCTCGATCCCCGCATCGGGCGGGCCCTGAGCACTTCTGGGCGCGCACAGCTCAAGGCCCGGCAAGGAGACCAGTGAGGGTGATATGGCCTTGCCTTGACGAACACCCGCCCGATTGTTTGCCCCCTCGAACGGAACGGGTGCCCCCGACCCGACGAAGGTTATTGCGCACTGCTTGTAGACGACAGGGTCGAAAGTCCCAGTTCCATTGTGATGAGCAAGCTTTGACGGTAGCCGAAGTGTTCTCCCTTACAGCCGGTTCGGTGTGTGCACGAACACCGACATCGTTCGCAGCGACTCCGACGAACGAGCACCCGCGATGTTCGATGCCCGATCCACCCGCAAACATCGGGAAAAGACCTATTTTGCAAAAGCATTCGGAACAGACGTCTGCAAACCAAATACCAGGCACGGGCCACCTTTCCAGGCACCGCGGCTACTGCGCCGCTAGCGTGACGACCAAGATGTTCACCTTGCCATGCAAACGGCCATGTCACTTCTTGGCATCGAAGGCGACTGAACATGATTTATACCGATCGCACTGTTTATGGTTGAAGATGTGCGGACGACATGAACGTCGACTTCGCACGGATAGTGGGTCATCGGTGTTGTGTGCTCAATGCCGACGTCGGTCATACGCCCCGACTCGCACACGCAGAGTCGGGGCTCCGGCGGATCCGTTGCCGCACCGCCGCTACTGACGAAGTGCCGTACCGCGCCGCCCGCTTCGAATCGAGGCCGAAGGCGGCCACCGCTTTGTCGGGACCAGGCAAAGCAGCGATCTTCAGGGACCGGAACACTTCCCCAAAGCTTCTGGCACTCTCGGTTGCAGAGTGCTAATTCGTGTGGTTATCATGTTCTCGCACAGTAAGTTCGGTCAACCGCCACAGTGGCGGTGACCTTTCTTTTCACGACATGGGAGGTGTGTTGCTGTGCTTCGTTTCGATCCTTTCACCGACATCGACGCGATCACCAAGTCCGTACTCGCCGCGGGAACCGGCAACGGACGCAGTCCACGGTTCATGCCGATGGACCTCTACAAGGTCGAGGACCAGTACGTCCTGCACGCCGATCTTCCGGGCGTCGACCCAGGATCAGTGGGCGTCCACATCGACGGCTCGACCCTGACGTTGACCGCGCACCGCACCGCCCTCTCCGAAGAGGGTGTGAGCTGGCTGGCGAGTGAGCGTTTCGCTGGAACATACAAACGGCAGCTGTCCATCAGCGACGACATCGACGCCCAACAGATCGAGGCCTCGTACGACAACGGCGTGTTGACGGTGACGTTGCCGATCGCAGAGAAGGCGAAACCGCGGCGGATCGAGGTCTCCTCCGGACCACCCTCCCGAACCGATAACGCCGGATCGACAACACAGGTGCAGATCGAAGCCTGATCCGCCTGGCCCGAACACCGCTTTGATGGTGGGGTGACTCCCGAGGACACGCGATGGGTTCTCGGGCCTCACCCACCATCGTTTCGATCTCCCACTGCACACCCGTGGCGCACACCGGTACATCCACCACACGAAAGAATCAGCGCGAGAACCCTTTAGCTGCCATGACTGCATCCACCATCCCCCGCACGAGCAATCCGACAACACCAACAACACCGAATCCCGCGCGCACACTCCACCCGATTGGTGGGATCACCACCGTCCTATCACCAGCGATGAATACAGCGACATGGCGTTGATGCTCGGTGCACTCTCGATACTGACGTTCTGGATGTTCGGCCTCGGCATCCTCCTCGGTGCCGCCGCCATCGGAACCGCCCTGGCAGCGCGCCGACCCGACACCCCCGGACGCGATCTGGGCGACAACACCGCCGGCGTGGTCGGGATCCTCACCGGCATTGCCGGAATCGCCTTCGGCGCCGTCTTCCTCACTGCAGCACTACCCCACCTGTAGAAAAACCGAATTTTGCACTAGTGGAATCGAATTGGTGCTTGTAGCAGGATCTCACAAGATCTGAAATCCGTCCCACCTTCAGGCGATGGCGGCAGCCACTATCCCCGGGCCATGTCCACAAACTTGGACAGGTGAAGCTGGTGCGCCACAGTGATTGTCGCGGTCGGGCCGTTACGGTGCTTACCCAGAATCAGGTCGGCTTCACCGCCACGGGGATCGTCTCGCTCGGTCGCGTCAGGGCGGTACAGCAGAATCACCATGTCGGCGTCCTGCTCGAGCGATCCGGACTCACGAAGGTCGGCGACCTGCGGACGCTTGTCGGTTCGCTGCTCGGGACCACGGTTGAGCTGACAGATCGCGACAACCGGAACTTCGAGCTCCTTCGCCAAAAGCTTTAGGCTACGGGAGAATTCGGAGACTTCCTGCTGACGGGACTCGACCTTTTTACCCGAGCTCATCAGCTGGAGGTAGTCGATGACGATCAGGCGAATGTCGTGTTTCTGCTTGAGCCGCCGCGCTTTTGCGCGAATTTCCATCATGGTGAGGTTGGGGGAGTCATCGATGAAGAGCGGCGCCTCACTGATCTCACTCATGCGACGCGCGAGCTTGGTCCAGTCGTCGTCGGTCATCTTTCCGGAGCGCATGTCGCCGAGCTTGATCTTTGCCTCTGCGGACAGCAGACGCATGACGATCTCGGTTTTGCTCATTTCCAGGGAGAACATGACGCTGGCCATGCCGTGCGTGATGGAGCAGGAACGCAGGAAATCCATTCCGAGCGTGGAATTGTGCGTCGGGACCATCGAATGACCGGCCAGGTACATGTGGTCGGCGTTGTCGACCTCGACGCAGCGAACCGGAACACTCGCAATTGGTCGAACATCGACAATGTAGCGCGACCCGCTGCGCGCAGTGCTTTTACTCGCTCGACGCTCCTTGTGCAGCATCGCTTTCCGCGTAAGACCGAACACTTCGTCATCAGTCGAGAAGGTCAAGGTGAATGCAGTCGACGAAGCCTCGGTGCGACCGTTGACTCGCTTTGTGCTCATTTGGCAGCGATAGCCAAGACTAACCACTAATTCCTGGGCATCGCGGACGAGGCGCTCGTTGGTTACCGAAAACTGAACGGAGCCACCGGCAGTCACAGTTCCATCAGTGTCGAGAAGCCCCGCAAGAACCGCACGACGCTGCGCCTCAGACCCACGGAGATACTGGACAGGGATGTGCTTGTTGCCCAGAACACCGACCGTACGTAGGCGTCCTTGAACCGTGCCGTACTCATTGCGGCACTTCTGGCACAGTCGCAGCCCGATCGAAGGTCCACCACAGTGTGAACAGGTTGGCGCAGGTACAGGGTCAGACATGAAACGTGCTTTGCCGCCGCATGATTGACCGCACGTTCGCACCTGACTGGTGAACGGCACGAAGCTCTTTCCGCACACAACGCAATCGCGCGGAGCGACGGGATCTTCCGGGGCTAATTGAAGGCTGTAGCGCAAATGCGCCGACTTGGACGGAACTGCAACCAGGCCTTCGGCCTCGATCAACATGATGATCTCAGGATCAGCAGTGGTGAATTGTGCGCAGGCAGTAGAACCGTCACCTAGCCAAGCGCCAAGTGTGTAGGGCGGGACAAGGAGATCCTGCGTTGGTAGGTCGAGCGGCTTGGCATTCACGACAGAGTGATTAACGCGGCCATCCGCCGTTGCGCATCGCACCGTCGATGCGATCTCCGCCGTGGTTCGGACCTCGGCGAATGTCTTTTGATTCTTATAGCGGTTGTAACCTGTCTTGGCGTTCTGCGCTGAACGGCGCGAAGCACGCGTCTCCGTCAACCACTGATGCTGCTCGTCGGCCACCAACACTGTTCCATCGGAAAACTCGACCTCGTAGCAAGGACGGTCAACCATCACGTCGGTAGCGGCAACAACCCGCGTCGGCTTGCCGTGGTTGTCGATCAACAGATCGCCGACAGCAACGTCACCCATCGTGGTCCAGCCACTGGGCGTCGCGAGGGGAGTATCGAGGGCAAGCGCCTTGCCCACACCAGGACGGGCCGCGACGATAATCATCTGACCAGCGTGAAGGCCGTTGGTGATCTCGTCGAGATCCTTGAATCCGGTGGGCACACCGAGGGAAATTCCGCCGCGGCTGGCGATGGAGTCGATCTCGTCCATCGTGGGCTGGAGGAGCTCGGTGAGGGGTACGAAGTCCTCGGTGGTTCGACGCTCGGTGACCTCGAAGATCTCGGCCTGCGCGCGGTCGACAACCTCGGCCACGTCCTGGCCCTCGGTGCCGGCGTAGCCGTACTGGACGATGCGAGTACCGGCGTCGACGAGACGACGCAGCACGGACTTCTCGGCGACGATCTCGGCATAGAAGGCAGCGTTGGCGGCAGTGGGCACTGTCTGGGTCAGCGTCACCAGGTAGGCAGCACCACCGATACGGCGGAGCTCACCTCGACGGTCGAGCTCGGCGGAGACCGTCACCGGGTCGGCAGGCTCGCCACGGCTGTAGAGGTCCAGGATCACGTCGTAGACGGACTGGTGGGCGGGCCGGTAGAAGTCACCCGGACGCAGTACCTCGAGGACGTCAGCGATGGCGTCCTTGCTCAGCAGCATGCCGCCGAGCACCGACTGCTCGGCAGTCATGTCCTGAGGTGGCTGGCGTCCGAACTCCTGGTCGGGCTCGGCCTCGGGAGGGCCCGGGTAGTCCGGCCCTGAGAAGTCGGAAGGTCCTCGATCATCTACAACAGCCACAAGCGAGACCTTCCCGTAAAACACTCGACGACACTGCCAGAAACCGCAGCGCCCTCATCATTTGTACCTGCCCCCACCGACATCCCCTAGCCGCATTCGGCCGGGCTGTAGATAGACGCCGAGATGACGTTAGGGACTAGTAGGTCCGCATACAAACCGGACTGTGGATAAACCTGTGGATGCTTTGTGGAAACTCCCGCCCCACGGTGTGCACCGCCTGTGGAGCATTTGGGGACTACTTTGCTCAGTAACTACAAAAGACCAGGTAGATGGCTATCCACAATTTCACAGGCCTGTTGATGAAAATAGTTTTTCCACAGTCGGCGCGTCGGCGTGTCGGGCGTGTTGCCTCGCCCGATTCGTCACTGATCACCAAGTCGAACATCACAGTGTGAGAGTTATCCCCAGGTCCGATTCGGGACGCTGACAGGCGGCACACCGCACCCCGAAACAAAACGTCGGGCCCCGCACACCGAAGTGTGCGGGGCCCGACGAGACGAACAGTCGACTATGCGCCGACGACGTTCAGGTTGAACTTGGCAACCACATCGGGGTGCAGGTTCACGACCACGGCGTGCTTGCCCGTGTTCTTGATGTGAGCCTTCGGCAACACGATGGAGCGCTTGTCGACAACCGGTCCACCGGCAGCCTTGATCGCAGCAGCGACGTCAGCGACGGTAACCGAACCGAAGAGCTTGCCCGAGCCACCGGCGGTCTTGACCGTCAGCGTTACGGACTCAAGGCCCTCGATAGCTGCCTTGAGCTCCTTGGCGTGATCCAGGCCGCGCACAGCGCGCGCTTCCTGTGCACGACGGATGCCCTCGACCTGCTTCTCGGCGCCACGGGTGGCGACGATTGCCAGTCCGCGGGGGAGCAGGTAGTTACGGCCGTAGCCGTCCTTGACCTCCACGGTGTCGCCAGGCGCACCGAGGTTGTCCACGTCAGCGGTGAGGATGAGCTTCATGTTCTTTCCTCCCTTTCCTTAGCGAGCCACGGTGGCGTAAGGCAGCAGTGCTACCTCACGTGAGTTCTTGACGGCAATGGCAACGTCGCGCTGGTGCTGGACGCAATTGCCGGTGACACGGCGAGCACGGATCTTTCCGCGATCGCTGACGTACTTACGAAGCAACGTCGTGTCCTTGTAGTTGATCTGCGTGTTCTTCTCTTTGCAGAAGGTGCAGACCTTCTTCTTCATAACCTTGTCGCGCAAGGGCGGCTTCGGCATGTCTTTGCTCTTTTCTGGATGTTCCTGATCAGGTACGGATCAGAAGGGCGGTTCGTCGCTGCCCGCACCACCGAAGGAGCCCGAAGCCTGAGGCGCACTGCCCCAAGGATCGTCTCCACCCGAAGGTGCAGCGCTCGGACGTCCGCCACCCGATCCGCCGGAGGAACCGCCGAAGTTGCCGCCTCCACCGCCGCCACCACGGTTGGCCTTGTTGACCTTTGCCGTGGCGTACTTCAGTGAAGGACCGATTTCATCGACTTCGAGCTCGACGACAGTTCGCTTTTCGCCCTCGCGAGTTTCGTACGAACGCTGCTTGAGCCGGCCGCTCACGATTACTCGTGAACCACGGGTCAAGCTCTCCGCGACGTTCTCGGCTGCTTCGCGCCAGATGTTGCAACGCATGAACAGCGCATCGCCGTCTTTCCATTCATTGGAATTACGGTCGAAGGTGCGGGGCGTGGAAGCAACCGTGAAGTTTGCAACCGCGGCACCCGCCGGGGTGAAACGAAGTTCAGGATCAGCCGTCAGGTTTCCGATGACGGTGATGATGGTGTCGCCAGCCATGTGGTTCCTCCTGCATTGATGTAAGACCGTTGGGCGCGAGAGTAGAGCTCGCTACCGACAGTAATTACTTGTTGTGGCGCAGAACCTTCGTGCGCAGAACCGACTCGTTCAGACCGAGCTGACGGTCGAGCTCAGCGACGGTGGCGGGAGTGGCGTTGATGTCGATCACCGCGTAGATACCTTCAGCATGCTTCAGGATCTCGTAGGCGAGACGACGCTTACCCCAGACATCGACCTTGTCGATCGTGCCGCCGTGCTGGCGCACAACATTGAGGAACGTATCCAGTGAAGGAGCGACAGTGCGCTCGTCCAGGCTGGGGTCAAGGATGACCATCAATTCGTAATGACGCATAAGACCTCATCACCTCCTGTGGACTAAGTGAAAACGGCCACGGACTATCCGTGGCAGGAGGGTCGTTGCGTCAGCAACCCTCGTAGGTTACACGAGGGGCCTTGACCAGGGAAATCGTCCCAGCCCTCCGGGGAGACCGCCAGGTCGATGCGCGACGCGTGGCGCAGACGCATCACCCCGCGAGCCACTGCGCCCCCTAGGGTGAGAATCATGCGAACAGACCGCAAGACCCCGGCGTCGATCCTGGCGTTGGTCGTCGGATTGTGCGGGCTGACGATGGCGCTGGGCTATTTCAACAAGGCCAGATGCGGCGGTGCACCGTTCGCGCCCGACGGCCGAAGCCTGAACTTCGACGTCAACAAGAACATCGACGTCTGCTACTCCGATATCCAGTTGCTCTGGCTCGGACGAGGAATCGATCAGCATCTGTTCCCCTTCGTCACCGGAGGGATAACGCCCGAAGGATTCCTGACCGGCGGAACCGTCGAATACCCGGTGCTCAGCGGAATTCTGATGTGGCTGGGCGGTATCGGCTCACACACCGACACCGATTTCCTTCTGCACTCGGCCCTGATCCTGGCTCCTTTCGGACTGCTCACGGCGTGGATGCTCGGCAAGATGAGCGGCGCGTACGCGCTCGTGTGGTCGGCGACTCCGCCCCTGGTTCTGTACGCATTCCACAACTGGGAGCTCCCGGTGGTGGCCACCAGCGTCGGCGCGATCTTCCTGATGACGTTCGAGCGGATCCCGCTGCGAACTCGCGCGGTTCTGGCGGCCGTCATCCTGGCGATCGGTTTCTGTTTGAAGCTGTACCCGGGAATGTTCGTGCTGCCGCTCATGGCCTACGTGCATCTACGCGGCACCGAAGGCAAGCGCTACGACGTTCGTGGAGCGCTGATGACGGCAGGCGCGGCGATCGTCACCGTCGTCCTCGTCAACCTGCCGTTCGCCCTCATCTCGTACGAAGGCTGGCGCGCGTCGTTCAGCTTCCAGGAGAAGCGAAGCGCCGACATCACCACCAATTCGGTGTGGTTCTGGGGTTTGCGCCCCTTCTACGGTTTCGGAGTTCGCGAGCTCAACGCCGACTACGACGCACTGGTGAGCATCCTGTCTCCGGTGATGATCCTGTTGTCGTTCGCGCTCGCGATGTATCTGGGTTGGCGCCGCTACGTCCGCGACGGCTACTTTCCGTGGATTGCAGTCAGTGCCGCGATGCTGTGCGGATTCGTGTTGCTACACAAGGTCAATTCACCGCAGTACACACTGTGGATCCTGCCTTTCCTCGTACTGTTCAAGATCCGGTGGTTCTGGATCGTCGCCTATCTGATCGCCGACGCAGCGTTGGGTATCGGCATCTTCCGGTACTTCTACCAACTGGACATGAATCTCGATCCGAGCAAGTACGAGGCCGTCGTCCAGGCGAGCGTGTGGGGCCACGTCATCCTGCTCGCCGTGTTCTTCTTCCTGTTCCTGCGAGTCCCGTTGCGGTATCCGCTTGCCGGTGGGACCGATCAGATTGCCAACTCCGACAACAACCTTCCGACTCACTCACGGGAGCACGCCTGATGACTGCATCATGGTTCGAATCACCGACGCTGACCGGTGATCGTGTCCGACTCGAACCCCTGGGCGTCGCGCACACCGACGCTCTGCTCGCTGCTGCCGACGACCCGGCGATCTTTCGTTGGACCGCATCGCCCATCACCGATCGGGAACAGGCACAGAAGTACATCGCTGCAGCAACCGACGACCCTAATCGGATCGCCTTTGCGCAGGTGAACATCGCGACGAACGCCGTGGTCGGCACCACGTCCATGTACCAGATCGACCCGGTAAACCGCAGTCTTGCAATCGGATACACGTGGTTGTCGCGATCGGTTCAGGGAACCGGGATCAATCCCGAATCGAAGCTGCTCCTGCTTCGTCACGCCTTCGACCAGCTCGAAGCCGTACGCGTCGAGTGGCACACGGACGAGTTCAACGAACAGTCCAGGGCCGCGATCGCAAAGCTCGGCGCTCAGTTCGAGGGCCTGCTGCGCAAGCACCGACGCCGCGCCGACGGCAGTTGGCGTACAACAGCGCTGTTCGCGATGACCGACGACGATTGGCCGACCATCGCACCTCAGCTCGAGACACGTACCCGAAACTAGCGATCACCTGCACTCTTCGGCCAAGTCCATGCCAAGATTCACCTCATGAGCGATCAGGGTGGGTACGGGTACCAGGGCAATCAGAATTGGCAACCGTCTCCGTACGGGCAGCCCGATCCGTACGGCAGGCGGCCGACGAACACACTCGCGGTACTCGCCCTCGTCTTCGCGTTCCTCATCGCGCCGTTGGGGATCGTCTTCGGGCACATCGCTCGCGGCCAGATCAAACGGACCGGCGAAGAAGGCGACGGACTCGCCCTTGCCGGACTGATCATCGGCTACATCTTCACCGCACTCGGCATCCTGGCCGTGATCGTGTGGATCGCGTTCTTCGGGCTGCTCGCCGCCGCTTTCGGCAACGCCGCCAATGAAGCGAGTTCGCGGAGTCTCACCTATACGACGCCGTACTCGTACTCCACGACCACGACTCGGGCGCCGAGTGCACCCACCACAGCGCCGAAAACGACGACGCCCCCACGCGTCACAACCTCGATCGGACCAGCGCCGACCGTCTCGGGCACCAACCGTCAGGGCTTCATCTCCGGCGGCCCCAGTTGCAACTCCACCAATCCTGCCGTCGCCATCGCCGTCACGACCGGATCACGAATCGTCATCTGCGAAACCGGAGTCGGGCGTTACTACTACAAGGGTCAACGGCTGAGCGACGGCGCCACCATCGAACTCGACGATCCGACGCCCACCGGCAACGGATTCACCGTCACCAACAAGGACGTGACGTACAAGCTCACCTCCGCCGGACTGGTGATCACCGGCAGCGGAGGCGAGCTGGGTCGGGAACCGGCGCTCGAGTTCTGGATGAACTGACCCACGTCAGCCGGCACACGGATCCTGATAGGGAACACCGGGCAGGTACCGCTCCCATTCGGCTTCCGTGATGGGAGATCCTGCGGTGCGGCACAATCGATCAACGACGCCGTCGGGGTCGATTCCCCACAAGCGAACGGTCTTGTCCGACCCGCTACCCGCGATCATGTCACTCTCGCCGGCGAACTGAGCGTCGTTGACGCGACCCGGGTAGGCGGACAGCGTCGCAAATCGTGTTGCCTGCGAGGGAGTCTCGATGTCCCAGAGCCAGACGGTTCCGTCGCCGACACCGGCAGCGAGCCGATCACCGGCGCGGTTGAACGAGATCGAATAGATTGCGCCCTCGGGGCCGACGAGACGAGCGAGTTCCTCGGGTGCCGACGGTGTGCGTACGTCCCACACGGCGACACCGTGATCCGCACTTCCAGCGGCCAACAGCGTTCCGTCGGCGCTGAAAGACACTGCTAATGCGTAGCTTTCGAATCCACCCACCGTCGCCGCCACTCGGGGCGACGCTGCGTTCGACACGTCCCACAGATCCACTTCGTTCTTGGCGTTCGCGATCGCCAAGATGTCGGTACCTGGCTGAAAGGCCATCATCTGCGGGTAGGAGCCGACATCGGTCGACGACAACAGTTTCGGAGCCGACGGGTCGGAAACGTCGACCAACGCAATACTGTTGTCGTCCTGCGAGGACACCGCCAGCAGATCTCCGGCGGGATTCAGTGCGACAACCGCCACGATGCCCTTCACATATACCGCAGGCTCGCCGTAGATACGTGGCGACGCCGGATCACTCAGGTCCCAAAGATATGCACCGCCGCCGCCGGTGCCGCTCACAGCCAGGTTCCCGTCTGCCGACACCGCCGACGCACCGCTGAAAGAGTCGTCCCCTTGCGGTTTCAACTCCGGCATCACCGCGGGGCGATCGAGATCCTCGGTGTTCCACGCCAACATCGCGCCACCCCTGGCACCGACGCCGGCCACCAGACGCGAGCCGTCCGCGGCAAAGGGACTGGTGAAGATCGTGTCCCGAGCTCCCGCCCAGACCGGACCCGGAAGAGCCCACACGCGAGTCACACCGTTGAGTCCCCCGGTGACCAGATTGCGGCCGTCATCGCTGTAGTCGACTGTGGTCACCGCCCCACTGTCCGGAAGTGTCTCGATCAATGCCCCGGTTCGGGGGTCCCACACGCGCACGGAGTTGTCGGAACTCCCTGCAGCAAGGCGTGTTCCATCTTTACCGTAGTTGAGTTCGTTGACGTAACTGGAGAATCCCGTCAGCGCCGGGAGGGGAGCAGGGCGCGCCGGATCGCTCATGTCCCACCGAACCACCTCCCTGCCAGTCGTTCCCGCCGCAAGCTCACGTCCGTCCGGGCTGAAGGCAACGCCGAGGTAGTGGACGGTGGTGCCGTTGGGCTCGGTCGCGAAGATCGGCGCCGATTCCTCACCCCACTTCGCGACGTCCCACACGCGCAGAGTCGCTTGACGCCCGCCCGCCACGAGGAAACGTCCGTCGGGGCTGAACGTCGCGGTGACAATGCCGTCAGCTGGATGCGGAAGAGCAGGCAAAGCAACGGCATTCGTGGAGGTGTCGATGTTCCATCGCAGGACGTCGGGCGTCGAGGTACCGGCGACCAGCTTGGTTCCGTCTGGGCTGAACTCCATGTCCTGCACTACGCGTTCACCGTCGACGGGAAGTGTTCCACGGACCGGATTCTTCGGGTCCGACACATCCCAGAGTGCAGCGCCGCCGGCACCACCGGTCGCAAGGAGCCGTCCGTCCGGGCTGTAGGCGACGGCAAAGAGGGCCGTGCCCTCCGAGACTCCGAGGAACTCCGCCTGCGGAACGGCTGAGGCAACACCGTCCACCATCGGATAAAGCCTGACTTTTCCGTCCGAACCACCCACCGCCACAACAGTTCCGGCTGGGTTGATCCGGGCCTTCATCGCGCCGGGCGGCCCGATGATGCGAGTAGCCGAATGAACGCCCGACGCATCCAGCAACGCCGAGCGGGCTTCGGTTGTTTCGTTGACCGCAAATGCCGCCAGAGCAAGCTGCGACGCCAGCGACGGATCCCGCTCACGCATCCTGATCGACTCGGTGGCCACCTGACGCGACATCGCCTCGTCGCGCGCGGTATCTGCTTGGACACGTTGACGATTGGCGCCGATACCGGCGACGGTGGCAACCACCGCCAACACCAGAGCGATCACCGACGCGGCTGCCAACGCAGTCACGAGTCGCCGCAGAACGCGTGTACGTCGGCGATCGGCAAATTCCTGCTGATCACGATGCTCGATGCTCGCGGCGAGGTACTCCCGCTCGGTGGCATTGAGGTCGGCGGCGCGGGTCCGACTCGGTTCCAGTGGGAGCCCGAGTTCGCCCGAACGCAGCCATTCTTCCGTCAGGTGAAGACGTGCGGGTCCGAGCAGCGCACCGGGGTCGCGTCCACTGTCTTCCCACACCTGCGCCGCGTAGGTGAACCGGCGATGCACTGCCAGGCCGGCGCGGTCCGAGTCGATCCAATCGCGAAGCCGACTCCACGCGGACAGCAAGACCTCGTGCGAAACCTCGACGGTCTCCTCGTCGACGGTGAGAAGGCGGCGTAAGGCGAACCGGTCGATGACGGTATTCACGTCGTCGACGTCGTCACCGAGGAAGAGTTCGGTGCGCGGTGCCCGCCGACGCGTCTGCGTCACTTCGTCGACGTTGACCAACCGGAGGAAGATCCTGCGCGCCAACTGCTGCTGCCGCTCTGTGAGCTCGCCGTACACTTCCTCCGCGCTTTGCTGGACGGCCCCGGCAATCCCGTCGGTGGCGTAGTAATCCGAGACGGTCAGAGTTTTACGCGTCGACCGTTGCCAGGTCCCCAACAGTGCGTGTGACAGCAAGGGCAAAGCTCCGGGGTCGCTCGCCGTACGCGAGCCGCGTGGTGTCAGCTCGGAGACCAGAACCTGAACCAATTCGCTCTGCACGGTCATCCCGGCCTTGATCGCCGGCTCGACGATCACCTCGCGCAATTGTTCGTCGGTCAGTGGCCCGACCACCATCGGCGAATCGTCGAGCAGCGGCACCAAAAGCGGTTCCTCCGCCGCGAGCCCGTAGAAGTCGGCGCGCATTCCGATGACGGCGATGGTGTTCTCACCGAGTTCCGCGAGTGTCCGCAGTATTTCCTCGCGCCGATCACCGTCGCACTGCGTCCACAGTTCCTCGAACTGGTCGAGGATCAAGACCGTTGGTTCGTCGGAAATCGACGACGGGATTCCTCCTGTACCCGGCTGCAGGGTTTCCACCCGCCAACCGTCGAACCGTGGATCGTCCCCGGCAACCTTGGGGGCGAGCCCGGCCCGCAGCAAAGACGACTTACCCGATCCGGAAGCACCGATCACCATGAACTGACGGCGGCCGACACCCCGTATCGCCGACGCCACCCGCTCGACCAAGTTGGCAGTGAGTTCGTCTCGACCGAAGAACCACTCGGCATCCTCCTGCCGGAACGACTCGAGACCTCGATACGGAACGGTGGCGTCGCCGCGTCGTCTGGCCGTCAGCTGTCTCACTCGTTGCACCGCACTGATCCAGCGCTCCCGCTCATCCTCGGAATCGACGCCGCAGGCCTCGAGGAGCGCGAAAAACATCGGGGTACTCGCCGGCGTCGGCAGGTGTTGGCCGGCAAACCATCCGCTGACGGTTCCGTGCAAACCACCCGAACGCTCGACGGCTTCGCGGACCGTCAGTCCGGCTGCGTTCCGCAGTGCAGTGAGCGTCTCAGCAAACTGCCCACGCGACTCGATCCGGGCGGGATCGACCTGATTGTGCGTACCGGCTTCCGCCTTCGAGTTCATAGCGACGCACTCTATCGGAGCAGGTAGGGGATTTGTCCGTTGTATGGACTCTGTATCGAGAGAGTTGCACCCGTTCCACTGAGACACCTCGATTGAAATACTCGTCTCAGTCGCACCCTGAGCCAGCAGCCCTTCTGCAAATACGGCAGTCGACGCCCATCCCCTCCGTCGAAAGGCGCTACTCGCGTGTCTTCAATCGGCATTTCTCCGAAGATCGAGGCAAACGTGTCCCGAGTCGGCAACCCCAAGCACGGCAAGCACAAGCCGAAGCTGAGCGTCCGCGAGATCGAAGTACTTCTTGCCTGGCTACGTTCGGATTCCAAGTCCGAGGTCGCCGAGACACTCGGCCTACGCGTCTGCACCGTCAACACACACATCACTCGGATCCGCACGAAGTACAGCGACGTCGGGCGGCCGGCTCCCACGAAGGCAGCATTGTTTGCCCGCGCGGTCCAGGACGGGTACACCACCCTCGACGAGTGGTGACCTCAGACCGTGACGGGTTCCGGTTCCTTCGCCTTGGACGGCTTCAGCCAACCGGGTAGCCAGGCAGGTTGTTTGTCCGGTGCTTGATCGAGAACACCGCCCGCCGGATCGTCGATGAACCCGTACCGCACGAGATCCTCCGACGGCCGGTAGATCTGCCGGAGCACCAGCGCGCATAGAACGAGTACCGCGATGTCCCGGATCACGACGGTTCCGGTGAACCACTGCTCGGGCAGCCCCTTGTTGGACACACCGAGGTAATACATCATTCGTGGAACCCAGACCAGGGCGTCGATGGTCATCCACGCGAGCAGGAGTCTGCGGTGCGGCAAGGCCAACACGGCCAGCGGCACCAGCCACAGAGAATACTGCGGGCTCCACACCTTGTTGGTGAGCAGGAAGCCCGCCACCAACAGGAAGCACAGCTGCGCAACTCGCGGACGACGCTGCGCCGTCAGGGCGACGTATCCGACACCGATGCAGACGGCCACGAACAAAAGCAGAGAGACGGCGTTGAGATTCGACGGCGACTCACCCTGTGCGAGAGGACCGTCGAGGCCCTTCCACGACGTGAACGACGCGATCACGTTGTAGAGCGAATCCGGATCGGCCCCGCGTTCGGAGTTGAGCCGGAAGAACTCGTACCAACCATGGGGGTACAGCGCGGCAATGGGCAGGTTCACCGCAAGCCATGCCGCGACCGCGCTGAGAGCGGTCACCAGCCAGTCCCTCGTCTTGCCCGCGCGCAGACACAGGACCAAGAGCGGTCCCAGTAGGAGCAGCGGGTAGAGCTTTGCGGCGCCGCCCAGGCCGAGCAGGATTCCCGCGAGCACGGGCCGCTTGCGTGCCCACGCCAACAACCCACCCGCCGCGAACGCCGTCGCCAGAGGATCGAAGTTCGTGAACACGTGCACGATCACCAACGGGGAGCACGCGATCAGAGCGCCGTCCCACACTCGTCGTCCGGCCAGCAGGGTGCTCGCCCACACGGTGACCAGCCACGCCAACGCCAACCCGAACGCCACGACGTTGAAATAGAGCGCCACCTGAATCGCGCCCGGCAGCCAGGTGATCGAATCCCACGCCTTCGCGACTTTCATTGCGCCGTACTGATAGAGCCCCGAGATGACCGGATACTCCATGTACCGCATCTGGATCGAACCGTCGCCGCGTACTTCTTCCCACGACGTCTTGTACGGGAATGCTCCCTGATCGAGGCGTTCGGCTCCGTACAGCGGAACGGTATCGGAGTAACACATCGCCACGTACTGACGGCTGCCACTCCAGTCGAGGCCGACCTGCCCGCTCTCGCCGACCGGCGCCTGCTGAATACAGCCCGCCTTGGCGAACCAGCCGAAAGCCAAGAACACCACGGCGAGCAGAAGGATCACTCGCATCGGTGTGAAGAAGCGAGTGCGCCCGATCAGTGCGTGACGACCTACCGGACCGCCGACGGTTCCCGACAGCGCAGACACCATCGCGTCGTTGCGACTGGGAACGTCCCGCCAATCCGCCGAACGAAGATCTTCGGCCAGCGGAGCGGGGGAGGTCGGTTCGGCATCATCAGCATTCGCGGCCACTCCGCGAGGTTACCGTCTTTCGAACCGACCACCCTCCAACTACTGGCCGGGGCTCACACCTGCCGGTTCTTCCTCGGTGGTCTCGCCTGCCCCCGGTACCTGTGGCGTGGTTGTCGTCGGCCGGGAGATGCCCGGAATCGGGATCGTGATGCCCGGCAGAACCTCGACCTGCGTCGTTGTCACCACGGGCGGCGGAGTGGTTTCCGTCGTCGTCGGTGCGGTGGTCGGCGGCGCCGACGTCTTGGGCGGTGCGGGAGCCGTGTACTCCGGAACACCACCGGCTTGACCGTTGATCTTGCCCGGCGTCGGGAACTTCTCGTTGTCGGTGCCCTCGAGGGCGCCGTCCATCGTGTCCTTCCAGATGTCCGAAGGCAGACCCGAGCCGTAGATCATCGCGCCACCGGAATTGGTGATCGCTTCACCGTCGGGAGTTCCGACCCAGACCGCGGTCGAAAGCGACGGCGTGTAGCCGACCATCCACGCGTCCTTGTTGGCTCCGGTGTCACCGAGCTGCGCAGTACCTGTCTTCGACGCCGACAGACGTCCGCCGGCCAGGTTGTGACCGCGCGAGTACGCCGCGATCGGCTGCATCGCAGCCGTCACGTTGTCCGCCACGGCAGCGTCGATGCGGTCTTCACCGGCGGGCGCGCCGCGGTCCAGCAGCACGGTGCCGTCGGCCGCGACGACCTTCTGCACGAAGTGCGGTGCGTGATACGTACCGGACGCGGCGAGTGTCGCGTACGACGACGCCATGTCGAGCACGCGGGCCTGGTACTGGCCGAGCACGATGCCGTTGTTGGGGCCGGAACCGTCGGCCTCGGTGAGCGACGGGCCGACGCCCGGGATGTCCTTCGGGATGCCTGCCTTGTGAGCGATGTCCGCGATTTCCTGCGGGCCGTTGCCGTCGAGGCTGAGCATCTGACGGTAGAAGCTGGTGTTCAGCGAACGCTTGAGCGCCTCTGCGATGGTGCAGGTGCCGCAGCTTTCACCTTCGACGTTGCCGATGGAGATGCCGTTGACGGTCAGCGGTGAGCTGTCGTACATCTGCGAGAGCGGGATTCCCTGATCCAGGGCGGCTGCGAGGCCGAACACCTTGAACGAGGAACCAGTCTGAAGTCCGGCATTCGCGAAGTCGTATCCCGCGCCGTCCTCACCGCCGTAGTACGCCTTGACGGCTCCGGTCTTCGGATCGACCGAGACAACTGCGGTACGCAGATTCTCCGGCTCACCCTCCATATTGGAACGGGCTGCCTCGACCGCTGCGGCCTGAGCCTGCGGGTCGATGGTCGTGGTGATCTGCAAGCCCTCGGTGTTGAGCAACTGCTCGCTGATTCCAGCGTCGCCGATCTCCTTGAGCACCTGACGCTTGATCAGGCCTTCGGGTCCGGTCGAGCCCTGGCTGCTGTTGTCGACCTGGGCGAGCGGGATGTAGGCGGGGTACTGCATCGGCGTGCGCGCGGCCTGATCCAGCGTGCCGGCGGACACCATGCCGTCGAGCACGTAATCCCAACGGGACTTCGCGCCTGTCGGGTTGGTCTCGGGATCGAGGAGCGACGGAAGCTGGATCGACGACGCCAGGACGGCGCCTTCTTCGATGGACAGCTGGTCGACGGGCTTACCGAAGTAAGCCTTGGATGCTGCGCCGATGCCGTATGCGCCGCGACCGAAGTAAATGGTGTTCAGATACGCGGCGAGGATGTCGTCCTTGGACCACTCGTTGGCCATCTTCGAGGAGATGACGAGTTCCTTCATCTTTCGCGTCAGCGAACGCTCCGAGCCGACAAGCGCCTTCTTGACGTACTGCTGCGTGATGGTCGAGCCACCACCGGCGCTGTCGCGACCGAGGACGTTGTCTCGGGCCGCGCGTGCGAAACCGGAGATCGAGAAGCCCGGGTTCGAGTAGAAATCGCGGTCCTCTGCGGCCAGAACAGCGTTGCGAACGTGCGGCGGTACCTGATCGAGCGAGACCTCGACGCGGTTGCCATCTGGCGGGACGACAGTGCTGATCACCGTGGTGCCGTCGGCGGCAAAGACCGTCGCCACCTGATTGGTCTTGAGGTCACCGGGCTTGGGGACGTCCTGCACGATGTACGCCGCCATGAAGGCAAGGACGGGCAGAACAAGACCGAGCGCCACCAAGACGTAGGCCGAGCGGCGAACTGTGCGCCACTTGGACTTCTTCTTCACGGTGCTCTTTCTTCCCTTCGGGGGTTGTCCGTCGTTGCCACCGCCACCGGAGCCACCTGTCGGTGGCTTCGTCGGTGGAGGTCCGACCGGCGGGCGGGTGCCCGCGTTGCTACGGGTGGTCGCTGCTGCTGCCGCGACGCGCTGGGTCGGTTCGTTCGCCTGAGCGCCTACGGCGCGATCTCGAGGCGGCGGGCCGGCAGGTCGGCCTTGCGGCGGACGACCCTGAGGAGGGGGACCGGCGGGGCGGCCCTGAGGAGGCGGGCCGGCAGGTCGGGCTTGCGGCGGACGCCCCTGGGGCGGGGGTCCCATCGGACGACCTTGCGGCGGACGACCCTGAGGGGGCGGACCCATCGGAGGGCGTCCCTGCGGTGGTGGGCCCATGGGACGTCCCTGCGGCGGACGACCCTGAGGAGGTCCGGCGGGACGGTTGGGACCGACGGGACGGCCACCCGGGTTGTTGCCGCCCGGGTTGTTGTTGCTGGGGGAACTCACGAATCAAATCTCCAGTGGTCACGGACCGATCACGTGCAGACTTCGATCGGGCCCTTCTTCGGGTGTGGCGTTACTCGCTGGCGGTGCGCCGGCTTGGTGGGCGTGCTCGCCGCGGTCGCGGCGGCGCAGGTACTGCGCCGAGCACATAGGACTGCACCAAGTGGTTCCAACTGCAGGTACGGCACACCTCTACAACGTGCACCGTGAACTCCTCTGCTGTTTCCGCAAGCCGAGCGAGCTCGTCCGAGGTTCGGGCCGATCCCGAAACCTGACCGAGCTTGTCGCCGAACACCCAGGACACGAGCGTCAACTGTTCCTTGCGGCAAATGGGGCAGACGACGTCGCTGCCCCGGCCGTGGAACTTCGCGGCTCTGAGTAGGTACGGATCGGCGTCACACACCTGCTTGACGTCGGTCCGACCCGCAGACACTTCGGCCAGCACAGACCGACGCGCGAGCGCGTAGTCCACAACTTGCCGCTGTATCCGCACCTGACCAGCGTACGTGCGTCCGTGCCGCGACGGACGGTTCGGGAGGGTCACGATGAACACATTTCGGGGGCTGGGGGCATGGCGACCAGCCATTACGATCACTTCCTGTGAAGTCTTCTCGTTCTCCGATGACGCGCGCTCGTGATCTTGATCGCGTCGAAACGTGCAATGTGTTGGACGCCGCGTACGCCGAAGGGCAGTTGAGCGCGGAGGACTACTTCGACCGGACCGAGAAGGCGAAGTCCGCGAAGACCCTGCTCGCACTCGCACGCCTGGTCAACGATCTGCAGGTGCCGAAGATCGAGACCAAAACGGTGCCTCGGACGTCGACGGCACGAAAGGCCGTGTTCGTCGGTGCTGCTGCTCTGATCGTCGTCGGCGCGATCGCAGCAGTGGCGTGGAGTCGGTCACCGTTGACGCCCTCGGAAGACATCACAGCCAGTTATGCCAGCACTACTTCCCTCGCTCCGCCGTTGCCGACCACCACCCCGGTGCCGGAGCCGACCGTCGAACCGATCCTGATCGCACACATCGACACGTTGACGCCGGAAGGAATCGGCGCATTCATCGAGAGGTATCGAGAAGAGTTCGGTGACATGTTCGTAGACGACGCCAGCTTCCACGGCGACTACTCCTCAGTGAGCCGGGCGGTCCCCGATGCTCCCGCTCTCACCGAGTCCATCAGTTTTCGCGACGGCTTCGAGAGGGAAGTGACGTCCATTCCGCGGCGAACGGGCCAGCCGACCTTCGACCTCGGTTCCATCCAGATCGACAAGCTCGCGCCGTACATGGTGAACATCGGCGACTATGTCAATGTTTCGGACGCCGCGATCACCCACTTGATCGTGGACGCGAACTACGGCGTCCCGGAGATCGCGATCTATGCAGAGAACGGACTCGGCCACCAAGGACGCATCGAGGTCACGCCGTGGGGCGAGATCTCTCGTTCCTACCCGTACGGGAGCTAGGGTGAGCCGGTGAGTGGGTCCCCGACTACTACCTCTACGCGCACCCGTGCGCGCGACGTCGACCGTTCCGATACCTGCGCCGTTCTCGATACGGCTCTGTCCGACGGCCAGATCACGGTCGACGAGCACGCGAACCGGACGGCTGCGGCCATGACCGCGACCACGCTCGGACAGCTCGATCTGCTGGTCCGCGATCTGCAGAAAGCAACGCTGCGCAACGCCGTCGCCAAAGTTCGCCGTATCGACAAGATCTGGTACCTCGCAGCCGCATCGACTATCTTCGCCGGCCTGATCGGGTACCTCACCTTGTCCGCCGACCCTTCACCCCCACCGCCTCCACCGGCGGCAGCCGAAAACGTCGAACCGCTTGCCCCCATTGTGAGTTCGACGTTGAACACGGTCACCGCAAGCGGGATCGAGGAATTCATCACCAGATACAGCGCCAAGTACGGCACGACGATAATCGATTCCGCCAACTTCTACGACGGCTATGCAAGCGTCACTCGCGCCGCCGCTGTCTCGCCGAACCTGGAGGAAGACATCGACTTTCGAGGCGGTTTCACACCACGCGACAGCACGTCGACTCGAGCAGCCAGCACCGTCACCTTCGACCTCGCTGCCGTCGACATCGACAAACTCGCCGGATATCTGGCAGGAGTGTCCGCAAATCTCAACGTCCCCGACGCCGAGATCACACAAATCAGCATGAGTTCGTCGAGCGACGATCCACGCATCTCCATCTACGCCAGCAACAACCTCGGCGCGAGCGGCTCAATGGATTTGACCCCGGATGGCCGCCCGATCCGCTTGTCTCCCTTCACTCCTCGATAGGCCCCGGACATGCCGAACGATCTGACCAGGACCACCCGCGCTCGCAATGCCGATCGCGAGGCTACCTGCGCAGTGCTGGACTCCGCCTTCGCCGACGGACAACTCACGGCGACCGAGCACAACGAATTGACCGAACTCGCCGCGGTGGCAGTCACTCTCGGCGATCTCGAAGATTTGACGTCCGATCTGCAGACCGAGGCGTCCCTACCCATTCTTCGGAAAGAACCTTCGCTCGACACGCGTTGGATCGCCCTTGTGATCATCGCGCTGTCACTGGTCTCGGCTGTCGGTTTCGGAATCAAATACGCCGCGTCCGACGTCACGATCTTCTCGAGCCCCGAGCCACAGTTACACACCGTCGACGGCCTGGGGGCGATGTTCCATGCCATCGAAACGGAGTACGGCAGCGGACTGGTCGACGAGATGACCATCTATCCCACTTATGCACGCGTAACGCGCGCCGATCCTGCCGCGCCGCGCAAGAGCCTGGACAGCTACTACCGAGGCGACCTCGAGGACACGACTTCAGGAGGATCACGCGAACCCGACGTGACACAGATCGACGTCAGACAGCTCGATCCTCGCATCGTGATCGCCCTGCTCGACGGCGCCGGAACAACGACGTCGGTGCAAAATCCGACCACTCGGTACGTCTCTGTCGACAGCACCGAAAATGTTCCGACCATCCAGATTCACGTCGGCAACGACCTCGACGAGAGCGGGTACCTGACCGCTGGCCTCGACGGGGAAATCATGTCGATCTACCCGTTCACCCCCTGATCTAGCCGTGACACCTTGGTACACGTATCGGGCCGCAGTGTGGTTTTATATATCGGCGCGATATAGTTGGTTATCGCATCAAGCGGTTAGGTTCAACGACTCGGGAGGTTTGTCAGTTGCTCGAACTCGCAATCCTCGGGCTGCTCCTCGAGTCACCGATGCACGGATACGAGCTGCGTAAGCGGCTCACTGGTCTGCTCGGCGCATTCCGCGCGTTCTCGTACGGATCGCTGTACCCGGCACTGCGGCGCATGCAAGCCGACGGATTGATCTCAGAAGACGTCGACACTGCCACCGGCACGCTCAAGCGTCGGGCGCGTCGCGTCTACCAGCTCACTCCGGAAGGTCGGCAACGGTTCACCGAACTGGTCGCCGACACCGGGCCGCAGAACTACACCGACGACGGTTTCGGCGTTCACCTCGCCTTCTTCAGCCGCACCCCCGCAGAAGCGCGGATGCGGATCCTCGAAGGCAGGCGACGCCAGGTCGAGGAGCGCCGTGAGGGGCTCCGCGAGGCCGTCGGTCGGGCCAGCGGATCGCTGGACCGCTATACCCGTCAGCTCCATCAGCTCGGACTCGAATCGAGTGAACGCGAAGTGCGTTGGCTCAACGAATTGATCGCAGCCGAGCAATCGACAACAGGAACATCCCGGAAAGAAGGAGAACCCGACCATGGGTGAGAACAGCACCGCGGTGCGCGTAGCCATTGTGGGCGTGGGTAACTGCGCCTCGTCCCTGGTTCAGGGCGTCCACTACTACAAGGATGCCGACGAGACCCAGACGGTCCCCGGCCTCATGCACGTCAAGTTCGGTAAGTACCACGTCCGCGACGTGCAGTTCGTCGCTGCGTTCGACGTCGACGCCAAGAAGGTCGGCTTCGACCTCTCCGAGGCGATCCTCGCGAGCGAGAACAACACCATCAAGATCGCCGACGTCCCGCCCCTGGACGTTCCCGTTCAGCGTGGCCCGACCCTCGACGGCATCGGCAAGTACTACGCCGAGACCATCGAGCTGTCCGACGCCGAGCCCGTCGACGTCGTCAAGGCACTCAAGGACGCTCAGGTCGACGTCCTCGTCTCCTACCTGCCCGTCGGTTCCGACGACGCTGACAAGTTCTACGCACAGTGCGCGATCGACGCAGGCGTGGCATTCGTCAACGCTCTGCCCGTCTTCATCGCTTCCGACCCGGAGTGGGCTGCCAAGTTCAAGGACGCCGGCGTCCCGATCGTCGGTGACGACATCAAGAGCCAGGTCGGCGCCACCATCACCCACCGCGTGATGGCGAAGCTGTTCGAAGACCGCGGCGTCGTGCTGGACCGCACCTACCAGCTCAACGTCGGCGGAAACATGGACTTCAAGAACATGCTCGAGCGTGATCGCCTGGAGTCGAAGAAGGTTTCCAAGACCCAGGCCGTGACGTCCAACCTGACCGGCGCACTTGCCGGCAAGGTTCACGACCGCAACGTCCACATCGGTCCCTCGGACTACGTGGAGTGGCTCGACGACCGCAAGTGGGCATACGTCCGCCTCGAAGGCCGCGCCTTCGGTGACGCTCCCCTGAACCTGGAGTACAAGCTCGAGGTCTGGGATTCGCCCAACTCTGCCGGCATCATCATCGACGCCGTCCGCGCAGCCAAGATCGCCAAGGACCGCGGCATCGGTGGACCGGTTTACCCGGCTTCCGCTTACCTGATGAAGTCCCCGCCGGTCCAGATGGCCGACGACAAGGCTCGCATCGAGCTCGAAGCCTTCATCATCGGAGCCGACGAGGCCTGATTTAGGTTCACGCTGATTCGGGGTCTTGCGCCAATGGCGCAAGGCCCCGATTCTGTTATCCGCAGGGTGTTTCCGCATCCGCGCGGGTAATCACGCCTGCGGCTGCCGAATTGCCGTGCGGGTCCGGGTGCCGCTCAGCGTGGAATGATGGACATCAGAACCATCACACGGATCGAGGACCCCATGTCGATTACGTCGCTGCCAGTGCTCGATCTGTCGCTTGCGCAGAACCCCGACACCGCCGAGCAGTTCCGCACTCAGCTCCGCGAGGCCACCCACGAGGTCGGATTCTTCTACCTGGTCGGCCACGGAATTCCCGACGAACTGCAGCGCCGCCTCCTCGCCGTCGCCCGCGAGTTCTTCGCGCTGCCGACTGCCGAGAAGCTCGCGATCGAGAACGTCCGCAGCCCGCACTTCCGTGGGTACACCCGGCTCGGCGGCGAACTGACCGAAGGCAAGCAGGACTGGCGCGAGCAGATCGACATCGGCGCCGAACAGCCCGCGGCCGAGCGCACCGACACCTCACCGGCCTGGGAGATTCTGCAGGGCCCCAACCAGTGGCCAGACGCCCTTCCCGAACTTCGCGACGTCATCACCGAGTGGAACGACACACTCACCTCGATCGCATTGAGCCTCTTACGCGAATGGGCGGTAGCCCTGGGCCAGGATGCGAACATCTTCGACGACGCGTTCGCTCACGATCCGTCGATCCTCATCAAGGTGGTGCGTTACCCGGGCCGCCCGAAAGGTGCCGGCTCCCAGGGCGTCGGCGGACACAAGGACGCGGGTGTGCTGACTCTGCTCTATGTCGAACCGGGCAAAGGCGGTCTGCAGGTCGAGCACGACGGCGACTGGATCGACGCGCCGCCGATCGACGGGGCGCTGGTGGTCAACATCGGCGAACTGCTCGAGGTCGCTACCGGCGGCTACTTGAAAGCGACTGTGCACCGGGTAGTTTCACCCGAGGGCGACGGTGAACGTATCTCGGTGCCGTTCTTCTTCAACCCGAACTACGCAGCACAGATCCCGGAGTTCGACCTACCGCCCGAGCTCGCGGCGCGCGCCACCGGCGTCACCGTGGACGCGAACAACCCGATCCACGATTCCTACGGGGCGAACGCCCTCAAGAGTCGACTACGTGCGCACCCCGATGTCGCGGCCCGCTGGTGGCCGGACATCGTTGCGGCACAAAGCGCTACCTGACGCTGAACTACAGATCCATCGCGACTTTCCACGCCGTGTGCATCGCGCCCTCGATGTAGTCGACGTTCACCGCGTCACCGACCACGTGCACGTCGGAGACGACGCCGATCAGAGAATCGGCCAGTGGCGCCTGCGCCGACACTCCCGAGGCGACGACAACCATGTCGGCCGGAGCGGTCAGTGTCTTGTCACCGGAACGGAATTCGACGTGCTCCTTGGTGATGCGCTGCACCGTTGAATTGCGGTGAATGTCCACACCGACATGCTTGGCGTGGCGCACAGCCGTCCAGCGGCGCGGCATCGCCATCGGAATGCCCAACTGCTGGCCTTCTTCGATCAGCGTCACAGTGCGACCTCGCTCGGCCAGGAACTCTGCAAGCTCGAGTCCGACAAGCGAACCACCGATCACGACAACGTCCTTACCCATGGGCAGGAACTTGCGGGTCACAGCTCGGATCGCCGCGGGGCTCTTGGTGATACCGGACAGCTTGCCCAACTTGGCCATCGTCCGCAGGAACGGCGGTACCTGTGAGACGTCTCCAGCTCCGGTCATCAACGCGCGCAACGAATCACCGGTGTGCACGTGCGGCAAGTCGCCGCCCGGAACGCTAGGCCGCTCACGAACCGCACCGGTGGCCACGACTACGGCGTCGGGGTTCAGTGCCCGGATCAAGGCAACCGAGGCTTCGGTCTTCAGTCGAACATCGACACCGAGACGCTCGATTTCCACTTTCAACCAGCTGAGCAGACGCCCGTTGTCCGGGGTAGTGAGGCTCGAGAACCACAGGGTGCCACCGAGGCGATCGGACTTGTCCAACACCGTGACTCGGTGCCCACGTTCAGCGGCCACGCGGGCCGTCTCGAGACCACCGGGGCCCGCTCCGACCACAACAATGCGTTTCGGAGTGCTGGTCCGGACGAAGGGGAGAAGCGCTTCGTTGCCGAGCGCGGGATTGACAGCGCACAGCGGCGTCTCGTCCCAGAAGTTCTCCTGCACGCAGACGTAGCAATTGATGCAAGGCCGAACCCGCTCGGGTGCACCGTCTTTGAGTTTGTTCACCAACTGTGGATCGGCCAGGAGCTGGCGGCCCATTGCGGCGAAGTCCGTGCGACCTTCCGCGATCATCTTCTCGCCGACCTCGGGGAGCATACGTCCGACCGTGATCACGGGGATCGATATCGCCTGCTTGATTCGCGTTGCATTGTCGGTGTAGTAGCCGACCTTGTCGGGCAGGGGGCCGTCGGTGAAGTTGGCAAAAGCATTCAGCGCGGTACCGGTGACGTGAATGGCGTCAGCGCCGGCCTCTTCGAACATCTTCGCGGCCGCAGCAGCCTCGTCGACCGTCAGCCCGTCGGTTTCGCCGTACTCTTGACCGGCCAGACGCACGATGACGGCGAGCGCACCACCGACCTCCTCCTTGACCGCCCGAATGACCTCACAAGCGAGGCGAGCACGGTTCTCCATGGAACCTCCGTACTCGTCGCTGCGCTGATTCGTGTACCGACTCAGGAACGCTCCGAGGACGTAGTTGTGGGCACAGTGAATCTCGACGGCGTCGCCGCCCGCCGCCTTCACCCGTCCGGCAGCCTCGGCGAACATGCGAACCAGCCAATCAAGATCTTCCTTGGTTGCCTCGTGGTACGTAGCCCTCTTGCCCTCGTTGATGGCAGCCATCTTGCCCAGTTCTTCTGGCGTGCAATCGGCCATCGCGCTCATGTCACCCGGCGGCTTCGGCGTGGACGGGACCAACTGCGGTCGGCCGTCGAGGGTATCGATGCGCGCCACCTTGCCGTGGTGTGTCATCTGCACACAGAGCTTGCTGCCCGCGTCGTGGACTGCGTCGGCCAACGCCTTGAGACCGGGGATGAACCGGTCTTCCGAAAGCCCCGGTTCCTTGCGGCTGGTGCAGCCCAGCGGATACGCAACAGCGCAGCAACCGGTGATGATCAGACCCGTTCCACCAGCCGCACGAGCCACGAAGTGGTCGATGTCGCCCTTTTCGATTTCCCCGTCTTCACACAGGTTCATGTCCATCGCAGGGAGAACCACACGATTGGGCACGGTCATCGGGCCGATGGTGCCTGGTGCGAGCAGGTGCGGAAAGGTCTGGCTTCGGATCGTCACGAGCAGACGCTAGAACTGGACCACGCCCATCCGTTGCCGCACTCCCGATCAACGAGACTTCACGCGCAGTGACGTGCGAGGCACTCGGCTATCACCTCGAGCGCATATTCGAGGTCCGCGGATTCCACTCGCCCGTAGCCGATGACCAATCCGCCGGGGTCTCCGTGCGTTCGGGTGGACTCGACCAGGGTGGGCACTTCGACGCCGTGTTCAAGTGCCTCGCGAGCGACGGTGGCTGCCAGATCCGCGTCGAGCATGAGCGTCGTGTGCATGCCGGCGCCGAGACCCCGCAGTTCACCGAACGATGACAGCGCTTCCTCGACCGCCCGATCACGCTCCCGGTACCTGCGCCGGGCGGTACGCACCGCTCGATCCCATTCGCCGTCACGGAGCAGGGACAGGAGTGCTTGCTGCAGCGGAACCGACGGGAAGTCGCCGATTCGCTGGCGGTGTACTGCTATGCGGTCGACCAGGTCGAGGGGAGCTACCAACCAGCCCAATCGAATTCCGGCGCCGAGCGTCTTTGCAACTGTTCCGAGATACACCACCCGATCAGGAGCCAACTGGGCAAGCGCAGGCAAAGGCGCTACGTCGTAACGGAATTCGGAGTCGTAGTCGTCCTCGAACAGGACGACGTCGCGGACGCGGGCGAACTCGATCAACTGGTTGCGCCGACCTACCGGAAGCAGCCCACCCGTCGGATACTGATGGGACGGTGTCACATACACGCCACGGACGCTCTCCGACGCAGTTTCGAGTTGGTCGACACAGAGACCATGAGCGTCGACGGGCACGTCGAGCAGCGACCATCCACAGGCTGTAGCGGCCGAGGACGCATACCGGTATCCGGGATCTTCCATCGCCAGAACAGCACCACGGGTACGCAGAGCCGACAGGGCGAGGCCGAGACCATGCGTGGCACCTGAGGTGATCAGGATTCTCTCGGGTTCAACCGACATTCCGCGGGCTCTTGCCAGCAATTCCGATAGTGCCGAACGCAATTCGTAGTCACCCGCAGGATCGGGATCCTCGAAAGGTGGCGGTTTGGACCCGACGTCACGCCACGCCCGCCGCCACGCTGCCGATGCACGCGGCGGCGTCCACGGCACGCCCGGCCGGAGCTGCACCCTGGGCGACATCTTGTCGGCGGCATTCTTCGGTGTAGTCGTGGGAGTGACCATGGGGGAGGGCGCCTCGGCAACGAAGGTGCCTGAGCCGTGCACAGCGACAAGCCAACCCTCGGCGATCAACTGCTCATACGCCCGTTCCACGACGCCCCGCGCCACCTCGAGTTCCGCCGCCAGCTTCCGGGAACTGGGTAACCTCAGACCCACTGCCGCCTTACCACTGCGGATATCAGCTCTGAGGTGGTCGGCAATCTGGATCGGGAGCGCCCGCCGATCTGTCCGGTCGAGGACGACGGCTACCGCCGAAGGCAGAAACATTCGGAATCCTCCCGGAAGTGGCAAATCGAAGTGGCCTATCGAAGTCTCCACTGATTGGACCATGACTTGAAGCCACTTTGCCACCAGCATTGTCTGCATGACAGATTCCGTTGTCTTTGCTGCCCCTGCTCCTGCCCCCACTGCACCTGTTCCGCTGTCCCCAACAGCACGTACGACGCACAAGCGCGCCCGCCACCACGGCGTCGCAGAACGCGCGGCACTCGTCGACGTCTTGCAGTCCGCGAAGCTGTGCCACATGGGTGTGACCGTCGGCGGAGTTCCCATGGTGTTTCCCACCGCCTACGGGTTCGACCTCGACGGCCCCGACCGCGGCGGATCTATTTATGTTCACGGTTCAGTCGCTTCACGGAGCTTGGCTCCCGACAGCGAAATCTGCATCACCATCACGATCCTCGACGGGCTCGTGTTGGCTCGGTCGGGCTTCCACCACTCGATGAACTACCGCAGCGGCGTCATCATCGGATCACCTCGAGTCGTGACCGACGGCGACGAACGCGTGAAGGCTTTGAATCTGATCGTCGACCAGGTGGTTCCCGGACGTTCCCAACACTTGCGGGATCACACGCGCAAGGAAATGGTGGCAACCATCGTTCTTGCGCTGCCGTTGTACGAGGCTTCCGTCAAGGCTCGCACCGGCGGCCCCGGTGACGATGCCGCCGACATCGGTATCGAAACCGTTTGGGCTGGAGTAGTTCCCGCAGCTACGCACTTCGGTGAACCGATCCCGTCCGAGGATCTCGACTCCGGTGTCGCGCTGCCGGACCATATCTCGACGATGCTCTGACCGCACACGCCGTACACACCGGGGCATGGCTAAGCCCCGGTGTGTACGTATTCAGTTGCGCCCGTTCAGGCTGCTGTGGGTGGGCTGTTCCCGCCGATCGGCTGTTGATACGGGTCGATCGACATCGGTGGATAGAACACCGATTTCCGATCCGGTCCGATCTCCACCCGCCACTCCGTGTGATGCAGCGTCCGATGATGATGACCGCACAACAAGATCAGGTTGTCGAGATCTGTTGGGCCACCATCGTTCCAGTGAACAATATGATGGGCATCGCACCACCCCGACGGAGTTCCGCACCCGGGAAACGCACACCCGCCATCACGAACCGCCAACGCTCGCCGCTGCGGCACCGTCGCCGTTCTCGCTTCCTTACCGCAGTCGAGCGGAACACCATTCTCATCCAACAAAATTCGCGTGACCGTGCAATCGCAGGCCAACATCCGGGCAGTGTCGATACTGATCGGGCCCACCCAATCCGTCCACGCGAAACCCAGTTCCTGAGTCGACGGCAACATATCCTTCATTGCTTTGAGGTCGGTCATGTCTTTCGCCGACGCAGTCACCGTGATGTGCGGTTTCACCCCGCCCTCGATCGGACCCAACCCCGCCCGCTCGTACCGCCGCAACAACTCGCAAAACCCGTCCGCCCGCCGTAGCGCCGGGGTGCGGGTGTCTTTGACGCCGTCCTTCTCCGGTGTCGGAGCAGACAGGCTCGACAGCAACGTGATCAACCGGGCCCCGTTCACAGCATCCAGGTCGCCCTTCACCGACACGCGCCCGTACAGGCCTTTCGACGCGTAGAACTCGTTACGCTCCGAATCCTCGCCGACCGGAACACCGTCCTCACGCTTGCCGTACTGCTTCTCGATCCGCCGGATCGCCGCCCGCACCGCATCACAATCGGCAATGTTCTTCGACGCCAACCCGAGCAAGATCCCGCGAGCCTTGTCCACGTCCGCCGGCGTCATGTTCTTCGGCGGATGCTGACAAAACGACGCAACCTGCCGCGCCTTCAACGCATCCACATCACCACGGTGAAACGCATCCGCGACAACAGGTTCGAGCATCAACAACCGCGCCAACCCGACCAGCAGACTGCACTCACCGATCTCCAAATTCGTCGAACCATGCAACCACTGCGCGATCGCCCGAAAACCCTTCCCGCCGAGAACCTCACGGGAAAACACCTCCACGATCAGCAACACCAACCGCGACTGCAACTCGTGCCGGACACGCACCAGATCCAGAACCTCCCCCTTGAGGCCCTCGCCATCCAGCTGCCACGCATCCCGACTGTCCATGCCGAAAGTCTAATCGAACATAGTTTCGAATACAAGGAACGGATAACCGAAACTAGATGCTAATCAACAACTTTCGCATTCCAGGCGAAACGGGCAGGTTCTTGGGTCGCGGGAGTTGCCGCAACTCCGCCACCGATAAAGGGCCGGACAAGATCCAGCGGCAAGGGGAAGACAACGGTGGAGTTGTTCTCGCTACCGATCTCGTGAAGTGTCTGCAGATATCGCAACTGCAGGGTGGTCGGATTGCGGCTGATCACCTCGGCCGCCTCGGCGAGCTTGGCCGAAGCCTGAAACTCGGCGTCGGCGTTGATGATCTTGGCTCGCCGCTCTCGTTCGGCCTCTGCTTGCCTGGCGATGGCGCGCTGCATGTTGGCCGGAATCTCGACGTCCTTGATCTCGACGGTCGTGACCTTGACTCCCCACGGCTCGGTCTGCTGATCGATTACCTTCTGCAAGTCCTCGTTGAGCCGTTCACGTTCGGAGAGGAGCGAGTCCAACTCAGCTTTACCGAGAATGGAGCGCAGTGTGGTCTGGGCGATCTGTGAGGTGGCGGCCAGAAAATCCTCGACCTCGACTATCGAACGGTCAGCGTCGACGACCCGAAAGTACGTGACGGCGGTGACCTTCACGGGGACGTTGTCGCGAGTGATCACTTCTTGGACCGGTATCTTCAGCGTGACGGTTCGCAGACTGACCCGCTCCATGCGATCGATCGCCGGCACCAGAATCACCAGACCAGGACCCTTCAAGGTGATCAGTCGACCGAGGCGGAACACCACCGCGCGCTCGTACTCGCGCAGAACTCTCACCGACATGCCCACAAGGACTGCAATCAGCACGACAAACACGGACAACACGACAAGCACGGTGGTCATAGCGGCAGCTCCCACGGTTCACGACGGCGCACTTTCAGAGTCAGGCCTCGAACCTGCTCTACGACGACGGATTCGCCCACGGCAGGCACAGAATCGTCGTACCCGAATTCCATTCGAGCACGCCATAATCCGCCGTCGAGCTCGACCTGACCCTGCGCACCGGTCCAACTGCGAACGGTCGCGTCCGAGCCGACAAGAGATTCCGTCCCCGTACGCACGGGAGCGCGGCGCGCGGTAAGCGCTTTTCGACTCGCTACCGCCACCACGCCCAGGCCGACTACCGCGACCCCCGCCGTCACCGGGATCGCGATCAATTGGCCGATACCGTCGGATGTGAAGAGCATCCAGACGCCGGCACCGATCATGAGTGCTCCAAGCGCACCGAGCACCCCCGCGGTTGGGGCATGCGCCTCGACCACAATCAACAGGACGCCCAGCAACAGGGCAACGACACCGATCGTCGTCATCACTCGTCTCCACGCTCGCGAGGACGCGGTCACGTCGCGTAGCCATTGTGCGATCACGCCCTCGACTTCAACGGTAATCACGTTCGGCCGGATCTGCCACAAGCGCTTTCACATCACGTCAGAGAAGGACCTCACCGATCTGTCGTGCAGTCACCTTGGCAAGGTCGGCGAGAAACGGAATCCGTTCGTCGATCATCAGCTCGACCGGACCACGAAGCCCGAGAGCGTAACGCACAGTGCCGGATCCATCGATGATCGGAATTCCGATCGTTCGGAAATCCGGGGTCAACTCCTCGTCGTTGAATCCGTATCCTCGCTCACGAGTCAGTTCCAGTTCCCGGCGGATACCGGCGACATCGGTGATCGCACGCTGAGTGGTCGCTTCACGTGGCAGCGCAGCCAGCTCGGAATCGTCGACATCGGACCAAGCCAGAAAGGCTTTCCCCAGTGCGCTCGCATGCAAGGGAAGGCGGACACCCTGCAGCACGTGCCCGTCGGCCTCGCGCCACCGACTGAATCCGAGCAACACCACCTCACTTCCGCTTCGCACTGCCAGGGAAGCGGATGCTCCTGTCGTCGCGGCCAATTGCTCCAAATAGGGCTCGGACAGATAGATCCGATGCTGCCGGTAGGAGACCTGTCCGTAAGCCGCCAGCGCCGCGCCGATGCGATACCGACTGGTTGCGTCGTCCTTCTCGAGAAATCCCGCGTCGACGAGCGACTGCAGCAATCGATGCGTGGTGCTGACCGCAAGCTCTTGTCGCCGCGCAACTTCCGAGACTCCCAGTTCTTCGCCACTGCGAAAACATGTGAGCATGGTCAGGGCACGGGTTACCGTCTGAACTCCCGCGCCGCGTGCGTCCGTCACGAACGATCCTTTCGCTGTGGCCTGATCGACCTGAGAATCGGACGCTAACACGGACCCAGCAGTCCGGCCATCCTTTCCATCAGATGGAAAGGAACCGAACGTGGACCTGCAAAAGCCCAGATGAACAGACTTCCGATGTTGTCAAGATTTCCAATCTCCAGAAAGCAAACGGGGGTAAAACGGACAGGCACCCAATAGCGTCATCGTCGTCAGTTCTGACGATTCAACGCCTGAAGGAGCCACATACATGTCCCGCTTCCGCCGACTGCCACGAGCTGCCGCTGCGCTCGCCATGATCCCGCTGGCCGGGTTGGCGGTGGCGTGTGGGTCTTCCGATTCCGACAGCGCCGCAGGCAATTCCAGCGCAGACTTCACGCTCAAGGTCTTCGATCCCGGAAACTCCGGTGCCATCGCCGTCGGCAAGCGTGACGGAACCTACGACGAGGCTCTGGCACCGCTGGGCGCAAAGATCGAATGGGTCAAGACCACACCGGGATTCAGCTCCAACCTCAAACTCTTCAACAGCGGTGAACTCGACATCCAAACCGGCGCATACAGTCCCGTCGTCGGCGCACTGTCCAAGGACGTGGGTGTCCGCATCTTCGCCACGTCCGACCCGTACAACAAGGACCAGGCCGGCATCATCGCCACTCCGGAGTCCGGCATCAAGACCGTCGCAGATCTGGCCGGCAAGCGCATCGCCGTCAACCCTGCAGGCAAGGGCGAGTACATCACGCTCAAGGCTCTGACGCAGGCCGGAGTGCCGATCGATTCCGTCGAACGTGTTCCGCTGCAACAGGCTGACGCGGCGTCGGCATTCTCCACCGGGCAGGTCGACGCGTGGGCATCGTTCCTGATTCCGTATCAGGAGGCCAAGGCCAAGGGCGCGGTCGAGATCGCAACCGAGGCGAGCATCGACTCCGTGGACAGCACCATCATCGCCGGCCGCACCGTAGTACTCGAAGAGCATCCCGAAGTGGTCCAGAAGTTCCTCGAGGTCACCCAGGAACTCACCGCGAAGCAGCAGGCCGACCCGACAGCATTCGAGAACGTCTTCGAACAGACCGGTCCGCGCGCACTCTCCGGACAGCGACTCGACGACGCGATCACCCTGGGCGGCCAGATCACCAACTTCCGCTACCCGACTGCAGCCGACGCTACCGACCTCGAATCGATCTCCACGTTGTTCGCCGACAACAAGGTGATCCAGCAGCCGATCAAGGGCAGTGACGTGATCTTCGACCTCCAGGGTGCTGTGGCAGGTTCGGCAGCGGCAGCGCCCACCACCGAGGGGAAGTGACCCGATGGTGACGCTGACCCGGCCCGCACGAACTGCGTCGCCGTCGGTGGTGCATCCGCAACTCGAAACGCCCCGCTACCGCCGCAATCGCAGCAGGCCCAAGTGGGTCTCGATCCCACTCCGCTTCCTCGTGCCCGCGCTGCTGGTTGCCGGATGGTGGATCGGATCCGCTACCGGACTGATCCGCGAAGAGATCCTGGCCGGACCTCCGGCGGTGTGGACGGCATTCGCCGAGCTGTACCAGTCGGGTCAGTTGGTCGACTTCGGTCTCGCGTCGCTTCAACGTGCTGCACTCGGTGTTTCGGTCGGTGTGATCGTCGGATTGGTGCTCGGGGTTCTGTCCGGTCTCTCCTCGCTCGGCGAAGAACTGATCGACTCGACCATGCAGATCAACCGCGCGGTTCCGTTCCTCGCGCTCGTTCCGTTGTTCATCGCCTGGTTCGGTATCGACGAAACCTTCAAGGTAGTCCTGATCGCCGTCGCGACCGTCGCCCCCATGTACGCGTACACCTACCTGGGAGTGCGCGGAGTCGATCGCAAGATGGTGGAAGCGGCACAAGGTTTCGGCTTGACGGGTTGGCGACTGGTGTTCGGAGCGATTCTTCCGACCGCCCTCCCCGGTGTTCTGATGGGGCTTCGAATCTGCCTGTCGCTCAGCATCACCGGATTGATCGCCGCCGAGCAGGTCGGCACACGTGAGGGCATCGGATATCTGGTCACCCTGGCGCAGGAATACAACCGCACCGACTACATGGTTCTGTGCATCGTCATGTACGCGGCACTGGGACTCATCTTCGACGCAATCGTCAGACTGATCGAGCGGTACTCCATGCCGTGGCGGAGATTGTCGGTGGCGCGATGACGAATACAACCATCGGCTCGCTGCCATCCACCGAAGCACCTCTGCCGCCGTTGGCAGCCCGTGAGCGGACCGGCACCACTGCGGCCGAGCGACGTGCCGGATCACCGGTAGCGGTCTCGCTCACCGGAGTGCGTAAGTCGTTCGGTGACAAGACTGTTCTGGGCGGTATCGACCTCGAGATCACGCGCGGCGAGTTCGTCGTTCTCCTCGGCCCCAGCGGTACCGGCAAGACGACCCTGTTGCGAGTGCTCTCCGGTTTGGAAGCACCGGACAGCGGGGAGGTGCTGGTTCCGCGCGACCGCACGGTTGTCTACCAGGAACCGCGATTGATCCCGTCGAAGCGAGTTCTGGCCAATGTCACAGTCGGACAGAAACGGTCACGTCAGGTCACCGACAATGCACGCAACGCACTCGCCGAGGTCAACCTCGCGGACAAGCACCGCGCCTGGCCGGCCACCCTCTCCGGCGGCGAGGCCCAACGCGTCGCACTGGCGCGCGCTCTGGTTCGCGAACCTGAACTATTACTGCTCGACGAACCGTTCGCAGCCCTCGACGCTTTGACCAGGCTCCAAATGCAAGACTTGGTAGGCGATCTGGTCGCCCGCCACCGTCCGGCAGTACTGCTCGTCACGCACGACGTCGACGAAGCCGTACGACTTGCCGACCGTGTGCTCATCCTCGACAAGGGCGGGTTTGCCGTGGATGTCGACATCGACCTACCACGCCCCCGCGATCGGAACGATCCCGAATCTCTGCGCTACCGAGCGAGTTTCCTGAAGGAACTCGGCGTCGGTCGCACCTTCCCCGACGGACAGGACAGTCATGACATTGATCGCTGATTCCGCAATCGACACACTCTGGTACACCCGCTGCCCCGTTCCCACCGCCAGCGGCCTCGCCAACAGTCTCGGTTGGCTCGACCGGACGGCAAACGAATCCGGAGTGCGTTTCGGCGTACTGCAAGATGCCGGACCGGAATTGGCAGTGCGCCATTTCGATCACCACCTCTCCGGACTCATTCGCGAAGGCGGCAACGTCCCCGCACTGGCTGCGCGTGCCAGTGGTTCTCCGACGAGGCTCATCGGGCTCACCTGGATCGATGAGGCCCAGGCAATCCTGGTGCGCGGAGACTCCGACATCCGAGAAGCCGGTCTTCTGGCAGGCGCTCGGATCGGCATCCCGGCCTGGGCGGCAGATCAGGCCAGGAGCTTTCCTCGTGCCATGGCCCTGCACGGCTTCGCCTCCGCACTTCGACTCGGCGAGTTGAGTTTTGCCGACGTCACTCTCGTCGAGGTTGCGACGACGGCGGCCCCCGAGGTCCGCACCGCCTCGTCCACCCGCAACACGACGTGGGGCGTCGAATCCCTGCTACGCGGCGACGTCGACGCAATCTACGTCAAGGGCGCCCGAGCCCAGGAAGTTGCCCGCGAACACGGTCTCGCGGTGGCCGTCGATCTCGATTCCACTGCTTCCCTGCGTGATCGCGTCAACAACGGCACCCCACGACCGATCACGGTTCACGCCGATCTACTCGAACAGCGCCCGGACATCGTCGTGGGTTTCCTTGCCGAGAGCCTGAGAGCGGCGGACTGGGCCGCAGCCAACATCGACGAGGTCCGAGCCGTTCTGCAAACCGAAACACAGTCGGGGCCCGAAGGTGTGGTGGCAGCATACGGCGAGAACTTCCACACCGGACTGCATCTGAGCCTGTCTGACGAGCGTGTGGACCTGCTCGGGGTGCAGAAGCAATTCCTGTATGCGCACGGCTTCCTTGCCGCCGACTTCGACCTGCAGTCCTGGGTGGCGCACGAACCACTGGAACAGGCACGCAACCTTGTTGCGCAGAAGGGCACAGCAGAATGACGGACGTCTACTGGGAGCTGTCCTCGCGCGGTGACGGACGCCGAGCAGTGGCCGCGCTGAACAGTCGCGGCGGCTTCGGGCCACAGCGACCGACTACCGTTGCGACCGATGTTCGTCCCGGAAACTTCGGGCCCTTCGACGAATTGGCACAGATCGTTCTCGCCGCCGAACTGTCGGGCGTCGACGGCGTTGTCGCACCGTACGATCCGAATGGCGAAGAATCCTGGATCGTTGCTGCCGCCGCCCTACGTCAGACGCGTCATTCGCGAGTGGTCGTGGAGTTTCACCCCACTTTCGGCACCCCCGTCTACGCCGCCAAAATGTCGGCGACACTTCAGCGCCTGTCAGCAGGTCGTCTCGAATGGCGAGTGAAGGTAGAGACGGACCCCGAAGACGCCGCTGCTCGCGGCGACGTGGTTCGAGGAGCCGACCGCTACGCGCGCGCCGCGGAGTTCCTGACCGTCGCCCGTGGCGTATGGAACGAGGAGCAAATTCTCCCTGGCGGATTCGGCGGCACGGGTTACGACTTCGACGGCGAATACTACGACGTACTCGGCGGCGGATTCCGAGGCATCTTGTCGGGACTCCGTTTTCCCCGAGTACATCTGACCGGAGACTCACCGGAAGCTCTGGAACTCTCGGCCCACCATGCCGATGTCCATCAGTTCACCCTTGCCGGCGGCGAGTTGTCGACACGGATCACCACCCTCGACGACCGAGCATCCGAACTCGGCAGGACCGTCGAGAAGGTCCTGCGCATCCCGATCATCGCGAGGGAAACAGCGGACGAAGCCTGGGCTCGCGTCGAACGGCAACTGAGAGAAGCCGATTCCGCTGCACTCGAGATCGATCGGGGCGGCATCCTGTGGTCCGGATTCGACCGCATCGGCTACGAGCACAGTATCGGCCTCGTCGGAAGCTACGAGGAGGTGGCGCAGCGATTGTCGTCGTATCGCGATATCGGCGTGGACGGTTTCGTCTTGTCCGGTCGGCCACACATCGAAGAGCTGCACCGGGCGGGCGAGCATCTCCTGCACCTGGTCGATCCCGAGGGTCGGATTCGCAAGGAAGAGAAGGCCACCACAGAAGAGAAGGCCACCGCATGAGCATCGATTTCTATTGGCGGATCGGGATGGAAGGCGACCACGCGTCGCTGCGTACTCCGCGTCGCTACAACCGCGGCGATGCCGGTGGATACGGGCCGGGCAACATTGCTCCCGCGATCCGCGGCGGCGAATTGGACGGATACAGCTACATCGACCACATGGCAGCGGTGGCAAAGGCTTCCGAGTCCGCAGGGTTCCTCGGTGGACTTCTGCCGTCTTTCCCGATGACCGAGGATCCGTGGGCGACCGCAGCAGCGTTGGCCGCCGAGACCACCACCTACCGTTTCATGGTTGCGTTCCAACCGGGGTTCCTTCACCCGGTACAGGCAGCGCGAATGTCGGCCAGTCTGCAGCGCGCAACCGGTGGACGTCTGGTCTACAACATCATCAGCGGCGGAGGTGGAGCGCCTCAGCTGTGGTGGGGCGACAAGGTCGACCACGACGATCGCTACACCAGGACATCCGAATTCCTCGATGTCCTCAAGGGTGTGTGGGACGGTGAACCTTTCGACTTCGACGGTCGCTTCTTCCAGACCCACGGCGCCGCACTGCCAACCGGACTGGCCGGCCAACCGTTTCCCGAGGTGTACTTCTCCGGATCTTCGGCCGCAGCCGTCGCCGCCGCCGGACTGCACTCCGATTACTACCTTTCCTGGCTGGAGCCGTACGCCGATCTCAGAGCCAAGATCGACGGGGTGCGGGAGAACTCGGCCAAACTGGGACGCACGCCGAAATTCGCCGTACGCATCGACGTCGTAGCCCGGCACACCGAAGAAGCCGCGTGGGCCGAGATCGAGAAAGGCTGGGCCTTCGTCGACAAGGGGGCCGCCGACCGTGCAGCCCAGGGTGACTCGGTGGGCGCCGCCCGCATCAAAGGCTGGGTACCCGAACACATCACCGGCTACCGAGATCTGGAAGTGCAACCCAACGTGTGGTGCGGCTTCAGCCTCATCCGCGGCGGACCGGCGTTCGGACTGGTCGGCAGTTACGAGCAGGTCGCCGAAAGAATCGACGAGCTGCGCGAACTGGGCGTCGACGCCTTCATCCTCGCCGGTAACCCGCATCTCGAAGAGGCATACCGCGTCGGCGAAGAAGTTCTTCCCCTCCTGCAGCGCACCCCGATCACACCTTCTGGACTGGAGACTCGATGACCACCACCGAAACTCGACTCGACACCGATACCGCAGCATTCGTCGAAGAAGCTCGCAAAGCAGCAGACAAAGCATTCGACGTCTTCCGCAAGACCGGAACCGTTGCAGCCAACGGGACCGTCAACTTCGTCGAACGAGTACCCGGCACCGAAATCGCGGTCGCCCTGAACGATCCGGGACCGTGGGCGAACGATCCGTCGGTGTCACCGGTTGTCGCCACCTTCGATGGAGAGGTGCTGTCCGGCAACGGATCTGCCGGATTTGTCACCGGCTACGCATCGGTCTTCCGTCAGCATCCGGAAATCACCAGCGTTGTCCACATCCACACACCGTGGCTCGGCGGTTGGGCACAGACACATCGGACGCTACCCATCCGCTATGCGGCTTCGCAGAGGCTGACGCTCTCCCGAGAGATTCCGCCGCACATCGATCGGTCCCGTTCTGCAGGCGATTTCATTCTCGAGCGTCTCGAACACGATCCCGATCTGGTGGCGATCTTCGAAGCCAACGGCGGGGTCAACGTCATCGGCCGCAGCGGGTTGCTCGACCTCGCGAAGTTCGTCGTCCTCCTCGAGGAAGGCGCCCAGTTCCAGGCGATCGCCGAATCCCTCGGCGGTTCGGTTGAATTCGATCCATCCAACCTCGTCGTGCAGTGGGGCCGTAGCGGACTCGCCGACGAGGCGCGTCGACGCGGCCTCATCTAGCCACCCCCATCACTGATTCAGAACAGGAAACCGTAGATCTCATGACCGTTCGCGTCGGATACTTCCCACACAACAATTCGCTGTTCGTACTGCGCCACACCGGAATCCTCGAACGCCGTCTCCCCGATGTCGAGTGGGTGGACCTGCGTGAGCTTCCCGCCAAGCCTGCAGTGAACCCGGAAAACGCCTTGCCGACCCTGCACTCGGACTGGCTGTTCGAGGAGGGCGGATACGACGTGATCGGAACCGGATTCACGCCGCCCGTCACCGGATTGGCTCAGGGCCGCGATCTCGTCTACATCGGAATCTCCGGCCCACGTGTGGAGAACGGGCGCCTGGTAGTCAAGGCAGAGTCCGAGATCAACACGGTTGAGGACCTGCGCGGCAAGCGCGTCGGCATCGCGCACGGATCGTGGCAGACCACACTTCTGTTGTTCGCCCTGGATCAGGCGGGGCTGACCTGGTCCGACATCGTCCCCGTCGACACCGACGTACGCGGTGGTGGAGCGGACCTCGTCGACGGCACCATCGATGCCTGGGTTGGCGCGTACCCGGGGCTGACGGACATCGAAGCGAACCACGAACTGCGCACGCTGATCGCCACCGACGGACTCTTCAGCCACCCCTCACTGTGGTTCACCCGGCGCGATTTCGCGGATACCAACCCGGAGGCCCTCCAGGCGATCATCGAGGCCCTGCAGGAATCCGACGCCTGGATCGAAGCCAACCCCCGCGAAGCCGCGCAGATCTTCGTCGACGACATCGAGAAGCGTGGCGGGTCCGCGAGCATCGATGCCTGGGAAGCTGCACTGCGCGGACGTCCTTTCGGTGTCAACCCTGTCACCGACGAGTTCCTGGACGAGCAGCAGCGCGCGGCCGATCTCCTGCTGAGCAACGGACTACTGCCGAAAGCGGTCACCGTCCGCGAAGCAGTCGTGCCGTGGATCAGCGAGTTCGTCGGTTCGGATCGTTCGTCGATCTGAGGACCCACTCCTGACAGATCCGCTTCACACGTGACAGATACCGAACGGTCTGCCATTGTGAAGGAATGCGGCGGCGCGTGGGTGAGAGTTGGTCCACGCGACCAGTCTCAGGGGTAACCCCTGGGTCGGCCAGAAGAATTGGATACTGCGTCCACCGGCGTTCGGCACGCTCCGCGTGCTTGCCGCCGCACCGGACAAAGGATTTGGTCACCCCGCCCCGTCGCATCCCGGAGTCGAATCATGCGTGACTTCGAGCTCGATCCCGAGTTGGCGCGTCGTCTGGCCGTTGCGGCCGCTGACGCTCCGTGGACCCTCAGCGGCCTCGAGGAGGCATTCGGAACCGTCTTCGGCGTTTCCCCGACGCTCCTGGCCGTGCGCGTTCTCGACCTCATGCCCGCTCCACCGTTCGAACCGCAGACTCTGTACCGATTGCTTCGCGAACTACCTCGCCTGCGGCCTGTTCCTCTCTCACTGGACACCAATGAAACCTCGGTGTGGCGGTTCGACGTTCCCCGCTACAACACCAGTGTGGACCTGGCTCGTTCACTGGATCTGACGATCTCCGAACTCGAGTGGTTCGCCGACCGAGGGGAATGGCTCCGCACGAAACCCCGACCGCTACGCCACTACCGGCCGATGCAGATCAGCAAGAAGGCCGGCGCTCGCCTCCTCGAGGTACCGAAACCCCGATTGCGCGAAATTCAGCGGAAGATCCTGCGCCGCATCCTCGACCTGGTGCCCCCGCACGACGCGGCACACGGATTTGTCCGTGGTCGAAGCCCTCTGACTTTTGCAGCGCCGCACGCACAGTCGGAAATCGTGATCGGCGCGGACCTCGCGCAGTTCTTCCCTTCGATCAGCGGCAGCCGCGTTCATGCCGTCTTCGCCGCCCTCGGCTATCCACCCGCAGTGGCAGGCGTTCTCACCGGATTGTGCACTGTTGCAACACCTGCCGATACCCTGCGCGGCCTACCGTATGCACAGGCATCACAGCTACGCACCGCGCATCTTCCGCAAGGCGCACCCACTTCTCCTGCACTGGCGAATCTCGTCGCACGCAAACTCGACATCCGCTTGAGTGGACTCGCACAAGCGAACTGGCTCACCTACACCCGATACGCCGACGACCTCGCGTTCTCCGGAATCGAAGTAGCCGACGTCGGCACCCTCCTCTGGACGGTCGAGCAGATCGCCAGGGACGAAGGGTTTGCCATCCATCCACGAAAGACCAAGGTGATGCGCCCTCATCGACGCCAACACCTCACCGGGCTGGTGATCAACGACCAACCCTCGTATCCGCGCGACGACTACGATCGCTTGCGCGCCCTGCTGCACAATGCCGCCAGTACTTCTGCGCAGGAACAGAATCGGGACGGTATCGAGGACTTCCGCGCCCGCATCTACGGCCGGATCGCGCACATCGGCGAAACCAGCACTACACGCCGACGCACATTGCTGCGCCTGGCTGAACGTGTGGATTGGGACGGCTAGTGCCCGCGAGCAGTCAGAACCGCGGGGTGTAGGCCATGCATTCGACCTCCATGTGCGCACCCAGCGCCAGTCCGTCTGTTCCGAACGCACTGCGGGCCGGCAGTCTCGACGCCGGGAAATACTCGAGGTAGACCTTGTTGAACTCCTGCCAACGAGACATGTCGTCGAGCATGACAGTGCATTTGAAGATTGCTTCGACGCCGGAACCGTAAGCGATCAGCGAAGCCACGATGTTCTCCATGGTCTGACGAGCCTGCGCTTCGAAGCCGTCGGCCAAAGTCCCGTCCGGGAGCATGCCGATCTGACCCGACAGATACAGAACGTCTCCGACGCGCACTCCGGTGGAGAACGGCGTATCGAAAGCGGGTGGGATGAACTCGACGGTCTGAGATGAATCCATTAGATCTCCTCGGAGTTGGAATATGCGTGACGAGTTGGCGTTTCAGCGCACTGGGCGCGCACGAACATCGGCCAGGAAGTGCGCCACCAACTCGTTCCACGCGTGTGGGTCCTCGAAATAGGGGGAGTGGCCGCGGTCGGCAAGTTCGACCACTTCGGCGTGGGGCAGGAACTCGGCGGCGCTGCGAATCCGCTCGGGTGTCATCAAATCGTCCAGCTCACCTGCGATCAGGAGAACCGGCGCCGTCACCGCGGCAAGATCGCTCGGCGAGTAGTTGTGGGCCTTGAGAATTCGGAAGAACTCGGTGTCAGGTGGGCGATGACCGAAGGTGCCGAGAGCTTGGTACAGGTATGCCCTCGCCATGTCCAAGCTCGGCAACCGTCCGCCCACAGCGGGATGCTCCCCCAGGGGCCGCGCGGTGACGGGTGCTGCGGTGAGGGGAGGTGCGCTGTCCGGACCGAATCCGACGGGAATGCCGCCGGTCGTGCAGGCCAGGACTACCGACTCCACCCGGTCCGGAACAGCGATCGCGGTCCCCAATGCGGCCCAACCGCCCATCGACTGGCCGACCACGTGCGCTCGATCAACCGCCAACAGGTCCATGATTTCGATCAGATCAGAGACTGCCGCTACCGGGCCGTGGTTGCCGTTCTCGTTGGTAGAGCGGCCGAATCCTCGCTGATCCCAGCTGATCACCCGATAGTGCTGAGCGAAGTAGGGCACCTGCTGGTACCAGACGGCCGCATTTCCGCCGAGACCGTGCGTGAGAATCAGATCCGGGCCCTCGCCGGCAGTCTCGTACCAGACCCGTTCGCCGTCTGCGACGGTGATGAAGCCCTCGGTCCGTGAAATCATCCTTGTTCTCCTGTGTCGGACGGGCGCTTGCCCGAAGTGTGGTCAGTGAGGAGTTGCTGCACTTCATCGGTGGCCCGCAGCAGGTGTTCTTCGACCATTCGCGTCGTTTTCGCATCGAAGTCGGTATCGAAACCGATCACCGTCAACGCACAGAGCGGAGACCCCTTGCGGGAAGACACTGCACGCGAGACCGAACCGATGATGTCCTGAGATCGTTTGTGGACAACGGCGAATCCGGTTTTCTGCGTCTCGGCGATGTCGGCGAGAAAGCCGGTGGGTCCTTCCAGTGGATAGCCACTCTTCTCCACCATCGCCAGGTAGGGCGCCCGGGTGTTGTCCTCGAGTGCCGCCACCAACGCGAGCGGACCCGCGAACCGGTGCGGCGGAAGCAGATCCCCGAGCATACGAGTGATCATCTTGAGTCGCTCGGGACGCAGCGCCGCGATGATCCGCGTCCCGCCGCTCTCGAGAACCTGCAGATTCACCATCATGTCCGTGCTCTCGGACAGCACCCGCATGGTCGGATCGCACAAGGCCGCCAACGAATGCGCTGCCGCTTCGTGGGAAACCTGCAGTGCAGCCGGGCCGGGGAGATAGCGACCGTCGTAGCGGAAGACCCAACCACGGTTCGCGAGTTCTCCGAGCACTCGGTGCGCAGTCGGGCGGAGCATCCCGACTTCTTCTGCCAGTTCGCTGAGCTTCATCGGCGTGGTCGAGCGCGCGATGGCCTCGAGTAGATCCAGCGCTTTGTCGACGGCGGACGCAGAACCCTTCGTCATCCGATCCCCTCCCGGTGCCGTGGATGTACCCGGCGATCCGAAATCTCGTGTTCTTGGAAAACCCTTGGCATTCGCCTAGGAAATTACTATAGTCACAACAATCGTTCCGGCGTACGGAATTCTTTGAGCGTCTTCACCTTCCCACCGGATTACCGGCAAGGAAGTCATATCTTTCCCAGCGAGAGGTTTTCGGACATGACGGTTGGACTTACCCTTCGGTCGACACCACGGTTCAGAGTTGTTGCCCTGGCCGCAGTCGCGACCGCGGCATTGGCACTGACAGGCTGTTCGAGCGACGCCACGGCCTCCGACGACGGGGGCACCCAGACCACCACGATTCGAATCGCACCTCAGCCGATCGCGGACTTCGCACCGATTTGGCTCGGCATGGAGCAGGGGTACTTCACCGATGAGGGACTCGACATCCAACTCGTGGAGGGCGGCGCTAGTTCCTCGGCTCAAATTCCGTTGTTGCTCAGCGGAAATGCAAATATGGCAGCCACGACTGCCGCTGCCGCAATTCAGGCACGGAGCCAGAACATGCCCGTCACCATTGTCGGCGGGCTCACGAATTTTGCCGCAAATGACAGCGTCGACCAGTCCGGTCTCGTGGTCGCCAAGGACAGTTCCATCAGCGGCTTCCGTGACCTCGAAGGCAAGACCGTCGCGATCAGCGGTTTGAAGTCCGTCAGCGAAGCAGTCATCTCTGCCGCGGTGGAGAAATCCGGCGGAGCAGCGAACAAGGTCTCGTTCATTCAGGCGCCCATGCCCAACCTCGGCGACCTGGTTTCCACCGGCGGGGCCGACGCGGCATTCCTCATCGATCCGTTCCTGAGTAAAGCAACCGACTCGGGGCTGAAGATCCTCGGCCACCCCTTCCCCTTGGCCGCACCCGGTGTACCGGGGACCTCGCTGGTCGCTTCGGAATCGTTTGTCAATGCGAACCCTGACTCACTCGCGAAATTCCGTACCGCGCTTGCCAAATCAGTTGACTACGCCAATCAGAATCCGGGCGCGGTCAAGGCTGCACTCTCGACACAAGCCAAGATTCCGCTCGAAATGCTGGCCAACAGCAAGAATCCTCAGTTCGTCGCAGTAGTGGAACCGGGTGCTCTCGGCACGGAGATCGAACTGCTGGTCAAGTACGGGGTACTGACGGATTCGGTCGAGGCCGAATCCCTGCTGACCCCGGCCAACTGAGTTGTCCGCCTTGACAACCCTGCAGACTCGCCGCAGGCAGGTTCTGCTCGGTCGGCTGCTGACGCTCTTCGCGTTGGCAGCCGCCTGGCAGATCTTCGGAATGCTCGGCGACGAGGACGTCAAAGGTATTCCGAAGTTCAGCGACGTGGCAGTGGCCTTTGTGAACGAGCTCGGCATGTCCTCGTTGTGGACATCACTGGGACAAACGGTGACCACCACGGCGATCGGATTGGCGCTGTGCCTGGAGATCGGAATCCCGGCAGGGCTGCTGCTCGCCGCGCACCCGTTCCTGACGGTCTCCTCCCGCTTCGTCATCGACTTCTGCCGAACCGTTCCGCCGCTCGCAATCATTCCGCTCTTTCTGCTGATCATGGGCCCGACGCAACGGATGGCGGTGGCACTGATCGTGGCAGTAAGTGTGTGGCCGATTCTGCTCCAGACGATTCACGGTGTGCGCAACGTCGACCCGGAACTGCTGGCCACCGCACGATCCTTCCGACTTCCACTGTGGCGCAGGCTCGCTCTCGTCGTCGCACCGGCGTCGATGCCCTACATCTTCACCGGGATTCGCATCTCGGCAACACTGAGCTTGCTGCTGACCATCGGTGCAGAATTGATCGCCGGCGTGCCGGGACTCGGTAAGGAGATCCTGCTGAGCCAATCCGTTCCCGATCGAATGTTCGCACTGATCATCGTCGCCGGACTACTCGGAATGCTGCTCGCCTTCGCCGTGATGGCGATCGAGAATCGTTTACTTGCCTGGCATTACATCCCGAGGAGGATGACGACGTGAAGATGATGTCAGGACTTCGACTCCTCGCGTGGGAGTTGTGGCTGCCGATCTTGATCGTCGTCGTATGGTACTTCGGTTCGGAGTCGAGCAAGTCGCCTTACTTCCCGCCGCTGTCACGTATCTGGAAAGCGTTTGTGGACAACTGGTTCGGTCCGGGATTCGCCCACGACGTCGTACCGAGCTTGACCAACCTTGCCTTCGGTCTCGCCGTGGCACTGGCGGTCGGCGTCGGTGCCGGTCTCCTGCTGGCACTGTTCCCGCTGGCTGCCGACATTGCCGATCCGTTTCTCCAGTTCTTCCGCGCTATTCCGGCGCTGGCCGTATTACCCGCACTTTTCATCGTTTTCGGAACCGGTTCGACGGGTAACGTTGCCGCCATCGCCTTCGGCGCGGTCTGGCCGATACTCCTCAACACCCTCGACGGCATTCGCTCCATCGACCCGAGTATCCGATTGGTGGCGCGCAGCTACCGGATCCGTACACCCCTCCTGGTGACGCAGGTACTCCTCCCCGGAGCGATGCCGCAGATAACAGTCGGTATCCGCACCAGTCTCGCGATCGGTGTCGTCATCATGGTCGGAAGCGAAATGTACGTCTCCACTGCAGGAATCGGTCACTTCGTGATCGTCGCGCAACAGACCTTCGCGATCGCCGACATGTGGTCCGGAATTCTCCTGATGGGAATCATCGGATACGTGCTCAACCTCGGATACGGCGTGATCGAACGATGGTTGCTCAGATGGCAGCCGCGGACCCACGACGCTCTCGCAGTGAAAGGAAACTGATGTCATCCACAGAATCTGCGGCATCGAAACCCGCAGTCGAACTGAGCGGCCTCGGGGTGACCTACGGCGGTCCCACCGGCCGCGAAGTGCTCCGCGGCATCGATCTGTCCGTTGCACCCGGAGAAATCGTCTGCATCGTCGGCCATTCCGGCATCGGCAAGAGCACGCTGATTCGTTGCATCGCCGGTCTGCAGAAGCCGACCACCGGTGAGGTCCGCATCGCCGGGATCGCGATCGATGCACCGCCGGCCACGCTGGCTCTCGTGTCACAGGACTACGGACGCACACTGATGCCGTGGCTTCGAGTGGGCGAGAACGTTCGCCTGCCGCTACGGGGCAACGGTCTGGCGCGGAAGGTTCAGAACGAGAGGGTTAGCGATGCACTTGCCGTTGTCGGTCTAGGCGGTGCTGCGCGTTCCTACCCCTGGCAGTTGTCCGGCGGAATGCAGCAGAGAGTGGCGATAGCTCGCGCTCTCGCCTATCGGCCGCAGGTACTCCTCATGGACGAACCCTTCGCGTCGGTCGATGCGCAGACCCGCGCGGAACTCGAAGACCTGCTGCTGACGCTTCAGCGTGATCTTGGCATCACCGTCCTCCTCGTCACCCACGACGTCGACGAATCGGTGTACCTGTCCGATCGAGTGGTCGTCCTCGGCGGAACTCCGGCATTGATGCAGGACATCGTCGACGTCCCGTTGACCGGAGCTCGAGATCAACTGACCACCAAGGCAGACCCACTGTTCATCGAGTGCCGTACCAGGGTCCTGTCCGCGATCCAGCAGTCGAAGGTGGTGGCGCCCGTGTCGTAAGCGCCTCGCCTAGGCTGGCTCCGTGATCCTTCTCCTCATCGGCCTCGCGCTGCTCGGATTCTGCGGCTACCGGTTCAGGCAGGATCGACGGAGGCTGAGCAACGGCGTCTACCTACTTCTCGGACTGATCTTCACCGGTCTGTGGATGTTGCAGTCGGGTGCGCCGGGAACCGAGGTCCCGTCGTTCGTCATCGCGACGATCGCTCTGCTCTCGCCGTTGCTGGTGCTCATGCTTGCAGGATTCCTGATCGTCAACGGAGTCACGATGCTGCGGCGCGAGGGATTCAGCGTCGCGAATCTGCTCTCACTCGTCGCCGGACTCGGCCTGCTCGTTCCCTACGTGTTGCTCGCATCAGCGCTGCTGACGCAGAGATATTGGCTCGCAGTCGTTCTCGGTTCGTTCAGCCTGGTCGCGTCGTACCTGGGGTTTCTGTTCACGAGCTTTCTGCTCTACTCCTACGTCTACGGACGCCAGAAGTACCAGCCCGGAATGGACGCGATAGTGGTTCACGGCGCCGGGCTTTCGGGCGCCGACGTGACGCCCCTGCTTGCCAGCCGTCTGGACAAGGCGGCCGACGTCTTTCGCGCCGAGGTCCGCGAAGGACGTTCACCACTGTTGGTCGTGAGCGGCGGGAAGGGTTCGGACGAGGTGGTCAGCGAGGCGGAGGCAATGTGCGTCTACCTCGTCGATCACGGGATACCGCGCGAGAGCGTGATTCTCGAGGACCGCTCGACCACCACGCTCGAGAACCTCGAGTACACCAGGGACCTTCTCCGTGCCAACACCACGAAGCCTCGAATGGTGCTGGTCACCAGCAACTTCCACATCCTCCGAACTGCGACGTTTGCCCGAAGCCTCGATCTGGATGCGGAAGTCATCGGTTCCCACACCGCCCGGTACTACCTGCCGAGCGCCATTCTGCGCGAGTTCGCCGCCGTCACGGTGGAGCACAAGTGGCTCAACGGAACGGTCTGCCTGATCCTGGCCGCCCTGCCCCCACTGGTGGTCTGGGCGGCAGGAGGCATTTCGTAGCCGGATTCAGCGAATCAGGCTCTCGACGGCCATCGGTCGGCGACCCAGAAGCAGTTCGACGGCCGCGCTGCCGGCAAGAAAATCGTGGTGGTTGTAGAACTCGAACATCACCGCCAGACGCGAGCTGGCGTTGACGTCAAGGCTGCTGCCGATCTGTTCGCGCCATTGATCCACGCTGATCTGATCTATCGCGACGGTCCGTGACGTCTGCTTTTCCACCATCTGTGCCACCTCCATGACGCTCAGAGCTTGCGGGCCGCCCACCTCGTACGTCGCTCCGTGATGTTCACCCGAGCCCTCGCTCAGTACGACCGCGGCAACAGCCGCCACGTCCGCCAGACTCACGAACGAGAACTTCGTTTCCGCGCTGTACGGCAGGACGATGGTGTCAGATCGGCCCGTGAGTACCGCCTCGAAATTCTGCGCGTACGCACACGGTTGCAGCACAGTCCATTTCAAGGGTGAACGATGCAGTTCGTCCTCACACCTGGCTTTGTCCAGGTGATGCGGCATGGACGGGCTGAACGGCCACGCGACGGAGTGATAGACAAAGTGCTCCACTCCCGCCGATGCCGCTGCCGTCAGCGCATTGCGAAGCAGTGCGGGCTCGTCGGGATGGACGTTCGGGGCAATGAAGTACACGCCTCGGCACCCGGCGAGCGCCTTGCGCAGTCCGCTTCCGGTTTCCAGTTCTACCTCGAAGTCCCCGTCGACACGCGCCTTTCGCACCAGTCGCCGAACTGTCACGCTCGGCGGCAGTGCGGCGACGACGGCCTCACCGGTCTTACCCGCGGCGCCGATCACCGCGATGTCGGCGCCGCGAGCAATTCCGTTCTCCATGAGAGTTTTCCGTCCTAGACGTAGTCGTAGACCGCTGAGGTGGCGCCACCCGAAAGCTGCGCGTAGCCCGGACCCCGATCGAAGAAGGGCTCGTTCTCACCGCGTTCCGAGCGCAACTGATCCCGCAACTCCGTGGTAGCAGCCTCGTCGACGGTCGGCTCGTCACCCTCGATCATGACGACAACGCCGTAGTCGTCGCGTGCACCCTCGACGGAAACCTTGCGCCACTGAATGTCTCGCAAGACCTCTTCGGTCGGGCGCTCCAGTGGATCTCCCCAACCGCCACCACCGGTGGTGCGAATCCGTACGACCTCGCCGGCCTTGATCGGCTCGGCATCGGTCAGCGCGTCGAACTCACGCTCGTTCGGTCCACCCGGATCCAGGACGACGGAGAACGGCCGACCGGCCTTGCCGCCCTTGACTCCCCAGCAGGCGAGGATCGAACGGTCCGCGATGGACATGAAGTGAGCATCCTTGAGCATGCGGATGTGCTTCTCGTATCCCAGGCCGCCCCGGTAGCGTCCGGCTCCGCCGGAATCCATGGCCAGACCGAGCTTTTCGACGATGAAGGGGAAACGGCTCTCGGTGAATTCGGTCGGCAGGTTCCGTGAATCGGGAACGACGTGAATCGTGTCCTCGCCGTCGGCGTAGTAGCGTCCGCCGGAACCGCCGCCGAGCACCTCACGCATGAGGTACGAGTGACCCTCGAAGTCCTCACCGTAAACGCCGGTGTACCTGATGGTCTCCTGATCGGCGGGCATGTTGCCGTCCACAGCCTTGGCGACGACGCCGGCCAGCACTCCGAGCAGACGGAGGATGACGAACGTGCGCGCGTTGGTGGGGGCAGGGAAGATCGGGGTGATCAGTGTTCCCTTTTCGGGGAACTTCATCTCGATCAGCGGTACGACGCCCTCGTTGACATCCAGTTCGGCCATGCGCTCCGGGGTGTCCGCGAGGTTACGCAGAATCGGGGCCAACCACTTGATGAGGAAGTTTCCGTCCGCGTAGTCACCGCAGTGGTTGATCGGGCCCTTTGCCTGCGGTCCGGTTCCGTTGAAGTCCAGGATGAGTCGCTCGCCGCCCTCGTCCTCCGGCCGCGTCTTCGTGAGCGTGATGCGCTGGATGTGGAGCATCGGCTCGTCGACGCCGTCGTGCTCGGCGTAGTCCTCCCACGTGTACTCACCGACCGGGATCTTGCTGAGGATCTCGCGGCGGTACGTCTCGGTGGTCGCGTCCATCATCGCGTCGAAGCACGACTCGACGGTGTCGACGCCGTAGCGCTCGAACAATTCGGTGAGTCGACGCGCACCCATCAGGCACGCCGAGCACTCGGCGTCGAGGTCAGCTGCGAGGGCGTCCGGCATGCGGGAGTTACGCGTCATGATGCGCAGCGCCGCCTCGTTGGGAACTCCCTGGTCCCACAGTTTGATCGGCGGAACCATCAGTCCCTCTTCGTACACCGTGGTGGCGCCGGACGGCATGGAGCCGGGGCAGCAACCGCCGATGTCGTCGTGGTGACCGAATGCCTGAACGAACGCAACAACCTTCGGTTCGGCATCGGGAGTGACGCGGGCGAAGACAGGCACCGTGACGCAGAGGTCGGGGAGATGGCCGATGCCACCTTCGGACAGGTAGACGTCGTTGTGGAAGTACACGTCTCCCGGCTTCATCGTCTCGAGTGGGAAGTCCCGGGCGATCGGATGCACCAGCGCGGAATACGAACGGCCCGTGAGCTTGCGGAGGTTCCGGTCGTGAATACCGGCGCGGAAATCGTGAGCATCACGGATCATCGGTGAGCGCGAGGTGCGCGAAATGGAGGTCTCGACCTCCATTTCCACGCTGGCGAGGTAACCGGCGACGATCTCGACCAAAATCGGATCAGGTGACGCGCCGTCGGTAGCGGTGAGTCGGTACGGCTTGGCCGCGGTGGCAGCAGCAGCATCGAGAATGGCGGTCATCACTTCACTCCGTTCGAGTCGGAAGACTTCGAGATACGAATGTTCCCGAAGGTGTCGATACGTGCCGAGAATCCGGGGTGGATCGGGACAGTCGAGCTGAACTCCTCGATCACGGCCGGTCCTTCGATGACGTCACCCGCACCGAGCAGTGTGCGGTCGTAGGTAGCAGTTTCGACCCAGCTGTCGAAATACGATTGCCGCGAACCGGTTCGGGCGGTGTCGGCGCCGGTGCCGGCGGGGATCTCCTTGAGCGTCGGACGCTTGATCGGGCCGATGCCGCTCACGCGCAGGTTGACCCATTCCACGTGCTGCGACGGGTCTCCCCGGAAGTCGTAGCCGTACAGTTCGCGGTGCGCCTGGTGGAACGCCTCGGCCGCGTCGTCCATGATCTGCGCCGTGACGGTACCTTCCGCCACCGGGACGCGCACCTCGAATGCCTGACCGAGGTAGCGCAGATCCGCAGTACGGGAGTACTTGCGCTGCGTCTCGTCGAAACCCTCTTCGGCAAGCGCGATCTCGGCTTCGCCGGCCAGCGCGTCGAACTGGCTCTGTAGGTCTTCAGCCTTCAACCGGTCGTGACGACTGACGTGCGTCTGGACGTAGTCGTTGCGGACATCGACCGTCAGCAGACCGAACGCGGAGACGTTACCCGGATTGAGCGGGACGAGAACGTCTTTCAGACCCAGGATGTCGACGAGACGGCAGGCGAGCAGGGAGCCGGAGCCGCCGAACGTCACGAGGGTGAAGTCGCGAACGTCGAGGCCACGCTTGACGGTGATCTGACGCAGGGCGTTGGCCTGGTTCCACGCCGAAACCTCGAGGACGCCGACCGCACACTCCTCGAAGCCCAGACTGAGCTGTGTTGCAAGCTCTTCGAGGCCCTTGCGTGCCAATTCCGTGTCGAGAGGAATCTCGCCACCGAGCAGGTGGGGTGGGATGCGGCCGAGCAGGACGTGCGCGTCGGTGATGGTCGGTTCGCTGCCGCCCTTGCCGTAGCACAACGGTCCGGGATCGGCGCCGGCCGACTGAGGGCCGACTCGGAGGGTGTGTTCCGGCGTCATCCACGCGATCGACCCACCACCGGCGCCGACGGTCACGACGTCGATCATCGGGATCTTCGACGGGTAGTTGCCCACTCGCCCTTCGGTAGTCAGCGCGGGCTCGCCGCGAACCACGACGGTGACATCCGTCGACGTTCCGCCGCCGTCACAGGTCAACACCTGCTCGACGCCGGCGGCGTCGGCGATCAGCGCAGCACCGAGGGCTCCGGCGGCGGGCCCCGACAGGACTGTCGTAATAGGCTGGTGAACAACTTCTTTGGCCGAGAGGACACCGCCGTTGGACTTCATGACGTAGAACGGGATGTCGCGGGGTTCGCCGTCGGTGGTCGAGAACTCACGCAGACGATTCGCGATGTTGTTCACGTAGTTGCGGATGTTCGGCTTGACCGCGGCGTCCACGAGTGTGGTGATGGACCGCTCGTATTCGCGGTACTCACGCAGCACCTGGCTCGAGATGCTCACCGTCGCATCGGGGAAAACTTCGAAGAGGATGTCGCGTACGCGCTCCTCGTGCGTCGGATCGGCGTACGAGTGCATGAGGCAGACGCCGATGGTCCGGATCCCGCGGTCCTTGAAGAACTGCGCTGCGCTGCGAACGCTCTCTTCGTCGAGCGGACGAATCTCGCTGCCGTCGAAGGAAAGGCGTCCACCGACGGTGCGTACACGATCGGCGGGAACGATGCGTTCGGGCTTGACCCAGAAGTACGAGTTGCCGTAACCGTCCGGCACCGACTGACGAGCGATTTCGAGAACGTGCTCGTAGCCCTCGGTGGTGATGAAGCCGAGGTTCTCGACCTTGCCTTCGAGCAGCTTGTTTGTCGCTACGGTCGTACCGTGGCTGACCGCACCGATGGAGTCGCCACTCTCACCGAGCTTGGAGAGTACCTTCTCGATACCGGCGAGAAAGCCCTCGGCGGGATCCGCCGGGGTGGACGGGGTCTTGGTGGTGACGATGGCGCCGGTTTCGTCGTCCACTGCCACGATGTCGGTGAACGTTCCGCCGGTATCGATACCGACCCGAATCTTCCTGGGTTCCACGCTTCCTCCTGAGATCTTTGGCTCGTCTCGTCTGGTACCGATCGACGGTTGCGGCCTAGCCGGTAAGTGGCTCGTACCTGACGTGTAGAGCTATTCCACAGGTTCGGAAGAGCGGATTCTTTGTCACAATTCGCCGAATCGGGGGACCAAGGTTCGGCGCACGATCACGAGCGGATCTTCGCCAGCGCCTCCATGGGTTACGCGGACGTGAAAAACGCCCCGAACCTGGTCGGTTCGGGGCGTTTCCCTCATCGCAAATCAGCTGTTGACACCTGAGTGAACTACTCGCGACAACCAGAACGCGCCAGGAATCCGCCTATAGCAACACCTGACAAAGCAATGGCTGCGCCGACGACGGCGCTGACCATCACCGTGCGAGCATCTGTGCCCCCCGCTGTCGGTGCAGCGGCCGGAAGAACCGCCGGTGCCGCGACAGCTCCGGAAACTACCGGCGCGCCTTCGACCGCCACTGCCGGTATTGCCGCCGCCACGGCGGCAGTGACCTTCTCGGGGATGCCGTTGGCAATGACGCCGTCGATGCTCTTGAAGAACACCCCGGCCATCTTCTTGGCTACACCGGTGATCATGCGCTGCCCGACGCCGCCGACCATCCCGCCGACCACGGCGTCGGCGTCATACGAAAGCAGCGTGCCACCCTCGTTCTCCGTCAAGGTGACCGTGACGTCCGCCTTCACCGTGCCGGGAGCACCCGCCCCCGAAGCCGTCATGACAAACGAATTGGGCCGATTCTGTTGCGACAGAACAACCTCGCCGTCGTAGACGCCCTTGATCGACGCAACCCCCGCCATGATGGAGAGCTTGTAGTGATTGTCCGTGAGCTGCTCGAGCGACTGCACACCGGGAATGGTCGCGGCCAGTACACGACCGTCCTGGAGCTTGTCGTAGACCTCTTCGCGAGGTGCCGTCAGCTGCGCGGTGCCGGCGATTCTCATGCATTCTCCTCTGATGACGAACCCGCGTGTGCGAGTCGAAGTTCGAACAGTTCGGACGGTGAAATGGGCATGGACGTGATCGAGATTCCTTCGGCGTCCTCGATGGCAGCCGCGATGACGGCGCTGGTGGGGATCACACCCGCCTCACCGGCACCCTTCATTCCGAGTGGGTTGAGTCCCGACGGCGTGACGGTGTGATCCATCTCGAGCGAATCCGGCATCTCGGTGACGAACGGCATCAAGAAGTCCATGTACGACGCGTTGAGCATCTGCCCGTGCTCGTCGTAGACGATCCGCTCGTAGAGTGCGCCGCCGATACCTTGCGCGACGGCGCCCATGACCTGACCTTCGACGATGCGGGGGTTGATCACGTTTCCGCAGTCGTGGATGACAACGTAACGACGGACCGTGATCTCGGCTGTCACGGGATCGGTTTCGACGATCGCCGCGTGCACTCCCGAAGCGAAGGTGGAACTGGGCGGCGAGTAGTAGCCGGTTGCTTCCAGACCGGGCTGCTCGCCCTCGGGAATCGGCGGCTTCGACATGTCCGTGTCGGTCTTGGCGAAACCGGTGGCCAGCTTCGACTCACGGTCGAACGCATATCGTAGCGGGTTCGACAGCACGGCAACAACACTCAGCGGTACGGACGTACCCTCCACTCCGGCTTCGGTGCCGATCTTGCACACGTGCCCTTCCCGGAGTTCGAGTTCGGTTTCCGGCAGATCCAAGATTCCGGAGGCGATCTTCTTCGCCTTCTCCGCGACCATCTGCGCCGCGACATGGAAGGCCGAACCCGACATGACCGCCCCACGCGAGGCGAAAGTGCCGACGGCATAACCGAACCGGCGGGTATCACCCGTGACGATCTCGACGTCGGAGACCTTGACTCCGAGATCGTCCGCGACGATCTGGGCGAACGCGGTCTGGTGGCCTTGGCCTTGCGTCGTCAAGCCTGTTGCGGCCTTGACCTTTCCTGACGTCTCGACGACGACGTGTGCACCCTCGTAGGGTCCGGGTCCGGTTCCCTCGACGTACGCGCCGATACCGATGCCGACCGACCGACCTTCGGCACGAGCCTTCCTCTGGTACTCGGGAAATCCGTCCCAGTCGATGAGCTTCTTGAGCTTGTCGATGCCCGCCTGGTAGTCGCCCGTGTCGTAGATCAACGGGCGTCCGTCCTGGAACATCAGGCCGAAGTCGTACGGCATGTCCTCGGGGCGAATGAAGTTCGCCTCCCGCACCGCGATCTTGTCCTTGTTCAGGTACTTGGCGATGGCGTCCATGGATCGCTCCATCGCGAACACGGCCTGCGGACGTCCGGCGCCGCGGTACGGGGTCACGATCACGGTGTTGGTGTACAGCGAATAGGCGTTGACCCGGAACGACTTCGGCTTGTACGGCCCGAGAACCTGCGTCGCGGTGTTGATCATGACGATGATCCCGTACGGCAGGTAGGCACCGTTGTCGTGCCAGAACGTGAAGTCGAACGCCAACAGGCGACCCTCGTCGTCGAATCCGATGTCGACCTTCTGGATCTGCCCACGCTCGTGCGCGCTCGAGATGAAGTGCTCACGGCGATCCTCGACCCACTTCACCTCACAGGAGATGCCGGCCTGGCCTAGGCGTCGAGCGGCCCACGTGATCATCACTTCTTCGGGCCACGGGTGAACGATCTTGACGCCGAATCCGCCGCCGACGTCAGGAGCGATGCAGTGAACCTTGTTCAGCGCCATCCCCAATCGCGCGGCGATTGCGGCGCGGGCGGACGTGGACGTCTGGGTGGAGGTCCAGAACGTGAGGGTGTTCTCGTCGCCGTCCCAGCGCGCATAGACGCCCTTGCCCTCCATCGGCATGGAAGCCGAACGCTCGATTTCGAGATCCAGCGTCAGTCGGTGCGGCGCGGCGGCCAGTTCGGCGTCCAGATCTCCGAACCCGTGCTGCAGGTGAGCGGCGACGTTGTCCGGAACGTCCGCGTGGACGGCGTTGTCGGCCGTGCGGGCGACGTCGATCCCCACTACAGGCTTCAACGCCTCGTAGGTGACGTCGATCTTCGCGCAAGCGTCCTCGGCGATGTACCGGTTGTCCGCGACCACCATGGCGATGGCTTCGCCGACATGCTTCACCTCGTCCTTCGCGAGGGGATACCCGTTGCGCGGAGCGATGATTCCCGGATGCGGAATGAGCAGTGGCAGGTTCTCCGCCATTTCCGGCGTGTCGGCCAGGAGATCTTCGTAGGTGTAGATGGCATGTACACCAGGCACTTCCAGCGCCTGGTCGATGTCGATGTCGATGATTCGCGCATGAGCGTGCGGCGACCTGACGAATGCCGCGATCAGCGCGTTGTGGCCCAGATCGTCGAGGTATCGCCCCTGACCGCTGAGCAGACGCGTATCTTCCTCGCGCGGAATCGGTTTACCGAAGAACTTGCCGTCGTCGGCAACCGAATGATCGGCCGTCGAATGATCGGAAGCGGGATGCTTCGCCCCGTTGCGCTTTGCTGGTTTGACCGGAGTACTCATGCCTTACCCGCCCGTCCTCCGACGGGATTCGTCGTTCCCCGCACCTTGCGATCCAACGCCTCCCGAGTGGACGCGTCGTCGATTCCGAGCGGGAACTGCCCGGCCCGTTCACGCTTGATCTCGGCCGCGCGCAGAACCGACGCCCTGATGTTCTGGTACCCCGTACAACGGCAGAGGTTTCCCGCTATCGCGTCGGTAGCTTCCTCCCGCGTGGGATTGGGGTTCTCCTCGAGAAATGCCGCGATGGTCGTCACGAATCCCGGAGTGCAGAATCCGCACTGCAGACCGTGACAATCCTTGAACGCCTGCTGAACCGGATGCAAAGTGCCGTCCGGCTCGGCGAGGCCTTCGACGGTGGTGATCGATCGACCTTCGAGGCTGGCCGCGAGGACGAGACAGGACCGAACCGGCTTTCCGTCGAGCAGCACGGTGCACGCACCACACACGCCGTGTTCACAACCCACGTGCGTGCCCGTCTTACGGAGGTGGTGACGAATGGCATCCGAAGCCAGAGTGCGGGAGGGAAGAACGACGGTGTTCGTCACCTCGTTGAGCGTGAACGTGACAGCTACATGGTGCTCACCGGTATCTGCTGCCAGCTCGGCAAGTTGATCATCGATGGAGCGATCGTTTTTGGACATTGTCACCACTTTCCTGCCAGTACTGCGTTCTCACTGAGAGCATCCGTTGCCGCCGCGAAGCCGACCCGCGCCGTGAGCGCGGACACCAACTGCGAGCGGTACGCCGCCGTCCCGTGAATGTCTGCCTCGGTATCTATCTGCGCGCGGGCGCATTCCCCGAGGGTGCGCCACCGCGGGTCCCGCTGATCAGTCGCCGACGCCCCCGCCAGTACGTCCGTGTAGTCCACGACCTGTCCCAGCTCTCCGGCGGACACGTACGTCATGTGCGCTTCGGCCACCAGACCGTCGACCACGCGAATCCGTGCGACGACACCGACCAGTGCGTAGTCACCGTGACGGCGCGCGATCTCGTCGATGGCGGTTCCCACGCCGGGTTCGGCGGCGGGCACCGACACCGACACCGCGATCTCGTCTGATTCCAGGCTCGATTCGAGAGGACCGGCGAAGAGATCCGTCGACGCGATCTCGCGGGTGCCACGCACCGACTGGACGGTCACGCTGCCCCCGAGCAGCGTCAGGACTGCCGGCATCTCCGCCGACGGATCGGCATGGACGATGGAGCCGACGCTCGTCCCGCGGTTACGGATCGTGGGGTGCGCTACCAACTGCAGAGCACGGTTCAGCAGAGGCTGGACTCGACGAGCACCTTCGTCGGCCGCCAGCACCGAGTGCGTGGCCAGGGCCTGGAACCGCACTCCTTCGTCTTCGGACGAGGTCACCGAAGCGAGGTTCGGGATCGATCCGATGTCGACGATGTGGGCGGGCGCGGCGAGGCGCATGGACAGCAGCGGCACAAGCGATTGCCCACCGGCGAGCACCTTCCCCTCGTGAGAGACCTCGGAGAGGATTCGGCACGCGTCCTCGACCGAGGACGGTCGGTGATAAGTCAGCGGCGACGGTTTCATTACTCAATCCTGCCTCTATGAGTCACTTCACGTTTTGTGCAGATGTGACAACGGTCACGGGTCATACCTGGCATACATTCAACTTGGCATCACGTGAGCTGCGCCACGGGCTCTTCGCGTTCGTCATCTGACGCATTCGCCCCCGGCGTTGCGCCCGGCCGCCTGCCGGACTTCGGCCTGTTCAGTTCAGGGTTCCAGGACCCTACGAGCCGGCAGAGGTGGTACATCACGATCAAGACGATGGTGCCGAGCGCGATACCTCCGAGCGAGAACGTGTCACTGAACTTCAGCGCCGTGTCGCCGATACCGATGATCAGACCGGCGGCAATCGGCATCAGATTCAGCGGGTTCCCGAAGTCGACGCCGTTCTCTTTCCAGATCTTGGCGCCGAGCAGACCGATCATGCCGAACAGAACCACAAGAATTCCGCCCAGGACGCCGCCGGGCGTCGCCGCCATGACTGCTCCGAACTTGGGCGAGAAGCCGAGCAGGATCGCGATGAAACCCGCAATCACGTACGCGGCGGTCGAGTACACCCGCGTGGCAGCCATGACACCGATGTTCTCGGCATGCGTCGTAGTGGGGGAGCCGCCTACTGCGCTGGCGATGGCGGTGGCAAAACCGTCACCGGCAATGGCGCGTCCGATGTACGGGTCGAGATCGTCGCCCTTGATTTCGGCGACCGCCTTGACGTGTCCGGCGTTTTCCGCGACCAGTGCGATGACACCGGGAAGCACCAGAACGATGAACGTGAGGCTGAACGAGGGAGCGTGGATACCGACGATCCCGTTGGCTTCGTCCGAGAACGGCGGCAACCCGAACCAGGACGCCGAGTGCACCGAATCCCAGTTGACACGAAAGTGCTCGGTGGGTGCGCCGCTACCACTGGCGGACGTGATCGGACCGGAGAGCCGGTCGAGGACCCACGAGAAGATGTAGCCGAAAACCAGCGCGACGAGAATGGCGATACGTCCCAGGAAGCCGCGTAGCGCAACGCTCATCACGATCAGTGCAACCATCACGATCAGTGCCACCCACTGATCCTGCGGCCAGTACAACCCCGCGACCACAGGCGCCAGGTTGAAGCCGATCAACATCACCACAGCGCCGGTGACCACCGGCGGTAGCGCTTTACTGATGACGCCACCGCCGAGAAAGTGGATGGCGATGCCGACGAATCCCAGAACCAACCCCGACACCAGAATCGCACCGGTCACTTCGGCCGTCGTTCCACCTTGGGCACGAATGGCGGCAACGCCACCGACAAAAGCTGCGGATGTTCCGAGGTAGCTGGGGACGTGCCCCTTGACCACCAGCAGGAAGAAGAGCGTACAAAAGCCTGACATCATCACGGCAAGTTGAGGATTGAGGCCCATGATGATCGGGAAGACGAACGTCGCGCCGAACATCGACACGACATGCTGGCCGCCCAACCCGATGGTTCTCGCCCAACTGAGTCGCTCGCCGGGAGCGACCACTTCACCGGCTCCGATATTCTTTCCGTCTCCGTGCAACGTCCAGATCGGCATGACGAGACCTTTCGCAAAGGAGGAAGGTGTTCGAAATGCTTTGTGCCCCAGCTCACAAACACCGTGTCTGGAGTGAAACGCTAATGCAGGACCGAGATTTGGACGTGATGACAATCTGCCAGAACCCACTCACCGAGATTGGCAACAATGGTGGCAGATGATGCGGGCAGGGGTCATCGTCAGTGTTGGAGGCAGTTTCGACCGAAATGAGGACCACGCCACGAAGGGCCCAAACATTTTCTTCGGCTTAATGATTCCGTAACACGATGTCTGTCAACGGAAAACGACAGTCCTAGCCGAGGGCTGCGAGGATCCCCGCGGCCATCTCCGCGACCTGATCATCGGTCATCACAAACGTCGGCGAAATCTGCATCGCACCCTGACCCGCAGCACGACCCGAAATACCATGCTCGCGAAGCGTCTTCACAAACGGCAACGCCTCCGCCGGATCAGCCAACTGCACCGCAGCAACCGCACCGAGCCCACTACGAACCTCCGCCACCCGCGGATGCTCCGCCAGCGGCTGCAGATGCGTATGCAACGACGCCTCCAAACGCTTCGACTCCGCGAGCAAATTCTCACGCTCGAGAATGTCGAGGTTCGCCATCGCCGCCGCAGCAGCACCGGCATGCCCGCCGTACGTGTACCCATGGCGCCACCACGAACCCGCATAGAACGGCTCCGCCACCCGCGGCGCGATGAACACCGCACCCATCGGCACGTAACCCGACGTCAAACCCTTTGCCGTGGTCATCATGTCAGGCTGCAAATCGAAACGAGTGGACGCGAACCACTCACCACCGATCCGGCCGAAACCGGTCACGACCTCGTCGACGACAAACAGGATGTCGTGCTCGCGGCAGATGTCACGCACCTCCGCCAGATACCCCTCCGGCGGCAGATACACCCCACCCGCACCGATGATCGGCTCCGCGAAGAACGCCGCGATCTTGTTCGCACCGACCCGCTCGATCAACTCGAGCAGACTCTTCGCATCATCCCAGCCGACCGTCGCCGCATCCGCCATCAGCTCGCCGTACCCCTCACGGTTCACCGGAATACCAGCGAGAGCCGTTCCGGCAACATGCATTCCGTGGTACGCCTTCTGACGACCGACGATGATCGCCTTCTCCGGCTGCCCCACCTCGTGCCAGTACCGACGAGCAAGCTTCGCCGCAGTGTCCACCGAATCCGAACCACCCGAAGTGAAGAAGATCTTGCTCCCGGCAACCGGCGCGATCGTCGCCAACCGCTCCGCCAACACCTGCGTGGTCTCGGGAACGAAATCACCGAAATTCGAGAAATGAGCGATCTTCGACAACTGAGCCGCCACCGCATCCGCGATCTCGGTGCGCCCGTGCCCGACATTGGTGAACCACAGGCCCGCCGTCGCATCCAGATACCGCGTGCCCTCGCGGTCCCAGATGTACGCGCCCTCACCGCGTGAGACGACAAACGCGCCGTTCTTCTCCACAGCGCCCATGTCCGCGAATCCGTGCCACAATGCCGAAGCCATCGTCGTTCTCTCCCAACTGGATACGTTCGAAATAGATCGGTCAGTTCACGCGGAGTGCGGGCGGAAGAACCCGCTCGACCCACTGGGTTGCCTGCTCGAATGCGTAGGCGAGTTGGAGTACGTCCAAGTCGGCGCCGTGCCGACCGATGATCTGGATACCCATGGGAAGCGAACGATCATCGAAGCCGACCGGCATCCCCGCAACCGGAACCCCGGCCATCGTCCAGGGAACAACCGTCTCCATCCACCGGTGATACGTGTCCATCGACCGGCCGTCGACGGTCTCGGGCCAGTGAGTGTTCTTGTCGAAAGGAAACACCTGGGCACTGGGCGCAAGAATGTAGTCGTAGGTTTCGAACATCTTGGTAATGGCCGACAGCCAGCCGTTGCGGGCCTCCGCGGCCTTGGTCACGTCGAGAGCCGACAGTGTGACCGCGTGCTCGAGTTCCCACAACAGTTCGGGCTTCATCAACTCGCGCAAGCTCGGATCGTTGTACTGATCGATCAAGCCGAGCTGTGCCCACCAACGCCACCGCAAGAACAGTTGCCAGATGTCCTCGGGTTTGAAGTCGGGAAGCGCCGCCTCGACGCGGCACCCCAACTGTTCGAAGACCTCGAACGAGGATTCGCACAACGCGAGAACTCCAGGTTCGGTTGCTAGGTAACCGTTCCAGTCACCGACCCATGCGATCCGAGAGCCCTTCAGATCACGTGCGAGGCTTTCGGTGAATACCGCGGGATCCTCACGAATCCCCAACGGTGCATAAGCATCCGGCCCCGCCATCGTGGAAAGCAGGTGAGCCACGTCGGTGACGGTTCGGCCCATCGGGCCCACAACAGCGCCCTGAGCGATGAATCCCGTCTCCGGTATCCGACCCCAGGATGGTCGAAACCCAACAACATTGTTGAATGCCGACGGGTTTCGGAGCGAACCCATGTAATCGCTTCCATCAGCCACCGGCAGCATGCGGAGCGCCAACGACGCTGCGGCGCCTCCGCTGCTACCGCCGGCTGTGCGCGAATTGTCGTACGGCGACACCGTCGTACCCCACACCGGGTTGTACGTCTGGGATCCGAGCCCGAACTCCGGTGTGTTCGTCTTGCCGATCACGATGGCACCGGCAGACCTGATCCGCTTGACGAACAGTTCGTCATCTTCGGCGATTCGGTCCGCGAACATCGGCGACCCGGACGTGAACGGCAGACCCTTGGCTGCCGAAAGATCCTTCACCGCATGCGGAAACCCGTGCATCCAACCGAGATACTCCCCACTCGCCAACTGCGAATCACGCTCGCGCGCCTCCGCCGTCAACGCTTCCCGATCCCGCAATGCGACGATCGCGTTCACCGCCGGGTTATGTAATTCGATCTGATCGAGGAAGCTGTCCATCACCTCGACACACGACACTTCACGCCTGCGTATCAGACCACTGAGCGTGACCGCATCGGCCATGACGAGTTCGCGATTCTCGGGCGCACCGGAAACGCTCTCGTCGACAGGGTCAGCAGCATGAACCATCGTGAATCCTTTCAAGCAGTGAAGTGGGGTACGCCGCGGCGGACTCGCCGACACCGGCAACTGATTCGAGGACGAATTGCCGGTGGCGGCGCGACTGTCGAGGTTTCCAGCGAGGTTCTTGCCTACTACTGACCGAGATCGACGATGGCAGCGACTGGGCCGCCGCCCTCGGGACCCTGGTGCGCTGCCGATACCGAGACGAACACTGCCGGATCGCCGGTGACAGCTGCCGTGACTCCGCCGACACACGACTTGATCTGGCGGTGCCAGTGCACGTCGGAGTCGTCGAGCATCGCATTACGACGGCCACGGACCGTTCCGTCCTGACTGGCCTCGCACTTCAAGAACACGTTGACGAGTTGACCGTCCAGGTCGCTCGAGTGCGGCCGCTCCGGAAGTTCGAGTCCGGCGTCACGGATCGCCGCCCAGATGCCGTCCTGGTCGAGCGGATCCTTCATCACGCTGTGGCCGATCCGGTAGCGTCCGCCGACGCCACGTGCGTTACCGACGACGACGATCTGCGCGCGGTCCAACTCGACGCCGGACGAGCAGGATGCGACAGAGGAGAAGAGTTCGCGGCTGTGCATGACATCTTCGTCGGTCGGCATGTCGATTTCGCCGAGCGCAACCGCGATCCCCAGAGCCGTTCCGCCGTTGGACAGGTCCATCGACTCATGAGTCTGTTCGGTCCACACAGTCTTGCCGCGGCTCTTGGCGTCACGGATGGTGTGAATTGTCAGCAACGGAGTCTTGGTCTGTACGTAGTGCACGTCGGCGGGATCGGTGATGCCGGCATTGGCCATCGCGTCTTTCACTGCCGCAGCAACTTTGGTGATCATGGCCGTACGGCCGATGTCTTCGGGCAGCAGTTGCTCACTCATGGCGACACCCACGGTCAGTCGCGGCTCGTCGGTCTTGGTGACCTTGTCTGCCGGCACGGTCGCGAAGATCGTCGCGTGCGGGCTGATCACGCCGTCCGTGCCGCCGGACCAGACGATCGGCACCTCCGCCACTTCTTCGGGGCTGCGATTACCCTTGGCGGAGAGAACCTCTCGGAACGCTCGGTCCGCGATGATGCGCGTGTAGTCGTTGACGCCGCCGTTACCCTCGGTTTTGCCGATGACTGCAATGACGCGGTCGGCCTCGAGGACACCGTCGTCGATCAGCTTGGCGAGCTCACTGGCGTCGGAGACGCTGTGTAGCGGAACCTTACGGACCTCGATTGCTTCGGGCATTGGCATCTCCTTGTATAGGGAATCGTGGAGGCAAAATTGGGCCTTGACAGCTCCGGGCGCCCAGTCCAGCCGAGCGGTTCGGAACTGCCGTGTCGACCACGCTATGACGACTCGAACCCATCGGCATCGTCAATACTTGCCCAAACGAAAACCGCGATTGGTTATTTCGACTCCGAATCACCGGTTGCGCGCCGCCCCATCGGTTCTCACTTACGATTCGACCATGGACACCACTGTTGTCGACCATCCGCTGGCGGCATCGCTGCTCACGACCATGCGCGACGCTCGCAGCGACAACGCAACGTTCCGGTCCGCCTTGCGCAGACTGACCCATATGTTGGTCTACGAGGCCATGCGCGGCGCAGAACTGGAACAGTTCGACATCGAGACGCCAGTTGCTCCGACGCTGGGGGTGCGGCTGGCGAATCCACCGCTCCTGGTCCCGGTCTTGCGAGCGGGCCTCGGCATGGTCGAACAGGCGAGTGCCCTCATTCCGCAGGCAGGCGTCGGTTTCGTGGGAATGGCACGAGACGAGAAGACACACCAGCCGGTTCCGTATCTGGAGTCCCTGCCTGCTGATCTGTCGAGCACCCCCGTCTACGTCCTCGATCCGATGTTGGCGACCGGTGGATCCATCGTCCGCACAATCGATCTGCTCATTGCACGCGGAGCCACCGATGTGACTGCAATATGTGTCGTCGTGGCTCCGGAAGGGATCGAAGCACTGAAGAACTCCGGACATCCGGTCCGGCTCCTCACAGCGAGCATCGACGACGGCCTGAACGAAAATGCTTTCCTGATACCTGGACTCGGAGACGCGGGCGATCGCCAATTCGGGCCGCGGTAGTTGGCAGACATACGGAGAACCGCTCATTCCGAGAGGCTATTTTCGTCAACTGTTGACAATGTTCGTCGCGTGATCGAGCGTAGTCTCGCGACATGGATAGATCTGCCAAATATTCGAGCGAAGAGCTTCAACATTTGCCAGAAGGTGGCGACTACAGACTCACAGTTCGGGATGTCCTCGAGCTGCCCAGTCTGCGTGGAGCCGAAGTCCTTGCCGGGCACGGGGGCTTGCGCCACCTCGTTCAATCGGTGAACGTGATGGAAGTACCGGACATCCTCGCTTGGGTGAAGCCGAACGAGTTGTTGGTGACAACCGGGTTCCCGCTGCGCTACGGGCGAACCGGCGAGCTTCTCGACGACACAGATCTCAGTGACCTCGTCGACGGTCTTGCACGTCGAGGAGTCGCGGCACTTGCCGTGAAAACGGGCCGTTATCTCGACGAGCTGCCCGAGGCGATGCTGCACATGGCAGAGCAGCGAGGGCTTCCGCTGTTGGTTCTTCCCGTCACCGCGGGATTCGACGAGGTGATCTCGGAGGTCTTCACCAAGTTGGTGGCGAAGCAGTCCGCGGCACTCGACATTGCCGATCGACTTCACCGCTCGTTGACGTCGATCGTCTTGGAAGGTGGCGATCTACCTCAGATTGCCGCAGAATTCGCCGCGCTTTTCGACGTCAGCGTTCTGATCTGCTCGCCGGACGGAAGGGTATTGACCGAGGCCGGGGATTCAGCCGCGCTGAATGCGCTTCCGTTGTTCGAAAGCACCGGTCGGTTCCTGACCGAGCGGGTCGCCGTCGGTTTACAGAACGCGCCCAAGGGATTTCCCGGCCAGTTGGCGCTCACCCGAGTGGTGGCCGGCGGCACCGACCACGGCCGGATGGTGGCGTACGCCGGCACCCACGAACTCGGCGCAGTTGTCGTTCAAGCGCTGGAGCGAGCGGCCACCGTTGCCGCGCTGGCCGTCACCAAACAGCTGGCAGTTGCGGCAGTGGAATCCAAGTTCCGCGGAGACTTCCTCCGCGACGCACTGATAGGCGAAGCCGGCTCGCCTGCGGAAGTGAGCGCGCACTTCACCCAGTTGGGGTGGGATGTCACTCGTCCACTTGCCGTTGTGGTTGCAGAACTCGACGTCGATCACCCGGAATCCCAGCACGCGAATTCCACTCGCACGGACCAAGATCGACTCAGCGACGGCTGGCAACAAGTGGTACGAACACACGAGCGGACGGCGCCGTCCGTCGGGTTTCGACACGAGGTGGTCACGCTTTTCCCGACCAGCACCGACCGTGCGGTTCGGGACATCGAAGGGTTGGTGCGCAAGGTTGCCGGCGATCGCACCAGCGGCCGCCGATCCTTCAGCACGGGAGTGAGCCGGGTGATCTACTCCCTGGCCGATCTACCCGCGGCCTACGACCAAGCCTGTACAGCCGTGGTCGTCGGCCGACGTATCAACGGGCCGGGGCAGATCGCACACTTCGACGAACTCGGTGTACACCGACTCCTCTCGCTCCAGACGGACAAGAGCGAACTGCGTTCGTTCACCGATGACGTTCTGAAGTCCTTGTCGGCGGACAACGCCGAAGCCGCTGACCTGCGTCTGACACTCCAGACCCTGCTCGACTGCAATTGCAATGTCGCCGAGGCCTCCCGGGCGCTGCACATGCACTACAACACTTTGCGTTACAGAATCGGAAAGCTGGAGAGCGTCGTCGGATCGTTCACCGACGACCCCGTCCTTCGATTGAACGTCTCACTCGCCCTGCAGGTCATGAAGATGCACGAAATGTCATGACTTCGCACGATATGAGCTGACAGAACGTCCCGATAACGGTTCGATACAACCGCAATCGCGCCGCCCGGTGAGCGTTCGTCACTTCTTACCCACCACTGACACCCGTCGTCGGCAAGGTTACCCATGTGCCGTTCACCGGTGCCCGCTTACGGTTCGAAAGACGGGCCGCACATACCTCCTTCAGTGGCCCTGGCCGGTTTCTCGGTCCAGCGGACCGGAGTCGACCGAACTACGGAGGCCTCAACCACCAACTGGCTCAGCCAATTACACCAGAACACGGCGGTGCGACATGAACTCGACTTCGAAGCCTCACAACACAAGTGCTCGTAGTGGTCCGTTACACGACGTGATAGTCGTCGACCTCACGCGCGCACTCGCGGGTCCTCACGCGGCAATGATGCTCGGCGATCTGGGTGCCGACGTGATCAAGGTCGAATCACCTCACGGCGGCGACGACACCCGTGGGTGGGGGCCGCCTTTTGTGGAGCCCACGTTGGAACCACCGAACACACAACGGGAATCGACGTATTTTCTGTCCACGAACCGGAACAAGAAGTCGATCACGCTCGATCTGAAATCCGACAGTGGGCGCGCGACCCTCGAAGATCTCGTCTGCCGCGCCGATGTTCTCATGGAGAACTTCCGCACCGGAGTTCTCGATCGACTCGGATTCTCGACCGAGCGGCTGGCCGAACTCAATCCTCGACTGATCGTTCTGTCCATCAGCGGTTTCGGCCACGACGGCCCGGAAGGCGGTCGCGCCGGCTACGACCAGATCGCCCAGGGGGAAGCCGGACTCATGTCGCTGACCGGCTCGAGTCCGGACGACGTTCAACGAGTCGGAGTTCCGATCGCCGATCTTCTCGCCGGAATGTACGGGGCGTTCGGTGTCGTCGCGGCTTTGAAGGAACGCGAACAGACGGGGAAAGGCCGCGTTGTCCGAACGTCGCTCTTGGCCAGCGTGGTCGGTGTTCACGCGTTTCAAGGAACGAAGTGGACCGTCGCCGGTGAGGTAGGCACAGCGCAGGGCAACCACCATCCCTCCATCGCACCGTACGGACTCTTTCGTACCGGCGATGGCGCAGTGCAGATCTCGGTCGGCAGCGAAAGCCTGTGGAGAAGATTCTGCGAAGGATTCGACCTCGACCCTGACGCCCCGGGTATGGCAACAAACGCCGAACGCGTCGAAAATCATTTCCAGGTCGTCGAATTGATCGAACGTACCTTCAAGCCGTACTCGCGTGACGAGCTTCTGACCGAACTCGACCGCATCGGAGTACCGGCAGGACGGGTTCGGACGATCTCCGAAGTGTACGAATGGGAGCAGACCCGATCACAGGGATTGCTCGTCGACGTCGACCACAGCACGCTCGGAAACATCACACTGCCCGGTCCACCGCTGCGATTTTTCGATCCGGACGGAACCGAAGTGACGGAGACCCGCCACACTGCACCTCCGGTTCTCGGTGAAGACACTGACGAAATCATGTCGTGGCTACAAGGATTCACCCGATGAACCGCCTGACGGCTCGCGACTTGCTCGACCTGGTGATCGATGCCGGCACCTGGGAGTCGTGGGATACCCCTCCGATTCCCGTCGCGACCGACTCCGACTACGCCGAAGCACTTCTGCGGGCCCAGGAGAAGACCGGGCTCGACGAATCCGTCCTGACCGGAAGCGCCTCCGTCCGAGGCCGCCGTGTGGCAATCATCATCTGCGAGTTCGGTTTTCTCGGCGGATCGATCGGCGTGGCGGCGGGAGAACGCCTCGTCGTCGCCATCCGTCGAGCCACCCAAGAGCACCTGCCCCTTCTTGCGCTTCCCACGTCCGGGGGAACGCGCATGCAGGAGGGGACGACGGCGTTTTTGCAGATGGTCAAGATCACCGCGGCGCTCATCAAGCACAAAGAAGCGCACCTGCCCTACATCGTCTATCTCCGAAACCCCACCACCGGAGGCGTATTCGCGTCCTGGGGATCACTCGGTCACGTGACGATCGCGGAACCGGGGGCCCTCGTCGGATTCCTCGGCCCCCGAGTGTTCGAGGCCTTGTACAACTCACCTTTCCCCGCCGGTGTCCAGACAGCGGAGAACCTTCACGAGCACGGACTCATCGATGCAGTGAGGCCGCCAGACCAGCTCGCCGAAATCGTCGAACGCGCATTGCGCATCATCACCGGGGCGCATCGTGGGTACTTATTGCCCAGTGACCCGTGCTCGTACGATTGCCCACCCGATACGTCGGCGTGGGAATCCGTCGTCGCATCCCGGCGCGAAGACCGACCGGGGATACGGGAAGTGTTGCTCAATTCCGCCTCGGACATGCTCCCGCTCAACGGAACCGGCCAAGGCGAGAACGATCCCGGCATCATGCTCGCGCTCGTTCGCTTCGGCGACATGCCCTGCGTCCTTCTCGGACAGGACCGGCGCGGACAGACTGCTCACTCCCCACTCGGCCCCGGCGCTCTGCGGGAGGCTCGGCGAGGTATGCGGCTGGCCGCAGAACTCGACCTGCCGCTGGTGACGATCATCGACACAGCGGGCGCGGCACTGTCGAAGGAGGCCGAAGAAGGTGGACTGGCGGGCGAGATCGCTCGGTGCATAGCCGACATGATTTCACTCGAGGTCCCCACCATTTCCCTCCTGCTCGGGCAGGGCACGGGCGGCGGCGCCCTGGCACTGATTCCGGCCGATCGAGTGCTGGCGGCCCGCCACGGTTGGCTCTCGCCCTTACCTCCCGAAGGTGCGAGCGCGATCATGTTCCACGACGTCACGCACGCGCCGGACATGGCAGCCAGTCAAGGGATCAGGTCCTTCGATCTGCTCGCGGGCGGCATCGTCGATCGGGTCATCCCCGAATTTCCCGATGCCGCGGACGAATCCGCCGCCTTCTGCACTCGCGTCGGAGCGGTACTGCACTACGAGCTGAGCGTGCTCAGTACTACCGATGCGACTGAACGGCTCAACACCCGCACCGAACGCATCGACCGTATCGGCCTGGTCGAAGCCAGTACCTCCGTCTGATCGATCAGTACCCAGAACACCGGAAAGGCCGGACATCCTCCGCGGAGGATGTCCGGCCTTCGTCGATCGAGCACACTCAGCCAAGCGTCACGTGAGTTGCTTGGCGGGTTCCTCCCGATCGCCGCCGGGAGTCTTCGAATCCGGCTTGTTCGGTTCCGGATTCTTCGCATTCAGTTCCGGGTTCTTCGAACCGATGAACTGGCACAGGTGGTACATCCCGATCACGACGATGGTGCCGAGCGCGATGCCGCTGAGCGAGAACGTGTCACTGAACTTCAGAGCCGTGTCGCCGATACCGATGATGAGGCCGGCCGCGATCGGCATGAGGTTGAGCGGATTGCCGAAGTCGACGCCGTTCTCCTTCCAGATCTTGGCGCCGAGCAGACCGATCATGCCGTAGAGCACCACGGTGATTCCGCCGAGAACACCGCCGGGCGTCGCCGAGATGACGGCACCGAACTTGGGGGAGAAGCCGAGCATCATGGCGACGATGCCGGCAACCGCGTAGGCGGCGGTGGAGTACACACGGGTCGCTGCCATGACACCGATGTTCTCGGCGTACGTCGTGGTGGGCGAACCGCCGACGCTGCTGGCGATAGCGGTGGCGAAACCGTCACCGGCGAGCGCACGTCCCATGTACGGGTCGAGGTCGTCCCCGGTCATCTCGGCCACGGCCTTGACGTGGCCCGCGTTCTCCGCGATCAACGCGATGACACCCGGAAGGACCAGGATGATGAACGTGAGGCTGAACGACGGAGCGTGGATGCCGACGATTCCGTTGGCCTCGTCCGAGAACGGAGGAAGCCCGAACCACGACGCCGACTGCACCGAATCCCAGTTGACGCGGAAGTGCTCGGTGATCTGACCGGTGCCTGCGTCGTAGGAGGTGATCGTCCCCGAGACCCGGTCGAGGATCCAGGAGAGGACGTAGCCGAAGATCAGCGCCAGGAAGATGGCGATGCGCGCCATGAAGCCGCGTAACGCGATACTCATGACGATCAGGGCCACCATGACGATCAGGGCCACCCACTGGTCCTGCGGCCAGTACAGCCCCGCGACGACGGGTGCCAGGTTGAATCCGATCAACATCACCACCGCGCCGGTCACCACCGGGGGAAGAACCTTGAATACGACCCGGCCACCGAGGAAGTGGATCGCGATACCGATGGCCGCCAGGACGAGTCCGGACACCAGGATCGCGCCGGTCACCTCGGCGGACGTTCCGCCCTGGGCGCGAATGGCGGCGATACCACCGACAAAGGCCGCCGACGTTCCGAGGTAGCTGGGAATGCGTCCCTTGACCACCAGCAGGAAGAAGAGCGTACAGAAACCCGACATCATCACGGCAAGTTGAGGATTGAGCCCCATGATGATCGGGAAGACGAACGTCGCGCCGAACATCGACACCACGTGCTGGCTGCCCAGCCCGATGGTTCTTCCCCAGCTGAGCCGCTCGCCGGGAGCGACCACTTCACCCGGTTTGATGTTCTTTCCATCTCCGTGCAACGTCCAAATCGGCATGATGGGACCTTTCGTGCAGAGGAAGGTGTCCGAACGCTGAGTGTGCTCCAGCTCACAAAACACCGTGACTGGAGTGAAACGCTATTACAGCGCGGGGGTATCGACGTGATGACAATCTGCCAGAACCCACGGACTCGGATTGGCAATATTAGTGATTGATGCCGCGCATCGCGGTTATCTTCAGTGCTAGAGACAGATCCAGCCGTAGCTCGGGTTGCGCCGTGAAGGGTCCCAGCATTTTCTCCAGCTTAACGACCCTGTAACGCAGTGTGTTGTAATGGAAGTGGAGCTTGCGCGCTGTCTCGGCGATGTTGATGTTGGTCGCGAGCAAGACTTCCAATGTCTTGCGCATGTCCTGCGCTTCGGCAGTTTCCTCCGTCAGTTCTCGCAGTGTCTCCCGCGCGAACGTCTCCAGCTCGTTTTCGTCCTCGACCAGACTGAGCAGTCTGTACACACCGAGATCGTCGAACTGAGTCACCGTCCACGGACCGGAGATCCGTCGCCCGACGGTCAGTGCGGTGCGCGCCTGACTGTAGAGCGCGGGGACTGCGTCGATCGCCGCTGTCGGCCGGGACACCCCGACACTGAACGGCCTTCTCCCGCCGCCACCTTCACCGCGAACGACCGTGACGAGGTCCCGCACCAATGCCATCGTGTCGGTGCCGACGCCCATGACGATCACCGTCTCGCCCGTCAGCGCGGTCACCGCCGCACCGGGATCGCGGTGGGCGATCGCCCCGGAGAACGCCATCGCCTGGCGATCGACAACAGGCAGCCGAGCGGGCGCCGCAGAGGCCGGTTCGTCGATCGGGTCAGGCTCGATCGAGACGATCACCAGCGGGCGGTCGAAGTCCCAACCGAATGTCTTGGCATGGGAGACAACGTGATCGTGGTCCCCGGCCCGACCGAGGAGCAGGTCGTGAACGAAGTTGGCGCGATGGCGTTCCTCCACCGACGCCACGGCTTGTTCGCGGGTGATGACCAACGCACACACCGACGCGGCCCGCTCGACCAGGTACTGGTCGTAACTCGTCATCACGCGCTCACCGGTGAACAACGCGAGACGCCCGTGGTCGATGTGATTGGCGGAAATCGCGGACACCGCGATGAATTGACCGTCGAACTCGTGCAGACCCAATCCGCCCTCGACGGTGTCGGTCCGCAGACGACCGGTGGAATCGACGGCGGGACAGGCAGACAGATGCTTGCGCTCCGCGGCGTCCCCGGCGCGGCAGATCTCGCGTCCGTCCGAGGTGGTGATCAGGGCGGCGCCCTTCATCTCCCGTGCGATGACTTCGGTCAATTGCGGGAGGCCGCCGCCGCCCATCACGACGTCGACCAGCAGCCGTCGCAAGCGCTCGGCCCCGAACATGGCGTCGATCTGGGCCGACTCCGTCTGCTCACGGTCTCTCGCCGCAGGGTGATCACACGCACCGTGAAAAACCAGGAGCGGGAAGCCGGCGCTTTCGGCCGCGTCGACCAGCTCCGGCGCGAGAGTGTCCCCGTCTGCGCCGAATTGGACGGCAAGTGCCGCAACACCTCGCGTCGACAACCGTCCGACAAATGCCTTGAAGGTTTCGGTGACCCTGGCGAGGGTTTCCGGCGTGGTGATCAGCAACTGTCCGTGCCGCAGCCACGGTCCGATGTCCGGAACCGCCATGAATCCCACCCGGGCTACCGTCGGGTCTTCGCAGCCGCCGGCGACCTTTCGAACACCAGGAAGGAGCTGGGTTCGAAGAAGTTCGGAGAGAACAGCATTCACCTCGGATGCCGGTACGGCCGGGTTTGCCACTTGGCAGGCACCTCGATTTCATTCGGATCACGGAAGATGGTTCACGAAAGAAACGATCCTATCCCCACCGAACACAAGATGTCCGAATTCAGCGCAGTCGACTCAGGCCGTTCGATGCAGGGCGGTCGGATTCTCCTGAGGTGGCGGGTGGATCGGCCCCTGCAGATCCCGCAGTTCCAAACCGGAGGCATTGCGCAGGGTCTTGGTCATCTCGGCGAGGATCGACACTGCAGTCTCCTCCGGTGTCCTCGCGCCGAGATCCAACCCGATCGGTGAGTGCAGACGCCCCAACTCGGCGTCGGTGACGCCTCGCTCCTTCAACAGCGCCACCCGACGCTCATGCGTCGCACGACTTCCCATCGCGCCGACGTACGCAGCCGGCGAACGCAGCGCGATCTCGAGCAGGGGGATGTCGAACTTCTCGTCGTGCGTGAGCACGGCCAGGACGGTTTTGTTGTCGATCGGTGCGGTTTCGAGGAACTTGTGTGGCCACATGACGACCAGATCGTGGGCGTCGGGGAAGCGCGCCCGTGTCGCGAAGACCGGCCGTGCGTCCACGACGGTCACGCGATAACCCGCAAAGGCGCCCAACGTACACATCGAGGCCGCGAAGTCGATGGCCCCGAACACGTACATCCGCGGTAGTGGCGCGAAGATCTCGACCAGCAGGTCGTGCTGCGAATCGATGAGAGTTCCCGCCGGCGCGACAAAAGCGACGGACTCACCGGTGTCCATCGTGCGCAGCAGGATGGACACCTCGTCCTCCGTGGCATCCAGATCTCCGCTGCGTCGGCCGTGCTCGACGACGAGGTGCCGTGCCGGTGCTCCCGGACGCACTTCGGTGACCACGACGACGGGCGTATCGGCCTCGATCCGTTCACAAACCTGACCGAACTCGGCGAAATCGGCTCCGACGGCCTGGACGAACACTTCGATGGTTCCGCCGCAGGTCAGCCCTACTCCGATGGCGTCGTCGTCGGAGACGCTGAAGACCTCGACGCGACTGGTGCCGTCGGCGAGAACCTCCTGGGCGATCTCGTACAGTGCACTCTCGATACACCCGCCCGAGACGCTGCCGACCACCTCGCCGGAGCGTGAGACGGCCATCGAAGCACCGGGCATGCGCGGTGAGGATCGCCAGGTACGGACAACCGTCGCCAGTGCAAAATCCTCGCCGCGGGCGTGCCACTGCGCCAGCTGAGTGGAAATGTCGCGCATCGCCTCGCCTCCCGCTTGCATCGCCGTCCGTAGAGAGTTCACGGTATCGGCCCACCGCAATCCTGCCTGTCACACAATGCGCCTAAATCCGGGCCCTGCAGTTGTGCAATGTCGCCGTCGCATCACCTTGCGCTCTCGACCAGTGTTGTCACCGAGCCCAGCCGAAAGCAGGCCTGACCTTCATTCTTCCCCTCTCCGACGATCACTGCAGCGGCAATTCACGCAGATGGTGCGACGGATCGAGTGGGCGACGTTGCACACCACAGAACCGAGGTTTCTCCCATGGACCAATTGCTCAGCGGTATCAAAGTTCTCGACCTCACCCGTGCTCTCGCGGGCCCTCTGTGCACGTCGCTGCTCTCGGATTTCGGCGCCGACGTGGTCAAGGTCGAAACCCGTGGCTCCGGCGACAGTTCGCGTCAGTGGCCGCCGTTCGACGGCGATCGAAGCCTCTACTTCGCTTCCGTGAACCGCGGCAAACGGTCGATCGCCATCGACATGCGCAGTGACCGCGGGCGGAAACTGCTTCGCAGCCTGGCCCTCGACGCAGATGTGCTGGTCGAGAACTTCCGTCCGGGAGTACTGGCCGACATGGGGCTCGATCCCGACTCGCTCGAGCAGGAGAATCCAGGGCTCGTCGTGATGAGCATCAGTGGTTTCGGCCCGGTGGGCCCTGACCAGTTCGCGCCCGGACTCGATCAGGTGGCCCAGGGCATGTCCGGGCTGATGTCGGTCACCGGTGCCGGGGAACAGACCCCGATGCGGGTCGGTATCCCCATCATCGACACGGTCTCGGGCATCTACGCAGCGCTGGGCATCACGGCGGCGCTTGCCTCTCGCGGTCGCGATGGTCGTGGGCACCGCGTGCAGACCTCATTGCTGGAATCCGCGATCTCGATCATGACCTTCCAGGCGCAGGACTACCTGAGCACCGGGCGGGTTTCGACGCCGAACGGCAATACGCACCCGACGATCACGCCGTACGGCGCTTTCGACACTGCCGACTTCCCGATCAACATTGCCACCGGCTCGGACAAGCACTGGATCGCACTGTGCTCGGTACTCGGTGACCCCGAGCTCGCCTTCCGTACCGAATATGCCACGGGTAAAGAACGTTTGGCGCACCGAGACCAACTGACCAAAGAACTCGAGGACCTACTGACCACGAAGGGCGCGGCGCAATGGATCTCCGAGATCCGCGGTGCCGGAATCCCCTGCGGCCCCATCCATTCGATCGATCAGGTGTTCTCCGACCCGCAGGTCGAGGCATTGCAGATGGTCGAGCAGACCCAGAGCGCCGACGGAACGTCGATTCCCGTTGTCCGCGGACCGTTCTGGGTGGACGGCAAGACCCTTCCCGTCAGGAATGCGCCACCCATGACTCTCGGCGGTGACGCCGACGACGTACTCACCGACTTCGGCCTGCGCCCGGAGGAGATCGAGGATCTTCGCGCAAATTCGGTGATCTGACCGCACACTAGTAACAGAGCAGACGCTCTGTTACTGTGCGTTCATGCCTCGGCCACGCGTCCACGACCTCGACACCCTGCTCGACGCTGCCGAAAAACTTGCCGCCACTGCCGGACCGAGCGCTGTCACGGTCCGGGCAGTCTCCGACGCCACCGGTGTATCCAACGGGGCGATCTATCACGCATTCGGCTCTCGCAGTGGACTGGTCGGTAGCGCGTGGCTGCGTGCTGCGCGACGATTTCTCGCGCTTCAACAATCGAGAGTGGACGACGCTCTCGCGGACCCGTCGCCGACTTCGGCGGTTTCCGCCGTCGTCGCAGCCGCCGAAGTTCCGGCCGTCTTCGCGCTCGACTACCCACAATCCGCGTTGCTGCTGTTGACGATCCAGCGCGACGAACTGCTCGGCACCGACGTCCCTGCCGACATCGCCGAGCAACTCACACAACTCGACCGGTCTCTGGTCGAGTTGTTCATCCGGTTGTCGACCGCGCTCTGGGGCCGCAAGGACGGCAGAGCCGTCGAGGCAATCGAGGCCTGTGTTGTCGGCCTGCCTACCGGATTACTCATTCATCCCGCCAAACGCGCCGACGGTTGGCGAGTCCCCGACGCCGCAGCACGCGCGCGGTTGGATGCCGCCGTTCGAGCGGTTCTGCATCTCGACCCACCACTGCCCAAGCCACGCAACAGGAAAGGCCAATCATGACCGCAACTCTGCGCTTCGAAGACAAGATCGCCGTTCTCGATCTCGGCGAGGACGAGAATCGATTCTCGCCGGAGTGGCTCGATTCCGTCGACAAGCTACTCGACCAGGCTTTGAGCGAAAGCGCACATGCCCTGGTCACCACGGCGACGGGCAAGTTCTACTCCAACGGACTCGACCTCGACTGGCTGGGCGCGAACGGCGACAAGGCGAAGTGGTATGTGCAGCAGGTGCAGTCGCTGTTCGCCCGGATGCTGACGTTCCCGATGCCCACCGTCGCGGCGATCAACGGCCACGCCTTCGGAGCCGGCGCCATGCTCGGCATCGCGCACGATTACCGCGTCATGCGCGATGATCGCGGCTACTACTGCTTCCCGGAGGTGGACATCAACATCCCCTTCACCGAAGGAATGGCAGCTCTCATCCAGGCCAAACTCAGCCCGGCGTCGGCAATCGTCGCCATGACCACGGGGCGGCGATACGGCGGAAGTGACGCATTCGCAGCCGGTTTGGTGGACTTCACCGCATCCGTCGACGCTTTGACCGCCAAGGCCATCGAAATGGTTGCACCGATCGGCCCGAAGAATGCGGGCACACTGGGGGCAATCAAGTCGACGATGTTCGCTTCAGTGGTCACCGCTCTGAACACCGACGGCTAGAAGCGACGGACTGTGTTCTCGCAGAGCCGCTTCCAGATCGTCGGCAACACTTTCGGGATCGCGGCCTTCGGTGCTCAGAACCACGTCGACTCCACTGAGCGTCGGCATCGAACCGGCCAGCAGTTGTGACGCCTCCACCAACTCGTCCAACCCGGCCCAGCCGGCCGGTTCACGTTCGATGATTCTGGTACGCAACGTATCCGGATCGGCCTCGAGGCGCGCCAGCAGGTGCCCCTCGGCGCCGGTCGCGGCCAGCAGGGCGCGCCCGTAGTCGTCGTCTTCGACGGTAGCCGTGAGGAACAGGAGTTCGTACCCCGCTTCCCGGTACGACGCACACAGCATCCCGACGTGTGCGATTGCCCGTTCGGTCCCCAGCGGCGGATAGCACCGCTCGAGTTCGTCCACCTCGATCATCGCGTTGCTCACCCCGGCCTCGCCGAGTCGATCGTGAAGCGCGGTCAGCACGGAACTCTTCCCCGCGCCCGGCGGGCCTGTCAGCAGCAGTACGAACACGTCCTCCACTATTGCAGAGCCGTAAGCACGTCCAGAACCTTGTGCAGGCGCGGGGCGGCGAGAAGGCTGGAGAAGACAGCTCGACATGTACAACAGCCCTGATCGGAGCACAGCGATGACCACCACGATCACCGAAATCGCGCCGGACATCTACCGACTGTCGACCTTCGTGGACGAAGCGAACCTCACGATGAACCAGTTTCTCGTCGACGGCGAGGAACCCTTGCTCTTCCACACCGGGCAGCGAGCGTTGTTCACCTCGGCTTCCGACGCACTCTCCACGCTGATCGACATCGACCGTCTGAAATGGATCACGTTCGGTCACGTCGAGGCCGACGAATGCGGGTCCATGAACTCCTGGCTTGCGGCGGCCCCCGAAGCGCAAGTTGCACACGGTGCGATGGGGTGCTTCGTCCAGGTCAACGATCTGGCCGATCGGGCGCCACTTCCCTTGCAGGACGGCGACGTACTCGAAACCGGCAGCCGCCGAGTCCGGCACATCGACACCCCACACGTCCCACACGGTTGGGACGCGGGCCTGATGTTCGAGGAGACGACGTCGACGCTGTTCTGCGGAGATCTGTTCACCGCGTTCGGGCACCACCCCGCGACCACCGAGCACGAAATCGTCGGCCCCGCTTTGGAAGCCGAGGACTTGGGCCACGCCACCTGCCTCACCCCGGATCTCGAACCCACGATCCGTGCCCTGGCCGACCTCGAGCCGCGGATTCTGGCGACCATGCATGCACCGACGTACTACGGCGATTGCGTCACCACTCTTCACGACCTTGCCGACTCGTACGCAACACGTTTCGCAGCCGAAACCGAAAAATGGAAGTCAGACTAGAGCTTGCGCCTTCGACGTGATTCGCGCCGCCACGGACAGCGCAACGTGCTCGCGGAACGGTCTCGCCACCACCTGCACCCCGATCGGTAAACCGTTGCGGGAGAGTCCTACCGGAACCACGACCGACGGAAGACCGAGCACACTGATCGCCCGGCAACTCGCGAGCGCATCCATCCATGTGAGTTTGCGACCGTCCACCTCGAAGCTCTCCACACCGAGCGGCGGAGCGAGCACCGACGCAACCGGCAGGATCAGTGCGTCTCCCATCTCGCCGAGGAATTCGCTGATCAACACCGCGCGATCCGCCCACAGCGCTTCCACCTCGGCGGAACTGCGATCACGGCCTGCCGCAAGCATGGCGGTGATGTCCGCGTCGAAAGCGTGCGCTGAACCTGCTGCGAGAGAGTAGATGTCCGCGTGGGTCTCGACCGATCGCAACGCACCGAAAAGCGCGTTGGCCCGCGACAGGGCCAGACCGTCGTACTCGCTCGCGTCCAGGCTGATCGCCACCGTCCGAACCGCTGACCGGATTTCTTCGTCGACGGGAATCGTTCCCTCGCGGGTGGCCCAGCGGATGTCGAGGTCGTCGACGTCGACCGAATCAGGCTCGGTCCACGAGAAATGCGGCTTCGACAGGACGCGCAACGCAAGCGCCGCATCACCGAGGTTGCGGGCCAGTGGGCCGATGGTCTGGATCGTGCCGTGCATCGTCGCAGGGTTGGCGAGTACCCGTCCATCCGAAAGCACGCCTGGATACTGACCTTCCGGATCGACACGTCCGAGCGTCGGGCGAACCGAAGTGAGGCCGGTGCAGTGGGCGGGCCAACGCACCGAGCCACCAAAATCCGTACCGAGTCCGAGCACGCTCATCCCGGCAGCAACCGACGCGGACTCGCCGCCACTCGACCCGCCGGGGGACCGGACGACGCCGTCCGGTCGCACCGGGCTGGCCGTGGTTCCGAACAATTCGTTGCGAGTCAGGCCGCACGCACCGAATTCCGGGGTGTTGGTCTTGCCGATCAGAATTGCGCCGGCAGCCTTGAACGCCGCAACGGCCGGTGCATCGACGGCCGGGACGTTGTCCGCCAGAGTTCGAGAACCGGCGGTGGTGCGCACGCCGGCAGTGGCGATCAGGTCCTTGACCGTGAACGGAACCCCGGCAAGGGGGCCGAGTGTCTCACCGAGAAGGCGTCGTTCGTCCAGGGCATCCGCGGCCGTGCGAGCCTCCTCGGCGCACACGGTGACCAGTGCGTTGAGTTCGTCATTGCATTCGTCGACCCGTGCGAGGTGGTCTTCGACGATGGTCCGCGCCGACGCCTGACCCGACCGCACGGCTTCGGCGAGGGATCGGGCATCACGGCCCACCCAGCTCTCACGACTCATCGCACGCCTCTCCTTGCCAGTACCCTCTGCCGAGCGTAAGGACAACGAGCAACCCGAGAAACGACCACAATGCACATACCGACGGCGCCGGCGATGTGAGGTTTTGCCACAACATTGGCGGCCCCGGAGGGATCGGTCAGGTGCTGGTACCTACAAACCCTGCCTGATGAATGCAGCAAGCTTCTCGATCTGTTGCTCGTTTCGTTTGTAATGCCGCCACTGACCGATTCGTGTGGTGGTCACCAGATCCGCGGCCTGGAGTGCGGCCATGTACTGAGACGCCGTCGATTGCGACACCTTCGCCCTCGCTTGAATGTGCTTGAGGCACACTCCGACCTCCTCGGCAGGCTCGAGCTGAGGGGGAAAGCTCCCGGGGTCTTTCAACCACTGCAGGATTTGCACACGCATCGGGTTGGCCAGCGCCTTGAACGCCGTTTCCCACTCGGTTGTTGCGTCTTCCATGTTCGTGAGCATACCGCTAGATCGCGAAATGCCGATATGTGTGGTTCACTCCCTATATCGCAACATCGCGATATACCAATGGGAGGCTGAAATGGTGCAGCACGACAAAGTGGCACTCGTGGTCGGAGCCCGAGGCGTGATCGGTGGGAACTTGATCGATCACCTCGAGTCGACCGGAGAATGGAAGATCATCGGACTCTCGCGGCGAGGCGGTACGGACACCGACCGGGTCGAACACATCGCAGTCGACCTGCTCGATCCCTACCGGACTGCAGCGGCACTGAGCGGACTGGGCGACGTCACTCACGTCTTCTACGCCGCCTATCAAGACCGCCCGACATGGGCCGAGCTGGTTCCGCCCAACTTGGCGATGCTGGTCAACACTCTCGACGCCATCGAGCCCGTTGCGGGCGGACTCGAGCACGTCAGCCTGATGCAGGGCTACAAGGTTTACGGGGCACACCTCGGACCGTTCAAAACTCCGGCCCGCGAGAGCGATCCACCGCACATGCCACCCGAGTTCAACGTCGACCAACAGCAGTTCCTCGAACGCAGGCAGCTCGACAAGTCGTGGACATGGTCGGCGATCAGACCCTCGGTCGTCTCCGGATTCGCACTGGGTAACCCGATGAACCTCGCGATGGTCATCGCCGTCTACGCGACCATCTCGAAGAAACTGGGTGTCCCACTCCGATTCCCCGGCAAACCCGGCGCGTACACCAGCTTGATCGAGATGACCGACGCCGGACTCCTGGCCGAAGCGACGGTCTGGGCCGCGACCAACCCCGAGTGCGCAAATCAGGCGTTCAACATCAACAACGGCGACCTGTTCCGCTGGCAGGAGATGTGGCCGAAGATCGCAGCCTTCTTCGACATGGACGTCGCGCCTCCGCTCCCGATGTCCCTCGACGTCGCAATGGCGGACAAGGAGTCGGTGTGGGATGAACTCGTCGAGGAACACCAACTTGCTCGGACCCCGTATTCCGATGTCTCGTCCTGGGGGTTCGGTGACTTCGTATTCGGATGGGACTACGACTTTTTCGCTGACGGATCGAAAGCTCGGCGGTTCGGATTTCACCGCCACGTCGACACCGAAGCGATGTTCCTCGACATCTTCGCCAATCTGCAAGCTCGGAAGATAATCCCCTGACTGAAACACGGTCACCCGGATCCTACGAACACTGTCACTGTCGGACCCCACGACTAACGTCGTAGGCGGGGTTTGAAAAGCAGGGGTTTCGGCGAGTCGTCGGTAGGGCCCCATGCGCCCCCGGACCAGAGGAGCGACGATGTCGGACAATACTTTCGATCTGGAAATCCTGAGTGCCTGGACTACTTTCGAGACTCATCTCGCTCGCTACATCTCCGTGATGGAGGACGACGACACCCTCGTGGTGGAGTCGCATTACGACAGCATGGACGAACTGGCCGACGCACCCGCGTGCATCCAGTTCTTCGCATGGAACCAGACCTCCGTGCGCTGTGAAGTTCCTTCCAACAGGTTTCTGCATCCACTGCGGATGCTCGAACCGGAAGACCATTCAGCGCTGCTCGACATGGGGTTCAACGCTCCCGATCTGTGCGAGCACGTACCCGAGGGCAATGGGTCCATGTCCTTCTACATCGACGTCGACCGCGCTCGTCCCGAGGAACTGGTGACAAAGGTGTTGCGCGTCTTCCGTGAAATGTGGAGCATTGCGCACCCGTCGTTCCTGCGTGCCAGCACCAGTGGGCGCGAGTCGACGCCGGCGTTCGCCACGACGCCGTCTCACGCTCCCTCGGGTTCGGGCGACATGCTGCGGATCCTGGTCGACGGGGCCGTCGAGCGCCTTCTCGGTCATCCGCCCAAGCGTGACGACGACGGCGACATCCCGCTGGTCCGCGGTGAGCAGGTCACCTATGTTCGTGTCCTCGAGGACGACGAGTACGTAGAGGTGTTCTCGCGGGTCGTGCATTCGGTGGAGAACCTCGAGAACGCTGCTGTAATTCTTGCTCAGCTCAATCGGCAATGGCCGACCATCAAGCTCATTCTCGTCGAGCAGAGTGTGCTGGGCGTGGTCCGCGTGGACGGCGCACCCTTCGTCGCCGAGCACCTGCTGCGGGCTCTGCGCTCGTTCGCCGAACTGGCCGAAGCATCCGACGAACTCGCCGAAGAACTGGGCGGGCAACCCATCCGCGCAACCGGAGACACCGCCTTCAACGACGGCATGGCCTCCGAGCACGAAGATCCCGGTGCCGAATACGAGTCACACGAGTGCCACGAATTTCCTCCGGCTCTCATGGCGCTCCTCGAACTCGACGCAGACGGAACGGGCGAGCTCAGCGCCGAAGAGGTTGCCGTGATCTGTGAGCACGACCGCGACACCATTCTCGACTACCTGCGGATCAGCCAGGAGCAGGAGACTGCCTGGCACGAGGCGTTGACCGAGTCCATCCGCCGCAAGGACGACGACACCGACCTGTGTGCGGGCGAGAAGCGCGCGTGGACGCACGCGATCCGCAACCTCAGGCGCGGACTGCGCGTCGTCGTACTGCCCGCCAAGGATGCAGCGCCCACCCAACTCGGTCTCTTCGACGATCAGGCCTGAGAACCGGAAATCGAGCGCTGCTTGTCAGCCCGGTAGTGGGATGACGATGCCCGGCAGGATCTCGATCTGACGCGGCAACTGGGGGAGCGGCGGCACTTCGATCGGCGGTAGGCCGGGCACCTCGATGGGCGCCGGGGGAGCGACCGCGCCCGTCGTGGGCGTGCCCGTCCCGTCCCCCGAGGTCACACCGGAGTTCGCGGGAACGCCGGCCTGCCCGCCGATGGGGTCCGGCCACGGGAAGCTCTCCCAGTCGGATCCCTTCAGCGCGCCGTCCATCGTGCTCTTCCAGATGTCCGCAGGCACTCCGGAGCCGTAGATCAAACCACCGTAGGAGTTGGTGATGGCCTGAGCGTCGGAAGTTCCGATCCACACCGCGGTGGACAGCGACGGCGTGTAACCGACCATCCACGCATCCTTGTTCTGGCCCGTGTCACCCAACTGCGCGGTACCGGTCTTGGCTGCAGACGGGCGTCCACCGGCAAGCGCGTGACCGTTCGAGTACGACGCGATCGGGAGCATTGCCTGCGTGACGTTGTCGGCAACGGCAGCATCGAGACGACGCTCACCGGGAGAGACCGGGCGATCGAGCAGGACTTCACCTTCGGCCGTCACGACCTTCTGGATGAAGTGCGGCTGCTGGTACACACCGGAATTGGCGAGCGTCGCGTAAGCGGACGCCATGTCGATAACGCGAGACTGATACTGGCCGAGCACGATTCCGTTCTCCGGCGGACCACCCTCCTGTGTGAGCGTCGGGTAGTCGAGTCCGGGAATGTGCTCGGGGATGCCGGCCAGGTGGGCGGCGTCGGCGATCTTCTGGGGACCGTTCTCCATCGAGAGCATCAACCGGTAGAAGCTGGTGTTCAGCGAACGCTTGAGTGCCTCGGCGATGGTGCATCGACCACAGGATTCGCCGCCGACGTTTCCGATGGTCACGCCGTTGATCGTGAGCGGTGAACTGTCGAACCGTGCGGACAGCGGAATGTCTTCCATCAATGCTGCGACCAGACCGAAGACCTTGAACGCGGAACCGGTCTGCAGCGGCGCCTGGGCGTAGTCGAAGCCGGCTCCGTCGTCACCGCCGTAATAGGCGTCGACGCCACCGGTCTTGGGGTCGATGGACACTACTGCGGTCCGCAGGTCTTCCGGCTCGCCCTCGAGATTCCGCCTGACGGCGTTCAGCGCAGCTTCCTGCGCAACCGGGTCGATGGTCGTCGTGATCTGCAGACCAGCGGTGTTCAGCGTCTGATCGCTGATACCGGCCTCTGCCAGTTCCTTGAGTACCTGGGTCTTGATGTGGCCTTCGGGTCCTGGCGCCTGGTTCAGATCGGTCGGCCGATTGGCGGGGGCGACGACCGGGAACTGCATCGCGTCGCGATCCGTCTTGGTCAGGCTGCCCAGTTCCACCATGCCGTTGAGAACGTAGTCCCAGCGCGCTTGCAGCGCGGACAGATTGGTCTCGGGGTCCAGGAACGACGGGCTCTGGATGACGGACGCGAGAACTGCACCTTCCTCGACACTCAGCTCACTGACCGGCTTGTCGAAGTACGCGTTCGACGCGGCGGCGATGCCGTACGCACCGCGACCGAAGTAGATGGTGTTGAGATACGCGGCAAGAATGTCGTCCTTGGACCATTCGCGCGCCATCTTGGCGGAGATGACGAGCTCACGCAGCTTCCTGTCGATACTGCGCTTGTCACCGACCAAGACGTTCTTCACGTATTGCTGAGTGATCGTCGAGCCACCGCCGGCACTTTCCTTGCCCATCACGTTGTCGCGGGCAGCGCGAGCAAATCCGGAGATCGAGAACCCGGGGTTGGTGTAGAAGTTACGATCCTCCGCCGAGAGCACCGAATCGCGGACGTGAATCGGGATGGCCGACAAAGCGACCTCGGTCCGGTTTCCCTCCGGCGGCACTACCTTGCCGAGCACGGTCGTGCCGTCGGCCATGTAGATGGTGGACACCTGATTGGTCTGCATGTCAGAGGGGCGCGGGACGTCGGTCCGGCTGTACGCGACAGCAAAAACCGACGCGGGCACGATGACCATCAGGAGCACGAGCACGTAGATGGTCCGCCGGACGTACCGCCACTTCGAGCGCTGCTTTTTCGCGGGCTTGGCCGACTTGTTCGACCGGGGCGAATTAGCCGACTTGCCCGATCGAGCCGACGACTGATCGCCACCCGTCGCACTCGATCTGTTAGATGGACTCACTCAACACTCCCGGTCGTGGATCCGGACTTACCGGCACCATTCCACCAGGGTGATATCTCGATCAGATAACTCCCGGCAACTGCGATACCGAAATGTCACCCTACCGGGCTGGCTACTCGCGACGTTCTGCTCGGACCGCGTTCCGATATCCGCGGAACGCGAGCCCGAGAGCGACGACGCAACCGAGCAGCACCAAAGACGGCATCACGCCGGGGTCTCCCTTGACGATCGCGACCACAGCGCCGATCAACGCCATGAGGGCGAAGACCGAGATGAAGCCGGCAATCAGCTCCATACGCTGGGCGCGCGAAGCCCGCCTCATCGAAACCGTGCGCAAGCGCGCATCACGACTTGACGCCGCCTGCGGTCAGACCGGCGATGATGCGTCGCTGGAAGATGAGAACCATGATGACCAGCGGGACCATCACGAGGGTTCCGCCGGCCATGATCGAGGTGTACGGCGTGACGAATGGGTCCGTTCCGGAGAACTTGGCCATCGCCACGGTGACGGGTGCGGTCTTGTCACTCGAGAGTTGGAGCGAGAGCAGGTACTCGTTGACCGTTGCGATGAAGGCGAGGATCGCGGTGGTGAACAGTGCCGGCGCGGCGAGCGGAAGCATGATCAGACGGAAGGCCTGGCCACGGGTGGCGCCGTCAATACGCGCCGCCTCCTCGAGCTCCCACGGAAGCTCGGAGAAGAACGACGTCAGCGTATAGACCGTCAGCGGCAGCACGAACGAGATATTCGGGATGATCAGCGCTTTGTAGCTGCCGATCCAGCCGATGTCGGTGAACAACTGGAACAGCGGGGTCACGAGGGCGACGACCGGAAACATGGACGCGCCGAGGATGATTCCGGTGACGAAGTATTTGCCACGGAAATCGAAACGCGAGAGCGCGTACGCCGTGAACACGCCGATGACCAAGGCGATCAGCGTGGTCGCGCCCGCGATGATGAGGCTGTTCATCAGTGCACGGGTGAAGTTCACCTTCGCGTCGGGATCGAGCGCCGCGGTGAAGTTGGACAGCGTGAGATTGGTGGGCCACAGCGACGTCGAGAACGTGTCCGCCGGGTCGCGCAGCGCCGTCACGATCATCCAATAGCAGGGAGCGAGTCCCCACACGATGATCAGTACGACGCCGATGTAGGTGCCGATCTTGCCGCGTAGTGCCTTGTTCATACCGGCTCCCCCTTCCGCTGCTTTTCCTGCGTGCTGACCGCATTTGCTCCGAGGAATCGGACCAGGATGAAGGCCACAGCGAAGATGATGAGGAACGTGATGGTGGACAGTGCCGACGCCGAATTGGCGCCGACGCGCATCTGATCGACCACCAGAACCGAGATGGTGGAGGTGGCGGGATTGGATCCCATCATGATCGCGGGCAGGTCGTACATGCGCAGCGCGTCCATCGTGCGGAAGAGCACCGCCACCATGAGTGCGGGCTTGACCAGCGGAAGCGTGATCATGCGGAACCGCTGCCACGCCGTCGCACCGTCGACCTTGGCGGCCTCGTAGACGTCGGCGGGAATCATCTGAAGACCCGCGAGGATCAGCAACGCCATGAACGGCGCGGTCTTCCAGACGTCGGCGACGACGATCGCGAATCGCGCCGGCCAGGGGTCCGCCGTCCACAGGATGTTGGTGCCGAGGATCTTGTTGGCAATGCCGTCGTTGGCGAAGATGAAGAACCAGAGCTTCGCGGTGACGGCGGTGGGGATGGCCCAGGGAATCAGCACGGAAGCGCGGAGCAAACCGCGTCCGCGGAACGTCTTGGCCATGATCAACGCCATCGACAGACCGATCACCGTCTCGAGCAGGACGGTGACGACGGTGAAGCCGAACGTATTTCCGATCGACTGCCAGAACTGCGATCCGAGTGTGCCGGGCGGGCAGGGAATCGAGCCGTTGGCGGTGTTGCAGGACTGGGTGATCCAGTTCTTGTAGTTGTCGAACCACGTGAACTGACCGGTGACGAACATGCCGGTCTCGGGATCGAGCTTCTTGCCGTCGCTGTGCATCGACATCCAGATCGCTCGTCCGAGCGGATACAGAATGATGACGGCGAGAACGATCAGCGACGGTGCGACGAACGCCCACACCGGAACTCGTCGACGCTTCTTCGGCTTGTCCGCCGACGCAGGCGGGGGCGAGGTCGGCGGGGGTGGAGTAGCTGCAAGGTCAGGCAGAACCTTGGTCAGGGATGTCCCTGCTGCCTCGGATGCCGACGGCTCTTCTAGCGGTTCCGGTGCACGGTGTCTCCCACCAACGCCCGAACGGTCGGGACCGGTTGAACCGGCCCCGACCGTGGGGTTGGTAGGCACAGCCGCGGAAGGATCCTGCGGTTCTGCCATTGCTTATTGCTCCTGGTAGATCAGTTACCGGCGGTTTCGATGCCGGCCTTGGTGTCCGCCAAAGCCTGCTCGACGGTCTTCTCGCCGCGAATAGCAGCGTAGGTGTTGTCGGAGATCGACTTCGACACCTGCGTGTAGTACGGCGTGACGGGGCGCGGCTGAGCGGTGGCGAGTGCTTCCTTCAGGGTCGCGAAGTACGGGAACTGAGCGAGCACTGCCGGATCGTCGTAGACAGCCGAGAGGACGGGTGCGCCGCCGACCTCGGTGAAGTACGTCTGCGACTTCTTGGTCTGCATGAACTCGAGGAAGTCACGAGCCGTGGCGGGTGCGTCCGAGTACGCGCTGATGCCGACGTTGTAGCCGCCGACGGTCGAAGCGCCCGGTCCGTCGACACCCGGAAGAACGGTGTAGCCGTACTTGCCGGCAACCGAGGTCTTCTCACCGTCGACCGAGAAGCCGGACCACGTGCGCATGAAGAGTGCCTTGCCGTCGCCGAACGCGGTCTGCGACTCGCCCTCGGAGTAGGTCAGCGCTTCCTGCGGGATCGTGTTGTCGGCGAAGTTGTCGACGATCGACTGAACGCCTGCCTTCGTCTTGTCGTCGATGGCCGGGGTGAGTCCGTCCGGGCCGACCCACGGTCCGTCGAAGGCGTTGGTGATCTCGGTGGTGTTGACCGTCAGGCCCTCGTAGTTCTTGAACTGACCGATGTAGCAGGAGATGCCGGCTTCGACAGCCTTCGGGCAGTTTTCCTTGAGCTCGGCCCACGTGGTGGGGGCCTTCTCGACGAGGTCCTTGCGGTAGTACAGGAAGGCGGCGTTGGTGTTCTTCGGCGCTGCGTAGAGCTTGCCGTTGTAGGTGCCCGAAGCGACGGTCGACGGCAGGAGGCCGGACTCGTCGATCGCGAGGTCACCCTCGAGCGGCAGCAGCCAACCGTTTGCGGCGAACTGGGCGGTGTTGACGACGTCGACGCCGATGAGGTCGTACTCGTCGCTCTTGGCCTGCATGCGCTGGGTGATGTCGTCGACCTGCGCGTTGGCTTCCTTCGCCAGCGGCTTGAGCGTGACCTTCTCGTCCGGATGCTCGGCATTCCAGTCGGAGATGATGTTTTCGAGCGCCTCGTTCAGGGCATCCTGCCCCTCGACGATCGTGATGGGTCCGCGGCCTTCGCTCGAGGACGATCCCCCGGATGCGGCCGTGGTGCTGGTTCCGCTGTCCTTGTCCGAATCGGACGAACAGCCTGCCAGTACCAGCATGGACGCTGCCGTGGCTGCAATTGCAGCGCGGCGCATCGCCTTCGAGTTCAGAACCATGGATTCGCTCCCCGTATGTGTATGACAAATAGACGGTCACCGAGAGCCTGCTCACGGCATGCGCCATGAGTGCCGGCTCCCGGCATCGGCCCCTACTGTGGCACGAGACACCCGTACTTGTGGGTATTACGCCGAACCTGAATCGGTCATGTGTCGTTTGACAGGTCGACCTAACCCAGGCGACGCCCGTCGGTGGTGGCAAAAATGTGCACCTTCTCGGGGTCGACGCGCAGGTTGACTCGCTCGCCCTTCTGCGGCGGATTGCGCCAGTCACCACGCGAGACGATCTGCTGCAACCGTCCGCCGATCGTGGTCCGGCCGTAGACGTAGGCGTCCGAGCCCAGTTCCTCGACGACGTCGACCTCCATCGGCAGGCCTTCGGCGGCGATCTCGAGGTGCTCGGGGCGAATACCCAGAACAACCTCGGTTTCGACGACGCCGTTCATCGTCTCGCGCGGAACCGGAACGATCCCGTCACCGAATGCGACGCCGCCGTCGACGACGGGGAGGGTGAAGAGGTTCATCGCGGGTGAACCCATGAAGCCGGCGACGAAGACGTTCTTCGGCTTGTTGTACAGCTCGCGCGGCGAGGCGCACTGCTGCAGGATTCCCTTTTCGAGGACGGCGACGCGGTCACCCATCGTCATGGCCTCGACCTGGTCGTGGGTCACGTAAACCATCGTCGTCGCGAGGCGTCGTTGCAGCTGAGCGATCTGCGTACGTGTCTGCACACGGAGTTTTGCGTCGAGGTTCGAGAGCGGCTCGTCCATCAGGAAGACCTGCGGCTGGCGAACGATGGCGCGGCCCATCGCCACTCGCTGACGCTGGCCACCGGACAGCGCCTTGGGCTTGCGATCGAGGTACGGCTCGAGATCGAGCATCTTCGCGACCTCTTCGACGCGGGCGCGGATCTCCGTCTTGTTGGTTCCGGCGAGCTTGAGCGCAAAACCCATGTTCTCGGCCACCGACATGTGCGGGTACAGCGCGTAGTTCTGGAAGACCATCGCGATGTCGCGCTCTTTCGGCTCCTGACCGGTGACGTCGCGGTCGCCGATGAGGATGCGTCCACTGTGGACGTCTTCGAGCCCGGCGAGCATGCGCAGGGTGGTCGACTTTCCGCAGCCGGAGGGTCCGACGAGGACGAGGAACTCGCCGTCCTCGATCTCGAGGTCGAGCTTGTCCACTGCCGGAGTGTTCGATCCGGGGAACAGGCAGGTGGTGCTCTCGAAAGTCACTGAAGCCATGACGGGGTTGATCCCTTCTACCGGCAGGAACGTGCCGGACGATCCAAGTCGAGGGTGAGCGTGTGCGCTAGCAGCATAAACGTCCGTGTCGGCGCGCGAGCGTAGTCTTTCACGGTGAGTTCGGAGAAGATGCTGACCCGCATCGGTGCGCTGCTTCGCCAAGCGGAGTCCACCGACAATCCACACGAAGGTGAAGCCTTCATGGCTGCCGCTCAGCGGTTGGCCACCAGTTCCGCGATCGACCTGGCGGTCGCGCGTGCGCACACCGCGTCTTCGGAAAAGCGTGCGACGCCCACTCAACGGCTCATCACCATCGGCGAACCGGGCAAGCGCGGACTGCGAACGTACGCCCAGTTGTTCATCGCCATCGCCGCTGCCAACGACGTGCAATGCGACATCGCGCAGACGTCGGCCGTCATCTACGCCTACGGGTTCGCCGGCGACATCGACGTGTGTGAGGCCCTGTATTCGAGCCTGCTCTTCCAGATGGTGCGTGACTCCGACGCGTACGTGCGTTCCGGGGCGTACCGCGGCGAAACGTCCGTGCGGACCGTCGTCGAAACTCGTGGACGACGACGCGTCAGCACGCAGGTCCGCAAGCCGGTCGCCGGAGTGACGGCGCGCCTGAACTTCCAGATGGCGTACGCGTCCCGCATCGGCGCTCGGTTGGCCGAGACGAAGCAGGAGACGGAGAAGACTGCGATCGCAGAATCTGCCACGTCGTCTTCCGAAACCGCACTCGTGCTGCGTAACAAGGAAATCGAGCTGAAGGACTACTACTCGTCCAACTCCAAAGCGCGTGGGACGTGGCGGGGCGGCGGCCGCGCAAGCGCCGGGCATTCCTCGCATGCTCGACGAGCGGGTGATCGGGCTGCGCGCTCCGCACGTCTGGGGAACCTTCCGGAGATCGGCGGGGTGCGCGGGCAGCTGGACTCGTGAGGGATACGCAGCGGAGCGCCGTCTACGAGGCAGAGACGTTGGTGCGCACCATGTTCGATCGCGCCGACCAGCGTGGACTTCGGAGCGTCGAGGTCATGGGTTCCACCATCACCTTGCCGGTCGAGCGCAAATTCGGTTCCGTGGAGTCGGTCCAGGCGTACTGCGATCAGCTACTCGGGCTGAATTGGGTACGGGAGACCTGGACTCGCGCAACCATTCCGGTGTCCGTACGCTCCCGCGGCGGCAATGCCGCCGCTCACTACTCGAACGACGTCATCGCCGTCCCGGACGACCGTGACGGCCGGTGGGCGCTACGCGAATTCGTTGTCTTGCACGAACTGGCGCACCACCTCGGCGACCCCACTTCCGACGAGGCCTCCCACGGGCCCGAGTTCGTCGACCGCTACACCAGCCTTGTCGGCGAGATCATCGGGCCCGAGGCGGCCTTCGTTCTTCGAGCGATGTTCCTTGCCGGTGGTGTTCGAACGGACTAGATGTCAGCCCTCGGTGAACCGGGTGGTGTGCGAACCGGTCGGCTGGAATACTCGGCCTATGGATGCGCCGCGCAGACTGGTCCTGGTCAAGGGTGAGTCGGAACTCCCCGATCCGGCTGTCGCCGTGCGCAAACCCCCGCTGATTCGTGAAGCCTACGGACGAGTGCTGCGGGAGGTTCGACGCGATCAGGACCGAACTCTCGACGACGTAGCCGCAAAGGTCGGGATGTCGAAGCAGTACCTCTCCGAGATCGAACGGGGCAAGAAGGAACCGTCGTCGGAAATTCTGCGCGCCATCTGCGAAGCGCTCGGGATGCCGCTCGAGCACCTGCTGTTCCGAGCGGGCAACAGGATCGTTGCGCTCAACTCCCTCACCTTCGGACATTCTCCCGCCCCGATCTCCGGTCCCGTCCTGATGGCAGCCTGATCAGTTCCCTTCGATGAGGGTGTCAGCCAGTCCGTAGGAGATAGCGTCGTCGGCAGTGAAGATCCTGTCGCGATCGGTGTCCTTACGGAGCCGCTCGACGCTCTGACCGGTGTGCTTACTCAGAATCGCCTCGGTCTGCTCCCGGATTCTCAGGATCTCGGCTGCTTGAAGCGCGAGGTCCGAGATGGTGCCACTACCTTGCGTCGACGGTTGGTGCAGCAGCACCCGCGAATGGGCAAGAACATGCCGATGGCCTGGAGTGCCGGCGGCCAGAAGCACTGCAGCAGCCGAAGCCGCTTGACCCATGCAGTACGTCGAAATCGTCGGTTTCAAGAACTGCATGGTGTCGTAGATCGCGAGCATCGCCGTGGTGGAACCGCCGGGAGAGTTGATGTACAAACCGATTTCGCGATCCGGGTTGTCGGCTTGCAGATGCAGCATCTGAGCCATCACGACGTTGGCGACGCCGTCGTCGATCTCTGTGCCGAGAAAGACGACGCGCTCGTTGAGCAGCCTGCTGAAGATGTCGAAAGATCGCTCACCCGTTGGTGTTCGCTCGATGACACTGGGAATCGTGTACTGGGACATGACGTCACAATCCGATCTTGGGGAAGGTAGCTTGCGGTGCTATCTCGGCGAAGGACGTCACGACGCGGTCGACGATTCCGTACTCGCGCGCCTGCTCGGCGGTGAACCAGCGATCCCGATCGCTGTCGGTCTCGATCTCTTCGACGGTCCGGCCCGTTTCGGCGGCGAGGATTTCCTGCGATTGACGCTTCATCAGCTCGAGACTCTCGGCCTGGATCGCAATGTCCACCGCAGTGCCACCGATACCTGCCGAAGGTTGGTGCATCATGATGCGGCTGTGCGCCAGGCTGATTCGCTTGCCGTGGGTGCCGGAGCAGAGGAGCACCTGGCCCATGCTGGCCGCGAAGCCCATCGCGACCGTCACGACGTCATTGGGGATGAGCTTCATCGTGTCGTAGATGGCCAGGCCGGCAAACACCGATCCGCCAGGTGAATTGATGTAGAGCACGACGTCGCGCTTGGGGTCGGTGGTGGCGAGGAGCACCAGTTCCGAACACACACGTTCGGCCATGGCGTCGTTGACCTCGCCGGTGAGCAGAATGGTTCGCTGTCGGAAGAGCCTGTCTGTCAACAGGTCACGGTAGCCGGTATCGGTGGGAGCTTCAGTAGTCATGAATCCATTCCTACCGGCGCGGCAGTGCCGCGGCCCCGCCTGTCTGCTGTGGGCAGACCACCCCTATGGTTACCCGCCCCCTGTTTTTACCCGCCCCCTTTGACTGCCCCCTGTTTGAGCGAACGGCACGTTCAGTCGATCTAAGGCGCCGAAAGTACCGTTCGCTCGAAAAGGGGTGGGCACAAGATCGGGCAAACCCGTCACCGACGGCGGCGGTAGCGGTACCGCGCACACCCGGCCATGATGGGAGAAGACAACCATTCCTCTCGTCAGGAGCGTGGCATGACTCGTCCGGTACGCATCGGTGTTCAACTCCAACCCCAGCACGCACCCGATTACGGGTTGATACGCGACGCCGTCTTGCGGTCCGAGGACGCCGGGGTGGACATCGTCTTCAACTGGGACCACTTCTACCCGTTGACCGGCGATCCCGACGGCGCACACTTCGAATGCTGGACCATGCTCGGCGCCTGGGCCGAGCAGACCGAACGCGTCGAGATCGGCGCCCTGGTCACCGGTGGTGGCTACCGCAATCCGGATCTGCTGGCCGACATGGCGCGAACCGTCGACCACATCAGCGGTGGGCGCCTGATCCTCGGTATCGGTGCCGGCTGGTTCGAGAAGGACTACGACCAGTTCGGATACGACTTCGGCACTCCCGGTTCACGGCTGAAACTGCTTGGCGAATACCTCCCCCGCATCACGGGCCGCCTGGCGAAGGGCAACCCGCCGCCGACGCGCAACATCCCGGTCCTCATCGGCGGTGGCGGCGAGAAGAAGACCCTGCGCTTGGTCGCCGAGTACGCCGACGTCTGGCACAGCTTCGGCGACCGTGAGACACACCTGCGCAAGTCAGACATCCTCTCCGACCACTGCGCCGACGTGGGCCGGAACCCGCTGGAAGTAGAGCACTCGGTTCCGTGGCCTGGGCTCGAAAATGCAGCCGACCTGGTCGCCGACGGTGTCTCACTCTTCACCGTCGGCGTCAGCGGACCGGACTACGACCTCACGACGCTTGCCGAGGCCATCGGTTGGCGCGACGACAACACGCCGCCTGCGTTGAGCGGGCTGGCCTGAGCGGTACCAAGGACTTCGTCGTTGTCGGCGCCGAGAACGGGCGGCGCCGACGTCAGACGTGGCCTCTGGCCGGAGAAGTTGACCGGAAAGGCCACTTGCTTCAACGGTCCGAGCGTCGGATGGTCGACGGTTCCGACCATGCCGAGCGCGGCGGTGTGGGGATCGGAGTAGATCTCGTCGAGATGCCGGATCGGTGAGACCGGTACGGCGCGTTCGGCGAGAAGAGCGCACCAGTGTTCGACGGTCTCCGATGCGAAGGCGCTGGTGAGTTCTCGTTCCAGACTCTCGCGGTTCTCCACCCTGTCGCGGTTGCGGGCAAAACGCGGATCGGTGACCAGTTCACTCCTTCCGATGGCCTCGCACAGCGACGCCCACATCGCGTCGTTGCCGACAGCGACGACGAAGTACCCGTCGCTGGCAGGAAATGCTTGATACGGAGCAAGATTCGGATGACCGGAGCCCAACGCAGTCGGGCGCTCACCGGTGGCGAAGTAACTGGTCGCCCAGTTCACGTGCATCGCGAGTTGGCACTCGTACAGCGACGTGGTCACGTACTGTCCGCGTCCGGTCCGGCCTCGTTCGACCAACGCGGCCAGGACACCGACCAGTCCGAAAAGCGCTGCGCCCAAGTCTCCCAACGCAAACCCGGATTTCATCGGAGCACCACCCGGTTCACCGGTGAGCGACATGAGCCCACCCGCGGCCTGCGCGATCATGTCGTACCCCGGTTCGTCGCGCAGCGGTCCTTCTTCACCGAAGGCAGAGATGTGCAGGGTGATCAGATGCGGGTATCGCTCGGACAGCGCCTGGTAGTCGAAGATCTTCTGTAATCCGCTGCCCGGCTTGAAGTTCTCCACGACCACATCGGTCTCTTCGAGCATGCGGTGGATGATCTCCTGTCCTTCGGTGGACTTGAGGTCGATCGTGACCGACTTCTTGCCGCGGTTGATCGCGAGGTAGTAGGCGGCATCTACGCCGACGAAGGGAGGCCCCCACGAACGCGTGGGGTCGCCGCCTTCAGGGTGTTCGATCTTGGTGACGTCGGCTCCGAGATCGGCAAGCGACATGGTTGCGTACGGCCCGGCAAGGATCTTCGACAGATCGAGCACGCGGACACCAGCCAAGGGTGTGGGTCCTGTTGGAGAATTCACCGCTGACCTCCTGCTACGGAGAGGAACTCGGCAATGACGTCACGTGCATCATCCAGCTCGACGTCACCGCCGTCGGTTATCACGTCGAGATCGCCGAGCGCGGCCGACGGCACCTTCCCGGCAAGACCGGCCAGGTAGGAATTCGCCACCAGCAGCGACCGGTACCCATTACCGTGTCGGATGCCGTGGTCCGCAAGATCGAAAAGCAGCGTCGCCATGACGGCACGAGCCAACTCGTCGGCATACTTTGCGCTGGCGGCCTGGGCGGCATCGTCAGATCCGGAGATCAGACGATCTCCTTCCTCTACCAGTTCCTCCCAGCGCCGCAACAGAACTCCGGCACCGGCCTCGCACTCCGGTCCGACGGTGGACAGGATGTCCGTCATCGCTCCCGCGACGGTGCGGTGCGAGCCGAACTTGCGTAGGCACCGAAGTACGTCCAGCGCAATGACATTGCTCGACCCTTCCCAGATCGAGCCCAAGTGGGCATCCCGCACTAGTCGCGCGTTGGCCCATTCCTCGATGTAGCCGTTTCCTCCGCGCACCTCCATGGCCTCGCCGGTGACCACCCGCGCGCGTTTGCAGGCAAAGTGTTTGGCGATCGGTGTCAGTACCCTGATCAGTGCGCGCGCCTGTTCGTCGCCGCCGTCTGCTGCCTGAAGACACTGTGCGCTGTACGCGACCAGGGCCAGCGAAGCCTCGGCATCGAGTGCAAGGGGAAGAAGTGTCGCCCGCATCAGCGGCTGGTCGAAGAGCCTCTTACCGAACACGACTCGGCTCTTCGAATGTTCGACGGCTTCACGGACTGCTCGGCGCATGAGAGCGCTCGAACGCATCGCATTGGAGAGGCGAGACGTGTTGACCATCTCCGCCATCTGGCGGAACCCTCGATCGAGTTCACCGACCTGGAGTGCGTACGCGCGGTTCAGCGTCACCTCGCCGCTCGGCATTGAACGCGTACCCAGCTTGTCCTTGAGACGATCGATCGTGAGGTTGTTGCGCTCGCCGGATCCCAAGGTCTTGGGCACCATGAACATTCCGACTCCACGCGTCGAACCATCCTGTCCGCCCGGGAATCTTGCGAGGGTGATGATCACATCGGCATCCGGGTTGGAGGCGAACCACTTCTTGCCCGTCAGAACCCATCCGTCACCGTCGCGCTCGGCGCGTGTTTCGGTGCAGGCGATGTCGGTGCCTGCCTGAATCTCGGTCATGAACATCGCACCCGTCTTCGCCTGCTCGGGGTCCGTCGACGTCAACGCGTCGATCCAGGGCGAGAACACGGCCGGATCACCGAACATACGCAGGGTCCGCGCAGCAGCATCTGTCATCGACACCGGGCAGGCCAGCCCGAACTCTGCCTGCACGAAGATGTACGACGCGAGATACTTCGCGAGTGGCGGATGCACGGAGTCCCATCCGTGCAACCCTTTTCGGTGCGACATGGCGGACAGGCCGTACTCGTTGTACGCCGCCCGGCACAGTTCCAGGTAGGCCGGGTGATAGGAAATCCGGTCGACGCGGTCACCGGCCTTGTCGAATTGCTGCAGCACCGGCGGGTTCTTGTCCGCGATGTCGGCAAGCTCGGACAAACGGCCGGCGGCATCTCGGCCCAGTCGGTCGAGCAATCCGTTCAACGTCTCTCGGTCCGCCCCGGCGGTCCATCTGTCCACTACCGCTGTCAGAGCGGGGTCGGTGTGTGCAAAGTTCATCAGTGGTCAACGCCTTTCAGGGTGGAAACATCGGTCATGTTCGAGGCGCTCGTCGAATCCGGCCCTTGCGCGTGCAGCGCACTCCTGCGCAGCAAAGCAGTCATACAGATAAGGGAGAGAACGACATACACGAGCCCTAGAGCTACGACCGGCCAGATCGAGTTGGTTCGCGTCAGCAGATACTGGCTGACCATCGGGGCCGTTCCGGCAAAAACGGCGGTCGACAATTGGTACGACAGAGAGATGCCGGTATACCGAACATTGGTGGGGAAAACCTGCGCCAGAATGCCGGCCAACGCGGCGTAATACATTGCGTGAGGCGCCGTCGCGAGGACCATCCCCAGAATCGCCAAGGGCACGGAGCCCGTCTGAACCAGCACGAACATCAGTGGTAGGAGCACGATCTCCGGAAGCAGCATCCAACGGACCGCTTTCGACGGATCGATCCGCGTGGCCAGCACAGCGCCGAAAGGCTGTACGAGCGCCTGGGCTACCAGTGCCACGGTGATCACGAGGAGGAAGTCACTGCGCTCGAAGCCGAGATCCGTTGTCGCCCATGAGAGCGCAAAAGTTGTCTTGACGTACGTGATGGCAACACCGGCAACCACAGCGCCGACGCCGAGAGCAAGTTCGACGGGATGCGACCGCAACACTTCGACCAGCGGCATCCGTGTACGCTCCTGTGCCGCAACAGCCTTCTTCATCTCGGGCGTCTCGGAGATGTGCAACCGGATGTAGAGAGCGACGATCACCAAAGCTGCGGATCCGAGGAACGGCAGACGCCAACCCCACGACTCGAACACGGAATCCGACATCAACGTCAGGCCGAGGAAGGCCAGCGTCGCGAGCAGGTTGCCGACCGGTGAACCCTGCTGCGCAAACGCACCGTAGAGCACCTTTTTCTTCGGGGGAGCGAACTCGGTGGCGATCAATACGGCGCCACCCCATTCGCCGCCCATGGCAATGCCCTGGAGAACACGCAGTGCCACAAGCAGTATCGGTGCCCAGATCCCGATCTGGGAGTACGTAGGGAGGAGACCGACACCGACAGTTCCCAACCCCATGAGCGCGAGGGTGATGATCACGGCGTTCTTGCGACCGAACTTGTCTCCGAAATGACCGAACACCACTCCGCCGACCGGACGAGCCACGAATCCCACGGCAAAAGTCGCGAAGGCTGCGAGTGTCCCCACCGCCGGCGACGCATCCGGGAAGAACAGCGGGCCGAGCACCAAGGCGGATGCGGTTCCGTAGATGTAGAAGTCGAACCATTCGATGGTCGTTCCGACAAACGCCGTCATTCCGGCCTTGCGTGCCTGTTTGGTGTTGTATTCAGGCGGATTGGTGTCTTGACCTGGGTTTTGATCCACGGTTCTCCCTGATTCTCGCGTCGGGCATCACCAAGGGATGCAATGTGAGGCGTGAATCACTATCGTCCGAAATCCATGTAGAGTCCAAGACTTAGTTCGACTCATTTATGTGGGAGAACCACATAATGAAGACCGGGAGGAGCGACATGGAACTGCGTCAGCTGCGCGCGTTTCTCGCAGTCGCCGACGAACTTCATTTCGGCCGGGCCGCCGAGCGACTCCACATCGGGCAGTCCCCGCTCAGCCAGACCATTCGGGCGCTCGAGCGCGAACTCGGCACCGACCTGTTTGTCCGGACCACCAGATCAGTGCAATTGACCGCAGCCGGCGAAGCCTTGGTCACGCCCGCACGAATCATCGAAGCGCAGATCGCCGTGGTACGAGAAATCGCATCGGCCGCGTCGACTGGCGAGACGGGCCGTGTCACAGTGGGTTTCGGCGGAACAGGCGGCTACACCGTCCTGTCGGCCCTCACACGGTCCTTGGCCGACTCCCATCCGGGAATCGAACTGGAACTACGGCCGCAGATGTACTCGGGTGAGGTGCTCGACGCTCTCCGACGCGGAGCACTGGACATGGGCATAGTCGGCCTGCCCATTCCGCGCGGATTCGAGACACACACGGTGCGGGAGGAAACCTTGATGGTCGCGGTTCCTGCCAGGCATCACCTCGGTGCGCATGACTCGGTGTCACCGGAAGACCTGGCAACCGAGCGATTCGTGATGTATCCCGCCGAGCACGGCTCGGTGGTCCGCGATGCGACGTTGTCCGTTTGTGCCACAGCAGGTTTCACGCCCACCGTCGCGCACGAAGCCCCCGATCCGTACAGCCTGTTGGCCATGGTCGGAGCGGGGGTCGGGATCGCCGTCGTCGTGGAGTCGACGGCGCATCTGTCCATGGACGGGGTCGTGTACCTGCCGATCGCCGGGGCCACGCCCACGCTGAAAATCGCGATGGCATGGCGACCGAACAATCCGACGCCGGCAGTACACACCGTCACCAGGGTACTGAGGGAGCAGCCTTAGGCTCTCGCGAGAATTCCGGCGAAATCTGTTCCCACAGGCAGAGTTCCGTACTCGTGACCACGGTCGGCACCGAGGCGAGCGGCAATGAACGCATCGGACGAGGCGGCCGGGGAGTGGCGCACCATGAGCGAAGCCTGCAGCGCCAACGCCATAGCCTCGACGACGGTCCGAGCGCGGAGCTGAGCGTCGGCGGGTGCCATCGTGGCGAGCTCACCGAGTTGGCGTCGTACCCGATCGAGGTGCTGATCGAGGACCGGGTTGTTGCCGCGGGCGAGGTTGATCTCGTGGTCGAAGGCGGCAACGGAGTCGGGTTCACGGGTCATCGCGCGCAGGACGTCGAGCGCGATGACGTTGCCCGACCCCTCCCACACGGCCATGACGGGCTGCTCACGGTAGCGACGGGCAAGAGGGAAGTCCTCGGTGTAACCGTTGCCGCCCAGGCACTCGAGGGCTTCGTAGGAGTGGTGCGGGCCGCGCTTGCAGATCCAGTACTTCGCAACAGCCGTCGCGAGTCGGCGGAACGCCTTTTCCTGCTCATTCGCGTCCTCGTCCTGCGCACGGGCCAATCGCAGTGCGGTGATGGTCGCGGCCTCGGATTCGAGAGCCAGGTCGGCGAGCACCGACGTCATTGCGGGCTGATCTGCCAGGACGGCACCGAAAGCGCTGCGGTGCCGTGCGTGCCACACCGCTTCGGCCACCGACTGACGCATACCTGCCGTGCTGCCGAGAATGCAGTCGAGTCGCGTCTGGGACACCATTTCGATGATGGTCCGCACACCACGTCCCGGTTCGCCGATCATGGTGCCGACGGTGCCGTCGAGCTCGATCTCGGAAGACGCGTTGGACTTGTTGCCCAGCTTGTTCTTCAGACGCTGGATGCGGAAGACGTTGCGTGTGCCGTCGGGCAGGATGCGGGGGAGAAGGAAGCAGGAAAGTCCCTCGCCGGCAGCACCTTCGGCCTGAGCGAGAACCAGGAAGGCGTCGGACATCGGCGCGGAGCAGAACCACTTGTGTCCGGTGAGGAGGTAGTCCGCACCCGAGCCGCCACGTCCGGCCGGCTTGGCGATGGTCGTGTTGGCTCGCACGTCGGAGCCACCCTGCTTTTCCGTCATCGACATTCCGAAGATCGCGGATGCCTTTCCGGGAGCATCCAACTCGGGGGTGTAACTCCGAGAAAGGGCACGCGGGGTCCAGATGGCGGCTACATCGGGTTGCAGCTCGAGCGAGGGGATCACAGCGTGCGTCATGGAGATCGGGCACGCGTGGCCCGGTTCGACCTGGGAGAAGAGCATGAATGCCGCGGCCCGAGCCACGTTGGCACCCGGCTTGGGGTCAGCCCAGGCAGAGGTGTGAGCACCGTGCGCAACGGCGGCAGAGATGATCCGGTGATACGACGGATGGTATTCGACCTCGTCGATGCGGTTTCCCCAGCGATCGAAGGTCTTCAATTCGGGGATCACCGTGTTGGCCAGCTCGGCGTCGTGCTGGAACCCGGCACTGCCAACCAGTTCACCGATATCGGTGAGTTCACTGGTGGCCCAATCGGCGTCGTGACGCGCGACGCCTTCGGCCAGGACCGTATCGAGCAGGAACTCGTTGACGTCCGTGCGCGGTACCGACTGGTTGAGCACTGCATGGGTGCGATGCGGAGCCGGGTGGGTGACGGTCTTCTCGGAAATATCAGTCATGACAGGCCTTTCAGCTCGCTGCGCGGATGAGGTGCTTCTGGATCTTGCCGGTCGGTGTACGCGGAAGAATCGTCGCGAACACCACTTCACGCGGAATCTTGTAGCGCGCCAACTTGTCCGAGAGGTAGTCCTTGATGTCGTCGGCGCTGATGACATCCGGTTCACGCCAGACGACGTGCGCGACGACGGTCTCGCCCCATTCTTCGTTGGGTTTTCCGACAACGGCGACGTCGACGACGTCCGGGTGGCCGGAGATCACGTCCTCGACCTCCTTGGAGTAGACGTTCTCGCCGCCCGTGATGATCATGTCCTTCGCGCGGTCGACGATGAAGAGGTAGCCGTCCGCATCCTTGCGCGCCAGATCGCCGGTGCGATACCAACCGCCGTCGGCAAATGCAGCCTTCGTGGCAGCGGGGTCGTCGAGGTACCCCTGCATGACGGTGTCGGCGCGCAGCCAGATCTCACCGATCTGATCGGGCTCCGCGTCGGTGCCGTCATCGGCAACCAGGCGCAGGTCGACGCCGGCCAGCGCGACGCGGCCGATCGAGCCCGCCTTGCTCAACTGTTCTTCGGGGTACAGCACGGTGCCCACTGGCCCGGTCTCGGTCATGCCGTAGACCTGCCGGAATTCGGTGGTGCCGTACGACTCCACCAGTCGCCGAGCGACATCCGCGCCGATCGGTCCCCCGCCGTACAACCACGCACGAACGCTTCCGAGGTTGTAGTCGGCAAAGTTCGGCACGAGGTTGAGTGCAGTGGTGTAGATGACCGGCGGGCCGAAGCAGAGGGTAATGCGTTGTTCCTGAACTGTTTCCAGGAATTTGACGGGATGGTACTCGCGCAGCAGCACGACGGTTCCGCCCATGTAGAGCGTGGACATGAACCAGTTGTTGAGCGGGGAAGCGTGCCAGATCGGGACGGCCATGAGCAGTCGCTCGTCCCGAGTCGTCGACACGGCGAGGGCCGCGGTGACGGCAACACCGACGACGTTGCGGTGGCTGTGGACGCAGCCCTTGGGCGAGCCGGTAGTCCCCGAGGTGTAGAGGATTTCGGCCGGATCGTTCTCGTCGATGTCGATACCGTCAACGCCGTCCTGGCGGGTGATGGCGTCGTCGAAGAAGTCGAAACCGTCTGCGACAGAGTCCGTGCTGATCAGCTTGGCCGTTGTCTCCAGTCGACCGACAACCGGCGCCAACTCACCGTCGAAGACGCACACCGACACCTTCGCGTGTCCCAGCACGTAGGCAACTTCCGGAGTCTGCATCTTGTGGTTGATGGGGACCACGACGGCGCCCAAGCGCCAGGCACCGAGCATCGCGTACACGAATCCCGGAGTGTTGTAACACATCAGCGCGACGCGGTCGCCCGGCTGCACGCCCAGCGACTTCAAATAGCCTGCGGCGCGTCGACTTCCGTCCTGAACCTGGGAGTACGTGTGATCGTGACCATCGAATATCAGGAAGGGTTTGTCCGGGGTCTTGGTGACGTTGCTGTCGAATACGCGAACGATATTCATCGAAGTCCTTGTCGGAGAATCACGCTCGAAGAGAGTTCATTCCATCGAGCTGTTGAGTACGGCGTCGGGTATCTGGAGGGTGGCGAAGATGACGGCAACCGCCTCCTCGAGGGAGTAGCCGAAGCTCTCGCCGGTGGCAGTCTTCTGGATGACGAGGCCGAAGATCGCAGACCAGAAGGCCTTGGACTCGACGTCGATGCCCGCGCGCAGCTGCCAGCCGGTGCGGATCAAGGTACGGAGGAGGGCGGTTTCGCCCGAGGAGTGCAGAGTGCGAAGCGTTTCGGAGATCAGGTCGCGGAGTTCACCACGACGACCCGTCATCATCATCGCTTCCACGAAGAGTTCGACGCTGGGAGCGCCCGCGCCCAGGAGGGATCCGACCAGCTTCTCGGTGTAATCGCCGACCGTGTCGGCGTCGGCGGCATCGACCTCGGCACGCTTGCCTGCGCGCAGAACGGCCGCGCACGCCACCTCGACGAAGAGCTTTTCTTTGGAGCCGTAGTAGTAGGTCACCTGGTTGGGATGGGCGCCGGCGGCCGTGCAGATCTGCGCGATGGAGACGCTGTCGCCGTGCTCGAGGAAGAGCTCGGTTGCGGCGTTGAACAGTGCCATGCGCGTCTGCTTGCCCGACTCACGCGTCGCGCGCGCTGCGGGAACTGACTCGGTGACCATCACGAACTCCTACTTGTTTGTATGACAAACAATAACTCGTCGTTGTTTGTATGGCAAACAATTTCTCCCGACGTGATGACATGTCGACTCCTATCGACATGTCCGATGTGCGGGATTACTCTCTGAACATCGAGCACCCGAGAACTTCGGCTTTTCTGCGAGGAGGCGCCCTGCAATGCTCGCGCGATCCGGCTTCTCCCTGCCCACACGCACGACTCTCACGGGCGACTGGGCAGATTTGTTGCGTGAGCATTTTGTCGCGCTCGACGTATCCGATATCGAAGACGGCGATCGATTCAGCGGGGCCGTGCACTCGGCCCAACTCGCACACGTTCGGGTGTCCGCAGTTCAATCGATGGAACAACGAATAGTCCGTAGCAGCAGCCTGATCAAGAGCGACGGTGCGGACTATCTGCAAATCGGGATGATCCGCCGCGGTAGCGCGGTAGTGCGGCAAGACGACCGCGAATGCGTCCTGCGACGTGGCGACTACGTCCTGTACGACACCACGCGCCCCTTCGATTGGCAGATCGAGGGACACGCACACGACGGCATCTGGGGACTCGAGGTGTTCACCTGGCCACGGTCATACCTGTCACTCAGCGACGCGGAGGTCACGAGTTTGACGGCCATTGCCTTCGACGGACACGCGGGCCTGAGTGGCCTGCTCGGTCGCTTTCTTCACGATCTTGCCTCCGTCCGCATGACGTCCGACGCGAGCGGAGACGAAGAGGAAGTCGTCAACGAGATCGGCAACCTGGTCAAGTCCGTTCTTCACACAACTGCGCGACCGATCACCTCGCGGCGAACCAGCCTCTACGAATCCGCCCTGTCGGTCATAGACGCCCGCATCGCAGACCCGGCCCTGTCTCCGGTGGACATCGCGGGATCGGTCAAAGTCTCCATTCGCCAGTTGCACCGAGCCTTCGCCGAACACGGCACGACGGTGTCACGGTCGATTCGCAGCCGTCGACTCGACGGTTGCCGTCGTGAGATCGTGCAACGACACGGAGTAGAGCGGTCGCTGACTCAGATTTCTCACCGCTGGGGATTCACCGACCTGGCCGCCTTCAGTCGAGCCTTCAAGGCGGAATTCGGGATCAGCCCGCGGCGATACCGGTCGCAAGCAGCGGCCCCCACAAGTACTACCCGCTGATCTGTAACATCTTCGGACACTTACCCATTGAACATGGTGTTCAAAATTTTCTGTCGCCGAAGCGTATCCACAATTCTTGGCACGGTAGGCCAAGCATCGGGCGCTGACGGCCAAGTTTGCTCGGCTGAGCGGGCGTAGATTTTCGGCACGGCGTTGCCAAGTGCCAGGCACCCGATTCGACCACCTACATCACAGGGAGCACTCATGGAATCTGCAATCGGCGAACACCTTCAATGCCCGCGCACTCTGACCAGGCGGGTCCCGGATACCTATACGCCACCGTTTCCCATGTGGGTCGGGCGCGCAGACGACACATTGCACCAGGTCGTGATGGGCTATCTCGGCGTGCAGTTCCGCGGCGAGGATCAGCGCCCGGCAGCACTGCGGGCGATGCGGGATATCGTCGCCGGCTTCGACTTGCCGGACGGACCGGCACACCACGATCTCACCCATCACATCGACAACCAGGGCTACGAGAACCTCATCGTGGTCGGTTACTGGAAAGATGTTTCTTCCCAACATCGTTGGAGCACATCACCTCCAGTGTCCTCCTGGTGGGAGTCCGAAGACCGCCTGTCGGACGGATTGGGGTTCTTCCGCGAGATCGTGGCACCGAGAGCCGAACAATTCGAAACGCTCTACGCGTTCCAAGACGACCTCCCCGGGGTGGGAGCTGTCATGGACGGTGTCAGCGGCGAAATCAACGAGCACGGCTACTGGGGTTCGATGCGCGAGCGGTTTCCGATCTCCCAAACCGACTGGATGCAGGCCTCGGGCGAACTGCGGGTCGTCGCCGGTGACCCCGCCGTAGGTGGACGCGTAGTAGTGCGGGGACACGACAACATCGCACTGATCAGGTCCGGGCAGGACTGGGCCGACGCGGAAGCAGACGAGCGCAGCCTCTACCTGGACGAAATCCTGCCCACTCTTCAATCGGGCATGGACTTCCTCCGCGACAACGGCCCGGCCGTCGGGTGCTACAGCAACCGATTCGTACGCAATATCGACATCGACGGAAACTTCCTCGACTTGAGCTACAACATCGGCCACTGGGCCTCCCTCGACCAACTCGAACGGTGGTCGGAATCCCACCCGACCCATCTACGGATCTTCACGACGTTCTTCCGGGTGGCCGAGGGCCTTTCGAAATTGCGTCTCTACCATGAGGTCTCGGTATTCGATGCCGCCGATCAGCTCTACGAGTACATCAATTGCCATCCCGGGACCGGAATGCTGCGCGACGCGGTGATCACCGCCGAGCACTGACCGAAGTCGCCGGCAATCTTCGGCCACATTCTTTCCCTCGGAGGCAACTCGAGATATGTTGACGGGTGTCGACATATCTCAGTAGAGACCATCGAGGAAGCGCGGACAGCAGACAGTGACTACTCAACGAAACGAAGAGTTGGCGTTTGCTGTGCTGGCCGACCAAGTGCGTCGACAGATTCTTGACACGCTGGCTACCCACGGCGAGTGCAACGCGGGCTTCATCAGCGATCAAATTTCGACGGTCGGTCGCACCACGGTATCCACACATCTCAAGGCGCTGCGGTTGTCCGGCGTGATCGTCGAACGGCGTCAAGGACGTCATCGCCTGTTCTCGATAGATCCATCGGGGCCCGCCAACGATGCACTCCAGTTCCTGCGCGACGTCCTCGGGCGAGCGCTGGAAGCAGGTTCGAACGCCTCCGAGTTGCCGACCACTGCGACTGAGGATTCAGACGTCGCATCGGTGCGTCGCCGAGCGTGATGCCCTGTTGAGCCCCAGCACCTATTTCAGGCAGGAAGTAGAACGTGCCAGGTCTCTCCGTAACGGCACAGATCGTGACGACCGACCCACCAGGGTCAGCCTTCGAGCGCCTCGAAACGGGGCAACTGCTCGAACTCGAATGTGAGCAACTGACGGTCGGGGCCGCTGCCGCCATCTCCCTTCCCGTCGGCGACGGCGCACGCGCAGATCCAGTCGGAATGCCGATCACGCTGTTGGGATACGTCGCCGGCGTGAAGCGGGGCCGATCGGTCGTGATCGTGCACCACCAACCGTGGCGCGGCCGCCTGACGATCCGGTTCTTTCCCGACGGCGCCGGGACCCGGATCGTTCTCGAGTCCAGCCTCGATCAGGACGGCATTTCCTGGCTTGCCAACAAGCGCGGATTCGCTCCACCCGAACCTCCGCGTTCCGACCGACATCGGATCGGGCTGCTGGTCAGCAAATCCGGCCCGGCAGCTGTATTCGCCCAGGCGACAGAAACGCTCGCAGCCCTGGCCGTGGAAGAAATCAATGCCGACGGCGGCGTCGGCGGCGTTCTCGTCGACTTGGTGATCGGCGATGACGCTTCCGACTCGGCGGCCGGAGCGGCGACCGCACTGCGATTGGTGAAAAGCGGATGTCGCGCCGTTTTCGCGTGCGTGACATCGTCGACCTTCAATGCCGCTGCATCTGCATTGCAGAACACCGGTGTGCTGTTGGTGCACACAGTTCTCAACGAGGGAGGTCGATCGCGTCCGGGAGTCCTTCGATTGGGTGAGCGACCACTCGACCAGACGCGAGCGGGTATACCCGCAATGATGTCCGAGACCGGTTCTCGCACTTGGTTCCTGGTCGGCCAGCAGTATTCGTGGTCGTTCGGAGCGCATTGGGCGGCCCGGCGTGTGATCGCCGAATCCACAGGTTCGGTGGCCGGCGAAGTCTACGTACCGTTGGGGACAACCGACTTCTCACGCATCATCGAGTCGATAGCCGACTCCGGGGCCGAACTGATTCTTTCCACCCTGGTGGGCCATGACGAGGTCTTCTTCGAACGACAATGCGCCCAGCACGGACTGCGGGCCACCACGCGGACGTTTGCATTGGTCCTCGACGAGGCCACTCAGCAGCTCATCGGCAATTCCGATGCTGACGGAGTCTGGGCGGCATTCGGCTACTTTCAATCCGCAGCCGGCGATCACGACCTCGAAAAGCGATACAGCGCGAGCTCGAACGAACTCCTGCCTCCGCTCAGTTCCCTGTCGGAGACAACGTACGAAGCGATCGTCGCTTACGCACGCGCAGTCGAACGAACGTCCGCAGGCGATCCGGAAACAGTACTTCGGCAGCTTGTCACGACGTCGAAAAGCTCTACGAACAACGGCGTTCCACTGCATCGACCGATTCTGCTCGCTGAATCACGCCGTGGGCGCCTGTACCCCCGTTCTCTCTGAGCGCGCGTAACCCGAACTTAACGAGTCAATATGTCGATACCTATTGACGCAATTATGGATCCGGCCCTAGTCTGAAAGACAAGTGAAGCCGATCACATCAGGAGCACACTTCTCATGGCGACAATCCGACCTGACGACAATGCAATAGACACCGCCGCAAGGCATTACGGCATCACTCTCGACCAGTCAGCCCGGCTCGAGTGGCCGGCACTGATCGACGGAGCACTGGGCTCCTACGACGTCGTCGACCAGTTGTACGCCGACGAGGCAACCCCGCCGACCACGTCACGTGAGCACACGGTGCCAACAGCGAGCGAAAATCCTTTGAGCGCTTGGTATGTGACCACAAGCATCCCGCCGACGTCGGACGGCGTCCTGACCGGCCGACGCGTGGCGATCAAGGACAACGTGACCGTGGCCGGAGTTCCGATGATGAACGGGTCTCGGACAGTAGAGGGGTTCACTCCGTCTCGCGACGCGACTGTGGTCACTCGACTACTGGCGGCCGGTGCAACCGTCGCGGGCAAAGCTGTGTGTGAGGACCTGTGTTTCTCCGGTTCGAGCTTCACACCGGCAAGCGGACCGGTCCGCAATCCATGGGACCCACAGCGTGAAGCAGGTGGATCATCCGGTGGCAGTGCGGCTCTCGTCGCAAACGGTGACGTCGATTTTGCCATCGGCGGGGATCAGGGCGGATCGATCCGGATCCCGGCGGCATTCTGCGGCGTCGTCGGACACAAGCCGACGTTCGGGCTCGTCCCGTATACCGGGGCATTTCCCATCGAGCGAACAATCGACCATCTCGGCCCGATCACACGCACGGTCCACGATGCCGCACTGATGCTCTCGGTCATCGCCGGTCGCGACGGTAACGACCCACGCCAAGCCGACAGCGTCGAAGCAGGCGACTATCTGTCCACCCTCGACTCCGATGTGGATGGTCTGCGAATCGGGATCGTTCGAGAAGGTTTCGGGCACGCGGTCTCACAGCCCGAGGTCGACGACGCAGTCCGCGCAGCGGCACACAGTCTGTCCGAAATCGGTTGCACGGTAGAGGAAGTAAACATTCCGTGGCACCTACATGCTTTCCATATCTGGAACGTGATCGCCACGGACGGTGGTGCCTACCAGATGTTGGACGGCAACGGATACGGCATGAACGCCGAAGGTTTGTACGATCCGGAACTGATGGCACACTTTGCTTCTCGACGCCTTCAGCACGCCGACGCTCTGTCCGAAACCGTCAAACTGGTGGCTCTGACCGGCCACCACGGCATCACCACCCTCGGCGGCGCGAGCTACGGCAAAGCCCGGAACCTCGTACCGCTCGCCCGCGCCGCCTACGACACTGCCTTGAGACAATTCGACGTCCTGGTGATGCCCACACTGCCCTACGTCGCATCCGAACTACCGGCGAAGGACGTGGATCGTGCAACCTTCATCACGAAGGCTCTCGGGATGATCGCCAACACAGCACCGTTCGACGTGACCGGACATCCGTCCCTGTCCGTTCCCGCCGGCCTGGTGAACGGGCTTCCGGTCGGAATGATGATCACCGGCAAGACCTTCGACGATGCGACGGTCCTCCGGGTCGGGCGCGCATTCGAAAAGCTTCGCGGCGCGTTTCCGACGCCTGCCGACCACATCTCCGACTCTGCACCACAACTCAGCCTCACCTAGTTCTGTATCCGCACTTGCACAACAAATTCCACCGATTCACACATGATCAGCCCGCATAGAAAAGGTGAACCAGATGTCAGTAACGATCGACCACACAACGGAGAACGCCGCACCGGCCCAGGCGCCGGTCTCCGACCGGGCGTGGGCCCTGTTCCGCGCACTCGACGGTAAGGGATTGGTACCCGACGGTTACGTCGAGGGATGGAAGAAGACCTTCGAGGAGGACTTCAGTCCAAGGCGCGGAGCGGAATTGGTCGCGCGGGCGTGGACCGACCCCGAGTTCCGGCAGTTGCTTCTCACCGACGGTACCGCCGCGGTTGCCCAGTACGGATATCTGGGCCCCCAGGGCGAGTACATCGTGGCAGTCGAAGACACCCCGACCCTCAAGAACGTGATCGTGTGCTCGTTGTGTTCATGCACCGCGTGGCCCATTCTCGGCCTGCCCCCTACCTGGTACAAGAGTTTCGAATACCGTGCGCGAGTGGTGCGTGAGCCACGGAAGGTTCTCTCCGAGATGGGAACCGAGATCGCGTCGGACGTCGAGATCCGCGTCTACGACACCACCGCCGAAACTCGCTACATGGTTCTCCCGCAACGTCCCGCAGGCACCGAAGGCTGGAGCCAGGAACAGCTTCAAGAGATCGTCACCAAGGACTGCCTGATCGGCGTCGCAGTCCCGCAGGTCCCCACCGTCTGATCACCCCGACAAGAAAGAAGCACACCATGGATGGAGTACACGATCTTGCCGGAGTTCAAGGCTTCGGCAAAGTCCCGCATACCGTCAACGCCGACATCGGCCCCACCTTCCACGCCGAGTGGGAACACCTGCCGTACAGCCTGATGTTCGCCGGTGTCGCCGAACTCGGGGCATTCAGCGTCGACGAAGTTCGATACGTCGTCGAGCGGATGGAACCACGCCACTACATGATGACCCCGTACTACGAGAGGTACGTCATCGGCGTCGCGACACTGATGGTCGAAAAGGGAATCCTGACGCAGGAAGAACTCGAAAGCCTTGCAGGGGACCGTTCCCACTGTCGCGGCCCAGCGAATCCGAAGGGCGTCCGGCACCCGTCGAGACGACCACCTTCGAAATCGGTCAGCGAGTACGCGTGCGCGACGAGTACGTTCCGGGGCATATTCGAATGCCTGCGTACTGCCGCGGACGAGTGGGAACCATCTCTCATCGGACTAGCGAGAAGTGGCCGTTTCCCGACGCAATTGGCCACGGGCGCAACGACGCCGGCGAAGAACCGACGTACCACGTGAAGTTCGCCGCCGAGGAATTGTTCGGTAGCGACACCGACGGCGGCAGCGTCGTAGTCGACCTTTTCGAGGGTTACCTCGAGCCTGCGGCCTGATCGTCCAACATTCCGGGCGGCGGTCACGCGATCACAGCGTTTCGCGTGACCGCCGCCTGATCACAGCAATTCTCTCATTCGGAAGGACACTGGAAATCATGGTCGACACACGACTTCCGGTCACGGTGCTGTCAGGTTTCCTGGGCGCCGGGAAGACGACACTACTCAACGAGATCCTGCGAAATCGAGAGGGTCGGCGGGTCGCGGTGATCGTCAACGACATGAGCGAAATCAACATCGACAGTGCAGAAGTCGAGCGTGAGATCTCGCTCAGTCGCTCCGAAGAGAAACTGGTCGAGATGACCAACGGCTGCATCTGCTGCACCCTGCGAGAGGATCTTCTCTCCGAGATCAGTGCCTTGGCCGCCGATGGCCGATTCGACTACCTACTCATCGAATCTTCGGGCATCTCCGAACCGCTGCCCGTCGCAGAGACGTTCACATTCATCGATACCGACGGCCACGCCCTCGCCGACGTCGCCCGACTCGACACCATGGTCACCGTCGTCGACGGCCACAGTTTTCTGCGCGACTACACGGCTGGGGGCCGCGTCGAAGCCGATGCCCCGGAAGACGAACGAGACATCGCGGATCTGCTTGTCGATCAGATCGAATTTGCCGACGTCATCCTGGTGAGCAAGGCCGATCTCGTCTCGCACCAGCACCTGGTCGAATTGACCGCAGTCCTGCGCTCTTTGAACGCATCCGCTGCGATAGTTCCGATGACGCTCGGTCGCATCCCACTCGACACGATTCTCGACACCGGTTTGTTCTCACTCGAAAAGGCTGCACAGGCCCCCGGATGGTTACAAGAACTCCAAGGTGAACACATCCCCGAAACCGAAGAGTACGGAATTAGTTCGGTGGTGTACCGCGAGCGCGCACCCTTCCACCCCCAACGGCTGCATGATTTCCTCAGCAGCGAGTGGACCAACGGAAAGTTACTTCGGGCCAAGGGCTACTACTGGAATGCCGGCCGGTTCACCGAGATCGGGAGTATTTCTCAGGCCGGTCATCTCATTCGCCACGGATACGTCGGCCGTTGGTGGAAGTTTCTACCCCGTGACGAGTGGCCGGCCGACGATTACCGTCGTGACGGAATCCTCGACAAGTGGGAAGAACCCGTCGGAGACTGCCGACAAGAACTCGTCTTCATCGGCCAATCCATCGACCCGTCTCGACTGCACCGAGAACTCGACGCGTGTCTACTCACCACAGCCGAGATCGAACTCGGGCCAGACGTGTGGACCACCTGGAGCGACCCCCTGGGCGTCGGCTATACCGACCAGACCGTTTGATATTGGTCCGGTTTGCCGTAAGTTGTGCGCAATGGGGGTATCACGCAACCGAACTCGGGCGTTGTTGATCGTCGCGGCGATCGCAGCCGGGACCGTGGCTGCGGCGACGCCGGCGGAGGCAACCTGGACAACCGCGCCGATGTGCGGCGAGTGGCGGGTCGAAACCGTAGCGCAAGGGTTGGAACAGCTCGAAAACCTCGAGCCCGATGACAACGGCGGGTTCTACCTCTCCGGCGAGTCGAAGATCTATCACGTCGACGCCGCAGGACAGGTACGAACTGTCCTCGACGACATGGCTGCCCCTGGCGGTTTGCAACTCGACGGTTCGAGGCTGTCCTTCCTCACCAGACAGGACGGCAAGCTGTTGCACCTGGACACCTCGACGGATCAGCTGTCCGCACCCGTCGACTTCGCGGGCAACGGCCTGCTCCGGCTTCCCGACGGCGATCTGCTGACCACGTGGGTCGGAACAGAAGGAGGTCCGCCAAAGGGCGTCTCGCGCTATCTGCACGACTCCGGAGCCGTCGTTCCCAATTGGTCGACAGTGCCGCGTTCGGAGGGACTCGCGCTCAGTCCGGATCATCGAGCCGTGTACACCGATGACCTGTTCACCGGTCAGATCATTCGAGTGCCCTTGGATACCCCTGACGCGTGGACAGTTGTAGCGACGGTCCCGAGCCTGATACCCGGACTCGACGATCTGACCATGTCGCAGGATGGAATGCTCTACGCCGCTGCTCACGTCGAAGGCTCGATCTATCGCGTACACCCTGAAACCGGCACTTCCTGCGTCGTCGCTTCGGGTCTGTCGAATGGGTGGAACGGGCCGAGTTCAGTGCGTATAGGACAGGACGGCGACGGCTGGGCGCTCTACGTCACCGGCTTCGACGGAACGCTGCGTCGCCTGGTACCTCCGTCGGGCGTCGAACTCGCACCCGTCCGCTGACGCCGATCTCTTCGGCACGAGATTCCCCGACCTGGCGATACTTAAAATCACGCTGATTTGAAGGCATGCCCGCAGCGCAACGGCCCCTTGTCCGAAAACTGTCAACAGTTCTACACGGAGAAATGGCTACCCTTAGGTTTACGCTGCACGCATGTTTTCTTCCGTCGCAGCGAAGATCCGCCTGGTGGTGGCACTGCTCCTCACTGCCCTCCTGGCGCTGACTCTGTCATCGTGCTCGAGTGGCTCGGATTCGTCGGCAGCCCCCACAGACCTGTGTGCACCTCCAGGAGTGGGAGCTGCAACCGCGGCGCCCACCAATCTGGACGCGGCAGCGGGTGCGGGCGCCGAAGACCGCTACACCACGGCCACCGTCACCCCGGTCGATCAGATCGACACCTCGAAGCTGAATCTGATCAAACCCGGGGTCATCACGGTCGGCACGCTCGGTGACGCGCCCCCGAGCATCTGCGTCAACTCCGAGAATCAGTACACCGGATACGACAACGAGCTGCTGAAGGCCGTCGCGGACAAGCTGGGCCTGAAGGTCGAGTTCGTCGGCACCGAGTTCGCCGGGCTTCTCGCCCAGGTTGCCGGTCGACGCTTCGACGTCGGCTCGTCGTCCATCACCACCACGGACGACCGTCGCAACACCGTCGGCTTCACCAACGGTTACGACTTCGGATACTTCTCCCTCGTCGTGCCTAACGGCAGCCCGATCACCGGCTTCGGAGACCTGGACGCATCAAAGCGCATCGGCGTCGTACAGGGAACCGTGCAGGACGACTACGTCGTGAACACGCTCAAGCTCGATCCCGTGAAGTTTCCCGACTACGCCACGGCGTACGCGAACCTCAAGTCCGGACAGATCGACGCCTGGGTAGCTCCGTCTCAGCAGGCCGAAGGTGCAATCGCTCCCGGTGATCCGACCTCGATCATCCAGAACACCTTCTCGGTCAACAACTTCGTCGGCTGGGCGGTGAACAAGGAAAACCAGCCCCTGATCGACGCCCTCAACTCCGGCCTCGACGCAGTCATCGACGACGGAACCTGGTCTCAGCTGTACGCCGACTGGGTACCGCGCCAACTCCCTGAAGGCTGGAAGCCCGGATCCAAGGCCGCGGCCACTCCGGAACTGCCCGACTTCGCAGCCATTGCCGCGGAAAACGCAGCAAACGGCGACGGTGGCGATACCGCGTCGTACCAACCGAAGTCGACGCTCGAACAGCTCAAGGACACGTTCTTCGACTGGGATCTGTACAAGAAGGCATTCCCCGATCTCCTCAAGACCGGTCTTCCCAACACCCTGATCCTTGCGCTCGCGTCCGGCATCATCGGCACGATCCTCGGCATGCTGCTCGCTGTCGCCGGTATCTCGCGCACCCGTTGGCTGCGCTGGCCGGCCCGCGTCTACACCGACATCTTCCGTGGCCTGCCCGCAGTCGTCATCATCTTGATCATCGGGCTCGGCGTCGGACCGATCGTCAAGGGAATCACCGGTAGCAATCCGTACTGGCTCGGTGTCGCGGCGCTGTCACTGCTCGCGTCGGCATACATCGGTGAGATCTTCAGATCCGGAATCCAGAGCGTCGAGTCCGGACAGCTCGAGGCTTCACGTGCCCTCGGTTTCAGCTACCGAAAGTCCATGTCGCTGGTCGTCATCCCGCAGGGTGTACGACGCGTTCTGCCGGCGTTGATGAACCAGTTCATCTCGCTGATCAAGGACTCGTCGCTGATCTACTTCCTCGGTCTGCTCGTCACCCAGCGGGAACTCTTTGCCGTCGGACGTGATCTCAACGCCCAGACCGGCAGCCTGTCCCCGCTCGTTGCGGCAGGCTTGTTCTACCTTGCTCTGACCATCCCGCTGACGCACCTCGTCAACTACATCGACAACCGACTCCGGACCGGACGCGCCGACACTTCAGGCACGTTGGATCCGCTCGAGCAGGCCATCGTCGTGGAAAGGGGCTGAAGACATGACCACCAGCTCTGAACTGAAGTCCGTATCGCTCACCGGCAAGGACCTGCATCTGTCCTTCGGCACCAACAAGGTGCTTCGCGGCGTCAACCTGCACGTCGACGCCGGAAACACCGTCACCGTCATCGGGCCCTCCGGTTCGGGCAAGTCGACGCTCCTGCGCGTGCTGAACCGTCTGCACGAGCCCGAGCAGGGTGACGTGCTGCTCGACGGGAAGTCCGTCCTGAAGGACAACCCCGACGAGCTACGCCAGCGGATCGGCATGGTGTTCCAGCACTTCAACCTGTTCCCACACAAGACCGTCGCCGAGAACATCGCACTCGGGCCGAACAAGCTCAAGGGTTTGTCGAAGGAGCAAGCTCGGGCGCTCGCGCTCGAGCAGCTGGATCTGGTGGGGCTCAGGGAGAAGGCCGACTCGCGGCCCGGCAACCTTTCGGGTGGTCAGCAGCAGCGCGTCGCCATTGCCCGCGCCCTGGCGATGAAGCCCGAGGTCATGTTCTTCGACGAGGCGACATCAGCTCTCGACCCCGAACTGGTCAAGGGTGTTCTGGCATTGATGGCCGATCTCGCGAAGTCCGGCATGACCATGGTCGTCGTGACGCACGAAATGGGTTTCGCGCGTTCCGTTTCCGACAAGGTGCTGTTCATGGATCGCGGCGCCGTTGTCGAAACCGGTACTCCGGAACAGCTTTTCGACGATCCCGAGACAGATCGACTGCAGGCGTTCCTGTCACAGGTTCTCTAACCCAGGACGCTTCAGAGATCGACGGGCGTTGATCCTCGACGCCTGAAGCATCAGATGGTCACGTTCGGCGAGGTTGGATGCCTTGTGCGCTGCATCGGCATACAACCTCGCCGCCGTCTCCAGGTCTCCGTCGCGTTCACGCAGATAGGCCTCGACTGCGGCATGGCGTGGAAGTGAATCGTCCAGCGCTGCAAGAGCTGCCAATCCGGCGCGTGGTCCGTCTGCCTCGCCGACGGCCACCGCTCGGTTGAGCCGGACGATCGGGCTGTCGGTCAAGGCTGCGAGTTCGTCGTACCACTCCACGATCTGCACCCAGTCGGTCTCGTCTGCTGTGAGAGCGTCGGCATGGAGTGCAGCAATGGCGGCCTGGGCCTGGAACTCACCGAGCCGGTCGCGGGCGAGAGCTGACTGGAGGATTGCGACTCCTTCGGCAATCGAATCGGTGTCCCACCGGCTGCGATCCTGCTCGGCTAGCGGAACCAGACTGCCGTCCGCGGCAGTTCGCGCGGCTCGACGAGCGTGATGGAGCAGCATCAGTGCGAGCAACCCTGCGACTTCGGGGTGATCGATCGCGGCCGCCAACTGCCGGGTGAGCCGGATGGCCTCGGCAGCCAGGTCGACGTCGCCGGAGTACCCCTCGTTGAAGACCAGATAGAGGACACGCAGGACGGTGGCGACATCGCCGGGTTGCTCGAACCGGACGCCGGAGACCGTGCGCTTGGCTCGGCTGATGCGCTGAGCCATAGTCGCCTCGGGCACCAGGTAGGCCCGCGCAATCTGGCGGGTGGTCAGCCCGCCGACAGCGCGCAGCGTGAGTGCGACGGCGGACGACGGCGTCAACGACGGGTGCGCGCACAAAAAGTAGAGCTGGAGTGTGTCGTCCACGCCCGGCACCGACCCGCTGACCGGCCGCTCGCCTGGCTGCTCGTCAACCAGAAACTCCCGCTTGCGACGAGCCGCATCCGACCGGATCCCGTCGAGGAACCGCCGCCAGGCCACCGTGACCAGCCAGCCCTTCGGGTCCCGCGGCGGGTTGTCCGACCAGGTCCTGACCGCCTCGAGCAGAGCGTCCTGCACGGCGTCCTCGGCCGACGCGAAATCTGCTCCGCGGCGGACGAGGATGCCGAGCACGCTCGGAGTCAGACTCCGAAGCAGGGCGTCGTCCATGACAGGTTTCAGTCCGTGATGGTCGGCGGCTCGGTCAGGAACGGGCGCAGTTCGAGCCATTCGTGAATCGGCTTCCCGCCTGCGCCGGGCGCGGCCGAGAGCTCGCCGGCCAATTGGACGGCACGGTCGTAGTTGTCGACGTCGATCACCATCCAGCCGGCAATGAGGTCCTTGGTTTCCGCGAACGGACCGTCGGTGACCGGCGGGCGACCCTCACCGTCGTACCGGACAAAGGTGCCCTCAGGAGCGAGAGCCTGACCGTCGACGAACTCGCCCGCCTTCTCGAGCCGATCCGCGAAGTCCTGCATGTACTTCACGTGGGCAGTGATCTCGTCCGGCGTCCACTGGTCCATCGGCACGTCGTTGACTGCAGCCGGAGCGCCGCGGTAGTGCTTGAGCAGCAAGTACTTGGCCATCGTGAATCTCCTCTGTGTCGGTGCCACCCATTCTGGTCGCACTTCACTACAGGGACGAAGCAAGTCGGGGATTCTCGACATCGCGGGGCCTTCGGCCCTGTGCGCCTTTTTGGTAGTGCCCGCAACCAGAAAGGCGCACGGGGCCGAGGGCCCTAAATCCACCCCTGCCGGCGGGCGATCACCGCTGCTTCGTGCCGGTTGGCTGCACCGAGTTTGGTGACAGCTGACGACAGATAGTTCCGGGTGGTTCCTGCCGAGAGGTGTGCCCGGGAAGCGATCTGCTCGATGGATGCTCCGTCGGCCGCGTACTCGAGTACGTCCGCTTCGCGCGGAGTAAGCGGTGAGTCGCCGGCGCCGATCGCCTCGGCAGCCAACGACGGATCGACGTACCGCCCGCCCGCGTGGACGCTGCGGACCACCTCGGCGAGCGTCGCCGCAGGCGTCGTCTTCGGCAGAAATCCTCGGACGCCTGCTGACAGTGCCTTCTTCAGATACCCGGGACGCCCGTGGCTCGTCACGATGATCGAGACGCACCCCGAGACCGTCTGCGCAATCTGTTGCGCCGTCTCGATGCCGTCGATACCTGCCATTTGAAGGTCGAGCACGGCTACGTCAGGTTGATGTTTTGCAGCAGCGACCACGGCATCCTCGCCGGATTCGGCTTCCGCGACGACAACTATGTCGTCCTCGAGCGACAACATCATGGCCAGAGCCGAGCGGATCAGGTTCTCGTCGTCGGCCAGCAGTACCTTGATCGGCTCGGTCACCGAGACTCCTTCGTTCGGGACGGAAAGTGGGCGGTGAGGGTGAAGCGATCTTCGTCCTGCACGGTTTCGACAATTCCTCCGACGGCGCCGACGCGCTCGCGCAATCCGTTCAGGCCGGTTCCGTTGTTCGGCTCTGCGATCCGTGCGCCGTCGTTGGCGATCACGACGCCGTCCGCGAACACTTCGATGCTGCAATTCTCGGCACTGGAGTGCCGGAGAATGTTGGTGACGCCTTCACGGACGACCCAGGCGGCAGCTTCGGCCAGTTCCACCGGCAGCTGATCTGCCGATCCACGTATCGCAGTGGAGATTCCGGCGGCCTCGAGCAGAGACTGCGCACCGGCCAGCTCGGACGCCAAGGCGATGGACCGGTATCCCCGAACCAACTCGCGCGCTTCGTCGAGTGAATCTTGCGCAAGTTCGCGTACTTCGTCCATCTGCGCGGCGGCACGATCGTCGCCGCGTCGTGAAAGAGTAGCTGCAAGTTCACTTTTCACCGCAATTGCAGACAGTGCCCGCCCGACGACGTCATGGAGATCGCGTGAAAATCGCAACCGTTCCTCGGCGACGGACAGAGCGGCAGCGGCTCCGCGTGCCTCGTCCAATTCGGTGACCATCCGCAGCAGCCACACCGACATGTAGACGGTCAGCCCCATGAAGGCGGCGACGATTCCGACGGACACGCCGCTTTCCGGACCCGCAAGCAGTCCCAGTACAACCCCGGCGGCCACCGAGCCCACGATCAGCCAGCGCAACGACGTCAACCCCGCAAGGGGCACGACAAGGATTGCCGCCAGCCAGAAGTACGGGCCGTTCTCGCCATTGCTTCCCAAGGCAATTCCCGCCGAGCAGAACGCCGACAACGTCATCACGGCAAGAGGAATCTGGACGGGCTTGGCCACGACTCCGCCCAGATCAGGCATCCGAGACACGGCGATGACGCACGCAACGGCACTGATTCCGAGGAAGACACCCGACAGGTACCGATCCGCAACTATCTCGGTGACCGCACCGAAGCCACCGAAAACCACTGCGACCATGATGAACGATTGCCGCGTGTAGAGGCGAACCTTGTCGACGTTCGACGCGGTTCGCCACGTCCGTCTCGGATTCCAGCGTCCGAAGTTCTGCGCGATCATGCCCACTACCTTCTCAGAGTTCTACGAACGCGGTTCCCAGCGGAAGTGGACGTTCGCGATCAGAACCGAACCGACGATCCACGCCAGCATGACCAACAGCGGTTGCGCAGCCGAACCGAAGGTGTCGACAAATCCCGCTGCCGCACCGGGCGCATCGCCCAGATCAGCCAGTTCGCCAGTGGTCCGCCCCAGCCATCCGAGATTGAGAAGGTCCACTACTGCGGCCAGCGGAGTGAAATCGAGAATGCGAGCAACGTTGTCCGGCACGACATTCCTGATCGAGGACATACCTGCCGTCGCCAGAATCAGAATCGGCATGCAGGTGATCTGCGCCGCCTCTGCATTTCGCGTGACAGCCGAAGTGATCAACGCCAGCGCCGTGAAGAGCGCGGCGCCGCCGATCACCGCGACCAGCACCAGGACCGGATTGACCGGAGCACTACCGCCCAGAACCATCACGGCGATTCCGATCACCACCGTCAACAGGCCGGTGAGAACCCACGACGGCACTGCCGGGCCCGCGAGGATCTCGGCGTCGCTGCATTCCCCTGTCCGTAGTCGCTTGAGAACCAACTCGTCACGACGCGTCGCGTACACCGACAGGAGGTTGTAGAAGACCACGAACACGAGCAGGAAGAGTGCAAACACCTCGAGGCCTGCCGACACCGACTTGTCGGACAACCCGCCATCGCGCGACAGGTACAGCATCCCCACGGGAAAGATCAACGGGAGGACGATTGCGTTGAAGAGCAACAGTCGATTTCGTCCCAGGAGCGTGAACTCCGAACGAGACAGGGTTGCTATGCGGTTCATGCCGACGCTCCTTCGAGAGTTGCGTGATGATCGAATTGGTCTGCAATGGAGAGGAATACGGTCTCCAGGGATGCCGCGCGGGCATCCAGGCCGGTCAGCAGGATGTTGTTGTGCTGTGCCCACAGCAGCAGTTCCGTCAGCGTCTCCTGCACTGTGCGAGTGGTGATCACCACCAGATCGTTTTCGACGCGTACCTCGGCGCCGGCCAGGGCCGGGAGCGGAAGACCGGGACGGTGCAGTTTGATCTGGGCAGGATGATCCGCGACGACGTCCGCCACGGTTCCGCTGCGCACCACCGATCCTCGGTGCATGATCGCCAACTGGTCGCACAGGGACTCGGCTTCGTCCAGGTAATGCGTCGTCAACATGATGGTGACGCCCGACGCTTTCAAGTCAGCGATCAATTGCCAAGTGTTACGTCGACTTTCGGGATCCAAACCAGTAGTCGGCTCGTCGAGAAACAGGACGAGTGGCCGGCCGATGATCGCGCACGCCAGATCCAGTCGCCGCGCCTCACCTCCCGAGAGGAACTTCACGCGGGTATCACCACGGTCACGCATGTCCACGCGCTCGAGCACCTCGTCCACGGGCAGCGGATTCGAGCAGGTTCCGGCCCACATCGCCAAACTCTCACGAGCAGTCAGGTCTTGGGGCAAGCCACCCTTCTGGAGCATGATGCCAAGCGACGGGCGAATCTGCTTGCGGTTGCGCACCGGATCCATGCCCAGAACGCGCACCGTTCCGGCACTGGCTCGTGAAAGACCCTGAATCACTTCGAGGGTGGATGTCTTGCCGGCACCATTGGTTCCGAGGAGGCCGAACAGCTCGCCTTCCTGAACACTCAGATCCAGATTGCGAACAGCATCGAACGCCTCCTTACCGGAGCCGTAACGCCGCGACATTCCGACTACGTCGATCACGGGATCGCCCTTCATCGCTGCGCCTCCGCTTGGTTCCAGCCGCGCAGTCCGATCGCGAATCGAATACCCGCATAGACAGCGAGAGCGGCAACAAGGATCCAGAACACCGGATTGGAGCCGATGATCGCGAACACCACTCCGACGATCGCGATGTTCACCACGATCACTACAAGTTCGCGGCCCATCGTGGGTGCGGGTCCGATGTCCATCAGGTCCGTCAGGAGGCTTCCCTCATGTGGTTCTCTCATGCATCCAAGCTTCGCGGGAAGTCAGAGCCGAAAACAGTGCACAGCGTCATCACCTGCGGTGACACCGTCACGGATCAGCGATGACAAATGTCATGCGACGTCCCCGCGGGGACGCGTCGTAAACCGCGGGTAAGGGTCACCTCGTTGTTTTGCCGTTCATTTTTACGTTCCTTTACCCTTGCTTCGAGCTTCTACGGTTCCCGAAGTCCGTACATCGAATCTCGGGAGTTCACGGTGGCTATCAAGCCTTTGGCCTTGTTCGTCAAACACGACGGCGTGTCTGCACGCGCGTCGATCACCTGCCAGTACAAGTGCGGAAACGCGTGCTCTCACGAGGTCCCCAACACCTCGGGCGGCGAGTACTTCCGCGACATCGCACGCACAGCGCTGAGTCGTCGCGGCTTGCTCCGGGGCAGCGGCATGGCAGTGCTCGCGGTGGGAGCGGGCAGCGCCCTCGTCGCGTGTTCGGACGAATCCGCAAGTGCGGAACCGGGAACCGGTTCGACGAGCGGCAGCAGCAGCGGATCGACACCAGCGGGGACGAACTTCGGCGCCGTCGCGCCCAACAAGGAAGACAAGGTCACCGTCCCTGACGGATACGATCAAGCCGTCGTGATTCGCTGGGGTGACGCCGTTCTCGCCGGCGCCCCGGCTTTCGACTTCGACAAGCAGACTGCGGCAGCGCAGGAACTGCAGTTCGGATTCAACAACGACTTCGCCGGATTGCTCCCGGTCGACGGGCAGCCCAACACCTACCTACTCGTGGTCAATCACGAATACTCCACCGAGCCGGCGATGTTCCGCGGCTACGATGCGGAGAACCCGACCGAGGAGCAGTTCAAGATCGGCCTCGCCAGCCACGGACTGTCGGTCGTCCAGGTCAAGGGCGAATCCGACAACGGCAAGCTCGTACCGGAGATCGGATCGAACAACCGCCGCATCACCGGAACCACGGAATTTGTCGTGACCGGCCCCGCTGCAGGCAGCGACTTCCTCAAGACGAGTGCCGATCCCACGGGAACCAAAGTGCTCGGCACCCTCAACAATTGCGCCGGCGGCGTCACACCTTGGGGCACAGTGCTTTCCGGCGAAGAGAACTTCAACCAGTACTTCGCGAACGCCGAGGGTGTCACCGATCCCACGGTCGCAGCGCGACTGAAGCGCTACGGTCTTGCCGGCGCCGCTTCCGAGCGCAAGTGGGAACGCTTCGACAAGCGGTTCGATCTGGTCGCAGAACCCAACGAGGTCAACCGATTCGGATACGTCGTCGAGATCGATCCCTGGGATCCGTCGTCGACTCCGATCAAGCACACAGCGCTCGGACGTTTCAAGCACGAAGCCGCCACCATTTACATCACGGCGGACGGCACCGTCGTCGCCTACAGCGGCGACGACGAGCGCTTCGACTACATGTACAAGTTCGTCTCCAGCCGAAAGATGCAGGACGGCAAGAGTCAAGCAGCCATGCGCCACAACATGACTCTGCTCGACGCCGGAACACTGTACGTCGCAAAGCTCAGCGGAAACTCCGCCGGCGAGATCGACGGCAGCGGCAAACTTCCGTCGGACGGCAAGTTCGACGGAACCGGCGAGTGGGTAGCCATCCTGCGCACCGGCGAAGACGGCAAGGGCGAATCGCTGGTCGACGGCATGAGTGCCGAAGAGGTCGCCGTCTTCACCCGCCAAGCCGGTGACAAGGTCGGGGCAACGAAGATGGACCGCCCCGAGGACTTCGAGGCAAACCCGAAGAGCGGCAAGGTTTACGTCGCACTGACCAACAACACCAAGCGCGGAGTCGACGGTGGCGCCGCGGCCGACGAGGCGAACCCGCGCAACAACAACAAGAACGGCCAGGTCCTCGAAATCACCGACGACCACGCCGGCACCACCTTCGGCTGGAATCTTCTTCTCGTCTGCGGAGATCCGGCCACAGCCGATACTTACTTCGGCGGGTTCGACAAGAGCAAGGTCAGCCCCATCTCATGCCCGGACAACCTTGCCTTCGACCCGCACGGCAATCTGTGGATCTCCACCGACGGCAACGCACTCAAGTCCAACGACGGACTGTTCAGCGTTGTTCTCGAAGGCGAAAACCGCGGTGAGACAAAGCAGTTCCTCACCGTTCCCGTCGGCGCCGAAACCTGCGGCCCCATCGTGGACGAGAAGCGCGTCATCGTCTGCGTCCAGCACCCCGGCGAGACCGACGACGCCAGCATCGAAAGCCCCGCATCCCATTGGCCAGACGGTGGTTCTTCCCAGCCTCGCCCGTCGGTAGTTGCAGCCTGGAAGAAGGACGGATCTCGGCTCGGCTCGTAACACACATGAAAACGACGTGGGGCAGATCGCATACTCTGCGATCTGCCCCACGTCGTTTACCTCAGATTCTCAAGAGAATCAGTTGTCACCGTCCTCGCGACGCTTACGCGTCAGGAGAACAACACCCGTTCCCAGCGCCAGCAGCAGAACCAATCCACCTGCTGCGAGCAACCCGGTGTTCACGCCACTCTCACCAGCGCCACCACCCGAGTTGATCGTCCCGCCCTGAGGAGCAGACGGCTTCGGCTGACCCGGCTGACCCGGGTTTGCTGTCGGCGGCTTCGGCTGTCCCGGAACCGTGCTCGGAACCGGCTGACCCGGAACCGTAGGCGGTACAACGATCGGAGGCACAACGACGATCGGGGGAATGATGATCGTCGGTGTAACCGGCACCGTCGTGTTCGGAACCGTCGTGGTCGGCGGAACTGTCGTGACCGGCGGCGTTGTCGTCGGCGGCGTCGTTGTCGTCACGCCACACGGATCCACAATCTCCTCCGCGACAACTTCTTCTGTCGTGGTCTCCTCTGTGGTGGTCTCCTCCGTGGTGGTGGATTCCTCCGTACCGGTCACATCAGCGTCACCGGCAGTGATCGCGCTAGCCGTCGTCGTCGCAACCGTTGTCGTCGGAACCATCCGCGTGGTCGTCGTCGGAGGAACACAGGGCTCCGTCGTGACCGGCGGCGTCGTGGTGGTCGTCGGCGGCACCGTAGTGGTGGTCTCCGGCGGGTCTATCGGGTGTTCGGTGCAGAGAGCGTCGCCCGGGACACAGTCCACTGGCGGGTTCTCGCCACCAACCACCAGGTAGTTGTTCAGGACACCCGGAGTGAATCCGGGACCTGACAACGTTCCGATCTCAGGATTGACCTTGACGGTGTACGTCACTGTCGCGGTCTCGCCCTTGGCCAGCTTTCCGGTGACCGTGAAGACGTTGTCGACGACACCCGAAACAACCAGCGTGGAAGTGGTAGCCGGATCCTTCGTCATTACTGCATCGTCGAGAACGTCGGTGAGATCGTCGTAGAAGCTGACCTCACCATCCGCGGTGCCCACATTCTTGAACGTGAGCGTGTACGTGATCTCCTGGCCGCCAACCACACGGTTCGTGGTGGACGGAACAGAGGACTTCAGTACCTCGATCGCGGGTGTGCCATCCACCGGATGCTCGGTCGTCACCGGCGGAGGAGTGATCTCCGGACCGGTCGGCGGCTTCGCAGTACCGGTGACCTTGTTGTTGATCAGAACCCCGCCGGCAACACCATCGTTGATCTTCACCTGGTAGGTCAGGACAACCGACTTACCGGCTTCCAATGCACCGGTCCAGGTGAGCGTGGTGCCCGACAGGGTCGGAGCAGCACCGTCGACACCGTCGACAGTCGCCTTGAGCGAACCGTCCACCAACGTCGCGTTGTCGAGAACCTTCGACAGATCATCGGTCAACACCACCGGATCAAGAGTCGTGTTACCCGTATTCGCACCCGTCACCGTATACGTGATCGTCTGACCAGCATTGACGCCGGTACCCGACGCAGGATCCGCAGCCTTCGCGACAGTGAACCCCGGAACCTTCACCGGATGCGTCGTGCACAGCTGCGTCGCCGGATCACACACCTCCGGAGGATCAACCGGAGGAGTCGTCCCCGGAACAACGAAGTTGAGCACCGTGTTGTCGGCATTCGCCGCAACGCGATCGGCATCAGCCTTGACCGTGACGGTGTACGTCACCGTCTTGCTCTCACCGGCCGCAAGGGATCCCGTCACCGAGAAACCATCCGTGCCGACCATCGCAGCAGTCAACGGAGCATCAGCACTCAAGCTGCCCGCAACCAGATCAGCATCATCGAGCAGACCACGCAGATCATCGAAGTGCGCCACCTCACCCGCACCGTTACCGGTGTTCGTGAACGTGAGCGTGTACTTGATGTCCTGACCGGCAACAACATTCGAACCCGACACCGGATCAGAAGACTTCACCACAGCAATCTTCGGAGACAGAACCGGATGCTCCGTCGTCACCGGCGGAGGAGTGATCTCCGGACCCGTCGGCGGCTTCGCAGTACCGGTGACCTTGTTGTTGATCAACGTGCCACCGGCAACACCGGCATTGATCTTCACCTGGTAGGTCAGAACAACCGACTTACCAGCTTCCAATGCACCGGTCCAGGTGAGCGTGGTGCCCGACAGGGTCGGAGCAGCACCGTCGACACCGTCAACAGTCGCCTTGAGCGAACCGTCCACCAACGTCGCGTTGTCGAGAACCTTCGACAGATCATCGGTCAACACCACCGGATCAAGAGTCGTGTTACCCGTGTTCGCACCCGTCACGGTGTACGTGATCGTCTGACCAGCAGCAACATTGGTGCCCGACACCGGATCCGCAGCCTTCGCGACCGTGAACCCCGGAACCTTCACCGGATGCGTCGTGCACAGCTGCGTCACCGGATCACACACCTCCGGAGGATCAACCGGAGGAGTCGTCCCCGGAACAACGAAGTTGTTCACGAACACCCCACCGACCACATCGGCATTGACCTTCACCGAATACGTCACCGTCTTCGTTTCGCCGGCCGCCAAGGTCCCCGTCACCGAGAAACCATCACTGCCGACCATCGTCGCAACCAACGGAGCATCAGCAGCCAAACCACTCAATGCACCCTTGTCCACAACCTGACGCAAATCATCGAAGTACGCCACCTCACCCGCACCGTTACCGGTGTTCGAGAACGAAAGCGTGTACTTGATGTCCTGACCGGCAACAACATTCGAACCCGACACCGGATCAGAAGACTTCACCACAGCAATCTTCGGAGACAGAACCGGATGCTCCGTCGTCACCGGCGGAGGAGTGATCTCCGGACCCGTCGGCGGCTTCGCAGTACCGGTGACCTTGTTGTTGATCAACGTGCCACCGGCAACACCGGCATTGACCTTGACCTGGTAGGTCAGAACAACCGACTTACCGGCCTCGAGAACGCCAGTCCACGAGAGCGCCGTCCCCGAGAGCGTCGGAGCAGCGGCAGCAGCACCGTCGACTGTCGCCTTGAGCGAACCGTCCACCAACGTCGCGTTGTCGAGAACCTTCGATAAATCATCAGTCAACACAACAGGATTGAGCGTCGTCTTACCGGTGTTCGTACCGGTCACCGTATACGTGATCGTCTGACCAGCATTGACGCCGGTACCCGACGCAGGATCCGCAGTCTTCGCGACAGTGAAACCGGGAACCGAGTGATTCGTCTCAACCGGCGGCGGAGTGATATCCGGACCGGTCGGCGGCTTCGCAGTACCCGTGACCTTGTTGTTCAAGACCGTACCCGCAGCGACACCGTCGTTGACCTTCACCTCGTAGGTCAGGACAACCGACTTGCCGGCTTCGAGAACGCCAGTCCACGAGAGCGTCGTACCCGACAAAGTCGGAACAGCCACGGAAGCTCCGTCAATGGTCGCCTTCAGCGAACCAGGAACGACAGCAGCATTATTGAGGACCGCACCCAGATCGTCATTGATCTGTACCGGATCAAGCTTCGTCTTGCCGGTGTTGGTGCCGGTGACGGTGTACTTGATCGACTCGCCGGCCTGAACCGTCGAACCGGAGATCGGATCGGCAGTCTTCGCCAGCGTAAAACCTGGAACCGAGTGATTCGTTTCCACCGGAGGAGGAGTGATGTCCGGACCGGTCGGCGGCTTCGCAGTACCGGTGACTTTGTTGTTCAGAACCGTTCCCGCGGCAACGCCGGCATTGACCTTCACCTGGTATGTCAGAACAACAGACTTACCGGCCGGGAGATTCGCGGACCACGACAAAGTGCTGCCCGAAAGAGTCGGAGCAGCAACAGGAGCACCGTCGATGGTCGCCTTCAGCGAGCCCGGAACGACAGCAGCATTGTTGAGAACCGCACTCAGATCATCGGTGATCGTCGCGGGAGTCAGGGCCGTCCTGCCGGTGTTGGCACCGGTGACGGTGTACGTAATGGTGTCGCCGGCCTGAACCGTCGAACCGGAAACCGGATCAGCCGTCTTGGTCAGCGTGAAACCAGGCATGGGATGCGTCGTGCAGAGATTGGTTGCAGGATCACATGTTGTGGGGGGAGTTGTAGTCCCCGGAACCAGATAGTTGTTCAGAACTTTGTTGCCGCCGTCTTTGACAGTGACGGTGTATGTGACTGTCCCCTTGCCGCCGGCCGGCAAGGTGCCGCCGACCTTGATCTTGTCGGCGCCGTTCAATGCGGCGGTGAGTCCGCCGGTTGCAGCACCGACCGCAACTGTTCCGTCATCAATGACGTCGGCGAGGTAGTCCGTGTAGTCGATCGTTGCCGGCGCAGTGCCCGGATTCTCGAAATTCAGAGTGTAGGTGATTGATTGGCCGATATTGACCGTCTCACCGGTAGGTGGTGACGACGACTTCTTCACGAGAACCGGGGTGTTCTTGACCTTGCAATACACGTTGTCACCCGGTGTAAGTGCGGCCTGCGCAACGTCACCGACCCTGAGGGCCTGGGTCACGCCGTTTACCTGGCAATCCCACGATGTCGCATAGTTCGCGGTCTTGGTCGCCGAGGTAGTTGGCTTCTCCCAGAACGTGACAGGGGTGGGCGTGGTATCTGCGAGGAGCGTCCGCCAGCCAGTCGATGCCGTCGTATCAGTCGCACCGGTCGTGGTGCTCTTGATCTCGGTTGCTGCAGCGGCGCCTGCATCAGCGTGGTGTCCGGTGCTCATGCCGATAGTGAAATCGTCACCGGGGGTGACGCGCGTGAGGTCCTTGTCGATCTTGACCTTCGACAGCAGCACACCGAACGCCAGGCCCTGACGCGAGGTCGCCTGAACGGTATTTCCGAAAGTGGCTGCGAAACTTGTCGGAGCAGTCGATGCAACGACCAGCGTTCCGGGCGTGCGCCCCTGGCCATTGACGTTGTTCCACGAATCGCATCGGACGGTATTGGCTGGCATACCCGTCAGCCCACCGTCACAGGCCCGAATTCCGGGGTAGGCAGGATCACTGTCGTCACCGACGGTACGTGCGATCTGCCGTAGAGGCTTGTCCGAATTGAAAGTGAGGAATTCACGGTCGTTCGTAGTATTGATATTCGCGTCTGTCGACTCGGCGTCGGCTGCTACGAGCCCGTAGTTGTTGACGGCGCCATTCGGCCCCGTCATCACGATGTTCTTCAGCGAGACTGTTCCACCGGACTGACCAGCGGTGGCTGAGGTTTGGTAGATCGCCGGCTTGATCGTCGTCGGCACACCCGTGTACGCGGAAGTTCCCAACGCTGCATAGTGCAACGTGGGAAATGCCTTCGTTTCGATCCCCTGGTGTGTCTTTCCCGCTACCGAGTCGGTGAGGAAAGCCTTGAAGTTGATCTTGTAACCGTCGGTGAGCTGGATTTCCATCGACTGCCCTGCCGCAGAAGCAGCCGTTGCCGCATCGAGCGTCGACATATCGATCCAGCAGATGTTCTGCGAGAACGGACCGGTGCCGGGGGCGCTGAATGCGCAGCCTTTTGCAGGCTGTTCATCCGGAAGAACAGCGGCGCGAGCCGGCGCCTGAGCCTGAACGGGGCCGCCGAGCGTCGCGGCCGGCTGCGCTGACGCAACCACTGCCGTCGCGCCGGAGATACCGAGAATCATCGCGATGGCGGTCCATACCACCGTCCACGCTCGCACCCAGGGCGGGAGCCCTGCGGTGAATATGGCCGACCTTGTCGGCGGTATGTCGTTAGGCATTTCTTACTCCCCAGGATGTGCCTGATCGATGTTCGATGGACGGAGATGCGAGAGCGCTGGCGCGAACTCCCGGTTGATCGGTTGGTTCGGGTCGATGCGCCTGTTTTCGGCTGATCGACCTCACACCGGACGCTGTTGCCGGTCCTGTCATTCGAGCTCCTCTTCGGAAACACCTGCGTGTTGGAAGAGCCGCCCTGAACAGGACCTTGGCCCTCGAAATCCGCGCAAATCGAGAGCAACCTTCCAGTTATCAGGAACAAGATAACAGATAACCGGGAGCTTGCCCATCGAAAGTCGGACAAAGCAGACCGATCGACGTTTTTGTTCGTAGATCGGACAAGCTTCGAGGAGCAGTGTTGTCCGAGCGGACAATTCAGCCCTCGGAGTGCGGCACCGCGGCGAACGCGATGACATTCAATGTTTCCGCTGACCAGATCGGGTGACGACCAACCTCAAGGAAGGTACGGAATCTGGACAAATGCCCAATATGGATAAGGCCTGTTGGATGCGCCACAGACCCTCGAACGACGGTCGGAAACCCCGTCCTGAATGGAGTCCGATGACCCGTGCGAGCACGTCGAAATTGATCGAATTGATCCAGACCACACTCAGCGACGGCTGCCGGTAACGAAGCATCCCGAGGCTCCGATAATTGGATTGCGAGGCACCAACTTCGCCCGAAACCGGGCGGCCGCCTTCGATTCAAACCCAACTTCAAGTCCGTTTTGTAGCTTTTCAGGCAGAGCAGTTCTGCTCATTTTCTGCCATAGCTATTTTCTGATCCTGCTCAGCTAGTCGAAAGTTCAGCGACCGTGGCTACCGCCCGGCAGAATTCTCGTAACTGACGAGCAACAACCGGACTAACCAGCCAAGCGTCACAAGAGTGCCAAAAAGGGCCCTTCCGCGTGCCTCGAGGCAAATGCATCGAGGGCGAAAGGGCCCGAACCGGGCACCACGGAGCCAAGGGCCCCGCCGCAAACTAGCTGCTGCCGAACCCCACACTGTTGGCGTAGCGATCGAAATCGCCCTGGGCTCCGCTGTAGACGTTGATATCAGTGTTTCCGGTGATTCCGGGGATGCGTCCGGTGCTGGTGTACTGCCAGAAAGTCCAGTTGGACCAACCGCCGGGTAGCGGCCCCGGTGCGTTCTGCCCGTTGTAATCGGCGATCCACAGCGGGTAGTGGTTGAACTCGGTGGTGTTGGCCATCTGAGTACGCCAGAAGTTGGGATACGTGTAAATGATGGGCTGCCGCCCGGTAAGTGCCTGGACTGTATTCAAGTAGCGATGAGTCCAGTCGATGACCTGCCCGGCGGGCAGTCCCTTCGCGTCCTCGAGATCCAGAACGGGCGGGAGGTCACCAGGTCCGTTGATACCCAGGACGATCGCCGAATAGAAGGCGGCCTGGGCTTCGGGGGACTGGCGAACGTCTGCGTAGTGGTAGGCCCCGCGCGAGACGCCGGCAGCACGCATGACCAGGCAATCCTGGATGAAGTACGGATTGACGTAGTTGAGCGACTCGGTGGCCTTGACCATCGCGAACTCGTGCCCTGACGCCTTGACCTGGAACCAGTCGATTCCGGTTCCGTCCACGTGCTGCCACGAAGAGACGTCCGGGCCGCGGGGAGCGTCGGCAGCGGCGAGGCCAGGTGCCGTGATCGCGATGGCAGCTGCCATCGCGATCGGGGTGAGCTTGCCCAGTGTCCTGACGATCCGTCGCTCGACCATTTCCCGAGACTAAGGTCGACTAGTCCGTTTTGTCCCCTAATTCAGGGAATGTTCACTCAACCGAGCCAATCGAGAACAGCCGCAGCGGTCCACGACTGTTGCATACTGCCCAGCGGCTCACCGGTGAAAGGCTCGTAGTATTCGGCAAAACTGCCATCGCTGGCCTGCCGCAACCCCTCCGAACGCAAGACGTGCGATCTCTCGGCCCACCCCCGACGCGCGAAGGCCCACGAGAACAACCACGTGATCACCGGCCACACCGGGCCACGCCAATACTCCCGAGGACGGAAATCGCCGGAAACCGGAGACGTCGACGGTGGGACAGCAAACCGCATGTCCGGGTGACCACAGAATTTGGGCCCCTCGAAAGTGCGCAACAGAGCGCGCTCGGCATCGCGGCTCAGGCCGCCGCACAGCAACGGCGCAAACATCGCGATGGTTTCGGTATGAACCCATCGCCCGGTGCGAAGATCGAAATCCTTTGCTGCACCTGATCGTTCATCGGTGGTGGCAATCACGCCCTGCCGGAATCGATCTGCCCAACCGCGCAGATCACGGACGTCGGAGTTCGGCCGCGAATGCTCCTCACCGATAGTTGCCAAGACGTCGCATGCCATCGAGAAAACCGCACTGACAAACACGTCCTCGACGGCAAAACTCATGGCAGTGGCGAGTTGAGAATCCTCGTACCGCACGGCCTTCATCTCTTCGAGAAGCCAAAGGTAGCGGTCGTATTCGTTATCCGTGGGCCGCTGAGACAGGTCCGTCACCACAGCGAGATCAGCACGCTGATACGCAGGCACTTGTCCCGCAACAACATTCGCGTACGCCAGATCCCAACGCGGAGAGTTGTCCATCCCAGATTCCCACCCGTGATAGAGCGCGATACGGCCGTTGCCGTCGAGATCGCGGGCCTCCGCCAACCACCGGTGCCACCGAACCAGATCGCTCCAGCGCCGGTCGAGGAACTCTTCCGCGACCGCACGCGTCGTACGTCCGTGCCGACGCGAATGATCGAGAATCCGCTGCACCGCGATCGCGTGAACGGGGGGTTGGGTGATTCCCGATGTAGCGGTACCCAAAGGAGCATGCGCTGCCAACGCATTGACATCCCACCGCGTCGGTCCGGGGAAGTAGCCGTCGACACCGTTCGCGAACACGATGTGCGGAATCATTCCGTTCTTCCACTGAGCCGAGAGCAAGGTATCGAGCTCTACTACCGCCCGTTCGACGCTGAGCGGCGCCAGACCTACCGCCACGAACGCGGCGTCCCAGCTCCACATGTGGGGATACAGCTTCGGGGCAGCGCTGGTCATCGTGCCCAGGTCGTTTCCGCGCAGCAAGTAGGCAGCTCGGGCGGCGAGCTGAGTCGGGGTAAATCCGCGGTCGGCCATAGATGTCTATTTTGCGACGCGTCGAGCCTTTGCGCTCACCGAGCACGAATCCGGCGCTGCAGCCGCAATAATGAAGGAAGTCCGTCGGGTGATCTCGGAGTGGAGGCCTAGTGCGCGAGAAGATCAAAGCACTGCTGTTCGACGTCCAGGGCACAGCGACCGATTTTCACAGCACACTGTGCCGAGAGGCCCGTCGAATCACCGACGCCGACGTGGACTGGCCAAGATTCGTCAATCTCTGGCGCGCTGAGTACTTCGCGAACACCTCCGAGGCCGACGATTCCACAGGCGAATGGGTGACAGTACATTCGGTGTACCGCGAGGCTCTGCGCAAGCTGTTGGCCCGCGAGAGCATCGAACTTTCCGATGCCGAACAGGAAGAACTCACCACCGCCTGGAAATTCCTGGACCCGTGGCCCGACACTGTCGCCGGCCTGACAACCCTGCGCCAGCAGTACACAATCGCTGCCTTGTCCAACGCCGACGTGAATGCCGGAGTCAGCATCTCCCGGCACGGAAATCTGCCATGGCATGCCGTCTTCACTGCCGAAATGGCCGGCGTCTTCAAACCAGATCCGAAGATCTACCACCTGGCTGCTCGATATCTCGGGTACGACCCGGCCGAGATCATGATGGTTGCCAGTCACAAATATGACATCCGGGCGGCCAAAGCTCTCGGATTCCGCACAGCCTTCATAGCTCGACCACTCGAATTCGGAGCCAGGGGCAATCCCGATGTGTCCTTCTCCGACGAGTTCGACATCAACGCCGAGGACTTTCTCGATCTGGCAGCGCAATTGGTCCACTGATCCCGTGCCTGCGCGTCGTTGCTGGTATTCCTACGTGGAGGAATATCGAAACGGACAGGCGGTTTGGAATTCATGGGCACCAAGGAAGACAGCGCTACCCGCGAACGCAAGGCCCTGCGGTACTCGCTCGTGGTCGCAACGGCGTTGGCTGTGCTCGCCGCATTCTGGGGCTGGATCTCGCAGTCCCAGGTGATCCTGCTCGACGGTGTGTACGCCCTCATCGGAATGGTGTTGACGGCGCTCTCACTGCGGGTCTCGCGGATAGCCGACTCGGGCCCCACCGCACGCTTCCCGTTCGGTAAGGAGGCATTGATCCCGGTCGTCATCGCTGTCCAGGGCATGGCATTACTGGCGACGCTCGCCTACGCTGCAGTCGAGGCAGTTCGTGTCATCCTCGCGGGCGGAGCCGACGTCACCGCGGGGTCTCTGGTGGCATACGGCGCTGTCAGCGCGGTGGTGTCGATCATCATCTGGCGCTACGTCCGACAAGTCGACCGCACATCTGATCTGCTCGTCGCCGAAGCCAGGCAATGGGGAGCGTCGACTGCCTTCAGCGCGCTGGTCGCAGTCGGTGCTGTCGTCGCAATGATCCTGGGCCGCACCGATTTCTCCGACGCCGACCGATATGTCGACTCCGTCTTGGTCCTCCTCGGCTGCGCGATGCTGGTCCCGCAACCGTACGCACTTCTGCGAACCGCACTGATCGAACTCCTCGAAGGTGCTCCCGGCGAAAACGTTCAGGCCCGCGTGCACGATGCCATCGCCGTCGTCCGCGACGAATTCGGCTTGGACGAACCGACTCTCACCATGAGCAAGGTGGGTCGCAAGCTGTATGTCGAAGCGACGTTCATGGTCGCGCCACACAGCTGGGACATCGACGGTGAAGACGCAGTACGACGCTCGTTCGCCACCAGCCTCGCCGATCTCCCCTACGAACCGTGGCTGAACATCGAACTGACTACAGATCCGGCGCTGATGCTCTAGCGACGGAATCTGCTCTCGAACAACAGAATCACGACGGCCGGGCCCACCTCACCTTCCCGAAAACGCCCTTGACTCGAAAGTATGTTCGAGTATGATGGAAGGTAGAACGGGGGGTTCTCATGACGATCAACATCACCGAAGATGCTGTCACCGACGTGGTCAACAGCTCCGCCGTGGGTGTGCGCGGACGATTGTGGCGGCTTCACCCCAGCGACGTCCGCGAGATCGCCATCACCGCGTCAGCGGAAATCCTTCGCCTGGAAGCCATTCGAGTGGCCGCCGTCGACACCCTGACGTTGAACGCGGACGAACAAGTACTCTGCTACCGCGGCACCGGACAATGGCTCGCGAACCACACCATGCTGCAGATCTCCACCGGCAGAAGAATCGCAGCCCTGGGAAAAGCGCTACGGTCGTTTCCCGAGATCGAAGACCAATTCGATGCCGGTGACCTCACTTTCGAGCACGCAGCACTGATCGTGGCGTTCTGCGAATCCCCACCCAAGGCAATGCCCGACGCCGCACTACCGTACTGCCGCGACACACTCCTCGCCGCAGCATCCGGAACCGAAGCAACCACCGTCAAACTGCGCTACGCCATCAGCGTCCTCGAGCACATGTTCGAATCCGACGACCCACCACCAAGCGAAGACACCGACCGCAACGAACTGCGCATCTCCCCCACCCTCAACGGAAGAGTCGCCGTCCGAGGCGATTTCGACGGAGTGACCGGCGAAATGCTTCTCTCCGCCCTCTCCAACCTCTCCATGCCCACCCCCGCCGAAGACGGCACACCCGACAAACGACCCGCCGCCACACGCAACGCAGACGCCATGGCAGAACTCATCCGGCGCTACCTCGACAACGCTGCCACCGGCATCGACGGCGGCCAACGCCCACACCTGAACGTGCACATCAACGCCAAAGACCTGGCCTACCACCGTGAATGCGCCACAACGGGTGATGGCTCAACACCTGTCCCCTCCGAGGACGACGATCCCGGCATGCTCGATCTCGACTTTCACGATCTCGACAAACAAGATCTCGATGTCGGCCACATGCCCTGGATGGGACCACTGAGCGTCGGCCGCACCCGCATGATCGCCTGCGACTGCATGCTCTCCAGCGTCCTCCTCGACGAAAACGGTGCCCCACTCGACGTCACCCCACTCAAAAGGCTTGTCACCGCAGCACAACGCACCGCCCTGATCGCCCGCGACAAAGGCTGCGCCTTCCCCGGTTGCGACTGCGTCCCCGCCTGGACCGACGCCCACCACATCAAACACTGGGCCAAAGGAGGACCAACCGTCATGGACAACCTGGTCCTGCTCTGCCGAACCCACCACACCCTGATGCACCGAAAACCCGGATTCACCGGACAATGGGAAATCCGAATGGGCACCGATCACCTGCCCTGGTTCATCCCACCACCGGGCATCGACCCCGACCGGAAACCCCGCCGCTCCACCACACGACTCTGAACCCGGAGGTCACCGAGCAAACGCCTCGGTGACCCATTCCGGCGTGCTCTCAATTGCCTGCCCACTCCAAAAGATCTTCGGCGGTCCAAGTATTGATCACCCGATCCGCTTCGACGCCGCACTTTTCGGCCCGGTCACAGCCGTAGCCCTGCCAAGCCAACTGACCGGGGGCATGGGCGTCGGTATCGATGGAGAAAAGACAATCGAGATCGCGGGCCAACTCGATCAAACGCGAAGGCGGGTCACGACGCTCCGGTCGGGAATTGATCTCAACGGCTGTGCCTGATTCGCGGCAGGCCTCGAACACTTTCTCCGCGTCGAACTGCGACTCGGGCCGGGTTCCGCGAGCACCCTCGACAAGACGCCCGGTGCAGTGTCCGAGAATATCGACACGCGGATTTTGCACTGCAGCAAGCATTCTGCGGGTCATCGCCTCGCGTTCGGACCGCAGCTTGGAGTGGACGCTCGCCACCACGATGTCGAGTTCGTCGAGCAGATCGGGATCCTGGTCGAGTGAACCGTCCTCGAGGATGTCCACCTCGATTCCCGTGAGGATGCGGAAGGGAGCCAGTTCGGCATTCAACCCGGCTATCACGTCGAGTTGAGACCGTAGGCGCTCCGCGGACAGCCCGTTGGCAACTGTGAGGCGAGGCGAATGGTCGGTGAGGGCGCAGTAGTCATGGCCGAGTGCTGCTGCGCGTCGCATCATTTCTTCGATGGGGCTTCCACCATCGGACCAGTCGGAGTGGGTGTGGAGGTCGCCGCGCAGCGCTTGTCGCAATGGGCTGTCGCCGATGGGCTCAGCCTGCCCCCGCAGTTCCTCGAGATACTCGGGGATGCCGTCGTACGACTGAGCGATAATCGTGGCAGTCTTCGGCCCGATGCCGGTGAGGGCCTTCCAACTGTCGGCTTTCCGGCGAGACTCCTTCTGCTCGTCGGACAATCCTGAAAAGACCTCCGCAGCTCGGCGATAGGCCTTGACGCGGTGCGTTTCAGCGCGTGATCGTTCGAGCCAGTAGGCGATCTCCCGAAGCGCTTCATCCGGTTCCATGAGACCACTGTTCCGTCAGCAGCGGCTCGCGGCAACCCTTGATCCCCTTACGCTGTGAATATGGACGACCCGAGAGCACGATTTGAAGCCGCGCGGGTGGCTCACCTGGCAACGGCAGATGCGGCCGGCGTTCCGCACATCGTGCCGCTGGTATTCGTCTTGGTCGGCGGCACCGTCTATTCCTGTGTCGACCACAAACCGAAAACCACGACCGCTCTTCGCAGGCTCCGGAACATCACCGAGACGGGGCGCGCAAGCCTGCTGGTCGATCATTACGACGACGACTGGTCCGCGCTCTGGTGGGTCCGCGTCGACGGACATGCGGAGGTTCTCGACCCGGGCACCAAGGAGTCCGAGAGCGCGATCGATGCTTTGGCCGCAAAGTATCCGCAGTACGTAGATCACCGACCGCACGGACAGGTGATAGCTGTCCGCGATGTGGAGTGGTCGTCGTGGTCCGCAGCAGCCTAAGGTTCTGTCCTAGTGTTCAAGGAGCGAAAGTGATTGCAACACTCTCAATTCGGACAAATTGGCGGGGGATCGATGAAACGACGGCAGTTACTTCAGCGCGCAGCCACAGGTCTGGCGCTGGTAGCGGGACCTCAGGTGATCGACATGGGTAGCAGTTCCGGAAGCAGTCAAGACGCAACAAGCCCGTTGAACGAACAGTTGTCGGTTGTTTCGCTCTCACACGTGAACGACCCGGCGACGACGCCGGTTTTTCCAGGCGACCCCGAGTTCACTCTCGACACAGCGGCCACCATCGCAAACGACGGCTACTACCTCCAGTACGTCAAGGAAGGTGAGCACACGGGCACGCATTGGGGCGCACCCGCACACTTCCAGGAAGGCGGCCTCACAGCCGACCAACTCGATCCGGCGGACCTCTTCCTCCCCGCAGTGAAGATCGACATCCGGGACAAGGCTGCCGCCGATTCGGACTATGCGCTCACGGTCGCGGACCTGCAGGAATGGGAAACGCGCAACGGCAAGATCCCCGATGGAGCGGCCGTAGTTCTCTGGACCGGGTGGGAATCGCGCTGGGGTAGCGAAGAATATGCCAACTCCGATGCCGAGGGCGTCACCCACCAGCCCGGCTTCTCGGTGGACGCGGCGCGGTGGCTGATAGACACCGGCCGTTTGGGCACCCGCGGAGCATTGGGAACCGACACGTTCGGTCCCGACCTCGGAAACGACGAAACCTACCCCGTCTCGACAATCCTGTACGACAAGCATCGAATCAGCCTGGAGAACTTGAACAATCTTGCCGCCCTGCCAACCACCGGGGCTAGCATCCTTGTCGGTGGTGCGATCAACAAGGCCGGATCGGGTTCACCGGCAACGATTTTCGCACTACTACGGCGATAACCATTTGCGACGGTCGCCGTAGACAACGACCGCGCCCTTCCCACTTCTCTTCGCCTCGTACATCGCCGCATCGGCCTGGCGAAGAAGAGTGTGCGCGCTGAGCGGTTCGTCCCCGAACTCGAACTGCGCGGACTCGAAATGCGCGACACCAACGCTCGCACCCACCGACACCGATGTGTCTGCAGTCTGATCGGACCTGAGCGCGTCGACGATCCGGCGAGCCACGACGACGGCGTCGTCGATCGTGCCCTGCAGGAGCACTGTGAACTCGTCGCCACCGAATCGGGCGACAAACGCACCCTCGGGAACCGCTTCGCGCAGACGTGCTGTGAGAGCAACCAGTAACCGGTCGCCGGCCGGGTGCCCGTATCGATCGTTGATCTGTTTGAAGTCGTCCAGATCGACAAGCATCAGCACCCAATCGGAGTTCGTCTGGCGATAGTCGTCGATGGCGCTCGCAAAGTGTTCGTCGAACGCGGCCCGGTTTGCAAGCTCGGTGAGTGGGTCGTGATGTGCTCGGTACCTCAGCTCGTCCTGGGCAGCGGAGATCTGTTGAAGGAGCGCGTCGTTCTCGAGGAGCGTGAGTATTTGGCGCACCAGCGCGAGAACCAACACGCCGACGCCGAGTATCACGACCACGGCATCGAGGTTGCCGACGATCAGCGCCTGAACAGTCACGATCGTCGCGATCACCGCGATCAACAGATACGGCAGCAGCAACTGAGTCCGATCGCTTCGCCACTGCTGCGGCGCGTTGCGGTTCCGAGGCTCGGTTCGCTTCGTCAGCGCCGCCAAGGCGATCAACGGCGGCCCCGCGATGAACCCGGCATCGGCGATGGTCGGCATACTCTCGGCGCCGATCGCCACCAAGTACGCGTACAGGCTGTCCGAAAGGGAGAGCATCACCAACCCGCACCCGAGGAACGTCAGCGGTTCACGGATCTCTGCTACGGCCTTCGGTCCGATGACCATCAGCAAGACCATGGCGATCAGAACGAAGTCGGTGATCGGATACATCACCGCGACAAGAAACCCGAGAGATCCCGTCGGACCGGTATGAACGACGGCGCCCAGGGCCGTTGTCCACGTGAGGATGAACAATCCACCGACAACGACAAGACCGTCGAGCGTCAGCACGAGCCAGAGATGGATCGGACCGATCGCCTCACGCCGGGGCGACTGACGCACCAACGACAGAAGCGCCGGCACGGCGAACACCGGGAACATGAAGAAACCGATGTCCGCGATCGACGGCGACGGAAGTGGAACGTGGAGAACCGAGCGGTAGAACGCCCAGAAGAACATCCCGAGAGTCCAGCCGGCCATACCCAGAGCCATCAGAGTTCGCCAACGACGCTCGACGCCGTGATAGCGCCGCGACGTCCACCAACAGACCGCAGTTGCGGTGGCTCCGCCGACGAGCTGGGCGATATCGTCCACCAGAACCGAAGTTCGTGGGCTGAGCAGCCCGGATCCGGCGAGAGCGATGACCGCGACAACGACGCCGAGAACCAGCCACGTGCGTCGCGCTCGGAACTGCGTCATCGAAGAACCCATCGGTGTTCAAGGCGTCACCACCGATCGTCTTGCAGCCGGCATCGTTGCGGCCGGAATGTTGTGGTGACGAATGCCCGTACGAACCTACCCGATTTGGTAGCGGATTGTTAACTGGACGAACGATCAGGAAGGCTCGTACGCCGCGGCGCTGTATTCCGCTCGAGTCCTACGCTGCTGCGAAGTCCATTTCGCGATCACCCCTTGCGAGGGGCTGAACAGGTACACCAGAGCGAACACGATGCCCTGCGTCATGACGACCATGCCACCGGAAGCCGTGTCGAGGTAGTAGCTGACGTAGATACCGGCAATCGCGCAGACTGCGGAAACGACGGGAGCTATCACCAGCATCCGCGAAAACTTGTCGGTGAGGAGGTAGGCCGTCGCGCCGGGGATGATCAGCATCGCCACCACCAGCACGACGCCGACGGCTTGCAACGCCACAACGGACGTGAGCGCGAGGACGCCGAGTAGCAGCGCACCCAGGCGCTTGGGCGAAAGACCTATCGCGTTCGCATGGATCGGGTCGAAGGCGAACAACGTCAGATCACGACGCTTGATCAACAGAATGCTCAACGCCAACGCGCCGAGTATCGCGACCTGCAGAAGATCAGACGAGCTCACCCCCAGCAGGTTGCCGAAAATGATGTGGTTGAGATCGGTCTGGCTGGGGGTCACCGAGATGAGAACCAAACCGAACGCAAAGAGAGTCGTGAAGACGATACCGATCGCGGCGTCTTCCTTGACGCGGCTGGTGTTACGGATCAGTCCGATCAGGGCTACGGCGATCAACCCGAAGATCAAGGCCCCGATCGCAAATGGAGCGCCGACGACGTAAGCGAGGACAACACCCGGCAGCACGGCGTGCGAGACGGCGTCGCCCATCAACGACCACCCGATGAGCACCAACCAACAACTGAGCACCGCGCAGACAACCGCTGCCACAACCGCAACGGCCAACGCGCGCACCATGAATCCGTACTGGAGAGGATCAAGTAGGAGTTCTACGAGGTTCATCGATCAGGTCCTGTCCATCACGTCGAGACCGAAAGCCAGGGCGAGGTTTTCCGGTTGCAGCACGGTGTCCGGGTCGGAATGCACCAGGACCTTGCGCATGAGCAGTACCGCCTCGTCGCAGAGTTTCGGCACAGCGTGGAGATCGTGGGTCGAGACCAAGATCGACCGGCCGTCGGAAGCCAACTCTCGTAGCAGCATCGAAATCGTTGCCTCGGAACGCTTGTCGACGCCCGCAAACGGCTCGTCCAGCAACAGTATCGACGCGTCCTGAGCGATGCCGCGTGCGACGAACGCGCGCTTCTTCTGACCACCCGAGAGCTGACCGATCTGACGATCCGCAAATTCGGTGAGTTCCACCCGCTCGAGGGCCTCTGCCACCGCCTCGCGATCTGCACGCCGCGGACGTCGCAAGAATCCGAGGTGGCCGTACCTGCCCATCATCACGATGTCACGGACGCTGATCGGGAAGGTCCAGTCGACGTCTTCACTCTGCGGCACGTATCCGACGCGGCCGCTCTTGCGCGCAGTGGCTGCGTCGAGACCGGCGATTCTGACAGAACCGTTGTCCGGCTTGATCATCCCCATGATCACTTTGAACAGAGTCGACTTTCCTGAACCGTTCATGCCGATCAGTCCGCAGACGCTACCCGAGTTCAACGTCAGATCGACGTGGTCCAGTGCGTGGACCTCGCCGTAGTGAACGCTGACGTTTTCGACGCGAATGGCTTCGTTCATGATTTACCGCCGGTCAGACCGCCGAGGATGACGTCGGTGTCGTGGCGAATCATGTCCAGATAGGTGGGCACGGGACCGTCGGCTTCGGACAGCGAATCGACGTACAGCGTTCCGCCGAACTTCGCGCCGGTCGCCCCGACAACCTGCTGCATGGGGGCATCCGAGACCGTCGACTCGCAGAAGACGGCGGGAACGGAATTGGCTCGGACGAAGTCGATCGCGGCGATGATCTGCTGCGGCGTCGCCTGCTGCTCGGCATTGACCGGCCAGATGTACGCCTCGCTGAGTCCCGCGTCCCTGGCCAGATAGGAGAACGCACCCTCGCAACTGACGAGTGCACGCTGACCTGCGGGCAATGCCGCCAGCCCACTAACCAGGCCGTCCTGAACTGCTTGCAGTTCCGCCTTGTACTTCGCGCCGTTCTCCGCAAATGCCGAGGCGTTGTCCGGGTCGAGGTCGCTGAAAGCAGTCACCATGTTGTCGACGTAGATCTGCGTATTCAACGGAGACATCCATGCATGCGGATTGGGCTTGCCCGCATACGCGTCGCCGGCGATCGGAATGCCTTCGACGCCGTCGCTGACCACGACGTGTGGCACGTCCAGTCCGTTGACGAATTTCGCGAACCACGCCTCGAGGTTCATGCCGTTGTCGAGGATCAGATCGGCTTCGCTCGCCCGCCGAATGTCTCCGGGCGTCGGCTCGTAGCCGTGAATTTCGGCCCCCGCCTTGGTGATCGACTCGACGCGAAGATGATCGCCGGCAACGTTCTGGGCGATGTCCGACAGCACGGTGAACGTGGTGAGCACCACCGGGCGGTCGTCGTCGGAGCCAGAACTCACCGCAGAACAGCTGGACAGAAGCAGGGCGGCGAGGGCGGCAATTCCCAGGCGGCGGAAGTTCTTCGCGTCGCGTGTCGTCATGGTCGAACTCTAATATGTGGGTAAACAAATACACAAGTTCGTCTGGCCGAACAATCCTCACTCGATAGGCTCGCACCATGCGTCCTACTGCCTTGATCACCGGTTCCAGTCGCGGCCTCGGAGCTGCCATCGCACGCGAACTGGCGCCGACACACGACCTGCTGCTCGGTGCACGATCCGCGCAGGCCCTCGAGCCGATCTGCGCCGAACTGCCCGGATCGACGCCTCTACCCCTCGACCTCACGGACTACGACGCCGTCGCCGCCGCCGCCTCGTCCATCACGACGCTCGACGTGCTGGTACACAACGCCGGCGTGGCCGACATCGGAACCATCGAGGAATCCTCGGTCGATCAGTGGCGACACACCCTCGAGGCAAACGTCATCGCCGTCGCCGAACTCACGCGTGTCCTCCTTCCTGCCCTCAGGGCAGCCGGTGGCCACGTCGTACTGATCAATTCGGGTGCCGGACTGCGCGCCAACGCCGGCTGGGGCTCGTATGCGGCCAGCAAGTTCGCCCTGCGCGCTTTCGGAGATGCGTTGCGCCTGGAAGAGCCGGCACTGCGGGTCACCTCCATTCACCCCGGACGGATCGACACCGACATGCAGCGCGACATCGTCGCCGGTGAGGGCGACGAGTACGACCCGGAGCGCTTCCTGAAAGCCTCCACTGTGGCGCGTGCCGTACTCACTGCCGTCGAAACACCGTCCGACGCACACCCCACGGAGATCGTGCTTCGACCTACCGGCCGGTAAATCCCCAGTTCGGCGGTAACGGAATGGTGACGATGGCCATCCGGATATCGCTTTTCCGGGCACTGGCCCGATACTGACATCAGTTGTCGGACAAAGAGACTGGACTTGTCTCAGGAGTTCATCGAGAGGTGGTGTGCGATGCATGATCATACGGATACATGGGGGATCCCCAGCCAGACTTTCCTTCAGTGGTACCTGGTGGCGGCTGCCGTCGCGATCGGACTCTCGCTGTACAGCCGAATGACTGCGCGCCGGTCACCGGTGGTCGTCGACGCTGTCCGTCGGCCGCTCACTCCTCCCGAGATCGGTGCCTTGACCAGTGACTACCAAGCGGTGCTGGCGTCGATGGCTATTCTGCGCAGCGCCGAGCTGATCAGCACCGAAGGCAAGACCAAGCTGGCACTCACTGCGGAGGACAAGAATCGTCTCGACTGGTTCACCCGTACGGTGCACAAGCGGCTCGGCAACGGAAAGGTCCCGCTGCGGCAGGTGCGTCTGATGGGACGGCTGAACGTCGCACTCGCACAACTACGTACGACGTTGATCGACGAGGGATATTTGCAACGCCAGCAGGACGGTCTGACCGCTGCCCTTCGGACCGTTCCGATCGTGGCGGTCATTGCTATCGGCGTAGTCCGTCTCGTCGCCGGAATCGCCGGCGGTAAGCCGGTCGGGTTCCTGCTCCTCACCATCATCGTTCTCGCTCTGATGATTCCACTTCTTCGCATCAAGCGTCGTCGGACAGCTTTGGGAGACAGCGAGCTTCGACGCCTCAAGCACGAAAACTCGTACCTCTCACCGAAACTGCGGCCCGCGTACACGAGCTACGGTCCCTCGCTCGCCGGGCTGTCGGCGGCGCTCTTCGGTGCGGGCGCTCTGGTTCTGATCGATCCGGCGCTGGCGGGAGCGGTAGCTGCGGGCGCCGCGTACAGCCCGGGTGGCGGAAGTTCGAGCTACTACAGTTGTGGCTCCTCATCCGGATCATCCGGCTCGGACGGCGGTGGCGGCAGTGGGAGCAGTTGCGGCGGCGGGGGGTGTGGGGGATGAGCACGCATGCAGCCGACACCTGGGGGATCCCCAGCGAGGATTTCCTCTACGGCTACATAGCCGTTTCGGCCACGCTCATGGTTCTCACTCTGGGGTGGCGTCTGATGATCCGGGCACGCCGGCACGGGTACTCAACCGAGCACGGGTATTCCGCCGAGCAACTGACGCCTCCGGAAGTCGGAATGCTCACCGGCGAGTCACGCGCCATCGCAGCATCATTGGCAATCCTGCGTAGCGCTGACCTGATCACCACCGACGGCGCTGTCCTGCGCCCGTTGGGCCCTGGCGACGAGACCCTGGACTGGTACACCCTCACCGTGTACCAGCGCCTGGCGCAGAAGGCTCTACCCCATCGTCGGCGCCAACTCGCCGAGCGTATGACGGTGGAAACAGCTCGCCTACGAAACTCTTTGGCGGACCGGGGATACCTGACCTCCGACAGCGCCAGGCGTTCAATCTTTCTCTCCACAGTTCCGCTGAAGATCCTGGTGGCCGTGGGTATCGTCCGCATTACTTTCGGACTGCACAACGACAAGCCCGTCGAGTTTCTGATTCTCGCCGTACTCGTCACCGGGTTCAGCATCCCGCTGCTCGGGCTCAACTTCGATCGAACCACCTCTGGCAAGGCGGCACGTTCGGAACTGACCACGGCACACGCCTACCTGTCCCCGCGCAACAAGCCTGCCTTCTCCGCCTACGGACCACGTTTGGCGGGAATGTCCGCCGCTCTCTTCGCCGGTTCGGCGATGCTGATGATCAATCCCGCCTTGGCCTCCGCCGCCGGAATCGGTGCCGACGGCAGCGGAAGTAGCGGGGGTTCGGACGGTGGCGGTTCAGGCGGGGGAGGCAGCAGCTGCAGCGGGGGCGGCGGATGTGGCGGCGGCGGCGGTGGATGCGGGGGATAGCCGCGCCCGGGCGAGCATAAGCGCTGCGGCCTCGGTAGTGATGCCACGTTCCTCGCTCAACGAGTACACCTCGTCCAAGGTTCGACCGATGCCTCGGGTTCGTTCGACGACGTCGTCTTCGTTCCACCCCAGGACTTCTCGCCCCACGAGGTGAAAGGCTCCGCCTGCGTTCGCGACGAAATCAGGGGCACAGAGAACCCCGCGGTCTCGCAGAACCTCACCGGCAGCGGCATCGGTCAAGATGTTGTTTGCTGCGCCCGCCACGGCCAGAGTCGGAATCGACGCAGCCGCAGCGAAATCGATGATGCCTCCCATCGCGCAGGGGGCAAAGAGGTCACACGGTGTTCGGAGGACCTCGCCGGCAGGAACGACCGTGTGCCCCGCGAGAGAAGCCGCCTCGAGGCGCTGCGGGTCCGTATCGGCAACCAGCAGACGTGCGCCAGCCTGCGCTGCGAGACGGACGACGTCGCCGCCGACGGCGCCGAGCCCCTGTACCAGTACCGTTCGGCCGTCGAGTGTTCCGAGTCCTCGGCGACGCGCCGTGGCCTTCATCGCTTCGAACACACCCAGAGCGGTGGCGTGCGCGCTGGAACCGGCGCCACCGTTGTCAACCGAACGCCCGAAGACGTATCTGGTGGTGCGACTGAGCTGATCCATGTCGGAAGAGTTGGTGTTGACGTCGGGACCGGTCCAGTAGTTTCCTTCGAGCTTGTCGATGTTCTCGGCGTGGATGCCGAGGATACGAGACCAGGTTGCGGCGTCGATCTGATTGCGCGGTGCTGGCAGTGCGATCACCGACTTCCCGCCACCCATCGGCAGGTCGGAGACAGCCATCTTCAAAGTCATTGCACCGGCGAGCTTCCCGGCGTCCGCGAGAGCGTGGCCGATCGAGGGATAGTGAGCGGCCCGCGTGCCACCCGACGCCGGTCCCAGACGGGTGGAGTCGATTCGAATCACGAAAGTCGTGCCGGTCTCCCGATCATGGCGAGTGACGGTCAGTTCACCGTCCCAGCGCAGTTCGTCGTCGATACTCATTGAATCTCCTTTTCTGTCTTCGGGTCAGTTGTGGGCGTGCAGTGGTGTTCCCGCGAGTGCGAGCATGGCCTCGCCCAACGCTTCGTTCTGACTGGGGTGCGCGTGGATGAAACGCCCCACTTCATCGGGAAGTGCTTCCCAGGCAACGGCCAACTGCGCCTCACCGATCAGTTCGCCGACGCGGTCTCCCACCAGGTGAACTCCGACAACAGGGCCTTTCGTTCCGCTTCGAATCACTTTGATTCCACCGGTAGTTCGCAGGATCTGACTCTTGCCGTTACCTGCCAGGTCGTAGATGACGGTGGAGACGTCGGCGTACTGCGTGCGCGCCACCTCTTCGCCGAGCCCGACCGATGCAACTTCGGGATGTGAGTACGTCACGCGAGGAATCAGGTGTTCGGCGACCGGTATCGGATCCTTGCCGGCAATCTGTTCAGCCACAAAGATTCCTTGTTGGAAACCTCGGTGCGCCAACGCAAGACCGGGCACGATGTCGCCGACCGCGTACACACCGTCCACGGACGTACGGAGGCGTTCGTCGGTGACGACAAATCCCTTGTCGAGGCTGATTCCGTTTTCTGCGAAACCGTTACCGTCCGTGCGAGGTCCGCGGCCGACGGCGACCAACAGTAGGTCGGTGTCGAGTATCGTTCCGTCGCTTAGTTCGATGCGGACGGAACCGGCTGCTTCTTTCGCGGAATCGACCTTTGTGTCTGTCTTACAGACGATTCCACGTTTCCGGTATGCCCGCTCCAGCTGCTTCGACGACCACGGATCCTCGGCGGCGATCAGTCGGGGGAGTGCCTCGACGATCGTTACTTCGGCGCCGAACGAGCGCCAGAGGCTTGCGAACTCGACGCCGATGACACCGCCACCGAGTACCGTTGCGCTGGTGGGCACCCGGTCGAGTTCGAGTGCCTGGTCGCTGGTGACGATCCGTCGGCCGAGTTCGATGCCGGGGAGTTCCCGCGGATACGAGCCGGTGGCCAGAACGAGTGATGTTCCGGTGTAGCGGGTTCCGTCGACGTCGATGCTTCGCCCACCGACGTACGTCCCGTATCCGTTGACGATGGTGATCTTGTGTTGCGCCAACAAGCCTTGCAGACCGCTGTACAGCCGCTCGACTGTCCCGTTCTTGTAGTCGTGCACCTGCGCGACGTCGATGCCGGCAAAAGATGCCCGGACACCGAATTGCTCGCTGGTGCGTGCCGAGTCGGCCACCTCGGCGGAATGCAGCAGCGCCTTGGTCGGGATGCATCCGCGGTGCAGGCACGTTCCGCCGACCTTGTCCGCTTCGATCAGCGTGACCGACAATCCGAGTTGGGCGGCGCGGATGGCGCAGGCATAGCCGCCCGATCCTCCACCGAGGATCACGACGTCGCTGTGGGGTTCTGCAGTTGTCATCGGAGCCTTGGTCATCAGAGCCTTCCCAGGACGCGGATCGGGTTCTCGATGTAGTCACCGAACAGCCTCAGGAATCCGCCGGCCTCGCCCCCGTCACAGACGCGGTGGTCGAAGCTCAACGAGATCTGAGTGACCTTACGAACGGTCAACTCGCCGTTCACGACCCACGGCTTGTCGATGATGCGTCCGATCCCCAGAATTGCCGCCTCGGGGTGATTGATAATCGGAGTCGATCCGTCGACCCCGAATACCCCGTAGTTGTTGAGCGTGAACGTGCCGCCGGTCAGGCGGGCGGGTTCGAGCTTGCCGTCGCGGGCAAGGTCGGTGGTCACCCGAAGTGCCTGTGCGAGTTCGGCAGTGCTCAGCGAATCGGCATTACGAATGACCGGTACCATCAATCCTTTCGGTGTCTGCGCGGCGATGCCCAAGTGGGTGCGGGCGTGTCGGACGATCTCACCTCGAGCCGTGTCGACCGACGAGTTCAGTTCGGGGTACTGCGCCAATGCGGCGGTGGTCAGCCGAGCCAGGAGCGCCATCAGGCTGATCTTGTCGGAATCGGGCAGTGACTTGTTGATCTCGGCTCGCGCCGCCAACAGTTCGGTGGCGTCGACGTCGACCCAGGTTGTCGCGTCAGGGATCTCGCGACGGCTGGTGGACAGCTTGTCGGCAACTACCTTGCGTAGCCCCTTGATCGGAATTCTTTGGTCGGTCACGTGTGACGTTTCCGTTTCCGGGCCGAAGTTTGCCCCGGCCTCGACGTCGGCGCGCGTGATGACTCCGCCAGCGCCCGATCCGGAAATCGTGGCTAGGTCGATACTGTTGTCAGAGGCCAGTTTACGAACAATCGGCGAGATCACACGTACCGACGGAGCAGCTCTGCGGCGGCGCAGAGGAGCATCCTCGCTGGTGCCGTAGCCGATCAGGACGTTGCCCGAACCGGCGCGTTCCTCTTCGCGGTAGCGCTCGTGGTTGGCCGAAACGACCGCGTCGACACTCTCGCCACCACTCACAGTGATCAACGGAGTGCCCACCTTCAGGGTGTCTCCGCCCTTGCCGTGTAGTTCGATCACGGTCCCGGCGAACGGGATGGGCACATCCACAGCAGCTTTCGCAGTTTCCACCTCGACGACGATCTGATCGATGGTGACCACGTCGCCGACCTTGACGTGCCACTCCGCGATGTCGGCCTCCGCCAGACCTTCACCCAGATCGGGGAGCATGAAAACCTGATTGCTCATGCCGTCACCGCCCAACGGGTGTCGGGAGTGTCGTTCCACTGCAGACGGTCGACGGCGTCCAGGACACGGTCGACGCTGGGCAGGTGGTGACGCTCGAGCTTGGGAGCGGGGTAGGGGATGTCGAAGCCGCTGACCCGGAGCACCGGGGCATGGAGATGGTGGAAACACCGTTCCTGCACGCGGGCAGCAATTTCTGCACCCACACCGGCAAAACCCTGCGCTTCCTGGATGACGATGCAGCGTCCGGTCTTTCGCACCGATGCGGTGACCGTCTCGTCGTCGAACGGCACTATCGAGCGGATGTCGATCACCTCGATGTCCCGGCCCTCGGCTGCAGCGGCCTCGGCGGACCTCAGTGCAACATCCACGGACGGACCGTAGGCGATGAGCGTCGCGTCACGACCGGGGCGACGGACGACGGCGCGACCGATCGGCTCACGTGCGGTCAGTTCGACATCTGCTCGCGCGAAGTACAGCTTCTTGGGCTCGAGGAAGATCACGGGGTCGGGGTCCTCGATTGCCGAACGTAGCAGCGAGTACGCATCTTCCACCGTGGACGGCGCCACAACCTTCAGTCCGGGTGTGTGCGCGTAGTAGCCCTCACTGGAATCACAGTGATGCTCCACCCCGCCGATACCGCCGGCAAAAGGAACACGAATGACTATCGGAATCGACAGCGCGCCCTTGGTGCGGTTGCGGATCTTCGCCACATGGGAGGCGATCTGCTCGAACGCCGGATAGGCAAACGCGTCGAACTGCATTTCCACGACCGGACGAAAACCGGCCATGGCCATGCCGATTGCGAATCCGATGATGCCGGACTCGGCGAGGGGAGTGTCGAAGCATCGGTCGTCGCCGAAGTCGCGGGTGAGGCCGTCGGTGACGCGGAAAACGCCGCCCAGGGTGCCGACGTCCTCACCGAAGACGACAACGTTGTCGTCCGCAGCCAGAGAGTCGCGTAGCGCGGTGTTGAGGGCCTGAGCCATCGTGAGCATGGGCATGGTCAGTGTCCCCCTGTGTCAGCGGCTTCGGCAGCAAGTTCGGTTTCGAGTTGGGCTTGTTGCTCACGCAATTGCGGTGTCTGCTCGGCGAAGACGTACCGGAACAGATCGAGCGGATCGTGCGGGCGGTCGACATTCATGCCGGCGCGCAGTGTGGCGGCCGCAGTTTCTGCCTCTGCAGTCAGCGATTCCACGAACGCGTCGTCGATCAGATCGTGTGCGCGCAGATACTTTTCGAGACGCGGCAACGGATCTCGCCCGAGCCAGGCTTCCACCTCGGCGCTGTCGCGGTAGCGGGTGGCGTCGTCGGCATTGGTGTGTGCGTCGATGCGATAAGTGTGTGCCTCGACGATCACCGGTCCGTTTCCGCTGCGGACGAAGCGTGCCGCCTCGTCCATGACGGCCAGCATCGCAACGGGATCGTTGCCGTCGACCTGCTCGCTGCCGATCCCGTAGCCGACGCCCTTGTGCGCCAACGTCGGTGCTGCGCTTTGGCGCGACAGTGGCACGCTGATCGCAAATCCGTTGTTCTGCACCAGAAAGATCACCGGCGCCTTGAAGACGGCGGCGAAGTTCAGCGCCTCGTGGAAATCGCCCTCACTGGTGGCGCCGTCACCACAGAGCGCCAAGGCGACGGTGTTCAAGCCCCGTCGAGACTCCCCGTAGGCCACCCCCGCTGCATGCAGCAATTGCGTTGCCAGCGGGGTGCACTGCGGCGCACTGCGCAGTGCGACCGGGTCGTATCCGCAGTGCCAGTCGCCGGCGAGCATGCTCAGAATCTGCACCGGATCGACACCCCGGGCGGCCAACGCCATCGAATCCCGGTAGGTGGGGAAGAGCCAGTCACTCGGCTCCAGACTCATCGCTGCCGCGATCTGACATGCCTCCTGCCCTCGCGAGGACGGATACACGGCCAGGCGCCCCTGTTTGGTCAGCGCCGTAGCCTGCTGGTCGAAACGCCTGCCCAGGAACATCTTTCGATACATCGCGATCAGGCGATCGTCGCTCGGTTTTGCGTAGCGGGCCTCGCTGCGCGTCAGTTCTCCGGCAGGGTCGAGGTACTGCACCGCAGAATCGGCCGGCAGGAACTTCTGATACCGCAGTTCCCCCAAGGGCTCGACAAGTGTCACTTCTACCTCCAGAAGACGTTGTGTCCATCAGTATTCGCACTTCGGCGACGTAATGGCAGCAAGCGTCGAGGATTCAAGACAAACGGCCTATCATGAGGATTCGGGCAGCAATATGTCCATCAACCGACTCGACTACCGAACCAGGAATGGACAGATGGCCACCGAACCGCACGCTCTCGATGCGATCGACCGCCGCATCATCGCCGAACTGACCGCAGACAGTCGCATCTCCATGCGTGCACTGGCTGAAAAGGCGCACATATCCCGCGCTCACGCCTACGTCCGCATCGAAAGGCTCGAGGACGCCGGAATCATCACCGGATTCACGACGCGGATCGCCCATGAGAAGGCCGGACTCGGCTCCTCGGCGTACGTGGCGCTCTCGATCAGGCAGCACTCGTGGCGAGGTCTGGCTGCGTCGTTGAAGGCACTGCCGTTTGTCGAGCACTTCTCCCTCCTCGGCGGCGACTTCGACGTTCTGGTGCTGGTTCGAGCCCCGGACAACCAGGAACTACGCCACACCGTTCTCGAAGAACTCCAGGGACTCGACGGGGTTCTCTCGACCAAAACGTGGCTGATCTTCGAAGAAGGCAACGGTCCGGGACCCAACTGGTTGCCCGGCTGATCCGTCTATAGTCGCCGTTAGCAGTTGCACACGGGAGGTTACTCGAATGACCCTGCACGGCCTGGGAATCGGTTGGCGCCCCGAGGTCTCCGGAATCATCGCGCAACTCGACGGCCTGGCATTCTGCGAAGTCATTGCCGAATCCGTCGGAAACGAGATACCGCCGCACCTCGGCTCGCTGGGAGTTCCGGTGATCCCGCACGGAATCTCGCTCTCACTTGGCGGGGCCGAGGCGGTAGATCAGGCACGGATCGATCACCTTGCGCGTGCATCCCAGCTACTGGGCGCTCCCTTGGCGAGCGAGCACATCGCATTCGTGCGTGCAGGCGGCATCGAGGCCGGCCACCTGCTCCCACTTCCGCGCACCTACGAAGCCGTCGACGCCCTGGTACGCAACATCACCCGGACTCAGGACGGTCTACCGGTGCCGTTCGCCGTCGAAAACGTTGCCGCCCTGTTCGACTGGCCGGACGACGAGTTGACTGAAGGGGAGTTTCTCGCGGAGATCGTCGAGCGCACCGGAGCCCTGCTGGTTCTCGACATCGCGAACGTCTATGCCAATGCCCTCAACCGAGGGCGTGATCCCTGGGCCGAGCTGAGCCGGCTACCACTCGAGCGAATCGCATACTGCCACATCGCCGGTGGCAGCATCAGCGACGGCAAATACCACGACACGCACACCGATCCGGTACCCGAAGCCGTGCTGGAACTCCTTGCGCAGTTCACCGCCGCCGGTCACCATCCCGCCATCATGCTCGAGCGCGACGGAAACTATCCGCCGGCACTGGAATTGCTCGACGAGCTCGATGCCATCGCCGACGCAGCTGGTCTGGATCGCATCACCGCGGGCACCGATTGGTCACGCACATGAGCACGCTCGGTGAGCGTCAAGAGGCGCTGATTCGCGCACTGGTGGCGGGTGGCGAACTGCCCGAAGGCTTCGACAAAGACGAAGCCGCCGTTGTCTCGGCGGCGCTGCTCCGAAAGCGCGCCGGAGAAGTGGCGCACCACCTTCCGGTCGTGCGCCACACTCTCGGCGATCGTTATCTTCAGTTGTTCACAGCGTGGGCGGACGGACGGCCGAAGTCGTCTTCGCATGCGGATGCCCAGGCCTTTGTCGCCCATCTCCAGGACATCGGCGAACTGCCTCGCCCACCCTGGTATCAGAGGTTTCGAAAGGTCTCACGCAAGTGAGACAACAGCTTCGCTGGTGTACATGAGGAACGTCATCGATTCCTGGAAGTACAGCTCGACGGAGTTCGCATCGTGCGAGAGATAGCCGATGGACAGGTCCTGGCCTAGATGCAGTTCGTAGTCACCGCCACGCGTCGACAGCAGGAAAGCGCCGTCGATGGCCGGGGCCCAGATGATCTCGCCGTCGAGGACGCGTCGCAGGTGCTCGCGGATGGGGTAGCCGTGATCGGAGGTCTCGTTGATCGCGGTGAACGCATCTGCATTCAGGAGCAGTGAGTACGGTCCGTTGACACCGGCCAAGCGCAGCGACGTGATCGCCTGGCTGATGGCTTCCGGGTAGTCCTTGGCGTCGATGGGGAGCTTCAGTTCCGGGTTGGAACCGCTGGCCCGCACGCCGGTGATGCTGGCTGCGGGGTATCCCTCGAAGATGGCGCGGTCCTCGGCGAACGCGATCTGCTTGGCCGCGTCCTTGACGGGCTGCCAGTCGGAGTCCTTGGCGCCGCGTTCGACGTCGTCGATGGCCTGACGGCTGACGGTGAAAGGGACCCGCAGTTCGATGATCGGCTGGGACTGACGAGCATGTGCGATGACGCCGTCGGCCAAGGGATTGATCGGCACCTGATGCCCGAGTGGGATGGCCGCGAGATCGTCACCCGACGGTCCCTCCACATCCACGACACGACGACCGGCGACGTGACGCTTGAAGGTACGGCTCGCCTCTTCTTCGATCTCGGCCCAGGCTGCTGCCGAAATGGGTGCTAGGTCGCGGTGCAGGTTTGTCATTGCTGGGCACTCCTTTTGAGGCTGCCGATTCCGAGAGAACCGTCAGAGATGGGCGCTGTGAACGTCGCTTCGGGAACGAGCCTGGTCGGCAAGTCCGGGGGATCGTCGAGAAAGTCCGCCGTCGGAACGAAGAAATTGATTCCGGTGACGGCGGTGGAGAAATCGAGAATGCGGTCGTAATTGCCGACGGGATTCCCGATGAACATGTTGGTGAGCATCTGCTCGGTGACCGTCGGCGACGCCGAGTAACCGATGAAATAGGTACCCATCTCAGCGGAGCCGACGTGGCCGAACGGCATGTTGTCCCGCAGAATCTGGATCTGCTCACCGGATTCGTCCTCGATGACGGTGAGTGCGGTGTGGGAGTTGGCCGGCTTGGTGTCGTCGTCCATCTCGAGATCTTCGAGCTTGGAGCGTCCGATGACGTTCTCCTGCTCCTCGACGGGCAGGGAGTTCCACTCCGACATGTCGTGGAGGTACTTCTGGACGATGACGTAACTGCTGCCTGCGAAATCCGGATCCTCGTCACCGACGGTGACCGCGACGTAAGCGGCCTGCCCGGACGGGTTCTCGGTACCGTCGACAAAACCCATGAGGTCGCGTTGCTCGAAATACTTGAACCCGTGGACCTCGTCGATCACCGACGCGGCCCCGGCCAACCTGTTGGTCACGACCGTGGCGAACTCGAAGCACAGGTCCATCTGACGGGCCCGGATGTGAAACAACAGATCGCCCGGCGTGCGCGGGGCGTGGTGTTTGTCACCGGTCAACTCGACGAACGGATGCAATTCCGCCGGCCGTGGACCGTCGAAAAGTCGATCCCACGCATCCGAACCGATGCCGACGACGGCAGCCAAGCCACCGGCGGGAACCCGGAATCCGATCGAGCGCTGCAGCCCGGAAATATCCGCCAGAACGTCGTGAACTGCCTGCTCACCACCCTCGTCGATGGTGAAAACCAGGAAGATCGCAGCTTCCGTGAGCGGGGTCAGCAACGGCTGCGGTATCGCGGGAAGGGCCACTTCGGCCTCGTCGATCTCACTCGTTTCCGCCATGCAGACCAGTATGGACGATTCCGGCAGTCCCGGCATCAGTAGTGGGTAAGTCGCGTCAGGGTGTCGCGTCAGGGGGTTGCGGCCTGGGCGCCCGCGTCGAAGCCGGCCGGAATCTCGAAGATCTTTCCGTCGAACCCGGCGCGGTAGAGATGCCCGGCCGCGAAACCGGAATTGCCACGCCCGTAGGTCAACACACTCGACGCTTGCAGTCCGCTGGTGAGCGAGCAGTACTGGCCGGGTCCGTCGATCCGCCACACCTCACCACTGATGTCCGTGGGAACAATTGCGCGATCTCGCGAGTCCAAGGTCAAACCATCTGGGGCAGAAAAGGTTTCGAAACCACCGAGATCGACCAACGACTCCGAATATCCCGGATTGTCCACGGAGATGCGGCTGACACCCGGGTTTGCGAACGTGCGCGAAACGTAGAGCCAGCGATTATCGGCGCTCAGGGCAGCGCCGTTTGCACTCGGGAAGGTTGCCCACGCCGGGTCGACGGAACCATTCGGGCTGACCTTTCCGATCAGCGAACCGAAATCGTTGGTGGCGTAGATCGTCCCGTCGTGCGCGACGGCAAGGCCGTTTGCAGCGCTCAGACCACCGGCTATCGGCGTCACGGCGCCCGAGTTCACGTCCACCCGCGCGACCGACGCAGCACGCGTCAGATCGCCGATCAGCACGCCGGCGTTTGCTCCGGTACCCACCAGCAGTGAACCGTCCGTGCTCCACGCGAGTGCGCCCGCACCGCCGGGAACCGTCGCGATCGGAACTCCGGCCTGACCAGGCCCGTCGACGCGGAAGATCCGCCCACTCACCAGGTCGGTCGTATACAGGCGCCCTTGCCCGTCCACCGTGACACCCTCGAGGGCCGCACCCGGAATCTGGGCGCTGAGTATGGCGGGTGACGATCCAGGGCAAGGCGGAGCGGCGGCGGCACCGGACACGCCCAGAGCCAGAAGCGAACCGGCAACAAGAGCACCGGTGATACCTACCCGAATACCGCGATCGAAGATCCTGGTGCGCATCTGCGCAACGCTAGACCTTCGGCCCGATTTCGCCTAGAGCGACCGAAGGAAAGAGATCAAAAGTTCATTGACCTCGGCAGCGTGTTCTTGTTGTACGAAGTGCCCCGCACCGCCGAGGAGATGTACACCCCGCAGGTCGGGGACAGTGTCCTTCATTCGGTCCAGTGCCTTGGGACCGCTCATCGCGATGACCGGGTCTTCCGCGCCCGCAACGAAGAGCGTCGGGACCTCGACGTGCGCGCCGTCCAGATCCGCGCTGCGTTCCCAATTGGCGTCATACGCTCGGTACCAGGTCAAGCCACCGGTGAAACCTGTTGCAGTAAAGGCCTTTACATAGACATCCAAATCATCCTCGGTGAGCCACGACCACGGCAACGCCGGCGCCTCGGGAAGTACGTCGAGATAGCCGTTTCCTTCGGAGGGGTTCTTCCACACATCGAGGTACCGGTAAGCCCCGGACAAGGCGTGGAAGAGCCGCTGAAGGAATTCACGTGGACGGGCGTCGAGTTCGCGCTCCGCAACACCCGGTTCCTGAAAATAGTGAATGTGCAGAAAGTGCTTGCGCGCCAAGGCGGCGTAAATGGCCGAGGGCTTGGCCGAGAATCTGTCCGGCGCATAGGGAACCGCCAAGGAGACCAGTCCCGCAACGCGATCGGGGTGACGAAGCGCTGTCGTCCACGCAACCGGAGCGCCGAAATCGTGTCCGACGAACACCGCTTTGTCGATTCCGAGAGCGTCGAGTAGGTCGATCAGCCGGTTCGCGACGGCGTCGTTGGTGTAGTCCTCGATCGCGTCGGGGCGGGTAGTGCCGCCGTAACCGGGCATGTCGAGTGCAATCGACCGAAAACCCGCTTCCGCCAACGCTGCCGACTGATGGCGATAGCTGTATCCGAGGCCGGGAAAGCCGTGGCACATGACCACAGCTGTCCCGGAACCGGAATCGTCGATCTGCCAACAGAATCCGTCGACGTCGATCGTCTTGACCGTCATGTCAGGCGGTGATCATGTCTTCCTGGTTCCAGAATGCACGCATCGACAGGATCTTTCCGTCGTCGTCGAAGGTCATGACGTCGATGGGTGCGATGGTCAGAGTCTGCTCGCCGAGCTTGGTGATCAGCGAGAAGTGGAATGCCGCTTCGTTTCCGGCAATGCGGAGGGTCTGAAGGTGAGCTTCCTGGTCGAAGTTCTCGATCACGGAGTAGAACTCGAGAATGGACTCGCGGGTGGTGCGCACGTCGGTACCAACCGGGTCTTCAACCGTTGCACCCTCTGCGTACAGGGCCACAACCTGGGCAGCAGTGCCCGTCGCAACGGTCTCGATGTAGGCGTCGACGGTCTTGCGGATTACCTCTGCGGACGGTGCCATGGTCTACCCCTCGTAGTTAGAACAGGTTCTAATTCTGAGGATAACCTACGACTCTGTTCCACGGGTCAGCTTTCGAGCACCTTGCGCAGGCGAGCCTTCTTCCGGTTCTCCCGCACGATCCAGACGACATCGGTGTCGTCCGACGCCCCCAGGGAGACGAATGCCGGCAGGGCATTCTCCGGATCCGCCGCAACCGCGACACTCCAGCAGTATCCGAGCGCCTGCCGGAGAGTCCGTGTGTCGGCGTCACGACGGGAATCAGCCGGTTGCGAGACGATCCACTCGGTAGCGTCTCGGCACACCTGAACGGCCAGCGCAGCGTTGGTCTTGTCCTTCAGCAACCGTGGCTCGCAGATCCCCGCAGCCGCTGCGCGCAGCGTCAATGGATGAGCGGAGCGTGACCACTGCTCGATGATCGCCCGCAATAATTGCGGATCCGTGTCGCCTATCGCCTGAACGGCCATCGCGGCAGCTTCACGTGCACGCCACGACGCACTGGTGGTTGCCTCCGTGAGACTGTTCAGAACAGCCTTGTCGCGTGAACGAACAAGGATGAATCCGAGCCCGACGATCCCACAGCAGCGGATGTATTCGTCCTCGGACTCCGCCGCCAGCAGGATGTCGTCGTCATCGGCGCCGCGCGCGAACTCGAGCATGAGCCCAAGGTTCGCGCGCGGGCCGGGCAATCCTGACCGCTCCGTCAGGTAACTCCACAGTTCGTCACCGTCCAGATCCGCGAACGTCATGGGAGTCCTGCTTTCTCGAGTGCGGGTGCACCCATCATTTCACCGAAAGCCCTCTCACGACGGAAGTTCGAAGCTCACTTGCTTCCGTCGTCGCGCATAGAGGAATCCACCGACAAACGCGAGCACCAGCACCCCGGTCATCACCACGGCCAGAATGTTGCCGCCCAGTAGGAGCGGAAGGTTTCCGGCAATGGCGATCGCGAATCCGATCAGCCCGACAAGGCCCAAGCTCGGGGCAAGTTTGGTGTGCCAGAATCGCTGATCGACCTTCGTACGATGAAAGAAGACGAGCACCGCAAGGCACGTGAGCAACATGAGAGCCACAATCCCCACCGTTGCAACGCCGGCGAACCACGCGAAGATCTGTGTCACCGGATCCAGACCGATGACGATGCAAGCTCCGAGAAGTACCAGAGCACAGCAGGATTGCACCACTGACGCGATGTGCGGCGAACCATGCACGCGGTGCGTCCGCCCACCTGCGCCCGGCAGAACGCCGGTGTTCGACAGAACGAAGATGTATCTGGCCAAGACATTGTGGAGAGACAGAACTGCGGCAAAGAGACTGGACACCAACAGAATTTGAATCAGGTGGGCCGTCACCGTTCCGGCAAAGTCGGTGGCAGTGGTGATCAGCATGCCGTCGGGGTCAGTACCCGCAATGTCCACTGCACCCTTGTCGCCCCAGGCTGTCACAACCGCCCAACTGGAGAGAGCGTAGAAGCCGCCGATGAGGATCAAGGAGGCGTATGTCGCTCGCGGGATAGTCCGCGCGGGATCCTTCGCTTCGTCACGGAAGATCGCCGTCGACTCGAACCCGATGTAACCGGCAAGCGCGAATACCAATGCGACGCCGGGGGATCCGGAGAATATTTCCGACGGAGAGAACATTGCTGTCGACGGGCCTTCCGGACCACCGTCGGCGACGATGAAAGCGTCGAGTACGACTACGATCCCGACCTCTGCGATCAACAGGATGCCGAGCACCTTGCCCGACAATTCGATATGACGAAATCCGAGGACGGCTACCAGAGCCAACGAGGCGAGCGAGAAGATCCACCACGGCACCTCCGGACCACCGTAGGAGGTGATCAACGAACTCATTGCCGGGCCGAGGTAGCCGTATACGGCCAATTGCACTGTGCTGTAACTGACGAGGGCCAACATCGCACTGCCGACGCCGGCACCACGGCCGAGACCATGTCCGATGTAGAGATAGAACGCTCCGGTTCCCGGGATGTAACGCGACATCGCGGTGAACCCGACGGCGAAGAGCAGAAGTACACCGGTTGTCACGGCGAAGGTCATGGGGAAGCCCGCACCGTTGCCACCGGAAATACCCAGCGGCACAAGACCACTGATCACAGTCAGGGGAGCAGCTGCGGCAACGACCATGAGGACTATCGAGCCGGTACCCAGCGAGCCTCGAAGAGTTCGGTCATCGCCGGATGCATCACGTGAAGCATTGACGGAAGTATGGGTCATACGGGCGATGTTAGAACCATTGAAGTCGATTCGGGACCCAATTCACAAAACTTTTACTTGCGAAAAACGGGACGAACCGTCCGTTCGTCGCGCTCCCGTCAGCCTTCTTCCTGCAGCGCCAAGCGTTTGAGCTCGTCTTTTGCGTGCAGAATGTGACGTTCCATTGCCTCCGCCGCGCGAGCGCTGTCGCCCCGCTTGATCGCCTCGAAGATTTCCTTGTGCTCCACCCTCGAAGCCTCGACCTGGTCTTCGAACACGAGATGATCGACGGGGACAAACATTTCGCCGCGAGCCTCGACCACAGCGGCCTCCAACCTGCTGTTTCCCGCCGCTCTGGCGATACCGCCGTGGAACCTGGCGTCACAAGCCCGGAACGATCCCCGACTTCCGGAAACCCCCAATTGCTCAATGGATTCGAGCAACTCGAGAAGATGACGATCGGTTCGCCGGACCGCCGCGAGGCTTGCCGTGCGCATTTCCAACCCGATACGGAGGTCGACGATCTCGTCGATGTCTGCTTCTCGCGCTTTCAACTGGCCAACCCAGTCTTCATAAGGCCTGGTCAACTCCGAAACGAACGATCCACCCGTGGCTCCTCGCCGCACCTCGATGTATCCCATCGCCTGAAGGATTCGGACCGCTTCTCGCACACTGACTCGACCGACTTCGAGTTGCTGAGACAGTTCACGCTCGGATGGCAGGCGATCACCGGGGCTGAGCGCGCCGCTGTGAATGAGCAGTCGCAAGCGTCGAGCGATATCCTCCCCCAACGTCGGTGCACTGACCATGAATTCGATGGCCGGCAGCTTGTCGATCTGCACGTCTCGTACCCCCTACTCGGTGCCTGGACCGACACTTACGCTTCGTCTTGACCTACGAAATCGAACGCTCCCATTCGCAACTGTCCTTGAATAGATACAGCAGCGCGCGGCACTTCGAACCCGTTACCCCAACTTTACAAGCCAAACTCTAGCGAAAAGCCATTCAATGGTTCTATGCTCGCTCCTATGACCCAATTCACGATGACGGCGGAGGCACTCCCCGCCATGCCCCTGATCGGAGTCACCGGCCGCGTCGACCGCGGCGGGCCGTCACTACCCAACGTCGTCGGCGACGCGTTGATGGAAATGTTCTTCACCGATTTTCCCTCGAAAATCCGCGCTGCCGGTGGTCAACCGATCCTGCTGAGCATCCACAGTGATCCGCGCCGAATCGTCGAGCATCTCGATGCCCTCGTCCTCAGCGGTGGTTCCGACGTGGACCCCAGGCGATACGGCCGCACCCCCGGACCAAACTCCTCGATGATCGACCCCGCTCGGGACGAATTCGAGTTCGCCCTGGTCGATGCAGCCTGGGAAATCGGACTGCCGATCCTGGGTGTATGTCGAGGACACCAGGTCGTCAACGTCGCCCGCGGGGGCACTCTGATTGCCGACCTTCCGACCGACGCCGGTGAGGCACACAGCTTCTTCGGTTATCCGCGTTCGTACCGACCGCAACAGGTCGCTCTGGAATCCGGTTCCGTCCCACACAGTCTGTTCGGCAACAGCATTCACGTGAACAGCCTTCACCACCAAGCCGTGGACACCCCGGGGAGCGGGCTTCGGATCGTCGGACGCGCGCTCGACGGCGTCGCCGAAGCCATCCAGGCCGCCGATCGCCCCGTGGTGGGCGTGCAGTGGCACCCCGAATTCTTCGTCGAAATCGACCCGCTCTTCTCGTGGCTCGTCGACGCTGCAACCTCCCGTCGGACCAATTCTTCTCACCAGATCGATCATCACAGAATGGAAGACAACAATGTCACGTACGCATGAGAACAAGGTTGCCCTGATCACCGGTGCAGGCTCCGGAATCGGCCGCGGCATCGCGCTGCGCCTCGCCTCCGACGGTGCCCGCGTCGCGGTCGTGGACCTTCACATCGAAAGTGCAAAGGAGACCGTCGCACTTATCGAATCGCAGTACGGCACACCCGCGCTCGCCCTTGAGGCCGATGTGCGCGACCGCGCCGCCGTGAGCGCCGCTTTCGAAGCCACCGTCGCCGAATGGGGACGCTTCGACTACCTCGTCAACAACGCCGGCCTGATCACGATGAGTTCTCTCGAGAACCTCACCGACGAAGAGTGGGACCTCGTCCTCGACGTCAATCTCAAGGGCATGTTCATCGTCACGCAGATCGCCACCCCGTACTTCCGCGACGGCAACAGCGGCGCTGTGGTGAACTTGTCGACGGTGGAAGCGGACGTGGTCGTGTCCTCCCAGGGCTTCGCACAGGTCCACTACAACGCGTCGAAGGGTGGAGTGAAGATGCTGACGAAGGCTCTGGCCGTCGAACTCTCGCGGTACAACGTACGAGTCAACGCGATCGCCCCCGGGCCGGTCCCCACCGCCTTCCTGCCTGGCATCGACGTCTCCTCCGGCGAAGTTCTCGACTTCATGAAGTCCAGGCTCCTGGTGCCGCGCGTCGGCCGCCCCGAGGACATGGGTGCTGCAGTCTCCTTCCTGCTCTCCGACGACGCCTCCTACATCAGTGGAGTCCAGCTGCCCGTCGACGGCGGATGGCTTGCCCGATGAAAGGCCGGCTCACCACGGCCGAGCTCGCCGAGTCCGACATCGACACCGTCCTCATCGCCGGTATCGACCTCTACGGACGGTTGATCGGCAAACGAGTCCCGACGCGAATTTTCCTCGCGAACATCGACGAGGGTCTGCATGTGTGCACCTGTGTGTATGCCTGGGATGCCAGCCAACGCATGGACAAACTCGTTGTCGACTACGCCGGCGGACACACCGGCTGGCATGACTTCCGCCTGCAACCTGACCTGGGAACACTGCGACGCGCGTCGTGGCTCGAGTCCACTGCCATCGTCATCGCTGACTCGGTCGACGAACATACCGGCGAGATGGTCCCGATCGCACCGCGCACGATCCTGCGCAAACAGATCGACAAGCTCGAAGCTGACGGCCACACCGTCTACGCGGCAACGGAACTCGAGTTCCACCTCTACCGAGGTACCCCCGACGCATTGCGGCGCAGCGGCTATCGGGATCTCGAACCCACCACCCTGGTGCCCTCGGATTACACCATCACCGCCGGCAACGCGATGGAACCTTTCTTCCGCAAGGTACGAACCGCGTTGGAGGAGAGCGCGATTCCCGTGGAGGTCTCTCAGGTCGAATACGGCCTGGGCCAGTGGGAGATCAACCTCGAATACGGAACCGCCCTCGAGATGGCCGACCGCCATGTGCTATTCAAGCAGGTCGTCCACGACGTCGCTGCGGCAGAAGGGCTCACTGCTACCTTCATGGCACGTCCGAGCACCGACGGCATGGGCTCGTCGTGTCATATTCACGCGTCCATGCGGAGCGACGACACCTTCCCATTCCACGACGAAAGCGCAGAAAACACCGCGAGCGCCGAACTGCTGCACGCCGTCGGCGGAGTTCTCGAGCACTGCCCGGAACTCATGCTGTTCTACACGCCGACCATCAACTCGATGCGCCGCACCAGAGCCAGCCACGATTTCTCGGGGAACGGCTTGACCTGGGGTTTCGACAACAGGACTACCACCTGCCGACTCATCACCGGTGCACCGTCCGCCAACCGTCTCGAAATGAGACTGCCAGGGGCGGACGCAAATCCGTATCTCGCACTCGCCGCCGTTCTGGCGTCGATGAACGACGGTCTGACACGAAAGCTCGATCCCGGCGCACCGGTACGACGCGACGGGTACAGCGACACAGACACACTCGAGAAGGTGAAGCAACAACCGCTGCCCGGCACACTGGACGAAGCGGCGCGTGCGCTCGAGGCCAGTGAGTTCGCACTCGCGGCGTTCGGCGCCGACGTCGTATCGCACTATGCGGCGGTCGCCAAGGACGAATGGGATTCCTTCATGTCCGCGGTCACCGACTGGGAACGCGAACGCTACCTCGACAACATCTGACCTACAAACGATTTCGCCACGAAGGACAGTCATGACCACTTCATGCTCACTCGTGCCCCAGAACAACACGATCGACGGAAACGCCGAAACACCGGCTATCGAACTCGGCGAATTTCTCACCGATCCCGACACCGGAGAGAAACTGCAAGCCCAACTCTCGTCCTCCACCGAACAGGTGGAGAGGGCGATCACCGCCGCGACAGAACTTCACCGATCGGGTGTCTGGACCCGTCGACCGGTCGCCGACCGGGTGCGCCTACTCGAGAGAACGGCTGAACTTGTCGAAGAACGGACTGCGGCGATCGCCCGTGAGGACTCCAAGAACAACGGCCTTCCGCTTTCGATCAGCACACTTTTCGCCGGCGGACTTCCCGATCTGTTCCGCAGTGCTGCAACGCATCTGAAGAACTCCTCCGGGTTCGAGCAGTTGCCGTCAGGTGCACATTTACATCGGCTGGCGTGGGGCCCGACCGCTGTGATCGCACCGTGGAACGCACCGAGCTTCATCACCGCCAAGAAGACCGCATTCGCTTTGGCCGCAGGTGCTCCGGTCATCGCCAAGCCCTCCAACTGGGCACCGTCGGGTCCCAACGTGCTTGCCGAGGCGATCTCACGTGCCATCGCCGAAGTCGACGCGCCGAAAGCTCTGTTTCAACTCGTTCACGGAGGCGGGGACGTCGGGCATCTACTGGCCTCCGATCGACGAATCCGAGCACTGGCGTTCACCGGCGGCCGAGCGGCCGGTAGTTCCATCGCCACTGCAGCTTCTACCGATTTCAAGGCTCTTCAACTCGAGCTCGGCAGCAACAACCCCGTAATCATCCGCGCCGACGCCGACATCGATCTGACTGCCACCGCACTCGTCGACGGGTTCACCAAACTTAACGGGCAATGGTGTGAGAGTCCGGGAAGCGTCTTCGTGCCGCCGCACCTTCACGACCGGCTTGTCGACGCAATACTCGACCGCACGGCCGAAATCGCACTCGGCCGAACCGATGACGCCAACACCACGATGGGTCCGCAGGCGAACGAGCCTCAACTCCAACGGATGCGGGATACCGTCGAGTTCCTCCGTGGCGTGGGCGGCACGGCCGTCTCGAGCACCCCCGTGCCTGACGATTCCGGATGGTTCTTCCCACCGACAGTGGTGCACGGAATCTCGTCGGAGCAGACCAAATCGGAGACCTTCGGGCCGATCCTGACGGTGCACCGAGCATCAACCGACGAGGAAGCTCTGCTCGAGGCCAACGCTCTCGATACCGGCCTGGCCGGATACGTGTTCGGCGCCGACGTCGACGCCGCTCGTGAACTTGCGACCCGAATCGATTGCGGTGAGAACAAGATCAACAGCACCAGCCTCCTGGACCTAGACGACCACTCGACCCAGAGTTTCTGGGGCGGAAGCGGTATCGGCGCACACGGCGACGCAGAGCTTCTCGACTTCTTCCGGGGATCGAGAATCATCGGGGTCGATGCGCCCGGACTTCCTCTCTAGGCGGAGGAGGTCGAGGAAATGGGTGAAGCGGCTCGGGTGGGCACCGATACGAGTCGGGTGGGCACCATGGTGGTCGAATGCCACGATACCGCGGCGGTTCTCGCACGTATTTCGTCGCAGGGGTGGAAGCTCGGCGTCGAGGTCGTCAGCCTGTCTACATGGGTATCCGTGACATCGCCGGGAGTCACCGGAATGTCGATCGCGTACCGTTGCCCGGCAACGATCTCCGACGCCATGTTGATCAAGCGTCTCAACAAGATCATCGGGATAGTTCGCATCAAGACGGACCACGGCCCGTTCGTTCCGGTGACACCACAGGTCGGCCTACACGTCACCGCGACTTTCCAACGCGTCGATCCCGTGGCGCTGGTGGCGTACCGGCACGGCGCAACTGTGTGCAGTCAAGCGAACAATGTTCTGTCGGTACAACTCACCACCACCCGATCGATCGCGGACACATTCGTATCTGATCTGGCACAGGTCGCAGAGCGTCCGCTGCGGGGTGAGATCTCGCTGCAGGAGATTCATCTTGCATGACGTCGAAGTGCACCACGGCGATGTGCGGCTACGGAAGTTGGCCAGTAGCCGCACATCATCGTGTGATCAGTGAGCAGGGAGGAGGGACGTCTCCTGCTGCACACCGTCTTCTGCGCCGATCTGGACGATGTTTCGCGGCAGGAACACGGCTGCGATCGCGCCGAGAACTGCTGCAGCAGCACCGATCAGGAACGCGATACGCATGCCCTCGTCGGTGTAGAAGACAGCGCCCTCCATCGCCATCGCGATGTGCGAGTTCAAGACCGTGAAGGCGATGACGGGAAGCACTGCGGGGAAGATGCTCTGGAAGACCGCAACCATGCTCGCCGTGGTTGCCTGCAACTGCGGCGGCACTGCCTCGATGAGCAGGTTCGGGATGGAGGCGTAGCCCATACCCATACCGACACCGAAGATTCCGGCAAAGATGATGAGCAGAGGCTTGTTGTCGTGAATGGTTGCCGTCAACGTGAATCCGACTGCCATGAGGATCATTCCGATGATCATCAGCAGACGGGGCCGGATGTTGCGCCCCACGAGGAAGCCCACGATCAAACCACCGACCACCACCATGCCGCCAAGCGGCGCCTGGAAGATCGCGAATCCCTCTGCCGTCACGCCGAATCCGTATCCCAGGCCGAGAACTGCGGGGGTCATCACCATCATCGGCAGCAAAATCGTGAAGACTCCCGACGCGCCGTAGCAGAAACCGGCACCGACGGCGGTGAGCATCACCGAACGCTTGCCGAAGTAGCGCAGGTCGATCAAGGGCTCGCGGATGGCTCGGGCAGAGGCAACCCAAGCCACCAACAGTGCGACGCCGCCGATCAGGTAGGCCAGTGTCGAACCGTTCTTCCAGCCCCAGGTCGGGCCGAAGCTGACGCCGATCAGAATTCCGGCGATGCCCGATCCGAGCAGTACCGCGCCGATCAGGTCCAGCGAAGAGCGAAGTCGGACAGTCGATTCCGCCGTCGAAGCGAAGATCATGCCGCCGAGGAGAACCAGCCCGACGACAAAGAACCAGAAGATGCTCCGGAACCCGTGGTTGTCGATCAACCAACCGGAGACGAACGGCGCCGGAATCGCGATCAGACCCATACCGGAAGTCGCGATACTGACTGCCAGCGCAACAGTTTTCGGCGGGAAGACATCTCGAATGAGGGAGTAGCTCAGGAAGAGGCAGGGAACGAGAAGACCCGTCAATGACCGGCCCAGAATCAGGACGGCATAGCTCGGCGCAACCGCCGAAATGAAGGATCCGACCGCTGCGCCGGCGACCGCCAAGAGCAGGACTTTTCGCTTGCCGTACATGTCGGCGAGCTTTCCGAGCAGAGGAGACGCGACCGCCCCCAGCAGCAAGAACGACGTGAGCAGCCAAGCTCCCTGCGTCGTCTGATAATGCGTCGAGATGGCCGGCAGCGCAGTGGAAATCATCATGTAGCTCACCGCGAGCATCTCGAGAAGTAGAACGATCGACGCCAGAGAGAACACCAGTCGCGGAGTCCAACGCTCCGGTATCGATGTCGGTTCGGGCGCACTAGGAGACGAACCGGAGCTGTGGACGTGAGACGCCATGGCTGGAAGATCCTTTCGGGACACCTACAAATTCGATTGACCCCCTGTCGAGTACCGCCGACGGGGGCCTTGCGGGGAAGTGCAGTGGAACGACAGCTACCGCTCTCGGCAACGTGTTACGTGCATCACAGCCCTCACATCGAACACGCGCTACCAAATGTTCCGTGGAGCGGGACATTCAGGACAACGACTGATTGGCGTCACAAACTCGAACCTGGCCTTGGATTATGAGCAACGGCAACGATTTTCGGTTCGGACTTGAACGTGGAGCCATTCCCATCTTCGAAATACCGACCACCCCGTACTTGACGATCCCGCCTTTGAGGTTCCCCCCTCGGTGTCAACGTCGGGAATCATCCCCAGAAACGACTGTGCGCCGTTTCGGTAGCGGTAACTACCAAAACGGCGCACAGGGGCCGAAGGCCCTACAGAACTATGTTCACCATCTTGCCCGGCACAACGATCACCTTGCGGGGTGCGTTGCCCTTGAGCAGAGCGACGATCTTCTCGTCGGCCAGCGCAATCTCTTCGACAGCCTTGCGATCGGCATCCGCCGGGACGCTGATGCGGCTACGAACCTTGCCGTTGACCTGGATCGGGTACTCGACGGTATCCTCGACGAGCCACTTCTCCTCGACTGCCGGGAAGGGTCCGTGCGCAAGGGATTCCGTGTGACCCAGACGCGACCACAGCTCTTCCGCGAGGTGCGGCGCCAGGGGAGCGAGCATCAGCACCAGCGGCTCGACAGCAGCACGAGGCGCACCGCCCGGGAACGCCTTGGTGAGGTGGTTGTTGTACTCGATCAGCTTCGCGGCGGCCGTGTTGTCGCGCAGCGCCGTGTAATCCTCGATGACACCGGAAATCGCCTTGTTGAGCGCACGCAGAGTCTCTTCACCAGGAGCTTCGTCGGTGACACGGGGCTTGCCGGTCTCCTCGTCGATGACGACGCGCCACACTCGCTGCAGGAATCGCGCAGCACCGACGACGTCCTTGGTTGCCCACGGACGCGAGGTGTCCAGCGGACCCATCGACATCTCGTACACACGCAGAGTGTCTGCACCGAACTCGGCGCAGATCTCGTCCGGCGCAACGGCATTCTTCAGGCTCTTACCCATCTTGCCGTACTCGCGGTTGACCTCGGCGCCTTCGTAGAAGAACTTGCCGTCACGCTCGACGACCTCCTCTGCCGGCACGTAGACGCCGCGGGCGTCGGTGTACGCGAATGCCTGGATGTAGCCCTGGTTGTACAGGCGGCGGTACGGCTCGCTCGAGGACACGTAGCCCAGGTCGAACAGAACCTTGTGCCAGAAGCGCGAGTACAGCAGGTGCAGCACTGCGTGCTCGACGCCGCCGACGTACAGGTCGACTCCACCGGGATCGTTGGGGCCGTGCAGTTCCGGACGCGGGCCCGTCCAGTACGCCTCGTTCTGCGGGTCGCAGAAGGCGTCCTGGTTGGTGGGGTCGATGTAGCGCAGCTGGTACCACGAGCTACCTGCCCACTGCGGCATGACGTTGGTGTCGCGGTGGTAGGTCTGCAGACCGTCACCGAGATCGAGCTCGACGTTGACCCAGTCGGTCGCCTTGTTCAGCGGGGGAGAGGGCTCGGAGTTGGCGTCGTCCGGATCGAAGGACACGGGTGCGTAGTCCTCGACCTCCGGAAGCACCACGGGCAGAGCCGAATCCGGCAGAGCGTGTGCGTTGCCGTCCGCGTCGTAGACGATCGGGAAAGGCTCGCCCCAGTAACGCTGACGCGCGAAAAGCCAGTCGCGCAGCTTGTACTGGATGGTGCCCTTGCCCTGGCCGCTCTCCTCGAGGCGACTGATGACGGTCGCCTTGGCCTCGGCAACGTCCAGCCCGTCGAGGTAGTCGGAGTTCACCAGCGGGCCGTCACCGGAGTACGCAGCCTCCGAAACATTGCCACCGGCAATAACTTCGAGAATATCCAGACCGAACGCGTTCGCGAACTCCCAGTCACGGTGATCGTGTCCCGGAACTGCCATGATCGCACCGGTGCCGTAACCCGTCAGAACGTAGTCGGCGATGAAGATCGGAACCTTGTGTCCGTTGACCGGATTGACGGCGTAGGAACCGAGGAAGACGCCCGTCTTCTCCTTGTTTTCCTGGCGCTCCAGGTCGGTCTTGACGGCAATCGACTTACGGTATGCAGCAACAGCTTCCGCCGGAGTCGTGGCACCGCCAGTCCAGCGCGCGTCGACACCTTCGGGCCACTCGTCCGCGACGAGCTTGTCCACCAAGTCATGCTCAGGAGCCAGCGTCACATAGGTGGCGCCGAACAGCGTGTCCGGACGGGTAGTGAACACATCGACGCCGTACTCGCCTGCAGCAAAGGTAACTTCGGCACCGTACGAGCGTCCGATCCAGTTGCGTTGCATGGCCTTGACCTTGTCCGGCCAATCCAGGTACTCGAGGTCGTCGACCAGGCGATCGGAGTACGCGGTGATGCGCATCATCCACTGCTGGAGATGCTTACGGAAGACTGGGAAGTTTCCGCGGTCACTACGACCGTCGGCGGTGACTTCCTCGTTGGCCAGGACGGTACCCAAACCGGGGCACCAGTTGACCATCGAATCCGACTGGTAGACAAGGCGGTACGAGTCCAGAACCTTGGCCTTCGCGGCCACGTCCAACGAAGCCCACTCGCGTCCGTCTTCCAGAGCGCGCTCACCGGAATCGAACTCGGCTTCCAACTCGGAGATACGACGCGCCTTGCCGGCTTCCTTGTCGTACCAGGCGCCATGGATCTGCAGGAAGATCCACTGCGTCCAGTGGTAGAAGTCGACATCCGTCGTCGCGAGACTACGACGCTCGTCGTGGCCCAGACCCAGGCGTCGCAGCTGGCGCTTCATGTTGGCGATGTTGGACTCGGTGGTGGTCCGTGGGTGGGTACCCGTCTGCACGGCGTACTGCTCGGCGGGGAGACCGAAGGCGTCGTAACCGAGGGTGTGCAGGACATTGCGGCCCTGCATGCGATGGAAGCGCGCGAAGACGTCCGTAGCGATGTATCCGAGCGGGTGACCGACGTGCAGACCCGAACCCGAGGGGTACGGGAACATGTCCTGCACGAAGAGCTTGTCGGCGGGAACACCGTCGGGCGAGGAGAGCGGACCGACCGGATTAGGCGCGTTGAACGTGCCTTCCTCACTCCAGCGGTCCTGCCAGTGCTGCTCGATCTGGCCGGCGAGCTCCGCGGTGTAGCGGTGCTGCGGAGTTGCGTCGGCTGGTGAATCGGGGGACTGCGGAGACTCGGTCACTGTGGTCGCTATCTACTTGGCTGACGGAAATACCGATAACCAGGGTAGAGCCTGTGCGACCCGGGCATACCATCAACTCCACTCGCGCCTATCCTGTATGGGTGATCGTTGTCGCTGTGGTGCTATTCGTGCTCGCTGTCGCCGTCGGTGGAGTTGGTGTCGCCGGTCTGATCGGCAAACTCCCGCGCAACCGCTGGGCCGGTGTCCGCACCGAGGATTCCCTGCGGAGCGAGGAGTCGTTCGCCCTCGCCAACAAGGTGGCCGGTCCGACCATGCTCGCGGCCGCTGGAATGTTGGTCATCGGCGGAGTCGCAGCACTGACCATCGGCGGAGTCTTCGGCGTCGCGGTCGCGATCATCGCCGTCGTCGTCGCCGTCCTCACTGCCGGTTTCGGTGGCGGCATCGGCGCCCGCGCTGCCGCCGCACTCCCGCAGCAGAGCGGATGCGGTAACGACTGCAACTGCGGCGGACACTCCGAGCCTGTCGCCGAGCCGGTGGCGGAGACCTCCGAGGCCAAGGCGAACGCTGCCGCTTGCGGCACCGCTTCCTGCGGTGCCTGCGCGCTCAAGGATGCTTGCCAGCCGGCTCATTGATTCACGTGAAACATCGCGTGGTCGACCCGGCCGGGGTCGTATTCGGGCTAGTCGTTCCGTTGCTGTGTGCGGTCTTCGGCTTCGTCCTGACAAAAATTTGGGAGCCCCGCCTCCCGGAACAGATCGCGACTCACTGGACCACCACCTCGCCGGACGGATTCTCCACCCCGTCGGCCAACGCCTGGACCATTGCACTTCTGACGCTGCTCTTCGGTGGCGGCCTGAGTGCGATTGCTGCTCTTGCTCCCGCGATGCTGATGATGCGCCGATTCATGTTGGTTGTCGGGCTGAGCGTGGTCGGGCTCATCACGACAGTGAACTTCGCTTTGCTCTACACCCAACTCGATGTCACCGATCCATCCACGACGTCACTCCCGCTGTGGTCTATCGGTGTCGGCTTTGCAGTCGGCGGGGTGCTGGGGTGGATCGGCGCCTCGTTCCTGCGTGACTACCGCGTCCGCACTCTTGCCACGATCGAACCCTCGGCCGGGTTGCCGCGAAGCCGCTGCGCTCTCCCCATCTCCGACGACGTCGGATTCAGCACCAAGGGGTCGGTGATCCTCACTGCGATCACTCTGGCGCCCGGAGTCATCATGGCGTTGGCGATGCGGTCACTCTGGCCGTTGTTCATCTTCGGGGCACTCGGACTGCTCGTCGTCAGCCTGGTTCGCTTCCGGGTGATCGTCGACGAACGGGAGATCCGGGTGATCAACATGGGGATGGCTGCGATGACCTACGACATAGACGAAGTTGTCGGAGCTGACATCGCGGAGATCAAACCGTTCGCGGACTTCGGCGGCTGGGGACTCAAGACCAAGGGTCGTCGCAACTACGGCGTCGTCACCCGCACCGGACCAGCGGTGGTCATAACGTTCGCTTGTGGCGACCGACTCACGATCACGACACCCGAAGCCGAAGACATCGCCGGGTCACTCAATCGATTGGCCGACGCCCGGACTCGCTAACCGCCGAGCCTGAACCGATCGCTTCCTGAGTCTTCTCGAGATACCCACACGCCGCAGCCCTGGCTTTGGTGACATCGCGTTCGGCGATGGCTTCGGCAACTCCCTGATGATGCGAAGACGTCAGCGACGGCGGATGCACCCCTTCGGTCACCTCGTAGGTGGCTCGAACTGTTTCGAGGATTCCGGCAAACAGATCTTTCAGCACGGGATTGTGGGCGGCATCGACAACGGCAATGTGAAACGCGAGATCGACGTCGACGAAGTTCTCCGCTGGGACATCACGCTTGGCGGCCAGTTCACGAAGTATCCGAACGTCGTCGTCGCTGCGACGCTCACACGCCAACCGGACCGCTTCCATCTCGAGCGCACGACGCACTTCGAAGACGTATTTCATCTCGTCGACGGACGCGTGTTTGCCGAGCAGTCCGCCGATGTCGGTCCGAGCGCGCACGAAGGTCCCTGATCCGCGACGGATCTCGAGAACTCCCGTCGAGGTCAATGTCTTGATCGCTTCGCGCACGGTGTTCCGGCCGACGCCGAGAACACTCATCAGCTCCGGCTCGGTCGGAACACGATTGCCCACTGTCCAGACGCCGTCGGAGATCTGCGTGCGCATCCAGTCGAGGGATTGCTCGTACGCGGACTCTTTGCGAACAACGGTCATCAGCTCATCCTCACAGCATTAGCGGCGATCATTCCACTCACCTACGATACGTAGGACGACCCATGTATTTTCGCACTCTGTCTTCAGGAGGGGCTTCCCACGTCCGCCACAGCTGTCGCCACCGAAGAACGCACACGCCGCACCAATCGACACTTCTACGGCGTGGGCTACGTCCTCACCGTGATCCTCTTGGGCGCGAACATGCCCACCTCCGTCTACGGGCTGTACCGGACCGAGTTCGGATTCACGCCCACCATCCAGACGCTGATCTACGGCGTCTACGTCGCCGGCCTCGTTCCGGCATTGCTGTTCTTCGGACCGCTGTCCGACGCCCTCGGCCGACGCACCGTGCTCCTTACTGCACTCGCTCTGAGCGTCGTCGGCACGCTCGTTCTGGCATTTGCCGACGCGACGGTGTGGTTGTTCGTCGGCCGGATTGCCCAGGGAATCGCGGTGGGCGCGGCCAGTGCGGCGGGCAGCGCCGCATTGGTGGAGCAGGAACCGAAGTTCGATCACCGACGAGCAGCGCTCGTATCGACGGTGACGGGCGCGTTGGGCGGTGCGCTCGGACCACTCGTGTCCGGTGCAATCGCCCAGTACCTTCCACAACCGCTGCGGTTGCCGTATCTGATCTTCCTCGTCGCGTTCATCCCGGCACTGATCGTGTTGCTGCTACTTCCGCGGATCGGGGACGTCACACGCCCGAAGCGGTTCTTCCAAATGCCACATGTTCCCGCCACTGTTCGCGAGACTTTCTGGCTCAGCTCGCTCGCCGTCGCGCTGTCGTGGGGCGCGGTCGGGCTCTTCCAGTCGGTGGTCCCGTCGTGGATGACCAGCCTGCTGAACATCGACAACCTTCTGCTCGGCGGCGGGGCAGCTGCACTGGTGATGATCTGCTCGGTGGTCGCGCAACTCGGCGGAAGCCGCATGGACCCGCGCACGTCCGTCACCGTCGGTCTGGGAATCCTCGCTCTGGGAATGATCGGCCTCCTCGTGGTCGACCTCGTCCCGAGCCTGGCACTGCTGGGCGCCATCACCGTCGTGGTCGGCGCCGGGCACGGTCTGGCGTTTGCCGGCGGCATGAAGCGCGTCAACGCCGCCGCCCGGACCCACGCCCGCGAGAGCCACGGCGGAGTTCTGGCCGCGTTCTTCACCGTCAGCTACGCGGGACTGGCGATCCCGTCGATCATCGCGGGTATCGCCATCACCCTCCAGGGAATGCAGACGGCCATCATCGAGCTGTCGATCATCGGGACGCTGCTGTGCCTGGCGGTGATGGGCTTCAACCTTCGTGGGGCTCGAGAGCCCGCTGAAGCTCGCCGTTATCCTTAGCCAGGTGAAGTTTCTCAGTAGGTTCTACATCGACGGGTTCATCCTCGGCATCATCATCGCCGGCGTGCTCGGAAGTGTGTTCCCGGTATCGGGTACCGCGGAGAGCATTCTGAACTGGGCCACCAAGATCGCCATCGGCTTCTTGTTCCTGCTCTACGGCGCACGGCTCTCGCCGCAGGAAGCCTGGAAGGGCGTCAAGCACTGGCGACTGCACACCGTCGTCCTCGCCGCGACGTTCGTGCTGTTCCCACTGATCGGCCTAGCACTGCGATTCCTGTCACCGACGCTGATCAGCGACGAGCTCTACACCGGCATCCTCTACATGTGCCTGGTTCCGTCGACGGTTCAGTCTTCGATCGCGTTCACCTCGATCGCCAAGGGGAACGTCGCGGGCGCGATCGTCAGTGCGTCGTTCTCCAACCTGATCGGCGTCTTCGTCACACCGCTGCTGGTGGTTCTGCTGATGAACACCACCGGCCAGGCGACGGTCGACTTCTCGTCGATCCTCGACATCGTCGTGCAGTTGCTGATCCCGTTCATCGTCGGTCAGCTGATCCGCCCGCTGGTGATCGGATGGCTGCAGAAGTACGCCGAACCCACCAAGTACGTCGATCGCGGATCGATCCTCCTCGTTGTCTTCGCCGCCTTCAGCGAAAGCATGAAAGAGGGGATCTGGAGCACCATCACGATCTGGCAGATCGTGATCCTCACAATCGTGTGCTGCCTGATTCTCGCGCTGGTTCTCGGCGTGACCACTCTCGCGGGGCGCAAGCTCGGGTTCGATCTTCCCGATCAGATCGTCATCATCTTCTGCGGGTCGAAGAAGTCCTTGGCAACGGGCCTACCGATGGCGGCTGTACTGTTCGCGGGCCAGCCCGTCGGCCTGATCGTGTTGCCGCTGATGATCTTCCATCAGATCCAACTGATCGTCTGTGCTGCGATGGCGCAACGCTTCGCGAATCGGGATCCGGTCAGCGTCAGCTAGCGAGCAACTCGCCTCGGGTCGCGTCGACGCAGCCGCAACCGCCCTGCAGTTCAGCACAATCGATGGACAGCGCATGGCGGACCGATGCCAAGTCGAGGCAGTTCGCGCCGGTGCATTCGAGTGATCCGTCGGCATGCCGCAGCAAAGAATCGTGGCAGTGATCGACATCCGAAACACAATCCGCGCACTGGATCTGACGCTCAGCGAGCATTACTGCCACCTCTCTCGAAAACGATGACACAGGAATATCATCGACCTCCGACAAGTCAGTTTCGTTCCACCTCGATGGGGTGGCTGGCCAGCATCGCCACGGGTAGCGGCTGGCGTCGTAGCACCCGTGCCCAGACATCGACTCGGGGCGGCGTCAGCACATCCGACGGCAGCGAGCTGATCACCATCCAGTCTTCACGCTCGAGCTCCGAATCCAGCTGGCCCAGAGTCCAACCCGAGTACCCGGCAAAAATGCGGATCCCTTCGACCAAAGGAGCAATGACCTCCGGGTCCGAGTCCAGATCCACCATGACTACCTTGCCGTCCACCCGCCGCAGGCCGGCGACGCCGTCGATCCGCGCACCGTTGCGAGCGATGCCCAGGCAAAGCGCCGAGTCACGCTTGACTGGTCCACCGATGTACAGGGCCGAAGGATGCGCGGTCAGCGGTGACCACTGCGGCAACACGTTCTGCACGGCCGTCTCACTCGGCCGATTGACGACGACGCCCAGGCTCCCGGCGTCGTTGTGCTCGATCATGTAGATGACGGTGCGGCGAAATGCGGGTTCCGTGAGATCGGTCGACGACACCAACAAACTGCCCGGACGAACCTCCGGTTCTATCCAGGCCATTCGATCCTCGGGTTCTTCTGCGTGCGCCACAAGGACATCATCTCACCGACAACTGCGTGCGGAGGAACGAGACACAAGCGTGTTCAGGTCAGACCCGCCACATCGGCAAGTAGTGCCAAATGCCGCTCGAAAATCTCGCTCGCGTCGGTGAACGTATCGCTTCCGTACTGCCCGAACACCTCGAAGTTCACCGAACCGAACAGCGATACCCAGACGAGAGTTGCGCGCACCGCGGCATCCGGCGGCAGGTCGGTACCCAGTTCAATCCGCACTCCCTCGAGGTCCGCTGCCAACGTGTCACTCAGGCCCGGACCCTCTCGCACCGTCAGTGAACCCGCGCGATGGGCGGCGTCGATGATCCCGATCAGCCGGGTCACGACGAGGGTGCCGGGGCCGGTGGTCTGCTCGCCCGGAGCGTCGTAGCCGGGGACGGGGCTGCCGAACAACAGACCGTAGCGGGCCGGCTCCCGGATCGCCCAGCTGCGAACGGCGCGCCCGAGAGCAATGAACTGTCCGCGAAAATCCTCTGCTGCAACGGCATTCACGGCGGCGTCCACTTCCGCGCCCAGTTCCGTGTACCCGTCGACCACCAGCAAGGTCAGCAGTTCGTCCCGACTGGCGACATAGCGGTATACCGCTGAGGACACGACTCCCAGGTCACGCGCGACGGCCCGCAGAGACAAAGCGGCAGCGCCGACGGCAGCAAGATGCTCGCGTCCGATACGGGTGATGTCCTGCAGCGTCTGTTCGCGCGCCCGCTCACGGGGAGTTCCAACCATGAGTCCATCTTGCCCCATTCCCGAGAGCAGCATCAACAAAAGAGAGCACTGCTCTTGACAGCGCTCGGGTGCAGGTGCATTCTTGAAAACGAGAGCAGTGCTCTCAATTCACTCGAAACGAGAAGGAGCACACCATGTCGAACCTCGAAATCGTCACCGGAGCAGGACCCGTCGGATCCGCCGTCGCACTACAGCTCGCCGAGCAGGGAATCAACGTCCGGCTCCTGACCAGGTCCGGCAGCGGGCCCGAGCACCCGCTGATCGACCGCCGACGCGTCGACGTCTCGGATTCCGAGGCCCTGCGCTCGGTCAGCGAGGGCGCCACGGCCATCTACCACTGCATCCACGCTGCTTACAACGCAGCCGATTGGGAGCGGGAACTCCCGGCGGCCGAGAAGGTTGTGCTCGACGCGGCCGCATCCATCGGTGCCGTCGTGGTCTTCCCCGAAAGCCTCTACGCCTACAACTCCGACACCCTGATGACCGAATCCGATCCACGCAACGCCACCGGTGGCAAGCGCGGAGTGCGCACCGCGCTGCTGCGTGCTCGCGAGGCCTCTGCAACACCCACCGTCAGCGTCGTGGCCTCGGACTTCTTCGGTCCCCGCGTCCGCACCGCCCACGCGGGCGAGCGCATGGTTCCGAAAGTCATGGCAGGTAAGAAGATTCGTGTCATCGGTTCCGCAGATCAGCCGCACTCCTTCACCTACATCCCCGATCTCGCAGCAGCGATGATCGCGGCGGCACACAACCCCGAACTTTGGAACTCCGTCCTCCACGCACCCACCGGCCCCGCGCTCACTCAGCGCAAGATCGCCGAGGCCTTCGCCCGCGCCGCCGGGGCATCCCCCGCCAAGGTGGGTGTACTCCCCGCCTGGGTGCTCGACGCCGCCGGCAAGATCAACACCGACAGCCGCGAACTCGCTGAGATGAACTACCAGTTCACCAAGCCGTTCGTCATGGACTCGAGTGCCAGCGAAGTGCTGCTCGGACTCTCGCCGACGCCGCTCGATCAGGCCGCCGAAGAGACCGTCGCGTGGTGGCGCGAGGAACAGTCTCGCGCCGCTGCTGCCTGAACCTGCAGGTGGGGGCTCTTGACGCAAGAACGGAACGGGTGTTCACTTCTTCACATGGCCTATCGCCGCACTCCGGCAGTACAGGAAAGATTGGACGCACAACGCGCCCGGCTGCTCGAGGCCGCCACGACGGCAGTGGCAACCCACGGCTATGCGGGATGTTCCATCGCCGCGGTGGCCAAGAACGCCGGCGTCGGCACCGGGACGCTGTATCGACATTTCGACGGCAAGGGCGAATTGTTCGCCGAAGTGTTCCAATCAGTCTGCAGCCGTGAGGTATCCGCAGCTCGGGACGCCGGAGACAATGCCCGAAGTCTGGAAGGCAACCACCGCTCCGCGGTATCAGCGTCTGTTCGGACCTTCGCCGAACGTGCCATGCGCGCACCGGTTCTCGCCTATGCCCTGCTGGTGGAACCGGTGGACCCACTCGTCGACGAACAGCGTCTCATGTTTCGCGAATCGTTCCGCGATTGCCTGGCCACCGCAATTCGTTCGGCAGTCGACACCGGTGAGATACCGCCACAGGACGCCACTCTGACGGCAGCGTGCATCGTCGGGGCAATCGGCGAGGCCCTGATCCTTCCACTGCGCGGCGGCACCACCGATCCCGCTGCGATCGACGCCATTCTCGCCTTCACCCTTCGATCGTTAGGGAGCTTCGATGACACCCACGCATGAAGTCACCAATCAGGTTCCGCCCCTGATCGATTACGACGCAGCCGAATACGCGCCGCTTCTCGAGGCACTGCAACGTGAAGGAGCTTCGGACGCACTCGAGGAGGTTCATCAGGTTGGAATCCGCGCCGGAAGCGCGCAGGCCCAGGAGTGGGGCGATCTGGCCGAGGAGCACCCACCTGTCCTGAGAACCCACGACCGCTACGGCAACCGTATCGACGAGGTCCGCTACGACCCCGCCTATCACCAACTCATGAGCACCGCAGTGGAATTGGGACTGCACGGCGCTCCGTGGGTTGACCCGAATCCACACGCACACCTCGTCCGCGCCGCGAAGATGGCCGTGTGGGGTCAAACCGACGCCGGTCACGGCTGTCCCATCTCCATGACGTACGCCGTGATCCCCGCGCTGCGGCACAACGCGGATCTGGCCGCGCAGTACGAACCCCTCCTGACCACGCGGCACTACGATTCGGCGCTGAAAGCTCCCCTCACCAAACCCGGATTGATCGCCGGTATGTCGATGACGGAAAAACAGGGCGGTTCGGATGTTCGTGCCGGAACCACAAGGGCAGTGCCACAATCCGACGGTAGCTATCTCCTGACAGGCCACAAGTGGTTCACCTCCGCACCGATGTCGGACGTGTTCCTCGTCCTCGCTCAGGCGCCGGGCGGTCTGTCGTGCTTCTTCCTTCCTCGGGTCCTGCCGGACGGCTCGCTCAACAACATGTACCTGCAGCGTCTGAAGGACAAGTTGGGAAATCATTCCAACGCGAGCAGTGAGGTCGAGTACCTCGACGCTCTCGCGTGGATGGTCGGCGAAGAAGGCCGGGGCGTGCGCACCATCATCGAGATGGTCAACATGACCCGGTTGGACTGCACGATCGGCACGGCCACCGGCATGCGCGTCGGCACCATACAGGCAGTTCACCACGCGACGCATCGAAGTGCTTTCGGCGCCAACCTGATCGACCAACCCTTGATGCGAAACGTTCTGGCAGATCTGGCGGTGGAATCGGAAGCGTCGACCACCGTCGCGATGTGGCTGGCCGCTCTGACCGACCGCGCAACCGCAGGCGATGCCCACGCCAGCGCACTACGACGCATTTCGTTGGCCGTGAGTAAGTATTTCGTCTGCAAGCGCGGACCGATCCACGCTGCCGAGGCACTCGAGTGTCTGGGCGGAAACGGATACGTGGAGGAATCCCGGATGCCGCGCCTCTATCGCGAGGCTCCGCTGCTTTCGGTGTGGGAGGGTTCCGGCAACGTCGCGGCGCTCGACACACTGCGGGCGATGGCCAAGCAACCCGAAACACTGCAGGTGTTCTTCGACGAGCTGAAACGAGCCAGTGGAGTGGACGGCCACTTCGATCAGGCCGTGCGAGATCTCCAGGCGGCTTTCGGCGATTTCGACGACATCGAATACCGGGCACGAAAGATCGTCGGCGACATGGCGCTCGCACTGCAGGCCTCGCTGTTGCTCCGCTACGGGCACCCCGCGGTGGCCGACGCGTTCTGCGCGAGTCGGCTCGGAAACAGCTGGGGGAGTGTGTTCGGAACGCTGCCGAGGGGCGTGGACGTCGCGCCGATCCTCGAGCGGGCCACCGTCAAGATCGGCGCCTGACCCACCCACTACAGTTTCCGCTTATGAACCGAGCCTCGAACCGCCGCGAGGCCTGGCAGCGCGTACTGCACACCCTGCGTGAATCACCCGGCCTCGGAAGGCTGGCGCTCGTCCGCTTTTCCAGCCAATTCGGCGACGGAATGTTCCAGGCCGCGCTCGGCGGCGCAATCCTCTTTAACCCGGAACGCGAAACCGATCCGGTGGCGATAGCGGCCGGCTTTGCCGTACTGCTCCTTCCTTATTCGGTGATCGGCCCCTTTGCCGGCGCTCTGCTGGATCGTTGGGACCGCCGCCTGGTGCTCCTGTGGGCGAGCGTGCTCCGCGGGCTCTTCATCCTGACCACTGCGGTGCTGCTGGTCGCCGGCGGCGGTGACACTCTGTTGTTGACCTGTGCGCTTGCTGCAATCGGAGTCAGTCGCTTTGTCGGGGCAGGCGTATCCGCAGCCCTGCCGAAGGTCGTCCGGCAATCGTGGCTGGTGGCAACCAATTCCGTTCTTACAACCGCTGGTTCGGTGATAGCGGCCCTGGGTGCTTCGGCAGCGGTGGCGATCATCGGCATGATCGGCGCGGGGGATCGAGCGTCAGGCGCCGCCGTGGCCATCGCAGCACTGGGATCGGTGATCGCGGCCCTCGCCGCGGCCAGGTTCACGGCCCGCTCACTTGGTCCGGTCGCCGACGAAGTGGTCCGCGCCAGTGCCGTCCGTTCGGTGACGGCCGGACTGCGCACCGGGGCAACCGCTGTCTGGGAGGCGCCCGGCGTCACCACGGCGATGATCGGAATCGGAGCGCACCGCATCTGCTTCGGCATCAACACCCTCATCATGGTGCTGGTCCTACGCGACACCTCGAACGGCTCCCAACTACCCGGAGGGATGGCCGGATTCGGTGTCGCCGTCGGCGCCACGGCAATCGGAATGCTGATCGCGGCATTGATCACACCGTTCCTCATCCCGCGGATCGGTCGCTCACGGACGATCACCTACGCCCTGGTGTGCGCGGTTCTCGTCCAGCTCGTCTTCGTGACCACGCTGACTCAGGGGTCGCTGCTGATTGCCGCTTTCCTGCTCGGCATCGCCGGCCAGTCCGTGAAACTCAGCGGCGACGCGGCCATGCAGATCGACATCGACGACGACCGTCGTGGTCAGGTATTCGCCCTGCAGGACACCGTGTTCAACGTCGCGTTCATCGGTGCGATCGCGGCAGCGTCGACGGTGATCGCACCCGACGGCAAGAGCGTCGGCCTGGCCGTTGCCGGTGCGGGTGTCTATGCCGCCGGATTGTCAGCGGTGCTGATCAACCGCAAGAAACGAGAAACTAGCCCTGCTGGGTAGCCCACCACTTCAGCAGTTCGGCCTCGGCCTCGTCACGCTCGAGCGGGCCGCGATCCAGACGTAGTTCCTTGAGGAACGTCCATGCCTTGCCCACCTGCGGGCCGGCCGGGATGTTGAGCAGCTCCATGATGGCGTTGCCGTCGAGGTCCGGACGCACCCGAGCAAGGTCTTCCTGCTCGGCGATGCGCGCGATCCGCTCTTCGATGTCGTCGTACGTGGCCTGCAGCTGCGCGGCGCGACGCTTGTTGCGTGTGGTGCAGTCGGCCCGCACGAGCTTGTGCAAGCGGGGGAGCAGCTCGCCCGCGTCGGTAACGTACCGCCGCACCGCCGAGTCGGTCCACTGTCCCTTGCCGTAGCCGTGAAAACGCAAGTGCAGGAACACGAGCTGTGAGACGTCGTCGACCATCTGCTTCGAGAACTTCAGTGCCCGCATGCGCTTGCGCACCAGCTTGGCGCCGACCACCTCGTGGTGGTGGAAGCTGACACCGCCGCCCGGCTCGTTACGCTTGGTATCCGGCTTTCCGATGTCGTGAAGCAGTGCTGCCCAACGCAATACGAGGTCCGGATCGCCTTCTTCGAGATCGATCGCCTGCTGCAGCACCGTGAGGGAGTGCTGGTAGACGTCCTTGTGCTGGTGATGCTCGTCGATCTCGAGCTTCATCTGCGGAACCTCGGGCAGCACGTATGCGGCCAGTCCGGAGTCGACCATCATGTTGATGCCGTCCACCGGGTACATGCCGAGCATCAGTTTGTTCAGCTCGACCTGCACACGCTCGGCGGTGATCCGCTCGATCTGCGACGCCATCTCCTTGATGGCCTCGAAAACGCGATTGTTCAACGTGAAACCAAGCTGCGAGACGAACCGGGCTGCGCGCAGCATCCGCAGCGGATCGTCGTTGAACGAGTTTTCCGGCGCCGACGGCGTATCTAGCTCTCCGGCCAACAGGGCGTCCATGCCGTTCAGCGGATCGACAAACGTGTAGGAACCGTCCGCGCCGATCTTCATCGCCATCGCGTTGACGGTGAAATCGCGGCGCACCAGATCGTCGGCCAACGTCGTGCCGTACTCGACTATCGGATTACGAGAGACGCGATCGTAAGCGTCGGCCCGGAAGGTCGTGATCTCGATCTCCTGGCCGTGCTTGATGGCGCTGATGGTCCCGAACTCGATGCCCGTGTCCCACTGCTTGTCCACCCAGCCCTTGAGCAGAGCCTGAACCTTCTCCGGCCTGGCGTCCGTCGTGAAGTCCAGATCGCCACTGAAGCGGCCGAGGATCGCGTCGCGAACACTGCCACCCACCAGGAACAGCTCGTGACCGGCCGCAGCAAAACGCTCACCGAGCGGGTTCAACACGTCGGACAACGTGCCGAGCGTTGCAGTGGCGTCGGCAAGCAGTCGTAGGCGGCGATCAGCGTCGGAGGTAGGGACAGTCACGTGAAAGGAGCTTACTTAAGGTGCGCAAATAGCAGAACGCGCATACGAACGCGATAGACCGCTTTGCGCGGGTTACCGGGCAACGCTGCAACGCCAACTAGTATCGATGAGGTGTCTGGTGCCGAACGAACAAACAGGAGTCGCCGCAACCCGCGGCGTCGACCTGCCGTCGGCAACCCCGATAAACCTTTGATGCGAACCGTCCGTGAAACTTCTGCGGGCGGCTTGGTCGTCGACGGCTGGGGAGGACCCCCGGAACGCCTCTGCGCTGCACTGATCGGCCGAACCGACCGCCGCGGACGCCTGCTCTGGTCGCTACCGAAGGGCCATATCGAACAAGGTGAGACCGCTGAGCAGACCGCGATGCGTGAGGTCGAAGAAGAAACCGGTATCCAGGGAACCGTCCTGGCACCGCTGGGCAGCATCGACTACTGGTTCGTGACCGAAGGTCGACGCGTCCACAAGACCGTGCACCACTATCTCCTCCGCTTTCTCGGCGGTGAACTCTCCGACGAGGACATCGAGGTCACCGAAGTCGCTTGGGTGCCGCTGACGGAATTGCACTCGCGCCTCGCATACGCCGACGAGCGCAAACTCGCAGAACTCGCGTCCCAGATGATCGCCGAGATGCCGCGAACGGAAATACGGCAAGAACAGCGCCCGAAGGAACCGGACGCCGGATGAGAATGGCACTGCGGCGGGCCGGTGTGGCCGCTCTGGTGATGGCCGCTGTCGGTTTCGGGCCTGCAACGACGGCCGTCGCAGGTGCAGCGCCGTCCAGCCAGCCCAGTGAGCGCGCCCCGGCGCGAAACACCAACGATGCCAAATTTCTGCAGCTGACCATCGACTCCACCGCACCGACCACGGTGACGACCACCAGCGACCGCAACGTCGTGGTCAAGGGCACGGTGAAGAACGTCGGTGACCGTCCCGTCGAGGACGTCGGGGTGAGGCTGCAACGCGCTCCCGCGATCGACTCCAGTTCGGACGTGCGCGCAGCACTCGATTTCGACCAGGCTGTTTTCGACACGGTCGGCGAATTCGACACCGTCGCCACCACCCTCGACACCGGCCAGTCCAAGCAGTTCACGCTCACCCTGCCGCTCCGGAGCACAACCGGGTTGTCCCTCGACATCACCGAACCCGGCGTCTACCCGATGCTCGTCAACGTGAACGGGACCCCGGAGTACGGCGGTGCCGCCCGACTCGACGACGCACGCTTCCTGCTCCCCGTCCTCGGTGTGCCGGCCGCAGCCGAATCGAACGCCACATCCGGAACACCTAGTTCGTCGGCGACGGCCGTCGTTCCCCCCGACACGTCCGCCCCGATCGGCGTCACGCTCATGTGGCCGCTGGCCGACGCGCCACGACTCGTCGGCGGAATCCCCGGCGCGGTCAACGAGCCCGTACGCCTGATCGACGACGAACTTGCCACCGAACTTTCCGACGGCGGCCGTCTGGACGCGTTGGTCGATGCGGTGGAGAACGCCACCAAGCCCGAGAGCGATACCGATCGCCGCGTCACGGATGCGCTCTGCCTGGCAATCGACCCCGACCTTCTGATCACCGTCGAGAACATGACTCGCGGATACCTCGTGGCCGACAACTCGTCCGACCCCACCGGGCCGTCGCACGAAGGCCGCGGCAGCGACGCCGCCAACCAGTGGCTCGGCCGGGTGAAGACCCTCGCGTCCTCGATGTGCACGACGGCGGTTCCGTTCGCCCAGGCCGATCTCGCCGCGGTCACCTCGGTGGCCAATCCGGAGTTGACGGCTACCGCGCTCACACGGCCGGCGGACATCGTCGACAACATCCTCGGCGTGACCTCACTGCGAGATTTCGTCTGGCCGGATTCGGGTGTCCTCGACTCGGCCACCGCAGAGGTGCTGAGCGTGAATCCCACCACAGCGATGGTGGCTGACACTTCCGTCGACTCGGCAGCTCCGCAGCTGTCGTCGCGGATAACCGGCTCACTCGACGCGCTTGCCTTCGACACCTCGGCGGCAGCGGCGCTGGCCGCCACCGGCTCGGAGCCGCAGGTCCCGTCGTACATCCCCGACGACACCGCGCCGACCATCGACATCGAATCGCGCAGCGCCCGGCGTCAGGACGCGCTGGGGGCGATGGCCTGGGCCGCGCTGACGCCGACGTCGCTGCCGCGCAATCAGATCTTCGCGCCGCCGCAACTGTGGACCGCCGACAGCAACGACGCCACGGCGGTGCTCTCGATGCTCGCGACCCTCATCCGGTCCGGGCTCGCCTCACCTCAGGCCCTGCCGGCACTGCTCGGCAGGCAACCGGGCGCGACGGACGCCGCCACTCTCGACTACCCGGACCGGGCTACCCAGGACGGTCCGCAAACGTCCGTCGTCGAGACCGCAACCACCCAACTTCCGCGTATCGACGGGCTCGAAGCTTCGCTCGTGGACGATCCGGCGGCTTCGCTCACCCCCCGGGGATTCACGGCGCCGCTCCGCGAAGATCTGCTCCGCTCGATGAGCTTGGCCGATCGCCGCAACGTCGACTCCGCGTCGGTCAATCGGGCGGAGCGGGCCGCGACCATCCGCGCCGACAACGTCACCGAAGCCGTCGACGGGATGTACCGGGCCGTCAGTGTGGTGTCTCCGGGCGGCGTCTACACCCTCGCGTCGGGGCAGAGTCCGCTCCTGCTGGTGGCGCGCAACGAGCTGCCCATCGCCATCAACGTCGACCTGCGTGTGGAAGCCCCACCCGAGATGCAGATCAGTGACATCGGTCCCAAACAGCTTCCGCCGCGAGGTAGCCGACAGTTGACTGTGCCCGCGGAAATGAACGATTCTCGCAAGCTGGAAGTCAACTTCTCGCTGACCACGACAGATGGCCGCCAATTGGGTACGCCGACCAGCGTGACCGTACGGTCGAATGCGTACGGTCGTCCCCTGGCCGCCGTGACGGCGACAGCGGGAGGGTTGCTGCTGTTCCTGGCAGGGCGACGGCTGTGGCATCGATTCAAGGGTCAGCCGGACCCAGCAGATGAAGGGTACGAACGCTCATGACCGGGAATCCACCCGAGGAGGGTCGCCGCTCGGCGATCACCCGCAAGAGTGCCACGACCCGCTCGCATCCTCGGATGCCACCGTGGGAGCGCGGTTACCCGATCCAGCCGGTCAACCCGGACGCACGTTTCGACGACGCACCCACCATGACCATCCCGGTGATCCGCGACTACCCCCGGTACCGCGAAGCCGAGATGGAGTTTGCCGACCGGGCGACGACCACGTCGGACGAGTTCGACACCGACGCCCATGTCCAGGTCGGGGAACGCAAGGAGACGAACTCTCGACTCCTCGCGGCAACGGGTTCCATCGCGATCGCGACGCTGACGAGCCGCATCACGGGATTCGCCAAGCAGTTGATGATCCTGATGGTCCTCGGCCCCGCCATCGCCAGCTCGTTCACCGTCGCCAGCCAGATTCCGAACATGATCGCGGAACTGGTTCTGGGCGCCGTGCTGACCGCCATCGTCGTCCCCGTGCTGGTTCGCGCCGAGCGGGAGGACGCCGATCACGGCGAAGCGTTTGTCCGACGCCTCTTCACGGCGTCGCTCGTTCTACTCGGCATGGCCGCGCTGCTCGCGACCCTGGCAGCACCCGTACTCACCAAATACGTCTTCCTGTCCGAAGACGGCAAGGTCAGCACCGACCTGACCACGGCGCTGTCGTATCTGCTTCTGCCGGCAATCCTGTTCTACGGGCTGTCGGCGCTGTTCACAGCGTTTCTGAACACCAGACAGATCTTCAAGCCCGGAGCCTGGGCTCCCGTACTCAACAATGTCGTCGTCCTCGTGGTGCTCGTGGTCTATCGCCTGACTCCGGGTGAGATCTCGCTTGATCCGGTCTCGATGGGCGATGCAAAGCTGCTCACCCTCGGCATCGGCATCACCATCGGCGTCATCGTGCAGGCAGCCAGCCTGATCCCCGCGCTTCGCCGCGAGAAGATCTCGCTCAAGCCGCTGTGGGGTCTCGACGACCGCCTGCGCCAGTTCGGCGGCATGGCCGTCGCCATCGTCTTGTACGTCCTGATCAGCCAGATGGGCATGATCTTCGCGACCAAGATCTCCTCCCACGCCGACGAAGCCGGCCCTGCCATCTACAGCCAGGCCTGGTTGCTCCTGCAACTCCCGTACGGCGTGCTCGGAGTGACGGTTCTGACGGCGATCATGCCGCGCCTGAGCCGCAACGCTGCTGCCGACGACACCCCGGCCGTCGTGGACGATCTGTCGGTCGCAACGCGTCTGACCATGATCACGCTGGTTCCGATCATCATGTTCCTGACCTTCATGGGTCCGCAGGTCGGTGAAGCGCTCTACGGTTACGGCCGCTTCGGACCCGAACAGGCCGAACGACTCGGCACCGCTGTGAGCTGGTCGGCATTCACGTTGATTCCGTACGCGCTGGTCCTGATCCAACTTCGTGTGTTCTACGCCCGCGAACAAGCCTGGACGCCGACGTGGATCGTTCTCGGCATCACTGCAGTGAAAATCGCTTTCTCGGCGCTCGCTCCGGTCTTCGCATCCAACAGCGATCAGGTCGTGATCCTGCTCGGTGCGGCCAACGGTCTCGGATACATCACCGGCGCCGTCATCGGCGGGTACCTCCTGCACCGCAGCCTCGGAAACCTGCAGATGGCCAACGTGGGCAAGACAGTCTGGTCCGTCGTACTCGCCTCGCTGGCCGGTTCGCTGACCATGCTCGCGGTCGACCGCGTCCTCGGATTCGATCAACTCACCGAGCGTTTCGGCGGACCTGGCTCGATGGTTCGCGTCGCCGTCGGCGGCATCCTGATGCTCGCGATCACCTTCACGATTCTCTACTTCAAGAAGGTTCCGGAAGTCCTGTCGGTAACGGTTGCGGTCTCCCGCAAGATTCGTTCACTGACAGGTCGCGCCGAACCGGACACACGTAACAACACCGACGACGACGTCACCGAGCTGATTCCTGCAATCAGAACGGAATCAAACGAGCAAGAACGACCGGGTGCGCTCCCGTACCCTGGTCGTGGGCGTACAGGATCGCAACCCGCGCGTATTCGGGGACGGGCTATCGATGGAGAAGGAGCGAGGGTGAGCGACGACAACGTTTCCGGCAACAAGAGTGCCGGGACTTCTGCCGTGAAAGCGTCCGAACAGAAGTCAACGGCATCGTCGGGCACACCTGCATCCACGAGTTCCTCCGCATCTTCCGGCCAGAAGCCACAGCAGGGTCAGAAGCCACAGCAGCCCGCACAGCGACCGCAGCAGGGCCAAAGCCCGCAGGGTCAGAAGCCGCAGCCGCCGGTGCAGAAGGCCGCTCCGCCGGTACCTCCGGTCAGTGTGTCCAAGACACCTTCGGCGCCCGTGTCGAAGACACCTTCAGCACCTGTCTCGAAGACACCCGCGCCGAAGACGCCTGCTCCGGACAAGAAGGCACCCGAATCTCAGAAGACGGCTGCCGCTCAGACACCACCGCCCGCTGCACCTCGCACACCTTCCGCCGGATCCGCATCACGACCGGCCCAGCGACCGATGCCACGTGGACCCAAGCTCATCCCCGGCGCATCTGTCGCCGGCGGACGCTACCGTCTGCTCGCGCCGCACGGCGGAACCCGCGGACTGCAGTTCTGGGAAGCTCTCGACGTCAAGCTCGACCGTGAAGTAGCCCTGACGTTCGTCGACGCCGATCAGCGCGGTGACGACGACAGCCAGTCCGGACCGCAGGCAGTTCTCTCACGCACTCTGCGCCTGGGACGAATCAACTCGCCCGGTCTGGCTCGCGTCCTCGACGTCGTCCGCGGAAGCTCGGGCGGCATCGTCGTCGCCGAATGGACTCCCGGCCGCTCGCTGCGTGAGATGGCCGAGACGACGCCGTCGCCGATCGGTGCAGCCCGCGCCATCCGCGCCCTCGCGGCGGCTGCCGAAGCTGCTCACCGCACCGGCGGTGCGCTGTCCATCGATCACCCGGACCGCGTTCGCATCAGCATCAACGGTGACGCCGTACTGGCGTTCCCGGCGACGCTTGCCGACGCCGATTCCACCAGCGACGTCCGCGGTCTCGGCGCCATGCTGTACTCGCTCATCACGGCGCGCTGGCCGCTCGCCGATCCGTCCGCCGGTCCCGTCGGTGGTTTGCTTCCCGCCGGCCGCGGCGCCGACGGGAACATCGTCGAGCCTCGCGTCGTCCGTCCGGAGGTTCCGTTCGACATCTCGGCCGTTGCAGTTCGAGCGTTGCAGTCGGAGAGTGGAATCCGCACTGCTGCCACCGTGCAGCACATCCTCGATCAGGCGTCCGTCGTCAACGACAAGACGGAAATGATTCCGGCACTTCGTCTCGGCCACCGCGAACAGGGTGCGTCGGGTCATGCACTGAACGACCCCGAAGCCATCGAGGCCGAGAAGAAGAAGTCGACGCGGATGCTCGCGGCACTGACGGCGCTCGGTGTCTTCACCGTGATCGTCCTGATTCTCCTTGTGGTGTGGGTAGCGAGCTTCCTCTCGGGTGGCAGTAACGACACCCCGCTCAGCGAGCAGAGTTTCGGACTGACCACCGAAGCCACTGCGCCCGAGAACAATTCACCGGCGCCCGCACCGGCGGCAGCAACCGTTCCGGTAGCTTCCTCGGCCGTAACGGTGTTCTCACCCCAGGGAACGCCGGATCAGCCGGCAACAGCGAAGAACGCCATCGACGGCAATCCGGCCACCGCATGGTCGTCGGATTCGTACTTCCAGCCGTTCCCGTCGCTGAAGAACGGTGTCGGCCTGATGGTGACGCTTGCCGATGCCGCCAACCTGAAGAACGTTGCGATCACGTCTGATTCGCCGGGAACCGTCGTTGAAATCCGTTCTGCCCCTTCTGCGAATACTTCGCTGGATCAGACCAAGGAAATCGGATCGGGTGTCCTGAAGAACGGCGTGACCGACATTCCAGTCACGTCGGACGGCTCGGGTCAGTATGTCCTGGTTTGGATTACGCAGCTCAGCACCGAATCCGGACAAAACCAGACATCCATCTCGGAGATTGCATTCACTGCTGCAAAGTGATCGCCCTTGGCCCTTCTGAAACCTACCGACTGGGCTAATATCCGCCCGTGCACAGTTATCGGGGGGCACCGGGGGCGGAGCCGGAAAATTCGAATCCAGAAGTTTCGAGAACAAGAATCTCGAGGCGACGGATTTCGAATTGTTGACTGCTCATGTCGAGGGCGATCGGCATGCGTTCCGTGAACTACTGACCAGGCATCAGGATCATCTATGGCACGTTGCCCGGCGTACGAGCTACTCGGACGAGGACGCGGCCGACGCGCTCCAGGAGGGTCTGCTGTCCGCGCATCGCAAGGCGGCGAAGTTCCGCGGCGACGCGGCGGTGCGTAGTTGGCTCCACACCATCGTGGTCAATGCCTGCCTCGACCGGATCCGACGCAACAAATCACGGGCGGCGTTCTCTCTGTCTTCGGAGAACGCGGAGGAACCCCGCGATCACCGCGACTATGCGGCGACAGTGGACATGAGCCTGACCGTCGAACAGGCACTGGCATCGCTGCCGCCTGAGCAGCGTGCTGCCGTCGTCGCCGTCGATGTCGAGGGGTATCCGGTAGCCGAGGCCGCCGAGAGGTTGGGAGTGCCCGTAGGGACCGTGAAGAGTCGCTGCGCCCGCGCGCGCAAGCGTCTCGCCGCCCAGTTGGAGGACTTTCGCGAAGGCGGGAACCATTCGTGAACCGGCCGCGTCCTATCTTGTAAGGGTCCGCACCGACTGCCGAGGGAGGGTTCATGACAGATCCGTCTGTTCGCGTTCCGTCGCCTCCGTTTTCGGAAGACCTACTCGCAGATCTTCACGCCGGGGTTCTCGATTCCGAAACCAGTGCGGCTCTGTGGCCGGTGGTACACGCAGATCCTGACGCCCATGCATTTGTCACCGCCCTTGACGGCGTCACGGCATCACTCGCGACACTGAACTCGAGCAAGGCCACTCACGAACGGATTCCGAATTCGCTTGCCGAGCGAATCAATTCGGCACTGGATCTACAGTCAGAACAGCTGGAGCCGCCAGCTGAGGCAGCTGTCGTGCCGTTCCGGCGGCGCCCACAAGCGTGGGTTCTCGGTGCCGCAGCAGCCGTGTTGGTAGCCTTCGTGATCGTTGTTGTCGGAACCCGAGATTCCGAACCTGCCGAAAGTGTTGTTGCTCAACCGAGCACACCGGCGACGTCTGCTGTCAACGATCCGGATTCGGCGTCTCTGCTCTCACTCGTCGGATCCAAAAACCTTGGACCACTGGATGATCCATCCAAACTTGCCGGATGCCTACGCGCCAACGGCATCGACGAGCGCCGGCCTTTGCTCGGTTCCGGCGAGATTCGCATCGACGGGGCGCCGGCGATAGTCCTACTCTTCACGGGATCGCAGCCGCGTCAGATCACTGCACTGACTGTCGGCATCAACTGCAGCGACGGGAATCCGAATACGTTGTCGGTCAAGAACATCGGCTGACGTCGACGGTCAGCGCGGCGATGCCGCCGGGAGTAAGAGCTCGAGGATTCTTTCGCGTAGCGCATCTGTATCGTCCTCGACCGCTATCAGACTCGAAAACATCGCTGCCCCGGCCGCCAATACCAGCACGGCCTTGGCATCGAGCAGTGCCGATTCAGGATCTTCGGCGTTCTGAAGGAACAGTTGCGTACTCGGTCCACTGAACCCGCGCCACAATTCGTTGCGCAGGTCGTCGTGGTCGCGCAGGGCCGCCAGCAATCCTGGCGACGCGGCGCGAACCTCGGGACGGGAGAAGAGCTGAGCACTTCCCTCCACCACCCAACGGATCCAGCCGTCGCGATCGGTGCCCTCGAACGGTGTCAGGTCCGGTGTCGCCCCCAGGATCGACCCGAGAACAAGATGTGCCTTCGACGGCCATCGCCGCGACATCGAGGCTCGGCTGACCCCTGCCCGTGCCGCGATCGCCCGGAGACTGAGTTGATCCCAACCGACCTCGAGGAGCATCGCTCGGGTGACCTCGAGGACTGTGTCGTCGATGCGTGGGTCTCGTGGGCGACCTGATCCTGTGGCATTCATCGTGTCGAATTGTCGGACAGATTGGGAGTAGGCGCTATATCGTCGTAGTTACGAGTCCACTGGCATCGTAAAGATCAGGCCGCCGCAGGAAGTTGAAAATGACCACAGCGCCCACACCGTCGATATTCGAACCCGCACGTCTCGGCCCTCTGACCTTGCGCAACCGCATCGTCAAAGCTGCAACGTTCGAGGGCGTCATGCCCCGGGGAGCGGTCTCGGACGATCTGATCAACTTCCACGCCGAGGTGGCCCGCGGCGGGGCCGCGATGACCACTGTCGCCTACTGCGCCGTCTCACCAGGTGGACGAGTCCACCGCGACACCCTTGTCATGGACGAGCGCGCGCTGCCGGGACTACGCAGACTGACCGACGCCGTCCACGCCGAAGGCGCACTTGCTGCGGCGCAGATCGGCCACGCTGGACTGGTCGCCAACACGCTCTCCAACAAGACGAAGACTCTGGCGCCGTCGACCCGGCTGAGTCCGCCCGCGATGGGCCTCGTCAAGGGCGCGACGCTCGCCGAACTCGACGGTGTCGTCTCCGACTTCGAACGGACCGCTCGCGTCGCCGTGGACGCAGGATTCGACGCCATCGAGGTCCATCTCGGCCACAACTACCTCCTCAGTTCGTTCATGAGCCCCAATCTGAACAAGCGCCACGATCGATACGGTGGCAGCGTCGCCAAGCGCGCCGAGTATCCGCGTCGAGTCGTCGAAGCGGTGCGACGGGCCGCTGGATCCAGCGTGGCGGTCACCGCGAAATTCAACATGTCCGATGGGGTGCCGAAAGGTCTGTGGCTCGACCAGAGCCTGCCGATCGCCCAGATCCTCGAAGCCGACGGCCATCTGGACGCGATGCAATTGACCGGTGGCAGTTCACTTCTCAACGGAATGTACTTCTTCCGCGGTGAGGTCCCACTGGCTGAGTTTGTCGCCTCCCAACCCAAACTCGTCGGGTACGGGCTGAAGTTCTACGGTCCCAAACTCTTTCCGACGTACCCGTTCGAGGAGGGCTTCTTCCTGCCCTTCGCCCGTCAGTTCCGACAGGCGCTGAGGATGCCACTGATCCTGCTCGGCGGCATCAACCGCGTCGACACCATCGAGCACGCACTGGATGAAGGATTCGAATTCGTCGCCATGGCGCGCGCGCTCCTCAGGGACCCACAACTGGTCAACAAATTCCGAGCCGAGAGCGTCGACGAGGGGTTGTGTATCCACTGCAACAAGTGCATGCCCACCATCTACACCGGCACACGCTGTGTGGTTCGGGACGCGCTGGTGGTTCGGGAGGCAGCGCGCCCCGCCCAGTGAGTCCCACACTGTGAGCTGCCGGCTGTGAGCCACTTTCCAGCCGAGTGCGGGAACAACACCCCTTATCCTGGTGTTGATCGGTACGGCTCTCCAAGAAGCGGAGGGTCTGCACTCACTATTGGAAGGCTCGCATGACCACCCAGCTGGAAAACACGCCCGCGGTCCATGACGTCATCATTGTCGGTTCCGGACCGGCCGGCTACACCGCTGGTGTCTACACCGCGCGCGCTGAGCTCCAGCCCCTGCTCTTCGAGGGAACCCAGTTCGGTGGCGCCCTCATGACCACCACCGAGGTCGAGAACTTCCCCGGATTCCGCGAAGGAATCATGGGCCCCGACCTGATGGAACAGATGCGTGAGCAGGCACTTCGCTTCGATACCGACATCCGCACCGAGGACGTCGAAGAGATCGATCTCAGCGGCCCGATCAAGACGGTCGTCGCGAACGGCGAAACGTACGCCGCGCACGCGATCATCCTCGCCATGGGTGCGGCAGCCCGTTACCTCGGCATTCCCGGTGAAGAACGCCTCCTCGGCCGCGGCGTCAGCGCCTGCGCCACCTGCGACGGCTTCTTCTTCCGTGACCAGGACATCGTCGTGGTCGGCGGCGGCGACTCCGCGATGGAAGAGGCAACATTCCTGACCCGCTTCGCTCGCTCGGTCACCCTGGTGCACCGCCGCGAGGAATTCCGCGCCTCACGGATCATGCTCGAGCGCGCCAAGGCCAACGAGAAGATCCGCTTCCTGACCAACGCGGAGCCCGTCGAGGTGCTCGGTGAGAACAGCGTCACCGGGCTCGTCGTTCGTGACACCGTCACGGGTGAGACCTCCACACTCGAGATCACCGGCATGTTCGTCGCCATCGGTCATGACCCGCGCAGTGAGCTCGTCAAGGGCCAGGTCGATCTCGACGACGCCGGGTACGTGCGCGTCGCTCCCGGTTCCACCGCGACCTCCGTCGACGGCGTCTTCGCTGCCGGTGACCTGGTCGATCACACGTACCGTCAGGCGATCACCGCTGCCGGCACCGGATGCTCCGCAGCAATCGACGCCGAACGCTGGCTGGCCGACCGCGGCGACATCACCGCCAACACGCTCGACGCAGCCGGCCACACGGTCGACGTCGTCGGCGCTCCCTGATTCACCAAGCTGTCGAACCCAACCCTCGAGGAGTAACAGTGTCGAATACCGTCACCATCACCGACGATTCCTTCAAGCAGGACGTCCTGGGCAGCGACAAGCCCGTTCTGGTCGATTTCTGGGCAACCTGGTGCGGCCCGTGCAAGATGGTCGCCCCGGTCCTCGAGGAGATCGCCGGTGAGAACAGCGAGAAGCTGACCGTCGCGAAGCTCGACATCGACGCCAACCCGGCGGCCGCCCGCGATTTCCAGGTCATGTCGATCCCGACGATGATCCTGTTCAAGGACGGCAAGCCGATCAAGACGATCGTCGGCGCCAAGGGCAAGGCCGCGCTGCTCAAGGACCTCGCAGACGTTCTCTGACGGCTGGATGAGCATCGTGGATTCTCGCAATCCACAGAATTTCTGAGATAATCGATCGATGTGCCTGATCGGGTCTACGACCAGGCACATCGATCGAATTCGTTAACCGATCCGAGAGGCTTTCACGCATGCACAGACTCCGACACGGCGATCACGGCCCGGCCGTCGCCGAGATTCGGGGCACATTGACGAAGCTGGGATACCTCCATCACGGAACTTCCGGTATTCGACGTGAAAGCGCCGACGGTGCCCACTGGGTTGCACCCGACGCCATCTTCGATCATCAACTCGACAGCGCCGTTCGCGCCTTCCAGCAGCAGCGTGGGCTCCTTGTCGACGGCATCGTGGGCCCGGCCACCTATCGGTCACTTCGCGAGGCCTCGTACCGCCTGGGCGCCCGTACGTTGATTTACCAGCTTTCTGCGCCGCTGTACGGCGACGACGTCGCAGCTCTGCAGGCCAAATTGCAGGACCTGGGCTTCTACGCAGGTCGGGTCGACGGTTTCTTCGGCCCGCAGACCCACGAATCTCTCTCGTCTTTCCAGCGTGAAATCGGGATTGCCGCCGACGGTATCTGCGGACCGCAGACACTGCGTTCGCTGGAACTGCTGGGAACTCGCGTCACCGGCGGATCGCCGCACGCGATCAGCGAAGAGGAGCTGGTGAGGCGCAAGGGCCCACAGCTGGGCGGCAAGCGCATCGTCATCGATCCAGGCCTCGGTGGTCCGTCCACCGGCACCATCGTCAACGGCATCTCCGAAGCCGACATCCTGTGGGATCTGGCTATGCGCCTCGAGGGGCGGATGGCAGCAACCGGGATGGAAACCTTCCTCTCCCGCCCGCACAACGCCGATCCGAGCGAGGCCGAGCGCGCGCTGACGTCCAACGCATTCGACGCCGATCTGATGATCTCCCTGCGCTGCGACAGCAACTCGAGCCCGTCGGCGAACGGCGTCGCGAGCTTCCACTTCGGAAATTCGCACGGTTCGGTCTCGATGATCGGGCAGGTGTTGACCGGTTTCGTTCAGCGCGAGATCGTTGCGCGAACTCCGTTGCGGGACTGCAGAACTCACGGTCGAACGTGGGAGTTGTTGCGCCTGACCAACATGCCGACGGTACAGATCGATCTCGGCTACCTGTCCAACGCGTCCGACGTTGCGGTACTGACGAATCCGCGGATGCGTGACACCATCGCCGAAGCCATCTTGATCTCGGTCAAGCGGCTGTACCTACTGGGTCAAGACGATCAGCCGACCGGCACCTTCACCTTCGCCGAGCTTCTCGCAGAAGAACTTTCGGTAGCCGACCGCATTTCGTAGGTCCTGCGGTCGGCACCTGCTCACACTCTGGCGAGTTCGCTGATCTCCACCATTTCGAGAGCTGCGGCCTTCAGTAGACGGTCGAGGGCTTCTTCGACGTCGACTTTCCATTCGTGATCTCGATTGAGTTCGAGACGAAGGCGCGGATAACGATGGTGCGGTGCCACGACCTCGAAACCGTAGTCCTCGAGGAACTCGGCACTGATCATGCATTCTGCGGGTGAACATTCCAGAGCTGCCGTTGCACTGGCCACGTCGGAAGCTGGCCCCAAGTCGCCGCTACGGATACCGAATGCCTCGAGCGCACGAACTCCTCGTCGGACCAGATCTGTCACGACAGCGGCCAGCAGGCTCGGCCCTAGTTCTTCCTCTATGCCCGAGGGCTCGAGGCGAAGGCTTGTGAGAAGCACTGCGTCCGAGCTGACCGGGCTGGTGGGAAACAGTTGCGCGCGCGGGATCATGCGGGGAGGGGCGTACAACGCACTGCCGAGCGGCTTTCCGTCGCGGACGGCGACCTGTCCGCACGAACCCCACTCGAGCATGACCATCGACAGCCAGGCTTCCTTCTCGAATTCCTGATCACAGAATCCTCGGGCGTCGTGAAGCGCGCCCGGGTCCATCTCCCAGAACACGCATCGGCGCGCATGGGCGGAAAGCTGATCGAGGCTGTCGAGTGTGAGAGAGGTGATGACGTGAGTCGACACTGACTAACTCACTCTCCGTAGGTCCCCGAAGCGGTTTTGATGCTCGCCCGCTGCTTTTCTCTTCTCCAGGATAGGCCAGCTACGACAAGTCGGCAGTGGCACGAGAGTTGATCGCCCTAATATATTGCTGTTCAACATCTTTCGTCCCGGTTCAAGATTTCGAGAAGCTCGGACCACCTAGATTTGTCACAGTGACGAAAATAGGTGGTGTGCCCGGTCATCATGATTACGTCACCAAACGGGCATCCGAGTTCTCTACTTGGATTTCTGTGCTTCCATCATTCCGACGATGCGTTCTAGGTCGTCGACCGAGCCGAATTCGACCACAATCTTTCCCTTCCGCTTGCCCAGACTGACAGTCACCCGAGTGTCGAACGAGTCCGACAACCGCTCGGCCACATCCTGCAGACCCGGCATCACGATGGGCTTGCGCTTCTGTGGGGGAGCGATCTCATTATCCGCCCGGTTGGCCAGAGTGACTGCTTCCTCCGTCGCGCGAACAGACATTCCTTCCGCGACGATGCGCGCCGCCATGACCTCCTGAGCGTCGGCACCCGCCTCGAGGGACAGCAGTGCGCGAGCATGGCCGGCCGAAAGTACTCCAGCCGCAACGCGACGCTGAACCGCCACCGGCAGCTTCAGCAGACGAATCATGTTGGTCACGACGGGACGCGAACGTCCGATCCGATTGGCCAATTCTTCGTGGGTGACTTCGAACTCCTCGAGCAGCTGCTGATACGCCGCTGCCTCCTCGAGGGGGTTCAACTGAACTCGATGGATGTTCTCGAGGAGCGCGTCGCGCAGCATCGAGTCGTCATCTGTTTCACGAATGATCGCCGGAATCTTCTCCAGCCCGGCTTCCTGGCTCGCGCGCCAGCGACGCTCACCCATGACAAGTTGGTACTTGTCACCGTGACGACGGACCACGATCGGCTGCATCAATCCGAACTCGCGGATCGAGTGAACCAACTCCGCGAGTGCTTCCTCGTCGAAAACGCTGCGAGGCTGCTTCGGGTTCGTCTCGATCAGGCTCGGTTCGATCTCGAGATAGACCGCGCCGGTCGGCTCGAGTTCGGTCTCCGGCTCAGCTTCCACCGGAGCCTTCGCAGCCGACGCCTTGGTGGCTTTCTGCGTTTTCGGGGCCGCCTTGGTCGGTGGGGGAGGGGAGGGGTTGCGCTTGTCGACGCCGATTACGACGTCCGCTGCAGCCGATCCCAGACCCGGCGCCGTGGCCGGCCCAGTGGGGATGAGAGCAGCCAAGCCGCGGCCCAATCCACCTTTGCGTGCTTGACTCATCTCACTGCTCCTGGGTCGTCGTGGTGGCAGAGCGGGCGGCAAGTTCACGGCCGGCGTCGAGGTAACTCATGGCGCCACGCGAACCCGGGTCGTAGTCGAGAACTGTCATCCCGTATCCGGGAGCCTCGGACACCTTCACGCTGCGCGGAATCACAGCGCGCAGAACGGCCTCACCGAAGTGCTTGCGTACTTCTTCGGCGACCTGGTCGGCCAGCTTGGTGCGCCCGTCGTACATCGTCAGAAGGACGGTGGAGACATGCAGATCCGGGTTGAGATGAGCCTGGACGAGTTCGATGTTGCGGAGCAACTGACCGACCCCCTCGAGGGCGTAGTACTCGCACTGGATCGGGATCAGAACTTCCTTGGCAGCGACCATCGCGTTGACGGTCAGCAGTCCCAGCGAGGGCGGGCAGTCGATGAGGACGAAGTCGACGTCAAGCTCTGCGAGCACCTTGTCGTTGAGCGCGCCTTTGAGTCGATTCTCGCGGGCAACCATGGAGACCAATTCGATCTCGGCGCCCGCCAGATCGATCGTTGCCGGGATGCAGAGAAGGCGCTCACTGTGCGGGCTGGTCTGGATCGCCTCCGGGGCCTTCACTTCGCCTATGAGCAGCTCGTAGCTCGACGGGGTGCCCGAGGTATGGACGACGCCCAGAGCGGTGCTGGCGTTGCCCTGAGGGTCCAAATCGACCACAAGGACAGTGAGCCCTTGAAGAGCGAGCGCCGACGCAAGGTTCACCGTGGTCGTCGTCTTGCCGACGCCACCCTTCTGGTTCGCGATGGTGATCACGCGGCGGAACGCCGGCTTCGGCAGCGTCACCGAATGGGGATGAAGCACTTGGCTCGCTCGATGCGCGGCCGCCCCGATGGGGGTCTCCTCCGAGGAGATCGCCGCGTAGGGGGCGGTGAAATTGTCGTCGTCGTTGACGATCTGATCCGCACCCGCACTCGTGTGCTGCTTCGGTGTTTCACGTGAAACGGCGGATTCAGATCGACCCGACATTGACTGCTCCTTCGATTGGGAATCGATCACTAGGTGCTCTCATCATCTGTACATTGCTCTCGATTGCATGCGTGTAAATCATCAACGCTGGCGGCGCTTCGGGAGGCGTTCGGCCTTCACCACAACAGTGGGGGTGCGGAGAATCTTGGCTCCGCATTCGAGTATTTCCAACTTACCTGCGCCCAACTTGGTGAGCGCCGTACGGTCTCGCTCGATCTCCTCGGCGGCGCTCGAACCCTTGAGTGCCAACATTCGGCCGTGCTCGTGAATGAGTGGGAGGGACCAACGTGCGAGCTTCTCGAGAGGCGCCACAGCTCGCGAGGTGACTACATCCGCGCCGCCCGCTTCCTTCACAACACCCGATTCCTCGGCTCGCCCTCGGACAACCAATACGTCCAAACCGTTGGACTCGATGAACTCCGCGAGGTACACCGAGCGTCGAAGCAACGGTTCGACCAGAGTCACCTTCAAGTCCGGGCGGGCGATTGCGAGAGGGATACCGGGTAGGCCGGCGCCGCTTCCAACGTCCACAACCGACTCGCCTTCGGCAATCAACTCACCGATGACGGCGCAATTGAGAAGGTGACGCTCCCACAGTCGGGGAACCTCACGGGGACCAATGAGCCCGCGCTCGACACCATCCGTCGCCAGGGATTGGTAGTACCGTTCCGCGATCTCATATCTGTCACCGAACACTGCGCGCGCAGTCTCTTGTTCGTCCCAGTCAACCGACGCCGCACCATTCTGTTCCACGTGAAACATCCTCCCGCGTAAACCGCGAAATCAACAATCAAGACCGAAATCATTATCCGCTCTGGAGCCGACATGTGTTCGCTTCTGCACACCGACTCGCTGTGAGTCTGCCGACTCGTTCATTCTTTGGGAAGTATTCGGCCCAAAATTCAAGCGGGGGAGGGGAGGGGTTCACGTTCCACGTGAAACATTGCGCTGAAAATTCTTCCAATTCTGACGCGTTTCACGTGAAACATGGCCGGGCGATCGAATGCAGATAGGAGCGCAATTCTTAGTATCATCACAGTGACGAAACTGCCATGGGTAGTTACATGGATGGAATTCTGACCCAAAAAGACCAATTTTCGATGAAAAAGTCGTTGCAAAAGATCGCCGGCGACGGACTGCAGAACGGACTCGGTCAGTCAAATCCTCTCTGTAGGTCGACTCGGAAAACAGACTTCGATTCCAGATCTCGGACAACTTCGGTATCTCATCGCCGGTTGTTGCGAGCCATACATCCGTCGGCTTGACACCCCTGTTGCGGGAGACCGGAGACTTGGCATCGCAAACCGCGCTTCAATCCAAGGAGCTTCGCACCACAGGATGCGCATGGAGAGTTCGCCTTCGATGTGGATACCCGTGTCGGCGGGAAGATCAAAGTCGAGCAGGGGACCTGCCCGATGCGCAGGATGAATTCCTGCGCCTAGGCTCTGCGCGATTAAGATCCGCGCTTGGTGCGGGAGTTGTTGGACGGCAAGGACTACCTGTTGGTGCATACCGAACCCGGAACCAACAAGATCACCGCTTACGAGTTCGATCCGGGCACAGCGAAGTCCTTCCACCTCGAACAGTCCGGATCCGCCCTCATGACGAGACCAGCAGCAGGTGTGGGCGCGACGCCGATCGCACACCCCGCGAGTCAACCGAACTCAAGGCGGTCCCATGATTACCCCGACGCGGTCCGCAGTGTATGGACCGGAGCCCGTGTAGGCGATGTCGATTCCGGTTTGCTTGGCAAAGTAGTCGCCGCCGATCTCACCCCGAAGCCCGCAACAACATCATCGACTTTGCGTGGCGACGAAGCCCATTCGATGTGAGTGGTCCGATTCGTGTGAGGAGCGCGCAAACCTGTTTCCGCACCGGATGCGATCTCGCCGACCTCGATCGCTAGTCCTCGTCCTCGTACTCCGGTTCGGGCTCATCCACCCATGCCTGATATCCCGGACTCGTCAGACGAAGGTGGATCGCACTGACACCCCGGTGCAGTGTAATGACCGCTTTCGGCAGATCCCACCGGATAGTTGCCTCAGGTCCCGGTTCGGCGCTCGTGGCTGTCCCCAGGAGTGCAGTAAATGCCACATCGAGGTTCGTGAACCCCTCGACCAGCAACGGGCGCACCACTGTCATGGGCGTAGCATCATCTGCCACGTCCGAGACGAAGATCGAGATCCAATCCATTCTGTGTTGCCGCCCGAACATGTTCGCCTTCGGCCGGCAGACATGAAGGTTCGTTCGTATCGAGCCGCCACCTTGCCTGAGTTCGACGAGCTCCCATCCGGCTTGTGCGCAGAAGGGTTCCAGGTCGTCGACGGCCCAGGTCCAGTCGAATTCTGCGGCGAGGCGGGCAATCCGGGTGGCGCCCTCGATGTCGACGTGCATGTGCGGATGCTACTTCCTTCGTGATCGTTGTTGATGACGCCCCAATCCGGGGGCCGTCGAAGTGAGGGCTCGCGGGTTGTCGGTCATCGGATGCCAGCACCGAAGGTGACGACCTTGCCAGCAGGCCTGACGACATCGGGTCGGTGATCCATTGTGGTGGCAATCTGAGTCGGAGTTCGAGGGCTCGGGCAACAACCATCGATCCGGTTTCACGTGAAACGAAGGCCGACTATTCGGTCTGGGGGAGGGGAGGGGCTCACATGTAGTACGGCATGTTGTCGATCGAATATCCGAACATGCACAGTGCACCCCCGACGAACAAGAAGGCAATCGCGAAGCTGAGCATGACCGGTCTTCCGGATCGCCATGCCAGTGCAAGTGGAATGAATACGACGGCGACTACTCCCAGCGGCAACAACCAGCAGAGCCAATACTTCAGACCGCCCGGCGGAAAGGACTGGACTTCCATCTTCTGCTGTAGTTCGAAGACCACGGGCCAATAGCTCAGGCCGCACACGAGCATCCCTATCAAGGCCCCAAGGGTCATCAATCTGAGAGAGAATCCGGACCGCTCGTTGGACATGTCGACAACGATAGGCAGACCTTCACCGTGGCGCCGGATTCGGTTTCACGTGAAACACTCTCGGACACAAAAGCGGGCCCCGGAAAATCCGGGGCCCGCATTCGATCAGGGGGGAGTGTCAGTCCTTGAGGACAACCACTCGACGAGACGGCTCAGCGCCTTCGCTCTCGCTGGAAACACCGGCGACCTTGGCGACGGCGTCGTGCACGATCTTGCGTTCGAACGGCGTCATCGGAGCAAGCTCTTCGCTTTCGCCGGTCTCGAGAACACGCTGTGCAGCTTCCGCACCGAGAGCACTGAGTGCCTCGCGGCGGCCCGCCCGCCATCCGGCGATGTCGAGCATCAAGCGGCTGCGCTCGCCGGTCGACTGTTGAACAGCCAGACGAGTCAGCTCTTGGAGAGCATCCAGAACCTCACCCTTACGTCCCACAAGCTTGGTCAGGTCGTCGCCGCCGTCGATGCTGACGATCGCCCGATCGCCCTCGACGTCAAGGTCGATGTCTCCGTCGAAATCGAGCACGTCGAGCAACTGCTCGAGGTAGTCGCCGGCGATCTCGCCCTCTTCGATCAAATCGTCATCGGAATCGTCGATGTCTACATCCACATCGGTAACCGGCGCAGTGGTCTCGGTGCTCACGTCTGCGTTCTCTCCATCCACAACGATGTCAGCTTCACTGGACATTGGTCGTTCTCTTTCCTGGATCAGCGCCGTTTATTGCGCTTGGGGGAGTTGCCGCGGTTGCTCTGTGGCCGGTTCTGTTTGGGTTTCGACGTGGAACCACCACCGGAACCCGAGGGCTTCGGCTGTGGCTTCTTGAGCGAAACTTCCGGGGCGTCACCGTCGTCGTCGGCTGAATCCGCGGTCTTCAGCGCAGCCGGAGATCCCTTCTTCTTGCTGGGATCAGGACGGGCACCGGGCTTGGGCGCATTGTCGTTGCGGCGAGTGATCGCTTCCTGCTTCTTGGCTTCTTCTTCCGCGTCGATCTTGCGGAAGACGAGGTGCTGCTGACCGTAGGTCCAGATGTTGTTCGACACCCAGTACAGGAGGATCGCGATCGGAAGGAACGGTCCACCGACCAGAACACCGAGCGGGAAGACGTACAGGGCGAGCTTGTTCATGATCGCGGACTGCGGGTTCGCGGCAGCTGCTTCGCTCTGACGGGCAACAGAAGCGCGTGAGTTGAAGTGCGTCGCGATGCTGGCGATGATCATCAGCGGAGCGGCCACGAGGATGATGTTCAGCCGTGACGGAAGCTCGGGAACGTTCTCGGTGACGTAGGCCTGAAGCTGCGCAACCGGCGTCGTGATCGCGGCCGAGATGGGCGCGCCGAACAGACGAGCATCCAGGAACGACTGGACGTCAGTGGCCGAGAAGACGTAGTTCGGGGTGTTGAGGTTGTCCTCGGCGCTCATGCCCAGCTGGCCCATGCCGGTGCCGGTGCGGTTGAACGAGCGCAGGACGTGGAACAGACCGATGAACACCGGAGCCTGAGCCAAGACCGGGAGACAGCCCATGATCGGGTTGAATCCGTGCTCCTTCTGGAGCTTCTGCATCTCGACGGCCTGGCGCTGACGGTCGCCCGAATACTTCTTCTGCAATGCCTTGATCTGTGGCTGCAGTTCCTGCATCTGACGCGTCGTGCGGACCTGCTTCACGAACGGCTTGTACAGAACCGCACGCAAGGTGAACACCAGGAACACCACGGAAAGCGCCCAGGCTATTCCGTTGTCCGGGCCGAGAATGAACCCGAAGACCTTGTGCCAGACCCACAGAATCGCGGATACCGGATAGTAGATGAAATTGAGCACGGCTCTAAGTACTCCTCTGTTCGTCCGTCGGACTGTGACACGCTGCGCGTGCTTCCGGACAGCTATGGCGGCTACCCGCATCACGGTCACGACGGGCAGGGACAGGGTCCCACCCTCCAGAATGCCAGGGGGCACACTTCGCCAACCGCACCACAGTCAAGAAAAGGCCTTTGATCGCCCCGTGAGTGCGCAGCGCTTCGACTGCGTATTCACTGCAGGTGGGGGTGAACCGGCAGGTCGGCATCCTCAAGGGCGACACATACGTCCGGTACAACTCGATACAGAAGATGAGAACAGTGGCGGGAGCGCGACGCACAGCCTTCAACACCGTGATGACACGGGAGGCTCTGGGAGTCTCGATCTGCTCAGAGAGCGGAGTACTCATGGCTCTTCACTTACCGACACCAATAGGTTCATTTTGGTCAGGCCCCCGCGCAACTGCTTGGCCAGTTCGGCTGAACTGGCGGTAGCTGCACCCGGAAGTGCGCGGATAACCACGTCCGTCTCCGGCGAAACCTGCCCGACGAAATCTGCACAGATATGACGAAGCCGGCGTGCGACTCGATGTCGAATCACCGCCGGCCCGACAGCCTTGCTCACGATCAGCCCGAAACGGGGACCGTGATTTGTTACTACCAGCGCCTCTACTTGCTCGCGATCGAACGCGTGCACGACAAGGTCGCGTCTTCCCATACGACGCCCGCGTCGCACCGCCACGGAGAAATCCGCGTGGCGACGCAACCGAGACGGCTCAGGCAACACCCCGAGCTCCTGAACTCGAAATCAGATCAGGCGGTGAGGGAATCGCGGCCCTTACGGCGACGCGCCGAAACGATTGCACGACCCGCACGGGTACGCATACGAAGACGGAAGCCGTGAACACGCGCGCGGCGGCGATTATTCGGCTGGAACGTCCGCTTGCCCTTGGCCACGGTCAACACTCCTCGAAGTTCATTGACGCCTCCCGGCGTCATTCAGTGATCGACGCCTTACGGCGCCTTTGGATCCAACAGGTACAGAACAATCAACTTCACTCGTTGTGGCTTGGAAGACCGATCCGACCTGACATATGTAGCCAGCACGAAGCGATCACCACCAGCGGGTGACCGTTCGAGGTTACTTACCACCGTTGCCAAGGTCAAACCAGCCCGATTCGGAGCCCTCCCGCGGCAACCACGGCGACACGCCGATACTTACATCATTCCGCAGATTCCATTCACAGTGTGCATACGGCCGTGACCTCGAGCGAGGCGGCAAGTGTGACCTTGGCAACAGTTCCGCTACGGACTGCAGGTGACCCGAAGGCAACCCGGACAGTTCCACCGGCGCATGCTCTCGACAAGGCCTCATCAGCACATACGGGCACGAGCGCCGGACGCGACCCCGAATCCCGAGTTTCCACATTCATCCACAGGGCTGTGAGTGTTGACGCATCCCCGACACCAAGTGGCGAACGCCTCGAGTTCCGACAAAGTTGCAGGTAGATCAATTTCTCGATCACTTTGACGAATTTGGTTGACGAAAAAACCGACTCGGTGCAGGTTTGTCCACATCTGTGGATAATTGTGTGGAAACACAGCCCAGGTGGCATATTCGTAGCCTGTTACGGGGTTCTCACCCCGGGTGGTAATCCACCGAATCATTCGACGCCGCAGCCATACGCTCGGCAGCTGCAGCACACCCACTGTCGGCGAAACACGGGAAGGAACCAC
>NZ_CP034153.1:0-106843 GCF_003860625.1 Rhodococcus sp. NJ-530
CGCACGGTCACGTGGCGGACGGATGCCGCTCGATCGCGGCAATCCGCTGGCGATGTCCCGCCGCCGGTGACGGCGGTTCTCCAGCAAGTCCAGATCGATCACACCGTGGTCGATCTGATGATCGTCGACGAATACGACCGGGTGCCGATCGACGTCCTTATCTCACGATTGCTATCGATGTCTTCAGCCGCTGCGTGCCGGGCTTCGTGGTCACACTCGACTCGCCGTCCGCAGTGTCGGTCGGGTTGTGTCTGGGCCGGGTGTGCTCGGACAAAAGCGTATGGATCGACGCTCTGGGGCTCGGCGCGGATGTGCGGTGGCCGATGGCCGGAAAGCCGCGCGCCTTGTACGTCGACAACGCCGCCGAGTTCAAAAGTGAAGCGCTACGGCGGGGTTGCGAGCAACACGGTATCGACCTCGGCTACCGCCCACCCGGCAGGCCGCAATACGGCGGGATTGTCGAACGCATCATCGGCACCGTCATGACCCAGGTTCACGAGCTCCCTGGCACCACGTTCTCGAATCCAACGCAGCGGGGCAGCTACGACTCGGAGGGCGCGGCAGCTCTGACGTTACGAGAACTGGAACGCTGGCTGATTTTGGCGATCGCGGCCTATCACGCGGACGTGCACACCGGCCTGAGCCGGAGCCCGGCTGCGCAGTGGACCAGCAGCACCGACGCCGATACCGCTCTGGCGAGCTCGACAGTGGTGGATGAGACCGCATTCTTAGTGGACTTCCTCCCGTCATCCGGCGCCGACTGACCCGGACAGGGTTCGTCATCGACCACATCCAGTACTTCTCGAACGCGCTGAAACCATGGATCGCCAGGCGAGAGAAGTTGGGTCAGTTCGTTATCCGGCGTGATCCACGTGATCTGAGCAGGGTGTGGGTCCTGGACCCGACAGCGGCGGCGGGTACGTCGAGGTGCCATACCGGACGATGTCACATCCGGCCGTGACAGCGTGGGAACACCGGGCAGCGGTGGTGCGCCTTCGAGAACAAGGCCGAGCAAGTATCGACGAACACGCTCTGTTCGCGATGATCGAGCAGATGCGTCAGATAGCCACGTCCGCACAGAGGTACACCAAGCGGGCCCGCCGTAATCGCACTCGCCGTTCTCATCTGAGCAGCATCACCACACCACCGGACACGCAGAGCCCGCCCGAGCTCGGCCCAGGCACCGACGACGTGCCGGTTCCGATCTTCGACGACATCGAAGAGTGGTGAATGGATGAACCACGACCCCCGAAACGCTCCCGCCGGCGACGATGACGACCGTAGTTGCGAAGACATCGACGTCGTTCGTGCGGACCTCAGCCACCTGCGGAAGTTGGTCAATCGATTGCGGTTCTTCCTGCCGCAACGCATCAGGCATATTCGTACTGAACGGTGGATCGGGTATCCGCGTGCACGGTCGGTGATCGAGCATCTTGAGACGTTGCTGGGTGGCCGGATCGCAACGTATGCGAAGTGCTTCTGATCGGACCGACGACAACGGCAAGTCGATGATCATCGGAGAAGTTCCGGCGTGCGCACCCTGCTGTCAGCTTGCCCGATCGCGAGCAGATACCGGTGTTGTGTATGCAGATGCTCCAGACCCAGCACCCGCACGGTTCTACCTGGCGATGCTTGCTGCACTCGGAACGCCGATCCGCCGCGGAGCCGAGTCCACGAACTCGAACAGCAAGCAATCTCGCTGCTGCGAGCGACCGGGGTTCGGATGCTGATCATCGACGAGCTCCACAATGTTCTCGCCGGCCGCGACAACGTGCGCCGAGAATTCCTGAACCTGTTGCGGTTTCTAGGCAACGAACTGCGGATTCCTCTTGTCGGAGTGGGCACCCGAGAGGCGTACCTCGCGATCCGTAGTGATGCACAGTTGGAGAACCGTTTTCACCCCATGACGCTGCCGATCTGGACCAACGACATCGACACCCGCTCCCTGCTGGCGAGCTTCACCGCCAGCTTCCCGTTGCGTGCGCCTCGCACCTGACGTCGCGGAGATGACCGATTACCTCCTCACCCGGTGTGAGGGCACCATCGGCGAACTGGCCACGCGTTGACCGCGGCCGCAGTGACCGCAATAGAGGCTGGCGAGGAAGCGATCACCTCGCAGGTGCTGACGCAGACTGCCTACTCCGGGCCCACCGAACGCCGTCGCCACTTCGAACGGCATCTGGCATGACATCAGCCGATGCCTCGCCAGCGCCTACAGCGTTCGACCACAGTGGGCATCCGCGGTGGCCGCTGCACCCGCAACCATTACCTGGTGAGACTCTGATGTCGTGGCTTGCCCGGACTAGCAGACTGTATTCGTTGATCGGTACAGCGGATCTTCTCGACGGGCTCGGTGTCGACACTTCGGGCGTGGACCTCGACCGCTACACACCCGAGCCGGTGCTATCCGCGCTTGCCCAGAGGAGCACCTGCACAGCGGAACGGCTGCGTGAGATGACGTTGGCGGGCGGTACGCCCTGGCTGCTCGACAGCACCGACCCCGGCGGATGCGACTTCGACACCTACGTCCATCAGTTCTCTGTCCTACTACCGGCGGGTCTGGCAAGGTCAGATCGACGTCGACGCGCACCGCCCGCCGGCACGTGGCTTCCTGGGTGAGCAAGCTCGATACGCGGGCATGCCCCTTGTGTATCGACGACCTCGACACAGACGCCGACATCGCGGTCATGATGGCTCATCATACCCGATGCTGACCAGCTGCACGAAACACTCTGCCGGCTCGAATTCTGTGCTGTCATACCCGGCCGACTGGTCTTTTGGGACAGGACACCGCCAGGCTCGGACGAACACGCACCACCGATACCCGTACCGGCAGTCGTCGCAGAAATCGACAGACGCACCGCCGTCGCGTTGACGTGCGGGTCGGTCGAGCTCGGCGGAGGCCGTGTTCATGCCGGAGTGTGGTTCAGGCTGCTGCGTACCGTCGTCGACGAGGTATCGACACCGCTGGTCCGCACCGGATGGTGGGCGAAGCCACTGAGCGCGATCTGGAAGTCCACCGGCCATTCTCGCCGCTGCGGACATCGTGGGTTCCGTTCGAGCAACTGCGGTGTGACGAGCAAGCGAAGGTTTTGTTTGCTGCCGCGACCGCGATCAATGCGGTCGAGAACGATGAATAGCCGCGAGCGGTGCTGATGCCTGCTTGCTGCGGCCGCGACGGTACGAGCCGGTCGATCCGGGGGCCGCTCCGACGAGGTCTCGCAGTCCGGTACCCGCCCGCAGCGCTTGGGACGGTGTGATTGCGGCGATCGATGCGCTGTCGCCGCCGCCCGCGTCGACAGCGATGCCGCCCGATCTTTGTTCGGATTCGCTCGAACGGGGTGCCGCACCGAAGATGACGTCGATGAGCTGGCCTATGCCTTCGTCGAGCTCGGTATTCGACTGGACTGGGACTGAAGCGCGCTAGATCGCAATCGCCACACGTTTCTCTGCGCTTTCAGGCGGAATTCGATCGCACCCTGTAGTCACCCACGGTTTGTGTGCGGTGACCCACGAGAATTTCCTTCCCGCACCGTCTTCGATGAATCGCCAGGTGAGCGTGTTTTGAATCCGAAAACTGTGTCGGAGGTGCCCGATACAGTTCTGCCATGACAGAACGCCAGCTCACCGGCGGCTCGGCCGCGATTCCAGCTGTCTTGCCGGGCGGTACTGCGGCCGTGTTTCCGGATTTGCCGCCCGAGGTTGCGGCTCGGATCGAGCGATCGATGGCCGCGTCACGCTCCGCGGGGACCCGGCGGCCTACGCTTCGGCGTGGCGACGCTTCGAGACCTGGTGCGCCGCCACCGGACATATCTCGTTGCCGGCGCACCCTGCGACGGTGGCTGCCTATCTCGTTGGAGCGGCCGACACACTCACAGTCGAGGGAACGCGGGCATATGCACCGTCGACGTTCGGTAAATGGGTTGCCGCGATCGCCGATAGTCACCGCGCTACTGGCCACGACAACCCGTGCGGCACGAGATGGTGCGCGCCACCGTTTCCGGTATCGACGGGATTACGCGTCGGCGGGGGAGCGACCCCGCAATCCGCGTGCGCCTCTGTTGACTTCCGACATCACCACGATCGTCGACCACGCGCGTCGCAGTTCGATCGGTGGCGTCGGAGGTCCTCGAACGGCGTGACACCGCGCTGCTGCTGATGGGCTACACCGGGCGTTTCGGCGGGGTGAACTCGTCGCTCTCGAGTGTCGTGATATCCGCCGCGACCGTCTCGACGGCGCGCACGTACGTATCCGCAAATCGAAGACAGACCAGGACGGTGCCGGTGCAGTGAAGGCATTACCGTTCACTGGCCGCCACGAGTCATGTCCGGTCTGTGCGTGGGTGCGGTGGCTTCAGGTCGTCGCCGCGTTCGACTCCGGGGGCAGAGTCGAGGTCATTCGACTGCTCTCTCGCGCAGTGGAATTCGAGTCTCATATCTGCCTCGGCACCCTTCCTGCAGCCGAGAAACGGTCCCCTCTGTTTCGGTCTGTCCGCAAGAACGGAAACATCTCCGATACGCCGCTGTCCGGGGCTGCGGTACATGCGGCGATCCGTCGACGAGCTACTCGAGCTGGATACGACCCCGACACCGTCGCCCAATTCGGCGGGCATTCTCTGCGTGCAGGATTCGTCACGCAGCCTTTCGCAACGGTGCCGATGCGCACACGATCATGCGCCAGACCGGGCACACCACACCCGCAATGGTCGAAACATATGCCCGCGAGCACGCACCTCTGGTCGGCAACGCGGTCACCGAACTCGGTCTATGACCGGGCGCGTGACTGCATCTGTGAGCGGCGACGGGGCGACCGAGGCAGATGCTGACCACGATGACCGCGCCGGTTCGATACGGCCAGCGGATATCGCGAACGCGGCGGTGCCGAAGCGCGATCGGCACACGTGGTCACTGTTCGAGGACTGGTGCACCGCCCATGACGAACCACCACTGGCGGCCTCTCCGGAGTCACTTGCTCGGTTCCTCCACGCGCACCCCGCCGCGTCGACGACCAACGCCGCCGGATCGCGGTGATCGACGCCGCCCATTCCCGGCACCTGTTACCCCTCCGGGGCGCGCGGAGGCTGTCCGGGCTGCGCTGGACGTGGCGCGCACGGCGCGCCTGCACGAGCTGGCAGCCGTGATCGGCGGAATCATCGCGCGTCTCCCCGAATCCGGTTGGCCGTCAGCACTGTTCGCGCGGCGAGATGCCCTCGTCCTGGTCGTTGCCTCGACCGGCCTGCCGTACACCCAGATCGCGGCCCTGCGGGCATGCGACGTCACCGCCGATCCGAGGATCGACGCCCTTCGTATCGACTCAGGCCGCGGCGTTCATATCCTCACCTCCTCGCACTGACGGGGACGGGTATCTCGCCGCGGATGGTGTACCAGCGCTGGTTGGAGGTGCTCGGCCATCACGCGCGGTATCCGAGCACCCGAATGCTCGCCGACGCTCTCGATGCCGTGGGCGGCACCGGAATCGGAGGATACGACGGTACGTCGATTCGGCCGATCGACAGCCGCTGTCGACTGCGATCGACCGGTGGGGTCACACCCCGTTGACTGCGACCCCGCTCACGTCGCGTGCGGTCGCCGACATCGTGCGAGCGCACCTGGACGGACGTGCGCCCACCCGCCTGCAGCCCACTGCGCGGTCACAACAGCCGGAGCGGATCGCGGCATCGGATCCAGTACCGCGGCTCGTGCTCGACCCCGGCTACTACGAACGCGGAACGCTTGCACGTAGACACGCCCACGGTCTTCTCGATGACGTGGACTCTGTCCTCGCTGATGTCGAAACCCGCGCGGACAGCCTGTTGGAAGCACTCGTCGACTTTCTCGAATCGGAGACCACACGCGTGCCGGCCGACATCGTCGAGTGACAAGTGGTTCGTACTCGGGTTTGCACAAACTCTTCTTTCTCACGGCAGGGAGGCGGCGACGTCTCCGAACTCTCCGCGATGAAGATCGATCAGTCCGCGGACGAACGGAGGCACCGATCTCGACCCCGTTCTGTGGGATCTACGTCGAATCCGCGTCGTCCGAGAGTGGTGGGTTTCGGAAATCTTTCGGAGAGCGTCCGGTCCAGCGTTTGAAGGCGTGAGAGAAGTTGGCGAGGTCGCTGTATCCGAGTTCAGTAGCGATCTCGCTGACCGAAACCGATCGGTCGAGGAGCCGTAGCATCGCGTGCTCGTACAGCAGCGATTGGCGCACCTTGCTGTAGGTGGTTCCTTCTTCGGCAAGCCGCCGTTTCAACGTGCTGCTCGACATCGACAATGCTTGTGCAACATCATGGTTGGTTCGCTGTCCGAGGTCCTTCTCCAACAGTTGCCTCACCTTCTCCGTAGATGACATGGACCCACTTCGCTGGGCGAGTGTTCGCTGCAGATCAGCGATAGCGAGTCGATATGCGAGAGGGTCCGAGAACCGACAAGCCTTGTTGAGGGTGTCCTCGGGTACGTGGACGAAGGAAATCGGAGCGTCGAAGAATCGGCGATTCGACCCCGGACCTTCGTCGTGGCTCACCACCTCGGCCGGCTCCGGCCAGCTCAGATGGAGTGTCACCGGCGATATGTCACCGGCGAGCATGTCCAGCAGTCGTAGTAACGCCGACCCACCGTAGGTGATGACCAAGCAGTCCAGTGCGGAATCGCCTGTATGCGCAGTGAGCCCGGCGATCAGACCGTAGTCGCCAGTATGGAACTGCGACTTCAACGCCGTGGAGATCAATGGCAGGTATGTCAGGAGATCGACGATCTCGGCGACCGAACCAGCGCTGATCAAAGGTGAACTCAGAGGCCCGAACGATGTCAACTGGGCCTGCTCGGCAAACGCAAATCCGAGTCGAGTGGCCTGGGCAATATCGAGTTCGGGGTAGACCTCCCGAAACCACCGTATCGGTGCCTGAACGTCATGCTGAATGAGCGTCGCTTCACTGGTTCCTTCGCGGTGCATGATCGCACGAAGCCGCGCGGCGGCGTCCGGGTCGAGTGCGCGGCGTTCGAGCAACTGCACGAACGCAAGCGGCGGCACACCCTCGTCGCTCAGCTTCACGGTGACCCCTTTGACCCGAATTCACAAGTTTATGACTCCACCGAACATAGCCGTCACCCGCGTTCGCGACGACACTTTCCTCAATCACGCCGGAAACGAGGAGTTGACATGGCAGCTGTAACTTTCGTCGCCCACGATGGTGAGAAGCACGAGGCGGCTCTGGTCGAAGGTCGATCGCTGATGCAGATTGCAACCGACAATGCTGTGCCGGGGATCGATGGAGACTGTGGGGGGGAAACGGCCTGTGGCACCTGCCATGTGATCGTCGACCCGCAGTGGTCAACAGAGGTGGGTCTGTCCGGCGCCGACGAGGAGGAGATGCTGGCGATGAACCCCGAGCGTGAACCCACTTCTCGGTTGTCGTGCCAGATGGTGGCCTCGCAAGCGTGGGATGGCCTGATCGTTCGAACACCCGAATTCCAACTGTGATGTGCGAAAGGCAGGCACGACAGCATGAAAGTTTCTGAGTCGATCACCGACAAGGTCCAGTCGACCATCCCGATAGGCCTGCAGATCCAGGGCGCTCATCTCTACGACAAGACCCGACGATGGGTGACTGGAACGAATGGCAAGAAGATCTTCGTCGAAAGTCCCATCCCACCGGTCGAGGATGTCGAGCTCGCCGACATCGACCTCAGTAACCCCTTTCTCTACAGACAAGGGCGGTGGCAGTCGTACTTCGAGCGCGTGCGTAACGAGGCCCCGGTTCACTACCAACCCAACAGTCCGTTCGGCCCGTTCTGGTCGGTCACGCGCCACGCCGATATCGTGGCCGTCGACAAGAACCACGCTGTGTTCTCGGCCGAACCGTTCATCGTCATCGGCGTCCCGCCCCGGTTTCTCGATATCGAGATGTTCATCGCGATGGACCCACCACGCCACGACAAGCAGCGCGCTGCCGTCCAAGGGGTCGTCGCACCGAAGAACCTCCGGGAGATGGAGGGACTGATCCGATCGCGCGTACGGGAGGTACTGGACGACCTCCCCTTGAACGAGCCGTTCGACTGGGTGCAGAATGTCTCGATCGAGTTGACAGCTCGGATGCTCGCAACTCTTCTGGATTTCCCCTACGAGCAGCGCCGCAAACTCGTGTACTGGTCTGATCTGGCGACCTCGATGGAGCAAGCCAACGGTGGGCCCTCGGACAACGACGAGGTGTTCGAGGGCATGCGTGACATGGCCCGGGGTCTCAGTGCTCTCTGGCATGACAAGGCAGCCAGGAGGTCTGCAGGGGAAGAGTCCGGTTTCGATCTGATCACCATGTTGCAGAGCAACGAGGACACCAAGGATCTGATCGATCGTCCGATGGAATTTCTGGGCAACCTCGTACTGCTGATCGTCGGTGGCAACGACACGACGCGAAACTCGATGAGCGGTGGCGTTCTTGCGTTGAATCAATTCCCCGACCAGTTCGAGAAATTGAAGGCCAATCCCGATTTGATCCCCAACATGAATTCGGAAATCATCCGATGGCAAACACCCTTGGCGTACATGCGCCGAATCGCCAAAGCCGACACCGTTCTGAACGGACAGTTCATCCGCAAGGGCGACAAACTGGTGATGTGGTACGCCTCGGGTAACCGCGACGAACGCGTTTTCGAGAATCCTGATGATTTCATCATCGATCGCGCCAATGCGCGCAATCACATCGCGTTCGGATTCGGTGTACACCGGTGTATGGGCAATCGACTGGCCGAAATGCAGCTGCGGATTCTGTGGGAGGAGTTGCTTCCCCGCTTCGAGAACATCGAGGTCGTCGGCGACCCCGAGTACGTTCAGTCGAATTTCGTGCGGGGCATCAGCAAGATGATGGTGCGCCTGACGCCTACTTCCAGCGCATGACATCGCAACGGGCGATCATCGTCGGAGCAAGCCATGCTGGGGCACAGCTGGCAGCAAGTTTGCGCCAAGAAGGTTGGACAGGCGACATCGTCCTCATCGGTAACGAGTCTGCCACTCCCTATCAACGCCCCCCGCTGTCGAAGACATACCTGGCGGGCAAATGCGTACTCGACGACATCGCCATTCGCAGCACGGACTTCTACTCCAAGCAAGGTATTCAGCTCCTGAACGCGCAGGTGGAGGCCATCGCTCGATCGGACGGCAACGTCGTTCTCGACACCGGGGAGAAGCTGGCCTACGACAAGCTCGCGCTGTGCACGGGAGCCCGCCCTCGTCGGCTCACCGTTCCCGGGGCCGATCTCCACGGAGTGTACTACCTGCGCACCGCAGCGGACGTCGAGAGGATCCGTATGGCCACCGGCCCTGGTCGGCGGGTGGTGATCGTCGGAGGCGGCTATATCGGACTCGAGACAGCGGCATCGCTGCGCGCACTGGGCTTACAGGTCACCGTCCTCGAGGCAACTGCGCGTGTCCTCGAGCGGGTCACTGCTCCCGAGGTATCGACGTTCTTCGAGCGGATACATCGCGAGCAGGAAGTCGACATCAGAACGAACGCCATGGTCGAGGGCCTGTCCGGTGACCGTGAGGTTCGTGAAGTCAGCTTGGCCAGCGGAGAATCGATCCCCGCAGATCTGGTCATCGTCGGTGTCGGCGTCGAGCCGAACACCGACCTCGCCGCCGATGCGGGTCTTGCCATCGACAACGGCATCGTGATCGACGATCACACTCGGACCAGCGACCCCGACATCATGGCGGCGGGGGACTGCGCGAGCCACGACATGGCCCGTTATGGCCGTCGACTACGGTTGGAGTCCGTCTCGAGCGCAGGAGAGCAGGCCAAAGTCGCTGCCTCGACCGCCTGCGGGAAGTCCAGGAAAATCGAAGCGTTGCCGTGGTTCTGGTCAGATCAATATCACTTCAAGCTGCAGATCGCCGGCCTCAACACCGGATACGACGAAGTGGTTCTCAGCGGTGACCCCACCCGCGACAGTGACTTCAGTTGCTTCTATCTCCAGGCCGGTGAGCTCATTGCCGCCGACTGCATAGGTCGCCCGCGCGAGTTCATGTACAGCAAACGGGTGATCGCCCAGCGACTCCCCGTCCAACGCGCCGACCTGATGCTCGGCGGACTCGCGCGCAACTGACCGATCCTTCGGTCGTTGTGCACACAACAGCAACCGGTTGCTCACAGAAGGAAACATCAGCGATGACCCTGACAGACCGCCCGCCCGGGGCACATACGAAGCAGCCACCACACGCGTACCTGGGAGCAACTGACTTCCTCGACATCGAGCACGACTCCGTGCGGGAGTTCACCGCCGCGGCAATCGGGGATGCGAGCAGCGACCGTGACAAGGCCAGACGCCTCTTCGCCGCCGTCCGCGACCAGATCTGGTACGACCCGTACACCGTGTCGGACGATCCGGCCCACTACCGAGCGAGCTTCGTCCTCGAGACCGGGCGCGCTTACTGCGTCCCGAAAGCGGTGCTCTTGACCGCAGTGTGCCGGGCGGCGGGTATCCCGGCACTGCTCGGCTTCGCCGACGTCCGAAATCACCTGCAGACCGAGGCGTTGCGCGCGCTGATGGGCGGCACCGACCTGTTCGTCTACCACGGCTACAGTCGCCTCTACATCGAGGGCCGGTGGTTGAAGGCCACGCCGGCTTTCAATGTCGAGTTGTGCGCTCGTTTCGGCGTACCGCCAGTGGAATTCGACGGCGATCGCGATGCTCTCATGCATGCCTTCACCGCAGACGGAGCCCAGCACATGGAGTATGTCCGCGAGCGAGGAGTCTTCGACGACCTACCCTTGGACGCGATCTTGACGGTGCTTCGGCACGCCTACGGCCCCACGATCTTCACGGGCGCTCACCTACTCGATGATGTGTTCACCGGCCGCACCCGATCACCGCACCCGGCCGTACGAAACTCCGGGGGATCGAAACCCCGCCGCGGGAGTCTCGATGAACCCAAACGGTGAGAACATACGCCCTGAACCCCGTATCGCGGCCGACTGCCGATCGGTCGGAGCCCTCTCCGCGACAACCGTCGGTCGTGAACACTCGGACTACCTCGGACACCCTCGAATCGGGTGAGCCGATACCTGCTGGCAGAGCTGTGCCTCGTCGGCGTGGCCGTGTTCTGGCCGACACCGGAAGTAACCCGAACTAGACGAGACCCGCTCTTCCTCTGGGGTTGTGGCTGCACGCGATCACCGACCGATCCGAACGCCTCCCCAGGCACGAGACGCCGCGCGATACCCATATCCCTCTTCCGTGTGCGCAGCTACTACCGCGAGAGCGGGCCGAACGGCGTATCCCGATGTCGCATATCTATGCAAGGAGCGCAGATGACGAACAACTCACCTCACACCCCCGCCAGGACGGTGGCGATCACCGGTGGAGCTCGCGGCATCGGGTATCAGACAGCGAAGGAGTTGATTCGACGAGGCCACCGGGTCGCCATCGGCGACATCGACGAGGCACGTGCGAAGGAGGCCGCCGCCGAACTCGGGGTGAAGGTCGTCACCCGACTCGACGTCACCGAACCTGACTCGTTCACAACGTTTCTGGACCTGGTCGAACGTGAACTCGGACCCCTCGACATCCTGATCAACAACGCGGGCATCATGCCTACCGGCCACGCCCACGAAGAGGACGATGCAGTAACCCGGAGGCAAGTCGAGATCAACGTCCTGGGTGTCATCTTCGGGACCAAACTGGCTCTTCAGCGAATGCTGCCGCGCCGCACCGGACACATCATCAACACTGCGTCATTGGCCGGCGAGCTCGCGGTACCTGGCTTGGCGACCTACTGCGCTACCAAGTTCGCAGTCATCGGATTCACAGAGGCCGCACGACTGGAGTACCGCAAGTCAGGGGTTCGACTGTCCACAGTCCGGCCGACGTTCACCAACACCGAACTCGTCGCCGGAACCGCCGGCGCAAAGGGATTACGCAACGCCGAGCCGGAGGAGATCGCCCGCGCGACAGCGGATCTGATCGAGAATCCACGCCCCTTCGTCCGCGTCACCCGTCTCGCAGGCGCAATGGTCGCGGCGGTGAAATTCGTCCCCCGGCGGTTGGCGACCGGACTGGGTGCGGCCCTGAACACAGATTCGGTGTTCCTCGCGGACGTGGACATGGATGCTCGCCGAACGTATCTCGACAGAATCCAGAACAGCTGAGTGTGCCGACACGCGCGCTCGACCATCCACCCGAAAGGCAGTCACAGTGACCCACACGACTCTGATCGAGAACTATCCCCACCGGATGGGAGGGCACTGCGGGTCAGGTGCAATGCGAGACCTTCTCCATTGGCACGGTCTGGGATGGGACGGACCACCCGACGAGGGGTTGGTGTTCGCACTGGGTGGTGATCTCGGTTTGTCCTACCTGCGATCGAACGACCTGGTCCCACCGATGTACTTGGTCGGCCGCGGCGCCGACTTCGAGATCGACTTGCCGCGCAGGCTCGGCGGACAAGTCGAGGTTCTCACGACCGACGATCCCGGTGAGGGATGGTCATGGGTTCGCGACGACATCGATGCGGGACGACCCAGTCTGGTATGGGCCGATATCGCTGAGCTGCCCTACTTACGGGTGAAACTGCAGATGAGTCGCCACGACATCGTGGTGATCGGCTACGACGAGATCGGGGGGACTGCCTCGGTCGTCGACAACGATCGGGCCGACGTGCAGGAGATCCCGCTCGACGCGCTGGCTCGGGCGCGATCTTCCACCTCGTTCCCACAACCGACACGTCACTGCACGTACCGAATCGCATGGCCGCAGACACTGCCGCCCGTGTCGACTGCCGCGGCTGCGGCCTTTGCCCGATCCGCCGCCAGCATGCGCTCCCCATCGACACCGGGAATAGCCGACCACGTACCAGCGGCCAGTGCCGAAGGATTGGCCGCGGTCGACCAGCTGGCAACCGACGTGAGGAGCTGGGTCGACCTTCCGCCCGATGACCTCGAGACGCTGCTGTTCAGTCTCGGTGTCTTCATCGAAAAGGCCGGAACCGGAGGCGGGCTCTTTCGTCGGCTTCTCGCCGACGGCTGTACCGAAATTGCACGTCTGACCGGTGATCCCGCTACCGCAGACCTCGCGGCGGCCGCCGATCACTGCGCCCAGGCCTGGACCGAAACTGCCCGCGCCGGAACACAACGCGGTCTCGATGCACGAACACGCGCAGCTGCGGTGGCCGTGTCGGCTGCCAGACTGCCTGCACTCGAGCTGATCCTGGCGGAGTCCCTGGAGTCTGCTTCACGCTCGCTGTCCGCCATCACGAGATGATGCCCACCGTCGTTCGATGGCGCGCGAAGACGCGACAGACTCGGCACAGTTTTTCTCACGACAGAGAGGTCCGACCATGAAGAGAATTCCGGACGAGGTCAGCGGGTCGGCCGGCCCCACTATCGAGAACTGGGTGCGCTCGTTCTGGGGCACGACTTCCGAGTCGCCTGATTTACCGCCCCACCACCCCGACTGTCTTGGTTGTGGGCCGCAGAACCCGCACGGCCACGCCCTGTCGGTCCAGCGTGACGAGAACGGCGTGGTGGCTCACCATGTGTTCGATCAGCGTCACGTCGGGGCACCCGGGATAGCACACGGCGGCGCGGTGGCGACCGTTCTCGATGATCTGTTCGGCTTCCTGCTCTACACAGTGGGTGAGCTCGCCGTGACGCGGCGTCTCGAGCTCGACTATCTAGCGCCGGTTCTGCTCGGCACTCCCTACGTGTTGCGTGCTGCCGTTCGGTCTCGTGATGGGCGCAAACTGGATCTCACGGCCACGATGGACGATGCGCAGGGCCGCTCGGCCGCCACCGCTACTGCCCTGTTCGTGGTGGTCGAGGTCGAACACTTCATGCAGTCCCAAGCCCGAGCTCAACTCCGGGCCACAGACACGAATCACACCGAAGAATAGACACCCTGGCCGACCTCATCGACGTCCATCACCCGCGGTGGCTGTCGTTCGGCTGCGTCTACCTGGCGCAACGACGGCGAGCACGAGTGCCCCAGCGGCGGTCAGGGCCGCCAACGCCAGTGTCGCCTGACCACTTCCATGTACGAATGCGGCTTTGGCGAACTCGGCCAGCGGCTGGCCAGCTGGTCCTGCGCGGTCGGCGACCTGCAATGCGGCGGCCAGAGAATCGGCCACCGGACCACGGGCTGGCTCGGGTAGCTGGGGCAGAGCCGGCTGGATGTGCTGAACGTAACCGGCCGCGAGCACGCTACCGGCTACCGCAATCCCAATCGCGGCACCGATTTCGCGAGCCGCGTCGTTGACCGCGGCAGCCACCCCGTGCTTGGCCTCTGGAGTGTCCGAGACGATGGCGAAAGTTGCAGGAGCGGTACACAACCCCAAACCCGCGCTCATGATGAGCAGGGGCCACAGCAGGTCAGGGTAAGTCGCCGCGACGGTCAGTCTGCTCACCATCACCAGTCCCGCCGCGATGGTGAGCAGACCTACAGTGGTCATCACCCGCAGCCCGACAATGTTCGACAGCCAGGGTGCAATCACCGAGATCACGATGAGCGGCACGACCATAGGGGTCAACGCCAACGCGGCGGTGAGCGGTCCATAACCAAGAATCAACTGCAGATACTGCACCAACAGCAAGAACACCCCGAAGGTCACCAGAAATTGGATACAGACAGACAGCGCGCCGGCACCGAAACCACGGCGGGCGAACAACCGGACATCGAGTAGGGGTGCCGAGGAACGTAGTTCTACGACGACGAACACCACAACTGCGAACAAGCCCACCGCAGTGCTGATGGCGACGAGCGAATCCGACCAGCCACGGGCCGGAACCTCGATCACAGCGAAGACGATCGCCCCGACTGCCACAACTACGGTCACAGCGCCCACCCAATCGACCGGTGGATGCTCCTGCTGGCGGGACTCCGCGATACTGCATGCCAACCCGGCCAGAACCGCTCCGGCGACGGTCAACCCGACGAACACCGAGGTCCACGACCACTGCTCGAGCAGCACTCCAGCCCCGAGGATGCCCAGGACCGCCCCGGATCCAGCAACCCCGGCCCACACCCCTACAGCGCGACCGCGATGCGCCGGTGGAAATCCCGCGGTCAGTATCGACAGCGTCGAGGGCATGACCAGCGCCGCACCCGCCCCAGCCAACGCGCGAGCAGCGATCAGCCACGCCGGGTCAGCAAGAAACAAGGGCAATGCCGACGCGAAAGCGAACAACGCCAACCCCGCCACGAGCACCCCCCGGCGACCGTAACGATCACCGATCGCACCGGCAGGCAGAACGAAGCACGCCAATACCAACGTATAACCGTCGACTATCCAGGTAAGTTGAGCTTGCGTCGCCCCTGTCGCGACCGCGATCTGTGGCAACGCTGAATACAATGCCGCCATTGCGGCCACCACCAACGCGACCGCCATGCACGACACAATCAACATCCACCACTGGGCGCCGCTCCATCGAGCGACGCCGGCAGAGTCGGATCCACGTTCGTTCATGGCCAGCCTCCCAGTTCGAGACCGGTCGTCTCGGTACGAGACTATTAGTATCATAACTCTGTGGGTGTGACAGAATGGTCATGCGAGGAGATATTTTGTCAGTCAAATGGAGCGGAGCCCGTTCATGGTCGACCCTCTCGTTGCAGCCGAGGGCCCGGCCGATCCCCGGCTGGCGCGCTCACGTAACCGGTTACTCGAAGCTGCCGGTCAGCTGCTGTCCACCGGCGGTGTCGAGGCGGTCACCGTGGAGGCGGTCACCCGCATGTCGAAGGTTGCGCGTGCCACGCTGTACCGACACTTCGGAAGTACCACCGACCTGCTCGCGGCAACCTTCGAGCGACTACTACCCCCAGTCGACACCGATATCGATACCGGTCCGCTACGCGAACGTCTGATTTCGTTGCTCACCACCCAAGCCGACCTCATCGACCAAGCTCCGGTGCAGATGACCACGCTGGCGTGGCTGGCAATGGGACCCGTCAACAGCGGCGACGCCAGTCGGCGCGATCTCGATCCTGGCGCGGTGGTCTCACTTCGGGCACGTGTCATAGAGCAATACCGCAAGTCCCTGGATCAGATCCTGACGGCCCCTGACGCCCGCGATGTGCTCGGCGAGCTCGACACCACCTTCGCCCTCATTCAGCTCCTCGGACCGATAGTGTTCGCTCGCCTTACAGGACTGCGTCACATCCACACCGACGACTGCATCCGCATCGTCGACAACTTTCTCGCCGCCCATGCCACAAGTGTCGGATCGAGCACTTCGCGCGACAATAGTCGTACGTGGCCGGCCACGACGCCAGACCCGCAGTTCAACGAAGGCCAGTAAGGCTTGACGGAAAACCACACCATCACTGCGCTAACCAGTCAGGGATCGCGGCGCTCATCGGATGCAACCTAACGTGGGCATAAGAACTCAGAGTTGCAGGAGACTTCTGAAATCGTGCAGCCGACTTCTGAAACTGACACCCAAAAGTTCACCCATGAGGCAGCAGTGTTCCAGAACTCACCGACAGGCTACATATTGAACCATCGGTTTCGGACACGAGTTTCGGAACGGATCTTCGACCAGCTCACAGAAAATTGCCTTCGACGTTTCAAATACGAGCGTTTATGAAACATGGTTAGGTGACGCCGAAAATCGGACCGATCGACTGACGAGACCGCCTGGGGACGCTCCAGCTCGCGTGCGAGGGGATGATCCGCGGGCGACAGCAGGATGGCCACGATTATTCGATACTTCGGATAACATGAACGCGATATTCATTCGGCATGCAACGAAGAGGAATCCCTGTGGCTGAAATATTCATTCGCCAACTTATCGACGATCTCGACGGGAAACCCATCGACACCGGATTAGGGCACGAGGTCACCTTCTCTTATCAGGGTGCCGATTATCGAATTGATCTTCGGCCCACCAACGCCGACAAGATTGAAGCTGCATTCGCCCCATATATCAAGGTCGCAGAGAAAGTCTCCACTGCCGGCAAATCCCGTGTGAAAACCTCGACTGCGACTAAGCCATCAGGCTCCGGACGCTCAGTCGAACAGTTGAAAGCGATTCGGGACTGGGCTGGCAAGAACGGCTTCGACGTCTCCCCGCGCGGGCGGATCAAAGCTGACATCATCGATGCTTTCGACGCCGCGCACTGAGCCTTGAGGACAGTGTCGACTCTCACTGGCATCTGCGAGTAGCGCACTGCTACTCGTAATTCTGGCCCGTGAGACGGACGGATCAAGCGAGCTCGAGATCACCCTCGGCGGCGAAGACCAAACGCCCGTCGTCGAGGGCGATCGCCCACCGCAGCACCGGTGCCCAATCCCGACCCAGGTCAGTGTGGTCGATGACAGTGTCGGCGAAGTCCTCGACCACGACACCTACCTGCGGCTCGGTATGGCTGGACTGTGATCCGGAGGTCCGGATCACAGTGACCCGGGAGCCGACGGCGATGGGATTGATGGAGTGAGCGTCAGAATCGTGCATAGGCCTGATTGTGGCAGAGGAACCCCTACGTCACCTCCTCGCCCAGCGATCGCTGGTGTTCCAAATACGGTCGTTTATGAAACATGTGTCGGACGGTTCGAAAATCGGGACCGATCGAGTGCAGGGGTCGAGAGTTGTTCCGGGGAGGACCGGAATGTGGTCATTAAATGTGGGCACTTCGGGCATGCACTGCCGGTCCTGTCGGACGCCTCCATTGGTTATGACGAACTCCCGACTCGGCGTCAGTCGGCGGACTTTCGTGCGCCACGCACCCCGGTCTCATTTTTAGCAGGCCGGACGCCAGTCACGGTACAGCTTCCGGATGTAGGGAATAGCCGAGCGCTAATAGCACCAGCTGAAGGGTTTGTGGGATTGTCTACACCGTATCCGGTGCTCCTGTGATTCCTTATCTCCTGAATCGTCAGAAAATCTCCTAACCTTTTGTCTTCAAAAGCGGATTGTATGTGAGATGCGATATCTCCTCTTTTGCTATTTGAATCTTTAAGGAGGTCTCGGGAGGTGAAGATATTTTCATGATCGTACTCTTCGACTCCAAGTAGATTCCTCAGGCGTTCGCGCAATTCGGTACGGCGATTCTCGTAGAAATTTAAGAAATCTCTTTCGTCGGCCCCGATATTATGGAGATCGTTCGCGTCGGCGTATCGTTGCCTTGCTTGGTCATTGGCGAAGGATATGCTCATCCACTGAGAAGGAAGCATGGCGCGCTTATTGATATTTTCTGCACCATCAAGAAGTTGAAGATTTGGCAGTCTGTCGACGAGCTTTGCCCCTATTTCTGCATCTTCTTTGGATAATCCAGCTTTTCGAAGTTTGGCAGGGGTGAACAGGCTCTTCGGATAGACGTGGTCCATATGAACGCCATTTCGTGTATTCACGCCGGGATAAAGAAGTGAAAGTACGGGAAAAGATTTTGCGCCATATTTGGTGTCGAGGAGATCTTCTAGTTGTTCGGGTCCGAAGGCGAGTTGCTTTCCTTGTCGCGCCATTTCACGTTCCAGTGCCAGGCGAGGGAAACCGTTATGTGACTCCGTCTCCAGAACTGTGCGTAGTCCACTGATCAGTGTGTCGAGTCCACTGCCCCATACTCCGGATTGTATGAGTGATCGAATGATCCAGAGTCGGAGTTGCTCGCGGTCGTCAGCGTGCTCTTTCGATGACAGATATGAGTCATCGAGTCCACGTACGTGCAGGTAAAACACTACTGGAATGAGGATATTCGAAGCCGAGAGCGTGGCTGAGTGGAAACCGAAGTGAGCGAGCGTAGTTACTCCGAGGCGCAAGGCTGACTCGATCCCATCCCACTGGGCTTCCATCGCCTGCATCGTGTCCCTGTCGAAGTTTGACACGTTGAATCGGATATCACGTTTACCGAGTAGTACCAGGCCGGTCTTGAGTATGGTGTTCTTATCGAATGAAAATCCTTGACCGGTGTCGTTCAAATCGTCGACAAGATCATGGATTACCGCTCGGGCGTCACGTTCTTTCCACTGTGAGGTGGCGATACTGAGTAGCAAATCGCTGAAGGAAAGTGGTACTGCGCCACTGTTCACTCTCACGAATATTTTCAGAACCTTTTCCAGGTCTTGTTCAGGTTCTTCGTAGTAGTTTATGGTGAGATCTTTATGCACTATATCGAACAGTCGAACCAGGTGATTCATTGATTCTGCTGGGAGGCCGGAACTGGTAATGTAGTGGACGGCACCCATGGTGTCTTTGAAGTCCAGAACTTTTGAAATTTCGAACCAGTGTTGCTCGGTAGTTTGAGATATTTCAGGGCGGGTTTTGAAGGCGAACCGGTAAGCAAGATCTAGCTCTGAATCGTCGATTTCCGAGAGTAAATCCAGACATAAAAATTTTTCAGGGTATGCCGACGGATTTTCTGCACGAAGTCTGGGAAGCTTGTCGGCATGAGAGCCGCGCAGACCAATATTTAGCGATGACAAACGTTGTTGGCCATCAAGGATTGCAGTGATTGGTTTCGCTCGATCTACTTCGAGTACATCGCAGTGCGGATGATTTTTGCGGTGGTATGTGCGCATGAAGTCATAGAACGTGAGTGTGCCGATTGTCTCGGGTTCAACTTGCCAGAAAAGGAAGGAACCAATCGGATATCCGCGCATAAGGCTGTCGAAAAGCTGACAAATGCGATCCGTTCCCCACACGAACTCTCGCTGGATAGCGGGAAGGACGAAGTCGTGTTTGCGTATCTTGCCGATGGCGTCGTTGATGGTGATCGTCTTGAATGGCACGGTGTCTTCTCCTGTGTCGGTACGTGTCCGGGCTAGTGCCCTTTCCTGTGCCTCCGAAATTTCATGCGACTGCGAGATGCGTTCGAACTGGGTATCGACAGTGCCCCGAGTTGAAAGGCCTCGCAGGTTTGTCTGTGAGAAGAATATAGAGTCCGCTATCTGTGAGGGTCTCAGGCCCATATTTGTTGAAAAATGAAGACCAGTGATCCCTAACGAGGAGGATCGACCACGACGATGGAGTGCCGGTCGTGGTCGATCCCCGCTGCCGGACGCTATTCCTGGCACTCGATCAGCGTTCGTAGGTGCACCGCGTACGACTTCTCAGGCTCTTCAGGATCAGAAGATCCTGACCTTTGCTACACAGGACGGTACATGCGTCTTCGGCGGCGGCGAATTGGCGAAAGTTTCAATTCGTATTTCGGACAGGTGCAACTCAGGTGCCGCTCTGGTCGATTTTTGACGGAGGGCGGATACCGTGGAGGTCATCTGTGTGCCTGTAGTCGACCGGGCCCTCCGGCGCGGCGGCGAAGTGCTTCTGGGCAAAGCGGATTCGCATTGCTTCGTTCCAGTCGAGGTCATCGAGGTTGAGCGTGTCCTTGGTTTCCCGCACGAGGTAAAGCCGCTGTACCCCATCCTCGTCGTACACGATCGCCCAGTCTGGCGAATAATCACCGACAGGAGTTCGAACGCGGAACCGTCGGGGGAGTTTAGTGAACAGCTTGACGTGCTCACTGTCGTTCTCCAACAATCCGGAAAAATTCCGCTCGACATGGCTGTCATAGATGGTGTGATCGAAGAGGTTCGAGCCGCCGGCGGGAGCGGCAATGACGCCGTAGCTTGGGTCGATATCAACAGTTGAAGCGGGCGGGTTCGTCGTCTCGGCTTCGACGAACACCACCTCGGCATCCCACCAATCTTCCTCAGGAACTGGTTCATAGCCAATATGCTTGACCATTTCCTCGATGGTGACGGTGCGGATTGCCACTGCGACCAGACGCGCCCAACGCTCTGGATCGTCGATTGCCCGTCGCTGAACCTTGAATGGCAGCGCTGCCAGAATGCTGCAGACCGTCGGGCGGGTGAGCTGAAGCGGATACTTGGTCGCCAGTAGCTGATCTTCAACCAGCCGCACTAGGTCCGGAAGTCGGTGCCCGACAATCGTCAGCAATTCGCCCTTGTCCTGTGAGACGACTGCGTCACTGGTGATCGCCTTTCCTGCATCGTCGTAGACGAGATCAGCAGCCTGTACGACATTGGCGCGACGCGCAAGATCTGCGATGGGCTCTAGGTGCTCGGAGCGCGCGATGGCGTCAGGCAAGACGGAAGGATCGAGCGCCACCCGATAGCGTGCCTTGTAGCGGATACGTCTCCACAACTGAGCGAATTCGGAGCTTGCGAACTTGTCGTTGCGTCGACGTACGATGACTTCTTGATCTGCATCGTCAGGCTCAGGGCCGCCACCGTCGCCATTTCCACCTGATGCGACGTACTCCTGGTTGAGGCCATCGCGGAACTCTGCGAAAGACTCATCGACAACGAGCGTCAACCGACACGTGGCAGGATCCGCGACCCGGCGCCCGGATACATCAACAGGCAGACGCAGTCCACGTCCGATCTGCTGTCGTCGCTCAAGATCAGACCGTGTGTGCCGTAGAAAGCCGACTTGGAAGACGTTCGGATTGTCCCAACCTTCCTTCAAAGCCGAGTGCGAGAAGATGAAAGCACGAGGATTGTCCTTGGTCAGGATCAGTTCCTTGTTGGCGATGATCTCCTCATACGCCCGTGCCTCAAACTCGGCATCGGAAGCGTTGCCCTTGGTGTCCTTGTAGATTCCGGTCTTTGTCGAGGGAAAGTAGTGGACACGCAGGGTCTCGGGGTCAGGGCAATTGTCTTCGGGGCGTCCCGCCCACGCCCATTCCTCTCTGAACAGAGCGTCGAACATGGCCGGCACGATTGGGTCAGGCTGCTTGGCGACTGGCACGTAGTCGGCGACGTGCTCGACGAAGAACAAGGAAAGAACCTTGACCTCACGTCCAGTTGCGTCGATCTGCGCCTCACGCGCAAGATGCTGACGAATCGTGTGCCGGATCTGGTCTCGCCATATGGCCGTCCGGTCGACCCCGATCTCCTGACCAGTACGGAGTTCCCGCCCGCCCTCGAAGAAGATCCGATCGGGTTTGCGTTCGAAGCGGTCGACGACCATGCCCTGGTACACGTTGCGGCCGCCGGACTCTTCGAAGAGGTCGCTGCCATTTTGCAGTACTACGTCGACGCGTTTGAAGCCGTCTTTCGTTGCTTGCTCGATCACGACATCGGCCATGATGCGCTTACGTACGCTGCGCAGCTTCTTGACCATCAGGTAGGGCTTATCAGTGTCGCCCGCAACGATCCCTTTGACGGATACTCGCTTGACGAGACCAGCTTCGCTCGCCGCTTTCGGTCCGAGGCGATGGACGAGGTTGAAGACTTCTCTGTGGGTTGCGCTGTAGCGCAACGCCGCAAGCGGATTGAGCGTGGCAATTGCGCGGCGGCGCAGATCGGTCGTCATGTTTTGCGGTTCGTCGATGATGACGACAGGTCGGGCAGCTGCGATGCTGGCGATGTCGCTCATGGAATCGCTCCACAGCTGCGGCTGTTCGGCTTGCTGATAGACCGAATTGGTATCCGGCTTGTCGATTGCCTGGACGCTGGCGATGATGAACTGCACTGTGCCGGACGGCTCAGTAAAGTCATCCAGCGCAGGGCCTTCGCCCAGAACTCCCCACCGGTACTTGACCGATGGAAATTTTGCCCCGAAGTGCTCTGCCGTCTGCTCAAATGTCTTTACGGCACCGGCACGAATGGCGACTGAGTGGACGAGTATGACGAACTTTCTCAGGCCATAGAGTTCAGCCAACCGGAGTGCAGTCGCAATGTAGACATAAGTTTTTCCTGTGCCGGTCTCCATCTCGACGGAAAAGTTCGGAAACGAACGTTCCTGCCCCCGAAGGTCATCGACCTCGAGCAGCGCCAATGATGTTTGCTTGTCGACCTTCTCGCGTTCGGTGATCGCGGCTAGATTGTCTGCCAACAACTCAGGGTCAACGGTGAAGCCCGCATGGCTGGCGCTCCCCGGTGCCTGTCCGACGAGAGTGTCGGCCGGTGGACGAAGCGCCCCCTCAAACAGATCAGTGACCGCTGCTATGGCTGCCGCTTGGTGCGGCTGATCTTCAAAGCGAAACTTCACGCGGCACCCGCTCCAATAGCACCAGCTTCGACTGCAGGCGAGGAGCCAGCGTCAGGGTTGTGGCATCACCTACCTTGTCTCCGCGAAGAATAAGGGTGTCCGAATCGGTCAACTTCAGCGCATCAGCGGTGGTCAGATCAAACGCCTCAAGGCTGACAAAAAGTCTTCCGCCATCCGCCGAGATTCCTGCGGCAGGTGTGAACTCATACACGGTCACGCCATCCAGATCGTGAGTACTGACTCGAGCATCCAGCTGCGTGCCGGTTGCTTTGAGCACAACCTCCCAGACGACGGCCAGCGGATCGGCACCTTTCACCACGGGCTCACCGCTAACGCGCATCAAAGATGCCTGGACGTACTGGTCACCGGTCATGCCCTCAGAAACCGTAATTGGCGCTTCGACAATGAGATTTGTCGGGCGAGTGCGGAAGATGCGGAAGCCGAGGTTGGGAGCGTCAAGGGTCGACTCTTGCAGTAACGAAGCTGCGCGGCGCAGGCGCTCAGCAGTAATCTCGAAGATCGTCGAGTACCCGGCTGCGACCGCATTCTCGCCGAATTCTTGTGACTCATCCGGCGCCTCTGGGATCTGAACCAGAAGCCACTTGCGCTTACCCCCATCTGTACGGTTCTGCGTCCAGACAGCTTGACCCGTTGAGCCGGATCCTGCAAAGAAGTCAACGATGAGGTCGCCATCGTCTGTGATTGCGTGAATGAGGCGCGCAAGGACGTCGACGTCCTTTGGATAGTCGAAGACTTCAGCCCCCATCATCGACTTGAGTGCCTTAGAGGCCGCACGCCGATCTTTATAGAAGACAGAGGTGGGGGCCCACTCTTCGTGTTCGTGAAGATAAGACTTCAATTGGAGTCGACCATCCTCTTTTTGCGGATAAGCGATCCGGTCGTCGTCGGCTAATGCTTCCAAGCTCTCACGACTGTAAGCCCAACCGTTGGCATGCGGTTCGTACCCCCGAAAATTGAACTTCAAGGTTGGTCTCGGATTTGGGCTCCTCAGATCTGACGGGAAGTAGACACCTCGTTGATCGATAACTCGGTAATGTTTGTGGGCTTTCGATGGCGCTTCAGTTGGGAGAGACTTGTACCAATCCTGCAATGACTTGCTGGCGGCTGCATAGTCCGTTCCATGTAGCTGGCGGAGTTCTGTGACTTTTGCATAAATTTCATCGAGTCCGTTTTTGCGCTCGCGCCATCTGGAATCCTGATTTTTCAGGTATGTAAGGTCACGTGCATACGCAATGACATAGTCGTGTCCGACAGAAATTCGACGGGCATCATTTTTTCGCCCCCCGTTCCAAACGAAGTTTCCTATGAAATTTTCGGCTCCGAACACTGCATCGAGAAGTAATCGTAGGTGGTGCATCTCGTTGTCGTCGATAGACAGGAGAATGACGCCATCCCGACGGAGCAGATGCCGCGCGACCGCGAGCCGCGGGAACATCATAGTCAACCACGGCGCATGCTTGCGCCCGGCATTCTCGATCTTGCTGGTTGTCGCGTTGCCCTGATCGTCGAGCTGGCCTGTTGCGGTTAGGTACTCGCTCTCGGGGATCGCGAAATCATCGTTGTAGGTAAAAGTCTCGCCTGTGTTGTAAGGCGGATCGATGTAGATCAGCTTGGTCTGGCCGTTGTAGCCGCTCTTTAGCAGCTTGAGTACCTGGAGATTGTCACCCTCAATCAAGACGTCACGGGCATCGTCCCAGTTGAGTGATGCCGCGGGATCAGGAGTGAGCGTGGCCGTGGTCGACGCACGTGCGTCGGTCCGCGCCTGTTCGATGCCTGGCCAGCTAAATGTGAAAGCCGCCTTCGCATCACCTTCGACGCCTAGATTCGCGAGGAGCGCTGTCACATCTAAGTCACCGTCAGGGAATGCACCCGGTACCAACGCGCGGAGCTGCAACAGCAACTCCTCCTGTGGATCCTGCGTCGCCCCAGGTATTTGTCCAACCGACATCAGTTAACTTGTCCTTCCTCGTGCCACACAGCAACAATCCGATCGGAGCCACTCCATGCGACGACTTGCTCATGGAGCTTATCGGCTGGCTCCGACAAATCACGGATGTGGTGCTCCGGCAAGATCTCGACGTTCGACATGTTGACGACAGCCTTCGACTTGTCCGCAAACAGATCCTGAGAATTTCCGAAACATGGCCTCGGCCACCCGAATTCTCTGCGGCGTTCACGAAGGTTCTCGCGATTCTTTGAGCGCGGGGAACCATCTGTTCGATCACACTCAGGAATGCAAACATCACTGCCGGACGGTGGAACCGGCGCGGCACGGCAGGAAGGCCCGTGGTGTGAGCCATGTCTTGACCCCGAAATCGGTCCTTCGGCTCCGGATCAGCGCGCCCGATCCAGCTCCGTCACCTACCGTGAAAAATCGAGGCTTGTGCCGCCACCTGAAATGAAAGGCCCTTTCGAGGTGAGAGGCGTCTACTCCTTTACCTCTTCGTGAACTGCGCGTAGCCGCGAAACGAGCGAAAGTTCGGACGCTGCCAGTTCCTCCAGCAGTTCCTCCAGTTGCGTCGACGTTGGGTCTGTTGTGGTTGCCAACACGCGTTCGGCCACTGAAAGGAAGTCAGTCAAGGCGTGCCGAATGCGTTCGAGCCATGGGTCGTGTAATGCTCGTTGAACTGCGTCAAGACCGGCGCGAGATACTGGGTCGGTCACGGTGGGCATATTCGGAAACGTGACTGACACGGCCTGAGAGTCATGGACCCAGTTAGCGCCGCCGACAACACTTTCGACGACTTCGGTAACTGGCTCGAATGCGTCGGACAGCTCGGCGCCAGGGAGGCGCACGGTCAATGTCTGCCCCGTTGTATCGGTGCTGCGCTCACTCTCGAGCGTCATGCCAGATGCGGTGGCAATGACTTGAGCTTGTAGCGCAACGTATTCCAAGACAGCGTTGACGGGATTTGAGTTCTGCATTGCAGCCAAAAGCTCTTCGAGCAGTGCCAGCCGACCGGCGCCTTGTCCTGCCCACCAGCGGCGGATGCGTTCGGCGGACTCTGGATCGGGGGAGGCAGACTCCGGATCGGAGGAGCTTGTACCGCGGGAAGGGGTGTGTTCGATGACCCAGTGGCGTACAGCTTCCCGTCGTTGCTGCGTGAGCACCACCTCGTAGTACTGGGCGAGGCGCGTGGCGACCGCGGAACCGGAGCTGGGCAGCAACTGCGATCTCAAAACTGACCAACGTAGGTATCCGTCGTATGCCCCAGCAGCGAGCAGATCAACGCCGAGCCGGCCAATCGCAAGTTCTTTGCGAACGTTGATCTCGAGTGGATCGACGGCGCGGAGTTCAGCCAGCAGCATCCCGCGCAGAAGCACATGGCCGTCAGCAGCTTCGGCACTTGCACGGGCAGCGGAGTCCTGACCGGCCAAGTAATCGAGTACGTCAGCTGCTGCTTCTTGCTTCGCTGGCGTCTGTGCGCTGTGCCACTGACTGTGCCAGCGAGGTCGCCCGTCCATCTCGAAGATGATTGTTGCCCGGTGCTCAGCGTGATGGTCGGGGCCGCGCCGCTCGAAGTCGACGAGGTATGTGGTCTGTAGGCGGGCGCAGTACTCCTGCAGTTGAGTTACAGGGTCACGAGCGGGAGTGAAAGATCGAATCCATTGTGCGAACGTCAGCGGCTGACGCTCCATGAGCAAGTCCCCATTGGCACGCCATGCAGCTGCGGCGATGGCCTGGGTGACGTCTTCCTTGAGGTCGGGGCTGAGGGCCGTCCCGCTCGAGCGGAGAACGCCAGATGCGACTGGCATCAGCTCGAAGAGTTCGACCACTACATCGCGGGGGACATTGGGTGAGGCAACTGCAGACGTTGGAATCTGGAAAGAAGCATTGAGCGTTTGAAGTGCATATTGGTGTCGCACCAAATTGGTCAGGACCTCGGAACCTTCGGCAGCGAGGGTTCCGTAGTCGCTTTGGTTGGCTTCGGTTACCAGGGCACGATTCTCGTAGGCCCAGGAGCTGTGGGTCAAAGCCTGGCTCATCAGACCGGGATCGGCGACCTCGAATGCCTGTTGTGTCCACCCACATGCGGATACGTGTAGTGGGAGGTTCGCTCGGTATAGCTGGGGCCTGAGGGGGGTCTTTGTGCTGGTAGGAGCCTTGGGAAGTGCCCGGGGCATGAATTGGAGAACATACGAGCGTGAGGCCGCTCGAGTAGCAGCTTTCGCGGAGCCGGCCGAAGCTGATGCAGCGTAGCCGTTGGCTTCTACCGTGACAGTGAACAGCCTGTCATGGGGTGGCCCTGATTCCGTTCGTGTGAACTGAGGTTCCCGTTTCAAATGAGAGGCCAACAAGGTTCGCCAGTCCGGCTCTGGAGCGCTCGGTTCGAAAGACACCAATTCGAGAAGTCGATCCGCCGCCGTCTGGGATGCGGTGACCAGAGACAAAGCACCGAGGATCTGCATGGCTACCGTTTCGGGAGCTCGGCTCTTGCTGCCCGCAGTCAGAAGGTCGGCCTCGCCTTTGCCATAGAAGGCTGCTCCGGTTGCATTCACCCACACGCCAAGTGCAGAACGTGCTTGGTGATCCGTTGCGAGTGCGGCGCTGACGCCTGCTTTCGATGTGAACTCACCGTACTGAGATCGGACTATGTCCAATAGCGCTTGACGCATCCAACCCTGACCGAGTGTTGCGAGCAGATCCAGTGTCGCAGGACTGATCGGACTTGTCGGTACCGATTCATAGAGATAACTACGGTGCAAACAGGCCCACCGGACCCACATCAGCGCATTCTCGTCTAGATCCAGGTTTAGGCGTCGCAGATCTTGCAGGAGGGGGTCGGGTGTTGGTGGCAGCCAAGGTGAATCGGGAGCTTGTGGGTAGGAGGTTCCCCATCCGGTGGCGATGATGCGTTCACTTGTTAATGAGGTTTGCTTGCCTGCCAGTGCGGGATGATTCGGACGAGAACCGGCCGCTGGCTGTTTCTCTCGTTCGGGTGCATGCACACGGATGAGCTCTTCCCTCAACCATGGGCGAAAATCGGGCGTCTGCCCTGAGCGGATCAGCCGTTCGAGGGTCAGAGATTCTTGGGAACGGGCGTCTTGCCCGGCGATTGCCATTCTCACTCGGATACCAGCTAAGGACAGCAGAAGAGTGGTGACCGGAACCGTGAGGATTTTGTCGACCCGAATTTTTCGGGACAATGATTTCTCGCGGAGTCGGAGCGCCATTTTGTGCAGCGGTTCGGGTGGGGGTGGATCGCCGAGGGCGATAATGCCCATCCAGCGGTTACCGAAACTGTAGGCAGTCATGATGACAGTAAGTTAGTCGTCAGCCTTGCTGAAATGAAAGTGAATCGCACTGGCGAGCCCAGAGCGTTTATGACAGCTTGAGTCGAGACCACCGTGACGGCCAGACCAGATAGCCTCCCCGGTGGTTCGCCTATCGGCTTTTGGGAATGACTGACGCTCCATATGACGAGTCTCCGTTAAATCACTTCGCGGCCCGTCTACACTGCTGGAATGACCAGTGATGACGTGACACCCTTCGGGTACTTGCGCCTCGCTGGCGGGCGATACGAGAAGGCACTTGGACTGCCTGTGGCCTCTGCAGCGGAGCTTGAAAGATACTCGCTTCTCGTGACCGCTGTCGCGCGCGAACTCTATCTGCGCGCCAACCCTCGTCGCCAGCGCGTGCCGCGCGGGTTCGATGAGACTTTCGACCTTCGGTTGACTCGCGTCGAGAAAGGGAGCGCTCTTCCCACCTTGGTGCGTCCCATAACCTATGACGATGGTTTGTTCCAGAACACGGACTGGCATGACGAGGCCAGGCGGCTAATCAACAGCGCCTTGGGTGACATCGGCAGGTCAGACCACATGCCTGCCTCCTTCCCGTCAGCCGCCCTCAAACAACTAGCCCAGTTCGGGCGTGGTCTCCGCGCCGACGAGCGGATCGAACTCGCAGACTCCGCGACTGACCCTGAGCGCGCAACTCTGACCATCGAGACCCGCAGGCGCATCCAGCGGCTCGCGCGTCTCGATGAGCTGGAGATTGAAACAGTCCTTGTCGGCCAGGTAACCGGACTCTCATCTACCCCGCCCCACGTTGACGTCACCATCACCGCGGGCGAACAACAGCGACGAATCGGCGCGACGTTCTCGGACCCATCGGTATGGGACTCGCTGCATAGTCACCTTGGCTTTGGAGATTTGGCTCCGCCAGCCGCATTGAGCGTCATCGCAGTACAGAATCGTGACGGGGAGATAGTAAAAATCACCGACGTTCTGCACGCCGAACCCGCTCTTCCTCTGTCGTGGTCGCAACGACTGCGTCATCTCGCGGGTCTCGATAATGACTGGCTGCATCCCGGATCGGAGCCACCATCCACCGGAGTTATTGAGAGGGTCGAACGAATCCTTCTCGCTACTCTCGACGCTGCGGTAAGTGCGCCCGCGATCTACCCCTCCGGCGATGGTGGAATCCAACTCGAATGGCGCACGACTTCTCGCGCAGTTGAGGTAGAAGTCCTCAATGGCGGTTCGATTGAGGCCACCTGGTATGGGCGCTCGAACGGGGAGGACGGCGAGGATCAGAGCTTCGAGGTAGGCGACCCTGACGGCGTGGCCGATTTCGTGAAGGAGGCAGTGAGTGAGTGACCCCACGGAAGTTAGCGACGGCGAAGAACTCCTCACCACCAGAGACGAACTGTTGTGGCGTAACGCTCACCCTGATTGGCTCGTCGATGGGGAGCTAACCTCTCAGGCTTTCCGCCCTACGCCGAAAGACCAGAAAAAGCTATCAAGCACACGCGAGAGCAAGGTGGCCGCGGAGGCGAACTTCAAAGAGTACACCGAAGAATTCTCATTGGAGTCCATAGGTGTTTGGGCGGTCACGGTCGGAGAGGCTCAGGATCAGACGATCCCTGCCATATACGACGAGCATTCTCCGACAATTCCTTCCCCATGTCTGACAGGACATACGTCACTCGATTTCACGGCTGTCTCCAACAATCAGGCGAAGCGCATCGGCGGGCGACTACGGGACCGTGCTGAAGAACGAGGGAAGCAACACCCTTCGTAGCTGTGCGACTACGACGAGTTTTACCTCGAGTGGATTTTCTCGGTGTATCTGGCCAGCATCTAATTGATGAACCGAGTAATCGACGAGCAGAGCGTACAAAAACTGGATGAGGGACCAAGTCATCAGTGACTCAGGATTTCCAGATCTGACACCACACTTCTGAAACTAGTCCACGGATTCCGCCAACGATTTAACCGCTGATTTATTCCTATGGTCGTAGGACTGGTGGTGGATGGTGTGTCGTAAATCGATCGGTGTTCGACACTTTCACCAAGACTGCGTATCGCCAGCTCGTGCAGGGGCCAAGGTGTCGAGAAGTCGTGTCGAAAATCTACGTCGAATAAGCCATCGACTTTGCCTTTTCGACAGACGCGTTTTCGTTCAGGCTGCCCACCAGACGATGACGATAGCGGAGAGGGTGCAGCCGAGAATGAGGGCAGTTTCGACTGATGTGCCGAGCCGTTCGTGCAGGCGTGGTCGTCGGTGGATGCGAGGCGATGTTGGGGTCATGGGGTGGCGGCGGGTTGGATGCTGGCTTCGAGCCTGGTGAGTCGTTCTTCGAGGACACCGGTGATAGCGAGCAGTCCGAGCACGGTCGGTTCGGTGATGTCGCTGCGCTGCTGCGCGTGTTTGAGCAGCGTTGTGCGCAGGAGTGAAACCATGGGGCGTCGTCACTGATGGGGAGTTGCTCGAGTTTGGCGGTTAGACGCTCGGCGGGGGAGGTCATGGGTAGCTCCTGCACGTGTGGATCATGCAGGCCGAGCGAAAAGGGGCGACTGCCTGCGCGGGTGGTGGCGGGTAGTGCGCTGGAACCGAGGCGGAAAGTAGCGCACCACAGTGGGTGATGTTACTGCGTCATTGCTGGGAGGCGGTAGGCGGAAGGTAAGTGGCGGCGCACCCCTGTCGACGGCCATCGTAAGCTCCCCACTGGCGGCCATTTATGGCGCATTTTGTGGCCATGGTTTCTCCCCGCGTACGGCCAGATAGTTCCCCACCTGCTGTGAGTCAGATTCGGTCCCGGCAACGCTGGGTGGATGAAATCGAGCAGGGAGATCATGGAAATTTTGGAGGCGTACGACCTCACGGGTAGTTATCGGGCGGCGGCGGAGCTGGCTGGGTGTGATCACCACACGGTGGCCCGGTATGTGCAGATGCGCGCTGCGGGGCAGCCGCCGGACCGCCGGCGGCATCGAGCGCGGGCGATCGACGACTTTCTGCCGAAGATCGAGGAGTTGGTGGTCCGCTCGCAGGGCAAGGTCCGCGCGGATGTCATCCACGAACGGATCGTCGCGCTGGGGTTCACCGGCGGTGAGCGGACCACGCGCCGGACGGTCGCGGAGGCGAAGGCCCAGTTTCGGGCTGGTCGGCGGCGAGTGTATCGGCCGTGGGTAACCGAACCTGGGCTGTGGTTACAGTACGACTTCGGTGACGGGCCAACGATTTCCGGCCGGAAGACGACGTTGTTCTGCGCATGGTTGGCGTGGTCGCGATTTCGGGTGGTGATCCCGATCTGGGACAAGACATTGCCGACGGTGGCGGCGTGTTTGGATGCGACATTCCGCCGCTTGGGCGGGGTTCCGGTCTATGTCCTCACCGACAACGAGAAGACCGCGACGATCGATCACGTGGCCGGGATCGCGGTCCGCAATCCGGAGATCGTGGAGGTGGCACGGCATTACGGCACGACGCTGCGGACGTGTTTACCTGCTGATCCGGAGTCGAAGGGAGGAAGTGAGGCGACGGTGCGGATCGCCAAAGCCGACCTGTTGCCGAAGGAGGTGAACCTGCGCGAGCAGTATCACTCTTTCGGTGAGCTCGAGTCGGCTTGCCGGCAGTTCTGCACCGACGTCAACACCCGCGTCCACAGCTCTACTCGGCGGCGGCCGGTCGAGCGGCTGGCCGAAGAGTTGCAGCGGCTGCATCCGCTGCCGAAATCTCCGTTCACCGCGGTGTTCGGCACTACCCGGCGGGTGAACTGGGAGTCGACGATCTCGGTGGAAGGGGTGCGGTATTCGGTGCCGCACACGTTGATCGACACTCGGGTCTGGGCCCGCTTCCATGGTGAGGAGCTGATCGTGACCGCCGTCGACAATGATGGCGGTGCAGTCGAAGTCGCGCGGCACCGCCGCGGCCAACCCGGTTCACCGGTCCTCGACAACGACCACTACCCACCCCGCCCAGACCGCGACGCCGCCGACCGGGTGCCCAAGCCTCGTACCGCCGCCGAGCTCGCCTTCCTACAGTTGGGCCAGGGTGCCAACAGCTGGCTGGTCGAGGCTGCCGCCGCGGGAGCGCGCCGCATCAGGGCGAAGATGGCCGAGGCCGTGGACCTTTCGAAGCTGCACTCCCCGGACGCAGTCGACAGAGCGTTGGGGACGGCGGCGATGACCGGCCGGTTCGCCGATCGGGACCTGATCTCGATCCTCGACTACCAAGTCACCCACGAACACGCTGATCCGGTCCGTCGCAGCGAGAACCACACTCTGCAACCGGGCACCGCCGCCTGGTCCACCTTCGGCCAGACACCAGCGCCGGCCAGCCCAGCCACTACTGACGATGAAAGCGATGACGCCTGATGAGCACCCCTTTGCGCACTGTTACCAGCGCTAACGGCGACCCGTTGGCCGAGGCGATCGACCTGACTAAACGCCTGAAACTGCCCCATATCCGCAGGTCCTTGAGCGATATCATCCCGACCGCGAAAGCCCAACGCTGGGACCCCGCCGAAGTCGTGCGGGTTCTCCTCGCTGAGGAAGCCGCCGGCCGGGACCGGGCGAACCTGCACACTCGCCGCAAACGCGCGGGTTTCCCTACCGGCAAGACCTTCGGCGACTGGGACGAAACGAAATCGTCGATTCCCCGCGCCACCCAGGACGCGCTCCGCACCCTGGAGTGGGTCGGGCGGCGTGAATGTTTCTGCGTCTGTGGGCCTTCGGGAACTGGCAAGTCTCACTTCACCGAGGCACTCGGGCAGGCCGCAGTCGAAGCTGGGCTGGCGGTGTCTTGGTTCACCATCGAAGACCTCGGTGCCCTGGTCCGCCGGCACCGTGCCGACGACTCCATCGCCCGAGCCCTGACGAGGATCATCCGCTCCGACCTGATCATCGTCGACGACATCGGTCTGCTCCCGGTCTCTGAAGACGCCGCCGAAGGATTCTATCGCCTCGTCGACGCTGCCTACGAACGCCGAGCGATTGCCGTCTCAAGCAACCTGCACCCCTCCGGCTTCGACGAGATCATGCCCAAAACATTGGCCACCGCCACCGTTGACCGGCTCCTGCACCATGCGCACGTCGTCGTCACCGACGGCGACTCCTTCCGCCTCACCGAAGCCACCACCGGCAAGGGGGTGAAGCCCTTCAGCTAACCCAAATCAGAAAGCGGGTGGGGAAAAACAACTGGCCGCCACCGGGGAGAACCCGTGGCCACCAGCGGGGAGAACTACTGGCCGCCTACGGGGAGAACTTCGTGGCCATTGACACACCCCTGGGGTGATGAACTAACTCGGTACCGGTTCATCTGCAGGCGGCAAGGCACTCCCCTCGGTAGTTCAATGCTCAAGTAGCTGTAACTGTGCGAAGACTGGTAACGGAGGTGGGTGGCACGTAAATTTTCGGGGGCGGCATCGCCCGGGCCCAAACGGGTATGGCGAACGCTCCGCCGGTAGCCGCCCTTGGTCTATCGGCGGGCGAGCCGTCCCGCAGGTTTCATCGCATCGACTATGTTTCGCTGCGCCGGCGGTCAGTGCGGGTTGGGGGTGCGCCACAGGCTCGGGGTGTCGCCGTCTTCGGTGTTGGCGAGGGCACGGATTCCGTCGGCGTCCTGGGCGAGGATGTCCGCGAATTGTTGTCTGTGGGTGTCGTCGAGTCCATCGGGAAGGTTCGCACCTTTGGTGATGGATGCTGCGGCGCCGTCGAGGTAGCGGGCGATGCGCAGGAGCAGCGGGCGTGGAGTGGGGACGAGGAAGGCGCCCGCGTCGGCGGTGATCATGCCGAGAGTCGAGAGCAGGGACAGGCCGGCGACCGCTTCTTTGTCGTCGAGGTTGATGTGCGCGACTTTCAAAGCTTCGGCCAGTGCCGCGGTGGTCAACCCGACGGCGGCGACGGGCATGGAGATGGCGCGCTCGAATTCGATCAGATCGGCGCCGGGGGCCTCGTCGGAGAGGGACACCGCGAGGGACTGCGCGAATGCGAGGAGACGTTCGTCGGTGAAGTCTCTCTGCGCGGTCTGGCGACTGACTCGCATCAGGGTCGCGTACTCGGAGACTTTGTCGTCGAGGATATTCCGGGCTTCGGTGTCGGTGATCGTGAGCCCGAGATCGAGGAGTGCGGCGCGGAGTTCGGTGGATCGAGTGTGGAGCCAGGTGGGCCGAGGACTCATCGCTGCTCCTGTGAGGGTGTGGCTTTGGGTGTTCAGGTGAGCTTAGATCGGCCGACTGTGGGAGGGACGTGGCCGCTGTAAGTCGCAGGGCGGTGGCGGATCAGCGGAACTGTGTGCGCTACATTCCTTTTCCGCGTCGTCTCGGGTCGAGACGGTGACGGATGGGGTTCGCCGGGATGTTGTCACACCCTTTCCGTCGAGCTGCTCCTCAATCGTGCGCCCGACCCGCTCAGGTTGGGTGTACTCGACCCGCCTGGCTGGTACTGACGACCAGTCGGGTGGGTCACCACGGAGAGGTCCACGCCGCAATCGGCTGATAGCAGCTCGGGCGCTGAGCCACTACCGGCGATAGGGGCCGTGGGTGCTCCACCCAGGCATATGGGGTTGTAGTTCGTCATGACTGCAGGATGTGGTGCGGAGGAGGCGTAGAGGTCCGTTTATGGGGTTGATGCGCTCGGCATGTTCCTGAATCCAGGTGGCCCATTTTCGTGCCTCCTCGCCGTTCTCGTCGTCGAGTTGTTCAGCGCGTTCCGTCACTTCTTCTGCGTAGGTACGCATTGCTGCGGCGGACTGCCGGCGGTCCATTTCGTCGCGGAGGCGGTCGGCGTTGCGTTCGTAGCTGAGTTTCGTGAACGCCTCCTGCTTGACTTCCTCCCATCGCGTTTCGCGGATCTGGGAGCGTCGTACTTCCTCCTGACGTGACCAGTCGGCTTCGGCTTCAGCGATCTCGAGTTTGCGGACAAGCGTAGGCAATTGTTCTTCGACCGTGGCGCCGTCGGTATCTTGGAGCGAAACGATGACCTGGTCTTCCCAGGTCTTGGTGAGTATCACTTCCAGTTTTCCGGATGCTTGGAAATACTTGTTCGCCGTTGTCCGCTCAGCTCGGGTGTAGTAGTCGGTCTCGGTCGTATACGCCTGCACGTGGCGTCGTCCTCCGCGTTGGTCGAGTTCGCGGATCGTGACGACAAGTTCCCTCGACGGAAACCGGAGTGTCAGATCGGGGCTGGATTCACCCGGCCCGCTGTGTGGCACCTTCGCCGGGACTGTCCAACCGAGTTGAGTTGCCGCTGTCACGAGGGCTTGCAGGAAGCGCGCAGCGCGAGCGATCTGCGCCTTGGAGACCAACGCCTTCTTGTCCTGAAATGCGGCAACGGTGGGGTGTGGGTTTCGAAGTTGACGGGGCACGGAGAAAGCACGCAGGGCAGTCAACACCGCGAAATCTGGCTCCAAATAGACGGTCACGCCCAGTACAGGGTCCATGCGCGTTGGTTCCTGGGCCACGCGCTGCCCGTCGGGCAGCAGACCCGATTGCGACGCGAGACAGTTCTGTAGGCGCTGGACCTCCTGAGAATCGACATCGGGTCCCAGATCTAGACGTCCCCCGGCTGCGACGACATCGCGCAGCAACGCAGCAGCCTTCTCCCGGAGTTGCTGTTGCTCGTGTTCTCGCTTCAGCCGATCCTGTTTCTCCCGAACGGTGCGCCTGCGTTCTGCTTCGATGCGGTGGGCTTCCTCCTCGAGACGTCGGGTGCCGTCCGGAGTGATCCGCGCGGTCCAAGTCTTCCCGCTACCGGAGACACGAAGGAAGCCGCGGTTGTGGAGCGAACGAGCTGACACACGATGCGATGGACCTTCATAGACGCCTTCCTTGCATCCGTCGGCGACCCATTTCAACAGGTCGAACTGGGTCACGGTGAGATGATTCGTCGCTCGCCCCACTACCACTCCTGTCCTCGGAACCTTTTGAACCATTCTCGCTGTTTGGGCTATGGATTGGTCTGACTGCAGAGCACCAGTCGACACCCTCGCCGCCGTCGAGGAAATCATCACCGGACAGCTCACATTCGACGAGGTCGCGATCGACTGACCCGATGAAGCGGCGATCCCCAGCCCCGAAAAGGGTTGGGGATCGTCCGCCCTTCCGCCCCGGCCGGCGGTCAGAGCCACCGGCGGACCGGAAGGGCGGAATACGGACACCACCACAGACACACGAGAAAGCGCCCGGCCGCCGGCCGGCCACGACGCACGATAAAATCGCAAGGATAAGAATCGACCCGCCCCGGTGTGAACATTCTTCTATCCCGACACTCGCGCATCAAGGCCGCTCCAGAAATAATACCCACACGCGCCACTCGCACGCTCGAACAGCGGCGCTACGATATTTTTTCCTACACTCACCTTGACCCACTCCCGCCGAGACCAGAATATCGGCACATACCGGGGGAGGGGGAGAAAGTGCAGGTGGAACCCATGTTGGTAGGCACTGGTATTCGATATTGATGTTAGTGAATGAATGCGGAAAATGATTGAATATGTCATTAACGAAAGCGGAAACTAATTGAAGAAATGCCCGCGAAAGTATTGGTTTATATTGCATTGTTCGATAGAATGAAATCAATAAAGAATCACCGACGAGGGGGAATGACAATGGCGATCACCGTATATACCAAGCCCGCATGTGTGCAATGCAATGCCACGTACCGCGCACTCGACAAAGCGGGAATCGAATACGACGTCATCGACATCACCGAAAACGCACAGGCCCGCGATTACGTCATGAGTCTGGGATACCTGCAAGCCCCCGTCGTCGTCGCAGGAGAAAATCACTGGAGTGGATTCCGTCCCGACGAAATCAAGAAGCTCACCCCGGCCGCCTGACCACACACTTTCACCAGCGAAGCGAGTTTCAATGAGGAAATCAAGCAGTTCGAAGAGCGGGTGTATCAACGATGAACAGCCGGTCGTCGCGCAACAATGCCCAGATCACGTTCACTCGTCGACGCGCCAAGGCGATAACCGCTTGAACGTGCCTCATTCCTTCACTTCGTTTCTTGAGGTAGAACTCGCGATTCGGTCCATCTTTGATGATCGAGGTTTGAGCGGAGAGGTAGAAGACCCGCCGCAGTCGCCGGCTGTAGCGTTTGGGTCGGTGCATGTTGCCGGTTCGGCGACCGGAATCGCGGGGGACCGGAACCAAACCGGCTGCCGAGGCAAGGTGTCCGGCATCGGAGTACGCCGACATATCACCGGCAGCGACAACGAATTCCGCGCCGAGGATCGGACCGATACCGGGCATGGATTCGATGACCGCAGCCTGCGGATGGCGGCGGAAGGTCTCACCGATCTGGCGTCGATACGAGCGAGCTGGACGTCCACTGCGAGGACTCGGTCGGCGATATCGGCCACCAACTGCGCCGCAACAGCCTCACCAGGCAGGACCACATTCTGCGCAGACGCCGCCTCCCACGCAATCTCGGCGACACCGTCCGCCCCGCGCACCCCACGTTTACCAAGCCACAAGCTCAAGCGAGTGCGTCCGCGTCGCCGAATGGCACGCGGGGTCTGAAAACCGGTCAACAACACCAACGCGCCCTTGTGTCGCCCGAAGTCGAAAGCCCGCTCGAGCGCAGGAAAGACACCGGTGAGAGTGTCACGCAGACGGTTGATCAGCCGGACTCGGTCAGCGACGAGATCGGTCCGATGCGAGGTCAACAGCGCGAGTTCCGCGGCCAACTGAGCCGGTGGGATCAACACAGACAGATCATGTCGGTGTCGAGCAGTTTCCGCGATCACATAGGCATCGCGGGCATCGGTTTTCGCCTCCCCTCGATACGCGCCGGACATCCTGTTGACGGTGCGACCAGGGACGTACACCGCACTCTGGTCGTGTGCGGCGAGAAGAGCGAGCAGCAACGCAGAGGAGGTTCCGGAAATATCTACCGCCCAATGGAGTTCGTCGGCCAAGGCCAGAATCTCGCTCAGCGCGTGCAGTATCGCGGTCTCGTCGTTGATGATCTTGTGCGACCACACGATCAACCCTGCTTCGTCGACCACTGCTGCCCAATGATGGCCCTTGCCTGCGTCGATTCCGACCCATGCGTGGGTGTGAGTTTCTCTCATTCGCTCCTCCATGTCGCCGACTCGTGTCAGGCCCGAGGAACACCCCACCGTCATCTCCGTAAACAGTGCTCGAAGCACATTTTTCAATCAGCAGCCAGGGCGTCCCGAAGCGCTGGGCGGCCACTCGTTTCGAGCCACACAAGGCAAGACACCATCAGCCACACCCAGCACTTCCGGACCAACTAACAACTTACGGAGGACACCATGACCGCAGCAGCATTCACCTTCACTCCCGATGCAGACTTCGTCGACCGCGCACTCGACGCCGAGCTCCGCCGCGACAGCGAATCCGTCGACCGCAAACTCCGCACCATGCTCGCCGCCCTCGACGACTCCCTCGCCGGAATCAGCGACGCACGCGAAGAACTGCACACCCTCTACACCGCCCCCGGCACGGACACCGCCGAAGACGTTGCCGCCCATGACCAGGACATCGCAACCCACCTCGCCGAGGCTGCCCGCAACCTCCGCGCAGCCGCCGAGATCCTGCGCAGCCACCGGCAACTCACCTCACCGCGACCCTGACCTCCCATGCCCACCGGCGACAGCAAGGACCCCGACGTGACACTCTCACTGGCCACCGCCCCCGACTTCGACGACCTCACCGACAACGAAGGCGAGATCGACGAATACAGCACCGCCCTCGACGTCGAGGCTCAACTCCTGTGCTCGCTGCTCTGGGCGCCGGCCGAGAGCGCGAAGCGTGCCGTCGCAGCTCTGACCAGCGCAGACTTCTACCGACCCGTGAACGCGGCACTGTTCACCGCCATCGAGGAGTTAGTCACTTCCGGCAAACCTCACAACAGTGCCCACGTCTTCACCACCTTGCAGCAGGAAGGCCGCACCAGCGGACACCTCGGGAAACAGCTCACCAAAGCGCTCACCGACATCACCACCATCGGCGTCCCGTCCGCTGAACTCGAACACAACATCGCCGCCGTCCTCACCCAGGCATACCGGCGCGGATTCCGCGAAGCAGCACGATCCCTCGCCCAAGCCGCCGAAGAACTCCCCGAAGACCAACTGTTCGAGCACCTGCTCAGCATCGGCCGCGAACGCCGCGCAGCCTCCCAACGCCTCGCCGCCATCCGCGAAGGCCGAGCATGACCAACAAGCCAAGAGTGGTGAAACACAGCATCTTCGGAGTCCTCGCGCTCGCCGTCGCAGCCCTGGACTTCACGATCGGCACGAAACACGTGATCACCGCCAGAATCATCGCCCTCACCGCCTCCGTCTACAGCTTCACCAAAGCCGCCAGCTTCCGAAAAGCTCCAAGCGACAGGGAGAATCGACCATGACGACCGAAAAAGACACCAGCAGACCGGGTTGGAAATCGCACACCGTCGTCGCGCTGATCAGCCTCGCCGTCGGCATCATCTTCCTCACCGGTGGAACAACCATTTCCCTCATCGCCGGAACAAGCCTCCTCGGACTCGCGGTCTACCACTACGTCGTAGCCCTACGCCTCCGCCGAGAACTCAACACACCCACCGAAGAGGAAGAGCTGCCATGAACGACGACGAACACGACGCCTGGCAACTGCACCATCACGGGGCCAGCTGGGACGAAATCGGCACCGAAATGGGATGCAGCCCCACCACCGCGCAAACCCTCGCAGCCGCCTACGAGAAACGCACCGACATCGCAGCCGCCCAAACCCAAAACGCCCTGTTCTGACCGGTCGAGACTGCAATCCCTGTCGGACCTACACGGCACACTCAGCGGAAACGACAGAAAGGACCGCCATGAACAACGAGATCACCACCATTCTTGCCCCAGTCGCAAAAGCAGGAGCCGGGGCAGCAGTAGCCGGATTCGTACTCGGAACACTGATCGGCTGGCTGTTGCTTCCCGACGCGATGAAGCCGTGGCAATTCGGCATGATCTTCGCCCTGGTCACGCTGTTGCTGGTTCTCCTCGCCGCCACCCCCTACGTATGGCGCCGGTACAGCGGGCAAAACTAGCCGCGCACTCTTCAGTGCCCGACCACTACGGGCCGCACCCCGAATCACCCACGACAAGGAGGACAACCGCATGGCTATCGCCGCGATCATCGCCGTAGCAGCACTCTTGATCTGGGGATTCGGATCGATCATCGCCCGCCTCGCGGGCGCGATCGCAGTCTTCGAGGGACTGCTCCGCATCGGGGTCACCGGAAGCACCCCCGCCGCCTATGCCATCCTCGCCGCCGGCCTCGCAATCTGGATGACCGGACACTGGATTTGGGCGTTCAAACACAAAGCCTGGCGCACCCGACTCGCCCTGGCCGCCTACAGCCTCCCCGGAATCCACCACCTCGCACCCATCCAGACTAGCCACAGAACAACCGAATAAACGCAGCGTTGTGGCCGGACAACAGTCTGAGGAACGCGGCCACCGCCCGGAGATCCTTCTGGCAGGTTGACGTAGTTTCGTAGGGATTCAGCTTTGAATCTTCTCAACACAAAGGACCACTGTGGACAGCATTGACAGCGCAGCACCGGCCATTACCTCGGACCATAGTTGGTTCCGGGTGGGTGACTACGTCGGGTGGCAGCGAGACGGAAGCCTACAACTTCGTCCGAAATTCCAACGAGGATCGGTGTGGAAGTCCAGCGACAAGAGCCTCCTGATCGACAGCCTACTCAAAGGATTCCCAGTCCCTCTGATTATTCTTCAAGACGAGTACCCAGAGATCGGGTCAACGCCAATCAGACGAGTGGTTGACGGTCAGCAAAGGCTCCGAACATTAATCAGTTATATAGATAGGAGTCTTTTAGGTGATGATATAAAGGAATCGGACTTCTTCTCCTTTCGTCCACAAGGAATTCATCACACACACCCAGGTTACCAGTTCGTAGACCTGTCGAGGGAGCAGCAAATGCAAATCCTTGAGACGCGCATATCTGCTGTTATTCTAAACTCTAGAACGAGTGAACCGGCTGTGCTTGAAGTGTATGACCGCTTGAATCGTACCGGAACCAAATTATCGGCTCAAGAGTTGCGGTGGGCAAAATATCGGAGCGATTTCTCTGAATTATGCTATCGAATCACGCGAGATAATCAGACCCGATGGCATGACTGGGGTATCATCACTAACCAATCTATCGCTCAGATGGGTGACGTTGAGCTGACAAGTGAATTAGTTCTGCTAATCCTTGATGGAGTTCAAAAAACTGGAAAACGAGAGCTCGATGAGGCTTACGAAAATCGGACGTTAGAAAGCGATGAAGAATCATTTACCGCCAATGTCTTTAATTCAGTATTTGAATCATTAGATTTTATATACGATTCCTCTGTGTTGCCAGATTCCATGCGACCTTTTAGGACGAAAGCATGGATTTACTCGCTGTTTTCTTACCAGCTGTACTTGTTGGGAATAATCGACGAGGGCGGTAACATTACTGGGATTGGGCGATCTTTCAGTATGAGACACTTATCGGAAGTGAACTTCAATCCAGATTGGATTGAACATGCCCTTGATGCTTACAAGAATGCTCGAAGGAGCGATGCCTCGCTGGCTCGGGCAGTCTCAGGAGGTGCGTCAGACCGAAGTTCCAGACAGCGGCGGTTGGATTTCTTGATAAATACTCTGGGCCGATGACAGCGGTTGGCGATCTCCGTCGAGCGCTTTCAAGTGCAGTGACGGTAGAGGCCCGGATCGTTGCAGCTGGAAGCGCAGGTGGTAGCGAGCGATTGATGGCCGAGGCTGCGGCCGAAGGGCTGCTGTTGAACGCATATACCGCAGCAGAGCACTTCGTGCGGGAATTTTTCTTTGAGCTGATAGATGGCATTTCTTTATCTAGCCTCTTTCCGTCTCCGCTAAGCGGTCTTGATGCGGATTTGAACAGGTCATTGGTCTATCTCGCGACGGATAAGCTGGATTGGATGCCGCCTGGATCCACTGTTGAGCCGAGGGCTAACGTGTTGTTTCCTGGCGGGCACCCTTTTCTTAGGCTGCGATGGCGATCTTCATTTGCGAGGAGATTGAATGATGCTAAAATTGTACGCGATCGAATTTCGCACTCTGGAGAAAAAGCTGAATCTGCCTATTGGTCAAAGGTTGCAGAGTTCCAGCAGGCGTATAAACGGCCGGGGGCGTGGTTGATAAGTAGATCCACGGAGTTCTCTGCGCCAACGTCTAATTTGAAAGTGATGATCAACACGTTAGAAAGTATGGCCGTAGCGTTAAGCGAGAATTCTCCGGACTTGGATATTCTGCTCGGTCAATCTGACTCCGTCGGTGAGGGTACAAAAACTATACCGGGTACTTTTAATTGCTCTACTTGTAGCTCGGCTGGAAGTCCCGCAGTCGGGACGCCGCTCGGGAGATGTCGATCTTCTATATGCGTTCATTCGCAAGATAAAACTGTATGGAAATACTTTGCGGTCTGACGGCCCATGGATTCCTCCTCGTCGTTTTGAATGACTGTTTGACAGCCAGGACGAAACGGGAAAACTGCGGGGTTCGAAATTGGGGTGAAGCCTGACGAGGCCCCCGGCCGGCAGGTGAGGTGGTGGGTGGTACCCCTGGCGTCCGGACCACCATACCGGTCGGCACTTGCTCCCAACGGAACGCGGTCGGCTCCCATTCCGCGGTGGACCACAAACGGTCGTATTCGGCCCACGAATCGACCCGAATCGGCGCGATCGAGCGACCACACGAAACCGTCGACCGAAACTCATGACCGAAACTAGATCGACCGAAACGGTGGAGTAGACCGTTTTCGGTCGGTTCGATAGCATCACTCTCAACGCAGAACGACGAACACGCCGCCGGCGACCTCCGACAGAGGGTCGGCGGCATCGAAACCGCAGAAACGCGTACAGCCGCAAAACGACAATCGGGGGAGCAGACCATGACGAAACGAGACGAGATTCCGCGTAAACCCACCCGCATCCTGACCGCTGGTGAGATCGAACGGGAAGTAGCAGGCATCCGCGCCGGCCTCGAAATGGGCGGCGTCCCTTTCACCGCGGAAGCGGAAGCAGCAGCCCGCGCTGTCCTTAACGGCGAGATCACCGGAGACGAAGCGATCGCCCGCGGACTCGCCGAACTGAACTCCCGCACCGCTCAGTGAGCAACGACTACCACTATCCGGGCACCACGGTCCTACGAAACCGGCTCGGATACACCGACCCTCACACTCTCGCGCAGGCCGAAGCCCTCATCGCCGCAACACGAATGGCGGAGCTGGCAGCAAATCCGATCGACGGACACTTCGACTTCGCACACCTGCAAGCAATCCACCGACACCTACTCGGTGACCTCTACGAATGGGCCGGTGAAATCCGCACCATCGACACCGCGCCAGGCGATCTCGGCATCCTCCACGACCCGCCCGCCGCCATACCCGGCGAACTCGATCGAGTGTTCACCGACATCAACAGCTGCGTCTACGTCAACCACCACAGCCACGAAGCGTTCGTCAACGATCTCGCCGGACCCTGGGGAGACCTCACCAGTGTCCATCCGTTCGTCGACGGAAATTCGCGCACCCAAAGGGTTTTCTTCGACCAACTCGCCCGCGACGTCGGATGGGCCATCGAATGGCGCGAACTCAGCGTCGACGCCGTCCAAGCTGCCCGCAACTTCGCCTACATCGACGGCGGAACCATCCTCGCCGACGTCCTACGACCCGCAATCAAACCCGTCACCGAAGTGCCCGCGGACTCCATCGCCACCGCACCCCGCGAGAACGTCATGACCTTCCCCGAGCACTGGCAGGCCATGATCGAGCACTACGACACCATGCCCGAACAGACCTACACATGGTCTAGTCGGATCAACCCCGAAGCACCACAACATGACCCACAATCGACCGAGACCCGTCCAACTCCCAAACCGCCCTCTCCGGAGCGAGAACTAGCCGACCTCGACACCACCAAGTTCCACACCCACTGGAGCCCAGAAGTCGACCACCAACTCATGAACAGCCGCACCATCCCACAACACAGCAACAGACCAGAAGGACCGAGACTGTGAGCATCATCGGATACGCCCGCGTCTCCACCCTCGAACAAAACCCCGAACTGCAGCAGCACGCACTCCACCAAGCCGGCGCGATCCGCATCTTCACCGACTACGAATCCGGCTCCAAAGCGCAGCGCCCCCAGCTCACCGAATGCCTGAACTACCTACGCGAGAACGACGGTGATGTCCTCGTCGTCTGGAAACTCGACCGCCTCGGACGATCCGTCCGCCACGTCATCGACACCGTCCACAACCTCGGCGAACGCGGCATCGCATTCCGTTCCCTCACAGAAGGATTCGACACCACCACCGCAGGCGGCGAATTCCTCTTCCACATCATGGCAGCCCTCGCCCAAATGGAACGCCGCATGATCGTCGAACGCACCCACGCCGGCCTCGACGCCGCCCGCCGGCAAGGCCGACACGGCGGCCGCCCGACCGTCATGACACCCGAACGCACCGAACTCGCCCGCAGCCTCCGCGAACAGGGCAAGAGCCTCGACGCCATAGCCGCAACGCTCGGCGTCGGGCGCTCTTCCGTCAGTCGAGCACTCATCAACACAAACAGCGGGACATAGATAGGGACGACGTCCCGGTGCAGCAACTAAAACCGGAAGATGTCGTAGGGCCTTCCGTCGAGCAGTGTCTTTGACACCGGAGTGGCCCTGGCGATTGTCTGAGCATCTGCCTTCAAGGCGCGCTCCAACTCACGACGATCCGCCGCGTTGCCAGTCCAGAATGATCGCGGCAGCGAATAGTCAATCACCGCGGCATCTGAAGCAACGGCAGCCTCATACCGTTCAGCAAGCTTCGCGCCATCTCGATATTCGTCTTACTTAACGCCGGCACGCCATCTACCCACGCCGACTCCGCAGAAACGAAGAAACCGCGACGCTGCTGAGGTAAACCCTCGATCCACGGCGCCGGATCAGGAACAACTCGACTCACAGAACACCTCTCAGTCCCGAACGAATCGATCAAATATCCACTACCGCAAGTAAACACGACAATCAGGCCCCCACACACGAAATAGTGAAACCGAAGGTTCCCAGGGCCGCACCGAGATGGAAGATCATCGCCCCCGCGCTCATACGCCGCCACCGCAACTGCAATGCACGCGTACGCATTCTTCACCGCGGCGCGTTCGAGAGCGTCGGCTAACCGTGAACAAGGAAATCGCACCGTCGATGAGTAACGTCGCCGCGACATCCGAGGCCACTGCGCGACCAGGGCCCGGCATCGGAATCAGGCACAGCAGGACCGGAAATGCCTATCAGGACTCGTGCCGGTCGCCCTGTCGGATGCCCACCGCGAGCACTGGCTTGTCCGTGTCCGGCAGATCGGGCCCTCCGAGGGACTTCCACATCGCATCGACCATGGGCTGCAGGAACAGCTGACCTACCTGGCGGATCGTTGTTTCGATGACTTGACTCGACTCGTCGCGGCGGGTCGAGGCGACACCGGCATCGCGCAGTGCTGCAACCTCGTGGCGGGTCAGGTCGGTGAACTTCTCAAGGAGGGTTCCTCGGGTACCGCCCGGTTCGAGCAGGGCTCGGCGCATGTAGTTGACGACCTCGGGGTGCGCGTCGAGCATCTCACTCACCGCCGCATCGCGGGCGGTGGCGATCTTCTGGGGCGTGCCCTCGGCGGGAACCTGCGCGATCGCCTGCGCGAAATAGTCGACGACAAGGTCGTCGACCGCGTCGCGGATGCCGTCCTTGGTTCCGAAGTGGTGGACCAGCAGGCCGACGGTGACGCCGGCCGCTTTCGCGATCGCCCGCATCGACGTGCCGTCTTCACCATGTGCGGCATAGAGGTCGAGTGCGGTGTTGCGGATGCGCGCTTTGCCGGTCAGATCGTTCGGATTCATCCGCGGGTTGTGTCCTGGCTCCATCGGTTCCCTCCTTTTTCGCGGAAGCATATCCAATCGGCCTTGCTATACGATCATACAATAAGCTATACAGACGTATAGCACTTCTCGAAAGGGATCGAATGACACGCCCCCTCGACGGCATCGATGTCGTCACCCTCGCCGCCAACCTCCCGGGCCCCCTGGCCGCCGCGCGCCTGCGCGACCTGGGGGCGCGCGTTACCAAGGTCGAATCTCCCGCAGGGGATCCGCTGGCAGCGGTCACACCCGCTTGGTATGCGCAACTGACCGCCGGCCAGGAGGTGACCGTCCTCGATCTGAAGGATCCGGCCGGTCGGTCCGCGCTCGACGTCCTGTTGGACACGGCGGATCTGCTGATCACCGCGATGCGCCCGTCCGCGCTGCATCGTCTGGGCCTTGCCGACGTCACCACGACGTTCCCGCAGCTCGGGCACGTCGAGATCGTCGGCTTCGACGGAGCGAAGGAGGAGGCACCCGGCCATGACCTGAATTACCAGGCCGTGCACGGAACCCTGACGCCCCCGGCGATGCCGACCGTCCCCGTCGCCGACATGCTCGGTGCTGAACGCGTGGTGACCGAATCGGTGCTGACCCTGCTCACCCGCACCCGCACCGGCCGTGGCGAGCACCGCCGTGTGGTGCTCGACGAGGCCGCCGCCGACGCGGGCGCGGCCGTGCGGCACGGGCTCATGGGTCCGGGTGCCCCTCTCGGCGGCGACATCGCCACCTACGGGATCTACGCCGCTGCCGACGGCTACGTCGCACTGGGGGCACTCGAACCCCACTTCGCCGCGCGTGTGCAGGACATCCTGGGTGTCGAGCCGACCCAGCAAAACTTCGCGCTCGCCTTCGCCGAGCACCCCACCTCGTATTGGGAGGCCCTCGCCGAGAAGGCGGATCTTCCCCTCAACGCAGTTCTGGCCCCGCAATCCCTCGTCGGGGCCGTTCCCACCACAGCTAGAGAGAGGCAATCATGACCGGTCGCGAAGCAGTCATCGTCGGTGCGGTGCGCACCCCGTGGGAAAGCGTGGCGGCGTCCTGAGTGCGTGGCATCCGGCGGATCTGCTCGGCCACACGCTGCGTCACCTGGTCGAGCGCACCGGCATCGACCCCGTGCTGATTGACGACGTCATCGCCGGATGCGTGCTGCAGCACGATCAGCAGTCGTCGAACATCGGACGCCACGCCGTGCTGTCCGCCGGACTGCCCGAGTCCGTGCCCGCGGTCACCGTCGACCGGCAGTGTGGCTCCGGTCAGCAGGCCGTGAGTTTCGCGGCCCAAGGTGTCATGGCCGGCACCTACGATCTGGCGATCGCGTGCGGTGTCGAATCAATGTCGCAAGTGCGTATGCCGTCGGCGTTCCAGCCGGGTGCGCCGCTCGGCCCCCAGTACGGGCCCATCGAACTCGCCCGCTACGACGGGGCTCTGATGGCGCAGGGCCCGTCGTCGGAACTGATGAACGAAAAGTTCGGGTTGACACGCGAAGCCCTCGACGCCTTCAGCATCCGCAGCCACCAACGTGCCCTCGCCGCCACGCAGGACGGCCGGTTCCGCGACCAGCTCGTCCCGATCACCGCCGACCCGAACGACTCGTCCGGCATGACCGTCGACGCCGACGAGGGCATCCGGGCCAGCCTCGACCCCGCGAAAATCGCGTCCCTCAAGACGGTGTTCGCCGACGACGGCCGCACCACTGCCGCGAACTCGTCGCAGCTCAGCGACGGCGCGGCGGCGTTGCTGATCGCCGACCGCGACTTCGCCGAGCAACACGGCCTGATCCCGCGGGCCCGGTTCCGGGCGCTGTCGGTCGCGGCGGCTGACCCGATCATCCAGTTCACCGCGGTGCTCGACGCGACCCGCAAGGCACTGCAGCGCACCGGCCTGTCCGTCGACGACATCGACCGGTTCGAGGTCAACGAGGCGTTCGCTGGGGTACCGCTGATGTTCGCGCAGGAATTCGGCGTGCCCGACGACAAGCTCAACGCCAACGGCGGATCCATCGCGATCGGCCACCCCCTCGGCTCCACCGGCGCACGGATGCTCACTGACCTGCTGTGCGAGCTGGAACGCTCCGGCACCCGCCTGGGCTTGCAGACCATCTGCGAGGCCCACGGCACCGCCAACACCACCGTCATCGAACGACTCTGAGAGGCAGCCATCATGACAACCGAGATCGTCAAAGGATTACCGTCCACCCACGGCGATCACTACCAGCTCAACACCACCACCTTCATCCGTCATGCGGCCCGCACCTACCCGGAACAGCAGATCGTGTTCCGCACCGCCGACGGCGGCTGGGACCGCTACACCTACGCCGACGCCTACGCGCGCATCAAGCGGGCGGCGAACGCCCTGACGAGCATCGGCGTCGGCGCGGCCGACGTGGTCGGCATCCTCGACTGGAACAGCCGGCGCCACTTCGAGCTGTACTGGGCCATCCCGGGAATCGCCGCGGCGATGCTGCAGATGAACCTGCGACTGGCCCCCGACGATCTCGGTTACGTCACCGGCCACAGCGACGCGTCCGTGGTCCTCGTCGACGAGTCCCTGCTCCCGGTCGCCGAGGCGCTGGCCCCGCTGACCCCGGGTGTGAAGACGTGGATCGTGATGACCGACAAGCCGCTGTCGGACATCCGCACCACGCTGCCCGGCGCTGCACACTGGGAGGACCTCCTGGCGGCTGCCGACCCCGAGATCGACTGGCCTGTCATCGACGAAACCTCCGCCTACAGCGCCTGTTACACGACCGGCACCACCGGCCGGCCGAAGGGCATCTACTACTCGCACCGCGGTATCTATCTGCACACCCTCGCCGAGGCCGCCGGGCTGGGGATGCGCAGCGACGACGCCGTCATGCTCATCACCCCCATGTTCCACGGGCAGAGCTGGGGTCTGCCCCAGGCCGCGGTCCACAGTGCCGCGAAGATCATCCTGCCCGGCCGCTACATGGCCGAGGACACCTCAGCACTGGTGGACGCGATGATCACCGAGCAGGTCACCGTCGCCAACGGCGCACCCGCGATCTTCCAGCCGATGATGGACTACATCAAAACGCTGGACGTCGCACCCGACTTCTCCCGGGCCCGCCTGCTCTCCGGTGCGACCGAACCGGCGCTGTCACTGATGCGCGACTTCTACGAGATCACCGGCGCCGACATCATCCACGCCTACGGAGCCACCGAAACCACCCCACTGGTGGCGATCAACGGGCCGCTCAAACCGTCGTTGCGGAGTGCGATGTCCGACGAGGACAAGTGGAACCTCAAGCGTTCCCAGGGGCTTCCGGTCAACGGAATCGACATCCGCATCGTCGACGCCCAGGGCAATGACCTGCCGCACGACGGCAAGAGTCAGGGCGAGGTGCTGCTGCGCGGCCCGTGGATCATCGAGCGCTACCACAAGCTCGACGACGACGCCGACAAGTTCTTCGACGGGTACTGGCGCAGCGGCGATGTCGGCCGCATCGACCCCACCGGCTACCTCAAGCTCACCGACCGGATCAAGGACGTCGTCAAGAGCGGCGGCGAATGGATCTCCTCGATCGACATGGAAAACGCCCTCGTCGGACACCCGAAGGTCAAGGAGGCCGCCGTCATCGGCGTCGCCCACCCGAAATGGCAGGAACGCCCCGTCGCCCTCGTCGTCACCACCGACGGTGAAGAACTGGCCCTCGACGACATCACCAGTGTGCTCGACGGCAAGTTCGCCAAGTGGCAGATTCCCGACACCGTGCTGTTCGTCGATGCACTGCCACGCACCAGCGTCGGCAAGCTCGACAAGAAGGTCCTCCGCGCTCAGCACGCCGACATCTACACGGAGACACGATGAACACGACAGTCCTGCAGACCACTCGGCAGGGTGCGGTGGCGGTCCTCGCACTGTCCCGGCCCGCCGCGAAGAACAGCCTCAACGAGGAACTCCTCACCGCACTGAACACCGAACTCACACACCTGCGCGGCGACGACACCGTGCGCGCCGTCGTGCTCACCGGCACCGGCGGGGTGTTCTGCGCCGGTGCCGACATCACCGCATTCGACACGCTGCGCACCCAGCCGCTACTCGGGGACCGGCCGGCCTTGGGCGGCACCATCTGGGCCGACCTGGGCACCTACCCCAAGCCCGTCATCGCGGCCGTGGAGGGTCTGGCGCTCGGCGGTGGCTGTGAACTCGCACTCGCGTGCGACATCATCATCTCCGGCCAATCTGCGAAGTTCGGTGTGCCCGAGGTCAAACTCGGGGTGATCCCCGGGGGCGGCGGCACCCAGCGGCTCATCCGAGCCGTCGGCAAGTCCAAATCCATGGCGATGCTGTTGACCGGCGATTTCATCACCGCGCAGCAGGCATCCGACGCGGGCATCGTTGCCGACGTCGTCGCCGACGGTGAGGCACTCGCCCACGCCGTGGCCATGGCGCAGCGCATCGCGAGGAATTCGCCGCTGGCCGTGGCGCTGGCCAAGGATGCCGCGCTGCGGACGTTCGAGGCAACGCTGTCGCAGGGCCTCGAACACGAAAAACGCAACTTCGACACGGCGCTCCGATCCGCCGACAGCCACGAGGGACAAGCCGCCTTCCTCGGCAAACGTGCACCCGAATTCACCGGAAAGTAGACCCGATCATGAGCGAACTGTTCCCCGACTACCGATCCCCGTGGGAAACCGACGACCAGGCGCTGCTACGCAAGCACGCCGCCGAATTCTTCCGCAAGGAGGCCACACCCCACCAGGAACGGTGGGCGCAGCAGCATCACGTGGACCGCGAATTCTGGACCAAGACCGGAGCCGCCGGACTGCTCTGCCTGGGCCTGCCCGAGGAGGACGGCGGCGGCGGCGGCAATTTCGGCCACGAGGCCGTCGTTCAACAGGAACTCGTCCTCGCGCACGACACCGCGTTCGGTTTCAACGTGCACTCGACGATCGTCGCGCATTACATCTGCGCCTACGCCACCGAGGAACAGAAGAAGCGGTGGATCCCGAAGATGGCCAGCGGTGAGATGGTCATCGGTGTCGCGATGACCGAACCCGGCACCGGATCGGATCTGCAGGCCGTGCGCACCACCGCGGTCCGGGACGGCGACCACTATGTCGTCAACGGCTCGAAGACGTTCATTTCCAACGCCACCCACTGCGATCTGCTCATCATCGTCGCCAAGACCGATCCCTCGCTCGGCGCAAAGGGCATCTCCTTGCTCGTCGCCGAAACCCAGGGGCTCGAGGGCTTCGAACGCGGCCGGGTGCTGCACAAGATCGGACAGCACGGCCAGGACACCCGCGAACTGTCGTTCACCGACATGCGGGTGCCGGCGGAGAATCTCCTCGGCGGCATCGAAGGCCGCGGCTTCTACCAACTTATGGAGCAACTCCCCCGCGAACGCCTCATCATCGGTATCGCGGGGGTCGCCATGGCCGAGGCCGCGGTGATCGAAACGATCACGTATGCCAAGCAGCGTCAGGCATTCGGCAAGACGGTCCTCGACTTCCAGAACACCCAGTTCCTTCTCGCCGAATGCAAGACCGAGGTACTGGCAGGCAAGACGCTGATGGACCACTGCATCCAGCGGTACCTCGACGGCACCCTCGACGCCGCGACCGCATCGATGGCGAAGCTGTGGGGCACCGACAAGCAGGTCGAGATCATCGACCGCTGCCTGCAGGTCTTCGGCGGCTACGGCTACATGATGGAGTACCCCATCGCACAGATGTACGCGGCGGCGCGCGTGCAGAAGATCTACGGCGGTACCAACGAGATCATGAAGGTCCTCATCGGGCGGTCGCTGTGATCGAGCCGGATCCGAGCATCCCCACCAAACTCGAGAATGCGGTCCTGACCATCACCATGAGCCGGCCGGCACGGTTGAACGCCGTCGATCCGGACACTCTCCGACAGCTCGGAGCCGTCCTGCGTTCCGCCTGCGCCGACGAGAGCACTCGGGTGATCGTGCTCGTCGGGGCGGGTCGGGCGTTCTGCACCGGCGCTGATCTGACGTCGCTGAACGAACCCCCCGCGGCGATCATGGACGCCGCCAACGAGGTGATTCGCACGATCGTCGGGGCGCCTGTCCCGGTGATCGCCGCAGTCAACGGGCCGGCCGCCGGTTTCGGCGCGTCCCTCGCCTGCGCGGCGGATCTGGCGTTCGCCGCGCAGAGTGCGTACTTCCTGTTGCCGTTCACCTCTATCGGACTGATGCCCGATGGTGGTGCCACTCGATTGGTTTCCGCGGCGATCGGGCGGACGCGCGCCGCCGAGATGGCACTGCTCGGCGAGCGAGTCCCCGCAGCCGACGCGGTGAAGATCGGGCTCGTTTCCCGGGTGCTGCCTGACGACGCACTCGCCACTTACGTGGAGGCAGTGGCCAGGAGGCTCGCCGACCGACCGCGCCGAGCACTGGAATTGACGAAGAAGGCGCTGGCCGAGTCCGCGCTCGGCGCCTTCGACGATGTTCTGGAGCGAGAACGTGACGGACAGATCGAACTCCTGGGGACGCCGGACTTCGAACGACGTGTTGCGGCCGTTTTGCGCACCTGAGCACCGAAATTCCACCAACCCTGAACTCAGATAAGTGACGGAGAAACCATGGCAACGCTCGGCGGACAACTATCGATCAATGCGCGACGACACCCGGATCGGTGCGCGCTCGTGTTCGGCGAGACCGAACGCACCTACCGGGAACTGGACGCGGACATCAACCGGTACGCGCACGCCCTGCTCTCGCTGGGCGTGGGCAAGGGCGATCGTGTGGCGGTGCTCTCGCCCAACTCCGACCGCTTCCTGCTCGCGTTGTACGGGGCGTTCAAGGTCGGCGCGATCGCCGTCCCGCTGAACCCGCGTGCCACAGCGCGTGAATTGCGGTACCTGCTCGACGATTCCGGCGCGTGCGTGCTGCTGTTCGGTGGCGACACGGACGGGGCGGTCCGGGGCCTGACTCAGCTCGATCCGGAACCGACCGCCAGGATCTACTCCCTGGACGAGGCGTCCGGTTTCGACGACTTCACCCGGCTCACCCCGAACATGCCGAACGACGAGCCGCCGGTCGAGGTCGTCGAGGACGACGACTGCATGATCATCTACACCTCGGGCACCACCGGAGCACCCAAGGGCGCATTGTTCGACCACCACCGACTGCTCTGGGTCGGGCATTCGATGAGCGCGCTGGGACTGAACTCGTTCGACCGGCAGCTGCATGTCGCACCGATGTACCACTGCGCCGAACTCGTACTCATGGTGCTGGCCGGATTCTCCATGGGCACCACTCACTTGGTGCTGCCGGCGTTCGAGCCCAGAGCAGTCGTCGACGCGCTCGAACGCCACCGCATCACCGCGTTCCTGGGTGTCCCAACGATGTATCAGCTGCTGTTGACGCTGCCGGATCTGCCCGACCGGGATCTGTCGGCTTGGCGGCTCGGGTTCTTCGGAGCTGCGCCGATGCCGCCGAGCGCGGTCGAGAAACTCGTCGCGACCCTGCCGGACGTGGGTTTCTTTCAGCTGTGCGGCCAGACCGAGGGAGGCCCCACCGGCATCTACTCGACGCCCGATGATGTGAAGGCACGCCCCGACGCCACCGGACGATGGGCGATCACCAACGCCGAGGTGCGGCTCGTCGACCACGACGGCAACGACGTCGCGGTAGGCGAGACCGGCGAGATGATCGTGCGCGGCGAGACCATCATGAAGGGGTACTGGAACAAACGGGACGCCACGGCCGAGACGCTGCGCGGCGGCTGGCTGCACAGCGGTGACCTCGCGGTCCGGGACGACGACGGCTACATCACCATCGTCGACCGTCTCAAGGACATGATCATCACCGGTGGCCGCAACGTGTACTCCGTCGAGGTCGAGAACGCACTCGCAGCGCATCCGGACGTGCTGGACGTCGCGATTGTCAGCCGCCTCGACGACACGTTCGGCGAGACAATCGTTGCGGTCGTGACACCCGTCGAGGGACGTGAGGTGACACTCCACGACCTGCGGGTGTTCGCGGCCGAGTACGTCTCCGACTACAAGCTGCCCCGCGACCTCGTGGTCCGGTCGATCCCGCGCAACCCGTCGGGGAAGATCCTTAAGCACGTACTGCGGGCGGAGGTGCGGACGCAGTGACCGACCACGTCGATGCCCTTCAGTCCGGTGTGGTGTACGGCGAGGACATCGAGGTGGGCCGCCGGTACCGGCTGGGTTCGTACACGATCACCGAGCGGGAGCTGGTCGACTTCGCCGGCCTGTGGGATCCCCAGGGCTTCCACGTCGACAAGGACGTGGCCGACGCCGGGGCATACGAGGGGTTGATCGCCAGCGGCCTGCACACCCTCGCCGTGTATCAGCGGCTCGCGGTGCTGGACGTGTTCTCCGGCTGGAGCGTCATCGCCGGACGACGCCTTCGGGAGGTCCGGTTCCTGCGGCCCGTCCGCCCAGGGGACACGCTCACCGGCACCGTCGTGATCCAGGACGTCGCCTTCGACGATCGGGACCGTGCCCTCGTCACCACTGCGGCCGAACTGACCGATGCCCAAGTCAGGCCGGTGCTCAGCGTGGACGTCGAGGCCTACGTCCGTGCCCGTCCACCACAAATCTCATGACCACCACTCTTTCCGGAGGCTCCATGCCCGACGCATACATCATCGACGCCGTGCGCACCCCCGTCGGGCGGCGCGGCGGCGGATTCGCCGAAACCCATCCGATCGACCTCGCCGCGCACGTCATCGCCACCCTCGTCGGGCGCACCGACATCGACCCGGCCGGAATCGACGACGTCATATTCGGCTGCCTCGACAACATCGGTGCGCAGGCCGGCGACATCGCCCGCACCGCCGCTCTCGCGGCCGGACTGCCCGAATCCGTCCCCGGTGTCACCCTCGACCGTCAGTGTGGATCATCGCAGCAGGCAGTGCATTTCGCCGCGCAGGCAGTGATGAGCGGGACGGCCGACCTGATCGTCGCGGGCGGAGTGCAGAAGATGAGCCAATTCCCGCTGCTGTCGTCGATCACCGCCGGCGAGCCCTACGGCTCCCCGGATCTGCACTCCGGCTCGCAGACGTGGCAGGCCCGATTCGGCGATCAGGAGATCTCCCAGTTCCGGGGCGCCGAGCTGATCGCCGAACGATGGGGAATCGAGCGGTCCGCGATGGAGGAATTCGCGCTCGAAAGCCATCGCCGCGCGCTGCGCGCCATTGACGAGGGCCGGTTCGACGCCGAGATCGCCCCCTTCGCGGACGTCACCGTCGACGAAGGACCGCGTGCGGACACTTCCGCGGAGAAGATGGCGGCACTGCGCACCCTCACCCCCGGAGGACGCCTCACCGCCGCCGTCTCGAGCCAGATCTCCGACGCGTCGTCGGCGATGCTCATCGCATCCCATGATGCGGTGACACGATACGGGCTCACTCCCCGCGCCCGCATCCACCACCTGACCGTTCTCGGCGCGGACCCGGTCCTCATGCTCACCGCCCCGATTCCGGCGACGCAGCGGGCGCTCGAGAAGACGGGCCTGAGCATCGACGACATCGACGTCGTCGAGATCAACGAAGCGTTCGCTCCGGTGGTCATGGCATGGCTGCGCGACCTCGATGCCGATCCCACACGGGTGAACCCGAACGGCGGCGCGATCGCGCTCGGACACCCGATCGGCGCGACCGGCACCCGGCTCATGACGACGCTGCTCCACGAACTCGAACGCACCGGCGGCCGTTACGGACTGCAGACCATGTGCGAGGGCGGCGGCCAGGCCAACGTCACCATCATCGAACGACTCTCCTAACCCACACTCTTCTCCCCGAAAGCAGGTATCGACATGGACATTGCAGGAACCACCGCCCTCGTCACCGGCGCCGCCTCCGGGCTCGGCCTGGCCACCGTCACCGCGTTCGCCAAGGCCGGTGCGCGCGTCGTCGCCCTCGACCTACCCACCGCGAACACCGAGGCGCTGGACGCACTCGGCGACGCCGTGCAGTTCGTTCCCGCCGACGTCACCGACGAAGACGCCGTCACCTCGGCTGTCGCCCTTGCCAACGCCGACGACACCCTGCGCATCACCGTGAACTGCGCGGGCATCGGCAATGCCGTCAAGACCGTCGGCACGGACGGGCCGTTCCCGCTCGCCGCCTTCAAGAAGGTCGTCGAGGTCAATCTCGTCGGCACATTCAACGTGATCCGCCTGGCCGCACATGCGATGGCCGGCAACGAACCAATCGACGGCGAGCGCGGCGTCATCGTCAACACCGCATCCGTCGCAGCGTTCGAGGGGCAGATCGGCCAGGCCGCCTACTCGGCATCGAAGGGCGGCATCGTCGGCGCCACCCTTCCGATCGCCCGTGATCTGGCGTCGCTGCAGATCCGGGTGAACACCATCGCCCCGGGCCTGTTCAAGACCCCGCTGCTCGGCACCCTCCCTGATCATGTGCAGGAAGCGCTCGGTGCGCAGGTGCCGCACCCGAGCCGCCTCGGTGACCCTGCCGAATACGCACGCCTGGTGGAATCCATCGTCAGCAACCCGATGCTCAACGGCGAGACCATTCGTCTCGACGGGGCGATCCGCATGGCACCGCGCTGAATCCGACCCACGCTCCAGACACCACCGTGATCGCCGCGGCACCGCGGCACCGCGGTGGCGTCGTGGTGGAAGTCGTCGTGTCGCACACCACGCGCACCCGGAGACCAATATCGGGAGAGTTCCGGGCGGTGGACGATGGCGACCCTGTCCCCGACCTCAAGGGCCACGGATGGACTACAACTCCAGAGCTCGTCGGCGGCAACCACAACAGGTGATGCCCACTCGATACGGGATCCGATGCGCGGTCAACCGAAATTGCCAGCGCGACCCTCGTCATCAGCAACCGACCCGATGGCGGCCCGTTTCTGCCGTACCGACCCCCGGGCACACTCGACCCCCATCCGTTCCCCTGGTGCTCACCCTCGAACCGAAGCCTGCCGCGGGCGTATCCGCCCGATTTTCGGCGAGTACTACCGCAACCCCGTACCCCGCCGATCACACCCTCAGGAATGGCGGCCGCCGAGATCCTCGAGATGCTGACCGGCAAGATCACCGCCGCGACGAGCGCTACCGGGATGCAAGCGGAAATCGGGTGGCTCACCCTCGCGCACGAAGTGAGCGCCCGCGAAGCCGTCGCCCTGCTCGCCGTCGCGACCCGCCCCGCCTACGACGCCGGACAGATCGCACCCTCACGGGTGAATCGGGTTTACGGCCGAGTCGAGCGCGCCGCCGTACCGCACGGAATCCGATTCAGATGGTGAGCGCCCCGAAGGCAGAGACGATGGTGGATCCGCAGATGTTCACCGGATGCGTTCTCGCGGGATGCTCGAACATCGTGGCCGAGGACGGAGAAATCTGCTCGCAGTGCCGCCGCATCTTCGGCGACATGATCAGGCCCGTATCCGAGCGAGAGCGCGCCGAGACCACCGAACACCCACGGCCCGCCGCGACCGGAGCGCGGTTGTTGACCCGACGCAATCAACGGTGCTGGTTGTGCGAGCAACGCCGCACCTGTACCCGGGTCGGTGGTCAGTGGGAGTGCCGCGACGCCGCGCTGCCGGCGGAATGCTGACGCCTGCCCGGCGGCCGGCCACCTTCGGTGTCCCCCGACATGAACTCCGCTGCGCTCCGTTCTGTGAAAAGCATTGATTTGTTTTCACTTCTGGCCTTCCGATTCTCGTCGGCGGTGACCTGCGCGCAACCCCTGGCGGCGCAAGCGCCGGCCGATGGCTCCGAGAAATTTTCGCCCCTCGCACGCTCCCGTCAAAATTTTCTCGGCCCAGGGGTGGCACTCCGGCCCCCTCATGCCGACGCGATTCTCCTTTGCCAGAAGGCGAAAAAAATTGGCGGGGCACGAGGCCCGGTCACTTTCACAGCAAGGGGAACGACATGCAGAACATCCGTTTGAGGACCGCCACCGACGTTTTGGCCGCAATCCCGGCATTGCTCGGATTCGTCCCCGTCAATTCCGTCGTGATGATCGCTCTCACCGGATCACCGGCCACGCTCGCGTTCGTTGCGCGCACCGATGTCGTCGGTGCCGATGCGGCAGCCGACTACAGCACCGCACTCGAGCAAGCGGCAGTCACGTCCGTTATCTGGGTTGTCGTCGGCGCCGGTCCGGTAGCCGCCGCCGGTCTCGATCAGATCGAGGCAGCTCAGCGCGAGCTCGACACCAGGGGAATCCGCAGCGTCCGCACCCTTGTCGCCGAGTCTCTCGAAATCGGAGCGGAGTGGTTCGACACCAACGGCGAGGAGAGCGGACGCACCGCCGACCCGATCCTCTCGGAGGTCAGCATGAACCGAATCATGAGCGGGCGTCAGACGTCGAGCAGCCGCGCCGACATCGAAGCGCGTTACCGCGAGGACACGGCCGCCGACATGGACGCAGCTCGCGCCGCCGCAGCCGAGCAGGGCGAGGACTTCGCACGAAACACGATCACGGAAATCGCCGCAGTCGTACGCAATTTCGAGGTTTCCAGTCTCGACCTCGCCGCCCGAGCCGGATTGTGCGCGGCAGCGGACCCGCATCATCGCGATGCCATGATCGGAATCGTCACGATCAGCCCGCAAGCCGCAGCGGACGCCTTCGGCACCATCGCCACGCACCTACGCGGAAACTACCGAGTCCAGATCCTCACCCTTGCCGGGTTGGCCGCATACGTCGACGGCGACGGAGCCGCCGCCGGAATTGCGCTCGACGCTGCTAGCGCCATCGGCGTCGACCCCAGCCTCACGACGTTGCTCAAGCTGCTCGACGCGTCCCGCACGGCCGGAATCAAACCGGAGGCGATCGCCGAACTTGCCACCATCGGCGTCGAGGTAGCGCGGTCGATGGGAATCGACCTCGACACCGAATAGCCGAACGGACAAAAACGCGGCCCCGACTCAACTCGAGAGAGTCGGGGCCGCCCCCGTACGTGGTGGTGGTTGCTCGGGCATCGAGCCCTTACAACCACTGCGCCGCACTGCGCGGACCGGCGAACCGAGCCGCGTCGTGCGTCGGTCAGTGGAAGAGCTCGTCCGGATCGCCCGCCGCCGGAAACGCGATGTCGATACGCGGAGTCTGCGCAACCGACGTTCCGGTCAAACCTTCGACGACCGCAACGAGATCCGCGTCGGTGATCTTTTGCGTGTGCTTCGTTGCCTGGTATGCCGCCGCTTCCACTGCGGACCGCTCCCGCGGAGTGAAGTTCTCGCCCATTTTCTCGTGCCTTTCGCTCGTCAAAAGAGTGTCGGAGTGTCCGTGCGAAGCAACGCGGATTCCACCGCGTCTGCGTCCCATCCATTGCGCAACGCATCCCGCAGAGCCTTCGATCGCGCCGCCCGTGCGGCGCGATCCGGGCCGTACCAATGCCAGCTCTGCCCCCGGCCGCCGCCGCGACCTTTCGCGCTCATCCCTGCAAGATTCTGCGATTGCGTACCCGCAACCACATGTGGACGTCCGGCGATGCTCGTCGTGGCCCGGACACAGATCGGGTTGTCGCACACTTCGTGGATCGCGAACTCGGAATCGGTCAACGGCCGACCGAGTTCGAGCATCAACGCGTACCGATGCGGGCGCACGACTCGCTGCCGGCCATCGCGCATCAGCCAAAATCTTCCGTACCCGTCATCGGAAATGCTGCCGGTCCAAAAATGGCAATCCCGCTCGCCCGGTCCGCGCACGATGAACCGCTCGAATCGTTCCCGTTCCGGATCGCCGAGCGCCGGAAGCGTTAGGACGTCTGGCATCAGCACACGCCCCTAACGCTTGTGAGAGTTGCCGACGAATCGGCCGCGGTTTCCCCCAACCGGGGACAGCGATATCCCTCATGTGGATGCCCGAGATTTCTGTTCCCGCTCCGCTCGATCTCAGGCAACGCACAATCGGTCGCTGACACCCAACCGGGGAAAACCGCGAAGGCCGACATTGATTCGCTGGTCGCTTCTACGACGCCAGCGCGGCAGGATCAGTCGACGAAGTCGAAGCCGGTGCCGGTGCCGGTGCCGGTGCCGGTGACGAATCTTCCTTCGACGCAGTCTTGTCCGCGGGAGACTTTTCCGATTTCTGTTTCGGTTTGGTCGACCGCAGCAATTTATTGACCTCAGTTGTCGTCAGGCCGGTCAGCTGCGCGATGCTCGCCACCGTTTCGCCGCGAGATTTGAGATCCGCAATCGCAGCCGCACCGGAACGATCCGCGTCGGCGAGCTTGGTGTCGGTTTCTTCGCGGATGCGCTCGATACGCACTCGCGCATCGTCCGCGATCTTCTCTCGCGACTCTTGCGCCTTGAAGAATCGGACGAGATCGTCCTCGACCTTCTTCAATCGCTCTTGCTCTTCCGCGAGACGGGCGGCATTCGCTGCGCGTGCCCGTTCCCTCGCGCTGATCGTGGATGTGTTTGAGGACGCCATGCCGCAAACCTTACCGCCGGCAGCGGCGATCGGCCATCAATTGTTCCCCGCCCACCTAACGGTTCCCGGCTCAAAAACTCGGGCCAAACATCACAACTCCACTGAACCTTTTCACACATCACCATGTCAAACCATCTATCCATCCAGCTCATCCATATTTTCCAACACTTCGCTTCCCTCAGCACAAGCAGTTCGTCCCTCACCAAATGCACTTCGTTTCACTCAGCTAAACCACCAAATTCAGACACACCTCTTGCTGAATTTCAGAGTTTGGGGGTGTGGTGCTCTTTCTGTGCCGCCGGAAGCGGCTAAGGTGGCCATGTGATGACCCTCCACGTGCTGCACGCGGGCGATGGCTACGAGTACCTGACAAGTCAGGTTGCCACCGCTGACCGCGAACGCGAGCACGGGCAGGAATTGACCGACTACTACTCCGCACACGGCACCCCGCCCGGTACGTGGTTCGGTGGCGGACTCGAAGATCTCGCACGAATGGATGCCGACACCGAGATCGCAGACGAGCATCGGATCAGTGACGGCGCCACGGTGTCGGAACCGCAGATGAAGGCACTCTTCGGGGAGGGCATGCACCCCAACGCCGACCCTATGGTTGAGGTGTCAATCAAGGGTGGGATGGACCCGAAGAAGGCCGTCAAAGAGGCTCGACTCGGCCGCAAGTTCCCGGACTTCGCCAATGACATCCCCCTGCTGAAAGCCCACCGTGCAGCCCTGGAGCAGTTCGCGGTCGACAATGCCCGCCGTCCCTCGAAAGCGGAGTCCGGTGCGTTGATGGAGAAGGTCGGAACCGCACTGTTCGAGGAGACGCACAAGCGTTCCGCACAGAACCCACAAGAGCTGTGGTCCTGGATTTCGGCGCAGAAGAACCGCGTCCGGCAACCCGTCGCAGGACAAGATCTGGTGTTCACACCACCCAAGAGCGTGTCGACGATGTGGGCTCTCGCCGACGACGATCTACGCCGCCAGATCGAACGAATCCACCACGAGACCGTCAAGGGCACACTCGGCTGGATCGAGAAGGAAGCATGCTTCACCCGCACCGGTGCGACGAGCCAAGAGCACCAGGACACCACCGGCATGGTCGCCACCCTCTACGACCACTACGACTCCCGCGCGGGGACCCGAACCTGCACACCCACGCCGTCGTGTCCATCAAGGTCTGCACCGAAAAGGACGGCAAGTGGCGAGCTCTCGACGGCGCCACCCTGCACCGCTACGCCGTCGCCGCCTCCCAGCGCTACAACGCGGCGATCATGTCGAAAATGCACACCGAGCTCGGTTTCGGACTGACCGAACGCAGCACCGGACGTGGCCGGCAGAACGTCGTCGAGATCGCCGAAGTGCCGCAGCAGCTATGTGAAATGTTCTCTTCACGGCGCACCCAGATCGAGACCCGACGTGATCAGCTCGTCGCCGAATACCGCCAAAAACACGACCGGATGCCCAGCGCGAAAGCGATGTACGCGCTCTACCAACAAGCCAACCTCGACACCCGCGCCGGGAAGCAGGAACCGCAAACCCTGCGCGAAATGCAGAACAACTGGATCGCCCGATCCGCGCAGATCCTCGGCGACGACACAGCAGTAGGAACCCTCGCCGAGCAATGGCGCGGTGTGCAGCGCGAACACGCCGCCGGAGTGCGTGAACACCAGGCTATGCGCAAGGCCGGAACACCGGCCGAGGAAGCGAAACGAGTCGTCGAACACCTCGAGAACGGACGCGCAACGTGGGCCATCACCCACGTACACAGCGCCGTCGACGCCAACTTTGCGGCCGTCTCCTTCCCCGACGAAGCAGCCCGCGCAGCCGCAGTGAAGACCGTCACCGAACACGTACTTGGCGCGTCCGTGCACCTCCCGGCGGCGGAGCTACCCCCCGCGCCGGAGGCTCTCAGACGGCGTGACGGTGAGTTCATCCTCACCAACCACGGCACCGCATTACATACCTCCGCGAGCATCATCACCGCCGAACAGTTCATGCTCGACGCCACTCGAACACCGACCGCCTACATCGCGGCACAAGCCGGACTCGACAAGGTCGTCGAAAAGATCGCCCGCACCAGTGATCATCCACTCAACGCCGGACAGCGCGAACTAGCCGAGCATTTCGTCGGCTCCGGAACACTGCTCGCCGTCGGTGTCGGCCCGGCCGGCACCGGCAAGACGACGTCGATGAAAGCGGTCACCGACACTTGGCGCGCAACCGGACACGAGGTCATTGCGCTCGCACCGTCCGCCGTCGCGGCCGAAACCTTGGGCGAAGAAATCGACGTCACTGCCCACACCCTCGCGACCCTGACGTACCCGTGGCGCGGCCTCGAAGGCCACGAACCACGCAGCCTCCCCGAGCACATCGAGATCCCCGCCGGGGCGATGCTGCTCGTCGACGAAGCATCCCTGGCATCAACCAAAGACCTCGCCGCTATCACCGAAATCGCCGCCGCCAAGGGCGCCGTGGTCCGTCTACTCGGTGACCCGAACCAGCTCGACGCCGTCGAAACCGGTGGAGCGCTGCGACTGCTCGCCGAAGAGACCAACGCACCCGAACTCACGGTCGTCGTACGCTTCGGCAAAGACACCGAACAAGCCGAGAACTCCCTCGCCCTGCGGCACGGTGAAGAGAGCAGCTTGGAGCTGTTCTACGCCCGCGGATGGGTCCACGAGGGCACCGCCGCCGAGATGAAAGACGCCGCCGCCACCGCCTACCTCGCCGACATCGGGGCCGGGAAAACCTCGATCGTCATGCTGTCCACCCGAGACGACGTCCGCGAAGTGAACCTCGCGATCCAAGCGCACTACCGCGCCGCCGGCACCGCCAAAGCCGGCAACACAGTGACCCTGTCCGACGAACTCGACGCCGGAGTCGGTGACATCGTTCTGACCCGCAAGAACAAGCGCCGTCTGCGCACCAAGGGCGGCAAACGGCGCAACATGTTCGTCCGCAACGGCGACCTGTGGACCGTCACCGCCGTCAACGAGAACGGCTCACTGAACCTACGCAGCAAAACCCACGAGGGCACGATCACCCTGCCCGCCCGGTACGTGAAGCGGAACACCGAACTCGGCTACGCCGCCACCGTGCACCGCAGCCAAGGCATCACCGTCGACACCTCCCACACCACCGTCGGACACACCACCAACCGGCCCGGCCTCTACGTCGCCACCACCCGCGGCCGCACCGAAAACCACCTGTACGTCCCCGTCGAACCCGGCGTCACCCAAGACACCGAAGGGATGCACCTCTCCGAAATCCAGACTCCGAACTCCCGCGAAGTCCTCACCCGCATCCTCGCCAACGACAACGGCCACAAAGCCGCCATCACCGAGATCCGCGACGCACTCGAGCACGCCCGCAGCCCCGAACGCCTCCGCGAGGCGTACCACGCCGCACACAGCAGATTGCGCGATCGCTGGCTCGACGACGTCCTCGACCGGGCGCTGCCCGCCGCACTACTCGCGACGATCGCCGCCGAAAACCCCGGCAGCCTCGCCGAACTGCGCACCACACTCGGACAGGCACACGACCGAGGAGACAGCGCCCGCCGCATCCTCAACGACGCACTCGCATCAGGCGAACTCCACACCGCCCGCGATGTCGCCCGAGTTCTGAACTCCCGCATCATCGAAGCCACCCAAGCCGCAGCAGAAGCGGCAGCCGAGCGTGCCGACAACGTGCTCCCCCCGCTCCCCCCACGCACCACCAGCACCGACAAAGAACTCGACGACTATGCCCGCATCCTCGCCGACCGCTACGCCACCGCCCGCCCCGAACACGAGCGCACCGACGGCATTGGCGCAACCATCCGCCGCTACGACGAGACCCGCGCACAGCTCGACGCCACCCGCATCCGCCGCCCCGTCCGGGAAGCATTCGAACCCGACGTAGCAGAACGCATCCTCTCCGAAGCAGGGGTGCAGCGACTCGGACGCCACCTACGTAAAGCGGCACTCGCAGGCCTCCCACCTGAGGCAGTTCTCTCCTGGCACGCGCAGCAACTCGCAGCGCGAGGCGAAGACGTCACCGCAGCGAACCTGATCAAAGACATGGCACCAGCCATCACCAGCGCAACCGAGAAGAAGAACACCAGCTGGGCAGCCGAACATGACGAGATCCTGCGCGAGCACTTTCCCGCCGCGATCGCCGCCGCCGAACGCACCGAAGACCCGAGATGGAACGCAGCAGTAGGCCGCATCCGCGAACTCGTCACCCACGCCGGGGTCGACGTCGACGACCTGTGCCGCAAAATCGAGACCGTCGCGCGCTCCACCGCTCACGTCACCGGCATCGCCGACGCACTCGACACCATCGCGCTATCGGCACGTGGGCCCGTCGACCCAGCGGCACCGCACTGGGTGCCCTCCCCCGACCTCGACGCCCACCTAGTCAACCCCGCACTCGCCGAGCAGCTGGAGACCACCTACACCGACATCGCCGCCGAACACACCGCCAACACCCGACGCATCCGCGCCGATGACCAGCGCAGCAACGACCCCGAACTACGCTTCACGCAGCACCTCGAAACCCGTCCCGAAGACCCCGAGATCGCAGTGCAATGGGATCGCACCGCCGCCGAGATTCAGGCGTACCGAGACCGCTACAACATCACCGACACCACCTCAGTGGCCGGCGACCGCCCCGAGAACAAAGCCGACATCGCACCCTTCAACACCGTTCACCGCGATATCGACGAATTGCATGACCGCATCCAAGAACACCGCGAAGAACAACGCCGCGCCGAACACGAACAAGCGACGATCGAACACCACCACACCGTCGCCCAACACGTCGAACAAGAACAACAACGCCGCGGCCCTCGTCTCTAGACCGACCCAGCCGAGACGCCACGCTCGCCGCCCTATCGCGGCCGGACTTCGTGGCGATAGTTCGCTTCCAAGATGTCGATGACCCTGTTCGCGCAAGCCACCAGGTCAGGTGACGATTGCTCGGAATTCGTGGCGCTAGCATTTTCAAGAGCTATCCGAGCGAAGTGGAGTACGAGTTCGGGTGAAATTGTGGTGCGCAGCATGTAATCCCGAAATGACGGGATCGACAGCCGTTTCAGTTCTTTCGGACAGCCAAGCTCAGCAAACAGTTTTCTGTTGTCACGTATCGCGTGCATGCGTGGCTGAGTAACTGTCGACGACGGGTGAAAACTGAACGGATGTCGTCGGACGAAAATTAACCACCTTGCGTGAGTGTTGTGGGGTGATTTCAGTGGAGGATTGGGCGGAGATCCGCCGTTTGCATCGGGCTGAGAGCCTGTCGATCAGCGAGATCGCGCGGCGGTTGGGGGTGACGCGTAATACCGTGCGCTCGGCGTTGGCATCGGATCGTCCTCCGAAGTATCAACGAAAACGGCAACGCACTCTCGCTGATGCGGCCGAGCCGCAGGTGCGGGCACTGTTGTCGGAGTTCCCTCGGATGCCGGCGACGGTGATCGCCGAGCGGATCGGGTGGCAGCATTCGATCACCACGATCAAGGACCGCATTCGCGAGATCCGTCCGGAGTACGTGGGTGTCGATCCGGTGGATCGTTTCGTCTACAAACCTGGCGCTATCGCGCAGTGCGACTTGTGGTTTCCCGAGACCGTGGTGCCGGTCGGTGGCGGTCAGGAACGGGTACTGCCGGTGTTGGTGATGACGTCGGGGTACTCGCGGTTCATCTCGGCGGTGATGATCCCGTCCAGGCAAGGTGGTGACATCTTGTCGGGAATGTGGGAACTGATCTCAGGGTTGGGTAAGGTCCCGAAAACGCTGGTGTGGGACCGAGAATCAGCAATCGGAGGCACCGGAAAGGTCACCACATCTGCTGCTGCGTTCGCCGGAACGTTAGCGACTCGAATCCAGTTGGCTCCACCGCGGGACCCGGAGTACAAGGGCATGGTCGAACGCGCCAACGGCTACCTGGAGACCTCGTTTCTGCCCGGCCGGCGGTTCACCTCACCGACTGATTTCAACACCCAACTCCATGACTGGCTCACACGAGCGAATACTCGCACTGTGAGGGCGATCGGTGGCCGGCCGATCGATCTGCTCGCCACCGACGTTGCGGCGATGATCGAACTGCCACCGGTCATTCCGGCGATCGGGCTCAGTCACCGGATCCGGTTGGCGCGGGATTACTACGTGCGTGTCGACGGCGCCGACTACTCGATCGACCCGCGAGTGATCGGCCGATTCGTCGATGTGAGCGCCAGCCCGACTCGTGTGGTGGCCCGCTGCGACGACCAGATCGTGGCTCGTCATGACCGTTCGTGGGCGAAGCATGTAGTCGTCACCGATCCCGATCACGTCAGTGTTGCCGCCCAACTGCGCCGCGGATTGGCGGACGAACGGCGCCGCCGCACACAAGCCGCCACACGCCGGCACATCGACGGGCATCCCGTCTCGTTGCGAGCATTACCGGACTACGACGCCTTGTTCGGCGTCGACTTCGAATCCGCCCCGACAACAGTGAGGACCACATCATGACAACTGCAACCAAGAAGAAAGCCGCCGAGGCGGCCGTCTCGGCACCACCAGCGGACGGGATTCCGTCCCAGATCGCCTATTTGACAAGGGTATTGAAGACCCCGACGATCGGGCGAGTGTGGGAAGAGCTCGCCGATCACGCCCGCGACGAGAACTGGTCGCACGAGGAATACCTCGCAGCGGTATTGGGTCGCCAACTCGCCGATCGTGAGTCGGCGGGCACGATCATGCGGATCCGCACGGCGCACTTCCCGGCAGTGAAAACTCTCGAGGACTTCAATCTCGACCACCTGCCAAGCTTGCGACGTGATGTGTTGGCGCACTTGGCGACTGGAATGTTCGTTCCGAAAGCGGAAAACGTCATCCTGCTCGGTCCGCCTGGCATCGGCAAGACACACATCGCGATCGGACTCGGAGTCAAAGCTGCCTACGCCGGATATTCCGTCCTGTTCGATACTGCCAGCAACTGGATCACTCGGTTGAGCACTGCACATCATGCCGGGCAGCTTGAGACCGAGCTCAAGAAGATCCGCCGTTACAAGTTGATCATCATTGATGAGGTCGGGTATATCCCGTTCGATCAGGACGCGGCGAACTTGTTCTTCCAGCTGATCGCCTCCCGATACGAGCAAGGCTCGGTCATGGTCACTTCCAACCTCCCGTTCGGGAAAGCGCACATGTTCGCGCGAATCTGTGCGTAGTCGCGCCGAAGTTTCACGGGTTCGGCAGTCGGGTGGGGTCGACGAAGTCTGCCAGGTAGATCATGGCGGCCTCGGCGGTCATGCCGAATGCCGCGGCGACGAGCTTCGGATCCATGGTGTTGACCAGATCGATAAGGCGAGTGCAGCGGATCATCCGCGGGCCGAACCCGCAATCGTCGAGCACATGACTCAGATAGGCGACCGATGCGGGTGACCGTCCGGCCTTGGTCCCTTTGGTGACGATGACGTGCGGATTGGCGGTGCGCCAGGAGGCGCGCTGGGCCAAACAGCGCTGCACGATCGTCCAGCTCGCCGGGTCCATCGGGACCGGATGCGGTCGCTCGCCAAGCCTGACGGTCTGTCGAAGCGGATCGACATCGTCGCAGGTCAGCAGCCGGACTTCGCGACTGGAAGCGCCATGCAGCAAGGCGAGGATGCCGACCAGGGATTCATGCGGATGCACCAGCAGGTCGGTGGTCCACCGCTGGAACAACCGGCGTTGTTGCTCGAGAGTGAGCGTCCGGCCACGAAAACCCTTGGCTTCTTTCCTGTCCAGGCTCTTCGTCGGATCGACAAGGACCAGACGGTGACTGCGCGCGAATCGGAAAAACTGGCGCAGCACGGTGAGTCTTCGCTGGCGCGACTTCGGCAGGGAAACTAGGAACGCCTCGACGTCGCCGAGCTCGACGGTCGCCCAATCTTGTTTCCCGCGTTCACTGTTCAAGAACGAAGCGAAATCTCGAACGGCCGCCAGTGCGGCCTCTATGGTCGAATCGCTGCGGGGCAGTGTTCCGGCCCGGCGAGCACGGGCCTTGGCGGTAAGCATGAACTCGGCGAATCCTGCGATTGCCGGTCGCAGCGGTTCAGGGGCCGCTTCGATCCGCCGTTGCCGGCGGCCGGCGGCGAGTCGCTCGTTGTGGTCGGTCGGCATCGCCAGCCCGTGTTCGGTGAAGAAATCTTGCATCGATCTGGCCAGCGGACCCATGGAACGGCCTGAGCGGCGTGCCCTGTCGAGCAGGGACGGCGGATGATTGGAGTGCTCGTCGTCGAGCAGTCGCCCCAGCTCGGTGACCGCCACACACGCACGGCCTGGCGAATAGCCGTCGGCGAGACAGGTGATCAGGCCGGGCAGCCAATCCGGCGGGTCGGCAAGACGTGCTAGGAGATGTTCGCCGGCCACATGCGGCCGATCCGGATGGCGCTGCCAGCATCGCGAGCACATGCCGCGGCCGGCATGGCGACGCAACACGCCACAGGCGACGCAGACGCGCGGGGGCTTCTTCGAAGGGCGCGGCCTCGAACAGTGACCGCACCAGCCGGTGTCCACGCGCAGATACCCGGGTTTGCCGCACCGCGGACAGTCCTGTTGCCGAGCTTGCAGGTCGGCTTTGCGTTGGCAGCCCCGGCACAACACGGTCTCCGCGAAGCGGACCTTGTGACCGCACTGCGCGCACCGGCGGGAACAAATCACGCAACGACCTGTCTCGACGACCAGCACCCTACTGCGGCTGCAGTCAGGGCACGGCTGCTTGGCGGCCGCGTCCTTGGCGCGGGCGGTGCACCGGCAGCACAGGTCGCGGCCGATGATGCCCACCGGTCCGCCGCACTCGGCACAGTCACGCTGGCGTTTACCCATGTTCTGCAATGACTTCCAGGTCGAAGCGTCACATCGGCGGAAGCGAGCGGCCGCGGGCGTTGACGGCTTGGCGCTGCGTCGGCGCCGGTCGAATTGGCGGATCGGCAGGACGCTCGACGGGAGTGGCGTCGATCTCGAACAAGTCGTCCGGAGTGCATTGCAAGGCAGTGCACAACGCGATCAGCGTCGTCATCTTGATCTGGGTGGGTTCCTTGGTGAACAGCGCCGACACCGACGCCGCCGACATCTCCAGCCCGGCTTTGTCTGCCAGCAGCCTGCGCAGCTCGGTCCCGGTCCACACTTCGCGTTGGGCCGCGGCCATCCGCAGTCGCCACTTGATCCTCACGCTCGCTCGTCCTCTCCGCTGAGCTCGGCCAGGGTGGTGGTCACCGCGCGCCGATACGCGTCCTCGATGAAGGTCGCCGATGGCCGGACATACCGCATCGTCGATCCGACGGTCCAGTGACCCAGAAGCTGTTGGATCGCAACCAGATCCACGCCACGCTCATAGTTGTGGGTCGCGCACGCACGTCGCAGCGCATGCGGGCTGAACCGCTCCGAACGCGGGCGCCCTTCGAGCTCCATCAGATATCGCAGCCGGTTGCGGATCGTTCCACGATGCAGCGGCCCGCCGGACTCGTCGGCGAACAACACCGGCGAGTCCGGGAACTTGGGCCGCACGTCGGTCAGGAACCAGCGCAGCACCAGGTCCAGACCGTCGAGCATCGGAACCCATCGCGGCCGAGGACCGGACATCCTGGCGCCCTTACCGAAGCGGACATGAAGTTTGCCGAACGGACCACGATCGAAATGCACATCCGGAAGGTCGAGCAGCGCAGCCTCTTCCGAGCGCAGTCCGGCATGATAGAGCGTCCGGAACAGCGCGTAGTCCCGAGCTGCCGGCCCATATTTTCGGGCGGTGATGATGCGCGCCTTCATGAACTCGAAGAACTCCCGCACGCGCTCCGGAGTCGGAGGCGGCACCAGCGCCGGCGAATCGTCGCCGACATGGCGGGAGGCGTTGAACTCATCCACCGGACAGACCAGCTTCACCCCGAACACGGCCTCGATCTCGGCTGCCTTGCGAACCTGGAGGAACCAGTGGAATCCCTTGAAGATCTGCACATACTCCCGCCGAGTCGACGGAGCACGGCCCGCGACTGCGAGGCTGCCGACGACTCGGTCGATGTCCTCGGCGGTGACTTCCCACGCCGGCCGGCCCAGTGCCGTCAGCGTCCGCTCGAGTAGCCCGATGTCGTTGTCGATAGTGACTGGGCTGAAGCCCCGAGCTCGCCAGGACGCGACGAAGGCGTCCACGCAGTTGCGTTGGAACACAACAGGATCTGACTCGATCGACTCTATCGGAACGACGTTGCCCGGGATCAGCCGCAGACCTTCGGTCATCAGCACACCTTCTTCACACCTGAACGATTAAGGTAGCACCTAATATAGACCGCTCACAGCTTGAAGAAGGCTAGAACGCGAAAACATGCTGAAGTCCCAGCGAGCTGCGGGTTTCCACGGAGACGAACAAGTGCCAACCCCAGATCGATGGGGCGAGACATTTTCCGACGACGTCGTCGCCGCAGCGATGATCGACCGACTCGTCCATCACGCCGAAGTGCTCACCCTCAGCGGTGACTCCTATCGCACCCGATCGCGCCGAGAGCTTCTGACCAAGAACCGATCCAGCAGGGACTAAATCCAAGCCGGGTGGTGAATTTTCGTCCGACGATCACCGATCACTTTTCATCCGACGTTGACAGTAACGATATTCAGCCACGACAGGACCAGGAACGTGCTGGAGATGGCTACGGTCGACCATCCGCTTTGAACCTCCGTACCTTGCCACCAGATCAGTAGAACCACTCCCCACAAGGTGGGAGCACCTACCGCCAAAGTTCCGATCACCCACTTGTCACGGCGGCTGTATCTGATCTGATGAGTAGCGGCCAGTTGGTTCGCAACGACCTCAGAATGCGCGGTCAGGATTTCCTTCGCACCCTCCCCTGTAGCTTTTTCGGCAGCCAGAGCCGTCGACAACATCCGCCGACGCAATGGCGCGGCGTCGAAGGTGTCAAACAGGAGCTTCGGGAGGCTCAGCAGTGCGAATGCGCCGGCAATGAGTATCCCGACCGACTGATACCAAGGCATCGGACGATCGTAGGGGACGGCCAGGAGCAAACGAGTCGGTGTCGTGAATCGTTTAGTGAGTCATACAGCGCAGATTGAATCCTCCCGCCCTTACGGACAGAGATTCCCCGGGAGCGCAGGCGGCCAATGTGGTTGTACGAGATCGCTCAGACCGCGCGGGGTGGAGCGGGGCTCTCTTCAAGGCATTTTATGACTACGTCGACAGCTGGACCCGGGATATCGGCAGTCGTGGACCAGTCCTCCGGCGGCCAGATCAGCCGATAGGCGCGCATGTCAGCCTTCTTCGGCTTCTTGATCTTTCCGGACCTGCGGCCGGGCATCGGATCGATGACATCGATCAACCCGAATTCTTGCAACTCGTGGATCGACCCGTACGCTTCGCCAGCTAGCCCGTAGTCGCCCCATCGAACTGTTCGAGACAGCCCAATCCCCAAATCTTCGACCTGTGTCGATCGACGCCAAGGGTGACGTTGCGAGTCCATCGCGATCACAAGAAATGTGGCGAGCTCCTCCTGGGTCAGCACGAGGTGCCACCCGTAGTAGAAGAATTGTGCAGGTAGGACCAGCGCCTCCTTGCCCGCCAGCGATAGGCCGGGAACCTTGTAGTTCTTGTCTCCTCGACCGTTCTCTCGCTTCAGCTGGAAGTTCTCGAACCGATTCCGGGTGCCAGGTTTGCCGATGGCGACCAAGTTGCAATCCGCAAGTTTCCCAAGAGCCCGGGTAGCCCGGAGATTGTTCTCCTTCGACGTGGCGGCCGGGTCGAGGAGCCCGCTGAGATCGGACCACCCATCGGCGAAGTTGTTGCGCCGGTTGTTGACGACCTTTTTGCCAGGCTCATTTTCGAGGTGTGCGACGTAAAAAGCTGTCATCAGCACAGCAAGTGCGTTGCTGGGCCGATGGATCAGTTTGGTCAGCGGGGGGCGAGTCTTGAGGTCGCGTTCTCTCGTTGAGGCATAGGGCTGTGAGGAATCGCGTGGCGCCCGTCGTTTGTCCAGTCGAATAAATGACGACCGGATCCGCACCTCGGGATGATCCCCGGAATCGAGTTCGGCATACAACGCAGTGGCCCGGGTTATCGATTCCTGGCGAGCCTTCAGCTCCGCGAGCCTCTTGGCGCGCACACCCTCCAGGGTTAATCGACGACGCTCCGCGTACTTACTTTGTTCCAGGCTCTTCGCCACGGAGGCTTCTATGTCCGCGGCTGATGTCCCTATGGGGAACACACGAAGTTTCGGCATTTTCCCTCATGGGGTAGGTCGGAGCAGGGTCTCTGCTGGCAGCATATACGGATACTAGTAACTTGTTACGATACGTCCCGCCAGTAGCTACCCAATGGTTTGCCAGTAGGCACCCAATCGTCCCGCGACAACGATCTCCCGGAGAGGCTTAGATTCGCCCATGGGTAAGAAACGAGAGCGGGCCGGCCAGCGCGACATGGTCGAGTCAACATCCACTAGCGACCGTCTTCACGCATTCATAGACGAGTCGAAGCGAGGCCGCTACGCCTTGTGCGTCGCCACAGTCGCGATCGGTGATTTGAGCTCACTCCGGGTTGGGCTCAATGCTTTGCGCCCGCAGGGGCACTCTCGTATCCACATGTCAGCTGTTGGTAACAAGTACGGACCCAGAATTGTCTCCGGAGTGGCCAAGCTGGAGGCCGTATCTCGGATCTACGTCATGGATTCCCGTAAGGCAACTGATCGACAAGCACGAGATGCAACGCTCGCGGCGGCGGTCATCGACCTCGCGCAGATGCCCGTTGCAAACGTAGTCATCGAGACCTGCGAACAAGACCGAGACGATCGGCGGCTGATCCGAAGTACGCTTCCCGACCCGCCGTTCGAGTACAGATTCGACTCGCCATCGAATCCTCTTCTGTGGCTACCGGATGTCCATGCCTGGGCATGGGGACGTGGCGGAAGTGTCAAGAAGGCGATCGCATCGCGTATCACGGTCATACCGGTGACATAAAACCGTGACCCCCACCGGCGGTGGGGGTCACGGTTGAGATTGCATGGGCGCGCAAGGCTGGAAACCATAATTGAGGCTGCCCGTAAGGGTGCTTACGCCTCGGAGACCTCCTACACGAACCACTTCCTGCGGCTACTGCCCCAGGCACTCACATTATGGATAGGGTCGCGCATTAGCGCAAGTCCACGACTCAATGGAAGGTGCCTCGGATAGCCGGTGAAGTCGACTTTTCGGAGCGCTGGGCCGACGGGCCATGGCCATGTGAAGCGCGAATCGCGCAGTGAATGGTGTGCCCGCCATAGTCGCGTCACGCTGATCCCAGGCGGGACAACCAGCGGACATCGACTGTGACGGGCACGAGAAGCATCAACCACCCGCCACCCGCATTCTCGAACGGTGGGCGAGACCGCCCGAAGGGTGCGGCGGTTGATACTTCGGCTTGTGAAGGGCTATTCGGCGGGCCGATACGTTTCGGTATCGTCGTCGAATTCCCAACGGGCACCGTCGATGTCGACGGCCGTGAAATCGTCGGCGGGATCTTCCGCGGATGCCCGACCGCTGTCGATCATCTCGAGAACCTGATCCATCGTCAGCACGCTCGTCGACGAGGCTGACTCAGCTGCCGGTTCCGGTTCGGTGCGTCGGTCAGCGTCGGTAGCGATGAACTCGGCGAAGTCGTCCGCGATCTCGGGTTCGTCGGGTTCGTAGCCGCACACTCCACTGCGGCATTCCTCGAAGCCGGCCATCGTCGGGATGCGCTGAACGAGCGGCCACAGCACTTGGTAGTGCCAGGCTGCCATTCCTCCGTGGTACGGATTCTTGCTCAGCTGCTGGTACACCTCACGATGCGCCCACATCGCCGCTGTCAGCTCCTCGACGAGCGGATCGTGTTTGAACCAGCACGAGAGGATCTGATTTCCCAGGTCATAGCGCCGACGTAGATGCTCCACCCACGGGCGGAGTTCGACCCACAGTTCGGCGGCCGCGAGCCGGTCCAGGTGCAACCAATCGACAGGACCAGGGTTGTACACCGGAATACTCACCGCCCACCGCCTTCCCGAGAATCCCAGGTGGACACGGCAGCGTGCTCACCGCGCCTGCGCAACGCCTCCACCGAGGGTGTGCACAATTCGCAGGAACTGCGGTGCCGCACATCGCGGAAGCCTTCGGAGAGCGTGAAGATTCCGCCGTTGTACGTCACTTCCGGATCGCACACGATGGCGCCGGCCGGCGAAACGATGATGATCGGCCGCTCGTACACCCCGTTGGTGCTGCGAAAGATCCACAGCGCGGAGTCCCCGGAGATCCAGTGATCGGCCCGCTCCCACACCGGGGTCATCGAGTCGCCGTTCATCGGCTGCCTTTCGTGCAGAAGTCGTCGAACGCCGCCTGGTTGGCCCGCACCCGCTTGGAGAGGTCGGGAACATCCCACACCGAGGGCAGACGCACTTTCATCGGCTTCGCGTTGCGGAACATCATCAGCGCTTGGTCTTCGGGCATCTCACGGATCTCGTTGAGCGCCATCACCGGCACCGAACGCGGAGCCGAACGCGGATCGTGGCTGATGTATTCGTCACGGCTACCCATCAGCCGAGACAGTGCCGCCAACTCGCTTTCGTCACCGAGACCCGGCAAGTACATACGGGCCGGCGAATCAGTCGAGAGTCGCTGGCCGCCGATGCGGCCCCAGCGCTTCTCGTTCTGCAAGGCACTGTGCACGAGCGCCCAGATCTGGATTCCGCGGCCGCCGGAGTCGGTGATCAGGTCTGGCATGTTCGGAATCGCCGCGACGTTGTTCATTTCGTCGAGGACCATCCGTAGCGGAGGGTCGATCTTGTCGTCCGGCCTGGTCAGGCCATGCGTTTTCGCCACGTGATACAGCTCGGCGGACAGGACGGTGGTGAACGCGGCCGCCGATGCGCTGTGTCCTTCCGAGACGAGATAGACGGTGTTCTTGCCTTCGGTCATCAGCGCATGAAGATCAGCGGATTCGCTGCGAGGGACGTTGATTGCGCCCATCAATTTCGGGGACGCCAACGGCTCGAGCAACCGTGCACATGCGCTGACCACGTCGTCGGAGGAGTCGGACTTCGAGTCCAACGCCTGGCCAAGTTCGGCGTGCCAGTCCGGCAGATCCTTTTTCAGGACGTCGCGCACCAGTTTGACGTTGCGGGAGGACGCCCAGATCCGCAGGTCCATCAAGTCCTTGTTCTTGACGGCCGCGGTGTAGAGGTAGCCGCGCATGAGCATCGCGGCTTTGCCGTTCCAGTAGCCGGCGTTGCTGGTGTCGTCCATCGGCATGGCCTGGACCAGCGCTTCTGCCCGTCGTTTGGCTACTTCCGGGTCATCGCATCCATCAAGGATCGACCACCGCATCGGGTTGGCGATCGCGGTCAACCCTTCCGGGTCGAAGACCTCGACGCGGCCCACTTCGCTGCGTTCTGCCCATGTAGAGCGGAGCAGGTCACCGCGGGTCGAGGTGGCAACCACGGGGCCGACGGCGTCGGTGACACCCTTCCAGCACACGCGCCATGTTTTACCGGCGCCGGTCGGTCCGGTGCAGGTCAGCCCGTCGCGGTACTGCAAGTAGACGCCGTCACCGCCGTTGTAGAGGGTGGCGATCTTCGTGGTTTCTGTCTCGGCGGCGATGCGGCGCACCGGAACATCCTTGAGTGAGAGGCGGGTTGCTTTCGCTTTACGTACCGCAGCCTTCTCGCTGACGCCGGCGCGGGCAAGTTCGGTGCGGTCCGCGAAACCGGACTCTCGAACCCGGCGTGCAGCGCGGCGGATCGTCATCTTCGACGAGATGAACATTCCCAGCCACAGGCACAATGCCGCCAGGACGGCGATGCATCCCCACGTCAGGACCGGACCGCCCGGACGCGAGCCTTCCGGCCAGGCCAGCGCTGGATCGGCCGGATGCAGGAACAGCCCTGTGAACACGTCGAGCACTCCGTACATCCCGGATGGCAAGGCGCCGCCGGTGCCGGCGAAGACCCCGGACAGATATCCGCCTCCGACCACGCTCAGCACCACGGCGAGCGCGGTCGCGGCCAGCGGGATCAAACCCGGTGTCACTATCGGCTTGGTAGGGCGCTGTGTGGTCATGCCGCTTCTCCCTTGATGACTTCGTCCGTGTCGGTGAGCGTGATTTCGATGTCCGAACGCACATGCTGGAGCAGGATTGGATCGGCGCTGCCGTATTTGACGAGGCAGTGGCCTTTGGCGAGGGACATGATGATTTCGGTCGAGCCGGGCGGCAGGTGGTACATGCGCGCGGTTTCTTCGGCGTCTTCGACTCGGTCCTGCCCGTAGAGGAAGACGATTCCGGCTTCCTTCATCAGCGCCCGGGCAGGGGAATCGGTCGGTAGGTCGGAGATGTGGTGGAACGCCGAGCAGGTCGAGAGGCCCAGGCCGCGAGAGAGTTTCATGTTCTCGCGGAACACCTTTCCGGTCGATCCGTCCGCTACGTGCCATCCTTCCTCGACGATCAACACGGTCTGCATGTGCTGTGCGGACCGGGAAGCAAGCACGTTCGCGAGCCAGGTGTTGATCACGGTCATGATCACCCGCAACGCGGGCCCCTTGTTCGGCAGTGCGGAGACGTCGAAGTGCACGAACGGGTGCTCGAGTGCCTCGCGAACCTCCGGTGAGGTGGCGCCGTCGACGAGGCCCTTGAGGTCGCCTTCGCACAGCTTGCGCAGCGCCAGACCTGGTGTCAGGCCCCAGCGCTTGGCGTCCTCGGCCCACAGCTGCCCGAATGTCGCTCCGCTACCGGGGGTTGATTCGAGTAGTTCGTTGGCGAGCTCGCGCAGAATCGGCTCACGTCCTTCCTTCGCAGCTCGTTCGTTGACGACCTGCAATGCCAAACGCAGTGCAGCGTCTTCTTTCTCGACCAATGGGCGGCCGATGGTGTCCTCGATGACGGCGCCGACGAGCGCTTCCTGCCCGGCCGGGGCGAGGCCGTCGGTGCGTTCGATTCCGCTGGCGATCGCGGGGTCCAGGAGGTTGAGGCGGACTCCGATTCCGTCGGCGCCGCCGGCGTGGAAACGGATCGACCGAGCACCGACAGAGTCGGCAATTCCGGAGTATTCGCCGCCCTTGTTTCCTTGGCGCTTTTTGTCGATGACCACGACCTGTCGGTTCGGCAGGGCGAGTTGGCGCAGGCAGAATGCGGTTTTGATGAGCGAGGACTTCGCTTTGCCGATGTCTCCGATGACGGCGATGTTGATGTTCTCAATTTCCGTTCCGTACAGCTCGAACGGGTCGACGATCTCCATCGTCTGGCTGATCTTGTTCAGCCCCGTCATCAGGCCCTCGTGACGGACCGAGCGGCGCATCGTGGCCAGGTTCAAGGCTTCACCTTGGCGGGTGGATGTCCAGGCACCTTCGGTGCGGATCTCGTACCAACCCCACCGGTCCAGCCATTTGTTGCGCTTGGGGGGCTGGCGCCGGACGGTGATCCGATCCGAAGCGACCACGGCGTCGATCGTTGCGTCGATAGCCGCGGTTTCCTCCGGACTCTCGATCCGGACCTTCTTCTTTCCGAGCGAGGGCGCGAAAGACCATCGGCTGGTCTTCTTGTGTCCGCGTCGGTACTCGGTGCGCTGCTGTGTGTTCGTCATGAGGTGTCCTTCGCTCGCTACTTGGCGCGGGTCCACTTGGTGGCCGCGAGTCCGCGGCCGAGCGGGAGGGTCAGCAAGGAGGCGACGTCGTGGCGGTTGTCCTGCCATTCGATTTCGCCGATACCGCAGTCCGCGGCAGCCTGTTCGACGCGAGTGCACGCACGCAGGGCATCGTCTTCACCGCGTCCGGTGACCGACACCGCGAGCGAATAGATCATTCCGTGGTGGCCGCTGCCCGGTTTGAGGTCGGAGCGCCGATGCGCGGACTCTGATGATGCGACCTCCGACGATCCGTCCGTGACCTTGCCCTTTCGGCCTTCGCGGATCTGCTGTGCGCGGTCCGAAGTGACGTCTTTGACGGCGGCAGTGCGGGCGTGGGCGGCTTCGACGAAGTCCATCCGCACCATCACCGTCCGGATCGTCGGGGCGGCGGCGATCTCGTCGTCACCCGGATCCGGTTCGACACCGGTAAGCAGGTCCGCCAGCCACAACGGACCGAGTTCGACCGGTTCGATAGCTCGCGGCGGGATAGTGCCCACTCGGGTGTTCCACTTGCCGGCGACCTCGACCGATTCCTCCCGGCCGACGTAGGACGGCCAGCAGTTGTCCCACCGGACACCCTTGTGGGCATCGAGCGGGAAGCTCGGGTCCTGGCACGAGCGGATGACCGCGCAGGTGCGCTGTTCGCCGTAGACCTGCACGCGGCCCATACCCGCTCGGGTCAGCGATGCCACGGCGCGTTCGGTTTCGTCGCGGATGACCTGCGCGACACCGGCGATGGTCTCAGCACCCTTACGGCGGGCGAGCCGGGCACCTTCCATCAGCAGAGCTGTGGACTTCGGGAAGATCAACACGGCGTACGAGTAGTGCCCTTCCGAGTACGGCTCCACCCGGTCGATGAGCTGCCCGTACGAGCGGATCGCCGGAAGGATCTGCATGGCCGGATCCCCGGCGGCGATCTTGGCTTCCATCCAGGTCTCGTGCGGGGTCATGTCCGCCGGCACCGACCGATTCATCAGTTCGATTCCGCGCACGAACGAGGAGCGTTTCGCGAACCCGGCCAGAGTGCGCCCGAACGCGGCCGAGGTCACTGCCCACGCCTGGTCGCCGCGCAATCCTTCGGCGAGGCCCTGCATCGCGATCAGCACCGTGTACTGGTCGTTGTCGCCAGGTGAGCGGGTTTCCAACACGAACAGATCGTCGAGACCGGTACCGATCAGATCCACTGGTGCCGTCCGGTACAGCGGCGGCGGGTTCGACCATCCCGGGTCTACTGCCGGGTCGCCGTAGTTCGGGTCGGTCGGCGAGACCCAGACGTGCTCACCGCGTTTGCGTCGCTGCTTGTTGCGGATCGCTTTCGCTTTGCGGCTCGCGTACGACTCACGGTGGTTGATGTCTGTCGTGGACACCAGTGCCCCGAGAAGAAGCAGCACATCGAACCCGAGTACCCAGATGTTCTGTCCGACGACGAACAATAAGAACACCGCGACGATCACTGCTCCGGCCCACGCGGCGACCACTGGTTCGGGGAACGGCAACAGCCCGCGACGTGCGATTTGGCGTCCGAGGATCGCTGTACGTTGCTCACTCATCAGTTCTCTCCATCCGCATGTTCGGGCGCACTCTGCGCGGCCGATCCGGCCTTGTTCATCGCGGCCCCGGCAGCAGCGAGGGCAATCGGTGCTGCCACGACGGCAGCTCCGGCCGCCAATCCGACGGTGCTGCCCGCTGCGGCCATCAACTTCGACTCCGCTCCCCCGGACTTGCCTGCCGACTTCGCCGCGGTCGCTGCCCCACCCCCTTGGTGATTGCCGTGGCCACCGGATGCAGCAGCGTGAGTGCTCGACGCCGAACTCTCGTGCGCGGGTGAAGATCCTCCGTAGTTTCCGGCGGCGCCGCGGACCGGACCGCCTTCGATCTGACGTCCGGGAGATCCGGCAGCTTCGGAGTTGTGCGCACCGGCCCCACCGGCTCCACCGCCTGCACGTTGCTGGAACATCTGCGCGCCTGACCCGATGGTCTGTCCGGTTTGAGATCCGCCACCGCCGAAGTCCGCCGAATCGGCGGAGGTCGGCAGGATCGGCGAGTACTTGAGCATGGAGAACGGCGCCAGGCCGATGATCACGAAGCAGACCGCGATCAACGAGAGTTGGCCGAGGGATTCGAGCTTGCCGTCGTCGGCGATCGAGCCCTTCGCGGCGATGTTGATCACTGCGAAGACTGCGGCAAGGATCAGGAACATCAGCGGCTTAGAGAGCACCACTCCGATGAACATCATCACCGGTCGCAGGGCTTTCTTGCGCCAGGTCGGATGGACCCACATGCCGAAGGCGATGCCGCACACGACCGCCAGGATCGGCAATGCTGCTGCGTGCATCAAGAATCCGAAGAACATCGCCATCGCGCCGAGGAACATCAATCCGAATCCGACGATCGCGGCGATCGAGCCGCCGACGAGGGTGGAGTCGGTCAGGGACCCCAGGACCGAGGAGATGTTGCCGATGACCTCATCGGTGCTCGTCCCGATCCAGTCGACCAGTGCCAGTGACATCTCGTGCATCAGGGAGATCAGCAGTTGTGCGATGGCGGGCGCGAACATCATCAGCATGATTCCGGCCGGCATGTACCCGAACAGTGACTTGGCCAGCTCCTCACCGGTCATGCCGCCGTCGGAGGATTTGTAGATCGCCAGGATCGTCATCAGCACCAACACCAACAAACCGATACCGGTCGAGACCGCGTACACGGCGACGAATTCGGCACGGGCTGGGTCGAACTCACCGATTCCGGCCAGGCCGGTCAGCACCGAGTTGGTGGTGCTGATGGCGCTGCTTTTGAGTTTGTTCGCCCAGGAGTCGATCACGTCGGACGGGTCCTTGACGAAGTCGATGAGGTCACCGAGCGGGGCTCCGAACGTATCCCACGCCCACGTGTAGCTGTCGACGATGTATTTGCCGCCCATATAGGCCGGCGTCGCCTTCATCATCCCGCCCAGGGTCTCGCCCAGGCGATCACTGAAACTGGTGTTCTGGTCGATCCAGTTCATGGTGCCGCCGAACAGTTTTCCGACCCTGGTGTTCCATTCCGTGCAGGCGGCGACGTCTTCGCGAACCGTTGCGCGCTCGCAGTTGACGAACATCGCGTGCATACACAGAACACTCGGAACGTCCCCGCCGCCGCAAGGAGCAGTCCACGCAGCATCGGGAACCTTGTCGGCGTTCGGTTGCTTCTTCATCACCGCGAGCGAGGCCGCATCCGGTGTCGGGCTCCACTCGAATCCCCAGGTGGTCGTCGTTTTCGTTGTCCACCGGGCCAGATCGTCCGCACACGTCGGAGACGGCGGGTACATGTCCGCAGCCTCATTGAGGGGGTAGGTGTTCGGGTAGACACCCTTGAGGATCGACTCGTCGGTAATGCTCAGGGCGGCCTTCTGGTTGGCCTCCACCCCCATGTCCACACCGGACATCTGTGTACCGGCGCCGCCGGCGGCGACCAGGGCGTCGATCAGAGCCGGGTTCTTCGACATCATCACCTGCGGTGCCCACGCGGCGATCCGCTCGGATTCCTTTGCCGTCCAGTACATCAACCGGTTTTCGTTGTGCATGACCTGTGTCGAGTACTGGCCCATGTCGCCGCCTTTGTCCTTGCAGACTCCGGTGAACCACGAGGCGGATTTGAATTCGTCTGTGCCAGCGACGAATTTCTTCAGATCATCCGGAAATCCTTTGGGGAGTTCCTTGCCCGACTGAGTGGCATTCTGCACGCCGGGAGCCGGGTCGGTGTTGGGGACAGCCGTCGGCTGCGCTGCCGCCGGCAACGCCAGTCCGAGCATCGCGAACAATGCCACGACCGCGGTCAGAATTAGTTTGCGCCACATCAGTCAGGCCCCCTTTCTAGTTGACGTAGAACGTGTAGAAGCCGTTCGCGCCGGGCTTCGAGAGCGGCGAATCAGTAGCGGGGAACTGCGCATCTTCGAGGGAAGGGCCGGTGACGAACTTCCAGTCCTGGACCTTCCAGTCCCCGTCTTCCCAGACCACGGTGATCGTGTCGGTTCCATAGACGGTCAGGATGCCGACCTTGTCGCTCCCCTCACTGACCGGACTCTGGCTGACTCCCATGCCCCACACGGAGACGGTGGCCGAATCCTGGGTGAAGTCGGTGACGGTGACGATCAGCGGCACGTTGTTGACGGTCTTCCCCAAGTCGGTGCGGCCGCTCGAGACGTCGATGACGGTGTTCAGAGCGTCGGTAGCCTTCGACGAGACGGCGACTTCCCGGAGTTTCGCAGCGTCGATCCGGCCCTGGTATGTCTGCCCGTTCGCCTGGCTGAAGTTCACTGCCGCGGTCTGCGCCCCGGCCTGATCGCGGGTGTATCCGGCCGGAACGCCGTCGATCGTGGTGGTCGGTCCGTGTGCGGCGCGGATCGCGTCGGCGCCGGAATTGGAGTCATCGTCACCGCCCGAGGTGAAGATCGCCACGATACCGACGATCAGCACGAGCACACTGAACCCGATCGCCAGTTTCACCCACATCGGAAGTCCGGATGCCGGGCCGCTGCTCGGGGATCCGGTCGCGTAGGACGGGCCGCTGCCCGATCCCACCTGTGAAAAATCTTTCGCCATGATCAGATCTCTTTCTCGTTAAAAGCGTTGGAAAGCAAAGGAGTACGCAGGGGATGCGTCGGCTAGCCGCCGACGACGAAGAGAATCGCGCCGGTGATGATGCCGACCGATGCCAGGCATCCGAATGCGATACCGGCGACTTTGAAGTCCTGACCAGCGTCGGCCATTTCCGCCGGCATTCCGGCGGCCTTCATCGAGCGCATTTTGTAGATCGCCATGATGAGTTTGACCACGCTCGCACCGAGCGCAACGGCCCAGATTCCGCCGATGACGCGAACCCACACGTTGTTGAATGCAGGCCCGAAGACGCTGAGATCCGGCTTGACTCCGTCGATGGGGTTCTGGATTTGTGCGCTGGCGGCGCCGGCGGAGAGCAGGAGCACGACCGCGGTTGCGGCAAGAGTGATCGCCACAGCGGATGCCCGCCGCACTAGCGGCGCCTTCGAGTAAGTGGTAGCCGATGTTGCTGAGCCAGCCTGTGCAGTAACGGTTTTCATCGCAAACGTCCTTTCGGTGAGGTGGGTTCGGGTGTTGGTTCGCGGTATCGCTCAGGGTCGAATTCGCGGTACGCCGCGACGCGCGGCGCAGGAGCACGGCGCGGCGCTTCCGGTGGTCGACGGATCTGTTCGGGGACGTACGCGTCGGCGTATTCGGCGGCGCGGCCGTACACACTCGCGGCGAGGGAATCCGCGATCTCGGCGGCAACGTTGGTGTATGCCTCGGTCGTCGACGGCAGGAGTCGGTCGTAGACGATGCGCTCCCCTGTCGCGAATGACGGCTCGTACGGCACTCGGATGATGTTCGTGACGCCGAGTCGGCCGAACTCTTCCTCGATGTCCGCTTCCAGGCTCGGGTCCGATCCGGGCGTGACGACGGTGAGGATGATCGCCGAGCGGACCAGATGTCCGTACCCTCGATCGGCTATTCCTTCGAGCATCTGCAACGCCATCTTCGCCATGTCCCTGCGGAGCGGCAGCGGTACGACCAGCAGGTTCGAGTGCTGCACCGCCCACAGCCAGTTCGGGGCGACGGGGTTGTTGCCGGTGTCGACGAAGATCAGATTCCGATGCCGTCGCAGCACCGCCATGATGGCGGCGCATTCGTCCCAGCCGATCCCTCGATCTCGCGTGGTGGAGATGTCGGCCGCCAGGACCTCATCGTGTGTGGGCTGCAAGCGCAGGTAGCGACCCAGCTCCCCCGAGACGGCATCAGATGACGCGAGCGCGTGGGCGTTCTCGAGGACGTCCCACGGACCGAGCTCCGGATCGGTGGTGCGGGCGGCGCGGTCTCCGAGGGAACCGGTGGATTCGTTGGCATCCCACGCGACGACGCCGTGACCGCGATGCCGGCCGAAGGTGTTCGCCAGGGCAATGGTCGTCGAGGTCTTCCCGGCATCACCTTTGAGGCTGATCACCGAGACGACCATGCAACCGGGCAACGTCTGTTGAATGCGGGTGACCGATTGCCGGAACCGTACTTCCGCCGAATCCGGCTTCGGCGCCATCTTCATTCCTGCGGCAGCATTGACGCGGCCACGCCATCCCCAGGTCGCGGGGCTGTTGTCGATGTCGTTTCCCGCGCGTTCGAACCTTCGCCCGGCATATCCGACCTCGGCGAGAGGGGCTGGTTCTTCGTTCGCGGCGAGCGCGTCCTGTCCCACCGCGTACGGATCGGCGTAACCGGCGTCGACTTCGTCGAGCGCTTCGGTGTCGGTCTCGTCGACCACAGGATCAGGTTCGACGGACTCGGTCGGCGCCGGTTCCGGAGCGGGGGCAGGCTGACGGCGCAGACGTTGGCTGCGCAGATTCACCGGGATCTCGGCGTCGTAGCTGCTCTGGGTTTCGTAGGGGTCAGGAGTGCTCACGGGAGTTCCTTTCGGGGCGGGGGTGGTTCCGGGGACGTTCTTCTCGCTGGTCATAGCTTTTTGAGGTCGTCGACGGCCCACAGGCCGCCGCGGCTGACGACCAGGACGGCGACGATGACGGTGTCGACGCCGGCGATGGAGCCGTCAGCGGCGATCGCGGTCTGTTCGACCTGATACATCCGGTGCACCGCAGTCGCGGTGTCCACGGCGCCCTGGTTCGGTACAGAGCTGACCGTCGGCCAGACCTGCGCGTCCTTCGCAGCCCATTCGAGCCACTGACCGCCAGGGCTTCCGGTCGGGGTGGTCCCGGTGACGTCGCCGAGGAAGCGTTCGGTAAGCAGGTCGCCGGTGCGGGCGGCCGCGTCGTTGGGTCCGCGATCGTCAGCGGTATTCCAGGTGAACCAAGTGGTGACCACGGCGTCGGCGACGGCAGCCGGATCGCTGCGGTCCACGATGGCGACCTGTTCGGGAGCGTGTTCCGGAACGGTGGCCGCGGGCCGTGTGGGCTCGACGGCGGACGTCTCGTTCGGGGACCACTGCTGCGCCCGTGCGCCCGTCGTGGTGGACGGGCCGGTTGCGGTGCCTTCCGTGCCCGACGAGCACCCAGCCAGGGCAATAGCGACGGCAGATGCAGCGGCGACAGCGGCGAGGTGGCGTTTCACGACTCGTCCTCGATGAACAGATCCGACAACCGAATCGCCTGCCACGCCTGGTAACCAGGCTCTTCGCACCAGTCCACGGCCCGGTTGTTGTCGGTGATGTCGAGGTCGAGTGCAACACCGTGCTTGGCTGCCATGCCGGCGAGGGAGTTGCCGTCGATCTCCGGATTGGAGATGTGCAGGAGCAACCGCACCGCGGGAACGTTCGCGTCCTCACGCGCTTTGCCGGCGAGGAATATCGCCTTACCGGCTGCCGAGTCGTCTGCCGAGCGCTGGTTGCCTTCCTTGAAGACCGTGTCGTTCTTGTGAAATGTCCCGTACCAGGCAGCGTCGTCGACCGGTCCGAGTACAGCGAAGCTGCCCCGCTCGTCACCGGCGGCGAACAGTTCCACCAACGGTGCGGTGGCGGCGGCCTCGGCGATCTCGTTCTTGCGCTTGGTCGCTTCCGCGTCGCGGAGGACGTCGTAGTCGAGATCGAGTTGCTTGACCAACTCGCGCTTGACCTTCGGCCACATGCTGCGCGAGAGCAGGTTGTTGCTCTTGGCCCACGCCCGCATCGCAGAGGAGTCGCTGGTGCGCAACTCGTCAGCGGCGGCGCGCACTGCGGCGGCGGCTTGTTCCCATTCGGTGGCTGCGGATGCCGTCATTGTCGGATCTACCTTTCTTCGGGTGAAACTTCATTCCGGGGTGGTCATCGGCTTGCGATGTTCTGGTCTGGGTTGTTCTGTCAGGCAAATCGTTTCGCTGCCAATCCCGAGGACGGTGGGGTCCAGTCGGAGACCTTGACGACATCGCCCGACTGCGGAGCTTCGACGACCTTGCCGCCGCCCATCCAGATGAAGATGTGGCCGCTGTGGGGTTGGATGATGTCGCCAGGGCGCAGGTCGGCGGGGTTGGTGATCGAGGTTCCGCGAGAGTCGCCTATCTGCATCTGATCTGAATGGGCGAGGACCGTTCGGCCGCCGGTGGCTTGCGCCACTGCGTATTTCACCAATCCAGAGCAGTCGAACCCGACCTTGTTGAAGTCGCCGAAACTGTCTGCCACTCCCCCGTCGCTGATCCCCTTGGTGGGTCCGTTCTCGTCGCCGCCGCCCCAGGCATACGGGGTGCCGAGCCACCGCAGAGCGGCATCGACGACCGCCGAGCCGGTGGACGGGCCACCCGGAATCGGACCCGCCGGGGCGGACGTATCGGTGAATTCCTCGATCGCGAACTTCTGAATGTTGCTGACGTAGCCGCGTGTTTCCTCGTTCTGGCAGACCTGGCCCTGCGACAAGGTGTTTCCCGGGCCGCAGTTGTACATGGACAACGTCAGCGGAATCAGCTCACCGTGCAGGCGGCCGTCAGCCATCGCCTTTTTCGTCAGCTCGAGCATCTTGCAGTCGTAGGACGCCATCGACATCGCAGCGTCGGCCGGTGAGCGCATGTCGAGCTTTCCGTCCCCGTCCCCGTCCACGCCTTCCTGTGCAGCAGTTGAGGGAAGGAACTGTGCCGGGCCGTCCGCGCCGGAGTCGTTGTTGTGCGCGTTGACGTTGAAGCCGCTTTCCTGCTTGAACTGCCCGGCCAGCAGCGGAGCGGTGATCTCGGGGCAGGTACCGGCGGCTTTGAGGATCCACGGTTCGAACTCCGCAGGCACACTGCCCGGCTTGAGTCCCCCGCCGCCCAGGCTCGGCCCACCGCACCCGGCACCTGCCGGAAGTGGAGTGATCGCGGCAGCGTTGACGATCGCGGGAGACGGAACACCCGTACCGGGCGCGGGAGCGGGAGCGGGTCCGGACGGCTCGGCAGCACCGGCGAGCCACGGTGCGGGATCGGTCGGCGTCCCGGCGCCGTCGGGAAGTCGGCCACCCTCCCACACCTCGAAATGCAGGTGCGGGCCGGAGGAATCGGCTTCATTTCCGACAGCGGCGATCTCCTGACCGGCAGTGACCTGATCACCGGACTTGACCTTGATCGCCCCGGCCGACATGTGGCCGTAGACGGTGGAAATCCGCTTCCCGTCGACGTCGGTGTCGATGATGACCCAGTTCCCGAACCCCGACGCGGGGCCGGCCTCTGCGACGACACCGGAGGTAGCGGCATAAATCGGAGTACCGAGCGGACCGGCGAAGTCGGTCCCGCGGTGCATGGAACCACCGCGAGGACCGAAACCCGACGTCAGTTGATAGGTACCGGCCTTGAGCGGCTGCGTCGTGGTCCCCGGAGACGGTGCCACCGAACCGGTCGTAGACGAGGTGGGGAGGCAGTCGACGCTTGCTTTGGGGTTGTTGTCGGTACCGAACATGACGAAACCGAGCATCAGGACCACTGCGGCGATAACGCCGCCAGTGGCCTTGAGGCCGGTCTTGTTCGAGCTGGGTGAATCACCCATCGCCGGTGTCCTTGTCGTTGTGTCGCGTTCGTGCCCGCCTGGGCAACGTGTGGGGACCTATCGCGGCCGCGAGGCCGCGAGCGAGTGCGAGTAGTGGCAGGTGAACGTCAAAAGCTCTCGCCCAAGAGCGTTTTCGGCTCATCCATCGTCAGGCGCTAGCCGCCGATCGCTTGTCGGTAGATGTCGACCATCGCGTCCAGAGCGGTTCGCTTTCCGTCGATCAACCACTGCCCGTAGGACTCGTGAACGCGGGAACCGAGGAAACTCGCGGCGGTAAATCCGGCGTCGACGACCGAGGTCAGTGCTTGCGCATCCTGGGAGGTCACCGTCGCCAGGACCGAGTTACCGAGACCGACGAAGTCGGAGTTCTGCGCCTGCGCACCCATCAACGTGGTCATCGAATCGGCCGGTTCGTGGAGCTGATCGGCGGTCATCTTCTGCCCCGGTGTCAGGACACCGAGCGCGACGTTCGCCAGGTCAACACCGATCGGGAGGAGCTGACCGAGGGCCAGGACGTTCCCGGTTTCGGCGACTTGCCACGCGACTTCCTGGAGCTGCCCGACGTCGCGGGCGAGGCGGATGATGTCGACGTTGCCCAGCAGGTTCGCCACCAGCGCCGCCGAGGCGGCTGTGCCGGACGGATCGGGGATCAGTGCCAAGATCCGTGACACCGATTTCAGATCGACCCCGGCCGCCATCTTCACCAAAGGCGAGAGTTGGTTGTTCAGCTCCCCCGCGACCCGGTGCGCTTCTTTGACGTTGCCGGCCAACAGATGGCCGGGAAGTATTTGCAGGTTGGCCGCGACGGCGTTGTAATCCACCGAGGTCACACCCGAGACGACGCCGAGGATCTGATTGATGATCGTCACCGGTTGGATCGCGGAGAGGATCGACGTGGCGGTGGTGAGTTGATCGGTCGGTGTATCCGCCAGTGGAGCCACACCGTTCGACAAGCTCTGTGCGGGACCGGTCAGGCCCGCGTAGGTGCCGCCGGTACCGGTGCCACCACCCGAGAGGATGCTGTTCGCCAACGTCACCACCTGGTCAGCGGCACCCAGAACCTGCGAAACGTCGACCTTGTCGAGCACGTCGACGACCGAGTTCGTGGCGGCCTCAGGAGAATCAGCCGGAGCGTTGCGCAACCCGTCGCGAGCGGCCGGGTTCGCCGCCATCCACGCCTGTGTCTGTTGGACCGGCTTGAAGGTTCCGGCCAGCAGTTGCGCTTGCTGACGAACCGCGGCGACATCGACCGCCGCCGACGTCGAGGTGGGAGCGCCCGCGCTTTGCAGCTTGTCCACCGAGGTCGCCAACGCCGACGCTGCCCCCGGAGCAGCCGCGAGATCCGCGTAACCGTAGTTCGAGGTCACCGCGCCCAAGAACTCCGACGCGTTCGCGGTTCCGGCACCTGCCGAGGTATTCGCAGTTCCGGCGGCCGCCGGAGTCGACGTCGGCTTCGCGACCGTGTCAGTCGGGGTGATCGCGGTCTGACCGGCGACGGCCGGAGTCGTTGTTGCCGAGACAGCAGTCGCGGTGGTCGGCGCGACTGTTCCGGGCGGGTTGGCAAGCACTCGTCCCAACGACGCCAGGAACGAATCCTTGCCGGTGTTGGTGTTGCAGTACTTGTCTTCCGGGTGGCAGATGTCGAAGACCCGACCCGACAGAGCGCCGTAGCCTTCCGCCGCCGGACCGGCGATGCCCTGCCCGTCGAGCTTGGGGCCGACGACCTGCGAACCGGCGGTGCCGAGCTTCGGATTGGCGAGCATGACCGCAGCGAGAACGGACGAAGCGGGAACGGGACCGCTGCCTGCCCCGATGTTGACGGCGACATCGTTGGCGACCTGCGCGCCCTGTGAATAGCCGCCGATGACGAACTTCGAGTTCGGGCACTGCTCCATCGCGGTCGCCATTGCCTGATCACCGGCGGTCTTCGAAGCCGAGTAGGTCATGCCGGACTGCAAAAACGCTTCGGCCGGGTACGACGGATAGATGGCACGGAAGGTGTTAGGCCCGTACATCGTTTCGAGCTTCTCCCCCACCTGGCCCAACATTCCGGCAGGCTTCGACGGATCGGCGTCGGCGCGGGTCTCGGTCGTTCCGGGAGCGAAGACACCGATGTATCTGGTGCAGCCCGCCGCAGCGGACGGTGCGGCGTTGGCCAGGAGCGGTGCGGCCGCGAGGCCCGCGACCAGCGTCGAAATGATGGCGAACGCCGACGCGAAGCGGGCGGTGGAAGAGATGTTCATCAGATTCCCTCTGCATCAGTGATGGACGTGATGAAATGCCGACCGTCGATCTCGGCAGTCGTGATGCGCTGAAAGAGCGAAGCGCCCTTGCCGGAAGGCCTGGTCTCGGTCAGCTCCAGTGCGTACGTCCCAGCAGTCACGCCGGTTACCGTCATGCAGTACGTCGTTCCTGCGGGAATCGAGTCGATCCCTGCCTGCACTTCGGCCGGCGAATAGCTCACGGCCCCAGGAGCCATGACAGCGATCACCGCATCAGCCGAGCGCAATGAGTAGTACGCATGCTCGAACGCTGCGATCACGCCCTCGCCGCTGCTCTGGTCACCGGCTGTGACAGGGCATCCGGCAGGTTCCGGAGAAGGTGTAGTCGACGGTGTTGCAACAGAGTTGACGATCTCGCTGATGTTCGACGGCTCGTCGTCGGTAACCCGGCCGATGACCGACGCAGCGCCCACGACGACCCCGACCAACAACACCAGCACCGCGATCGCCAGTGCCGTCACCGCTGCGACCTGACGTCGAGGCGTTCGGGCGCGTGGCACACGAGGGCGCTTCGGAAGACGAGACCCGCGCGGCGGCGCACTGCCGGTCCCACCTGTCGCACTACGCACTGCGGACCTGGTGTCAGATCCTTTCGGCCCAAGCATCTTTTCCAAACTCCTTCTTCGACAGGGCAAGCCGTGGCAGTGGGCCGGGGCGAGCGCACGCCCGCCCCGGCCTGCGAGTGCTACGCAGCAGCGGGGATACCGGCGCCGATAGCGTCGGCGATCATCCCGAGCGGAAGACCCGGAACCTCTGTCGCGGCCTGGAAATCACTTACTGCCTGGTCGAATGCAGCGACAACACCATCGCCGCCTGGAATGGACGAGACGGCGCTGCGGATCTGCGCGTCGACGACAGGAGCATTCGCGGCCGTGTCACGAACGAACGTGGCGGCAGCGGTGCCGACTGGGCCGGACTGCTCCCATGAGGTGAGCGTGTCCTGCGTTTCGGTGGTGATGGCAGGCTGGTCGATGTCCGGAACGTCGATCGTGGTGGGTACACCGTTCGTGCCGTCGCCGTAGGCCGTGGCAAGAGCGAAACCTCCGAAGCCGCCGAGGATTCCGGCACCCAAGCCCACCGGAACACCAACCAGACCAGCACCGATGGCAGCGCCGGCCGCCGTGGCAACCGTTCCCACCGGAATCACGCCCCACGGGGTCAAAGCAGGTGCAGCCAACACGACGCCGGACGTGCCGCCGATCGTGCCGCCCAGCAGGGCGCCCAACGTCGCGGCGGTTCCGCCCGCTGTCACGGCCGCAATGATCGCCCCACCAGCGGTTCCGGCGAGCTGCGCCGCTGCGAGCTGCTGCGCCTGATCGGCCGGGATGTGGTGACTGATCCAGAAGTCGGTGACCGCAGCCAACGCCGCATTCGTGGTGGCATTCGTGCGGGCGGCAGTGTTGTCACTCATCCAGTTCGGCTGAGTGAAATGCAGGTTTCCGACCATCACCGTGTTACGCGGCGCGATGAACACCTCGGTCGGCGTCGTGATCGGGTCAGCAGGCAAACGGATCTGCGAGTAGTCGATCGGCGGTGTGTACGTCGGAGTCGCCGGGGCCACGTACTGATTCGAGTCGTAATCCCAGTTCGGGATCGGCTTCGTCGGCTGCGAGTACTGCGGCGGAACCGGAACCCAGGCCTCTACCGGCGCCTCGGGAACAGACGGCGCCGGTGCAGGAACGGTCGGCGTCGACGGCGCCGGTGAGGTCACGCCGGGCTGTACCGGTGCGGGGCCGGTAATACCGGGCTGCGGTGCTGCGACCGCGAGACCACCGTTTGCGAACGTAGCAGCGACCAGAAGTGAGAACGTCCCCGCTGCCACCGCGGACGACTTGACTGCGCGATGCTTACCGCGCCCGGACTTGTGATGCTTCATCGTGTGGAACCTTCCAATTGGGTTGTAAATACGGGGAATTGATGCGGACTGAGGGTGGCCCGTACGCGGCCACAGGGTTCGCTTCGACAAGCGGTGCCGCCCTAAGCGGGCAGACGCTTGTCCACGAAACGGCGGAATACCGTTGATGCAGTGGGAAGTACGGTGTGGCCCATCGGGCAAACGCGGGAAAAGCTGGGGATGGGGACGCTCACACAGACAGTGCCGGGAGTCCTCGCCGAGCACTGAATCACGCTCGCGAACAAGGGAATGCAGCGTGGAGTAGGTGCACCCACCCGCTCCCCGGGCGGGAGGAGCGGGGTGGGCGCTTCACGGACCGTGTTGCCGACCACCGCGAGGGGTGTGGCACGACGGACCGGGTTCGGGGCGGCATGGCCGCACGCAGGGTCCACAGGGCGCCCGAGTTCGCGGTCAGCGAATCCGCGTTTGAGAGTGTCCTGTTCTACCCAGCTGGAATAGGTATTTTGCGCAGAGTTGTTCCCCACGACTGCCTCCGGCTAGTTGCGTTTTCAACTTCACCGCATAGGCTCGAAGGCCTGCGGTCTGGTCGCTTTGGTGCGTGCAGCACCGCAGACATGAAAGAACCCCAGGTGCGTGAGGGGACGCCAATCACCAACGCACCTGGGGCTTTCGAGACAGCACGACGCTCGGCAGTAGCCGAAGTCCTTGTGTTCGTGCTTGAAGTAGAACGGTCACTGAGAGTGACCTGGGATGTTGCATCGCGCATTGCGTGAAACCAGTTCATCCAAATCGCCTGCCCGTACTCAGAAGGCACACGCAGATAGACGTGTGCAAATTCTTCTGCGCTACAAGCGGTACCGACGTCGACAAGTACCGAGGAATCCCAGGCTGGGCACGCTGTTGCAGGGTAGACCGCGCGGTTTGTGTTCGGCAACTCATTCAATCGTCTCACGGCCCCCCCTTTTCCGCCTATAGGTCCCTTGACCTCGACTCTTTCTTGGTAACCTTTTATGCGAAACCAATATAACACCCTATTATTTTAAACACTAGTGCGAGTTGGCGAGGTGAAGGAGCGACACAATGACTCACGGGGATGGTTCTCGAGAGCTTGGAGTAGGCGTGTCGCGGAGTGCTGTTCGAGGCTTTAGTGCTGCTAGGTTGCGGCGCTATCGACTGGCGCGCAAGGCGAATATTGCAGACCTGGCTGACGCCGCTGGTGTCTCCGAGCAGACCGTCTCTGCATGGGAAACGGGTCGTGCGGCACCAACTCCCGAGCTGCTAGCCAAGGTTGCGGCCGAATTGCGACTGACCGTTGCTGACCTTGTGCCGATTCCGAATGACCAACTTAGCCTCAGTGATCTGCGCGCCCAAGCCGGCATGACTCAAGGGCGAGCTGCCGAAGCTCTCGGAATTTCGGCGACGCTTCTCGGCCGAATCGAAAAAGGGCGCAAAGAGTACGACGAGACCAGGGCTGCGCAGCTTGCGGAGCTGTACAAGGTCACGCCCGAGCTGGTCGCTGAGGTCTGGCAGCGCGATCGCGACAACCGTCAAGCGCGTGCGACACGCTTCCGCGATTCTTAAAAAATCTCCCCATAATTCCACCCAAACATCGAAGTTCGGCACTTCTTCGGCGTGTCACCGTGACGATTGCGCGATCTTGGCACAGGATGAACGGGAACCTGGCACTGCATCGCTAGGAGCAAGGTCGGGCCGAAGGGAGAAGAGCATGCCCACACCAAGCAAGGGTGATCGAACCCGGGTTGTGAGTCGCGTTCCAGATCCGGTGTACGCAGAGCTGGAAAAGCGGCGGAAGGCGGCCGGAGTCAGCTCCGTCAGCCAATACGTCGCAGATCTGCTGGCGGCCACCACTGGCCATAAGAATCTTGTCGTCGAACTTGACCAGGAGGTTTTGCAGCTCACCGCGTAACGAACGTCGCGTAGACGGCAAACCCGGGCGGGGGATGCCGTGACAACCACACATCGTTAGCTGTAGCGCACCGACTACAACAAAAAACCCCCGAACCGGGCGGGGTCGAGGGTTTTTCGAAGTTGGTGAGATTCGAGTTAGACGCTCGTTTCTCAGCGGTACTGCTATATCCCCGAAGGGACTGTCTTGGCGGACAGGTCTCAGGCTACATCGTGGCCTGATGAAGTTTCAATGATTTCTCTGCGTGTCGCTGTTCACGAGCACGCGCCTACATCCGTACTACGCCCGTACTGCGGTAGCAGCCCCAGGCGGCGCCGGTACGGCACAGCTCGTACGCCTCGCGCTGTATCTGGCCATGTGCACGGGCACCAATGCCATTCACTGACCCCGATGTTCGTCAACGCGCTCGGTGGCCCGGAGGCAGCTTGCCGAAGGTACTGCCAGGTCACGCTCGAATTGGAGCCCGGCGCATACGGCGGTATCGCCTCATGGCGCGGAGCCCAGCACTGGGTCGAGATCGTCGTCCGCTGCGCCTACACCGCGGAGTACAACCGCATCCGCCCCGAGCTCGTCAAGACGTCGAAGGCAGGCAGTGTCGCCGGCGGAGGGATCAGTCTTAAGTCGTTGTTGGCGGTCGCGAAAGTCATGGCCGGTGCTGCTGATTTCGATTCCGGCCGCAGCTCGCGTCTATCCATTGCCACACTCGTCGAGCGAACAGGGCTCGGAGAGCGGACCGTTCAGCGAGCCCGTCAAACGCTCAAACTACTTCGGGTAGCCACGGAGGTATTGCGTGGCCGACTACGCCGCAAAGGTGAACGTATGGCGTCGTGGAGATTTGATGACAAGTCGCGTGGCTGGGCATCTGTCTGGGCGCTGCACCCACGTAAGCCTGTGGATAACACCCGCATCGTCGTCGACGGATCTATACAAATGGCACCCCACCCCCGCAGGGGTCAGTTTTCTATCCCTACCTCTCGTAGAGAGGTACTTACTACAAAACGATCTGTGGATAAACGAGCCGCTTCGCGGCGCAAGGAATCCAAGGCAGACGTCGAGAAGGCCGAAGCCATCCGGAAGGGCCTGTTGCTCGCATCCAAGTGGCTCGGAAACCCACGAACTCCCGCTTGGGCTCGCCAACACAGGGCCCGAGGTTGGGCACCCGCACTGGCCGAACCAGCCGCACACGGTTGGACCGCAGCGGATCTCAACGACACGATCGACGCATGGGGCAAGTCCAGGAGGATGGCACCGGACCCGAAGTATCCAATTGCGTTTATCCGTTGGCTCATGAAGGAGCAGGATCTCGCTTTCTCACCGCATGTTCTCGCTCAAATTGCCGCTGAGCAGGCAAAAGCTGAACGTGAACGACAGTCCTCGCAGTTCGAGGCCGAACGTGCGCGTTACGCAATGGCCGCGACCGAGGACTCCCCCGGCCGCCGGGCAGCGATGGCAGCTGTTCCGGATGCTGCGGAAGTCCGCCGCCGCAGACAGATCGCTGAGCGGAAAACTGCCGCTGACGCGCGCGCAGAACTGTGCGCGCGTCAGCGCCGCATCGACAACTGGTGAAAAGCTACGAATCCGCAGCAGCGCGGACCATGACCAGGCCAGCGGTGGTGTGCTGGTCGAGCATCATCAATGTCGCCCGCACATCACAGGCTTTCCACTTCCCATCGAGCTGTCTGAACCGGACGGTGCCTTGCGTTTTGCCCCGCGCCAAACCCGCAGACATCTCTAGCGCCACAGGCAAGTCCTCGGGATGCATACCAGGTTTAACCTGGTCATCCACTGATTCCCACGCCAAGTCTGGCATCGGATCGCCTACCCACCGAATGAGTTGCAGCGTCTTGAGGTTGACGATCGCTCGGTACTCCCCCTCCTCCGTCGCAGCCTCGAGGACCCGGTATTCAAGAACCACAGGGGGCGGAGCCGCCGCAACGTCGATCGCGGGGCCGATGTCTTGCGTTATTCCTCGCAAAATGACCTCTGACCTGCCGGACGCAGGATCGATTTCTTCAAGCATTCGGCACGAAAAGTGGGCGGCACGCAGCTCGTCGTCATCTCGCCTCACTGTCCACACCGCTTGGTGAATGGTCCCGGGAGCCGAGTGGATGATCTTCGACAAAGCCTCGCCCTCATCGCGATTGGTCACGAGACGGGTGAAGGCGCCGGCCATTGCTTTCTCGGTATGTCGCTCATCCTCAGGAACGCCGTACAAGTCGAGCAGATCGTTGCTTCCGCTGGCTTTGCTCGCCGTCAGGTTGAACAACCAAGCTCCGGCCGGGTCCCTGTCGGGAACGACTTCGTCTGGTCCGCCAGTCCATAGGTACATGCCATGGAGGCGTCCTGAGAACGTCACCAACGGCTCCACAACGACACGCCGGCGGCCATCAGCCGTGACCCTGTCTACGCGGTCAGGCGACGCCATGACCTCGGCAATCACGCTGTAAACCTCGTCGAGGGAATCCTTGCTTTTGAAGAATTTGTCCAACGGTGTGAACTTTCGAGGAGTACTCCCCAGACCGATGATCGACGGTGTCGCGCCGCCGATCGACTCAATCAACAACCACTTTGTTGCCACTACGTAGTTCCTCTCCCCGCGGATGCGAACAGAGGAACACTACTCGACAAAACAAACTTAACGTAACTTCCCGTTACAGGTATTTAGTCCTTCAGCGGACGGCGCTGACCTGGGCATCCGCCAAAAGTACTAGCCGGACTTCAGTGCTGGAATGATCCGTTGGTAGCCCGAACTGGCAGTCCTAGTTAGTAGATCGACGATGCGGGCATCTTTACCGATCAGCACTCGAGGTCGGCGCCGTTCCGCACCGCGCAAAATCGTTTTGGCAGCGGCCGCTGGATCCGTTCTCGCGATGGAACCCTCAAAGGATTCGACGACTTCCGAATGGTCGAGAGTTGTCGCCACACGCGCTGTACGTGCAATTGAAGTCTTGATTCCTCCGGGAAACACACAAATCACAGTTACCTGCCGGTGATGAAGAAGCATCTCCTGGCGGAGCGACTCGGTGAACCCGCGGACCGCGAACTTCGCGGAGTTGTAGGCCGAGTAACCAGGCGCGGCCATGAGACCGAAGGCCGATGAGATGTTGACGATGGACCCACGATCCGACGCAATAATGTACGGCAAGAAGGCTTTCGACCCATTAACTACGCCCCAGAAGTCGACATTCATCACGTGCTCGATGTCTGGGTAGTCGGAATCCTCCACGGTTCCGGAATACAGAACGCCAGCGTTATTGAAGATCGCATCAACATGCCCGAACTGGGCGAGCGTTGCCGCGGCACACTCCCCCATCGCTTCTCGGTCCGTGACATCCGTCGCCGAGATCATCACCGAGTCGGCGCTGATTCCAGCCAGCTCGACCGTTTCCTCTAGGGCACCTTGGTTGACGTCGATTAGCGCGAGCTTTGCGCCTTGGGCGGCCAGTTGGATGCTTAGTTGCCGCCCGATTCCCGCTCCCGCGCCGGTAACGACCACAACGCGTCCTATGAAATACCCCATGGCGCAAGTATTCCTCGTGAGAACGGTGGTTTCGCGGAACGGGCTTAGTTGGGTGGGTGCGCAAAATTGACTCATGCTGACGTTGCTCGATTGAAATGTCGAGTGAGAGGTGCGACCTACGTGCGGGCCGCGGAGGTGCGGTCGAACGGGTGGTGTAGTCGTCGAGCCGTGGCGTTCTCCGCCTCACGTCCAGGCATTTTGCGCCATTGCGCCAAACTGAAGAAATGCCAGCATTACTGTCAATAGCAGTGAAGAGCTGAGGGTGAGCTCGGGCGACCTGTAATCCCAGTAACACCAGTAATGCCGTCAATGTTGGCGTGGCAGTCTCGGCTTGTTTCGATTCTCTGCGCACCCCGCCTGCCGTAATGACAGTAATACTGCTATTGAAAACATGCAGTTCAAGGCGCTGCCACGGCGAAACCGTGTGTAATGCCAGCATTGCTGCTATTGCTGCTATTGCTGGTTTTGGGGCCAGAGGTGTTGCTACGACCTGGCCGATGGCCGATAGCAGCAATACTGGCATTATGCGAGAACGGTGGTTTCGCGGAACGGGCTTAGTTGGGTGGGTGCGCAAAATTGACTCATGCTGACGTTGCTCGATTGAAATGTCGAGTGAGAGGTGCGACCTACGTGCGGGCCGCGGAGGTGCGGTCGAACGGGTGGTGTAGTCGTCGAGCCGTGGCGTTCTCCGCCTCACGTCCAGGCATTTTGCGCCATTGCGCCAAACTGAAGAAATGCCAGCATTACTGTCAATAGCAGTGAAGAGCTGAGGGTGAGCTCGGGCGACCTGTAATCCCAGTAACACCAGTAATGCCGTCAATGTTGGCGTGGCAGTCTCGGCTTGTTTCGATTCTCTGCGCACCCCGCCTGCCGTAATGACAGTAATACTGCTATTGAAAACATGCAGTTCAAGGCGCTGCCACGGCGAAACCGTGTGTAATGCCAGCATTGCTGCTATTGCTGGTTTTGAGGCCAGAGGTGTTGCTACGACCTGGCCGATGGTCGATAGCAGCAATACTGGCATTACTGCTATTGATTGCATTGCTGGCGATGGCGTGGAATGCTGATAATACCGTCAAATGTGCCAGCGATGTCGAGGGAGAGCAATGCAGACCGACTTTCACGAAACACGCAAAAGGGTGATCGCCGTAATCAACGGCAAGGGTGGTGTCCTAAAGACGACCCTGACAGCTAACGTCGGTGGAGAACTGGCAGCGTCGGGGCAGAAAATTCTGCTCGTCGACCTCGACCCTCAGGGGAACCTCGCCGAAGACCTCGGGTACACCAGTGAAACCGGCGATGACCAGGGAAGGTCGCTTGCTAGCGCAATCGCTTTCGGCGGTGACGCAAAACCCATCGAAAATGTTCGCGCTAATCTCGATGTTCTCCCTGGGGGAGTTCACCTCGAACAAGCAACAGCAGCGCTTGCCGCTATGGCATCCAAAGATCCCGATGGCGCAAAACTTGCCCTCGCGAGGGTTCTTGCTCCAATGGCGCCCGCATACGACATGATCCTCATCGACTGCCCCCCGGCGACGAAACCTTGCAGACAGCAGCGCTAGCCGCCGCAAAATGGGCATTCGTGCCCGTCAAATCCGATGCGTCCAGCCGAAAAGGGATGGCAGCCGTTGCACTACGCATCGACGCTGTCGCTGCAATCAACCCCGACCTCGACCTACTAGGCGTCGTTCTCGTAGCCGTCGGTACATCAGCGAAAACCGTGCTCAAGCAAGCCAGGTCTGCAATTGCAGAGGCGTTCGGCAACGACGACGTCGTTTTCACTGCCACCGTTCGTCACTCAGAAGCGACAGCCCAAGCAACACGCGAGCGAGGCATGCTCGCAGCCGAACTCGACGCAGTCGTCCGAAGCGGCCCGAAATGGTACGACGTCATCAAAGGCAACGCCGAGCCTCAGACTCTCGCACCGAAATCGTCCAAATCCGTTGCAGACGACCTCTTTGCAGTTGCGCAAGAAGTTGTCACCCGTGTTGCAACAGCGGAAAGAGAGGAAGCACGGGTATGAATGACCGGCCCGAACGAAAGCTCACGGCGCTACCTCCGCGGAACGTGACTGGTGACCTGTCTCGAATGCAGAGGTCCAACCGCACGGCCACACAGGTCCCGCCGCCTCCACAGCCCACGCCGACAGCTGTGGAAAAGCCCAAGCCCAAACGTATTACGGTCTACGTCGATCAAGTCGTATTCAGTCGCGCCCGAGGCGCTTACCGAAACACCAGCCACCTTGAGGACGACAAATCCTGGTCGCAATTCGTAGAGAAAGCACTAGCGGCCGAGGCAGAACGCCGGGAAACCGCGCACAACAGCGGAAACCAGTACGAAGCAGAGACCGGCGCACTTCCCAGCGGGCGCCCCATCTCAGACGACTGACCCTCACATCGAAGGAGCCTCGCCGGTTGCACCCGACGAGGCTCCAGACCGGGAAACCCCTGGAAGACATCTCACGGGGTGTAGGAGTCAAGCCGCGATCGGGAGGGGAGGTGGAAATGCGTGCAATTCGTCGAAGAATTCGCGGGTGATGAGGCAGTGGTGGAGTTGGCCGAGGAATCGGTTGAACAGGTGTCGTTGAGCTTGGTGGTTCCAGTCCCCGCCTGCGCGTCGGGCATCGAAATGTCGCCTGGCTCCGGGGGACGCTTGGAGGGCGCTGAACGCCCAGATCGTTCCTGCTGCAGCCAGTCTTCGGTTCTTGACGTGCCGGTGCAGGACGAAGGTCTTTTTCCCGCTGGCACGGGTGATCGGGGCGGCGCCGGCGTAGGCCTTGAGGCCACGCGCGGTGGCGAACCTGTTCCGGTCGTCACCGATCTCGGCGAGAACTCGGGCCCCGGCCAGTGGCCCCAGCCCGGGGAAGCTGGTGATGATCTTCGCATCGGGGTGTTCGGAGAAGAGCACGCTGACGTGTGCGGCGAGGGTCTCGGCGGCTGCGCAGGCAGCGTCGAACTGCCGCAACAGGGCCATCAGACTGATTCCCATCGCTGCTTCGATCTGCGGTGGCTGGCGAAGCGCCGGGGTGCGCAGGATGCCCCGCAGTCGTTCGACGTCTCGGTCGAGGAATCGGGAGCGTCCCGCCCTCTTGAGCGCCGCCCGAAGTTGGGGCCGGGTCAGGGCGGCAGCTGCGGTCGGGGTCGGAGCCGCAGCGAGCACGCTTCGGGCATCAGGGCGGGTCAGTCCGTCTTCGAGGGATTGAAACGCGGTCAACGCTGCCGGGAAATATTCTTTGAGGAGCGAGCGGACCTCGTTGCCGAAGCGTTGCCTGGACCAGACCGCGTCTTGCTGGGCGCGGGCGAGAACCCGGATGGCCAGAGCGCTGTCGGTGTCGGCCGGCAACGGACGGTGTGCGGTGGCGTCGGTGCGCACGATATTCGCGAGCATGACCGCGTCGGCGGAATCGGATTTCGATCCGGAGACCGAATGCCGGGACCGGTACCGGGAGGCGGCGAGTGGGTTGATCGGGTAGATCACCCGGCCACTTGCTCGGAGTGCGGCGACCCACAGGCCGTGGTCGGTTTCGATCCCGACCGGGATCAGGTTTTCGGCGGTGTCGCCGGCTTCGGCGAATGCCTCGAGCAGTCGGGCGAACCCGGCGGCGTCGTTGTCGACTCGTCCCCGGCTCACGACTTCGCCCAGGTCGTTGAGGATTGCGAAGTCGTGATGGTTTTCGGCCCAATCGATTCCGCAGTACAGTCCCACCGCGCCTCCCAGTGTCGATGTGCAGGTTGCGAACCCGTGTGGTGCACGCGGCGACCTAATTGCAGGACTCGACGGTCCGTCATCTCACCAGCCGTTCGTGTCACCAGCGCACCGCAGGGCACTCGATCTGCCGAAGAGCTCACGGCTCGGGAATGCAGAAGAAGAGATCGACCCTGTGGCGGGCTCGTACCACGACATTTCACCACGTCGAATGGTGCACTGCCTGGCGCTGTCTCTCTTCCAGAGGGCGTCGTGTGCGCCGGGAAAAAACCGGGAGTCGGCCGGGCAGTGCACCGGCAGAAACATCAGACCAGCGTGAGCGTTGCAGCCCGTCGGTCCGTGCTTCTACACACCAATTAGGAAAGAACCCAGTCATGACCGACTTTAGCCTTCGGGCAGCTCGTATTCAGCTAGGCGCATTGCTCGCCGCACTCGCCCTCGCGATCGTCATTGCGCTCGGTATCACCACCGGCGCATTCGTACTTTCCTTCGCCGTGCAACGCGACCTCGCACGGCAAGCGCTGATCCCCGAACACCTGACTTGGATCTTCCCTGCGATCGTCGACAGCGCCATCCTCGGCGCCACCATCGCGATCGTCATCATCAGCAAGCTCAACATGAACAAGCGCGACAGAGGCTTCTACATCGCCCTCGCAGTCAGCGTCGTCGTGATCAGCATCCTCGGAAACGCCTATCACGCCTATCACGCAGCAATCGCCGCGCAGGAGTCGATCGATGGTGGGGGAGACCTTGGTTTCATTCCACTGGCACCGGCCATTGCGGCGGCGATAGCGATCATTCCGCCGGCCCTGGTCTTGGCGTTCACGCACGGAATCACGATCTTGGTGAAGGCAGTCGGAATGGCGTACGCCGCTTACCGTGCGATCGTCGAAAGTGCCACCGACAGTGAGGATGCAACGAGTATTGCGTCTGACCTCACCGTAGGTCGGGGACCGATTCGCGTCCCTCCGCCTCGCGAGAAGTTCGCCCCCAATATTGCGGAGCATCGGGAGTCGGATCTAGACGTAGATGCAACAACGGCGGATGCGAAGGCCGGCCACGAGGACGCTGTTGCGGACTTTGCGGAACCTTTTTTCGTGGACGAAACGATGAACGACCTGGACGAGATCCTCGACTCCCAAGACACCGCTGCGGAGTCCCCAGACCGCCGCGACGCCGAAGAAGCACAGGCCGACACGGATGCCGACATAGACGACCTCATGGCCTTCATCGCCCGGTCGAATCTCGCGAAGAACGTGAAAGATACAGCAGTCCGCAAGCTCACGAACCCGAACCTCACGTGGGAGACCATCGCTTTGGAATCGAAGCCGCCTGTCGCGACATCGACCGCATGGCGCCGGTACGAGAAGTTCGATACCGCAGCCCGAGAAGCAGGCTTCGACAGTCCACCATTGCCCGACCTGCGAGCCGCCGAGAACCCGATGCGCAGCGAACTCACCACCGTTTGACCCGCACGCACCAATAAAAGGGTGGCCCTGGCGGTGCTGTAACACCGTCAGGGCCGATGACCACAGAAAGCATCTGTGACCAATGAACGATCATAACGAGCTATCCGAAGGCATCGACCACGGAAAAACAGGCCGCCCACCGATGCAGCCGCGAGCGAAAATCACCCGAGAAGCGATCCTCGAAGCGTCCGCAACCCTGTTCAGCCAAACGGGATACGCGGGCACCACCATCGACGACATCGTCACACTCGCCCCGGTCACCAAGGGAGCGATGTACTTCCACTTCTCGAAGAAAGAATCCATCGCGAGGGAGATGCTTCGCCGCTGGTCCGACGCAGTCACTACGACAGTCGGGAAAGCGATCGCAACCGGTCAACCCGCCGACCGGCAAGTACTGATGATCTACCGCGAACTCGCCCGCCGCACCCAAAACGAGGCGATCATCCGCGCCGGCCTCATCCTGTCCGTCGATCAGTCGCTCAGCGGCGCCCGCGCCACCTACGAAGCGTGGACCGCTGCGATCGAACCGATCGTCGTCGACGCGAGTCGTTCCGGCGCCCTCGACTGCGCGAAAAGCATGTCCAGGCTCGCAGACACACTCGGTGCCGGATTCGTCGGCGCTGTGCAGGTTGCCGCCAGTTTCGACGAGAACCAGACCATCAGCAGGCGGGTCGATGATCTACTGCTGATGTGGCGTGGAACGGACCCGGCCGCCGTCCGCATGGTCGAAGGAGCATCTCTGTGAACAGCCCCAACGAACCGGCAGATACCCCGGAAAACGCTGCCACCACGACAACCCACCGGATAGGTCGCGTCCCCGGCAGTAAGAACTCGACAATGCAGGACCGCGCAGTGCGAACACGGGAAGCGATCATCTCCGTCGCAGCCCGGCATTTCGACACCGACGGCTACGGCAACACCAGCATCAACACCATCAGCGCTACCGGAAAATTCGCCAAAGGCGCGATGTACTACCACTTCCCATCCAAAGAAGCGATCGCAGAACACCTCATCTCGGACTGGAACCGCACCCTCGACGACACCATCAGTGAAGCACTGACATGCGGTTCGAGCAGCACGGCAGGGGAGAAGCTGGCAGCGATCTTCACGTCCCTCGCTCGTCGGATTGCCGAGGACACCAACGTGCGGGCCGGAATGAAACTCACCCTCGAACCCACCATCGACAACGCGGCCGGCTTCGCACACTGGGTCGACGCCGTCAATGACATCATCGACACCGCCATCACCGACGGCGAACTCACCAACACGCCCACCACACACCGACTCGCCTGGAACCTGTGCGCCGGCACCCTCGGAGCCGTCAACGCATCAGCGATCCTGCACGAAAACGTCGACCTCACAACCCGCATCGAGGACGTGCTCACTAACGTCTTATCCGCCAGTCGATTTCGCCATCGGTGACAGACGACAGCCACATGCGATCGAAGACGGTCTCACCCGCCAGGCTGTCGGCGAGGTCTGTCAGCATGGCACTGATAGACACCCACTTGGGGCCGTCCTCGTCGCTCGAGTCGCGGCTGTATTCGGTAACGCACCCGTGTATCGGACCCGGGCGGGTGTCGACGAACCAGAAGTATCCATCCAATCCAGCGAACGGAATGTACTCGTCGATGAAGGAGTAAGCAGGTGTTCCCGCGGGTTGCGCTGACGCATTCGCGTCGACCATCTCGGGTTCTTGCGACCTGTGAAATTCTGCCGTGCACCTTTTCTGGATAGTTGCCCTCGTATTCGGCGGACTTGTTGTTGGTTTCTTGATTTTTGCCTTCAGCTACGAAAAGTGGACAACGTCCAAGATGATTCGCGAGCGCCGTGCCAGGAACGAAAGACTGCTTGCCCACCACAAAGCAGAACGGGAGAATCGCGCGTTCTGAACCGTGCCGGGTTTCTTGCCGCTCCTATGCTGGCGACATCTCCGGCTGGAGAATCGATAATTGAGAGTAATAGACGGCCTCGAACTCGTCCGGAGTGACATAGTCCAAGGTGCTGTGCAGACGGCGGGTATTGAACCAATCCACCCACTCCATCGTCGCGAATTCGATGTCGTCGATCGTCTTGATCGGGCCCTGCAGAAAGGGACTACTCTTGGAAACCGCTTCTGTCTTGAACAGTCCGATCGTCGACTCCGCGAGGGCATTGTCGTAGGCGTCGCCGACACTTCCAATTGAAGCTGCAATCCCTTCCAACACAAGCGTTTCCGCGAAGGAAATAGATGCATATTGGCTACCGGCATCGCTGTGATGGATCAACCCATCACCGACCCGATGTCCACCGTGATCGCGTCGCCACAACGCCATCTTCAAGGCCGTGGTGACCATGCCCGTGTCCTTCACTGTCGAGGCATGCCAGCCGACGATTGCCCGGGAGAAGCAGTCGATCACGAAAGCGACGTAGACGAACCCCGCCCACGTTCGGCAATAAGTGAAATCGGTAACCCATGTGCGGTTCGGAGCTTCAGCGGTGAAATCGCGATCGAGCAGGTCTGGTGCCCGCCGGCTGTCCTTGCCGCCTGGAATCGTGGTTCGGTGCTGTCTGCCTCTGACCACCCCGTTCAGTCCTTCGTCGCGCATCAAACGGTCGACGGTGCAGGCAGCGACGTGGTGGCCTTTGCGGCGCAGATAAGCCGTCATCTTTCGTCGGCCGTAGAGCCCTTCGGCAGTGCCGATCGTGGACCGCAGTTCCTTGGTGAGGTGGGCGTCGGTGATCGTCCTTGCAGATGGTGGTGAGGTTTTCCAGTTGCGGTATGTGCGTGGGGCGACCTGGATTCCTTGTGTGGTGAGCACTCGGCAGATCGACTCGACCCTGAAATTTTGTGCACGCATGTCGTCGATGAACTGGACTATCAGCGGCGGCGAGGGTCGAGTTCCCTCGCGAAGAAAATCGATGCCGACTTCAGAATTTCGTTGGCTTCCTTGAGTTCTCGGTTCTCACGCTCGAGTTCCTTGATCCGCATTTGCTCCGCGGTGCTCGCTCCGGGCACCTCCTGAGCATCGACCTGGGCTTGCCTGGTCCAGTTCCGCAGCGATTCGGCACCAATGCCGAGTTTCGGGCCTATCACCTGGCATGCGGAGTAGACGGACCGATATTCGTCGAGGTGATCGAGGACCATCTTGACGGCTCGCTCACGCTGCTCGAGTGGGTAACGCTTGGGCATGATCTGCATCCTTCACAAAAACGGATGCGGCATCAAACCCGGCACGGTTCATTCTCGTCCGGGCACGATTCAGGGGTGTACGGCGACTACATTCCGGTTGATCCTGACACTGGCGAGCCGATACGAGTGACGCGACCCGACCGAATCAAGCTCACAACCGACCAGTTCAAGCAGGAGCATCGTAGGCCCGGTAATCTCACCGAGTAGCCGCGCGAACGAACGCTGCAGTAGTTCACTTCAGGTGCCTGTACAGAGTGGTTCGGCCGACACCGATGATTTCGGCGATGTCGGTCAGATGCATGCCGTTCTCCCGCATCCGTTGTGCCTGTGCGAGTTTCGTGGAGGTCATCTTCGGCGGCCGGCCGCCGGTACGGCCACGCGCCCTGGCTGCGGCGAGACCGACCTGAGTCCGTTCCCGGATCAGATTGCGTTCGAATTCTGCCAGTGCTCCGAAGATGGAGAAGATGAGTTTCCCGCCGGAGGTGGTGGTGTCGATCGCTTCGGTCAACGATTTGAAGCCGACTCCGCGGGCGGCAAGATCTTCGACGGTCTGCAGTAGATGGGGGAGTGAGCGCCCCAACCGGTCCAGGCGCCAGACGACCAGGGTGTCTCCGTCGCGTAGGTGGGAGAGTAGATCCGTCAGTTGCGGCCGGGTGGTGGTTGCACCGGACGCGGTTTCGGTCCAGACCTTGAAACAGCCGGCAGCGCTCAGAGCGTCGCTCTGCGGATCGACGCTCTGATCGGTAGTCGAGACCCTCGCGTAGCCCAATGTCAGTTTCAGAAGTGGGCGTCATAATTTCCTGGGGTTTTACCTCCGATTGCAGTCGTCTTCTGACATTCTGACTGCAGAAGTGGACTGCACAATCGGTCGATCACACAGGCCTGGCGTTCGGAGGCTGCGATGGACGCGGACAAGTTCGACGTCGCAGAGACTGGTGTGCTGACCGCGTCGGCCGAGCAGTGGGAGCAGGCACGGTCACGGTTCGCAGTGCTCAGCGAACTAGCGGATCGATCCTCGATCGGCACCGCAGTGGTCGAGGATGCAGCACAGCAGTTGGGGGTCTCGCCCCGGCGTGTGTACGTGCTGTTGTCCAAGCTCCGGAATGGGGGAGGGTCGGTCACAGATCTGTTGGTCTCCGCTCCTGCAGGCGGGCGCGGCCGTTCCCGCGTGCCGGCCGAGGTGGAAGAAGTGATCGCCGAGCACATCAACCGCGAGTTTCTGGCTCGCCAGAAGCTCAGTGTCGCCGCACTGCATCGACATATCGCGCTGGCCTGTCACCGTGCGGGACTCCCTATTCCAGCCCGCAACACAGTCGCCGCGCGGATCGCAGCAATGCACCCGGGCCGCGT
>NZ_CP034154.1:0-216017 GCF_003860625.1 Rhodococcus sp. NJ-530
GCCAGTTCAACGAATTTCGCGAAAATCTTGCCCTTTATCGAGGCCTAAACGGGGGAGCTGCAACACCGCAATCCCCATGGCTGTCACGTTCACGGACAACGTGGCCGTCACCCCGCTACCGCCGAGCACATCGCGATCCTTACTGCACTCGCTGAGCACAAACTTCCAGCTGGTCTTGAGGCCGCAAATCAAGCTCACGAAGCCTTGAATTGGCTCATGGACATGGTGTTCACACTCCAGATTCATATTCTGCGATTGGTGTGGGGACATAGTCGGCTGTTCCGCGGTGCTGTGAGAGTTGGCCCTGTCTACGCGGACGACTGGACGATCATCGGCGACGGCCTCATCGACGCAGTAATGGGTGAGGAAAAGGGAACCGTAGTCCCTGCCATTCAGCTTCCGAATGGATGGTGCAGGCATATGAACTGGATGCCAGCTTCTACAAAGACCACACAGATTCCTCGCTGTACCAGACACTTGGACACACGAAATTCACTGCAGGAGAAGTCGACTACTCGTTCGTGTTCTTGAACTACCTCACATGCCCCGACCGCCGAGTACGCGCTGTGGCGTGACGAGGTCATCCCCGCCCACAAGGACATGGTGATCAAAGGTCTAGACACGACCAACGACAGTCATGTGCGATTCAAATTCCTGTGGACGGCCGTGTACCACAACTGGGTTGTAGCCGACAACGGTCTCGAAGAGTCCCTCCAAATAGATCTCGAGGACGAACTCGCAGCACGCTCCATCGTCGTCCAGTCGCTCGACAAAGCCACGTAACCGCACGCGTTCTCCGCCCGCAAAGAAATCCGGGCAGTTTTCGGGTTGCGAAATAGCCTGTGGACAACGGCACTCGATCTGCCGTTGCCCACAGGCGTCGAGGTGCGTTCTCCAGCCTCAAAGCAGCTACCGGACAGAACACTCCGACGACGGATACCCTCCCATATTGAGCGAACCGCGATAAGCAACTGCCAAGATCAGCCACTATCGGACGACCAGATTGATTCTCTCGCACGCGCCAACTGCCAGATCTGGGCGCCTCACCGGCTGATTCCGCCAGCGTCGATCGCACCGACGAAGGCTTAAACACCACTGCGGGTCCATTGCCGCCTAGGAATCGTCAATGCGACGCACCGCAGCACGAAATCACGAGGCTACCGATTCGACCGCTCGGGAAGCGCTGTGGAACTGCTACCCGTAGTTCACTTCCCATGTGGGCATCCTCATTGGGATACCTAGTTGCCGAATCCACTGATCAGATTGACGGCGAAATCGTAGGCATTATTCGCTGCTGTCGTGGCGATTCGGAGAACTGTTCCAGCGCTGCATCCTGCAGTTCCCCCTTGACGTAATCGAGTGCCTGATCCGCGCCACGAGGACCGCCGCACCGGAATAGGTACAGCGCGCGCTAGGTCTTGGAAAAGTAGTTCCAAGTTCCGCTCGTGACCTCCGCTTTCGGCGTGAAGATGGTCGAGATGCCCGTCCCGTATTCCCCTGGCATACAGTCGCGCAGCGGTGACGGCGTCTGCGATTCGGCTGGATTCGGTTGCGGTGGCCAACGGCAGTCGATTGGCGAATAGACCACGAGGTAGGGAATCGTTGCACGTTCATGAGGTGTTGCGCTTGGCATGTCGTCTGGTGCCGAACGGTAGCCGGTGAGTTCCAGCGCGCGGGGAGATGGTCGTCGACGTACTGTGCGGCACGAACCCAGTCAGTGTCGACGATCCGAATCATTTCCGACTCCAAGAACACGAACATGACGAAATAGTGAGGATCATCGATCAACCCGATAGAGATCGAGTCGAGTGCTTCAGCGAACAGCGGCCGATCTTTCAAAGTGAGTGCTGAGCTTGCGGCCCAGTATCTCATTGAGTATTTCGGGATTGCGGAATGCCGCTCTGCCATGCGGGCAGACTTCATAAACGCCGCATGAGCTTGCAGATGACGCCCAGCTCCGCGCAAATAGCTTGCCTCTGCGACGTAGCATTTTTCTGCCGCAGCGAAGTTGTCATTCGCCTCGAATAGCTTTCCGGCACGGTCGAACACGTCCGATGGTTCGATGCGCGAGGGATCTGAAACGACATTCGTCAAGAGACCTGCACCGAGGCTGTACAAGTATGGCGCGATCTGCAAATCAACTGGTTGAGAATCAGTCGAGGACGTCGTCGCTGGCCGAGCCAGATTTTCGATTTCTCGCGCGTACAGGACTGCTGTGTGCGCAGCCGCCACAATCTGATCGCCGCCTTGAGCATCGATCATCTCTCGCTCTGCGAGACGCAACAATTCCGATCCGCGGTCATACTGACCCGTTGCGAAAGCGATCGCGCTATTGGCTGCAACTTGGCGGGGCACGTACGCCACCTTCGGAACTGGCGTGCGCCGCATCAAGTAGATCGACACGGCATGTGCTCTTGAAGCCTCATCGAATCGACCTAGGTAAGTCGCACTTCGAGCTATTTCAACCCAGTTGCTGATTGCGTCGTAGTCGTTGGCCGGCGGATTTGCGAGCAGTACTGCGGCCATTCGGTAGCGAAAATCAAGCGAGTCTGCGACTCTGCCTTCCGCATAGACTTCCTCGATCCGAGCCTGAAGTCCACCAGCTGAATCAGTCTCTGCAGGTGTCGGACTCACACACGAATGGACATACGAGTTCAGATCGAACGGTCCATGAAACGGATCGCCGGGCGTACTTGGCCACAAGAATGGGCCTGTCTCTGTGCTCATTCGTGATCTCCCATGGACAGCTGCAGGCCTACACCGCTCGTTGAGTGGCTGAGTTTAACGGCCTTCGCAACCTAATCGCTGAGCTTTCGCCAAGTCGTCTAACCAATTCTTTACCGGCTGAAGCGTCGGCGATGAGGCTAAGGGATTCGGCCGGCTAAACAGCAGCGGCCGTGCGACGCTGCTGTCGGCGTCCGCCTTTGCCGTCTGAACGGCGTCGTGCAGGAATCCGGTTCGCTCGCCGGTAAGGCTAGTTCGTGTTGTAGTCGTCCGACAGCTTTCCTGGGCCGTAGATTTTCGATCCGTTCGCGGTTGTGATCGTTGATGCCATCTTGTCTCTCCTTTCGATCTCTCGGTGTCTGCCCAACAGTACGAACTCACGTTCGGACTTGCGGCACTCATCCGCTGGTGGGTCTTACGGTGCTCGTAGTTGTGTGTGTCGAGGCCTTCGCGCCTTGTGTTTCTACAGCGGCCACTCGGCGCATTGCGGCTGACCAATCGCAGTGCCCGCCGCTGTAGGTCGGGAAGCGCCCGTACAGGTCTCGCACCGGAGGACGGTTTCGCCGTGGTGGTGCGCGCCATTCGATCTCGCTGCACCACCACGCCCAGACTTTCGACTCGCGGCGGTACCTGGTCTGTCTACGTTCGAGCATCCCTGAGACACCCAGATAGCCTGCGACACCTGCATACACGCGCTCGCGGTTCACCGCCTGCCCGCGATGGATCAGACGATTCGCCGTCAGCACGGTCAGAACTCCCTCAAACACATCGATCGAAACGCCCGTCGTGTGTCGGAGCCGAGCCCGAGACAATTCCGGGGCAACGCTCAGGGTCCAGTGGACCATCGCGGCTACAGGTCCGAGCTTGTGATGTTGCCAGACGTCCCGACCCAAGTGATTGAGGTATGCCGGGACCGCTCGAGAGCGTGTTCCGGAGCGAGTGGCAGGGGTGGGTAACCTTGTGTCCGACCTTCTGGACTGCAGGTATGACTAACCGGTATGCGGCGGCCTTCGGGCCTGAATGTGGTCGGGTTCTTACGAGCCAGCCGGCATCTATGAGCTCCCAGACCGTAGGCGAGGATAGTTTTGGTGGTGGCGGCCGCGATTGCCCAGCGGCGTACGTCGAGTTCGAAGTCGTCGGTGCTGTCAGCTCGGTACATGAGGTCTGCGATCACTGCGAGTGCTGCCCAGCGTCGGAAGCCTTGTGCAGATCCACGGAAGAATGGCGTGTTCTCGGCGGCCGCCAGCGCGGCACGGACGTGTTTGCGTGCATGACTGAGGACGTCGGCCTTGGGAGTAGCTGGTGCGGCTGCTACCGCGTTCAGGGGCGCTCCCACTGGTGTGCGATGTGATCGTGGGGGTCTTCCGTGTTCTGCGGCCGCCATGTCCGGCGCCGCCAGATTCAGTGCGAAGGTGTTCGAGGCCGGGGAGTTGGTCGGTGAGCGCTGCGGCGGTGATGTCGTCGAGGGACCAGTGCGCGTGCGCGGCGGACAACATGATGGACCACGAGATTCGGGACGTGTCGGCGGATGCGGTTGGGGCGGTGTTTGCGAGAGCCCGAATGTGTTCGGGAGTGGTCGTGTGGTGCCGGGGATCATTCCGCGGGTGCAGTCGATTGTCCGCAGGCGTTTCGTCAAAGTGACGGAATCGCAATGGCGGTCTGTACGCGTGGAAGCTGGGATGGTGCCGCCCGCCCATGCGGTGAGGTTGTCGACGACGCTGGGGTCAGCGCCGGTGTCGGCCCATGCAAGTGCGTCGGCGGCGTTTCGGCCGGCAGTTCTCAGTGGCTGTGATGGCGCGCCGTAGCGGTGGGGTGATCCAGGTGCGCGCGGCGCAACCGGATGTGGGGTTGAGGAGGCCGGAGGCGTCGAAGGTGTCTTTGTACTTCTGCGTGAACGCCGCTGCGAGTGAACGAACTTGTGTGGCAGTGACGGTCTCGGCGAGTCGGATCCACAGGTGCCGACTGTGGCGGCCGCCGGAGGCGCAGAGTAGGTCGGGGGTGTCGAGTTGGTGTAGTCGACGACTGACTTGTTCGGCGGCTCTGCGTGCAGCGCCGGGCTGGTTACCTTGCCTGTCGTCGAAGTCGAGGCACAGCAGCCGGAAGCGGCCGCGCGAGTCTGCGAGGTAGAGAGCCCACGGCCCTCCGGTGCCTGGGAAGGCATCCGGGTGGGGGCGTAGGTGTGTTCGCCGGCGGTGTCGACGCGGATGGTGAGGCGCGGCGACCAGCTGCGCACCGTGTCGAAAACGGTAGTAGCGAATGTGCAGTTGTCGGGGTCGGTAGGTGTGACCGACCCGCCCGAATTGGGCAGGGAAGTGGACGCACACCGGGGTGCTTGTACCCTGGACATCACGTAGCAAGTGAGTCCCTTCTGGTGGGAGGGACACCATGTCGGATCACCGAGCTCCAACTCGGCCGACCTAACTCGAATACTCGAAACCCCGTTCCTGCAAGAGCGGGTTTCGTGCATGTCAGGGTGTGTTTTCTCCCCTGAGATGCTTGATTCTGTGGTGCCCTAATATTGAGTTATTGGGGCGCCGTCATCGGCGCAGAGACTAGATAGCCAGCGCCAATACCCCTGCTCTTCGAGACGGCGGGGAATCGAACTCTCACTCAGCATCTTGCGTGCGAGCTTCGGGTCGAGTGCGAGTTCGTACATGTCGGCGAGCGCACCGGTGAAGGCATCGCCCTCGCAGTTGCGTACGCCGATGGTCAGGAGCGTCGAGAACACGAGCATCATCGGGATCTTCCCGTGAGGGAGAGCGCGGAGCGGATTTCTCGGGCGCGGGTTTCGACGGGGGTCGGAGCGCGGCCTGTGATGCTGGTGATGGTCATGGGCGCTCGGGTCGAACTGCACCTGGCCGTCGACAGTGGTGCGTGTCAGCGGTAGCAGTTCCCTGAAGACTTCGTCGAACTGGTCGATGTGTCGGTGCCGATGAGCAGCATGGTGCCACGACGTCACCGAACGGGGTCTGGTGTGTCGGCGATGGATCGGATCGACGAATCGACATCCGCGCGGACGCGGGTGGCAAAACTGCCGGTCGCCCTTGGACGGGTCGTCCGCGCTACCGGCCGCGCTGCAATTTGCAGGCATGGCACGCCTTCAGATGTGGTTTCATCTCCGATGTCGGTGACTTTACATCATGCCGACACCTTTCGATAAGGCATGGTTGATTTCCGCGCGGGCTGCAGCGACACACCATTATCTGAAAATGGTTCGTGAGAGTGCGGCACGAATTGCCCGGCCCCTCAACACAGGCGGACCAGCAGCGATCGAATCCGCCAGGCACGGAACCTCGTGAATGATCGCGAAATCGGAGACACACCGCATTCGGGAGGTTGCAAATTCATGGGTAAAACGATTGGCGCGGACAGCGATCGGGAATCGGGGTCGAGTTCGAACGCACAGGCACGGTTGATTGCAGCGGTGCTGGCCTCGCAGCTCTCGCCGGTTCCCGGCTTGTCGTGGCAATCGTGTTCGCAGTCTTGGCATTCGAGATCCGGCGTGTCCGAGTCAAGATGTGGACGATATGGCGGCGGTGACCGCCATCATCGGCATGCCGCCGCTGGTTTCTCCCTGACTACTGGTTGTACTGGTCGACGTCCTCACCACCCGGATCTGGCTCCATACGCCGGCCGCAAATCTACCGCAGACAGTTCGGGCTACTCGGTTGGTCGCGGCAAATGCTGACATGAGCATCCTGCAATCATTTGGACCCAGTTGTGGTTCGGCGTGCCAGTAGGTTTCGTGCTCGCCGCCGTCTTGATCGTGCTGTTCCGTAGCCGCCACGCGCACTAAGAGGCCGAATCGAAGGCGCGGAGCACTCCAACATGCGGCCCGTGGGGATCCTCGATCGTCGGCGCCGTGACATCGAACGAAACAAAGTTGCCTCCGGGCACTACCTGAGGGCTGATATGTGGAAATCTCGCTTAGGCCGGTTGTCGCAGTTGGCCTCGGACGGTACGGGCAGCCAGTACTTCGCCCCCTCAATAGTTTTAAGAACGCCACGCTCATCGTCGGCGGATCCCGCACGGGTAAGACCCGACTGGCGTCGTCGATCAGCGATCAGCAAGTTCGGACTTTTGGCGGTGGTTCGGTGACGATCGACTACAAAGCGACGACGCGGTTGTAAAGGAGAAGGCCCGGCTCGCACAGCAAGAGGGCCGATCGTTCCTTCATTTCTCCTGCTTCCACCAATGGCAGCGGCGAGTACCCGCAACTGCATCCCTATGCGCCGCCAGTCCCCGCACCTATGACGGATTGGCGCGGGGCAATGGAAGTCCAAAGCCGAGATGTTTTCAAATCCGTACGCGAGACGGTGACGCCGCTGCCTACCTAAGGTCAGCGCAGGAGGTGAGCGAATTAGCCTGGAACATAGCGGCATTGACTGGTTTCGACAGGACTGTTGGCCAAGACGGCAAGACCGCATCTCTTCGCTGGAAGTGCTGACGAAGATGCTGTCGACGGCGACCGACGGGAGTTGGAGCGGCAAGCACAAGCACTCAGCATCGGCACAGTGCTCAAGTACTACCCGCACCTGTCCGAACGTATGCGGAGGTTCGGATCGACTCGCTTCGCGGACGGGTGCAGGCGGTCAGCGCGGAGTTGAAGAAATCAGGCAGCATTGTCGCGAAAGCCGTCTCTTCCACTCGCGAACTGGCCTCCACTTACGTCAATTCCTCGGCGTTCTATCCCGGAACCTTCGGCACCGGTCGAGCGCCTGCCGGTCAAATCGACCTGATTCGTGCGATTCTGCGCGGTGAAATCGTAGTTTTCAGTTTGCCCGCGCAGATCTATCCGGATTTCGCCGCCATGATGGGAACGATGATCCTGCTGGATCTGCAGAATGCGGTGGCGACCCTACGAGGTCGGCAGGCTGCGGTAGCCGCCTTCCTCGGTGTACCTCTTGGCGGTGCCGACAGCACCCCGTGGCCACCGTTCGTCGTACAGATCGAAGAACTCGGCTCAGCAGCGAATCAAGCATCAGCGGACGCCCTGATCAACCTGATCAACAAGAGCGCCGACGTCGGCATTCGTGTTGTCGTATCCACCCAGTCCCTGTCGGACATCCGCACGATCGATGATGGGAAGGGAGTGTGGTTGCAACGACTGTTGGGGCTGATCGCCAACCTGTTTGTACTGCAGATCGGAAGTCGCGACGATGACGAGGAGGTATCCGACTTCTCAGGGTCGGTCACCAAGCAGTACGCAACGAACGAGACATCAGTGTCGAACAATCGCTTTCGTTGTTCACTGGGGCATCGGAATCGAAGAAGGTGCGTGGCGCGAGCAACAGGAGAATCGCATCCCGGTCGGCACCGCACAAGCCTTGGACCGAGACCAGCGGGAAATGCTGTTCGTGACCAAAGATCCGAAACTGCAGTCCGTGCACACCACCGCGCCGGAAGGCCCGAACAACTGGTACGAGGTGCTGGAGATGGTGACAGTCCTGGAAGCAGCCCATGGCTACAACCCATTCGACGCTGATCCCGAAGTGATCCAACAGATGCGTGACGCTGCCCGCGAACTTGGCGCAGGGCTCAACGCTGAACTGGCAAAGCCGGATTCGCTGCTCTATCAGATCGTCGACAATTCCGATGCGAAGGTGGATGTAACACCGAAGGCCGTACCGACATCGTTCACGGCGGACGTTTCCGCTATTGGTGAGCCGCCACCGGAAGATCTCTACGCCGACCCTTACGATGCCGGCGCCACCGTTGACGTCTACGAAGATGTGCCACCCGCGCCCGACCCGCTGGATGGGATGCCCTGATCGCATCTGACCGCGAGATCGCTGACCTCGCGTTCTTTACCGAGTAGGGCCGGGCCTTCGACGCTGGGCCCTACTGATCTCATACCATTCACGATTCCTCCGCCGGAAAGTCTTGCGCACCAGCAGTTGCGAGGATCGCCGTCTTTCCATGAGGCGTTGCCCGCTCAGTCTCACGTCTTCCGTAGCAATCCGGTCACTCCAGCGACAAGGATCGCGGTGAATATCCAGGAGGAAATCCGTAGGACCGGAAACCCCCAGGTCACGAGGACTGACGCCTGTGAGCTCGTTGTCCAATCAGGTCGCAAGTTCGAGTTCGATGCCGGAATGACCTTTGTCAGTGCAAAATTCACAGGATTGAAGCACGGGTAGTCCGGGTAGTTGGCGCTGTCGTCGTTTGCCGTGATCGCACGCGGGAAGTTCACTCCCTGGGTTGATCGCGTCGTATGCGCTTGCTGCAGCCCGCGCGGCCGCCGGGTTCGTCGGAACGAAATCCGCGCGGTTGAAGGATACGAGTGCGATGCCGAGAACGAGCGTGAAGAGGAGCCACGCCGCATCACCTCAAGCGCAGGCAGTCTGCCTCGTGCAGGCAAGAACCGCAGGTCAAGGAATTCGATATCGCGTGTTACCGCGGCGGTCCCATCTGTGGGAGGGATGGCAGTTACAACAAAATCCGGCGATGACCGGAACACCGTCCTCTATCGTTTCCAGCATCGGAGTTGCATCACAGACAGAGGGCCTAAATTCACGCCTTTACCTGCAGTGATGCCTCATCATGACGGAAGGGGCGAGTGTGTCGCAAGACGCCGAACTGGATGGCCGGCTCGCGGTTGTTCTGCCAGACGGGTTCAATCCCGCACGCGACGACAAGCGGATCCCGGTGCGTCGTATCTACGGCATGTACAACCCCGCACGAGATTCCATTCGGGCTAGTGTCGACCAGCTGCTCGGGAGAAGCCCTGAACCAGTTTCGCAGGATGAGATGCACCGGCCGAGTATGGAGAAGGACCATGCCAGCGTTGTGGCACCCGTGCTCGAATCTGCAATCGCGCCAAACCCGAACTGGGACTACGACGGTGACGAGCGCGTCTACAAGTGGATGCTCAATCACCGCGACGGAGTGTTCGTAGCGTCCGACGAGGCAGGAAACGAGCTGCAGGACTCGGCCGGCAAACGAATCTTCGTCGACGACCTTGGCCGTCGGGTACTTGACCCGGATGCCGACACCGCTGTGGACAGCGCTGCCACGGGAGAGAACACCGACAAGGCCCCACGAAGAAGCGCTGGTTCGGTAGGGGCTCCTCGCTGCTACCTCGAAACAAAGGGAAAACAGACGAAATACCGGATCTGTATGACCAACACGGAGTTCAGCTCGTCGACTTCGATATTGCCAAAGTCGGCAAGTCCGGTGTCCTCGGTAGTCGATACCGTGGCCGGAAAGCTTTGGCGCTCTGCAGCTCAGCCCTCGCGTTCGTTGCAGTTGTCGGTTTGATCATCGGTGTTACCGTCGGGCGTTCAGCAGTGCCGGCCGAAGGCGCGATCTCGCCCTCCGATGCGGCCGCATATCGGCTCACCACTTTCCCTACCAACGCGGCGACAGCATTTGCACAGCAATACCTCACAGTGTGTTTGACCCACGGCGACGTCGAAGCTGTGAAAAAGCGAGAACAACTCCTGAAAGCGATGTCGACGCCGGGAACCGCACCAGGGTGTGGTTGGACATCAGGCGGCCTGCAGCAAGAACCCTCCATGATCGCGTGGACGGGACCGTTACTCCTATAACGGAATTCGCCACCGGTGAGGCCGCCTACTTGGGCTTTATCGTTTCGATGGCGGATGGCCAGTACCAAACCATGTCCGTTCCAGTCTGGGTGAAATCCGGCAAGACCGGTAACGACTTACGGATAGTCGGCGACGTCGGGGTGTCCGCGCCGATGCGACTGGAAAATCCACCACCGGCGAAAGCGAAGCTGACCGAGGACGTCCAACTCGCTGGCCAGGTGAAGGACTCCTTGTTGGCTCCGTTCTTCTCCGCATGGGGCGCCTCGAATGCTGGCCAACTGAACCTCGTCCTTGCAGATTCCGCAGGGCCGCGGGCGCGAACTGGTCTGGGTGGTGTCGTGACGAAGCCGCAGATCGAAAAAGTGACAGTCCGGTCACCGCGCGCTACCAACACGCCCTCGAATCAGTCCATCGTCTACCAGGACGGAGACATCGCAGTCGCCGAGGTTCGAGTCACATGGAATGTCCCGGCATCTGAGTCGATGCAGACCAGCGGATATCGCGTCGACATCGTCCGAAACTCGGGCAAGTGGCTAGTCACCGATATCCGTGCAGGCCTTGTCGACCGTGAGGGCGCAGCGAGTAGTGGATCCGGCCTCGGGTCAGCAACCGACCTCGTACCTGGTGCTGCATCGACCCGAGGATCGAACGACGGCGAATAGAACCGTCGTACAAACGCTTCCGGTAGACGCCGGCAGAGGAGAGAGGAAGATCCATGAAGACACACAGCGCCGCGCTAATCGTGGCTCAGGGAGCCGACGGCATCACCGAGTCCATCGGAAATCTGTCGACGATGTTGAAAGTCATCGGCGGCGCCATGCTCGTTCTAATGATGATCGTCATCGCGATCATGATCGCGGTGGCATCCGCGAAAGAGGGCGGGTGGCGATCGAGCATTCAGAAGCTGATCGGCGTCCTCGCCGCAGGTCTGGTCCTTGGTGGTGGCCCCATCTTCATCGGCTACATGGTCGACGCGGGCGAATCCGTGCCCGGAAACAGTGGTGGCGGAGCAGGTAACAGCCAGGTCGAGTGACAGCACTCTGACAGAACAGCAACGGCAGCGGAGGACAAACATGCCCGAAGGTCGGGAGGCACTTGACCGCACACATGTAATGAATCACCGAAATCGCATGTGGCAGTTAGGCAAAGAACTTTCACTTGTGTCGATCGGGGGTATTGACGCACAGCTCGCAACGGTGTCGGTGTCGGCGGCAGCGGTGGCAGGCGTCATTTTGCTGCCGATCGGATTCGCTATCGGAAAGACATTTCTCACTGTTGTTGTCGGAGCGTTGGTAGTACTCGCCGTGACTTACGCTTTCTGTCATTGGAAGTGGGGCAACAGCTACGAATCGCCCTTCCAGTTCGTTCGAATGTCCTGGGCGCGGATCTTCAGAAATCCTGACCTGATTTCGGGTGGCGCATCGAACAAGAACCCCGGAAAGCTTGAGTGGACTGCGATCGTCTGGCGTCCCGACTGGGCACAGGTCAACCTCGAGAGCCCCTTGCAACGACCAGTCTACGACCCGAAACCCGTTGGCACCGGTGATTTCTTCCCGAAACGGAAAGCGCGAGTGACCTTCGATCAATTGCTCGGAACATCAAACACCACAAACTACGGTCAGGAGACGCAACCATGAAGATCCTCGTCATCATGGTGTTTGTCGGGGCAGTCCTCGCTGGCCTCAGTTTTTGGGGCGTGAATCGGTGGCTTGCGCACAAGAGCGGCAACACAGTCAAAACCCCGAAGAGACGTACTGATCGCCAGCGTCTCGGCATCAGGTACGCCGAGGACGGTCTGTTTCTGATTGGAAACGGCGCGTGGACAGGTGTGATCCTTCCTGGAAACAGTGATGACTTCACCTCTGGCACCCAGCAGGAGTTCGCTTTCGACCGATCCACCGATTTCTACAAGCAACTCCTCATGTGGGTCGAAGCTGAACAAGGCCGCGATGCGTCACTGATCTGCCACGAGTTGGTGCGCTATCAGCCCGTCGATACCTCCCGTTGGGAAGACGAACTCGATCGCGCGATGTGGGATCCATCGAAGATGTTTCAAACGCTTACAGCCAAAAAGATGGCACCACACATTTCGGAGACCACGCCAGAGCCACGGCGCGTGCTGATGATTCGGCTGGGAACATTCACTGGCCCAAGCATGTCCGATCCGATAACAATGATCATCGGGAAGGCCGACCACGTCGCCGAAGAACACTTCCGGTCAAGTGACCTCGATCCATTCCGTGACGCCGCATCCACATTGTTAGACCGACTGTCTGCGTCCGGTGCTGAATTGGTCACCCGAGCCGATCTTGTTTGGCTCACTCGTAAACCGCTCTACGGACACTTCCAACCGCCGACAGAGCGCGACTACCAATCGACACGACCTTGGCGTGCAGGGTATTTCGATCAAATCGTAGATTTCGACGCACACAATCTCACGGATTGCGTCGAAATCACAGAACCGTTCCCGGAAACGGCGGAGGCACGGAAGTCGTACACGACGACCCTCGTTATCGCAGACGGCGACTCCGTCCTTCCCTTCCACTATCACCGCGCATGGGGGCGTGCTCTCCGTGCGATGCCGTTCCAGGTCGAAGTGAGTTGGCGCTACAAACTCATGACATCAGAGGCATGGAAGAAGCTGGCGAAACGTCGTATCGGGCTCATCAAGGACGAAGCCGAAGACCGCGGTGGCGCAGGCAAAATCGAAGATGCAAAATTCTCCGAAGTGCTTGGCGACGCCTTGGACCTCGAACGGGAACTCGATATCGAACCGACGCCCGCGATGATCGGACAGTTACGACTGACCATCTCGTGTCCGTCCCGGAAGGAACTCACCAAAGCCGTCCAGGACGTGCAAGCAGCCTTCACTGACTTCACCCTGCACGTCCCGCTGAACATTCAGCACGCGCTTCTACGTGAACAGATCCCGGGTGACCCGGACCCGACCTACGTCGGCAAGGTCAACCTCTGCGACGACACTTTGGGGTACGACCTCGGCACCCGGTGGACGAACCTCGAAGCCCTTGCACTGGCAAGGCTCGACTCGTCACCGAGTGTGGGAGACGCAGTGGAAGTGGGACGTAGCGGGCAGGCGCTCGGATGGCGCGGCGTTGCCATCGGGTACTGCATGGAAAACGGCGCAGTCGTGCACTTCGACCCGCACGTTCAGGTTGCACGTAACAACGGAGCGGGCATCGGCATCATCGGCGCGTCCGGTGGCGGTAAGTCGGCACTCGCACTGATGTTGTTCTTCTGGATGTCAGAGTCAGGCACTCAGGTGGTAGCTGCAGACCCGAAGAATGACATCGAAAGGTTCTGCTACTACATCTCATTCGGTCCGCAAGTTCTCGACCCGGACTTCGCCAGCCACGCCCGCGCCGGCACCCTCGGTACGCCTGAGTCGAAGTTTCAGCCGATAAACCGTGACTTCTGGGACCAAACTGACATCGTGGACCTCTTCGGTGGACCACGGGGAATGCTGTGCGCGTGGGCGCTGACCGATACCTACGAGGACGGTGAAGCACTGGCACGGGCTCAGCTCGAATTGCTGATCCCTGATCGTGCGGATCGGGATCGCCTTGAGCCAGGCTTCCATGCAATGAAGGAACACTACCGCAGCGCTGAGAGCAGCGGTGAGAGCTACGTCCCGACGTTGACCGAGCTGTCGCAGTCTCTCTACGAAGAGATTGAGACCCTTTCTGAGGCAGCCGGCAAAGATAATCCGGACTGGTCGTCACGACTGCCGGCGAAACACGAGTTGTCACGGCTCCAAGGATTGAAGTCACGCTTGGAAGGTGCTTCCGTAAATCCCTACTCTCGCCTCCTGTTCGGCGAGGCCGACAGGTCTGTTGGCTTCCGAAGCATCAAGAAGCGTCGCACGGTCATCACGCTCTTCCGGTTCACGCCACCCGACCCGGCGAAGACCCCTGAGCAGTGGAGCGATGCTGAGCGCGACGCTGCAGCAGCCATTTTCACCGCTCTGCACCGGATCAACAATTTTTTTGGTGACGTAACGGAATCAGTCAGTCCGCACTCCAAGCGGCGCGGGCGTCGACCGCGAGCGCTGTTTATCGACGAGGCATACATCGTCACGTCGATCCAGGCTGGACGCGAACTGATCTCGAGGGCTCTCCGCCAGGGTCGATCATTGAATTTCGTCGTCGTGTTCATCTCCCAGCAGGCCAAAGACATTCAGATGATCGAAAAGGCGATGACCGACGCTGCAGAGACTGATCAGAACCAGTTCTCTACGGTCTTTGTGTTCATGCAGAAAGGCACTGCAGAAGCCAAGCAGGCGTTGTCGCTGTTGCGGGAACCTTCTGATGCCAACGAGGGGGAGTGGGACGCCCTGGCAAAACGGTTGCTGCCGTACAGCAAGGGCGGTGATCTAGGTAACGGCGTGTGCGTAATGCGAGATGTCGACAACCGAGTGAGCGTGGTTCAGGTCGATCAGATGTTCGTCGAAATCTCGAACGCATCCGAAACGAATGCCACTATTTCCGCCCACGCGCAGTCCACTCCGATCTCGGCGGACGCGATGGATTGGTCCATCGACCCGGCAGCCCGTGATCACGTGCGAAGTGGTGTCAGTACAAAGGCGATCGCTGTCGCCGACGTCGACGACCACAGCTACGAGTTCGACGATTTCGCAGAACTCCTGAGCAACTAATCATGATCGACGAGCGACAGGATCACCCATGGTGACGTTGAGTACGGTGGCACAGGCACCGGCAGCGGTCTATCCATTTTTCGCGCGATACGGCCGAATACTGGAAAAATGGGTGGTCCGCGCGTTGGCGACGCTGTTCACCGTGGCTGGACTGCTCTCGATCGCAGGCATACGAGGATTGGTCGCGTTCGCCATCGTCGGCGGCAGCGCTGTAGGAATCTGGTACGGCGCCAGGCGGCTACCTCAGGCGACCGGCGCTTTGTTGTCGACCCTGACATGGATCGGGTTGATCGGGTCGCTGGCTGTCGCAGTGGGCCCGGTGTACGCAATGGTGCATACCGATTTCCTCGTCCTGTACCCGATCAGCTTGCTGGCGGTTCTCGCCGTGACGTATGTGTTGCACTCTCCGGGTGTGCACCGCGGATGGACCGTCGCAGTAGCGCACGGCACCTTGATGGCGACCTTCCCTCTGTCTATGGTGTGGCCGAGCACGACAGTTTCGGGAACTGGCTTTCTGGTCGGCACATTCGGAGCTCTCGCGATCGTCCTCTGGCGCGACAGGAAAGGCACCCGGATAAGGCCACAGCGCACAGGGGGCCGCCGGTGGGTCACTCGGATGGCCCGTGCGACGGCGTACGGCTTGATCTCGGTCGTTCTTTTCGGATCCATCGCTGTCGCGAATCCGATTCCAGCTGACGCCAGCCCAATCAGTTGGGTCTCGGACAAAATCGGTGGCGCCGCATCCGGCGCTATGTCTGACGTGGTGTGCTCGATCACGCGCCCTGACCTCGGCGGGCAAGGCATCGGGACGGGTCCAGAAGGGTTCTTGTCGAACCGCAACCTCGGCAAGGTCGAGAACCGGAATCGAGAGGTTCCAGACTTCGCCAAGGACGCAACGCAATTCACCCGTGCTGCAACGGCCACCGATCATTCGATGGATTCGTACACGCTCTACGAGATCTCCGGGCTTCGAGGCGTCAAGTGGGTCAACTGGCAGTTGAACGCCGAAGGCGAAGAATCGTGCGCGATGATGCCCTGGATCTCCACGATGGTCGGGAATCTGATCATGCAGGGGAACGTGTACATCCTGCAAGCGACTATCGCCTTGAAAGAATATGCGCAGGCGAAGAACCCGATTCAGGGTGTGTACCAGAATGTTTCACCCGTTGTCTCTAATCTATACAACTACTTTTTCATCCCTATGGCGGGCGTGATGATTCTCATCGCCGCCATTTCCATGGCAGTACGGGCAGCGAGTGCAGGCGGGGTGCGCCAAGGGATCCAAGACGCGGGCCTGACAGCAATGGTCGCGATGGTCGCGGGGTCATGTACGGCGGTGTTGCGGTAGCTTCCTGGGCCAAACCGGACGGCAACGGGTTCTACATGATCGCCTCACTCGGAGACCACATCGGAGGAACGCTCAGCAGCGCAATCGCCAACACCGTATTCGGGACATTGGACCAGCAGGCACAGGGCCTGATGTGCCAGGCACCGCAAGCACTTCCAGGCGCGCAAGCAACCGACCCTGGTCACCGATTCACCTCCTGCGTTCTCGCAGAAACCTTGGTTTACCAGCCGTGGGCCGTAGGACAATTCGGCAAGGCCGGCGAGGAACCGATCACTCCCCCTGCCGAGCCGAACCGCTTCGGCAATCCCATCGCCCGTGAAGGGGCCATCAGCCGCAGCGGCGACGAAGACGGGTTGCCCTGCTACAACAACTACCGCGGCTGCAACGACATGCGGTCCTATCTGCTGGCCCAGACCGGCGGCCCGTCAATCGACCGGGCCCGGGCCGATTGCCTTGACGGCGATGACAGCTTCGAAGCCCTCAGCAGTTGCGATCCGACCTACGCCGTAGCCGCGAGCCTGAACAAGATATCCGGGTCTGACGGCAACGATCCCGTTGGGAAATCGAATCTCACCCCAGACGAGGCGGCGGCGGCGTTGTCAGCGTTCTCCGGCAGCGGCACTATGCCGCACGTCGCGAAAGCCATCTCGGCTCTCTTCGGGACCGTGATCGCTTCCGTCGGAATCGCAGCAATGTCCCTGATTGCCCTCTGGTGGCACGTGATGTTGCTGGTGGCGTTCATCCTCGGGCCGATGAGACTCGTGTGGGCGGCGTTCCCAGGCAAGTCGAAAATGATGAAGAACTGGATAGACGACATCGTCTACGCACTGCTGATGGCCACCGTCTATTCCGTTCTGTGCACGTTGATGGTGTTCATGCTCGGAATCATGTTCACCTCTAGCGTCGCTACAGGTTTCAAGCTGCTGTGGAGCGTCGCCGTTCTGGTGTGCATGTGGGTTGCGATGAAGAAGATCGAAGCCGCAGCCCGGCCAGAAGGTGCTGCACAAGTCGGTGCTGCCTCGACTGTCCAAGGTGCGGCTCTCGGAGCGTTGAGCACCGCAGCGGTGATGTCCGCGGCCGCTCGCCGACGCGGCGGTTCGGGACGTGGAAAGCAAGCGGAGGGCGAGACAGACGAGACTGCGAGCCCTGCTCGCGCACAGCGTCGCCCCAATCGACCGTCCCCGTCGAGGCCGAATGCTTCCGGCCCCGGTAAAACGTCTCCGTCAGGCTCAGGCCAGTCGGGGAGCGCTACGAAGCCCGGCGGTGGGAAGGCTGCTGCGGCCGCGCAGGCAGCGGAATTCTTGTCACGGCCTGTCGTCCAAGGCGTCAAACGTGGCGCTGGACGCGCCGCGGCCGCCACTGGTGCTGCAGTCCGAAACAACCCGCTCGTCGCGGGTGCCGAGCAGCTGGGCGGACAAGTCGTGGGCGGCGTGCGAACAGCCGGCGGACGCATCGTCGATGCGGGCCGTGGTGTGGCACTGCGAACCTACGGCGGACAAATCCCATCGGCGACCAGAGATCGATGGCTTCAGCAGAGCGACGGAAACCTGGCAGGTGCCGGGTCCAGGGCTCGTGCGAGAGCAGTCCGAAGCGCACAAACCAGACAAGCACATGAGCAGGCCATGGCCGGATACCGGGAAGCAATGCTCGGCGCTCGAAACCGGAACGACTGAGAGTAGGCAGCGATGAACGAATACAACCCTGATGACTCACGGCTACCCGGTAACGGCGCGATACCCGCAGATACCGAACTGCATGCCCGTATGGCTGCACTGCAGACCCGGCGAGAGGGGTTGACCGTAGCCGGAACGAACTTCGGCATCTTCTACGACGAGAGCGATCCGCGTGAGGCTGAACTGCAGGTGACTTTCGACGACGGCACCGCCCTCAGCCGTGTCGTGCTCGCGCTCGATCCTGCTGCCCTCGTGGAGCTCTCGGATCAAGCCCGAGAGGTATTGCAGGCGCAACGCGCCGCTATCGAGGCAGACCTTCCGCCTGGCTATGTTCTCGCTGTCGCCGGGCAGGACGCACCTGAGCCCTTGGACGCAGAACATCAGACCGAAGAGGACGAGGAGAACGACGACAATCGCAGCAAGTACGCCCGGGCATCCGATCCCATGAACCTGCGTGGACTCGTTCAGAATCTCCCCCCGATAGCCGGCGTGCCCAGCAGTCGGTGGTTACCGATGGTCATAGGCCTGGTCGTGATTGTCGTCGTGCTCGCCGCGCTCCTGGGCGGCGCTTTGTAGATGGCTGAAAACCGCTGCCACAGCGGTCCCATCGCGCGGTGGCGGGCATGCAGGGAGGTCACCGGAACCGCGACCGCCAGAATGAGGGCTATCGGAGGTGCGTACGAATGAACGATAGGCCGAAGAGCCCAGAGAAAACACTGACGTGGGGTCAGTACGGTCAGTTGCTTACAGCGACGATCGCGACTTGGCTGTCCGCTGCGCCTGGCGGCATCGTGGTTGCTGCGCAAACATTTTGGAGAAGTCGCCCTACACGCGTAGTCGTGTTGGCGTTGATCGCTGGCATTGCACCCGCGTGGACATTCTCCTCCGATATCGCGCAGCACGCGAGCTACATCGTCGCATTGGCAGCAGCTGGATGGCTGGTCCTGACTCTGACAGCAGGTGGCGTTCGCGGGGCATTCAGCGTCACCCGACGACGGGGACGCCAATGAGTAGCGTCAGACGCGCGGCCGCGATTGCGTGCATGGGCGCGTTCCTTACAGCGTGCGGCGGCCAAGCTGCGGACCACCCGGAGTCGTCCGCATCGACCACCGCAACAATTCCTGGCTTCACCACAAGCGCTGAGCCATCGGCGCCGCACGAGTATGAGCCGCCGTACGCACCACCGACAGCTATCCGTGGGAACTCCGTCGAAGCGGCGGAAGCGACTGCGCAACGTTTCATCGTCGGGTGGACCACGTTCGTTCCCTGGGACTTCGAACCTGCTGATGACTGGTTCGCACGCTGGCAAGAAACAGCATCGCCAGAATTTCTGGGACAGATGCAGACGTCGGTGAACCAGATGTGGTCCTGGACATGGAATGAGAAGCGTAAGGCGTTCGATTCTCGAGTCGAGCGCGTCGACAGCACCTCGATCAGTCCGGATGGAAAGTCTGCTGTCACAAGGGTGACGATCAGCCGCTTGATTCTCGGGATGGATCAGCGCGTTGACCAAAGAGAGGAACAGATCCTCACCTACGACGTGCACATGGACCTGTCGCGTTCAGGAAAACCGAAAGTGACAGGTGCCGTCGAGATCCGGTCCGATTCTCCGCCGGCCGCTGCCACTGTTGGCGAGGGCAGGTAAGTGGCGGACAACGGAGGAATCCGGAAGATCCCGTCCTCCGGCGGAGCACGGAAAATCGGAGGAAAAAAGGCGGCAGGTGCGGCTGGCCGTAGAACAGGTGGAACCGGAGGCAACCCGCGCGGAGTCGGGGGGAACACCACCGGGGACCGTGCAGCACCAGGGGCACAGAAGCGAGCCGCCGGCAGAACACCGCCACCACCTAACGCGGCAACACCGTCACAGTCGAACAGCGCCCGGCGACCAGGATCTGCAGGATCACCACCGATCAGGCCCGCCGGTCAACGAGGAAACACTGCCACACCCGCTGGCCGCGGCGGTAGTACTCCTCGACGTGGCCGTCAGGGAGAACGTGAACAGCCCAATGGACCCGCCGGGTCGATGAAGGCCGCCGCCGGCAAAGCGAAAGACACTGCAGGCAAAGCGGTCAACCGCTCAGTGGAGACCGCCCTCGCAGCATCGACAGGCGGCACTGCCTCGTTCCTGTATCGGATCATCCCGAAACCGACGGACAGCAAAGCGGAACGACAGAAGAAGACGCAGCGACTGGTTCTGTTCGGTGGAGGCGCCGTCGCGCTGATTTCGATGTGGATGATTCTGACCTTCATCGTCTCCATGTCGTTCCTCGGACTGCTGAGCGGTACCACCGCAGCGATGGGTGCCGCTGGCACAGCGCAGAACGGGTCATGCACCGATTTCTCAGTTCCTCGGGTCACCCAAGGCGGGCCCGGGGGAGCGGCCGGTGTCCTCGGGTTGCCACTCGACGAAAAGAACATGGTCGTCTCGAGTCCGTTCGGATATCGCGAAATCGGGGTCGGCACAAACAGTCACGACGGAGCCGATCTGGCAGCACCGGGTATCGAGGGTGCCCCGATCTACTCGGTCGGTGATGGCGAGGTCCGCGAGGCCGGACCTGCGAGCGGGTACGGAAACTGGATCGTGATCCGCCACAACGTCGGTGGTCAGATCGTCGACTCGCTCTATGGGCATATGTACGACGGGCATGTTTTCGTCAAACCAGGCGATCATGTCACCGCAGGGCAGCACATCGGGGACGTCGGCAGCGCAGGGTGGAGCACAGGCGCTCACCTCCACTTGGGTATGTACCCGGGTGGGTGGATGGCCGGACAAGGTGTCGACCCGATGCCGTGGTTGAAGAAGTTCCAGGACGGCGCCAGCGCGCAACCAAATGCCCCACCCCCGTCCGAATCCCAGCCGTCAACCGGGGCCCCCGATTCGAAAGCTTCGGAAGCTGATCTCGCCGCGATGCGGCCGTACCCCTTGGACGGCGGCGCACAACAGGAACAAACACTCAACACCGAACAACAGGCCAACGTAGCCGCGCTGATCTCGTCGGCACGCGAATCAGGATTGGACCCCGCCGGCCGTGCCGCGGTTATCGCCACAGCGCTCAGTGGCCAATCCACGAATTTCATATCGCAACCTCGCGACGGCAACGAGCCGGTCGGTGTTTTTGCCGAACGCCCGCTTGGCGATTCGAAAATCGACAATCTGATCAATCCGAAGTACGCGGCCAAGCAGTTCTTCGGGAAGTTGAAGACTTACGGCGAAGCCCATCCGGATTGGGCAACTCAACCGATCGCTGACGTGATCATCGGTGTCATGCCCGAGCGGGCAAGTCTGCGTGATCAGTTCGTGTCGTGGGAACAGGCCGCTGTCGACACCGTTGCTGCCCTGTGGACCAGCGCTGACGCACAGTCCGGAGCGACTTCCCGGCTTACCTCGGCCACAACGAACCCAAATTGTGCGTCAGGTGTCGTCAACATGGGGTTGGCACCTGGTCTGGTGCCACCCGAGTACGTCCAGATCATCACCGAAGCCGGATCGATCTGTGCTGATATACCGCCTGCCTTCATCGCGGCGATCATCGAGCAGGAATCCGGATGGAATCCGCTGGTCACCAGCGGTGGGGACGGCGTCAATTCCGGTGGCGCTCAGGGCATGACCCAGTTCATGCCGGACACATGGACGTCAATGGGGAAAGACTCAGGCCTGGATCGGAACGGTAAGAAAGAAGCCCCCAATGCGCCGGACCCATTCAACGCGTACGACTCGATTCTCTCTGCGGGGCACTACCTGTGCTACATCGCAGACCTCTTGAAACCGAAGATCGCCAGCGGTGAGATCCGCGGTGACCTGCTCGACTTGGCAGCCGCTGGATACAACGCGGGTGAGGGCGCAGTTATGCAATACGGGGGAGTGCCCCCCTACGGGCAGACCCAGGCGTATGTACCAAGCGTGCGCGCCAAGTACGAGAAGTACTCGCAAGCTGGTACTGCCCCAACTTCCGAAGTGCAGTTGGTCAACTTCACTGGTGGTTCCCAATTCGGCCGCGGCGTCGTTGAAGCCGCCATGACCCAGATGGGAAAGCCCTATGTGTGGGGTGGTGGCGACCCGAATGGTCCGACAATGGGTATTTCACATCCCGAGAACCCGGGCACGCCAGGGTTCGACTGCTCCGGACTCGTCGAGTTCGCCACCGCACGGGCATCGAACGGCAAAGCGACAGCGACCGGAAACACCTGGGCACAGCTGTCACAAGGAAAGACAATCGACGTCAAGGACATTCAGCCTGGCGACGCTGTGTTTTCCAACGGAACCGGCCACGTCGCGATCTGGGTCGGTGACGGCAAAGTCATCGAGGCGCCCACCTTCGGACAGAGCGTGTCCATCAACAACTTCGACCTGTCGAAAGCAGAAAACATTCGGAGGTACGGATGAGAAACCGACTACGCGTCGCTTCGGCAGCAGCACTGATCCTGATGTTTCCGATTCTCGGGGGATGCAGCAACGGGAGCACTTCAGATCCAGATGAGACCACAACAACAACAACCGTGGCTGCCACACCCAGCGAGGAGTTGCCCCGGTCGCTGTCGCCTATCGACATCACGACGATCGACGTCCACGATCCCGATGCCGTCGCGGAGGCCGCGATCGCGGCCATGTACACGTATCTGCCTCGGGTGGATCTCAACCAGAATGCCGCCATGCTCCGCGCTGCCCCACTGCTCAACGAGAAGATGGCCGCCGGCGCATACAATTACGACCCACCGACGGGCCCTGGCCGCACCTGGGATCGTTGGGCGGACAGCAATACTCTCGTATCGGCGCAAGCGCAGGTCATACCTCAGCAGAGGCCCCCGGACGACACCTTCGCGTTGCGATATGTGACGGTGCAACAGACCACACGCACTCAATACAGCACGCAGAAACTGGCACCGATCTATCTGGTCGTTTCGCTGGAAAACACTCCCGATGGTTGGAGAGTGGCGCAGACCTTGCAGCGGTGACGGATCGGCGATCAAGCCGTGCCGCACTGGGATTGAGCCTTTCATACCGTGGTGGATGTCAGCTCGCCCCGTGATCGGAAGGATCCACCATGAGCACTCGAACCGCATCCATCCTGCACAACGCTGCGGTCGACCAGGAAGGTCGCCACCTCGGGTTCTTCGGCTACCAGCCGGGGCAGCCAATGGTTGTCGTGTTCAATGCCGAGATCCCCACGGGCATAACGGCTATCCAAGCTCTCGGCTTGTTGTTCGAAAAGATCCTTTTTCCTTTCTGTCCTTCCGATCCTGATCGACGGCGGTCCCGGCGCAACCCCTGGCGGCTTCGCCGGCCTCCGGCTCCGAAAACTTTTTCAAAGACGCTTCGCTGAAAAACTTTGCGGCCCAAGCATTGCGCCGTGCCCTCATACCGCCGATCCGGAGCTCCATGTCAGAACGGAAAAAAATTGTCAGGGGCCACCGAGGGGTCCGGACACCAACGGAAGGTCAAGTCAGTGAACGGTTACGACTTCGAACAAGGCAAAGACCACGACGCCGCGACCATCCACTACGCCGGACTGGCCTGCGGGTGCGGTGACTACTCCTGCCCTCGGATGCATGACAGCGCCGCACGGTGCGTCAACTGGGAGTAACGACGCTTTTCCTGATCACCGAATGTCGAACCAACCGAGAAAGAGGAAAACATGCACAGCACAAACGATTTCATCGTCAACGGAGTCATCACCAACAGCCCCGACGATGCCCGTGCCGAACTGGAACACGAAACCACCATCGAGCGAAAGGCTCTCAAAGTGCACGATCTGCAAACCGTCCTGTACAAGGCTGACAAGTGGGCAGAATCGTTCGACTCCGCACTTTCCCGCTACCACCTCGGTGGAGTGCTGAACTGCGACGAGATCGACGCCACCGCCGAATTGCTTGACGCGCTGGGGAAATCGGAAGAAGCCGAAGGACTGCGCGACCAACACCACGACTGGAGTGGGTGGCTCGGAGACGATCGGTCCGAGCTGGAGAAGGCACGGCACGCTCTCCACGCTCCTCGCAGCGACTAGATCCCCAAGACCTCCCGACACCCCGGAATCACATGTCACCGGGCAGCGACTATCTGCCCGGTGCCGTGAATCCAACCCTGACAACCGACAGAAGAGGAAACCTCATGCACACTCCCTCACTTTTCGACACCGTACGCACACTCGAAATCACCATGAACCAACCCAGGTGGAACACCACCGAACTGGACCCGTTCACCGAAGCGGACTTGGCCCGCATCGCGCAGGAATACGTCGATCACGAAGAGATCCTGTCCGGCATGGACCCCGACGAGGCCCGCAGCTTCTGGAAGCTCGAAGACGGCTATCTGGTCTTCACGGTGGACGCGAACACCATACGCATCGGACACGGTCTTATCGATGCGCAGACCTCGTGGTGGGTGGACCTGCAAACTCAGGTTGCTCCCACGCACGGGCAGCCGACGTACGGGTGGGAGTACCAGTCGCATTTCCCCGGCATATTCACCGCCGACTGGGTGAACTGGCTCTACAACCAATGGCTCGGGTGACCCGCACCGATCACCGACATACCCCCGGAACAGCAAGACACCGGGCAGCGACTATCTGCCCGGTGTCTTGGTTCCGAATCCTAAGAGAGAGAACGCCATGACCGCAATTCACACCGGACCCCGAGTAGTAGACGTCGAAGGTGACGAATTCAACGTCGGAGAGACTTCCAAAGCCGCCGTGGCGTACCGAAAGATCCACGGCCTGCGCTCGCTGTCAGTAGGGGACGTCGTCAAGATCGACGGACAATGGTTTTCATGCGACTCCATGGGCTGGTCGATACTCGACTGATCGTGGCGACTGCTGCGCCTCACGCTTGGAAGACGATGGAACCGTGGGGAGATACGGAACTCGACGGTTTAGCGTGGTCCGCATGAGTATCAGCAGACGCGCGCTTGACCGCACTGGGTCGACGAAAAGCGATCCTGTCGAGTCCGCTGCACGAAGCCTGCGCGGAATCGAGCGGGAACAACAACGATACCGCCGTAACCGCAGCGCAATTCGCGTCTCGGCGATTGTGTTGGGTGTGTGCGGTGCCGCTGCCGTGATCACAGGTTTCGTCGCCGACGCTGAGGTCGGAGCGTGGATTCTGACAGTCGCGGTCCTCGGCGCCGCCGGGTTGAACTACGCGGTGTCTTTGTACGGAGCCGCCGTCATGGTGGCGTCGATGGTCGCAGCGGCAGGCACCACCGTGGCAGTGGGGGTTCATTTCGGGATCGGTGTCGGACAGCTCGTCGCGGTCGGTGCTATCGCGATGGCAACGTGGATCGTCGGCACGTCACGTAGGTTGCGGTTTCCTCGCACACCCTCTGTCGTCGCCGCACAGTGGTGTGTTCCGGTGTGCGTTGCCCTGGCTGGCGTACTCGGACATGCCGCCGCGATCAGTTTGGCTTTGGTTGGTACTGGTGCTGCCGCCGCTCTCAGCATCGACGTGGGGACGGTGATAGCTGCGCGGCGGGCATCGAAGCGATCTGGGATCCCGATGAATCCTGGAAGCAACTTGGCGCGGAATCTGATCGGGTTCGTCGAGCCCCCCTCTATGGATGCGCACAACTTGCAGGCCGGGATCAGCGCAGAGCAACAGACGGCCGCCGAACTCGCCCGTCTCGGCCCGGAATGGACCGTCCTACATTCGCGCTCGCTCCCAGGAACCAACGCTGACGTAGATCACGTGGTAATTGGCCCCCCAGGGGTTCTCGTAGTGGATTCGAAGCACCGCAATGGTGTCCTGACCTACAGCGGCGATGTCGGCCACACTCCGGAGCGCCGGCAGATCGACGAACTGTTCGGCGCAGCAACAGGTGAGCACAGCTGGACTCTGAACGGGCGGGACGCGACGTTCATCGCCGAATCGTCGGTGTTCGAAGCTGCGTGCATCGACGATCTACTGGCGATGCCGCCAGATCGATTGGTTACTCCGACTGTGCTCGCCGTTCATGGCGCGACGATGAACTCTGCCAGCGGGCCGATGGACGTCGCCACCGAAGACGGATTCCAAACGCAAGTGCAGATCGTTGCGGGCCCTCATATCGCAAGTTACCTGCGGTCGTTGCCGACGCTGGGTAGGCCAGCAGAGTTCATCGCGGACTTGGCGGTGGTTGTCGACTATCTGCTGCCGCCCAAGTAAGCCGCGGCTGATCCAACATTCGATGTCGCCCATGTCGCGATTTCGGGTTTGGGGCTGTGCGCAGGTAGCCGTCTGGACAGCAGTTCCAACTGGCGCGCGAGAACTGCGACGCCGACCGCGTAGAACGGCCATGCCACCCACATGCCCCCGTGCTGGTCGCTCCAGCCGAAATAAGTAAGAGCCAGCGGTGCGAGCGCTCCGGCGAGGTACATCAGGGATCGTGCAGCTCCTGAGTTCCAGACGCGTCGGATCAGCCATACGGTCATCGCCAACGCAATGAACCCGAGCACTACCTGCATGGCAGTTCCTTTCCGTTACGCCCCGGGATGGGCTAGCTGACGCTGCCCTTCGGCAACGTCGAAGTTCCGGCGCGGAAGTAGTCACTGATCGCCATTGTGAGATCTGCGGCGGGGCCGCTACTGCTGTCGGGGTCGCCGCCGCCGGAGACGTCCGTGCTGACAAAGTACGCGTCGAGTGCCGGGGCCTGCTGGTTCAACTGACTCGGGGCGATCCGGGCGTACAACAGCCAGTCGTCTCCGACCACTCTCGTCGCGTTGATTTGGTCTTTCGTGCTGCCGGTCGTGGCGTTGACTTTGCGGTATCCGGAGTCGGGTGCTTTACCGACAGTCGTCGACGGGTCGAGGAACGTCTTGCCCGTCGCCGCAATGACCTCTTCCGTGATCAGTCCGGCCTGGTCATAGGCGATGCGGGTAGGACTGCAGGGTGCGGCCGGGTTCAGTACATCGCTGTCGTTACAAGGCCTTTGAATGTCAAGGCCTGCCGGCGCTGGCTCGATCGGTGCAAGCCGCCCGAGGTCGTCAACAGTGGTGGACAGCGGGTTGTCAGCCGCAGGAAGTACTGCGACCGATACCGTGGGCACATTCCACGTCGAGCTTCCGGAGAGACTGAACGTGCAGCTGTTCAAGTTCCCGGGGCCAATCCCCTTGCTGGTCTCGACCTTCAGTGAACTGACGTCGTTGCCTGCCTTCTCGTACTGATATCTGATGATCTCGGTAACCGGGTCGGTGATGTCGCTGCTGCAGGCGTCTTTGCTTGCTGTCGTCGCGAGAGCTGCAAAGTCTGCAAGCGGTGCAGGAAGGCTCGGTGTGCCGGCATTCGACTGACTCGCACCTCCGGCCGACGAGGTTCCACTACCACCGGGGGTTTCTTCGGTGCTTCCACCGCAGGCGGACAGGACCACGGCCGTCACACCGAGGAGTGCGACGGTCAGGGAGGTTCTGGACATGGCCACGGGTGGAGCTCCTTCACTTGGTCGGTAGCAGTTCTAACAGCAAAAGCATCCCGGTGCAGTCGAGAGAGTCCGCGTGTTGGCCAGATCCTCCGGACGGATTTACCCCGGCTTTGGTTGCCAATCTATCCGGGTTGATTTTGCCGGACGTCGATCGGATCGATGCAAGCATGCGTCGAGCGTCACGGCTACGTTCGCTTCTGCGGCGTTTCTGCTCGGTCGCTGTCCGCTTGTTCGCTGTCCGCTTGGGCGCAGTTTCCTCCGCTGTTCGCTTGGTCGCAGTTTCCTCAGTCGCTGGTCCCTTGGTCGCAGTTTGCGTGATGGGTGGCTTCCGGACGGGCCCAATAAAGCCGGCGAACGGTGCGTGAGCGGCGTAGTCGAGCGGATCAGGGAGCGGCTCGTATCCTTCGGACCGGTCTGCGTAGTCGTGAAGGATCTCGTCGATAGGCCGAGGCGCAGCTGGCGTAGTGAAGGAGCCGCCCTCTGCAAGTTCCTGACGCACCGCAATGCGGTCCCCGTTCGACAGTGCCTGCCACGCCCTACCATCTTGAGCTGCTTCGATCACGTGCATGCGTGCGGCGGCAGTATTGGCAGCCTCAGCGCACTTGAAGTGCTCACGGGACCAGTGGTTCCATTCAGCAGGGTTGTCGCCGTTGATGTCCATTCTCACCTTCGCCCTGGCCATGTCGTATCGAGCGTCTCCGAGTTCTCGGTACGCCTCGACTGCCGCGGGGTGAGTTGGCCGGGCCGGCATGGCTGCGACTTGTTCTCGCCGGTACTCGTCCATCAGCCTGCCTTCGATGAGCCTCTTCGACAGCTTTGCCAGTTCTGGATCTTTCGGATCTGCTTCGACACGTCTGTTGATCTCCGATTCCAACTGAGCTCGGACCTCGTCCGTCGAATCGAGCTCGGTTTGCCTCATGATCAGCTCCCGCGCGGAGGACCGGACCTCTGATCCCAGAGCGTCCCGGTCCGCAGCGGATTTGTTCGTAGCAGCCGCATATCTTGCTTGGGCACGGGCAAGCGCGCTACGTTGCGCTGTCACGGCTGCGCCGCGGCACTTGGGGCAGCGGCGGCCCGGCTTGGCCTTACACATGACGCGTAGTCCTTCCGACGAGGTATCCGCATCATTGTTGCCTGGCCGGTTCCGGTGCTCCGAGGTTCGCGGCATGGTGCAGATATGCGAATGGCCCGCTATTGCGGGCCATCACGCCTATCGGAGATGCTCCACATCCATCAGGGGACGCGACGCGAGGGCAACCGTTGAAAGACGCCCGAATAAACGTCCCGGTACCGCACTCGCGATTTTCGGCCTCCCCAAAAGGGGAGGCAGCTTCATGATAGGCATGTAAGTCGTCAATCGACAACGTACCTGGATAAAAACCGACCACATGATGGCAATTTGTTCGCTATTCGAAAAAACTGTCAGGTAGCCAGTCCGCTCCGAACAGCTTCGAAATGGCCCCCAGTGCGCTGGTATCGCCATTCACACTCGTCGATGTCACTACCAATCTGTTGATCATCGTACGGGCCGCATCCTCTTCGACGGTGTCGGCTGAATAGATGACAGACCACGGGCAAACTTGCCCGTCACGGTGTGCTCGACCGATTGTCTGGCGCGCTGCGATCCCGGAATACCGCGGCTGATGAAAGAACCCAATGCTCGGAGTCGCGCTCGCCCGCGTCCCATCCGCAAACATTTCCCGGGCTTGCAGATTAATTGCCGAAGTGGTGTTGAAAACCACGACAGGGTTGCGACCCACCTGGAACGACATCCGCTCAGTCTCGAGATCTCCACCACCAAAGATGCGAGAGACACCCAGCCCTTGTTCCTCGAGGAGATCGGCAACAGGGGCAGCAGCAGTAGTGGTGAGTTCGACAGCCACGAGCACCTGATATCCGCGTTCCACTGTCGCAGCCACCAACTCCGCAGTTTGTGGTGCCCGTAGCAGGCTCGCCTTCTGCCGAAACCGCATCAGCGCGGCGCGACCGCGGGCCGTGTCCTGACCGGTACGAGCAAGTCGCATCTCGGCACGAAACTCTCCCCAATCCTGGTGGTATGACGCCCATTGCGCAGGTGTGAATTCCACAGGGAGCCCGTCAAGGGGAGCGGGCCCCCAAGGTGCATCGCGGTGCAGCAGCACTGGTGGGTTCGTGTTCTCCATCCAGCGGCGGACCCTCGTCACCGCCTGATTCTGTGTCGTCGTGGATTCCTTCGCGTCAGCGGTCCACTGCCACTTACCTTTCTCCCAACCCGGTTCGAGCGGCAAACCCATTTGGGCGAGCCTGGCGCCGAGGTCGGCCCACTGCTGTGGGCGCTCCCCGTGGATCTGAGCGAGCAGCGACGACAGATAGGTGTATTCGCCCGGGTGGTGTCCGGGTGTGGCTGTCACCGACAGTACAAACGGGGCCTGTTGTGGTGGTGAAGAGAGTTTGTTGATCCGCCGCATGTACTGCGTGCGTTGAGTTGTGATGTGTCGAAATTGCTGTGCCTCGTCGTTGATCACGACGGCGAATACATGCTTCGGCTGTCCATTCTTTCCAAGGAGTTTCTTCAGCTGGTCAGGCGACATGATCAACCAGCGAAAGCCGCCATCTCCACCGAATGAAGCGATCGCATCACGCCAGGCACCGATTGTGATCTGCGCCGGTCGGTCCACCGTGATCAAGATCGTGTCGCCGCCGCCGAGATGGCAAATCGCCTTGGCGGCAAGCACTGCCGTACCAGTCTTTCCGCACCCCATATCGTCGCCGAGAAGTATGCCTCGGTAGCCACTCTTGTACGCGGTGGCGATCGCTTTGGCGCCGGAAAGCTGCATGGCCGTAGGGGTCTTCGGGGCGGCCCTCGCGCCTGGCCCTCGCACACCGTTGATTTCATCCTCGATCCACCGCGCGTAGCTGTACGGCTTGGATGCGTAGACCTGCAATATTTCCGGCAGGGTCTCCCCGACATAGGCATGCGCGCGAATTCCCGGGTAGTAGTGAGCGCCGGGAGGTGTCGCTCGGTAGGGAACACCGTCGAGAACCCAGACCCTCTGCCCACGTGCGGCTGAGGGCACTTCCAAACGTTTCGCAGGCGGGGTCTTTCGAGGTTTACTTCGTGCCCGTGTTCGTGGTGGCACGTTCGATCAGCCCCAGGGGTCTTCGGTGGCCACATTTTCCGTCGCCGACGCTGCAGGCGGAGCCGCAGGAGTCATCGCTTCTGCAGGAGCAGGTTTCGGGGGAGTTGAAGGTGCGGGTGCAATCGTCGGCGCAGGTGCCGCTGTCGAATTCTGCTGCGGAACAGCATTCTTCGGAGACGCCGTGTGCTGCGACTGATCGCTACGCGGTGCCGTCGGCTGCGTCCTCATGGGTGGATCCCGCAACTCCAGCAACACGCCTGAACAGCGCAGTACCATCGCGGTATCCCACCGTTTTGCGACGTCGAATAGCGAATCGACTATCGGTCCCGGAGTATCCGCATTGTCAGCGGCTTCGCGCATCGCCCTAGCGAGAGAGCGAAGGTTGTCCGGGTCGGCGGCTACAACCGCACGTGCATCGTTGGGGTCGATCAGCCCGCACAGGTGCCTCTCGGTGTTGTTGGGGCCAGGTGCTACCTGTACTGCGTCTTTGATGTTCAGAGACAGCAGCCACGGCCCGGCGCAGGCACCCTCCGAAACCTCGTTCTCGACCTTTTTCGCCACCGTCGACATGAACAGTCGGCGGCTGTCGTCGGTGTAGCGCACGACCGATGCAGCCATTGTTGAAGCTCCCTACGTTGTCCGCGTGAGCGCGGTGATCACTGGTGTGATTGCCACTGTAGGAAGGCCGGTTCCGGTGTTCGGTGAAACACTGCGCTCGCAACTGCCACCCGTCAGCGGCGTGCCGCACGGCGTCGGGCCTTCATTCGCGGTGCCGCACGGCGGAAGGGCCCTTCGTACCGTCATTGCATCACCAACACGAGATCACAGATTGGAACGATGATGAATGCCCCTACGCCCCTGCAATTGCGTGCCGGCGGTGCCGTACCGCAGCTGAACAATCCACTGACCGCTGTAATCCGAGTCGTGAACCCGCACTACTCACTCGGTGTCGACCACAAGATCATCACCGGAATACTTGCCGACGCAGGCGACACGCTCACCCAGAAAGCGATCTCATCCAGCAACGCTTCCGACAGCTGGCGGGCCAGCATCCTCGACATCTTCGCTGACCTCTACGAACGCGCGAACGCCGCGAATCGAGAACTGCTTGTGTACATCAGTGACCGGCACGTCCGCGACATGCTGATCGAGAGCGCAGCCTCATTCTCACAGGCGGTCTTCGCAACCAACCTCTACGACCAGCTCGGCTCCCGCCTCCGCCTGCTCTATGACGCCGCCGGCCAACTCGACGCTCGTACGGCACGAAATCTGGAAATGCGACGGCCGCTGGTCGTTTACACCGATGGCTCGGTCTCGGCGACCAGATTGGGCTGCGGAATGGGTGTGGCAACCGATACCGAACTGCACGCAACCTACAAGCCCGACGCACCCAACACTCCAATCGTCGCCGAGCTTCTCGCGATCGAGCTGGCTCTGAAAACCTTTGCCCAGAAGCACCTGGTGATTCGAACCGACAGTCGAGATGCGATCGGCCTAATTGGGCTGACGCCAACTGAACTCGACGCTCGCAATCGGTGCGGCGAACTGCACACAGATCGCTACATCTCATCGGTCGTACGACGAATCCACAATGCCTCCGCCGGCAGACAAGTCTCGTTCAAGTGGGTCAAGGGTCACGATGGCGATCGGCTCAACGAGGCTGCGGACCGCGCCGCCAAATGCGTGCGCAGATTCAACTCCTACAGCATCGGAAGTTCCGCCTTGACCCAGGTTCTCGACAACATTCGCCATGACATCGCAGCGTGAAAGGTATGTCGGTTATAGATTCATGACAGTAGACACGCTCGCATTTCAGGAAGTTCCATTGCCTGGCGCCAGCAAGAAGACCTTAGCCCATAGAATTCGACTACCAGTCGGACATAGGCGAGAGCCGTTGTGCCGCAGGTCTAGATTGAACATGAATACTCACAGGGGGTTCGATGACCAGCGATGAAAGTGAATTCAACACAGCACTCAACCGCGGGCGCGTCTATGACTGTGCCGCCCAGTTACGCACCGCCCCGCAGGGAACGCCGATTACCGATGCCACAGGCCGACATTGGATCCGCGGTTTCAACGACCCCACCGAACGCCGGTGGCGTCGCAGAAAAGCACCTCGGCTGATCTGGGTCGGGATCGGCGGCGATCAAGACCGGTGCCCGTCCTCCGAAATCCCTCTACCTGCCCGACATACCACCACCGAGGCCTTCTGGGCACTCGATGGGCTACCCACGACCCTCCTTGAAACCTCTCAGACACCGTTCTCGATCGGCGCGATTGCCGGAGGCTGGGTCGGCGGCACTGTAGACAGTGCGCAGTGGGATCAGGCCAACACCGCTACCCGCGACTACTGGTTGGGGCTCGGGCTGAGCCCGGTTCCAGCCATACCCGTAGCCGGAGGAAGCGTCGGCGGCACTCCCGCTGCCTCACTGTGGGATACGACTCATGCACGCTCCCGTAATGTTTGGGCAGACACCGGGGAATCCAACACCGACAGGTTGGGCATATAACAGCGGAAAACCCGGGACGAGGCCGTCGCCGAAATCGACCGAGGCGACTGGGCATCCGCAAAAGCCGGGTCGCGGTGGTTCATCGAGAACGCGACCGGAGAACAAGACTGGCCCATTCTCACCGAGGGACTGCGCTTCCCGACCAATCTCGCCCCGAGGGAAATCGCAGCGGAGGCGTTGATCAAGCGCTACGGCACCGAAGGTGTCTACGAATGCCTGCGCTACCTCGACAGCGACGACCTCGAGGGAAACGCGTACTGGCACATCCAGTCCGTGTTCGAGGAGCTGTACCTCGTCGAGGACATTCCGATACGCACCATGCTGCTCGAGATCAGTACTGCCGCGAAGTACAACGATCAGAAGGCCCACGCGGACGAACTCTTGGACACGCACAACCTGTCAGCCAACGCGCAGGGCGTCTTGAAGGAAACTACGCAGTGAGCCGCGGAGGGCACCCGTGGGCCCTGGGTACATCGATCTCCGTCTACGTTGCGAGGAACTCCCTTCCTCAGCGCGACGTGTAGCCAGGCCCCGTCAACGAGAGCGACATTCGAATCGCGCTGGGTAACCAGATAGTTGAATGCCGGGCCCCTCGAAACGCGGTAGCGGCACGCAGTTCGCCTCCCAGCGACCGCGTCGTCGATTCGATACGCTGCGAACATGCGGGTTGACGGCATCAGAGATGAGGCTGTAGCAGAGGCATGTGACGCTCTGCTGGAGTCGCTCGACGTGCTGCTCGAACGCCTCGCCAATCGAGTCGAATCCGCGCCGGCGGCCGGCAGCGCCGAATGGAAAAACCAGTGGAGTGCACGAGAGTCCGCAGATGGACGCGAGCGACTCCGACGACACCTTCTGGTCAAAATCGCAATCGCCACCGCAGCACGCGTCGATCCCACCCACGACATCGAAATGGCCCGACAAGCCGGAATCCCAGAGGCCGACATCGCGCGCGCGTCCGGCCGGAAGACGCAGCGACGAGCACCACGCGGAAACGCAGGTCTCACACCCACCCAGACCACTCTCTGGTAGCGCAGATTCGTCGGCGGGGTCGGTGAATGGCCGGGCGAAGCATTGCAGCCTTACCGGGCCTCGCTCTCTACGCATGACCGCACGACTTCGTGCGGGTTCCCGATCGCTTGAGGCGTTAGTCGCACAAATCAGTCAGAGATCTCCGACGAACTGGAGCCATGCCACTGCCGCACGAATCATGGCAGCAAACGATGGGCCGACAAACAACTCCAGATCCAACATCTCAACGTCCCCTCCGGCATCTATCGGCAGTACCCACCAAGCCAGCATGGAGCGTTATCGAGAATTCCTTGCCTGATGTAGTCCGGAATGAGCCAGGCGGGCATGAGTGTCAATGGCCACGAAGTTCTCCCCGTAGGCGGCCAGTAGTTCTCCCCGCTGGTGGCCACGGGTTCTCCCCGGTGGCGGCCAGTTGTTTTTCCCCACCCGCTTTCTGATTTGGGTTAGCTGAAGGGCTTCACCCCCTTGCCGGTGGTGGCTTCGGTGAGGCGGAAGGAGTCGCCGTCGGTGACGACGACGTGCGCATGGTGCAGGAGCCGGTCAACGGTGGCGGTGGCCAATGTTTTGGGCATGATCTCGTCGAAGCCGGAGGGGTGCAGGTTGCTTGAGACGGCAATCGCTCGGCGTTCGTAGGCAGCGTCGACGAGGCGATAGAATCCTTCGGCGGCGTCTTCAGAGACCGGGAGCAGACCGATGTCGTCGACGATGATCAGGTCGGAGCGGATGATCCTCGTCAGGGCTCGGGCGATGGAGTCGTCGGCACGGTGCCGGCGGACCAGGGCACCGAGGTCTTCGATGGTGAACCAAGACACCGCCAGCCCAGCTTCGACTGCGGCCTGCCCGAGTGCCTCGGTGAAGTGAGACTTGCCAGTTCCCGAAGGCCCACAGACGCAGAAACATTCACGCCGCCCGACCCACTCCAGGGTGCGGAGCGCGTCCTGGGTGGCGCGGGGAATCGACGATTTCGTTTCGTCCCAGTCGCCGAAGGTCTTGCCGGTAGGGAAACCCGCGCGTTTGCGGCGAGTGTGCAGGTTCGCCCGGTCCCGGCCGGCGGCTTCCTCAGCGAGGAGAACCCGCACGACTTCGGCGGGGTCCCAGCGTTGGGCTTTCGCGGTCGGGATGATATCGCTCAAGGACCTGCGGATATGGGGCAGTTTCAGGCGTTTAGTCAGGTCGATCGCCTCGGCCAACGGGTCGCCGTTAGCGCTGGTAACAGTGCGCAAAGGGGTGCTCATCAGGCGTCATCGCTTTCATCGTCAGTAGTGGCTGGGCTGGCCGGCGCTGGTGTCTGGCCGAAGGTGGACCAGGCGGCGGTGCCCGGTTGCAGAGTGTGGTTCTCGCTGCGACGGACCGGATCAGCGTGTTCGTGGGTGACTTGGTAGTCGAGGATCGAGATCAGGTCCCGATCGGCGAACCGGCCGGTCATCGCCGCCGTCCCCAACGCTCTGTCGACTGCGTCCGGGGAGTGCAGCTTCGAAAGGTCCACGGCCTCGGCCATCTTCGCCCTGATGCGGCGCGCTCCCGCGGCGGCAGCCTCGACCAGCCAGCTGTTGGCACCCTGGCCCAACTGTAGGAAGGCGAGCTCGGCGGCGGTACGAGGCTTGGGCACCCGGTCGGCGGCGTCGCGGTCTGGGCGGGGTGGGTAGTGGTCGTTGTCGAGGACCGGTGAACCGGGTTGGCCGCGGCGGTGCCGCGCGACTTCGACTGCACCGCCATCATTGTCGACGGCGGTCACGATCAGCTCCTCACCATGGAAGCGGGCCCAGACCCGAGTGTCGATCAACGTGTGCGGCACCGAATACCGCACCCCTTCCACCGAGATCGTCGACTCCCAGTTCACCCGCCGGGTAGTGCCGAACACCGCGGTGAACGGAGATTTCGGCAGCGGATGCAGCCGCTGCAACTCTTCGGCCAGCCGCTCGACCGGCCGCCGCCGAGTAGAGCTGTGGACGCGGGTGTTGACGTCGGTGCAGAACTGCCGGCAAGCCGACTCGAGCTCACCGAAAGAGTGATACTGCTCGCGCAGGTTCACCTCCTTCGGCAACAGGTCGGCTTTGGCGATCCGCACCGTCGCCTCACTTCCTCCCTTCGACTCCGGATCAGCAGGTAAACACGTCCGCAGCGTCGTGCCGTAATGCCGTGCCACCTCCACGATCTCCGGATTGCGGACCGCGATCCCGGCCACGTGATCGATCGTCGCGGTCTTCTCGTTGTCGGTGAGGACATAGACCGGAACCCCGCCCAAGCGGCGGAATGTCGCATCCAAACACGCCGCCACCGTCGGCAATGTCTTGTCCCAGATCGGGATCACCACCCGAAATCGCGACCACGCCAACCATGCGCAGAACAACGTCGTCTTCCGGCCGGAAATCGTTGGCCCGTCACCGAAGTCGTACTGTAACCACAGCCCAGGTTCGGTTACCCACGGCCGATACACTCGCCGCCGACCAGCCCGAAACTGGGCCTTCGCCTCCGCGACCGTCCGGCGCGTGGTCCGCTCACCGCCGGTGAACCCCAGCGCGACGATCCGTTCGTGGATGACATCCGCGCGGACCTTGCCCTGCGAGCGGACCACCAACTCCTCGATCTTCGGCAGAAAGTCGTCGATCGCCCGCGCTCGATGCCGCCGGCGGTCCGGCGGCTGCCCCGCAGCGCGCATCTGCACATACCGGGCCACCGTGTGGTGATCACACCCAGCCAGCTCCGCCGCCGCCCGATAACTACCCGTGAGGTCGTACGCCTCCAAAATTTCCATGATCTCCCTGCTCGATTTCATCCACCCAGCGTTGCCGGGACCGAATCTGACTCACAGCAGGTGGGGAACTATCTGGCCGTACGCGGGGAGAAACCATGGCCACAAAATGCGCCATAAATGGCCGCCAGTGGGGAGCTTACGATGGCCGTCGACAACGCCTCGCTCAATACGTGGCGCGACTTACGGAGATACGTGATATCCGGATAGCGGGGGACCCGATCCTCGGTTTCACGTAGATCAAGATTGGGTTGCTTCGTGCTTCTGAAGCATCTCGAACCGTTCTGTCGAATTGCAGTAGTTGCGTGGCACAAGTGCTCCATGTTGCCTCCGATAACTCAAACTAGGCCGGACATGGGCTAACCGCTGTTTGCAGCTGTGAAGGGTGGATACTTTCTAACTCAAAGCCTGTGACTGGCTACCGCTTTCAATGTCTTCGTTTGAGCGGTGGTCGACACATCGGGATTGCGGAGGCTTACTGCGACGAACAAGGCGTCGAGTACGGTTGTGTGGACAATCCGGCTGCTCATCGCCTCGATGCGGTAGTTGGTCTCTTTGCTGCCTGCGATCAAATTGATGTCGGCAAGGGCAGTGATCGGTGATCGGTAAAAGCTGGTGAGTGCGATCGTATGTGCCCCAGCTTCTTTGGCGGCGGTCAGCGTCATTATCGTTTCTCTCGTCTGACCGGTGTGACTGATGGCAAGACAGGTGTCCTCGTTCGTGAGCAAGCTGGCGCTGACATGCTGCCCGTGACTGTCGATGGGTGCTTCTGTGAGCAGTCCTGCGGTACGAAATCGGTAGGCTGCGTCCTGCACGATCGGCCATGATGTTCCGACACCGGCGATCAGCAACCTCCTGGTCGACGCGAGGACTTCGACGGCTTCGTCGAAGCTGCCCGAATCGACGGTAGCAAGAGCTGTATGCACGGCGTCAGCCGTGCTGCGAACTATTTTCCGCAGTACAGTGTCGGACGAGTCTGTCGGGTTGACGTCTTCGTGGATGGCCTGCTGCGCGGGCAGCGCATGCCGTGCGAGGTTGATCTTCAGATCGGCAAAGCCCTTGTACCCCATGTCCTTGCAGAACCGAACGACACTCGCTAGAGATGTTTCGCTCGCTTCGGCAAGGTCGGTGACGGTCATGTGGATGACCGCAGGCGGATCGGCAAGAATAGTGTTAGCAATCGCCTGCGCGGTTCGTGTCAACGTGGGAAGTCGTGCGCGGAGAACACTATCGAAATCGGACGCCGTGGGACCGGCGTCCGTTGATGCGCTTGTTGTCGTCACCTGGTCGCCTCTGTCTCAGAGTTAGACGAGACGCAGCCCGAGGGGAGGGCGACGATGCTCAATTGGGCGTCTGTCGTGAGGACAGCTATACGGTCACCGCGCAGTACAACCGGTCTGGTGGTGACGTGGCGGCCGAGGGAGGAGACTCGACTGTGGTCACCCGCTGGATCGATTGCCCAGATATCCCCGGAGACAGTGGTTGCAATGACCTGACCTCCGACTGCGACGGGATCTGTCGCTATTCCGATGCCGGTAGATCGGTATGGTCCCCAGCCGTCTATGGGGCCACTTCTGAGCTGCGTCGTCTTTGTCAGTTCTCTGCCTGTTCTCGTATCGAGCGCGTGAACGGTGCCATCGCCGGTGACCACGATGACCCCGGCCTGGGTCGGCACAGCTGAAACTGTAGTGAATCTGCCGCCGACTACGGTGCGCCACACGCTGGATCCGGACTCGAGTTCGATGCATTCGACAGTTTCGGATTCGGCCCGCAGTAGGAGGGCGTGGCGAGTTCCCTGCACGGCGGTCAGGCTACTCGTTGGTGCGGACTTCGAAGTTTGACTCCATAGCAATGTTCCATCGCGGCTGTCCACTGCCGTCAACCCGCGGTAGGGCCCGCTGAACGGGAGGACGACGGTGTTCCCGTAGGTGAGCCCACGCCCGTAGGTCATCAACGTGTCTACGGGCGCAAGTTCCTGACTCGACCACAGTTCGGTGCCCGTGACGATGGACAGTCCAGTGAGGTGGTCGAGTGTGCCTACGACGAGAGTGCCGTCCTCGGTGACGACCGGGGCATTGAGGACGCGAGCGTGTCGAGTTCGCGGAAGTGATCTTGTCCAACGCAGTTCGCCAGTATTCGAATCGAGGCAGCTCAGCATACCTGAGAACGTCACTGCGACAACGGAGTCCGCGCCGTGCGAGGTTAACGACGTGACCTCGTCTCCGTCGAGTCGCGCTCTCCAGACTGTTTGCCCGCTCGTCGTATCGACGGCTGAAAGGTGTGCCTGACCAGCATAGCTAGTGGGAACCATGACGTGATCGCGAGCGCTCGCCACCAGGTTGCCGCCATGCTGGGTATGACCTTGCGGCGCCTGCCACACGGCGTCCGGAACAGATATCGTTTGGTGCCTAGGCCAGGTTGCCTCGGTGTTGCGTTGGAGATACCCGGAAGGTTCGACATCCAGAAGATGCCAGGACGGCGGTGACCATGCGAAACCTCCGAAGCTGGTAGGGGGTGCGCTCAGGAACCGAAGTGGCCCGACCTGCCGGTCGACGACGACATGCCAGTGTCCGGAGAGGATCGAGATTGATGCCGTGGGATCCACCGCGTGCACGATGCGATCTAGAATGCGGGCGGACGGAACGTCGTGACTCAGGACGATCAGGGGTCTATGTGGGTCGCTCCCGGCAAGGTCATCGACGACGAATGCTTCCTGCTCACCGCGGTCGATATCGGCCGCATAGCTGAACCAATCGAGCGCCAGAATATGAAATGGCCCGATGTCGGCAGACCACCATCGCGGCCCCATCGACTGCTCGTAGCGCCATGTAGTTGCAGTACCGAGGAAGCCGTCCCCGATTGGCGCGTCGATGGGCTGAGGGTCGTGGCGGTGGCCGTAATGGTCGTGGTTCCCAGGGATCACTTCCACGGGAATCGGGGATGCCGCCGCGATCTCCTTGAATGCGTCAAACTCCGCAGCGGTCCCGTGATCGGTGAGATCGCCCGTGATGAAAGCAAGTCGGGCGCCGGCGTGGTAAGCCGCGTCGAGTGCTACTGCGAGACCCTGCGCACAGTCTGTTCCGTCCCCGAATCGATTGGCAAGTTCGACTGCGTCCTCTACGCCTCCGTCCGACGCTGATAGGTGTGTGTCCGAGAGGTGCGCGACAGCCGAGACCTCCTGTTTGGCACTTATACAGGTGAAGTCCAGCTCGCGCGATGTCGGCAGCTGCCACCACTGCGAACAAAAGACGCCGGAGGGTCGGCGGATCCACACTGGTCGTGACAACGAGTGCAGCCGGAACCTTCCATCGTCATCGGTGCGGTTCCACTCGATCCCGTTGCTGACGGCGACACCGCTTATTGGCGTTCCGTCGGCCCATCGGACAGTCCCTCGGACAGTCCCCTCGATTGTGTCGTTCATGAAACTATTCCATCATCGACTGGATGGAAATTTCTTCCAAAAATATTCATATGAATGAAACTTTCATACACGAGTCATTGGCGGTTTGCCCACAGTTGGTTTCCGACCTTCAATCTCGTTCGTGCAACATCCTGTTCGCTCCTACATTTGGAGATTTCATGTCCCATGGCCGAATACTCACCACCCACACCGGGAGCCTCCCGCGCCCGGGAAACCTGTCATCGTTGGTTCGTCAGCGCGAGAACGGCGAGCTGACCGCATCAACCGCGTCAGCCATGCCCGAAACTATTCGTGAGGCCGTCGCCACCGTTGTCCGGCGCCAGCTCGATGTCGGCGTCGACATCATCAGTGACGGTGAAATGTCGAAGATCGGTTACGCAACCTATGCAAAGGAGCGGCTGAGCGGATTCGACGTTGATGCAGAGGTCCCCGAGGGCGGCGGGCTATCCATCGCGGATCTCGTCGACTACCCAGATCTCGCCGCAAGCTCGCTCGACGGTCTCGAAACATCGACTCCGGTTTGCGTCGGTGAAATCCGTTACGAGGGTCACGACTTGCTCGCTGAGGATCTCGACAACTTCACCCGCGCGGTCGACGGACAGCAAGTCACGCAGCGCTTCATGAACGCCGCATCCCCGGGTGTGATCGCCCTCTACTTGCCGAACAAGCATTACCCCACCCTCGACGATTACCTGTTCGCGAATGCAGAAGCCATGCGTGTTGAATACGAAGCCATCGTCGATGCGGGCCTGACCTTGCAGATCGATGCTCCGGACCTCGCTATGGGGCGACACATCCAGTACGCCCATCTCAGCGAGGCCGAGTACCTTCACCGACTCGATGTACACATCGACGCCATCAACCACGCTGTCGAGAACATCGACCCTGCGAAAGTTCGAGTGCACCTGTGCTGGGGCAACTACCAGGGCCCTCATCACCACGACATCGAACTCGACAAGATCGTCAGCCGGATCCTTCGGCTTCGCCCGAATGGTCTGGTGTTTGAGTCCGCCAACCACCGCCACAGCCACGAGATCGACGTCTGGCGTGAGACGAACATCCCGGAGGACAAGGTCCTTTACCCCGGCGTACTGGACACTTCGAGCGTCTACGTCGAGCACCCGAAATTGATTGCCAACCGCATCGTCGCATTCGCCGACATCGTGGGACGCGATCGGGTCATCCCCGGTAGCGATTGTGGCTTCGCCTCGTTCGCGACGTTCGTCGCAGTCGATCCCGAAATCGCCTGGGCGAAGCTTCGGACCTTGACCGCCGGAGCGCAATTGGCCAGCGAAAGGCTGTGGAAGTGACCCTCACTCCAGAGCAGCGCTCCGTATACGTCAACGAAAGCCCTGCCGTACCGATCCTCGACATCTCGGAGTATCTCAATCCTGCAACGAAGGGCAGGTTCGTTGAATCATTGCGCAACGCCTGCCATCACGTCGGATTCCTCTATCTGACCGGACACGGTGTAGATGACGACCTCAACACTCGCGTCAGCAATGTTTCCCGGGATTTCTTCTCTCGACCTGAGTCCGTCAAGCGTGAGATCGCCATGGTGAAAAGTCCGCATTTCCGTGGTTACACACCCGTCGGCGGCGAGGTGACCGGTGGCCGAGCGGATGTGCGTGAGGAAGTCGATCTGGGGCCGGAACGACCAGTGGCAGAAGATGCCGATCATCCGTGGCGATGCTTGCAGGGACCGAATCAGTGGCCCGAGTCGGTGCCGGAATTCGAGCCCACCATGACCAGATGGGCCGACGAAATGGACCGGTTGGGCCGCATACTTCTCGATGCCCTCGCCGAGGGACTGGGCATCGACGCAGAACACTTCCGGAACTGGGTCACCCCCGACCCTGAAGCAACGATCAAAGCGGTCCGTTATCCGGCGCCAGTTGCGGGGCAGCAGCCACAGGGCGTCGGTACACACCGAGATTTCGGACTGCTCACCTTCGTTCTACAAGATGCTGTCGGCGGTCTTCAGGTAGAACACGCCGACGGACATTACATGGAAGTGCCTTGCCTGCCGGGGTCCTTCGTCGTCAATCTCGGCGAGATGCTGCAGGTCGCGACCCATGGCTACTACAAGGCTACCGTGCACCGTGTCGTCAGCCCGCCGGCCGGCGTCGAACGCTTCTCCACCATCTACTTCTTCAACCCCCGCCTCGATGCCACGCTCGATCCCGTCGTCCTGCCTACAGACCTCGCTGATAGCGCACGCGGCGGAGCCAGTGACGATCCCGCCAACCCCATCCTCAGCACCTACGGTGAAAACATTCTCAAAGTTCGTCTGCGCGCCCATCCCGACGTGGCCGAACAGCACCACCGTGACCTTATCGACACCACCATCCGATGAGTTCGATCCGAACGAAGGACATGCTGTGACCGCAACCGTTGACACACCCGTCGACGCTCACATGAACCACACCGACTCCCGACCCGTCACCCAGACCGCTCAGCTGCCCGAGGGCAACCCGGGTCTGATTGGACTACCGCTCACCATCGTCGGCGCGTTGGGTCTCGGTTTCACCAACACCGGCATCGTTGATTCCGCGTCGGCCGCAATTCCGATCGTGATGTCAGCGACCTCGATCGGATTGCTCCTCGCAACCATCTGGGCCGCAGCCCTTCGGCAGAACGTCAATGCGGCCCTGTACTCGGTGTTCTTCGGCTTCTACGGGAGCTACGCCATCCTCTCACTCGGCCTCGGGAACGATTGGTTCGGCATCGACCCCGATCAAGTCACCACCACTAGCGCGATGTGGATCGGAAGCTGGTTGGTGACCATCACCATCCTCACCCTGCTCGTAATTCGCCTGCCCTGGTCATTCCCATTCCTCCTCGCCATCGTCGACTTGGCTCTTGTTTGCCTCCTTGTTGGGACACTGACGGCGTCTAGCGCGGCCACCCAGCTCGGAGGGTGGCTTGTCTTCCTATTCGTAGCGGTAGCAATCTACTTCTATGTCGCGGCGATGTGGGAAGAAACCGGCGGCTCTCCCCTGCCGATGGGGCGGCCCCTCATCAGCTGAATTCACGACACACCAGACCGCTGCTGTGGGTCGGCGCCTCTCCCGTGCCGGCCCACAGCAGCACACGATGGACCACCAGAGAAAGTAGAACGACCTTGCGCGACAATGCCACCAGCACAATTGATCTCGACAACTGGAACCGCGATGGACTACTGGTGGTCGAGGACGCCTTGAGCGCCCGCGAGCTCCAAGAGTTGCAGCAGTGGGTGTTCGATATCGAACACCGCCCGGGAACACCGAATCAGTTGCTGCAGTACGACGAAACGATCGCGGACGGCGGCACACGTAGATGCCGAACCGAAAACTTCGTGCCCTATCACGACGGACTACGAACATTGCTGACAGTTGGTCGCATCCCCGATATCGCTAGCTCCCTCTTGGGGGAGACCGCAGTTCTGTACAAGGAGAAGATCAACTACAAGGCGCCGGGCGGAAGCGGCTTCGCAGCTCATCAGGATGCCCCCGCCTACCCCTACGTGTCGAACACGATAGCGTGCATGGTCGCTGTCGATGACTCCACTTTGGCCAACGGCTGCTTGGAGATTGCGCGCAAAATGCACGCCGCGCAATTGCCCACCGATGCTCGCGGGTGCGTCGAACCTGAGGTAGCCGAAAACCTTTCGTGGGAGCCACTGCCCGTCTCCGCTGGTAGTTTGGTGTTCTTTCACTGCTACGTCCCCCACCGGAGCGGAGCGAACACTTCGGACTCCACCCGCCGCGCAATATACCTCACCTACAACGGTGAATCCGACGGTCAGCTTCGAGAGTCGTACTACGCAAAACGTATACACGATCTTGCCGATCAACCGGATCAGTTGAGCCTCATCGGGCATTTCTCAGGTACCGCCAAACCCGCCAGTTCATCGAACAAGGAAGGCCAAGCGTGACGATCACCGCGCAGGAACTGCAAGAGCTCTCGCTCCAAGAGATAGGTGCGTCAGCATTTTGTGATCGTCTATTCGAGTATCTCACTTTGGCAGGGCAAAGCCGCTACGACGAATCAGTCACTCAACTTGAGCATGGTCTGCAGTGCGCGCATCTCGCTGAGCAGGCCGGATTCGACTCCGCTGCTCAAATTGCTGCGTTGCTCCACGACATCGGTCATCTCATCTTGGACGAGCACGCTGGTCACAACGACTTCCTTGAGGACGATCTCGGCCACGAAGTCGTTGGCGCTCGTCTTCTGACTCGCTGGTTCGGAGCAGAGATTGGCCAACCCGTCGCACTCCACGTTCCGGCGAAGCGGTATCTCGTCGCCACGGACAGCGGCTATGTCGATGGCCTCTCTGAAGCGTCTGTGCGCAGTCTTGAGGTGCAAGGCGGACCGATGACACCCGACGAGGTCGACCGCTTCATTTGTCGCCCGTACCACCGACTCGCCGTCGATCTCCGTCGATGGGACGACCAGGGAAAAATTCCCGACGCACCGACGCCGCCATTGACTCATTGGAGACAGGCCATCATCGAGCTTGCGAATGTGGTGCTCCGCTAAAGGTTTTCGTCGATTTCTGGTTGTCGCTTCTTCTGGCCGAGCTGATCGCCTGCCAGAAGTTGCTGACGTGGGACGAAGGGGGTGGTGACGTGGCCTAGGTATCGCGCGGTCGTCTACATGCGATGCTGTTCGATTCGGGTTGAGACTCGGTGGAATAACTAGTGATTCGAGTTCGCCCGTTACATTCCCGTTCAGGAGCCGTAACGGCTCGTGGACACGGACAGGATCCCTGAGAATGCCTACACGGTTCTGCGACACGTACGAATGCTCCTATGGTGATCTGTGGTCGGAGTTGGTGGTGTTACATTCCGGTGGATCGCGGAGCCGCTCGCCTGGTTGTCGAACACGGTCCCCGAGCGGGCGGTTTTCGCCACACGCATCTGCTCGTGCCCCGCTTGTTTCCGCGCAGCGAACGACCCTTTTCGATCATCGAAACTGTCTCTGATTCGACTGGAGACGAGTTGAAACAACCCTGCCCGGAGAGGGGCGCGCCGAAACGCGTCCCCTCTGGACTCCAGAGGCCGTCTGAGGCCTAGTAATCAGGCTTTGGTGAGGGCGATTCAAGAGAAGAGCCATGAGAGGGCCTGGCTCACCAGCTCGTGGACGCCGCACCTCGTGGCGAGTGCCCCGACTATCTCGACGGCCTTTCTCAGCTGGTCCCGGGGCGTGCGAGGATCGCCAGATTCGCGGGTATCTGACGCGTTCGGGATGTTTGCCATTGCGCTGTTCGCTCCTTGGTGTGTTGGCCGGCGGGACTTTCAAGCCCGACGGTTGTCCCCTCTATCCTCGAGCTACAAGGCGGCCTGCCTTAAACGCTCGGTGTCACAAAGGTTCTATCGCTCCTGGTCAGCGGCGTGCGTCAGAAAACAGGTCCTGTGGGTGCGGTGAGAGCGTGGAACCTTCCGAACGCGCGCTTCGAGGTTGCCTCCATCGACATTTCGAGACACCACTTTGAATTGCTGACGAGGTAGCCCGCAAGCCAAGTGAGCATCGCCGGATCAGCTCCGGCATCGAGCTGCCGGGCCAGCGATATTCCCTCTACAAAGTGACAGGGCTTGGAGATGCCGAATTTCTGCTTTGTTTTAGCAGCGATTTTGGAAAATGCAGTCAGATCCTTGGCGTCCATTGCGGTCCGCAATGCCGACGCCTTGTAGCTCTCGTCTGAACTCGTGCGGACCGCAGCGATGACCCTCTCCATCTGGTGCTGGTTGGTTGCGATCGCTTCGTTGATGAGCCGGTCGCGTTCTTCACTGTCGATGAGACCGAGTTTGTGGGCTATCCGCGCCGGCACGGGTATCGGTCGGTCGAAGTTGATGGGGACGCTGTCATCGCCGGGATAGTGGATTGGTTTCGTGACGTACAGCAAGTCGGTGTCCTGCGGGCTGGGGAAGTGACGAAGAATCATCTCGACGAGCAGTTCAGGTTTGAGCGGACCGGCTTGCTTGGTGATGAGCTCGAATCCAGGTACCGGCCGGCGACCTCTCGGCGTCAAGATTGTGGGCCAGAGGAGTCTGTTGCTGCCGGACGTGACGTCGAGGACCCGGCCGGAACTGAGGTGATCCGCCCAGACGTTGTCGAGAGTTTCCGTGGACGCGAGGGTGTAGGGCCGCCATGTTGGCGGCAGGATGAGGGTCCATCCGGGCGGCTCCATGATCAAAGCGTGCAAATGCCTTGGCGGCGGCGCGACCTCGGTGTGGACGAGCCAGGTGTGAAGATCAGCAAGATAGAGCTTTCGGCGTGCCCGCCATACCAGCCCGGCACCACGGCCCTCGGAATCGACTGCACCGTCCGCCCGAAGGAGTCGCTGGTGTTCGATCAGTAGGTCTGGCCATTCGGCGTCCCGGTCATCTTGGTTATAGAGAATTCGGTCCATCTGTTCGGTCTTCGGTCCGGACAAGAGCGCGCGGGCAATGGAATTCGCGGCGAGGCGTCTACGTTCGCCGTGCCATGCCTGATCGCCTTCCTGCAATTCGTGCGCCAGTCTGGTCGCCGGGCCCACTGGTCCGACTGCTCGTCTTTTCCGGAGGTCCTGGTCGCGCTTCTGCTTCTCCGCGTAAGCGTTCTCGAGGATTTTTAACTCTGAACCGGACAAGGTCGAGGCAACGACGAGGCGCCACAGACCGCGTGCAGTGCGTTGACGGATCAGCGGTTTGATCCCCTCGAGGTTGGCATCGGAAAATGGTTGGACCCGTGCGATTGCAGTCATCACGGCATCGGTGAGCCTGCGAGCTTGGTAGTCGCGATGGCCGCGGGCACGTGACTGTCCCGGCACGCTGAAGGCGAGCTGTTTCGCCTTTTCAGCAGCATCCTCGGGCAGTCGCAACCGCAGCTGTACACCGGACTTCGGCTTGCCTCGACCTGCTGGAGTGGGATAGCGCATCACCGTTGCAATGTGAGTCAGCCGATTGTCGCTGTCGTCATAGTCTCCGCCGGATCGTCGTCGTTGATCCTCGATGTACTCAGCCAGAAGTTGTCGAACCGTCGCATCACGCGAGAGCCCGCGGTGTTCTACCACCTGGTCGAGTGCGTCGGCGGCGCACTGAGGAATTCGAACATTCGTCTCCAGCATGAGTGAATTATCCGTCGCGATTCAACAGTCTTGATCAATGCGCGGTGCCGGCGTGCTTGCGCCATCTGTCCTGGGGCGATGACAGGTCCCTGCGGGGTGTGCATGTGGTAGGACCCCGTTTGGTGAGCCACTCGGTATCAGAGAATCAATGCGTGTGAATGCAGCTGGCAGCGTACTCATTCGGGGTCCGGTACGCCAGTGACGAATGACGGTGTCGGTTGTTGTACTCCTCCTTCCAGTCCTCGATGACCACCCGGGCTTCGAGGAGGCTGTGGAATTCGTTCATGTTCAGACATTCGTCACGGACCCGGTTGTTGAACGATTCGATGTAGCCGTTCTTCCACGGTTGACCAGGTGGAACGTATCCGATTCCGACCTGGTCCTCGCAGAATGTCCTCAGTGCCTCGGAGATGAACTCAGGGCCGTTGTCGCACCGCAGCACTTGCGGCGGGCCGCCCCAGAGCGCGAACGCCTTCTCCAAGGCCGCGACGAGATCCTCCGCCGGGATGGACCGCTCGACGATGTTGAGCACCGACTGTCGCGTGTGCTCGTCCACCATCGAGGTAATCTTGAACTTCCGGCCGTCCGTAGTGGAATCGAACTGGAAGTCGATCGCCCACACCACCTTCGGTGCATCAGCCTCGGTGATCGGAGTGGTCGAGGCGCCAGCTCGTTTCCGGATCCTGTGGATCTTCACCCGCAGCCCTTCCTCGCGCCACAGTCGCTGAACTTTCTTCTTGTTGATCACCCAGCCAGTTGCACGCAGATCTGCCCACGCCCGCCGAAATCCCTTGCGCGCATTCGCTTTGGCCCAGTCCCGCAACCACTTCCGCAGATCGGCGTCCGGGTCGTCCGGGGTGTTCTTCGCTGATTCCTTGCGTTGGGTTGATCGTGGCTGCCCGACGACCTTGCAGGCGAAACGCTGCGAGAGCCCCATCGTTTCCTGGAGCATGACGACAGCGTTTCGTTTGGCGGTCGGGCTCAGAATTTTCCCCGAGCGATCTCCTTGAGTGCGGCCTTTTCGAGTTCGGCTTCGGCGAGGAGTTTCTTGAGTTGGGCGTTCTCGTTCTTGAGTTCCTTGAACTCTTTGGCATCGTCGGCTTTCATGCCGCCGTACTGCTTGCGCCAGTTGTAGAGCGTCGGCACTGAGACGTCGAGTTGTCGGGCGATCTCCTCGACGTCGGCGCCCTTGGCCGCGAGTTCGTCGCCGTGGCGCAGTTTTCGGATGATCTGTTCGGGCGTGTGCCGTTTGCGTCCAGCCATGAGTTGTAGCCTTTCATGCCCTTGATCAGGGCGGGAAGGATTCTCATAACCAGCGGGTCACTTAATGGGGGTCATGCCACATGTGCTGACGGTGTGTCCAGTTTTCAGTGCCGCGCTGCTGTACTTGGCGCAGGTCATGGCGTGGAAGCTGTCCAGCGTTGGAGTGGCCATTCAGGCGCGTTGAGCCCTGCCCATCGACCAGGTGGTGGGCGCAATGCCTCCCAAAAGTTTGTTGCGGTCGATCGATCGAACGGAGGTAAGGGAGGCAGTGTCATATGTGCGGAAATGTCGCTGGAGGTTTCCTCGTAAGTGAATTCGATTGCATTGGAGGCGATTTCGAGGTTTTCTGCCCGGGTCTCCTCCGGGCTGAGCGTGAAAGGTGGCCGTAGACGATGACTTTCAGGTGTTGCAAGCAAGAGTCGGTGCGGGCCAATCGGGAACATCACTAGTGCCGCAGTGGCAAGAGCGGGGGCGGGATAGCGTTGCTGCCCCGGCCAGCCGATGAGCACGACGGGTTCGTCGCAGGTCAGTAGCGGTTGCTCGGAGGTCACGAGCCACCAGGTGCGCTGAGCCAGAAGCGGGGCGATGTGTTTCTTCCAAACCTTGATGGCGGTGTCGATCGCAGCTGCTTTAGGCCCCGTGTACTCAGGTTGGAGCATGATTTCGTCGATAATCTGGTGGTGCCGTGCTGGTGTGTAGTCGATACCTGTTGCTGCGCAGAGGATAGGCAGTAGTGCGCGGTGGTCGAGTGCTTCACGGACGTTGAACCGATCGCGAGCACTGCTGATGTCCAGGTTTCCTGCACGTGCTCGGGGCGTGCGCTGGCTTTGAAGGCCGACGAACACGGCTAGATTCCCGCTCAGATTGGGATCGGTGATTTTCCCAGCCGCGCGATTGTCGAGCGATCGAAGCCACCGCGCAGCGGCGTCTTCAATCCTGGACATGTGCGTTTCGAACCACAGGTCCGGCTCCACGTCGGCGTCGATGTCGTCACCGACGATCTGATAGAAGAACTCGTCGTTTGCGATCGCGTCCGGCAGGTCGAGATCGCTGCGTCCTGTCGCGATTTCGGTGAACCGCACTAGCGGGCTTTCGGGTCCGGAGGCCCACCGTCGCAGATACATCTGTGGGACGAAGTGATGTATTCGTGTTCGCTGTGAATTGTTGCGTGTGCGTTCCTTGGATCGTTCGATCTCAGCGTCGCTGAGCCATTTGTTGGCACTGCCCATAGCCGATGACGATAGCGTTTGGGCCAAGCCGTTTTGCGCGGTGTAGATCCCGCGCCAACCCCCTGACATCAAGGAGCGGCCCCGTGCCAACTTCACAGTACGATCCGACCATGCGTACCGACTTTGACCGTGCTGCCGAAATTGCACGCCTGGCAGCAGAATTCGACTGAACCTGGTCAGGAGATGGCCTCGATCGCTAGTCCTCGTCCTCGTCCTCCGGTTCGGGCTCATCCATCCATGCCTGATATCCCGGACTCGTCAGACGCAAGTCGATCGCATTGACACCCAGGTGCAGTGAAATGACCGCTTTCGGCAGATCCCACCGGAGAGCTGCCTTTGGTTCGGGTTCGGCGCTCGTGGCTGTCCCCAGGAGTGCGGTAAATGCCACATCGAGGTTCGTGAACCCTTCGTCCAGCAGCGGGCGCACCACGGTCATGGGCGTAGCATCATCTGCCACGTCCGTGACGAAGATCGAGATCCAATTCATTCTGTGTTGCCGCCCGAACATTATCGATTCGGGCTGACCGACGCGGAGTCCGGTTCGAATCGAGGCGCCGGTTTGATCCAATTCAACGAGTTCCCATCCAGCCTGTGCGCAGAAGGGTTCGAGGTCGTCGACGGCCCAGGTCCAGTCGAATGCTGCGGCGAGGCGGGCGATCCGGGTGGCGCCTTCGATGTCGACGTGCATGTGCGGATGCTACTTCCTTCTTGATCGTTGTTGACGACGGATCAATCGTGGGGGCGTCGAGGTGAGGGTTGGCGGGTTGTCGGTTATCGGATGCCGGCACCGTAGGTCAGCACCTTGCCAGCCTCGCGTGGGTCGACGTCCGTGACGGCCGGTTGCGGCGTGCTGATGTTGACGACCATCGACTGGTCAACCTTCTTGTCGGTGTTCGCGGGCCAGGAGAGAGCGGTGAGGGGGTTATTGGTGGTGGATGAGGTCTGGGAGGGTCTGGGCCATTCGACGCAATGAACGGCATGCGTGGCTGCTCGGCTTATGGTGCGTGGGTGATGACATGCGGGGGAGGGACGCGGTCGTGGTTGGACTTGGCCCCGTCGTGATGTGGGAGGCTACGACCGCCTTGACGGCCACTGCCGAATCACCAACTCTGACTACGAGAGAGCTGTAAAAGATGCGAGCAGATATCGAACGCGCTGCCCAGGCGGTGCGCGTGGCCGCTGAGTTCGACTGGACGTGGACCGTCAATGACCTGCCGCCGTTCTGCGGTCAGGTCGGTTGGCAGTTCAGCGGCCTCGATGAGCAGGTGCCAGCAGCCGTGACCAATCTCGAAGTCAATCGCCCCGATGTGTCGGTGGGCGTCGCGGACATATCGACAACCGACTTGTCGCGAGCAATCGATGAGATCTCCTTCCGTGCCAGTGATGTGGTTCTCGGTCAGAGCGACTTGGAGCCTGAGCTGGATGAAGTTTTCAATGCACTCGTGGACCGGATGTTCGAACTGCTCGGGCAGCGGCCCACGGATTGGTGGATCGAACCGACCCGCGGCCTGCGCTGGGACCTTCCGGGCCTGGTGGTTACGGCCCAGATCGGCGTCTCATCGGTCAGGGTGTATCTGGTCAGTCCTGCGTACCAGCAATGGTGCGACGAAATCGAGCAGAGCGCCGAAGATGAGTAGACGTGAGGTCGGTTGAGGCTGCGGCCGGCCCGACTCGCTGTCATTCCTGAAAATCGATAGCTTGCGCAGCTCGCACTAGGTGTACCCGGCCGTCAGGTCCAAGTGAGCACTTCGAGGTACGTCTGATGTTGTCCCATGCTGGGACAAGCGGTGGAGCGCTAGCTCTCTGCCGCTCGACTGGCTGAGTTGAGCGCGGATGCGAAACTGCGGGCCAGCAATTCGGCATTGCCGGGAACCTCGACCATGATCTCTGTGCCGCTCGGGAACTCGATCGTCAGGTAGAGGTTGTGCGATTGTTTCTTGGCCATCGCACCGATCATGGTTCCGGCGCCCGGGTTGATCGCTGTACCTAGCGCCATGCGCGTGAGGGTCGTACGTTGTTGGGTGCCCCCGATCTCGACGGACGCTCGGATCCCAGCGACTCTGTAGCGCTGTCCCTTGTACGTCAGGATCTTGCCGTCGAGCTTGAACCCGCCGAAGACTGCCTTCTCCGGAGGCGGTGGGCCAACAGCGGGATCCACCGGCACATTGACCGACACCGCGGCCGGCGCCGGCGCCCGCTGCGGAGTCAAATCGTCGCCGAAGCCAAGAATCGGCTCGGCAGTTTGAACGGCTGCATTGAGTGCGGCGACCAGCGCGCCGATCTTGTCCTTGCCAGTGATGTAGTTGAAGTCAGCACGGCCGTCACGGTGATGCCCTTTGCGTCCGCGAAGGAGCAATCTCATCTCGCCGGGTTTGGATGCGGTCGCCTCACGCCAGGAAATGCCCTCGATCGCACCTACTGGGACGATCCAGGGAGACGCTGCCCGCTTATTGCGCGGTTGACGCCAGTGCGTGTGCTCGAATGTGACGGTCCCCGCCACGTCGTCGAACTCGACTGTGGACCCTGCACCGGCGTATCTGTAAGCGGCCATCGGAATATCAAAGCAGACGCTCTGGTGGCAGAACGCTGGACTCACGGCAATTGGGCGGTCCGGGTGATTCCGTTGGATGCAAACACTTAACTTTCCACTACGTCGTTGCCTTCACCAGAATTCTCGAGCAGTAAGGTTCTCTCCCGGCGGTCATCTCTGGTCGCAACTGACTTCAGGAGTGCCGCCATGATCGTCGCCAGGGCTGTCTCGATATCCACGCTTCGTACGACTGCATTCTTTGCCGCTACCGCGATCGCGATTTCTACCTTGGCTGGATGCAGTACCGGACCCAGCACTGGTGACGCCGAGGTCTTGTCTTTCGAGGGACTCGAATTTCCGAGCAATATTGCAGTCGATTCGGCCGGAAACGTATTCGTGACGGACTGGGGCCACGATCGTGTTGTCAGGCTCGACGACGCGACTAATGAGCAGTCAGAGGTTCCCTTCCGAGATCTCACCGACCTTGCCAGTATCACGGTCGGGAGCGAGGGAAGCGTGTACGTCAGCGAGGGAGAGGGAACCAACTCGCAGGGACGGATTCTGAAGATGCCAGCTGGTGGCACCTCGCAGGAGGTTCTGACAACGCGTGAGCATCCAGGTGCGCTCGCTGTGAGTGATTCCGGGGTTGTCTACTTCTACGACTTCGGTAGCCCAGTCATCTACAAGTTCATTCCTGAAACGAAGTCAACCGAAATTGAAGTAGCTCTCGTCCATACAAATTTTCCGGGATTCGATCAGTACTTCAACGATATTGCTCTCGGAAATGACGGGAAACTCGTTGCGATCACGGGGCTGCCCGATCCTCGAATCCTCAGGGTCCTGTCATCGCAGATGCTGGAGGAGCTTCCGTTCCTCAAAGGCAAGGAACGATTTCCCACCTCGATCGATATCAACAAATCCGGCGATATGGTCATCCTCGACGGAAAGCTCGGCGACCACATCCTCAAGGTGCCGAACGGATCGACTGAACCCATTGAGCTCTCATTCGGCGAACTCAACCAGCCGTCCGATGTCGCTATCGACGATTCCGGCAACGTGTACGTCGCAGACCGGAACAATCATCGAGTTCTCAAGCTGCAAGCAAACGACTGACCTGGCCAGCGCCCCTGCACTTCAAAACGACGACCACGGTGTGACAGAAAAGGCTCGCATCGATCAGTTAGAACGCCCGGACTGCCCCGATTCCGTCATTTCCGGGTGATGATCGTCCGCAGTACGAAGCGGAAGACCACGGCGGTACCAGCTCCGACCGCGACACCGGCAATCGCGTCGGCTAGGAGTACCCCGACAGTGACACCGAGGACCGCGGCGGCCGCGATCGCCAATGCGACATCTGCAGGCGCCGGCCGAGGACTGGTGATCGCAAGGCCCCTTTCGCGACAACCGACGACGTACTCGCAGAGAGCATGACACGGCACCGCAGCACGCGGGACTCGGACCATCGCTGTTCAATTGGGAAAGTGACGTACCGACCAATTGCCGCGTCCACTATCGGAAAGAGGCTGTGATGGCTGGGACGATCTTCTTCGCGTCGGGAGCTCGCAGGACTGCCAGTTCGTCAGTCTTTGCTCTCGCTCTGGAGGCGCTGATTCCGATGATCTCGGATCCCGACACTCAAGGGCTCGTCGTTGCTCTCAGCGAAGGCAACGTCGGACTGCTCGACGTCGAGGATTTGCCGCCGCGCGGAAGAGTCGAGGTGTTGCAAATTCTCGAGGACGGGCGGCATTGGGAATCGGTACAGACGATGATCACCGGTGGACAAGAGTGGATCGATGCCGTCGAGAAACCGATAGCGGAACTGTCAGCCCTCGCGGCCGCAGCTATGGCGACGTGACAGTTAAATTGACGACTCATCAGCGGTAGCAGAAAGTGCCCTGGAACTACTCGCACCGGTTGGCATCGAAAGACTTGTGCGGGTGTCGGTCCTACGCTGTTCAATAGAGGCAGTAGTCGAGGATGAAGAGGTCAGACCATGTGTGGGCGCTACGCACGAAAGAGCACAGATAAAGAATTGCAGTCATTCTTCGACACCATGCACACCGTCGGCGACGAACTCCCCCCGTCCTACAACGTCGCACCTACACAACCGGTCCGCGTGATCCTCGAACGAACCCCACGCGAGGAACCCGACTCCGAGCCCCAGCGCCAGCTCAGAACGGTCAAATGGGGATTGCTCCCGGCCTGGGCGAAAGACCGGAAGATGGCGTCCAAGTTGATCAACGCCCGCAGCGAAACCGTCACGGAGAAGCCGTCATTCAGAAGTAGTGCTTCCAAAAGGCGCGCCATCATCCCGGCCGCAGGATACTACGAGTGGATGAAAAGTGAAGCAGGGTCGAAGATTCCCTATTTCCTTCGCGGCGAGGACGATATTCTCGCGATGGCCGGGCTTTACGAATTGTGGCCCGATCCTGAACTGCCCGAAGATGATCCGAACAAGTGGGTATGGACCTGCACAGTCTTGACCCGGCCAGCCTCAGATTCCTTGGGACACATACACGACAGATCCCCGCTGATCCTGCCCGAATCGTTCTGGGAACACTGGCTCGACCCGAACCTCACCGACAAAGGCGAGGTCCAGGCCATGATCAACTCAGTTCCGGAGCCGCATCTCGAGCCCTACGAAGTTTCGACTGCGGTGAACAGCCCTCGCAACAACAACCCGTCACTATTGGAGCCGGTCTGACCACACGTCCATTGGCGCACAACGCGACCGGCAACTGTCGTCTGGCCGCGGTGAGCCGACGGTCACCGCGGAGCGTCGTGGAGCCGAAACAGAGCTGCCGCTTCGAGCCCATCCTGCAGGTACTCGTACTCCCCCACCAGCGCTGAGCGCAGAGTCAGCTCGTCGAGGTCCGATCCAGCATTGAGCAGCGCGCGGAGGGCTGTGTCATCTCCGCGTACCGGTTGCCCGAGAAGGTCTTCCGAAGCCTGCTCGAGGAAGTCCGCGAGGGAGGAGAGCGCTGAATTCGGCTCCCCCGACGGCCCCGGCGCAAGGACGAAAGGCAGAACCCGTGTCGGATCATGGCCAACAGCTCTCCACCTCCCGGACTCGTATCCGTAGGCGAAGTTCAGGATTTCGTCGTTGCTGGCGGTTTCGAGCCACCAGGGTTCGGCACCGTGATCGCACAAAACAGCGCGGCCGCCCTCCACAGCAGGATCAGGGTCGTGCCGATCGAAACCGAAGATCGCAGCACGGCCCCCCGAAAGCGAAATGAAGTCGAAGTGTGATCCGCCGCCGTCACGGTAGGTGACTCGATTGTTTTCGATGGTGAAGGTCGAATGGAGGTCAGAGAAGGAGAAAACTGCCGCGTACGCTGCCGCCCATCCTGCGAGCATCCGATGTGCTGCAGCCGGATCCGGAAGGTCGATTTCAATCGGAGTCATCGTCAGACCGTAACGCTCACCCCAAGTGCGCTCGGCCCGACGTGCGCCGCACCACAGGATCACCTGCCAGCGGAAGTCCGCGGCCACTGGAAGCATGAGGACATGCTCACTATCCGGATCACCGACAACGCCGCAGCATTCCTCGGTCTCGGCGTCGGGTTCTCCACGATCGACCCCACCGACGGCCTCACACCGCAGCTCAGGGCGAAATTGAATCACGGAATAGAACGCCGCGGAAAGCTTCTGGTCTGGGCGGACTCACGCGCCGACGACGAGAGCCCGCCGGCAAACTTCTTCGACTACACCGGGTGGGAATGCAACGACAGTTCATTCCACCTCGAAGACTATGTGCCACTGCGCGCCCCGAATGCCGTCGCTGAAGACTTCCTTCCCTCCGGCCTTCCGGTCGAGTCGATGGGACCGTTCATCACCAGATCCGATCAACGCGCGTTGCTCGAACAAGGCATCGCGTTCGCCCGCGAATTCGCCCAGCTTGTCTACGATCTGCCCGAACCCACCCCCGTTCGTTGCATGATCTTCGTCAACAGCAATTGCGGCACCTTCCGGTTTCACCAGATCGAGCCCGGCGTGGAGTGGACCGCACTCGACCGCCTCGAGGACGACTACCCCACCAAGTTCAGCAGCAAGGGCGTCGTCGTCGACATCATCCCCTCCACCACCAGAACTTATCGGTGCCAAGCCTGTGGATACCCTGGATTACGCGAGCGGCCCTATGCCCGAGATGGTTCGGGTTCCGGCGAGAGGTGTCCAGCGTGCGCGTTCACGTTCGACGCGGCCCCCGGCGCCGACCCGCAGCGCCGGAACGCGCAATCGCGCACGCAAGAACAGTGGCGTGAACGGTGGATCTCCGGCGGGATGCGGTGGCAGAGCGCCCCGGAGGTGCCTCAACCAGTGATCTGGGAGCCGGTGAACGAACTCGCCGAATTACTCACCATGCGCCAGCGACCACCACAATGATGCAACGAAAACAGTGTGCCGTTACGATCCGGTCGATCCCAGGAACGGCGTGGGCTCGCTTGTTGCACAGGTGCTCAGTACGCGGTTGATGGCATCCTTCTCTGCCTGGGTGACCCACAGGTTGTAGGTGGACTTCACGTCGACCTGCGTGGCGACGTACCGGCAGCGGAAGTCCTTGTTGGGTGGGAGCCAGGTCGCGGCGTCGCCGTCACTTTTCTTCTGGTTTGCCGGCCCGTCGACGGCGAGGAGGTTGCGGGGGTCGTTCGCGAGATTGCGTCGTTCACGCTCGGTGAGTTTCTGAGCACCAACCTGCCAAGAGTTGCTGAGTGCGACCACGTGTAATCCGTAGCTAGTAGTTAGTGCCGTTGACATCATCCTGAGCTTCCTTCCACAGATTCGGGACATGTGGGCGACGGTGTTATCTGCAGGTAGCGAAGTACGCCGATGACACCGCAGACACGCGCCGTTCGGGTGCCTCGAATTAGGCAGCGCCGGGCGTAGCTTCGACTTCAGACGAACGGGAGCGGGCTGATGGCTACAGCGCAACGTGTCACTCTCAACGACGGTACAACGACCTGGACGGTGATCGACAGATCGTTCGGTCTCGTTGAGCCGGTCGAGGCCTACCTCGAGTACGGGCGGCAAATCGACTTCCGGCCGAACACCACCCGCGCCTACGCACAGAGCCTGGCCCAGTGGTGGTCGTTCCTGGAAGTGACCGGCACGTCGTGGGATGCGGTGAAGCTGCACGACTTCGGCGACTTCATCTCGGCCCTGCGCTACGGCGAGCAGGACTCGCCGATCCGCGAACTCCGCCCCCGACCGACGCTCAGCGACAGCACGGTGAATCTCCGCATGCGCGCAGTGATGAGTTTCTACCGCTACCAAGCCGACAGCGGAACAGACGCTGCGCCGTTCCTGTGGAAGCAAGCCCACGTCCGATCCGGCCGCTACCTCTCGTTCCTCGAGCACGTGGCCAGGCGAGCGCCACAGAAGCGCGCCGCCATCCGAATCCGCGCCGCCCGCAAGGCCATCCCGGTTCTGGCGCCGACCACGATCGACGCCCTCCAAGGCGCCGAGGCCACCTACGACCCAACACTCGAGGAGTGGAGAGGTGACCTGCGATATCGGTTCCTGTGGGCAGTCCTGGCGGAATCGGGCATGCGGATCGGCGAAGCCCTCTCGTTGGAGCACCGCGACTGGAACACCGGGATCGGCGGCAAGAGCGCCCGGGTCGCGATCGTGAGCAGGCCACACCCGTACGGCCTGTCCGCCAAGTCCGGGGAACGCGAGGTCCACATCGGGTCGCGGCTCGACCGGCTCTACGCCGACTACGTGTGGTGGCTGTGCGACCGAGGCGCCGATGTCGCCCTCGATGATTGGGACAGCAGCTACATCTTCTGCAACGTGATGCGGAACCCGCTGTTCGCGCCCCTGCGTACCGAGTCGGTCTATGCGCACCTGCGCTCGATGAAGCATCACGACACCGCCCTCCCGAACCTGATGACACCGCACTGGTTTCGGCACACCCACGCCACCGCGCTGTTGCTGGCGGGGAGTCCCGTCCACACCGTCAGCCGCCGCCTCGGACACGCGAGCGTGCAGACCACGATGAACATCTACGGCCACGTCACCGAGGACGCCGAGCTGGCCTCGGTAGCGAATTGGCGCGAATACGTCGCCGGATGGGAGTACCCGAATGTCTAGCCCAGCAACCGATCCCGCCATCACGTCATGGTCGCGCAGCCCCAAGAGACTGCACCAGATCGACCCGGGGTTGGCACTAGCGGACATGTTCGACCTCACCATCGCCCGCAGGCTCTGGGACTCTCTGCCCGAAGAATGCCGCAGCGATCACTTCGACAAGAAGACGATGCCGGCGCACTACCGACCGGCGATCCGCGAAGTCAACGTCGGCGGGAGCTGGACCTCCTGCTACCTGAACTTCCGCGGTTTGCCGGAGCCGATGACCTGGGAGATCGCCTGGATCATCCACCGGCGCATCGAGCTGGGTCACTTCGTCCGCGTCATCGAGACGAATGCCGCCTTCATCCTGCTGCGCGCCGCGATGAATCACGACGACGAGTGCCGGTCGGCGCAATCGCTGCTGCACCGTTCGCCTGACGAGTGGGTGCGATCCGCACGGAAAGCACAGATGCGCGGTGCGAAGATCGGCGAATCTGCGTTCAAAGGCGGCACCTACCGCCTCGGGCACATGGCCGCCGTGCTCGGGTACGCCTATCACCGCGGCCCGTGGTGGGAGCTGAACGTCTGGAATCCCAGCCTCGACCCGAGGGTGCCCCAACGCGACCACGAACCGCAAGGTCGCACGACAATGCACTTCACCAACCTGACCAGCCTGTGGTTGCGTGAAGGAGCGAAGTACTGGCTTTCGGCGGGCCTGACCACGGAGCGGTACTCGTGGAGCACGGTCAAATCGCGCCTGGACGCCCTGAAATGGCTGCAACGCTACATCGACACCACCGCCGATCAGGGCCCGTGCCTGACAACGGACCCACACCGCCTGCGGGACTTCATCCGCGGCTTCTGCGACATGCTCCTCGCACACCGCATCGAGTCCGGGGTACGCGCGGGCAAGGCGCTGGCGACGAACCCACGCCGCCAGATCATGACCGCGATCGAGCAGTTCTACCAGTTCATGTATGACCACCGGGATGAAGCCGCCACCGAACTCGGCATCAGCGCCTGGGCCACTCTGCGACCCGAGCACTGCGTGCTGTTCCGCCCCGAGGACAAGCCCCGCTTGGCCAACGTCAAGGCACACGACATGGTCCTCGAAGAGGATGTCATGCAGCAGATCGCCGAGGGCAGCGGCCTGCTCGCACAGCCTGTGAAGGAGGGCGGGCTCGGCGACCTGCAAGCCTTCCACATCCTGATGCTTCTGCTGCGCACCGGACGTCGCGCCAACGAGGTGCTGATGATGGACTTCGACCCGCTCGAACCGATCCTGCACAATCGCACATACGGTGATCCTGACAGCGCGGGCTTCGTCGCCCGGATGCGGTATCAACAGACGAAGATCGAATCGAACGTCGCACCCACGATCCCCGTGGACGAGGAGATCGTCACGATCATCCGAGCCCAGCAAAAGCACGCCCGAGACATGATGGCGCACTTCGGAAACTCTGACGTAACGCCGAAATACCTGTTCCTCTGCGCGAGCCGAAACCGACTGGGCGACAAGCCTTACCCGCTTCCGACAATGCATCTGCGGTTCAGCAGGCTCACCAGACTGCTCAACATCAGAGACTCCGTCGGCCGTCAGGTCGCGGTCTCCAAGACACACCGCTTCCGGCACACCGCCGCGACCAACCTGATCAACGCTGGAGTGCCGCTTCACGTCGTGATGCGCTACTTCGGTCATGTCTCCCCGGACATGACCTTGCACTACGCCGTGACCTCTGCGCAGACCATGGAGGAGGAATTCCTCCGATACAAGAAAGTCACCCGCGACGGCCGCACCGCCTCGATCGACAGCTCCGACCTCTACGATCTGATCCAGCTCGACAAGCGAGCTGACCGCATTCTGCCCAACGGTTGGTGCACGCTCCCACCGAAACAATTGTGCGATAAGGGAAACGCCTGCCTGTCCTGCTCGAAGTTCGTCACCGACTCCACTCACGCCCCGCAGTTGCGGACCCAGCTCACCGACACGGAAACCCTGATCGAACACCGGCAAGCAGTGTTCACCGCGAAGTACGGCGCCCCGATGGACGAGACGAACATCTGGCTGCAAGGCCGCCGGATCGAGGTCGACTCGCTCAACCGGATCCTGCTCTCGATCAACGATGTTTCCGCCGCCGACAAGGCCGTTCGCGGCCCCGGAACCACCACCTAGAGCAAGGAGAACAAGCCCGTGCCCGAACACCTCACCGCCGCAGCGCGACAACGCCACACCGAGACCAGAGCGCGCGCGGAAGCGGCTCTGCTGGCACTCAGCAATGCAGGCGAGCCGGTCACCTTCGCGGCCGTCGCTCGCCGCGCCACGGTCTCCACCGACTTCCTCTACAACCAGCCCGACCTGCGCACAAAGATCAACGACCTCCGCACCAGGCGCCCGCACCACCGAACAACTCCGGAACAGATGTCCGAACGCGAACGGCAGTCCGCATCGTCCGCGGTCAGAGCACTGTCCTCGCAGCTCAAGGAACTCAAACGCCGGCACGCCGAAGAGCTCGGCGAGCTGCGCAAGGCGCTCGCGGTCGCCCACGGCGAGAACCTCGCGCTGCGGCGACGACTCGCCGACTCCCGCTAGCGCCCTGAGGGTAATCGGTTTCGCTGCTCGTCCACGAAACACGACCCGCCGCCTCGGCATTGGAGGGAAGCGCCAGGCCGGGACACGTCGACAGGACAGCGGCAATCGCGTCTTTCTCCGCCTTGGTCACCCACAACCGATACCGGAGTTTGACCGCGACCTGACGAGCCACATAAGCACATCGGAACGCCTTGTTCGGAGGAAGCCACGAGGCGGCATCGGAGTCACTCTTCGCCGAGTTCGGAGCCTGCGTAGTGGCGATGAGATTGAGCGGATCATTCGCCAGGTCGACACGTTCGGCGGCAGACAACTGCTGCGCGCCCTTCTGCCACGAATCACCAAGGGCGACTACATGCTCGATCGGGACGAGTGGCGAAGTCGTCTCCCCGCGAACGAAATTCACCGTGGTCCCGGTATACGGATCGTGAAGGACTCCCGACTGCACCACGCACGGCGGCGCGGCCACACCTGAGCGGCCCTTGCACGTGACGTCCATAAGGTCACGGGAGAGTATGTCCTCGCGAGTGCTCAGCGAGTTCCCGCCCCACATAGCGGTGTTCGTATCAGTCCACGCGGCACCGAACTCGCTGCGCGCATACCCCGTCTTCGGCGCACGACCCTTCACCGCAAGCTGCTCCAACGCGGACAGTGCCTCTTCAACCTGCGCACCAGGCGCAGCGGTCTCCGACACCGGAGCGGCGAATACCGTCCCGCCATCAGCAGGAAGGGCCGAGCAACCAGAAACAGCGACAACGAACGCCGCAGCCACCGCCGCGACGCCGCTCACGCTCTGGCCCATCGCACTGCCACCACAGCCATCAGCGGCATGACATCGACATAATGACCAGCAGAAAGAGGAAGACTCCTTGACAAAGCTGCTGATAAGACATGGTCGATCTGCACGGCGGAGGATGTTGTCTGCCCGCGTTGGAAGTTGATCGTCGTCGCAGTGTACGGGTCATGGAGTACCCCGGAGAGCACTGTGCATTGCTTTTCGCCGTTCTTGAATGCGACGTTCGCAAGATCACGGATCAAGACGTCATTTCTTGTTATCTCTAGCGCCGCATCAGGATGAAGGCACGGTAGGCACGGCGTGTCGGTCGCCCTGTCCCTCATGGTTATCTAATAGCGTCTATGTCACAGGTGGGACAGCCATAGGAGTGGCGATGTCGTGTGCTGTAGAGAAGGTCATTTCACCGACGACGGGGCAGTCGGGTTGGGTGATCGTGGACGAAGAATCCATGCGCCCGGTCGCGGAGGCTTCCGAGTGGGTGCTGTTCATGCAAGGCGCCGGAAGGTCACCTCAAACAATCCGCGCATACGTTCCTCGGGTCTGTTGGTTCTTGAACTGGACTGCCGGTCGCGGACTGGATTGGCACGAGATTCGTGTAGGTGAACTCACTCGTTTCAAATTCGCCGTCGAACACACCCCAACCGTCCACTACCGGCTGCGCTCCGGCAGATCGGTCAACGCAGTGATGACCGCTGTCGTCGAATTCCTCAGGTTCTGCGGAATGCGTGGATTGGTCTCCGCAGATGTTGTTTCTGGGCTGTCCCAGCCCAAGTACCTGGCCTACGCACCCCGCGATTTCCACGAAGGTGAATCCGGTCAGCATCGGCTGATTCGTGCCAGAACCCTCAAAGCGCCGGAAGTCGTAAAGCCTCCGGAAATTATTACTGAAGAACAGTTTTCGCATGCTCTGAACTCCGCGAACACCGAACGAGACCGTTTTCTGGCGCTGTTGCTGGTTCGTTCCGGACTCCGAATCGGAGAGGCATTGGGTTCGCGCCGTAGCGACCTGCATTTCCTTCCGACCTCGGTTCATCTGGGATGCCAGGAACGTGGACCTCATGTTCATGTTGTTCGGCGTGAAGGCAATTCGAACGGTGCCCGCGCTAAAGGACAATCCCGAGTCGTACCGGTCAGCGACGAGGTGGTCACTCAGTATCGCGAGTACCTTCTCGAACGAGACAGCGTGCCCACCGCAATGACCTCGGACTTCGTGTTCGTCAACCTTCTCGGGCATCACGCCGGTTCGCCGATGTCGTATTCGAACGCAAAACAGATTGTGGAAAGGATCGGCAACCGTGCCGGTTTCCGATTGCGGCCCCATATGTTCCGGCATACGGCAGCCACAATCTGGACGCGCAACGGCACCGGTATCGACGTGGTTCAGTCGTTGCTCGGTCATGTGAGCCGAGCATCGACCGCGATCTATCAACACCCCGACGCGGAGGACCTGAGGGCGGCAGTGGAAAGAGTGGGCATATGAGCATCACCGCTCTACCCGTCGAGTCAAGTGCCCTCTCGACTGGAAACGAACAGACCTGGAAAGCGTGGTTGATCGAACGAATCGACCCGCAATGGCGAGTCGCGGAATGGGATTCACGCCGACAGGTATTCACCGGAGACGTCGACAACGAAATGACAGCGGTCTATCTGTGCCGAGTCGACCGATGCATGACGGTCGTGGAAATCTTCGACCGCCGTTGCAGGCGGTGCGAACGCCACCGCAAGCTCAACGGGACCTCACCTTCATTCTTCGACCGGACATTCGACCCCGATTCGGTTCCACGAAGAGACGAAAAAGCCTTTTCGAAAGTCGATTTCGAACTCAGTGAGGTGAACGGCACTGTTGCGGCGGAGATTATTTACGGAGTGCAGCAGCGTGACCGTGATCAGATCATCTTGGTTCCGATGCGGATCCGCAGCATAGTTTCCCACCTCCCACCGGATTGTCGCTCACTGCTCGATGTCGCCGGAAATCGCCAGTTCGAGAAGGCACTCGGAGCTGCAGCCGGTGGTGTGTTCCGGTCGTTGGTCACACATCTGCAGCGGGCGCACGTCGTGTACTCCGGTACTGATCCCACCATGGCCGACGTGTGGAAACCTGCCGTCGTGGGCCTGCAAGCTGCTCCGGACCGGCGATACAGTGCGGCCGGTGGCGTTGTGGACTTCCGAGAGATCAGACAGCGATGGCTTCGAGAGATCACCAAACAATTCGGCCGCGAGGTACGCCCACCCGTGACGACACTGCGGCACACCGTTCATGCCGCCGAAATCGCTTCACGGCAACTCTCGCTGCGCACGAACGGCGATCACCCCGAACTACTCGACCACGGTGACATGAGCGCTGTCGTCGAGGGTTTCCGCACCAGCGCCGATCGAGAGGGCAAGCCCCATTCCTTCACCCATCGACGATCATTGCTCGGGTGGTGGCGCCGACTTCTCGAGTTCTCACGCCGCACGGGCGCAATGGATGACATCCCCGGCTCCTTCGCACTCGATCTGCGTTCGCACACAATTGCCCAGGTCGAGACCAGCGAGGACGACTTCGGACGCACGATCCCCGAACATGTCATCGCACAACTCGATCAACACCTCGAGCTGCTGGGTAGGCACTCCACGTACTCCGCGCCGGGCTGGAACCCTGACGACTACGCCATGATGTATCAGACGGTCTACCAGATCATCCGGGACACCGGTCGACGCCCGAGTGAGATCGTCGGGCTCAAACGCTCATGCCTGGACTGGGTCGACGGCAAGCCCACACTCGTCTACGACAACCGTAAACGTCGCAGAATGGGGCGTAGATTGCCGATCAGCACTGCAACGGCAACCGTGATCGACCAATGGCTCGACCACCTTCAATCGCTGTCTGTTCCGGACACACTGTGCGACTGGCTCTTTCCCACGCCGGGAACCCGCAACAACATTCGCCGCGGGCACTTGAGCGGTGCGCAGTTCGGGTCCCGGGCCTTCGCCATCTGGATCGATGCAATCCCGGAACTTGTCGACGAAAGACTCGACGATGACGGAAACCCAGCTCTCTACGACAGATCAATGATCACTCCTTACGGATTGCGGCACTCCTACGCTCAGCGGCACGCTGACAACGGCACACCGGTGGACGTCCTACGCGAATTGATGGATCACCGCAGCGTCGACACGACCATGGGATATTTCTCCGTCACACTCAAACGTAAACGCCAAGCCACCGAGGAGATTTCGAAGTTCGCGATCGACAGGCACGGACGACCGGCGGGATTCACGTCGGTAACGGAGTACGAGCGACAGTCGGTGGCCGTGCCCTTCGGAAACTGCACCGAACCCTCGAACATCAAAGCCGGCGGCCAACACTGCCCGATCCGATTCCAGTGCGCAGGATGCTCCTTCTACCGACCGGACCCGTCCTACCGGCCCGCAATCGAGCAGCATCTCGCAGAGCTGCGCACAGACAAAGAAACTGCAATCGCCACCGACTCCGCGTCGTGGGTGATCACCAACTTCGACGCCCAAATTCACGCGTTCACGGACGTCATCTCGTCGATGGACGCAATGCTTGCCGACCTGCCCGCAGACCAACGCGCGGTCATCGACAACGCCTCCCGCGAACTGAGGAAAGCGAGGACCGCAGCTGCCTTCATACCGCTCGAGTCCGTAACCACCCACACGAACGAGGACGAACAACGATGACTGCCGATGACCGTGACATACGAACCCAACGGCTCATCGCCTCCCGTCGACGTGACAGCGCTGACAAACAACGCAGAACGCTGACAGTCATCGCCGACCTCTCATCCGCTGGCGAACGCATCAACATCAGCGAAATAGCGCGTCGCGCAGGCGTTTCTCCATGGTTCATCTACAACACCGCAGCAATTCGAACCGCCGTCGAACGCGCCACAGAAGAGCACTCCCACACCGCCACCAGAAGCAGCGCCGGACGCACGTCCGCTACGGCGGACAGTCTTCACGCCGAACTGTTGATGGCGCGTGAGGAAGTTCGGGCGCTACGAACGGACCGAACCAAGCTCGAGACCAAAGTGCAACTACTACTCGGCAACCAACTCGAACACCTGCCGCACGACACACTGCTCGCCCGTATCCACGAGCTCGAACAGATAGCAGCCGAGCTGCGCTCGGACCTCGACTCCGAACGCAGACGCGCCGACACCATGACAACACGAACCGAAGAACTCCAGGACGAGCTCACCGCCGCCCGCGCCTCACTCAAAAGGATGGTTCAAAGCGTTTCTCCAGCACGACGAATCGAAGCAATCGGCACATAAGAACACACCCCAGCAAGCATCGGAATCTACGCGGAACTGTGAATCAACACGCGGACAATACGGCAGACATCGCATCCTTCTCTGCTTGAGTCACCCACAGGCGGTAGACCGACTTCACCGTGATCTGCTTCGAGACGTAGGTGCATCGGTACGCCTTGTTCGGGGGAAGCCAGGATGCGGCATCGGAATCAGACTTCTTCGCGTTCGTCGGTCCATCCACCGGGATCAGATTTCGGGGATCGTTCGCCAGATTCGTGCGCTCCTGAAGACTCAATTGTTGCGCACCCTTCTGCCACGAATCGCTCAACGCGACCACATGGTCAATCTGAACTGCAGTCGAAGTATCCTGTCCCCGAACAAAATTGATCGTCTTTCCAGTGTAAGGATCAGCCAACGTGCCAGAGAGAACAACACATTGCTTCTTTCCTTCTTTGAAGACCACGTCAGTCAGCCGCGAAGCCAACAGATTATTGCGCGTATCGCACCCGTCATGCCCGAACTCCACATCGACATCATCAGACCATGCCTGACCGAACTGATCTCTGCTGTAACCAGTTTTCGGAGCACGCCCCTTCACCGGAAGCGTCTCCAACAGCGCAACGGAAGAAGCCACATCAACATCGTGCTGACCAGGGCTATCCACAGACAACGATCCTGCTGGGATCACATCCGCCAACGTCGTACTGCAACCGGAAATCGACAACCCGACCAAGGCAGTGACGGCAACCAGGAGGGAACGGGAACGCACCAAGCGACTATGCAACGTGAAACTCCTAAATCATATGCAGTGCAGAGGATCTGCACTCTTATCAACAAAACTCATGAGGATGATTGTCGGGAAATCCCGACATCAGACCAGGTGTGCTACACATCCACCGAACCCAATCAACCGGCCACGTGCGTGATTGAACATGCCATCGTCCCTATCCGTGCGGTCGAACCGGTCGACCGTCACACGAACTGACCATCGTCACTCACATAACTCACACCGTCGACATCGAACAATGGGGGCCTACCAGCAAGGTTTTGAGATATGTCAAAACTGCGTGCAGATAATTCGGGTGTCACAACCATTGTGGCCAAATTCGACGTCAACATCATCTGTCCATGCGACCCCGAACTGATCACGGGAATAGCCCGTCTTGGGTGCGCGCCCCTTCACAGGAAGCGTTTCGAGAAGAGTCGTCGCGCGGTCGAGTTCTGTGCCGGTCAGCTGCCAATTCCGAGGTGCTGACCCGTCGCTCGTGGCGTTGAGTGCGCTCGGTTCGACCTCTGCTCCTACAGGATTCACGATGCCCGGGTCAGCGGCGATGGGCGCATTGAACTCGCAACCGCTGATCGCCAACGCAAGGATGCCTGCGAAGGCGCCGGCCACGAAGGACGACGCTACATGGCGGATCGGTTTGGGTGAGTGTCGAATTCCGAACACTTAATGTCCTTTCGGTGAAGTTGTTACGTATCGGGTTTGGGCAGTATCAAGTTGTACGTTGATGAGTTTCATCAAGTGAGGTGGTGGATGCGGCACGCACGATTCGGCGGGCTGATCGCTGGGCCACTGATGGGTTCAAACACACAGATGAGTCGGGAGGTAAGCGCGCTTCGGCATAGTGTCGAGGTCAGTCAGCGCTCCAGCCTTTCGGTTTCGTTGGTTTGTAGATGTTCGCCCCAGGTTTGAGTGCGTACGTCGGCGCATATCGGGCAGTAGGTTTCACCGCGGGCGCAGGTCCACCCTGCTCGCGTTTCGTATTCGTCTCCAGTACAGTAGCTTTCGCTCATTACTTCTCGAAGATCCGTTGTTCCGCACGCGTCGCAGGTGAAGTTCGCCGACATTGCCGCTGGCATTCCCGTTCGGGTTGAGTCGTATCCGAGCGGTTCGCCTTTCACACGTTCGGGCAGGGCTCGGTGGTCAAGGAATACGCGAGTGTGGGCGATCGCAAGACATATGCCGACAAGGATGGCCACTGGCACAGCGGCGTGGGTTGTCAAGAAGGTCTGGATAGTGGTCGGGCACATCGGAGATCCGGTGCCGCCCAGCAGGGTTGTGTAGCACTCGGCGGCAGGTTCGAGCTGTTCGACAGGGGGCAGGGCGAGCATCCAAGTCAAACCCGCGACCGCAATCAGGTCGAGCAGCAGTAGCGTGCAGATCTGACTTCTCATCGACGTTCCCTATTCGTGTTGGAGCAGTTCAACGGTGATCTCGGCGTGCTCGGGCAGAGTCGTCAGAGCGAGTCCGAGGGCCGGCCATCTGGTTATTTCGTCGAGCGTTCGTCGCGTGGGGTCCGCTCACGCTGCTGCAGGCGTTGTAGTCGAGCGGCTGGCGCTGTGGTGCGTCGCTGGTTGATCCAGGTGTGCACTATCGTCTTGTAGAGCGCTGGTTCTGTGGTGGTAAGGAGTCGTTGGGCGGCAGGTAAGCCTGCAGCGCTGGTTGCTTCGCTGTCAGCTGCCCATGTCCTGTCTTGGAATCGCCGGCGTCGATACCGCAGAAGCCACAGACCTGCAGGGACGAGCATCGCGGCGGCGACGAGTGCGGTCAGTCTGGAACTGCTGTCGACGTCGTGGCTGAATGCAGCAGGTAAGAGGATGAGCACAGCGGCGAGCATCCCGAGCGGTGTGCCGTATCCGGGTTTGTGTTGGCGCGGAGGGTATTGCGCCCAGGACAAGGTGTTCGTGACGATCCAGCGTCCCGCAGCAGTGTCGGTGTGGGTGTCGATGTCCGTCGCTGATACGGCGAGCACGGGGACGGGATCACCGTCGACGCGGTGGTGGTAGACGCGGGTTTCGCCGACGGGGACGCGTTCCGCCGACGCCACCTTCGGGTACCGCCGGTTCACTGTCTGCAGGTCGGCGGCGGTGTTCGACCACCAATCGAGTTCGGTGCGGGTGAGCGTCGTTCTTCCTGTGGCTCTGATCTTCGTCATGAGAGTGCCTTCCGGATTGTGTATCCAGGTCGGACGTTATCGGGCGCTGTTCCGGTGTAGTGGTGCTCGGCTGTGTCTTGAACGGGTGGTGGGGTTCCGATCGCGGCGGTCGGTGCCGGTGGGTCTTGATGCTCGCGGGATCCCTGATGATTCGACCGTCGTGGGTGGACAGCAAGGCGCCTGTGGAACATTCCACGGGCTCTTGGTGGTTCGCAGGCGCTGGCGTGGATGCCGCCTAGAGGGAGGGCTGACCGATAGCGTTTGGATATGACCAAAGCATCCAGTTTCCTCTTTCAGGCGCAGGACTTGGCATCCGACGATGATGCGCCGCGGTTGCGATCAGCGTTGACGGCCGCGCGTGAGTGTGAGCAGAGAGGGGGGCCGTACCCCGACGAAGTGCAGGAGGCTGCACAGTTGGCGTACGAGTTGTTGGAGATCGCTGCTCCCGAGGTTGTTGCGGAGCTCGGTCCACCGTCGTGGCCAGCGTAGTAGCGGAATGGTGAAGGCCACGTCAGCAGAAGCGAACTCGTTCTGGTGACGTGGTCTTCCTGTGTGGATCCCTCTTGCATCGGTAGACCTCGAAAACCGCACATCCTGGCCTTCGCTACCTTCGGAGTCATTACTGTGAGCGGCGCCGTCGGACTGGGCGCCTCTAGTGCTCCTTTGTACAGTTCGGGGTGAACCGATCGGGGTGGGTCGACGACCTGCGAGCTACTTGGTTCCGCTACGCAAAATGTTGCGGCGGAGACCCATTGCGTCGAACCGGTCGTTGAACTTGCGGAACTGTGGGCCGAACACCTTCGCGAATCGTGACGTGACCTGAACGGGGAATGACGTAGCAAGCAGCACAATCGCTGCTGGGATCACGTCGCTCGCCGACGTCGATGTCAACAGGGCGATCGGAAGCCCAGCGTTGTGCGCTACGAGGGCCGTCGAAACCAGAACTGCCACATACAAAGACAAGAGTCGCTGAGACATGGATCCCACCGTCCGCGCCCAGCTGATGACGTATTCGAGATCGCTTCCAGTGGCGGAAGTTTTACTCCGCGCGCGCGAGATGAGTTTCGACGCCGTAGCTATGAGGGCCACGACGGCGATCAAACCGACGAGTGACACGACGACCAGCAAGGTAATGACTGCAACTGCATTGACGCTGCTACCTGCAACTTCTGCGGTCCTGGTGAGGGCGGAAGCCAAGTCCTCCAGTGCGTTGATGCCCTGCGAGCTCGTTTCGGCGGTCGGGGTTTGCCACCACGATCCCGCGAGAATGAAGGTGAAGAGAAACGTGAGTAGCGCCGTTGTTGCAGCCAGCCTCGTGGCTTGTGGCCACGGACTCTTCGTGGATCGAGCAGATAGTTCTGCGGGTGCGGTGGGCCCTGTTTCTGTTGGATGGGACATTGGGCTTTCTCCTGTTCTCGGTGTGCAATTCGAAGTCGGCCCCGGAATGGGACTGGCTGGTAGTGGGTTACTGGCCTTTTAGTGCGTTTGCCGGCGACGGGGGCGGGGCGGGACACGGTCGATTAGGTGGCGATGTGTCGGGACTCAGCGCGCAAGACGACTTTGCGCATGATCGACGTAATCGTCTGCATGAAAAGTGATCCCGTCTGGGATGGGTAAGCGCACAGGACTAACAGGAGCACCCACACGATCGCTGACACGGCTCCCTGCACTGTGAGGATCGCTACAGAGTGGCCGGCGCCTCCGGCAGTGACGGCCGTCGAGATCAGCAGCGCCACGTACCACCGCAACACGGGGCCGACCGTCCGACTGAGGCGCAGCGAGAATCTGCGCCAGGATTCGGCGAAGTTCGTGAATACGCGTGCCCGTAGGCCGTATGTGGCGACGGAGAGGATGAGTGCAAATGTGAATGCGCCGAGAGTGATGCCTGCGCCGACTCTGTCGACTGCTGCTGTGCTGGCGCCAGTCTCCTCCGCGAACGAGGTCAGGGATGTAGACAGGTTGTAGAGCGATCGGGTCCACGCGTCGGTGGTGGTCTCGTCGAAAGACACTCGCTCCCGAGGCGACTCGGAGAATGCGGCAGTCAGTATCGCTGCTGGTACAGCGAAGCTGGCGATCGAGCCGCAGACGGCCCGACTCACAGTCCCCGGACGCCGAGGGTGGGAGTCGGGAAGGTTCGACTCGATCGTCGATTGTTCGGACACGAATGGCTCCGCTTCTATTTGTGTTGATCACGCCAGAACCCGAGTAGGGCTCGAGCTGTCATATGGGCGTCTTTGAATGCGTTGTGAGCATCGCGGTACTCGACTCCGTGTGCGGCAGTGAAGTCAGCGAGGCGAGCACCGGTGCTGTTGTGGTCGAATCGCCTGGAGAGCGTCATGGTGTCGATGACGCGGTCGGCGGAGACCCCGTTTGCGGCGAAGTATTGGCGTTCGAAACTCGCGTTGTGCGCGACCATCGTGGTGTTTGGATCGCTCAACAGTTCCTGCAGTCTTGTTTTAGCCTGGGACTGCGCAAATGGCGGCTTACCGTGGATGTCCTGGTAGTTGATGCGGTGAACGTCTTTGGCGCCCGTTCCGATCGTTCGTGCTGTGCGAGCATCGATTCCGTGAAGTTCGTCGATTCGTTCAACGACCTTGCCTTGCCCGTTCATCACGACTGCGCCGGTTTGGATGATCTCGCCACGTCCCGCTGACAGAGAATTCGTTTCGATGTCGGCAACGACGAAACGACGGCGGGTATCTGCGGCTGGGTTGTACGACTTGTAGAGGCTGCGGACGGCGTCGTCCGCGGATCTGCCGGATGCGACTTCGGCGCTGATCATCTCGTGGGCTTGTGCGGTGCTGATGCCACGGTAGGCGGCCAGTTCGGCTGCGGTGGCCCGGTTCTTCGCGTGTCCAGATTCTGCGCGCGGCGCTTTCGTCCAGGTGAAGGTGCCGTCGTTGTGGGCGGGTTGGGGTGGGTTTGTCTTCTCGGTCTGCCAACTGTTCCAACGGTTGTCGAGTTTTTCGCGTAGCTCGGGCATGGTGGCGGGTTGTGTGAGGCCGGTGAGGGGTTCATCGGCGTGGATTCGGTACTGCCGGTAGGTGTGACCGTCGATGTTGACGGCGATGTCGGCGTGTTTGAGCCCGGTTGCGTCGAGCGCGTTCGCAGCTTCGGCGCGCACGTGTGGTGGGATATCCGCTCCGTAGCCGTCATTTGCCGTGGCATGTTTGACGATCAACGCACCATCGGGGGTGTTTCCGTCGCTGCTGGTCACGGCTGTCAGTTCTGCCTGCTGCCAGGGGCGTTCACTGTTTCGCCAGATCCCGGGGGTTGATTGGACCGACAGTCCGGGGTTGGCGGCCGCGAAGTCCGCTGCGGTGGTGTGTTCCCAAGCTGCGGCCCGGCCTTCACGTCCGGTGTGCTGTGTGTGGGCGAGGTGAGCGCGGCTGATGTCGTCGTCGGTGACAGCGTTGATCGCGGACAGCTTCGCACTTGTCGCGGTGTGGGGGCTGTTGGGGTCCTTGACGCCGGCGGCGGCACCGATGTGGGTGCCGGGGATTCCGTCTTGCCGGGCGCGCAGTTCAGCTTCACTGCCGGGAACGTGTGTGCCGATATTGATGCTGTCGCCGATGGTGGTCCCGGAATATGCGGGCGGGGTGGAGAGTTCGCTGACTCTGGCCGCGTATTGCGCGCTCTCGTTGGCGTAGGCGTTCAGGTCGTCGTCGGCGATGAGACGGTCACAGTGCGCGTCGTGAAGGCTGTCGCGGGCCGCGGATACCGTTTCGATGTCTGTGCTGGTTTTCGCCGCTTCCCAGCCCCTTTCGGCGTCGTGTTCCGCGGCGTGGGCGTAGTCGCGTGCTTTGAGGAGCTGTTGATGCTCTGCCGATTGGGCACGTTCGTCGAGGACTGCGCGGGCTTCGTCCACGTCGAGAGTGGCGGCGTGTTCGCGTGCCTGGTCCAGCTCGTCGGATCGTTGACGTCGCAGGTAGTAACCGGAGGCGGTGTCCGCGGTCCATTCGCGATACGACGCCTGCATTTCTTCTTCGAACTGGTCGTCTCGCCATTCTTCGTATGCTGCTTCGGCAGCGTCTTCGGAGCTCGCGTACTCGGCGAGGGTGCTCGGCGCGAAGCCTGCGTCGATCATGTCCTGGCGATGCTTCGGGTACTCCGCGGCGTAGTCGCGGCCGAACTCGCTTCCATCGGGGATCGCCGATGCGGGTGGCTGAGCGCCTGCACGGAGCTGGGCTTGTTCGGCGGCGGTCAGGGTCTCCCCCATCACGGCTTTGCGCTGCAGTTCTAAAAGTTCCAGATGCTCGGTGTCATAGACCGATTCGGCGGACAGCGCATCGGCATACGCGGCCGCGTGGTTGGCGGCTCTACCGGTGCGGTTGCAGCGGGCAGCTGCATCTGCCGAGCACCGACGTGGACCTCCCGGTTGGTTGGCTCCGATGCACACTCTGACCTCACCCCCAATTCGGCGCCCTGATCAGACCGCCTCGCTTGGGGCGGTCTGATCTGGACGCGGATTGTGTCGCTCCTCCGATAGGTGAAAACGTAACTTGCACGGTTCCGGTCATCGAGGTGCTGGGATGGAAGGCGACTATGCGTGAGACAGCGGGGTGTGCGCGGCGATGGAATCTGCCTCTCACGATCTGCGCCGGACGGGGGCGGGATGGAGGGCGGCCTCCGCCCAGACGGTGACAGCCGCTTGACCGGGCTTGGACGCTGTCACCGTCCTCGAGCTAGGCAGCTCGGCGCTCACCGCTTTCCCGGAACACATCTTCGCCAAAGATGCTTGTGACCTCAGTCATTCGCAGTTCCTGGCGGATCTCCTCTGCAACAGCTGTCTTGAGCAGTCGAGAGATGTTGTTCCGCCCCCACACCACTCTTCCTGCCGGCGTGGGAATCCCCTCGTCGTTGAGTTCGTCGCAGATGTATTGCATGGTTTTCCCCTCGTTTCGCAGCACCAGAATTCTGCGGAGTACGGGCAGAGGGCAGAGCATCGGCCGCCCGACACGGCCGCTCACTGCTCGCCACCTCCCCCGAGGCGGTTGAGCAGGACGTCCAAGAGCCGAAAGGCGCGCTCGGAGCGATCCGGGGACCCGAGTAGGGCAAGGAGCAGTGTGCAGGGGACCACGGTGAGCATGATGATGCCTCGCCACCGCGTCAAGAGGAAAGCAACTGCCCAGATAATCAAGGCCGCAGGCGAATTGGGTACAGCTTCGGCCAGTGTCGTGAGAATTTTCACGGAGAACAACCTTCCACGCAGATTGCGTGATCGGCGGGCCTCGTCTCCGTCGTTTAGACGTCCAGAAGGCCCGTAAGAGGATTGGGGACAATCGACTTACGGGTGTTGTTGGGGCCACGGGTGACCTGCGGCTTGGTTGTGACTGTCCGCCCGGGGTTCTCGCCCTGTTGCGACCGTCGAGCAAGCAAGGCCCTCATGCGCGCAAATCCAACCGTCTCGATTTGGATCGCTCGGCGACGCATGGACCCAGTGGATTCTTCGACGCCGGTGACCTTCGGCGTCGGCGTGGGTAGGAGAGTGGAAAGCCACTCTCCGGCCTGCCGACGCGCTTCCGTGAGCTGTTCGAAGACTCGACGTAGGGGTGAGACGGCACGGTACAGGTCCTCGTGGACCCGTGACACTGTGCGATAGGCGTCGGCAAAAGGATCCAACAGTTGTTGGCTCATGATCCACTGAGCGTTGGCGACTGCAGGTGAACGCAGCACTCGTAGCGCTTCGGCGCGGGCGTGATAGTCGGCAGCAGTCAGCATCGGATCTCCCATGCTGGTTCGGTTGCTGCTGTATCCATAGTTGCGAGAATAGTCGGGCTGCGAAATGTCCGTATATTCCAGCGGGCAACCACTACCTGGCGTATTCGATTTGCCAAGGCCAGCCCGCCGGCACATCAGCTTCCACATCACCTCCGTCGGACTTAGGACCACTGATGACATTGCTTTTCGAACTGGCAGGTCGAGTCAGGCGGACAGGCTCCTTTTGATCGGGTTGTAGTGCTCGTCGAGCCAGCGACGCAGCTTCGCGTCTTCGATCGGGTTGGCGAACGCTGCTGTGAATACGACTGCCAAGGTCAGCCCTTCTGCATCGATCAGAGCTGTCCGGGCATTGATCTTCGTTCGCAGGTTTCGGCTTCCATCGCCAGGGCGAGTGAGTCGAACGGCGACGGAATCCGATGGGTGGTCGATGCTGTAACGGTAGGTGCCGAGGATATTCAGGTGCAGGGCCCAGGAGACGAACGACTCGCAGCCTCCGAGAGGGCAAGCCTGCAGGGGGCCGTCACCGGGGCTGTGGCCCCAGCGGGCGACGCGCGCACGGTATTCGGCTGCTGCGTCGATCTCTGCTTGTACGTGGAGGCGTTGGAGCTTCCGCAGTTCGGCGGGAGGGCGGCGATGCAGTAGCGCGAGCTCGAGTGTTCGCATGGAGGTGGACAGGCCTTCGGGGGTGGCTCGTTGTTCTGCGAGTGCGGCGGTGTGGGCTTCGGCTAGTCGCTGACTGCGTGTGTTGGCGTCGGCGATGTCGCGGGATCGGTTCTGTATTCGTTCCCGGGTTTCGGCGATTTCCTGGTCCAGTGCTGCCAGCGCGTGCGCGTTGTCGTCGTCGGCGGATGTGTCGAGTGCTGGCATCGGCAACTTTCGAGGTGCGGCGGGCGTCGGTGCGTCTCACCTTATGGCCCGGGTTTCGTCCGTTCTCGGGTTCGGCCGCTTCTGGTGCCTGCGCTGGTCGCAGCAGTAAGGGTCGTGAACGCAAGAAACCCACCCCGGCGACTATGCCCGGGGTGGGTTGGTGTTCTCGAGCCTATGCGTGCGTGAGCATGCGATAAGCGGCCTGTTTCGTTCCCGCCGAGTCAGTGTTGGTGAACTGGCGGGCGGCTCGAGCCTGGTCGACGCTTTCACCGGTGCTGGTGCGGACGCCGCGCCCCCAGTCTTCCCACTCCACTACTGCGTTCAGTGCGCCCCACCGCGTCGCGCGGCCTTCGGATTGGGTGTTGGCGATGTTGAACAACTGCATGAGTTCGCCTCGACGGTTCTCCCACCGGGTGCGTGCGGCTTTCTGCGACTCTTCCGGCTTCGGGTAGAGGGCATCGATGTAGTCCGCGAACTCTCGACTGGTCATCGGCTGAGAGATCAGCATTTCGCCGACCGCCGCGAAACTCTTCGCGTATCGAAACGCGCCCTGCAGCAGGATTTCGGCCATGCGGCTGTGCGCGGAGGCGGTATGCGGGATGGACCAGCGTTGCGCTTCGCCGATACCGACTGTCATGCCGTTCATGCACACCAGCCGTTTTCCGCTGATCTCACCGGAGATGGAACCTGACCCGTCGTGCGAAGTCCGGATAACGATCCCGAAGTCCACGACGTCCTTTCCTCCGATACGAACGCGTGCCTCCGGGAGATCCATCGTCAGAAACGTCTTACGACTGTGGTCGAGTGACCCTGCGTGGGCGAAGGTGGCGCCGAGATCCCTTGCGTTGTCGGCGATTGCGAACGCGTCGGCGTTGGTCACCGGCGTGTAGCGGGAACCGACGACGGCAAGCCCCTGGTACGTGTCGTCACGCATGATCAGTCGCTGCCCCGGAAGGGAGGTGTTGATCAGGCCAGACTCGCCCATCAGGGTCAGGTGGTCGGTGTTGTGCACGGTCAGGCCCCAGTCCAGTCCGGCGGTGCGCAACGCTTCTGCAGTGTCGCGGGATCCGGCGACATCGGTGCCGAGCACGGCCTGAGCGGGCAGGCGGTGAGCGGGGCGGGGAAGGGTGGTCGATGCGGTCATGATGTCCTCCAAGGATCGGCCCCGGTGGGGGCGGTGTGTGCAGCTCCGATGCCATGAAGTTATTGAGATCTCGTAGTGAGTGCGGCACGGGCGCAATCGAATAGCGTCGACAATCCGCAGGTGGGATCCTTTGGCCGGCGGCGACTGGGCCGGACAGGCTCGCGGTGTTTTTGCAGGGCTGGCGTGTGCGGTCAGCCCGGCGACGACCAGCGATAACAGTGTTGAGCGGGCCTTTTACTGTTGGCGCAGCGGTAGGGATTGTGGGGTGGAACCGCCAGCGTCGAGCACTTGGTGTGCAGCGGAGATGCGAGCGGCGAGTTCATCGCCTCCGCTAGCAGTCGTGGGTGGTGTGTCGACGAGGCTTCGAAGGTGTTCGCGCGCTGCGGGAGTGAGAAGTCGACTGTCGAGTTCGGTGACTTTCTCGGCGAGGGCCACTAATTCGCTGGTTGCCGTGTCGATCGATGTCTGTCGGGCGGTAATCGACAGCTCTGCGTTTCGCGATTCGAGTTCCACCGCTTCCATTGGAATCTGTCGATCGTTCAGTGTCGCTGACAGATTCGCTCTAGCGATCAGCGTTTTGTCTAGCGCGGCGGCCGTCGACACTGCTCGCCACGTCGTCACGGCGACGTTCCTCGCAATCGGTTCCTGATCTCCGAGACTGCCGTGTTGGAAGGCCACCGAGCCGATGATCCGACTCTGTGCGGTGACGGCCCGGTCCGCGTGCGATCGCAGGACAGGGTCGAGGATGCTGCTGCGCGTGATCTCGATCGGCCCGATTGTGTCGTCGAGTTCTCTGGCGGCGGCGCGGGCTTCGCCGAGTTTCGCTCGGTACTTCACTCGTGCTGCGTGTACTGCGGCGATGGTGATGATCGCCATGATCGGGGCGGCCACCACAGCGGGCACGAGCAGGGAGAGTATGCCCGCGCTGATGGCAGCCCATATGACAGCGGCAGTCAATAGATAGGTGTCGAACCTGTCATGTACTCCGGACAGCCGTGCGTATCGGCGGTCGATGGGGTGGTCGACGCGGTCCGGGTTCACCAGGACGTTCCAGGTGTGGTTTCGGTTCATCTGCGACTGTTCCCCTTCCCGTGTAGTGGTTTCCGATGTGGTGGTGTGTCTTCACGACGCGCTTGGCGACGGGCTTCTTCGATCAGCATCGGGTAGGTGTTGGCGATGGATCGGAGAACGCGGCCCTTGATCACCGCACCGATCTCGGCGCGGTCCTTCGGGCTAGCCATCTGACGAATGAAATCTCGGTGGCTGTCGTAGCCACTGCATGCGTGCCTGAGGTAGTTCACGCAGATTCGGGTCATGAAGGCTTCGTCGGAGGCGAAATCTGCTGCACGCTTGCCGGGGTTGAGTTCGTTGTAATGCGCGGTCGAGAGGCGGATCAGGCGAGGCAGCGACATCGCGGGCACACTCACGTCGACGATGTTGGCGGCAGCGATGAGTTCAGCGCGGGTGGCCAGGGCTGCCGTACGGCTTTGGCCTCGGCCCGCCGATCCGGAGCGGTCCCGAATCTGCGGGTTATGTTGTGCATTCACTCGCTGTCCCTTCTCCGTAATGACGCGCATCGTCATCATGCAGACCCCGGTTCCGGTGCTCATGCTCACTTTCCGCGTCGATGACCGGAACCCCGCCTGCCACGATGTCTGCGAAGGGCTTCGCCGTCTTCACTGGCGGTGCAAGAGAAGTTCCTCGGGCGCCGCAAGGTGACGAGTGCACACCGTCCTGAACTAGTAAGCGGGAGAAGGGAACAGCATGAGCGAGTTGGCCTCAACTGCAGGGAGGTGGGTCAGCGAACATCGGAGGCCGCTGACAATCGGCGGTGTCGTTGTCGCGGTATCAGCTCTGATCATCGGCATCGTCTCCGTCGTCGCTCAGCGCGATGACCCTGTCGACATGCAGGCTTACGCTGTGCCAATCGTCTCGATCAACGACATCCCTGCCCGAGAGTTCATCGGCTGGTCTCAGCAGGCCGTAGACGTTCGACCTCAGAACTCTCCGGTACCGGAGAGGATGAGCGCTCCAGACAACGGACAGTGTGTGCCCGGGGGGAAACTCCAGACCGCTGTTCAGTCCATGGTGTTGTCGGGATCGCGCTGGTCGGGAAACAAGTTCGTCAATCCTGGCGGAGCGCAGATCATGAATGTTCAGTTGTCGAACTCCCCCAACACCAACCCCGATGTAATCGATGATTGGTTGTCTTCCTGCGCGCAGACCCACTTGGTGGTGGACGGCGCCGGTGATCAGGAACTGCGTTTAGCATCGCTTCCCGTTACCCCCGAGTTCTACCGACTCGACGACGCCAGGGTCTATACCGCCACGCTTGAGGGCGACCGAACAATGACGACGATGACCGGATGGGGAATCGCTGACGGGATCACCGTCCAGGTCGATTTCACCTTTGTCGGACAGCCCAGCGACGAAGCCATTGCACAGTTCGACGTGGTGTGGCGAGCGCAGGCAGGCAAGCTCGTTGGTATGCAAGAGGCCGGGGTTCTCTAGCAAATCATCACCGACGGTCAGATCGACGAGCGCACTTCGACAGTCGCATCGTTTGCCGAAGTGCGCAGGAACTCCTTCTCGAAGCCTGAATACCCTGCCGCCGATCTTTCCATCTGCGAAACTCGCAAATGACGTTCTCGCTGCGCGCCTGAACCAAACCTACGTCGACCACCATGGCGTCGTGGATTGACTGGCCAGTGCTCGCGATGGTGGGACCGCAGCACGATCCCACCATCTGGCGAAAACGTAGTGTGCCGATGAATTACTAACCCGCAGAACCGATTTGGCGATTTCTCGGCTCCGATGTTCGGGCAAACTCTCCAAGGAAGGAGCGCGACAAAATGCCACCAGCACGCCCCTGACGATGCTTCAAAATGAGTACATGCAAATCGTCTGGGGTCTCGGATGATCCCTGCGGATCGATCGCGTACGGCCGGTGCAAACCGATGACGAGGTCCGCGGCTTCTTCCAGGCCGCCAGAACCCTTCATATCGCTCAGTTTCGGAGGCCGGTCGCCTTCAGTAGGACCACGGTTGAACTGAGCTGCAACGACCACGGCGATGCTCATGTCCTTGGCCATCGCCTTAAAACCGTTCGCGATCTCGGAGAGCCGTTGGGCCTGATTGAGAGATGCCTGTTGTTGATCGCCGGCCTCCGTGAGCTGGATGTAATCCTCGAAAACGATGCGCAAGTCTGTGCCTTCGGCCTGAAACTTGGTGCGCGCTGCGGCCGCGACCCGACGCATCTGAGGCAGGGTACGTGCTGTGTCGTCGATGACGAGGTGCCACGAGGCGACTCGTGCCATGGCTTCGGAAACTTTGTCCCACCCGAGATCTGTTAGTTCGGTGGGGTTTTGCAGTTTGTTGCGGTGCATGTTTCCGCATTCTGCGACGACGAGTAGTTCGGTGATCTCTTCGGCAGGCTGTTCGAGGGAGAAGAGAACTACACCGGCCCCGGAATCGCAGGCGGCTCTCACCCAGTCGATGATCGCGGTCGTTTTTCCTGTCCCGGGTCTTGCCGCGAGGACGGTCAGCCGTCCGTCTTTCAGGCCCTTGACCAGAGCCATCGAGTCTTTGCCTCCGTCTAAGTCTCTCCATCCGGTCGGTACGCCGTCGATGCCGTCGACCCCGTTGACCAGTCGGACGTCGAGTGAGTGTTTCAGTTCCTCGATTTGAGATCGGATGTCAGGCAGCGTCGTCGACTGAAATGATTGGGCATCGAACAGTTTCGCAAGTCGTGAGCGGGCTTCGTCGACAGATGAGAGTTGACCATCCCGAATCAGATCGAGGGCGAGTTCCATCTCTGATTCCAGGCGGCGCAGTTGTTCTCGACCTGCCATCGCTTCGAGATGAAGCTGCGGGGCCCGTGCAGACGCTGACAGGGAGGCGTGGGTCATCGCGGAGAGGCCGCTGGGACCACCTGCGACGTCGAGTTGGTCTCGCCTTCTCAGCTCCGTCACCACTGAGGTGAGGTCCACGGGGTGGCCTGTGGAGACCAGCGTGCTGATCGCTGCGAAGACAGCTTTGTGTTTGTCTGTCGAGAACGCATGCGGTGACAGTGCAGAGACGGTCGACGCCACGAACGCTTCGTCGTCGCCTTCGAGGAGACGTCCAAGTAGGACTTGTTCAGCGGCAGAGTTGTTTTCGATCACACCTTCACCTTGCTCCCGCAGGTGCGCGCTTGCGGCACGGATAGTCGCGTACCCACCATGTCCACCAGGTCACCGACATCAGAGGGGAATTCTCCGGGCATCCGGAGCGTCGAGTTGGGAAACATCGGGGTGTCGACGTCGAGCGACGAGATCCTGATGACTGCTCCTGGCCACGGCAATGCCCACGGATGTGTGTGCCACGGTGTCGGATACGTTTTCGCGGCCAACGAGTCGACGATCCGGGAGTCGTCGGTGAGGAGTTTGAACCGACGCGACGCCGAGCTGCCGGACTTGTGTTCAGCCGGCGACAGCGCATCTTGGACAGCACGCAGCAGCTTGTCGACGTCGGGTTTCGTCATCGGCGGGCATCGGGGCGTGGTCCGCTCCGAGACGGGAATAACAGCGGATGTCCCGATGCGATCGGGCTTCGGCACAGTCAGCGCGACATGCAGTCGAACCGGACCGTCGATGGGTACCCACTCGGTTCCGCCGATCCGGAGTGCTTCCCGGGTGATGGTGTCACGCCAGGCACGCAGTGCTGGGCCTTTGTCGTGTTTGATCACGCCGGCCGCGACGGCTCTCATTGATCCTTGGGTGATTGGCTTCCCCTCAGCGACAAGCCACATCGTGTGGTCAGGCAGGCGCGCGAGGCCTCCACGATGGCTTTCGCGCACGACGGAGTCCTCGGGGGTCTTCGACGACGACGCTGTTTGCACCGCGACCGGTACCGCGGCGAGGGCGTTCTCCGGGACGTGCGTGCAGCTGCTGCACCGCGTCCGGCTGATCGGGATGAGTGCGGCCCGACAAGCCGGGCAGTATCGGTGCGATCCACTGGACAACAGCGCGTCGGCGTTGATGCTCATGATGCGGACCCTATGACTGCCGGTTCCGGTGTTCGGGCGGGATTGATGCGTTCGACGTCGCCGCAGAGGCGACGTGGCGGGCCGGTGACCGTAACCGGTTGGTGTTGGATCGGACTCAGAATGTGCGGTTGAACTGCTCGGATGTTGCTTCGTGCCGCACTTGTCAGTCGGTGGCGTCAGTATTTGGTCATCGGAGATCACCACGCCAAGGCACCTACGGCGCAGCGAATCAGGAGAAAGCCATGCAGAGCACATTCACCCGACAGACGCACAACACCTCTTATGTCGCGTACAGCAAGTCGGCGTCGAAGCCCATTCAGGTCCAGGTTGCTGGTCAGGATTCGACGGTGCCTGTGCACTCGCAGGTTCTGATTCGCGAGTTCATCTCGATCGAGATCGACAGCATCGACGACGCTCGGGCGACCAGTCAGCGCCAGCCGACTCTGTACGTCAAGTTCAATGCCCGATCCGCGAAGAACCCAGACGGTGAGTCCGTCGGTCTCAGAGAGAATTTCGGTGCGTCGATCCAAGCAGGTGGCGACCTCGAGAAAGCAGTTCGGCATGCACTCACCGCAGGAAAAGCGGTGTACGTGGCGATCGAAACGAAGCGGCGATACAAGAACAGCGCTGGTGAGATCATCTCGTACTTGACGCCGATCAACGAACTGCGTGGTGCGACGAAAGACGGAAAGGGCGGCTCGGCGTCCGCGACCCGTGAAAACTGCGCAAACGTGATCGCAGCGATCGGCCCTGCTGACGCTCCCACGACCAACTTGATCTCCGACGAAGTGACCAGCGACCCGTCGAAGTGGGCCACGTTCCGGAGCAATCACGATGGCACTCAGGTGCCTTCGGGGTTCGTACGCGTGAACACACCCGAAGGTGATCCGACTGGAGCGATCACCGCCGCCGAGAGCGCCCCAGCCGCCGCGCCGGCATCGGTCGACGTCGATGCTCTCGCCGAAGCCGTCGCTGCTCGTCTACACGGCGCCGCTCCCACCAACGGAACGCCCGCCGTATCCGGAGCGGTTCGACGTCCTGCGCTGAGGGAAGCGCACTCGGTGGAAGCGAAGCCGTGGGAGCCGTACAACTCCGACGGCCGCGCCAATGCAGGTTCCTACCTGACCGCAAGCTGGCGAAACACTTGGTCTGGCGCCATGATCCTGCTGACCACAGCCGCATATGAGGAACAAGACGCAGCCGAGCGCGCAGGTAGGGAACCTCGCCTGCTGGAAAGCTCTGCCCTCGCATCGACGGCTACTGATCTGACCGAAGTACTTCTCTCCATGGCCGATCAGGTTCAGACCGCCGTTGTCGGCCGGATCAACCGGATGGATCGATCACACGGTGAGGCCGGAAAGTGGGTCCACCAGATCGCTTCTCGTCTGGTCCCGATCACTCTTGAAATGCTTAGCGAAGAGCACTCGGAACAGCGCGAGATGTGGCGCAAGACAGTGATCGCTCAGGCGACCGCAGTGTTCGCGGGCGCCTTGCATTCGGTCGAAAGCTACCTTGACGGGCAGTATGACCAGCCGACGCCGATCAACGATGCTTCCCGTAAAGCCCGGGAGCAGGCCGGTAGGCAGGCGCAACAGGGGAACGCTGCTACCTCGACGTCCGGCGCTCAGATGACGTCGACGTATGCTGCCATCGGCGATGCGGCCACCGGAGACGACGCACTCATGCAGCGTTGGAACGCTTTCCTACAGCAGTGCAAGCTGACCGGTCACGAGGACCGCGTCAAGCCGTTCCTCGCCGCTGCCTGCGGAACCGCTGATCTCGCACAGATCCAGGCGCAATTGTTCAGCGAACGACTGTCAGCGTGGGAGGCCGAACCCCAGCGGTTCGTAGAAGCCGCCGCCAGCGCCTACCGGGCTTCTCAGCCCGTCGCACGACAGTCAGCGTGACCACAGCGCGAGGCGCTCGCCGTGCCGCGCACCGAAATCGTCTGTGACAGCGTCGACTACGAACCCACTAGCACCAACCCACCCAGCGTTTACAGAAAGGTAGTCCCATGGCAGGCGACACCGTAATCACCGTGATCGGCAATCTGACCGCAGCACCCGAACTTCGCTTCACTCCGGCCGGCGCAGCCGTCGCCTCCTTCACCGTTGCCTCGACGCCCCGCGCGTTCGACCGCAACTCCAACGAGTGGAAAGACGGCGATGCACTGTTCATGCGTTGCAATCTGTGGCGGGAGGCAGCCGAGAACGCCACCGAGAGCTTGACCCGGGGTTCACGCGTCATCGTCAGCGGCCGCTTAAAGCAACGCTCGTACGAAACTCGTGAGGGTGAAAAGCGTACCGTCGTCGAGCTTGAAGTCGACGAGATCGGCCCCAGCCTCAAGTACGCCACCGCCAAAGTCGTCAAAGCCAACCGAGGTGGTAACAGCGGCCAGACCAACAACGGCGGCACCACATCCCAGTCCACATCGCGCCCGCCGAACGCTGGAAACGATCCATGGGGAAGCGGCGCCCCCAACGAAGATCCGTGGGGTGCCGGTGCCGCCACATCCCCCGCGAGCGACGAACCGCCCTTCTGACGTACGAAACTCACTGTGGCCCCGACATCATCCGTCGGGCCACAGCACATTGCCCAACCCAACACCGCCGAAGAGCTGTCACGACAGCCATGACACCGGAACCGTCACTGCAATCATTCCCCTATCGGAGACCACGAAAGGGGGAAGGGTGCCACGCACACGCCGCGGAACCGCCTTCTCTGCCCAACTGCAACAGCAACTAGCTACATGGGCAAGACGACTATTGAACGACTGGGCGGTGTTGACCTGGACAGCTGACAGCGCCCGTGTCGGTCCCGTCACCGTCACTGCACTGAACTGGCTTTTCCTCATCGGCATCTCGGCATTCGGGTTCCTGACCAACGGGCACTTGATGTGGATCGGCGTCGCCGCGGCCGCGTGGTTGGTGGTGACTATCGTGCGTGCCAGCATCGTGATGCCACGGCGCCGCAACACACTTGAAGCGATCTATTCCGGCTTGCAGAAACCGGCGGGGCTTCCATCAGGGACCGTCAGCCGACCTACGACCCCCTCCAAACACATCACTGCAATTCGATGGTCGTCATCGCAGTCCATTCGCGCGGCCCAGCTGTCCGTTGGTGCCAGCAGTGCCTCGGTGGGGGCACCAATGCGACGACTGATCGTCGAGAAGGCCATTGAGCAGAGCGTTCCTGCACCGGCCGACATGGAGTGGGTGTTCAACTGGACTAAGTCGAGCACTGTCGAGTTCGAAGCGGTCAACGGTGACGATCCACGGGTCGCGAAACAATTGATGGCCCGGAAGATCATTGCGACTCTGCGGTCCCTCTTCAAGATCACCGACCGGAATGCAGCAGATGGATACGCCCTCGACATCGCCGAATGGGCTGACGAAACTCGCGCAGACGGCGCAGTCGTTCCGATACCGACGCAGCTTCGTTTCGCAGCTGGAAGCCAAGACCTGACTGATCCGGGTTTTCGAGACACCCTCGAGCGCAGCTTCGACCGATCTGTGTCGTGCCCGGGCGAGTGGATCTACTTGTGGAACAAAGACGAGCAGGCCCTCGAAATCAGCAGGGCCGCCAAAGGATCTCTGGAAGCTCGTAGGAAGCTCAACGAACGAAAGTTCGCCGACGAAATCCGCTCCGCTATAACGAAACCAGGCAAAGACCCTGTCGTCGCCGTCGTCGAGACTTGGGCCGACGACGAATCGGACCAGCCGGCAACTATAGACGTGGACTTCGGAACACTCCCCCTCGGTGAACGCCGCCTCCGCGACAAGCTCGAGGACAGCCTCGATACCTCGATACACACGCGCTGGCCTGACGTCCGCTTGCTGTTCGACTGGAAGTTCGAGGGCGGTTCAACGCAACTCGCAATCATGTCTGTCGATCACAACGACGTCAGAGCGAAACAGAAATCGGTCGAAAAGAAGCTCCGCAATGTTGTGGAGTCGAAGTTCGGAAAAGCCAGTACGCCAGTCGACTGCGACATCATCGAATGGCAGGAAGGCCTATCGCCCACAGGCGAAGCCCTCCCTCAGCGAGCGCGAGTGAACTTCGGATCCATCGACGTCAACAAACGCGAAACCAGGGACGAGTTCCAAGATCACTGGGACTCCCTCACCACGAACAACGACTGGGCATACTCATGGTCCACCGCAGATGGAATAGTCACGATGACCGCGGTTCCGCGCCTACCAGATCAGCTAGCATTTCCGATGCCTGGCACCACCGCATTCGACGAAGCGATCGCGCTGGCCCGCAAGGGAGTTCTACGTTTCGGCCCGCAGAAGGGCGGCGGCTGGCTCGACTGGGACCTCAACGAAACACCGCACGGATTAGTGGGAGGAAAAACCGGCCAGGGAAAATCTGTAGCGCTGTCGATCGTCTTGTTCTACGCGATGCTCTTGCCGGACGTCTACGAAGTTATCGTCTGTGATCCGAAGCGCACAGACTTCACCTGGACTCCAGAATTCCCCAGTGTCGTCCACTTCGCTGCGACCGACACTGAGATCGTTGACGCCGTGGCGCGAGCCAAACGGAGGATGGATGCCGGCCAAACGCTATTGAACAAGCTACAAGTCCGGAAGCTGTCCTGGCTACGAGAGAAGTACGCTTCGGATCCAGAGCTCGAGAAGGCACACGGACCTGTACCTCGCCGCCTGATCCTTTTCTTCGACGAGCTCGCCGACTTCCTCGCGAAGGGCGCGAACAGCGACGTCGAGGAGCTGAAGGACGAAGCACGCGCCAACCTGGAGTCCATTGCTCGATTGGGCAGGGCGATCGAAGTGAACATCGTTGCGGCCGCTCAGAAGCCGGACGCAAAGATCATCTCAACACAGCTGCGTTCCCAGCTCGGCTTCAGGCTCGGTGTCGGTCCTCTCGACCAGTACGAATCGCAGCAAATCCTCAACTCCGACCATGGCACCCGTTTCCCGGAAGAGGGAACACCGAAGGGTCGATCGTGGGCGTACGACCCCAAGAACGGCTATAGGCAAGTTCAGGTCATGTTCCTGCCCGATGACTCGATGGTGTGCCCGTGGGATGCCTCCATCATGTTGACGGGGTCGAAAGAGTTGGCGCGGGATCGCCTGATTGAGCTCGGGTTTGCGCAGACATCGATCACCAACTCCGATGGCGGTATCGAGCCGCGGTGGATCAGGGTGGAAAACGACGATGCGTGGCCATCAATCGACGTTCCCACCAACGCGGAGCACGACTCCGAATCCTCAGACACGAAGCCTGAACTGGATTTTGGTGCCGGTCTCGGCGACCAGGAATTGAACGATTCTGATGATGTCGATCCGTGGAATCAGTAGCGAACAAACCACATTGAAGGAGGGCAGGACATGAAACGGATAATCGCGGTTGTGGTCACGCTGGGAGTGCTGTGGGGGGTAGGTACGTGGTTCGGGGACGGGCAACTGATGTTCTCGCCTAGCTGGTTTCAGGCTACGAATCAGAAAGTGTCCGGATTCGTAAACAAGAGCGAGGACACTGTTCGAGACAAGCTTCCTGAACCGAACTTCACTATCGAACTTCCCACCCCCAGCCCTTCGCATGGGTTCGCTCCACGTGAATCTGAGGGTGTCGGACCTTCGGTGGTGCCGTCATGAAGCTGATCGGGTATGCACTCGCAATCCTCGTAGTGATTGGAATTGTGAAGGGCACCATCGATATTGGCGATGGAAGCCAGTCAGTCGCTGACATCGCTGGCAGCATCCTCGGTGGCATCCGCGATACGACGGTCATGCTCATTCCCAAACTGATCTCTTTGGTGACCAGCCTGGTCGACCAGATTCCTGACGCCAACGAGCTTCCCCCGCCGAACTAGACCCGCCATCGAGGGCAGCTCGCGAGGTAGACGCGGCCACCGATGGGCGTCTACCTCGGGAAGAGTTGACCAGCGATCCGGCCGGCCAGTTCAGCGCGGTTCCCCCATCCCCGGGATGTGAGTGGACAGGCGATGCGACATGCCCCGCGTCGTGGGCCGCTTAGACGGCTACAGCGCATCAGGGAGGCGGGCATCCGGTGCCGTTGAGGAGAGTTACTCAGCCAGCCGTCTCCGCAGGAGCAACCGCCCTCGTCTCGGAGTAATTTTTCCGACAAACACGCTGATGGCGTGTCTTCACGAATACCTGCAGATCAGAGCGCCAACCAATAAGCCATGACTGTTTCCCCAGGTAGACAGCTGTTTATTTGCACTACCGTCGAAGTGTCCAGCCAGTCGATCACAAGGGAGACATCAAATGTCAAGAACCGTCCCATGCCCCCATGCAAGTTCCGGCCACGGCCCACACGAGGCAGGCTCTCGGGAGTACCGAAAGTGCCGCGAAATTTCGTCGCAAGAACAGATACAGCGCACTGTCCGCGAGGACATCCTTGCGGGCAAACACGCCGAGATCTCCCACACCCTCACCGCCGGTTCCGCACCTACGCTCAAGCAGCAATTGGAGGCGTTGGCGAATCGACCTGCACCGAAAGACAAATCAGGTGAGCGATCTTTCGGCGACTGATTTGAAGAGGCACCAGGCGCACGGGCCAGAAACGTCAACTGGCGAAGATCGAACCCAACGAGCCGAGGGATCCCCGACGGTGCCGAAGACCTGCGGTCATTTTCGACCGTAGGTCTTCGGCGCACGCGGGAGACTGGCACCTGCGAAACAGGCCCATGCGAAATAGTTCCGCTACTGGCGATGGCGCATAACCAGAGGGCGCGCAGTTCATATTCGGGCCAATCAGCTGTAATTGCAGTAGCATTCGTAGCAGCGCGGCCCCATCGGGGGGAACTACCGTGCAGCACAATGCACCTATCGGAGGTAATTGAATGCCGCTTAACTCAACAGCTGCCCATCTTGCTGCAGAGATCGCCGCCCACGACTGGAGTGACGCTCCCTACAGGATCGACCGCGCAGGGCACAGCCGAAACGATGACAGCGATTCCAAGCGGACCAAAGACTTACCTGCGGACGAAACTGCCAAAATCAAGACAAATGTTATGTGGAATGTCGCGCAGGTCATGGCCTATTCGGATCCGAAATTCGACGTCAACGACTTCGCGAAGGCGTGTGGCATCCCGGACTCAATCAGGCTCCGCCACGACGGTTCTCCCAGCGGAACGATCGAATCGGGACTCCGATCTCACCAGGTTTCAGGCGGACGCCGTTACGCAATGCCCGGTTCCTCAGCCAATCCTGCAGTGCGAATCGCAATGAACTCTTACGGTAAAGACGCTGCGATCTGCGGAGAAGTGAAACTCCACCAGAGCAACTCTGGGTTCAAACACAACGAAGCCCGTATGCAGCCCCGAACATTCGCAGTCACTACATGGGATGGAATGGCGTACGGCGAGGGCTACATTCGGAAGCTCGTTCGGCGCGGCGACTGGTATGTCGTCGAATGGGACTCGTTCTGGGCGGTCGATACCCCGTACCCTTGCACGGCTCCGGGCGGCCGGCATTACGTTGACGTTTTGATGTGAGCCGAAGTTGAGGTTCAGCGATACACATCGGTTGCCCAAGTGAGTGATTGGCGTCAAGTGTTCGTCGCAACCTCTGAGGGCGACCCAAGTCGCGTGATCTTCGCGACCCAATCGTTGATTGGGTCGCGAAGATCCAGACCAAAGCAGCGGTCGTACCGTAGGTCGATCGTCCTTCGACTCCTCCAGCTCGCCAGCCACGAACCACCCCGCACGAACTAATCGCTCCCTGACGACGCCGAAGGGCCCGCGGGCCCTTCGCTCGCACAAGACCTTCGTCTCTGGCGCACCAGGCTCGACAATCCCAGAACTCAGACTATGCGGCCAGATCCGATACCCGCAGTTGTCCCAATATCGACAAAACCGCAGGTACTTGTCCCAAAATCCCACAATGTCCGATTTTTATCCCATTTCAGGCGATCGCGGCAACGATTGCCGCGATCGCTGTGAGATGAGACATGCTCCTGGGGAAATGCGGTCCGTGAGACAGGATCTCGTACCGCGCATGGCTCTTCTCCGAGCCCAGGAGGGCATCTGAGCTGTACGTCTCAACGAAACCTGCCGTTGTCTCATTTCCAGGCGATGGCGGCAACGATTTCTTCTCTATCACCGGAAGTCATGTCCCTAGGCTCACCTCTATCGGAGATGACGAAAGGCACACGACATGGTGATGGGGCCCACGCACGCAATGAGCGGCGCAGCCACCGGATTGGCGATAGCTGCGGTATTACCGCCCGAGTGGGGAGGTCCGACGTCCATTCCTGGTGCATTCATATTCGCCGGCATTACAGCTGGCGCTGCCCTCCTCCCGGACTTGGACAGCCCACAGGCCACAATTGCCCGTAGTTTCGGACCGCTCAGCCAGGCAGTCGCTCATGTGGTGGAACGGATCTCGTTGGCATTCCACTCTTTGACGTCGACGAAGCGTGACGACAATCGGGAGAACGGCCATCGCACCACCACTCACACTCTCGGGTTCGCTGTGCTTGCCGGCTTGGCGGTGACAGCGTTGGTGACAGCGTTTGGGAAACCTGCGACGATCGGCGTTTTGTTCCTGATGCTGGGGTTGGCGATCCGAGGGCTGTTCCCTCAATGGGTGAAGAAGAACGATTGGCTGGCTGTGACCGGTGCAGCAGCGGGGTTATCGGTATTGACCTGGGTGGCGGCACCGGAGTCTGTGTCGGGGGTAGCGCTGGGCGCGGCCGTAACGGTCGGTGTGATCACACATTTGCTCGGTGATGCCGGCACGAAGATGGGTGTGCCGATGCTGGCGCCGTTCGTGAAGATCAACGGAAAGCGTTGGTGGGATGTCGCTCCGCCTGCAGCGGTGCGTATCAAGGCGTCGGGTCCAGCGGACAAAATTCTGCTCGGTGCGTTCACATGCATTGCGGTCGCCTTGGCGTACGTGGTTGTGTTCTCCCCGGCATCGGTCGGGATGGGCTGGTCGTAGAAGCGGCATCACCCCGGCTGCATTTGCGCTGCCGGGGTGATGCTTTCGTTCTTTCGCTTTCAGCTGGTTTCCGTTCCTACAGTTCTGCGGCGAGGTCGCGGAGTGGCCTTATCCGGACCTTGCCGTGTTCGAGGAGTTGTCCGCCCCAGACCCCTGTTTCGCGGGATTGCTGGGCGAATTGCAGACATCGACTTGTGAGGGGGCACTGTGCGCACACCTGCTTCGCGATGGCGATTGCTTCGTTGTTTCGCGGAAACCAGAGATCGGGGTTGGCTGCATCTCGGCACAGCGGTGCGGGCTGACTGTCTTCGCCGGAGACCAGATCGCCGTACGTCGTTGGAATTTGCTTGAGTTTCATGGTTTTGGCTCCTTTCTCGTCCGGTGAGGCCAGTCGGAGGTAGCGGTTAGTACATATCGTCGATGCGGAAATCTGATTCCTCGAGCACCGCGTCGAGCGCCGACTTCGCTGCTATGGCCTCTTCGAGGAAATCTTTCGCAGCCGCGACTTGGCTGCGGAACGCATGGAGTTCGGTGTCGTCCACGGCGTCGAGGAAGTCCGGCAGTTTGCTTCGGACGGCAGCAACGTCGGGTAGGCGTTCGCCGATCGAGTTGATGTCCTGCAGGTGGCGGACGAAGTCTCCGTGCTCCCGGAGCGCAGTCATCGCCGACTTCATGTCCAGGTGAGTGCCGTCGTGGGCCCCTGGCGGTACCGGCGGCAGATTTTCATTGCCTCCGCCCTCGAATGCTGCTGTCGCTGCTCCATTTTGCCCGCCGCCGTGAGCTGGTTGAGGGCCGCTGTCCGGAGAGTAAGAACCGTCAGTGTCTTCATCGTTGGAGGTTGCAGGTTTGCGTGGTGAGACTGCTCTCCCCCCGAATTCGCCTTCGCCTTGGATGGAATCGAAGTCGCCTGATGGTGCTTCGGGCGGCACATCGTCGGGGTCCGGTTGTGCTCTCGGTTTACGTCCTGCGTTCTCGTTGATGACGTCGTCGATTACACCGCTGACGTCGTCGGCCGTCGCGTGCTTTCCTCGCGCGATTTGGTCGACTCGGTCGGCTATCTGATCGACCAGATCGCGGTCCCCTGCTCGATCGACGCCTGGCGAGATTTCTCGCAGTGGCCGCTCCGGGATTTCGAGTTCAGTCATGTCGACACCGGTGCGCTCGGCGACTGCCCATGTCAACCAGGCGACACGCGCCATCCGGTGAACGTGCGAGTCCCCGTACGGCGCACCGGTCCGCGGATTGATTAACGATCCGCGGAACTCGCTGAGCAGCATCTCTCGTGGCGTCGGGTACCCCAATGCCTCGTGGGCACGCCGTACGAACAGTTGTCGCATCGTCGACTGAAACGTGTCGGCTGCGTGGATCGCCTTGCTGATCAGCTCGCGCGCTTCGTCAGGGCTGCATGGGCCCTCACCGGCGGCCCGTACGTCACCTTCCGCGATGTCGAGCCCACCAGCTGCTGCGGCGACGGCTGCGTCGATCTCGTCTGTCATGGACATGATCGTTCCCCGCTACCGTGCTGCGGCGCTTTGGCCGGCGATTGCCGGGTCAGCGCCCTGGTTGTTCTGTCCACGAGTGGCTGTCTGGCGTTCCCGGTTCGCTTCTGCGCGTTCCGGATCGATGCGGGTGACCCATTCGGAGGGCCGGATCCGTTCGGGGTCGCCTGCTGCCCGTTCGAGAGCTGAATGGCGGGCGGACGGAGTGGGCGCGATGTAGAAGCCACGTCGGCCCTTGAGCGCAGGTGTGCCGAGGAGTGTTGCCAGCTCTTGGCGGTAGTAGCTTTCCTGGCTCGTTCCGCGGTGCTTGGGCGGAATATCGACGGTGATGCCGCCGTCCTTGTCCGGGCGCACCGAGAATGAAACACGCGGTGGTCGGCCGGCGAGGAGCTTACGGACTCGGTAGGTGACCTGTTTAGTGTCGTCGAGGTCTACAGGCTTACCGGTGCGCTTGGACTGCTCCAGTGACCGATCCCATTGTGCTGGTTCGGGGATCGGGTTTCCGTTGGTGTCGCGGGGAGGCAATGCGGCGGGCGCTGCCATGCTGGCGCCGCTGCTGGGTCGGGCTTTGTAGGCTTCGGCGAACTCCGCGTTCGCGCTGGCCCTCATCTTCTGAATCTTCCCGTAGGACAGTCGTTCCTGGGCCCCGATCGGTGCGTCGGCGGCTACGTTGTCCGCAACGGTGGGGCCACCTGGCTGCGATTTTCCGGCGTTCCCGGCTTCGTATCGGCGTGCGAGGACGTTGCTGGTTGCCGCGATGTGGCGGCACCAGGATCGTTTGGAGTAGTCCTCGCAGCTGCATTTCAGGCCGCGTCCGCCCGCAGCGGAGTGTGGGGAGAACACTCGGCGGCCGTCGAGGTCTTCCCACACTGCGACGGTGCCGGACACTGTGGCGTCTGGATAGCTGGCGCGGACGGGTGGGTTGGCGATGTGTCCGCCGTTGGACGTGCTGAGGACGTCGGCTGCGCGCGCGGTGACGATGGTGCCTTCAACGGGCTCGTTGTTTTCTCCGCGAACCCGGATGGTGCGACTTTCGGTGGTGAAAGACTGTCGACGGTGCATCGGCTTCGCGACCTGTCCGCCGTCGTTGCCTTTCGTCTTCGCCAGAAGGGTCCGATAAGCGCTGCTCGCTGCGAGTTCGCGGGCCTTGTATTCCTCGCTTGGGCTACCCGGGACAGGGCAGCGGTGCCCGCTGTTGAGGGATGCGAATTGACCGCAGGAAGGGCACTTTCGCTGTACGAGAGATTCGGCGTAATCGTCTTCGTTCTCGAAACCGTAGTTGTCGAGTTTCGCTCCCCTGATCATGCCGAGATCGTTGATGGCCTGCCCGAATGCTTCATCGCTGTCGAGCATTGCCTGCACGTTCTCTGGAGATACTCGCCGCATGAAGGGTCTCGCTGTCCGCCGTTCACCGGACTTGGTGGTGTAGTCATGTGGGCGTACGACCAGAAGCCCGTTCTCGGGGTTGTAGGAGACGTCTTTGATCCACGACGCGGATCCCCCGCGTGCTTCGAGTTCCTTGTCGAGTCGCTTCTCCTGACGGCTGATCTGGCGTTGTGCGTCGCGCAGCTCCGCATCGTCCATCTCGGGGTTTCCGGCGAGTACTCCGCTGAGGCGCTGTTCATTGGCGGCCCTGAAAGCGGCGACGTCCTCGTACTGGCCGGGAAAGTGGGTATCCATGCCGGCCTGCAGTTCCTTGTCGGAACGCGAGAGCATCTTGCGGATTCGTCCGGCTTCCGCTGTGCGGTTGATGATTTCGGTCTGCTGCTGGAGCGACTTCTTCTTGCTGACGATGTCGCCGTTGGGGCAGGCCGCGCCGAGGTGCCCGAATTGGCCACACTGTTCGCAACGTATCTGTGCGCCTTCGGATTTGGGATCAATGAAGGAGCGCAGTTTGTGCTCGGGGCGGATCGCGGGTCTGGTCTCATGTGAGTGGACAGCGGCAAGTCGGCGTTGTTCCATCTGTCGCATGGTGTCGCGAGCACGACCGGAAATGCCCAGGTCGGACTGGTCTCGGGCTGTGATGCCGGCGCCCTTCATGCTGTTGCGGTAGTCGTCGGTGAGGCTGATGTTCGAGAAGTCACCCTTGCGGTTCATCAGAGTGTTCCACTCGCGTTGAGCTTCTCCCATGCTGATTCCTCGGTGGCGGGCGTTCATTTCGAGGAAATTGTCTTTCGCGGGTCCGATGCGTTCGAGGATTCCGCCCATGCGCATGACTGATGCCAGCTGCGCCGGGGTGTTCTGTTGTTCCGGCCCCAACGGCTTACCGTGTTCGTCTTTCCCGGTTTTCAGCCGGTCGAGTTCTTGGTCGATCCGTGTGATGTATCCCGGCTGTCCACCGCGTCCAGGGGAGACACGGTACTTCGACTCGTCGGAGAACGCAGTGGAGTCGGCGACGTCTTGACGGACGGCCTCCCAGACCTTTATCTGGGTTTGGCGCCACTGTTCGGGGTCTTGGGTGAACTGCCGATTCATGTCTTCGAGTTGGTGCGTGAACTCGTGCTGGGTCGACTGAACCTCAGCGTCGTGGAAGGCGCTTCCGCCCATCTGCCGTTGCAGTGCTTTCGTGAACCCGATGGTGAACGAGCGGCCCTTGTTTTCGCGGCAAACCATGCCGTTACCTCCCTGTGAGGTGGTGGATGTGGAGATCTCCGATAGGTGACATCATGCCGCCTTTGGCGCGAGTGCGCCAGCACCCTGTCCGGCTATAACTGCAGGCCAGACCGTTGTTTTTGAGGCGCGACGGGTGCTGTGTTGTATGTGTAGTACAGATATCGCAGACACTTCGTGTGCCAGTAAGTACCTCATGAATCATGGTGCGATTGTGCTGGGGATCCTTCGGCCAAACGCGCCTCGTTTGCCGCGTCGACAAGGATCGATTCGGCGCCTCGAAAGAAGTCGTCCGGTTGTTCGGTCGGGGTGACTTTCAGGTGTACGAGTCCTGCGTCACTGAGCGATTCGAGGTAGTCGTCCGGCGTGTCGATACGAAGGATCACCAGGTTGCTCCGGGTCTGAACCTCGACCTCTTCGTCGTGCTCGTCCAGTCGGATGATTGCTGACTCCGGGAAAGGGATCGGCTCCCAGGGTGAGTAATCACCAGTGTTGACGACAAGGCGTGTGTCAGCTGTCCAGACCCCTCGTTCCACGGTCGTCTGTATGAGGGTGCCGTCGACTCCGTCGATAGAGATCGGCACTTCTTCGATGACGCCTGCCGGTGACTGCCCATTCGGGTCGCCGGCGGACAGGAGAAGTGCGCGCTGCTCATCAGTCATGACAAGCCAGCTGCCATCGGCATGGGCCTCGTCGTTGATAGCGCTTTGCAGACGGACGCGTTGACCATCCGCATGACGCCGTCGAATCAGCGCCATCTCGTACTTGATGCGAGCTTGCTTGTCCTTGTATGCCATGTGAGCGGCGAACACAGCCAGCTCAGCTTCCGACACAGATTCACCAAGGTCGTCGCCTGGCGGCAACCCAGCGACTGCTGCGATCTCGTCGACGGGTTCGAGGTCGGACTCGTCAGGTGCAGGGACTGGGTGCAGATCGAGTTCGTCTAGGGCTGCAGTCAGTTCGGCATATCGGTCACCGAGCATCACCGCCAGGACGTCATCGACTCGATCTGCATAGACGCGGACACCTTCGAAAGCTGCGTCGTACAAGAACGGTCGAATCTGACCGACCATCGGGACTAATCGCCCATGCGCTTCGCCGACCGCGTGAACGTGTCCGTCGTCGATGACGAGCGGTCCGCATGTCTTGGTCGGATCCGCGGCCGCAGCGTCCTGGCGACTGATCGGGGTGATGCGGGGTGGTGTGTGAGTCATGGGTGACACCTTCCTGCCGGCGATGCCGGCAACCGTGAGTACAGATCACGGTAGAGGTGGGTGTTCCGGTCATTGATGGCTCACAAACAGCCCCATTCTCAGGCTCGTTCGAGCTCGTCGATCACTGCCTGGGAAACGACGGCGATGAATGATTCCGGTGTCACCGAGGTGAGGACCGTTGTGCGCTCGGGGATCACAGGGGCCGTCACCTTCGCTGAGGGCAGCACCCACAACACGATCGTTCCGGAGTCTCGAAGCAGGTCGATCGCGTTGTCAATGGCTGCGGCGTCGTCGGCCGGCAGCTTCCCGTCCGTCAGTACGACGACGATCCGTGCCCCGGTCCTGTTGAGAATGTCACTGTCTGCGATCACCTCGGTCAGCGCGATGTCGCAGCCGTCGGATCCGGATCCGCTGTCGACGACACGGGGCACCTGGGCGGGGGCCGTTCCGGCCTTGATGACGTCGAAAGTGCCACCGCCGAACCCTCGCACCGTGCAGGTACCGCCGAGTTGATGCACTGCGGACGCTGTCGCCCAGCCCAAAGGTCCGGCGTAGTTCGCCCACCGCGCCATTGTCAGTGACGCGTCGAAGACCATCGCGAAGGTCAACTGCACCCGCGCTCGAGGTGCGATCCTCTGCTGAGTCCATGGCTTCGCGGTCGCTTGCAATCCCAGTTGGGTTTGCGCGCTGTAGCGGACCAGTTCCCGGGGGTTGAGACGACCAGCTGGATACGCCACGGGCACCGAGCGCACACCCGGCGATCGGTAGCTTGCTTCAGACAGCTTGTCGGCGAACAGGTCCCGTGCTGTGCGTTCGGAGTCTGTGGGGTCGGAGTAGCTGAGCATTCGACTACGCGGCAATCCGATCCCGGCGGCGTCGAGAGGTTCGTCCACCAGCTTCGACCGGTTTCCAACGATTTCGAGTCCGGTTCCGTTGAAACGCGCTGCGATATCGAGCGCTTCGGCGACAGCGGCCTTGATGGCGGTCTCGATCGGCTCGATGATCTGTTGCACCACTTCGGCTGTGAGGGCCGTGTTTGGAATACCTTCAACTGCAGCGTCGACTGCTGCGCTGAAATCTGCGCCGACTGATTCCCATCGAGCGTGGTCGTGAGCGTCGAGACGCGTTGCCGTACGCCAGATTTTCACACAATTGGCTAACCCGTCGTGCCCGCAATGGTGCACGATCCACTGTTTCGCTCGCCGTATCATCAAGCCCGGCACAACAAGTAAATCCACTCGCGGGAGAACACCGGCGAGTAGGACACGCGCCAACTCCCTCTGAGTCAGCAAAGGTGGCATGGGAGCGAGCATTCCGAGTGCAGCGTGCAGGATGGTGCGCTCTCCGTCCCTCGCTACTGCCAGCTTCGACTCACAAACGATCTGTGCCAGGTCTCGCGCGGCCGCCCATGCCTCGGTTCCTCCGTGCTCGGGGTTCTGCCACCATCCGTCCACTGCGAAGACACTGAGTCGGGAGGCGATCAAGCCCGACGCCTCTGGATGCGCCATGCGATGCACCATCGAATCCATGCGGGTATCAGGGCTGATAACAGCGCCCATCCGCGCGACGTCGATGAGTAAACGGTTCGGGGAGAAGGCTGACAGCACTGGCGTTTCGAGCAATGCGGTGCCGTCGATGCCGAACAGGTGGACATCGACGGTGGTGTCCACGAGTTCGCGTGAAGCTGCTCGGATGGACTGCACCGTACGAATCCAGATGTCCGGAACTGTGCTCAATATGATCACTCCAATGTCTCGACCGCGGGCATCGTCAACATTGTGTCTGTACCGGTTCCGGTACAGGCAACTGCCGGATCTACTCGGTGGACTGAGAAAGGGCTTCGTGTGATTGTCTACGGGATCTCGTACACCACGGACCGATTTGCGCATGAGGTCAAAGAGGCGCATGTCGCCTTCGCTACGGATGCCGGAGTGTATGTGTCCGGTCACGTCGACGATCTGGTGATCGAGAGGACTGAACCGACTGTTGAGGCATTGACCGCTCTCGGGTTCCGGGTGCAGGAAGCCGCGGAGAAGGCTGCGGCTGATGCTGAACGGAATGTGCCCGGCGGTGTTCCGTACCAGCCGATGATCACTTCGATGCCAGGAGACAGCGACGCGATCCCCGATGACAACACCCAAGCCTGGCATGCGATCGCGCTGCGTCTGGCTGACCGATACGCGGGAATGGGCGGCCAATACGGCAGCGTCGAGGAATTCGTGGAAAAGGCCCAGTGGGCCAGAAGGGAAGTTGAACAGAACTCGGAAGGCCCCACCACCCCCACCTTTGTCGACGGCTACATCCCTCGCAGCGTTGACGGCGTCCACACTGACATTGAGATCTTGCGGCAAGCCCGCACATACGGGATGCACGTCATCCAATCCGGTCCGCCGGGGACCGGGAAGTCAACGTCAGCGACCGCTGCGCACGGCGACCATCTCCTTACCATCGCCTGCTACGACGGAATGACTTTCCAAGACTTGGTCGGGCAGTACCTCCCAGTGCCTGGCGAGGCAGGCGTGTTCCGGTACGTCGACGGCGCTCTGGTGACAGCGATGCTCACTGGCCGACCACTATTGCTCGATGATTTCGGGTGGATGCCGTCGGGCGTGCAGGCCACGCTGCTCCCTGTTCTCGATCACCGACGGACCTTGACGGTGCTCGACCGCCCCGACGAGCAGGTTATTACGGCGGCAGAAGGATTCTGCGTGATCATCAACCTCAATCCCGGTATCGGGTTCGGGGTGACCAGCCCAATCCGGGACAGGTCGGCGTTTGAACTGCACGTACCTGTGGACCTCAAGGCCGCCTCGAAACTCGGTATTCCCGCAGGGTTCATCGAGGTGGCTCAGCATCTGCACACTCTGGCTGACGGCGAAGCCGCCAATGGCATTCGCCGTTGGGTTCCGTCGATGCGATCTCTGATCAAAGCGCGTGATCTCACGATGGTGTTCGATGAGCATTTCGCTGCGTGCGCAATGTTGGGCGAATGCCCGGATGGGGAACAGCGGATGAAGTTGCAGTCTCTGCTCACGACAGAACTCGGACTGGGTATTGATGTCCCTGAACCGTTGCAGGCACGGTCACTCTAAGAAAGCCGGCAGGGCGCTGCAGGGAATGCTCCCCGCAGCGCCCCGAGGTGCATCGAAGAGTCCGCGATCCGTGGCCGGGCCTCACACCGACCACGTGCGACTACAACGAGCCACGACCGACGACGCGGAGGGTTTGCGTCGATCTGTCGTGCGCACCAGCACCGAAAGGTGCCATCGTGCTGCAACACCATCGTAGGGCAGTCGGCGGCGGTGTCGCACGATCTCTGGTTCGTACGACCGCTTGAATCTGGTGTCGGTGTTCGTTTGGCTCGGCGGGGCCCAAGCCGTGATGAGCCGTCTAAAGGAGCGCTACTTCCTTTTGAAGTGAGGACTAAGGTCCTAGTACTTTTTGATGAGACATCTAGCCCAATTGATGAGTGGGCACTCCCTTCAGAATTAGACGCAGAAAAGCGGTCGGGCCCGCCAGTTTCCTGGCTGGGCCCGACCGCTTCACTTCTACCTGCAATAACACTCGTATTCGGCGTGCCGAGTACGTGGCTAGATGCAGTTGGCGTTTGCCGCCGCGGTGCGCATCTCCGATGTCTCGAAAACCTAGCCGAACAAAATTGGGTTTGCAAGCCAACAAATCTACAACTTATGTGCTTAAACCTTGCATTAAATCTACGTCGAATTATGCCGTCACCCAACAATTTTAGAATTCACCCCACCACCCTGACGACGCCCGCAGCCAAAGATGGGCGATTCCGGTTGGGATAAGTTGGCCCGCAAGGTAAAGTTTCGGCGGTGACCAGCCCTGAGAAGCGATTCGGAGACATCGTCGCCAAGCGACGGTCAGCTCTCGGGCTCAATCGCAAGCAAGTGCAGCAGAACGGTGGCCCCTCCGACACCAAACTCGCAGCGATCGAATCAGGCGACTCGGACGCCCGAATGCACAGCTCAACGCTTGAAAAGCTCGACACCGCACTGCAATGGGTGCCAGGCAGCGCATCGCGAGCACTCAGCGGCGGTGAGCCAACACCGCTCTCCTCCCAAGGGGAAGCCTTACGTTTTGGCCCCAACGAGGTCGCGGTGCCGATCGTCGATCTCACGTCCCTGATACGTGCCACGGACACACTCAACATGGCGCTACTCGATCTCGACTCCCCTTCGGACGACGTCAAGAGTTCCTTCGCGGAGCTCTCCGCCGTCGTTTCCAGACTCACCCTGATCAAAGTCATCGACTTGTTCGAGCGGAACGCGGGCCCCGATCATCCACCGCCGCCGAATCTGGATCTCATCTTCGGCACTCATCTCAACCAACCCGCGGAACGACAAGGTGCAGATCCGACAGATCTCGAAGACCGCCTGTACCTACGCTGGTTGGCCCATCGCCGCGTCAACATAGATGCAGCCACCGAACATCGGTTCCGGCAACGGTGGTTCGATCACCAACCACTACAACCATCGAACATCAGCCAGCCGTTCACATCAGAGAGCGGTGGAGAATGAGCGCCATGAGTCTATCCGCGCGAGTGCAGAAGCTGTTCGACGCAGCCAATTCGGCTGGACGTACCGACACAGCAGAATCGGTCGCAGCCGCAGTTGGCGCCGCGCTGAGCCGAACCCTCAGCAGGGCAGACATACAGGCGTTGCTCGACGGTGCAGACACACCAGACAACGAAGTCCTGGCCGCCGTCGCTGCCCACTTCGAGGCGCCGGCCTCCTATCTGACCGGCACTCCCGAGGAACAGGCCGACTACGACGCACAGCTGGACTTCTACTTCAGTTTGACCACCAGCCAGCTCTCCACCATTGCGCTACGCGCGCGCAACGCGAACATGCCGTCTGCGGCGGTCAACGCGTTGACCAATCTGATCAACGAAACTCACGAAAAGTACGGCGATCCTAACGGCCAAGTCTCGTAGACATGGATGCTCTCGAAGACGCTCCCACCCCCGAGGAGCTTGCCCGCAGGGCGCTCGCAACCCTCCCCTTCTCGCGGCCGTGGTCAATCGAATCGTTCATCGCCGAGCTCGGGCTTCGCATCAACCGCCTGATCATCGTCGAGGATCTTCCGATCGATCTTCACAGTGAGATCACCGGGCTCTGGATACCCGCCAAACGACGGGACGTGATCTACGTCCGACATGACGCCGAAGGCAAATACCGCGAGCACATCATCTGCCATGAACTCGCACACATCGTCATGGCTCATCAGAAGAGCAACAAACAGGACTTCCTTGAGTACCTACGCACGAATATTCGCCGGGTCTCACCGCAGCTGCCGGACTACATGATCCACCGACTTGCGTTGTCACAGGTCTGCTTCACCCGTTCGACCCACACACTCCACCCGGTCGAAGTAGAGGCTGAGGAGCTGGCGACACTGATCATGGCTAAGGCCGACGAGATGCGTGCCCCCCTCTACCCAGACGATCTGCCGGAGACGCAGAAGAACCTCCTCCTACGTCTCGCAGGGATGATGGGTTGGCAAGTGCAGTGACTCTTTACAACTTCGCAGGCACACTCGTCCCGATCGCGCTCTTGACGTTTGTCGCGTTCAGAATCCCGATGTGGAAACGGAACCCGGACAGTCGGCCCCTCACAAAAGTGTTGGCCGCCCTCGGTTTAGGTCAAGCCGCGCGCATCCCCGTACTCTCCGACGACTACGTCGATGTTTGGCTTCACGACCTGACAGGTATCTGGAACATTCCGGACGCCACTGCGGTTCTGCTCGGAACTTTCGCCTTCTGCTGCATCGGCGAAGCCGTGGCAACTGTCGTTCAAAGCCCGTCATTCAACAAGACACGCCACCGACTGTTCACAGCAACTATGGTCACCGTTGCCGGCGTCGGGTTCCTGCTGTCGCCAGCGACTGACACGCCGACGAACTTCGTCTCGCGTGATTTCCCGCCCACTGGACCACTTTTGCTCTACTGGGGCGCGTATCTGGGGACATTGCTTTACGCGTTGGTGTTCGCGCTGTACTACCTCTTCGGGTTGCTCAGGGAACGCAGAGTGCGCAGCGGGCCGCTCGGTCGAATAGTGGCCGTTCTCGCCGCAGCATGTTCTCTCGGGTTTCTCTACGGGATCAACAAATTGCTGTATCTAGTTCTCCAAGCCGCTGGCGTCGAGAACTGGTACACCGATCATGCCCAGACGATCACATTGGTACTTGTCCTTGGCCCGATGATCATCGCGGGCTACGCACTTCTCGTGTTTGCGACCGCGATACTTCCGGACCGGTTGCGGCGCTATCAAGCGATCCGCGCCTACAGCGCGGAGTACGAAAAGATCGTTGCCACAGGAACAAACATGCTCATCCCACGCGACGCGGCCGTGTACAGCACCCGCCGCGCCGCGTGGAAAGGCAGCCGAACACCTGTTGCTACGCACCGCATGATGGTTGTGTTGTCCGACGCTGCGAAGGGCCCAGTCTCGGCGTAGTCGAGTTGTCAGTTACTCGGCGCGAATTGCATGGACAAGCCAGGTAACCGGCCCGAACTGTGCCTCGTCGTAAGGAACGTCACGGCCGATTGTCGCTCCGAATTCCTTGATCGTGGTTTGGTCCGCGATCACCCACCCGCGTGCTCCTACCCACGCAACCGGGTCTGCGACATGCGATTTGAATCCGATGCCCGCCGCTGTCGCCATCCCGGCAAGTTCCTTGGTCTGCTCTTCGGCGATCATTCCGGGCGCAAACGAGACGAACAGCAACTCGGATCCAGGCGCGCTTACCGCGGACAGTTCATCGAGAATCTGATCGTTCTGCTCGTCGGTGAGGTACATCAGAATGCCCTCCAAAACCCACACTGTCGGAACGTCGGCGTCGAATCCCGCTGCGGTCAGTTGTTTTACCCAATCGCCGGTCAGATCTGCGGGGACCACTGAGCGCGGGCCTGTCGCCTTCGCATTGGACTGTTCGAGAACCGGTTCTTTGAATGCGAAGACGTTCTCCAAGTCAACCTCGAAGAACGCGACGTCGTCGGGTAGGCCCAGGCGGTATGCCCTTGTGTCGAGGCCGGCCGCGGGCAGCACGACCTGGCGGGCACCTCGTGACACTGCAGCTTCGATTCGGTCGTCCAGGTAGCGGGTACGCGCCGCAACCGATTCGTATACGCGACTGGTGATGACGTGCTCGAGCTTGGCTTGTCCGACTGGCAGCCCTGATGCCTCCACGAGCGCGGATGCCAGCGGATCTTCGAACAGGGCATCGTCGCGAGTCGATTCAAGAGCCCGGAAGTGCGCGATCAGAACCGACGTTGAGGAGACATCTCCGGTTGCGTTGAATGCACTCATGTGTAGTGTGCCTGAGCCTTTCGTATGTTTTGGTCGTGAGCGCCGTTCGCGCGGCACCCTCTTCCGTGAGCGAACTATTCGGCAGGGTACGAGAGATCAGCTGGCAGCGCGAAGGCGACACCGGCCGGCCATCTCAGTGAGTAGCCGTCGAGATGCGGTCGTAGTCCTCGTGTGGCGCTGCCACCTGCACATCCGATCCTGCCGTCGAATCGATCTGACGGTTTCGCCACAACATTGCCGCACCACCGAGCAACGCGATCACGCCGACTGCACCTAACCCCATGGGCGCGTACTGAGTTCCCCACACGATCAGCCTCTTGTATCGGACGGCTTGTGCAAGCTGCTCGGACTTCGTCTGCGCATCCAACGCCGGGGCCATCTCCACAATCGTCACCGACTCCGGATCGTCCGCCGTGCGGGCGTAGTACTGCCGCGCGTACTGATTGCCGGCAACGATTGCCCCGGTGACGGGCTCAACCCACAAGTCCCTCTTCGCGGTGTAGAAGCGGTGCATCAGCACCTGTGCGTCCGGATCACCGGACAGCCCCCACACGGACGCGGGGAGGGTGAGTTTGCCTCCAGTGTCCATGGGGTCGATCGTGTGGGAGAAGTGGAAGACCTCGGTGCCGTCGATCTGGGTCGTTTCGACGAAGTCGATCGGATACGTTTCGCGGGCCAACGTGTCGAAATATGGGTAGGACTGCTTCTGCAGGTGGAAGGGGAACTTGAAGTTGACGCCTTCCGCGACGACTTCCTCTCCCGGTTTGTCTGCGTATCTCTGGATGGTCGCCGGCGGATCCTGGACCGGCAGTGCTGTTGCCCTGTCCACAGTGACGCGATAGACGTTTGCGCTGACAACAGCAGCGTCGCCTTCGCGGTCGTCACGAGTTACTTTCTGTGTCGACTGGATCGTCACGATGTCGGAATTCGAAGGTTCCTCGCCCGTGACGTATTGCTGGACTGTCACAGCCACGCCGGAGTTGATCACCACTTTCCCGGTGTCGATCGCGCCCATATCCAACAGGGTCGCGTTGTTGTCTGTGGCCACGGTGGGCGCATCGATCGACAGCGGCGTTTTCACGAGTTTCGGTGCAGCATAGGTCGGAATCAGCACGGCCACGGTAGTGAAACCAGCTCCCAATCCGATCAAACCAAGAGCAGCAGCACGCTTCGTTCTAACAGTTGCCATTTCACTTGCCTCCCCCAACGGATCTTGAGCGTCTCGATCGTCATGTGCAGATCCGCGCCGGGCAAGCCTATCGAGGCCACGATTCGCGAACATCTGCGACCTTCTCCCGCGCGGAACCTGCGATCGAATCCGCATTCCGATGCTGCGGCGGAGGACGATCACTCCGCCGCAGCATCGTGGCTAGCTGGCGAGCGGGAGAAGTTCCGTAACGCCCAATGGATTGCGGTTCAGCTGGTGCACCGTTGTCGCATAGTCGAGAACCTCGTCGGTGTGCGAGATCAGGATTGGCGCTGCGAACAGATCGCTTATGGTTTCTACGATCGCCCGACGACCTTCGTCATCGAGATACTGGGTGATCTCGTCGCCGAATATCTGATCGGGCAACCCGCCGTCTGTGACCTGCATCGAGATTCCCAATCGGAAGGCAAGCCCGGCCCGCGCTTTTTCGCCTCCGGAGAGCAGTTTCGTCTTGCGGAGTCGGCCATCGGCAAGTTCCACGCAGGGAACAAAATCTGTACCGAGGTGGAAGGCGACGTGTTCTCCACCGAAACGTTGCAGCAGTTCTGTCGCGGCTTCCGAAATCTGTTGGGTGCATTCGGCGAGCAAGTCTGACCGCAGAGCGGTGAGAGCATCCGCAACTCCGCGTGCGACTTCGGCGACCCGTAGCGCTTCGCACTTGCGTGCCCACTGATCGCGGGCGATATCTGCTTCGTTCGCCACCTGCGCAAGTCCGGTGCGCGCGCTCGAGAGCACTGCCCATGCCTCGCTCACGGTCCTCTCTGCTTCGTCGAGCCGGGTCCGTGCATCGCTGGCTGCCGTTTCGGCCGCGTGAACGATCTGTGGATCCGGGGCGTCGACAATTGCGGATTCTGCGTTGTCGACTGCGCCGTTCGCTGCCTGAAGATCGTGGGCTGCTTTGTGCTCGTCGATGAGCAGCCGGTGTTCTGCCCGTAGCTCTGTCGATCGGCTGTCTACGGTGCCGTGGACGACCCGTGCGGCCTGTAGGCAGGATTGGACGTTCGTGCGGTCCGTCAGTTCCGGGGCTATGTCGTTGTCCAGGCTGGCAAGCAGTTCTACCAGTACATCGAGCTTCTCGGTTTCGTTCTGGAAAGCTGCTTCGCCGCGTTCTCGAACCTGTTCGGCATGGTGTTCGGCTTGTTCAGCGCCGGTGAGTTCTTGTCGTGCTGAGGCAACCTGAGCGTCGATCTCCCTTCGCTTTCCGGCTAGTGCAGCAGCCTGTTCCACCGCTTTCGCTTCGGCCGACTGCGCGGCGGTTAGTTTCGCCTCCAAGTCGGTGATGAGCGCATCGAGATCGTTGATCGATTGACGGCACGTCGGGCAATGGGCTTGGCCAATCGACTGGCGCAACGTGTGCAGCGACTTCGTGAGCGTTACCGCATCCTTGCGGGCGGCGGCCTCGTCTCCATTTGCAGTGCGTATCGAATCGACAACTGCAGCTAGTTCAGTATCTGCCCGTTCCAGTCGTGATTGGGCGGCGACGACATCGAAACTGTCAGCTGCCTTCTGTGCCCGTGCAGTGTCAGTGATGGCTACAGCAACTGCCTCTGCTGCGCCAGCAAGACTCGCGCCTGCTTCCGTGATCCTGCGCAACGAAGTCTGTAGCCCGGTGATCCTGTGCTGCAGCTGATCCGGATCTACGCCAGTGAGGTTTCGATCCGTGACAGTTACGTGTAGTCGTTCCCATCGATCTCGAGCGTTGTCCGCGAGTGCTTTGGCTGCGACTACGGCGTCACGAGACTGTTGTGCGCTTCGCTCCGCGGTTCGCAGCTCGTGTGCCCTTGCGTTGCATTCTTCCCAGTCTCTGCGCGCCCGCTTTGCCTTCGCGTCCGCTGCACCATGAGCAGCTTCGGCCTCACCGAACACCTTGCCGGCCTCCATCTCAAGCTCCTCGGCAGTGGTCACTGCCTCCGGCGATCCCACCGTGCCGTCGGCGACCGCCTGTTTGTCGTTCGCGGACTTGCGTGCCTGTTCACGGAGTTTGGTTACCTGCGATACACCGGTGTGTTCTTCGACGAGTGCGGTTACTTCGGTGGGCGTGGCCGTGGCCAGGGCGTCGACCTCGCCTTGCGCGATCATGTTCGCGCCGCGAAATGCACGGCCTGACATACCCAGAATCTTGGTGACCTCACTCGTCATCAATGTCGGACTCATGCCTTCGATCTCGACACCGTTGCGCCACATGCGGGCACTGGTCTTCTCCACTGGCTTGCCGCCACGATTACCTCTGCGCATCTCTCGCACGGTTCGGTAGGTGTCCTGTCCGTGGCGCCAGGTCACGTCTGCTCCGGCCAATTCCTTGTCGTCGGCTTTGTCATGCCGGAGGTCGATCAGGTCGATACCCGGACCGGGGTCTCCGTACAGTGCGAATCCGAGGGCTCCGAGGAAGGACGACTTTCCGGAGCCAGGAGGGCCAATCAGTGCGTGAATTCCGTTGGTATCGAAGTCGATCTGCAAGTCTTTAATCGATCGGTAGTTATAGATATGTCCGCTGGTGATCTGCATGGTCTACGTCCTCGTCTTGTCCGCGTGCGGGTGGAGCGAATTTGATAGACCGAACCTAAAAGTGGGCGGTCAGGCGTGCGGCACGCCTCGTGATCGGGGTTGGTTGACTCTTGTCAGGCTGATTCTTCGGCAGGGGCCAGCTCGGCCAGTGCACGATGCGCATGGGCGATGACGGGGGTTCGGATGTCTTCGGCCATTGCCCTGAGCATCGCGCCGAGCCTGCCTTCGTCGGTGCGGTCGGTAAAGGCTTGGGCTAGATCAACTGTTCGGCGCCGGTGGTCGCTGCCAGTTCGGGTTTCTGGTTCGGTTGCCAGGCGTGGACCACCGTCACCGGGTAGCGGGTGTTCCCACGCGAACGCCCAGTAGGCGGCGCGGCCGGCGGCTGCCGCCCACTCCCCTGCCAGTGCACGCAGGCCATGTCGCTGCCCGCCGGTTGTGTACGAAATCTTCTGCCGGAGAATGTATCCTCCGTCGCCACTGATCTCGGCGGATTCATCATCCCACCAGTCGCTTTCGGCGAGGCGTTCTCGAATGATCGTGTTGATCTGTTCGATCGTCTTTCCACGTGCGTCTATCGTGTCGAAATCGATCTGGGGACGACGCCACACGTACTGAGGGGTGACGGTGACCCTGCCGTCGGTGGTCAGTTCGAGCAACAGCCAACCTCGCGCGCATATCTCGTCAGAGAATCCTCGTCCGATGAGCGAACCCGTCATCCAGACTTGCCCGCGTTCGCGTCCGTCATCCGGTCCGAAACCGGGGATCGGACCCGGGGTGTGGTAGTCCGACAGGATGCTCTGATCCCAGCCTCGGTTGACCCATTCCTCCGGGATCACTCGCTCGGCGCCGTGGCGGTCATCTGCACCGAACAATCGCCCATCCGCAGAGAAAATACCGTGCGACACAAGGATGTTTACCCCACCTTCGATCGGTTGTGGGTCGACGATGATGCCGCGTTCTGGTAGTCGCGGATCCAGTCCGTTGTGTGAGACAACATGCAAGTAGAACGGCACATCGGGGATCGGTTGGTGCACTTCGTAGTAGCCGGGCTGCGGGCCGATCAGGTCGTCTACTGCTCGTCCCGGATCGGGAAAAACCGCCAAACGACCCAGGTCGGGTTGGTGCAGCAACGCGGCTGCCGAGACCGAAGTCCCGGCGCCGGCGTCATGGTTGCCGGTGTTGACGACAGCGGGGATACCTGCAGCGATTCGCAGGGCGTCGACGCGGCGTTCCTCGTTCACTGCCCGCACCGATGGGTGGTGCACATGGAATCCGTCGCCCCCGTTGATCTGGCAGTCCACCCCTTTGCTGATCATGTCGCGCTGTACCAGTTCGTAGGTGACGTATCCGTCAACTTCGCGGATGTTCGGGCCGGCGGGATGTTTTCGGGCCATTCCACGCATCCCGTATCCGGCATGTGCGCACCCGAAGAATCCAGCTTTCAGAATCACGTCGTTGGTCATGCGCACAGTCTCGCGGTGGGGTTGTATGTGTGCGGCACGCTCGTCGAGGGAGCAACCCGGCGGTGGCTCACGGTCCGTCTGCGCAGTTCGGGGCAGGATTTCGCTGGTCATCGTTGTCGCCGGACAGCGTTGTCACCCATTGGTGCGTCTCGGTGGGGCCGGGTAGTTACGCCCAGACTGGTTCTATCTACCGGTGACGTTCGCGTCTCGATTTATGAATCGGTTGGGGCAGAGGGCCCGATCGTCTGCCCCGTCGTGCTCGACCAGTTCGGGGCGCGTATTTCTGGCATTCTGCGGCTGCTGTTGATGGGATTGGGCTATCGGGGATCAGTTCTGGCCGCTGGTATGCCTGTTTCGTAGCCCACATCTCGTGGTGAAATCTCGGGCTTGATACCGCAACACACCCGCCGGACGTGCTATTTTTTCCTTATCGGAGATGTTGTACACGCTTGAACTCGTTTCGGGCACCATTTGGAGGGACCATGTCATCCACAGTTTTGCCTACCTCTACGCCAGGCCAGATCCGGCCGGCCGGCGTCAACGCGGGATCTTCCGCCCCTTCCTCTCAGCGGAACGTCGCCAGCGAGCTTGAGCGTCTGCGTGCTCGGCACGCATTGCAGGTCGCTCATCGCCGTCGCACTGGTCGACCCATCGCTTCTCCTGCTACCAACAGGGCTACGCAGGACGCGTGGAGACAGGCAGCGACTCGTGTGTCGAAAACTCGCCTGTGCCAAGATGATCCGGATTCCTTCATGCTTCCAGATCCCCGAGTCTCGCTGCAAGCACCGAGGAACGGGTCCCCGCCGCCACCTTCGCGGAATTGGCTGCAGAACGTCGGTTTGTCAAAGCCCGTATCCGAGTGGCGAAGTCAGCGATCGCGGCCTGCCACGAATGCCCGCTTCTGCAGCAGTGCCGACGCGAGGTCCTTGAGGAGGTGAAGTTGGGTAGGCAACCGACGAACACCGTGGTCGCTGCCACCGCATGGAACTCGCGAGGCTTGCCCGACATGCACATCCATGATCCAGGAAGCAACGCTGAACTCGAACACCACACCCTCGATGTCCTCGCTGGAACCAAGCTGTACCGAAATATTCCCGACATCAGTTGGATTCCAGCGGATCTCGATCCGGTACCTACCATCGACGAACATCTCGTCAGTGATGTACTGCATCGCTACAAGTCCGAGGCAGCACTCAAAGAGCTTCCTAAGCGGTTCGTCACGCAGTCCCTTCTCGACCGGAAGCCAAAGGTTTCGGCTGACGGCCGAGCTGTGATCACTTACGGTGAGGAGCGCGAGATCGTTCGTCGCGCGGTCAAACAGCAGATGGTTCCGAATACGTTGGCTACGATCCTCGGTTGCGGATGGGATCGGGCTGCAGATCTGTTGTGCGCGTACGGCGGTGAAGTGCAGGACTACACCCCTGGCCCGCAGGCCGCTCGCCATCGCGATCTTTTCGCAGCCCGCGAGCGCGACACAGCGGCACGCAAGCAGCGGATCAGGGATGCGCAGGCCGCAATGAACTCTACTGGCAGTCACCGCATGTCTGCCTGATTTAGAACCGAAAAGCGGTCCACGCCATTGGCGTGGACCGCTTTTCGTCGATCAAAGGTCAAGACGGGAGAATTCCGCGCGCCTCGTCGATGATCGCCTGAGCGCTATCGAGCTGCTCGTCCGCCTCCTTGCGGGCCTCGCTCTGAGGGAGACTCGTCAGCAGCCCCTTCAATTCGGTGACCGCGGCGTCAGCAGCCTTGAGATCATCCTCGTTCGGTGATCCCTTGCTCATCGCGGCTAGCGACTTCGCGTGCTCTTTCAGCGACTCCTGGAGCGGTTTGACTGCGTTCTGCAGCAGTTTGCCCGTACTCGCATCCTTGAACACCTCCTTCTCGCTGTCGTCGAGCACCAGCAGTGTCTGCGTCCTTATTTGCGCCACAGCGCATCTCCTTAATGTGAGGCGGAACAACGTGTGCGGTCAGTGTAGAAAGCCCGGTTCCGGTGATCGTGGTGCCCGAGACAATCAGAACGGCGGGGGGTCGTCATCTAGGCGGTTCGTCCATGTACTTGTGGTGTTGTGGGCAAGAGAATTCCGGTCACGGCGTTGAGGCCGTCCTGCGAGCGCATCTGCCACTGAGGCGACACCGGTTGCGCTGGCGCGACCATCCACAACTGCTCGGCGCCGAGCGTGCACCTCCATCGCTGGATCGTCGTACCCTGGTCTCGACGGCAAGTGGGTGAGTCTGCCGCCCGTATCCCCAGCGGGGAGATGCTGGGAGAACTCGCGCCGAATCCTGGTTATCCACGCGTCATTCCAGTTCAGCCACGCCATCGGGTCGGTGACACTTTCCAAGAACACTGGGTTCGCGCCGAACGACAGACCTGTCACTGCGCCACCCACGCACATCCAGGTGTAGCGACCTGTCGCCTCTGGCGGTGGTGCGGCCCGGTACAGCGCCAGGTGGGAGTCGGAGACCCTGCCGGCCATGCGTTTGATGTCGGATTGGTCGTGAAGTCCGTATCCAACTAAGAGCACCGCGAGTTGGCGCCAAATGTCGTCGCGTAGGCCTGTCGCGGATTGCAGGATGAATGCGAATCCGATGCCGAACTTTCGCACATCACGGCAGTCGCCTGCGAACTGGTTCGAGAGCGACACCAATGCGTCTGGTTGCGTGCTATCGGCAGGTCCCGCGTATTGCCATGCTTCGTCGACGACGACCTGCACGTTCAAGCTTCCGCCAGCCGTGAACTGCTGTTGGCCTGCCAGTTTGAGCGTGTTGAGCAATTGCGACATGATGCGGGCTTTCACCTCCGCGGAGTCCAACAGCCGAGTCGCCGCCATTACGTCGCCCGTTGTGTCGGCATCGTTGCCGTCGAGGTTCAGTTGTGACAGGTCGGCGGAAAGGTCAAGCACCAGCCAGGGCGCAGGTTGTCCTGCTTTCGGGGCCATGACCTGCCTCATCAATCCCCAGGCGTCACGCCGACGATCCGTGGCCCCGAGCGATTCTGGATCCGCGCCGGCCGCGATCTTCATGGCACCGGTGGGGGAGTACGGCGACCACAGAGAGTGCAGGGCGGAAAATACAGCCAGCAGTTGCTGAAACTTTTGATGCCCAGAGGGGTCGAGCGCTCCGGGCGGAAGTCGATCGAGGATGTGTTCGGCGATCGGTTCGCCCTCGGAGTCGGAAGTGGGTCGATAGATGGTGCGCGCCACGCGATTCTGTTGCTCGGTTCCCGCGTAGATTGTGCCGGCGGGAAGAATCCCGTGGAGGCTGTCGAGGAGGTATGTCATTACCGCCTCTGGTGCCGATTCGGTCCAATCCTCAGTCCCGCAAGCTGCTTTGAGCGCTTTCTTGTCCTGCAGTGCCGCGTGCAGCATGTCGCGGGCTTGAGCGACGTTCTCGTCTGCACCTGCACCGAAGGCAAGGTTCCGAAACCATTTCGATTCCTCGAGGAGCCGTAAGAAGAGTGGCGCGTCCTTTCGGAGTCGCAACGATTGAGACAATCGGGCCACGAAAACGGTGCGGCCGCAGGCTGTTGCGAGGCCTTGCAGCGAAAACGGCAGTCCGTGTTCTGTTGCCCACTGCCCCTGCGGGTCCAGGATGATCTGTCCCATCCCTGGCCAGCGAAGTTGTGATGCGAGCACGTATTCGAAGCAGACGGACTTTCCGGATCCTGTTGCACCGAGAACGGCCAGATGCCGAGATCCGCGGGGACCGGAGAAGTCCGGCAATGTGAACGGGATTCGGACGGAAGAGCCGCGCAGAGTCCCGATGTATGCCGGCTGATCGGTATCTGCCATCAGTTCGTCTGCGGTCTGTTGGTCCAAGAGCGCGACTGGAGTGCCTGTCGCCGGCGAATTTGACAACACCGCAGCGTGTTTCCGCCACTTTCCATCCCAGTTCCGGAAGACCGCTTCGACCTTGATGGTGACAGCGCGGGTGTCTCCGCTGTCACCTGACTGGTGTTCGATGGCGCCGTTCGTCGCTACGTGCATAGCTTCTCGTGCGTTGGCGGTGTGCACAGGATTGATCGTTTCGACTTTCGTGACCGTCCCAAGCGCCAACTCCTCGGAGCCGTTGTCGAAGACGATCGTGAAGGCAAGCATCGATCCGAGTAGCGCGAGGTGGTAGGAGCGACTGCTCAGATTGAGGACCGCCGAATCGCATGTTGAGGGTGAGCCGATAACGGCAAGGCCACCAATGTCCACAGTTCCTCATTTCGGTTCGTTGGTGCGGTGAGAGCGACGGTATCTGCGGCGATTGCCCTGTGCGGCACCTGTCTTCTGTGTAGGCGGGGCCGCCGAAAGCCACTGGCGCTGTTGCCGGAAAGTGAGAAAACAACAGGTTATTGAGGTGTGGAGTGGTGTTTGACCCTGCACTCAGCAGGTGTGTCCGCGTCAAGGGGAGGAGCACCGGAACCGCCCAGTTTACGATTTCCATCGTCGGAGAAACTCACACATCCCGTAGGGGCTCAGGCCCATGCGTGAACGTAGTTGGACTGCACCAATGTCCTGCTACGCAGCAGAAAGGAGCAGGGCGCTACTGCGCCCGACGAAGCGAATGGGCAAATCAAAGGGAAACCACCGGCGGGTCACTAACCGCCAACGCACGATCGCCACGGCCGCGACAGTGAGCGTGCTTGCTCTCGCAGCTCTCCCCACCGGGGTGGCTTACGCGGCCCCCCAGGGTGGCGTGACCACTCCCGGTGCCGGCGGCGAGCAGGGAACCCAGACGCAGAACAACGGTGGTGGACAGGCCGGTGTTTCGACGCCGAAACCAAATCCGGCACCGACACCACCGGAAGAGCGCACCTATTGGGTTCCGCCGTCACAGCAGGCACAGCAGGCACCGTCACGCCCGATCCCGACGACCAGTCCTGATGCGGACTACTCACCCCCGTTGCAGCAGCAAACGTTCCGGCCGCCGACCGCAGTTCCCACAGTCGCACCAATCGAAGCCCCTGTCGACGAAAAGGGTGAGCAACTGCTCCGCGCCGGTGACCGCATTGCGAAGAAACCGAATTGGATGACCGATCAGGTCCTCGACACGACGAACTACACACTCGCGGGTTGGGAATCGGATGCGTCCGGGTTCTGGCGTTCCGTTGGTGTCGACGACAACCGCTCTGATCGAGTTGCCGCGTCGATGGTCTCCGGAGCAGCGGTCGGCGCCGTCGTCACTGCAGTGCCGTTCGCAATCGCAGGAGGCGCTCTCGGCGGCCCGGTGGGTGTTCCCTTCGGAGCCGCTGTTACACAGGCAATTCTGCCATTCGCCCCCGGTATCGCGGCCGTTCCGGGTGCCACAGTGGGCTACACAGCGGGCGCTGCAGGTGGTGCTGCATTGGGCGGTGCAATCGGCCTCGTAGTCGGCGGCGTCGGTGGGGCGATCACTGGCGGGCTCATCGGAGGTGGCGAGGCCACCGATGACGAACTCGTCCTTACCGAGCTTCCTCAGCTGCCGGATCCGGACCCTGTCCAGATCACGAAGGACGTGTCGAACTCGGCTCAAGGCCTTGCGAGCACCCCGGCCGGTGCGGGCGTCGTTCAGGCAATTGCCGATGCTCCGGCGAATTTCGAGCACGCCAACGAGCAGTTCCGGCAGACAGTCGTCAACGTCGCGGGACAGCCTGCGCTGGACGTGATCGACCAGGCGGCTACGGCGCATGCAGAGGCTGTTGCGCCGATCAACGCAATGCTGACGCCGTTCACTGACCGCATCAATACTGCGGTCGGCGCTGCTCAGCAGGGCATTGATCAGGTCATCGCTCCGTAGTCGAACCACGATTTCATCACATCCTGCCGGGGAGGGCGCTGAGGCCCAGCACCCTCCCCGGCCCGATCGGTATCGGTAGGTAATCTGCATGAACGACTGGGACACTCGGGGATCAACAGACGACGACTATCTCGATCCGCAGCTCGGCAGCGACGTCGACGACAGTACGTCCGGTCCGCTCCCCTCTCCGCACACGGAGCCAGTGACATTCACCGCACCCACTCACGCTGAGCTTTTCGACTCCAACACCGCCGAGTCCGAATCATCAGGGCCATATGTTCCCCCGCCGAACAAATCCTTGTACCAGCGAGCTCCACGCAAGCCCCGTGTCGATCCGCCGGTATCCGCCGGTATCCGCCAGGGCACGCTGCCGTCCAAGCTCCGCGACCGCAAGACTGCAGTAATTGTGGGATCTCTGGTTGTTGCCGCGCTCGCTGTTGTGGGCGCTGGAACTTTCGCTCTCACAAATGCTTTTCCGCAAGACAGCACTCCCTTGGCGGAGGCCTTCCCAGAGACGAGCAGCGAGGTTGCCACCATCCCTCCAGCACCGTCCACGACGCCCCCACCCACCGCTGTCACACCGCCCTTCTGCACCGATCCGAGCCCGGGGGACATCGTTTCGGTGACTAATAGCGTCGGCGACAGAGCAACCGGACCAGGCACGATCGCCGCATTCGAATACCACTATTACGTGGATCGCGATGGGACGAAGGTGGCATCTACTTACGACCCTTCCTTGCAGATGGATCCGGCAGGCATTCAGCCCTACATCGACAAGATTGCCTCTGATACCGTGCACTGCACCACAATTGAGCCTACTGATTCACCGGACAAATATCGGGTGTCCGTCGCGTTGAAGCCTTCGAACTCGATGCGAATTGAGCAGGTCGACCCGATGCTGATTTCTGTGGCCCCCGGTCCGGGCGGATGGATGATCACCCAGATCGTGCCGGCCTGACAGGAGAATTGTCAGGTCCGGTAGTGCCGGATCCCGGCAGGATGCGTCTCACTGAATGTTCTCGATGCTGCGCCCATCAATTGTGTAATCAATGATGTCACTTCTCGTTTGGCGAAGGTGTCGGCCTGGTGTTGAGGGAACGGCTCGATCACTCGGGTTCCGATGATCGTCTCACTGACTTTGGCGCACAAGTCGGCCGCCACGGAGTCCGCGACATCGTCAATGTCGGCATCGTCGACGTCGGCCGAGAGCGTGTACTCGATCTTTACGGCTCGCAATGGCATTCCTCGGGGAAGAACGTAAGTAACGAAGACGGGTAGCTCTTCACGCCAGTGACCTAGTAATTCATCGATTACGTGTGCCCACTCTCGCACCGGTTTCGGGGCATCGGCCGTCGCCTTCGCGGTCACTCGCAGTGCTTCATCGGCTCGGCGAGGTCGTAGGTACTCCCCCGATTGCAATACTGAGGTGGCCGCGATGCGGTCGCGCTGCATGTTCAACCAAGCCCCACTGCCCTCACCGAGTTGCGCCGCCCACAACTTGCAATAGCCAGATGCTGTGTCTTGCTTAGGAAGCGCTCGCAGACGTCCTTGCAGTCCGTAGTGGACGTAGTCACCTATCAGGGTGTCGGTGTTGCAGTCGGCCAATGTTGCACAGACCAACTCCGCAGTGGTCGGATCGGAGGTCAAGAGCCCTGTGGCGATCGAAATCAGTGGGGTGGCCAGCGACCCGTCCATCCAAACGACGTGACTTCGATCGGCGGTGTCAAGGGCTGCGGCGAGCTCACACAATGCCATCAACATCGACCGCGCCCGATCGGTTTCCGACGAAACTGGCATGACCATCGTCGCGGGGACACTCGAACGGAGATCACTGCTGACTCCAACGGCGGCGATCCACGTCAGGGCATCAGTTTGCTCGTGCGCTACACCTCCGTCTACGCACACAAGATCGGGTTCGTTCGCAGGTCCACGCGTGGGTGCAATGCGAATGGCCTGCGTTCGTTGTAGGTGCGATAGCAAATCACTGTGCTGCTGTTGTGGGTCGATCGCTGCCAGTAGTTGGCTGGCTGTATCGAGCACCGTGTCGAATTGCATAGGCCTCCTCACTCGAGATGATCGTGCACAGCCAGCGTATGAGGCTCAACTACGCAGAGCGGCAGCATCGGACGCCATCCCGAAATGAGCTCTGACGTGCGCTGATGCGCTGCGGAGGAACCACGAAGACCAGTGACCGCTCTGTTACCCTGCATGTATCGGAGAAGCAGCATGGGACAGCTATCGAATAATCAACTCCTGATTCAAGTCGGCTGGCCCGCCACAACAAGGGGAACTGATGAAGCGAAGCAGACGAATACTGGGCCTGGTCTCGGCCGGCACCGCCTTGTCGCTGGTGACAATCGGTGTCACGGCAACGGCGTCCGCTTCGGCGGATCCAACCACCACGACGGTCGCCGCTATAACTTCGGCGATTCCTGACCTGGGAGACCTAGCTGGAACCGTCGACTGGACGGCAGCGGCCACCGCTGCAGCGAACACCGCAGCCGCAGCGAGCGGGAACGGACAGGCTACCGCGTCGACGCCAAACGTGACGGGAGATGCGATCACGGACAAAGCCGTCACAGCGCCCGTCAGGGAGGGTGTGAATCTGATCGCCGGAGCTCTACCGCCGGGCGCAATCATCCCTGGTTCCAAGGGAACTGACGGAATGCTGACCGGTTCCACCGCACCGCGGTGTGCAGCTACCGTGATCACAGCTGTGCCTGGCACATTCGAGACGGGTCCTACCGCTGATCCGAATGCTCCTGTCGGCCTTCTCGCTCAGGTGGTGGAACCTTTGACAGCTGCTCTGGGAAACCAGGTGTCAGCGACATTCATCCCGTACGCCTCTGATGCCTCGGTCAACGGCACCAGTTACCTCCGGAGCGTCTCGACTGGCGTTCAAGCGACGTTGGCAACGATGGAGGATGTGGCGAATCGCTGCCCAGAGGCACAGCAGATCTTGCTGGGATTCTCACAGGGTGCCGAAATCGGTGGCGACGTGGCCACGGCAATTGGACAGCGGCGCACGAGCATCAACCCGGACAGTGTGGTCGCTGTCGGATTGTTCTCAGATCCGAAGCGTCCAGAAACCTCGAATGTTTTGGCGGACACGACTCAGACCCAACCGGCGTTGCCCACGAGTCTTCAGGAGAAGATCAAAGAGATCGTCGAATCTCCGTCCTTCGCGCAGATGCAGTTGCAGCTCACCGACGGATTCCGGTCGCTGGTAAACCAAGTCGCGACACAGGTCAGCGACACTGGACGTGCTGTTGCTGATGCAACTGCACCCACGTCGTCGACGCAGAAGTCAACGACAACCACGACTACCCACGCTGCCGTCCCCGACTCGGATAGTCAGGCTGTCGCAACGACGACCGCCCCGGAGGAAACCGCCTCTGTTGCAGGTAGCAGCACCAACTCGGCAGAGACGACGACCAAGCGTCCAGCTGCCGGTCAGTCCGGATCCACGACCACCTCTCACAGCCCGACCACGACGTCGAGCAGTAAGAGTTCATCCGCTGAGTCCCCCGGCGCTGCTTCAACTCGCGCCCCGTCGGTCACCGATGATCCGCTGATGCAGCCCCTCGACGACGGAACTAATCGCGACGGAATCAACAATGCGCCGGCGGCGAAGCCGTCGACATCGCCAAAGGCACCCACGACGTCCAAAGCTGCACCTTCCTCGAGTAAGACTGCGGCGGCCGGTAGCGAGACGAACAACACGGCAGATGGTGGGCTCGCAAGCAACTTCGCCAAGTCGTTGGCGGGGGACGGAGTAAAGCCAGAAGCCCGAATTGCGGTCAACGTCAACGAGAACCGTAAAGTTGATGTCGCACCAGTGACCATGGGAGCGGTATCGGGTGGCGGCTTGTCAGGGCAACGCGATTCAGACTTCGGTGCTTTGTCCGGGGTCGTCGCAGAAATCTGCGTTCCCGGAGACGTTGTGTGCTCACTCCCTGAAAACTCAGAGCTGGCACGTCAGCTTGTCCAGGTGGGGAAGAACGTTTCCGGCAATCTAGGTGAGCTCGCGACTGTCGATGGCGCGAATCGTATGGTGGGCTTGCTCTCGCTGCAGGCGGTCAACACCGTTGCCGACATCACGGGTATGCCACGGTCGAAGTTGTCCGCGGAGACGCTGCAGTCGATGGTTGAAATGATTGCGGGTTCAGCCATGACAAGTATGGGCAATCCCGCTGGCGCGGCGTTGTTGGCGAAGGGTGTATCGGCTCTGCCGAACGCGCTACCTGAGGTTTTCGCTCAAATCGCGGATATTCCAGCGATTCTCGCTCAGCTCCCTAATGCAGGGGACACCGCGATGAAGAACCTCGGGTTGGACAAGGTCGTGGACAGGATATCGCAGGCCTTCGCGGAAGCCGGTATGACCAGTCCCCTTCAATTCGACAAGTTGCCGATAGCGATCCCCCGGGTTCTCGAGGCGTTGGCTCAGGACAACCAAGGTTTGCTGCAGTTGGCAACCAATCCGGCCGTGCACTCGGGCAACAGCCTTCACGTAGCTTTCGACACCATTCAGATTGCCGGCAATCAGGATCCGTACCAGTGGGTAGATGATTGGTTCAAGCGAATCTCTGTCACTGCGTAGCTTTTACAACGACTGTGGCCCACTCTCTGGCAAAGAGGGTGGGCCACAGTCGTTTCGTTGAGCGTGCCTAACCGTCTGCAAGTGCCTTCTGCTCGATCATGGCCATGAGGGTTCTGACGGTCTTGGTCTTGAGTTCGCTATCGGCGACGGGTCGCAGTCCTCTCACGATTTCGAGGAGATCGACGTCGTCGAGGTCGGTCGTCTTGTCGAGGTCGAGGATGTGGACTTCGTCAGATGTGGCGGCCGTGCCTTCGGAGATCACCACCAATGGGATCGCGTTTGGAGGGGCTACGTCTTTGCGCGGTCGATTGTTGGTTCGCGTAGTTCTTTTGGTTCCTGACTTCACCTGCTGTGAGTCCTCCGGCGTGGGTGCGGGATCTCGCTTCCCCGGTTCAGGCGTACCCGGCTCTGACGGGGGACTCGGCTCAGGTGTGGAGACTGGCGATGGAAGGGGATCGTGCTTCACCGCCCCACACCCCCCCGACTCCGGCGTAGTGCCGGGCTCAGGCGTGGCTGCGTCCACCGAGGGATCCACTTTCGCCTCAGAGTCCACAGAGGCTGACGTTTCCGGCTCAGCCGAGGTCTCGGAGGCCGACGTCTCTTCAACCGCGCGAGATGCGTCCTGAGGCGGTATGTCCGTATCGTCCTTCGTATCTGTCGGTACCGTGGCCGCTCGGGGCTGAGCGACTGGCACCGGGCCTGAGCGGGGTCGCCCGAACTTACTGGCTGGCCGGGCAAATGCGTTGTTGGTCATGGTTGTGGGCCTCCCTCGCCTACTCACGTCGCAGGCCGGTATCTAGGTGTGTGGGTCCGATAGAAGAGGTTTAACAACCACTGCCGCGTTGCGCGGCACGGATCCAGCACCCAAAGTCGAGTCAGACGCGACGACGCAAGAGCTGGTTCACTCGCATCAGTTCCTGCAGGATCTCAGCCTCATCGTCACCGCCGGCCGTCAATCGCTGCTGCAGCTGAGTCTGTGCGTGCAGCAAGGTCCGTCTCTGCACCCGCGATGCAGTGTCGACAGCGCTGGCAGCGTCCATCACCTCGGTGAATGCGATCAGCCACAGCAGCCTGTGGTGTTTATGCTCGACCGCCTCGGTCATGACCTGCGACCACAACTCGGCGGCGTCTCCGGATACTGGCCTGCCGTGGGGGTACATCACCGTGGACATCTCGACAATCTCTGCGACTGGGCGTGAGAACAGCTGATAGAGATCGGTCTTGAGTTGCGCTAATACAGTTTCGGCTGTTTGCGGATAGGCGATGAAGTACGCCGCCAAACTGCAGTCTGCATCAGTTAACGGCTGATCTAGCGGCGCTGCGTCTGTCGCCGGGGACTGACTTGCACCTGACTGTGTCGGAGACACGTCACCGGTATCGACGCCGATCTCAGTTGCCGCCCACTGTTGGTACTCCCTGCGGAGCACAGCGGACTGCACAGCTGAAAGCCTGCGCCGCACTTGTTCGGTGGCGTTCACCTTTCCTTCCGGGGTGGTGAGATCGAAGTTGCCTATGTCGCCGGTTAGCAAGGTTCGCAGTGCGGGACGCCGTTTGTCGGTCGCTGCCACCAGTGCATCAGCGCCTCCGACGGTTCTCACGTCGCACGGATCTGATTTGTCGCCATAGGCAGTGAAATCGAGCACGGTGATGTTGGTCGTGAAGCCCTGGCATGCTTGGAACAGTGCCCAAGCGGCTTTTCGTCCAGCTGTGTCGTTGTCGAATCCCACGATGATTTCACCGCCGTCGCCGACGCGGGACGCCAGCAGCTCGGCTTGGGTTCTGCTGAAGGCGCTTCCGGATGCTGCGACGGTGTTGTCCAATCCGGAAGCGACCATCGCCATCACGTCCGTCTGACCTTCTACGACGAATACCTGACGACGTTGGAGCATTGAACGACGAGCCTTGTCGTAGCCGAACAGCAGATCACCTTTATGGAACAGGTCGGTGGCGCTGGTGTTGAGGTACTTCGCTGGCGCCGTTCCGGTGAGGTCGCGTCCGGTGAATCCGACTATGCGCCCTTGCGGGTCGTGGATCGGCCACATCAATCGGCCGCGGAACGCGTCGTAGTACCCGCGTTCCCCTTCCTTGGTGATCCCGGCATCTCGTTGGATCTCGAGCGGGTGTCCGGCAGCGGTGAGCGCAGCGCTGAGAGCATTGCCGCCGACAGGGTTGTACCCGAGACCCCATTCCTGCGCGTGCTCGCTGGTGAAGCCTCTCGCTCGAAGGAAGTCGCGGGCTGCTCGGCCTTCGGGGAGTGTGAGAAGCCATTCGCTGGTGAGCTGTTGCGCTTTTTCAAGGACGCTGCGAAGTTCATTTCGGGCGCGAAGATCGTTGTCTGCGAGGGAATCTGAACCTTGAGGCACTGCCAACCCGGCACGATTGGCCAGCTCTGAAACCGACTCTACGAAGCGGAGTCCGTCGACTTGCATCAGAAAGTCGATGGCGTCGCCGCTCGCGCCGCATCCGAAGCAGTGGAATCGGCCCCAGTCGATGTTGATCGTGAACGACGGTGTCCGCTCGGCATGGACGGGGCACAGCGCTTTCACACGGCCTACGCCTGCAGGTTTGAGGTCCAGATAGTCCGCGGCCACCAGTTCAAGGCTTGTGCGGGAACGCAGTTCATTCAAGAACTCCGTGGAGAATCGGGGCGTACGCGGATTCTGCAGGTCCACTCCACGCTCCTACCCTTGTCAGATTCGGTGTTGCCACCTCAGCGTAGAAGAGCTGGTTCAGGGCGTGGCACTGGCCAAATCAGTTCTATCGGTTCCGATCGCGTAGCGCTTGTTGATGCCGTTTGAACCAGGCCTTCTGCTTCGCTTGCCAGGCGTCTTCGGATTGCTGCCAGGCGCCGCGCGATGACGAGAGTCGTTCGTCGAGAGTTGCCATGTCGATCGGCCCGGCTTTGAGTACCTCGACAACGGCGTCTTTCGTGCCGCCGACTGATCGAACTTTCTTCAGGAATTCTTTCGGATGCCATGCCGGACAGCCATGCGCCCTTAACATGTTGCTGGCTGTCTGGCTGTCGTCGAACCAGGCGATGATGGGTTGCGCGGGTCCGTGCTCGTCCTGCCACGCCCACCATTGCCGGACTTTCACCTCGTCCTGAGGCCGCGACCCGTCTTTGATGAAGTGCCGAAACATGATCGGGCCCGGGGGGAACTTGTGGCTGAGCAACCAGTTCCAAGTAGCTCGGGCGAACTGTTCGGGGCGGGTCGTCGAGTATGCGATCTGTAGGCCTGCGGACTGCAACATCTCGACCAGTTTTCGCCCAGCCCGGATCACCTTTGCGCGGCTGTAGGACCGGTGGAAAGTATGCCAATCACGATCTTGCGATCGCTCCGTGTTCAGTAACGGCTCGAACTCCGCCATCGACGCGAGTACCCCGTCAATGTCGATCACTGCGAACGCGCCGGGAGTGGCCGGCTTGTTCTTCCAGGGTGTCGGCCGGAATCGTGATTCGGGCTGTCGCGGGGTCGGTGACATAGCATCTGACAGTATCCCGGACAGGAAGGATCGCCTGCTAGTTGGGGTGTGTGCGGCGTTTCTCGATTGGTTGCCTGAACGTCGCTGTGGCGCCCAGTCGGTTCGTCGTGGGCGCCACAGCCGGATCAGTTGAATAGCTATGCGACCAACTCGGTGCGCAACCGTGCGAGCTGAACACGTCCGAGTCCCTTTACTCGCTTCGCCTCGGAGATGTCGAGTCTGCCCATCAGGCTGATCGCGCCTTGGCGGCCGCGGCCGGGGAGTGATTCGATCAGGTGAAGGACTCTCATTTTGCCAACGACGGCGTCACTGTCTGCGCGCTCGAGTACTTCCTCGACCTTCACAGTGCCAGCTTTCAGTTTGGCTTTGAGATCTGCTCGTGCCTTGCGCATTTCTGCGGCTTTCTTCAAGCTCTCGGCACGCTGTTCAGGGGTGAGTACGGGTAGCGACATGGGCTTCTCCCTTTGCTGGGTTGGGCAGTCGATTCACTGCCGTGATCCTGGTTGGCTTTTCGTATAGCCGAGTAGTTCTGTTGTAGCAGTGACGGTTACGGCGTAGCGGCACTGTCGATCGCTGCTCAGAGTGGCTGCGGGATCCTACTGATCGTGACCGCTGTGACGTTCTTTCCCCTGAGGAACAGTTTCCCCATCGTCTCGTAAGGGGAATATCCGCGCAGCGTGACGGTTCCGCCGCCTGCGTTCATCGCGCTGGTGACGATCTGCCTCATCTGTGGCAGTGCGACGTCGACCTCGACGTCGTCCACGCTGGTGGTGTTAACGATGGGGATGCTCTGTCCGCGCAACAAATCCCCAGCCACGGCAAGGTTGCTGCCCGATCGGGCGACCAACTCGATCGGATGTTTCGCGCCGTGGGATTGTCCGGTGTTTCGGATCTGGATGAATGCTCCGTCTGCACTGAATACTCGGGGCAGTACCGAGAGGAATCGGTCGAAATCGGATAGGTCTGCGATATCGAGATCCCAGCACCGCAAGCCGTCTGGCTCAGCGAGTGCATCGTCGAAATCGGGCATACCCGCTGTTTGAGCGTTGTGGATGACCGTCGTCGTGCCGTCAGAAATCTCAGTCTGGCAGGTGGAGTCGGTGACCGCTGCCGTCAAGGTCCATTGGTCTGCGCTCGATTTCAGCAGTTTCGCTGACGCGGCCAGTACTCCGATCCCCGTATACCCGATCGCCGCTCGCCGGCTTGTGCCGCCAATTGCGTTTAGCGTGACGGTCCCTGCGGAGTAGTCGCCGGCGACTGCGACAGAGATGGAGCCGTCGGCCGCAGTGCCAATACGGACATTCACAGCAGGTTTGGATCCTGTGGTCGCTGCGTGTGGCGCGAGAACGGCCAAAGCTTGTTTTAGTTCCGTCGGAGAAACTGCTGCTGTTGGTTGAGTATTGAGCAACTTCTCGTCTGACGAGTCGTGTTTGTTGGCACGCACTTTGAATTGACTGCCGAACCTAAGGAACCCATCGCTGTAGGTCAGCGCACTTCGGTCCGAACGTGAGCTTGAAGTCTCTACGATGGTCCGAATTTGGTTGTCCACGACCCACACGGGGGCAATGCGTTCGCGAGGACTCTTGGTCTCGTCTTGAGGTAACGCGGTCAGGACGGTCACCGAAGATCCCCAGGCATCTCGACCGGCGATTGTCAGGGTGTCTCCGTCGACGGCGATGGTGACGCCTTCGACTCTCTCAGGCAGCGCGTGGATCACCTTGATGGCGCCGACGACGGCCTTCGTGGAAATGGTGTTGGCTATGGACACGAAAGTCCCCTCGTGTTTGTAGTGCATTCTCCGATGGACTCAGGATCGCATAATGGCTTCCGGTCATGCGGCATACCGGCCCGTGTTCTCTGCGACCTAGATGCGTACGTTTGTGAAGCTCGGGTGCTGACTGCTACCGGCGGCGTTCAGATGGTGGCTTTCCACCATCCGCCGAAGTGCTCGGATTCCTTCGATGGCGCCAGGTCAGGTGCAATCACAACGAATCGTTCTATCGTTGGATACGTGGGTCCTCGTTGGCGTAGGTAGACCCTAGTGATGTTGTCGTCGACGACGGTTTCAGCGCTGGTTACGTTGGTGTCCAGCTGAGCCTCCCTGATCAGAGCTCGTGGATTCGACGATCTGCGGGAAGTGTTTCAAGGAAAGCCTTTTCGTTGGACAGCAACGCTGATTTCTACGTGCAGTCCATTCGAGTGCGCCAGGCTCGAATGGACTGCGCTCAATGGCACCGACTTGATCGGCCGGCGCAGGCCTGCGATACAGCCGATGTTTTGGCCGTGGGTCAGAGAGTCGTGATCCAGCACTCGACTGCGAGGCGGGCTGCTTCCTCCAAGTCTGAGAGTGGGACGATGACCTGGGCGTCAAGGTGTTCGGTGCGGTCGAAGCCGCCATCGGTCCGGCGAACACTCACTGCGGATCGGATTTCGGCAGTTGCCGAATCACCGCCGTCGGAGCTCAACTGCAGGTAAGGGCAGAATCCGGGATGGTCGTTCGATAGGTACAGCTCACGTCGATCTTCGGAGACGCTGAGGTCCAGGTCATCTGCGTCGCCATTGCTGTCGTTGGCGTACGCGATGAATGCCTTGGCGAAGGCCTCCGGGATTTCGGTCACTGTCATGGTCACTCCTGGTGTCATCGTGGGGTTAGGTGAGTGCCTGCGCACCGCATTCAGCGATGCGGGCAAGGCGATGTTGCTGGTCTCCGATACCTCGAGTTCCAGCCAAAGGGGTGCGGGCATTCGGCCAAACGGATTGCGCGATACGGGTGTAGCTGCGGCCACCGAGGACGACGACGTTGCGATGATCGAAGAGCCCTTGATCGATTGCCTGAGCTTCGAGAGCATCTGCGGTGATCGATCCGGGGCTACCCATCCGCAAGTCGTACGGCTCCACTATCGCGTCGAGGGCGAGAAGACCGTGGAGCGCTGAGAGGATTCTGATCGACTCTGGGCTGGTCAGCGCCCGTGCAGCTTTGAGCCCGAGCCGGTGGTATCCGCTTCGATACATTTCGCCTGCAGGTGATGCGACGGCGGACTTTACGGCGCCGCAGGGAACCACCACCAGTGGTGATCCGTCGGCGACGACTGGGGTGATGTCGGCTGCACCGGCTCGTTCCGTTGTCTCGACTTCGAGGTCGTGCGCGATATGTTCCGCGATGGTCCAGTTCAGCCAGTGCCAGCCTTCGCACTTGGCCAGTGCACCCTGATATCCGGCACGAAACGCTGCCGTCTCGAATGGTGCGGTCCACAAAAGCAATTGGGTGTTCGGCAGAGTCATTTCGATACGGTCATGGGGCCGGAAGATTCTGGTGTGCACAGGTCCAATTGCCAATGGGATCCCTGCATGTCGGCCTCCGGTCTTCGGACCGATACCGGGCACTGACACGACGAGTCCGACGTCGTTGATCAGCGCTGCTCCTGGTGTTGGCGCTGTGAGTGTGGGGTCGTCGTATCTATATTTCGCAGTAAAGAGTGCCATCGGTGCGTCCGCCCGTGATATTGGTTCGTGCAATGTGCTTGCACCTGTCCTCAACACGCTATGGACGGGGTGGAAGTGTTGCGGCACGGATGGATTCGCTCGCGCGGCATTGAATCTGAGGAGCAGGTTCGGGTTCAGTCGAGCTGATGTCTTTACGTGCCGCACCTCCCACCCAGCCCGGTCAGTCTGGGGTTACTCGATCGACTCGGATCGAGTCAGGACCTCGACGACCGAGGCGCCCCCTCTGAAGAATTGGATGATTGCGATGCCTAACGCCTCCCACACGCCGACAGCAGAGCACTTCGCTTGGCTACCTGAGCAGGTCCAGTCAAGTCGATCCGACCCCTTCTCTGCGGCTCAGGCATTTCACGAAGAGATTGACGGGCTACCTGAACCTCGCGACTGGTCGGATCGACGGTTCTGGGGCGGTGGGCTCGCCCTCGTGGCTGTTGGAGTGCTCGGCCGCCTGGACATGATCCGTTGGGAGTGGCCAGCATTGCACTAACTCAGGGCGCCTGCCCGGTGTGGGTTACTGGGCTGCACGCCGGATTCCTGCTGCATGCCGCCAGGCTCTGGGCGAATCCCACAGGCCCAGTGTTCATGGCCGGTTTCGAGGGCAGACATCGCCCGAGAATGCCCAGCGGTTGAGGTCTACCTGCGACTCGTACTGCTTGCGCGGTGTATCCCTTGTCTCGTGCTCACGGCGTGTGTGATGACGCTACTGGAGCGATGTCGGAAGTCCTCGAGTTTCGCGAATCAGGCATGATGTTGGGAAGGTCTTTGGGGCAGGAAAGGCCTTGTTCGCACCACCGGACAGCGTCGCGGTTGGCGCGGATGGATCTGGTCCTTCAGAGGAAACCGACGCAGGGGGTCGTGATGGGTAAGGCGAAGAGTAAGAGGAAAGTTGTTGTGCGGGAGGCACCTCCGAAGCACACTCCGGGAGCTCAGCTGCGACATGGACTCGCGGTTCGGCAGCGAGCAGATATGGCGTTGTCGACGGGACAGCTGAAGCCAGCGCAGATGCCGTTGTTGTTGGATGCGTTCGACGAGGCAGCTACGCCGGTCATGAAGCATCTGGAACCATTTGCTTTCTCGGTGTGGGAGTTGCGTAGTTTCCGCGCGTCGGGAGTTGTCGGCCCGACGTTGAATGGGTTGAGCAAATTCTATGGACAGCCAGTGGAGGTGCTCTCTGCGAACCCTGAGCGATATCTCGGGTTCAAGGGTGCTCTGGCCTTGTCTGACGAAGCAGTGGACGAGCAGGAGATAATCGTCATCTATTGCGGGTATCGGTGCACAAGCGGAGCAACATTGGACCGGCACGCTTACTTTGCCTCCGAGGAAATGACGGCGCTGATCCTGGCGGGAAGTGAGGGCTCAGCGGAAGTCGGTGTCACGATCGCTGATCTGCCCTCACCTTCTGGTGTCGCCTATCTGACGCAATCGGAGGGCGATCTGGTGTTGCTGTGGAACACCGTCGATGATCTGCTCTCGGTTCAGTTGGTGCCGACTACAGGGGCTCAGGACTTCATTGTGAATCAGGGTGAGATTCGGGAGGGCTGGGGATACAGGTTCGGCGATTACAAGTATCTGCCTATCCCAACTGCCGAGGCGGAATTGAGTTCTCCTGAAAGTGATTCCCCGCCGTCGCTTCAGAATATCGGCGGGTACACCCCAGGGATGCCCGATGACGCTCCGGATTGGTCCCGAAAGGGTATCTATCAGGGCTGGAGTTCTGAGCAGATATTGGCCGTATTTCTCTCGTTCACGCACATGCTTCGACAGGGAGCGTTGGTGGACTCGTCCACGATTCGCACCGCGAAGTCGTCATTGAGTGGGCGGCGTCGTCAGCCGGGGTTGGTGACGTATTTGTCGTATCGATCTCGCAGTGGCGCCCGCGCAACCGGTGACGATGGAGCACCGTCGCGGGTGTATTCGCACCGGTGGACAGTTCGGGGCCATTGGAAGCGGCAGTGGTACCCGAGTGAGCAGCGGCATCACCCGATCTGGATCTCGACGTACATCGCGGGGCCGGAAGGTGCGCCGATCAAAACGTCCGACAAGGTGACTCTCCTTTGACGGGCGGTGCTGCCTACATAGCCGTGCTCATCGTGGTTGAAGGGGCCAAGGAGTCGGAGGAGAACTATGCGTCTCAAGGATGAGCATCCGAAGTTGTTTCGTCAGCTGCATCCCACTCGCAATGCAGGGATTGATCTTGGTTCAGTAACGAACTCGTCGAACGACATGGTGTGGTGGATCTGCCCGGCCGGCCACGAATGGCGAGAGACCCCGTTGCAACGTCGTTCGGACATGGTGTGGAAGCAGGGCGACATTTACGCGTGCTTGTACTGCGTAGCCCCTGGTTGCACGGTGAACAGTTGCGGGCATCGCCGGTTTCAATCCGGCAAGGACTCCATCTTTCGGGTGCTCGGGCATCCCTGTGACAAGTGTGAGATCACCGAGCATGCCCGCCGCATCCTTGACGCTCACGCTGACGATGTGCCAGCTGCGATCGGTGTTCTCGAGAACAGCGCGTTGTACGCGTTGTTCTGTAGCCGGGGCTCCGAGGTCGTTGAATGGTGGGAGCACATTTTCCCGCTGGTAGAAGGGTATTTCGTTCGGATGCTCTGTTTGTACGTCGCGATCGACAAGGTGCAGTTCCGACAGCAGCGAAAGTGGACGGAATCAGCGGTGCTCGGTGCGTGCATGCTCCGAATCATCAAGGTACTACCGCAGAGTTGTCAGAAGGCGATGTATTCGGCTGTACCGGCGGATGCTGGGCACTTCCGTCAGAACTATATGCCTGACGTCTATCCGCACGAGATCAAGTGGGCGTTGAAGAAGGCTGGGTTCGATATCCTGGACACGCCATTGGGTAGCGATATCAAAGATCGGGTGCAATTCCTTGAGCAACAGCGCTTTTCCGCGAACGGTGAGATGCCGCCTGTGCATCTCAAGGACAGGCACTACCCCACGTTCGACCACGTTTCCTTCGACCGAGAAAAGGGCGCGTCCGCGACGCTGCAACATTTCCGGCCGATGGAGTTTTCGCCGCGAATTACGGCGGTGCGACTGACGCTGGGCGAATCCACACCTGCCGCCATGGACGATCCTCTCGGACGGAGCTACATCGGGTATGCGCCGGACCTCTCACCGGAAGAGCTGTGGGAGCGGGCGCGCGGGCTGTGGAAGCTGCGCGCTGACTACGTCGCGGCGTCATCGACCGCCTTGGTTGTCTTCGACCGAAAGGTCGTATTGGTCGCTTCGATCTCCGGTGCGTCTTTTCATCGTGACGCTCTGGCCATTGTCGGCGCCCCGAAATCGGATCACCCGCTGATCGGGCGTCCGGATCCGCTACACACGCCGAACCCTTTGGCTCACGGCACGTTCGATCAAGGCCAGGTGTCGTGACGAGGAGCACCAATACTCGACGTCTCGATGGCGGCGCGTTTTCGGACGTACGCCGAACAGGTGACGTTGGGTCTTTGTTGCAGTTTCTGCTCGCGACCCAACCCATCGGTGAAGTGCAGGTCGTTGACGGATGTAGCGAGATTCGTCAGCATGTTCGATCGCATCCGTTGCCGGCGAGCCGTGGCGACGATGCGGCGTGGGCGCAGTCGGCGGCAGCCGTGATGGAGAAGCCGCAGCGGGCGAGATCAGGCTTGAAGTCGTCACCGCGTGGACCGAAGTCGCCGGTGCAGTCATGGACGGCTGTTCTCAATGTCTCCGCGGATGCTCTTGTCGGAGCGGGCGGTGACGTGTCGGTGCTATCGACTGCCGTGATGAGCCGACTCGGTATCGCCTCTGATGATGGTTCATGGAGGTGGATCGCGTTGTCCTTCCCTGTTGTCGGAAGGTTTGTGCAGCGGGTTCAGCTGGCAGCGACACCACTCGATAGTCGTGATCCGACGTGGAGTCTGCTCGGCCACGAGAGATGGGCGCCGCGTGTAGCTGCGACCGTCGTGGCGGATGCTCAGCGAGGGTTTCTGCTCTGACGTTCCTGCACAACGGATCCGGGCGGTCGAGCGTGTAGTGCTTGCAGGGTTAAACGAGCGGTAACGGATATCGAACGATGGTCCGCCGTGCGCTTGTGGCGTGGGCGGAGCATCATTTTGCCGTATCCGTCCTTCCCACCGACTACTGCTCGGTGCGTCGAAGGTACTTGGGCCGTATGTAATTCAGGAATTCGCGGACAGCTTGCAGTGGCGGGCGAACGAGCGTGCATCACCGGCGAAACTCCGCTCCGCCTGGGCCTCTGCTTCGAGGCTTCTACTGCGACCTCGGCCGCTTTTCAGCGCAGAGTTACTCTCTCCGGCGCTATTTCCAGATGGTTGACGACAGCAATTGCGTTCGGTCGATCGGGAGTAGACCGTCGTCGTTCCTACGAAGCTTGGTGTAGACCTCGCGCATACTTCCCTTGTCCGGGAGATAGATGCCTCCAGCCGCCTTCTCCAGGATGGTGACCGTATTCACCAGGGCGATCCCTCCGACAGGCTTTCCCATTTGACGAAGTCGGTCCAAACGCCGGATCTCCGTCGTTGCCAAAGCAGCGCCGCCTTGATCGTCGATGATCACTGTGACTTGGTGCCCGGCTTCGGCGTGGACCACCGCGTGCGCGACAACCATGGTTTCACCGAGATCCTTTGCTGTCGCCAATCGTTGATTCCACGGTTGCTGGCTGATGCGGCTCAGTGCGGCAACAAGCTCGGGCGTCGGATCATCGGGAAGCACGTCCAGAAATTTTGGGGGAATCTTGTTCCAGACTCTCTCCACCTGGGCGAAGCGCCGGTCCTTCCCGGACTTCGACTTACTGAGCACTTCGTTGCGGACCGTTTCCGGAGTGCTGATCGGGCCCGTCGTCGCGAGCAGCAGCCGTTCTTTGTTAATGGCGAGAAAGTTCAGTGCCGGTCCGGCGTCAATTATCGGCCGTACTGTCATCCGGCAGGATCCTCGTCACTGTCGTCGTCCTCCCAGTCGGTGAAGTCGACATCGACTGTGGGGAGCGCAGCGGCGGAGGCCCATTCCGTCTGATGTTCGATGGGAGTGATTCCGTCTTCGTTGAGGCTCTCGACGACATCGCCGACGGGGATTCCACGGAGTGTGGCCAAAGTTTGTGCGGGCACGACGTTCTCGATGTATCCATCGATCGCCCGAGCCAACAGTTTTTGCGGCGCTCGACGTGTGTCGGACTGTGTTTGAAGTGATTCGTACTGGTCAGCCCACCCAAACCGTGCTGCTATCTGCGGTGTGGTCATCGCCATCCATTGGTCTTTGGTGGGTGAGTCGATGCAGCCTGCTTGGTGCATCGCGATAGCCGCCACCGCCGGAGACACACCGAAAAGCTGAACGCAGGTCGAGAGTGTCCTGAGGTCAGCTGATGCGCCACCGACAATTTGCTTCACACCGGCGACCGGGATCAGCAGGTGCCGAGCGAAGGCATCCGCCCGGATCTCATGGGGCGGGCGGTTGTCACCGGTGTCCTCGATGGCCCAGTCGCCGAACACTACGTGCGCTAGCTCGTGAGCCAATGTGGTGCGTTGACGCATAGGGTTTTTGGTTCGAGCTACGGCAATGAACACTGCGTCACGCGCGCTGTCACGCATTGTGAGTCCGTGTTCGTCCCGACCACCGTCGAGTACTGCGACGTCATTGCCTGTCGTCTGCTCGATGAGCGCGACGAGGTCGGCGAGTGGCTGGTTGCCGAGCCCATGCTCGCGGCGAAACTCCGCCGCTGCATCGCGGCCTTCGATTTCTGGGTTCACAGGCAAACGCCGATGCCCTGGTCTTCGAGGTAGGCGTCGAGTTCGAGGAAATGGATCAGCTGCTCGCGCATCTGCTCCATGTTCGCACCGTTGGTGGCCCTGGCCGCGTACTGGACGCGGTCGGCAACCGTAGAAGTGCCTGTCAGCTCCGCCAAGGTGCAGCCGGTGGCCATGGAGATGGCGAGTAGTTCGTTCGCTTTTGCCGGCCGGGCGTCGGTGATGATTCGCGAGAGGGTCGACTGCGAGATGCCGGCCTCCTCGGCTAGCTTGCGCTGGCTCGGGATGTTGGCGGCGAGCCTCGCCTTCTCGATCCGTGTGCCGGTCGAGGGTGTGGTCATGACAGATACCCTCCTGAATCAGTTTGTCGATGTTTGATTCAGTGTAGATGTGTCGAGGTCATCCGGGCAATAGTGACCTTCGACAACTTGTGGACGAACCCCCAATAACGAGTGCCAAACACTCGCGCTCAGCACCCGTTCGGCCGTTCACAAGCCGCCGGACAGTGCCCACAGAAACTCCGAAATTGAACGCCTCGGAGGTTGGACCAGCCACTCGCCCGGCGTTCAACGGCAGGGGTCAGCGTTCGATCAACTCGATCGGATGGTCGAGATCGTATTCACCGATATAAGCAAATACGCGATCATCTTCGGGGCCACTGCCTTCAACGTCGATGAAACCGATGTCGGCGTCAATGCCCTCGGCATCTGCCCTACGAATGATGACGTGGAGACCGGCGTCATTGGCATCCAATCCGATCTGCCGAACTTCGACCTCCATTTCCCGCTTGTCCCCCATCGTCGACCGGAGCCGGATGAGGGAACCAATCATTCGGCCACTGAGGTCAGCGATCTGCAAGGCCTTCACAGATTGTTCGATCTTCTTACGTGCCATGCCTTTGGCCTCCTTCGCTTGGACTGCGGCTTCCGCCGCCCAGGCATCACTCTCACGCGCTCACGGCGCGAGTGCGGCACTCAACCAGCGCCCGACCGTCGAGAATCGATGACGAGAGTTCACCGAAACATGCTGGAGAATAGTGAATCTCAGATCTCGACCTCAGCGATCTGAGATTCGAAATGATCGAGCACCACAATCCGCGCCGATGTGCCGTTGTCGATCAAACGCTCCGCAATCGCCGCAGCAAACGCGGTGGCGCAGCCGGCTGCTGCCCCAGCCACAGTGCCCGACACATCGACGACGTGCGCAACGTCGAGCAACCCGAGGGCCGGAACCTCGCCAAGCAATCGCAGCTCGCGCGTGAATTCGTCGTCGGGTCCGGCCCCAATCACGGCTCGCACCGTGTGCGTGGACAACACATCCCCTCCGTCGGAAGTCTCGGTGACGGTGACCTGGGCTTCGTCCGCCAAGTGGAGGGACAAAGGAGTTCGGCGGATCGGCAAATCAGCGCACAGACTGTCCGGCCGCGGGCTGTCCCTGCGTGTACCAGCCAACTTCGATTGAACGATGATCTGCATGTTGAGCCTCCAACGAATCGTGCGGGTTCACGATGAGCCCGCGATGACTCGACAGTGCGCGTACGGCTCGCGTTGTGCGGCACCACCTTCTGCGTGCCGACCGAAACATTGATGGTGCAACGTCGGGATCGTCTTGCCAGTGCCTCGGACAGGTTGTAGTTCGTCGCAGGCTCCCCACTGTTGGTCCTTTTGTTGGAGACAGCCTGGTCCACGCTGCCTGCGGCGACGATCAGATATTCAAGCACGCACTAAGCTGATGGTTCTGACCATGGAACGGAGAGAGCTCATGTCCTCACGGGTTTCCCTCGCCGAGCGACTGCAGGTCTTGTTTCGGGTATGGCACCCAGCTAACGAGAGCGAAGAAACGTCGACGGACGCTGCTGCAGCGATCAGCGCTGCTGGACACCAGGTATCAGCTGAACAGATCGACGCCCTGCGATCTGGTGCTCAGACCGAAGCGGATCCAGATTTGCTTACAGCGATCGCCGTGCACTTCCGGACGCCCGCGAAGTATCTGCTCGATGACGATATTCAGGATCTGCACGAACAACTGCTGCTCCTCGAGCAGTTCCGGATGCGGAAAGTGCAGAGCATTCAGCTTCGAGGAGAACGCACTGATGCCGACCGCAGGGCGTTGCTGCGGGTGCTCGGAGAGGGTTCGGATAGCCCCTCAGCGGCCAGCTGAGGTTCCTTGTCAGGGGATCTGCGCGTGTTCCTGTTCGCTGATGCTCGATTGTCGGAGGCGGCCGGCTAGGGACCAGTGCTGGGCGATGAGCATCATGGTTGCGATCGCAGATTCGGTGTCGTCAGGGGCGGCCGGTGCAGTGGCAATCGGAGCCTTTTCATCGAGTGGGCTGAGACCGCGTTTACGTCGTTCAATGGCGTTCTGCAGCTGAGCTGCCTGATAGACCGCAATCGCTTGTGTCGGTGTGAGTCCTAGCTGGGCGAGTTGATCGTCCCAACGTCCGTCGTTGATGGGTTCTGCGTAGTGGTTGAGTCGTTGGACAACGTCGAAAACCTCGCTGGTCACCCTCAGCTGACGTTGACTGTCAGTGAGTGTCCGCCGGTCTCGGATTGTTCCGAATACGAGATCGGGTTCCGTCCGTGTGATCGTCTTCCACAGTCGGTGGATTCTGAACTGGTCCCACAGTTCCCGCCGCATGTCCGAGCGAAAAAATGGGAGCCCTGACAGGGTGACGGCGACGAGCATCATTACGGCGAATAGCCACCCGTTGGAGTTCGATTTCGCTTCGACAAGTCGTTCTCCTTTGCCGCTTCCAGTCAGGATGGCGACTGCCAGCATCTGCAACGATTCGACCAGCATGGACACGAAGAACACGATTACGCCGATCACGGTTACTTTCGTGGATGCGGTTCGGATCCGTTTCCAGCTTCGGAGATAGTCCAGGGTTACCCGGCCTAGTCCGTACGCGGTGAATGCGGCGTAGATCGCGAAGTAGGCCACTGCTTGCCAACCGCCGGTGAGTTCGACTGTTGTTTCTGCGGCGCGTGCTGGCGCCGAGAGGACGAGCAGGAGCACCCCGAGTGTGGTCGCGATGCAATAGAGGGTCGGTTGCTTCCAGTGGGGTTCGGTGGGATCCCAGGAGTTGTAGACGCCGACGAGGGCTGCCACCGACCACAGGATCAGGATGTGTACGAGTGTTCGGGTGAGCGTCGGCCCGAGTATCGGGTTGAGAACTGACGCGACGGTGGGGTCTTTCAGGGTGAGCGCGATGCACGCGAAGGTCAGTGCGTGGGTTAGTCGAACGTCGTAGTTGTTGAACCTCAGCAGTGTTGACCGCGCTGCCAGCACCGACCACACGAATAGAAGGATGAGCGCGTGTAGGGGGGCGGGGATTGTGTTGGTCATCCGTCTTCACCTCGGACGAATGTGTTGAGCATTCGTGTGTGGCGGGTGTCTTGGATATCCCGACTGCGCGATCGATGAGCAGTGTCGCGAGGTATTCAGCTTCGTATTCACTGCGAGCGGAGAAGCCGCTGCGTCCGAGTATCCCGCGGACCGCGTCGGGATCCAGGCCTGGTAGCCATGCGGACAGCCCTTCGATGTCGATCGACGTGGTTGGTGGCCCTGACTTGGCGGGAACTGGTATCTCGAGGTCGTGGTCGAGCAGCATGTGGCCGAGTTCGTGGCAGATGACGATATCGATGTGCCAGGACGGGGAGTCCTCTGGGTAAAGCAGGTAATCGGTTTCGTCAGAGCTGACCCACAGGCCGCATACTTTGCCTTCCATCACGTGTTGTGGCACTGGGGAGAGCACTATCGGGTGTCCGCGATCGTGTGCGATCTGTTCGACCAGTTTCCGGCTGTCCCAGGGATCGGGCAAGGTCAGGTTGTCGAGCGCTTTCCGCACTTTGCGTTTGGATGCCGTTCGAAACATGCTGCCACCATCGCCTTTCGAAGAACTGTGCGTTCCGTTCAATGCTTTCCCGAACCTGCGAGGGTGCGGGCGACTCGGTTTCGGATCGCGGCGTAGTCGAGGTCGGTTGCCATCTGGTGCACTGCGGACCGATCGTCAGGGTAGTGCCCCACAACGCAGACCGGCCGTCGGCACTGTGTACTTGTGCGGTAGCCGAAACGCTGGACAGGATCACCGTGGGATCGAGCATGACGGACGTGGCGACACTGTCGTGGGCGGTGTAGATCGGCTGCTCAGCGCCGTATGTGTTCGTGCAGTAAACGTGATAGTCCTCGGTGATGGTCTGAATGAAACGCGCAATATTCGATGTCGACGTGAGGGTTTGCAGATCTGCCCACCTCAGTCGTAGTCGGCCTGTGACGTCCATGCCTACCCAGGTCACTGGACCGGGTGTCGCAGCCACTGTCGCGGCGGCGGCTGGGTCGTGGTTGGTGTTGGTATCGCCTTTGGCGAGGAATTTCGGTTGCGCGGCGGCGACGATTTCGCGGCGATCGGCCGTGCCCATTCCGCCCATGATGGTCACTGATCTGAACTGCCGAAGGATCGTCGGATCGCGAGTGATAGCGGCTGCAATGTTGGTAAGCGGTGCAAGACACAGCAGGTCGACCTGGCCGGGTCGTTCGCGTCCTGTCCGGAGGATCTGGTCGACGGCGGTTTCGTCGCTCAGTCGAACAGAGGGTGGCGGCTGGAGTCCGCGACCGCCGAGCCCGTCGCTTCCGTGTGGGGATGGTGTCGTCGGTGCTGGCCCGGGCCGGGGGCTCCCTACGCATACCGGGATGTCGGTGCGGTTGACCGCAGCGAGGACTGTCAGCACGTTCTGAGCGGCCTGGTGTTCGGTGCAATTGCCGAAGACGGTGCCGATGCCTATGACGGACGTGTCTGGTGCGTTGAGGGCTGTCAGTATTGCGAGCGCGTCGTCGACTCCGGTGTCGGTATCGACGAGTACATGCCGTTCCGGGGTGTTCATTTCGGCGGTCACGCGGCCCCTCCCATGTCTGTGCGTTGGCGTCACGAATAGTAGTGACTTCGCTGATCAGATCATTGACGGCCGTCTGGTGATCGTCGGACAGCGTCGTCGCGGCGAAAGCGTCCACCGATCTGACACCCGCCGTAGGTGCCAGATCAGTGGAGGTGTCTAGCTGATCAAGAAGCAGTCCGGCACGATCCGGTCGGCCTCTGCCCACTCGTCTCGGACGTACATCCTTGCGCTTCGCAGGGCGCTCACGACTTCCTCGAAACCGTCGCTGTCTGCGAGTGCCAGCAGGATGTTCGCTATCGCGTCCGAAGCGGCCTCCGTCTCGCTCCTCGAATCCCCGAAAGAGCGTTCGGTGTCGAGAAGTTTGCGGCCCGTCCAGATCGCCCGTGTGAGGCACGTTTCGGAGCGTTCACCGATCTCGACGCTGATCCGTACCGGGCTGGTGACCGCGACCGCGCGGGCGGTCTGCTCGACCCACCCGGCTACTGCATCGCTTCCTTGTGCGATCACATCGTCGGGTACGAGGTATTCGACCCTGGTCGCGACCGCAGTTGCGGCGCGGCTCTCTCCGCCGACCACCATGCGGTGCGCATTCGACGTGAACTGTTCCGTCGACGGGAGCGTGACTAGCTCGCCCGCATCGACGCCGACCGTTGTATCCAGCATGTCGCCGTCGTTGACGACGAACCGGATCGACTGTCCTTGCGGTGCGTCGACACCGACCAGCAGTGTTCCGGGAGTGACGTTCGAGCGGTGGGCATAGATCTTTGCGTCGACGCCTTCGACTCGAGTTTCGATCAGCCCGTCGGTGTCGGTGTCGGTGTGGTCGGCACCCGTGCCCGGGGCCGAGTCGTGGCCGGGTGTGTCCTGCTCTGCGCTTCCGTGCGAGCCGGGGTTGTTGTCGTAGTCCATTTCGTTGTCTCCTAGATCGTCGGGAATCTGACGCTTTCGATTCCATCTCGTCGATCTGATCTGTGCGGCAACGGGTTTGAATATTCAATGCCCCGGCAGTGCACTCGATGAGGATCTGCCCACATCTAAATTTCCGGACAGCGAAACAGCTTTCACTACTTGCCCGACACAGGATGTCATGTCGGGCAAGTAGTCGAAGTCAGGCGACGATCCGGGGTTCTTTGCCGCTGTAGACGACCTTCAACTCAGTCCCTGATCCGAGACCGTCGGTGTGCGAGGTGAGTTCGTCCGCGTACTCCTCCAAGAACGTTTTGGGGAGGGTGATCTCATCGGAATCGCCGTCGCAGTAGTCGACTTCCACCTCATCGGAGAAGAAATATCCGTTTTCCCATAACTCCGTGGTGAACCTAACTCTCCGAAGGCCCTTTCGCTCTCCCTGCTCGCCCACAGCGACCTCGAGTTCATCGAACAACGACCGTGGGTCATCCACGCCCAAATCGAGTGCCAGAACCGGCGCGAGGAGCACTCCGATCTCCGCGAGGACCGCCCGGTCGCGGACGGATTCCCTGAGAAGGTCCCCAAAGTGGCCTTAGCCGCGCCACTCAATGCCTGTGTGTCACCCATGTCGATTCCTCCTGGACTGTTTCGTTGACAGACCCAGGATTAGGGTGCCGGCGCGAATGTGCGGCACCTTGAGTGTCTCGCCGCACCATCTTGCTTGTGCCCGGTTCCGTCGGACGGCTTCGGACAGGCTGCGCAATTGAGGCGTTGCCCGCCCCCTCTCCCCGGCGGGCAACACCTCAACTGTCCTGATCAGTGGTTCTGCGCACCAACCTGGTACACCTCCCACTTCACTCCCCCGGCATCGGCCCACTGCTCGAGTACGATGGCATCGTCTGCGGTCACATCGACAGCGCGCTCACCGAGCGCACCAGCATCGACCAGATTCTTGGCAGCCGCACGTGCCCATTCCGCAAGGATCGGGGTCGCTTCCGCCTCCGAACCCACCACCGCGACCTGGTCAAACATATTGTCATCATGGCCTTGCATCTGGACGACCCATGCTGCGGCGAGTGCATCATCGCCGTACACGATCTCGCCGGATTCTTTGCGAACCTGACCGCCAACTACGCGCAGTCGCCACCGATCGTAATCTTCGCTTTCGCAGGTGATTTCACCGTTAACATCGCTCTCCGCGAGAGCTGAAAGCACCGCGTCGATTTCTCCGGGATCGGAGTGAACCCCTTCCCCAGATACAGATACGATGTATCGACCACCGATCAGCGCATTCCACACCTCTGTGAAGTCGTCCGGATCTTCGGCCAAACCAAGGACTTTGGCCAACGCCCCAGCTATGACCGCACCCGCGTCTTCGTCTCCGTCGGGGGTCAGCCCGAGCGCGGAGATGTCTTGCAACTTGCCGACCGCGTAGGCCAGAGCGGCGCGCCCTTGATCGTTGTCCTGCACAGAAAAGTTCGCAGACGAATAGATGCCAGATCCCATGTCGTTCCTTCGCTTTCATTGACTACGAGTTGAGGTTCTGACGATTCCGTGTCGCTCACGAGTGCGCGTCACGGCATAGGTCGTCGGGTGGGCGGGCCTCGAAGTTGATCTGCACCAATCCGCCTGCCCACATTGCCTTCGAACTACGCGCATTGAGGACAGGGTCAGCCGCGTTGTCCACAGCTGAGCAATCTCCACCCAGGACAGCAGATGGGCGGTTACGACCGACCGAGAACACACGTTCGGCGGACCGAAGGCGAAACACCCTGTCCCACCGCCGATAGCGGCGGTGGGACAACCACTTCGGATCGCGATCAGTCTGGTACGACGATTCCGAGTTCCGCCAGAATCTGACGCGACGGCGCGAGTGCTTCCTCGAATTTCGTGGGGTGAATCTGCATATCGAGTGCGTACGCCACCATCAGGGCAAGAGAATGCTTGGGTGCTTCCCGCTGAGCTTCCTCGAGCGCCATACGCAACAGCGCTCCGTCGCATGCGAAGTAGGCGAGAACTGCGACAATCGTCGCAGCTTCGGCCCGTGCCGGTCCACAGACCCGACGCGTTACGTCCGCAAAGACAGCGCGTGCAGCCTCACGGCGCCCGGTCAGACCGATAGCCACTACCGCGTCGCGAACACGTTTGTTGAGCAAGCCGCCCGCCAGCTTCGCCACATCGGCGTCAGAGAGTGGGTGGCCGTTCATATGGCGGTCCATCGCGGCGAGAACAGCACGCACGGCCCGCGCCGCTCCTGCGTTGGATGGGGCCTTACCTGCAACGATATTGGCGCCTGTGGCAGTTACTTCGATTCGCAGTTCTTCACGGTCGCTGGCTACACCTCGACCTCGTTCGATCAACGAGTCCAGCGCGGCGGGACATGTAGTTGGGTCGTCGATAAGGCCCTCAGTCTTGCTGCTGTGGTCGATCCATCGCTCACCAAACGCGATCCGATCTACCTTGATCGTTGCCGTCACGTACATTCCGTCGGCCAGGCATGCCGCTGCGACAGCGTTCAAGGCGTCGTCTCGCCGAGAATTCACGCCGATTCCGATCAGTGCCACCATGTCTGCACGGTCGTCCTCGTGGCCCACCAGACTCGAAATATCGTGCTCAGCAGCGCGTATTGCTGCGTCGAAATCGATCCGCACAGCTGCCGCGAGAGCGCCCTTTGCGAGTCTGACCACGACCAGGCATTCGTCCGGGGTGAAACCGAAGAATGCCGGTACAGCGGTGACAAGTGCTCCCGCACCTCGGATCGCCGCATTGTTCTTGGCCACAGTCGCCATCTCGCTACCCCGTTTCTACGAACTCGCTGGTTGATTACGTTCAGAGCTTGTTCGCACCAGCCCGGCAGTGCGGCACGCGCACGAACGCCGGCGAACGCTGTTGCTGCAGTTCGCACCGTCTTTCGCCGCATTCGATGAGCGGACAGGATGCTCGTAGCCACTCGACCTGCCATGCAGGCAGCGGACAGGCTCGGTTACGGCGGATTCGGTGTGCAACTGCCATCGCAACTGCACACCGAATCGATCAGGATGCGGCCCAGCCGTAGAACAGCCAGCCGGCCTGCTTAGTGCCGAGGAATCCGTCGCACGTCTTCCGTTGCAATGACACCGATGCTTTCGCGTTCACGTCCTTCGCGGTCAGCGTCGCTTTCACCAGCGGTTGACCATCTACACGGCGGGTGATCGAGATGACGTCCAGATCAACAGTTTCGGCCAACGAGGTGGCCCCGATCCCCTTCATCGCTTCCCTCGCAGCCGCCTGGGTTCGGTGGCCGAGCGCCCACGCTGGTAGCTGGTTCTGGTTCGAACTCACCACGAAGTGGCGAGTCTCCCGCTGTCCGGTGGTCGTGGTGATCTTCGCACGTCTCGTGACGTTGGTTTCCCGAGCTATCAGGAACCAATCCGCAACCTCGTCTTCCGACCGCCCCAGCTTCTTTCCCAGTGCGGAGCGCAGTGCATCGTGGTCTGAGTACACCGACCACGGCACCTGGAGGCTCACTGTTACCCGTCCGTCGTTTTCATACACCGGTTGTCGTTCTTCAAGAAGTGGAATCGCTTCGCATGCACTCCATTTGTCGAGTCCGTCCACGCGGTCGCTCGCTAGAGTGAATGCGGCGGCCAAGCTCATTGGGGGAACACGAACGGGATTCACTCCCCGGGTCGTGCTGATGGTGCCGTTGTAGCCGTTGTTTCCGTACTCGAGTACCGCCTCGGCACACAAATCTTCGTAGACCGCCTCAACGTCACTGTTCGTATACACCACTTCATGGAAATCGTGACCGCCCATGCTTACTCCTGTTGCTCGCGTAGATATTTCGTCTCCACACTCACTCCAGCGGCCAAGCGGCGCGGCACCCCTGATCACCCCGGACAGCTCGCCGACACGGCGTCTGTGCATGGACAGCGCTGGTTCCGGAGGCTGCGCGGACAACCTCTGGATCGGTACGCCTGCAATCCGCCCGTGTTCGCATCCGGACTCCGCCGCTCAGGCATCCGTCAGCGAGGAATGCACTCGTCAGAGAAGCATGCCCTCCAGGGGAGGTGTCAGGCCCGGGATCACCTCGGGATGAGCGTGACGAGCACTGATCAGATCTACGACTCGTTGGTCGAGGAGTATGCCTGGATCCAGATGACGCTTTGCCCGCGTCAAGCCCACATACGCCAGCATCTGCTCATCTCTTAGATCGTCGAGGTCGAGAGGGAACGGAGCATCGTCCGGCTCGAGCTCCCATTCGTGGCTGATTCGCACTCGATCGAATTCCAGGCCCTTAGCTTTGTGACAGGTAGCCGAAACCAGTTCGGCCCTATCTGGTCTCACTGTCGATGCCATCGCTGCTCGCACCTCGTCGACGCCGTATGTGTCGACCAATTCGACCAGGGTTTTAAGTTCCCCTCTCCTGGCGCGTTCTCTACGTAGTCCTGCAGATCTGCCCATGTCGTGAATGCGGCCAGATCCGCGTCTTTGGGTGATTGCCCGGCCTTCAGCAGTTCAGCGGATTCGCAGAACCGGGTAGCTGCGGCGGCGTCACCGATCAGTGCAGTCGTCTTCCCTGCCTGCTGGGCTGCGATCACTTCGGTCAGCGCAGCACCATTGGTCCGGCACAACACTGCATCGACAGGATCGGAGATCGAGATCAGCCGCGATTCCACGTTCTCGTTGCCGATGACCTGCAAGGTTGTGCCGAGTTTCCTGAGGTAGAAGTTCGCGGTGTCTGCGACCGCTGGCCCGAACCGCCATGACTTCGTCAGCGACAAATATGTGGCGCCGGCGACGTTCGACATACTGTTAATGGCGCCGGTGAAGCCGTAGATAGCTTGGTTCTCGTCACCCACACGTATCCGCTGCATATGAACTTGATCGCGAATAATGCTGTCGATCAACGGATTCGCATCCTGTGCTTCATCCAACATCAGGTAGTCACCTTGCCGACCCACGATGGGGTGGGTATCCGCCCACAGCTTCAACATGTGGGTCGGTGTGAATTTGATGGTCCAGTTGTGGGGGTCGCGAATCGCAGCCCACGCGCGGCGGGCAATCGGGAGAACATGGCCGACCAGTTCGTCCCGCTGCGCGCTGCCGACGTCGATTCCCCTCTGCTCGGGGACGTGCTGTGGTCCGATCTGTTCGTCCATTGTTTTGCAGAACTCGTCGACTGTTGCGAGCGCCAACCTTGTCACCGGATACTGCGCGAGTACCCGCGGGCCATCGCCGCCTGCAGAGAAGAAGATTTTGTGTGAACTGATCGCCTCCGCCATCTCTCGGAACTTCGATCGCCCGCCATCGAGCTTCGCCAGGAGTGGACCGTGCGCGGTGTTCCGCAAGTGACGGAGCGCGAACGCGTGTGCAGTCGATGTCTGCACTTGTTCAGGAAAGTGTGCTTTCGCTTCGGTAGCCACGGAACGGTTGAACGCGAGGTACAGACCGTGGCGTCCCGGATTTCTGGCTGCTTCGATCCGTGCGATCCCTTTCAGGGTTGACGTCTTTCCTGTGCCGGCGAGGGCGCAAATGACGAGGTCTGCGCCGGTGTCGAATCCGTCGAGGATTCGAGCTTGTTCCTCGGTGGGATCGAATCCGCCCATGGCAGACCTGACTGTGTGGGTGTCGAGAACCGGGTGCTCCGCCATCACGATGGGGCCGGTGATCGGTGCCGACTGTCTGGCGGCTTTCGGCGTGACTTCGCCCAGCGGGACGAGGTCACCTGCGTCGCATCGTTCGATCATCGCGGCCATCAAGAGGCCACATGCGTGCGCATCATCAGCTGCGCGATGGCTGTTCATTCCCGGCAGTTCGAGTAGATCCAGCAGCGTGGCGAGCTTGTGGTTCGGCGCGATCACCATCGTCCGGGCTGCCGCGAGTGTGCAGATACCTTGCCACTGCGGTCGAGGCAGTTCCAAGCGAGCGTATTCGGCTGTGAGGAAACGATTCTCGAACGAAAGGCTGTGCGCGACGACTCCGCTGCGTCCCACGAACTCGGCGAGGTCCGCGAACACCTCCTCCGATGAAGGAGCCGACCACACCATGTTCGGGGTGATTCCGTGTATCCGCTGCGCGTGGGGATTCAGCGGAACATCGTATCCAGGGTTGACCAACGATTCGAATCTGTCGATCACTTCTCCCCGGTGGTTCATCTTCACCGCGGCCACTTCGATAACCCGGCCGTCGTCCGAGACTCCGGTGGTCTCAACGTCGATCGCAACGAATGGCGTCCGCGTGAGAATTCCCGGCTTCCCAGTCTCCGTTTTGCGGACCTTACGTTGCGTGATAATCAGATCGGTCATGGCGTCCCTTGCAGATGTGGTGATCTCCGATGGGGGACAACTTATTTGCAGCTACTGACATGTGCGTCACCGGCTCCCGGCAGGCTCCCACAGAACCAGACACGATCTTGTAGGAAGGCACTGCACGAAGGGGCAGCTAGGGCTCCAGGACAGCTCGACTGCGAATCTCCTAGACGCCTCGCTAGACCAGGATTTCTCCGCCCAGATGCTCCGGACCGGCCGGATCACACCACGATCGACCATTCCGCCAGTCGCATCACAAGTGTTGCAGCAATTCCCGTACCGGTCAGAACTTCGAGCACCCCGGCCCAGTCCGTCCAGTCGCTGGGTAGTCGCCCGCGGATTGCGATGACGAGCACTGCAAGTGCCGATACCAACACCGCGGTAGCGACGCCGAATAGGGAGCTGCCGGCGTGCACACCAACTGCCATCCCAACTCCGACAGCAGCGAAGGCGATTAGCCCGACAGCCCGCCCGTACGGCCCCGTCTCGGAAGTGGCGGGCACTCCCGTGGCAGGTTCCACGCTGTCGCGCGCATTCTCCACAGTTCGATCTCCTTGCTGTCGCGTCTCTCTGGCCTTTTCAAACTGAGCGTCGCAATGGCCAGAGATCCGTGCGGCAACCTCCGAAGAGGGAAAGAGACAGCCGGCGGGTGTGGCAGGACGGATTGAGAACGCAAAACATGGCGGCGAGCTCGGGTTCAGTAGCACTACCTAGATCGAGGGCTCAAGCGTCGATGCACCTTCGCATACAACGCAAGTGCAGTTTCCATGTATTCGTAAGCTGCGATGATGCGGGGGTCGTCGGGATCTTCGCCGTCAGCGATGAGCAGTGCGCGGTCGTCTTCGTTCATAGCCTGTTGGACGCATCCGGAGCCGTCCTGGTTCCCTCCCGGCCTGCGGTAAAACCCTCCCGTGAGCTTCCCCGTACTCAGCGGTGATCGACAGGAAGACTGATGGCGTCTTCGGTAACGCACAGGTCGAGAGTAACGGTGTTCTGATGGTTTCCACTGGTAGCAGCCACTTTTACCACGGCAATCCAGACCGAGGTCGTCGTGCGCAGCCAAGCGAACTGGGTGCCGGCCATGATTCCGTCGATATGGATGGCGGTGGCTTTCACATGTAGCGGTATCCGGTCAGCACGTGGCGTATGGCGGGCAAGACCGAGGGCAATGTCCATGTCCACGAGCACTTTCCGTGGTGGTGTGAGCCAATGGATGTTGGGGTGCTCCGGCCAGGCGTCGACCCATCCATGGGTGTCGATCACAGTGCCTCGAGCAGTCGAGTATCGCTGGCATTGTTCTTCGGGGCGCCATCGAGCGCCTTCCATGTCAGGTTGCCTGTTCCGTCGCGGACTTCCATACGCTGTGTGCGGCGTTGAAATCCCTTGCCGGCAGCCGCGACGTCGAACTGGACGGCGTTTATTCGACCACGCCCGCCTTCGACTCCTCCGTAGCCTGTGACAGTGGCTTCGATACGCAGGTCCACACCTGGCCAGTTCCCTTGCGTGACAAGAAGTACAGAACCTTTCGAGCGAGCCCGAGCCGTGACAGCCCGCGCCCGACTCGGGGTGACGGCTGCTCCGGACAGCCCGAGAACAACTACGTCGACTCCGTCTAGCATTATCGCGGCGACTTCTACAGCAGCGTCCCGAGGATCGGGTATGAGCGCGATGCGGGAGAGATCACCACCGTGTTCGGTAACGGCGAGGAGTCCGAGTCGGGGCAGGCCGATTACCGCCGCTCGGTGCCCGGCAGCAGTAGCGGCCGCGAGAAGGCCGACGAGGATGGATGCTGCGCCATCGACGGCGGCGACGGCGCCTCGGGCGAGCCCTCGGTGTGGGAGTAGCGCCGCGATCGGGTCGGGCACAGGCAGCACCCGGAGCGTTGATCGGGTCGTGTCCGTACTCGCAGGCGTCTCGACCTTGCGAACTGGCTCAGCGATCGACTCAGGTAGGGCGTCGACGTTGTTTCCAGCGGGGATCGCAGCGATCTTCCGACGGAGCTGTTCAAGCTTTTGCGCTTTGGACAGCACCTCCGAGGACGGTTGCCGCTGTTCAGGCAGATTCGTGGTCACAATCTGCCTCCCACTGCCGGTCTCTCACTCCTTCACAGTACTAGAACGTATGTTCGATTCGATAGTTTGGGTGTCGACAAGGGAGGATTCGTGGGCAGTACTGCCAGAATCCGGCCGCTCTGCGGTAGAGATCAGATATTCGCGCCGGATTCCACGTGGGCCACTCCAGCGGAGGTCTTTCCGCGTTCCTGACGTTTGGCGTCCAGCTGGTATCCCAAGAGAATTCCCAGCGAGAGCACCGTCGTGGACATTAGCGCGCCCATGACGAACTTCCCGGTGAGGCTGCTGTAGATGTCATTGTGATTTACGAGTGCATGCGCGGCGATGAGGCCCGCGACGAGAGAGGAGAAGCCAAGGACCAGTTGAACCGACGTGTGTCGCGCGACGTAGGGATCGCGGTGTCCGTTGAGTACATCGACGATGAACATCATCCCGAAGATTATCGGTGAGATGACCAAGAAAGTGACCATTCGGGTTCCTCTCGTTCGTACGACAGGTCAACTCAAAACCCAAGCAGGACTGCACAGTCCCCATCCATTTGGAAGGTCTGGAACGACATGTTCGGGTCCGTCAGCGCTTGTCTCGAATGGCGGCGCTGATCATCGCAGCAAGCTCATCCGCAATCGGATCGATCTCTACCGAGACCGTTTTGCCCGCGACGCGCTGCTCTATCAGTGCCTTCGCCGACTGTTGGAACGCGGTCGGCCTTCTCTGGAGCATCCCGTCGAAGATCGTCTCGTCGATCTGGCCTTCGTAGAAGGTCTCGTCGTCCTCGGATTCTTCATTCAGCGGTGCCATCTCTGCTCCCCTCCACTGCTTCCGCGAAAACTCTCTTACGCAATACGGTGTCATGCTGGGCTCCGCCCATTGCCGTTCTACTTTGGCCCCTCTCGATCGCGGTGGGTATCTCAGCGCGCTACTACGAGGCTCAAATGGGCAGTGAGCAGGTCATCAATACGGGTGGGAAGATCCACGTCCTCTCGCATGATGGGGGCGGCATTGACTATTCCGACGAATCCAGCGCACACGTTCCAAGCGAGGTGGTGCGCGTGTGCGGTGTCTCTGATAGTTCCGTCTGCGATGCCTTCGTCGACAACGTCACCGGTGGTATCGACCCACTGCCGATAAGCCTGATGCGCACCCTCGATTCCGGCTTCGAGGGTCAGTTTCATGCCGGCACGCAGTTGCAGATCACTCTCGACGCCGCGCGAGAGGTCGAGGAACACCCTTCTTAGCTTCTGTGCAGGGGGTTCTGCGGCGGTGCAAGCGCCGGAGAATGCGGTCTCGACGGCACTCGACCAGCCGTGAACGAGCTGCTGGGCAATGGCCTCTTTGGATGGAAAGTGATAGAAGAGAGCACCTTTGGAGAGATCTTTGCTCGTGATCACGTCCTTGATGCTGGCAGCGCTGTATCCCCTCGCGTCAAAGATCGCGGCCGATGCGTCGAGAATCGCGTGGCGGGTGGTGAGCGCGCGCTGCTGCATGTGACGTGGGGAGCCACCGGAGGGTCGGTTGATGGTGGGCCGAATCGAATCGTTCATCGTGGCAGGTCCGTTCTTGTGACTGTTCATCCCTGGTTTTGGCGCACTGTCAGGGGCACCTTGTGGGTAGAGGTTTACTCGTTCGTTCTCGTTGCTTGCTGCGGCGGTCGCATAGGAGGGCGATGGGCGTCGAGGACACGTTCCGCGTCGGTATCGCGCGGTATCGTCATCTGCTGTCATCGTCGTGACCTCCGGTTTCAAAGCTGTGTGTTCGGGCCCACTGTTGCTGCCAATGTTGCAGTGTGCGGCACCAGTGACTTGGCGAACAGCAACATAACAAGGTCATTTCGGTGGACAGTAACTGATGGCTTGCCCGATGCAGGGCTGCGGTCAGCGGATAGATCCGGACAGCAATCCCGCGACCACCAGGCTGGACTGAGCCGGCCAGTGCCCACCCGAAACATGTGGTGGGCACTGGGCGCTCTCAGAATTCGATAGACGCGGCCACGACTGTGTAGAACTCCTGACCGCCATTGTCGAAGTACCGGGAAAGCACCTCATCGATGTCCGCTGGGATCGGCCCATCACGCTCACCCCACCAACAGGCGGCGAACTCTGCTGCGGCGGCCTTCGCTGACTGCTCGTCAAAGTGCACAGTGACGTTCGACCCGTGCTTGTGCTCGATGACCAGCACATACAGTTCCGTGATCTGATGGGAATTCAAGTCGTCGTCTTCGACGAGTGGATCCGCGAATGCGGGCGCGTCGCAGTCCGCCGGGTAAAGCCGCCATGGCCCCTCCCCTGTCGGGTGGGGAAGCTCTGTGCTGTCCGATGATTCGTCGTCCCGCCACAGACCGAACACTGCCGACATTAGGCACGCGAGGTCTCCGTCGTCGTAGGCGGTATTTGTGCCGGAGTCACGGGCGCGAAACAGGTGCAAGGCTTTCGCGCGGTCCGCTGCGGTGATCCTCGAGCATGTGTCGGTGACGGTATTCGATCGCATATCGATCGTCCTCTCAAACGTTCTGTCGGGGGAGAAACTCTGTATGCGAGAAATGGCAAGGGCCGGAGAGTTCCCAGGAGGGTCTCTCTCCGGCCCGGATGACGTTCGGATCAGCGCGCGAGCGCAATTCGCGCATCGCGGCGTTCCCGGCGGGAAGCCTTCGCCTTGAGCGCCTTACGTTCTCCTGCCTTCCAGTTTCGAGAACGGCGGGTCTTCGCGAATGCGTCGACCTCGTCGCCGCCCACAGTCTTACGCTTCATTTCGATCTCCTTCGCAGTCGGTGTGTTCTTCACCCACTGTCGTCGAAGCCATAACGCAGTGCGGCACAACAGGCCTTGTGAGCACGCGAAACATCCTGTCGCAACGGCTATCTGACCAGGACAGGATCGACACTGCAGAAATGACACGGCGGGGTATACCCCACCTCTCAATACCGTCCCGCTATGCCACAAGCCAGGGCCGATCGTTGACGACTGTGAGAATCACGACCCATCGGACAGGAGCTACGAAACGTGCGCCCGGCAACGATCGTTTCCCACCCTTGCCTGCTCTGTTCCTTCCGGGCGGGTCTCGAAGCTCGAGATTTCAAGCGATCACGCTGGTGCTGACGCGTGGTCACAGAGGGACTGAAATGCACGTTGATACCGGCGATTACAGCGCAGCCGTATTGCACAGCTCAGCAATACTAGAAAACAGCCTTTTAACTGCACTTATCCTGCTGTGCCGCACTCATTTTCGATGCCCCGGATTGTGAGTTCTGCTCGATGGCCTGCCGGTACACACACCACACCTGGCAGGTCTCCCCCAGATCTCGGAGGCAAAATTCATGGGAAAAACTCGCGACATCGTCGCCGACGCTATAGCCGCGCTGGAACTGCAGCGCGACCTCGTCGACGGCTTTCCACTCACCGGCGACCAACGCTCCACATTGCAGGCATGGCCCGGGTGGGGTTCGCTGGCATCGGCATTCGCCCCGGAGCCTTCCGGGAAGTGGCTTCATCTGGCCGACCAGCTCGATTCACTGCTCACCCCTCCCGCACGCGCTGCTGCTGCCGACATTGTCGACACGGCCTATTACACGCCCCCAGAGGTGGGACAACGTCTTTGGCAGATCCTTACCGCTGCAGGTTTCACGGGCGGCCGGGTGCTTGATCTCGGCTGCGGACACGGCGCGCTCATTTCGGCTGCCCCGGACGGACTGCCTATCGACGTTACCGGCGTAGAAGTAGACCCCACGTCCGCGCGTATCGCTTCACTGCTGCACTCGCGTGCCACGATTCACACTGGCCGTTTGCAGTCACGATCGTTGCGCGACAACTACTTCGATGCAGTCGTGGCGAACGTCCCGTTCTCGTCCGTCAATGTTCACGACTCAGTGCACCGGATCAACTTGCCGTTGCACAGCTACTTTCTCATGCGCGCGGTCCGAGCGGTTCGCCCTGGCGGCTACGTCGTGGCAATTACCTCGCGGTTCGTGATGGACTCCGGCACCACCGGCAGTGAACTGGCTCGTCATGCCGACCTCGTAGCGGCAGTACGGCTGCCCTCGGGCACCTTCCCTGGAACCGATGTTGTGGCTGACGTGCTGGTATTGCAGGTCCGCGCGCCCGGCCAGAAGGCTTCGGGCTGGATTGACACGGTCAATTTCTCGCGGAATCCCGGTTACCGACTGGGAGCAACTGTCGATGAACGCGACGTCGTCGACACCCCGTTGGGTGAGGGCCAAAACGCTACAGCGGTACGCGTGAATCGGTATTGGGCATTGCATCCGCTTCATGTGGCAGGTGAGATGCGCGCAACCGGCAACCGATACAACGGTTTAGCGGTCGTCACTGACGCCCCCGGCCCAGCGGTAGATGCGGCGATCGCCTCTGCCTGCAGCGCGCTACCTGCAATGACCGCTGCTCCTATCGCCGATGACGGGCTTTCGGATGTAATCCTGGTAGACGCGCAAGGTCGCAAAGAGCGTTCGTTTCACGTCGTAGACGGGCAGATCTTCACTGTGACCGATGGTGCTCTTGTCCAGGTACAACGGCCGGCGCGGGAGTTGTTCGATCTGATCTCGCTTCGAGATGCGGCCATTAACTTGATGGACCTCGAGTCCGATCCGGACTTGCCCGACGAAACGATCGCTCCCGCTCGCGCACATGCTCTGGACCTGTACAGGCTGTACGTCGCAGCGTGGGGCGCGTTGAATCGGTGCACTGTGCGTGAGGGGAAACCTGATCCGGAAACTGGAGTCCCCGCAGTGTCGGTGCGTCGTCCATCGATGGGCGGGTTCCGCCGCGACCCGGACTACCCGCTGGTCTTGGCGCTGGAAAAGTACGACCCCGACACTTCGACAGCTGAGCCGGCAGCAGTACTGCTAGGGCGGGTCAACAAGCGACCGGTGCGGGTTGAGCGTGTCGACACTGCGGCCGAAGCGCTGGCCGTCACTCTCGGTGAGGTAGGCCGCCTGGACTTGTCGCGAGTAGCTGAGTTGTTGGGGCTCTCGAGCCTGCAATCTGCAGCGGCGGCGCTCGGAGATCTGGTCTACTCGGATCCACAGAACGGCGGGCGATGGACCCCGGCACGCGACTATCTGTCAGGCAATGTTCGGAGCAAGTTAGACGCAGCACGGCGCGCTGCGAAGCTCGATCCCGCTTACCTCCGCAATGTGGCAGCCCTTGAGGAATCGATGCCCACGCAACTCGGAATGCATGACGTACGAGTGAGTTTGGGGGCTCCGTGGCTAACGCCGGACGATATCGGAGCGTTCCTCACCGAAGAACTCGGCACCACGTATACGGGGGCGATTCACCATTCGCCGTCAATCGCGTATTGGGAGTTGTCGTCGTCCCTTCGATGCTCGCCTGACGCGTCGGTCCTCTACGGCACCGAAGACATGTCCCCGATCGAACTTCTCCAATGCGGGCTCAACGGCAAACGCCCTGTCGTCTACATAGACGTTCTCGACGACGGGGTCTACCGACGCGTACGTAGCCCGCAGAGGACCGCTGCTGCGGCCGACCGACTGCAAGCCCTCCACGAACGATTTAGCGTGTGGATCTTCGAGGACGAAGCACGCCGCGAACGGGTTCTGGCGGCCTACAACTTGCGGTTCAGTTCCCATGTCACTCGTCGCCCCGACGGGTCACACCTGACTGTTCCTGGAATTTCTGCTGGGCTCACCCTGTGGCCTCATCAACTCGACGCAGTCGACATGGTGCTCTCCCGTCCCCGTGCACTGATTGCACACGCCGTCGGCGCCGGAAAGACCTTGGAGATGGTGTGCTCAGCGATCATGCTGCGACGCTTCGGTTTAGCGAACAAACCCTGCATTGCTGTCCCCAAAAATATCTTGGAGCAGATAGGCCGGGAGGCGCAGCAGGCCGCGCCGGCCGCGAGGCTTCTCATCGCTACAGAGGAAGATCTCGCGCGCGATTCTCGCCGGTTGTTCGCGGCACGCTGCGCTACCGGCGATTGGGATGCCGTGATCATGACCCACGAGGCGTTCTCCACGCTCGGGGTCGACCCGGAGTCCGAAGCGGAGTGGATCGAAACCCAGAAAGCCACCGTCCGCGAGCACATGAACAACGAGCCCGAATTCGGTAGGGGCGCACGTCAAACGGCCAACGCCGTAAGGTCATTGGAAGAACAGCTCGACCGGCTCCGCTCGAATGTGACTGATCCCGATCAAATCACGCTCGAACAACTCGGAATCGACTACATCCTGATTGACGAGGCCGACAAGTTCATCCGGATACCGGTTGCCACCCGCGCCGACGGATTCTCGCTCGGCTCGTCCAAACGCGCTACTGACATGTTGCTCAAAGTGGAGACTTTGGCGGCCCGGTACCCGAATCGACCGGTGGCGTCGATGTTCACCGGAACCCCGTTTCGCAACACTCTCGCTGAAATCTACTGCTGGGCACGGTTTATGATTCCCGACCGTCTCGACCAGATCGGTTTGGCCCATTTCGACGCGTTCGCTCACACGTTCATCCGGTGGGAGACTCGAATCGAGGTTGCACCCGACGGGTCGGGCTTCCGGACTCATACCCGCCCGTCCACAATCCAGAACCTGCCCGAACTCCGCGGCCTGCTAAACGAGTTCGCCGACCTTCTTCCCACCGACGCGCTCGGGCAGAAGCGCCCGGCCCGCAACGATCACACCGTTGTCGTCGATCCTGGCCCGCAGATCCTCGACTACGTTGCGGGGCTGGTGTGCCGGGCCGAGAACCTGCAGAACACCAACAGCCGAATCCGCGGCTCAGACAACATGCTCACCGTGTGCGGAGACGGCCGCAAGGTTGCTTTGGATCCCAAGCTTGTAGGCATCGAGATCGCGTCACCGAAACTGCTCGCCGCCGCTGAGACCATCGCTGCGACCTACCGTCGAGGCCTCGACCGTACGTTCAACAACACCACTCCTGGTGTCCTGCAATTGGCGCTCTGCGACCTGGGCACCCCCAAACCAGACGATGCGTCCACCTATGGCAGGCTCCGGCAACTGGTGGTCGAACTCGGGGTCCCGGCCAACCGCGTGCGTTTCGCACACGAGGCTACGACACCGAAATCCCGGGAAGCTCTACACGCCGCCTGCCGTGACGGGTCAGTATCCGTGTTGCTCGGGTCGACGCCGAAAATCGGTATCGGAACGAACATTCAAACCCGTCTGTCTACCGTTCATCTGATCGCGCCGCCCTGGCGCCCGTCCGATGTCGAACAGGGCGAAGGTCGCGCGTTCCGGCCAGGGAACCTATGCGAGTCCGTAGACGTGTTCACCTACGTCACCGAACGCACCTTCGATGCCTACTCGTGGGAAGTGTTGCATCGTAAGTCTCGTGCCTTCGCACACTTGTACTCCACCGATTCGACGATCCGGGAGGTCGACGACATCGGAGATACAACATTGGCGTACGCCGAGATCAAAGCTGCGGCTTCGGGGAACGTATTGCTACTCGAAGAAGCCGAGATCAAATCTACGGTGCGTACGTTGCGCCTTCGGCGGGCGACGCATCTACAGAATGTGCGCCGCGCCGTCCAGCAAGCCGACCAGTGCGCAGCAGCGGCCGAACGTCTGCGGCGTCGTGTCACCGCGCTCGATGAACTGTACAAAGACCTCGACGACCGGCCAATCATGTTCGACCGGTTGGTCGACGACATCGGGTACTTAATCACCCGACCACATCGAAGCGCATCTGTCGGCCCGCTGACTGTGGAAACGGAAACGTCCGAAGGCCAGATCATCGGATTCACGATCCGGCACGACTACACGACACTGGCGGACGTCCCGGTCTCCCGATCTCAGCTCCGACGGGGCGCAGCCCGCATCGCACCAGCAGTAGCAGAGACGTTGCACCGTCTCACCGCCCCAGAGCGAACCGAATCCGCTCGGTTGCAACAGTCGATCGAACGGCTACGAGCGGAAGAGGACGCTGCTCGCAACGCTGCGACCTCGCTCCTGTTCCCTGACGAGCAGACGCTCGTCGCCGCCGAAGCCCGCCTAGCTGCGATCGGTGCGGAGATCGCCGACGCCCTCGACAGCGACCGCCAGCACAGTCAGGCGGCCTGACCGACGCGGGGCAGGTGTGGACCCCTTCGCCTTGCCGCACCTGCCCCGAATCCCACACCAGCGAACCGGCCCTCACAGATCAGGTGTGGGGGCCGGTTCGCTGGTGCCGGCGGCAGCAAAGAGCCGGACAGGTCCACAGACAACTTCCCCCACAGCGCGGCCGGACAGCCACGACCACAAATGACCCTGGCGACTTACGAGAAACCTCTCGTAAGTCGCCAGCGGTATCTGCCTCTCAGGCGGCGTACACAACACGTCCAGACTCTCGGCCAACCAAGCCGCCGTCCAGAACCCACCGGACGAACAGCGGCTCGCTCGAATCGAAGTTGGCGTACTCCACCTCGCCGGTTACCCCCAACTCCGCGACAACAGAGAGCGCCGCTTCGGCCGCTACGGCGTCCCAGGGATAACCAGCATCGCGCAGCGCACCTCCACCGCCGAACCGGATGTGCAACGTCGACACCGTGCCGTCTACCCGAAAGTGCTCGCACTGCTCTGCCAGTGCGCTCGTACGGAACAATCCAGCCAACATGCCAGCGAGCCGCGCATCAGGACTGACGTCAGAGAACTCACCCCGTGTCTCCGCACCACATGACGCCAGCGAAGCAATCGTTGCCGCCACTGTTGCATCCAACCCACCATCGTCGTCACTTCGATCAGCGACGACGAATGCTCCACGGAAGCAACGACTTTGTCCTTCACCCATTGTGTCCCTCGATTCTGTCTGCGAAATCCGATACGCCAATGGTCACCAGGGACGACTGCGGGTGCGGCACGCCGACCTTATTCTCCGCTCGAACCGAGAGCCCGGACAGGACACACACCCAACGGATCCGATTTCCAACACGCGCTGGCCCACCGAGACCCCGTAGCTCTCTATCCGGTCGCCGCACTGACGCGCACCCACCACCGCTCTCGCGCTTCGGGTCCAGTTCACGGACAGCGTCCGCCCGGTGCGCGATGCCTTCATCACTTTGCATGCACCGTGCCGACGAGGCTGACAGCTTGCTCCACACGACCCTGCCCTCATCGGCGACAGTTCCTGTTTGTCGCGCTGAGTGTCTGCGTGGCGAGGCAGACTGCTCGCTATGCAATCCCCGCATCCCACGGCGCCGCACGATGCAGCCGATACGATCACCGCGCTCAGTAGCTCTAGTCGCGCGCTCGAGGACCTATCCATGCTGCCCGCGGCACCGGGCCTTTACGCGTGGTGGGCGGCGCCGGAGGTGTTCTCTCAGCTCCCGGGGCCCACACACCCGACCAACGCCGGGATACGGCTGCTCTACATCGGTCTCGCCACGAACCTGCGCCGGCGGATTATCAGTAATCATCTGCGCCGCAGCGGATCATCCACCCTCCGCCGCACCCTCGCCGGGTTGCTCCTCGATACCGAGCACTACCGGACCCGACGCACTGATCGCGTCGTCCTCGTCGACGAGGACGAGATTCGACTGACTGCCTGGATGCACACCCATCTACGATTGACCTGGTGCCAGCACCCCTCACCGGCCGCGGTCGAAGCCACCGTGATTGAGCAGTGGTCACCACCGCTCAATGTTGCTCATGCCAGCGGACCTGCCCGTGCCGTGATAGAGGCCGCACGCGCGGCCTACTCCGCCAGTGTCTGACTCGCCCGGACACGACAATGCGCCCAGCCCGCTATCGAATGTGGACAGATCGCCTTCCGCCTCAACAGGCCGCATCGGCCTCCCTGCCACCGTCGAGTTGTGCAACCTGAGCAGTTCCCATCACCGAAAAATTTTGATCTCTTCGAGACAGCTCCATTCCTCCCACACACACTGCATTTCAGGTGTTCGAGGGGTGCGGTCATGACGGAGTCAGAGCCCGTCAGTCAGGCTGAGTCCTGTGCTGAGTAACGGATTGTTGATGACATTCGTGCGCAAGTACTCGATCTGCGCGGTTAGGTTGGCGCGCAGCGCCGTGAGTTCATCGGACATTCGCGTGGTCTCGGAAGTAGCCATCTCATTTAGCGTGATCTGGGTGTACGCCTCCTGGAGGCCTGCCTCCTGCTGCTCGAGCTGATCAAGTGCCTGCATCTGTTTGATCAGTCGATCCAACGGGGCGAGCTCGTTACGGTATGCGAGCAGTGCGGCGACCCTGCGCACCAAACTCGCTCGCATTTCACTGATCAACCCAGCATTGCGCTTGACCGCCTGCAGAAGACGTTCCGCGTCGGGTCCATCTCCACCGAGGATGTCCCGGTCTACAGCGTTCGCACGCATTTGCTTGCCGAGTATCGCAGCGCTGCTAACGATTTCGTACAGTTCTCGATCTAGGTCAAGCCGAATTCGGTGCTCGTCGAGAAGTCTCGATTTCCATGCTGCACTCTTGCCGATATCAGCAATGACATGATCCGCAAGGTACGCAATCTTCTGCGCGTCCCCGCAGTCCTCTCCGTTACCGACTGCTTCGAATCCTGTTCGCCTGTGGGCCTTGCGAAGCTGCGCACGCTCTTCGCGTGTCACACGGAGCGGCTGCCGTACTGCACGTACAGCAGCCACACCCCCCACCAGCGCGAATCCAGCTGGAATGGCGAACGGAATCGCCAGCCCATAGATGTTCGAATCCTCAGTGGTGGCGAGCACTCCGATTACTGCCAGCCCAAGAAGCACAAAAGCAATCGCGGCCATCCCCAACATGACGAATGCAGTTTCCTGACCGGAGCCCGGAGGCAAGTCGTAGTAGCCATCGAGCCCGGCCTGTCGGCGTGCGTCTCGCTTTCGTGCGAGCTCCGGTGTGATCGAGTTCGAGTCGAACTGTTCCAGCTCCGCAAGTCGCATATTGGCTGCCGGGTCGTATTCAGTGATGTCAGAGAGAAGATCCTCGACCTCGGCCGGGGAAACCACAGCGTCGTTCACCGCGCCGGCCGGGAGGAAACGCGGTGACGGGTCGTTCGATGGTGTCGTGCTCATCAAGAACATCTCCATTCTGCTGTGTAGTGATGAATCCTAGTGTTCAGTGCCGACGGGGCAGCTACGCATTGGTGTCAGGCGGACACTGGGAGGCTGGCCGAATCATGTTGAAAGACAGTGTGAGCGATCCTGCATCGCCACCCGTCCCGCACCAGTTGCATCGGCATTACGCAGCACTCGGGGACCATGGCAGCCGGAATGTGGGGCGACGTCGGCGCCGGCCGATGTCGGTGCTCCCAAGGCAGCACACCGAGTCCCGAAGGAAAACGTGCTGAAAGATCGGAGTACAGCGCGATTCGGTCATGCTTGAGCAGGTAGACGAGCAGCTCACTGATTGTCGTCACCCCTGGAATCGGGGACGTGCCCCCGACGCTGCGGCCATCGGTGTCCAGCCACACGAAGTCCGTACCGGAGAGGTTCCAATGTCGAACCATATCCATCCCACAGTCCTCACACGCTGTCGTCATCGCTGCCGCCAGCATTGGGAGCGGGAAGTTGGGTGAGCAGGGGGTCGACGTCATTTCAGCTGCCTCTCGATGATGGGAATCGAACTCAGCCAACGATGAGCGAGACCCGTTTCAGGCGCGGCACACTCGATCACCGATCCGGACCATCTCAGCCCAACCCACGTCGCGACAATCCGGACAGCCCTCGTTTCCCAGACTGAGGTGGAACCCCCGAAAGAAGGTTCCCGGACGATCAGCCCCAGCAGACAGCGCGCTCCGATTTCAACGCCCACTCCGCCACCTCACGAAGCGAATCGAGCGCGGACTCGGTGTACCCGGCGCGTCGACCCCCTTCAATCCACCGAGGAGTGCCAGCCATCTCATACGCCGGCACGCCCTCGTCGGAAGGCGCGATCGCTTGCGCCACCATGACCCGGCCTAGAAAGTCCTCTGCCGGGCATTCTCCACTCGATTCGACCGCGTCGTCACCGTTCCCGGACGCAAAACCCAACAACTCCAGCAGGCGCACAGCATTGTGGTTCGAGAAGTTCGCAGACGGTTCCTCGCCGCTGTCGGCAGTCTCGATCTCGAGCTGAGGGCCCCAGATGCGGGCTTCCTCCGGATCAGTGCACCCCGGCAACAATGCGCCAGTGCGCTGCATGTCCTCCAAAGCCGCTATCGCAGAATCGTAGTCACCGATGCGTTCGCTGCGGCCACCCATCTGATCGGTCAGGCGGTATCCAACGATCTCGCTCATCTCGGGTGCAAAGGTGATTGACATGGTGGCCTCGTTTCTCGCTCGGGGAAAATGACTCCCTCACGATCTCCAATCCACTCGACAGATGCGGCACCCCAACGGGTTCGACCGAACTTCAACGGCGTCAGCGACACTCGGATCCCGGCGCGGCCAACACAACGATGTCCTCCCCGATCCCGGACTGTTGGCCGTACCACTGCGGAGCCGTCAACTGGTGCGCCGTCAGCAGTCCGGCAGTCACCGCATCCCACACCGCTTGCGTGAGCCTCACCATGAACTGCCCGTCGGTGTCGTCGTAAACGGTCGATGGATCCCACCGTACGAACCCCGGTGCTGCGACGTCCCTAGCAGCGTCCTGCAGCCTGCCTCGCGCGATCATAGTCGGCAGCACACCGGAATTCGGCAATGTGCAAGCCCATTCGTTGGTCCACACCATCTCGGGCATTGCAGTCTCGCCCACATTGTCACGGACGGCGGCCGCAACCTGCCTGTCGATGTCAGTACCGTCCTCGCCACCGATGTCGCCGGTGACAATCCAGTCCGCAATCCGCACAACCAGCCTGCCGGCGGTGTCGTCGAGATTCCATGAGAGCGCGCGAATCGGGTCAGGACGCGGTGTTGCTTGTAGATAGGACAGGCTTTCCGTCAGGTTCGCTCCCACACTGCCCTCCCCCTCGCCGCGACGGCATTCGATGCTTCGAGGCAGCACGATGTGCCCCTTTGCCGTCGGCACGCACCGGAGGTCAGACAAGCCCTGCCGGTAGGTACGCGTGTGAGCGAGCGTAGCCAATGACTCCACGACTTCCGGTGTGACGAGGTAGATGGTCGAGTACCGCAACGACTGTGCGCGGGTCCGCAAAACTTTCCGCATCAGTTGCGCCGGGCCGCTGAGCTCGTCGTCAGCGTCGATGCCTACGTCGTCGACGCTCAGTCCGTAGAAGTACTGGATCCACTGCCGGAGCATGTCGGCGTTGGGCTCAGAGATGTTCTGCGTTGTGGTCCACCAGCTATATGCGTTTTGTTGTTCGACGAACAACCGCATGACCGCGGCCATGTCCGTGCGCATCCACGCCGTCGCCGCGTCGAGTCTGCTTACCGCCAAAGCTGCCTCGCGTGAGCACTCCCAGGGTCGATCAGTATCGGTTGAGGTAGCAGTCATGATCGTGCACCTTTCTTGGGCAGTGAAGTGTTCTCGTGAAATCTATGGGCAGGAACACCCGAAACGCGTAGTCCATGATCGTGCCCATGGATACGACGAACTGGCACGCCACACAAACGACTCTGCTGTGTGAAATCTTGCAAGACCGCAACATCGTCGTTCGGCGCGATGTCGTCGAGGCCTTCGTATCCAACATGCTCACGTTGGTCGCCGAAACTGCCGGTATCAGTGAACATGCGGCCAGCGAAACAATCACGGAAGCGGCAGCGGAGCGATGGGCGGACAGCCTCGCTCCGACGATCCTGGCGATGGAAAATCCTTGCGACGGTACAGCTTCTGGGGTGGTGTTGGTCTCTGCGCACACTCTCGCGCAAACCGCCGCAACGCTCATCGAGTTGGTACGCGCGGCCGCCTCGGTCGAGGAGTTCATAGAGTTGGTCAGCCTGGGGATGGCCGACTACGGCGGCGATCTCGCAACGCTTCGGGGAACGGCTCTCGACGCCCGTCAGCGGGTCCAGGAATTGTCGCTGGAACTCGCTCGCCATCTGGTCACTCAGCCGCCGATGGAGATGCTGCAAATCCCGGTCCGAACTCATGCACTGCTGTGTGATCTGCTCGATCAGCTGTCCCAGTCCGAGCTGCTGCCGATCGCCGAGAACAACGGCCACGGCACCTATCACCACACCGTTGACGGTGAGTACACGCTCGGTGACGTTGTGGCGGCGACGTTGCATGACTTGGATGTGGCGTCGACGTACTGAACGCAGGTCGGAACTCTCGGCGATTCCGACCTCAGTGTGCCTCCTAACGCGAGGACTTGATTCGGTGGGAGTTGTTGCGGTAGGCACTTTGCTGATTCGAGCTTCCGCGGCGATTTCCCCTTGCAACGATTGCGTTCTGCGTCGATGTTCACCTGTGCGTGATGTGCCTCGAACGCACAGGCCGCTGGTGCTTCTCACAGCTCGTTTTCGCGGCCAGCTGATGCTCGCCGAAGCGCGCTGATCGCCGGCCCGATACCCGCCAGAACCAGCCCGATAGTGCCGCAGATCAATCCCCATATCCACGGACTCAGCGACGACAACGGCGATGCGGCGGATCCGTCGCCCTTGGTTGACGTGAGCGCAGTCGAGACGAAGGTTCCCAGTAGGAACATGACGATCGCGTATGACCCCACCATTTTGAGTTTGAAGTACTTCCGATGTGGATTCATGCGCGTCTCTTCTCAGTCTTGGGGCGTTTCGGCGCCGGCCAGGTCGGTAGCGCCTATCGCGGAGTCGCATTCGCGTACTGCAGCTGTGCACTGCCGTTGAATGAGATGACGATATTCCTGGCGGTTCCGGTGTTGCGGCACGTTGTACCGGGCGTGCGCGCTTTCTACGTGTTTGACTACACAGTCTCTCGTCGTCTCCGTCGCAAGCAGGTGTCAGCCGCGAGAGCTGCCGGATAATCGCCACTCACCGTTCACTTGTCGGTTCTGACGGCGCGGCGTTTCGATGAGGAATTCATCTACCTTGCAGGAGGGTCCGTTCATGCTGAATTCGCAGAATGCACTCGAATGTCGTCAGCTCGTCCGCGGAGATGGTCTCTGACCACCCGCCAGTCTGCGCCATCTCGGACGGACCCAGCCACACAGGAAGGTTGAGATCACTTCGCCACCAACGCTTGATTGCCCGCTCAACAATTGCAGCATCTGACCCGCGCGAGAAGAGCTCAAGGTGGATGACCTGCCACCCGCTCAGCTGAAACTTGTCAAGGCGATTGGTCCCCACACTCGTGATCCCGACCTTGTGGGCACCGAGCACGGCATGACTGAGGAAGTACAGGTATCCCGGCCTTCCCGGATTGAATCCTCCCTTCTCGGAGCACTCGGGACAGTCTTGACCATGGGTTCTGTTGTTCACTGTCGAGAGCCACTCGTGGCCCCGCGCGCATCTGAACCAGGCTTTTCGATTCGAGAACACCGCAGTGTTCTCAGGTGTCGCACTACCGTTACGAGTGGGATGCCAGCTTGCCGCGACCGTCGGGCTTCGGGAGGCCAGATCGTTGATCCCTGCCAAGACGGTCTGTCCCGCGCACGCCGGGCAACCGGCCCCGGATGCTCTGCTCGCGATCCGCGCTTCCCACTCGTGTTCAGCCTCGCACCTCCACCACGCCTTCGTCCCGTTCATCAACGTCACCATCTCGGGTGTCCTGGCTCCGTTGAGCCGCGGATGCCATTCAGCGGCCAACATCGGGTTTCTCGCTGCGAGGTCGTTGAAGCCCGCCAGAATGCGTTGGCCCGAGCAGAACGGACAGCCATTTCCAGCCGATCGCTCACTTGCGCTGGCCTGCCACTCATGGCCGAGGAGATCCCTCCACCAGAATCGTTTCGCCGTACTCCGAAACACATTCGCCGGGGACAAGGGTGCGTTGAGCGTCGGGTGCCACTCGGCTGCGAGCGCGGGATCGGTGGTACCCAGATCGTTGAAGCCCGCCAACACTTTTTGGCCGGCACAGACGGGGCAACCTTGGCCGTTTGACGTCCGGTTGTTGACGGTCGACTGCCATTGGTGCCCAAGCCCGCACTGCCACCACACTTTACGGTTCGATTGCGCCGCCACCGAGGTCGGCCGGAGATCGTGGTTGCGGTCGAGATGCCATTGGGCCGCAACGACAGGGTTTTCGGTTGCCAGATCGTTGAAGCCGGGCAGAACCGCATTGTTCGAGCAGTACGGACAGCCTGTTCCGTTCGCACGATTGTTCACCCGCGCCTGCCACTCATGACCCAACTCATCTCTCCACCAGACGGACTTTTCCGACCCCGCCGTCAGGGTGTCTGGGGTCAGCTCACCATTTTTGGTGGGGTGCCATTCACGAGCAAGGTGGGCGTGGGTGTGGGCTACGTCGTTGAACCCAGCCAAGATTCGTCGACCCGCGCAGTAGGGGCAACCACTCCCGCGGCTCGTGCGGTGATTAGGGGTGTCTTCCCATTCGTGTTGATGAGCGCACATCCACCAAACTTTCACGCTGGATCCGAGAGTCACCAGATCGGGGGTGCGGCTGCCGTTCTTTGTCGGATGCCATTGCGCGCTGAGGTCTGGGTGGGACCGCGACAAGGGTGACTTCATCGGACCATCTTCTACCGCCCACTGTCGAGATGTAGCGGGGATCAGCAGGACACGCTGCTTCACCATGACGGACTCCGGTCGAACCGCCCTTCCGGTGTGATGCCGGGCCGCGTCCTGTTTCTGCTGTCCTGTCGGTATGAACGACGGTGGCCGCCCACCCCGGGTAGGGGTGGGCGGCCACCGGGCATGTGTGGTGCTGGGGTCAGGAGGTCCAGGTCGCCGAACCGAAGGAGCCGAGCGAGCCGGTCGGGGTCGGGGTGGTGTCGGTGATCTCGAGAACCACCGGCAGAACGGCATCGTCACCGACGCCGTTGGAGGCGATGAGGGTGAACTCGAATCGACCAGCGACCGTGGGGGTTCCGGAGAGCACTCCGGTCGGGGTGAGGGTGAGTCCGTCGGGCAGGGCGCCGGCGGTTGCGGTCACGGTGGGGGCGGGTCGCCCGGTGGCGGTGAAGGTGTGATTGTAGGACTGGCCGACGATCCCGGCGGGTGGGGTTCCGGTGAGGGTGGGCGGCTGCTCGATCGCGATCACCGACACCGTGCTGCTTCCGAGGTCGGTGATGTAGGCGTGGTTCCCGTCTGGGGTGATCGCCGCCCCGCGCGGAATCGTGCCGACCGGGACGGTCGCGGTGACGGTGTTGGTGGTGGTGTCGATCACCGACACCGAGTTACTACCGGCGTTGGTGACGTAGGCGCGGTCACCGTCGGGGGTGATCGCCACCCCGTATGGAGCCGAGCCGACCGGGACGGTTGCGATGACGGTGTTGGTGGTGGTGTCGAGCACCGACACCGAGTTGCTGAGCTGGTTGGTGATGTAGGCGTGGTTCCCGTTCGGGGTGATCGCCACCCCGTATGGAGCCGAGCCGACCGGGACGGTCGCGATGACGGTGTTGGTGGCAGTGTCGATCACCGACACCGAGTCGCCGCCGAGGTTGGTGACGTAGGCGCGGGTGCCGTCGGGGGTGATCGCCACCCCGACCGGAGTCGTGCCGACGCCGACCGGGACGGTCGCGATGACGGTGTTGGTGGTGGTGTCGAGCACCAACACCGTGCCGCCGGAGAAAGTGGTGATGTAGGCGCGGGTGCCGTCGGGGGTGATCGCCACCCCGAGCGGAGTCGTGCCGACCGGGACGGTCGCGGTGACGGTGTTGGTGGTGGTGTCGAGCACCGACACCGTGCCGCCGAAGTAATTGGTGATGTAGGCGCGGCCACTGTCCGGGGTGATCGCCACCCCGGTCGGACCCGAGCCGACCGGGACGGTCGCGGTGACGGTGTTGGTGGTGGTGTCGAGCACCGACACCGTGTCACTGTTCCCGTTGGTGATGTAGGCATGGTTCCCGTTCGGGGTGATCGCCACCCCGGTCGGATTCGTGCCGACCGGGACGGTCGCGGTGACGGTGTCCGCTGACGCCGGCACCACCGAGATAGAGAGCGCTGCGGCCACGGCCACGGCCGCACCCAGAAACAGTCGCATCCGCCGCATCGGCAGACGTGATCGATCGACAACGGTCATAGAAACTGCGTCCTTCCAGGTGCGGACCGCACCCGTGGGGCGCGCAGCAACCCACAAGCGACGCGGGGTACCAGAAAATAACATAACGGTCATCCGCCCCGAAACCGATTGCCCCGCCGGAAACACGTCACCGACAGTCCCGGATGTTCGGTGGCAGTCAAACTAGCGTCGCGCTTCGCTAATCTTCGCCGCAAATCGACACCCACTCCGATAGTTCTAAGGGTCGGAGCCTGAAACACTCGGGGCACAGCGTTTCCTCCTGCAACCATCGCCTAACGATAGGCAGAACAGGCGATGCGAGATCTTGTGACACACCTGTGCTTTGGAGAAGTTGAGACAACTACCGACTGGATTGTCCACCTCTGAATGTCGACGCTGTTCGCCCTACTGGCCTGATGTCTTGTGCACTACCGGACAGTGCCCAGTGCAGGGATTCGGAGCCATTGACGTTTACCCCTCGTCATGGTCGCCGACTTTAGCCTCGCCCCTCAGGCTCAAACTGCGAGAAGGCGCTCTGTGAAGCCATGTGGTTCGTCGACATCCTGGACCCTCACTCCTGGAAGCTTTTTCGGATCCCGATGAAGGTGGTGAGAACGACTAATCCAAACTGAACTCGGGGAGGCGTCAGTTCGATAGGATTTCGTAGGCCCTGTCGAAGCATCCGTCTGCGTAGTCCTCCGCGTCGTACCCATACGTTTCAGCGACTTGATTTCCATATGAAGTGCACGCACTTTCGATATCACCCTTGGTTACCCCACCGCTCGCACCGGCTCTGGAGAATCCCATTACGGTCGCTGCGTAGCGTTCGCCGTGTCGAGCGCCCTCGCTATAGGAGATTTCGTCACGTTGGTTCACAACATTCGCAATGATCAGAGCGGTGCATCCCACCACAATGGCTGCGGCGACAACTATCAGCCACCAGCGAGTTGCCTGTTCACGCCACAGGTTTGCAAATAGGTTCTTGAACGCGTGTAGCCAGCCATTGCGGTTCACAGGCTGGATGATTGGTGACTGCGGGGCGCGATGATCGGTCCATGCCTGGCCGTCCCACCATCGCATCGACTGGGTGGAGTCGTCGGGGTACCAACCTGGCGGCGGGAGCGGTGATCCTGTCGCTGTGTCAGGCCAACTAGACAACGCGATTGTCCCCATTCAGTGGTAGTAGGTTGGACAACTATCGCACATCGGTAAGTCGATGAACCTCATTCGTCCGCAAGAGGTGAGATGACGGATCAAACGAAGACTTAGCTAAGAATCTCAATCCATATCCGCTACTGGTGATCGAATTTTTGGCACATCTGTTAACAGTTCAACTTGTGAGTTTGTCGACATACTGAATAGTCATGGTTACGCAAAATCGACATTTAGCATCTACCGGTGCCTGAAAACTCCCACGGACCATCCAGTCCGCAGCCTGGATGGTATCCAGTACCTCAATCGCCGTCTCTTCGTTGGTGGGACGGTCAGAACTGGACCGATCAGTGGGCCCCGCCGCCAGCGACACCGTCGAACACCTCCACATCTGTAGGTTTTCCGGCAACACAGTCGCCGCAGCCTCTCCAAAATAAGTCAACTCGACCAACTGATTTTCAGCATCTGTGGAACACCGAGCAACCTGCACCAAGCAGCATCACAAGTACGTCGGCGACGAGACCTGCCGAGGCGCCGAAACGGACCCGCGGACGGTTGGTCATAGAGCTGGTGGCCCTCGGGTTCCTGTTGCTCTTTACCACTGCGACTGTGTTCGGCATTTATCGTCTCCTCGGTTTCACGGACCGCGGGACGATAGTCGGGAATTTCGTCGTGGCCCCGGCCCTTACTGCTGCACTTGGATATTTCCTATTCGTACGTTCTCGGCAATACGCCGAGAACGACTCCCGCGGCCCGAGTGAGGGCGCTCGCTTGCACCGGAAGACCATGCTGGCCGGAGGCTCGATCGTACTGGTGGCAGCGATGATCCTTGCCGGATTCATGACGCAGCAATCGAGTACTCCGACACTGTCCGGTTCGGAGCTGCAGACAATGATGCGTGAACAGCTTGGCCCGGCAGCTACATCAGGTGCGCTGACCGGCACGATCGCGTGCCCGACGAGTCGCTCCTACAGCGATGGAGATGTCGCTAGATGCACGATGGACATGCAGTCCGGATCGCAGGTCGTTCTCGTTGCAACGATCTACCGCACAGACAACAAATGGCGGATCAACCTCGACGTCGGATAACCCCCGCAGGAAAGTTCGGGAACCCAGCCGGAACATATTAAGGTCGTGCAACTTTCGAAGAATTCGAAAGTTGCACGTCATCCGCTGCATGTACGAGACCGACAGGATTCGGCCGTTGTGGAAACAAGCAGGCACCTCCGGCGCGAATGCCTCTGATGTCAACCTTTACAACGCAAGCATGTACGGCACGAACCTGACCGGAGTGGACTTTTCTGGCGCCTACATGCGGCACGCGAACCTCGCGCATTCGGGCCTGAGCGGTGCGATCCTGATCGGCGCTGATCTGTTCGAAGCGGACCTGACGGGGGCGAACCTCGACAATGTCTGCTGGGACGATTCGACCCGGTGGCCGACCGATTTCGGCGCGATCCATCTCCACGCTCACGCTGAACCAGCGAGAAGCCATCTCCGACAGCGTTCCTCAACCTTCCAATACAAAGTCCGTGAGCAACGTCGCCATCAGCCCGCAGGTGCCAGCCCGCTCTTGCTCACACACCTGCACCCGACTACGCCGCCACCGGTGGCAACTCGACGCGCAAGTCGTCGGGCCACCGGGCAGCCGAAGCTGGGGGCCGGATGGGCTTGAGCACGTCCCGCATATCGAGGTCGTGATGGTCCTGCCAAGCACGGCGGTTGTTGCAGAACTTCGTCCACAACTGCTCGTATCGTTCAGGATTGATCAACTTCGGAACCACTTCCGTCGGGGACACTGCAATGGCCACCAGGCCATCCGGTCGCGAGTACTTCCATTCTGTCCACACACCGCGGTCAGCATCGACCACAGATTCCTGCGCGTGCAACCCATTCACCAACTGTGTCCCGACTTTGGGCTGCATCGGTTTCGCCTGTCCGTCCCGATCGGACTTCGTCTTGAAGTCACCGATGTACAGGTGGTTTTCGATCCGGAGGATCGTGTCCAGTGTTCCGGCCACGCCGATGCCGTGATTCCATACCGTCACCTCGTTGGCGATGGCCTTTACGTTCCACCGCATCCACCAGTCGATCAACGCCGACGCGTAGTCACCCTCGCCGTGCTCGTCGAGGTCCGCCCTCGCCTGGTCAACCTCGAATCGGTCAATGTTCCCGAGCTGCCATTCCCCCAGTAGTTCAGCGAGGTTGTGGACGCGGTCGCCTCGTTGAGCTGCCTGGTCTGCAACGACATCCGGTGTCGCAGCGATCGCACCGCGCACGGCACGGGCTATCGCATCCGGCTTCCGCGATCTCGCTGCCGCTCTCTCCCTCGCTGCGATCACATGGGGAAACTGATTACGCAGCGTCTCTTCGTCATTGCGCAGGTATGCGGCGGTCGCGTCCTGAACGAGTCGGGCCCGCCAACCCACCAGTGCGCTCCCCTGCGGCCGGACCCCGAGCTCGGGAAGTTTCGAGAACGGGTCGGGAAGATCATCGGCGTCCATCCCTTGCACAGTCGTAATCGACGGCACCTGAGGCTCGTCGCCCACAAAGCGGCCATACATTCGGCCCCATGCGGTTTGGTGAGAGAGCTTGGGAGTGGTCATGGATGCGAAGTTAAGTCCAGGCTCCGACACTGTGCGGCACCGGCATTGCAGCAGCGAGACCGTCGCCTGCTGAATACTCGTCGAGTAGCGCCGGCGTGCCAGGGACGAGCAGATGCCGGCGGCCGCCCTGCCAGAAGTAGGCGGCCTTCGGATCCACCCGGATGAGAAAAGCCAGGTCGTCGGGTCGATCAGCTCTCAGAAAATCTTCCACCCGCCAGCGGCCGCACCTCACGTCGTCCCCGCTCGCATAGACCAACATTGTTTGGGACTGGGTTTCGCACCACCGGTGGACGCGAGCCTCACGCCGGAGCAGCTCGATTCCCAGCGTCGGCAGACTCGTGTGCGCTGGGACTTGCTGAATCCACTGCAGATCATGCGCCCATACGTCGAATGCCTGCTTCTCCTCATTCGTCGTCCAGTCGTGGTGGCCGGCCGAATCGATGCGCGCGACCTCAACGCCTTCACGGATGAGGAGTTCCCGATCGAGATCAAGCCGGTAGGAGCCATCCGGAACATAGGCGGCGGTGGCGGGTAGCGCCTGATAGCGGTATCCCGGATGCGGCCGAACTGGCGTGGCGACAGTGGTCTGTCGCCGCGGAAGGTACTGCGGATCGTCAGTAAATTCGTCCACCCGGGCCGCAGGCGGGCCGGTATCGCGGTCGTACGTCATGCTCACTTGTCCTTCCCTTGTCCGACAGACCTTGTCGGTGCCTTCATGTATACGAGGTGCCCCTCGCCGGCGGGGCACGCGCGCATGCAGCCGGCCACCGGAACTCCCTAGTGCACACTCGTTGGCATGAAGACGTTTCCACAGACGCGGGTCTCCTTTTCGGCGAGCGACATCGACTGTGTGATCAGCGCTGCTGACAGCGGGCTCGTGCAGCACGCACTCTCGCAGGCCTTGCGAATCGTCCTTGAATCCGGCGGGTCGGCCCCGGGAGTGGAACCGATACAGATCAGTGAGGCACTCGAGCTGTTCGCCTGGATCGAGATGAGAACCTCTGGCGAGTCCGGACATTTTCTCACCGGTGAAATCCCGATGGTCCACTCAGCCACTGCGGCCCTGATTTTCTCGCGAGATGTGTTGCTGGCAACGGCCGGCAACATCGAAGCCGGTGTATGCCGCGTCCCCGATCAACCCGATCAGTCCCCCGCCGCTCATGCAGGCGGTTACCGCGATTGCGCGAGCTGGGTGACCGACTTGATCAACAATCAAAACAACAAGGCCCCTGACTCCGCATACCTGGCCGGCCCCTACTGACTTCCTACCCGAATTGAGGGATTCCCATGTCTACAGCCACTTTTCCGCAGTATCGACTGTCTGCGGACGTGCACCAGGTCAACATCTATGCCAGGTACGCCGCGATGGGGATGCTACGTAGCAAGCTCGCCGACTCGCTCCGCGTCCTCCTCGAATCCGGGGTGCCGGCGGCTTCGGAGCTCGATCCTCGCGAGATCGCCGAACTGCTTACCTCTCTCACATTCACCCTGCCCGATGTCGACGAGCACCCGGAGTTGTTTGCCCAGGATCCGACGATGGTCTACATGCCGAGCGGCGCGGTAGAAGGTGCGGCACAAGTTGTCCGGCGGACTGGGGAGCACATCCAATCCGGACTCTTGGCCGTACCTGCGAAGCCCTCCGCTGCAGATCCGCGTGCGTACGGCCAGTCCTACATCGACGTCGCAGACGCAACGCAGGACATGATCGAACAGATCCGCACCGGAAGTTGATGTCGTACGGCTGGTCCGGTAGCGCACGGTCAATAGTGCTGTGTTGCAGAAGGCTGAGCGCTTACGTCGACATTCGCGGCCACCGATGATTGGAAGCTGTTCGCCGACCGACGTGGTTTCAGATCATGCAAATGACTCAGATTCCAGCAATGCCACAAGCGCCTCCCCGACGATGTCGGCGACACGTGCCGGATCGTCGAGTTCGGTTATCGTCACGCCCGGCAGTCCGGCAACACGATCAATGAGATGCGCCGGCGGTCCGTCGTTGATCTGCCCGGCGATCAGCCACAGCATCCGGGTCTGAGATGAAACCAATTGTTCTGCCTGATGGTAGATCTCGTCGAGATTCGGAAGATCCGCGTCGGTGATCACAACCACGAGTCTCGTGCCGGCACCCGAGGTCAGCTGCAGTCGAGAATCCAAGGCCAGCAGAGCCTCCGGAAGCCCGTCGCTGACGCCACCGGCCTCCGGGACATACACGGCGCCACCGATACTCTCGGCCGGCAGGTTCGCTGCTTTCGCGTTCCACACGACCGTGGCCGCCGCACCTCGATCAACTGCTGCCCGATTGACCATCCACGCAGTCACTGCGGAGATTTCGAGCACCGGTTCCATCGACTGGGAGACGTCGACCGCGATACCGACCGCCCACGGTGGTGCTTCCACGACGGTCCGGCGCGTGCGAGACCAGGGCGTCGCAGTCGGAATCATGCCCGCCGCGATCTGACCCTCACGGCGGGCCAGCTCACGGATCCGCATGCGTCCTGGTGGTACAGCCTGCGGAATGTGTTGCGTGCGTTCACCGCGGTCGAGTGCAGCCTCGACCGCTCGGTTCAGCCGGAGGGACTGTGCCAGCTCGCCGTCGGTTGGCCTTCTGACGCTGTGCGCAAGACGCCCGGTGCTGGCGACGCGTCCAGCTGCTGCGATCATCTGGCGCTGGTTCTCCGCCGCTGTGGTTACCCGGGCGGCAGCCGCCGATGGCGGAGTGATGTGTTCGGCGGCCTGCGCGGTCGCCGCGGTACGCCGGGCCATCGCTGCGAGAGCATCACGGAGGCTGGTGTTCTTTCCTGAAGCGGCGATCTCGTCGCCGGCGCCTTCGCTGGCTCCATGTTGAGGGCTGCATCCAGCGCCGTCATCGCCATCGCTGCCCTCGCTGTCGACGTCCGCGTCATCGAACTCGTCGACAATCGCTGCGGCGATCGACTCCGCGCACCGCACCAACCCATCGACGTCACCGTCGTCGAGAGCAACCGCTACACGCGTCTGCTCGACAACAATGCCGATTTGCTTCTCGGTCAAGAACTCCCCGGCTACCTCCGCGAGATCCGGAAGATCGCAGCGGTCATACACCCCGGCATCGATGCGACCACCCACCAAGATCAGGAGCCGAGCTGCCGAGGATGCGGAACTGGCTGTGCAGCTTCCAAGCAGATGCGAAGCCGAACTTCTCAGCCATACCCGATCCTGTGGGCGCCGCGCCACGACTCGCCCTTCCATTCGTGGTTCCTCGAGGAGCGCAGCCCACGCCCCCACGGCCTTCGATAGCCGCCCCCGCCGAACGGTGTGAGCTGCATGGCCCGCTTCGTGCACAGCTACTCCGGTAAGGACCGGGAAGCGTGCGCGATCGCGGCAGTCACGAAGGTCGATTTGGTTCGGATCATCAGAGGGAGAGAGTGTTTGCGCTGCGTCGATGGTGACGGTGGCGGTCGTGTGAGAGTACGCGCCGGCCGGGCGCCCGCCTGCCAGTTCTGGGGTTGCGGCGATTCCGACAACGGTCATCAGATCCCGGCGGGCGGCGATCTCGTCGACGAACCGACCCACTCGCACGGAGAGCTGACCCCACGCGTCGGCTGTGAAGGTCTGTACTTCGTTGTCCATCGTCAGGGCGGCGGGTGCATTCATGACGTGTTACCTCTCTGGTGACGTTCGCTCCGAAGTCACTGTCTCAACTGGCGCAGGTTTCCGCGGCACACCAGTCGTGCCGCACCGATGTCGCGGTACCGGGAGTCTGAGTTCCGACACAGAATTGAGAAAGGGAAGGTTCCATGATCGAAGCGACATTCGCGGCCTGGGCGGTACAGGCTGGAGACGGGCAGGTCACCGCCACCGTCGCCTACCGCGACCCGTTCACCAATACCTCGACTACGATCACTGGCTTCGGGGCTGAGTCCGACTTCCAAGAGGGCCAACTCGTAGTCCGAGAAAGCACCACGCCACCGGAATCCGCCGCGACTGTGTTCGCGGACGCTTTCCACACCTTCTTCCCTTCAGATTCCGATCACTCGAACCGCGTGATCCGATTTCCACAGATCAGCACTGTTCGCGTGCCAGGCGACGCACCGGTGGATCCGAGGGACTTCTTTCCACCGCTGTTCATGCTCGAGTTGGCCGAACAATCGGACCCCTACAACGTCGCGGTGCAGGCGCTGACCTCAGACAAGCGGGTCCTGCGCGGTACAGCGCAGGCCAGCAGCGGTGCCGACCTCGCTGATCGCATCATCATCGAGATCCCCGAAGCCGACCGAGACGGCCTTCTCCTCACCGACGGCCGCCGCTACCTCCCACGCACCATCGCGGGCCAGCCGGATTACCTGGTACTCCGAAAGCTGCGGGGTTACATGAATATTCGACTCAAGGGGGTTGCCGGTGGAGGTAAGACCACCCTCCCAGAGGTGGCATTCGGAGAGGATCTGATCACTGTGCAAGGGCACGGAGATCTGTCAGTGTCCTCGCTCATCGGGCACTACCAACCACAACCCGATGGCACATTCCTCTGGTGCGACGGCCCATTGCTGCGCGCGATGAAGTGCGGAAAAGTTCTACTCATCGACGAAATCAACCGGGCCCCTTCGGAGACGATCGCCATCTTGCTCTCAGTCGCTGATGCCCGCACCCAACTCGTCATCGACGACCGCCCCGACCTGCCGACCGTCCACGCCGCTCCAGGATTCAGTCTCGTCATCACATACAACGAGGAAGGACGAGGCATCCGACCACTCGACAACGCAATCAAGCGACGCTTCCCTTTCGAAGTCACCGTTGAAACCGACTACGACGTTGCAGAATCCGCCGGAATCGACTCCCGCCTGATCAAAGTGGGGTGGAACTTGCTCACCCAGCATGACCAATCCATCGCCACCGGAGGCCGGCCGATCTGGAGACCCCAGATGGCGGATCTGATAGCGGCGCAGAAGCTACTCGACGCCGGCCTGGGCGCCGAGTTCGCCGCGGCCACTCTTGTCGCGGCCTGCCCCGACCCAGATGTTTCCACATTGGTCGCCACCGCAGTCTCGACGTCCTTCGCGATCCCCAACGTCCGTCCTCTGCAGCTTGGAGGCGCAGCATGAGCAGTCTCGCTGTACCCATGCCTACGTGGCGAGCCCGCGGTCCGCTGACCAGTCTCGACGGCACGAACACCACGGGCATCGACACCACCGCTGACCTTCTCGGTGTCACCTTCGCCGACATCCCGGACGATGAACTGGTCCTGCACACTCTGAGAGTTGTCGAATACGCCTTCCGCCGGGACATGTGCGGGCTCCCGGACGTGCAGTCTGAGGCTGGGGCATCAGTTCACGGCAACACCGTTGTCGCCTTCGCTCCTCTGTCGAGGCGCCGATGCAAGACTCGATCCATCGAGCACGGGCTTCGAGCGGCACTGACCAACATCCTCCACATGCACGTCAATGGTTCGCCCGTGCGTGCTGACGGAACACAATTGTTCCCGGCTCTCGCTCGCCCGATCGTTGGCATCCGCGGGTTTTCCCTCGGTCACAGCGATTAGTGACCCCGCCACAACGCCTTCGGCGCCTTTGCGTCGAACCAGCCAGCCGTCCACCAGAATCACGTCGACTCGCCTAAGCCCCATGAAATCTCGCGCCTCCTTCTGATCTCGTCGACACCGCGGGCCATGTCGGACCATCAGGGCACACTGACCGGAACCAACTACGAGAGGATGACAGGCATGAGCAAAGAAATCACCAAAATTCTTACGGTCGTCGCGGGGATTGGCGGGATCGGCTTCGCGATCGGAACGCTGATCGGGTGGCTGTTCCTTTCCGACACAATGGAACCGTGGCAATTCGGCCTGATCTTCGCCTTGGTCGTACTGTTCTTGGGTCTCCTCGGCGCTGCCCCGCTGGCATCGCGCCTGTTCACTGGACGAAGCTAGCTCGAATCACACGCGCCGCGAACGAAGAGACGTCGCTTCAGCGTCCGAGCACTTGGAATGCGTTGCAGCGCGGCATTCATCACCTGTGGCCACCGAAGGCAAGGGACAATCATCGACTTGCAGCAAAGGAATACCGCCGGAGTTGCTCGTCCAGATCGGAATCCGGCAATGCGATGTGCTTCAGACCGAGCGATAGTGACTGAGATCGGAGCTGGACCACAACTCACTCCGCGCGATGTCCTGTTGCCCGTCGCCGCCACCGTCAACGGCGCAGAGCATTGGAAAGTGAGATAACCATGAACCTCGTCCTCGGTATCATCGGCGTCATCGCGCTCTTTCTTCTCGCGTGGCAGGTTTTCGTGAGGCTTCCGGCCACTCTCAATCGCCGCGATCAAGCTCAAGAAGAACAGCCCGATTGGCTGACCGGCGGAGGAGACAAAGACGACGCAATCAGAGGTAGCGGCGCTGTCGGCGACCACAGCGGATTCGATGGCAACGCAGACTCTTCCAAGTACGGAACCAGCCACAAGGACCAACGAGAACCTCTGGCGAGGACGCCTGACTACAAGGATCACGGTCAGGATCCCGACGAGTATCAAGAATTGGTCAACGTCGATCTTCCGTCCAACACCGCACTCGTTCAACTCACAGCATTTGAAGCCGAACACTGCGCAATGATCATCGGCGCGTACTTACAAGGTCAAACCGGATACGAGCCCGCAGCGCTTGATGTTCGGTGGTTCCTCCTGGCTGCTGCGGCTTCAGCGCGCCACCCAGACAACGACCACCTCGCGCAAGTGCTCGCTTCCCGCCGCGACGCCGTGATGAATTGGCCGTTTCCACGTCCGGGCGGACCACGGGCTCAACCGCGATAACACCTAGTCGTGACAGCGCAGAGAAAGCGGCAACCCAAATCGGAGCTCGAATGCCCACAGGTTGAGGTTGGTCTACCTGGCCGCCAATGTCTTCTCTTACCGGTGCCTGTAGAACTCACTCCACGATCAGGCCGCGTACTGCCATGATCGGGAGGACGTGCAGGTTCCCACGCTCGTCGGCGAACTGCACCGAGCACTCGTTCACCCCAACGATTGTGCCCTTCACCGCATACATCGCTCTGAGATGGGCGACGAACACTGTCCCTGACGCTGCGCCGTAGCCGTTCCCGATACGTCCGGTCAGTAGCGTCGCGACTTGCGCGGCGTGTTCACTGCCGTCGATGACTTCAAAAACAGCAGCATCGGTGGAAGCGACGATCCAGTCGTGGAAAGCCTCGATCGAAACGGACTGTGCCATATACGGGCCGACCGCTGGGATCGACTGCTCATCGACCAGGCCGGCGTAGTCATTTGTCGTGAAGCCCATCGCCTTGCTCCCTTTGTCCTGTGGGGTAGATGCGGTTCACCATCTCGCCCCGCACAAACACGTGCGGCATCAACGCGACTCCGCGGATACGCCTTGGCGTCAGCAGAGTTCGACCACCCACGCATACCACCTGCTCACAGCACGCTCGGAATACCTGACGGATCCCTCTCACTCATCACGACCGCGTCCGCTTCATCGAACTGCTCGACGGACAATCCAGTCTGAGAAACCCATTCACGGCGAAGCTCGTCGAACAGGTCCGTCGGCCACCGCTGGATCAACTTCGGCAACGATCCCGGCACCAAAGCCCCATCGACAGTTGCGCGCACCGTCACTGTCACCGAAACTTCGAAACTTCTTTTATTGCTTTCCATTTCAACCTCCTGTTCGAACAGCGTTCCTCGTGACTCGACTCTGTCTGCCGGCGCACGAGCCTGCGGCACCGACCATCTCGGCCGGACACGAATCTCTGCCACCGGAGGTTGCTTAGCGGCGCGAGCGGAACAGCCAATCAGCTCTTCGTCAGGTAGTGCGCATCGTCGCCGAGAGCAGCCTCAACTTCGCGTTTCATCAGCTGACTGCGGTGCAAGTGTGGGTCACGAGCCAAGATGTCGTGGGCATCCGCCCGCGCTGCGAGATGGATGCGAGCATCATCGATCAGGTCCGCAACCAACAGCCCAGCATCTCGCCCTGCCTGTGCTGAACCGGTCAGGGAGCCAGGCCCGCGGATCTGCAGATCGCGATCGGCGAGTACAAAGCCGTCGTCGGTCTCGCACATCGCATCCATACGCGCCACACCGTCCTCGCTATTGGTCTGTCCGACAAGCCAGCAGTGGCCGGGCCAGCGTCCACGTCCGACTCGGCCACGCAGCTGATGTAGCTGGGCCAGACCAAATTTCGTGGCATCCAAGATCGCGATCACAGTCGCATTCGGAACCGAAACACCGACCTCGATCACGGTTGTCGCAACAAGTACGTCGAGTTCGTGTTCCTTGAACGCGCGCATCATTTCTCGCCGCACGTCCGGCTTCTGCTTCCCAGTCGCCAAACCGATCCGCAAGCCTGCCAATGCGCCGGCCTCGAGTGCGACGCAAGTGTCTTCGGCTGCTGCCGCCATCTTAGTTTCCGAGTCTTGACCGGAGACTTTGACCAACGGGCACACCACGAACGCTTGTCTCCCCTGACTGATCTCGCTACGGATGGATTTCCACACCGGAGAATTCGGGTCGTCCGTCGTCGCGGATTCCAGCCACGTCGTCACTGTCGGGGTTCGACCCGGCGGCTTCTCATCAAGGATCGACAGCTCCACGTCACCGTAGGTCGTGATCGCGGCAGTCCGAGGTATAGGAGTCGCTGTGGCTTGCAGAATATCCGGCGTCGACCCACCCGGGCCCTTCGTGGCCAGCACTGCACGTTGATCCACACCGAAACGGTGTTGTTCATCGATCAATGCCACACCAAGGTTCGCGAACACAACCGGATCCGACAGCACAGAGTGGGTTCCCACCAGCAAGTTCACATGCCCGCCCGCGAGGTCTGCGAGCACATTTTTCCGCGGACGGGGAAGTCCCCGCGACACCAGCAGATCCACTGTCACACCCAACGGACGCAGCACCTCGGCCATCTCCTCGAAGTGCTGGCGCGCGAGTATCTCAGTCGGCGCCATCAGCACTGCCTGGTAGCCACCCTCAATGGCCATCAGTGCAGTTGCCGCAAGTACCAGCGTCTTTCCTGCACCAACGTCGCCTTGAAGCAGCCGGTTCATCGGCCGGGCAGCGACCATGTCTTTGCGAATCTGACCGATCGCTCGCGACTGCGCACCCGTCGGCGTGTACGGAAGGCCAGCCAGCCAAGGATCTACGAGTTTCCCAGTCGGTGTGTGCGTCACACCCGGTTCCGCGGCCTGCGCATTTCGGAGTACGCCGAGCGCGAGTTGCAGTCTCAACAGCTCGTCGTAGGCAAGCCGATTTCTTCCCAAGTCCGCGTCAGCTTTCGACTCCGGGACATGCACCGACCGCAGCGCAGCCAACCGCGTTGGTAGCTTCCGCCTAACCAACAGTGGAGCCGGGATCGGATCGTCGAGCGCCGGGATACGCCGCAACGCGTCAACCGCCGCCCGTCGCAACATCCAAGTGTCTACCGAATGCTTCTGCGACTGTGGGTAAATCGCCAACAGCGGGGCCGTGGAATCCGACATCAGTTCGAGTAGCGGAGAGGTCATTGACAACGCTCCGTTGAACTCGCCGAGATCACCCTGCACGATCAACAGGTCACCACGGTGGAACCGCTGGCCCATCCACATGGCATGGAAGAACATCGCTGAGATGTTCGTACGGTGGTCGCCGAGCGTGAATCGGACGTAACGCTTCTCCCAGTCCGTTTTCATTCCGAGGACTCGTGCAACGAACGTCACCTGCTTTGTCCCGGCGACCAGTGTCTCCAGAGGGGCCAACTGCGTTCGGTCTACGTAGCGGAGGGGCACCCGCATCAGCAGGTCGAACACACTCGAAACTCCGCCAGCCACCATCTTTTCGTTCGTCGTCTCACCAACGCCGTCAAGATCGTCGACAGGAACTCCCCGCAGAGAATCGAGCAGTCCATCGAATAGCAGCGGTTCACCGGAACCCTTCTCCGCGAGAACCGCTGCTGCTGACCTGTTGTCCTCAATATGAGGGATCGCGAGTTCAACACCCACTGCTGCGAACGATTCCGCAACGGTCGGAGCCGCCGCAACTCGCGTACCACTCCCCCACGAGACTGTCGACGCCACCAGTGAGGACACAACCGCTTGCTGAGCCTTCGGCTCTCTGGACGATGGCGCCGCGACTCGTGTCCCACTCCCCCACGGCCAGTCACTGTCCTGCACCGACTGCTCCGCTGATTCCTCGTCACGGCCGCTGTGTCGCACTCCGCCCCCTGGCGCCGACTCACCTGCCCCCGGTGCGCCGGCAGGTAGATCTGGCAAGCTCTCAACTATTACTCCCAGCGCCGGCAACGCATCGGCGTGCGCGCGTACATCAACGAGGAGTTGCAGAGACAGACGGGGCGGCCACGACGATTCATCTCGAACATTGCGTTTACGAGCAGAATCCATCGCAGGGGTACACACACCAACTGACGCCAACCGGTCCGCTGCATCCCGCAGACGCGCTCGCTGGGCCAAGCTCAGTTGCACGTCAACACGCTCCCTACTGGGTCGTGGTCACGGATGATTCCGCGCCTCGATTTCAATTCTGCGAGACGCACTTCCGGTCATGCGGCACTCTGCGTCGTGCCACACACCAGAACCACCCACACCACAATCAAAATCATGACCACCACATCCGGCAGTAACTCACTTCTAACCTGGGTCACAATCATCACTCCGACAAAGCCAATTGCAGAGTGCTGCGCGGAGTTCGGCCTCACCGTGCCGTCGATCCTGTTGGTCTTGGCCACTGATCGCGGCCCGTCCACAATGTCCAAACTTCTTGCAGGTCTATCAATTACACAATCCACCGACAAAACGGCTCACATCATCAAGGCCGCAGAACCGTCAATCACCGAATTCGCGATGCAATACCCTGATCAGCTACTCGCTCGCTCCGGAACCGGTCGACCATTCACAGCAGTCGACGACACCGGCGTCCCCTACACAGTGTGGGCCAACCTCACAAAGCTGACTTCGGCTGTCAGCATCACTGATTGAACCCGTCACTCGAGATAACCGCATCACCGAATCGAAGCAGCTGAGTGCGAGTGTTATTTGACAACTTGTCCAAAACGATGATGTCCCCGCCTTCCAGGTGCTGATCGAACGGCACCTCAACGACAGCCCTGACGATATTTCGATAGAAATCCATGATCTTCGCTGTATTGGTTTTCGTCCGGTCGTGCCTCGAATTGACCACCACCACAGCATCATCGAGTAGTCGTTTGTATTTCGGCTTGGCCTCGGCCCGGTCCATCATGCGGTTAGCCGTCCAAGTCGACGACCGAACCCCATCCCCACCCTCGGACACGATCACCACGAGATCCGCATCATCGAGGACAGCTTCCACGACATCGGAAACCATGCCTGCGGCGCAGTCGGTGATCGTCACCTCGTAATGCTCGCGAAGTATCTCGGTCAACCTTACGTAGTCCGTGCTCGTGAAAACAGCCTCCGCCGACGTCGATGCGTCGGCCGCAAGGACGTCCAAGCCACCGGCCACCCGGTTCATGTGAGCTCGCAGATCATCGAGTGTCCGGATCCGCCCGATGCCTTCGACGACGCTACGTACGTTTCCCGCAGGTCTTTTCGACTCGGGAACTCTGTTTCCCAAGTCACCACAGCCGGGTGATGCGTCGACGGCAACGATCGGACCGTTCCGGATCGAAGCCAACAACAGCCCGAGAAGCACGGCGGTTGTCGTCTTCCCTGTCCCGCCGCCCTCGTTGATGAAGGCAATGTTCTTCGGCTCGTTCAGCGGTCGCCGGATTGACTTCGCCAGTGCCACATCGTCGCCGGGGCCAGTCGCTGCGGTGCGGCCACGCAGCATCGTCAGCCATCGCCCGCGACGCTTCTCCGACTTCGGTGAATCCTCTCGGCGACGGGGCTCCGCTGCCGAAACCGGCCGTTGTCCACCAGCCTTCGTCGGATTCCCGGCGCCGGCCGGCCGCAGAGGTCGTCGGACAGCCGTGACCGACGCCGGAGTCGCTGACTCCGCCCACTGAGTGTTGTCCGCCTGCGGCTCAGCCTCTCCGGGCCCAACCTGGTCGTCGAGCGCCCGGTCATCCCACGGGTTGTCGGATCCACCCCCAAACGAATCGTTGCGCCCGGAGCCCGCATTTTCACTCATCGACGTTCACCTCCTGAAAATCGTTCGCCCACCATAGTGACTGTCACTGTTCCGGTGTTCTGGTCAACTGGTCGCGCCACCGCTCGTGAACAGTGTCCGTCCTGCGATCTACCCAGCCAGTTGTGCAGTCTTCGGTCCACTGACGAAGGCGCGATGTCGACTGAGCGCCCATCCACGCAGCCAGACCTACATCACCGTCCCAACCTTGTCTGTTCGTTGTTCCCACGATGATCAACGGCCCCTGGTGACCTGCGATCTGACCGCACAGTTCCTTCCAGGCGGACTGAATCTGATCTGAGCGCCTGGTGGCGACGCCGATGTCATCTATGAGGATCACCGACGCTCCTCGCAACCAAGCCTGCAATCGTCCTCGCAGTTCCCACGGTGCAACGTCACCGCCGAGAAGCGCTTCCTCCGACACAAATCGCACCTGGTCGGCACCAAACTTTTCAGCGACCGCATTGCAGACAGCGAACCCCGCGAAGGTCTTGCCGATTCCTGTGGGTCCGAAGAACATCAGCCCAGCTCGCGCTCGATCATCAAGTTCACAAGCGGCGACCGCTTCGCATGCTGTGCGGCCCCACCGGGTGTTTCGAACGTCCGGGTCACCCAACGTCGCCGCTTCGTAACCTGCAGTCGCATCGAACTCGGCGATCCTGCGCAACAGTCGACCGCGGGCTTGGCCTTCGAGTTCGCGATCCCATGTCTGCTCGTAGTCCTCTCCGCGACAGCGAGTGCATGTGACGTTCGACTGCCAACCAGTCGGTTGACCTGGCATTCCACTCATGCGCAGAACTTCCTCTCCGCACTGGCGACACTTCACCCTGACCACAGTGTTAGCTCTCGTTTTTGCCATCAGATCCCCCGCACGGTCACCGTGGTGGATCCCACGGCCGCGACACTGTCACCCGCGAGCGTATTCGTCTCGTTCACACCTGCCCCAATACCGCTTCGTGTTCGGATCGATCCTGATGCCATGTCCACCATCGCCTTTCGGATCTTCTCGATCGAGGGAAAGTCGTCGCCTTGTACGTAGAATCGTGCGCGTCCGGCGTCAGGTGCGAGTATCCACAAGATGACTGCCTTCACATCTGCCACAGGCACGGAGGCGCCGCCGTCCGATCCCGTCAACACCTCCCAGATCCTGCGATACGTCACCCCCCGAACGGGAACTTCCCCGTTCTTGAGCAGTTTGCCCAGATAGCACGACCAGCCGCGACTCAACTCCTTGATCGCCTCGGCATGTTCCCCACCGTCACGCACAGGGTCGAAACCGGCACCTGCAGTTCGATAGTCGGCGTACAACTTTTGGAATGTTCGTTCGGTTGGCATGCCCTGGATATTCGACTTCCAATGCGGCTTATGCTTCATCGCCCATGAGATCGCCCCGGAAGCTTCCTCGACATCTCGAATTCGAAGCACAGCCATAGCGTTTCGCCGCCACGCTGTCGTCGGGGTCACATCTCCCACCACCCCGTATGTCCGTACGGTGTTTATCACTGCGCTGATCAAACGGTCGATGCCAGCGACTATGACTGCACCGCTCTCGGACTCGGCAAGTCTGAATTCAGCAAGCATCTGCGAGTACGGCCCCGCTTTCGGAGCCCCCGACCGTGTCGGGTGTGGCGCGGGAATCGGCGCTTCTCGGCTTCTCCAATGAGAGGTTGCACAATCGTTGCCGAGTGCCCATTCCAACACTTCGCGGGGATCACTCGCTCCGCTGGCCCCGACAATCGCGGATGCCCACGCATGTCGGTCGCCGTCGATGAGTTTCTTCGGCGACGTTCTGACCCACTCAAGCAATGTTTCGACGCGAGTTTCGTCTGTTTGCCACGTCGATTCTGCGCGGTGTGAATTTCGAGCAGAGTCACCAGCTGCGAGCGCCTCGGCGATTCGGCCGGCCACCGCGTCTGCGAGTCGTTCGATCAATTCCGGTCGAGCCTCGAATGCGGCGACGATCGATGCTGCGAGTTCCGCCTCGTCCAAGTTCGCCATGGTCCCTCCCGGTCGGGCTGAAGTCGTGTTGGTGTTTCCGATCGCCAACGCTAGGAGCACCGTTTCCGGTGTGCGGCACGTACTCGCGCTGCTTACCGGTTCCTCGGACGGCATCCAGGACACACAAAGCCGCCACTGAGCGCCTCGCAGAAGCTGCGCCGAGGCGTACTCGCGGTCCGTGGTCGCATTCCGCCGACAAATGGCCCACAAGGCCTCTCAGCGGCGATTCCACTCGGAACCTATTCATGGCCGCCGTAGAAGTTCATCCGGGGATGCGCTTGCGCATCGGGGTCTCGGCGCGAAGCGGCGAGGTCGTCAACTCGAGCGAAAACCCTCCCCCTGCACCCCCACCGACCGTAGGGAGGTGGGGTTTTGTTGTGGTCTTGTTCGTGCGCGCGCGGACGCGCGCACGTGCGACTATCCAATACCCCAGCGGATACCCTATCCACCACGGCTCTGACCAGCGAGTTTGAATGCGGATACCCTATCCGTTGACCTATCCCTAGGGGTATCCGAAGACAGCGAAATGGATAGGGTATCCCGTGCGGTATCCACAGGTTTTGAAGCTGATACTCGCTCGTCCGGAGGGGAACTTGAAGTCTGGCCTCAACACCTTTAGTGCCCCTACTCCCTGCGGAGCGGACGACATCCAACCGATCAGGCCCCATGCCTTCGTCGACGAAGGCATGGGGCCTGATTTAGGTAAAGGATGGGCTCACATCGCGAACGTGAGTCCCAGCCTTAGTGATTGCTGGCGCGCGGTTGAATCTGAGTCACTTTGCGATGCTTCCCGAGCGCCTGTTGCAGTGGTCGGTGTAGCTCGGCCTGCACTACACACCAGGTCCGCCGGTCGAGTTCTGTCACGGCTAATTCGATCCCGGGCATGTTGCTCAGCGCCGTGACCATGTAGTCGTTCGGCTGGTCTATGTCGCCGTCCATTGCGTCAGCAGGTGGAAGTGCGGATCCCGTGATTTCGGCCCACAGGAGCGATGCACTTTCATGAAGGTTTGCGGCTTTCGTCTTGTCGAGGTCGCAGAGTCTGAGCTGTAGTAGTTGTGTGCCGAATACGAACCGCAAGAATGGGCTGTCGATCTCGTTCTGAAGGGGATACAACCCGGCGCGCAGGTATTTGGGGTTGTTGAAGGCGTACTGGCGAATCCAGGACACGACGAGGATGTAGTACCCATCGCGGGCTATCAGGCCGCGTTTCTCGAGTTGTTCGAGAGTGCGCTCTGCATGGTCCAGGTTCGTGCCGTCGAGGTCTGCCCATTCGTGGCGCATGTACAAGCTGCCAATGGGCGAAGTCGCCTTGCTGGTGGAAATCATGGTGAAGTAGCCGATCTCCGACAGGTTGCAGCCGAGTGCTGCGAGGTCTTTCCAGAAATCCTTGACCATCGGGACGAAGAATCCGGTCCGGCCGCGAGCTCGTGTTGCCTTGGCCGGCGAAGTGTCGTGCCTACGGGCGTCGACCATTTTCGGCACCTTCCTCGGATGTTTCAGTCAAGTGCCAGTCGTCGAAGGTCCCGGTGACCCTCCCCGCCTCGACCAGCTCACTCCATGCCTGTTGGGGGCTCACCACATCCGAGTCCGGCCCCAGTTGGGTGTATCGCAAACGGTCCGGTAGCAGTTCGGTGGCGGCCGTGGCGTCGAAGGTGGTGTCCGGCGAGCATCGGGCTGCGAGTAGGAGTGCTGAGCCTGCGACGGTCAGGGATTGTCGGCGGCTCATGCTGCACCGGTGCCCATTGCGATCTGCGCTCGGGGCCTTACTACGCCGAGGTGTTCGGCGATTTCGTCGACGGTCGCAGTAGAAATCCAGTGTCCCCACGCTGCACGAACGATGGCGGATGTCGACGCCAGTCCCCCACCCTGGTGGGTCAGGAGAAGACCGACAACAGACTCGCAGTGTTTGGAGAGAGTGGTGGTCATTCGACTGGTGTGGGTTTTGTCGGGGCTCGGTAGGTGGGGGGCCAGTACTGCTCGGGCTGCTTCGATGTCAGCAGCGCCGGCGACATCGACCATGGCGGTGATAGTCGCTTCCCCGAGTATCCATCCCAGGGGGCGGTCGGTTCGTTCGGCGACCTCGTCCAGGAGGGCTCGTGCGTCGCGATGCAACCTCAAAGTGATCATGGGCAGTTCCCGTCAGGTGTAGATGTGTTCATCTCCGGTGTAGAGCATGTAAACATGCCCAGTTCCGGTGATGCGGCACATGTATGCGTGACGTGTCACCTCCATCGTCCTGAGCTGGGAAGACGCTGGAAACAGGGTTGGGGCCGTACAAGTGGCTACTTGTACGGCCCCAACTAGGTGGCGATCGGGTCACTCGCTACCGGTTGCGAACTCGCGCGTTCTCTGGGAAGTAGCGGAGCAATCGGTCGGCGTCCTTCTGGTTCTTCGAAATGCGATCGACGGCGAACAGGAGAAGTGCCTGAACGAACGCTGTTTCAGATGCTGTTCCACCGAAGTGCTGCATCCGCGTTGGGTCGGCGATGTGCCAGGCCAACGAGGATTCCGAAACAGCGTCAACGGTGGTCTGCAGCATCGGGAACGTCTTCGTCCTGATGGTGTCTTTCCGCTTGCCTGTCGACCTTCGCGGCGTCGGGGCCGGCGCGTCGTCTGCGGGGTCCTCAAAATCGCCGTAGTCGTTGTCGTCGTCAGGAGTGACCACCGGTGACGCCGCGGGCAGTGGGCTCACCTCGGACTGGGTGTCCTCAGCGGGGTTTGGCACCGACGGTTCTTCGGTGAACGCTGCGAGGCTGGTCCCGCCGGATGCAGCCCGCGCCATCTTGAGTGGGTCACGCCTAGGTCGTTGCGACATCGGTGGTCCCCTTCCTAGTTTTCTTGTCCGGTATTGACTGTCTCAGCGCGACTTTCGAGAGCCGCGTAGATGATGTCCGCGATCTCCTCGGGAAGATCTTCCTTCTCGATTGCGTCGAAAATCGCTTCGAGGCGCTCCGGTGTCACCGCTGCGACGACTGCCAAAGCCACTGCGGCGTAACGGGAGGCGATGTCTGCGTTCTTCAGCTTGCCTGTTACGAGGCGAGAGACAGGAACCATCGACGACCCTGCTTCTGACACGATGGTTCGACGTGGGATCTGCGGATTGAGAACGCCGATTTGCCCCTTGAATCGCTCGTCCATCCACTCCTGCGCTGCTGCGAGGGTCAACGTGTGTTCGGTGGTGCGATCGAGCATCGTCGCAACAACCCCGATACCGTTCACCCGCCGACGGGAAAGACTGCTGAACTTGATCGCAGATTCCACCGTAAGTGTGAGTCCGGAAAGAGCGGCCGATTCGGTCTGCAGCGGGAACACCAGGTGTTCGGAGGCGTACAACGCCAAATAGAGGGTCGACGATGTGCTGGCGGGCGGATCCACGACGATCAGGTCGTAATGCTCACCGATTTCCGATACTGCGAGCGCTTCGAGGAGAGCCTGCTCCGCGTCGGTTCCAGACCTCGATGTCGTCACTTCAAGGCCGCGGTCCGGTGCTGGCAGGATGTGGACCGCACCTCCGGGCAGGAGCGGACCGCCCTGTATCCACGGACGATCGAAGGCAATGTCAGGCTGCCAGTCCACTGGAACTCGGGCCACCTGCTGCGGCCTTGCAGCGCCCACTAGGACGTCGCCGATCGACAACTCCCCTACCGGAGCGACCGTGCCTGTCAGTCGAGACAAGGTGCCGTTGGGGTCAAGATCGATACCGAGAACTTTCAGTCCGAGCCTGGATGCGTCGGAGATGATCTGCGCAGCTAGAGTGCTCTTCCCTACTCCACCTTTGGAGCACAAGGTCGCAACTGTCTTCGCACGGTAGTCGGCGCGGCTTTCGCCTAGATCGGCCATCGCACACCCTCTCTGTAGTGGCCCGCACTCGATGCCTGATTTCAGTGAGGCGACATCGGGTCGAACCGGCTGTTGTGTTGTCACAGCATATAAGCCGTGGTTCCTGTGTACCTATGACTAGGCGTGCAGTACGTGTTGTGTTGCAGGTAGTGCGTTCACTGGGTCTCCGTGTGATCTGGCGATACAAGCTGATCAGTGAGTACCTGACTTGCTGTGTGGCCTGTCCCCTACGGGTACCTAGTGTCAACTTTGATCTTAGTGTCTACATGCTTGGCTGCGTAACCAGTGGAGGCAGTAGAAGCCATATGTGCAGTGCCACAATGGCTGTCTTGCTGGACCGTGTTACATGTGCAAGCTGTGGTGCACAGTGCAGTAACTATAACCCATGGACCATTGTCCGCACAGTACATCCGTGCACCGATGTGTGGCTGTGTAGTGCGGGTAGCCCATCTTCCACAGTCATGACATATGACACGCATAGACAATCAACCATGTGTTACCAGTGCAGCACATATCACCTGCATACAAAGTGTCATGTTGCTCGCACTAACAATGGGTGCATCAAGTGATCAAAAGTGCGTGCTGACTACCCGATTACTCTTGCCCCCAAGTTGTACACAGTCGTGCATTGCAACACGTAGTACACAGATGAACCGTGTTAAACATACAAAACATATTACATGGATATTAAGGCTTACATAGCTCACACATGAAACACAGAATTACCGTGCCGAATGTAATAAAAGTGCCACACGCAATGTCAGTTCTAACCAGACTACACGTATATACACCGTTTACACTGTACATCTGCATACATAGTGTGAGCAATATGCTACTAACCATACAGCTCTGCCAGTAGTCACGCCACACACTGTTGACACGGACTAGCTGCGATACACGTACATACAATACTTTCTTTGACAGTTATCGCAGCTAGATGCATATTTTAGTTCACACAATGAGTCACGTGTTGAAGACTCTCCGCCGCTCTAGGGTTCCAATATTTGCACCTTCGAACCGACATACCTTCACTCTGCGCGCTGTTCCGGGTCAGCACCAGGAAGTCGATAGGGGAGAGTGAGAGATGGATTCTTCGAAAATTGCCCGTTCTTCCGGACCTATTCATGCCCCGGAACTCGGTCCGCGCCCGGACAACGAGGTTACCGTTGAGGTGAAACTCTCAGCAGGAAACCTCATAATCTTCGCCGATCAACTCGCTGGTTCCGCAGTCGACTGAAGTGCGCGCGACGAGAAGAAGCTGACAGCCATCCGGCAGTTGCGAACAATCGAGGCGCTTCATCATTGCCCAATGAGGGGAGTGATGCGATCGTTTCAGGCACCGCATAGGGAATCCACTGTCGAATACCGGCTCCCACTCGTATATCCATTTGTTCTATCCATAGGAGGGTTCGTGTCGTCAGCCTGGCATATCTGCCGCGGACAGGACGGCCACCTCGAGCGCGATCACAGAATCTCGATGGCTAGAGCGTCCTCTTGGATGACACCAGCGCGGACGCCCAATTGCTGTCTCCGAAGCCCTGCCTAGAGCAGCTCTCGTCAGCTCCTCCTTCACGATTCGTACGGCAGACGCGGACGCCAAGGACTGAGGAATCTTCCAGAAGGAGGCCTACGTCCACTTGAGGGGAGGGCGCAGCAGGCACACGTTTGGAGACGGGATGGTGTACCCGCAACTGGTGGGATGGATTCGGCACTGACGAGCGCCGGAGCGGGATCGACCGAATTTTCGAACCAAGTTTGGCGGGCAGTACCTGTGTTGGAGGTCGTCAGATGCACATCCGGCCCCAATCCAGTCAGCCGTTTCCTGAGCGCACTGGCGTCCGATATTCCTGATTCCGAGCCACCTGAAGAGACACTCCGGACGTCAGTCTGACCCCGGGCTGATTTGGCCAATTGTGATCCAGGCCATACGATTTCGCGAATTTGCAACCCTGGGAAATCGTCAAATCGCGGCAATGCGCCCCAGCATCGACGGAGGCTGGACAGACCCCCTCGCCGCGGTAGATACCCAAGAGGGGGCCCGAATGGCTGTCCGTGGCCATCTGGGGGCACTATGCCTGTGACCTGCGGTGATTGGCGCGCAATTTCCCGCCCGCGAGCAAACAGTGGATCGAAAATGGAAAACGGCCAGCTCGTCGTGCTCGAGCTGGCCGCAGGGTCGATTCAGGGGAGGGGAGGGGTGCGCTGTCGATCGGAAGCTTCCGATCCCGGGTTGGTCCGATGCGGACCGGTCAGTCGTGAGGCGCCTTGTCTGATGGGGGAGTGATCAGGAAGAGGCCGACAACACCGCCAACACCTATTGCCAGGATCACGATGGACCACACAGCCGGAATGATCAGCAACAGCACAACACCGATCAGAGCGATGAGCCCGAAAGACAAGTAGCCAATCCCGACGATCTGCGCTTGCTTCTCATTCCGGTACGTAATTCTGGGGCGGTGACTCTCTGGTGGCATTGGTGCTCCTCGGGATGGCTGGATTCGACTCAGGCCTGACGTTACGGACGAGGGTTCCGGTGCATCGCCCTGTCAGCATCGTCGACGCCAGCGCTGTTGACCGATGGAAACGACGCCATCTGTCCTGCGTACACGGGCAGATTGGAGGCTAGTTCGGGGCCGGCTTGGTATCGCAGCCCCAGCGCACGTCGGCGGCATAGTGGCACTGCGATTGACATCGCTGAACGGCGTGGGGAGGCCAGCTTCCAGGGCCTAACGTCCGACAGTTTGCTTGCCAGGCACGATGCGCAGAGTGGGCGACAAGATTGGCAGGCTCAGCCAGCATGAGAAGTACGGTGACCTGCAATTTTGCGCTCTGATTTCGCAGACAACCGTTTCCGGTCTCCGTTGGCCAAGAAGTGGTGAAGTTTCTCGAAATTGGGGGTTCTTTGCCTCACTCACGTTTGACCCGGTGATTTTGCGTTCTGACCAACGATAATATTCATTACCGCAGTCGAGGCCTGAAAGGCCCAGGTGAGCGTCTTTTTCGCCGAAAATGGCCGAAATCCCAGGAACGACCGATTGTCGCCCGGGAGCCCTTACCCCTACCTGCAGGCGATTCGTCGCTCTACGGGGCGCTGACAACGACGCTCAGAGCCTGAACAAGCGGCCTGCACACGCCGACAACACCAGCTGCCCATCTCACGCTGCCGCACTCACGAAAACGCCTTGGTCGACTGTTGCCATGACAGCAAAGCAGCAACGCCAAATCTCCCGCACCGACGGCAGCGAGATCCTCGCTGCATCCAATCTCCGGGCCTGCGACGTTGTCCGGATGAAGGACGCCGACGGCAACGTCACCGAACCGACTGTGAAGGCGGTGAAAGCGATCGACAAGTGGTCTACCGAACTCGACCTACTGGACGAAGCCGGAGCGTCACTGGTGACTGTGCATCTCCGGCCCGAAACGCTGGTGACTGTTGTCCGTCCACACGAACATGTCCTTCGTACGTCGAGCCCGGTGGTAGTCGACGGCTCGGCAACCTTGCAGCCGCTGTTCTACGACCGCGACGCGGTTCCCTTCCCGTTCAGCGAAGGTCATCGGGTTGAGATGGTCAATGTTGCGAATGCTCCGATGCAGTCGGATTCGGACTACGACAAACAAATGAGGATCAACCAGGATGAGATGTCGCTGCTCGTGAACGGGTCCCTTGTGTGGAACGCCGATCACCTGCGCGCCCGAGCAGCCGGGGTCACCACAAGCGAAGGCGGTTTTCTGGTGTTCTATGTGACCGACCGCTCCCGAAATGAGGAGCAGAAGGTGGGGGAGTGGCCCGTTGACCTCAACGATCGTCATGCCGTTGCTCGGTCCGCATTGCACTTGTTCGCCTTGTGCTCGATCTGACCTGCCTCAGCTGGCCCCGATCACTCGATCGGGGCCGATTCATGTCAGGTTGAGTGGGCCAGCAGGACAGTTCAGCCGTGACGGCCGATTGGTGGATTCGACTCGGCGTCCACGGAGGACTCCACTAGTTGAGGTGCGGGCGTGTTGCTTCCGCGATCGCCGCGTAGAGCTGATCGAATACCGGAATGACACGAACGCCAGCGTCGGCACCTGCGATTCCCCTTCGCATTGCTCCGGTTCCAGTCGCGGTTTACGCCGCCTTCACGATGCTCGTGCTCGTCTTCGCTGCGTACTTAGTCTTTGACGGCCTCACGCAACCGATTGCCCTACCGAAAGTCATTGCGGGTGCAATGTACGGAGCCATCGTGATTCCAGGAATCGTGCTGATGGTCGGATACTTTGAAAAGGTCGACCGTCGCACATCGATGCGAAGCGTGTTGCTCTCATCCGGATTTGGCCTACCGCACCCCATCAGGACCCCTCACCGTCCCGTCGAGCCATTGCTACTAGGTGTTGTTGCTCCCCTCGTCCTCGTCTTCGTCTGGTTACGGGTGTTGGATCCTCTGTTGCGTTCTGCCACATCGATTACGCCGGCGATCGTTTCCACTGACCGCATCAACTGGTACACCGGTCTCTCCACGGGTCTGGTGATCGTGTCGATCTCAGCTGGTGTGCTCTGGGAAGAGCTCCTCTTTCGTGGCCCCGGACTGCTGCTCTGGCAGCTCCGTGACAGTGTCGAGAGCCAGACCAGCAGACGCGCGCTGACGATCGTCTCGATCATTGGTGGTGGTCTGCTCTCCACCGTCGCATTCGGCTTCCACCACAGCAATCAAGGCGCATGGAATGTGCTTCTCGGGTGCACGTTCGGTGCACTGTTCTACCCGCTCACGCTGGCAACACGATCGCTGTGGCCCTCGATTGTCGGGCATCTGGTGTGGAATCTGGATGCGTGGGGGATCGTGAACTGGCTCCAATGATCGGTCGGTGAGGTCAGAGGGCACCGCTACGGTTCCAGATATGGATCCGTCAACGATTCCGAACCTCCCCGCCACCACTTCGGCTGGCGGACAGCTCTCTCCCTGGGGGAGAGGGGGCGACGAAGCGAAGGCCCGCGTCGTCGAAGCGGTCAGTCAGTCGCAGGCCTCGACCACAACCCGCGCGTATCGCTCGGATTGGAATCGGTTCGCTCGTTGGTGCGCAGCGAATGAACTCAATGCCTTGCCGGCGGCCTCCGAGACGGTGGCGTCGTACATCGCAGAAGCCGCCTCAGAACCCCGGGAGGGCATGGGTCCGTACTCGCCGACGACTCTGCGCAGGTGGGTGGCGTCGATCAACTTCTTCCACAAGGCCGCGGAGTTGCCGCCGCCGGGCACGAGTCAGTTGGTGGCTTCCACGCTGGCCGGTTTGCAACGCAAAGCTGCGCGCGATCCGAACCGACGTAGCCGACAGCGAGAAGCGTTGCTGCTCGACGACATCGAACACATCCTGGTGACCGCTCGTGAGGGGTGCAGTAGTTGGGTTGACCAGGTTCGTGAACGCCGTGACTCTGCGCTGCTGCTTCTTGGCTTTGCTGGTGCGTTCCGGCGATCAGAGCTCGCGAACCTCGTCCTCGCCGATGGCCGGATGCACCGGGAGGACGGCCTGCATCTCCGTGTGCGGGTATCGAAGTCGGACCAGAGTGGTGTCGGACAGACCAAGGTGGCGCCTTTCGGGCGGGGTCATCATCACCGGTGCCCGGTCTGCGCGTACCGGCGATGGCATCAGGTGGTGTGTGCGTTCGATTCGGGAGGCCGGCCCGCGGTGATCGCGGAGCTGGCACGGACCGAGCCGTTCACTCATCATGTGTGCCGCGACCACGGTGTCTCCCCGGTTGATGGGTTGGCGCCGTTGTTCCGCAAGATCGACAGGCACGGGAACATCAGCGAATCAGGGTTGTCAGGGGCGGCGATTCACAGCGTCATTCGGGTGCGGGCCAGTGCGTCCGGGTTCAGCGATGAGGAGGTGATGATGTTGGGTGGGCATTCGCCTCGCGCTGGGTTCGTCACACAATCGCTGTCGAATGGCGCAAGTACACATTCGATCATGCGTCAGACTGGGCACAAGTCCCCGGCCACGGTTGAAATCTATGCGCGCGAACGCAATCCGGCACAAAACAATGCAGTCATGGATCTCGGGTTCTGACCACTGGACGCCACGGCGACCTACGCCCGCCAATTCCCTCGCGTGGTGCATCTACGAGGGGAATTGGTTGTGCCCACACCGGCATATGCGAATCAGATTTGAATCAGGTCCATGATCATGTGGATGCCGAACGGAGCGCTGAGTAACAGCGCTATCCCGATGAGAGCGGCGACGATAAGTTGTTTGCTCTGGTGGATCTTGAATTTGTTGTAGGCAGCCAAGGACTCTGCATCTCGTCGCGTGTATTCGTCGAGGAGCACTGCATCGGCAGTGTTTGAGGGTCCGCCGTCTCGGAAGATCCGGACCAAGTTGTAGCGGTCCGCCTCGGTGAACCCGAGTGCCACGATGTTTGCGTCCTGGCCGTGCGTTGCGTGATTTGGGACATTCATTGCGCTATTGCCTTTCTGGTCGTGCATCTTCCGAAACGGAGGTTCCGGCGTGGCTGCCTCCTCACGATGCGGGGCCCTGGAGGAGGGTGCGGCACGTGTCCCGCGTAGGAATTGACTCGGCCTTCGAACGATTGACGTCGCACATACATTGTCGAGCACGCTCGGAGCACTCGATCATCGTCAGGCCGGAGACTCCCTGGTTAATTGACGAGACGAGGGCTCCCCGGGCTCCAGACATGAGACGAGCGTTCGGCTGGATACCTACTGATTGAGAGCGGAGCTGTGTAGCCGCTCGAAGAGGAGCGCCTGATTGGATGCGGCCAATGCCAGTGTCGAGTAAACGCTCGCGAGCTGGACATGTTGGGTCGCAACGCCATCTGGGTCACCGCTCCTGATCACCTCTTCGGCGTCTTCGATTTTGTCCATCGCTAGATTCGTAAAACCCTGCACGCCTTTGCCGTCGAGAATTGCCTGGCCTGCAGCGAGATCCAGGATTTCGTTTCGCACGCGGTTTTTCGCTTCTTCGTCCATCGAATATCTCCTCGGTTCTGGTGGGCTGCTGAGTCCGTCACGTGAACCATAGCGATTTCGGCGGCCGCTGTGGCACATCGTGTTACCACAGCGTGAAGGGCAGTCCGGCCTGTTCTGCGAGATGGATTCGACGGTCGATTTCGGCGTTGTCTTCGTTTCGTTCGAGGCCTGCTCGGACAGCGTCAGCGATGGCCCGGGTGCGGCCGGCTGGTCCGCGTACGTCTGCGAGAGGGCTGGCGATGTTGCGGCGGCGGAGTTCGTATTCGCCGCGGTTTGTGCGACGGGTGCCCAGTCGCAGATGAGCCGGGTTTGTACAGCCAGCGAAGTCACACTGATGGCACAGCACGGCGTCGTCCGCGTTGGACCAGCCCAACCGTGGAATTACGCCGTATTCGAGCTGAAATGCGAACAGGTGGGCCGGGACTGTTCCCCGACGCGAGGGGCCTGGCAGGCTTGCTGCGCGGAAGGATCCATAGCCTGTTGATGACACCCCGGAAGTCCATGGCCAGCATTGGTCGTCCAGCCGCCGGTATCTTTTGGACTCGAAGCGAGCCACGATCGCGGGGTTCTCGAACCAGGATCGCCATATCCGTTCCGGGATCCGGACTGGTTGAGGTTCGCCGATCAAAGTCAGTTGGAATGCATGGGGTTCCGGCGCGGGTTCAGGCATCGAGGGAAGTGGCTGTGGTACGTCGTTTCCGAATGTCATCAGCGGTGCACCTCCCGCGGTTTTGGACTGCTACCGGTACCAGCGTAGGCGGCTGGACAGTAATCGCAGACAACCGGGAGCGTTCGCGCACTCGGAACGTGAACTGACATTGCGATCGTCGGCGCCGTTCGGGTACGAGCTGGAGTGACGGTGTGCCACAGCCAATAGGCACGTAGGGAAGAGTTGTATGTGAAATCACCGGGAGAAACTCGGCCGGTTCGTACCAACATCATCGGAGGCTCCATGTCCACTTCCCCTGCCCTGAAACAGATCCCGCAACTCTCGCCGGAAGCACCCCCGGGTGTCGCTGAACTCGTGGGCAAGTTCGACGGGTTCTGGTGGTTCGCCCTCATCGTCGGGATCGCTGCCTTTGCGATCGGCTTCGCGTCCTATCAGGGGCGGATACGCATGACGGTGAGTCAGGAGTTCCCGTTGCTCTTCGGCGGTGCAATTGCCGCTGTCGTCGCAGGCGCTGCACTGATTTGGGGCGCGTAGCAGCGACACAGCCGACCCACGAAAAGCCTAAGCGGTGCCTCGAATAGCTATTCGAGGCACCGCTTTCGTTCTGGTCGCTGCACGTTGTTGTCGTGGCCGTCGACTTCGCCGAGGCAGGCTCGGATATGGGAAGTGGTTGGACAGCCAGCCCCAGGGCCGGCAGGGATGGGCTGGTGTCCACCACGCGGAACTATCAGTCACTGGCGGGGTCTGTCGCACACAGAAATGCCGCAGCCGGAACGCATCACCCGGGGGAGGGCTGACGTTCCGGCTGCGGGGGGAGACCTGCACCCGCTCGGGGGGTTGCGGGTGCAGGTGGCTTTCAGGCCGCGATCTCGCGGCGGTAGCGGTCTACGGCGGCGTGCCAGTCAGTGCCCGCGTCGGCGATCCAACCGGCCACGACAGCACCGTCGAAGGTGCGGGCGACTTCCTGGGTCGACACTTCGAGGAATCCCTCAACGAGGACACGGGGACCGGAAGTGGTGGAACCGTCGGCGAACACGACGAGCATGGCGCCCTCGCCCGCTGCGTTGTGCAATGCGGTCGAGATCATGTTGTCGTCGGTGATGTCGTCAGTGGCGTTCATCGTGTTCTCCTCGGCTCGGCGTTTGCTGTTGGGACAACTCTCTCTGGCGGGGTTCCGGTGTGCGGCACAGTCGAACAGCGCAACCGTCGGGCTCACCTCCGCGTAGGCCGCGACATTTCCACCGGTGAGCGGGCATTCGACGAACGATTCGTAGGTCCGCGTCGACGGACAGGGTTCAGAGCTTCGGCAAGGAAGCGCCGCGCACGATTTGCGGCGGGACCGTGGCGGATACCGTAGGGCCATGCACGATCACGATGAACTCGAACGCGTGGGCATGGTGCTGCCTGTACGCCATCGAGCGCGGTGGTCACTGTTCACGGATTGGTGCATCGGTGTCGGCGCCACCCCTATCCCGGCAGACCGTGAGACGCTGATCGGATTCGTGCGCGCCAATCCGGCGGCGTTGTCGACACAACGGGAACGACTGGCGGCTGTGCGGGCAGCTCATATGCACGCTCAGGTCCCGGTGCCTGCCAAGGCCGATGCGAGGGCCGTGAGAGGCGGTGGCGGTCACGAGTGGCCGTCGAGCGAGGCCGCACAGGTGGTAGCAGCGCTGCCGTCAGCTGGATGGCCGTCGGGATTGTTCGGCCGCCGGGATGCGCTGCTGTTGGTGTTGTCGAAGGCCGCTGGAATGTCCTACGGGCAGATCGAACGGCTGCAACGAAGCCAGGTGCGGGTAGTCAACTCGACGTTGCAGGTTCAGGTTGGCCAGGTGTGGATTCAGGTGCCGGCCAACGATGATCCGCGCGTGTGTCCGGCTGCGGTGTTTCTGCGCTGGGCGCGGTTGTTGGCGTATGTGGACAGGTGGCCTTCGACGGCGGCGGTCGCGGCCGCGCTCGCGAAAGCTCAGCCGATGACCGCGCAGTCGCAAGAGTCGTACGCAGCTTTGCCTCAGGTGGTCCGAGACGGCCCGCTAGTGGTGCCCATCGATCGGTGGGGCGGCCTGGGGATGGGGCGGTGGCGGCAGAGTGCGCGCGCTCGGTGGGGGTTGAGCGCGACGGCGATTGGGGAGATCGTGGCCGCGCACCTATCTGGCAATGGTGGCCGGCACGTGGGGTCGGGCTGGGATGGTTTGCCCCGGATGCCCGAGCTAGAGGACGAGCCGGACAGCCCACCGGTGTCGACGCTCAGTGATGTGGATCCGGCAGTGGGTTGGCACGCGCGGGCGCGGGCGCAAGAACAGTTGGCGAATGTGCGGGAGACGCTGAACGACGTGGAGCGGGAGGCTGAGGCGTTGGCGGCGAGGATCGCAGCGATCCTCGCCGATGACAACGAATAGCGTTCACGCCCTTCGTCGATCAGATCCGCGCTTCGGAGATCAACGTGTTCGAAGTCGATGGGCTCTGATGAAGCTGTAGGCAGAGGCCGTGAGGGCGAGGACTCCCGCGACGAACATGGTTCGGGTGCCGATGACGAAGTCCAGGGCCGCGACAGCAAGCGCTACGACGCCGAAGACGTTGTGGCGGATCACTCCCGCCCTGGTTCGGTGTTCCGTTTCCTGATTCGCGGGCCGGTTGTTCGCTGGATCGGTCACAGTTGGCCGTCACGGATGTGTGGTGTCGTCAACTGTTTTTGGCTGCGAATGACTGCCAGAGCTGCGCGCAGGCTGCGGGCTGCGGCGTCGAGATGGGTGGTGATGTCCTGGTTGGAGGCTTCGCCTGCGAGGAATGTTTCGACTTCGTCCGATGCGGTTGGACCTGAGTACAGGTCTCGGAGCGCTTCGCGAGCATCGCTGATTCCGGCGAGAGAATCGTCGAGGGCGGCGAGCATGGCTCGCAGCTTCTTCTCGACGGCATCAACATCCGCGCCGAGGTTCCGGTTCGGAATGCCTGAGACGGAGTGCAGTGCGGCGCTCACGATGCATCCTCCAGTCGATTGGCGGTGGACGCTGTTCGATCCACCAGGTCCTTGATCCGGTCTGGGCGGTACCCCGCCCAGTGGTCGTTTCCAGCGACGACGACCGGCGCTTGCAGGTATCCCAAACTCATGACGTGTTCGCGGGCTTGAGCGTCTTCGGTGATGTCTATGACGGCGTACTCGATGCCGGCTTTGTCGAGGGCGCGGTAGGTCGCGTTGCACTGAACGCACGCGGGCTTGGTGTACACGGTAACTGTCATGTCATCCCCCTAGGAAGTGAGTCGATCTTGCCACTATTGTATATCGAAATCTATTGTGCTGCAATAACTTTCAAGATTCAAACATGATGCTTTGACTATAAAAGCTTTCCGTTTCACCTGCCTGATGGTTACAACGGTTGTACGGCAACAATTTTCAAGAGAATTTCTGCCTACATGGCAGACCTTGATTCGTCGGGCTGGGCGAGATCTGGCTGCCAGCCTCGGCCACCTCAGCGTGTTCGCCGTGGTCGGCATCCAAGTCGACACGACCAGCGAAGCGGCGATGCGGGTCTTTTGGACTCTTAAAACGGGGACAAAAATTAGCATGTATTAGCAGCTCAGAGATACTGCATAGTATTGCATTCACAGCATGTCCAGACAGTGAATAATCCACAGTGATATCAGGATGACCGCGCACCCTGAAGTATCCGCGGCCGCCGTGAGAATCGTGTAGACACGAACACCCGCTCAATCCGGAAAGCAGTGGGCGGAACCGCCGGACAGGACCGACGCGGAAATCGGCCGGCGACGGAGGTGGATCCGGTGGGCACAGGGGGCGGCGAGTCACCCCTGCGCCCACCGGCGCTCGCGTCACCGGATCAGACGGAGGCAGATCCTGGTGAAGCCTTGTAGACGGCTTCGGTGTGCCGGTCCTGGTAATCGCTGGAGGGGCGCAACCCAGCTGCGATCTCCGCGGTGACCAGACACGCACCGGCCGACTCGACCCACCACATCCGGCGGGCACGGCCCAACTCGTCGACGACCCGTCGCCGATAGTTCGGCCCGCAGACGGTGAACTGCTCCAACGCCGCCAGCCGATCCTCTGCGTTCGGCACGTTCTTCAATGCGTCTCCACGCTGGTTGATGCTTGACATGATGTCCTCCTGGTCGGGAACCGTTGGTATGTCCACTGTCTCGCCGCTCGGCAGGGTGCGCGGCACGTGGCGCGCTAGCGGGTCAGTGCTCGGCGCGAGCTCATTCGGGCGTTGCCGATATCGGCGCGACCTCCCGCGTTGGCTCCGTCCGCGTGGGCGCGGCCGTCCACATTTCGCCGCACCTTGAGTTGCCGGATATTGGGATACTCGAGCCGAAGCGCAGCGGCTGCACGGTCAGCGTCGTTGACGTGCACCAGATCGCTGCCAACGATGTCGTATGCGGCGTCCTTCTCCGCGACCTCGAGCCGGGTGGATACAGCGTGAATGAATCCGAGCATCCACGACCGACGAGCCCTGGACGTCGACGACGCGGAGACGCCTTTAACCTTGGCTGCACCGGCATTCATCTGCACCGAGAGAAGCGCGAACAGCAATTTGAGCCGCTCGATATTTGCGGCGGTGCCGAACACCTTGCGGCGGTCAGACTTACTCACTCGAATCGACGAGCAGTGCAGTGCCCCGGCAAGCGCGTTGAAAAGGAGACCGCGATCGACCTTGTAGGCGCCGGAGATCTCGATTTCGTAGACGATGATCTCGGCAGGGCCGGAACCGCTTACCCGTCGCACTTCGGCCTCGTCGACACCGTATTTGGCGATCAACTCGAACGCCTTCTGGTTGAAGACGTCCGCTTCGGGTGTGCCTGCAACGCTGTCTGCCTGCGCGAGCAGCTTACGAATCCGGTCAATCCTGTCGTCGCTCATTGCGACCTCCCTCGTCCCGTTCGGTTACCTTCTGCGACTACGTTCGCGAACGACCACGGCGACTGCGGCACCTCCGCAACCTCGGTACCGGCCGATCACCAGCAGCAACGACATGAATGCGGCGGACAGGACTCTCGACTGCGGGCGCCCCTGTTTCGGGCCGCATACACCGGAACCGGGCTCGATACGGTGGCCCTTCGATTCACTCGTCATCGAATGAGAGGACTTCCCATGACTGTTCGCCGAGGTTTGGCCCGGGCGACTGCTGTTGCCGCCTCCGCCGCGATCTGCGCTGCCGGGGTTGCCACGATCGCGGCTGGCACCGCGTCCGCCGCCCCTCCGGCCGCTGTTCTGCAGGTCACCGGCACCGACATCGTTCCTGTTCCTGCCGGTCCGTGCTTCGGCACGATTCACGTCGACTTCGAGGTGGTGCCGGGACATCCTGATCAGACAACGGTGAATCTCACACCGAACGGCACCTACGGCTCGATCCCGGGGTGTGAGGTGCCGGTAAACGTGTCGTGGCAGAACGGCATTGCGCCGTTCAATCACGTTGAGTCCACGCTGGCAGCCAACGGCCGGACCAGCACGACCATCACCGCCGGACAGGGTTTGAGTCTGGTCAGTGTCGGGGCCGGCGCGTATCTGGGTGGCCTTCCGAGTTGGGTGTCGAGCGGATACCTGTGGCTGTAGCTGTAGCCGACTCACATGGGAACGGCCGCAACACACCTAATCGTGTTGCGGCCGTTCCCATGTGTGGATGAAACGATACCGCCGGATCGAAGCGATACGTCTGGATCTGGCGTGGTCGCTCAGGCCGCTGCAATCGGCTCCGTGGGCTGCTCAACGGACACGGGGAAGGTGTTGCGTGTGACGGCGTTGGTGAACAGGTGCCGAAGCACGATGTAGTCCGTTTGAACTCTGACGGCGGACTGCGCCAACGGCAACGTCAGGGTGTCGAGGCTTGGTAGCGCGATGGCGATCGGCTTCCTGTTCGATCGCGCCCGAGGAGCGCGCACCAGGGTGGGTGTGGTGACGGCGTCGGTGACGACGACAACCTGATGGGTACGCCGTTCGATGCTGTCGTACGGGCAGAGTACGTATTGCGGAGTCACAGTCTTCTGGAGCGCTTTCAGCCCAGGTAAGACGTTGCGGGAGAAGTCGGTCCAAGTCATGTGGGGGAGCGCGGTCAACGTCATTGAAGATCCTCTGCACTGGTCGGCGATTTGGTCGCCTTCACGATGCCGAAGCTAATTATGTTGTGCGGCAGCCTTTGTCCGTCACGCTATGGTGATGGACCTGGGGCTTGCCAAGCGGACGTCGAGTATTTCAAACACTGCTCGGACAGCTCGCAACCGACCGGGAATCCTGTCGTCAGTCGGTTGCTTGTGTCAGGCCCGTTGATGCTAATGGTGCGTTCTAGTTGTCGTAGAACAGCGAAGAACTCGCCCACTTCTTCTTGGGGGTGGAGGTGACCTGCACTCCGCTGTCGAATTCGAGCGAATCAACCTCATTGCCGTTCACCAAGAATCGGAACGTCAATTCGACTTCTACCGACGTGGCTACCTCCATGTAGTGCTTGTTGAAGTCTGCGTCTTGCACGTCCCAATCAACATCGGAGATCGCGAAGTCAGCCTTATGAATCTGACCGCTGCATGTGACAGTAGCCAGGAAGCGAACTTCGCCGATTTGTGTGTCGCCTTCGTATTTCTCGTGCACATCGATGCCCACAGTGTCGAGACGTGGGTCAACTTCAGTGACGATGACGGGACCTTCGAGGTCCGGAATTGTCAGTTTGAAGGCAGACTCGTGAAAGAAGTCGTCGGAGATATAGTCGGGTAGTTCCATGCCCAGTATGTCGTCGCACGCGCCCGGGATCGCAGCCGTTATCAGCTGTGAGATGTCGTCATACAGCTCAAGGTCGTGATCGTCCTCGGACAGTTCTGCGTGAACGGAGTCCAGCTTGGTCAGAGTCATGGCTTCGGAAATGGTCTTCGCCAGGGCGACCGCATTGGGTGTCGCCGCCTTCAGGTCAGCGATCAGATTCTTGTGCAGCTTCCCCGAGTCATCTCCGCTCCCACAAAAATCGTTGTCATTGGTGATGAACACGATCTCGCTATGCGCCGGCGACGCCACGGCGATGGCCTTCACTGTCCCCCAGATCAGGGCGTCACGGTATCCCTTGTCGGTGGTGTCGAATGGTGGATGCGCGCTCAGGGACCACTCGACCAAAACATCGTGGTCAACAGGTGGGATCGGTGCGATCTTCACACCGTGGTCGGCGAGATTGGTCCTCAGCTCGGCAGTGTGATCCACCCGTGAGATTGTCGGGCGGTCACGCAGTTCGCGGACAGTCGGCACTTCAGGCGGCAATTCCACTCCCGCGGCTGCCAAATCTCGAAGGGCAGTGCTCCACGACTTGATTCCGGCTTTACGGAGTGATTCAGCGGCCGCGAATCTGCGGCGGCCGAACTCCCGAACGACCACCTCCGGGACCACGAGCGTGAATGAAGGCCCAAACTCCCTGACCAGGAACATCTTCTTCCAGGCCACATCGTCCAGTCGCGGCGTCCCGAGGACGATGTTGGTATCGAAAATGAAGATGGTGGACGACGTCGGAGTCATGGAATCAACTCTTCCACACGCGAACCGCCCGCCTCGACGGGCTGTCATGGCGGGCGGTCGCGTGGTCGCTACGGTCCGATGGTCACGTGCGATCGATCAGGAATCGCGGTCCATCGTCGCGTGTGGTTGTGTCACACAGACGCGCGGAGGGGGTGCTTCTGGCAGACGGGCTGGCGAAGGGGTGCAGCTGGTTCCGACGCACCAGCGGGTGCGACTACGGGCGCTGGCTCAGCTGCCTGGTCGGGAGTAGCCACGGATGCAGCACTGGGGTGGACGATTTCGAGTGCTACCGCCGCGCGACTGGCCCAGCCCTTGCGGTCGTAGTCGGGAACCCCACTAGCCTTGGCCAGTGCGTTGAGAAGGATCTCCGTGTGCTCCGGGCTGAGCTCCACGATCTGCCCGTGCTCGTTGGATGTCCCGATCACGACCGGCCCGAAGTAGTAGCGGGTGAGCTGGGGGCGCAACACACGCACGATTGCAGATGCGAGCGGGTTCAGCTGCCCGTCAGCGGTTTCCCTACTGTCGATCCACATCGCGAGGCTGGTGTGCTCGTCGCCAGCGAGGGCGACAACGTCGACCGCAGGGCATCCGATCTCGACGCGTAGGCCGACCTCGGCGGTCTGCCGCCCTACGGTCAAGTCGACTTTGTCCACGTTTGCATCTGTGCCGACCCGAATTGCGTACATAACGTCCTCCAAGATTTTTGGTGCGGTGCATTCTCCGATGGGATCAACATAGATCGACGGCCTCCGGTGCGTGGCACGTACGTCAAACACCGACGGGTTTGCGAGGGCACGTTTCCACTGGTGAGGCTGCGGAAGAGGCCGGACAGGCGGCCTCATGCGACGCACGCACAACTCAGCCCGCTCACCGGCCGTGGGCTGGTAGGCGGGCTGAGTTAGTTGGTCAGACCGACGCGCTGGCCGGCGCCGGGACGGTGAACCCCAATGCCGCTGCCCTGGTTGCGATCCACTGCACGCGGGCCGCCATGGGTATCCCGGCTACCTCCGCCAGACTTCCGAGAACCTTCGACACGTGCTCCGGGCGGAGGTCGACGGTCTCGCCTTCGTCGTTGGACGTCGCGAACAAGGCCGTACCGAAGTAGTACGCCTGCGCGTCTTCTTTGAGTTCACGGGCAATCCCGGACGCGGCGAGGTTCGGAGTGCTGTTGTACATGCCCTCGTCGTCGACCCACATATCGAGGCTGGTGTCGTCATCGCCTGTAAGGCCGACGACGTCGAATACACGGCAGTCGATTTCCGCACGCAGCCCGTCACCGATGCTGCGCCCACCTGCGGTGAGGTCTACTCGGGATACGTTGAACTGGGTGTCGATCTTGATTGCGTCCACGGTGATCTCCTGATCGGTTCGGTTGGTTGCTGAAATCAGCTTGCGTGGAGGCACTTTGGGATGCGGCACCACAAAATCAGGCGATCTGGAGCAGCGTCGCCGGCGTTCACGGCTCCGCAGGCTCTCGACCAGCAACGGGGCGCGGCGGCCAACCGGGCGCTCGGCCGGACAGGATGCAGTTCATCCACTCAACAACGACGCTCGCCGGACAGCGTCTTCACTTGGATCCGAAATCCCAGTACGAGATCTCGAATCCAACACGTTGACCTGCGCAACCTCTACCGATCTGGCATGAAGACACCGATCGTAGAGTCGTTTGGTCGTGTCAGCGTGGTCCCATCGCGGTACGTGATCGTTATCTGATCGGTGGTCGTTGATCCGGTGACCTGCTCAACGGCCCCCACGTTCAGGACATGAGGATTCAGTGCCACCCACATACCCGGAAACACCCTGTCGATACTCGTCAAAATCCATCGACCGTAGACGACGGGCCGAGCTGTGGCGTAGTAGCCCAAAACACCAATCACCAGACTTAGACCCCAACCCGCGGCAATCAGCGCGCGGTCGACGACATCGAGTTCGCCAATCGAAAAGACAATCAGAGCCAGCACAACAGCGGTAACGACTCCAACTGACAAGCCGAAGGCATCGAGATTCTTACGTGGGCGACCGAACACGCTGGGTGCCGGCACGCCAAGATTCAAACGCCAAGGACCGTTTCGTACTACTGAACCCCTCCCCGGTATCGGCAGCTCCAGCGCGCCCAACGCCTCAACGAGCTGCCCCTCCGTGACTGCTTGTTGCATTTCGCATTCGGGGCACACCCACACCAGCGAGGCTGCACGCGCCGCCGACAACTCAATCCCGTCGCGAGGGCACGCCAACGGATCCACAACGAACTCGCTGTTCCACCGATTGAGCGCACCAACAGTGTCTGTGGCCGAGTCCTGATTTCCTGTAGCCATTTGGTTCCCCTTGCTCTCCATTGCCCAAATATGCAAAACCCCAAGCGAATACGCGGCAACGGCGGTGTGCACTCATCGGTCATCGTCGATTCGTGGAGGTATCACTCGCCCCGGACGACCCTCAGCGCCGGCTTCGGCGGTGTCGCCTCCTTCGCACCATCCAGCGGCTCCCGGACAGGACAAACGCGCTGCCAGAGCGCATCCCAATCACAGGTGAAATAGCGAGTCAGCACCCCGCCACGGTTGGGCGGCGGAACCGGCTTCCCGTGTTCGTTCCACAGTCGTTGTCGTTCATCGCGCTGTGCCTCCACCTCGGACGTGAGGTGTCGGCGGCAGTAGCCGATCCACACAGATTCTCCGGTGGCCGGTTCTCGGTCGATCCAGACGGTGACAGCGGGCTTGCTGCACTGCCCGCCTTTCCGGACCATCTCAGCGCAGCAACGCATAAGCCCCTGTGTACTTTCCGGGTCGTAGCGGGGAAGATCCCGTTCGACAGCTCGCCGGGCCCAGTAGAACGCCTTTCCTGGGTTGTCGCCGGTGGCTTGTTCCCCGACCTCGAGCAGGAGCCCGTCCAAGGTCTTCACTCGCACCCGTAGGCCGTCGTCGTCGCTCACTCGATCGAGAACGTGACGAAGGCACAGCGCGAACAGCAGGGTGTCGCCGACGAGGTCCGGATCGGAGAGCATCTGGGCAATGCCTCGATCGCTGTCGGCGATCATGGTCTGGCCTGCCTTTTTACCTTCGGCGCGGCGAGAACGTCGGCTTTGGACAGGCTCAGCCGCACTCCAGATTTCGGGTCGATCAGCTCTTCGACGATGTTCGCGAGGCTGCTCCTCAGATTGGTGGCAGCGCTGCGTACAGCGACGTGGTCAACTACCGCGTCCGCGATCGTCTCGAGCAACTCCTGATCCTCTGTGCGGGCCCATAACCACAATCGCTTCGCCACGATCTGCTCGTCGACCAAATTCAGTATCCGATGGATCCGCTCCGCCTCGAACTCTCTGGCACCGGTACCCACGGCTTTCACCCGAGCAAGCTCCCGCTGATCGCGCTCGTGCGTGCGTTGCGCTTCCTTCACTGAACGGGCAGCCTCGCGTTCGGCTTCCGAGGATTTCCACGCCTGCCAGCGAGCGAGTTTGCGCCAGGCGGCGCCAGTGTCGATCGGGGACAACTTCGGTGCGGGTCGCAGCACTGCCATCGACACCCCACCTCGCCGGACAGGTGGCGCCATGATGCCCCAGGATTCGGGAATCGTCAGGCCTTCGATGAGGGCGGGGTCGGAGATGACGAGCCACCACTGTGAGCAGTGCTTGGCCCAGTCGTCGTGTTTGGTCGGATTACGTAGTTCTGAGATCACGTCCTGCCTGCTGACTTTGATCTCGTGCCCGATGATGTGGTCGCCATTCGAGTGGGTCAATGGCGCCGCGATCAGGTCGGCCCGCCGATCCGATCCGGGGGCTGCGATCTCCGCCGCGAGTATGAATCCGGGTCGTTGAGCGCTCGGCGGGTTGTAGTGCCGGCGGAGCATCTGCTGGACCTCTGCAGCGGTGAGCGCAACGGCCTTTGTGGATGCATTTTTGGTGGTCATGTCAATGCTCCTGACTGCCAATGATTTCGGACAGCTCGGCTTCGCCCTGCGGATGTTCGTTGTGGCGTCATCCGTACTCCACCACGTCGCCGCACCGGGAGCAGTTCCAACCGAAAAACCGTTCCCCGATTTCGTTCCGTTCCCAATACGAGCCGGGCCTGACGAACCTGCCGCACGTGCATTGAATCCACTGCTGGCGTTTGGCCTCTTCGTATTTCCACTGCTCCGTGAACAGTTGATCGAAGGTCATCAGGTTCATGACTGTCTGACCTTCGGAAGCGTGATGTACGTGCACATTTCCTCGGTCTCGTAAACGACGGGGTGATCGCCAGCCGGCAGGTCGTCGGGATCGAAGTCGTAGTCGGTGTGACCTGTCAAGACGATGCACGTGTCGCCCTGTTGGCAGATCATGTCGCCGATCATCTGGTGTGGAAGGTCGTGGACCTGGCTCACTCCGTCGCGGTCGAGTTGGTTCTGGAGCTCGTTCCGTGGGGTGGTCGGGAGTTCCTTGCAGTCTTCGCATTCCCACCAGACCGTGCACGGTGCGCCGGGATGCTTGTACGGGCACACGATCTCGTATTCGGCGTCGTGCTCGTTGTCGGCGGCGCGCGTGATCCGCAGAATGTGATCACTCATCATTGTCCCTTTCGGAGCGCTTCGGGATCACCACGTCGAGGTGTTCTTGGTGGATTCGGCTGCCGACCCACGCGTTCGGGTGAGGGTTTTCGTTGTAGATGCGGGTCGCGTTCTCAAGGGTCGCTGGCCACACCCAGAGCGGGTCAGGCCAGCCAGGATGGCCACAGAACAGGTATCGCACCTGCACCTTCTCTTTCGGGACGACAACGCTGGTGGCCACGACTGCCTCGGCGACGTGGTGGCGCAGAAGGTACGAGAGTGCGCCGGATGTGCTGTCGATCGGCGCGGACCGGAACTCGTCCCCCGTGCAGAAGACCTCAGCGCCGCAGGCACAGTCGATCACCAAACTGCGGTTGTCGAGATGTGTGACTGTCGCGGGACCATGCTTGCCCAGCAGGTCCGCCAGTTCGGTCGTCGTGGACCCGGACATGGACTCCGCCTGTGTCTGGGCGTCGAGAACTGCGATTGTTTCCGTTCGTGACCGTGACGAACGATTGTGATGCGGATCGTCGAGGGCGCCGGCTACTACGGCCATCTGGTCTCCTCGGTCACCGGTCTCTGCGTAGTACATTCGCGATTCTCCTGACTTGATCGAAAACTGTTTGAGTGAACTGATTTCTGTGTGTCGCGGTCACGAGTTAGCCCCTACGAGGGCTCGTCGATCGACACTCACTGGCGCCGGACCCTCCAAGGCCACTCGTACGCGATCCCCGATCCACCGCGCAGCGTGGACGGATACCGCATTGCCAATCTGCTTCTTCACTTGCTTGGTGTTGCCCACGAACTCGTAGGCGTCCGGAAAACCTTGTCCCCTTGCGCATTCACGGTTCGACAGCATCCGGAAGCGAACACCCTCGTCGGTGACTGTCGCGATGCCGTGGTGATTACCGCCGGCAGTGATGGCAGCGAGCGGATGCGCATCAGCTCTGCGGGCCTGCGCGTTGCGCCGGTAGGTCACAAGGTGCGGGGTGTCGAATTCGGCGATCTGCTCGATCTGTTCCGACACGTACAGCTTGCGGGTGACGATCTTCCCGGGGTTCGGATCAAGGATCGTCGACGCGCTGACCTGCTCCGGTTCGGTCACGGTGAGATCCACGTTCCCGTCGCGGGTGAACACGGCGAAGTAGCGAACACGTCGCTGTGCTGCGCCAACGTCGGCGGCGTCCAGAAGCACGATTTGTTCGCGGTAGCCGAGCATTCGCATCCCGTCCAGCCACCACGGGTAGAGAGTCCAGGCCTGGAATTCGAGGACGTTCTCTACGATCACAGCGTCGTAGCGGTGCACTTCTGTTGCGGCGATGACAGCGAAGGCTGTAGCGCGGTCGATGGATCCCGCGTCGGCACGCAGTAGTTCCTGTTCCACCGGTGGTTTCTTGTGCCCGCCGGATCTGGCGTGCCATACGCACGACGGGGAGAACCATGCGATGTTCGTTCTCGGGAAAGTGCGCCAGTCGACTTCGCTGAGATTCTCGTTCCGGTGTTCGGTGTTGGGATGGTTCCGTTGATGAGTGGCGATAGCCAGGTCCCAGTGGTTCGCGGCGGAAACGACCGAATACCCTGCCAATTCAAGACCTGTTGAGCTTCCACCAGCCCCCGCGAAGTTGTCGCTCGCAGTCAGTGCCATTCGGCCTCCGTTCAGAACCTGGGACATGTTGGCGGGCGCCTTCAAGTCCATCCAGTTCTACAGATGCGGGTTCCGGTGTGCGGCAAGGAATGCAGCGGTGAGGGCAGCTGGTGTTGGCAACCAGGATGAACAGATGACCACACGGCCCGCACAGGCGGACAGCCTTATCAGGCCCCTCGAAAACCCTTCAAGACCTGCTCAGTGAAGCCTGGCCACCACATTCGGCAGCGTCACGACGACACGTCACGGCGCTCGAGATTCGCGACGACAGTTCCATCGCGAACTCGTGGGCGTCACCTGGCGAGTCTGTGTATATGCCACTGCTATTCCGTCCAGGAAGATCGTGGCCTCAATCTCCCACTCGCCCGCACGGTCAAAGATGCTTCCGCTCAGGGCTTTATCTCCGAATTTGGTGCCCGAGAACATGCACGGTGGTGTGGTTCTGTGCGTCGATGTACGACTGAATTACCTCCGCAGCAGCTCTGATTGCCCACTGATCGGGTGGCTTCGACAGGTCGTCCTGCGCTATGTACGCGGCCTCGATCAACGCGGGTGACGGATTCTCCGGGTCCGGTAGTCGGACGTAGACGGCCACCTCGACCGATTCAGTAGGTTCGCTTCCGCCGGAGCAGCCGTCGATATGCTCAGGCGCGTCACAGTCTCCGTCCATCGTGCATTCCTTTGCCGGCTCGGGAACGTCGTGCCCGCGTCGCCTTAACTCGTCCCGGCCATGCCGAGCGAGTTTCGTCGCAAAAGGTTCAGTGCGGATCTCCACTGCCCGGGGCTTCGCATGGCCTCCAATGTCAGTCACGATGCACCCCTTGCATATCCTGCCTTTTCGACCATCCGCAACGTCAACTCCGCCAAGACAAGCACTTTGGTGCCATCGTCGGCACACAAGCTCATCGGCTGTGATGCGATCTCTTGGAGCCACATGTCCGCGATCTTGCGCCTGATTGACGTTCGATCCTCCGCGAGCGGCAGTGTGCTCTGTTGATCTGTGCTGCTTGTCACTGGTACGCCTCCGCTAAATCGAGCCGCCGAATAATGCTGTCGTCAGCGATGGTCCGAAGTCCCAGTGCGCCCTTGTACTCGATCGGGGATTCGAGTACTCGCGGATTTCGTAGGCGCAGATGGAAGTGACCCGGTTGCGCCCAGTCCGAGCAGTCACATTCGCAATCCCGGTCATGATGCACACTCGAGAGGTCGACGACACCGATGATCGCACCGTAGTAGTGGATCCGGGGGATACCACGGGGGTGCCTCATCGGAAGACCTCGCAGTGCTTCCATGTCGGGCTTGAGTGAAGCGTGGATAGCGACGGGGCCGCGGTATTTTCCTGCGATGTTCCTCGTCCGGTTCTCGATGTTCTTGTCTCCGTGAACGATTTGCCACGCGTAGGGCTGACGCACGGTCAGGATTCGCATGCTCTTCCCTCCTCCGCGGCTACCGACGGGGCGAGGAGCTTTGCTAGCTCGCGACTCTTTCCCGCGCCTGCAAGATCTGCGATTGACTGCCCCGAGACAAAATCCTTCGGCACCCGCACGGTTACGTAGGCGTGTTCTCCACCGGGGTTGCTGTCTGCTCCTGTGATTGCGCATAACATCTTCGATCCGGTTTCGGGGGGTACAGCAGTGAACGGCGCATGGTGGTTGAAGTCATTCCGCCCCGCTTTCGTGCTCTCCTCGGTGGGCACCATCTGCTCCGCGGTGAGAATGGGGTACCCATTCAAAGGCAGCCAGAAGAGGACTGCGTTGCCTGCCGCCAGGAAGAAGTCCTCGGGATCGGAACCATGGGCGACGCCCTCGCTCGCCTCCAGCGCTACTCTCCCGACATCGATTGCTACTTCATCTGAGTTGTTCAAGTTGTTCATGACATTGGCTCGATTCGTAAGTGGACGGGATGGGTGCGGCGATCGCTGGGCGACGACGTGCTGTCGGGCCGAAAAGCTGCGTTGACGGTTATCGTTTCGCTCAGCCAAGTTCTACGAATGAAGGTTCTGTTGTGCGGCATCAGATGCGGCGCTGACGGTAGATGGCGCCGGCCGCCGCGCTGAGTGTGTAGGACAGTCCTGAGGATCCGCGAGCGCGCAGCGCGATCAGATCAGCGCTGATGCACGTCGGGAATCCGATGCAACCCGGTGGCGGGCTGTCACGGTTTCACGGTCACGATGTCGAGCTCGACGAACTTCGACGTTTTCTTCGAGACGGAGATGCTTCCGGCGACCAGCTCACTCAGTCGCGCATTGATGTCCTCGTCGGACTCGTAGCCGTTGCTGAAGATCCTGTCGTCGGGGCCACGTACACCGCGCCGGTTGTCGATGATCGTGTACTGCACTGTCTTTTTGAGATTGAACGGGCTGGTGAGGATCACGAAATTGTTGTCCTCGGACACGGCCCGCACGCGCCACCAGCGCTTGGATTCGGCGAACTGAACCTTCGTGCCGACAGCCAGGGATTGGGCAGTTGTCATGCACTCTCTCCAATGTTCTGAGGATCTGCCAACGAGCGATTATCGCGCTCTGCGCCTATGTCTACCGCTGGCCCTTCCGGTCACTGCTGGGAGAAATCGGCAGTGTTTGTCACTCTTTGCTGACTGTGGGCTCACCGAGCGGCCGGACTTCGTAGATCGCCCAGCCTTCACCGACCTCGTTCTTCCGCTGTTCGGCGTGCGCCATTTCTTGCCGAACCGCCTCGAGTGTTGTGTGTACAACGCCGTCCCACAGGTCGGCGGTGTTTTCGGGGTTGAGAACCATGTACCCGGTTACGTCTGAGACGTGCTCTGAGGGTGCAGGTACGACGAAGTAGCGCTCGATGTGTTCGGCGATCTCATCAGCGGTATAGGCGATTCCTGAGTTGATGTCGGTGATCACGTTCTGAGCGAATTCTCGGAGTTCCGCGGGTGAGGAGTGCACCACCGCGGGGCCGGCTGGTTTTGCCGGCGCGTCCACAGACAGTGCCTGGTGCAAGTTCGACGCGCGCTCGCGGACTTTGTTCGGGCACATGGTGTTGAGAATCCACGAGATCAGTGCCTGTGCGTCGCCGACTCGTTCTGCGGGCAAGGCTCGGCCTCCGGTGGCGATCAGGTCTGCGACGGTTGTCGCGCTACTGACGGTTGAGGTGGTGTCGGCCATGATCGTTCCTTCGGTCGGGTGAACAACTTGTGGAAGGAAACCTTGGCTGGTGTCTGGTCACGCTGGGGCACTGCCTGTTGGGGAGTTTTCTGGCAACGACTTGTCCGCTGCCGGACTGGGATGGCGTGCTGGCGGAGAGTTCGGACAGCTCTCTCCCTGGGGGAGTGGGGGAGTGGGGGAGTGGGGGAGTCGCGTTTGCCTGCCCGGTCGGGGCAGCCGAACGCCCACCCGCCAGGCGTCGGCGGGTGGGCGCGAGTGGGCCTGTCGCGGGCTCAGCGCAACGGTGCGAGGGGAATCGAGTACTCCGTGGTGTTGTCGTAGGTTCCACGCTGCCCGGGCGGCAGAGCGTGCACCAGCGTCGTCATTTCGCTCAAGTCGACTCCATCGGCGTAGAAGTTGTCGAGGTCGTCGCTCGACGCGAGTACCCGCCCGCCGTCGACCGTGGTGACTTCGTAGACGTTGAATTCGATATCTGCCCGCAGCATCCCGGCCTCGGGCCACACATTGCGCACGAACTCGCTCAGGGCTGCCATAGCGATCTCGTCGATCTGGCGGTCGAGTGCCCTCTTGGCGTCGCACAGTTCGGTGAGCTTGTCCTGGAAAGGGGTGGGCGTCTTCGTTGTCAGCATCGCTGCATCCTTCTGTCGTGTGGTTGACGGTATGCCCCTACTCTCCGAGAACCGTTGTCCGAGTGCGGCATGACAGAAACAGCAGCCGCTCACGCATCGATGGGCCGGACAGCGCTCTCCCTGGGGGACTGAGCCGGACGCATTCACCCACCAGCGTCGGTGGGTGAATGTCGGCTTCTACGCGCCCTGGTACAGCCGGATAACGAAGTCCGGTTCGTGATGGTTGTAGTCCCCTCGCTGAGATGGCGGAAGGTGCGCGATCAACGTTCCGATGTCCTCGACGATGGGTGGCAAAGAATCGTCATTGTCGATCATCAAATAGGGCTTGAAGAACTCCTCGTCGGCGAGCACCCGCCCGTCCACCGCGACTACCTTCTCGACGACCCATTCAGGACTGGAGTAGACGATCGCCGCATCCGGCCATAGGGCGCACACGTACTCCCTCATCGCCGGGAGCGCTAGCCTCTCGATCTTCTCGCCCAGATCGACATGCTCCGCGCTCAGACGGAGAAGCTCGTCCTTTAACGTGGCGTGCTGCTCGGGTGCAGTCATGATTGTTTTCCTTCCGTCAGGTGGGGCCGGGCCGAAGTCAGCCGCCCCTGGGTGGTCAGATCGCGCGGGCGTAGTTGAAGCCCAGAAGGTCGTATCCGGCGTCGCTCAGGATGGCGCGCTCCTCTGCGAGCGTCGCCCATTCCCATCCGAGAATGAACGCGACTTCGGTGCCGTCAAGGGTGGTGACGCTGTAGCCGACTTTGTAGACCGTCATCTGGTCTTCGGCGACGTGGCGACCACTGCGGCGGATGAGGTGGGTGGCGTGTTTGCGCGCTGCAGCTCGGCGCTCGTCACTGATCTGTCGAGACTCGTATGCGGTGGTCGTCATCGTGCCCTCCCAAGGCCGTCGGCGTTCGTTGCCATCGATGACGATCCGCGCCGGCGCCTGACACTGCGGCACTGAGCCACACGCGAGATCCTTTGTCCCCCTGACAACATCGACTGGGTTTGCCGATACGCGACACCCCGAGCCGGACAGCTCTCTCCCCGGGGGAAGGGGGCATGCCGGGATAGGCAGGAATCCAGCCCATCCCGGCAGGAGGGTCAAGAAGCATCACCACTCGGCAACTGGCCGACAGCGAACAGGACCGGGTGAACGCCGGGCGCGCAGCGACGAGATAGTCGCGCCACGCCCAACGCGACTATTGGCCGCCGCACTGGTCGACCGCGCCCGACCACGAATCGGCGTCAGCCGACCGCGTCGACTGGCCACGGACCGATTGCTGAGCTGAGCTGAGTTCAACTCGACCCGCCCACAACGGCCACGGAACTACATACCGGGTGAAATTCTTTGTCCCCCCGCTGCCCTCGCTGGAAACAGCACCCACACCATTCGAAAGCGGACAGCTCTCTCCCTGGGGGAGTGGGGGAACCGACGGTCAGGCGTCGCCTGGGAGGTACCCGGCGGCCGCGGTGAAGGCGATGCCGGCCGCGGCTTCATCCCGCACACCTTCCGGACCGGCACCAGTCTCGGCCGCCACAACAGCTTCCTTCGCTGCAGCCAACGCTGCGTGCCCGACCGCCCGGACTCGAGTCTGGATCTGACGTGGATCGGTCTCGTCGACCAGGTGCGCACGCCGAGCCGCAGCCGCCGCCAGATCAGCTCCGTTTGCGGCGGCCTGCCGGACGCTGGCGAGTCGCCATGCCCCGGTATGCCCTGCCCCAGGGGGTGTCTCGATTCGCGTCCCCTCCCACGAGGCGCTACGGCGGCTCTCCGAACGGGCCTCGAAACGCATGACACGTTCAGTCAACGACTGCCGCGTAACCCCACCGAAGACGCCGCTGATCTCATCCCACGACACCCCGACCTCGCGGGCGTTGACGATCGCCGCCGCCGAACGATCCCGAGCTGTCTCCATCCGTTCCCGCAGCGCCGACTCCTGCTTGACCGCATCGGTCAGCGCGCCCACGGCCTTGCCTCGGGCCACATCCGACAGGTCGGTGCGAATCTCAACCACGCCAGCATCATCTCCTCGTAACCGGTGGGCCCTGGACATCACGCGACGGCGCAGGGTGCACATGCACAATCCCACCCCCGGTTCCGGCCACCCACGGACCGTAACGGACGCACCATCGTCGCAGTCCACGTTGATGATCGGCTCCTGTCACCACGATCTCTGCAGCTGTCGGACCTCACGCCACGCGCGCGTTCACATGACGCCGGCGACCGGGCACCCCCAACCTCACGCTCGGAGCGCGGCGCCCACCGACCACCCATCCGGACGAGCAACCTCAACCGCGAGAAACTCTGTCCCCCCACTGACCTCACAACATCACCCCACCCACCGACTCCCACCTATCGCACCCCCAAACGCCCCGATCCGGACAGCCTTCCCCCTGGGGGAGCCCACCCCGACCCTCCCCACAGCCAGCACGCACCACCAACCCAGCCCCGACACCCGGCCACGGCCGACTCACCTCACCGACGGAACCCCCTGCCCCGCAACCACACCCACCCTCCCGCACCCACCCTCGAACCCTTGTCCCCCACCAGCCAGGCGCAGGGAGCACCTGCACACCCCACAGGGGGGCCCGCAACATCACACCCAACGCACCCGCCGCCACCCACCACACCTCCTCCCCCCACACCCCCAACCACCCCTAACCACCCGCGCGCTTCGCGCGCGAGGCGACGTCGTCGACGGATGGTGTCTGCAGTTGTTGTCAGCCCCGGTGGCCGGGGTTTTGCTTTTGGCTCGAGAAGGTGACCACGAGGGTTCTGTTGATGTCAGCGATGGTGATGGGGTTGGGGCCGTCAGGCCCCGGTTTTTGCGGTTGGTGTTTGCAGCCGCTGGTGGCTGCGTTGGGTGGTTCGGGTGTCGGTTGTGTTGTGGGCGAAGGGGTGTCTGCCGGACCGGTTGTTGTGGTGGTGGGCTGCCCCGGCCGGCTTCCACTGCGTTCTGCTCGGCGCCGTCCGTGGCTGGGTCCGCTGCGCTCGGCTGCGGATGGTTGCGTTGTGCAGGTGCTCACCCTCGGTGTTGTCGTTAGGTGTGTGGGTTTGTGTTGGTGGCAGCTCGTTGTTGGCAGCGGGTTGGGCGGCCTGTTGGCGGTGATGGTGGTGAGGGTTTTCAAGCCGGGTTGTTGGTGCTTCACCGGTGGGCGTTGAGGTCACGAACGAGTGGTGTGCGGGTTCGCGACTCGGGTGACGGTTGGGGTCGTGGCCCGGCTTCCACTGCGTTCTGCTCGGCGCCGGTCCACGACTGCTGTGGCTGGGTCCGCTGCGCTCAGCTACGGATGGTCACCGCATGCAGATACTCACCCACAGAGTGGTGCTGTTGGGAGAGCTGGTTGAGGCTCGTCCGACCCGGGTTTCGGGTTGGCGGCCGCACCAGTTGTCGGTGACATCAACGGGCTGCGCGGCTACCGGCAAAGGGGGGCTCACCCTGATGTCGACAACGCAGATCCCAACGAAGACAACACCGTTGACGACACCCCGCCAGGGGTGCGACACACACCCGGCCGGCCGACCCAGATGACACCAACAGCTGCACACAACAGATGACACCAACAGCAGCGACCAAACACTCAGGGGCAACCACCACCCGGGGGCGAGAAGCCACCGACAGAAGCCGACAAGGCTTAGCGCAGCGGACCGACCACCACCAACCGGATACGACCGCAGGTCAGTCGGCCACCCACCCCGTCAGGGCACCGGAGGATGCGAGCGAGCGAGCATTCTTCGGGGCACTGCTACGGGGTGGTCCACGAAGTGGCCGACACCTGCGGCGTAGCCGGAACCCCCATCAACCACGCACTCACACCATCACCCAGACAGCGAAGCGAATCTGTGGTGTGTGTGACGTGCGGTTGTGGGGGTTAGTCAGGAATTTTCTCGGGGGGCTGAGTGTCGGGGTTTTCCGATAATAGTTACTGGTTGCAGCATTTTTGCCCGAAAGTTGTTCTCGACAACTGGTGTCGGGGTTGGGGTCCGGGTTTCGGCGAGGTTGGTTCTGTAGGGTGTGGGCAGTGCCGCTGCGGTGAGAGGTGAGACGTTGGTTTCGGTTGTGCAGTCCTGGGAGCGTGAAGTTTTGGCGACTCCGGAGTCTGTGTCCGAGTGGAAACGTGCTCGGTCGCGGCGACGGTTCGCAGCTGATGCGGTGCCGGCGGATCGGCGGGGAAAGCCGGGTGGGAAGGGGCCGGCGGGGTGGCGTCGGAAGCCTGCGGATGAGGACTTGCTCCGGTTCATGACGTTGCATGGTGTGGTGTCGTTGAGGCAGGCGGCGCATTGGTTTTACGGGGGGAAGATCAGTACGGCTCGGCATCGTGTTCGGTCGATGGAGGACGCTGGTTTGTTGACGCGGAATCAGGATCAGCCGTGGGCTGGTGTCGTGTTGGTTCCGACGCTTGATGGTCAGACGGTGGGGTTGGAGACGGCGGAGTTTCCGGTGTCGCATTCGTCGTTGCGTGGGCACATGACGGTGCCTGCGAATCTGTTGCATCGGTTGTTGGTTGCGGATCAGACGTTGGCTGCTCGAGCTCGTGGGCGCACGGTGATTTCGGAGCGCCAGATTCGGATGCTGGAGGCCCGCGATGAGAGCCAGTCGCATCGGTTTTTGCAGTCGGTCGGGGTGCACTATTCGTCGGATGGCGTCGCGGCCGGTGTTGTCCCGTCGCGGCTGACGTTGATCGATGAGGGGCCGGCCGGGACGACGGTTGTGGGGGAGAGGAACACGTGGTTGGGGTTGCCGGTTCGGACTGACTGGGATAACCGTGTGGCACCGTATTCGCCGCAGCGTTCAGGTCTGCGTTTCCCTGATTTCATCGAAGTGTTGGAGTCGGGTGAGTTGGCTGCGGTCGAGGTGGAAGTCGCGACGAAATCGGAGGCACGCATGAAGATGCTCGTCGACGGTTACCGGTCGTCGTTGCCTGCCGTTGAGGACGTCGTTGATGCCAATGGTGCACCGGGGAAGCGGCTTCGGCGCGGCCAGTTCCGGCACTGCCGGTGGGTGGTGTCACCGGAGGTGCGGGTGGTGTTGCAGGGTACGACGAACTTCATCAGCGGTGGGCATCAGGATGGCCTTCTGCAGAAGCTGATGCCGGATGTGTACGCGCAGAATTTTGATTGGTCGAAGCAGACTGACAAACTGCCCGTTCGGGTGATCGCGGCGACGTCGGAAGACACCGGAGTGCAGTACGCGTTGGATCAACGCAACCTTGAACCGCAGTACCGGTGCGACTATCGGACGTGGCTTCGGTGGCGACGGTTGTGGGAGGCGCAGATACCTGCTGACAAGCGTGCCGTGTATACCTTTGCCCGGTGGATCAGGACGGCTGACAACCTCGAAATCTGCCGTCGTTTGGTGCGAGGCTGATCGTTTTCGATTTGGTCGTATTGGTCCTGTCGGCCGACTAGCCTTCCGTCAGGTGGTACGTTCGGCCATCAAAATGCGAGACTTCTTGGGAGAGAATATGACCGATCAGCCAACTGCTGTGAGTGAAGAGCCCATGACAGTGGCTGATGCTTATCATGATGCGAACGGTCAGCCGATCATGGCTGAGTCGATCGTCATCTACATCGACGCGCTCGCAACCAAGGTGTACTGGGAACAAGAATCTGACCCCACGAAACTCGAATTCGTAAGGGATTGGGTAC
>NZ_CP034155.1:0-28127 GCF_003860625.1 Rhodococcus sp. NJ-530
TGTCGTCGTGTTGTTTCGATGCCGGGGACGGCTTTAACTAGTCGAGAGTGATTGGCACACAACAGATCAAGGTCCGCATTTCACCCTTGGGTCTCGATCCATCTGCGGATCGTGACGGGCAGGTCGTCGTCCGTCGTCCGTCGGCGCCTCAGCCGATCGTCGGCGGCGCGAGGGTCAGTGCGGCTACTTCCGTTGCAGGAGTGGGATTTTCGGTCCGTGGTCTCAACCGTTGGAGTGGTGCGGTGGCGGTGACCTGCTCGTCCGGCCGCGGTGGCAGGTGGCGGTAGAGGGTGGATCGGGTTAGCCCGGTTTTGGAGTAATCTCGGCGGTGGTGGCGCCAGCGTCGCGCAGTTGGAGGGCGTGGGCGAGCTGGGACTCGCTGACCACCGACGGGCGGCCGGTGCGCCGACCCTTCGCTGTCGCCACCGACCTGGCGTGGGCGGCGCGTTCGAGGGTGTAAGTGCGTTCCATCTGCGCGAACAGCGCGAGCAGCACGACGGCGAGTTGGGCCATCGGATCATCCGGGTTGCTCGAGTCGATCCGGATCGGGTCGGCCAGGTTACGGATTCCGACCCCACGCTCTCGCAGGTCGTGGATCAGGTTGAGAGTGTCGCGCACGTTCCGGCCTAGCCGGTCGAGTGTGTGCGTGACGATGACGTCGCCGTCGCGGGCGTACTCAAGTAGTGCGGTCAGCCCGGGGCGGTCGGTGGTGGCGCCGGACTTCTTGTCCACGTAGATATTCGCCGGGTCGATCCCCGCTTTACTGAGGGCGTCGATCTGCCGGTCGAGTTCCTGTTTGGTCGTCGACACCCGCGCATACCCCAACTCCATGCCCGGAGAGTACCGAAAGTTGTTCCGTCTCGATTTTCCGACACGATGTTTTGGAATTAACTTCTAGGACATCATGAGCTGGGGTGATCCGATCTGGGCCGCCGGCCGCGTGTCCGTCCAGAACCAAGGAAATGAGACTGTGCGCAGATAGGTTTGCGGCGATTCCTCATGTCGGCGAGATCAGGAAGGATCGGGAAGTTTTCTATGTCAGCCGCAGGACTCTGCGTCGGACGTCGCGGCCAAACTAGAGATCGGTCATCGATATCCGCGCCAATGTCTGCATTTCTGGCAAGGTCGCCCCATAGTTTCTCCACTGCGCGAGCTTGTGGACTGGTGCAACCGCTCCGCCTAGAAGCATTTTGGGTTGGATTCGACTCATTATCTGAATGTTGTGAGCACTAATAGGTTATGAACAATGTTGTTAGACTTGTGCAATGTGTATGGTTTTGCTTATGTCTGATGAAAATTTCTGAAAGTTGCGAAGCTGCTTCCTACGTGGGAGTTTCCGCGCAGACCCTTCGGCGCTGGGATCGTGATGGAACGCTGAGCGCGGTAAGGCGCCCTGGAAGCAATTACCGCTATTACCGCCAAGCTGACCTTGAACCCTTTCGGCTGCAGTACCGACGCGCCGAGGAAGCCGCAGCGAGCGGGGCTGACAGCAGCGTCTTCGCGACAGCGAACGCTGATGTCGAAGCTAACGCATCCTGCGGGAACGCAGCGCGAAGCACACCGAGCGGTCCGGGAACATTTCTCGGCCGACAGGAGTCTGCGATCGTGCAGATTCCGGTCGGCGCGGAAAGACCGGCATCATGGCCACACTGCTTTGGCATAGCCAAGGGCGAGTCTTGGTAATCACGCCAAACCTTACGATTCGAAAAGGCGTCGCCGACGCCGTCGATGTCACCAGTCCACAATGCTTCTGGACCAAGTTTCGGGTGCTGTCTGACTTCACGGCTGGCCCTGGATGCCGTGCTCGACGGACCGAATGCCAACTCCACGACGCGATCGAAAGCGACTTCGTTGTCTGTAATCCAGCAGTTGGCGAGCCAAGCCGACCGTTGCTTCCCCAGTTCCCCGAAGATTTCTTTGAATTATCGTCGACGAAGGTCACCACGCCGCCGCAGAGAGTTGGCAGAAAGTATTCGTCGGTTTCCCATGCAAGGTCGTCAGTCTGACGGGACACCGTTCCGCTCTGATCAGCAGCAACTCCACGGCGAGATCGTTTACCGTTACCCGTTCACTCGAGCGATGGTCAACGCTACATCAAGCAGATCCACTCCCGCAACGTCGCGCCGTCGGAATCTACTTTAACTACTCCGACGATAACCGCCGCCATACTCTCGAAGAAGTCCTTGAGCTGCGAGAAGAGGCGTGGTTCCGCCGTGGCGTTGCGCTAGCCCCGAATGTAACCGTCACATCGTCGAGACCAGCATCCAGCAATGCGAGCGCATGCGGGCACAACAGGTATCCAGCATCAAATCATCGCCGCGGCATGCTCAGTCGACCACGCCCGACAAGTTGCCAGCATTTACAACGAGTGCAACTACCGGGCCGCTGAGATTCACTCGGGGATGGACCCCGACAGCCAAGACGCCGTCATCGAACGGCTGCGGCGAGGCCAACTTGACTGCATCGTGCAGGTCAAATGCTGGCGAAGGCTCGATCATCCACGACTTAGCGTCGCAGCCATTTTCAGACCTTCCGCAGTCTTGCCCCGTACATTCAGTTCGTCGGCCGAGTCATGCGCGTAGTCCAGGAGTCCGCTCCCGAGCATCCTGACAATCAAGGCCACATAGTTTCGCACGTCGGGCTGAACAACGACGCTCGTTGGTCTGAGTTTCGAGAGCTTGACCTTGATGATCAACACTCGTTCACTCTTGGGTTGACGGACAGACTGACAACGATGCGGAGGGCGAAAACAGCGGTCCACGCGCCGCCGGTTCGATGGTGGAATGCTGGTCGACAGCGAGATTCTGACTCGCTTCGTTGAACAGACCTATCTCGACCCTCCGATGACCGAGTGCTGGACGAGATGCTCGACAAGGACATTTGCCCGGGCTGAAGTTGGTGACCTGGTCAGCCGAGACCAGCTCCGTGAACGCTACTCGCGCAACAGGCAGCTGCAGAAGTGCAAGTTCCGCAATCGATCCGGTCTCGCCGCAGCGTGCCCGCCATCAGCCAAGACCCGTGTCAACGAGCGCACAAATCAGTTGCCAACCGTGTACTGGCAGATCTGAAGCTGCCACCTCGCGGTCACCAGCTCATGGTCGTGAGTCCGGTCCGCGACAGCACATTCCGTCATCGCGATTCGTCGTGTCGCTGCTGCTATCATCAGAAATTGGTATGCCCAACGGACACGCGGTGAATGGTCACACGAACAGATGACCAGCATCTTCGATCGCCTGGACGAAATCGCTGATTCAGTTCGGGATTCACTGAGAATCCAACTCGATCAACGTAACTGAGCCGCAGCGATAAGCAGATAGGAGTTGAAATGCCCGTCAAATCAGTCCTGCGACACATCCGAGTTGAAACGCCCCGAACAACCATCAACGTAAATGCGCAGCGCACCGGACTGGCAAGCAGGCGCATTACATACTTGCCGGTGATACCCACCTCGTCATTGTTGAGGACGCAAGGAGATCAGGTACTGCCCGGACGCGGCCACTGAGATTCTCGACCGCGCCCGAATAGATCTGGAACTTCTCCGAAAACAACTCAGCGCGCTGGAGTAAGTCGGCGTTAACGTATTGACACTCCGCGCTGGGCCGTCGATACCTACCTGGCCGCCACCAGGATCACCCTCAGACGTGCACCGTCACCGCGCAGCGCAATACCGGCCGTTCTGGTGTCCTAAATCTGGGTATCTGTTTGCACGAGTGCCGCACCGAGTCTGATCCGCTCGTGCAGCGGAAGGTCAAAGCACAGGCACCGATAGTGAAAGCGCTGAAGTGCTTCTGGATCGGTCCGGTCCGCGAGATACCGGACCGATCTGAAATTCTCGAGAAAGTACTGATAAAGACCTATTTCTAACAATCTAGATTGTTAGAGACAACGGCTACCGGAGATCGGCACTCGCCTGTTACTGATCTTTCGGCTTCTCCTTATTCGAGCGAGTCGACTACCTTCATGGTCTCGACTGCCACGGTGGTGACACGCTTGATCAGGTCGACGATGTAGGCGGGGTCGTCGTGTTCGTCGCACCAGTCGTTGGGGTCGTTGACGATCCCGGAGGCTTTATCGGTCTTGGCTTGGTAGCGGTCGATGATCCACGCCAGCGCTGAACGCGAGCCGAGCATGTACCGCTCAGCCTCTTCCGGAATCCCTGAGATGGTGACCTTCGGGTTGTAGACGAGCGTGGTGCGGTCGTCTACATTCTTGCCGGTCTCGGGTCTTTCTTCTTGCCCCACTTCATCTTCGAGACCCGCCACGTCTCACGGTCTTCGGCCGATGAGCCCGTCTTGAGTTGTACGTCAAGGGGATACGGATCGACGCTCTCGTAGCCGACGTGCAGATCTGCCAGGCGACGACCGGCGGAGAGCAACTGCTCGAACCGCTCTCGGGACTCGGGTGTCGGAATGTGCGGGAGCATCTTCTTCAGATCTGACGCGTAAGCCTGGCGATACGCCGGATCGTGCAGCAGGCCGTAGGCATAGAAAAAGATGTCGTCCTTGGTGACCTGGTTGCCAAACGCGTCCCGATAGAGCGCGAGGATTCCGTCAGTGATGTTGTCGATACGGCGGTATCCGTGCTCGTCGACCTGGAGTGTGTCGGAGGAAGCGAGATCGAGCTCGCAGTCCGGAGATTCGTACTTCTCGTAGGTCCAGCGGGGATAGAAGTTGACTGCGCTGATCCCGGCGGCACCGAGGTCCGGTATTGAATCAGTCATGAGGCACATGAACTGCGGAGCAAGGTTTCCTGGATTCGGGATGTAGATTCCGATGTTCCTGTGTTGCGGAGTCGGAAACATCCGGGGCAGCTTGCCTCGCCGATCGTTGAGATCGTCGTCGAAGTACGCGTACTGCTTGCAGAAGGGCCGATAGACGCTAACTCGGCGATGTTCGGACTGATACTGGAGGCGCCGGCCACGCTCAACTTTCGGAATCAACCCTGACGACCAGCTAATTCGCTTGTCGTTGTAGGACACAGTGTCCTTGGCGCCAGACTGAGAGCCGCTCTTCACCGCTTCTTCATAGGCGTCAACCTGCTCGTTGTAGAAGTCGACCGTGCCCTTGATTTTCTCTCCAAGGGCTTCGCGCGAAAATGCGTAAACCCAGGCATCCCTGTTGGTCTTCAATCCACCAGAGTAATCAGCGAAGAAAGTTGTCTCGATTCCCGCGGTCTTCTTGACTGCTATTGGTGTATATGCGCCGAATGCTGCGTTCCTTTGATCGACCCAGTCCCCTTCAGGATTTGGGTTGATACTGGCCCAGTCAATTGTGCTGAGGCTTGCTCCGCCAACAATCGCCAGCTTCTCCTCGCGACTCAGGTAGTCACCGATGTCGCGGTAGTGGATACGGCACGGTCCACTGTGAGAAGGATCCTTCACCGCAATGAGAACCGCAATCGTGGCCTGTGAGCCTTCGCCGAATACCTTGCCTCCCTCCTTTTTCCAGTCGCCGCGCTGGTTTCCTCTCAAGTTGTAGAGGTAGATAGTCGAGTACTCGTCGGCCAGTGACAAGCGAATTCCGTCGGCGGTGTTTCCGTTGATCCACCCTCCATTTGTCACATAGGCGACTACGCCGGAGTCACCGATACGGTCCGTCGCCCACCGGATCGCCCTAATGTACGAGTCGTACAGCTTGCTCTTCAATGTCGCAGTCGACTTCGCCGCGTACGAACTCTGGATGGCGCGGTCGAGCGTGGGATAGGCGCGATTCGCATTGTTTTCGCTGGCATTCGATTGCCCAGCGGAGTACGGCGGGTTTCCGATCACGACGTTGATCGGGGTGGCGTTCTGGCGGATGATGCGATCGTTGTTCTGCGGGAACATCTCGGAGTCGAGGCTGTCACCGTTTTCGGTGATCTGAAAGGTATCGGCGAGGACGATACCCTCGAACGGCATGTATGTTGCGTCGCCGCCCTGATCGACGAGCGCGTGGTACGTGGTTTCGATGTTCACAGCCGCCACATAGTAGGCGAGGAGCGTGATCTCGTTGGCGTGCAACTCGTTCGTGTACTTACGCGCCAAATCTTCGGGGTTGATCAGCCCGGACTGCAGCAACCGCGTCATGAACGTACCGGTTCCCGTGAACGGGTCCAGGACATGCACGTCTTCGTCGGTCAGACCACGCCCGAACGAATCCCGCAAGGCTGCGTCGGCGGCGCGGAGGATGAAGTCGACGATCTCCACCGGCGTGTAGACGATGCCGAGGGCGTCGGACTGCTTCTTGAACCCGATCTTGAAGAATCGCTCATACAGTTCTGCGATGACTTTCTGCTTGCCTTCGGCGCTGGTCACCTCGGTCGCGCGGACGCGGACGGAGGCGTAGAAGCCGTCGAGGCCGGCGGTTTCCGCTTCTAGCCCGGTGTCGTCGAGGGTATCGACCATCGACTGCATCACCCGCGAGACGGGGTTATGGGAGGCGAAGTCGTGCTCTGCGAACAAGGCATCGAAGACCGGTTTGGTGATCAGATGCTGCGAAAGCATGCTGATCGCGTCGTCGCGGCTGATCGAATCGTTGAGGTTGTCGCGCAGTCCGGTGAGGAACCGCTCGAACTCCTCGGCGACTGAGGTGTCGGCGCCGGCGAGGAGGGCGTTGATGCGGGTGATCTGCGCGGCGGCGATGTCGGAGACGTCGCCGGCCCAGTCTTCCCAGTAGGCGCGGGTGCCGACCTTGTCGACGATCTTCGCGTAGATCGCTTCCTGCCATTCGGAGAGGGAGAACAACGCCATCTGCGTTGCCATCCCCCCACCGGAGTCTCCGGTGGGGGTGGCACCTTCGGCAGAATCTGCACTGGTGGAAGCGACGTCAGCACTGCTTCCACTGCTACGGCTGCCGTTGTCGAAGCTCTCGCCGACCTCGACGAGGGGTCCGATGTGCCCACCGAGTAGGCGATCGTTGCCCTTACCGTCCTTCTTGTCCGAGGTGGCGTTCAATGCGATGGAGTTGACCATCGCATTGAACCGATCATCATGCGCGCGAAGCGCATTGAGTACCTGCCAGACGACCTTGAACCGGGTGTTGTTCGACAACGCCTCGGACGGGCTGACACCGGCCGGAACCGCAACGGGCAAGATGATGTAGCCGTAATCCTTGCCGTCGGATTTGCGCATCACCCGGCCCACGGACTGCACCACATCGACCTGAGAGTTGCGGGGGTGCAGGAACATCACCGCATCCAACGCCGGTACGTCGACTCCTTCGGAGAGGCAGCGGGCGTTGGTCAGGATCCGGGCTTCCCCCTCTGGCAGGGGGGCTTTGAGCCAGGAGAGTTGCTCGTTGCGTTGTAGCGCATTGAACGTGCCGTCCACATGGTGCACCGAACACGTCAAGTCCAGGTTGGTGGAATCGACAGTGCGCCCGTCATTTTCGCTGCCCTCGAGCAGATCGCGGTAGGCATCGACAACAGTGGGGAACACTTCGGCGACCTGCTTGGACGCGGCGATGTCCTTCGCGAACGCGACCGCGCGGCGCATCGGCGCCGCACCCGGTGCGAAGCCTGTTCCTTCGGGGGTTTCGCCAGCACGCTTGGCCAGTGCATTCCAGCAGCCGATGATCTTCGACGCGTCGTCGAGCCGTAGTTCGCTGTGCACCCCGGCAAGCTGATCCTGCAGCGGCGCTGCCACCAGGGATTCGTCGACGGTCAGCACGATCACTTTGTAATCGGTGAGCAGACCTCGCTCGACGGCCTCACCGAATGAGAGTCGGTGGAACTCGGGACCGTAAACGGTTTCGTCGTCCATCGAGGTGAGCTCGGCGGAATGCTCTTCCGCCTTCTCTTTGACGTCGTCCACGAATATCTTCGGTGTCGCCGTCATGTACAGCCGGCGGGCGGCGTTGAGGAAGTCGGCGTCGTGGACGCGGACGAAGTTCGAATCGTCCTCACCGAACAGCGTGACGCCGGTGGTGCGGTGCGCTTCGTCGCAGATCACCAGATCGAACGGATCCACCCCCAGCTCTTGTGCTTTCGCGACGGTGGGCAGGGACTGGTACGTGGTGAACACCACAGTCAAACCTTTGGCGCGCTTACGGTGCGCCATCTCCGCAGCCAACTTCACCGGATCGGTGGTGACGGGGATCGCGACGTCGTGGATGTTGACGTCTTCGGCCGAGCGGGACACTTTGGTGTCCGAGCACACCGCGAACGCCCGCAGATCCAACTGCGTTTGCGCGGTCCACTCCCGCAGAGTTTGCGAGAGCAGCGAGATCGACGGCACCGCAAACAGAATCCGGGCGTTGCCGCCGTTCTCCAACGCTGCACGTTCGGCAATCTTGAGGGCGGTGAAGGTTTTACCGGTACCGCAGGCCATGATCAGTTTGCCGCGGTCGTTTCCGGCCTCGAAGCCTGCGAAGACGGCGTCGATGGCGGACTGTTGATGCAGGCGGGGTTCGTGACGTTTCGCTTCGGCCAGGTTGACCTGCAGCTCGCCCTGCGGCCAGGCGATGTCCCAGTCGATCGGCGATTCCGCGATCTCGGCCAGCCCGATCCGCTGCACGGGGATTGACTGCCCCTCGAGGGCGTCTTCGGCGTTCTTGCCCCAGCGGTCGGTGGTGGAGATGATGACCCGGTTGGAGAACGGCGTTTTTCCGGATGCGGTGAAGAAGGAGTCGATGTCGCCTTTGGCAAGGGTGTGGGTGGGTTCGTAGAACTTGCACTGAATCGCGGTGAATTCGCCGGTGTCGCGTTCACGGGCGACGAGGTCGATACCGGTGTCGGGCTTGCCCTTGCGGCCCGGCCAGTCGGTCCACCGCCACACCTTCTCGTACTGCTGCGAGAGCAGTGGGTCGAGTTCGAAGTACCGGACCATCAACTGCTCGAACTTCGTGCCCCGCTCCGAATTCGACGGTGCCTGCCGAAACGCCTCGATGACCTCGTGCACTGAACCCATGAACCCAATCCCTCCGCGACAACAAACGTGCTCGGATCATCCTTGCCCACCCCTCAGTCGAGGAACAGCGCAGGTGCTATTTCTTTTCGCACCTAGGAGACGGCGTACGAATCACTAGGTCTCGTAAGGACGGGTGTGAGAGGCAGCGCTCGACGACTACTTGTCCGCGCGACTGAAACGAGTGAGGTTTCTACGGAGACTGTTGGGGATTGGTCGTTCGACACGCATGCTAGATAGCTATTTCTAACAATTTAGATTGTTAGAGTATTGGTTATGACTGTGGTTGCTGTTGTTAATCAGAAGGGTGGGTCTAGCAAGACCACCACCGTGCTCGGGCTTGCCTCAGCAGCGAGCGCCCGCGGGATCGAAACTCTGGTGATCGATCTCGACCCGCAGTGCAACGCGTCAGAGGCGCTCGGTATCGAGTACCCGCTCGCAGGCAAGACCGCCGCGAATTTACTCGCTCAGGAGCTTCGCGGTAGCGCAGCCGATGCGGTGCACACCTCGACGTGGGACCACGTCAGCGTGATCCCCTCGGATCTGGATCTGGCCGACTTGGACGCGGTCTCCGGGCTTGGAGTCGAACAGCGTCTGCGAGCAGCGCTCGACTCCGACGATCTTCGCCAGCGATACCCACTGGTGCTGATCGACTGCCCTCCCAGCGTCGGCAAACTTGTTTCCAATGCTCTCATCGCCGCCGACACTGCACTGATCGCGACTGAACCATCGTTCATGGCTAGCCGTGGAGTGTCGAAGATTCTGGACGCGATAGAGACGATTACCCGCTACTACAACCCCGGCCTCACCGTCTCCGGCGTCCTGCTCGGCAGGGTTCCGGCGCAGGGTCGAGAAGCTACGCATCGGGCCAGCGAAATTCGGGAGGCGTTGGGAGAGATGGTGTTGCCGATGGTGGTCCCCCAACGTGCTGCGGTCGCCGAAGCTACTGGTGACCATCTCCCGGTGCACAGCGTCCGTCCAGCAGTTCATGAGGTGACAGTTGCATTCGACGCGGCTCTGGACCGAGTGCTCTCTACGGTGACCGTCGCATGAGTACCGCCAAGAAGAAGCCATCCGCGTTCGCAACACCACGAGTCACCGAGACCGCTAGACCCCACCCATTTACTCCGCAACTCGCTCGGGAGGTTGCGGCGGCGCCGCCCACACTTCCAAAGGACGCCACGGTGACCGCTTTCGCGACCCGGCTTCCGCCTGATCTGCAGCGAATGGTCAAAACCGCCTGCGCACAGCGAGGGATCCGCATGCAGGACGCTGTGTACGAGGCGCTTTGGCAGTGGCTCAACAACCAAGAAACGCAAGTACAATCATCGTTTCTAACAAAATAACTTTCTAGAGTTTCTTGGTGTAGCCCATACCACGAAGGCGAAGGCACGCAGGTTAGTTTGGTGATCAGTTGGAACTCGCGGTGCACTCGTCTTGAGTAGGCCACCACGTATCAGGGTCTTCTTCTTGTAGCGAGGTAATGATCTACCCGGACCACCTACCTGCGCTGCGGCGTGGCTGGATCGTGGTCGCTAGTTATCGTGAGCTCCCATGTTTCTGCAGGGAGTAGCCGGGTTGCCTCTTTGATAAAGAATTCCCGGTCGTCGGGCTGCGTGAACCGGAAGGTGGCGTGCTTACGAGCTGCCAGCCAGTGATTGACTTTGGTGCCTCCCCAGGCGATCTGTGGGTAGGTTCCTGATTCGCAGTACTGAGCGAGTCCTCTCAGCATGCTCAGGACAGCTTCATCCGTCACCTTCAAGGTGGCGCTGTGCTTGCAGGCTGCGTAGTTAGTGGGGGGCATCTTTCCTCGTCCTTGGTTGAACGGATATTTTGCAGGTTGCAGATTGTTTCTAACAATCAAGCTTTCTAGAAATTTTGAGTTTTGGAGTATTCGATGCCTGGACCAGGATGCAAGCCAGTTTGCTCTCAGTCCTAAGTACAGTCCTACGTAGTGGGGTTAAGAGGATTATCGAACTGTCCGAGCATCCAGTACCGGGCGTTCTGGATCTGCTCGTCGGTGACATCGGCTTCGGAGCTGAGACCATGCAGAGCCGCGGTGATCTCCACGAGAAGGCTGTAGACGTCGCGGGTCTCGGCTTGAGCCATCATCTCGTCTTCTGGGTGTTCGGCGAGTTCACGGTCGAGGAAATTCAGCGCGTAATGAATAGTGCGGATCAGTGCACTCGGATACTGCATCGGCACGGTAGACGCAGCGCGCAAGTGAGCAGGGTTCGGCTGCCACGGGGGACCGCTCAGGTCAGCAGGCGTCACGGACCGGGTTTTCCTTCTCTTCGATTTTGCGGGCGTCATGCAGTATCCGCCCGACGGCTCCGATGGTGATGTCCATTTCCTCGGCGATGTCCCGGTATTTCATGCCTTGGTTTCGTAGTGACACCACGCGGTCACGGCGGACCTTGGCGCGCTCGAGGAACTCATCCCGTGGTTCGGCGATGAGGCGTCGAGCGGTTCGCTCGGAAGACCCCAGGCGTTCCGCGAGTTCTCGTGCAGTGATGGTTCGACGTTGCTTGGCTCGTGCTCCACCTTGGCTCATAGCGCGTACTCCATTGCTGTGGCGAGATCGAACTTCGTGGCTCGTTTCCGGTTTGCTTCGATCTTTGCAGGTGTCATGACCTTGCCACCTTTACGTCCGAGGTGAGCTTGGCGTGCGCGGTAGGCGGCTTCGTCGAAGTTGCGCCAGATCCATTTACCGATGGAGTACGCGGTCGCCCGAACCTCGACGAAGGGCAGGGGATCGGCGAACTCGGTGTTGACGGCGTGGCAGTGCTGCAGGACAAGACGTAGCCACTGATCGGCGGTGCCGTTCCGGTGATGCCACCACTGGGGGTAGGCCCATTTGCGGGCGGTGTCGAACATGGTGACGTTGCGGCCGAGGCCGGCCGCGCGATCGGGGCGGCGGGGTGCCTGGCGGGGGGTGTGGATGGTGGCCAGTTGCCGCAGCGTGTACGGAGTGGACGGTCCGTAGATGGTTTCCCAGTCGGGGTGAATGGGGTTTTTGGTGAGTTGCCCGCCGTAGGCGAAGTCGCCGCCGACGGAGACCTTGAGCCCGGTCTCGATGCGGTGCGCGTAACGAATGGGGGTCAAGCGGGCGGAGTCGGTGCGGCAGACGTGGTTGGGTCCGAGCCACCAGCCGAGGTGCGCGCGTCCGGAGGGGGACTGGGCGACCCAGTTCGGGGCGGGATGGTCCGAGGGTTTCTCGAAGGCTCGCATCGCCGCATCTGGATGGTCGCAGTCGATGACGATCGAGCCGAGCAGTGCGTGGGGGGAGTGCTCGACGTAACGCATCGTCAGGGCGTCGTCGCGGTGCATCCGGTACTGGCCACGCTCGAGGTAGTTCGTCGCGTAGGGGCGGTGTGGGAGAAGTACCTCGTCGGCCCACTGCGTGTCGTTGAGTAACAGTGCCCCCGAGGTGTCCATGGGGGACAGCGTGCCGCATCACGATCACTATTCAGGTCGGACACGCCGAGCCATATAGAAAAATTATTCGGGTGGGACGTGCCAAGCCATATCAGGTATCCCGGCCCCCCACCCAAAATCCGCGCGCTTGGCCTCCTGCTGGAAAGCTACGTCTACGGAATTTCCCTGACCGGGTCTGGAGAGCAGCCGTCTATCGAAGTGGAGCTGCTGAATGTTCGATCTTGCACCGTACGTGGAGTCGTGGATGGACCGACTCGGTAAAGAGCGGCCTCTGTTCCACTCGGAGAGCGACTTCCAGCTTGCGCTGGCAACGGTGATGGCGGATGAGGTGGAGCAGGTTCGGTTGGAGAAGAAGGTGGCCGTCAGTGAGCGGGTGGGCGGACGGTCTCGGCTGGCGGTCGATGTGCTCGGGCGGCTCGGTGGTCGTCGTATCGCGTTGGAGCTGAAGTACCCGAAGAAGCGTCTGCTGGCGGACGTCGACGGTGAGGTGTTCGAGCTTTCTTCTTCGGGGGCGCCGGATCTCGATACGGCGGCAATCTGGCGGGACGCTCAACGCGTCGAACGGCTCATTCTCGACGGAAGTGTCGAGGCCGGGGCTTCTCTGACGTTGACGAACTACCCGTTTTGGAGTGAGCGGAATTCCACGGTGCGCTCGCAGGCGCACGAGTTCCGGTTGTGGGAGGGCCGTCGTGTCGAACCCGGATCGTTGCAGTGGCAGCTCAAGAACGACCGGGTCGGGGAGAGCTTGGGGTTCGAATCGGGGTATCGGTGTTCGTGGCGGGACTACGGCGGTACGCAGTCCTTCGGACTCAGGTATCTGCTTCTGCAACCTTCACTGCGGCGGCAGACGTAGGGAGGGGTGATCAGCGATCTGCACGGACACTGATCGACCCGGTCAATCCGGTGGCCTCGTTTCGCATCGTCACGTGGAGGCATCACCACAGCGGGGTGGGTGGAAAGTTTTTCGGTGTCGGGTGTCAGTGCCGACTTTTTCCGGTGCTGCGCTGCAGTGCCCGCCGCTGTTGACGAGACAAGGCAGCGGCGGCTCCGTTTTTCGGTGTCGCCTCGGCCGCCGGCGCACGGGTGCGCCGGATGTAATCGGCCAGGAGCGGTGCGAGTTCGACGGCGGCGTCGTGCATGGGGCCGGGGAGTTGACGGTCGATGCTGCGGGGGCCGAGGTTGGCGGTGACCACACGCAGGACGCGGGCGGGCGATCAGTTCGGGGGAGTGGGTGACGTGCAGGAGCGCGTCGGCGGGGTCGAACGTCTCGGATGCGGCGCCGGGTCTTTCGGTCGGCTGCACGGGTGGGGCCGGGGGTGCGACGGTCTCCGTCTGCCGGATCACGCGCATTCCGACGACGCCGGCGCGGGCTGCTTTGCGGGCGTTGTGCGCATCGCGTCGGCATTGATCCGAGCACCACACCCGCGGCCGTCCTCGTGTCGGTGGGCTGATCGCGCGGTGACACCACGGGCAGATTCCCCGTGCGCCGCCCTCCTCGAGGGGGCGAGTCCTGCTCGACGATCGGCGTGCTGTCGGTGGTGCCGGGTGCGGTGCGCGGTGTGGGCATGGACGAAATCGTATTTCGTCGCGCCGAAAATGCACTTCTAGTGCAAGAGGTGTGTGCGGGTTCGGCTTTGTCGGTTGACGGTGAGCACAGGCAGATGAGTTTCTGCCGTACTGGCGGGAACCGTTCCGGGCTGAGGAGACAGGTCGGGTACGGCGCAGAGCGCGGAAGCGTTACCGGTGGTTGTGCACTTCTGCCCGATTCGCATCGACCCGAGCAGAGCACCTCGAGCAGAGCAAGATAGAAACTTAGGTGCCCTAAGTCGGCTACCGCGGCCTGCCGGCCGCGTCCCGGTGTCCGGGGCGCTGCGCTGGGCAACGAGAAACCGACACCTCGATAACCGTCGACCAGAGAGCTGGCTACGGTCGCTCACGCGCAGAGCAGCTCGACAGAATCTGCCGGTGAATCGGTCACGCGTCGTTTCCGGCATCACATCCGCGCCCGCCCAGCGCGGGGTTTCTGTTGCGAAGCCGCGAGACGCTCCGGCGTGCTCGTGCCGGTGTTCTTCGATTGGGGCCGCCGAGGGTCTCGGCTATGTGCCGGTCTCGATCCAGCAGATGGCGATGTCGGGCGGTGCCGGCTTGCCGATCACCTCGACGAGGTAGTCGAGGACCATCGCGCGGGCGCGGTCGAGATCGCGGGTTCGGTAGGTCTGGGTCGGGGTGCTGTATCCCTCGATGTGGAGCACCAACCCCGGCGCCCGGGTGCCGGCGCGCCACCACAGTCGGCGCGATTCCCATCGACTGACTTTCACCCGAATTTCTTGCACGCCTTCGAGCATCGCAGCACCTGCCGACAACGACCTACTCCCTGAAAGGGTCCATGGCAACGCGCGTCGCTGTCCGTGACGACCTCACCCAGATATTTCAGACACACCTCTTGCTGAATTTCAGACTGCGGGGGCGTACTTTCGTGCGACGAAATGTTTTTCAGGCGGCGGACGCCGTTCCGGACCTCGGCACCAGGCGATGAACCTGCCGGGCTCGGGTGCCGTTCCCGGCTTACCTCCCCAGTTCTCGACGCCTTCTCATCGCCCGCGCTGCTCTCCTGGCCGTGCTCGCTCGTCACGCGCTTCTGCCCACATCTACCGATCTCTACCGCCCTCTATCCCGAAGGGTTCTTTCTCGCTCGCCCCAGGTGCCACACACCTCTTGCATTCAGGTGACGAGACTGACAATGTTTTCGGGCGACGAAATGTTTATGCTGACGAAATGGACCCGAACCTGTGCCCACGCTGCGGTAACTCGGTCACCGTCAAGCCACGTGGCCGGCCGGCCCGGTGGTGTTCGGATCGTTGCCGCAAACTCGCCTCCGAGGAGCGTCGCGCCGGCGAACGCGGCGCGATCGGGTTGCAGATCCGCGACCACACGCGGGTGGTGGAGAAACCGGTTCCGGAGCGGATGAGCGCGACCGTCGCGGCGGCCCGCGCGGCCGAGGACATCGACGCGGCACTGTCGGTGCTCAGCGCTCTGCAACGCAGGCTCGTTGCCGACGAGGTCGCGCTCACCGACCTCGACCGGCTGTACCGGGGTATCAACGATCTGCGGGCGACGTTCCGCCGAACCGTCCCCCCGCATGCCGTGGGCCTCATCAGTTACCGGACCGAAAGCCCCGCTGCGCCGGACCCGAAGACGGCGGTGCCCATCGTGCTGGGTAGTCCCCGCGCCTGCGCGGAAGTGATCGCCGCACTCACCGAGCGCGTGCGTACCGGCGACCTCGCCCACGACCCCCGGCACGACCGGACCCGGCGCGCTGTGGCAGACCTCATCCGTACCGCGCACGTCCGCCGATAGTTGCGCTGTGTGGGCGAGGAGCACCGATCCGTTCACGACAAGGGTCGACGGGTGGTGCGGCGTGGGCCGAACGAAATCATGTCGTCGACGTCCATGTCGCCGGCGCGGCGGAGGCTTGAAGCCGGCCGTTCCGGGCATTGATCCGCCAGGGTGGTACCGCTTCAGGTCCGCGCGGAGTCCACGAAAATGGTGTGGAATCAGCACTCGACGATGGCAGGGGCGCTGTCGTGCCCTCCACCGATGTACTGATGGTGATGGGATGGAGCCACCGTCGATGACGGTGGACTGGATCAGGGAGCGAGAGGAGAGCGGTAGTGGCGGCACAGCGAGGTGTGACCGAGGCGCAGGCGGATTCGGAGCTCGCCGCGCTCACCCCGATCATGGCGGTGGAGGGCCGCACGATGGACGAGCACAGCCAACAACTGCTCATGCAGCTGCTGCAGGAGAGCATCAGCCTGTGCGATGCCCTCGATGCGATCATCCGGCGACGATCCGATATCGCCTCGAGCGCACCCCCACCCGCCGACTGAGACCGCCCGGGGGAAGCCGGGTGTGCCCGTCCTTTCCGATGCCCTCGACGCTGTCCGATGCGGTGCAGCACGCGGTGGGGGTTTGCCGACCCGGCGCGGTTCGCGTCTTCGCCGGAGGTGTTGCCGGTCTCGATGTCAGATGTGGTTGGTCGCGATGGACGAGAAGTGCGCTGCGATGGCATCGTCGATTCGGGTCGACAGGCTGACCTCGTCGCAGTCCGCGGGAATCGCTTGTGTGGCGCCGATTGTTCCCGCCCACAGGTTCCAGGCGAGTCGATGTACCGCCGGGGTTTCACGGACGTCGCCGGCCTCGATGGCGCGTGCGACGAGGTCGTCGGTGTTCTCTACCCACCGCAGGTAGGTCTGGTGCGAGCCCTCGATCGAGGGTTCGAGGCTGAGTTTCATTCCGGCCCGGAGGATCTGGTTCGCGTCGAGGCGGCGGGCGAGTATCCGAAAGATCATCTCCACCTGCGCCAGGGCGGTAGATCGGGTCGCTTTGGCATCTGCGAAAGCGTGGTGCACCGCGCGGGACCATTCTTCGATGAGGTTTTGCGCCATCGATTCTTTGGATGCGAAATGGAAGTACATTCCACCTTTGGTGGTTTCGGCGTCGGCGATGACGGTGTTGACGTTGGCGAGTGTGTAGCCTTCGGCGTCGAATCGTGCGGCTGCCGCGGCGAGGAGTTTTCCTCGCGTTCGTTCGGCTTGAGGTTGCAAGGGTTTACGGTCGGCGACGACGTACGTCCCGTTGCGCTCGGTCATCTCACCAGTCCAATCAGGGTCGCTCGGTCTCGGGCGGTGCGAGGACCACCGCTCCGCAGAATTTCGTACAGCTCATTCCGAACGCCCGAGGGCACGACCGTGCGCGGCCCCGTACTCGCCATGCCCATCAGTGAACTCCCTTTTCCCGATCGTGGGCGGCAAAGCCGTCACATCTTTGTCGAGATCAATAGTGCCGAACAATCGAGGACCGTCACGGCCACAAGCTCACAAATCCCCGATCGAGCGAGAGCAGCAGCCTCCGATGTAGCCGACCCCAAGTGTGGCGGCACCGAGAAACCCGACCCGACAGCGACCGACGAAACAGGAGCTTGGGCGTATCGGAATCGACCCAAATGGGTGGCGCCAGTCCCAGGACCCGCGCGAGGTTTCGGTATCGGTGGTCGTGTGTGAATCTCAGACTCGCCTTCGGCCGGACGTCAGATTTTTTTGGTGGCACCCGTCGCCCGCAGTGATTGCCGGACACTTCTCTGCGCGCCGCAAACGTTCGGCCATGTCGAGGACCAGCCCTGCGGACGATTCGGAAAGACCGTCCACGCAGGACAACAAGCGCCGCAGCGGCCCCTGTTCGAGCCGGTCGATGACGGCCGACGCGTCCGTGGACTCGCTGCCGGCCGGCCGAAAAAAGTAGTCGTGATCGACTCCGAAGTAATCCGCAAGCACGGCAACGACATCCGGAGAAGGGCTCGTCCGCAGACCTCGGCGTAACTGAGACAAGTAGGGCCGCGACATACGCCAGCCGCCGGCTGTCAGATCGTCTGCCACCTCTGCTTGGGTGACGGGGTGACCGAGTCGCGGTGAATCCTCGAACAACATATTCAACCGGTCAGCGAACATACGATTCCTCACGTCGAAAAGGCCGAAAACAGTACCGAGCGGAAAACGAGAACCAGGGGCCGACCGCCGCTCGGCACGCCGGGCACGCCGTGTCCGAACGGTTCCACCATGCGGGCACAGAATGCGAATTTCCCTCGACTTATCGCTGCGGTTGCGCACAATGCCCTGAACAGCCGACTCTCCCCTTCCCCGTACCGACGGGCCGTCGGCCGATGCCGGCTCCCCAGCCGCTGAACCTTGGGACTGTATCGGATGAGATCGCGCCGCCCCCCGTTCGCCGGCTGAGACTGTTCGGGGAGGTGGGCCCGTCTTTTCCGGTGCCTCGACGGGTGTGGGTTCAGGTGTTGTTGCGGTGAGCGCGGCGCACCCGGTCGGCGTCGGTGATCTGTGTGCGCCAGTGGTGGGTGAGCCACATTTCGACGAGTTCGGCGGTGGTGTCGGCTTGTCGGGCCCAGTGGTGGAGCAGGTCGGTGTAGCGGGTGTAGCGGGCGACGGTGAACTGGGGGACCGAGGGGTTTTCCAGCCAGCCGTGCTGGAGCAGGGTCGACACGGATTGTTGATCGAGAAGTTGCGGTCGCCAGATGCTGTCGGGGTGGGTGGCCCAGCAGTACAACGAGAACAGTGACGGCCCGACGCCGGGGGTTTTCGGCCATCCGGACCATTGCCGGAACGGGCCGGCGTCGGTCAGCGCCGGGGATCGCTCGCACGCGGCGAACGCTTCGGTGATGACCCGGAACGGTTGATCCGGGGTGCTCGGGGTGCGGACGTCGACGAAGCGCCGTGCCCGGCCCCGGTGCGGGTGCGCGTAGAGCCACGCCGCGCACAGGTAGAGGGCGCTCAGATCCCGCCAACCGTCGACTTCGAAGGTGCCGCTCTCGCACTGAAGATCACTGCGGCTCAGATACGCTGTCCCGGTGTCTATCTGGTGTCCGTCGCGGTCGTGGCCGGCGATCCGCACCGGGATCCGGTGGCGATCGAGGCGGGTGTTCCACCAGTCGAGGTCGACGAGGGCCATGTCGTCGAGCACCGCAAGACCTTGATCGCGGGCGCTGCACCACCGAACGCAGTCGTCGGGAACGGTCAACGGTTCATCACGGGGGTCCATGGGAACATCGTGACAGTACCCACCGACAGTCCAGTGTGTTCGGAATCTGTTGCAGCACTGCATTTTTTCGCGCCGGTGCTCTGGTGTTCGTCGGGGTCGGTGTGTGTCAGCTTCGCGGCGTGGCGCAGGAGTGGTCGTACTTCGTCCAGAACCGTGCCCGCAACCGGTATCGGATCTTCTCGTCCAGGTCGTACTTCTGGGTGACGTCGCAGGCGTCCCGCAGACGTGCGCGGTCGATGTCCGGTGGAATCGAGGGCCGCGCCGCCTGAAGTTCGAGTTGGTCCTCACCGGTCGCGCTTTCCTGAAACGCTGTGAGAACGCGGGAGACGACGTCGTCGATCAGTGGGCCGTGCTCGTCGTTGTCGTCACCGTACCCGTGCGGGTTGTGGGCGGGCGATCCCGCGCCGGTGCGCGGTTCGCAGGCGGCACACCGCCCGGTTCCGCAGCCGGTCAGGTGTTCGGTGCGCCGTAGACGGTCAACCCGGCCCAGTACTCGGGCCAGGTGTGCCGGTGATCTGGATGCTGTTGCAGGTAGTCGAGTTTGGCGTGACGCAACGCGGCCAGGGCGGTCTCGCCGGCGGCGAGACGGTTCCAGAAGGCGATCATGATCGCGCTGGTGGCCTTGTCGTCGATGTTGTAGAGGCCACCGATGACGGTGGTCGCGCCGCGCAGCATCAATGCCAGGGGAAAGCCTCCGATCTCGATGCCGTCGGGTGCGCTGATTGGGGTGTTGCAGGAGGCCAGTACACACAACCGGGGCACGGTCCAGCTGAGGGCTTGGGCGGCAGTGACCCAGACGGTGTTTCCGTCGGCGTCGCGGAGCTTCTTCGCCTGCCCCCAGCCGTGCTCGTCGGCGCTGCCGTGCACAGCCATCGCGAGCAGAGAATACGGTTGCGCGCCGTCGACGGACATCTCGAGGTCGAGATCCTGGTGTGACTCGACCCGCCGGACTCCGTCGAGGGCGGCGAGCAAGGTGTCGAGCTCGGGCCGGGCGTGGGTGAGAGTGTGGTCGTAGAGGGCCAGCGAGGGGGTCGGGGTCCGCTGTTCGTCGAGTGCCATCAGCGACAGGGCGCTGGTCAGTGAGCCGTGGATGCTGACCAGGGCGTGGTCGAGGACAGCGGTGTCGGCGGTGACTGGGAGGGCGTCGAAAGGGATGTGGAAGAACCCGGTGGGCACGATCATCAGCCGTATCGGTGCTTCCGGATTGGTGGCAGCGAGCAGTTCGATCAACGGCTGCGGCAGCAGCCGAGGGGTGTAGTTCTCCCGCCATTCGAACGTGTCGTCGTCGCCGGGATGCAGGTCGAGGGTCAGCCGGGCGACCTCGACTCGATCGGTGAACTGCTCCGTGGGCCTTCCGGAAATGGAGATGGTGACCCTTCGCAGTAACGGCACCCACTCACCGCCGGAGCCGACTGCGTCGGTACCGCGAGACAGCGGGAGGAGCTGGAGGACGGCGGTGGGGACGGCGGTCAGGCCACGGCGGTCAAGAACAGCGGTGGCGGTGGCGGTGTAGAGATGGGACGAGTCGGCCAGAGCCGACAGGGGGCCGAGGACCGATTCGGCGGCCTTGACTGCGGCGGCCCGATCGACGGCGATCTCGTTGGATCGGCCCCGCAGCCCTCGCCCGTTCTCCTTCCCTTTGGTGTCCTCGTCGGGGTTCGTGCCGCTCAAGTCGACGGTGGCAGAGCCGGCGTCCTGCACGGCCAGTGCCGCGGCCCGGATGTTGGTGTCGACGTCGCGGTTGCGGGCCAACTCGGCCAGAAGCAGGCCCACCCGGTCCCGCCGGACGGCTTCCATGATCAGGTCGGCCGCCTCGTGATCGCCCAGGGTGACAGCCAGATCAGCCGCGTCGGTGAACAAGGCGGCGAACTTTTCCGCGATCCGGCGGCGGTCGATGGTGGTGGCGATGGTGAGCATCAGTTCGGTGACGCACCCGATCCCGCGTAGAAGCCGTCGCAATCGTTCGGTCTGTTCATCCGGTGTGGTCTCGGCCACCGCGCGGGCAGCGGCCATCCACGCGGTCGCCTCCGATTCCGGGGCCAGGCTCACTCCCTCGATACGTAGCATCTCCGTGGCGGTGAGGGCTTCGGTCTCGACCCGCACCCAGTCGATGTCGATGCCTGTGGCGGCGGCGCGCCACCACCACTCCGCTGACAGGCCAAGGGTTTTCGCGTGGGCGACGTAACTCGTTCCTAGATCGAACTCGGCGAGCCGTTCGTCGAGGCGATGACGTACCTCGTCGCTGCCGGCCACCCCATGCCGGACTGCGGAGGTGAGCGCATTCTGGGCCGTTGCCCATTGGTAGGCATTGCGGCTCGCGGTCAGCAGGTCCGTGGTCAACTCGACGGTCGGGGCGTCACCCGACATCAAGGCCAACCGTGCTCGACCGTAGAGAAGCGAGCTGACACCATTTCCGGCGAAACCATCCCACGCCGCTTCCGCCACATCCAGGAGGCCTTCCGCGTAGGCCCTGATCTGTGGATCCACGGCGGTGTCACCCGATCGGACGTAGCCGGAGGTGATGGCCCAGGCAATGTTCCCCAGCCAGGTGATCGCGGCCTTCGAGTTGAGCTGACGGTAGTGCGCCACGCAACCCATCAATTCCTCGATCGACGGCTGCCCCTCGAACATTATCCCGAGATCGTCCTTCAGACGGTTCTGCAGCCGTTGATAGCGGAACTCCTGTGCTCGGCTGAAGTCCTGGAACAGGTCCGCGTTCGCGCTCGCCTGGGTATTGGCATGACGCCGGGCAGTCGAGGACTGCGGGTACTGCGCCGCCAGGTCCCTGGACTTCTTCTCCATCCGCAGTACGGCGTGCACGTCTCGACTGCGGCGGTGCAGATGCCCTTCCAACAGCCAGGTATAGGTGAAATTGGTTGGGTCGGCATCGGCGTATCGGCGGGCGTGTTCGCGGGCAATCTCGACCTGCCGCATCGAATGCTCGACGAGGCTGACGTCGCGGTACGCGTTGCAGAGCAACTCTGCGCGTTTGAATCCGATCTTCTCGACGAGGAAGTCACCCAGAAACGGTGCTTCGCGGAGGATTCGAGGTCGTACCTCGTCGCCGACGATCTGGCGGTCACCCGGCTGAATGTGTGTCAGGGCAGCGATGGCGTCGTGCGGCTGATTCACCCTGCGGAGGTATCGGGCGAGTTGGATTTCCACGATGGCCCGATCGACAGGGTCGCCGTGGTCGCCGAGTTCGGTGAGTGCATGCCGGCAGTTTTCGACAGCCTGGATGATTTCACCTCCGGGCGCGACAGCGGTGACCACCTTCTGCTGCGGGAATCGCAGGAGTTGCGTCCACGCCAGCGCCCGTCGCACGTGCGATCGCGCCGTGTGGGACACGGAGGTGAGGTCGAGCAGCAGTTGTGCGGCGGAGCGGACGATGCTCTTACTCGGGACGCCGGGCGGGAACCCGCCGACGCGACGTTCGTGGATCGACTCCGGGGACAGTGCCAGGGCCGCGGCGATGATCGCGGTCAGCAGGGATTCGGCGCGGTCGGGATCGGTGCCCGTGCGGGCCTGGTCGAGTACCTCCCCCCAGGTGGCGCCAGGCGCGGCGTCGATGCTCACGCGGGGCCGGCCAGCACCGAGAGGGTGAGCACCGGGTGGGTGGCTTCGATGCTCGCAGGCAGGATCGCCTTGCCGGACAGCTCGGCCAGACCCATCTGCGCGGCGGCCTCACCACGATCGACCTGGTACAGCGGAATCCGGATGCGGGCACCGTCGCCGTAGTCGATCACCGCGAGGAGCGTGATACCTGGGTCAGGGGTGCTGCGCAGCGGCAACGTCACGCTCACCGCGGTCCCGTCCGCCACCGGGGTATCGGATACAGTCAGCGACAGTGGGCCGACCGCGTCGACGCCGAGGATCGCGGTGACCAGGTCGGGGTCGGTCACCCGCACCTTCCATAGCCGGCCCTCGTCGGCGGTCGCGGCCGCGCGGGTCGAGGACACCAGTCCAAGTTCGGCGGTCCAGGTCGCCAGGACATCGGCGAGGGTGTCGTCGTCGATCCGGGCGTCCCCGATGGCCTCCTGTGCCTCGACGATCGCGCTGGCCCGGGTGAAAGCTCGCTCGGTCATCGCCAGCAGTTCCTCGTCGGAAGGCATCAGAGTGTGGTCGGGGTCGTCGGCGTGCAGCTCGGCGTCGATCAGCGCCAGCAACGCCTCGGCCTCGGCAGCCAGACGTCCGGGGTCGTTGTCGAAGTTCGTCATCGTTGTCTCTTCCTACTTTTTAGAGGGTGGGGGCGTCGGGTGCGGTCGACGGTCGATTCGGGGCCAGCTCAGCCAAGGCGGCCTGCAGTCGGGTCTTGAGCCACGAGCTGAGCTTCTTGACCTTTGACAGGCTCAATCCGGTAACGGCGGCGACCTGCTCGAGGGGCCGGAGGTCACCGTCGTCGAGGTCAAGCAGGGCCCACAGGTGGGGGCGCTGTTCAGCGTCGGGGTAGGAGTCGATCACGACTCCGATGTGGACACGGATCTCGGTGGAGAACACCACTCCCTCGGCGACGTCGCGGGTGACGTGGTCGGACGAGAGGTCGTCGAGGGCGATTTCGAAGCCGGTGTTGACCCCCAGAACAGCCTTCTGTGTCTGCCGCCGCCGATACAGGTCGATGTGCCGATTGGTCAGCACGCGCGTGAGGAAGGCCCGTCCGTTGACCGGTCGGGTGAAGGTGTATCCGATGAGCTTTACGTATGCGTCCTGGGCGAGGTCCTCGGCGTCGGCCCGGTTGCCGCGGGTCAGCTTGAGCGCGTGCGTCATCGCGAAGGCGAGGAGGTCCCTCTGCGGCTCTCCGACGAGTTCGATGTAGGCGCGGTCGATCTGCGAATGCTTCCCCGTCCGGGGAAGCACTCGGGGGAAACCTGACGTCGGGTCTGGCTGATGGGGGTCGTCCATGTATCCGCTCCTCCGTACGCCCACGCTGTTTCTGCGGGGTCTGTGTTCGATGTCGGTCGCTTGCGTGGTGTGTCAGTAGTGACGGATGAATTATGAACTCGGTTCGCCGTGTGCATGCCGATTCACCGGCACTGCCCCTGGCTCTCCAGGTATTGACGACTGATGCCACGTTCGGGTTCGCGACGGGGGATGGTGCGTAAGAGCGGTTGCTGCGGTGTGCAGCACGGGCGGACCGGTGCACGGCCCGGGCCGGTCGCACCCCGCAACAGAGTGCGACCGGCCCCGGCGTCCGGGGGTCTTACTGCCGGGTCAGCACTTGTAGCCGGTGTAACCCTGGTTCTCCCAGGGGCGGACGGACATCAGAAACGCGGAGCACCAGCCGCGGTTGGCGTACTGGCGGGCGATCAGCTGGTGGCCCTTGGCCAGCGCGGTGTAGCTGACGTTGATCTGCCAGGGCAGGCCACCGGGGAGCTTCGGGGCGCGGCCGTTGCCCAAGTCTCGGGTCTCCTGCTTGTCGAGGTAGATGACGCAGCGGCCGTCACCGCAGCGGGGGGTCGCCGCCGAGGCGGTGCCGGTGGCGGCGAGGGTGGCGCCGAGTAGCACCGCGACGGCGATGGTGGCGAGGGTGATCCGCTTGACGATGGTGGCCCACAGGGTGGGTGCCGCGGTCTGTGCGGTGGCGGTGGTGGTCATGGTCTCTCCTGCCGGTGGGGCCTGCTGTTGGCGGGCCGTACATGCAGTGGTGACGAGTGACGGTGCCGTGCGGTTCGCGCAGCGGGAAGCCCACCGCCGTCATGAACACCGATCCGTGCGCATCCTGCGCTGAGCGACACCCGTTGCGCGCCTTGGTGCGATCTGTGTCAGAGGCTGCCTCCGGCAGCGGGAGTCCGTCGGCATCGCCTGACCGAGGTTCCCGCAGACGGATCACCCCGCGCGGTCCGCGAACCTCAATCGAACCCTCACTCGTCCTTTCCTGCATGGGCGACGAGGACGAACGGGGAGAACAGCGATGACCAAACGCAGCCGTGAATGGGACACCGTGATCAAGGCGATCGCTACCGCAGGGTGGTCGTACCGGCCTTGCAAGCACGGTCTCTACGTCTACCCGGCGGACCGCGCACTCCGCCCGGTCACCGTGGCCGGCACCCCGGGTGAGTTCCGGTCACTAGCTAACACCCGTGCGCAGCTGCGGCGCGCGGGGCTGGCCGGGATCTGACTGGTTGGTCACCGGTCAGATCCCGAACCCGACCGCCAGCTCGGCCGTCAACATCGACGACGGCCTTCGGTCGTCGCCCGGGGACAGCCCGGGGACAGCCCGGCCCCGCGTCATTCGACCGCGCAGCGGGGTTTCCACCGTCTACACCCCGCCTTCCGTCGAACGCGGCACGAGAGAGGACAAAACCCGTATGATCCCCATGTTCCATTATCGGATCGCCGATCCTGGTAGTGACGATTTCAACCAGTGGAAAAAAATCCGGACCCAGTTGTACCTCGAGGCCGGGTTCATCGAGTCCGACAGCATAAATCCAGGCATCGGAGTGTTCACCGACGAGTACGACGAACACTCAATCCACCTGTTGGCCTCCGACGCCGCCGGCCAGCCCGTGGGGTGCTGCCGGATGATCGAAGGCGGGATGAACACCCTTCAGGTCACCACGCAGTTCGACCTCCGGGTACCCCACTACTCCTGTGAAATCTCTGGAACAGCGGTGTTCGAGCCATTCCGCAAGACGTTCGCGACACTCGGCTTCTACCGCGCCCTCATGCATCTCGCAGAAGAACGTGGTTACGAGTACGCCTACATGGAGGTCGAGGAACCGTTCCTGGCCGCGCTTGAGGTCCTCGGACTTCCGGTGGAAGTCGTCTCGGAACCGCGGTGGGTATACAACACCTACAACGTGGCCGCGCTCGTCAGAGTCAGTAGCATCGCCGCATCCCTGACCGAGGCCGATAATGCTCGAGGAGGAACCACATCGTTCGGTGAGTACTTCCGCCGGCCGTTCACCTGGACGCTCGCCTCGCATGACATTCTGCCGCCCGCCCACACCCGCGTTCGTCATGATGTCTGAGTCCCCGCTGTCGCGGAATCGCGGCCTGATCTCGGATTCCGAGCAGAATCGACTTGCGGGTCTGTCCAGAAAACGGTGTAATTGATTGGTTTCTAACTACTTTCGTCCGGCAGACAGCCGTCCGTCGAACGTTATCTCGAAGGCATTCAGTGCTGCCTTCCATCGGTTGGACCAGCGCCTGCGGGCGGTGCCTTTGGGATCGAGGCTCATGATGGCCAGATACACGCATTTCAAGGCCGCGGCATCGGTCGGAAAGTGTCCACGGGCCTTGACAGCCCTGCGGATTCGAGCGTTGACACTCTCGATGGCGTTGGTCGTGTAAATGACCTGCCGGATGGCGTTGTCGAATTGTAGGAACGGCACGAACTCAGCCCAGGCGTTAGTCCAGAGCCTGATGATCGCGGGATAGCGTTTCTCCCATTTGTCACTGAACTCTGCGAATCGGTCGAGCGCGGCCTGCTCCGACGGAGCCGTGTAGACGGGTTTGAGGTCCTTGGCGATCTCGGACCAGTCCTTGCGGGAGGCATAGGCGTAGGTGTTACGGAGAAGATGGACCACACAAGTCTGCACGATGGTCTGTGGCCACACTTGCTCGATCGAGTCGGGTAGATGCTTGAGACCATCGCACACGACGATCAGAACATCCTGCACACCACGGTTTTTCAGCTCGGACAACACCCGAAGCCAGTACTTCGCTCCCTCCCCGTCGCCGTGCTCACCGACCCACAATCCGAGGATGTCGCGGGTGCCGTCGACAGTCACCCCCATCGCGACGTAGATCGGCCGGTTAGCGACGTTGCCCTCGCGGATCTTGACGTGGATGCAGTCGATGAACAACACCGGGTACACAGGATCCAACGGCCGGTTCTGCCACTCGGCCATGCCTTCCATCACCCGCTCGGTGATCGTCGAGATCGTCTGCTTGGACACATCAGCTCCGTACACCTCGGCCAGGTGTGCAGCGATCTCACCGGTCGTCAAACCCTTGGCCGACAATGAGATCACCATGTCCTCCACGCCCGACAGCCGACGCTGCCGCTTGGCCACGATCTTCGGCTCGAAGGAGGAATCCCGGTCACGGGGCACCTCGAGTTCGACCGGGCCGGCCTCGGTCAACACGTTCTTGGCTCGTCTGCCGTTGCGGGAGTTGCCGCTGCCCCTCCCTGCCGGGTCGCTCTTGCCGTATCCGAGGTGGTCGTCCATCTCGCCTTCGAGCGCGGACTCCACGACTAGCTTGGTCAGCTTCGACAGCAATCCACCATCTCCGGTCAACTGCAGCCCTTCGGCTCGCGCCTGCTCGACCAGCTCTTTGAGCCGCGCATCGCTGATACCCGGCTGAGCCGAGTTCGTCTCTGTCTCACGTTCAATCACGTCAGTCATAGTGGCGTATCTCCTTTCAGAGTTACACCGTTGTTCTTACAGTCCCCGACTTGCCGGGGCACGGGTACTGGTGGCGGGTGTCGGTGGTGTGGGAGGACGGGTCGCTGAGACCCTGACTCGACTCGGAGTCGGAACACTCGTGCTTGCCGACCCGGACACCTTCTCGGTCACCAACCTCAACAGGCAAGCCGCTGCCACGACCGCCACATTGGGCCGAAACAAGGCCGAAGTCGTCGCCGAACTGTGCCGAGGGATCGGCACCGGCGCGATCGTGGAGGTGGTTCGAGAAGGAATCACCCCGGACAATGTCGAGGACTTGGTTGCCTCGTCGGACTTGGTGATCGACGGCACCGACTACACCGTTCCCGATGTGGGGCTTCGGCTGGCTCGAACGGCACGCGGCGCCTCCGTATCTGTCGTTCTGGCCGTCGAGATCGGATTCGGGGTGTGGCACACAGTGATCCCTCCGGACGGAAATCGCTTCGAGCGGCTTCTCGGCTTGGCCCCCACCGTCACCTTTGATGACCTGGCATCGAGACGAGTCAGTGTCCCCCTCTGGCGGTGGGTATTGAGCATTCCCGCCTACATCGGTATGGACGTGCTCGCCCACGTCGAGCAGGGGCACTTGGAAGCGCCCGCTGTGGCTCCGGCCGTCGAACTCTCTGCCGCGGTGGTTTCGACGACAGCCATATCGCTTCTGGTTGGCCGACGCCCGCCGGCATCGGCTCCGCGTGTCCACCACTTCGATGCACGGACAGGCAAGGCGAAGACATTGCGCCCGTCGCGGGTGCGCTTCTATCTTTCTGCGGCCATCGCCTCGATTGGTCGATCGGTCGGCTGAACAAGGCGGT
>NZ_CP034156.1:0-565367 GCF_003860625.1 Rhodococcus sp. NJ-530
TTCTGGGTCTTCAGTGGGGTAGCCGAGGAAGCTGCCGCCGGGGGTGAGACCGCCGAGTGCGTTGTACTTGTCGCGGAGGGGCCGTTGACGAGTGCGGATCCGACGGCGTTCTGGAAAGCGACGTAAATGACACCGTCTTGGAACTCTTGTCGCCGTCCGCCGTCCGGGAGGACGATCTCGTCGGTGGTCGGTAGTGAAGTCGTCCGGCTTCATAACCGTTGAGGCCCATCGATTCAGGAAGCTGTTCACGACCGGGTGAGCGCCCGTAGCAGCAGACCAATAGATCGGTCCGTTGATGAACTGCGTGCGCTTGCCCGTGTTGCCTGGGTTGGTCAATTCCGCTGTGGTCGGAAACGACAAGAAACCACCGGGGCCGCCGAGGCTGTTGTATTTGTCCCTGATCACACCGCACACCTCGAATCTTGTATTCCAGCAATCGTCGCAACACTCGTGGTTACGAGACTTCCAGTAAAGCACTCAGGCGCTCTGCAGGGGTGTCCCAGTCGAGTGATTTCCGGGGTCGATCGTTAAGCTCCTCCGCGACGGCCAAGAGTTTGTCGACGCTGTGCACTGCCAGGTCGGTTCCGCGCGGAAGTATTGGCGCAGTAGACCGTTGGTGTTCTCGTTGCTGCCGCGCTGCCAGGGAGCGCCCGCGTCTGCGAAGTAGACGTCGAAGTTGGTCGCGGCGGTGAACGCGCGGTGTTCGGCCATCTCGGCGCCTTGGTCCCAGGTCAGTGTTCCCCGCAGTGATGTGGGCAGGTGACGGACGGTGGTGATGAGGAGTCTCGGACGGCTTCGGCAGTCCGCTCGCGGCCGAGGTGGCCGAGCATCACGAAGCGGGAGGAGCGTTCGACTAGTGTCGCGATCGCCGATCCACCCAGCGCGCCGATGATGAGATCACCTTCCCAATGTCCTGGAACTTTTCGCGAGTCGACCTCCGCCGGCCGATTGCTGATGGAGTTCATCGGGTCGACGAACCGCGGCCGGCGGGCATCGGGCTGCTTGTGCGGTTTGCGTGCAATTCGACCGCGGCGCAGTTGCTTTCCGAGTTCCCGTGTGAGTTCGCCTCGGGCGTGGACGTAGATCGCTTGATAAATCGTCTCGGTGCTCGCACGCATCTGCGGAGTGGTCGGAAAGTCCTTGACCAGTCGGTGACTGATCTGTTGCGGCGACCACCTTTTCGCCAGTTTCCCCTGGACGTAGGAACGAAGCTCGGCATTGGCAACCAGCTTCGCCTGCCGCGGCCGGGCCCGATGCTTCACGGACAGCCGATGCGCCGTATGAGGCATATATCCCCTCACCGAGACGGTGTTGCGCTTGAGTTCTCGGCTGATCGTCGACGGTGCGCGTCGCATTTCTGACGCGATCGCCCGGATCGACAACCCTGCGCGCCGTAGATCCTGCAACTGCTCGCGTTCGAGCAGGCTGAGGTATCGGGGATGGATGATCTTCTCGACGACGTTGAGGTCGACGCTTCCGCCGATCGCGCGGGTTCTTCGTTCTGGCACACCGTCATTGTTCTTTACCGGGTACCGCACCACCCGGCCGTCGGGATAGACCCGACCTCGGTTGATGATCGTGATGCCCTTGTCCCAGTCGGTCGCCGATCGGGCATCGGCCCCGACGCGAGCTCTGGCCTCTACGCGCGTGAGTCCCGCCGCTCGCAGACGCAGGAATTCTTCGCGCCGCGGGTTGACTTTGCGTGCCTCGCTGGTTGATATTCCTGCTTTCCGCGCCCATGCATAGGCTGTTGGCCGGTGAATCCCCAGCTCATGAGCGACGGTCGAGATGATTTCTCGCTCGCGAACGAGCCGCAAGAACTCAGCTTTGAGTTCCGCGGGTAGGTGCGCGGCGCGGCCCGCGCCATGGTCAGCCCTGTTTTCCGTAACCAGTTGTAGCCGGCGTTTTCATGAACGCCGACTGCACGCGCTGCGGCGCGGACCGTGCCACCTCTGTCGAGTAATCGGAAGAATTCTTCCTTCTGCTGATCCGTGTACTTTTTGCCAGCCATTGCAACACCTTTCAGTAGGTGTTGCGACGATTGCTGGAATCCAAGAATGGTGAGGGCCAGTACACCTGGCAACCAGCCGTCAGGCGGGCAGTCGAGATCCGAGCTTCCATCGTCTCGGCCTTGTCTGCGTCTGCCTTGGTGAACGGTTCCGGAATTTCTTCTCGGTCTGAACGCATCTGTCCCGGAACGATTGTCGCCTGGGGTTCTCGGTCGGAGACCACTCACCAACGGGCGCCTTCTGCTGCGGAGCCGAGGACGTCGATGCCGTCTCAGAAGCGGGAGCGGAGGTCGTGGTGGTGGTGGGAGCGGTCGTTACGGCCGGGGTCTGCTGCGTCGGCACCGGAGTTGACGAAGGCGCGGGCTTGTCAGCCGATGGTTTACAGGGCACGGAAGTCGCAGTAGCGGCAGAGGTGCTGGTGGGTGTCGTCGTTGCGGTCGTTGTCGCGGTCGCCGTCGATGTGATCGGGTCACACGTGTCATCTGCCTCCGATGGCGAACTGTTGCCCGGTGAGTCCACTGGTTGCGCTACACCCGCAGCAATGGGTGTTGACACCAGAAACAGCGCCGTTGCAGAAATCGCCAGAGCGCGCGTGATGTTTCGTCTTCGAGTGAAACGTGGTGCAGATTTGAAGGCCATTCGTTACCCTCATCTACCTGCCAGTCGGCGCAGCACTAATTGCTCCGCTCAAAGCTGACGGATCGAAACGCCACCCGCACAACGATTCTGGGTAGATCCCGCGAACATCCTGTGAGGGTGGCGAACGCTGCTCACGCTAAAGAGTTACTCATGAGTTTCACAGGTTTCTCCCATATCGCTTTGGTAACGGAACCGCAGAGTTGGTTTAAATGGCTGGTCAGGCAGTTCGACGAAGAGAAAGTTAGTACTTTTGGTGGAGCCCAGCATGATTGGGCATTACGTCCCATATTCGACCCCTGCGTAAGGGACTTGTCCGGAGATGCAAAGATCTGGTCCTTCGAAACCCACGCCCTCCAACACCGCGGAACGGTCTCCAGGTTCCTAGTGCATTCGCGACGAGTGCCAACGGCCGAGACGAACAGCGATCGGCCGTCTAGTCTGCGTGGCATGCACCTGGTTCCGAATCCTGACGACGAAGACGATTACTACTACGACGACACTTTCGATCCGGATGCACCGACGTTGACCCCACGCCAGTCCTACGTTGTTTCGAAGGTAGCGACGGAGCTTGCGGATGCGGTGTTCGCCGACGCCCACCTACTCGGCGATCTTCCTGTCCAACCAGGGTCCGGCCGCGGGGTGCTGGCGGAACTGCCGGCATGCACCTGGACGCAGGATGCGACGTGGCGACGCTCCATGGCTCGCGCGTTCGACGATCTTTCCGCCGATGCGACCGCGACAGTCGATCCCGAACCTCGCTGTACCGGCGAGGAGATGGCGCTGCATTTGATCATCGGGCGCGCCCGCACCGCGATGCTGTCGGACCGATTCGCAGAAGAACTCACCGCTCTTCCCGCGCACGAGGATGACGACAACTGGGACGACCCGCTCGACTACCTGCTCCAAGACCACGATGTGCTGACACTGTTCTGGCCAGAACCCATCCCAGACGGAGTGAACCTCGACCCCGAAGATTGGTTCAACCCCTTCGAAACGGGCCTCCGACGCGACGACGCCCGCGGCTTCCGCAAATAGAGACCCGGCGATCGTCTCTCGCGGGACTGTAAGAACAACGGTGTAACTCTGAAAGGAGATACGCCACTATGACTGACGTGATTGAACGTGAGACAGAGACGAACTCGGCTCAGCCGGGTATCAGCGATGCGCGGCTCAAAGAGCTGGTCGAGCAGGCGCGAGCCGAAGGGCTGCAGTTGACCGGAGATGGTGGATTGCTGTCGAAGCTGACCAAGCTAGTCGTGGAGTCCGCGCTCGAAGGCGAGATGGACGACCACCTCGGATACGGCAAGAGCGACCCGGCAGGGAGGGGCAGCGGCAACTCCCGCAACGGCAGACGAGCCAAGAACGTGTTGACCGAGGCCGGCCCGGTCGAACTCGAGGTGCCCCGTGACCGGGATTCCTCCTTCGAACCGAAGATCGTGGCCAAGCGGCAGCGTCGGCTCTCAGGCGTGGAGGACATGGTGATCTCATTGTCGGCCAAGGGTTTGACGACCGGTGAGATCGCTGCACACCTGGCCGAGGTGTACGGAGCCGATGTGTCCAAGCAGACGATCTCGACGATCACCGAGCGGGTGATGGAAGGCATGGCCGAGTGGCAGAACCGGCCGTTGGATCCTGTGTACCCGGTGTTGTTCATCGACTGCATCCACGTCAAGATCCGCGAGGGCAACGTCGCCAACCGGCCGATCTACGTCGCGATGGGGGTGACTGTCGACGGCACCCGCGACATCCTCGGACTGTGGGTCGGTGAGCACGGCGACGGGGAGGGAGCGAAGTACTGGCTTCGGGTGTTGTCCGAGCTGAAAAACCGTGGTGTGCAAGATGTTCTGATCGTCGTGTGCGACGGTCTCAAGCATCTACCCGACTCGATCGAGCAAGTGTGGCCACAGACCATCGTGCAGACTTGTGTGGTCCATCTTCTCCGTAACACCTACGCCTATGCCTCCCGCAAGGACTGGTCCGAGATCGCCAAGGACCTCAAACCCGTCTACACGGCGCCGTCGGAGCAGGCCGCGCTCGACCGATTCGCAGAGTTCAGTGACAAATGGGAGAAACGCTATCCCGCGATCATCAGGCTCTGGACCAATGCCTGGGCTGAGTTCGTGCCGTTCCTACAATTCGACAACGCCATCCGGCAGGTCATCTACACGACCAACGCCATCGAAAGTGTCAACGCTCGAATCCGCAGGGCTGTCAAGGCCCGTGGACACTTTCCGACCGAGGCCGCGGCCTTGAAATGCGTGTATCTGGCCATCATGAGCCTCGATCCCAAAGGCACCGCCCGCAGGCGCTGGTCCAACCGATGGAAGGCAGCACTGAATGCCTTCGAGATAACGTTCGACGGACGGCTGTCTGCCGGACGAAAGTAGTTAGAAACCAATCAATTACACCGTTTTCTGGACAGACCCTCTCTCGCGTTTCACACCCACGCCCCGCTCGGCAGTTTCACCTTTGACCTGGACAGATGAAAATGCGGACGCAGAGTCGCTATGCCTTGCTCAGGGTTGCCAGGGCGGCTTCGCCGATGGGTTCTTCGGCGAACATCGGAACGACAGCGGTTCGTTGGCTGTATTGGTGTGTGATGGTGTCGATTTCGCTGACTTCACCGGCAGCACGCTGCTGCAGGAGCGGCGAGGTCGGTTCAGCGGCGGTGAGGGAGTTGTTGACCACCCACGCCCAAGGCTCGATTCCGGCTCGTTGCAGGTCGGCTTGCAAACCCACGGCTTCGAGTACGGGTGTGGTTTCAGCGAGGGTCACGAGTAGGACTTTCGTGGCGTCCGGGTCCTGCAGTCGCATGAGCGGGGTGGTGAAGTTCGTGTTCTCACCCATTTGTCGGGCGATTTCCCGGTGGTAGGAGCCTGTGGCGTCGAGCAACAACAAGGTGTGACCGGTCGGGGCCGTGTCCACTACGACGAATTTGCGACTCGATTCGTGAATCACCCGCGAAAACGCCTGAAAGACGGCCACTTCCTCGGTGCAGGGTGATCGGAGGTCTTCGGCGAGGTTCGCGCGTCCGCGGTCGTCGAGGTTCTTGCCTTTGGTGGTCAAGACGCGGGTGCGGTACTGCTCGGTGGCTTCGGCGGGGTCGATTCGGGAGACCTGGAGGTTGTCGAGTTCCCCGTTCAAGGTTTCTGTCAGATGTGCGGCCGGGTCGGTGGTCGTCAGGTGCACCTGGTGGCCGCGTTCGGCGAGGGCGACAGCGATGGCGGCGGCGATGGTGGTCTTGCCGACTCCGCCTTTGCCCATGCACATGATCAGGCCGTGATCGTCGGTGTCGAGTTCGTCGATCAGGGATGAGAGCGGAGAACTGGGCAGCTGCAGGGCCGAGTCCGCTGAGGCGGCGGATACCGGGCCGAGGTCGGGTGTGAAGAGGCTTTCGAGTGCGTCGATGCCGACGATATTGGTCGCTTTGAGCGGGACCTGATCGGTGGGCAGCTGCGCCAATTCGTCGGGCAGGGCGGCGATCGCGGCTTGTTCACGCCGGTAGATCGCGGTCGCGAGCGGATCTGTGTCGTCGGCCGGGTCCGGGAGGACACCATTGATCACGACATGCTGATGGGTCAGTCCGATGTCGGCGAGTTCGCGGTGCGTGCGGGTGATTTCGGTGAGCGTCGAACGCTGGGCGCGCGAGACCAGGACGAGGCGGGTCCGCTGCGGATCTGCGAGCGCGGCAACGGCGTCAGCGTAGACGGTGCGCTGCTTCTCGAGCCCGGACAGCGGCCCCAGGCACGATGCGTCGCCTTTGCCGTCGTCGAGGAACTCGGTCCACGATCCGGGGAGCTGCAGCAGCCGGATGGTGTGCCCGGTCGGAGCGGTGTCGAAGAGGACGTGGTCGAAGGTGGCGGTGATGTCGTCTTGGCCGGAGAGCAGTCCGGTGAACTCGTTGAACGACGCTATTTCGGTGGTGCAGGACCCAGAGAGCTGCTCGGCGATCGCCGCGATCTCCTTCTCGGGGAGCAGTCCGCGCACGGGGCCGATGATCCGCTCGCGATAGGCGGCGGCGGCTAGTTCCGGGTCGATCTCGAGTGCCGACAGCCCCGCCGCGGCGGGGATCGGGGTGATGGTGTTGCCGATGCTCACACCGAAGACCTGCCCGACGTTGGAGGCGGGATCGGTGCTCACGAGCAGCACTTTCTTCCCAGCGCGGGCGAGGGTGATCGCGCTCGCGCACGCGATGGACGTCTTTCCGACACCGCCTTTGCCGGTGAAGAACAGGAATCGGGGCGCATCATTCAGGAACTTCATTGCGTTGTAGGTGCTTTCAGCAGCAGGTGGTGGAGTCGGCGTCGTCGGTGGAGCAGCATGCCGAGGTGTCGGAGAGTCCGAGCATGGTGATCCCGGCCGGCGCCTCAGCCGTTCCGGCTTCGGTGATGCCGGCCCATTTCGCGAGCTGGTTGCGGGTGGGATAGGTGCCGGTCAGGACGGTGACTCCGTCGACGATCGCCAGCGGGAGTCCTTCGGAACCGGAGATTTTGAGGAACGCTGCCACCGTGTCGTTGCCGGCGAAGGCAAGCGGGTCGTTGGCGAGGTTGTGGCGCGTGATGGTGCCGCCGTTGCTCGCGACCCAGTCGAGGTCGGCGGTGAAGGTGATCAGCGCTTGGTCGACGTCGTCGCCGCAGACGCCGGTGTTGCAGCACAGGGCGGGTTCGAATACTTCGATGGTGCTCATGGTGATGTCCTCTTTCTTACTTCGCGGGTCTTTTCGATTGCGCGGCTAGCGGTTCCGATATCAGCGGACCCCTAGACGGGCAGCAAGGGCGTCGACGTGGGAGGCGATGTCGTCGCGGACCAGGCGCATTCGTTCGATTCCGTCGATGCCGCGTTCGGACGGCTCGTCGGTGTCCCAGTTCTCGAAGTCGGTGCCGGCGACGGGATCGACCTTCGCTTCGCTGCCCAGGGTGACGACGAGGTCGACGTCGCGCACCAGTTGCGGATCGATCAACGTCGGAGTCTGTCCGGAGATGTCCACCCCGACTTCGAGGAGGGTTTCGGCGGACAGGGCGTTGACCGCGTCGCCGGGTTTGGTGCCGGCGGAGTACACGTTGACCTGGTCGCCGGCGGCTTTGCGCATGAGGCCGGCGGCCATCTGGGATTTTCCGCCGTTCTTGACGCACACGAACAGCACTGAAGGCTTGCTCATCGAAGTTCCTTTCGCTGGGTGTGGGGGTCAGGCGGCGTCGACGGTGTGGCCGGCTGCGTCGAGCGTGTTGGCGGTGATGTCGCCGCGGTCGGCCAGCCAGCGTTCGGCGTCGATTGCTGCGGAGCATCCGGTGCCGGCAGCGGTGATCGCCTGACGGTACGTGTGATCGACCAGGTCACCGGCAGCGAAGACGCCGTCGACGGAGGTCGCGGTGGAACCGGGAGCGACGCGCACGTATCCGGCGTCGTCGAGATCGACCTGGCCCTTGACGAGTTCACTGCGCGGGTCGTGGCCGATGGCGACGAACATGCCGGTGATCTCGAGTGTGGAAGTTTCACCGGTGACGGTGTCGCGCACCACGAGGCCGGTGACGCTGTTCTCACCGAGCACCTCGACGGGCTCGGCATTGGTCAGGAAGCGGATCTTCTCGTTGGCCTTGGCGCGCTCGAGCATGATCCGTGAGGCGCGGAACTCCTCGCGGCGGTGCACCAGGGTGACCGAGCGAGCGAAGCGGGTGAGGAAGGTTGCTTCTTCCATCGCGGAATCGCCGCCGCCGACCACGACGATGTCCTGGTCACGGAAGAAGAAGCCGTCGCAGGTGGCGCAGGCGCTGACGCCGCGGCCGAGGAGGCGTTCTTCACCGGGAATGCCCAGGTAGCGGGCTGCTGCGCCCATGGCGAGGATGATCGCGTGCGCGGCGTAGGTTTCGCCGTTCGCGACGACGGTCTTGATCGGGCCGCTGAGATCGATCTCCTCGACGTCCTCGGTGCGGATGTCGGTGTCGAAGCGCAGTGCCTGCTCGCGCATCTGTTCCATCAGATCGGGGCCCATGATTCCTTCGCGGAATCCGGGGAAGTTCTCGACCTCGGTGGTGGTCATGAGGGCGCCACCGAACTGGGTTCCCTCGAAGAGCAGGGGCGCGAGCTCAGCGCGCGCGGTGTAGACACCAGCGGTGTAGCCGGCCGGTCCGGAACCGACAATGATGACGTCATGGACCGCGGACGGGATGGTCATAGTGTCTCTTTCACGGGATCGAATACGGGAAGCGTGAGTGGTCAGCGCGATACCGACGGGGCGGTGAGTTCGCTGATCAGGGCTTGGACGCGGGTTTTGATCTCGTCGCGGATCGGGCGAACCGCGTCGATGCCTTGGCCGGCCGGATCGTCGAGGACCCAGTCGCGGTAGCTCTTGCCGGGGAAGATCGGGCAGGTGTCGCCGCAGCCCATCGTGATCACGACATCCGAATCCTGCACGGCGTCGGTGGTGAGGATCTTCGGGGTCTGGGCGGAGATGTCGATTCCGAGCTCTGCCATCGCTTCGACTGCGGCGGAGTTGATGGTCTCCGCGGGTGCGGATCCGGCGGAGCGGACCTCGATGGCATCGCCGGCGAGGTGGCTGAGGAATCCGGCGGCCATCTGCGATCGGCCGGCGTTGTGGACACAGACGAACAGGACGCTGGGCTTGTCGGACATGAGAAAGAAGGTTCCCTTCGAAGACGGAAGTAAGAGGTCGGTCAGACGGCGACGGGTGTGGTCAGTTCGGTGAGCAGTGCGATCACCCGGGCATCGAGGTCGTCGCGGATTGCCCGCACCACCTCGAGGGGTTGCCCGTCCGGGTCGTCGAGAGCCCAGTCGAGGTACCGCTTCCCGAGGTAGACGACGCACGCGTCGCCGCAGCCCATCGAGACGACGCAGTCCGCTGCGGCGACCACGTCATCGGTGAGCGGTTTCGGGAACTCGTCGGCCAGGTCGATCCCGATCTCGGCCATCGCCGCGATGACGGCGGGGTTGATCTCGTGGACCGGCGCGGACCCTGCCGAGCGCACATGAACGCGGCCGCGGGCGTGGTGATCGAGCAGTGCCGCCGCCATCTGCGACCGGCCGGCGTTGTGCACACACACGAACAGAACTTCGGGCACGTCCTTGGCGAGTGCGCCGCTGGACTGGGCCAAAGCGGTGAGGCGGTCGGCGGCGAACCGCGCCGCGAGCGAGGTGAGATGGGTGTGGATCTTCGCGGTCCGGCGCAGCGCCGTGTAGGACTCGAAGACATAGCGTTCGACGGTTTGCGGGGAAAAGACTCCGACATACTTCGCTGCCAGGTCGTGCGCGGTGCGCGAGAGAACGGCCTGCGGTGAGAGGAGATCGGGCTGGGCGCGGTGCTCGTTCATCATGACTCCCGAAGAGTGTGTAGGTGACTTACGTAGCGGTGGGTGCGGGTGAAATCTCTTTGACGGCAAAGCGTTTACGCAGGGCGAGGGAGACGTAGACCAGTCCGACGAGCACCGGTACCTCGATGAGCGGGCCGACTACGCCGGCGAGGGCTTGGCCGGAGGTGGCGCCGTAGGTGGCGATGGCTACGGCGATCGCGAGTTCGAAGTTGTTGCCCGCGGCGGTGAACGCCAGGGTCGTCGTGCGTTCGTAGCCCAATCCGATTGCGGCGCCGAGGATGTAGCCTCCGCCCCACATGAGTGCGAAGTACGCGAACAAGGGCAGCGCGATGCGGACGACGTCCCAGGGCTGGGAGGTGATCTGTTCGCCCTGCATCGAGAAGAGCACGACGATGGTGAAGAGCAGACCGTAGAGCGCCCAAGGGCTGATCTTGGGGATGAACTTGGTGTCGTACCAGTCGCGGTCTTTGGCGCGTTCACCGAAGAAGCGGGACAGAAAACCTGCCAGCAGCGGGATACCGAGGAAGATCAGGACCGATTTCGCAATCTGCCAGGGCGAGGTGTCGATGGTGGTCTGTTCGAGGCCGAGCCACCCGGGCAGGACCGAGAGGTAGAACCAACCGAGCACGGCGAACATGATCACCTGGAACACCGAGTTGATGGCGACCAGCACCGCGGCGGCTTCGCGGTCTCCGCAGGCCAGGTCGTTCCAGATGATCACCATCGCGATGCAGCGAGCGATGCCGACGATGATCAAACCGGTTCGGTATTCCGGCAGGTCAGGCAGAAACAGCCAGGCGAGGGCGAACATCAGCGCCGGGCCGAGAACCCAGTTCAGGAACAGGGAGCCGGCGAGGAGTTTCTTGTCCCCGGTGACAGTGTCGAGGCGGTCGTAGCGGACCTTCGCCAACACCGGGTACATCATGATCAGCAGGCCGAGGGCGATCGGCAGGGAGATGCCGTCGATCTGCACCTTCTCCAGGGCAGTGTTCACGCCGGGGATCCAGCGTCCAACCAGCAGGCCGACGACCATGGCCACGCCGATCCAGACCGCCAGATAGCGGTCGAGGGTGGAGAGTTTTCCGACGACTGCGGGGTGTTCGGTGGTGGCAGCGGTGTTGCTCATGCGGTGACCTCTGCGCATGCGTCCGCTGCGGTCACGGTGGAGCCTTCGACCAGGAGCACGGCCGAGAGTTGCTGCAGCGCAGCCGGAATAACCCAGTAGTACACCCAGGTGCCGCGTCGTTCACAGTCGAGCAACCCGGCCTGACGCAACACCTTGAGATGATGCGAGATCGTCGGCTGGGACAGATCGAAGGTATCCGAGATGTCGCAGACGCAGGCTTCACCGCCCTCATGGCTGGCCACCAGGCTCAGCAGGCGGAGGCGAACCGGATCGCCGAGGGCTTTGAACATCCGGGCCAGGTCGCCGGCCCAATCCTCGGTCAACGGCTCACGCACCAGCGGGGAGCAGCAGGCGCCGGGCTCCGCAACATCTTGATTCGACATACTTCGATATTGACAGTTTTCGAAACAACACGCAACCAACCGGAGATGAACATCCGCCTCCGCGATTGCCGATGCGGCACTGATTCGAAACCCCACAATCGACGATCGGACCGAACGATGGCCAGCAAGCCCGATGTAGAACAGCGCCACCTGACGAGGCTCTCCGCTTTCGTGCTGCGCGCACGGCGGGTCAAAGCGAACTCGCTCTACAAGGAACTTCGAACCGCTCGAACGGATCGGCACCGTGCCTTTCGAGTTCGGGAACAGGGGCAAGTGCACATGGCTCCTGCGGGAACGACAGTTCCAGAATCGCTCAATGGTGACCTCAGCCCCCAGTGGCGGCGCCTGACAATTCCCGCACCCGGAGAATCCGCCGAATCGATGTTCCCGACAGATCCCGACGCCGCTACTTCTGTACCGGACTGATCAATACACCGAGAAACACCACTACCACCGCTTCGCTCAACTCATCACATTGCAGAGCGCCGAACCTGCTGAAACAGGAGGGGTGCACCGCCGCAATCAATTTCACGATTCGGCAACAACTTCCTGAGACTCAGATTCCAGGACCCAGCACACACCGACATCGTCGGTTTCCGGCGGAATCCCACTTTCCGCTCGACCCAGCAGCGCAACAAGGTTTGTTTCGAGGGTGGCAAGTTCGCGGATCTTGCCACGAACCTGGGAGAGATGCTCCGAGAGCATCTCCACGACCTGCTCACAAGGAGCCGCCCCGCGGTCATGGGTGGTGAGGATCTCGCGAATCTCTCGCAAGGTGAGACCTGCAGATTGGGCGCTCCGGACGAACCGCAAACGCGCAAGAGATTCCGGACCGAAATCCCGGTAGCCGTTGGACTTTCGGACCGGGACGGGAATCACCCCACTGTCCTCGTAGAAACGCAGCGTCTTCGGGGCAACGCCACTCCGAGCGGCCAGTTCACCAATTTTCACGAGATCCTTGACCTTCCATCGCACTGGAATGTCCATTATGGATGACGTCCGGGAACCGCAGGTGACTCGGACCGCTCGTCGTCGCGCTGACGGCGAACACTCAGAAGGAGGTGTGAAATGAATCCACTGGAGATGTTGTGCGACTGGCTGTGTCGAGCAATGGGTCCTTGCTGTCCCCCATGTGATGCCGGGGCGAGCAACTCGCAATCTACCGATGTCACTTCGCCGTTCCTGGTGAGGTACGTCGGCCGGCCACCGTTCGGCTGGCGTACCGCATCCACTTACAAGTCCGGTGCATCACCCTTCCTCAAATCGCCCTACATTGCTATCATCGTTTTATGACGATGAATAACGAGTCTGGATGCCTCGCTGCAACCGGCAGCGGGTCGAGTCTGGATGCGGCAGTGGCACTGTTCCACAGTCTCTCGGATGGCACCCGGTTGTCGATCGTGCGCCGTCTCGCCGAAGGAGAAGCGCGGGTTGCGGATTTGATCGGTGAACTCGGCCTCGCCCAGTCGACGGTGTCCGCACATGTCGCATGCCTACGTGATTGCGGCCTGGTCGACGGCAGACCGGAAGGTCGGCAGGTGTTCTACTCGCTGGCCCGACCGGAGTTGATGGACCTACTCGCTTCGGCGGAGACGCTGCTTGCCGCGACAGGGAACGCGGTTGCCCTGTGCCCGAATTACGGCACCGACATCGGAGATGACCGTGAGTGACGCGTGCGGCTGCGGCCACGACGAACCCCGCGCCGAGGGCGAGGAAGAACACGGGCTCGAAAAGTGGTGGCAGGTTACCGAGATCCGGGCGGCTGCAGCGGCGGGCGTGCTGCTGATCGCGGCCCTGACAGTCCGGCTGGCCGGTTGGCCTGATGCTCTCGGGATCGGCTTCGAAGCGGGCGCGCTGATCATTGCCGGCTACACCTTCGTCCCGTCCACTCTCAGACGCCTGGCCAAGGGCAAAATCGGGGTCGGCACCCTGATGACGATCGCGGCCGTCGGCGCGGTATTGCTCGGCGAGGTCGGCGAAGCAGCCATGCTCGCGTTCTTGTTCGCGATCAGCGAGGGACTCGAAGAGTATGCCGTCACCCGCACTCGGCGTGGCTTGCGCGCCCTGCTGTCCCTGGTCCCGGAAACTGCGACAGTTGTGCGCGGCGGCAAGGAGGAAACTGTCCCACCCTCGGACCTCGAGCTCGGTGAGGTCATGATCGTCAAGCCCGGAGAGCGGATCGCCACCGACGGCATCATTCGCGCCGGGCGCACTGCCCTGGATACCTCCGCGATCACCGGAGAGTCGATGCCGGTCGAAGCCGGTCCCGGTGACGAGGTGTTCGCCGGATCGATCAACGGCACCGGCGTCCTCGAAGTCGAGGTCACCGCAGATGCGCAGGACAATTCGTTGGCCAAGATCGTGCGGATCGTCGAGGCCGAGCAGTCTCGCAAGGGCGAGGCGCAACGCCTCGCCGACAAGATCGCCAAGCCGCTGGTTCCAGGCGTGATGATCGTCGCCGCGGCTATCGCCGCGGTCGGCAGCATGCTCGGTGATCCGCTGGTGTGGATCGAACGAGCCCTGGTGGTACTGGTCGCCGCGTCGCCGTGCGCGCTGGCCATCGCGATCCCCGTCACTGTCGTCGCCGCAATCGGCGCAGCATCCAAGCTCGGCGTCCTGGTCAAGGGCGGCGCTGCCCTCGAAGCGCTCGGCCGGATCCGCACCGTCGCGTTGGACAAGACCGGCACCCTTACCCGCAACCAACCTGCCGTGATCGACGTGGCAACCGCGAACGGCGCCGACCGCGAGGACGTTCTCGCGGTGGCCGCAGCGTTGGAAGCGCGTAGCGAGCACCCTCTCGCTCGCGCGATTCTCGCCGCCGTCGAGGACTATGTGCCTGCCGACGACGCGGAAGCGGTCACCGGCGCGGGCTTGACCGGCTACATCGACGGCATACCCGTGCGACTCGGTCGGCCAGGCTGGATCGCCCCGGGGCCATTGGCTGGAGATATCGAGCGAATGCAGCAGGCGGGCGCCACCGGGGTCCTGGTCGAACGCGGCGGAACCGTCATCGGGGCAGTGGCCGTCCGTGACGAGCTCCGTCCGGAAGCACGCGAAGTGGTCACCGAGCTACGCCGCGGCGGCTACACCGTCGCGATGCTCACCGGCGACAACGAACGCACCGCCCGTGCGCTGGCCGCCGATGTCGGTATCGACGACGTGCACGCCGACCTGCGCCCGGAGGACAAGGCGCGGATCGTGGAAACCTTGCGTGCGAGCCGCCCGACCGCGATGGTCGGGGACGGTGTCAACGACGCCCCCGCCCTTGCCACCGCCGACTTGGGTATCGCGATGGGCGCGATGGGTTCCGACGTGGCCATCGAGACCGCCGATGTCGCTCTGATGGGCGAGGACCTGCGGCACCTTCCGCAGGCTCTGCAGCACGCGCGACGATCGCGGTCGATCATGCTGCAGAACGTCGGCCTCTCTTTGGCGATCATCACCGTTCTGATGCCTCTGGCTCTGTTCGGTGTGCTCGGCTTGGCCGCGGTCGTGCTCGTCCACGAGGTCGCCGAGATCGTCGTCATCGGCAACGGGGTGCGCGCCGGGCGTACCCGAAGTCTGGCCGCCGCGCCACAGTCGACGAAGGTGCCCGAGTCGGCCGTGGGAGTACAGCGATGACATCTTCCGGCAGCTCCGGGCCGTCGCCGATAGCCGCCGGAGTGCGGCGCGGCGGGGGCCGGGCTGTTCTCGTCACACTCGTGGGCGCCTTGGTTGCGGTCGCGGTACTCCTCGACCCGGTGGCACGAGGCGCGCTGTCCGGTGGGCGGACGATCGATTTCGGAATTCTGCAACTTCGCTTGGCCTACAACAGCGGCGTCGCATTCAACCTCGGTGACCAGCTCCCAGCAACTGTTATCCTCGCCGGCACCGCGGCCCTGACCACCGCGATCGCGGTGTTCGCCTGGCGCACTGCACCTGAGCGTCCCGTGCTCCAGACCATCGGACTGGCCGCGATCACGGCCGGTGCCGCCGCCAACGTGATCGACCGCTTTCTGGACGGCAAAGTCACCGACTACTTCCATACCGGATGGTGGCCCACCTTCAACCTCGCCGACACCTACATCACCGGCGGCGTTGTCCTCATCATCGGTGCACTACTCCTCGAATCCGCCGGCAAGGAACACAGCTGATGAACCAAATGCCCGCACAGCTGCGCAGCACCAGGCGTTGGCAGTATCTCGAACGCGCACATATCATCTCCCATCCCTATTTATGGCCACGCACCCACAACCTCCTCCCCATGCTCCCCCCTACCCCACGTCAGCGTGACCGCCGCGGAGCACTCGGACAAATCCGTCACATCTCCGCCGCCGCACCACGATCCACCCGGGGCCGCTGCCCGAGAAACAACACCCGCCGAACTCACGCCGAACTCACGACGTCGATCCCAACACCAGCTGTGCCCGACAGCCGCCCTGCCCGATACGAGATCGTCGATCCGCACCTGACTCGGTTACTGGCGTTCTGGGCAGATCGAACCTTCACGGTCAACGAGAACAACTCCTGCCTTGTCCCCATCTATTCGGTGCGAGGCAGCTACGCTGCAGGGGTGCGGGCGGCATGATCGCGTCCTCAGCTCTGCAGGCGATCGGTCTGTTCATTGCTACCAATATCGACGACATCATCGTTCTTTCGCTCTTCTTCGCCCGCGGCGCGGGCCAGCGTGGGACCACCGCCCGCGTCCTCGGTGGCCAATATCTTGGGTTCGCCGGCATCCTCGGCGCTGCTGTACTCGTCTCCCTGGGTTCGGGGGCGTTCTTGCCCCCGGAGGTGATCCCTTACTTCGGACTGATCCCCCTGGGACTGGGGCTGTGGGCGGCGTGGCGGGCCAGGCGTGGAGACGATGACGATGACGACGCGAAGATCGAAGGTAAGAACGTCGCCGTGTGGACCGTAGCCGGAGTAACCTTCGCCAACGGTGGAGACAACATCGGCGTCTACGTTCCGGTCTTTCTCACTCTGGATCCAGGAGCCGTGGTCGCCTACTGCATCGTTTTCCTGGTGCTGATAGCAGGACTGGTTGCCCTGGCCAAGTTCGTCGCCACACGCCGGCCGATCGCTGAGGTCCTGGAACGCTGGGAGCACATCCTGTTCCCGATCGTCCTGATCGGGCTGGGCGTCTTCATCCTGATCAGCGGGGGAGCATTCGGACTCTAATGTCCACGCTATCCTGACGTGTCGGTTCGGGTGCCAACCTCATATATACGTGTGCGGTGAATCGTGCCTCTATCGCCCACGGCATGTGCCGAAGGTTCGTCTAGCGCCAGTCGACGAATCCGAAGGCGGCCTTTCCGATCCTCGTCGGTGATGGCCCTGGATCAGCCTTCGCCGTTTCGAAGCAAAAGCACGACTCTGACACGACTTACGCCGAGATGCTCGTGGAGGCGGCTGCGGTTGGCACACCGCTCGACGCCAGCTCGTCTCCGACGGATCGACCACTCTGCGGAAGGGCACGCCCTCGGACCGGGAGCGCATCCCTGAAGCATTACCGACGAGACCTTCCGCAAGTCGGGCTTACCGGTCTTTATCGCCAAGCTGGTAACCCGGGCAGGCTCTTCCAACTCCGTAAACATATATCCCCTCGATACTCAAGGTGTTTCTTTCGTCTCTCAACGGGAGCGCCGCAATGCAAAGATTATGAGTCACAGCGGTTTACATCCCGAATCCTTCGCGACGAAAAGCCACATGCGACCGGTCGGGAGATCACTCAACCGCCTTCGTGAATTTCGATCCTTCGCGGGCTCTCGCGACACCAGCCCAGAAACCTCCGAGGCCTGCAGACCCCACTGCCCTGCTCGATTTCTCGTCGAGAAGACTGTCGAACTCGGACGCTACTACCGTTGAGCCCTGCGCCGAGTCGATCATGTCGTTGTCCCCGCCGAATCCGACCAATAAGGACGCCGCCACTCATGACAGCCCAACGTGTTACTCGTCTGGTCGAATTCCTCGAACGCCACCAGATCCCGCTCTACCTCCTGGCCCTGCTGATCGGCGGCCTTGTGGGGATCCTTGCGCCCGACACCGCTCCAGGTTTCGAACATGCGATCAACCCCGTTCTGATCACCTTGCTCTACTCCACCTTCCTCGCGGTGCCGTTCTCCTCGATCCGGAAATCGTTGAAGGACGGTCGATTCCTCACTGCACTGCTCGGTGTGAACTTCGTTCTGGTGCCGATCGTCGTGTTCGCTCTCTCGCGTTTCGTCGCCGACGATCAAGCAGTTCTGCTCGGCGCGCTGTTGGTGCTGTTGGCGCCGTGTATCGACTACGTCATCGTCTTCAGCGGGTTGGCCGGCGCCGCATCAGAACGTCTCCTCGCTGCAGCACCTTTGCTGATGTTGCTGCAGATGGCGCTTCTTCCGGTCTACTTGTGGTTGTTCGTCGGGTCCGAACTTGTCGACGTCATCGACGTCGCTCCGTTCGTGGAGGCTTTCCTGCTTCTGATCGTGGTGCCGCTAGTTCTCGCGGCCCTCACCCAAGCCGCCGCTCGACGCCATGCGGCCGGTCGCATCGTGATGGAGGTGATGGCCTCGATCATGGTTCCGGTGATGATGGCGACCCTCGCGGTGGTCGTCGCCTCCCAGATCGAATCCGTCCGCACACAACTGAGTTCGCTGATCGTAGTGATTCCGATTTTCGCCGCGTTCCTGGTGATCATGGCATTCGTCGGTCAAGGTGTCGGCAAGGCAGCACGCCTGGAACCAGCCGCGACGAGAGCGCTGATATTTTCCGGTGCCACCCGCAATTCCCTCGTCGTATTGCCGCTCGCACTGGCACTTCCGCCCGCGTTGTCACTGGCTGCCGTGGTCGTGGTGACCCAGACCCTCGTCGAGCTCGTCGGCATGGTGATCTACGTCCGCCTGATCCCTCGGCTCGTCCCCATGCCCATCACTGAGATCACGAGCGATTCGGCCGCGAAAACCGAGCCCGCAACCTGACATCACCGCGCAATCTCATGCAGGTGTTGTCGCCGAGCGCCGTTCCAGGAGAACGGTGTCGCGCCACACTCCGTCGAGTTGGGCGATCTTCTCTCGGATGCCGATGGTGCGAAAACCTGCCGAATGGTGCAAGGAGACGGAGGCACGGTTTTCGGGGAAGATCGATGTCTGCAGCGTCCAGAGACCATCGGCGTCGGCTGCCATGACTTGCTTGCGCAGCAACGCTTTTCCGACACCTCGCCCGCGCATGCCGTCGGCGACGTAGACGGAGTTTTCGGCGACTCCGCGGTAGCAGTCTCGCCCGGAGGTCGGACTCAGGGCAGCCCAGCCGACGACGACGTCGTCGATGGCGGCGACCCAGCGATGATTCGGCAGCCACTGCGCATCGAGGTACTCCCGGTTGGGGACTTCGGTGGTGAAGGTGGCGTTGCGCGTGGCGATGCCTTCGCCGTAGATCCGCAGAACGGCGTCCCAGTCGTCATCGGACATGGCTCGGACGGCGACATCGTCGGGTAGGTCGCTCGGGCAGCACGGCCGCGGCGCGAGAACTCCCATCACGATGTCGGCGGCCTGCGGCAACGCGACGCAGCACGTCGGATTCATCGCGACAACGGTGCTGGTTCCCTCTTTGCGCAGGCTGACGAATCCCACGTCGGCGAGCTTGCGCACATGGTGGGAGACCGTGGGCTGCCCGATCCCCAGTGCCTCGGCGAGGGCCCCGATCGTGATTCCGCCAGCAGCGCTCGCGACGCGGTGCAGCAGGCGCACCCGCATCGGTTCGGCCAGGCACGCGAACCACTGTGCGTAGGTGTCGGCGTCAGCTTGCTCGAGCACGTTGGAGTCGACCGCACCTTGGTCCGAATCGCCGACGCGCACCGTCGGGGTCTGCAGCGATGTCATGCACACACTATATCGACCTTCGTCGATGGTTGCATTCATCGACTGATGTCGATACAGTTCGAATTAAAGATCGATCATTGTCGATGAAAGGAATGTGTGATGACCGAACTACCCGTTGTCGTGATCGGAGCCGGACCGATCGGCCTCGCCGCCGCCGCGCAACTGCGTGAACGAGGACTCACGTCGCTGGTGTTCGAGCGCGGCGCCGTCGCCGGTGCCGCGATCGCCGAATGGAATCATGTCCGACTCTTCTCCCGCTGGTCAGAGCTGGTCGATCCGGCTGCCCGCCTCCTTCTCGAGCAGAACGGGTGGAGCGCTCCCGACGGCGAGACGTATCCGACCGGACAGCAGTGGCGTCAGCACTACCTCGAACCCCTCGCCGCCGCCCTCGGTGATGCAGTGCAGTTCGACACCGAGGTGGTCGGCGTCGCTCGACGTGGCCGCGACCTGGTCGTCGACGCCGGCCGCGAGACCGAACCTCTCTCCATTCACCTGCGCCGCCCAGGCGGCAGCGAGGACCGCGTCTTCGCTCAGGCCGTCGTCGATGCGTCCGGCACTTGGGGCACCCCGAACCCGCTCGGCGGGGAAGGACTGCCCGCCCTCGGCGAGAAGGCTGCCGGATCCGCGATCACCTACCGTGTGCCCGATCTCGACGACGAGGCGATCCGTGCTCGGTTCGCCGACAAGCACACAGTCATCGCAGGCAGCGGCCATTCCGCACTGACTGCCATCGTCGCGTTGGCCGGCCTCGAGGCAGACGCCCCCGGTACGCGGATCACGTGGGCGGTTCGCCGCGGCGCTATCGGTTCCGCGTTCGGCGGCGGCGAATCGGACGAGCTGCCCGCCCGCGGCGCCCTCGGACTCCGTGCGAAGAAGTCCGTCGACGACGGACTTCTCACCGTGGTCACCGGTTTCCGCACCGCAGCTGTCGAATCCGCCGACAAGGGTCAGCTCGCACTGGTGTCCGATACCGGCGCCCGGATCGAGAACGTCGACAACGTCGTCACCTTGACCGGATTCCGCCCCCACCTGTCCTGGCTCTCGGAAATCCGACTCGGCCTCGACCCCATCCTGCAGGCACCGACACAGCTGGCGCCTCTGATCGACCCGAACGTCCACTCCTGCGGCACGGTCTATCCACACGGCGCGAAAGAACTTCGCCACCCCGAGCCCGGCGTGTACCTGGCGGGGATGAAGAGCTACGGGCGTGCGCCGACGTTCCTGGCGATGACCGGCTACGAGCAGGTCCGCAGCATCGCCGCAGAACTCACCGGTGACCACGAGGCCGCTGCTCGGGTGGAGTTGATCCTCCCGGAAACCGGAGTCTGCGGCGGCGCAGGTGTTTTCGACGAACCCGACACCGCGGAATCCGAGGGCGGCTGCTGCGCCGCACCTGCTCCGGAGCTGATTTCACTGTCCAGCCCCTCCGGTAGTTCCAACTCCTGCGGATAAGGCACAGCCGATGACGACCATCGAGGATCCGCCGCAGCGCCCCGTCAGCCTCGACCCGTCGGGGCTGCGGCGGGTCCTGGTGGCGTTGTGTCTGACCGAAATCACCAGCTGGGGAATCCTGTACTACGCGTTTCCTGTTCTGTCGGTAGCCATTTCCCGCGATACCGGGTGGTCGACCTCGGTGATTGTGGCGGCGTTCTCGGTCAGCCAACTCGTCGCCGCCGTCGTCGGCATCCCTGTCGGACGGATCCTCGATCGCCACGGGCCCCGCTGGATCATGACCGCCGGATCCGTCCTCGCTGTACCCGCACTGGTGCTCATCGCGACAGCTCGCACCCTCCCCCTGTTTTTCGCAGGGTGGGTGTTCGCCGGCATCGCGATGGGCGCGGTGCTGTATCCACCGGCATTCGCCGCCCTGACCCGCTGGTACGGCGACAACTACGTCAAAGCACTGATGATTCTCACCCTCGCCGCGGGTCTGGCCAGCACGGTGTTCGCGCCACTGTCTGTCGCTCTGGCCGATCGATTCGATTGGCGCACAACCTACCTGGTGCTCGCCGCCATACTGGCTGTGATCACCATCCCCGGACACATCTGGGGTTTGCGTGGCGGGTGGCCCGACCCCATCCGCCTGCCCCACGCGCAGCCCGGCGACTACCACCGCACCTCACGCAGCCTCCCATTCCTTGCTCTGATCGTCGCCCTCGCGGCAGCCGCTTTCGCCGCATCCGCCGGCGTCTTCAACCTCGTACCGCTACTGATCGAACGCGGTTTCAGTCCCAGCCTCGCCGCACTCACGCTCGGGCTGGGCGGCGCCGGCCAGGTCATCGGCCGCATCTTCTACCTACCACTCGCAGCGAAGACCAGTGTCCGCGTACGCACGGTATCGGTCATCGCCGTTGCCGGTCTGAGCACCGTGTGGTTAGGTCTGGCGAGCTCTACGGCGGCGTTGATCGGCATCGCCATCGGCGCCGGACTGGTCCGCGGCATCTTCACCCTGATCCAGGCCACCGCCATCACCGACCGCTGGGGCGGCGAACACTACGGGCGCCTCAACGGGCTGATGTCCGCACCGATCGTCATCGTCATGGCCCTGGCTCCGTGGGCCGGCACCGTGCTCTCCACCTGGACCGGAAGCTACGCCCACGCCTACCTCGTCCTCGGAGCGATTGCCCTCGTCGGCGCCGTGATCAGCGCAGCAACCATCCCCGCCCTCCGCACCACCACAACGATTCCGATCACTTCCTGACCGAAAGACAATTCTCATGACGTACTACGACGCGATTGTCGTCGGTGGCGGTCAGTCCGGCCTGGCCGCAGCCCATCATCTGCGCCGCCAGCGGCTCGACACCGCGATCATCGAAGCGGGTAGCGAACCCGTCGGCTCCTGGCCGCAGTACTACGACAGCCTCACTTTGTTCTCACCAGCAAAGTACAGCTCCCTCCCCGGTCTACCGTTCGGCGGCGACGGTGACCGCTATCCCGGACGCGACGAAGTCGTCGACTACCTCCGCCGCTACGCAAAGACCCTCGATGTGGACATTCACGTCAACGAACGAGCCGATACCGTCACCACCAGCGGCGGCCAGTTCACCGTCCGGACCGACAGCGGATCCGCCTTCACCGCACCTCGAATCATTGCCGCCACAGGAGGATTCGAAACTCCACACAGTCCCGCACTGAAAGGGTTGGATGCCTTCACCGGGACTGTTGTGCACGCCGCCGACTACCGCGAACCCACCGCCTACGCCGGGCAGAACGTCATCGTGGTCGGAGCCGGGAACTCCGCAGTACAGATCGCTGCCGAGCTCGCCGAAACAGCCGATGTGATCCTGGCCAGCCGAAACCCCGTGACATTCGCGCCGCAACGACCCCTACGCCGAGACATGCACTTCTGGTTCAAGTACACCGGAATCGACGCCCTCCCGATCGGGCATCTTCTCTCGCGGCCACCGACGTCGCCGGTGTTCGACACCGGCCGCTACCGCGCCGCGCTCACCGCCGGCACACCGCAACGCCGCGCCATGTTCACCAAACTCGAAGGAAACCAAGCCTTCTGGCCCGGCGGCACCACAACAACCGTCGACGCGGTCATCCTCGCCACGGGATACACCCCCAACCTGGACTACCTCGCAGAACTCGGGGCACTCACCGACACTGGCCATCCCCGCCACCGGAAGGGCCTGTCCACCACCCACCCGGGGCTCGGGTACGTGGGACTGGAATGGCAACGAAGCCTCTCGTCCGCATCCCTACGTGGGGTAGGCCGCGATGCGCACTACGTGGTCCGGCGGCTCACTCCTGCTGACGCTGCTCGGTTGCATCCGACCGAATAATGCCCGGTCTGCTCTTGTTTGCGTAGCGCCCGCACAGCCTGATCTCCTCGTAGTCGGTTCCTGTCCCATTGAACAGCGTGGGTCCGACTTCCTCGTCAAACGGCGCGTGATGATCTGTGCGAGTCCGTTGTCGACTGTCGCGAAAGGGGAAGTGCGATCACCAGTCCTCGGCCGGCGCCTGCCGATGTCGCGTTGGGGACCGTGGCCGCCACAGTTCTCGGTGTCGCTGTCGGGGTTCTCCTGGCCGGTGTCGCGGTCGGAGCCGGTACCGCTGTGGTGTTCCGTTTCGTGTTGCGGACGATCATCTCCCGAAAATGATCGACTGCGCTGGTCAGCGGCGTGGAATACCTTTCTCAGGTGTTCGATTCTTTGCATCCCAGAAATTCCGCTTCGAGCGCACACTTGCCGAGAGCCGCAATACGGGCACCGCCGATTTGTGGTGCACAAATGAGAATCAGGTCGCCACGTGTGACCGAGCTGCAAGGGTTGTTGCAGTTCAGGACTTCGGCTTTCGCTTCGGTCTGGTCAGTGTGGCGACCTGAGGCTCGTCGCGGGTTCAAGAATAGTTCGGGGACCCGACATGTTCGGCGGCGATGGACGCCGCCGGTCAGTCGAGGGTTCAACCCCGGTACGGCACTTTTGATCTCTCTAGATCAACCTCGCCGATCGCATATCCGTTGGCTTCCAACATCTGACGAACTGCTCTCTCTCGTAGATCTGGCGCATTACCTGGCCCGATCACAACCTTCACAATGGCGTCACGGGGAAAACCGATCTCGATGTACGGAACCACGCCTCCAGTACCGTAGCTTCCCTGCCGGAAATTCAGTCGCGCGGACGCCTCTGCGAACATAGCGATAAGTCGCCATTCTTTCTCAGCTTGGAATGATTCATCTTTCAGAGTCATGCACAACCGACCGGCGGCGTTGAACATCTCCGTGACAAAGTTGAAGTAGTTAACCGCAGCTGGCTTTTCAGAAATACGTGAACGGAGGAAGTTTTGAACCAAATTCAAGTTTTCGGCCCGCGCCTCGTCACCATAGAAGATGGGTCGCGGCCCAGGGATCGGAGCATCAACCCAACCTCTTCCGTCCGGTTCCATTCGGTTTCCTGCTTTGTAATCCCAGCATTGGTAGGTCAGCTCCGCTAGCTTCGCCCGATCGAAACCTACGGCGAAACCATCACCACCTGCATATCCACGCCACTGCCCGAGCGAGTCACGTTCGGTAGTAAAGCAAGTGACATACCCGTTCGCCCATTTCCAATCGTATGGCATCTGCGGCTGTGACTCGTCTACGAGAGCCGCAAGCGACCAGGCGGCGGCTCGAAGTGCATGTTTCTTTGGTCCAAGGTACGACGGATCTCGATGGTCGGGCCCCTCGGTCGTGAAGAAGTCACCACACTCCCTCCGCTCTTCCTCTGTAAGGTCAGGTAGTTCCTGAGCCAAGGAGTGAAAGATCTCGGCCATCAACCCGGCACTGTATTTGAGTTCCTGAGCATCATTTAGATACTTTATATCGGTTCCCCAGAGCTTTTGACTTTTGATGATGCCGGAGAATCCTCCGAAGTTTGTGTAGTGATAGAGGATGTCATTCTCGTCGGTCACGATTTTGATAGTACTGCAGTCACCTGACAACTTTTTGCAGGAGGATCCCACTAACACTCACGCCCCCTCGTTCCAATCCAGTCAACAGGCTTGCAAAAAAAGCCGCCCTGAGCAGCGCGGAACTTAGCATCGACGGGCCTTGACCCCGCGGGTTGGACACGCTTGATCCTGGTCTCAGACCAGGGAAAGCGAGAAGATCTAACCCGATGGCAAAGAAAAATTACTCCGAAGAGTTCCGCCGCGACGCAGTCGAGCTGTACCGCGACACCGGCGGCGCGACCGTAGCCGGGATCGCCGCCGATCTCGGCGTATCCCACGGCTCCCTGACCGCATGGCTGAGAAATGCGGGTATCCCGATCCGCAGACCCGCCGCCACCGCTCCGGGGCCCGGCACCGGCGAGACACCCGAGCAGGAAGCCGCCAGGCTCCGCGCCGAGGTCGCACACCTACGCGCGGAGAAAACCAAGCTCGAAACTGAGCGAGACATCCTGCGGTCGGCGGCCAAATATTTCGCCGGAGAGACGAATTGGTGAACCGCTTCCAGTTCGTTGCAGACCACTCCGACACCTACCCGGTGAAGCGGTTGTGCCAGGTCATCGATATCGCCCGCTCGTCGTACTACGCATGGATCAACGCCGCCGAGAAACGAGCCGCCCGGGCCGCAGCCGACGCTGAACTCGCCGACAAGATCCGCGCCGTCCACACGGTGGACAACACCTACGGGCGGCCCCGGATCACCGCCGAGATCAATCACGGACAACCCGCCGACCAGCGGATCAATCACAAACGGATCGCACGGATCATGCGCGCCAACAACATCGAGGGCCTGCGACTGCGCCGAAAACACCGCACCACCATCGCCGAACCAGCCGACACTCCGTCGCCGGACCTGCTCAACCGTGATTTCACCGCGATCGCACCGAACACCAGATACGTCGGTGACATCACGTATCTGCCATGCGGGGACAATGAGTTCTTGTATTTGGCCACGGTGATCGACTGCTTCTCCCGCCGCCTGGTGGGCTGGTCGATCGCCGAGCACATGCGTACCGAACTCGTCGAAGATGCCTTAGGTGCCGCAGCACTGACCCGCGGCGGTCTTGCCGGTGCAGTGTTCCACGCCGATCGCGGAAGTCAAGGCGTATTCAACCGGTCGAAGCAACACGTTGCTGTTGAATTGATCGTAGGTGTTCGTCCCAAGCTTCAGCGGGGGTTCGCCATTGGAGTCGTTTCCGTGGTCGCGTGTTGAGAGCGTGGGCGACTGCCGCGAGATCGTCTGGGTTCCATCGCGAGAGATCAGTTCCCTTCGGAAAGTATTGGCGCAGTAGTCCATTCGTGTTCTCGTTGGTGCCTCGTTGCCACGGGCTGTGCGGGTCGGCGAAGTAGACCTTCAGCCCGGTGTCGATGGTGAACTGGGCGAGTGCGGACATCTCTTTCCCGCGGTCCCAGGTCAGCGAGCGTTTGAGTTCGGTGGGCATCGACGCCAGTGCCTGTGTCAACGCTCTGTTCATCGACACCGCTCCGTATCCCGACAGTGCCGGCCCGTTCTTGGTGATCGGTTGCTGTCGCCACCCACGCTCCCGTGGCAGGTGCACGAGGGTGGTGTATCCGGTTGTGCGCTCGACGACGGTTCCGATTGCGGACCTGTCCGTACCGATGATGAGGTCACCCTCGTGGTGCCCGGGGATCGCACGGTCGTCGGCTTCTTCGGGACGCTCGCTGATCAGTACGTCCGGGCTCACGTGAGCCCAGGCAGCACGCTTTGCTCTTGCCCGCGGCATGCGCAGAGCACGGCCGGTGCGCAGGCACAAGATGAGTTCGCGGCGCAGGCCGCCGCGGCCCTCGATGAACAGGGACTGGTAGATGGCTTCGTGGCTGATTCTCATGCTCAGATCATCCGGGAAATCGATTGGTAGCCGGTTCGAAATCTGCTCGGGGCTCCACGCTTTCACCCATCGGCGGTCCTGACGATGGGGCTTGTTCAAGCCTTTCCATTGCCGTTCGAGCGGTCCGGCGACAGCATCGCCGCCCGGCTTGGTGATCCGGCCCGAGAGTCGGTCCTCAACATAGTGCCGTAACCGATCGTTGGCCGTGAGCTTGGCGGTCTTCGGGCGGCGGGCAAACAACTCGGCTTTCCAGTGCGCCACGCTGGCGCGGTATTCGAGCGTGCCTCCACGCGTGGCAGCGTTACGCCGCAGCTCCCGCGAGATCGTCGACGGGCTCCTTCCGATGGCACTCGCGATCGCGCGCACTCCGTGGCCGGTGGCGTGCAGGATCGCGATTTCCTCACGCTCTGCCAAAGAAAGGTACCTGCCTGCCGGCGCGGGCCATAAATACGGCGTCATCCCGCCAGCGTGCCGGAACCACCGCTGACCAACCGCTTGCGCCACGCCGACAGCGTCAGCTGCCTCACGAGGAAGCTTGCCTGTGGCGATCTGGTCCCAAAACTGCCGTTCCTTCGACCGAGGATGGCCCGGTGCTCCCGGTGACCTCATCGGAGCCCTGCCCGTTACTTCCCGCACCCAATCCGATGGACGACCCACAACACCCTCCTGACCTCGAATGTTGCGTCCACCGATTGAGCCCAATCAATACACCTCAAAGGGTTTCGCGATGATCTGCGCGAAGTTGGGTGTTGCGCAATCGATGGGAGCGGTGGGCACGAGCGCGGACAATGCCTCAGGAATGATGTCCCAGCAGCAGATCGCTCAATTGGAGGGGCTGCGCGATGGGGACTTCGACACCGCGTGGCTGAAGATGATGATCGAACATCACTCCGGCGCGATCGCGACGGCCCAATCGGAACTATCCGATGGCGACAACGCCGACGCCAAGCAATTGGCTACCGATATCATCGCCGCACAGCAGTCCGAGATCACCGCGATGCAAGCACTTTTGCAACAGAACTGATCCGGAAACTGGCGAGTGGCTAGGCCTGTCCGTCGAAGCCTCTCTTCTCGTTGTCCGCTCTGATCTTCCATCTGATTACTTGCGTCCCTTGCGAATCACTGTCTTCGTCGGCGCTCCCCACCCACTGACGTGAAGGAACAATTATGGCCTCAACACGGCATACAGGGTTAGTCGTCCTTGTCCTTATGGTCGCAACGCTGACAGGATGCACCTCCACAGCACCGCAGTCCGCACCGAGTGACACGGGTGCGCCCGCCGAGAACGACTCTCCTGTCTCCGCGCTGGTGATGACTCCTTCCGGGGGACAGATACCGTCAACCCCCTTGATCCGGTCACGGTGGAATCTGTTGGCGGGAGGCTCGACTCGGTAGTGCTCACCGAAGTGGGCGGGGCTGTGGTCGATGGCATCTTCACCCCTGACCGGCAGGTGTGGAAACCCGGCGCGTCCTTGGACTACGGGAAGACCTACACGATGACAGCGTCAGCCACCCAAAACGATGGCTCACGTCTCGATCAGTCCAGCACCTTCTCCACAGTCAAGCCGCGGAACCTGACCAAACCATCCTTCGTGACGGCCGGGGGTAACCTCCTCACAGATGGTGGCACTTTCGGGGTAGGGATCGTTATTGTCACGCATTTCGACGAGCCGATCCTCGATCGTGCAGCGGCGGAGAAAAGCCTGACTGTGCAAACGTCGGTGCCGCTCGAAGGCTCGTGGTACTGGGTGGATGACCAGAATGTTCACTGGCGACCTCGTGCGTACTATCCCCCCGGCACCGAGGTCACGGTCCGGGCTGCGGTCTTCGGCGTCCCGCTCGGTGGCGGACTGTTCGGACAGGAAGACGCCACGACTGCATTCACCATCGGCGACTCGCATATCGCCGTCGCCGACGATACGACCAAGCAAGTGACGGTCACGAGCAACGGCAAAACTGTGCGCACTATGCCGACATCGATGGGCATGGGAGGAACCGAGCTCGTCAACGGCCAAACGATCTCCTTCTGGACCCAACCAGGCATTTACACCGTCCTCGATCAGGCCAACCCCGTGATCATGGACTCGTCGACCTACGGACTTCCCGTCAATTCCCGGCTGGGGTACAAGGAAAAAATCAACTACGCCACCCGAATAAGCACCGACGGAATTTACCTTCACGAACTCGAAGACACAGTCTGGGCGCAAGGCAATACCAATGTTTCACACGGCTGCTTGAACCTCAGTCGCGCCAATGCTCAATGGTTCTATGATTTTTCGCTTCCCGGAGATGTCGTGGAGATACGCAATACCGGCGGCGCCCCTCTCGAATTGTGGCAGAACGGCGACTGGAGTGTGCCGTGGGACCGATGGTCGGAAGGCAGCGCGCTGTAAGACCTGTCGCCCTGCCGGCAAACGATGCTGAATCGCAAACAGAAGCTCCGCGCGAGACGTTCTCCCGTAGTCGACGCGAAAGTGCTGGATAAACCTTTTGACACTGTCAGAGCTGACAGGGGTTCGGCAGATCGTCACGGGAGGAGGTCGCCAGACACCGCCGCCGTATCGGGGCGGCGACGGGAAGCAGAACAGATAGTATTTCTACAGGGCTTCGGTTCGCCGTCTCGGCAACCTCCAGCGTGCAGAGTCGACACGACACCCTCATCGAGCGGTCCCACATCACTGTGACCGACGAATCACCGACAGCGCTGGTTGGGCCCCGTACGAAAGCGACGGAGGTTGCAGGTTGGGCACTCGCACGGTGCGGTGACGAATGCAGCTCTACGAGGAGGAAAAATGCAAGGTCTGGGAGAGCTCGAGGCGCTGGTGATGGATGTGCTGTGGCGCTCCACCGAACCGGTCCGTGTGCGCGACGTCATCGACGGCCTCGATGACGACCGTGAACCGGCGTACACGACGGTGATGACCGTCATGGACAATCTTCATCGCAAAGGTTGGGTGCATCGTCAGCGAAACGGGCGCGCGTACTGGTACGAAGCCACGCGAAGCCGCGAGGAAGCGGCAGCTGACGGGTTGCGCGCACTTCTCGAATCCACCGGAGACCCGACCGGGGTCCTGTTGCATTTTGTTCGCGGGACATCCGACGTCGAATCGAAGATCCTGGCGCGTGGATTGCGTGAACGAGGCAAGAAGTGACAGCCGTCCTCGCGTGGGCGGTCGGTGGCCTTCTCGTTGCCGCACTCTCCCCGCTGTTCCTCGGATCGATGATGCGTCGCGGCGTTGATCCGCATGTCGTCCTCGTCTTGTGGGGCGCTCTGGCACTCGGAACTGTAGTGAGTATCAGTGTCCCGGTGATCTTGAGCCTTTTACCCAGTCACGGTGGTGTCTCGTCGCTGATCGAATTCGCCCACAGCTGTTGGCTCGCCCTTCACGACGACGCGCCGGCCAGGCTCGAGACGGCGGTGGGTGTACTCGGTGGGTCAGCCCTGGTCATCGGGGCGGTGCGAGGCACCGTCCATCTGTTCAGCTTCTCCCGCACTCGCCGCGAGCTACACCAGCAGCACCTCGGGTTGCTGCGCATTCTGGGGGGTGCACGGTCCTCGTCACTGCTCTGGCTCCCGGTTTCTGTGCCCTTCGCCTACAGTATCGCTGGGCGCCCCGCGCTTGTAGTTGCGAGCGACGGATTGAGAGATCAACTCGACACCGAGGCTCTTGCTGCAGTACTCGCACATGAACGAGCACACATCACGGGGCGGCACCATCTGCTCGTCAGCGCAGCTCAAACGCTCGCCTACGCGTTTCCGTGGCTTCCGATCATGCGATCTTCGCCCCCATTGGTCCGTGCGTTGGTGGAAATCGAAGCCGACTCCCGAGCCGTTCGTCAGCATGGGCGCGAATCCGTGCACCGCGCACTCTGCAGTATGACACCTCACGAGGTGCCCGTGGCGGCTCTGGGAATAGCGCAGGATTGCCTGGCGTTGCGACTTGATCGTCTGTCCTCCCACCGCACCCACCACCCGGCGCCCATTCGCTACCTCCGCACCCTTGCTGCCTGCGGAACGGCGATCGTCCTACCTGCGGCGCCTCTTCTGGCGCTACTGGGTGCGATGGCGATGGCTTCATGCGCAGCAGGTGCTTGAAACAGTGCGAAACCGGGTCGTGGACGAACAAGGAGTCCGGCCCGCAGGGGGCCAGTGCTCAAGGCCGGTTCACCCCCTCCTCGAACTGAACCGGCCTCATGCACCGAACGCGGCGCCAATCGAATTGGCCAGATCCCGCGCGAAACTTGATTCGTGGCCATCCCAATTTTCGTGAGACTCACCTTCTGCGCACGTGGCATCGGCAGAAAAGCGCAAAAGGCTACTACTCTGGGTCACGATCACACCACGCCCAGCAGAATCGTCGCGACGATGACAATTCCGCATGCCGCGCTGGTCAGAAGCCGCCCGCGCCGTGTATGAGGGTCCGCACGATAGGGGAACAACCCTTGACGGACCCACGTGTAGATAGCCGCGGCGACAACGAATACTGCTCCGTCATAGGGCGTTTCGGTGCCGTAGAGGACGAAAATCAGTGTCGCGAGGCCGATGATCAAGCCTGCGAACGCTTCGATCAGTTGCACGGGGATTCGGCGCACCGCGAGAGTCCGGTCCGAAGCCCACATTCCCCATCTCGACCTGGTAGGTCGACCCGAACAGCATCCTGTCAAAAAGCATCCCGGGCGCCCGATCGCAATCCCGAGAAACAACCCGGGCGTTGTCATGTCCAGTAACACACCGACGCCCAGACCGAAGGCTGCTCCGCCGAGCACCAATACCGCGAGCGACACCACCAAAAATCCTTGTATGCATGCGCCGGCAGAGACGAATTTTCGAAGGCTCTGGCGGTGAAGTGCCAAGTACCAGAGCTTCGCACCCACGTAGCCGAGAAGGCAGCCGAGGATCGAAATGAGAACTGCCGCAGTGGCGTTCTCGCTCATACGGGTCAAGAGCAGTGCCTGCATGACGATGGCGAACACTGCACCCAAACCGACCAACAGCGGCCACGTCCAGAGTCGCACGCCGGGCCCGTGCACCAATGGCGCTGCGGTAGTCCAGGCCGTGGCGGTCTGCGGAGCTGCGATGTCGAACTGCCCGGTGGTGTCGTCCGGAGTTTCGATGCGCTCGGCACTGACAGTCCAACTACCAGTGGCGATTCCGCGGATTCTCGCAGTCACCGCGAAGCGTTCCCCCGCTGGAACACCGTTGACGTGGGTGACCCTCTCGAAACGTTCCGGTTCGCTGCCCGGGCTGTTGCGGGCTCCTCGGAACAGAATCGACAGATCGGAAGTAACCTCGGGCGATTCTCCCCAGTACGTTGCTGCGAGCCCCTGTGGTTCTATCTGCGTGAACGCTTCAGCGCACCCACCGCCGGGCGCAGCGAGTTCCGTTGCAGCGGTCGACTCGTCGTCACCCAATGGCCGGGCAACGCGTTCAGTGCCCGATGGCTTGGTGGGCATCGCCTTTTCGGCGATGGCCGGCGCCGGCGGTGCTTGAGCCAAGGCCGAGGCTGGCGTCGGCGCTGCTTTACTCAGATACGCCGCTGCGGCCGCTGCGGCCAGTTCTTCCACGGCACTACCGGCCGGACTGGGCCTAGCACGGGGTGTTGTGCCGACTTCGTCGTGCGGTCGTGAAGTGGGGTTCCGCTTCGGTGACGTGGCGCGTCGGGCTCGACTCTGCGTCGTAGACCGCTGTTTCGCGCGGGTTTTGGTTGATTTTTTGCTCACCGTCGCCCCAATCTCTCGGTTGGCGCGGATGCCCACCGAACTACTAAGGTCGATAGTAGCTGAACTACGAACCTGGATAGTAGGTAGAGGTCGAGCGCGAACGCGCGGGTGGGCACTGCGGCGAGACGAGGCGCTTCGAGGCCGAGCCGAGGAATATGGGAATTCCATGGTGCCGCAACGATCTTGGGCACACTCAAGAAGGACCTGGAAAGGACATCGAACGTCAACCGGCAATCGCGCGGACAGTGTAGTAGTTTGCGAGACTGGATAGGCTCCTTGTTCACCATGTTCGGAGACCGGGCACGGACTACTGGGTACGACTGCGGCAGACCCGGCGGCTGATGCGGGACTGGGCGTAGGGATCGCACTACGTTGCAGCAAGGGTGTGCAAAGTATCGAAGCGAACAATCACATCTAAGGGATCTGCAAAATGGAAGCTGACGCGATGCGCAACCACCGCCTGGTGGATTTGCCGACCAATGGCGCGGTGTTCGAAACCTCTCGGCCGGTACGGACGGGAGATATCGACGTCTCCGGGACGGTGCGACTCGATGGCGTTGCACGTTATCTGCAGGACATCGGTTTCGACGATCTCGATGCGAGCGGCGCAGCGGCTGCCCACCCGGTGTGGGTCGTGCGCCGCACAGTCATCGATGTCATTCGTCCGGTCAGCTGGCCGGCTCGTGTGCGCATGCGCAGATGGTGCTCGGGGTTGTCGAGCAGGTGGTGCACGATGCGTGTCCGCATCGAATCCGACGGCGGCGGCTTGATCGAGACCGAAGGATTCTGGATAAATCTCAATCCGGTCAACGGGATGCCTTCCAGGATCGAAGAGAGTTTCATGGCCGGACTCGGTTCGACCGCCAACGATCACCGATTGAAGTGGAAACCCTGGCACACCGCTCATCCGGGCGATGGGGAGGAAACGACATTCGTCTTACGATCGAGCGATATCGATCCGTTCAACCACGTCAACAACGCCACGTATTGGCAGCCTGTCGAAGACCTGATCAGAGATTGGGCCGGACCCCGAAATCCACTCCCCTACCGAGCGATTCTCGAATATCGCTCTCCCATCACCGCGGGAAACGACGTGACCGTGCGGTATCACAGTTCAGGGGAGAGCCTGAGTAGTTGGTTCCTGGTCTCGGGTTCGGTGTGCGCGAGTGCCTACGTCACAGCGATCGAAGTGTAAGTCCCCGGGCCGGGTCACCTCTGCGCTCTGGTCTCTTGAATCGTCATTGATCGGTTCACCTCACGAGTTCTTGACCAGGTGTGCCGGTAGCGGCGGGGTGAGTGGGTGTTCCCGGAGCGTTTCCATTACCTCGAATGTCGCGTCGAATGTCACGCATCGACAGTTCCCCGGCAGTCGATGTGCCGCCCTTTCGGACGATGTACTGGCAACGCGATAACGAAGGTGGTGCCTTGCCCGGCTCCGTCACTCGCGGCGGTGATCTGTCCACCGTGTGCTTCGACGAGTGCTTTCGCGATGGACAGTCCGATCCCTGCCCCTCCGTGAGCACGATCGCGTGCTGCGTCGGCGCGATAGAAACGCTCGAACAGATAGGGGAGGTGCTCGGCGGCGACTCCATCGCCTTCGTCGGTGAGTGTGAGGATGAACCGATCCCCTTTCACCCGTCCCCGCACCTTCACTGTGCTCTGTGATCGACTGTGGCGCAGTGCGTTGTCGAGCAGATTGCTCAACACTTGCCCTATGCGCTCCGGGTCCAGCCACACCGACGGCAGATTTCCGGGGACGTCCACGCTCAGAATGACTGCTTTCGTGTCGTATCGTTCTTCGTGCGCCGCTACCGCTGAGCTCACCAGTACCTCAGGTCTGGTCCATGTCGGTTCGATTGCAGCTCGATTCGTCTCGGCATCGGACAGCGCCGAGACGTCGCCGGAAAACCGTGCCAGACGTCGGGTCTGATCTCTGAGCATCGCAATGGTGTGATCATCGAGAGCTTCCACTCCGTCTTCGAGCGCTTCCATGAATGCTTCGAGAACAGCTACCGGCGTCCGGATCTCGTGCGCGAGATCTGCCAGCAACCGTCGACGCATCGACTCGGCAGACTCGAGACGGACCGCCATTTCGTTGAAGGCCGTCGCAAGTGCGTCGAAGTCGTCACCGAGCTGCGGCGGCGGGACTCTGGCCGCGTAGTTTCCCGCCGAGACTGCCGTGGCGGCAGTTGACACCGCAGTCACCGACCGCTGCAGCCGACGACTGAGATACCAGGTCACAGCCAGCGCGCACAACGCAGCTGCGCCGATCGCCACGGACAACGAGACCGCAGTTGCCGAGCGATATGCCTGCTCGGCATGCATTTGCTCCTCAGACATCGGAGGCACGCCCGCGCGGCGCAGATGCTCGCGGAACAAACTCGGACCGACAGTGACTGCAACGACCCATGAGGTGGCCGCTCCTGCCACCAAGACCAGCGTTTGGGCCATCAACAAACGCACGCCGACACCGAGTCCTCGGCGGGTACGCCCCTGATGAGACGAAAGTTCTTCCAGGGTAGTCATTTTCCGGAACCCATTCGGTACCCGATGCCGCGCACGGTATTGACATACAAAGGCGCGGCGGGATCATCGCCGAGTTTGCGGCGCAGATGACCGATATGAACATCGACAAGATGTTCGTTCCCCGTCCACGCAGGACCCCACACTGCTTCGATCAGTTGCCGACGGCTGAACGCCATCCCCGGCCGAGCGGCCAATGCCGCCAACACGTCGAATTCCGTCCGAGTCAGCAGAACCGGTTTCTCGGCGACCGAGACCTCTCGCCCGGCAACGTCGATCCTGAGCACCCCGAACGTCATTGGCGGACTCTCCTCGTCTCGGGTTACCGCTCTCGCAGTTGTACCGTGCGCGACTCCGCTGCGGGGTCTGCGCATCATCGCGCGGATCCTCGCTACCAACTCTCGGGGGCTGAACGGCTTGCTCATGTAATCATCGGCACCGACAGAAAGCCCGACGATGGTGTCCACTTCCTCACTGCGAGCAGTCAGCATCACCACGTATGCATCCGAAAATGTACGAAGTTCCCGGCATACCTCGATGCCGTCGATACCGGGCAACCCGAGATCGAGGACCACCACATCAGGATCGACCTCACGTGCCAGGGCGAGAGCGTCGAAACCGTTGTAGGCCACACTCACCTCGAATGACTCTCGTTCGAGGTAACTCGAGATGATCGAGGCCAGTGGGCGTTCGTCGTCGACGACCAGTGCCCGAAAACCTGCGTACCCGTCGGTTGACCGTGTTGACGTACTGTCCATGCCACCATCGTGGACTGCTCAGTCGCCGCTGCGCACGCGATACACGGTATGCGGTCACCTCTTCAGCGAATCTTCATAGAAAGCACACCGATCCCAGAGGGTTCGGCGAGCACTGTCGAAGGTGAGGAGAGTGAACGGACATGATGTGGTGGAGCGAGAATTCGGGTTATGGAATGGGTTGGGTCAGCTGGATTCTGATGGCGCTGGCGATGATCGCATTTTGGGGGTTGGTCATTGCGGCCCTACTTGCTTTGTTTCGTCCCAGGCGCAGTACCCGCAGCGAACTCCGTGGTACGAATGCGCAGCATCTGTTGGATGAGCGCTACGCCCGCGGCGAGATCGACGATGACGAGTATCGCTCCCGCAGTGAAGCTTTGGATCGATCCTCTCGTCGACACGAGAGTCGTTGACCTCTGCCGCACGCGCGCCCCGGGCTCGGTGGCGTATCAGTTCCGTTTCTCCACAACGACTAGACAAGGACAATCACAATCATGGCTATTGCGCCGTTCACAGGATCGGCTTTCAGTCGACGTACGTTTCTCGCCGCCACGGCGGCGGGGGCGGGTGGCCTGGCGTTGACCGCATGCACCACCAGCGGATCGTCCAACCCGAACCCCCCGCCGTTCGACAAGAATGCCATCACGTCCGCTGAGGCAGCGCGCCCGCATACCGGTCGCACCGTGGACTACACGCTCAATCCGCAGGGTGCCGATATCGATCTCGGCGGCATCACGGTGCGCACTCTGGCATACGGCGACAGTGTTCCCGGTCCGTTGATTCGCGCGAATGTCGGTGACGAGTTGGCGATCACCGTCAACAACGGACTCGATCATCAGACATCGGTGCATTGGCACGGCATCGCGCTTCGCAACGACATGGACGGCGCCATGCCGGCAAGCCCGAACATCGAATCGGGGCAGAACTTCACATACCGGTTCTCAGTACCTCATTCGGGAACGTATTGGGCTCACCCGCATGTCGGTCTCGACACCGACTACGGCCTGTATCTCCCCATCGTCGTCGACGACCCCCGCGAGCCCGTCGACTACGACGCCGAATGGATCGTGGTTCTCGACGACTGGACGGATGGAGTCGGCACGAGTCCGCAACAGATCCTCTCCGACCTTCAGTCCGGAAACGGCATGGGTTCGATGGGCGGATCCGGGATGGGCAACATGCCTGGCATGGGTGGAATGAACCACGGGTCGGCCGAAACCACGCTGCCCGCCACCTCGGGTGGCCCTAACTCGGTAGAATCAAGCGCTCTGCTCGGTGGGGACGCGGGTGACGTCAGCTATCCGTACTATCTGATCAACGGGCGGATAGCTTCTGCACCGACAACTTTCTCGGCCGCTCCCGGTCAGCGTGTGCGTATTCGCATCATCAACGCGGGTGCGGATACCGCTTTTCGAGTCGCCCTTGCCGATCACGTGATGTCCGTGACCCATACGGACGGTTTTCCGGTCGTACCGACAGAAGTCGATGCGCTTCTCCTCGGCATGGGTGAGCGCTACGACGTGATCGTCACGGTCAAGGACGGTGTATTCCCGCTCGTCGCCGCGGCCGAGGGTAAGAACGCTCAGGCTCGGACGCTGCTGCGTACAGGCTCGGGCGCTGCGCCCGACGCGTCGTTCCTCCCTCGGGAATTGGCAGGTCGAGTGGGCACGGTCGAGTCGTTCACTGCAGCCGAAAGTGTCGTTCTGCCGCGAAGCGATGGCACCGGTGTCGATCTCGTGGCAGACCTCGGGGGGACATGATGAGCTACCAATGGACGATCAACGGTCGGAACTACGACCAAACCGAACCTCTGACCGTCAAAGAAGGGGACCGAGCCCGACTCACGTTCACCAACATGACGATGATGTGGCATCCCATGCATCTGCACGGGCATACGTTCCAAGTGGTCAAAGGTGACGGCGGTGTCGGCCCTCGTAAGGACACAGTCATCGTTCGTCCGATGGAATCTGTCGCTGTCGATCTCATCGCCGACAACCCGGGCGACTGGATGCTCCACTGCCACAACGGATATCACCAGGAGTCGGGTATGATGACCCGCTTGGGCTACATCGTCTGACACGTGGAGACGTCCGAACACACGATCACACCAGCACGGGAGGCGCGACCTGATTGGGCCGGCATCTCATTCGATGCCTCTTCCTACCCCGTTCGGCGAGGTGAGATTGTGGCCGCCCCGGCATCGGGTCAGCGTCCCGGAATCCCCGGCCTCTGCCCTGCCGCTGGACTGGGATCGAAATCCCGCGAACGGCGCAACTGCCCATGGCTCCGGTGTACACCTGGCGACACTCCACGGGCGCTCGAAATTCGACGTTCTCTGCGCGGGCGAATACACGAGGGAGAATCCGACCAAATGTCCGACGGAAGTAGTCGAGGCGCAGCCTTGACTCACCTTCTCCTAACGCGAGTATAGTAGAAACAGGTACCCCCCTGGGGTACCAGACGGGAAGGGAATCATGAGCGGTCAGACTAACTCGCAGCCGAATCTACTCGATAAGACGCAACGCGGCTGTGGATGCAACTCGACGAAGAAATCACCCACGACATCCGCGCCCACCCCTACGGAGGACATCATGTCTGCAACCAACAACACGTTCGCGGTCACCGGCCTCACCTGCGGGCATTGCGTCGGCGCCGTCACGGACGAGCTGCGCGCCCTCCCCGGAGTGAGCGAGGTCGAGATCGATCTCGTCGCCGGAGGAGTCTCCACCGTGACCGTCACAGCTTCAGCGCCACTGACCGAGGAACAAGTAACTGCCGCGCTCGACGAAGCCGGCAACTATCATCTCGCGAACATCTGACCGGGCGCCCACACCGCCAGCGTAGGCAGGTCAGGAGAGGTACATCTGATGAGCACCCTGGACAACACGACCGTCGCTGCCGAGTCCGCACACAGTGTCGAACTGGTCATCGGCGGCATGACCTGCGCCTCCTGCGCCGCGCGAATCGAAAAGAAGCTCAACAAGATCGACGGCGTCACCGCGACAGTGAACTACGCGACCGAAAAGGCGAAGGTCGATTTCACGGGTGCGGTAGCACCTGAAGACTTGATCTCCACCGTCGAGGCAACGGGATACACCGCCACCTTGCCTGCCCCCAAGGGCTCGTCCGGGGAGGTCGGCACTACCGACGGGGTGGACGCCCGAATCCAGGACGAGGCTTCGCAACTGCGGACCCGACTGCTCGTCTCGCTCGCATTGACTGTGCCTGTGGTCGCATTGTCGATGATCCCGCCATTGCAGTTCACGAACTGGCAGTGGCTGGCCTTGACGCTCGCATCTCCCGTCGTCGTCTGGGGCGCACTCCCCTTCCACCGCGCTGCACTGACGAATGCCCGACACGGCGCGGCAACAATGGACACTCTGATCTCGGTGGGGGTGTCGGCGGCCTACCTGTGGTCACTGTGGGCGTTGTTCTTCGGTCATGCCGGAATGGCCGGCATGAAGATGGAGTTCAGCCTGTTCCCACAGCAGGAGGGCGGAGCGGACCACATCTATCTGGAAGTCGCTGCTGCGGTCACCGTCTTCATACTGGCGGGGCGATATTTCGAAGCCCGCGCCAAGAAGCAGTCGGGTGCAGCCCTACGCGCACTGATGGACATGGGAGCCAAAGACGTAGCGGTGTTGAGGGAACACACCGAGATCCGAATTCCCACCGAACAATTGGTGGTCGGTGACATCTTCGTCGTACGCCCCGGCGAAAAGATCGCGACCGACGGCATCGTCACCGACGGCACATCTGCGGTGGACGCCTCCATGCTGACCGGCGAATCCGTGCCAGTCGAAGTGCGCCCTGGCGACGCCGTTGTCGGCGCCACCGTCAACGCTGGAGGGCGACTCCTCGTTCGAGCAACTCGTATCGGCGCCGACACTCAGCTCGCTCAGATGGCACGACTGGTCGAAGATGCACAGAACGGCAAGGCTCAGGTCCAACGTCTCGCCGACCGCATCTCCGGAATCTTCGTCCCGGTCGTCATCGTTCTCTCACTGATGACGTTGGGTGCGTGGCTTTTGACCGGTCACTCGATGGTGACGGCGTTCACCGCCGCCGTTGCCGTGCTGATCATCGCGTGCCCCTGTGCATTGGGGTTGGCAACACCGACGGCGCTGATGGTCGGAACGGGCCGCGGCGCCCAGTTGGGGATTCTCATCAAAGGCCCCCAGGTTCTCGAATCCACCCGTCAGGTCGACACCATCGTGCTCGACAAGACCGGGACCGTCACCACCGGGCGCATGAGTGTCGATTCGACAGTCGGCGCAGATGGCGAGAATATCGACGAATTACTTTTTGTCGCAGGAGCGTTGGAGGACGGCTCCGAACACCCGATCGCGCAGGCCATCACTCTTGCAGCTCGGGCTGACGGCCGGCCGTTGCCGAGAATCGAAGGTTTCTCCAACCACGACGGCCGAGGCGTCTCCGGTGTCGTAGACGGCCGAGCCGTTGCTATAGGTCGGCGAACCTGGTTAGAGCAGGACTGGTCTCTCGTCGCACCCAAGAATCTGGAAGTGGCCGCACACGACGCGGAAGCCGACGGAAAGTCCCCGGTGTGGGTTGCGTGGGACGGTTCGATCCGCGGAATCGTGGTCGTTTCGGACACTGTCAAGGACACCTCGAAAGAGGCCATCACTGCATTCCGAACCTTGGGACTACGTCCCATCCTGTTGACCGGCGATAATGCTCGCGCCGCCGTCGCCGTCGCAAAACAAGTGGGGATCGAAGCCGCCGATGTCATCGCCGAAGTCTTGCCCGCGGACAAAGTAAGCGCCGTCAAAGACCTCCAAAGCCGTGGGTATACAGTCGCTATGGTCGGTGACGGTGTCAACGACGCCGCTGCTCTGGCACAAGCAGACTTAGGTCTGGCCATGGGCACCGGCAGCGATGTCGCCATCGAAGCCTCCGATCTCACCCTTGTCCGAGGCGACCTGCGCTCCGCCGCAGATGCGATCCGTCTGTCGCGCTCGACGTTGAAAACCATCAAAGGGAACCTTTTCTGGGCCTTCGCCTACAACGTGGCGGCGTTGCCTCTGGCGGCGCTGGGGTTGTTGAACCCGCTGATCGCCGGCGCTGCCATGGCTTTCAGCTCCATCTTCGTCGTCACGAACAGTTTGCGCCTACGACGATTCACCAGTCATGCCACAAGCTCCGATCACTGATTTGATCCCGAATTCGACTGCCCCGATGACCTTCCGTCTGCCCTGAACTCTTCGGACGCGATGTGCGGGAGAGGTCCCACTGTCCACCCGCAACGAATCCAAAGGTTTCACTTCACGACGACCACCATCACGGACGAGGGCAGTCGTCGACTGCTTGGGACACCATGGTCCTTCATCGAATCTTCACCAAACATCTAACCAAGGCATATCCGCCACCGGCAGGCTCAGTATTGAGACACACGTGGACCCCACAACATCACGCCCCAGAGGTGCCGACGATCTGCCACAACACGGGAACATGCCACCGAGGTATCCGCACAGTCGCTGCCGCAAGAATGGCGGTCACAACGAGAGGGCGCAGAGATGAATCGAACCACCGTTCTCGAAGTACAAGGATTGCAGTGGGCGACATCGAAAGCCGCAGTCGAATCAACTCTCCTTCGCCGACGTGGCGTCGTCTCTGCTGAGGCCAACGTCCTCAACCAAACTGCCACGGTCACCTACGACCCGGCTGCAACCTCGATACCCGAACTGTCCCAATGGATCCGGGACTGCGGCTATCACTGCGCAGGGCGATCAGTGCCCTCCCACAGCTGCGACCCCCTCTCCGAACCAAACGACAGCACCAGCGCCACGCCCTCTGAATACCACGTTCATTCAGACCACGCCGACACATCAACCGACGCACCGGTCGAACACCCCGGCGAATCTCCTCACGGCGAACACACAGCGCACGAACCACATGCTCAACACTCTGCACAGGACATGATGGGGCACGGAGGCGCCCACGCCGGAATGTCGATGGACGACATGGTCCGGGACATGCGAAATCGCTTTCTCGTCGCTCTCGTTCTGTCCATTCCGATCATGCTGTGGTCCCCGATGGGGCGCGACATGTTCGGATTCACAGTTCCCGCCCCGTTCGGACTCCGCGACGACGTATTCACCCTGATACTGAGCTTGCCAGTGGTGTTCTACTCGGCCTGGATCTTTTTCGACGGCGCTTATCGGGCTCTGAAGGCCCGCACCCTCGACATGATGGTCCTCGTTGCCGTCGCCGTCGGGGCGGGTTGGCTCTACAGCGTCGCCGTCACCTTCACCGGCGGCGGCGAGGTCTTCTACGAGGCCGCGTCGGTGCTGACGGCTTTCGTCCTGCTCGGACATTGGTTCGAGATGCGAGCCAGAGGTGGAGCCAACGACGCGATTCGCACACTGCTCGAACTGACCCCGCCATTGGCAATCGTGTTGAGAGACGGCGAACCCGTCGAAGTTCCCACCGCCGACGTTGTCGTCGGAGACCTGTTACTGATCCGACCAGGCGGCAAAGTCCCTGTCGATGGAACGGTCGAGAGCGGAACTTCCGAAGTCGACGAGTCAATGGTGACCGGGGAAAGCCTTCCCGTATCCAAAGAACCGGGATCCGCAGTCATCGGGGCTTCCATCAACACGACGGGCACACTTCGCGTCCGAGCAACCAAAGTCGGTGCCGACACCGCCCTGTCCCAAATAGTGGCGTTGGTCCAGGAAGCGCAGAACTCGAAAGCGCCGGGGCAACGGTTCGCTGATCGGGCCGCGTTCTGGCTCGTCCTTGTTGCTCTGATCGGCGGCACCGGCACCTTCCTTGTCTGGTGGGCGGCGGGTGCAGGAGTGCAGACCGCGCTTCTGTTCGCAATCACCGTCGTTGTCATCACCTGCCCCGACGCTCTCGGTTTGGCCACGCCCACCGCCATCATGGTCGGCACCGGACTCGGAGCTCAACGAGGAGTGTTGTTCAAAAATGCCACCGCGCTGGAATCCTCGGCGCGCATCGAGACGGTAGTGATGGACAAGACCGGCACCCTCACCAAAGGCGAACCCGAAGTCACCGACGTCGTCGTCGACGGTATCGGCACCGATGAACTCCTTTCCCTTGTGGCCGCGGTCGAACGCGAGTCCGAACACCCCCTCGCCGGCGCGATCGTCCGCTACGCGGCCGAACGCGGCGCCCCGGAAGTTCCACTCACAAATTTCCGTAATGTGCCAGGTCACGGTGCGGCTGCGGAGGTGGACGGTCGTCGAGTGGCGGTAGGCAACCGCAAACTGATGATCGCCGAAAACGTCGACTTCGGCACATTGATGGGCACACGCGACGACCTCGCAGCCAGCGGGCGAACAGCAGTACTCGTCGCCGTCGACGGACACGGCGTCGGGGTGATCGCACTCGCCGACGCTGTCCGAGAGACTTCCGCCGCCGCAGTGGCGGCGCTGCACGACTTGGGCGTCGAAGTCGTCATGCTCAGCGGCGACAACGAAGCCACCGCACAGCGCATCGCGGGCCAGCTCGGTATCGATACCGTCATCGCGGAAGTGCTCCCCGGCGACAAAGCCGCCAAGATCGTCGAGCTGCAAAATGCCGGCAAAAAGGTTGCGATGGTCGGGGACGGAGTCAACGATGCTCCTGCGCTCGCACAAGCGGACCTCGGTATCGCCATCGGCGCAGGTACCGACGTCGCAATCGAAACAGCGGACCTCGTGCTGATGCGGTCGGACCCACTCGACGTACCGGTCGCACTACAAATCGGGCGAGGCACCCTCCGCAAGATGCGACAGAACCTCGGATGGGCCGTCGGGTACAACGTCATCGCCCTCCCCATCGCCGCTGGAGTCTTCGAACCCTCCCTCGGACTCGTACTTCGCCCAGAGATCGCAGCGCTCTCGATGTCCGGATCCAGCTTCATCGTCGCAGTCAACGCACTACTGCTGAAGCGACTGCGCCTCCCCTCTCCCCCAGATCAACACCGGCCTTCACCAAGCACAACCCCGAAGTCCACCTCACAGAACGCCTCATGACCGGACAACCATCTCCCAACGAAAGGGATTCCCGATATGAAGAAAGTCCTCGCAATCAGCGCTGCAGCAACTGCAGCACTATTCGTCCTCACCGCATGTAACAGTTCCAATTCCGATGGAACCACCTCCACACCGATGTCAATGAGTGTCGAGTCCAGTAGCTCGGCGGACGCGAGCACTCATAATCAGGCAGATGTGACATTTGCCGAGCAGATGATCCCTCACCACAGTCAAGCCGTCGAGATGAGCGACATGCTCCTCTCCAAAGACGGTATCGACCCCCGAGTGACAGCGTTGGCAGAACAGATCAAAGCGGCGCAAGGCCCAGAAATCGAGCAGCTGCAGGCCTGGTTGACCAGCTGGGGACAAAGTTCGTCCTCCTCGGGCATGAACATGCCGACCACCTCCCACAACATGGAAGGCATGACACCCTCCACCAGCATGAACATGCCCATGCCCTCCGAAAGCATGGGAACGATGCCCGGCATGGAGGGGATGATGTCCGCCGACGACATGACCGCGCTGCAGAATGCACAGGGAACTGACGCCGCGAAACTGTTCCTCACTCAGATGATCGACCATCACCGCGGAGCAGTCGCGATGGCGCAAACTGAAGTTGATTCCGGACAGTATCCCGAAGCTATCTCCATGGCGCAGACCATCATCAGCACGCAAAACGAGGAAATCACCACGATGGAAGGCATTCTCGCCACGCTGTGATCACGACTTCCGGCGTTCGTCGCTCGGATTTCAATCGGATGTGAGCACACGCGGCTCGGTGTCTCTGCTCGACAATTGATCTCGGCAGAGGCACCGAGCCCTTCTATGTGACAGGTCAACATCCCCGGAGGACGCCGAACGCAATGTCGGCAACCTCATTTGTCGAGGAGTTTGGTAATCACACCCGCCGATATCCTGGGACCAGCGCGCGGCGTCTGCGTGCGCGGTCACATTCATCGACTGCCGGGGAGGAGAGAAAACGGGTGCACAAAAACCCGACGCCTGAACCGACCCGAATCGATCTGTTGCATCAATCAGGTCCAGGCGCAAACCGAGCCCATCGATTAACGAGGGACTGGCCGGGTACGCAAACGAGAACAGACGACGTGGAGGTCATGATGCAGGACGTTCGGAGGGGGACGACCGACTCCGAGTTGATCGCGGAGGCGTACCGACTCGAAAGCCAGCCGGTATTGAGCAGGTGTGTCAATGGCCACGAAGTTCTCCCCGTAGGCGGCCAGTAGTTCTCCCCGCTGGTGGCCACGGGTTCTCCCCGGTGGCGGCCAGTTGTTTTTCCCCACCCGCTTTCTGATTTGGGTTAGCTGAAGGGCTTCACCCCCTTGCCGGTGGTGGCTTCGGTGAGGCGGAAGGAGTCGCCGTCGGTGACGACGACGTGCGCATGGTGCAGGAGCCGGTCAACGGTGGCGGTGGCCAATGTTTTGGGCATGATCTCGTCGAAGCCGGAGGGGTGCAGGTTGCTTGAGACGGCAATCGCTCGGCGTTCGTAGGCAGCGTCGACGAGGCGATAGAATCCTTCGGCGGCGTCTTCAGAGACCGGGAGCAGACCGATGTCGTCGACGATGATCAGGTCGGAGCGGATGATCCTCGTCAGGGCTCGGGCGATGGAGTCGTCGGCACGGTGCCGGCGGACCAGGGCACCGAGGTCTTCGATGGTGAACCAAGACACCGCCAGCCCAGCTTCGACTGCGGCCTGCCCGAGTGCCTCGGTGAAGTGAGACTTGCCAGTTCCCGAAGGCCCACAGACGCAGAAACATTCACGCCGCCCGACCCACTCCAGGGTGCGGAGCGCGTCCTGGGTGGCGCGGGGAATCGACGATTTCGTTTCGTCCCAGTCGCCGAAGGTCTTGCCGGTAGGGAAACCCGCGCGTTTGCGGCGAGTGTGCAGGTTCGCCCGGTCCCGGCCGGCGGCTTCCTCAGCGAGGAGAACCCGCACGACTTCGGCGGGGTCCCAGCGTTGGGCTTTCGCGGTCGGGATGATATCGCTCAAGGACCTGCGGATATGGGGCAGTTTCAGGCGTTTAGTCAGGTCGATCGCCTCGGCCAACGGGTCGCCGTTAGCGCTGGTAACAGTGCGCAAAGGGGTGCTCATCAGGCGTCATCGCTTTCATCGTCAGTAGTGGCTGGGCTGGCCGGCGCTGGTGTCTGGCCGAAGGTGGACCAGGCGGCGGTGCCCGGTTGCAGAGTGTGGTTCTCGCTGCGACGGACCGGATCAGCGTGTTCGTGGGTGACTTGGTAGTCGAGGATCGAGATCAGGTCCCGATCGGCGAACCGGCCGGTCATCGCCGCCGTCCCCAACGCTCTGTCGACTGCGTCCGGGGAGTGCAGCTTCGAAAGGTCCACGGCCTCGGCCATCTTCGCCCTGATGCGGCGCGCTCCCGCGGCGGCAGCCTCGACCAGCCAGCTGTTGGCACCCTGGCCCAACTGTAGGAAGGCGAGCTCGGCGGCGGTACGAGGCTTGGGCACCCGGTCGGCGGCGTCGCGGTCTGGGCGGGGTGGGTAGTGGTCGTTGTCGAGGACCGGTGAACCGGGTTGGCCGCGGCGGTGCCGCGCGACTTCGACTGCACCGCCATCATTGTCGACGGCGGTCACGATCAGCTCCTCACCATGGAAGCGGGCCCAGACCCGAGTGTCGATCAACGTGTGCGGCACCGAATACCGCACCCCTTCCACCGAGATCGTCGACTCCCAGTTCACCCGCCGGGTAGTGCCGAACACCGCGGTGAACGGAGATTTCGGCAGCGGATGCAGCCGCTGCAACTCTTCGGCCAGCCGCTCGACCGGCCGCCGCCGAGTAGAGCTGTGGACGCGGGTGTTGACGTCGGTGCAGAACTGCCGGCAAGCCGACTCGAGCTCACCGAAAGAGTGATACTGCTCGCGCAGGTTCACCTCCTTCGGCAACAGGTCGGCTTTGGCGATCCGCACCGTCGCCTCACTTCCTCCCTTCGACTCCGGATCAGCAGGTAAACACGTCCGCAGCGTCGTGCCGTAATGCCGTGCCACCTCCACGATCTCCGGATTGCGGACCGCGATCCCGGCCACGTGATCGATCGTCGCGGTCTTCTCGTTGTCGGTGAGGACATAGACCGGAACCCCGCCCAAGCGGCGGAATGTCGCATCCAAACACGCCGCCACCGTCGGCAATGTCTTGTCCCAGATCGGGATCACCACCCGAAATCGCGACCACGCCAACCATGCGCAGAACAACGTCGTCTTCCGGCCGGAAATCGTTGGCCCGTCACCGAAGTCGTACTGTAACCACAGCCCAGGTTCGGTTACCCACGGCCGATACACTCGCCGCCGACCAGCCCGAAACTGGGCCTTCGCCTCCGCGACCGTCCGGCGCGTGGTCCGCTCACCGCCGGTGAACCCCAGCGCGACGATCCGTTCGTGGATGACATCCGCGCGGACCTTGCCCTGCGAGCGGACCACCAACTCCTCGATCTTCGGCAGAAAGTCGTCGATCGCCCGCGCTCGATGCCGCCGGCGGTCCGGCGGCTGCCCCGCAGCGCGCATCTGCACATACCGGGCCACCGTGTGGTGATCACACCCAGCCAGCTCCGCCGCCGCCCGATAACTACCCGTGAGGTCGTACGCCTCCAAAATTTCCATGATCTCCCTGCTCGATTTCATCCACCCAGCGTTGCCGGGACCGAATCTGACTCACAGCAGGTGGGGAACTATCTGGCCGTACGCGGGGAGAAACCATGGCCACAAAATGCGCCATAAATGGCCGCCAGTGGGGAGCTTACGATGGCCGTCGACACAGGTGTGACCACATCAGGTTGACACTGATACACGATGAACTCGAGTGTCGGCGCAGGATCTCGGGCAAAGATACTCCCTGACGCGCCGCCCACAACGGCTTCCGCCTTGTAAGGGCAGGAAGTGCGCATGATTGACAGTTTGATCCACCACGTTCCCACACTCATGTCAGAATGGGTGCGCCACTCTCCCGGTTGCGCAGTTCGGGCACGGTCGGTCACCGACGGTCTCAAATAGTCGTTGTGCCGCGGGTTTCACTCGAATATACCCAGCCTGAGCCACCGCGGGACGTATCGGCTCCGTGCAGGTGCGGGCTCCCCCCTGATCCGTATGCCCCGCGCCACTTTTCACTCGCTCGCCCTCAGTTGAGCCCCGCGTACGAATGGAGGCCGGAGACGACCATGTTGATGATGAAGAGATTGAACAGCATCGCGACGAAACCGGCAACGTGTATCCAGGCGGCACGGGTATCACGCCAACCAGAAGTGGCACGCGCGTGCAGATAGGCGGCGTAGATCACCCAAGCGATGAACGAGACCGTTTCTTTGGGGTCCCACCCCCAGAACCTACCCCAGGCCGCTTCCGCCCAGAACCACGCCTGCTCCGAAGAGCGGAAAGGCGAAGATCGTTGTCTTGTAAGCTAATCGATCCAACACGTCTGCCTCGGGTAGACGATGCAACCATCTGCCGAGCTTCGAGTCGACACCACGGTCGTCACATCGGACTCTGAGCAGAAACAACATGCTCGATACACCCGAGATCAGGAAGACCCCACTACCGATCGAGACGATCGAGACGTGGATCGGAAGCTCTGGCGACTCGCTCCTTCAGCAGCCTGACGAACGTGCACCCATCCCCACGACCGAGCTGCCGTCCCGCATCCGTCCCCGACTTTCGGGAGCTGGTCAGAAACTACAGTCAGTCCGACAACGATCGACGAATGCCCGATCGGACGCAGTTCCGGTTCGGTTCAGGGGCCGCTTTTTCGTTCTCCCCCAACGCATTACCGCACCATGCGCGCAACTGCGTCGCGAATTTGCTGGGTATTGCGGAAGACCGGAGGATCGGTAACCCGCTCGACACTGCCGTCGCGTTGCACGACGAAACTCAGGGGCAGAACTGGAGGTGCGACAAGTGTTCCTTGAACCGCGTCGGCGTCGCCATAGGAGGGGTAGTGCACTCCGAGGTCGGCGAGCAGCGCCAAGGCTGACGATTGACTGTCCTGTACGTTGACGCCGACGACCCTCACTGAATCGGGTTCCTCAGCATAAGCCCCCAGAATGGGGATTTCCTCTCGGCAGGGTGCACACCACGACGCCCAGAGATTGATCAATGTCGGTTCGCCGGCGAGGGCGTCTCCTACATCGAATTTTTCCCGGGACCCGAGGCATGAAACATTCACGCCGGACAGCTGTCCCGAGGCGGACCGTTGCGGATCAGGCAGGGGGCATGGACGCAGTGCCGCCGCGACGGCAAGTGCAGCGAGCGAAGCGCCGTCGGCCGTGGCAGATCCCCCGGCATGAGAGGCAGTGGCAGCGGGTGGTTGCGCAACTTCAGTCGATTCGCGTCCCCGTGGCCACATCGCTGCTATGAGCAGGGCGACGACCGCAAGAGCAAATACCGTCCACCGCCATTGAGTGCGCATCTGATCATCTTTCATCCCTGTCGGTACCTGGCGGGTACCGACCTTCTCGTCGACTCAAATCCGAAAGCGTTGTTAAAAACATGAAGTCTCGGCGTCACGTTGGAGCCTGGTGGGTGCACCTGGCCGTAGTTCAGGAACTGGTGTAGTCCGTAACTTCCACACCCCGAGACGCAAGCCACTGCTTGGGATCTACCTTTTGCCCCGAGGGGTCTGCAATCTCGAAGTGCAGGTGCGGCCCGGTGGATTGACCGCGGTTTCCCACTGTCGCGATCTGTTCGCCCACGCGTACCTGCTGCCCGACGCTGACGAGGGTTTCGTTGATATGGCCGTAGGTGCTGATCGAACCGTCGTCATGTTGGAGCCGAACCCATAACCCGAATCCGGAAGCTGGCCCGGAATCGATGACGGTCCCGTCTGCGACAGCGTAGATCGGAGTCCCGATCTCGTTCGCGATGTCGAGACCTGTGTGCGTGGTTCCCCATCGAGGTCCGAAATCTGAAGTGAGAGTGCCTGATACGGGCTTGATCGTGCTCGCCGCCGATCCGGTGGATACAGATCCCGTCGAGATGGGGATCGAGACCGCGGATTCGAGCGCGTCCCGTTGTTCCGCCAGCCATGCACCCTTGGCAAGCTGATCGACCATCTCGCCGGCACCGGCCGTGGTCGGAGAAATGAGTGCTTGCGGCGGAGCTGCATCCGCAACAGTGTCGGACGCCGGATCGGGTGTTGCACGAGACTGGTCGGACTCGTCGTGAACCGTGTGTGCATTTGCCAGGGCGGGGCCGGAGATCTGGGTTCCCGCGGCGATCAGCGCTCCTGCCGCGACTGCCATCGTGGCTGCCACGACCGCATTGTCTCCATGGCGCGTAATCGTGCGATGTCTCCCACGAACGGCGACCTGGCAGTTTCCCGACCCGACGGATATTGCAACGAGCTCACTGACGTGCCGGGATTTGGCGCCGGCTTCCTTACGGTGACGGGACAAAACTGCACTCCTCCGGGTTGTCGTACCACGCATGTTTTTGCGATGTGGACCACCCGCGTTGAGCAGCGCCTCCATCCGAATGTAACGAAACGATATACGAAACCGCTCTCAATTACTATTCATCTTAGTAGGTGGAGCGGCGCGGGTAACCCGAAAAGTCACGCTCACCAGCAGCGCTCCGAGCGCGAGCAGTGAGATCACGATTTCGGCCACAGGACCGATCCGTGTCGCCAGAGTCATGTCCGAGCGCAGTTGAACATCGCCTACCAGTACGTCGTCGGTGAAGATTCCGCTTTGCTGAAGTACGGCGCCATTGGACTCGATGATCGCACTGACACCGCTCGTCGCGGCCACAAGCACGGGGCGCCCGTGTTCGACCGCCCGAACCCGTGACATCGCGAGTTGTTGGTACGTCATATCGGTACGCCCAAATGTCGCGTTATTTGTTGGGACGGTGATGACTTGGGCACCGCTTCGCACCGAGTCCCGCACCAGGTCGTCGAATGCGACCTCATAGCATGTGGCCACGGCAGTGGGAGTGCCGTTGAGAGTAACGACACCGTTTCCGTCACCCGGCACAAACTTTCCCGCTCGAGCGGCATACGAGGACAGCGCATTCATCACACCGGGTAGCGGCAGATATTCACCGAACGGGACGAGCTTTCGTTTGACGTGCTGCTCCCCGGGCCCGGAAGCAGGGTCCCATACGATCGCGCTGTTCAAGGTCGTTCCGTCCTCGCGCGTCAGCACCGCACCGACCAAAATGGGCACACCAACCGCTCGCGCAGCATCGGTGATGCTCGTTGCCGCATCACCGTTACGTAACGGGTCGATATCCGAGGCATTCTCCGGCCAGATCACCAACTGCGGCCGAGGGAGCCGTCCCGCGTCGACATCCCTGGCCAATTCCTTTGTTTTTGCGACGTGGTTGTCCAACACCGCGCGGCGTTGGGAGTTGAAATCCAGACCAAGCCGTGGGACGTTTCCTTGAACGAGGGCAACTGTGCTCATCGCCGCAGGTGCGGGCGTAGGACGTGCGGAAAGCAGCATCGCCGATATCAGCGGAACGGTCACAATCGCCATGCATGCGAACATTCGCATCCAGTGCCGACCGCTCAACGCTGTTATCAGCCCCGCAAGTCCACAGCCCAGGAGCGCGACGGCGAAACTCAGGCCGGGGGCTCCACAGCTACGCCGGCCAGGGGCAACAGCACACCGTCCGCCTGACCGAATGCCAGACGCCCCCAAGGAAAGCCGCCAAAGGGAAGTCGCGAGCGAACCCCTTCGAGGAGCACCCACACCGAGGCGATCCACACTACCGAACACGGCAGTCGACTCAGCGCCGCCGCCGTCGCCCCGAAGAGCCCGATCGACAATGCTTCGATCGCCGCAAGAACCAGCCAAGGGAGCGCTCCGACGTAGACACCTACCCAGGGCAGCAGTGGGACGAAGAACGCCAATCCGGCGAGATACCCGTACCCGAAGCCAGCTCTCACCGATCGGCCGCGAAGGACCAGCACCAGAAGAGCAAACCCGACGGGAGCCAGATACCACGCTGAATACGGAGGGAAACTCAGATACAGCGCTCCACCCGCCGTCACTGCGCCCACGGCCCGCCCGCTCACCTGCATCCACCCTCGACGAGGTGGTTGCTCTACCGGAGTTCGACGGGGGACGTTTTCGACGAGATCGACCATCGTGATTGATGCCTTTCGTGATGTATCGGAATCCGCATCGCACGCGACATGTACTACTATGCATCATAGTAGTACATGTGGTTTGATTCTCCGGGCGCACCGTACAACGCTCGGCATCCGACAGACCGTGCGTCACCGTCGACCGTTCATCACTGAACTCGGTCGTAAGTTCCTGCACAGCAACGCCATACCGTCAAGAAGACAGTATGGACAAGACCGGTTGCGCATCGGCGTCGTCGGGGTCTTGCCGCAGGGAACAGTCTCGATCCAATCCACCGTCCCGCTCGATATCACGGAGAAAAATGGCACGTTGGGCATTGTTCGTCGTCTCCCGCCCCTGGTGGATTCTCGGTGTCATCATGGTGACAGTCGCCGCCAGCGGGATATGGGGCATCGGAGTCTTCCGCGAGATGGGGCAGAGCGGATTCACCGATCCGGGTAGCGATTCCGCCGAAGTCGCGCGTACCGTCGAGGCCAATTTCGGGCCACAAACCCCGACATCGTCGCGATCTACACCCCGCGGCAGGTGTTGAACTCACCGATCTCACGAGCGGGGCAACGGAGATGCTCGACAAGTTCACCGCATCGGTACCCACTCATTCGGTGAAGTCGTATTGGTCATCGACCCCACCCGAACAACTTCTTCTGCGTTCGACAGACGGAGCCAAAGCCGCCATCGCAATCACTCTCGCTCCAGGACCTCGAGGTCAAGAAGCGAACACTGCAGAGATGCTGCCCCTACTCGAACTCCAGGGAGCGCAAGCGGAATTCGCTGGGGGGTCGATAGTCGGGACGGCCTTCAACCACCGGCTGCAGTCCGACCTCGTCCGGGCGGAATCGATTGCACTGCCCATCACACTTATTCTGTTGATTTTCATCTTCGGTGGGTTGGTCGCTGCAGCGGTTCCCGTCTTGGTCGGGATCTTCGCGATCATCATCTCCCTTGCAGCTCTACGACTTCTGACTCTACTCACCGAAGTGAATTCGTTCGCCCTCAATGTTGCCTCTCTCATCGGGCTCGGACTCGCGATCGACTACGGGCTTTTCATCGTCAGCCGTTTCCGTGAAGAACTCACCGCATCCGGAGGCGACGCTCGCGAAGCGGCACTCCGGACGACCATGACGGCCGGGAGAACGGTCATGTTCTCCGGCTTGCTGCTCGTTTGCGCATTCGCGGGCATGCTGGTTTTTCCTCAAGCCGTGATTCGATCGTTGGGCTTCGGGGCAATCGCCGCGGTCGCCAGTGCCGCGATCTTGTCCGTCGCGGCGGTCCCCGCCGTCCTCGCCGTCCTCGGAAGCCGAATCAACGCGCTCACCTGGCGTAAACACGCCGTGCACTCAGGAGAAGCCAGAGCTCGCCGTTTCTGGGGCACGGTCGTGGCATGGGTCATGAAACGTCCTGTCATCGTCGCAGTCACCATAGGGACGGGCTTGATGCTCATGGCCACGCCCTTGGCCAGCGCCTCACTCGGAGAGGCGACCTTCACCGCCCTCCCCACAGACGACCCGGCACGCTCGGCGGCACAGACCTTGGTTGAGGAATTTCCCTCCACCGGAGACGGAGCGACCCTCCTCTTCCGAAGCCTGAGCGGAGCCATCCCCGATGCCGGAGAGGTCAACGCAGTCGTATCGGCTGCTGCCCGAATCGACGGAATCGCCCAAGCATTCGTCGTCGCATCGAGGGACGACACCATCATTGCCCAAGCGCTTTTCGCGGAGATCCCCTCCGACCAAGCCAGTGCCGTGATTACGAATCTACGGGCACTACCTGCACCTGCAGATACGGAATATCTGGTCGGGGGAAGCCAAGCAACCTTCGACGACGGAAACTCTGCGATCAAGCGCTGGCTTCCGGTGATGGTGTCCATCATGATCGCCTCGACGCTGGCGCTCTTACTTCTTGCATTCGGCTCGATCGTCCTGCCCCTCAAGGCTGTGGCGATGGCATGCCTGAGTCTGGCGGCAACTTTCGGAGCGTTGACATGGATCTTCCAGTTGGGCAACGGAGCCCAGTGGATTGGCGTCACACCGGCACCCCTCGAAGCGACGTTCGTGGTCCTCATTCTCGCAGTCGTGTTCGGTCTGTCCACCGACTACGAAGTGTTCCTCATGGCACGAATGTCAGAAGCCCACAGCGCAGGAGCAACGACGGAAGAGTCAGTCCGTATCGGTGCCGAGCGCACAGGCAGGGTGATCACCGCGGCGGCGCTTCTGCTGATCGTCGTGACCGGAGCCTTCACATTGTCCGGACTGTCGATCATGAGGTTCTTGGGTGTCGGAATGATTCTGGCATTGGTTCTCGATGCCACCCTCGTACGGATGCTCCTGGTCCCGGCGCTGGTGAAACTGATGGGAGACGCCAATTGGTGGGCGCCTCAATGGTTGTCGCGCATCCATTCACAGATCGGCATCGGCGGCCGTCCCATGACCGCGCCACCACCTGCCGAACACATCCACGTCACAACTCTCAAGTAACAGTCGAGACTTTATGGCAGAATGACGATGCCGGGCCTCATCCGACCCTCCCGGTCGACACCGGACCTCAACGGTCGACGTCGGTGTGCGAATCGCCGAAAACTCCCGCATCACAGGAAGTTCTGCCATATGCCCCAACGACGACGATCGAAATTCTCGCTGGTCCTCGGCTCCGTCGCAGCCCTCGCAGTCGCCAGCCCCTTCGTCTCCCATGTCACAACGGACACCTCACTCGAAGTCCGCTCCGCACAATCTTCGTCGGCCTCCGAATCTGCGGCGCAGATAGCCGACGTTGCCCTTGCGAGCATTCCTGATCTCTCGATACCACTCAAAGAGTTGACAGGCATCGACCTCTCAGCCTTGCTCAGGCTGGGATTGAACGTCCTTGCCGAAGTCGCCGGCACTGATCTGCCCACTGATGATCCACGTTCGAGACCGAAGGTCGATTCCGAACCGTCGACGAGTCAGGAGATCCCTTCGGAGATGTCGGTCAAGGAGATCACCCGGGAAGATCCGTTTCGAATGGTCGCATTGACGTCGAATGGCCCCACGGCGCCGGCAGCGGCCGTACGAGCGCGTCAAACGGACGGAGGCTGGGGCCCATGGCTTTCAACCGCGCCAGCCGACACATCAGCGGGCGGGCACGTGCAAGGCACCGACCCGGTATTCGTCGGAACCACGAATACCGTTCAACTCCTCGTCCCCTCCATCCAGAATCCAGCCGTGTCGAGTGAGCAACCACGCCCACCGCTTCCCGTCGCCGCGCCTCCCGCTACTGCCTATACCCCTGCGGCCCTGGCACAGCCATTGGTCCGCTCCCCAGCGCAAGAAGGTGATCTCTCGGCCGTACTCATCGAGCCCGGCAGCGGTCCCTCATCTCCCCTGAAATCAGCTGACGCAAATGCAAGTCCGGGATTCTCTGTGATCACCCGTGCGCAATGGGGAGCCGACGAGTCCCTTCGATGCGAGGAACCCGTCTACGACGAGTTCCTCGGGGGAGCTGTCGTTCACCACACCGCCGGAAGCAACGAGTATTCCAAGGAAGAATCCGCCGACATCGTGCGTGGTATTTATGCCTACCACGCACAAACGCTCGGATGGTGCGACATCGGCTACAACGCTCTTGTCGACAAATACGGTCAAATCTTCGAAGGTCGAGCCGGCGGTCTGGACAAGCCTGTTCAGGGAGCACACACCGGCGGATTCAATGAAAACACAGTAGGCGTGGCAATGATGGGCGACTACACGTCAACCCAGCCGACCTCGTCCGAAATCAACACCGTGGGAACCTTTCTGGGGTGGCGACTGAAACTGGCCGGTCTGGACCCCCTAGGACGCACGACCATGTACTCGGAAGGAACTGAATTCACGTCCTTCCCGGAAGGGGCCACTGTCGACATCCCGATCATTTCTGCGCACCGCGACCTCGGCAACACCGCCGATCCCGGCGAACAGGGGTACGCACAAATGGATACCATTCGAACTATTGCGGCCTCATACGGCGACGGTTCCGATCCGACACCACAGGCCACCACCCCCTCCGGCAACACGGACCTGAAAACTCCTGTCAGCACAACACATTCGAACCAACAAGAGTCCGCAACCGCGACGAAGTGGGTCGCCTCAGGCGCCCAGGACGGGCCCCTGGGAGGTCCGGGCGAAACCGATTCGACCATCCCCGGGGGTCTCATCCGAACCAATTATCAAAATGGCGCTATCTACGAAATCGCCGGCAATGCATGGGTAGTGCTCGGCCGAATCTACGAGGCATGGAAAGCCGCAGGCGCGGAGAACAGCTCGCTCGGCCTCCCCATCAGCGATGAGTACAACACCGTGAACGGCCCACGCTCCGATTTCGTGGGTGGGTCACTACTGTTCGACCCACATACAGGAGCGGTTTCTCGGCTACCGTGACATCGCCGAGAGAGTCAAGGACGGCACGAGTCCTTCTCTCGCAGAAACGGACTCAATTGAACGCCCACCGCAAAGAGTGGAGTTCTCACTCCCGAATCCCTCGCAGGATTCGGGAGTGAGACAGGCTTCTCGGGGCTCACTCGGGACATCGCAACTTTCAATGTCGTCCTAGGACCGTTCGGGGACCGCAGTTCCGATCGAGTCTTTCGACACAGGAAGGCGCACTCTGCAGGCGCGCTCACCTTTCAACCGCTGCCGAAACGCGCCCGCCGTCAAAGCCAGTGAAATCAGCCCCAAGACCGGTTGTATCGGTGCCCACAGATTCAACGCGCCTGTCACACCGACAGTCATGATCACCAATTTGTTGCACACCGGACAGCCGACGGCCAACAGAGCCAGCGCATTGCTGCCAATGCCCACGCGCGAGGGTGCTGCAGAACTGGATTGAGTGCGCACGTACGTCGCGAGTATCAATCCACTCAATATCGCGGTCGCGATCCACACCGGATAGTTCCACCACAGCACCGGAGTCATCCGCTGGTAGAACGAGGTCGGTACTATCCCGGAGGGGACGCCCACGATGAGCGCTGCAACCACCGCCCCTGCCGACGCCGTGATCCAGCGCCAGAGCGACCAATTCGTCATCGCCGATGCCCCCTCGAAGTGAACTACTAAAAGAGATAGTAGTTCACTGTATGAGAAGACCGGAAACGGCAATCCTTCACATCGACGTGCATCCCACCCGAGGCGGGGTATCACCTGACGTTCAGGTCGCATCACTCGTAGATCTCCACCATATTCAGTGCACCTCTCGTCGGTCTATCGACCGCCGCACGCGCTGGACACACCGATGACGAACGTCATTTCATCCCGTCGTCGGGCGCACAATGGGATGACCTGATCGTTGCACGGTCACACCCCTCACAGACCTTGCACATTCGTGGACTGCGCCGCCTCACGTGAACAGGAGGGCTACCGATGGAGCTCACCATTACAATCGCTACCGCTGCGCCGTCAAACCCGGTCACCCATCCACTTGTGCGGGCCGATTCGCCCACGACGGCGCTGTTCTGGGCCGAGCCGGTCTCTGCTGGTGTCTCGCTATCGCGCCGCGGATCCGCGTCGGGGTCAGGAAACACCCCCCGATGACCGGCTCATCCGGTGACAGCGGGTTCACTGCGCCATTCACACATCGCCCGGCACGACTACGCATGTTCTGGATCACTGCTTCTCTCGGAGCCTGTTGGGTCTATCTCTAGCTCCTCTGTCAAGCAGCAGCGGTTTCGACGCTCGCAGCGAGGTCGGTTCGTAGGGCCGCGTAGACGACGTCAGAGAGTCGCCGTTTGAGTACACGCAATGCCTCCATGCCGCTGTCACCGCCGGCCTTGCGGCGTTTCATCATCTGTTTTGCTGGTTCATGCCAGTGCGCCTGGGTCAGCGCGATCCGGTGCAGGGCCGCATTGAGTTGGCGATTCCCGGTACGGCTGAGCCGGTGGCGCGCCCTGTTGGAGGACCAGACCGGCATCGGCGCGGTGCCGTTATGACGGGCGTAGGCGTCCTTGGATCGGAACCGATCGACCCCTGCGGTCTCACCAAGGATCTTGGCCGCAGTTATGGCTCCGCAGCCAGGGATCGCGATCAAAGACGGCGCCATATCGGCTACCAATGTAGTGATTTCTGCGGTGAGCTCGTTGATCTGCTCGGTCAGTGCGCGGCACCGATCGAGCAGACCGCGGGCAAGCCGCACAACAGTTCCCGTCAACGGGTTCAGGTGTGCCGAAACCTTGTCCAGGATGGCAAGTCGATCCAGCGATCGGGCCTTCGGCTCCCAGGACGGGTCAAGTTCATGTAGATACCAGCGCAATCTATTGATCGCCCGAGTACGTTCTGCAACAAGGGATTCACGGTGATCGCCGAGTAACCGCACATCGCGGTCAGGGCCATCCAATCGGGCCGTGGGGAGGTCGGGTTCGCGTTGAGCGGCCCGTGCGACGGCCAGCGCATCGATGGGATCGGACTTGCCGTAGGTGCGAGCGGAGTCACGGACGTGGGCCATCAACTTTGGTGGCACCCGCACGATCGACTGGCCTGCAGCGAGAAGGTCGCGTTCGAGCCGCCGCGACAGATGCCGGCAGTCTTCGATTGCCCAGAGCAGACCGTTGCCCTTGGCCAACTGCTCGGCCCAGGTCAGCAGTCCCAGATGGTCTTTTGTGGTCGTGGTGATCGTCTTCGATGCCAGCTGGCGACCGTTGGGATCGACCGCGACGATGGTGTGGGTGCGCTTGTGCGCATCGACTCCCAGAGTGATCATTGAACCGTCTCCTTGTCCTTGAGGGGATCAGGGATCGGCCGGTGGGCACATCCCAGTCAGGGGCGATTCCACGCTCCTCTCAAGCCACGCCGGCCGGTCCTTGGCATCCGGCGGGCCGCACTACAGATAATGGCCACCAACGGCAAATAACAGGTGGAGCGAACCCACCGGACCGCTCCAGTCAAACACTGGCTTTAACGGTGTTTCGGCGGTTTTCCATCAGTAAGTTTCCGATCCCGGCCAACGATCGGCGAACGTGATCGCAAACGCGTTCAGAGCGGGCTTCCACCTCGTTATCCATCGTGCCTGGCCCTTGCCTGTCGGGTCGAGCGAACGTGTCACCAAATACAGACACTTCAGCGCAGCCGCCTCGGTAGGGAAATGGCCACGAGCTTTCACCGCCCTCCGATAGCGGGCATTGAGGGACTCAATCGCGTTGGTAGAGCAGAGCACTCGCCGTATCTCTGTGTCGTAATCGAGGAACGGAATGAACTCCTGCCAAGCGTTGGTCCACAATCGGATGATCGCCGGATACCTCTCACCCCAGTGCTCGGCGAGATCGTCCAGCCCCGCGTGAGCGGCAGCCTCGGTCGGTGCCGTGTAGATCGGTCTGAGATCGTGTTTGAGTGCGTCCCAGTGTTGACGTCCCGAGAGCCGAAAGGTGTTGCGGATCAAATGCACGACGCACGTTTGTACCGTCGTGGCCGGCCATACGTTCTCGACGACTTCCGGCAGGCCTTTCAATCCGTCGCAGACCAGGAAGAACACATCCCGAGTGCCGCGATTGCGAATGTCCGTCAGCACGGACATCCAGAATTTGGCGCCCTCACCGCCGGTGCCGGCCCACAATCCGAGCACGTCGCGCCGTCCGTCGAGACTGACGCCGATCGCCGCGTAGATCGGCCGGTTTGCGACCTGCCCGTCTCGAACTTTGACGACGATCGCATCGACGAAAACTGCCGCGTACACCTCGTCGAGCGGACGGGCAGACCAGTCCTGCATCTCCTCGAGGACCTTGTCGGTGATCCGCGAGATGGTCTCCTTCGAGACCGAGGCCCCGTAGATTTCAGCGAAATGCGAACTGATTTCACCAGTCGTTAATCCTTTGGCGTACAACGACAACACGATCTCATCGACCCCGTTCAATCGACGTTGGCGCTTCTTGACGATCTGCGGCTCGAACGTCCCTTCCCGATCACGAGGGACCTCGATCGGGACATGCCCACTGGCCTCGGTCAACACCGTTTTCGACCGAGTCCCGTTGCGAATATTCGTAGACTCCCGATCGGCCGGAGCTTGGTTCTTGTCGTGCCCGAGGTGCTCGGTCATCTCCTCGTTCAGTGCGGTTTCCAGAACGGTTTTAGTGAACTGCTTGAGCAAACCGTCCGGCCCGGTCAGCGACAGGCCCTGCTCCTTGGCCAGGCGCACCAACTCCGCGGCCGCCGCAGCTTCCGCGGAGGGCTCGGCCCTCTTCTTCGTAACATTCTCCAGTGTCGTCATCTCGGCACCTCCTCGCCGAGCATTCACTCAGCGTCTCGGGCCAAAACACCGATTACGAAACAGTCCCAGCCTGTTTTCTCGGCGTCCGGTGGGGGCTCCGTGACGCGCCGTTATTGTGGTTCGCCGCACTGAGAGCCCTGCTCGGTGGAGCAGCCCTGGCTGTTGTTGCCATCACCCAGCGCCGATCACTGCCACGGTCCGCAGCTAGCTGGGGCAGGATCGGGCTCCTCGGGCTTGTCAACGTCAGCCTGGCGTTCTGGGCGATGTTCGCCGGAATCGCCGGGCTCGCAACCGGTACTGCTGCTGTACTCGCGAATGCGCAGCCGCTGCTGATTCTGCTACCTGCCTGGTGGCTGTTCGGCGAGCGTGTGACGGCCCGGACCGGCTTGGCATTGGTGGTCGGGTTCGGAGGGTTGTTGGTGGTGGCGGTCCCGGGCGGCGGCGGCCAGGGTGCGGTGTTGTCGCTGTTGTCCGCCGCCGCGGTCACTACGGGGACACTGATGGTGCGCCAATTGGACGGCGACGTAGTGGTCGCGAGCGCAGCACATTTATTGTTCGGGGGGGACGGTCCTGGCGAGCGTGGCATTCGTCACCGAGGGCGTTCCGCATATCGACTGGACTCCACGGTTCGTGGCAGTTCTGCTTTTTCTCGGGTTGATCGCGACTGCAGCGACCACCTTGGCCTGGTTCGTAGAGACCCGGCGATGCCCTCTGTCCTCGCTCACACCCTGGATGTTTCTTGTACCCGTCTTCGGCGTGCTCATCGGTATAGCGGCCCTGCGCGAACGACCTGACGGATGGGTGGTGACCGGAATTGTCTTGGTTCTGCTCAGTATGCGGGTGGCCCTCACGAAACATGCCACCGCCGGGGCGGGTCCACCGGGCCACTTGTATGTTGCAGACTCAGGTTCAGCCGAGCCTGAGGTCGAGGTCCACCGCAAGCCTCCACATCCACCCCTCGATGATCGATGACCACGATCACCTCTCCCCGCCCCGGTTCTGGTACCGCTACCTCACGTCGACGGTTCAACTACGCCGTCCGTGTGAACAGTCGCCGCCGGTACGACTTCCCCGATGCAACGACGGTCCTCAATCGCCGTTGTCCAAACGAATGACTTCTCTCGCCGGTGGCCGTTCCGATCTTCCGCACGGCAGTTCGTCATCGGTTCCGCAGTTGGACGTGCACCTCGAGGTCCGTACTCCACAGCCGTGCAAGCACCCCGCAGTAGGAATCACGGACCGAATAGTATGCATCCGGTGTCGACAGATCACCCCGGCCGGTACCGATGACCGCACCGGCCGCGAACAGCGCACGATTGGCCAATGATGCTATTTCACAGCCACTTTCGTCCAGATCGCCGCTCAGTCGCGCCACCGCGTCCATCACCTGCTCTGGCATCACCCGTGTGGGTGGGACGGCGACCCCGGCGCTGCCGTGCGTCGGATCTTCGATCGCCCCGGCATAGTTGCCGGCCAGTCGTGCTTCCGCAGCGCCGATCGCCGTCCGTAGTGCCCGTGCGTGAAAGCGAAGTCTCCACGGCGATCGAATACGACGTGCGGTGACAGAGGGGAGCTTGCGCAGTGTCGAGGCAGGGCAACGGAGGCCCGCGCCGGCAAACATGAGCGGTAAGAGTTCGCGTAACAACCAATCGGTCAGTGCGGCTGTCGTCTCATCTGTCGCCGGCACAGTCATCACCGAAATTGAGTCCTGCCTCATAGCGACTTCGTATCCTCACTTCTTCCTGTGACAACGTGCGACATATATTGCGTACGTGCAGTTTGCGGACGAGACGGCTCACTCGAATCCGTTCCCCGACATCGTGCTCGTTGTGGGATGGAACCTTCCGGTGTGAGCTTCAGCGCGCATCCGATCCACCATATGTGGGTAATGCATCTCGAACGCCGGACGCTCAGAGCGGATGGGGGGGAAGCTCGGTGAAGTTGTGACGTGGCGGCGGACAGCTGGTCGCCCACTCGAGGGAATTGCCATAGCCCCACGGATCGTCGACGGTGCGACCTCACCAAATCTGTAGCTTCTGAAGACGTTCCAGATGAACGGCAAGGTGGATGCACCCAAGACGAAGGATCCTATGGTCGAGATGGAGTTCAGCACCGTAAAACCGTCCGAGGGTAGGTAATCCGCGTAGCGGCGCGGCATCCCCTCGGCGCCGAGCCAGTGCTGCACGAGGAAGGTCATGTGGAATCCGACGAACGTCGTCCAGAAATGCCATTTACTCAGCCGCTCGTCCATCATGCGGCCAGTCATCTTGGGGAACCAGAAGTAGATCCCCGCGTAGGTGGCGAACACAACCGTGCCGAAGACCACGTAGTGAAAATGTGCCACGACGAAGTAACTGTCGGTGACCTGAAAATCGAGCGGTGGACTGGCCAGCAGCACCCCCGAAAGACCGCCGAAGAGGAAGGTGATCAGGAAACCGATCGAGAACAGCATCGGCGACTCGAAAGTCAATTGTCCCTTCCACATTGTCCCGATCCAATTGAATATTTTCACCCCCGTGGGGACCGCGATGAGGAACGTCATGAAGGAGAAGAAGGGGAGAAGGACCGCGCCGGTCGCGTACATGTGGTGAGCCCAGACAGCGATCGACAAGGCGGCGATAGCAAGGCGTTGCGTAGACCAGTCCTGTGTAGCCGAATATCGGTTTGCGGCTGAAGACCGGAAATATTTCCGACACGATGCCGAAGAAGGGCAGCGCGATGATGTACACCTCGGGGTGTCCGAAGAACCAGAAAAGGTTCTGCCACAGCAAGACTCCTCCGTTTGCTGGATCGAACAAAATGCCCACCCAACTGACGGTCGACTAGGAGGCCGGCCAACGCTGCAGTGAGCAAGGGAAACGCTATGAGGATCAAGATGGACGTGATGAAGATGTTCCAAGTGAAGATCGGCATGCGGAACATCGTCATTCCCGGCGCGCGAAGGCAGATGACCGTCGTGATCATGTTGACACCGCCGAGAATGGTCCCCAATCCCGACAGCGCCAACCCCACGATCCACATGTCCGCGCCCACACCCGGCGAACTGACAGCCGAACTCAGAGGTGTGTACGCAGTCCATCCGAAGTCGGCTGCACCTTCTGGGGTGACGAAGCCAGCCGTCGTGATAATCGCTCCGAACAAGTACAACCAGTAGCTGAAGGCGTTCAACCGCGGAAATGCGACGTCGGGCGCGCCGATCTACAGTGGGAGAACGAAATTGGCGAAGCCGAACACGACCGGCGTCGCATAGAGCAGCAACATGATCGTGCCGTGCATGGTGAACAGTTGGTTGTACTGCTCGTTCGACAGGAACTGCATCCCCGGTATTGCGAGCTCGCTGCGCATCATCAGTGCCATCAACCCGCCGATAAGGAAGAAGGCAAACGAGGTGAACAGGTACATCACTCCGAGCGTCTTGGGGTCGGTCGTGGTGATCATTTTGACGATGAACGACCCCTTGGCTCCCTTCGGAGGGTAAGGCCGCGCGACCACCGGCGTGGGTGCGAGGACGATCATGAGTTGCCTGCTTCCTGTCGAGTCGTTCATAAAGACACATGGCGAACATAAACGAACTACTATGTTTCATAGTAATTGAGGGTCGGGTGGACCGCAGGTTCCGCCACATCCCTTTGGCTGCACCATTTCCCATCGTTGATGTTCACAACGGCGGCGACTACAAATGGGATGCCGGTTCGATCGCGGAAGGGCGGAGCACGAATTCGGCCATCACCACACCGTCGCGCCTCCGGACCGAGTGGGCAGGATTTGCGCGCTCGACAAGGAAAGCGCTCGTCACACCGAAGACCGCTCGCCCGACGAGAGCAGCTATGTTCCTACTCGCCGGGCGGCAGCAGATCTCGGCCCTCCGCCTTCCACGCTTTCATTCCTCCGCCGAGTTCGACTATCTCCGTGAACCCCAATACGGAGAGCGTTCGAACTGCAATTTCGCTCATTCTTCCGGTCATGCAGTAGACGGCAATCGGAGTCGATCTCTCGCGCGGTAGTTCTGCAGCACGCCGATCCAGCTGATCGAAGGGAATCCGCGCATTCGTCCCCGGAATCGACCCCTCGTCCGGCGCATGAACGTCCACGACGAAATAGTCCTGCGAGGAGACCGCGCTGGCGAAGGTAGGAACATCGACCGTCACCGGAAGTCCGCCCTGCTCGACACGCATGGATGCCGGAACGTCGGTTCCACAACCGGCTACCAACACAAGGACGACCAGGAGCAACGAGACGCCGATCCACCGATCACCCCTGCGAGTTCTACGCCATTGCATCCGAGAACGCGAACGACCCACTGACCACGCCACCTTGCCCATACACGGCACCTGTCTCACGATTCGGCGAACCGTGCTCTCATGACCCGGTGACCCCATCGCGCCGAAATGAACTACTACCACACATAGTATATCGAGTCGATCTGCAATGCCAGGGGAGATCGGCTCCACTGCAACTACCTGAAACTCGCCAAAGTCGATTCTGCCCAGAAGGTTTCGTCCTCGCGGAGCCTCTCGAGAGAATCCCACCAAGTCGCCTCAATCGGGAATGAACTAGGCGTCGCGCGCGGTTCTACCCGAATCTCACCCCACCACTCTTCGATTCACCTAGGCAGGAATTGCTTTCCAGATTCGAACCTGCGAATGCGGGGTTGACAATGCTCTGCGGGACCGACTTGGCCGACCCGGCATTGTCGAGTTGAGGCCCGCGAAAAGCTGGGCCCACAACAAAGTCTGCCCCACCTTACGGGCAGCTCGACCGCACGTGTCCAGTTTCGGAGCACAAACATGTGAACGACGCGCGTGCAATGTTTTCGGCCGACCTCGAAAGCCTACCCATACCGCCGACGGTGAAGAGCGCCTAGAGAAGCCTGGTCACGTTAGGAACCATGCCATCCCAACGCACCGGGGAAACCTTGACCACATCGCCGGACTGCGGGGATTCGAGCATCTGATTGTTGCCAAGGTACAGCGCCTCGTGCTGACTTGCATTGGGCCCGTGGAAGATCAGGTCACCTCGCTTCATTTGAGAAGCTGGCACCTGCCTTCCCGCGGTGTACTGGTACCCGGAGTAGTGCGGAAGTGAAATTCCTACACCAGCAAACGCGTAGATCATAATTCCGGAACAGTCGAAGCCTGCATTTTCGAAATCACCGAAAGTGTCCGCCACTCCGCCGTCACGAATACCGAAGGTCGGCCCGTTCGCGTCTCCGCCTCCCCACGAATAGCGCACACCAAGTTGCGACATGGCCCGGTCGATGACAGTTTCGATGGCACCCTCATCCGTGGCCGAATTCTGGCCGTTGCCCCCCTCACCATCCCCGGGATCCGTCGTCGCGGCCGGCGGAGCCTTCGTCGGAGAAGCAGTCGATGGTGGCGTCGTCACCGACGGCGGCGGCGGCGGAGCCTTGGTCGGAGAAGGAGTCGGTGGTGGCGCCGTCGCCGATGGCACTTTCGTCTCCGAGGGGCCATCGTTGATCTGTGTATGCGGACGCTGTCTGCTGGCGATGTCCGCGGCGCGATCACGTGCTATTTGATCCGCAGCAACCCGAGTCGCAGCTTCCGCTGCTGCTTGCTGAGCTGCTGCGATCGCCGCTGCAGTGGCTGCTTCGTCTGCTCGGCGCTGAGTGTCCCATTGGTCGTAGACCTGTCGCTGGTTCTGCAGTCCCGTCGCGCTGTTTCTCGCTGCATCCAACTCGCTTTGCGCCGAATCGCGCTCCTTCATGACCACTGCCTGTTGGTCTGTTGCCGACTTCTGCACATCCGTCACGCGCTGGATTGCTTCCGTTGCAAGGGCTTTGTTGTCTTCTGCTCTCGCTGCAGCGGCGTCGGCAGTGGCCTGGGCCGCGCGTGCCACAGACTCCGTGTTCGAGCGCGTCGTTCGTGCGCGCTGAAGCTCGTCCATCACGGCGTTATGTTTCTTCGTAATCATCCGCACCAGATCAGCTTTGGCCAAGAGATCGTCAGGGCTGTCGGTTCCGAGGAAGACGGTCAGCGAGCCAGCGGTGCTGCCTTGCCTGTAGCTGGCGGCGACGAAATCGTCGAACTGCTGCTGCGCCACCTCGATCGCCTGCCCAGCCACTCCCATGTCGGTGCGTGCAGCGGCCACAGCAGCAGTAGCGGCCACCGCGACATCACGTGATGACTGAAGGTCCACCAACGCCTTGTTCACATCCTCCCGCTTGATCGCAACCTGGGCGGCGATCTCGGCGAGTTGCGCATTCGCCGACGCAACGTCGTTGATCAGATCACCGATGCGGCGCAGAGTTTGATCCACGCGCGAGTCCGCCTGTTGCAACTCGGAATCGCTCGGATTCGGTGGCGGTGGGGGAACCGCTGTCGCGATACCGGGAATGGTTGCGACGATCGAGCCTGCGAGAGCCAGAGCGAGGACGGTGTGAGCGACTCTCGTGCGAGCACGCGTGGGTCGATTCCGTTGCCTCACACACACCCCGTCCTCGATGATTCAGCTGAACTCGACACCCACATACTAAGGACAATAGTAGATAAATATCACCAACTGCCCCATATGACAAAAAGCGTCACATGTTCCCCTCGGGCACCACAGCACCACAGATCGGCTGACCGTGCCGTCCTACCGGATTGGACCAGAACAGCAATGCTCCTGACCTCGGGACCGTTCGCACCCGCTGCGTGGAATCGCCACCGCGCCTTGGTCAGGAATGTCGGGTGCACGCACGAGGTGCCGGCGGCACCTCCCGATTGTCCTTGCGCCTGCTGAAGGATCGTTACAGAGCTACGGTGATCGCCGCGGTGTGCAGCTGGCCCTGCGCCTGGAACTCGATGAACAGTCGCCAGTCGCCGGACTTCGAGAGTTTCGCAGGCACATCGAATTCCGGACCCTGCTGATCGCTGCCCAGTGGCGTCAAATCAGCAAAGGCCAGAGTCTGTGCGTGGATTGCAGTGACATGGACATAGGCGTCCTCGTAGCGCTGCAAGTCGAATACCGGCTCACCGTCTCTGGCAATGTCCACCGTGAGCTCGCCCGCCTGGCCGGGTGTGAGTTTCCCCGCAACCGTGAGCGTGTAACCGTCGACCGAGGTCGACGGCATAGCGTGAGGAAGCCTTTCCGGAGTCCCCTCCCCAGGAACTGTGACCAGCTGCGAAAGCACCTGCGTTTCAGAGGTTTTCCCGCTAAGAGCCCTAAACTGGGCGTATACGCGGTATCTCCCGGGCACAAGGCCTGAGATCGGTGCGCTCCACGTGCCGTCGCCAGCCATGATCGGATGCAGATGCGCGAATCTCGTCGAGTCGTCCCGAATGAAATACAGATGCATGAGCTGGCCGTGCTCTGCCTCGTACTCGGTTACCGCGCCACCCCCGGAATCGTCGATTCGGAATCTCCACGTGGTGGCTTGACCGGCGGGAATCACCGAATCATCAGTAATCAGCGCCATATCGGAGGTGCTGGACTCGAGCCCATTTATCACTGCCGAGGGTTCGCCGGCCTTGCTCGACGATGGCTGAAGGGAAGGCTCCGCACTATCGGTACCGCTGTTCGCGCAGGCCGTGAGTGATGTCACGGCGGCGGCGACCACAGCCGCCACCGTCATGTACCGAGGCAGACTGCGAATATCCATCGGGTTGGATCGCTTTCGTTGTTCCACCGACCAGGGGAGGAGATGTCGGGGGTCGAAATGAAGGGTAGCCCGATCAGGGATTGCCGATTGATCAACACATTCACCTCGCCCCAGCGAGTAGATCGGGGTTGGTAACACCACTGCAGCATGAGCTTCAGCGAGTGTGTCGCCGCACGCACTGATCACCTGGTCGTCGGACGCGCCGCCGAGGGACGCCGGCGTCGATTGGCCACATATGGGGTGAGCTCTTTACAGGGCAGGGATCGGGTCGTCGGCGATTCCGAGCCCGAGATGTTCGATGTGATATACCGCTTCGTCGAGAAGCATCGCCACGTGATTGTCGTACAGGCTGTACACGACGTTGCGGCCCCGCCGCGTCCCCGTCACCAACCCCATCACACGCAGCAGCCGCAGTTGATGCGAGACAGCGGACTGCTCCATCCCCACCGCCTCCACCAGGTCACCCACAGAACACGCCCCGTGCCGCAGCCGAGTCAACATCCGCAGTCGACTCGGCGTCGCCAACGCCTGCAACGTGGCAGCGACCGTCGCGGCCGACTCCGCATCGAGCTGCGCGGGCGGTGTGGACGTGCCTTCGACTCCGTGACCCATGTGAAGCATCTTACCCACCATGATTACATGAAGAGGTCTTCATGTACTCCTGTATCGTGGCATTCGTTCCCCCCGCCACCAGCCGGAAGCCATGCCATGCCATGACCACCCCCGTGCGCAGCGATCCCCACACCGAGTCCGCGGCGCCCCGGCCCGCAACCGCCGTCCGCACCCGGCCGTTCGCACTCCCGGAAGTGCGGCGGGCAGCCACCGCGACCGGGCTGTTCGTCCTCGGGCTTACCGCTCAGTTCGGCGGTGCCCCGACCTGGCTGTGGTGGACGCTGTATCTGGGCTGCTACGTCACCGGCGGGTGGGAACCCGCACTGGCGGGCTTGCAGGCGCTTCGAGAGAAAACCCTCGACGTCGACCTGCTCATGATCGTCGCCGCGATCGGCCAGGTCCTCGACGGCGGCCTGCTGATCGTCATCTTCGCCACCTCCGGCGCACTGGAAGCATTCCTGACCCAGCGCACCGCCGACTCGGTGCGCAGCCTGCTCGACCTTGCTCCCGAACGTGCCACCGTCATCGGCCCTGACGGGCACGAAACCATGGTGGATGCAGCGTCATTGACGGCAGGTGATGTGATCGTCGTCCGACCGGGCGAGCGGATCGGCGGCGACGGCCGGATCATCTCCGGAAGCAGCGATGTCGATCAGGCCTCGATCACCGGAGAACCCCTACCAGTGGCAAAACATCGCGATGACGAGGTGTTCGCCGGGACTCTCAACGGGACCGGCACTCTGCGAATCCGGATCGATCACGCGGCATCGGAAACCGTCGTCACGCGGATCGTGGCGATGGTCGAAGAAGCGTCCGCCACCAAAGCGAAGTCTCAGCTGTTCATCGAGAAGGTCGAGCAGTACTACTCGGTCGGAGTCGTGTCCGCGACCCTCGCAGTGTTCTTCATCCCGGTCGCGCTCGGGAGCGCCCTGCAACCGTCGCTGCTGCGGGCAATGACGTTCATGATCGTCGCCTCCCCGTGCGCAGTCATGCGGGCGACAATGCCGCCGCTGCTGGCGGCGATGGCCAACGCCGGCCGCAACGGTGTGTTGGTCAAATCCGCCGTCGTGACGGAGCAGCTCGGTTCGGTCACCACCGTCGCGTTCGACAAGACCGGAACCCTCACCAACGGGTCCCCGGCACTGACCGATGTCCGGCCGATGAGCGGGGCGAACCTCACCCCCGACGAGCTGCTCACGTTCGCCGCCGCTGCCGAGCATCCGAGCGAGCACCCGCTCACTGCCGCGATCGTCGCCGCTGCCCGCCAACGCGGGCTGCAGGTACCCCCGGTCGAAGAGTTCGACTCCGCCCCCGGGCGCGGAGTGCGAGCACGCCTGAACGGTCGCCGGGAGCAGGTCGGCAGCCCCGCCCACCTGCTCCCGGCCGCATCGGGCGCGGTCGCGGACCGTGGCACAGCCCAAGCGATGTCTACGGCCGCCGAGATGGAAGCCGGCGGAAAGACCGCGATCGTGGTGATCGTCGACGCCGCACCGATCGGAGTACTCGGCCTGGCCGATCAACTCCGCGACGGTACCCGCGGCGGCGGCGACGAACTGACCGCCCTCACCGGACACATACCGGTGCTCCTGACCGGCGACAATCCCCGCGCCGCCGCTGCGCTCGCCGCACAGGTCGGGATCACAGACGTGCGAGCCGGACTTCTCCCTGAAGACAAGGTCACCGCCGTCGCCGACCTCGAACGCAGCGGTGCGAAAGTTCTACTGGTCGGCGACGGCGTCAACGACGCCCCCGCACTCGCCGCAGCGCACACCGGCGTCGCCATGGGCCGCGCCGGATCCGACCTCGCACTCGACACCGCCGACGCCGTCATCGTCCGCGACGAACTCGCCACCATCGCGCGCGTGATCGCCCTCTCACGCCGTGCCCGGCGCATCGTGATCGCCAACCTCGCGATCGCCGCCACCTTCATCACCACCCTCGTCCTGTGGGACCTGTTCGGGCACTTACCGTTACCCCTCGGCGTCGCGGGACACGAAGACTCCACCGTCATCGTCGGACTCAACGGAATGCGACTCCTTTCCCAACGCGCGTGGCGCTACGAGACAGGCAACCTCGGGTGGCGCCGGGCTCGATCCATCTAGAGAAGAGGTACATCTCCCAAGCAAAGGTCGTCCGCCTTCGATTGCCTGCGCGCTACGTAGTGGCGAAGGGAACCCGCGAGTTTTGCCGCGGGACGCCGTCAATGGACCACCGCCATGAGCAATCTACTATTGACGATAGTAGATTGTTGATCGACACTGTCCCAGACCACTCGATCCGAGCATAGGAGAACTCCATGAGCTTGGCGCCGTTCCTCGTCGTAGTTCTCGGAATTCCAGCAGGAATGGCCGCCATAATTGGACTGATGACCGCGGGCAACGAGAGAAAGAGCCGAGTTGACCGACCGATGCGACGGATGCGTGCGGAGATCAGTCGACTCAATTCAGAGAACGCAGCACAGTAGCCCGGCATGGCATCGACCATGCTCACCGCCGATACACTCGTGCTGCATCTCATCTCGCAACCACGAGCGGGACCACGGACGTGGGGTCAAGATCCTTCCTCGGGAGAGGCGACGTCGTGCAGCCAAGGTCGGGCGCGAGAATCGAACTCCCAACGCAACACCAAATCGGATCCCATCACACTGTCCACGTCTTCCGACTGACCAGACAGCCGGCTTCCACATCGGGACCGGCATGCATCATCTCCTCCTGACATCCCGTCAGCTTCCAACCTACGGAAGCAGGGCGTCCGGTCGAGCGGGGAGTCGACCGGTTTCGAGGAAGATGATGCGCCGTCCGATTTCCACAGTGTGATCGCAGAACCGTCCGAGCAAGGTGACGTCGACAGCAGCTTGCACTCCGTGCACCCATTGCTGGGCCTGGGTCACGGTGAACAGGCGCCGGCGCAGCTCGTCCATGACCGTATCGGCAGCGACAAGCTCTTGCGCGCGAGCAGAATCGACGTGCCGCAGTATCAACTGCGTTTCGGTCGCCCGGGCCACTGCTGTCCGTCCCATGTCCGCGACGACTGCCCGCGCTTCGAGCGGTACGGCCGGTGCCGGGTGGCGCAGGCGCGCGATCTTGGCGATGTGGACGGCCAGTGCGCCCATACGGTGCAGGCTCGCGGCGATGTGCAACCCGCCTACGGTAAATCGCAGGTCATGCGCCACAGGGGCCTGCAAGGCGAGAAGTGAGAACGCCTTGTGTTCCCAATCGGAGGCGGCCCCGTCGAGGTCGGTGTTCGCGTCAAGCACTCGCTCGGCGGTGCGAAGGTCAGCATCGAGCAGGGCTGACGTTGCCTCCGACATCGCCGTCACGGTGAGCCCGCACATCGACGCCAGGCCACACGAGAGGTCGTCGAGGCTGTCGGCGAAATGTGTGCGCATCTCATCACCCTAGATGTGTACCCAGCGGTTGTTTCGTCTTCAGTTCGATCCGGGGCATCGGGTCCATTGCGCCTCTTCTCGGCCTCCGTCCGGGCAATACCGCTTCTGCGCCCGCCGGTGACGGGTAGAAATGGATTGAAGCCGACAGCCGTAATGGGTGCTGTCGGCGAGGTGCCTGTGGTTAAGCAGTCAGCCGCAGGTGCTGACCACAACGCGATTCAGTCTGTCGTCGGTCACGAACCGAGCAGCAGCTGATCGAATTGCGAACGCAACCCACCGAGTAGAGCCAAGTCTGCGCGAACACGGGCGCTCAACTGCTCGGAAACCTGGCGGAGTTTGACGTTCTTCTGCTCCAAGCACCAGATGAGAATGTCGAAGGCCCGCTCCGCGGAAATTCCGTACACGATCATCAGCATCACTTTGGCCTGCTCGATCGCTCCACGGGAGCTACTGATCTTCATCGACCAACTCGCCGACCGACTCCCTGACCCATGCGGTCGAGCGTTTCGGTGACGTCTATGTAAAAGACCGGCACTACCGATTACTTCGTCGTTGTCGCCGAGGATGCTGTCGCCCACCACGATCACCGATCTCGTCACACCATTCGTGTCGATGATGCGATGTCGACTACTGAACGGCCCAAACTGGTCGCCGCCGGCACCGCCCTCTACGAGGCGTGAGGCATTATCTTCCTCGAAGACCAACTCGCGGAAGCCCGCCGCATCAACACCGAACTTCAACAGCAAGAAAGCGGACCCGGCGCATCACCCGAATACGCCCAGCACCTCCGACATCACCCCTCCTCAATACTCTCCGCTACGCCACCACACCCACCTTCGCGGACTGCATCTTCACAGGGCCGGATCTGCCCGAGCGGAAACGTCAGGAGTCGAACGCAGACAATGCTTTCGCTACAGTCGATCAATGCAGCACAATCCCGACGTGGCGTTGCACTCGGCCCACCGAACGCGAGGTCGCGCAGGCCGAAAATTCGGTGGGCCGCCTCTGACTGCGCGCCCGTCTACCCTGACACCGGGCCTCACGGCCCATCAGGTCGGACGTCTCACCCTGACCTGGTGAACCACGGTGGAACTGTGTCCCCCAACTGGCGAAAACACATACCCTCGCTCGGCCGCCGAAAACATGGGTACAGAAGAATTTCACCCCGGACAGCGCCTAGGAACCTTCGGCGATCTTGCCGCAACGCCTGGCCGGGGGCAACGCCTAGAACACACACTCGCCTACGCGACCCCATGGTGGCAGACGTGGATTGATGGTGTCGACGTGTGCTCAGCACATACCCAGGACAAACCTCACCTCACCTCACCTCGACCGCCCGCGACACGTACGGCCTAGTCGTACACGTCCGGGAGCGGGCGCCGGCATCTACCGGTCTCGTCGGTCCTCTGCCTTGTATGGTCGTCGAGACTGCCCTCCCAGCGTCAGAGCCCCATCGGTTGGGTAGAGCACATATAGTCCTGCAATGATGCACGGCCCAATCTCGCAGTTGCACCGAAAGCTCGCTCTCACTCGTCGATCTCGGCCAGAGAACCACGAACGGCACGGAGGACCTCGCGAGATCAGTCCGAAAAGCGAACTCCATTCCGCCACAGCATTTTTCGCCGTGTCGAAAAGTCAAGACGGTCGGTGCTACGCCTGCAGCGCAAGTTTTCCAATCTGTAACTTCGATTATCTGTGCGCTAGCCGCCGAAAAGCAGTCCAGTGCAAGCCGAACCTCTACGCAATACAGTCAGGAGAACCGGATGACACCACACCCGAAGAGGGAGCATCACCGTGATCCGTCAAACGCCTGAGTCCGCGGGCGTGAGTGGTTTCAGCAACCGCCTCAGTGCTCGTTGATCCCAGGTCCTTGATGAGTGTGTATTGCGCACCGATTCGACACCGTAAAATCGACCTGGGAAGCCATGCAGTGCAGTTATTTGCGTAACACGCGAATCTCAGATCTCTCCATCCCAGGCATCGTCGTGATCGCGCGCAGCGGGAGTTGGCATGCCATGTTCGAGCCCACGAGCTTTCATTTCCCCGTTCACATAGTAGAACCGCGCCTTTTGATTCGGGGTGTGGCGATCAAACCTGTCGTACAAGTATTGGTACTCCTCGACCAGGTCATCGCCCGTCATTCGGTAAACCGACAGAGGCGCCTCGTCATTCGTCATCGAATCGCCTCCTTGATACAGCGGCGCCGCAAGAGAATCTCGAAGACCATTCCCCGGCCGAGCGGACTTCGCAACGTGGATTTGCGGTTGGCCCACGGGACAATTACACACCTGTCTCCGACGAGGTCAAAGGATGATCCCAGCTTTCGATCGGCTTCGGTCATGACACCCCAGGTTCCGTACGGCTCACCAGCACCCAGGGCATCAGGGGCAGTTCTGACAAATCCGCCGAGTCGGCGAATCCCACCGGCTTCCAGCAGTAAGACCACCCTTCACCGGCACTCGAACCCCGCCTTCCGTCACGCCCTCACCCGAATAACCTATAACCAAACCCGTGACTGCATTCAAACAAGCAGCAGGAAGGCAAGACACGAAGGAATCCCCCGCCGCCTCGAACGCACCAGTCGCGCCCACGGCGTAGCCTACGAAGATCATTCTTTGGGCACTCATACGTTGTCTTCGCTTCGAACGCCACCGTGGACGTGCCCGCCGACTTCAATTCGATCACGAATCGCTCAGCTCAGACCGGCGTAGGAGTGCAATCCGGACACGACCATGTTGATGATGAACAGATTGAACAGCATCGCGACGAATCCTGCGATGTTTATCCAAGCGGCTTTGGTCTCGCGCCAACCTGCGGTCGCTCGGGCGTGGAGGTAGGCGGCGTAAATCACCCAGGCGATAAACGACATCGTCTCTTTGGGATCCCACCCCCAGAACCGACCCCAGGCTGCCTCCGCCCAGATCGCGCCGAGGATGACGCCGACACCAAAGAGGGGGAAGCCGACGATGACGGTTCTGTAGGCCAACCGGTCGAGTGTCTGGGCGTCAGGCAAACGACGAGCCATCGCACCTACAGGCCCGCGGCGCTCCGCGCCGGCGGGCTGTCGGATCCGTAGTAGGAACGCGAGGCTGGCCACGCCGGAAACCAGGAAGACGCCGCTGCCGATGCTGACGATTGTGACATGGATCGGAAGCCAGTAGGACTGCAGAGCCGGAACGACAGGCGCTGCGTCGGCGTAGAGCAGGGTTGCCGCAACGAACATCAGGATTAGGACCGGCGCCAGAAGAAAAACCCACATCGCGCGGTATGTCTGCCCACGCAGAAACACGATGCCAGTCGCCGTTGCGGCCACGGTGGCCATGGTGACAAACTCGTACATGTTGCCCAACGGGAAACGTCCGGTTGCGAAGCCACGCAACACGATCGACACAAGGTGCAGGCCCAAGCCCACGACGAGAACCGCGGCACCCATGTTGCCGAGACGCTCGGGCACTGGCTTCGGCGGAGCCGAAACGATCCGTCGGGGCACTTCCGGCGACGGCGCCGAGACTCCCCCTGCCGCTACAAGCTTCCTGCTCCCCAACTCGAACCGGTGAACGTGGTCGGTGCGTGTCGCGGCGTAGTGCCAGATCAGCAACACGAGTGCTAACAGATACACGGCGAAGGCCGACTGGAACGACAGGTCACTCAGCCTGGCAATGGTTTGGTTGATGGGCACGGTGGGTCCTCTCCTGAGCCATCCGGGTTCTCAGATCAGATGCGGCCGCACCCGTCCAGCGAGTTTCTACTACTCGTACGTCATTCGTGGTCCATTAATCCGTGCCGCAGACTTGGCAGAATCGCACAACCTACAATTCCGTCTGGGATGCGCCGGACCCGCCGTACGCGTCATTGCCCTGACCTCGGCGCACTGCGGTTTCGATCAGTCGTTCGTTCAGATCAGCATGCCCGTAGAGGTCGGCGAGGGCACACATTTACTACTATGCCCGATAGTAGTCAATGTTGTGTGGCTCAACGGGGAGTCGCCCGGAAATGAGGCTGCCGTCGGATGCCGGGATCGATACCGCGTTCCGCGGCGCTGAGTGATACGCCAAACCCCTCAGAGCGCAAGGGCTCGCTGACGCAACGAACATTGCCATGCCACCGAGCGAACACGTTGACGCATTGATCTGCTGACCGACCCTCCGGGGACGCGACTTCGCGCTCACGGCAACGCTTCTAGGTGCACTGGACCACGTGCGCGATAGATGGGCGAATGTATGGATACGCTCACCAAAGGCGGGGTCGACCGTGCATCCGCATTGAGCCTCTGCTCCGACGACCTCACAACCCGAACCGCTACGCCAGAAGTCGCCGAGCTTGAGAGTCGCCCCAAATGGCTCCCAAACTGGACCTTACATGCATAGGTGCGCATGTAACAATATCGGAGCGGAAAGAGGGCGCAGACAAGCGCGAGGGTGGGGAAATCCTTGACCGCGTCCACACCGACCCCGAGCTTGAGGCGGACGTTTTCGAAGAGCTCGACCCGGGCGCAAGGCCAACAAGCTGCTCGACGACATGAGCGACGTCGAGGTGGCCGGTGTGCTTGGTCTCATGCGCGCAGACGACGCCGCCGTCGCAGTCGCAGAGTTACGACAGTCCCGCCGTCGACGAGTGCTCGATCTGATGCCGGCCGGCCAACGCACGAAGGTGATCACACTAATGGGGTTCAATTCGTCCAGCGCCGGCGGCCTGATGAGCGTCGACGTCATCTCCTGCGCCGCCACCGCCACTGCGGCGCAGGCCCTGTCGGCAACCTCAGCAGCACGGTCCATGCAGCCCGAGGCTCCGCTGAAGGTGCACGTGCTCACCAACGCCGGCCGGCTGATCGGGGTGGCGTCGGTTATCCGACTGCTGCAATCGGAGTCGGTGACCCCGATCGTCGACATCATGGACACCGACCCTGTGCGCGTGACCCCCGTGGCGGACCTAACCGAGGTGGCGGTGCTGATGGTCGACTATAATCTCGCGACGATCCCGGTCGTCGACGATGCCGACCACGTCGTCGGCGTGGTCACCGTCGACGATGTCCTGCCGCCGGGTAGAACGACTTGACTCCGTAGCCGGGTACAAGGTTCACAATGGCAACATGCGTAGCAGTGAACTGGCCACCCGCGCCGGGGTGAACGTACAGACGTTGCGGTACTACGAACGGCGCGGACTCCTGCAGCAGCCTCCACGATCCGCCTCGGGATACCGCTCATATCCGGACGAAACTGTCGAAATTGTCCGGTTCGTCAAACGCGCCCAGGAACACGGCTTCAGCCTCGACGAAATCAACGAACTTCTCCATCTCGCCGGCGGCGGACCGGACGATTGCGACACAGCTCGGCGACTGGCGCAGACGAAGATCACCGAGTTCGACGAAAAGATCCGAGATCTGCAACGCATGCGGGCCTCGCTGACCGAGTTCGCGTCCACCTGCGCGCGACCGCGAGCGGACCGGCACTGCCCCATGCTCCAGACACTGCACACCGACACAGGACGACCATGATGAATCTCGAAATTCTGCAAGTCCCGGACTGCCCTAACGTGCCGATCCTCGAACAACGAATCGAGCACGCTCTTTCAGGCATGCCGATCGAATGGGAACTGCGCCGCCTGGTCATCGAGGATTCCCAATCAGCAGCACTCACGGGTATGGCCGGGTCTCCGACGTTGCTCGTCGACGGCCACGATCCCTTTGCCGAACCGGATCAGGTGCCGAGCGTGTCCTGCAGGCTCTACCGCGACGCCGCGGGCGCTGTCGACGGCGCTCCTACTGTGTCGGCGCTGAGGAGAGCATTCGGAATGGATTGACCAACGTGGACAGTCGTTGACTGCTGCTCCGAATTCGGCTTCGGCAGCAGCGATCGCCGTGACCTAGCCCCTTCCCGCGTCACACCGGGGGATGAAGGAAGTCTTCATCTATGCCGGCGTGACAGTGGGAAACTCTTCACGCGGTGCGCGACGCGCGACGCTTCTCATCTACGACCATCACCTCGTCGTTGATCCGGCGTCGCAACGATCGGAATGCGATCGCAGAGATGGCGAATCCGAGCAGCAAGGCCCCGAACAGTGACAAAGCGCCGGGGATTTCGAGGTCGAATACGGCGTTGATTCCCATGACGATCACTGCGAGCCCAGCGATCAGGGCGAGTCGAGCTGCGGTGTAATACACCATCAATCGCACAAGCTTCGACCGTGCAATTCGTGTCAATCGTGTCGGCGACGCTTGATGTGAATCCAGTGCTGGAATTTCGGGGCGAGCCGACGAGCTGGGTCGCCCCTCCGGGGCGGATTGACGTTTCACAGTGCTCGATTCAATAGTTGGACTCGGGCCCTCTGCCGCTGCTGAGCGAGGGCCGGTGGAAGAACCAATATAGCTACTATGCACAATAGTAGTTCAGTGTTGTTCCCCAATTCGCCGCACCATACTTGGAGGAAGTGCATGCAGGCACGGTCGCGATGGCTCATGTTCTTCTTGGCCGTGATCGCCCTCCTTGTCGTGGCAATCTGGCCTCGATCCACGTCAACCGAGGCCCACACCTCGACCCGGCCGCAAGTGCCCCCGGCCGCATCACAAGGGGAAGAAGAAGCTCCCAACTCGGGGCTTTCATCGTCGTCCGCGGCAGCGGACGTTTCCTGTCCAGTGGCCCCGGCGGCACCGCCCGTGAACGGAAAACTCCTGGGAATCAAAGCGACGTGTCTTGGCGAGAGCACTGAAGTCGACCTCGGCGCAGCGCTGTCCGGGGAACCCACCTTGATCAATCTCTGGGCATCGTGGTGTGGGCCGTGTCGATCGGAAATCCCAGTCCTGAACGATTACGCAGGCAGCCCCGGCGCGATCCGTGTGGTCGGCGTCAATGTCCAGGACGACATGTCAGCAGCACTAGCACTTCTCACGGACGCCGGCGTGCGCTATCCCTCGTTCGCCGCCATCGACGACGTCGGAATTGCACTGTCGGCGCCGCCAGTTCTGCCGCTGAGCTTCCTCGTCCAACGTGACGGGTCCGTCGACCAGGTCACAGCCCCCATGGTTTTCGAAAACACGGACCAAATACGCTTCGCTGTAAGTGAGTTGATGAAATGACCGTCCCCACACCCGCGCGACAACGGATGCACCGCACCCCGCGAGCGCATGCCCATCCCCTCTCACTCGTCGTTATTCTCACCGCGATCGTCGTCGCCGCGAGTGGGTGTGCAACCGGCACCGACGCAGTCGCTTCGGGTGCCAACTTTGATTTCGTCTCACCGGGAGGGCAAACCGATATCTTGTACGACCCACCCGAGTCGCGAAACATGATCGGCGTATTGGCCGGGCCTGACCTCATGGCCGAAGGTAACGACATTTCACTGACCGATTACGCAGGTCAGGTCGTCGTGATCAATCTGTGGGGGCAATGGTGCGCCCCGTGCCGGTCCGAAGCCGACGATCTCGAGCGCGCATACGAGGCAACCAAAGACCTCGGTGTTCAGTTTCTCGGGATCAATGTTCGGGATCCTCAACGTGACAAAGCTCAGGACTTCGTCGTCGACAACAGCGTGAGCTACCCCTCGATCTACGACCCGTCGATGAGGACCTTGACAGCGCTCGGCGGAAACTACCCGACCAGCGTGATTCCCTCCACATTGGTGTTGGATCGACAGCATCGCGTCGCCGCCGTGTTCCTTCGCGCACTTCTCACCGAGGATCTACAACCTGTCATCGAGCGTGTGGCGGCCGAACGGTGAACGAACTCGCCCAAGGCATCGGGTCCAGCTTCCAGACAGCCGCCGCGAGCGGCCCGTTGCTGCTGGCCGTAGCGGCGTGTGTTCTCGCTGGTCTGGTGTCTTTCGCCTCACCATGTGTGGTGCCACTGGTTCCCGGATACCTGTCATATCTGGCCGGCATTTCCGGAGCGGACTCCCCTGCGGTTGCCCCTGCCAATGCGACCTCGAAACCCGTCGGAAGATGGCGGGTGACCGGGGCCGCAGCGATGTTCGTTGCGGGATTCACCGCAGTGTTCGTCCTCGCCACTGCCTCGGTATTCGGGGTGATCGGCACCCTTCGTATCAACGAAGCGCTGCTCCAACGCGTGGGTGGTGTGATCACCATCGTGATGGGGTTGACGTTCATCGGCTTCATTCCTGCCCTGCAGAAAGACGCACGGTTCGCCCCGCGGCGCATCTCATCCCTTGCCGGCGCTCCCTTGTTGGGGGGCGTGTTCGCGTTGGGTTGGACACCGTGTCTCGGCCCCACCCTCGCTGGGGTTATTTCGGTTGCGGCCGGAACTCAAGGCACGACAGCAGCGCGAGGGGTGATACTGATCGTCGCCTACTGTCTGGGATTGGGACTTCCGTTTATCGTGCTGGCGTTCGGGTCGGCGAAGGCGCTCCGCGGCGTCGGATGGCTCAAACGCCATTCACGGACGATTCAGATCGTCGGCGGAATAATGCTCGTCGCTGTCGGCCTGGCACTGGTCACCGGCGCGTGGGGCATGTTCATCGGCTGGTTGCGCAACGAATTCGTCAGTTCGGTCGTGTTGCCGATATGACAGATAGCGCCACCGCGGGAGCTCGCATCCGTCGCCTCCCGAGACTGATGATCCGAGAAAGCATTCGGCTACTGCGCCAGAATTGGCGCAGGTTGACATCGATGAGTACCGCGCTCGTGCTCCTGTTCCTCTTGGCGCTCGCAGCACTTCCCGGCGCTATGTTGCCTCAGCGAAATCTCAACGTACAAAAGGTGTCCCAGTACATCGCGGCCCAACCAACCCTTGGCCCGTTGTTCGACAAGCTGGAGTTGTTCGACGTCTTTTCCAGCTTCTGGTTCACTGCGATCTATGTCCTGCTGTTTCTCTCTCTCATCGGCTGTCTGGTTCCACGCTTGCAGGCGCATCTCGGCGCGCTTCGGAGCCAACCTGTGCGAGCGCCTCGAAATCTGTCCAGGTTGCCTCACCATTTTCGCGGCGTAGTAGATATCTCGCATGACGAGGCCCTCACCAGAGTGCGGCAGTCGCTCAAGGGCTGGCGGGTAGCGGTCAGGTCCGAAAAAGATTCCGAGGTAGCGGTTTCCGCGGAGAAGGGGTATCTGCGAGAAGCAGGGAATCTGGTGTTCCACTTCTCGCTGATCGGATTGCTCGTCACCGTCGCCATCGGCAAGTTGGTCGGGTATGAGGGTTCGGTGATCGTCATTGCCGACGGCGGCCCCGGTTTCTGCAACACGTCACCCGCTGTGTACGACTCGTTTCGCGCTGGAAGTGCAACTGATGGAACGGGTCTCGCACCGTTCTGCATCAAGGTGAACGATTTTTCCGCGGACTATCTCGATACCGGTCAGGCGGAAATGTTCACCTCCAACATTTCGTATCAGAGTGGGCAGGACATCGCGACGAATACGTGGAAGGACTATCGCCTTCGGGTCAACGAACCGCTGCGTACCGATGGCGCCCGCGTCTATCTGACCGGCCACGGGTACGCGCCGCAGTTCACGGTCACATTCCCCGATGGACAATCCCGTACCGAGACAATGCAGTTTCAACCGGACGACGCGGTGACGTTCCTGAGCAGTGGGGCGTTGCGGTTCGATCCACCCGGCGGTTCGTTCCCCGATCCGAACGAGCGCCGGAAGAATCAGATCGCCATCGAGGGACTCTTCGCACCGACCGCGGCCTTCAGCGGGACGCTCCTGACTTCGTCGTTTCCCGATGCGCGTGACCCTGCGGTCGCGATCGACATCTACAAGGGCGATACGGGTCTGGATACCGGCATCCCGCAATCGATCTTCTCGTTGAACAAGGAAATGATCAACCAAGGAAGGCTGGTCAAACAAGATCGTGTGAACCTTCGCCCGGGAGAGACGCGGACTCTCACCGATGGAACACAGGTTCGGTTCGACGGGGCCAAGGAATTCGCCAATCTGCAGGTGTCGTACGACCCTGCGCAACAGTGGGTTCTTGTCTTTGCGATCACGATGATGCTCGGACTATTGATCTCGCTCGTGATCAGGAGGCGGCGAGTGTGGATCCGTCTACGCCCGGGGGCGGGACCGGAGCAGGTTGATCTCGAACTCGGTGGACTGGCGAGGACCGATCATGCCGGGTGGGGCGGCGAATTCGACGATCTCTGTGAGAAATTGTTGACGGATCAGCGAAGCTCTCCCTCGATAAGAGCGGGCATGTGAAGGTTCCTTCGGCCAAACGTGCAATCGCTACCGACTGCGACACTGATACAGGCCCCAAAGATGACCGGCCCACGCGGCGCAGCGGTGGGATTGTCCTGGGTCTCGCGTTTTCGGTGGGCGCTGGATGGCTGCTGTTTCTCAGCTTTCCGCCGCGCACGCTGTGGTTTCTCGCCCCTGTCGCCATCGCCCTACTGACGGTCGTTCTCCGGGGTCGTAGTCTCCGTGCGGGTTTCGGATTCGGCTATGCCGCGGGACTGGGGTTCTTCGTTCCCTTGCTGCCGTGGGTCGGAGCGTACGTAGGTGCAACGCCTTGGTTGGCGTTGGCGGCGATTGAAGCGCTCGCGTTCGGCGTGTTCGGCGTACTGGCGGTGGCCGTCGGCCGCGCTCCGCTTTCCCCGGTGTGGATTGCGGGTGCATGGGTCACCGCCGAAGCACTTCGTAGCCGAATTCCGTTCGGCGGTTTCCCGTGGGGGCGTTTGGCCTTCGGGCAGGCGGACAGTCCGCTGCTGCCGTTGGCTTCGATCGCAGGGGCGCCAGGTCTTTCCTTCGTGACTGCACTGACCGGAACACTCATCGCCTGGTCACTGGCCGGACCCTCCCGTGTTCGATGGCAAGCATTGGCGAAGGGTGGCATTGCCGTCGTCCTCATCTTTGTGAGTGCATTGGTGACAAGTTCTCCCGGTGCCGCCCCTGACGAGGTCGTCACAGCGACCGTCGTTCAGGGCAACGTGCCGCGACTCGGCCTCGATTTCAACGCCCAACGCCGAGCGGTGCTCGACAATCATGTTGCTCGCACCGAGCAGCTCGCTGCCGATGTCGCGGCGGGTCGCGTAGCCCGGCCACGGCTTGTTATCTGGCCCGAAAATGCTTCGGATATAGATCCTTTGGTGAATCGGGATGCGGCAGAGCGACTGGACCGAGCAGCCCGTTCGATCGGGGCACCGATCCTGGTCGGTACGGTTCTCGTAGGTGAGGCGGGCACCTCGATCAACAGTGTCATGGTGTGGGATCCCACGGATGGCCCTGGCCAGCAACACATCAAACGACAACTCGTGCCGTTCGGGGAGTATCTGCCGCTCCGATCGATCGTTCGTGCAGTGTCGTCGTACGCCGATTCTGCGGGCAATTTCGTTGCCGGGAACGGGAACGGTGTCGTCGACCTCAACGGAGTTCAGGTAGCTGTTGCCACGTGTTACGAGGTGGCCTTCGACGATCTGGTGACCGAGTCGGTCCAGGCGGGAGCCACCGTCATCGCGGTTCCCACCAACAATGCGACCTTCGGCCGGACGGAGATGACCTTTCAGCAGTTGGCCATGTCGCGGGTGCGGGCAGTCGAGCACGGTCGCACTGTGTTGATCGCCGCGACCAGCGGTGTCAGTGCGATCATCACGCCGACGGGAGAGGTACGCCAACAGAGTGAGATCTTCACAGCACAGGCATTGACCGACGAGATCGCCCTGCGTTCCGATCTCACACCGGCAACACGTCTGGGCGCGGTTCCCGAGATCGCCCTGGCGGTGATCGTCCTTTCTCTCGCTGCCGCATCTCTTCGGGGGCGCGTACCGCTTCTGTCTCGGCAGAAGAACGAAACCATGAATTACTATGATTGATAGTAATTCAGTGTCGGTGCCAGCGCGCAAGGGAACGAGTCCACCAATGTCGAAGAACCGCAAGAAGAACACACCCCGCCCCCGCGGCGGTGGGGTGCCCGGTGGCCGAAGTTTTCCGTGGTCGATATCGATCGCAGTCCTGATTATCGCCGGCCTGGTCTCGGTCATCGCCTACAACATGGTGCCCAAGGCCATCGAGAGAACCGAAGCGCAAAAATACGCTCCGAGCGCGGACAACCCGGACCCGTCGAAGTCGATCGAGGGGGTGACCGAAATCGAATATGCTGCCGCCAATCATATCCAAGCGCCTCAGCGTGTGGCATACGATCAAACTCCGCCTTTGGGCGGAGCGCATGATCAGTACTGGGCAACGTGCACAGGCATCGTCTACCCGGAGCCGATTCGCACAGAGAATGCGGTGCATTCACTCGAGCACGGCGCGGTTTGGGTGTCCTACGATCCTGACTCCTTGAACTCGTCCGACGTCGATGCCCTTGCCTCCCAAGTAGATGGTGAACCGTATTCTCTGATGTCACCGTTCCCCGGCATCGATTCACCTGTTTCGATTCAATCGTGGGGGCACCAACTCAAAGTCGACAGCGTCGACGACCCCCGTATCGCAAAGTTCGTCACCTCCCTCAAACAGAACCCGAACACCCATCCGGAGGTCGGGGCCAGCTGTGCAACCGTCCCCGGCGGATTCGACCCGAAGGCTCCTTCCCCCTTCGACGCATCTCCGCCAGGCCCTGATGCGATTCCCGCAGCATCGGAGCAGTCAGCAACTGGTCTCCCCGGGGCAACGGCCACACCGACGCCCGCGATCACGGGAGAACGCCGCAATGGTTGAACACGCTCCGGTACCCATTGAGACCGAGTCGATGTCCGATTCATCGGGCAATCGCCGTGACACGAGGCCCACAGCGTTGGTTCTCGGTGTTGTCATCGCCCTGTTGGTCGGAATCGTCATCGGACTGTGGGCAAAGGGACGAATCGAAAACACCTCGCAGAGCGCCCCAGCCGTCGGCGCAGTAGAGGTCGGCTTCGCGCAGGACATGTCCGTTCACCACGGGCAAGCGGTCGAGATGTCATCCCTCGCACTGATGAACACAGCCGACCCTGCCATCCGTACGCTCGCCTACGACGTCGTCACTACTCAGCAAAGTCAGATAGGAATGATGCAGGGGTGGTTGTCCCTCTGGGATCGACCAGCCCGGGGCACGGGCGAATACATGGAGTGGATGCCCTCGACTACCTCGGCGATGAATCACTCGATGCCCGGCATGAGCACCGGACAAAATGATTCCGGCACAAATTCGTCAGCTGTGATGCCCGGCATGGCTTCTCCTGCCGAACTCGCGGAACTACGCGCGCTGACAGGGCCGGCATTCGAAATTCGCTATCTGCAATTGCTGTTGCGCCACCATCAAGGGGGAATTCCGATGGCCCAATACGCCGCCGACAATGCCGATCTCCCCGTCGTGACAAATCTTGCGCGACAGATCGCCGCCACACAGCAAGCCGAATCGACCGCATTGCGAGAACTGCTCGCAATGCGAGGCGCCCAACCGATTCCGATGAACTGACACTCTTCTCACCCGCCGTCGCATCTGCTGAACCGGGGGTTACCGAATTCTGCGAAATTCATCGACGTGGGAGGGTTTTGAGGAACTCGTTGTATGCCTCGAGATCGACGTCACCGTCCCTGGCGGCCTTTTTGTCGACGGCGGCGTTGGTGTGGGTCTCGTCGCGATTCCACCTCATCGCGAAAACCACCATGATGATCAACGCGACCGGTTCTCCGTACGACCATGCCAAAGCCCCCGCCATTTGTTGATCGGCCATCAGATCGACGTTCCAGGACGCCGGCGGATTGGTGAAGGTACTCAGAAGCGGCGAGGTTGCCATCATCAGGATCACGCCGATGAAAACATGGAGAGGCATTTCGACGAACAGGTCGAAACATCGCCCCAGGTTGCTTTGCTTGACGGGCAACGGCCCCGATGAGAGCACCGGAACGATGAACAACACTCCAGTGGCCAGGAAGAAGACCTCCAGGCCCGTGTGACCGACCCAGGACGACGCCACCAGGTCGAACACCGGAGAGAGGTAAATGCCGTAGTAGCTGAACAGGAACAGCGGAATCGTGACGCCGGGGTGTAGCAGAATCTTCGCCGTCCGGCTTCTGAGTGCCGTCAATGCAAGCTTGAGGATCGGAATTCCCCAACCTGCATGAGGCGTGGAGCGCAGCAGAAGCAGACCTGGACTGCCGAGAACCAGCAGTGGTGGAATCGCCATCGACAAGGTCAAATGCTGGAACATCCAGATACTGAAGAGTTCGTACCCGTAGCCCTCGACGGCGAGCCCCGTGACCAGGATCAGCAATATACAGCCGAAGAGGAAGCTCGCCGTCCTCGTCCACGGCCACACCCGACCGGAAGCCGTCACCCGGTAGACACCCCAGCAGTACCACGCTGCCAGTAGGACTCCGATCAGTGGTAGGACCGGGAGCGGCTGCGGCGCCCACCCCACCATTGCTCCGAACGAAGGCACGGCCTCGGGTAAACGTATCCAGTCCATCACCTACGTTGTCCCTCCCCGCTCGTACTGTGTTGTAAAATCTCAGCGCTTCGAGCGCTTGTCTCCGCGGAGAACGATGACCATCCCGATCACGAACAGGATTGCCACTGCGCCACCGAGAATCGGCAACAACAGTGGGGATCCGTCGTCGGAGTCGGCATCGGCGGTCGCCGCCGACGGCGCAACAGTTGCCGGAGGTGTTGCACCTCCGGGAAGCGGCGCCGCATTGTTCGTCGCCGCGTTCAAGGTGAAGGAGTACGACCCCGTGATCGGGTGTCCGTCCTCAGAGATCACCCGGTAACCAACGGTGTAAGTGCCAGACGACATCTGACCGGTCGTCACGAGAGAAACGCGCTCTCCCTGCACCGACGGCTCCCCGGCTCCGACCTGCGTCCCGTCGGCCGCACTGACGGTCACGTTCGCGAAACTCGTCTGAATCTCCTGATTGAAAACCAATTCCACCGAACTCGGCGCAGTGTCGAGAACTGCGTCGGCGGATGGAGTCGATCCGACCAGTGCACTGTGTGCTTGCGCGGTGCCTGCGCTTATGAGCGCACACCCCGCAGCCACCAGCAGCACAACCATTGCACGCCTCAAAATCTGTTCCTCCTACTCGGCTCACACCATCGAGGTGCGGAGTCCGGCGATCGATGCACACCGCACTTCGCTGAGACAATACCTCCGACTACTATGTTGCATAGTATTCAGGGCTGTGTGGTGGCCGGGAGGTTGCACGCATCGACGAACTCCGATCAGGTAGGCGGATCCATGAAGTTGACCACCAACGCGAAATTCTCGATAGCCCTGGTAGCTGTCTTCGCTGTCGTCCTCGGCGCACTGTTGCTCGGCAACCGCAGCGCGACGGAGACCACCAACGCCGGGGCTTCGGGCGCGTCGGTTCTTCGCGACGACACACACCTGCTGTCCACTGCGCCGGACAACGACGTCGTTCTGGTCGAATTCCTCGACTTCGAGTGCGAGGCATGCCTGGCCATGTATCCGACGATGGAGCGGATACGTGCTGAGTACGCTGACCGCATCACGTTCGGTGTACGGTACTTTCCCATTCCCAGTCACACGAACAGTGGACTCGCGGCGCGAGTGGTCGAAGCGTCGTCCCGGCAAGGGAAGTTCGTCGAGATGTACCAGCGGATGTATGACACGCAGACCCAGTGGGGCGAGTCGTCCGAGTCCCAAGAAGCAGTATTTCGTTCATTCGCACAGGATCTGGGACTCGACATGGCAGCCTTCGACGCGGATGTGAACGACCCGGCGGTCGCCGAACGTGTCGAACAGGATTTCAACGAAGGAATCGACCTGGGAGTGCAGGGCACGCCCACACTGTTCCTCAACGGCGTCCAGTTGCCGTCGATGCCGACGTACGACGATCTCACCGCTCGCATCGACGCAGCACTGTCCCAATGACATCGACGGGTTCACACGGCACCCAGATTGATGCCGGAGCGTCTTCATCTGTCGGCGCGCATCCGAAAGTGTGCTCTGCCTCTGTGACCGGATGGATTCTCGTTACTACTGGCGCTCTCGGGTTGGCGGCGTCTCTGATTCTGACCATTGAGAAGATTCAGCTTCTCGTGGATCCCTCATACCGCCCGTCCTGCAGCATCAACCCCGTCCTCAGCTGTGGATCGGTGATGAGTTCTCCCCAGGCGTCGATCTTCGGTTTCCCGAACTCGATCCTCGGCATAGTCGGGTTCACCGTCTTGCTGACCACGGGAATCGTGACCCTCGTCGCAACAAACGCACTGCCTCAATGGTATTGGCGCTGTATCGTCATCGGATTGTTCGCCGGCGCGGTGCTGGTTCACTGGCTGATATTCCAAAGCCTGTACAGAATCCAGGCACTGTGTCCGTACTGCATGCTCGTGTGGGTGGTGACAATGACAGCCCTGTGGTACGCCACTTTGCACCTGTGCACCCGTAGCCGCTCAGCCTCCTCTCGAACCGTGACGAGAATCGTGACCGTCGGCACCAAGAATCACACGCTCGTGCCTACTATTTGGGTCTTGTCCGTCGCGAGCATGATTCTCAACGCATTCTGGACCTACTGGTCGACGCTGGTCTGAGAGTCTCACGAGAATCCGCCGACGCCGTCGACCTCGGTAGTTGCGCGAGCAGTCACCCCTTAACGCAACTACTATGGATCTTAGTTTTTAGATCCGCAATCTTCTCGACCATCGGCGATTGAGGCCAGACCAAGGAGACGACCATGAAACTCATGGGTGCAGCGAAAGCGTTAGTCGACAAAGGCAAGGAGGCTGCCTCGAAGAACGCAGACAAGATCGAAAATGCAATCGACAAAACTGCCGCTTCTGCCGAAGCCAGGACGGGCGGAAAACTGACCAGCCAGATTCAGAAGGCTGCGCTTGCAGCAAAGAGAGCAATTCCTCCGAAGAAGTAGCTGCTCTCTTTGCCGTGCCGCACTGATTGCTCGTTGGTCGCCGCGCCGTACGACTGAGAATCGGCGTCGAGATCGCGAACAATCTCACTTCGGTGTGCCCCCCTCGTGACAGCACACCGAAGCGAGGAGCGCTCAGGGTTCGATCTGCGGAGGAATGACGATACTCGCGTCAAAATCTTTGTGCCACAGCCGCGCAAGGAGAGCGTAATAGGATTCGGTCACCCTCGATCGGGTCGAGAGCGCCGCTTCCGACGACTCGATTGTCGCCGGAACGAGAAGGAGGGCACGATTCGCCAACGCCGCCGCGGAACTCCCGATATCCATCACCGCGCCACTGATACTGGCTGAGGCATTCAGCACGGGGTCTGGAAGGACAGTGGCGGAACGCGTGAAGATCCGCTCTGCGTCAACCGAACCCGCTACGGCCTGGAGATGATTCTCGATTGCCGCGATTGCTTCGCTGACTCGACGGGTGTGAACCCGAAGTTTGCGAGGGTGCCGGATGTGGCGACGAGATACCGGCGGCAACGCTCGCAACCGGGCACCAGCATGGTTCGCCACACCGCCGTCGAGAGCGGCCGGCAGTACGTCTCGAATCAACCAGTCCGCGAGTGCGGCAGCAGCAGCATCGGTTGCCGGGACGATGACCACCGGCATTGTTCGTGTTGACATTGACTTTCCCATCGGTCTTCGTCGCCGAACTACTTCTTCTCGTCACCATCGGACGTGGAAGCGGTAAGTACCTGCTCCGATTCCGATGAACTCGTCTCCGGCCGATGACCGGCCCCGACGTGCGCTTCTGCCCGCATCCGAGCAACCATGTGCGGGTAATGCAATTCGAAAGCAGGGCGTTCGCTGCGGATGCGCGGCAACTCGGTGAAGTTGTGGCGCGGCGGTGGGCAGGTCGTTGCCCATTCCAGCGAGTTTCCGTATCCCCACGGATCGTCGACAGTGACAACTTCGCCGAATCGGTAGCTTTTGAAGACGTTCCAGATGAACGGGAGGGTGGATGCTCCGAGAATGAAGGACCCGATGGTCGAGACTGTATTGAGTGTGGTGAACCCGTCCGCGGGCAGGTAATCGGCGTAACGACGCGGCATACCTTCGGCACCGAGCCAGTGCTGGACGAGGAACGTCATGTGAAAGCCGACGAACGTGGTCCAGAAGTGCCACTTGCCGAGGCGCTCGTCCATCATGCGACCGGTCATCTTCGGGAACCAGAAGTAGATACCGGCGTACGTGGCGAACACGACCGTACCGAAGACCACGTAGTGGAAGTGGGCGACCACGAAGTAAGTATCCGTGACCTGAAAATCCAACGGAGGGCTGGCCAAAAGTACACCGGACAGACCACCGAAGAGGAAGGTGATCAAGAATCCGAGAGAGAACAGCATCGGTGACTCGAACGTCAAGTGTCCCTTCCACATCGTGCCGATCCAGTTGAAGATCTTCACACCTGTCGGCACGGCGATCAGGAACGTCATGAACGAGAAGTACGGCAGGAGAACAGCGCCGGTTGCGTACATGTGGTGAGCCCACACTGCGATCGACAGCGCCGCGATACCCAGCGTTGCGTACACCAGGCCGCTGTAGCCGAAGATCGGTTTGCGGCTGAAGACCGGGAAGATTTCCGAGACGATGCCGAAGAACGGCAGCGCGATGATGTACACCTCGGGGTGGCCGAAGAACCAGAACAGGTGCTGCCACAGCAGGACTCCGCCATTCGCGGGGTCGAATATGTTGCCTCCGAGGCGACGGTCGTAAAGCAGTGCGAAGAGTGCGGCGGTCAACAGCGGGAAGGCCAACAGAATCAAGACGGAGGTGATGAAGATGTTCCACGTGAAGATCGGCATGCGGAACATCGTCATGCCGGGAGCGCGTAAGCAGACAATGGTGGTGATCATGTTGACCGCGCCGAGAATCGTGCCGAGACCGGAGACGAGAAGTCCTACAATCCAGAGATCCGCACCGACTCCGGGTGAGCTGACCGCCGAACTCAGAGGTGTGTAGGCCGTCCAGCCGAAATCTGCGGCACCGCCGGGGGTGACGAACCCGCCTGTAGCGATGAGGGCGCCGAAAAGGTAGAGCCAGTAGCTGAAAGCGTTCAGTCGCGGGAAGGCGACGTCCGGCGCACCGATCTGTAGGGGGAGAACGAAATTGGCGAATCCGAACACCACCGGCGTCGCGTACAGCAGGAGCATGATCGTGCCGTGCATGGTGAAGAGTTGGTTGTACTGCTCGTTCGACAGGAATTGCATGCCCGGAATCGCCAGTTCACTACGCATGATCAACGCCATGAGTCCGCCGATGAGGAAGAACGCGAACGAAGTCACCAAATACATCAGGCCGAGTGTCTTGTGATCGGTCGTCGTCACAAGGTTCCGCAGCACCGATCCCTTCGGCGCTCTACGCGCGGGGTACGGCCGGGCGGGGATAGGGGGTGATGCAATTGCGGTCATAGTCAGCCCGCTTCCTGTCGAGACGCAAATAGAGTGTGCGCCAGAAGCATAACCCAAATACTACGTTGCATAGTTTTTGGGTTGGGGTGGCGCCTCGGCCACCCTTTCCGACTGCCGTCAGGTCACGAGGGCATGAGCGGACGCCGAAAAAACGACCATGGTGGTCAACGCGGCGATGACGGGAACGATCATCGGGAGCACCGCTGCAGAGATACAGACCAGTTTGGTGCCGCGAATCCGGGAATCCGCTTGCAGCCTGACCAAGCGCACCGAGATCTCGTCGTCACCGAGTCCGAGGGTCCACACCGGCTGAGGTAGCGGCGACGTCGCCACCACGCGCAACGCCGACCTGACGGCATCGGGGCTGGTGGCCTGTGCGGCCCGATCGTCGGCAGCTAGCTCGACCAGCCGCCGCACCGCAACAGGAGCCGCTTTGAACAGCGGGATCAACGGCAGCGCCTTCGCGAAGACTTCGCACACACTGATGATTCGGTGATGGTGACCTCGCAAGTGTGCCCGCTCGTGTGCGATCACCGCTTCACGCTCGGATGCGGTCAAGCAATCGGAAAGACCTTTGGTCGCTACGACGAACCCTGGCCGTCCCGCGACACTGTAGGCCATCGGCATCGGATGATCAAGCCAGAGAACATCATCCGATGCCGGATCTGCGCGGGCGATGATCGATACGACATCACGGTGGTAGTCGCGGACCTTCGCTCGGCCCTTATGTTGCCGATGAGCCAAGAACAAGCTGCGAGCGGCGATGAGCGCGGTAACCGCAACTCCGCCGACAGCGAGCGCTTCCCCGATCCAGGGGGCCATCGCGTGTTGGAAGGCAGTGAAGCATCGCACAAGGGCCTCGGAGAGTCCTTCGGCCGGCGCATGGCTCGGCCACAGAAGGATCGCTACTGCCGATACGGCAAAGAACCCCAGACCTGCGATGCTGCCGATCCATGCCGCGAGAATCGCTGCAGGAGCCAGAGTGGTCGATTCGAAACGCCGCAAAACCTTGGGCATGAACGCTCCGATGAGCACCGCCCCGAGAAAGAGGACTGCAGCGAGAGTCATCTACCGAACCTTGCCGTGATCCAGTGCTCGCCGCAGTGCCTCGTATTCGTCATCGGAGACGTTTTGCGCGAAGTGCAGAAGCGCTGAAACAGAGTCATTGCTGTTGTCGAGTAATTCGCGCATGGCCAGCGAGGCAGCTTCATCGCGGCTACGCGATGGCGAATAGATGTACGCGCGGCTTCGTTTTTCCCTCTGCACCCAACCTTTTTCGTGAAGGTGCGTCACGACGGTCAAGATCGTGGTGTATGCCTTCGGGGCGCCGCCCTCGAAGCGGTCGACCAGATCCCGCACAGACTGCGGCTCGTCTGCATCCCACAGGAGATCCATCACTTCGGATTCGAGCCCGCCGAGCCTCTTCATCTTCCTTCCCCCTTCGAAAATCGTCGATTGCGTCAGTCACTGATGGCCGGAGGCTGGATCTGTACCCCGCGCGCGTCCAACCATGCCATGGGATCGACCTTCTGGCCGTCTGCCTGCCACACCTCGTAATGCAGATGTGGCCCTGTTGATTGTCCTCTGTTTCCTACCGTCGCAATCAATTCTCCGGCACGCACCTTTTGACCCGCGGTTACCAGAGTCTCGTTGATGTGTCCGAAGACCCCGATTGTCCCGTCATCCTGCAGGATACGGACCCACAGTCCGAAACCCGACGCAGGTCCGGACTCGAGTACCGTACCGTCGGTCACGGACACGATAGGCGTACCAATCTCATTGGCAATGTCCAACCCGTAGTGAGTCGACCCCCACCGCGGTCCGTAGTTCGAGGTCAATGTTCCGCTCACTGGAGCCATCGTCAGCGGCTGGCGCGCAGCCTCCTCTCTCGAAGCGCGCTCGGCGTCGCGTTCGGTGCCTCGAGCCAGCTGTTCGGCCAACTTCCCCAGGTCGGCCACTTTGGGGACCTGAAGAATTTCCGGAGCCGAAGCCAGTGCCTGCTCGACGAGAGGTGCCAGCGGTTGCTGGTCGAGCTCGACAGGAGCACTGACGCTCCCTGCCGAGGCATGTGAAGCGGATGTTCCGGCGGCGAGCAAAGCGCCGGTGGCAACAGAGAGAACCAAGGCCCGCCCACCAGGACGACTGCGGGACTGTCGGCGATGAGCGCCGCCTCGTCGCGAGTGAACGCTTCCAACGCCGGATTCAACGTCGACTGCTGACGTGGTGGAGATCCGGATCGAGTCGCCCTCCAGGTTGTGACCACTGTGGAGAGTGCCGAAAAGGTAACTTTCCCGAAGCGTGCAGTCGAGATCGTCGGTGTCGGGCTTGCGGTGTCGGGCCAAGATCGCATTCCTTGCGTCGCGGAAGGTCACAGAATGGTGACGGTCCCAGTCAGCGTACTACTATTTCGCATAGTTTTTCATCGGGCGTTGACAAGAGATCACACTCTCGATGAAAAGCCTCACTGCGAGTACTCACTTTTCCCTCCTGACTTGCTGAGAGTCGGTCTCTCGACCCGCACAGCGCCTGATGACAAGGATCCCTGTAGCAATTGCCAGGGGAATTACTCCGACAGCGAGTATCAGTCCGGCACCGAGGCGCTGATCTCGTGCGAGGTCCTCTAGCCAACCTCGCTGCAACGATGTGAAGTACCAATCGGCAATCACCGCGTCAGTGGCAATCAAGGCTGCTGCGAGGCACGCATAGGCGAAGAACGCCGCCAGAAGAAGGACCGTTCTGATTGCGGGGCTTGCTCGTCTCGGCAAGGGATCGACGCCGACCATGACCCAGAAGAACATGAAACCGCAGATCAGCAGGGTGCCATTGATCACCAGATGGGGGACGTGCGAGCCGGCGACAGCGCTGTACATCCCCCCAGGTAAAGGAGAGGCAGGGCTCCGGCGAAAATCACAGCAATCACATAGGGCTGGGACACGAATCGGAACCAGGAGCCTCTGTACACGCTTTGCGCCCATTCCCTCAGCCCGGGCGCATCTCCGGACGATCGTCGAACGGAGAGCCTAAACAGCGTGAACGGGGCGCCCAGGACCAGACAGAGTGGAGCAAGGACCGCCACGGCGGACGTTGCGGCCATATGCACACTCATCACTGCGGGTGCATATCTACCCACTCCCGACGATGTTGCGACAAGCAACACGAGGCACCCCAGAGCCCAGCTGACCGATCGGCACGTCGACCACTGCACGCCCTGCTGCCGGAGGCGAAAAACGCCGACGAAGTAGCACGCAGCCAACACCACGGCGAGAGTTCCGAAAATGAGATCGAATCGCCAGTCGACGAGCAAGCGGCCCGCAGTCGGTACGCCATCGAGCGCATACCCGAGTACCTCCTCGACTCTGCTCGGATCCTGTCGTTCCATGGGCGCCGGGGGCGGCGTGCGGCCCAGCGCGACGGCGATACCGACGGTTACTGCGAGAACGACCGACTCCACCACTGCCAGACGAATGAAGGTGCGACCGTCGCCGGGGTCCTTCGTCAGTTCGGCGATCGCGACTTTCCGTTGGCGCCAACCCGCCAGTCCCGTGAGGACCAAGGCGGCGACTTTGGCAAGAATCAAGACACCGTAGGTGCTACTCCACACCTCGGTGAGCGGCACCCGCACGGCAGCGTTGACCACACCGCTGATCGCTATGACGACGAACGCCATGAGTGCCACGGCCGAGAAGCGGCGCGCGGCGAAGTCGAGATAGCTCCCCTTTCTGCGGGCATGCAGCACGAGAGCCGCTATTCCTCCCATCCAGATCGACGCCGCAAGGATATGCAGAACCAAACTGTTCGTGGCGATGTCGTGGGATCCTCCCGAGGAGGAGTGACCCGACAGTGCCCTGGGGAGCAGGCTGAACAAAGCGAATGCGAGGAGTAACGGTGTCCACGAATATCGCAGGGTCAGACGACACGCAATCGCGAGCACGAGTGCGAGTCCTGCGGTCCATGCCCATGCAGTGGTGACATCGATGTCCGCAATCGCGCGAGCGAACAGCCCTGGATCGGCGAACACGACGGAGAGAGGTTGGCCTGAACTGTCCGAGAGGGTGAGTGGAACGAGAAGCGCCGCGCATACCGCCCAGATAGCGGCGGCGACGCTTGCGGTTCGTAGCGCCAGATATCCGTCGACATCGAGTACACCTGAAGCTTGAGGCGGAACGAGAACGGCAGCCAAAAGCAGACTGCCTACGGTAATCACGGCGGCAACCTCGCCGAACGCCATCACTGCGGGGAGTCCGTAAGTGGTCAGGGGACCTGGATCAGGAAGTCCGAGCAATCGCAGCGCTTCGGATGTTGACGCCCTAGCCAACACCGCTGCAGTGATCGCGGCTACGACACCCCATCCCAACACTTTCCGCGTGGGTCGTCCGATGACAAGAATATCGGCGCGAGTGTCATCCGGTTCGGTTTCGATCATTGCGGGTGGGGCCTCTCGGGGTGTGGATCTCGCCCGCGCGATCGGCGCTCCGGACCAAAATACTATGACCGATAGTTGCAAGGGGGTTTCAGTCGGGGTTTACTGAAGCCCTCCAATCATCAGATATGCGCATATGACAATGCGACCATGTGGTCGACGACAGAGAAGGGCAAATCGAGATGGGTCACGGTCATGGGCACGGTGTTGCAGAACAGGCTGCGAGTGCATCCGGTAAACATGTCAGCAAACTGTGGATAGCCGTCGGACTCGGCCTGGTCACGTTCGTCACGCAAGTCATCGTGGGCTTGTCCACGTCATCGCTCGCCCTGCTCTCCGACTCCGCACACGTCTTCACCGATGTGTTCGGCATCCTCATGGCTTTGACAGCCATCTTGCTTGCTCAAAGGGCACGATCGCGCCCTGATCGCACGTTCGGTATGTATCGGGCAGAAGTGTTCGCAGCCTTGTTCAACGCTCTACTCCTGTTCGGTGTCGCCGGATGGGTTCTCTACGAAGCAGCCGGTCGACTTTCCGATCCACCTGAGGTTCCGGGGCTCCCTGTGAGCATTGTCGCTGTCGTCGGCCTCGTAATGAACATCGCGGCATTTTTGCTGCTTCGCAGCGGAGCAAAGGAAAGCATCAATGTTCGCGGCGCGTATCTCGAAGTCATGGCGGACATGCTCGGATCCGTCGGAGTCCTGATCAGCGGACTGGTCACACTGATCTTCGGCTGGCGATACGCAGACCCGGTAATCGGCGTTGCGATCGGCTTGTTCGTCCTACCGCGTGCATACAATCTCGGGCGCCATGCTCTGCGAATCCTGCTCCAGCATGCCCCCGCGGGCGTGAGCATCACCGAGGTGACGCAAGCCTTGCAGGGGATCGCCGGAGTCAAGGACGCCCACGACCTTCACATCTGGACGCTGACATCGGGCATGGAGGTTGCGTCGGCTCATCTGACGATCGATGACGAGTCCGATCCGACCAAGGTTCTTGCTGTGGCCCAGGATCTGTTGGCCAAGCAGTTCGATCTCGTGCACGCGACCCTGCAAGTGGAACCTGCTGCGGGCGACGGGCGTTGCCAGGAGCTTCCGTGGTGAGCGCCAGCGAGGCACTTGCCCCGGAACACGAACAACAAACCACATATCGCATGAGACGAGCACTCTTCGTAACAACAGCGCTTATTTCGGCAGGCATAGCTCTGGCGGTTGAACCCGTTGCACGGAAGCACCTTTCCGGGTCCAACGAGATAGATCTGGGCGTCGTCAGATTGAGACTGGCATACAACAGTGGTGTCGCCTTCAGCCTGGGTAATCAGCTGCCAAGTGCCGTCATCATCGCCTTTACCGCTCTCGCCACCATTGGAATCGCCGTATACGCCTGGCGGAGTGTCCCGCAAAGTCGTGGGGTGGCCGTGATCGGTTTCGCTCTGATTGTCGCCGGAGCTGCCTCCAATGTGGTCGACCGAGCCCTCGACGGGAAGGTCACCGACTACTTCCACACCGGCTGGTGGCCCACCTTCAATCTTGCCGATACCTACCTCACCTGTGGATTCATCCTGGTCGTCGTGTCGCTGCTGGTCGAATCCTCGTGCGGGTCCGAACCCGAGATTCAGCGCCCGCAATCCGTGTGACCTGACTCGCGCGAGGAGGGAGCCGGAGCGCTGTCGGCGGGGCAGCAGCCCATCTCTTCGAACTTCTGCGGTTCGAGGTGGCGAAACCACGACGCCCCCACTCGTCGAAAATTCGCGAGGTCCGCCTGGCTTCGGTCAAATCAGTTCGGATAGTTTGGGGACTATGAAAATAAAGTTTGGCATGACAAACTTTGAGGTGTGACTCTCTTGACTGTTAAGAATGTCGATGCTTCGGTCGGGTGGCCATGAGCGCACCCTCGCGGCGCCAATTGTTGATCGGCGGGGCGCTCGCCGGATCAGCCGGACTCATGATGAACGCAGGAAGAGTGGCGGGCGCATCGCCTACCGAGCATCCCGGAGACACCAACCCGGGTGCCGCCGCACCTGACGGAGACGGCGGAGTCCGTCACGGCGGCACGAGCGGTGCGACCTTTCGGGCCGGTCGGCAGGTGAACCACCTCGCCAACGGATTTCATCCCACCGCAATGCTGCGTGACTTCGACTACGGGACGACTTCCGTATCGTCTGACGGCCGAACGTTACGCGAGTGGGAGATCTTTGCAGCGGACGAGGAGATCGAGGTAGCACCGGGAGTCTATTATCCCGCGTGGACCTTCAACTCCCGCATTCCGGGTCCCGCATTGAGGTGCAGTGAGGGAGACCGGCTCCGAGTGAAGTTCGTCAACGGTTCCGCGCACCCCCACACGATGCACTTTCACGGAATCCATCCCGCTGAAATGGACGGAATTCCCGGGGTGGGCCGGGGCATCATCGAGCCAGGAGAGTCATTCACTTACGAATTCGATGCCACCCCTTTCGGATTGCATCTTTATCACTGCCACGTCAGTCCGCTCGCCGAGCACATTGCCCGCGGAATGTACGGCACATTCATCGTCGATCCCGCTCAGGGCCGTCCAGCGGCCGACGAAATGGTGATGGTGATGCACGGTTACAACACCACCTTCGACGGACAAGGAAATCAGCTCTACGCCGTCAACGGCATCCCTTTTCACTACATGCACGAACCTGTACAGGTGAAACGAGGCGAGTTGGTTCGCATCTATCTGGTCAACATCCTCGAATACGACCCGATCAACAGCTTCCACATCCACGGAAACTTCTTCGACTACTACCCGACCGGGACACGGCTCGAACCCAGCGAATTCACCGACACGATCGTCCAGGCCCAGGGCCAACGTGGAATATGCGAACTGCGCTTTCCCCACCCGGGCAAGTACATGTTCCACGCCCACAAGACTGAATTCGCCGATCTGGGCTGGATGGGGTTCTTCGAGGTGACCGAATGAGTGACGCCCCGAATTCAACCCCTCCGACGAGCACTCATGAGAATTCCCTTGGCGCTGCGGGTTCCGCGCAGACAGAGTCCGATCACGGCGACACATCTCGCGCTGGCCTTTGGTTCCGAGGCGCTGCAGTGCTCGCGATCATCGTCGTCGCCTTGACTGCGCTGGCAATGCTCGCCGGACAAAGCCTTCCCGAACGTACCGGCCCACCGATCGAGAACATCTCCGTCGAACGGACGGCCCTCGAACCAGGCCGAATCACGTTGACGCTACGCAACACCGGCCCCGACGCGGTGACCGTCGCGCAAGTTGCCGTGAACGACACATTCGTCGACTTGGTAGGAGCTGCAGATCCCATCGGCAGACTCGAGTCCCAGACGGTCACCCTCGACTACCCGTGGATCACCGGCCAGCCGTACCTCGTATCGATGCTCACCTCCACAGGATTGGTCATCGAACACGAAATTCCCGCTGCTGTAGCAACTCCCGCCCCCGGAGTGGCATTCTTCGGCCTGATGGCCCTCCTGGGCACATACGTCGGAATCATCCCGGTCCTGCTCGGGATGCTCTTGCTGCCGGTGATGCGGCGCGCCGGCACCAGGGCAGTCAGATTCGTACTGGCCGTCACGGTCGGCCTACTCGCCTTCTTGATCTTCGACGGCACGAGTGAAGGGTTCAAACTGGCAGCAGCCTCGAGCGGAGCCTTCGGCGGCGGCACTCTCGTCGTCCTCGGCGCGGTGATCGCCTTCCTGACGCTCACGTGCATCGACCGCTATCTGAGAGGAAAACGGCGCCGAGCCGGCACGACAGGCGCATCCGAACTCAGCCTGGCACTGATGATTTCCATCGGCATCGGATTGCACAACCTCGGAGAAGGCCTCGCGATCGGATCCGCGTATGCGGTAGGTGAACTTGCACTCGGCGCATTCCTCGTCATCGGATTCACCCTGCACAACACAACAGAGGGGCTCGCGATCATCGCCCCATTGGCTCGGCGACGCACCCCCCTACTGACCTTGTTGGGATTGGGGTTGATCGCGGGTGCGCCGGCAATCCTCGGTGCTGTTATCGGAGCGGGCGTCGACAACCGTGAAGTATCTGCGTTGCTGCTCGGAGTCGGTGTCGGGGCAATCATTCAAGTCATCATCCAAATCGCACCATCCCTGCGCACACAAGGCCGCTCAGACCTGGACCCTCTGGTCCTCGTCGGCGTCGGCGTCGGAATACTCCTGATGTTTCTCACTGGTTTGGTGGTCCCCGCATGAGCACGATCGATCCATCCGACATCAAGGTCGGGCGCCGAACGGTCCTCCTAACAGCCTGCGCAACAACTTGTCTCGCCGTCGCCGGATGTAGCACCCAGAACAACAGCAATGCACCCGGCGTAACCCTGGGCAGTGCCGAGGTTCCGATATCAGCGGTTCCTGTCGGCGGCGGAGTCATTCTGGCGGACGAGCAAGTCGTGATCACCCAGCCGCAGGAAGGCGTGTTCCAAGCCTTCTCTGCGGTATGTACCCACCAGGGATGCGTAGTCTCCGAGGTCAGCGATGGAACGATCAACTGCCCATGTCATGGCAGCCGATACTCCATCGTCGATGGCTCGGTCGTGCAACGACCGGCTCAGAAGTCCCTACACAGTTACCCCCTTTCTCTCACTGGGGACACGATCATCGTCAACTAAGCCGGAGAACGGCACTTCCGAACTGGAACAGCTATCTGCGAAGGTTGTCATGGAGCAGTGCGTTCGGCGGCGCCGAGGAAGTGAGAGATGTGTATTCTGCGCAACCCGAGTTTTCGGCGTACGGCCTATCGCATTGGGCCGTCATCGCTCTGTTTGTCGTGGGTTCGGTGTTTCTGATCTTTGCGGGACGTAGACAGACCGAGGTGCAAGCTCGCCACCTCAGCCGCGTCCTCGGCGGAATACTGGCGGTGATATACGGCTCGGCGGTGCTCTACTCGCTGTCCTCGCCCACGCTAGGAGGATCCGTACCCCTACAACTCACCGATCTCGCGACAGTTTCCGCGATCTACGCATTGTGGTCGCACCGACATTGGCCGTTCGCCCTCACCTACTACTGGGGGCTTGTATTGAGTACGCAGGCGTTGATTTCACCGGCTCTGGCCGGGCCAGACTTCCCCGGTTACGAGTTTCTTGTCTTCTGGGCGATTCACCTGTTTGTCGTCTGGGCCGCGATCTATCTCACGTGGGGCCGGAGAATGCGACCTACATGGCGCAGCTACCGCCTCGCGGTACTGGTCACGCTCACATGGGCGATAGTCACTTTCATCTTCAATCGCGTCGCCGATACCAATTACGGCTTTCTCAACGCCAAACCTTCCACCGCATCGCTGCTGGATCTGATGGGTCCGTGGCCGGTGTATCTGTTTTCTGGGATGACGATCGTATTCGTCATCTGGGCTCTGATGACGTGGCCGTGGGAGAGAGACGGGAGTCTCGACAAGGATGCCGCAGATCAACCTATGGGCTAGCCGCCCTCGCTCGACCTTCGCGCCCCTGGCACTGGACTGCTTCACAACAACAATCTGCACAGAGTCCCGCCCAACAGAACTGCCGGGCAGCCCAGTGGCAGGCCAACGAGAGCGGCAGATGTGATTGCTCAACCGGTATGTGGATCCGGTGGGCGGCGCACGCTCCGATCGGCGACTCGGAGTTTCACCCACGCGAGTTCGTCGGCACGTGCTTGATCCAATCGTCGACACCTATAACGAGAGGCGTCTGTCGACATACCGCAGACTATTCATTATTTCCTGTATTCATAATATTCTGTATTATGGTTGATATGGATACCTTGCTGCATCGGGACGCCCTGTCAAGATTCGGATACGCCCTCTCGGACTCGACGAGAACCCAGGTACTGCTCAGCCTGCGGGAGACCCCGGGGTATCCGTCGGACCTCGCCGACCAGATCGGGGTATCGCGTCAGATTCTCTCGAATCACCTCGCTTGCCTGCGCGGGTGCGGACTCGTCGTCGCCGTCCCCGAGGGCCGCCGAACGCGCTACGAGCTGGCCGATCCACGGATCGGGGACACCCTCGGACAATTGATGGACCTCGTCCTCGCCGTCGACCCCACTCTGTGCCCGAAATCGGATGCCGAAGGCTGCTGCTGACCGTGTCACGAATAGGGAGGAACCGCCATGTCTACGCCGACCACCGCAGTTCGCGCACTGTACGAGCGTGAAATGTCTTCCGCGCACACCGCGTCCGACGACACGGTCCGGTGGAGTCACCTCGAACGCCCCCATATCCTCTCGCAGCCACATCCGTGGCTGCATACCCGCAACCACCTCTCGATGCTCAACCTGGCGCTGCGGCAACATGATCGACGCGAAGCACTCGGTCAAGTCCTCCGCATTGTGGTCGCCGCGCCCGGATCGCTGAGTGGGCGGTATCCGGTAAGCAACACCGGACGCACTGCTGTCGGGCTGATGACACCGATGCCGATCCCGGCTGACATACAGAAACTGCTAGCGCGCAGCAACACCGAAGACTCCGACGCTGCAACCGAACCGGAGAGCACTCATGGCTGACGCATGCTGCGGCCCAGACCCCAGCGCGCAAGACGCCACCGAGGTGCACGAGAGTGAGCAACGACTCTGGCATGTCCGCGACCTGCAGATAGCCGCAGCAGCAGCGCTTCTACTGGCGATCTCCTGGCTGATCGGACGCACCGCCGCCGGCACCGCCGTAGCTCTCGTCGCCGCGATCATCGCGGCATCGACCTTCGTACCGAATACCGCGGTGAACCTGCGCCACGGCCGCATCGGCGTCGGAACCCTGATGACGATCGCCGCGATCGGCGCGATCGCGCTCGGCCAGATCAACGAAGCCGCGATGCTCGGGATCTTGTTCTCCGTCGCTGAAGGCCTCGAACACTATGCCGTGACCAAAACCCGGCGCGGCCTGCGAGCGCTCCTCGCGTTGGTGCCGCCGACCGTCTCCGTCCTGCGCGGCGGCCGCGAAGTCACGATCGAACCGGACGAGTTGACCGTCGGTGACCGCATGCTCGTGCGCCCCGGTGAACGCGCCGCCACCGACGGCACCATCGCCGCCGGCACCACCAGCCTGGACCTGTCCGCGATCACCGGCGAATCGGTGCCCGTCGAAGCCGGACCGGGCGATCAACTCCATGCGGGGGCGATCAACGGCGGCGGAGCCATCGAAGTCGACGTCACCGCCCGCGCCTCCGACAGCTCATTGGCTCGGATTGTGCACATCGTCGAAGAAGCCCAGGATCGTAAGGGGTCCGGCCAACGCCTTGCCGATCGCATCGCCCGCCCCCTGGTACCGGCAATCATGGTCCTCGCCGCACTGGTCGCGGGAATGGGCACGCTCCTCGGCGATCCGATGCTGTGGATCGAACGAGCACTGGTGGTGCTCGTTGCCGCATCACCCTGCGCACTCGCAATCTCAGTACCCCTGTCAGTGGTGGCGGCGATCGGTGCCGCAAGCCGAAACGGCGCCCTCGTCAAAGGAGGAGCTGCACTCGAAGAACTCGGCCGCATCACGGTGGTCGCCCTCGACAAGACCGGTACCCTCACCGCCGGAGCACCCGAAGTAATCGACGTCGTCACCACGCCCGGAACCACACGCGAACAAGCACTCTCGGCCGCAGCAGCACTCGAATCTCGCAGCGAACACCCACTCGCCCGAGCAATCCTCGACGCCGCCGAGACCGTCGATCCGGCCGACGACGTCACTGCCGTCGCCGGACACGGACTGCACGGCACACATCGCGGCGTAGTACTGCGGCTGGGAAAACCGGGCTGGGTCGAACCCGGTGCCCTTGCAGCCGATGTCGACCGACTCCAACGCGAGGGCGCCACCGTCGTCCTCATCGAACGTGGAGGCGTGGTGGTCGCGGCGATCGCCGTCCGCGACCAATTACGACCAGAAGCACCCGAAGCGATCCGCCAACTGACCGCACTCGGCATCGAAACAGCCATGCTCACCGGTGACAATCACCGCACCGCACAGGCCCTGGCCGGGCAAGTCGGAATCGGCATCGTCCACGCTGAACTGCTCCCCGAAGACAAAGCCCGACTGCTCCCAGACATCGCGCGAGGCCGTCACATTGCGATGGTCGGCGACGGAGTCAACGATGCCCCCGCGCTGGCCACCGCGAACATCGGTATCGCCATGGGTGCGATGGGCACCGACGTCGCCATCGAAACCGCCGACATCGCACTGATGGGTGAGGACCTGCGGCATCTACCGCAGGTTCTCACTCACGCCCGCCACGCCAGGGCGGTGATGTTGCAGAATATCGGGCTCTCCCTGGCCATCATTGGGGTCCTCATCCCGCTCGCCGCCACCGGTGTCCTCGGACTCGCCACCGTGGTGTTCGTCCACGAATTCGCCGAAGTCCTCGTCATCGCGAACGCGATTCGCGCGGCACGCACCACGCCGCTGCCTGGCCAACCCGAGATTCCGCGCACAACGGGCCAGTTGAACGTAAGCATTGCGCCGCCACGTCACGATCTCGGTGACGCTTGCTGCACACCTGCACCTGCACCACTGACACTGAACAAGCGCGAAGGCACACCGCCCACCATGTTGACGCTGACTACACCGCACCCCACGAAAGCCGACGGCGAATCCGACGGCGGTTGCTCTTGCTGTGAAACCGCTGATCCGGAGCCGATAGAGACTCACCAACGCGGAACGTGACATCCGGCCACGAGGAACCGCCTAGACCGGCGGGAATCGTGACTCATCAACCCGCTCGCCATCCCTCGGCACTCGCACTAAGCGCTGCTTCGAGTCACTGATCACATATGACGGATCGGTTGCCGAAAATGCTTCGATTGACGGTTCAGAAGATCAGGAATGCGCTGCTGTCCGGCGTTCGAGAAGGACTGTATCGCGCCCTATTCCGTCGAATTAGGCGATTTTCTCCCGGATCCCGATGGTCCGAAATCCCGTCGCATTGCCCGCCACCAACTTCCAAGCACTTACGTTGCGTGCTTGTCGAACACCGAGTACGTGCTGGCAAGAGCGTGACGAGGCTCTCGCGTTCACGTGAATCTACCTCGTACGCAGCCGCCTATCCAGACCAATTGGGCTGCCATCGGATCGGCGAGGTGCGATCGCAATGACCTATCTAGGTCCAGTCGATGTGGACGGATTCGATGGAATCGAAGTGAAATCCGAAAGTGTCGCCGTACTGGTCGAATCCCTTGTTCTCGGGGTAGTCCATCGTGGCGTGACGTTCGAGGATCGCCACCACCCGGGCATGATCGTCGCCTGCCAAAGCCATGGCGAGTTCCCGTGTTTCGTCGAGACTGAAGGGGCTGTCGGAGTTCGCGAAGTCGAGGGTACGCACTCGATAGTCGTAACCCTCCTCGGAACCGTTGCGGACGGACACTCCCCGCGGACTCGGATGGTGGCCTTTTTGGGTCGTCCGTCGGGTCGTAGGACGCCGGCGCGGTCCATGATGTCGCGAGCTTTGACGTTCTTGAGTTTCTTTTTCGCGTCAGCGCGCAGTTCGTTCGTTTCGCCGGAACGGTAGCGAGAGACCGCTGATCGTGAACGGCCGATTTTCTTTGCGACAGCATCAATTCCGCCGAGGCGTTCGATGGCGGCTCGCCGTTGTGCACGTTCGGTGACGTCGGGGTGCGGGATTCGTCCTTGCTGCGCCCAGCGGCGCAGTGTTCGGTCAGAGGGTGGCTTTCTTCCGGCGTCGACAGCTGCTTGCCGTAGGCCTTCTTTGCCGATTTCGGTACGGATCTGGCGTACGGAGACTTTGCTGGTGAGTCCGGCCAATCCCCCGCTTTTGACCGATTTCGATTTTTCGATACCGCTGGTCGCTGCTGTCGAGACGGATACGTTGAGTCCGTCCAAGCCGACAGTCTTTTGTGCGGGTTTGGTTGATCGCGGTTTCGGAAGATGCAGGGCCACTATATGTTTCCTTCATCTTCGTCGGTGAACGCAGCTTTGAGTGCGAGGTTGATCTCGTGGGTGTCGCGTGCGTCGGTCAGCATGACGGTTATGTCCTCGGTGAGCGGGGCACTCTTTTCCAGAGTCATTTTCCCGAGTGCGTCACTGTCGTCTGCGATGTCGATGCCAGGGGGCAGGGGGTAGACCCAGGAGTCGGTGACCGTACGCAGCGGCCATCGGCCGGTTTCGCGTGCGATGCGCATCGCGACGCGGCGGCCTCGCCAGCGGCAGTGTGCGATGATCGCTGCTCGCCAGAGCGGTTGGTGGTGGTGTTGCATTTGTTTGGCGGTCCACATGTCGGGGTTGACCATTCGGCCGATGTAGCCCTTGTAGCAGGCGCCGAGGAACCGTTTCATTGCTGTGTCGCCTGTGTCGACGGCAACTTTGCGGGCTTCGCGGAGGATCTTGGCCCACTTGTCGAGGGCTCGACCTTGTTCGGGGTAGACCCATGCTTCTGCGATGTCGAGGTCGTCGAGTTCTGCGCCGATTCCGCCATCGGCGACAGAGGTTTGCAGTGCATCGAGGCTGACGGTGGTGATCCAGGTCTGCACAGGTTGGTCGGCGAGCATGTGTGGGTGAGGCAACGGTAGAGCGGGTGGGAGCGCCAGCATGTCACCCGGTGGGAGGGTTACACGCCAGAGTCCGAACGGGGTTTTCGATTGCCGCGCAGCGTCGAGCGCGTTCTCGCCGCGAAGATGTCGAGGTTTTCCGTAGCCGAATTCGAGCATGCCAGCGGAAGCGAGGTACGCAGCTCGTTGGTCTATCGATACCAGTTGTGTTGCGTCGGAAAGTTCTTCGAGGTCCGGGATGCGGGTCCATCCGAGGGCAGGTTCGAGATCTCCGCGGGGTTCGCCGTCCAGCGGTGGGACCGGTCCACCGACAGTGACGACGATTCCTTTACCGCTGCGGGTGCGGTCGCGTTTGATCTTGTCGACGATGGCGGCGCCGGTGCGTGCTGGGGTGGGGCCGGGTAGCACGCCGAGGTGTTGTGCGCACCAGGCGAGTCGGCGTCCCAGTTCCTGGGCAGCGGGGAGGTCGTCGTCGGGGAGGTAGGTTCCGGCGGTGGGTGATCCGAGGATCCCCATGTCCCCCACGCGATTGCCCCATCCGAAGTCTTTGTTCCAGTAGGTCCACACGTAGGGTTCGATGAAAATGTCGACCATGGATGTGAAGTTCCCGGTGGTGCGGGAGAGGTGAACGACGTGGCCGGGTTCTCCGCGGAGTTCCCATCCTGCGGTCAGCATGGGGGTCAGCGTGGCGTGGAGGATCGCGGTGAGTTCTTCGGCCGCGCGGGTGCGGAGGATTTCCATGTCGTCGACATCGTCTTCGCTGCCTGGGTCGATGATCCATCCGAGCATTTCGCAGGCTTCGATTCCGACTATCCAGATCTGTGCCGGTGCGCCCAGCGGGGTGAGCGTTGCCCATCTGATGAGTTTGTCGAGTTTTTCGATGGAATCGACTGGGCCGGTGAGTGTGTGGCCAGATGGTGTGTAGGTGCCGGCTGCTGTGACAATGACGGCGTGGCCGTCTGCTGCCTCGCTGGCGGGAGGAAGGGCGGCCGGTTCGGTTGCGCCCCGTTCGGACGCCGGGGGAGGTTCCGGCCCCACGTCAGCAATGGGCTTATCTTGGGGCACAACTGGTTCGGTGTCCGAGACCGATGACACGGGCGACGTCGAGCCGGCACCGTGACGATCGGCATCGGTGCTTTCACCGGTTTCTGGCTCGACGTCTGACTCTGTGTCGGCGCGATCTGCCGCATTCGGTGATGCGCCATCCGCGTCAGCATCGCATTCCGGTGCCGCGGCGTCGTCGAGATCGAATAGCGCTGGTTCAGAATCGACCTCAGGACCATCCCCCTGAACTTCGGGCACCGGAGGAGGATCGAGGTCGAACAGGGGAATCTGCTCCCACTTCTTCACCACCATCTCTCCCCCATCGTCGCTCCTGATGTCCTCATGACTCGAGATCAAATGCTGATCGCAACGCCCTGCTCAACAACACTTCCTGAGCCGGCAAGAGAAAACCTCGATTCACCCCGAGAGCCGACACGGGGATGGTCGTCACCCCGTCGCAGTCGACAACCGATCCGTCCTCGACGCCGTTGCCTTCACCTAAACTCAGTTCGGTCGACAACCCCCGCCCCTTCGAACGAATGGGGGCAACAGTGACCGTCCCCAGGTGGGGCCGAACCAATTCCCTCGTCAGGACCAACACCGGACAAAGATCTCCGAGTTGCGCCTCGTGGATCGGGCGCACTCAGTTCTTCTTCCCGTGCGCGGCAGCGATATTCACATCGCTACCCGCGCCGTCAGACAGGATCTCCACGTCGCGGACCGCCAACTGTCGACGCTGCTCACGCTCCAACGCTCGAAGCACGACTTGAGCACGGCTTTTCGCACGCCCACCGCTGACCTCGCTGTCGAGAAACGCCACGATGTCCTCGGGTAGCCGTACCGCGATCTGCGTACTCATAACCATCATGATACCGAATTGGGATGTAAACCGGTACCGGTCCCACATCCATTCATCTCCTTGCAACCACCGCCCCTGACACTCCCGGTGCCGGGGACTGCCGGCCGAACGTCCGTGGATTGTCCGACCGTCAGTGCCCCGATTACCCGGTGCTGTACAACTCGGCGGCGAAAATGCCCCTCCCCATTGCGTGTGGCATCACCGAAAATCGACGCCCAACGCGTCGGCCAAGTGATGTGCATCGGAGAGGAAATCCGCGAACACGGTGGGCAATTCTTCGGTGCCAGTACCGCAGCGGCGGGCATACGCGATCATTCCGTCCGCTGCCCGCACAGCGCGGACGCCGTTGTCGTGGATCTGCGACTCGGGGTCTTGCTCGTAGCGGAAGTCATCGTGCTTGCTGCCGCCTGCTGTCGATGCCGCGACTGCGTCGAATGTGTCTATTCCTTCCCAGGCGCGTGCACGGTATTCGGGCTTCGTTGTTTCGGACATGTGTTGTGTCCCTTTCCCTTGCGGGTGAACTACACAGCGGGGGTGCTGTGCAGCGCGGCCAACAGGCCGGTCTGGACCTCGAGCGCGGGCGACGGCGCACCGTGTGCAAGGACGCTCGCGGTCGTGTCATCGATGACGACGGACATGTGGGCGCGGTGACGCGAGAGCATCACGCAGGTGCGGCCCGCGTCGAGGTTGAAGGGTTCGGCGGTCCGGTATCCCGCCAATGGGTGCAGCACCACGACGGCAGGGCGCTCGAGGCCTTGCAGCGAGTTGGCGGTGCCGACCAGTACGTCGGGGTGCTCGCTGAGTAGGGCACGGATTGCCGCAGCCTGGGTCACGTGCGGGACCACCACGGCCACGTCGGCGGCCGTCATTGGCCGCTGGCCTGTGGTGGTGACCAGATCCGCTGCCAGTAGTTCCGCCGCCCGCGCGGCGCATGCGGTCACCAGGGCCGGATCGGACGGGCCTCCGCAGGCTGTGATCGGGCGGTGTGCCAATTCGGGCCACACGGCTCCGCTCGAATCGGTGAGGTGTTCCGGGGGCCGCTTGGAGGTGAACGGCAGGTCGGGGTAGAACAGTGGCGCGATCAGTGCTGTGGTGGCGGGTCCGAGTCGCCAGGTGTGCGCCAACCGCACCATCCCCACCGCGTCGCCGTGTGCCGCCAACAGTGCAATCGGGGCGGGTAGATCGGGTGCGGTTTCGCTTCCCTCCCAACGAGATACATCGCCGGTCACCACCGGGTCGATCTGGCCGGGATCACCGACGCACACCACCTGTTTCGCCATGGCTCCCAGCGCTCCCAGATCGGCGTAGGTGCATTGCCACGACTCGTCCACGATCAACACGTCCGCACCGACTCGGTCTGGGTCCGAGAACAACCATCGCGCCGTCGTGCCGATCAGAATTGCACCGACGTCGCCCTGCCAGCGCACTTTCTGTCCCGAGACCACCGGTGTGTCGCCGCTGTCCGGTGCCGGTGCTTTCGCTTTCCACATCAAGGCGGCGCGGTCGGTGAGTGTTCCCAACCGGCGTGCAATCTCCACCGCCTGTTCGCGGGTCTGCGCCGCGATCCCCACGCGCAGATCCGCGCGGTGCGCCAACGCCGCTGCCAGCAGTGCAACCAAGCGGGTCTTGCCCGCACCGGGAGGGGACGGCACCACCACCGCCGGATCACCCGACCACACCGAAAACAGCACACGCGCTGTGATCGGGTCGGCCATGATCTCCGACCCCGGCCAGCCCGTCAGTGACGGAGCAGGCGGGCGCGGCGGGACCGGGCCGGAGGGGGCGGCGATATCCGATGACGAGGCAGTAATGCGCATGACGAATCAAACCTTTCCTGAAAAAAGCTTCTGAACTGGCTATTTACCTAAGGCAGGTATGCTGCCGGTGCTATTCCTCTGCGCCTGCTATGAGCACGTCCAACGGCACCTCACGCCGGGAAGGGACGGGTGTCTGCCCCGTCGAAAGCCAGGACCGCCGCCCTCGGTAGAGCCGCCAGTACCGGCCACGACCAGCGCGCATCGTGTGCGGTGACGCCGCTTGCGGCATCAACACCACCGACGCGCCACTCGGCGGCGCATACATCCCCACCGAACCGAGTCCGAGCACCAACTTCCCGCCGACAACCTCGGTCGATGTGACCTCGACGGTGAACTGCTCGAACGGACGCCGTCGCGGTGTACCGACCCACCCGGTGACAGCAGATCCGACCCGAAGGCGTGAATCCAGACGCTCGCACGTCACCGACAGCGACCCACCCCGCCGACGTGAGCCTTTCGGTGGCGGCGTCATCGATGCCACACCTACCGCGACGTGGCCGGTGTGCAGTGCGCGCTCGCGCCACATCGGATCATCGAGCAAGGCTGATGACATCACATCTGCTGCGTCACAACGACTTCGCAGGCCCATCGCGGCGCTGGCCGTGTTGTCGGGACGTGACCAGTCGTGACCGTCCACCAGTGCGGACTGTGCCCGAGAAAACGAATAGGCGTCGTCTTCACCGATCGCAGCGAGCAGCGGTAACAACGGGCCACTGCCGACTGCACGCGCCCACTCGTGCATCCCGGCGACACTCTCGTCGGTGATCTGAAACCACGTCCGCCACACCCGCGCCGACCGCTGCGCTTCCGGGACCACGCCGAGCACGTAGCGGGCACTGGAGGCGGCCGGAAGATTGACCACTGCCGTCGTGCCGGGATGATCCGCGCGATCTGCCCACCACCCCACCATCGCGGCGCTACCGGAGATGTTCGGGTCACTGTGGTGAGCGTGCGTCCGCGCCAACCCCACCAGGGCCGGGATCGTGCCGGTGTCGTCGGTGAGCAACATCGCCGGGGTATCCGCCGCCAGTGTGCCGCCCAACCGTGCGAGCAACGCCAACCCTGCCTCGTCGCACGCGGTTTCCTCACCTCCACCGAACGACGCAGCGGACACGCTCACACTGCCGCCGCGTACCGTCGCCCGCACCGCCAGCGCCGACGCTGACGGGGTGAACGTAGTGTGTGCGAGCCGAGCAACGGGGCGCCCTGTTTCGGCGGCATAGAGACGCTGAGCCAGATCGAACCATTCCACGCTCACGACACGTCCTCCGTCTGTTCGCACGCCCCGACCACCGGATTCGCAGCGCACTCCCACCCCGCACGCAAGGCCCGCGCCGCCGCATCCTCGCCGGTACCGGCGACCACGCTCGCCACCTGATCCGGTGCATGTCCGGTGCCGGTCAACACCTGCTGCGCGTACCGCAACAGGTCACCGCTCACCGCGTTCACGACGCACCTACCGGGATCTGCACACTCGACGCCCAGTCCGGGGTCCGCGCCAGTGCGGCGTCGTTGCCGATCACCGCGCACACCAGATGCGCCCGCGACGGCCGATCCGGCCACGGCGTATCCCCGTCCGTCAACACGATCACCACGTGCGGGGCAGGACGGGCCGCGTTCGCCGCGTCGATCCCGACGCGCATATCCGTACCGCCGCCGCCCACCAACACCACATCGGCCACCGACCGCACCGCCTGCGCAGACGTCGATTTCGCATCGCACGAGAGAATCCGTACCCGCTCCCGCGCTACACCGCCTGCGCGCAGCACACCCGCAACCTCACCCATCGCCGCCGACAGATCCGCCGCCGACATGGACCCGGACGTGTCGATCACAATCGACACCGTGATCGACGGACCCCGCATCGCCGGTGCCACGATCCCCGGCACGCTGCGCCGCGACGGACGCGCATAGCTGTAGTTCGTCCGCCCCGACTGATCTGCCAGCGCGCGCCGGATCACCGCGCGCAACAGCCGATCCCACGGCACTGTCGGCGGCGTGAGAACCTCACCAGCCCAACGCGCCAATCCTGCCGGTGCGCTCCCGCGCCCCTTTCCTTGCGCCGCCTGCACCGCCCGCGCCACATGGCGGCGCACCAGATCTGCTTCCGCGCCGTCCAACCCGTCCGCGACCTCCCCCGCTGCCGCGCCCAACTCCCCCGGCACCGGCGCGCACCCCGCACCGGACCCGCATCCCACATCTTCGTCGTCTGGAAACTGTTGTCCCGTAGCCGGATCGATCAGGTGCGTGTAGTAGTCCTCTGCGATTCCGCCGTCCTCGCACCCGAACGATTGTGGAGTGATCACCCCGTCCGGTAACCCGACGCCCGCCGCCAGCAAGTCGTCGTTGATTTCCGCGTCCGCCGCGTAATTCCACGCCACGTGCGCCGCCGGCTTCGGCAAGGACTGCCCTCGCACACCGTGCGCCCGCAGCAAGTGCCCGACCTCGTGCAGCAATACCGCACCCGCCACCGGCACCGGCCACGCACCCGCGCCCACCAACAACGCCGGATCGAGATAAAGCCGCCACTGCGCATCCACCGCGAACGTTCCCAACCCCGGTGCAGCAACGGGCTGCGCCGCGAACAACGCCCGCATGAAATACGGCATCTGCTCGGCAGAAACCAGCCGTGCCAGGCGAAACGCCCGCAACTCATCCGGCGCGAGCACCCGAACCCCGCTCATGCCGCCGCCTCCATCAGACCCGCAGCGGTCAACATCGGCGCGAACCGACGTGCAGACGCCGGGACAGTCGCCTTCGCCGGTCGCGCCTTCGCCAGCGTGCGCGCCGCCGCGCCCGCCACGTCCGGTGCGCCCGCCTCCGCAGCCGCGATCAGCGGACCCCACGCACTGCGCCAGGCCTCCACCGTGCCGCGCCCCACCGCCCACGCCGTGACACCGGACAACACTGCCCACACCAGATCAGGACGCGACTGCCAATCGAACGCCGACTCGGGATTCTCCACCACCGCAACCGGATCGGGCAGATCGGCGCTACGTCGCCACTCCAAGAACTCCACGCCCGCGCCCTCACCGATCAACCCGAACACCGCCGTGTTGATCGCCGCGTTGTCGTCCTCGCGCAAATGCGGCAACACCGCCGCCAACATCGACCACGTACGACGCGACGGCCACGCGCCACCGGTCTGCGCCGCCGACGACGGAAACGCATCCAACGCATCAGGATTGCGCTGCACAAAGCCGGTGATCGAACTGCGCACCAACGCAACCCGCTGCTCATCGGTGGCCACCGCACGCGAGGCAGGTGGCGCACCCCACCCCGTCGACATACCGTCCAACCACTCATCCACAGACGGCGTGAACTCCACATGGCAGAACCGATTCGCCAACGGCGCTTCCAACTCGTACCCACCAGCGGCGCAATCCGGAGGGTTCGCCCCCGCAATCACCCGAGTTCCCTTCGGCAACTGCACATCACCGACAGTCAGATCCAGCGCCACCGCCAACATCGCCGCCTGCACAGCAGGCGGACTCGTCGTCAACTCGTCCAGAAACAGATACCCGCCACCACCGGCCACCAATTCCTTCGCCCACGCCGGAGCCTCCAACGTCACACCGTGCTCCCGCACCACCGGCAACCCAGCGAAATCCGACGGCTCACGCAACGACCCCAACACCGTCTTGCACAACACCCCATCCGCCGCAGCCAACCCACGCACCAAACTCGACTTGCCCATCCCCGGACCCGAAATCAGCAACGACGGCACACCCGCCCGCCCATTCGCATCCAACACAGTCACAGCAGTAGCCAAATCAGCCACAGGAATCCTCCAGAATCGAGCGAACTGGTCAGGTCCGCTACCGAATTAGACTCCCCAATTATATAGGTTGAACTGCACAAATAGGCGCTAGAATCGTTTCTCACGTCCCCGGCGCACCCTGTGCCGGGGACGTGAGAAACGATCACCACGCCCGACTGCCGGCACCACCGCGTACGAGGTACGAAAGGCCGCCAACGACGTGGAGTGCCAACTCTTCGCACTCGGGCTGCGGTCCGGACTGGGAAACACTTCGTATCGTCTGAACCCCCAGCGAGCCAGACAGAACCAGTGATCCCGCACGCCCCGAGACAATCACGGCCGTCTCCGCAACCGTCTAGGTGGCCGGCACCGCGGTGATGGCGTCCACACAAGTGACGAGCACGTCGATCAAGATCGGAAGGACAGGAAGGAAAAAGGATCTTTTCGCTTCTACAGAGCGGAGCGAAGCGGAGCATCCTCTTGGGGGACACCGCAGGTGGCCGGGCCGCCGGGCAGGCGGATGCAGTCGGTGATCCGACCGACCGGGTTGAGTGCCAGGCATTTACTCATTTGGAGCTGAAAGCGGCAAGCGGTCCGTTTCCGCCTCCGCACCTAGGGGCGATCAGCCCTGTTTCGCCTAGTCATAAAGTATGAATGCCCAGATTGCGAGCCTTTGCGCTACCGCTAACGTGACCGACGTCATGTTGTCGCAAATGTTCGGTTATCACGTTTTGCGCTACCGTCAGTTACATCAAAGTTGGTTGCGGAAGATGCAGCCTTCGCGTCACAGGAGGTTTCCATGTCCCGTTCACGTATGGCTGTAGCTGCACTGTTGGTCCCGGTAGCGGCCGGTGCTGTGGCCCTCCTCGGGGCGGGTGCCGCTTCTGCCGCGACCCCGTATTCCGGCAACGGATTTGTCGGAGTCAATTTCGATCAGAACGAGACCCGATTCATCGCCGACACCAATGCCGGCAACCTCCTCGGCCCCATCCCGGATCGGGGTTGGCGCGTGAACCTCGGCCCTGGTTCCGTCTATCAGCCCACCGGGAACGTCGTCTACGCCACCGTCGACCAGATCGTCGACGAGGCAGCTTCACACGGAGGTCGTGTCTCCATCACGCTCAGCGACCCGGCGCTCTGGAATGGCACGTACGTCACCGGTTTTCAGCGCTGGTGACATAGGGCGATCTCGCATTTCCAGCGCCGGTGAGCACATCGCTCACCGGCGCTTTTGCGTGTCATCTGTCCAGCCTTCAACTCGCACTGTTGGTTTCTATATGTAAAAAAGTATGTACACATCTTTTTGGTAGCTTTGGGGTGTGGCCACCGACAACATACGAATAACCCCTGCGGTTCAAGCGGTGCTTACGCTTCGCTATGTGTCAAGTCAAGTGAGACAGTGACGTTCAGTTGATCTGCGATTCCGAGACCGGTTCGTTGATGAAGAATACGGTCGGCATCTCGGGCGGACTTGGCCGGCGCGAAAACCGGGCAGGGTTCGCGACGTAAGCCTCGTTCAGAGTGATCTGCCGGGCCTCGTCGACCGCGTCAGCGGTCCCGAAGTGCACCGACGCCGGCGTATGCCAGGCAATTCCCGAATGACGGTGAATATGGTTGTACTCGTTGAAGAATCCTTCCAAGAACACTCGTGCATCATCCAGTGATGCAAACGAAGTCGGGAAATCATGCAGGTATTTCAGAGTCTTGAATTGCGACTCGGAGTACGGGTTGTCGTTCGATACTCGCGGTCGTGAATGCGACCGGGTGATGCCGAGGTTGGTGAGCAGTTCCGACACCAATCCTGAGGTCATCGAAGTGCCGCGGTCCGCGTGGACGGTGTGCGGGGCGATGCCGTTGCGCTCGATTGCTTCCGCAATGAATTCAGCTGCCAATTCAGCACTTTCGTGTGCAGCCACGATCCACGACGGGTTGTAGCGAGAGTAGATGTCGATCAGTACGTACAGGTGAAACCACACGCCCTTGGTGGGCCCGCGAAGTTTGGTGATGTCCCAGGTCCAGACCTGTGAAGGTCCGTCGGCGAGGAGTTCGGGGATCGCCTTCGGTGGATGTGTCGCTGTTCGTCGGCGTTCACGGTTTTGTCCGGCCGCGGCGGCGATCCGATACATGCTCGACAGTGAACACCAGTAGTTTCCCTCGTCGAGTTCCCGCGCCCAGATCTGACATATGGCCAGGTCAGCGTTCTTGTCGCTGTTGATGACGGTCAAAACTTTCGCTCGCTCGGATGCGGTGAGCGCTTGGCCGTTGTCCGGGATGGGTCTTGGTTTCCGGGGACCTTGAACGGGTGGTTGCTGGTGACGGTAGTGGGTGGCGCGGGATCGCCCGATCAGGATGCAGGATCGCCTGGTGGGGATTTCGGCGGCTCGCAGGTCGGCGAATGTGCTGTTCAGTGCGTCTTCGGTAAGGGCGGTGTGTCCGTGCTCTCGGAGATGGATTCCAAGAGCACGTGAAGTTTTCCCATGATCTCGAGCGCGGCCTCCGTCTGCGTCAATTGCTTTGCCAGACGAGCGTTCTCGCGTGTCAGTCGGGCCATTTCCTTACGTGTCGCGGCGTCGGTGTCGGGATGGGCGACCGCTTTCGGTCGAGACTTCCCGGCCGCTGCGGTTCTGGCTTGGGCCCATTCTCGGAGTTGAGATTGGTACAAACCTTCGCGGCGCAGGACTGCAGATTTCTCTCCGTGTGGGGCGTTGTTGTATTCGTCGAGGATGCGGTTGCGGTATTCAGTGGTGAAGGTTCTGCGGGTCGGTTTCGGGGCAGGATCCGCCGGCGAATCTGACGGTGTTTCGGGGTTCGGGCTGCTCATCGGTGGTGCTCGTTTCATGCCCTCAGTGAGTGATCTCGGTTGCCTCCGAGTGTCTCACTAAATCCTGACAGAGAGGGCTTCTTCTCCAGCATCCGGAGAAGGAGATCTACGGGTATCGGGTCATGGACGCGCTGGAGTATTCGAGTGGAAAGACTTATCGCATTCTCGCCCGGCTGACGGGAGCTAATTGGTTGATCCGCCACGATCCAGGAGTGGATGGCGTGTCAGGGAAGCCTCGCGTGACGTACTCGATCGCTCCATCGGCGCGTACCACCATCAAGGCAGCGTTGGCGGACGCCCGCGAGCGTGAACGGCGTGGGAGCAGGTTCCGAGCGCACGGACCGCGGCTGCCACCTTCGATCGAGTAAAAGACGTTCAGGTGGCCGGCACTTCGGTGATGGCGTCGGCGGTCACGAGCATGTCGATTTCGACGAGGTTGGTTCCGCCGGCATCGGTAACGCGCACGGTTACCCCGGCCAACCATTGTCCGTCGTGCATTTTGACCCAAAACTGTTGAGCTGCATCAAGATACCCGGACATGTAGAGCGCGGACGTTTTCACCCGCATGCTCACATGATCGGCGCGCGAGGCTCCCCCACGTCCGAGCGGGAGCGCGCGGCCGATGTCTTGTGCACTACTGGACAGTGACCAGTAGCACGAAGACCACATCATCGGACACAGGTCGAGACAAACGAAAGATACGAGGCCACCGCACGGAGGATCCGCCGCCGACGTGAATCGGGGCTGAACTATGTACGAAAGCCGCGGTCTTCGTCGCGCGCGAGTTCCGGTTCGAAGGGGGTGAACCAATCCTCGGGATCGAGGTTGACCCCATCTGATATCGGTTCTGCCCAGAATAGTGTCAGCACGTCATGGTCCTGGAACAGGTAATCGAGCGGGCCGTCCCAATCATCGTCATTCTTGTGCGCGGGCAGATGTGTGAGTTCTTCGACGAACCGGTCCGAGATCATGGCGGTACGGGCGCGGCCGATGATCAGACGCAGCGCCATTTCCTCGCCGGTACAGCGAGGTTCGGGATCGAGGCCCGCAGCGGCGTCGGCGGAAAGATCATCGAATGAGCGAGCCATGGTGCGTCGCCATGTCGCATCCTGAGTCCAGGTGCATTCCGGAAGGTCCGCCAACACCGCACACCCGGAACCTGGTTGAACGGGGCGATTACCGAGCAGGTGTGCGTCAGCAAACACCGCATCCGCCAACTCTGTCGCCACCCGAGCCACGACAACGCACTGGCGCGGAGTCAACGTCTGCGCATCCGGATCAAAAGTTTCGTCGAAATCTGGGTCGTCGTCATCGTCGAGGTCCGGGACCAGATACATGCCCCGAAGAGTAGACCGCAACCGGTTGATCCGTCTCGTCCAACGACCACCCCTTTGACTCTTGGGATCACAGTCCTCTGTGCTCGGCAACGCGCTGTGAAGCTTCTTGTCGATAGTGCTGGTCACAGGGTCGGGAAACGATCGGTGAGCTGCTTGACCAGTCGATGCACCCCGTGCAGTTCTTTTCGCAGCATGATTGCATCGGTACGAGCTACCGACGTCGTCGTCAGATTTCCGTTCACACGGGAATTTCGTTCGAGACGCACGGCTGCCTCGATGCGCGCGGAGAGGTCGTCGATCTCCGCATTCAACAGCGCCAGAAACACTCTCGCCTGTGCAATGTCGGAGTCTTTGTCTGCGGTCGGCACGCTCGTTACGAGGTGACCAGCGACGAGAGTTTCTCTTTCGCCATGCGCTCTACGAGCAGAGGAACGAAATCCCGTATCCGGTGCCCGGCAAAGTGAGCATGGGCGGACTCCACCGCCCCCGCTACAGCTTCTGCCGACACCGAGGGAAATTTCGCGGTCAACCGAGTGAGCGTCTGACCGATCAGGCGGTCTTCCTCGTCGTTCGTCATCTGTCAATGATGCGCCCAAAGCTCCGTCAGCTCCACAGGAGAGGACAGTGCCGATCCGTTCCGCCAAGGAACCATTCTCCAGCCATGAGCCGGGGAGAGAACTTACTTGCTGGTGCGTCGAAGCGGTGGTCAGTCCAGGGCGGCGCACGCGATGCACCACGCTCTGCCGTCAACACCAATCGTTCGATGTTCCGGCGCAATACTGGCGGCCAGAATGCACTCCGTGTTGTCGTGGTAGACACCGAGCGTGCTGGCCTCTGTCGAATGAAACGCTGACACCTTCATCGCTACCTTGCTTCCCTGACCGTCCGGCAGGTGGAGGTCTCGCAGGTAAGCGTGTCACCACCCTCGGAATCTCTCCATTCGAATGCCACCAGTCTCGAAAGGCGCCACTGTCGTTTCTGCTCGTCTTGACCGGGCGCTGGTGCAAATGTCCGTGTGAGGACGTTTGCCGACAATGGTGGGGACCCGCCGAAAGTATGAACTTTGACGAATCGGCACCCCAGTGACCTGGCATTAAACCAACCTGCTGGTTTTCGTAACCTAACTGACATGAAGTATCCGTTGGCAATTGCGCGGACGTTCTTTACCGTAAGCAGCGATCGGGATCCGCCCTCTTTTCGCAGGAGATTCCCAGGTTCAGTATTGGGTTGATGCGACTTCTACGGTGTTGGAAGGTTTTGCGTGCCTGAGATTCTCGTTACTCCTGTTGCTTCGGCTGTGTTCGTGAAGAATTTGACAGGCTCGTCCCAGACCGGTTCGTGGGGTGTGGGTGGGACGGATCTGGGGTTTCCTGTGCGTTTGCAGGATGGGCGTTTCGGGTTCTTCTTCGGCGACACGTTCGAGTCCCTCGCCCCTGGTGGTCCGGGGTGGCGTAGTCCGGTGATGTTGCGTTCGACGACAACTAATCTGGATCAGGGGATCGTGTTCAGCTCTGCGGCTGGCGGCGGCTATGCGAAGGAGATCCTGCCGAATGCGCACGACACGCGGCAGTTGCCGAGCGTCGAAGCACCAGGCACCGAGTTCACGGTCATTCCCGGGGATGCGCTCACGATCGGGACGCGCACGTATCTGTCGGTGTTGAGCGTGCACGCCTGGGACTCCGAGGACTGGAAAACGAACTTCACCTACCTCGCCTACTCCGACGACTCGGGCGAGAATTGGACTCTCTCGCAGGCACGTTGGGACAATCACCCCGGCGCGCTCGATCAGTGCTGGACGATGGAACGCCACGGCGGATACGTCTACGTCATCTCCACCGCGTTCGGACGCAACAAGCCTGCCGGCATGATCCTGCGTCGCGTTCCGGAAGCACAGATCCTCAGCCCCGCCGCCTACCAGGGGTGGGGCTGGACCGAACAGACGGGCTGGGCGTGGGGAAATGCCCCGACGCCGATCATTCCCGGCCGGATCGGTGAGATGTGTGTCCGCTTCGTCCAGGGCGCCTGGGTCCTCGCCTATTTCGATCCGGAGGCTTATGCGATCGTCACCCGCACCGCGGCCCGCATCGACGGACTGTGGTCTGAACCCACCGTTCAGGTCAAGGGCGGCGACTGGGGAGCAAATGACGGGACGTACGGCCAGATCTACGGCGGCTACATCCACCCCGCATCCACCCTGGACAATCTGCATCTGATTGTCTCGCAATGGAATACAGCAACGGGTACTCCGTATCATGCGATGCAGTTCAAAACCTCCGTCACTCCCGTCGCCCCCGTGTACACCGTCGGCGGCGCGATCGGTGCCCGGTACACACAACTCGGCGCCGAAACGAGCCCGCTCGGTGCACCGACCGGCGACGAACAACCTCTGGCGAGCGGGCGGGTGCAGGATTTCGAGCACGGCCGCATCTACTGGAGCGCCGCAACCGGGGCCTGGGAAACGTACGGGTTGATCGCGCAGAAGTATCTAGACCTCGGCGGACCCACGAGCCCTCTGGGGTGGCCCACAAGTGGTGAACTCGGCACGCCCAACGGAATCGGCCGCTTCAACCGCTTCACCGAAGGAAATATCTACTTCAATCCCCAGGCCGGCACTCACTGCGTCTACGGCGCCATTATCGCTGAATATGGTCGCCACGGCTATGAAGGCGGACGATTCGGATTCCCCACCACCGACGAATACGCCACCCCCGAGGGCCGCCGCAACGACTTCCAAGGCGGCTGGATCGCATGGATTAGCGCCACAGGTCAGGTAGTGACATCGTGATGTTCAACCCCAGCTGGCCCCTACTGTATATCTTTGTGCTCCAGCGCATTCGGCGTAGCAGTGGGGGCAATGCGGCCACGGGATGCGATCAACCGCCAGATCACTCACAGGGCGGTACATCGAGCCAGCAATCGAGGTGCCCATGCATCGCCGTGTAGGTGTTCTCGCTCTGATTGCGGTCGTTGCCGTCCTGATTGTCGTGGCGGTCTCGTTCTATTCCTTCGGCGGCGACCCGACCGAATACTGCCGAGCCCACGCGCCGCTTCCACCAGCATCGGGTGTGGAACAAACCCTCACGCCGGAGGAGGGGCATTGGACTGCTTTTCCGATTGCAGGAGCCGCCTGCACCTGGAATATCTCCGGCGACGTGCACTACGTGACCTCGACCATCCGGTGGGGGTCGACACTGATGTTGCTCGGCGCGGTCGTTGTCGCCATCGCATCCTCCTATTTCATCGCAAAAACTCTCTTCGCTAATCGCCAATAGCTGGCAAGTACCTGTGAATCAATCCGAGAGGATAGGCATGCGCAGAAACATCAAGAGGGCTACACGACGCCGGAAACTGTGGACGACATCCAGGTCGAAAGCAGTGGCGATGGTTGCTGCCGCGCTGACGGTGACAAGTGTGTCAGTGCTGGGTGCGGCACCCGCGAGTGCGGACCCGAGCTGCCCGAACAACGACCCGAAGTTCGGGTTCTGCGTCGGAGGGAAGATCCTCGAGGAATTCAACGAAACCGGAGGCTGGCCGTTCTTCGGAAATGCCACGAACTACGAGGCGGACGCCGCAAACTACGGGCGTTGGCAACCGTTCGAGAAGAACAGCTCGATCTACTGGCACGCGAATGTGTCCAACGGACATGCCAATCAGATCGGCGGGCTCATCCGCGACAAGTGGGGTGCCATGGGATGGGAGGGCGGCAGCGACCTTGGATACCCGGTGACCCGAGAGCTCGGAACGCCCACCAAACCCGGCCGCTACAACCACTTCGAAGGCGGTTCCATCTACTGGTCACAGCCAACCGGAGCATGGCCGGTGTGGGGCGCCATTCGAGACCAATGGGCAAATGCTGGATGGGAAAACAGCAACTTCGGGTTCCCATCCTCCGACGAATACAACTGCTGGGACGGAATCAATCCGGACAACAAGAACTGGATCTACGGTGGCAAGGGGCAGAATTTCCAGAACGGGCGTTTGTTCTGGAATTCGGCACCGAACAACTTCACAAACTCGTACAGCTCCGTCCACGGATCTCCGCGTACGCTCAAATACAGCTCCACCACCAAATACACCAGCGCGTTCAACAGTTCAGTCAGTACATGGAACGGGCTCGGTCGAGTAGCCATCTCCCAAGCACCGGTACTCAACAACGAGGTCCTGGTGGTCAGGGACGTCAATCGATCGGACTACAGCTGGGCGGGTCACTACGAGAACCGGGGCACCGACTACTCCACACTCGAGATGAACGACGCGAAATTCAGTGGCCCCAGCGATGCCCGAATTCAGCCTGTGATGCTCCACGAAATGGGGCACTCACTTGGACTCGCTCACAGCTGCGCAGGCTCGAACATGGACGAACGGATCTACTTCACCAAGACGTCCACCCTGTCCGACCTGGACAAGTCCTCCTACAACACCAAGCATCCGTGAGAAAATGCACGCGAGAAGGGAACCAACCATGACCATTTCGACGAAGAAGCGGATCGGAGTGGCTCTCGCCGTAGCCGCAGCATTAGCTCTCGGTGCATGCACGACCGAAGACTCCTCCGGCGCCAGCGACAAGCAGACGACACAGGAGAGCCCACACACGAACGCGCATTCGGATGCCTCGTGGGTCATCGACATCCAAGATCAGCGCCAGGTCGCAGGTTTCGCAGACGCTGTATTCGTCGGCACTGTGCTCGAGCAGAGCGGATTCGCGGCCGACCGCAGCGCGGTTCCGGAAACACAGTTCCGTGTTCAGGTCTCGAATTCCTTGAAAGGCGAAGTCGCCGAGGAAGTCACGGTGAATCAGCAGGGAGGGACAGATCCCAAAACCGGAGAAGTGATTCTCCTCGAGGAAGATCCGATGATCGAAGTCGGTAAGTCGTACCTGTTCGCAACCCGATACAACGCCGACTTCGATTTCTACACCGTCGTTCCCTTCACCGGGCACGAAGAGCTCGACCCGTCGGCAGCGCGCGGGGTCCAGCCAGGGGAATCCGACGTCGTCAAAGGGATGCAGGATGCAATTGCGAATGAGATTCCTTACGAGGAGCCGCAACCTCATGTCGTTGGGCCGAACGGTGAAACGAAGCCATCGGTTGCCCCGCGCCTGAGCGGACCTCCGGAGTCGGTCGAACCGAACGACCCCATGCAGTCCGGGGCCCCTACCTCGACCATGACCGTCGCACCCACAACCCGGTAACCATTTTCACTATGTAGTGCTGCTGTACCTCGCGGAGGAACTGAGGTACAGCAGCGCTTCCCGGTCGACCTCGGTTCCAGATTCATACCCAGCCCGACATCACCATGCACGGGGAAGATGGTGCAATTGTGCGTCCTGCACCACCAAGTTCATCACTGCCTCGTACGCATCCGGGAACGGGTACCGGCATGTTCCATCGACCGGAAATGCAACCCTGACAGCCTTTCCTGCGCTATCGACCAGCCACACCACAGGTGTGGGAACGCTCGAGGGGGTGGGGCACTCGCCGAACCATGGCGATTTGAGTGACTCCCGCTTGAACTGGGCCACCACATGCGCCATGTCCCCCGTTCTGGTTGTCTGCGAAAGGGTTGCCTCGCTGGAATCGTCTGTGTATGCGAGGAATTGGCACACCACAACAGATTTCGGCTCGAAGTTCTCGGGAACCGTGCCCGCAGGAGGTAGAGGATCTGACAACAGCTCCGGTGACTGCACCTCTCCAGGGACCGCCGCGACGAGGACCTCCGGCGCCAAACAGGTGGCGCGATCGACCACCACCCCCGTCGGCAACGCCACGGGATCGCGTCGCTCGTCGAGGACACGGAAGGCGATCACTGCTCCGACCGCAAGAACAGCAACCACAACTACCGTGATGAGCCCTGAACGAAATCGCCGCATAACCTAACACTAATCCGTAGGATCGGGACCGTCCCATTGCCGTTCCGTGACGGTGAGCAGCGATCCCATACACTCGCACGGGCCGCCATGACCCCGTCCATGAGGGGACGTCACGGCGACGTCAGAGAGGGCCAAGGGCAACACGTCGCCGACTATGCGCATTGATGCCGAGTCGGAAGTAAATGGGTAAGGTGATCCGAATGAATGGTTTCACTGTTCGCGTATTTGGTTCTTTGATTACTGCCCTGTCGTTGACTGGATGCGGGGTAGACATGGATACCTACGATCCTGCCATTTCCCAGGAAGATATTCTGACTTCTTCTTCCCAAAGGTGGAATCGCAGCGTCCTTGAAGGTTATCCGAAAGATGCATACACCCTTCTTTCAGTGCGATGCATGAATATAATTCCCGCACAAGAGTTCCCAACTCGGTTCAAAGATTTTGGAGTAGGAGGTCCCGGTCCGAGTTCTTTGACCGTGCACATCGAGGGTGGCCGTGGCTACGTGACCACACTATTCTCTGTTCATCCAGAGAGGGATGAGATTGATGTTCCGTGGATTTACAGCAAAGAAGATGGATGGAGGAATGACGATTGTTGATATATTTTCGCAATCGCTGAATTGGATTCCACATCAAAGGCAACATTCCGGACGTGTCCTGAAAACTGGACGCCTACTTCTCCGCCACACAGGGCGAAGTCCATATGGTCGCGCCTCTCAGGGGCATCGACGACCTGGACAGCGTGCCGAGTTACTAAGCCAACCGCTTCTCAGAAATGCCCCTCTTGCTAGGCGGACAACTGTCGGGCCAGGCTATAATACAAAGATGAGATTTTCCAGAACTACAGGAATTCGGACTGCTATTTTAGCAATCTTGTTAGCCAATGCTGCATGTTCACAATCGCCGGAAGATCCCGATTTTTTCACCAACCGACTTACCCTCCCGAGTTGCGGAGAGATCAAAAAAACGAACGCAAGTAGTGGTAGCACGTTCGAGCGCTCGCAAGTTGAGTGCATGGAATCATCGCGCACTGCCGGAGGCTCCGAATTTACCTTGCGCTCAACAACTACGGAGGGTGACGAGATAGTCAATTATATTCGCATACTGCCCAATGTTGAGGATGTCGAAATAATTGTGGACAAATCGCAGGATGAATATTCCGAGCAGGGGTGGACATCCTACTCATGCTCGATTCCTGAGTTAACAGAGAATTCCATCACCGATTGCATGGCAACGAGATAGATCAATCTAGAGATAGAGGTGCGAGCCACTGAAGTATATCGGTCACGTTCACCTCTTCGTTATTTCTGGATTTTGGTATCGGCGCGGCCGGTCGCGAGTCGAATGCAGGCTGGTCTGTCGGACGGCGGGTTTCAGTGACGGCCCGGCATTGATCGCCCACTTGCATGTGCGCACAAGTGCTCAGATTCCGGACTGATGCCCCATCTTCGAAAGGCAAGGACACAGCACTCGTTTTCTGACCCACGGGCAATACCGAGGCCTCCGGCATCGATGGGGTTCCTCAACGACGCACTCCTCCACACTGGACACTGGACACGTTCAAACCCGGTCTACAAGATGTCGACTTTCACCGCTCTCGGCGGGTCGAATGTCCTGATCACGGGGTGGTCGGGCCATCGTTCAGTCCAGTGGTCGGTGTTGATCACTGCGCTACCCGGAGCGGCGGTGTCGCAGCACGCGTGCTGTCGTCGAGGGTTGCCCAGCAGAGTTGTCCGCTCTCGTCGCGGATCTCCAGGCTGCCTGTGCGTTGTTGGAAGCCTTTGCCGACGGCCGCGACGTCGAGCCGAACGCCTGTCACCCGCCCTCTCCCCGCTGATAGACCCGTATATCCGGACACTCGCGACAAGATCCGCAGATCCGGACCGTCCCATTGCCCTTCTGTCACGATCAACAGCGATCCCTTACTTCTTGCCCGCGCAGCCACAGCCCTTCCGCGAGAGGGCGTTACAGCGCCACCAGAGAGCCCCAGAACAACCACGTCGAAGCCCTCCAGCAAAATTGCAGCGCAGTCGATTGCAGCATCCTTTGGCTGCGGCACCAGCGCGACCTTCGCCAAGTCGCCACCTTGCTCGTGGAAGGCGAGGAGTCCGAGTCCGGGCATTCCGATCACCGCAACGTGCCCGCCGGCGGCGGTGACGGTGGCGAGTAGTCCGATGAGGACCGATGCTGCGCCGTCGACGCTGACGACGGTTCCTCGGGCCAAACCGCCGCGTGGGAGCAGATCACCGATCGGCGCCGGAACGGGAAGCATCCGGAGGGTCGATTGCGCAGTGGCCACGATCGGAGTCGGCTCCCGCTCGTCGACCGGGCGAAGTACCACCGATGACGTGGCTGGTTCGGTGCCGTCCGAGCGGGCGGGAATCGACGCCATCTTGCGGCGGAGCTGTTCAAGCTTTTCCGCCTTGCTGACCGACGCGAACGTCGGCACGATCCCGCCGGGCGGCTCCGCCATGACGATCTGCCCCCGCTTTCAAGCTGTCGCAACCTTGACACCGTACACTTTACTCGCACAGATGTTCGAATTGGGCCTCAATTCGAACTCTCGGCGATAGACAGTAAAGGCCCAATGGAGATAGACCTGTGATGGACTGCCACTGTGAACGCACCGTCAACTCCGGAACTACCTGCGACCCTGTGGCATTACACCGACGCAGCCGGGCTGCTCGGGATCCTGGGGCATGAAGTCACAGCCGCTGACCCGAACATCGTCGGGTCAGGCAGTTACAAACCCGTCTTGTGGGCGTCCGCGGCCCAGTTCCTCAATGATCGACGGGAGCTGGTTCACGGCCTCGAACTGGTCAATAACTTCGTCAAGGATGGACTCAAAAAGGCCAACATGTGGGCGAGCGCGCCCCCCACTACCCAAGCACCACCGGGAGCCGATTGGGTCACCAACAGTTGGCACACCCTTTTCAACTCAACCAGGGCTGCAAACCCAACAGGCATCGATTTTCTTAAGGAAATTTGCCGAACACTCGACCTGATCATCGATCGCAAATATGAGACCTACCTGCACTGTTGCACGGTCTCGTTCTCCCAGGAACCAGACGTCCTTAGTCAGTGGCGCGCTTACGGCAACGGCATCGGTGGATTCTCCATCGGTTTCGACCCGAGCAAGTTTCCCCGATCGGACGGGTCTCCGGTCCATCTCTCAGGCTTAGGGCTACACAAAGTGCAGTACACAAGAAATGAGTTGACTCCGGCTCTGAAAACCGCCGTGCTCGAACTTTTCACCACCGAGCTCACCCGGCGTGGACACTCGGTCAATCCAGGAAATCTGAGCACTGCTGTACAAAACCTGGCGTTCTACGCTGCAAGCGTCAAACACCAGGGTTTCGAGGAAGAACACGAATGGCGCTTCATCGAACCCGGCTCTTTCGACGCGCCAGAGTTCCGTGCCACTCCTTCGGGCCTCGTCCCGTATCGCAAGCTCGACGAGTTACCTAGTGATGCAGTCACAGGTTTGTATGTCGGGCCGGGCCCAAAGCAGTACGAAAATCTGGTGGCAGCAAAGTCACTTCTGCAGCGATATGGATACACAACTGCCAGCGCCAACGTTCACCCCTCAGAAACACCATTCCGCTAATTCCTGACTGGCTCAAGCAGTTTCGGATCGTTGTTCCTGGGGCTGTTGACCGCCGTCGAGACCTCGTAGGGTTCGAGATGCGGCTCCGGAACGGAGTTGATCATGGCTTGGACCTCACCCTTGTCGGTGAGGTTCGGATCGAGCCAGTGCTCCCAGAATGATTCGAGCAGAATCAGCGGGGATCTGTCGTGTATGTGTCCCGTGGCATCGCTGGCTGGCCGAGTCAAGACTGTGCAGGTCCATACCCACCTGTTCGGGTCATCTTCGGGCAGTTCAGGATCGGGCCACAACTCATACAATCCGGCCATTGCAAGGATGTCGACCTCGCTGTGAAGGAAGTATGGAATCTTCGACCCTGCTTCACTTTTCATCCATTCGTAGTATCCGTTCGCAGGAATGATGGCACGCCGTTTGGATGCACTACTTCTGAATGAGGGCTTCTCCGTAACGGTTTCACTGCGGGCGTTGATGAGTTTGGAGGCCATCTTTCGATCCTTGGCCCAGGCCGGCAACAGGCCCCATTTGACGGTCCGGAGCTGGCGCTGGGGCTCGGCGTCGGGTTCCTCGTTTGGGGTTCGTTCGAGGATCACACGGACAGGTTGTGTGGGGGCGACGTTGTAGGACGGTGGGAGTTCGTCGCCGACGGTCTGCATCGTGTCGAAAAACGACTGCAATTCCTTGCTCGAGCTTGTGCTTGCATAGCGCCCACACATGGCCTGACCTCCTCGTAATCGGTTCCCGTTCCATTGAACAGCGTGGGTCCGACTTCCGCGCCAAACGCCGTGTGATGATCTGTGCGAGTACGTCGTCGACTGTCGCGGAAGGGGAAGTGCGATCACCAACCCTCGGCCGTCGCCTACCGATGTCGCGTTGGCGATCGTGGCCGCCACAGCCCTCGGTGTCACCGTCGGAATTCTCCTGGCCGACGTGGTGGCCGGCGTCGCGGTCGGGGCCGGTACCGCGGTGGTGTTCCGTTTCGTGTTGCGGACGATCATCACCAGGAAATGACGGAATCTCTCGGGAAGGCTTCACATGAAAACGTATCGCGACTTCGAGTGGCTCTTCCGCGACTACCCGTGGACCGAGAACGGGCTGCACGTGACCTACGTGCGCGACGCAACGCCGACCGCCGTGATCGAAGCGATGACCGTGCGCGACCTGGGGGAATTCCGCGGATTGCACGGCATCAACGACATCGAATGGGAAGAGTATTCGGTCGTCGGCACCGCGGCATTGGGGAACTGGGCGATCGCGATCGCTCGGATGGCGTGGGCCGGCTCGGACGACGAGCTTATGGTGCCTCTGTCGGTGGGACGTGAAGTGCTCACACACTCGCGCGACGTCGAAGCAGTGTCCTCGTTCGACCTGTGGCAGGACGGAGTTCATACCGTGCAGTTCGACCCCCTCTTCGGTTCCGAAGCGGGGAACCCGATGTCGGAGGCGTGGAAGTCGCGGATGAGGGAAGTCGGGCTCGACCCCGACAGTGAAGGACCGTCGCCGGACGGGAAATTCCATATCATCGAAGCATCTTTTGCGATGGCCGCGAACTACACCGGCGTGCAGATCACCCCCGAATTCTTGTCGACGGCGACCTTCGTAGCCGGCAGTGACGACTGATCGCGATGCAGGTCAGCGCACCGGAATAACTCTGCGGCGGTCTTCGTTGTAGAGGCTGTCGGTGTTCGGTTCTTTGCCCCGGGTACCACCGAAAGAAATGCCGCTTCGAGCGGCCACTTGCCGAGAGGCGCAAGACGGGCACCGACCCTGTGAAGCCGCTGGACACCGTCAGGTGCCGGCGGCTTCGTCATGTCCTGGGTGGCCAAGGAGGCAGATTGGCATCAGATGCAAGATTGATGCATCTGTTTTGGTGCTGGCTACCCGCCGTTTCCGGTGGTCAGTGTCGGCCACTGGTTTCAGCCGGTTTTCGGAGGTTGAGACAATAGTGGAATGAGCGAGAGTGCGGAACCGAATGAGACTCAAGGGTGGAGCCCTGCGCCGGACGAGGGCCAGGCCGGCACAGTGATGACGAAGGATGGTCATTGGGCCTACCGGTACAAGGACGGTGCGGAGCTCATCATGATGAAGATGCCGGAGCGCCCAGCCTCCACGTAGGAATGTGCAGTGTGGCCCACACCGAACCTCCTTGCCTTGCAAGGCTGGTAGCGGGCCGCCATTGTCTTGGACCGGCTCTGGTCATCGCCTCGGTTTCGGCGCCGGCGGGACTCATGTTGGCTGTGTCAACCCGATCTGGGACCACGATGACGGCCTGACTGGGACCCACCTGGCACCGGCTAATCACGCCCTTGGTCTCGGTGGTCACTGCCGAGTGGCGAGGGCTATAGGTATCTGCAGACCTGATCGGGGCTACAGGTTTCGGGCTCTGGGAGGGCTGCATCGTCGCGGAGCGCAGCCACGTTGTCGCGAAGTGTTGTGAGGTCGGCGATCTGCGCGTCGATGTCGGCAAGGCGCGCGTCCAGCAGGTCACGTACGTGGCCGCAGGGAGCTTGGCCGTGGTCGCGGATGTCGAGGATCTGCTTGATCTGGGCGAGGGTGAGCCCGGCCGCTTGGCCGCGGTGGACGAAGTCGATCCGGCTGACCGCGTCGGGGGTGTAGTCGCGGTAGCCGGCCGGTGTGCGTTCGGCCGGGGGCAGCAGCCCTTGCTCTTCGTAGAACCGCAGAGTCTTGGTGGTCGTGCCTGCCGCCTCGGCGAGTTCTCCGATCCGCATCCCGGCCTCCATCGTGTCGCAGGTCTCGCTTGACCTTCCCCTTTACTGGAAGGTCCAGTATCGCTGCATCAGGAGCGTTTCCCAACAGTTCTGGGAGGAATCGGGATGCAGACCAGGTACGACCTCGCGATCATCGGATCCGGCGGCGGTGCGTTCGCGGCGGCCATTCGTGCGACCTCTCTGGGCAAGTCGGTGGTGATGGTCGAGCGTGGCACGTTCGGCGGCACGTGTGTGAACACCGGCTGCGTGCCGTCGAAGGCACTGATCGCAGCCGCGGAGGCCCGGCACGTGGCCGCGGACGCGCCGACCCGGTTCCCGGGCATCGCCAGCGTCGCGGGCGCGGTGGACATGCCGGCCCTGATCGGCGGAAAGCAGGATCTCGTCGAGGCCCTGCGGGGTGAGAAGTACGTCGACGTCGCCGACTCCTACGGTTGGCAGGTCCGCCGCGGCAACGCCGCGTTCGCCGGCACTCCGGATTCGCCCCTGCTCGAGGTCGCCGCGGCGGATGGCAGCGTCGAGACCATCGAGGCAGCGCAGTACCTGGTGGCCACCGGGTCCCGTCCCTGGGCCCCGCCGATCCAAGGGTTGGAGGAGGCCGGGTACCTGACCTCGACTACGGCGATGGAGTTGACCGAGGTCCCCGACTCGCTGCTGGTGCTCGGTGGTGGCTACGTGGCCCTGGAGCAGGCGCAGCTGTTCGCCCGGCTCGGGTCGACGGTGACCCTGCTGGTTCGGTCCCGGCTCGCGTCGAAGGAGGAGTCGGAGGTCTCCAAGGCGCTGCAGGAGGTCTTCGCCGATGAGGGCATCCGGGTGGTCCGCCGAGCGGTCCCGACCCGCGTGACCCGCGACGCCGCCACCGGCCAGGTGGTGGTGACCGCGGACGTCTCCGGTGGCGCGCAGGAGTTCCGCGCCGACGAGGTTCTGGTCGCTCTCGGCCGCCGACCGGTGACCGACGGGCTCAACCTCGACGCGGTCGAGGTGAAGACTGGCGAGGTCGGCGAGATCGTGGTCACCGACCAGCTGCAGTCCTCCAACCCGCGGATCTGGGCGGCCGGTGACGTGACCGGGCACCCCGAGTTCGTCTATGTCGCCGCCCACCACGGCACCGTGGTCGCCGAGAACGCCTTCACCGACGCCGAGCGGTCGGTGGACTACATGCGGCTGCCCCGGGTCACGTTCACCAGTCCCGCGATCGGCGCAGTCGGGATGACTGAGGCCCAAGTCCTCGCGGCCGGGATCCGCTGCGACTGCCGGGTGCTCCCGCTGGAATACGTGCCGCGAACGCTGGTCAACCGGGACACCCGCGGCTTCATCAAGATGGTCGCCAACGCCGACACCGGCGAGATCCTCGGCCTGACCGCGGTCGCCAAGGACGCCGGCGAACTGGCCGCCGCGGGCGTCCACATCATCGGCAAGACCATCGCCGAGGTCGCCGACGCCTGGGCGCCTTACCTGACCATGACCGAGGGCATCCGGATCGTCGCGAAGGCCTTCACCACCGACGTCTCCAAGCTCTCCTGCTGCGCCTGACCCGCACCCACCCCACTCAACGAAGGAGGCATCCGCGATGTCGGACCTCAGCACCCAACTGCCCCAACGACTCACCCGACCCGAGGAGACCGGCCTTGACGCCGGCCTGCTGATCCCGCTGCTGCGGCTGCTCGTCGACGGCGACCCCGTCACCGTCGAGCAACTCGCCGCGGCTGCGAGCCGCACCCTCGATGACGTACGGCGCGGTCTCGCGGCGGTGCCGGACACCGAGTACGACGATCAGGGCCGGATCATCGGCCAGGGCCTCACCCTGCGCCCCACCCCGCACCGGTTCACCGTGGCCGGTGAGGAGCTCTACACCTGGTGTGCGCTGGACACGCTGATCTTCCCCGCCCTGCTGGACCGCCCGGCAAAGGTGGAGTCGGCCTCCCCGGTCAGCGGCGAGCCGGTTCGGGTCAACGTCGACCCCACAGAAGGTGCAACCAGCGTCGATCCGCCCACCGCGGTGGTGTCGCTGGTGAACCCGGAGCAGATCACCTCGATCCGTTCCTCCTTCTGCAACCAGGTGCACTACTTCACCTCCCCCGAGGACGCCGCGGGCTGGCTGGCCGAGCACCCCGGCGCGGAGGTGGTCCCGGTGGCCGAGGCGTGCCGGATCGGGGCCGCCCTCGCCACCGGCCTGCTCAACCGCCTCCAGGCGCCCGCCGCGGCCGACGACAGCCACAGCTGCTGCTGACCCATACCCACTGAAGGGAATGAGAACACCGATGATGTCCAACCACGACGATCGCCCGGGAGGCAGCGGCCTGCTCCTCGGAGCCGGCGCCGCGCTGCTCATGGTCGCCTGTTGCGCCTTGCTCCCCATCCTCATCGCCGGTGGCGCGATCGCCGGTATCGGCGCGTTCCTCCGCAACCCGTGGGTCATCGGCGCCGGGATCGCCCTGGCGATCCTCGCGCTGATTGCCATCTCCCGCCGCGGCGGCGGCACCGCCGGCCACGGCTGCTGCCCGCCCATGCCCACCAACGAAAACGTCGACCCGAAGGACGAGCAGAACCGATGAGAATCACCCGCCGCCACCACGCCGCGCTCTCGATCGCCGCCGTACTCGCCGCCGGATCGCTGACCCTGACCGCCTGCGGCAACAGTGCCGACCCCGCGACCGCCGGTTCCGGTTCACCCGCCACCGTGACCAGCGTCGATGGCCAGCAGATCAGCCTGCCCGCCAACGGGAAGCCCACCGCGGTGTTCTTCTTCTCCGTCGGGTGCGGCGAATGCGTCAACGGCGTCCGGTCCCTCGGCGAGGCCGCCACCACCGCCGAGAACGCCGGCACCGTGGCAAGCTTCCTCGCCGTCGACATGGACCCCGGCGAATCCAAGGCCCTGATCGGCGACTTCATGGAGTCCGTCGACGCCGAACACGTACCGGCCGCAATCGACGATGGCGCGGCACTCTCCCGGCGATTCGAGGTGGCCGCTCTGTCCACCCTGATCGTCGTCGACGCCGACGGCACGGTGACCTTCCGCGCCACCGACCCCGACGCCGCGACGATCACCGCCGAACTGGCAAAGGCCGGAGCCTGACCCATGGGCGGACTGCTCACCCTCGCCTTCGCGGCCGGCATGGTCGCGCCCGTGAACCCGTGCGGGTTCGCGCTACTCCCGGCCTGGATCACCCACACCCTCGGCGACACCGATGCCTCAACGGTCCCGGTGCGGCTGCTGCGGGCGCTGCGGGCCGGTCTCGTGTTGGCGGTGGGGTTCGCCGGCACCCTCGCGGCAGCTGGCCTGGTAGTCAGCGCCGGCGCCCGAGGGCTGATTCGCGCCGCGCCGTCGCTTGGCCTGGCCGTCGGCATCCTGCTGGTGGTTCTCGGCCTGTGGATGCTAGCCGGACGCTCGGTCTCGGTGCGGGTGCCTCGGATCCCCGGCCGGGCAGCCGCGGGACTCCCACCCACTGCCCGGATGGCTGCGTTTGGGGTCGGCTACGCGCTGGCTTCGCTGTCGTGCACGTTCGGGGTGATCCTCGCGGTCATCGCGCAGGCGCAGGCCACCTACAGCTATGCCGGGCTCCTGCTCGTCTTCGGTGTCTACGCTGCTGGCTCGGCGACCGTCCTGCTGCTGCTCGCCCTGGCCACCGCCGCGGCAGGCAGCGGACTCACCCGCCACGTCGCGCGATTGGCCCGCCATGGCCCACGGGTCACCGCTGTCGTCCTGCTGCTCACCGGCGCCTATCTGGCCTGGTACTGGTACCCGGCGGCCACCAGCGACGCCCCGGTCGCCGCGGGCCGTGGTGGCGGACTCACTGACGTCTCCGCGGTGGTCTCCAGCTGGATCCAGACACGGGCGACACTCATCGGCGCGCTCGCTGCCGCGTCTGCGCTGGTAGTGCTGGCGCTCGGGGTTCTCCAGCGACGCCGCCGGATCCTTCGGGGGCGCCCGATGACCACGCGGGACAGCACGCAGTGACAGCCCACCGGGTGCGGCGTGCGCACGAAACAGGCTCGGTTGATTGCGTCACCGCGACGCGTTCCCTGACCGGGTCGACGCCAGCCGGTAGGAGTCGGTACCAGTTTCGATGATGTTGCCGCCGAAGGTGAGGCGGTCGACGATGGCCGCGCACAGGCGCGGGTCCGTGAAGGTCTTGGTCCAGCCATCTGGGGTTGGCACTTGTTCGTCTCCGTGGAAACCCGCAGCTCGCTGGGACTTCAGCATGTTTTCGCGTTCTAGCCTTCTTCAAGCTGTGAGCGGTCTATATTAGGTGCTACCTTAATCGTTCAGGTGTGAAGAAGGTGTGCTGATGACCGAAGGTCTGCGGCTGATCCCGGGCAACGTCGTTCCGATAGAGTCGATCGAGTCAGATCCTGTTGTGTTCCAACGCAACTGCGTGGACGCCTTCGTCGCGTCCTGGCGAGCTCGGGGCTTCAGCCCAGTCACTATCGACAACGACATCGGGCTACTCGAGCGGACGCTGACGGCACTGGGCCGGCCGGCGTGGGAAGTCACCGCCGAGGACATCGACCGAGTCGTCGGCAGCCTCGCAGTCGCGGGCCGTGCTCCGTCGACTCGGCGGGAGTATGTGCAGATCTTCAAGGGATTCCACTGGTTCCTCCAGGTTCGCAAGGCAGCCGAGATCGAGGCCGTGTTCGGGGTGAAGCTGGTCTGTCCGGTGGATGAGTTCAACGCCTCCCGCCATGTCGGCGACGATTCGCCGGCGCTGGTGCCGCCTCCGACTCCGGAGCGCGTGCGGGAGTTCTTCGAGTTCATGAAGGCGCGCATCATCACCGCCCGAAAATATGGGCCGGCAGCTCGGGACTACGCGCTGTTCCGGACGCTCTATCATGCCGGACTGCGCTCGGAAGAGGCTGCGCTGCTCGACCTTCCGGATGTGCATTTCGATCGTGGTCCGTTCGGCAAACTTCATGTCCGCTTCGGTAAGGGCGCCAGGATGTCCGGTCCTCGGCCGCGATGGGTTCCGATGCTCGACGGTCTGGACCTGGTGCTGCGCTGGTTCCTGACCGACGTGCGGCCCAAGTTCCCGGACTCGCCGGTGTTGTTCGCCGACGAGTCCGGCGGGCCGCTGCATCGTGGAACGATCCGCAACCGGCTGCGATATCTGATGGAGCTCGAAGGGCGCCCGCGTTCGGAGCGGTTCAGCCCGCATGCGCTGCGACGTGCGTGCGCGACCCACAACTATGAGCGTGGCGTGGATCTGGTTGCGATCCAACAGCTTCTGGGTCACTGGACCGTCGGATCGACGATGCGGTATGTCCGGCCATCGGCGACCTTCATCGAGGACGCGTATCGGCGCGCGGTGACCACCACCCTGGCCGAGCTCAGCGGAGAGGACGAGCGAGCGTGAGGATCAAGTGGCGACTGCGGATGGCCGCGGCCCAACGCGAAGTGTGGACCGGGACCGAGCTGCGCAGGCTGCTGGCAGACAAAGCCGGGCTGGAGATGTCGGCGGCGTCGGTGTCGGCGCTGTTCACCAAGGAACCCACCCAGATCAAGATGACGACGCTGATCGCGTTGTGCACTGCCTTGCAATGCACTCCGGACGACTTGTTCGAGATCGACGCCACTCCCGTCGAGCGTCCTGCCGATCCGCCAATTCGACCGGCGCCGACGCAGCGCCAAGCCGTCAACGCCCGCGGCCGCTCGCTTCCGCCGATGTGACGCTTCGACCTGGAAGTCATTGCAGAACATGGGTAAACGCCAGCGTGACTGTGCCGAGTGCGGCGGACCGGTGGGCATCATCGGCCGCGACCTGTGCTGCCGGTGCACCGCCCGCGCCAAGGACGCGGCCGCCAAGCAGCCGTGCCCTGACTGCAGCCGCAGTAGGGTGCTGGTCGTCGAGACAGGTCGTTGCGTGATTTGTTCCCGCCGGTGCGCGCAGTGCGGTCACAAGGTCCGCTTCGCGGAGACCGTGTTGTGCCGGGGCTGCCAACGCAAAGCCGACCTGCAAGCTCGGCAACAGGACTGTCCGCGGTGCGGCAAACCCGGGTATCTGCGCGTGGACACCGGCTGGTGCGGTCACTGTTCGAGGCCGCGCCCTTCGAAGAAGCCCCCGCGCGTCTGCGTCGCCTGTGGCGTGTTGCGTCGCCATGCCGGCCGCGGCATGTGCTCGCGATGCTGGCAGCGCCATCCGGATCGGCCGCATGTGGCCGGCGAACATCTCCTAGCACGTCTTGCCGACCCGCCGGATTGGCTGCCCGGCCTGATCACCTGTCTCGCCGACGGCTATTCGCCAGGCCGTGCGTGTGTGGCGGTCACCGAGCTGGGGCGACTGCTCGACGACGAGCACTCCAATCATCCGCCGTCCCTGCTCGACAGGGCACGCCGCTCAGGCCGTTCCATGGGTCCGCTGGCCAGATCGATGCAAGATTTCTTCACCGAACACGGGCTGGCGATGCCGACCGACCACAACGAGCGACTCGCCGCCGGCCGCCGGCAACGGCGGATCGAAGCGGCCCCTGAACCGCTGCGACCGGCAATCGCAGGATTCGCCGAGTTCATGCTTACCGCCAAGGCCCGTGCTCGCCGGGCCGGAACACTGCCCCGCAGCGATTCGACCATAGAGGCCGCACTGGCGGCCGTTCGAGATTTCGCTTCGTTCTTGAACAGTGAACGCGGGAAACAAGATTGGGCGACCGTCGAGCTCGGCGACGTCGAGGCGTTCCTAGTTTCCCTGCCGAAGTCGCGCCAGCGAAGACTCACCGTGCTGCGCCAGTTTTTCCGATTCGCGCGCAGTCACCGTCTGGTCCTTGTCGATCCGACGAAGAGCCTGGACAGGAAAGAAGCCAAGGGTTTTCGTGGCCGGACGCTCACTCTCGAGCAACAACGCCGGTTGTTCCAGCGGTGGACCACCGACCTGCTGGTGCATCCGCATGAATCCCTGGTCGGCATCCTCGCCTTGCTGCATGGCGCTTCCAGTCGCGAAGTCCGGCTGCTGACCTGCGACGATGTCGATCCGCTTCGACAGACCGTCAGGCTTGGCGAGCGACCGCATCCGGTCCCGATGGACCCGGCGAGCTGGACGATCGTGCAGCGCTGTTTGGCCCAGCGCGCCTCCTGGCGCACCGCCAATCCGCACGTCATCGTCACCAAAGGGACCAAGGCCGGACGGTCACCCGCATCGGTCGCCTATCTGAGTCATGTGCTCGACGATTGCGGGTTCGGCCCGCGGATGATCCGCTGCACTCGCCTTATCGATCTGGTCAACACCATGGATCCGAAGCTCGTCGCCGCGGCATTCGGCATGACCGCCGAGGCCGCCATGATCTACCTGGCAGACTTCGTCGACCCCACCCGACTGCCGAACCCGTGAAACTTCGGCGCGACTACGCACAGATTCGCGCGAACATGTGCGCTTTGGAGAACGACTCATTCGACGCGATCGCGACGGAATTTTTCTCCTCCCGTTCGGTCAAAACCTGGAAGAGCAGCTCAGCGCCTCGCTTGTCGAGTTCCATGTAACCGAGCTCGTCAATGCAGAGCAGGTCGACGCGGCCGTAACGAGCGATCGTGCGGGCCAACTGCTTCTCATCGGCTGCTTCTACAAGCTCGTTCACCAGCCTCGTGGCGAGGGTGTACTTTACCCGGAATCCCTTTTCCGCGGCTGCGGTCCCCATGCCGATGAGCAGGTGAGACTTGCCGGTGCCGGAATCCCCGATCAGGCACAGCGGCTGGCCCTTCCGCACCCACTCGCCGGTCGCCAACTGGTGGATGGTGGCGGGGTTGATGTTCGAGTTGGCGTCGAAGTCGAAGTCCGCGAGGAACTTGCTCCGCGGGAACCCGGCGCCGTTCACGCGCCGGATGGTGGACCGACGGTCGCGGTCGTCGCACTCGGCCAGGAGCAGCTCGGCGAGGAATCCGGTGTAGGTCAACTGGTCCTTGTTCGCCGCCGCGACCGCGTCGCCAAGCAGGGCCCGCATGGTCGGGAGCCGGAGCCTCCGGCAGGCCTGGTCGACCGCCGCTACGGCGGCTTCCTCGGTCAGGCCGCGGCGGCGGCGCAAGGTGGTGGTCACGCTGGTGACTGTGCTCATCGGGGTGCTCCGCTCTCATCGGGACTCATCGGGTCGGGGTGGTGGTCGGTGCCGGTGCGGCGGCCGAGCAGTTGCTGGTATTTCTCCATCGACGGCAGCGGCCGGGTGTCGGGCGGGAGGCCGGCGATGACCGCGGCCGGGTCGAGCAGCAGGCGTTCGGTGAGGGACACGACCTTCCGGCTGCGCTTGGCGTCGCCATCTCGTCGTTCGCCATCGCTGGGCTGCGCAACGGGATGACGGTCTGAACTGGCCCCGGTGGGCGCTGCGAGGGTGGTGTGCAGGCGTGCTTCGACCGCGACCACATCAGCTGAGACTGCACCGACGCTCACTGCGGCGAGCAGCCCGGCTTCGACTTCGTCGGCGGCCATGGCGCGGTGCAGTAGGAGCACGTCGATCAGTTCCCGGGTGCCGACCGCATCCCCGAGCCGCCTGCGGGCGTTCGCCCAGAACGCCTCATGCGCAGGCGTGAACGCCCCCGATTCGCGGGCCTGCGCCAACGCGGTGGAGCCTGGCAATGCGCCCGGCTTACCCTTGAGCACCTCGAGGTAGTGGTCGAGGTTCACCGACTGGCCACCCCTTGTGATGACGCGGGCGTGCCGGGCGATCTGGAGTCGGCCGTCGAACACGACGACCTCGGATGCGCGCAAGGAGACGCGGACGCGGCGGTGGATGAACCGCGCCGGGACGGAGTACCGGGCCATGCGGACGGTGATCATCGCGGAGCGGTCGACCATCGGGTTCAGCATCAGCCCGGGGTCGAACCCCTCGACCGGGAGCGGCGCGAGGTTCTCGCGTTCGGTCGCGAAGTCCTCGCCGACGGTCCGGATCCGCGACGAGATCCGTCGGCGGTCGTCGGCGGCGTCCAAGGCACGGACCTTCTCGTTCAGCTCGTCGAGCGAGTCGACGACGGGCATGGGCACGAGGTGCTGGCGGCGGAACCGGCCGACGTCGCCTTCCACACCGCCCTTCTCATGTGCCCCGGCGATGCCCGGCTGGCAGTAGAACGCGTCGAACCCGAAGTGAGAGCGGAACAGCACCCAGCGGTCGTTCTCTACCCGCTCACGACCGCGCGCGTTGACGACCCGGGTGACTGCGGCGGTGAGGTTGTCGTACCGGACGTGCCGGGCGGGGATGCCGCCGATCTCGTTGAACGCGGCGATGTGGCCCTCGAGGAACGCCTCTTGGCCTTGGGTGGCGTAGATCCGGTGCACCGCCTTCCCGGAGTAACTCAACCTGAATGTGAAGAGGAAGACCTTCGTCTTCACCCCGGCCAGGATGACGTAGAGCTCGCCGAAGTCGACTTCTGCTTCTGCGCCTGGCGCGTGCTCCTGGGGGATCATGACTTCGACCCGGCGGCCAGCTTCGAGGCCGATCTGCGTGCGGCGGATGCGGACGTAGTCGCGAACCGTCGAGTACGACACCTCAATGGCGTCGTGTTCCTCGATGAGGCGGACGTGGATCCGGCGGGCGGTGTGCCGTTGCTTCCGCGGCGCCTCAAGGTCGGCGCGGAGCATGTCGTCGATGGCCGACTTGAACGGATCCAACCGGGGCGAGGAACGCACCGGGGTCTTCCGCGGCGGTGGTTCCGCGGACGTGAGGGCCCGGCGAACGGTGCCGCGTCCGACTTGGTGCTTGCGTGCGAGCGCTCGGATCGACATGCCCTCGACCCGGGCGTCCCGACGGATCGCAGCGAACAGTTCCACACGCACCCTCATCCCGAAACCCACTTCCGGTGCCGCGAGGACCGCTGGATGCGGGTCCTCCTGACGCCACGGAAGTGGGTCCAGATCAAGCCGTCACGACGCCACGCCGAAGCCCGGGTGGGTCCCGAATCAGACCGTCACACTGGTCCCGAATCAGACTGTCACCGCCACTCATGTCTCTACTCTGCGTGGGTGGTTCTGATTTCGCGCGGTTTTCAGGCGAGAGACTGCAGGACACTCACTGAGCACGCCGACCATCAGCCGTACTTTCACGTAGCTCCATACGCAGACACCGAGTCAGCCGATCTTCTCTTCCAGGCCGTTCAGGGTCTATCCCGTGATTGTTGTCGAGCAGATACGCGTTGGGCTCGACGACTCGGCAGGCCGGACACTGCCATCCGCTCAATCTTGTGCCCTTCTGTATCCCGCCTGCGCAATCCCACGATGCGGTCCACATCGCCGGGATCATGCGCTCTGACCACTCTCGAAAAGCAATCACACCCCGCAGTTCGATGTCGAAAAGCGTGACCTGCGCGTCGTTCATCGCATTTCCTGGATCAACTCTGCTGCAGGCCCGAGCACTTCGTCTTCGTCAGTCGCATCCTTTGCTCCTCGAAGGGCAACGGTGAGGCCGGCAACACCTAACAGGCATGTCATCGAGGCACCTGCCATGAACAGAAGATCACCCACGCGAGGTACCGATTTCGCTTGCCGGACGGATCCACGAAATCCACGCCTCATGCTCGTCTGCGTGCAGCGGAACAGAACCCGGATCATCCGGGTGAGCGTCCGCCCACGCTGATTGTTCGGCCACAAGATCCGCCACCGTCGCCCATGTTTCCGAGGTACAAGGCGGATTCACAACAGCCGCTTTGGCGAGCGCTCGGCAGGTAGCTCCACTGAGACTGAGGAGCTCGGTGCCGCAAATCCCTCGATCCCAGATATACCGAGCGAGTTTGATGGAATCGGCATACCTCGCGGCCTCCTCGTACGAGGTATGGGTGAAGTCCACGTGGGTGGTCACTGTTGCACCCGCGGATAGCGACGACGCCGCTCCGAGGCGGTCAACCCACCCCAGACACCGAAACGCTCGTCGTTCGCCAATGCGAATGCCAAGCAGTCGACACGAACCTCGCATCCTGCGCAGACCCGCTTCGCCGGCCGGACAGCTTCTCCCGGTTCAGGAAAGAATGCTTCGGGATCAGTGCGTTGGCACACTGCCCGCTCCTGCCACTCGACATTCCCAGCGGTATCGCCCGGGTGAATCTCGGTGATGGTCATAGCAACCACGACTCCTCTACACATCGGCCTCTCGGATTGATGGGCGAACGGTAGCCGCGGACCTGGACAGCCTGAGTCGACGTCGGCATTGAAGCGAAAGTCGTACGATTCCCGAGGTGCATATTCAGGCACAACCACTCAGATGTGGCTCTCAAAGGAGACTGTCATTTCCAATAAATTTGATCTTTCCAACGCCGATCTGTCCGGATCGAACATCGCCATCGGCAGTTCGGACTTCACCCAAAGCATCGGAACCCCCGCGAAGGGCGATCGCGAAACCCTCAAACAAGCACTGATCGGTGCCGGCGTATCAGCCGAGAGCTTGGAAGAGCTTTTTCAAGCCATCGCAGACGATGACGCCACCGAGCCGGGGCAAGGATACGGATCTCGCGTCAAGCAGTGGTTGGACGAGCAAACCGCCACTGTGCTGCCGGCGATCGCGACCGCTATCACCAACGCGGTCTTGCTGTATCACGGGCTGCCAGTGAGCTGAGCTCTAGACAATCACTCCCCGGCGGGCTCGGGGTCCTGGGCAATCTTCTGACTGAATTCCGAGCCTCCGAGGACGTTGTTCGAGCCCGAAAGATTCGAGTGCTGTAGGTAAAAATAATTGTTGACCACACTTGAGGCACGCTCATTCGTGCTGCGGCCCGCCCCCGGACTGCCCAGGCTCGGAGTTTCCTTCTGCAATTTCAGCGCTAGGTTGAGAGCGGTATTGCGGATCTCCTCAATGATTCCCTCCAATTGGCTCTGGTCCGCGTGCATATTTGCTGCCACCAAGCCCCAACCTGGCTCCATGATTGCTTTGGCAGTCCCTTGCTTCACCATCAGGTTGTAAGCAACCACCGCATCGGGCACCCAACCAAATGAAATCCCCCCAGCCTTGTCAGCCCAGTTTTTGATCTGGGCAGCACCTTGATCGAAGGTCAACGTGAACAACGGGCCACCACGGAAATTCTCAGGAAATGTGATCTCGGCAATTGGAACATTTGTGGTCTGACTCCCCCACCTGCTTATGAAATCACCACGCACCACTGCAGGAAACGGGCCGCGATACGCGGGCAGATCATCCCCGGGCCTGTACCCGGAAGCCTCTAAATTCGCCCATTTCTCGAGCTCAACCGCGCCAGTTAAGGAGCCGAGCACCTTAACCTTTCGTAGCAGCTCGGGCACAGGGGTATCTCCTGCCGCTGCCGCGATTAGATCCTGGAGAAATGTCATGGAGGTATCACACCAGATAGGGGCCGGAGCCCGCCCTTTGGTGTGGTGTCACTTGGGCGTCATAGCGGCAGGTGGAGTTCGCGCATCCGCGTCGGGTGCATGTAGGGCGGGCGAACACCTGCCAACCCGAACCCCGAGGTGACCGGCGTATCTCGCGAGGCCACACATGCGGCCGGTGTCGTGCGTCCCAGCGTCCCGTCGGCGTGCTCGTGCGAGAACTCCCACGGATCCTCGCCTGCGCGGTTCTCGAACTCCCACCGCAGAACTCGGCCCTCCCCGTGTGCGCGTTTCTTCCCGATCACATCGAGACCGGACAATATCGCCGCGACGGCCGTCAGGTCACCCACACCGCGCCAAGTGACAGTTCGCGAGTTGGTGATCATCAACGGCATGTACCTCGCCCGGTAGCGGCCCTGCCGGTCCGAGATCACTGCCGGCACGCTCGCCGCGAGTTCCTCGAGCCCTCGGTGATCAGTTCTGCTCGCCCAGTGCCGCACTACCGGATCTCCTGCCGGGTCTTCGGGGAACGAACACGTCGCGCACCAATGCCAGTCCGCGCCAGCCAGAGTGCAGTGCGCGAGCGGCAATTCGAGATCCGGCGGGGTCGCCTGCGGCGAGAGCGCCGGCACGTATTCGCCGCGGTCGAGGGCGCTCGCTTTGTGGTCGGCCCACAGTTCCGCAGCGAGGATGCCGTCCAAGGCGATCCCCCAGGGGCTTGCATGTGCCAACCCGGATGAGAGATGCGCCCTGACCAGGAAGGGAGCGAAAGCGTTGTCTGAGTTCATGTCAGCCACCCCAGTGCCTCGATCACGTCTTCTCGTAGCGGTTCCAGTTCCGCTCGCCAGTCCGCTACCTGCGGGCCGGGGCCGGTCAACACGGTCAGCTCCGACTCGGCGCGGACTCTGCCGTGCCCGATCGCGCTGCGCCCACCCAGGAAGCCGTCTCGCGAGAATCGTTCCCACACGTCACTGAAGAAGGCGATGTCGCGGTCGGTTGCCCGGTCCAGCCTCAGGAATGTTTCGAAATGTGTTCCTGCGGGCAATGTCTCGACCTCGAAGCGCATCAACATCGACGTCTGGTGCGCCGAAGTTCCCGAACCGGCGCCGGTGTCGGCATCGAAGGGCGCAGGGAAGGATTTGGTGCCGGCGTCGTCGAAGCGGCTGTAACTTTCCAGGGACATGAGCTCGAATTGCGACATCAGCACTCCCGGGTAAGGCCTGCTCATGATCGATTCTGTTTCCTTCACTCGGGGAACGACTTTGCCGACTTTCAGACATCCGTCGATCGGCGGCGCACCGCCTCCGTTTCCTCCGAACAGACTGATCGGCGGGACCAACTCGCGCAGGCGCTGACGCCTGCGGCCGGTCAGTGAGTCGCCGGCGACTTTGCTCAGGTTGCCGCCGTTGCGCAGTGCGTGCGCCGCGGAGAGAGGTATCTGTCTTTCGTAGCCGATCACATCGCGGAACAACTCCTCGGCGGTGCGTCGCAATGCTCCCCGCAGCGAGTTCCCCGACACGACCGGTACCAGCACTTTCCTCCCGTCCGGTTGCAGGATCGGTTCGCGGCGAAACAGTGTCGTCGTCGTTTCCGACTCCTCGCCTTTCTGCGAGATCGACGACAGGGCAGTCAGTTCGACATCCCATCTCACGGTCGAGCGCATCAGCTGACCTTCCTCGCGGCGCGGGCAGCGGCCACTGATTCGGCCACGATGCGGGTCCGCAGGACATAGGCCGTGGGGCGCTCCCGCAGCAGTGTCAGAACAGGCTCCGATTCGGCGCGCAGAAGAGCGGCCAGCTCCAGCCGTTCGTCGGTTGTTCGCGGCTCGGATTCGAGCGAACGTGAGACAACCGACCACCAACGATCTAGGTCGGCTCCTCCGACGTACGTCGCGACGCGGACTCGGTTCGGCAAATGCTGCGTCCAGTACGTCGCCCGGCGCCGGCCCACCCACGAATCCCAGTCCACGCCGTAGTGCAACAGCAACAGCAGCCGCTCGGCCACGTTCTCCACACCGTGCAGCTGTGGGAGGCCTGCGGGAGCGGCAGCGAGCCAGCGGTCGGTCGGCGTCGTCATGCGTGCGCCTTGCTGCGAGGCGGTTTGGTGGCCAACAGCGCCAATGCCCACCATCGGTCGACGTGGCGGTACGGGGACAGGTGATCCCAGTCCTCGAAGATCGCCGGCCACCTACGCGCCGGCACTGTGCGTAGCACTGCATACGGGGCTGCGCTCTCGCCGAGCATGCGTTCACCGAAGCCGTGAGAGCGCAGTCGGCGCATCGCGGCAGCTGCTGCGACATCGCGATCCGACCACGGCAAGGAGGTGTCTTCGACGGCAACAGCCCCCCACCGGGCGTGCGGCAGGATGTGTTTGCGGGCCGGGCGACGCAACGGCACCACCAGCGCGATCTCCGACGTCAACGGTGCCGACAAGGTCCGGGCCAGGCGCGGCTGCGTCAGTTCGGTCATCGCCGGCGCGGTGGTGATCAGATGCATTCGGGTTCGCAGCTCCGGGGTCTGATACGCCCACCGGCACGGTGCGCAGAGACCTTTCTCGGTCGGAGCCTTCCACGAGTCGAATGCGGTGAAGGTCCGTGAGATCGCCGACCGCGCGGGCTCGATCGGTGTGTCGGCCTTCGCGCAGCGCGCACACCGCCCCCTCTGCAGTGGGTCCTTCTCAGATGAACGATTCGTCGATGCGAACGCCGCCTCTACGACCTCCACGCACGAGGTCACCTCCTGTAGTTTTTCTTTCATCACGCTCCTCCTCCTGTGCAGGTGCCCCGAGTCGGATCGGCTTCGAGGCCTTACATACACAGGAAGATCCGGCCGAAGGGCCGCGTGTGACAACAACGCCAGAAATACCCATCGAGCACCCAGGGAAGCGGCAGAGATATGAGTGGCACCCCTCGCGCGGACGGACTAGATCTGACCACACTGCGCGCACTGCGGCGCCCACGTCCGAACCTGGCCGCGATCAAGGAGCGCATCGAGGAACACCTCGACAATCACGACGGATATCTCGCCTTCTCCGGCGGCAAAGATTCACTCGTCGCCCTGCACCTGACCACAGCGGTCGAGCCGAACATTCCTGTCGTCTTCTTCGATTCAGGGCTCGAATACCCACAGACCTACGAGTACATCGCCGACCTCGCCGACGCATGGAACCTCAATCTCGAAGTGCACCGAGCCGACCCACCCCTGCTGACCGTCCTCGCGGACTCCGGCGAATGGGATCACCACCTGCCCACACGAGCAACAACGCGAGCGCTCCGCGACATTCTCATCGGAGCACCCTCACGCGCGGCCCACAAGGCCCACGGACCGGGAGAGATCTGGGGTGTACGTGCCGACGAATCAGCGAAAGGGACCGGACGCTGGTCGATGTACTACAACGCTCTCAACGTCCGAGTCACCGAAGATTGCACCGACTGCTGCACCACAGCAGCGCAGCAGCGCCAAACACATGGCGGTGCCCTCGACCGTGCCGACGGCACACACGTTTTCGGGCCGGTCTGGAACTGGAGCAGCGAAGACATCTGGACGCACATCGCCGCGCACGACCTTCCCGTCAACCCCATCTACGACAAGCTCCGCCGCCTCGGCACCCCCGAGCAGCACCTACGGGTCTCACACATCCTCGACGGAGCGTTCCTCGAACGCGGCCGCATCACCAGACTCAGACGCGGATGGCCTGCACTTTTCGAAGAACTCGCCCGAGTCCTCCCGCGGATCCGCGAATTCGTCTGACCTCGAAACCACATACGCTCGAAAGAAGCTACGCTTTCGGCGTTATTGGACTGCGCGCAAACAGTTTTCACCTTCGCGAGGGAAGCACCACGATTCCCTCACCAATTCAGTCACACACCTGGACCTCGACACTGGAGGTCGCTAGCGTCGCATAAACCAGTGCTTGCATCGCAATAACTTTCGCGCGCTCCATGTCCGTTCCCATCACGTGCTCCGATTGGTCGACGCGCGACAAAGCTCGGTCAGCCCAAAAAGTCGGACCCTGAACTGTAACCATGAGAATTGGCTCCTAAAAGAATTGGCGGGTTCGTGTTGACCCGCTCACAACCTTTCACACATGTGCAGCCGTCCGCGACCCCACTTTGCAACTCGGCGTTGCCCTCTCAATACGGCGACAAAAACAGCAGCAGGCCGCCACCTCGACCAATCTCGTGGGGAATATTCCCTCACAAGATCAGGACCGCCGATGGTGCTGCGGTCTGGGTCGGTGTGGCGACCTGCTGCTCGTCGCACATTCGAGATTAGCCGAGGGCTACGACACATCGATCAGAAAGGGTGCGCCGGCGGGCTGCTTTCTCACGCTTTTGCGGGCGCAGCGACGAGTCCCGATGTAGACGGACCGGGGGTATACGTGGTGTGCGTTTTTTAGGCCGAGCTGTCGTGCGCGGAATTCTGTTCGGACGTTTGGGGTGCATTCGCGGCGGCCGTGTTTTCTGCCGGCGCCGACGAGGATCGCTTGCTCGACGCTGCGGCCTTCTTCTTTTTCGGTGCGTTGTATCCCATAGCGGCGAGTTCCTTGACGGTCCACCCGCCCGCGATCGCGCGTTCGTGGGCGAGGCGGATCGTGTCCTCTGCCTCAACCCGTGCCGCGTCGATGGCAGCAAGCTCAGCTTCCGCCTCGCCGATGGCACCGACGAGAGCGACTCTCGTTGCAATCGCCTCCTGCGCCAACGATTCTGCGGCCTTGCGTGCTGTCTCCAGCGCCTTCTTGTGGCTTGACGGCGTTGTCGCGGTCATGGCAGTGGTATCTCCTTCACTCGAGGTTGTGCTCGCATCAATCTCAGCGGTGCTCTGTTGAGGTTCTCTGCTGTCGTTACGCAAATCGTAGTGGCCCGCGGCTGTGCTGTCGGGTGCGCTGTCCGTCACTGTCATCCCCTCCCACTGTGAGTGAGCGCAGCCGTCACTGCAGGCCCCCACTGAATCAACAGCGTCGTCAGCGCCGCCGGGATCAGGGCGGCGGCCCCGACACCACTGAGCGTCGAAACACTGCGACCTGGCCGCTCGGCCCGGCAGTTACTCACAGTGGAAGATAGGTCCGTCATCAGAGGAACCTGGCCGGGATCATGTCCGAACGGACTGCGCTGATCTGCACCAATTGACCGGTCTGAGGTGCCTCGATCATCTTGCCCTCGCCGAGATAGATCGCGACATGATTGGCGCCGTCAGCCTGCCAATTCCCAAACAGCAGGTCACCCGGCTGTGCCTGGCTCATCGGAATCTGGTGTCCGGCGCGGAACTGCTCCTGCGACGTCCGAGGCAGCACCTTGGTTCCGCCGCTTCCGATGAAGTACGCGAAGCGGCTCAGTCCGGAGCAGTCGTAACCGGCGATCGGGCCGCCCGTTCCATCACCCATCGACGGACCGGTCAACAAACCGCCGCCCCACTGGTAGGGAAGTCCGAGTGCCCGCATCGCAGCTTCGATGACAGCGCGAGCGAACTCAACATTGCGAGGAAGGTTGGGATCGAACTTCAAATCCGGCACCGCCGACGGTGCGAACAGGCCTGTGAGCGAGGGTATCCCGGCAGCGTTAGATGGTTGTGCGCTGAACACGGAGGGCAGAAGCGCAGGCCCTCCGGCAGGTGTCGTGTCATTCGCCGATGCGTCTTCGACAGCGGATCCGTTCGGCGCCGACACGGCCGGCGGAACCGAGTCCGGTCCGGGAGCAGGAAGGGCGACGTCGGGGATCAGAGCCTGTGCCTGCGGCGGGAGGATCTCTTGTATCTGCGCCGCAGCGTCTTTCAGTTCCGGGGGTAGCGCACTTTCCGCCTCGGACTGCCACGCAGGAGGAATCTGCTCCTGCAGCTGCGTCAGGGCAGTTGTTGCCTGGTCCAGGTACGGCTGCGGATCTGGAATGAACTGGGAGGCAGCCGGTGCCTGTTCCTCGACTACCGAGGTGATGGTGTCGGTGATGACTGGCTCTACGCCAGCTCCCTGCGCTGCCGATGCGCCGGCTACTGCGACGCCGACGATGAGTGATGCGATGTCCATGATGTCTTCCTTTGCCGGATGTTGGTGCGGCCGAGGGGAACAACTGTCTCGATGACCGCGGGGACTTTCCAGTGCGATCCGGACAGTAGAGACGGACCTGGACAGCTCAGGTGCCTGCAAGCAATCGACGAACATAAGACCAGGTCAACGACCTTCCCTGGCGAGCGCTCCGACGGCTCTTTTTCTTTCACCCGAGTAACTCGTACCCGAGCCGGAGGTCCTCGTCGGAGACAACGATGAGGTCATCGTCGTGTGTGCGCACCAGCCATTGCCCACACGAGAGCGGTATCCAGCGCCCCTCGGAATAGACGGCAGCGAATGCACCAACGTCGACGAATCGCGCGTAAGTGAGAGAGCCGAGTTGCTCCCACACATCAGGGTCATCGGCGAGAGACACCAACCGGTATGCACCAATCGCCTTGTCGGGAGTCGAGAGATCCTTCCACGCGAATTCCGTGAGTTCGTCGAGAGTGGTGTTACCGGGAATCGCATGAATCGAGTGAGACACAGGAGCCTTCACCCCATCAACGGCACCTAGTGGCCGAATTTCAGTGATGCTCATGGAGTCCCTCCCTCGGATTCTCGAGGCCACGTCTGCGCCCTCACTGCAGCGCAATTCGAGCAGTAGTTCTCGTCGACGGAATGTGTCCACCCTGGCTCGATCGCGGATCTCACGACACTGCACGATGACAAGTAGTTCACCGGAACTTCTCGAGTAGTTCCACACGCATCACAGTTCACGGTGATCGACATCGTCAATTGTCAACTCCCGGATTCACCAGAGCTCCGCCAGTTGCCCCCACTGTCATGGTCTCTGGCTCCGGAGCAATGATGGTGACAGGAACTGCGCCACGGATCCGCTCCTCAAATCTCAGGCAGAGCCGCGCGTACACCACCAACCCTGTTTCCGAGTTCGTCATAGTGCCACTGATCCACCGTTCGTCGATCCCGTCGATGATCTGTCTCAACGTCGGCCGACGTTCCCATTCTGCTTCGCGGGCGTACCGGTTGATCGCCGCGGCAATACGTTTAGGTTCGACGCCATGTCCGTAGATGCACACCGGTATCGCTGGATGAAAGTCGGGTGGAACGAGGAACCACTCTCTGAAAAGCCCGCGCAGCCTGCCCAGTGGGGTACTGGTGATTCGCACTCCGTAGCAGTGCTCACTGAAATTCTCGGGGCCGACTGGACTGAGGACATGCGTGCCCAGTTTCGCCCGACTCGTAGCGTGTCTTCCATGCTTAGCGATTTTCTCGACCACTTTCCCTCACTTCCGTTCTCTCACTTGCGTCGAAGCGGCCGGCGCAGTCTTCGAGATCTGCAATCGTCTGCCACGCGTGCTCCCAATCCCCACCTTCGTGAGGGTCCAGTACTTCCACGGCGTTTCGTAGGGCTAGTGCAGCGACACTGAACGCTGACACTGCGGTACGGGCAACCGGCGAGTTGACGAGATCCCTGTACGGGATGTCCTGCCGCAGACGGCACCGGCGGCACAGGCGTCCGTCGATATCCGAGTCCAGCCCATCGTGGTACCAGTCCGGCGTGACGCACCGGCAGTGCGTCTTCACTTCTTCTGTAACGGCTGGCAGGGAGTTCGGGCAGGGTTTGTTGGTTCCGCCGCCGCCGGCCGGGTAGCGCTCGTGAATCGTGTTGTGAGACCCATTCAGTCCGAAGCAGAACGGGCACCGTGTTACCGCCTTCGCATTCGTCTCCTCTTCCGCAGGTTCGGCAGGGGCGGAACCATCTGAACCGCCGACATTGTCGGCGGTTGCCGTACCGATATCGGGACACGCCTTGGCGGGTTCGGTTGCCAGGAACCATGCGAGCAGACGGTGGGCGGCTTCTCGGCTGGCGATGTTGCCGTACTGAAGCGCGCAATTCGACACCTGTCGTATCTCTTCCGCCTCTTCAGTGGTGATGCGCCGGTGACCGTTGAGCTGTAGCCAGTAGAAGACAGCTTTCCCTGCTTCCAGGAAGAACTCGTCGGGCTCTGAGCCGTAGGGGACACCTTCACTGGCTTCGATCGCGACTCTTCCGATGTCGATCGCGAGTTCGTCTGCGGCTGTGAGGTTATCGGCGTCGAAACCTGTTGCCGGTTCCGCTGCGGGGGTGAGGGATCCGTTGCCATGCTGGTGCGCGGTGGCGTCGGCTGGGGTGGCGGTCATCTGTGGTGTCCCCTTTCGATGTGGGCCTTGTTCGTTCGCCTCACGTCAGCGGCAGCTGTCACCTTGTGGGTATGTGGATGCAGCGACGTCGAGCAGTTCGACACGGCCGTGGTTGTGGTGCTGTGAAGGATCGCGAGCGCGGCACGGATATCGCGGGCTGCGGAGGCGAGGTGGGTGGCGATGTCCTGATTGTCGGCTTCGGCGGCGAGGAACAGTTCCAGCTCTTCTGGGTACGTTCTCGGGCCTGTGTAGAGCCCTCGGAGTTCTTCGCGTGCATCAGCTATCCCGGCGAGGGCATCGTCGAGGGCCGCGAGCATTGCTCGGAGTCGCCGTTCGGCCGGGTCGGGGAAAACTTCTGCGGGGCGGTATGTCTGAGTCATGAGCGGGTAACTCCTGTCGTGTCATGTCGAGTTTCGAGGACCGTTCGTAGGTGTCAGGAGGCGGAATCGGTCCCGGGGGTACGCCGATCGGCGGACGGGAGGACCGCAACGATGCGGCTCTGTACCGACCGCCTGCGGCTCACCTCGATGTCTCCGGCGATCAGCTCGCGCATCCGATCTGCGATGTCGCCGTCGTCTTCGTAACCGCTGCAGAAGATTCTGTCGTCCGGGCCGCGCACACCGCGCTCTGTATCGAGGATCGTGTAGTACGGGACCCTGCGGAGGTTGAACGGGCTGGTAAGGATCGCGAACCTGCCATCGCCGGATGTGGCTCGCACCCTCCACCATCGCCGGGACTCCGCGAATTGCACGCGGTGCCCAATTTCGAGCGCGGTTGCAGCGACCGAGAGTGATGAGCAGGGTGCGATTCGGTCGCCAACACCCGATTCATTGCTCACGACTGCGCCTCAGAAGACGTAGTTAGTAGGACATCAGGTGGAAGGGCGGCGAGGGCGGCGTGGATCTGTGCGGCGCGTTGGAGGGTGCCGCGTACGCCAGCGGGGTACGCAAATCCACGGACGTCAACCGGGTCAGGTTGCAACGCAAGGATAGACACGCGCTCGGCGAGAGACACACGCTCAGCGAGCGCGGCGTGCTCACTGCAGGTAAGGGATTTGAAGCAGCCCGGCACCGGAATATCCCGTAGGGCGGATTCGAGGTGCAGCCAGGGTTCTTGGTTCGAAACCACGGCGCCCTGCATGTCTGCGCTGTCGATGCTCGTCATGGCTGAATTCCTTTTTTCCGAGAGGTTGGGATCGTTTCCGTGCGGAGATTTCGAGATTGAAGCCGAACAACATCGAGAGTCCGTAAAAGTCGAACGCAGGACACCCGTTGCGCCTTGGTTTCAGGCGATAGGACCGGTGGTAAAGGTCAGGATCTCGGACAAACGGCCGGAGAACACGAGGTAGATGATGATTCCCAGTGCTACAGCACTGACCAGAACCGGGATGAAGGAGACGAGTCGGATCGGCTCTCCCCGGTCGACGGCCCCACTGATGCCGTTGCCGACGGCCACGCCGACTGGGATCAACGCGAAGAACCCGAGAAAGTAGAGCCAGGCTCCGGTCGCCACACCTCCCATGAGTGCGGCGCCTGCGGCGAAACCTATCGTCGCGATTGCCCGACTGAGGCGGGTTCGTCGTCTACCGTTCGACAAGCGGATGTGATCATCACCATCGGTAGAACTCATCTACTTCTCCTCATTTCTGTGCGCATGCACTGCGCGCCGCGCCGGCATCGGCGGCAGTGATCATCAGGTGATATTTCACGGCCACGGTGAGATATCTGATGGCGTAGTCACATTGGAATGCAGCGTTGGGGGGAAGCCAGGTGTCGAGGCCTTGATCGGACTTCGATTGGTTTGCTTTGCCCTGGGAGGCAAGCAAGTTGACGTCCGTGTCGTTGGCGAAGTTCACCCTTTGCTGCGGAGTCCAATTCGCTGCCCCCGCATCCCAGGCTCTCGAAAGTGCCACGACATGTAATCCGTAACTAGTAGGTAGTGCCGTTGACATCATCCTGGGTCTCCGTCCACGGATCCGGGATATGTGGGCGACGGTGTTATCTGCAGGCAGCGAGGCATGCCGATGACACCGCCGACACGCACCGTTCGGGTGCATCGAATCAGGCAGGGCCGGGCGTAGCTTCGACTTCAGACGAACGGGAGCGGGCTGATGGCTAGAGCGCAACGTGTCACTCTCAGCGACGGTGCAACGACCTGGACGGTGATCGACAGATCGTTTGGTCTCGTTGAGCCGGTCGAGGCATACCTCGAGTACGGGCGGCAAGTCGACTTCCGGCCGAACACGACCCGGGCCTACGCACAGAGCTTGGCCCAGTGGTGGTCGTTCCTGGAGGTGACCGGCAGGTCGTGGGATGCGGTGAAGCTGCACGACTTCGGCGACTTCATCTCGGCTCTGCGCTACGGCGAGCTGGACTCTCCGATCCGCGAACTGCGTCCCCATCCGACGCTCAGCGACAGCACGGTGAATCTCCGCATGCGTGCAGTGATGAGTTTCTACCGCTACCAGGCCGACAGCGGAACGGACGCTGCGCCGTTCCTGTGGAAACAAGCCCAGGTCCGATCGGGACGCTACCTCTCGTTCCTCGAGCACGTCACCCGGCGAGCGCCGCGGAAGCGCGCCGCCATCCGAATCCGCGCCGCCCGCAAGACCATTCCGATTCTGACGCCGACCACGATCGACGCCCTCCAAGATGCCGAGGCCACCTACGACCCAACACTCGTGGAATGGCGAGGTGACCTGCGATATCGGTTCCTGTGGGCAGTCCTGTCGGAATCGGGCATGCGGATCGGTGAAGCCCTCTCGTTGCAGCACCGCGACTGGATTACCGGGATCGGTGGCAAGAGCGCCCGGGTCGCGATCGTGAGCAGGGCGCACCCGCACGGCCTGTCCGCCAAGTCCGGGGAGCGCGAGGTCCACATCGGGTCTCGGCTCGACCGGCTCTATGCCGACTACGTGTGGTGGCTGTGCGACCGAGGCGCCGATGTCGCCCTCGGCGATTGGGACAGTAGCTACATCTTCTGCAACGTGCTGCGGAACCCGCTGTTCGCGCCGCTGCGCACCGAGTCGGTCTATGCGCACTTGCGCTCGATGAAGCATCGCAACGCCGATCTCCCGAACCTGATGACACCGCACTGGTTTCGGCACACCCATGCCACTGCACTGTTGCTGGCGGGGAGCCCCGTCCACACCGTCAGCCGCCGCCTCGGCCACGCGAGCGTGCAAACCACGATGAACATCTACGGCCATGTCACCGAGGACGCCGAGCTGGCGTCGGTAGCGAACTGGCGCGAATACGTCGCCGGATGGGAGTATCCGAATGTCTAGCCCCGCAAACGATCCCGCGTTCACATCCTGGCCGCGCAGCCCCAAGAGACTGCACCAGATCGATCCGGGCTTGGCACTAGCGGACATGTTCGACCCCGCAATCGCCCGCAGGCTCTGGGACTCTCTGCCCGAAGAATGCCGCAGCGATCACTTCGACAAGAAGACGATGCCGGCGCACTACCGACCGGCGATCCGCGAAGTCAGTGCGGGCAGCAGCAGCGGCAGCGACTGGACCGCCTGTTACCTGAATTTTCGGGGTCTCCCTGAACCTATGACCTGGGAAGTTGCCTGGATCATTCACCGGTACATCGAGTTGGGACGGTTCATTCGCATCGTCGACGCGAACGCCGTCTTCATCTTGCTGCGCGCCGCGATCCGCCACGGGGACGACGAATGTCGGTCGGCGCAATCGCTGCTGCACCGTTCGCCCGACGAGTGGGTGCGATCCGCGCGGAAGGCGCAGATGCTCGGCGAGAAGATCGGTGAATTCGCCTTCAAAGAAGGTACCTACCGTCTTGGACACATGGTCGCAGTACTCGGATATGCCTATCACCGCGGCCCGTGGTGGGAGCTGAACGTCTGGAATCCGAGCCTCGACCCGAGGGTGCCTCAGCGAGACCACGAGCCTATCGGATCGACGACGATGCACTTCACCAACCTGACCAGCCTCTGGATGCGCGAGGGAGCGAAGTACTGGCTCTCGGCGGGCCTGAGCGCGGAGAGGTACTCGTGGAGCACGATCAAGTCGCGCCTGGATGCCCTGAAATGGCTGCAACGCTACATCGACACCACCGCCGACCAGGGCCCGTGTCTGACTACCGATCCACACCGACTGCGGGGCTTCATCCGAGGGTTCTGCGACATGCTCCTTGCGCACCGCATCGAGTCCGGACCGCGCGCAGGCCGCCCTCTGGCGAAGAACCCACGCCGCCAGATCATGACCGCCATCGAGCAGTTCTACCAGTTCATGTATGACCACCGGGATGAAGCCGCCACCGAACTCGGTATCAGTGCCTGGGCCACTCTGCGGCCCGAGCACTGCGTGCTGTTCCGCCCCGAGGACAAGCCCCGCCTCACCAACGTCAAGGCACACGACATGGTCCTCGAAGACGGTGTCATGCAGCAGATCGCCGAGGGCAGTGGGCTGCTCGCGCAGCCAGTGCAGGAGGGCGGGCTCGGCGATCTGCAGGCCTTCCACATCATGATGCTTCTGCTGCGCACCGGCCGTCGCGCCAACGAGGTGCTGATGATGGACTTCGACCCGCTCGAACCGATGCTGCGCAATTCCGCGGCTGGCGATCCTGACGGCGCTGGATTCGTCGCCCGGATGCGGTATCAACAGACCAAGGTCGAACCGAACGTCGCACCCTCGATCCCCGTGGACGACGAGATCGTCACGATCATCCGAGCGCAGCAAAAGCATGCCCGCGAGATGATGGCACACTTCGGAAACCCTGGTGTGACGCCGAAGTACCTGTTCCTCCGCACGACCCGAAACCGGATGGGCGACAAGCCTTACCCGATGACGACAATGCATCTGCGGTTCAGCAGGCTCACCAGTCTGCTCGACATCAGCGACTCCGTCGGCCGACGCGTCGCTGTCTCCAAGACACATCAGTTCCGGCACACCGCGGCGACCAACCTGATCAACGCCGGAGTGCCGCTTCACGTCGTGATGCGCTACTTCGGGCACGTTTCGCCGGACATGACCTTGCACTACGCCGTGACCTCTGCGCAGACCATGGAAGAGGAATTCCTCCGCTACAAGAAGGTCACCCGTGACGGGCGCACCGCCACGATCGACAGCTCCGACCTCTACGACCTGATCCAGCTCGACAAGCGAGCTGATCGCATCTTGCCCAACGGTTGGTGCGCGCTCCCACCGAAACAGTTGTGCGATAAGGGAAACGCCTGCCTGTCTTGCTCGAAATTCGTCACCGACTCCACTCATGCCCCGCAGTTGCGGACCCAGCTCGCCGACACGGAAACACTGATCGAACACCGGCAAGCAGTGTTCACCGCGAAGTACGGCGCCCCGATGGACGAGACGAACATCTGGCTGCAAGGCCGCCAGATCGAGGTCGACTCGCTTAACCGGATCCTGCTCTCGATCAACGATGTCTCCGCCGCCGACAAAGCGGTTCGCGGTCCCGGAACCACCACCTAGAGCAAGGAGAACCAGCCCGTGCCCGAACATCTCACCGCCGCAGCGCGAGCGCGCCACACCGAGACCAGAGCCCGCGCGGACGCGGCGCTGCTGGCACTCAGCAATGCAGGCGAACCGGTCACCTTCGCGGCCGTCGCTCGCCGCGCCAAGGTCTCCACCGACTTCCTCTACAACCAGCCCGACCTGCGCACAAAGATCAACGACCTCCGCACCCAGCGGCCGCATCGCCGAACCACTCCAGAACAGATTGCCGAACCCGAACAGCAGTCCGCATCGTCCGCGGTCAGGGCGCTGTCCGCGCAGCTCAAGGACCTCAAACGCCGACACGCCGAAGAGATCGGCGAGTTGCGCACGGCGCTCGCGGTCGCCCACGGTGAGAACCTCGCACTGCGGCGACGACTCGCCGACTCCAACTAGCGCCCTGCAGGTAAGCGAATTCACCGCTCGTTCACGAAACACGACCCGCCGCCTCGGCATTGGAGGGAAGCCCCTGGCCGGGACACGTCGACAAGACCGCGGCGATCGCGTCTTTCTCCGCATTGGTCACCCACAACCGATACCGGAGTTTGACCGCGACCTGACGAGCCACATAAGCACATCGGAACGCCTTGTTCGGAGGAAGCCACGAGGCGGCATCGGAGTCACTCTTCGCCGAGTTCGGAGCCTGCGTAGTAGCGATGAGATTGAGCGGATCATTAGCCAGATCGACCCGCTCGGCGACCGACAACTGCTGCGCACCCTTCTGCCACGAATCACCAAGTGCAACGACATGCTCGATCGGGACGAGCGGCGAAGTCGTCTCCCCTCGAACGAAATTCACCGTGGTCCCGGTATACGGATCGTGAAGGACTCCCGACTGCACCACGCACGGCGGCGAGGCCACACCCGAGCGGTCCTTGCACGTGATGTCCACAAGGTCACGGGAGAGTATGTCCTCGCGTGTGCTCAGCGAGTTCCCGCCCCACATAACGGTATTCGTATCAGTCCACGCTATACCGAACTCGCTTCGCGCATAACCCGTCTTAGGCGCACGCCCCTTCACCGCAAGCTCCTCCAGCGCCGACAGTGCCTCATCGACCTGCGCACCCGGCGCAGAAGTTCCCGACACCGGAGCTGCGAATACCGCCCCGCCATCAGGCCGATGGACCGAGCAACCAGACACAGCGACAACGAACGCCGCAGCCGCCACCGCGACCCCGGTCACGCGCTGGCGCATCACAAGGCCACCACAGCACTCAGCAGCATGTCATCGACACAGTAACCAGCAGAAAGAGGAAGACTCCTTGACAAAGCTGCTGATAAGATGTGGTCGATCTGAATGGCCGAAGGATTGGACGTGGAGAACGCGATATCGGTTCCGGTGTACGGGTCGTGAAGCGTGCCGGCGATAACTTTGCAGTCGCGAGTTCCGGGCTTGAATGCGACATCGACAAGTTGAATTTTCAAGACGTCATTGCGTGTTATCTCTAGCGCCGCATCAGGATGAAGGCACGGTAGGCACGGCGTGTCGGTCGCCCTGTCCCTCATGGTTATCTAATAGCGTCTATATCACAGGTGGGACAGCCATAGGAGTGGCGATGTCGTGTGCTGTAGAGAAGGTCATTTCACCGACGACGGGGCAGTCGGGTTGGGTGATCGTGGACGAAGAATCCATGCGCCCGGTCGCGGAGGCTTCCGAGTGGGTGCTGTTCATGCAAGGCGCCGGAAGGTCACCTCAAACAATCCGCGCATCCCTCTCTGTCAGGATTTAGTGAGACACTCGGAGGCAACCGAGATCACTCGCTGAGGGCATGAAACGAGCACCACCGATGAGCAGCCCGAACCCCGAAACACCGTCAGATTCGCCGGCGGATCCTGCCCCGAAACCGACCCGCAGAACCTTCACCACTGAATACCGCAACCGCATCCTCGACGAATACAACAACGCCCCACACGGAGAGAAATCTGCAGTCCTGCGCCGCGAAGGTTTGTACCAATCTCAACTCCGAGAATGGGCCCAAGCCAGAACCGCAGCGGCCGGGAAGTCTCGACCGAAAGCGGTCGCCCATCCCGACACCGACGCCGCGACACGTAAGGAAATGGCCCGACTGACACGCGAGAACGCTCGTCTGGCAAAGCAATTGACGCAGACGGAGGCCGCGCTCGAGATCATGGGAAAACTTCACGTGCTCTTGGAATCCATCTCCGAGAGCACGGACACACCGCCCTTACCGAAGACGCACTGAACAGCACATTCGCCGACCTGCGAGCCGCCGAAATCCCCACCAGGCGATCCTGCATCCTGATCGGGCGATCCCGCGCCACCCACTACCGTCACCAGCAACCACCCGTTCAAGGTCCCCGGAAACCAAGACCCATCCCGGACAACGGCCAAGCGCTCACCGCATCCGAGCGAGCGAAAGTTTTGACCGTCATCAACAGCGACAAGAACGCTGACCTGGCCATATGTCAGATCTGGGCGCGGGAACTCGACGAGGGAAACTACTGGTGTTCACTGTCGAGCATGTATCGGATCGCCGCCGCGGCCGGACAAAACCGTGAACGCCGACGAACAGCGACACATCCACCGAAGGCGATCCCCGAACTCCTCGCCGACGGACCTTCACAGGTCTGGACCTGGGACATCACCAAACTTCGCGGGCCCACCAAGGGCGTGTGGTTTCACCTGTACGTACTGATCGACATCTACTCTCGCTACAACCCGTCGTGGATCGTGGCTGCACACGAAAGTGCTGAATTGGCAGCTGAATTCATTGCGGAAGCAATCGAGCGCAACGGCATCGCCCCGCACACCGTCCACGCGGACCGCGGCACTTCGATGACCTCAGGATTGGTGTCGGAACTGCTCACCAACCTCGGCATCACCCGGTCGCATTCACGACCGCGAGTATCGAACGACAACCCGTACTCCGAGTCGCAATTCAAGACTCTGAAATACCTGCATGATTTCCCGACTTCGTTTGCATCACTGGATGATGCACGAGTGTTCTTGGAAGGATTCTTCAACGAGTACAACCATATTCACCGTCATTCGGGAATTGCCTGGCATACGCCGGCGTCGGTGCACTTCGGGACCGCTGACGCGGTCGACGAGGCCCGGCAGATCACTCTGAACGAGGCTTACGTCGCGAACCCTGCCCGGTTTTCGCGCCGGCCAAGTCCGCCCGAGATGCCGACCGTATTCTTCATCAACGAACCGGTCTCGGAATCGCAGATCAACTGAACGTCACTGTCTCACTTGACTTGACACATAGCGCATACGTTCCTCGGGTCTGTTGGTTCTTGAACTGGACTGCCGGTCGCGGACTGGATTGGCACGAGATTCGTGTAGGTGAACTCACTCGTTTCAAATTCGCCGTCGAACACACCCCAACCGTCCACTACCGGCTGCGCTCCGGCAGATCGGTCAACGCAGTGATGACCGCTGTCGTCGAATTCCTCAGGTTCTGCGGAATGCGTGGATTGGTCTCCGCAGATGTTGTTTCTGGGCTGTCCCAGCCCAAGTACCTGGCCTACGCACCCCGCGATTTCCACGAAGGTGAATCCGGTCAGCATCGGCTGATTCGTGCCAGAACCCTCAAAGCGCCGGAAGTCGTAAAGCCTCCGGAAATTATTACTGAAGAACAGTTTTCGCATGCTCTGAACTCCGCGAACACCGAACGAGACCGTTTTCTGGTGCTGTTGCTGGTTCGTTCCGGACTCCGAATCGGAGAGGCATTGGGTTCGCGCCGTAGCGACCTGCATTTCCTTCCGACCTCGGTTCATCTGGGATGCCAGGAACGTGGACCTCATGTTCATGTTGTTCGGCGTGAAGGCAATTCGAACGGTGCCCGCGCTAAAGGACAATCCCGAGTCGTACCGGTCAGCGACGAGGTGGTCACTCAGTATCGCGAGTACCTTCTCGAACGAGACAGCGTGCCCACCGCAATGACCTCGGACTTCGTGTTCGTCAACCTTCTCGGGCATCACGCCGGTTCGCCGATGTCGTATTCGAACGCAAAACAGATTGTGGAAAGGATCGGCAACCGTGCCGGTTTCCGATTGCGGCCCCACATGTTCCGGCATACGGCAGCCACAATCTGGACGCGCAACGGCACCGGTATCGACGTGGTTCAGTCGTTGCTCGGTCATGTGAGCCGAGCATCGACCGCGATCTATCAACACCCCGACGCGGAGGACCTGAGGGCGGCAGTGGAAAGAGTGGGCATATGAGCATCACCGCTCTACCCGTCGAGTCAAGAGCCCTCTCGACTGGAAACGAACAGACCTGGAAAGCGTGGTTGATCGAACGAATCGACCCGCAATGGCGAGTCGCGGAATGGGATTCACGCCGACAGGTATTCACCGGAGACGTCGACAACGAAATGACAGCGGTCTATCTGTGCCGAGTCGACCGATGCATGACGGTCGTGGAAATCTTCGACCGCCGTTGCAGGCGGTGCGAACGCCACCGCAAGCTCAACGGGACCTCACCTTCATTCTTCGACCGGACATTCGACCCCGATTCGGTTCCACGAAGAGACGAAAAAGCCTTTTCGAAAGTCGATTTCGAACTCAGTGAGGTGAACGGCACTGTTGCGGCGGAGATTATTTACGGAGTGCAGCAGCGTGACCGTGATCAGATCATCTTGGTTCCGATGCGGATCCGCAGCATAGTTTCCCACCTCCCACCGGATTGTCGCTCACTGCTCGATGTCGCCGGAAATCGCCAGTTCGAGAAGGCACTCGGAGCTGCAGCCGGTGGTGTGTTCCGGTCGTTGGTCACACATCTGCAGCGGGCGCACGTCGTGTACTCCGGTACTGATCCCACCATGGCCGACGTGTGGAAACCTGCCGTCGTGGGCCTGCAAGCTGCTCCGGACCGGCGATACAGTGCGGCCGGTGGCGTTGTGGACTTCCGAGAGATCAGACAGCGATGGCTTCGAGAGATCACCAAACAATTCGGCCGCGAGGTACGCCCACCCGTGACGACACTGCGGCACACCGTTCATGCCGCCGAAATCGCTTCACGGCAACTCTCGCTGCGCACGAACGGCGATCACCCCGAACTACTCGACCACGGTGACATGAGCGCTGTCGTCGAGGGTTTCCGCACCAGCGCCGATCGAGAGGGCAAGCCCCATTCCTTCACCCATCGACGATCATTGCTCGGGTGGTGGCGCCGACTTCTCGAGTTCTCACGCCGCACGGGCGCAATGGATGACATCCCCGGCTCCTTCGCACTCGATCTGCGTTCGCACACAATTGCCCAGGTCGAGACCAGCGAGGACGACTTCGGACGCACGATCCCCGAACATGTCATCGCACAACTCGATCAACACCTCGAGCTGCTGGGTAGGCACTCCACGTACTCCGCGCCGGGCTGGAACCCTGACGACTACGCCATGATGTATCAGACGGTCTACCAGATCATCCGGGACACCGGTCGACGCCCGAGTGAGATCGTCGGGCTCAAACGCTCATGCCTGGACTGGGTCGACGGCAAGCCCACACTCGTCTACGACAACCGTAAACGTCGCAGAATGGGGCGTAGATTGCCGATCAGCACTGCAACGGCAACCGTGATCGACCAATGGCTCGACCACCTTCAATCGCTGTCTGTTCCGGACACACTGTGCGACTGGCTCTTTCCCACGCCGGGAACCCGCAACAACATTCGCCGCGGGCACTTGAGCGGTGCGCAGTTCGGGTCCCGGGCCTTCGCCATCTGGATCGATGCAATCCCGGAACTTGTCGACGAAAGACTCGACGATGACGGAAACCCAGCTCTCTACGACAGATCAATGATCACTCCTTACGGATTGCGGCACTCCTACGCTCAGCGGCACGCTGACAACGGCACACCGGTGGACGTCCTACGCGAATTGATGGATCACCGCAGCGTCGACACGACCATGGGATACTTCTCCGTCACACTCAAACGTAAACGCCAAGCCACCGAGGAGATTTCGAAGTTCGCGATCGACAGGCACGGACGACCGGCGGGATTCACGTCGGTAACGGAGTACGAGCGACAGTCGGTGGCCGTGCCCTTCGGAAACTGCACCGAACCCTCGAACATCAAAGCCGGCGGCCAACACTGCCCGATCCGATTCCAGTGCGCAGGATGCTCCTTCTACCGACCGGACCCGTCCTACCGGCCCGCAATCGAGCAGCATCTCGCAGAGCTGCGCACAGACAAAGAAACTGCAATCGCCACCGACTCCGCGTCGTGGGTGATCACCAACTTCGACGCCCAAATTCACGCGTTCACGGACGTCATCTCGTCGATGGACGCAATGCTTGCCGACCTGCCCGCAGACCAACGCGCGGTCATCGACAACGCCTCCCGCGAACTGAGGAAAGCGAGGACCGCAGCTGCCTTCATACCGCTCGAGTCCGTAACCACCCACACGAACGAGGACGAACAACGATGACTGCCGATGACCGTGACATACGAACCCAACGGCTCATCGCCTCCCGTCGACGTGACAGCGCTGACAAACAACGCAGAACGCTGACAGTCATCGCCGACCTCTCATCCGCTGGCGAACGCATCAACATCAGCGAAATAGCGCGTCGCGCAGGCGTTTCTCCATGGTTCATCTACAACACCGCAGCAATTCGAACCGCCGTCGAACGCGCCACAGAAGAGCACTCCCACACCGCCACCAGAAGCAGCGCCGGACGCACGTCCGCTACGGCGGACAGTCTTCACGCCGAACTGTTGATGGCGCGTGAGGAAGTTCGGGCGCTACGAACGGACCGAACCAAGCTCGAGACCAAAGTGCAACTACTACTCGGCAACCAACTCGAACACCTGCCGCACGACACACTGCTCGCCCGTATCCACGAGCTCGAACAGATAGCAGCCGAGCTGCGCTCGGACCTCGACTCCGAACGCAGACGCGCCGACACCATGACAACACGAACCGAAGAACTCCAGGACGAGCTCACCGCCGCCCGCGCCTCACTCAAAAGGATGGTTCAAAGCGTTTCTCCAGCACGACGAATCGAAGCAATTGAATCGCCCTGGGTCTGATGGAGGCTCTGGCTATTTGATTTCAACCAAGGCCTGCTCACCCTGCTCAGTAGCGTAGAACGTCTTCTCGTACTCTGCTGGCGGGATGTCGCCGCAGTGACCATGCAGCCGCCTGTGATTGTGCCAGTGCACCCACGACAGTGTCGCCAGTTCCACGTCGTCGATGCTGCGCCATGGACCAGGATGCGTTGGGCCGTAGATGAGTTCGTACTTGTAGTAGCCGTTCACGCTCTCGGCGAGAGCATTATCGTAGGAATCGCCCACGGTCCCGATCGACGGTATTGCACCGAGTTCGGCGAGCCGTTCGCCGTAGCGGACCGAGGTGAATTGACTGCCCGCATCGCTGTGGCAGCGCAGCCCGGTCAACCGTGTGCCGCGACTGAAGCGGGCCATCTCGATGGCGTCGAGCACTACCTGGGTGCGCATGTTCGCCGCGACGCGCCAGCCCACGATCATCCGAGAGTAAGCGTCGGTGATGAAGCAGACGTAGCCCATTCCCGCCCAGGTCGGGACGTGGGTGAGGTCGGTGACCCACAGTTGGTTCGGCTCAGTCGCAGTGAAATCCCGCCCAACCAGATCGGGGTGCCGATCCGCCCCGGCCGTTGCTCGGGTGGTACGCACCTTCTTCCCTCGCCGCACACCAGCGATCTGCTCGGCACGCATCAGCCGCGCGACCTGGTCACGGCCGACATCGATGCCCGATCTTCGGGCTGCTTTCCACAGCTTCCGCACCCCATATACCTGGTAATTCTCCTCCCACAACCCCCGTAGCGCCGGCCGCAACCGGCTATCGGAGACCGATCTAGCTGACGGCGGTCGGCTTTTGGTGGCGTAGTAGCTGCTCGGAGGTATCTGCAAGGCCTTGCAGATACGCTCGACCCCAAGCCTCCGACCCGCGATGACATCGCCGCGATTGGCATCGATGAACGCGGTCATCTCTTGTGCTGGCGGCCCTGCTCCGCCCGAAGAAAGACGCCGCACGCTTCAATATCTCGTTGGCGCGCTGCAGTTCTCGGATTTCCTGCTCGAGTTGCTTGATCCGATCGGCCTCGGCGGTGCTCACTCCCACAGTCAGACCGTCATCGATATCGGCCTGCTTGACCCACGACCTGACGGACTCGACCCCGTAACCCAACTGCGAGGCAACCCGCGCTGTCGTCCCATGCTCGGTCCCCAGCTCGGCCCGCAACGCCCGGACCATCCGCACCGCACCGGCCTTCTCCTCCGGCGAATACCGCCGCATCGTCGGCCTCCCTGACACCCGTTCATTCGGCATGCTTCCATCCTCGTTTCCAAGGCCAGAAGTCTCCACCGAACCCAGAGCGATTCACAATCGGCACATAAGAACACACCCCAGCAAGCATCGGAATCTACGCGGAACTGTGAATCAACACGCGGACAATACGGCAGACATCGCATCCTTCTCTGCTTGAGTCACCCACAGGCGGTAGACCGACTTCACCGTGATCTGCTTCGAGACGTAGGTGCATCGGTACGCCTTGTTCGGGGGAAGCCAGGATGCGGCATCGGAATCAGACTTCTTCGCGTTCGTCGGTCCATCCACCGGGATCAGATTTCGGGGATCGTTCGCCAGATTCGTGCGCTCCTGAAGACTCAATTGTTGCGCACCCTTCTGCCACGAATCGCTCAACGCGACCACATGGTCAATCTGAACCGCAGTCGAAGTATCCTGTCCCCGAACAAAATTGATCGTCTTTCCAGTGTAAGGATCAGCCAACGTGCCAGAGAGAACAACACATTGCTTCTTTCCTTCTTTGAAGACCACGTCAGTCAGCCGCGAAGCCAACAGATTATTGCGCGTATCGCACCCGTCATGCCCGAACTCCACATCGACATCATCAGACCATGCCTGACCGAACTGATCTCTGCTGTAACCAGTTTTCGGAGCACGCCCCTTCACCGGAAGCGTCTCCAACAGCGCAACGGAAGAAGCCACATCAACATCGTGCTGACCAGGGCTATCCACAGACAACGATCCTGCTGGGATCACATCCGCCAACGTCGTACTGCAACCGGAAATCGACAACCCGACCAAGGCAGTGACGGCAACCAGGAGGGAACGGGAACGCACCAAGCGACTATGCAACGTGAAACTCCTAAATCATATGCAGTGCAGAGGATCTGCACTCTTATCAACAAAACTCATGAGGATGATTGTCGGGAAATCCCGACATCAGACCAGGTGTGCTACACATCCACCGAACCCAATCAACCGGCCACGTGCGTGATTGAACATGCCATCGTCCCTATCCGTGCGGTCGAACCGGTCGACCGTCACACGAACTGACCATCGTCACTCACATAACTCACACCGTCGACATCGAACAATGGGGGCCTACCAGCAAGGTTTTGAGATATGTCAAAACTGCGTGCAGATAATGCGTGTGTCACAACCATTTCTGGCCAGGGGTCCGTCGTACTTGTCGGTCCATGCCGTGCCGAAAACGCAACTTTCTCTGAACAAGAATTCAAGCTTGGTAATCATGTGGAAGTCCTTCCCGAGATCGATCCGAATCCAGGCATTCCGAGGTCAGTTGTTGCCGATCCTCGTTTCATCGTGGCATCGACCTGTGCGATCTTGTCCCTGACTCCGGTGTAGCTGACCTGCAGTCCTTCGACTTCACCCAGCCAGCCTTCCTGTTTGGCTTCGATGATGCGGGCTTCGAGGTTGTCTCGGATTTCTTCGAGCCTGCCTCGCTGCGTTGGATCCGGCCGCAGGAGTGAGCATCTGACGCAAGCATGCTCATGGATGCAGGGTGTGCCGAACGACCGTGCGCAGGTCCCGACCGATACTTTCCGCTTCTCGAAATGAGACAAGAACGCATCCCATTCCTCGTCGGTCGGTGTCCGGTATTCCTCACTGGGTCTCATCGAACGACGACGCGCGATGAACGCTCGATGCGCTTCGATCGTTTCCGAGGGGTAGACGGCCTTGTAGCCCATCGTCGTGTCAATTGTCTTGTGCCCGCAAATAACCTGTGCGATATGGGGTGGCAGGCCGTTCATGATCGCGTCGGTGACGAATATTCGCCGGAAGTCGTGGGGCTGAAACATCAACGGATCGCCACTGGCATCGGTGAGAGCTGCCACGGTGAGCGCATTGATGAGGAGCTTGCGGACGAAACTCGGTGGGATCGCTCGGCGTTCGTTTCCGATTCCCCGCTGAAAGAGCAGCGGCATCGGCGGATTCCACAGCTTCTCCTGCGTATCGTAGGCAGCCACGAGCGGTATCGATCCGTTGGGTTGCCGCGAACGCTGAACTACCGCACTGAGGACTTCCGCAAGCTCGGGACTGACCAAGATCAGCCGCTCGGTATCGGTCTTCGATGGAGCTATCTGCAGCAGCGGAACCAGTTCACCGGTACTAGGTAGTCGATATTCGGTGATGCTGTGGTGACTGAGCTCGAGGAGCTCTTCATGACGGATACCGCTGAGCCGCAACACTTCGATAGTGGCGAATGCCCAGAATGCTTCCTCGTCCTCGTAGGTGAGATCGCGGCGAACACCGGTAACAGTATTGTCGGCCCATACGACGCGGCCAGTTCCCCGACGGATCAAGGATCGTCGCAGTTCTCCGTCGGTTCCCGCGATCACCTCACCTGGTTCGGTGTTCTGCGCCGCAACAAGTAGAGCCGCTGCGGCCGCGCGGCGGTCAGCTGCGGACCGAACCAACTGCGACAGGACAGGCAATCGCTCGCGAGTGCGCTGATCCATCCGCGCTTTACGGTGTTTGAGTTCCTTGCCTCTTTTGACCTCGGCGTCGCTGATCGGGCAGGGCGCCACCCACTGCGCCCAGCGTGCCGGATCTTCGACGGCCCAGTGCGCGAGGTCGAGATAGAACGCACGCACTTGCAACAGATTGTCTTTGTAATTCTTTCGGGGCGAAGTTGTTTCGTGCTTTCGTCCCGCCGCGTCGACGGCGGTGCGTGTGATCGATCTCAGGTCGTCCTTCCATGCTCGGGCAACGTCAGGCGGCAGCGCCAGGGTGTCGATACCGGGGGCGAGTGTCTCGACGCGGCTCCAGAACAGCCCGGCGAGTCCTCGGGCACGAGAGTTGAGACTGGTGTAGTCCAGCGCGGGTTGACGCTCGCGCAGATAGTCGATGAGCAGAGCTCGGATCGGTTGGTTCTCGATCGGGTAGCGGTCGACGAGTTGTTCGATCGTCAACTGTCCGACCGGAGCGCCGAACGCACGGATGCTGTGTGGTGCATCCTCGGGAAAGATGCCCATCGCACGTAGTCGCAGGTAGAAATCGATCTTCTTCTGACCGCGGCGGGAGTGCACCTGCGCCATCGTTTCGATCAGCTCCACGCAATCGCCGACAGTGATCTCCGCGACCGTCCCGCCTTTGGATACCAGCAGGGTCGCGATTCTGGTCGCTGCGATTCGTGCATCGTCTCGCGAGGTATCCGGCTGAGTGGCAGCAAGCTCGTCCAACCGCGCGAATCCGTCCGGATCTCGCAGCTTTGCCATCATCGGCGCGAGAAACGGGTGCGCCCGGGAGAGCATCCACGGCAACTGCGGCCGGATCACGTCCAGGCACAGCAACATCAGCAGTCCTGCAGCCAGGTCGTTGCGATCATGTCTGACAGGGCGCCCGTGTCCGGCAATCCATTCCACCGGGAGATCGGCCCAGGAGGTTGTCGCGCCGTAACGAGACCCGCGGATGTTCTCGGCGCCGCTGGCGAGCCACCGGGCTTGCCAGGTATCGCCTGGCACCGAAGCCAACCAGGTCAGTATCTTGATCACGCCCCGGTGCCGTCCGGCTCGGGTGGTGACCGCAGCCTCAGCAAGCACCGAGCAGTTCAGTCGGGCCTCGACCTCCTCAGCAGAGGCAGCGGTGTGCGGCCACCAGAGTTCACCTTCGCGTGGTGGAAACTGTTTGTGCAGTTGGCGAATCCTCGAATGCGGCACCGGTGTGACCTCGAAGCGTTCCGGGCGGGTCATGTGCTTGACGGCAGTGCTCACAACGGCCTCCCGAACAGCACGCTCAACGCTGCCGGATCGTATCCAGGAGCAGGAGGCGGCGACGGAGCCCGCGGATGTTCCCGCTGATCAGCAGTACGAGCGTGGTGGGCCAGGACGCTGGCGATCACCTCGTCCTTATCGGGTGTCAGATAAATTTCGGTCGTCGACAAATGGGCGTGCCCCAACACCTCTTTGACCTCCACCAAGGACAAGTGCGGGTCGTTGGCCATCCGCCTCGCTGCACTGTGACGTAAGTCGTGCAGAGTCCAATCCGAACCGAGGGTAGCATTCGCACGCTCGAACATCCGATGCGCCGCATGGTAATTCAACGGGCGGCGAGGCCTTCGCAGTGTCCACCACAACGGTTGCATCCGTCCGAGTGGCACCTCGCCCCGCAACTGCTCCTGATACAACCGCAACCAGACGAACGCGTCCGCCGACGCGGGTACCTGCTCCACCGCACGTGTTCCCTTGCGCACCACAGTAATCAACTGCTGCCCCGGGTCGACATCGCACTCGCGGACTCCCAACAGCTCCGACGCTCGCACCCCCGATGAAATCCAGAACGCCACCAACGCCCGGTCCCGATCCGACGACAACGCCGCGAACAACTTATCGAACAGATCCTCGGGAATCGCTCGGGGAATCCGCTGCGAGACCCGAGGCCGGTAGCGCCCCACACGCTCAGGTGCCCAATGATCCATCGGATTGTGGTGCGCATGAGCCCGTCTCGACCGGCGAGAGAGATCGAGAGGGAACGGATTCAGAAGCGGGCCAGTCCCCGCGTCCCGATGAAAATCGTAGAAACTTCGCAGCACCGTCTCACTGTGCGCCACTGTCGCCGGCGAGTACCCGGCCCCCAGAGCCGGTTTGCCGGTGACAGGATTCGGCGATGCCGCAGCAGTAGCAGCCGCCTCGGCGCTGGCCGGCACCACTGATCCTTGTCGTGCCTTCGCCGTCAACTGGATCCAACAACTGAAATCGCGGGCATCGACCCGATCGGCACGATCCCACGCCACGTCCACAGCGTGAAGGAACCGCCACCATCTGAGCAGATCCATACCGTACGAACGCACCGTCGCCACCGACCTCCCGGAAGCGATCAGCTCCCGGAAGAACACCTCGACGGACTCCACTCGTTCACCGTCGCTGCCCTGCAAGACGTAAGGCTCCGCCGCCTGACCTGTCGCTATCAACCGACCCACTCGGGCCACCACAAGCCCCGACAGATCTCTCGAACTTTCCCCTTCGCTCATGTCCGCAAGCTACCGACCCACATCGACCCCACCCCTTCAGACCTGCACCATTCGGCATTTAGTTCAGTCAACGGGGCTTCTCCTGTGCCGCAACCTCTTTCGTAACCAGGGATGTTCGGCAACTTGTCGACGACAGTCACCGATCCGAGCAATTCGTCGAGGCGAGGTGTCGACTCGTCGGCCAGTTGTGCGACCACGAGAGGTGCAGCAGGTGCACTCGTCTCCATTCCCGTCCAGGGGCCGCCCTGAGCAACCGCCGCGCACCCCGAGACCGCGGCCATAAGCCCCGCTGCGGCAACACACGTAGCGACCTTGCGCCTCATCATCATTTCGCCTCTGCTGACGGCCACATCAATTCGGCGGCGTTAGGTGCGACGGACGAAAGGCTGACTCTGCGGGAGAAATTCGAGGCCACCTCGCTCGGATCCGCAGCAGGAGCAAACGCGGGGTATTCGTCGAGCATCACAATCAGTCGTCCACTGTCTTCGTCACCTTGAGTTTCGGAGCTGCCCTGCTCGTCCTTTTCGGCCGCGTTTCGTGCTGCGGTGGCAGCTTCCCTGGCTCGTGCGGCGAGCGTGGCGACAGTTGTATCGGGGGTTCGATCGGCGTGGTCATGGTTCTCCCTTTCCTGGCGAGCCGATGCGGTGCGTCCGGCATCGCCGCACGCTAACTCCGGACCTGGACTGGATGACGCCGTGCACGCACCTCCGTACAGAACCTGCAGCTCAGGCTCCTTTCATTTCGTCGTCAGCCCGGGAAATTCAGCCGGCGCTCTGGTACACAAGTTTCAAGAGCCTGCCCCGATTCGGCACCGGCGAATGGCAGGACTGGCCGAGTTGGTCGATCGCGTGGGGTAGTGTCGGCGGCACTGAGAATGCACCGGGTGAGTCGGGGCACACCATGTGGTGGCCTCCGACTTTTCTTTTGTGTGCGCCCTTCAGTTCTCTTGCGCGCCGATATCGCGGACTGCGTCACCGGCTGTGTCGGGGCCAGCTTCTTCCGCTCGGCGGGTGTCTACGACTCGGAACTGTGCCGGGATCCCGAGAATGTCAGGATGAAATGTCAGGTCCGGCCGGCGACGGCGCGACGTCTGGTCTTTGCTCATCGTTGTTCTCTTTCGGGTCTGTGGTCAGTCAGTTGCACGATCAGGCGTTCGCCAGGTTGTTGTCCAGGTCGCTCGTACGGCGCGAAATGTGCACCCACCACGTCCAATTGGATTCCTCTCGGAAGCAAATGATGTGAGTTGTTCATCCGTGAAGACTGCCCGTAGTACATTCCCCGTTCTGTCGAGATCTCGAAGACGACATCTGTCGGGCGAGTGGTGGAATCGAGCTCGTGTAAGGAGTGCGTCGCTGCAGTGAACCGGTCGAAGGACAGCACCGTGCCGGGTTGAAGCGTGGCAGGCAAGTCCGCCGGGTTGACCACAGCATTGGGAACGCTGACGGAGGTGTAGACGAGATGTCCGCGGCCGGATTCACGTTCGTACCTCTGGATGGCGCGGTCGATACGTTGCACCTGCTTACGCCGGTTGTCGTCGAGTTCAACGGCATCGCCGGCAACCGCAGAAAGCGCGTTGTTCGTTTCCTTCCAAGTGTTCGGGTCCGACGTCAATGCCGACAGGGCGTTGTACTGCGCCTGCGGCATCGAATCGAGCACCTGCCGTTTGGTGGCAGAGCGTGCGTTTTTCTGCCGCGCGGACAGCGAGCGACGCAGTTCGATCGCGGCCGGCAGTTCTCGGCGCAACCTGTGGTTCTCGATCGGTGCCGGCGTCGGGCGTGGATAGGCCCGGTTGAGATCTCGACTTGCACGGGTGAGGCCGGGCAAGTTCTCTGTCGCATGGTCGAGTTCGCGTGCTCCGCTGCGAATGTCGCCGCGAGTGTTATACGCGTGTTCCGAGATCAAGGCACCTTCTTTGCGGGTGGCGATGTCGCTCTCTCCCCGATCTGGGTCGAAGACGCCGTTACCGCGGTCCGGACTGATCCTGTCGTGACTTCTCCCCATCAGTCCCGCTCCTCGAATTCGGAGAGCTCTCCGCGTAGCTCCGCCAACGCGGACTCTCGTGCGCGCCGAAGGTCTGTGAGGTCGATCGCCAACTGACCTATCGCCGAAGCTGCCAAATCATCGCCGGCCGAGTTGACCAGAAGGCCCTCGATGGCCTGGTCCCCGTCGTGAATCCTGTCGAGAGATTCACCGGCAGCGATCGATTCCTGCAGCTCGAGCAGATGGCGACGATAGCTCCACAACGCAGCTACACGTGTGAGCAGCGAACGCTCGACCCGCTCGAGCCATCGGCTGCTCACCAGGTGAGCTTCCCTCGCTGAGAGGGCTTGCGGGCTGCTACCCGCCGCCGGGGTTCCCAAAGTTGCTCGCACTGTGGCGAGTTCACCGGCATGCGCGAGAATTTCGGCCAGTTGCTCGTCGAGATTCAGGCGTATGCGGCCTATGTCGAGATCCTCACTGGCCCATACAGGGACGGTGCGGATCTCGTCGACGAGTGCCGATGCCGCCAACGCCAACCGCAGCTCGACATGCGCTCCGCCCGCTGAGATCAACGTCTGCAGAGCTGTCACAGCGACGCCGATCTCGGTTTTGTCCTCCTCACTCAGACGGAGTGGATCGCGGCGGGTCCACCACCACAACCCCACCGCCTCTATCCCTGCGGCGAGACCAATGCAGACAAGTAATGCGACGAATGGGTTAGCCGGCGCAGTCACGCCCGCAAGAACCGGGACAAGTCCGATCAGAACCGGCGCGAGAAGAGCGAGCGGAATCTTCACCTCCTCACCGCCGGCGGTGCGACCGGTATGTACCGTCGTGCGCCACACATCGCGCCGAGGGTAGTAGTCGAGCGACGAATTTCCTTCCCATCCAGGCTCGTCAGCACTCCACGTCTGCTCACGCCTGAGCCCGACGATCTCCGCCACGCGCTCGCTGAGCATCTGCTCCCACAACCGGTCGAGCGCGCACAAGAATTCTTCGCTCTCTGGATCCACGTCGATGTCGGCGATCATGGACCGCACTGCGGTTACTGCACTATCTACGCTCACGTCACGCTCCGACCAGATCCGTTGTAGGTGAATGCTCCCGGTGATAGGTCTGCGCACGGACAAGCAGCCGATCGAGCGCTTCTCCGACGACCTGTGGCTGTTCCAGACCCACCATGTGGCGGCCACCGGCGACGGCAACGAGTTCGGCGTTCGGCAAAAGCGCGGCCAGCTGCTGTGAATGCAGGATCGGAGTGACCCGATCTCTGGTTCCGCACATGATCGATACCGGGATTCGCCCGAGCGCTCCCACCGCGGCAGACGCGTCGTAGAGACGCAGGTCCCGCAAGAATGCCGCCACCGTCGCAATCGGTGTCGAGTGGACCATCTCGTACGACGTCGCTGCGGCTCGGAGGCCCGAGCCGGGAGCCATGGGACAGGTCGCGCCGATGACGGGCGTCAGCAGCCGTCGCGAGAGACTCCAGCTGCGCCCCACCAACCTTGGTGCATGCGCGCACGCACCGCCGAGCAGTGAGACTGCCGGGGTATTCAACGCGCGCCCGATGCCGGCGCCAGCGACGTTGCTCAGGGCTGTCGAGATCAACCCCACCCCGACCACACGAGATGTCGAATCGGCGTGTTGTGCGAGGTACGACAACACCGCCATACCTCCCATCGAATGACCTACGAGGACAACGGGTCCGGTGGGCGCTACCGCACCAATGATTTCCTCGACGTCGCGCCCGAGCTGGCTGATCGTGTAGGTGCCGGCATCGGCACCCCCTGAGCCACCGTGACCTCGGTGATCGAAGAACACCAACCTCGCCCGCTCGCCCCACTGCCTACTCACAGAGCGTTGCTGAGGCTCCCAAGCACCGCCGTGTAGGCAGAAGCCGTGCACGAAGACCACCGTCAGCGGCGCCGTTCGGGATCCGACCTCGCGGACCGCGAGTCTGGTTCCGTCCGCGACAACCAGCGTCCGCGAGCGGCCCTCCTCGCGGTTCACAGCGGCCCGCCCAAAGTCCTGGTGAACTGTCTGCAGCCGGGGCTTTCACCGCTGTATCGCAATGTGCGGCACCCCGGATGTTCCCACGTCGGAGTATTCGGCTCTCTCACCTCGAAGCCCAACTCGCGCCCGAACTGCACCCGTTCCGGAAGGTCCTCCGTCGAGCCGTACAAGCGACCGTTGCCTGCCGTGTCGTCGGTGAGCTCGGCGATCAACCGCTCGATCAGCGCGGCCCGGACAGTGGTCGCGTCGGGAACATCCGGGTTGACGACGAGAGCTTCGACGATGCGGGTTTGTGCAGCAAGCCGCTCACAACCCTCCGGAGACCAACCTGCTTCACGCGCGGTACGAACCAGCCCATGAGGCGCTGATGCCAGCGCGTACCCGAGCTGCCGATATTCCGACGATGCGACAATGCCCACCGTTCCTGCGCCCCCAAGCCCCGCGGGAACGTCGGTGCCCGGCGACCAGTGCCGGTGGAGCCGGCGCATCTTCTTCGCTTCCGTCGGATGAATACGAACAATCTCGACAGTCATCAGGTTCACTCCTCGTCGTCCAAACGGCATGTGGGAGGACCATAGGTTCGAACCTGGACAGGACAGCGCCAACCACCGCGCTGTCCCTTTCCGAACCGTCCTTCTTTCAAGCCCGGTCTAGTGGGAAAGCGCGCTCGACGGGTTGGCTGTCGAAAGGAATCGGTCCGAGATGGCGGATCCCTCGGCCGGGCCGTCGGTGAGCAGTTCTAATGAACTCGCCCACAGGCGAGGGGGAATCCTCGTCTCTGAACGAAGCCTCGCACGACATGAAGAGGAGTTATATCAATCTATTTCGGCAGGATCGAGATCCTCCGCAAGCGTGTAACGCGCGGTAGGCGAATTTGGGCCGAATCGAGCCTCCGAGCTGTCGATCATCTGTTGAACCAGAGTGCACATCTTCTTGAAGCGTCCAGGTTTGAGTCTGGGCGTTTCAGCTCCGTAACGGACAGTTTTGCGCTTGGAAGCCAAGTCAGCAACGAGGTCAGCGTGTTCCTTGGGACTGTTTTCATGGTCCGTCCATTGCTTGAGCCACGCGCGCCTTTCTTGGTGACTTTGGGTGGTGTTTCCTTCTAGAAGCATTAGGGCCTGAACGGTCAATTCCGCTGCCGAGTGCAGATTGTCGAGCGCCACCGAAAGGTGGGCTTCGCTGGCGATCGCGACATCGAGGAACTGCTGCGCTTTGACGAGAAGACCTTGGGCACGGGGTTTGTACCGGCGGAAGTCGAAGTGCAGAACGAAACCTTCCTCGACTCGCAGATAGCAAACCCACCCACTGTCGGGATGGACGGCTTGTTCTTGAGGTCTGATGTTGACGATGTGAGTCTCTACCTCGTCGCGGTCGCAAATAACGTCTACGTATGCTTCCTCGCCCAGCCGAACAATCGCATCTGGTTGGCCCGGTTGGATTTCCACGAGGAATCGGTCGATCGAAGTGGGGTCTGTGTCGAGATCGCGCTTTTTGAGTTCGGGCGCAATGAAGCTGTCCAACATGCTCTTGAGGACGTTCTGGCTGAACTGTCTGCGCTGCGCAACCAAGTCGGGAGTCTCTGACATTCGCACCACATTAGACACAACACAGGACAGTCCTTGCCCTCTCGGAACTTCGACCTGCCGCGAAGAAACAATTCCCTGCCCACGCGACATCCGACTCCACATCGGCGGTCGCCGTCTGTGTCGGCCTTGTGGTGCACACTGAAACTCACAGCGACCGGTAAAGACGCCGGTACGCGAGCGATTGGACACAATCCATGACTGACCAAGAGAAGACATCGTCTCCCGATTTCACTTCCAAACCCGAACCACTCTCGACCGCCGACCAATCAGGTGCCGATTACGTCGAAAAGTCCCTCGATTCGTTGCCTGTGCCCGCTGCAGAGGTAACCGTTCAGCAGCAGGAAACGCCAGAGGACGGGACGCCCCGTCGGCCACTGTCGGACATTGTGGGCGATTTTGACGACTACTCATGACGCTTAACACGTGGTTCAGCATCCTGGCGTTCTTTGTATTCGCGGCGCCAGGCTTGCTGTACGACCAGCTCACCGCGAGAAAGGCTGTTCGGCGCCGGGAATCAACATTCACCGAAATCGGTCGAATCGCTTTGGTCTCAACCGTGTGCAGTGCCGTGGCCTTCGTCGTATTGCTTGCGCTCGCTGGGCTGGCCAGGTGCGTCAACTGGCATCCGATGCCAGACTTGTCCGCCATGATTCGAGGTGGAAGTAGCTACATCACAGGACACATTATCGCCGTTTCCATCGCCGCGGTGCTGGGTCTGACAGTGTCGATGTTGGCCGCGTGGGGCGCGTTCGCGTACGTCAACCGGAAGAACCCGGCCAAGATTACGTACACCTCTGCCTGGGCGAAGTTGATGCGCGAAGAACTACCGTCGCCGACGACGGCTGTCCATGTTCGGGCCACATTGGAGAGCGGAGCCATTTGGTACGGGAGAGTGGGCGCCTTCTCCCCGGATATGGAAGTCGCTGACCGTGAGATCGTGCTCTGCCCACCGCTCTCCGTGCAGAATCCTCGCGGGGAGTTGAGCGATTTGCCAGCGCAGTGGCAGCGGGTGGTACTCCGAGGATCGGAGATCGCCAGCTTGGCAGTCCACTACGAAAATCCGCCTGCCGCCAGTAACGGGTAGTCAAGAGAACACGAGAATGGGGCTGTACCCGCACGGGATGCAGCCCCATTTTGTTCTGCTTGGTCGACACCGCGTTCAGTCTCCGGGTCGGGTGCGAAATGCTGTTCATTCGGGCTCCGCCAAATCCGTTCGCAGTCAGTGTTGCAACGCCCGTTGATCAAACTGCGCCAGCGTGTTGCTGAACGTATACGGCAACGACGCCTTTGCTTGGATGATCATTCCGAACGTGTCCCGGTGTGGTCTCGCAATGCCTTCCTCGTCAGCGAGCATCCAGTGGGGGCCAAGCGAACCCGTAAACTTGGACATCTCCAAGTGCGCATCCTCCAGCCCCAATATCTGCAGTTTCAACGTCGCAGAAACACATGCGTAGTAGCGATTGTCGCGGTCACGGTAGGCATCAGAGTCCCGCTCCATGGTCGGGTTATCACTCGACACCAACTCAGCAGCCCGGTTCATAGCCTCCAGTGCGGACAAGAGAGCTTCAGTGACCTGCTGTCGGCGCTGAACTGCGCGATCCTCACCGAGTGTGGCCTGATGCAACGCTCTGTCGGATCGGGCCTTCACGAAGATCCCCAAGAACGCGATGCTCGCCGCACCCAATGCGATCGCCGCCGCGATGATCGTTGCCTGCCCCTGCGTCAGACCTTCTCCGAGCGCCATGATCAACACGCTGCTTTTTCTACCCTTCACAAAGTCTGTCGCGGGACCCATTCAACTGAATCGAGGAACAGGGATGTTACGTCCTACCAACGGCCACACGCCCTCAGCGGTCCGGCCGAGTGGAATCTCGGTGCTGACGATATCGGCTACCGAATAGGCGATACGCCCACATCGGCGGCATTGGCCGGGCAACTGCTGAAATCGGATCATGGCCCAATGTTCGTCGCAGAGTAAGTAGTCCACGGGGGCGTTGCCATGACAACAGTCTTTGACGACCGCTGCCCACCGCGCTGCGCGCACGAAACCGACAGGATCATCGGCAAAGTACTGCGGGTGCTCGGCGCAGAACTCACACGGAAGTTCGGTGTGAACGATGCCTGACTTCACGTCCCTAGCTGTTGTGGGTATGGACGTTGCTGACGCTGGATTGAAGTAGACGGGCTGGCCCTTCGCGGCAGGATGGAAGTTGCGAAACAGACCATCAACAGCAAAGGGACCAGCCCTGTGACACACCGTAATGCTCCGCTGACTGTGGAGGGAAGACGACGACTCATCGAGCGGTGCCGCACTCGTCCGATCGCCCACGTCGCCGCCGAAATGGGCATCTCCCGACAATGCGCCTCCACGTGGGTCAACCGGTACCGCAAATACGGTGAACTGGGATTACAAGACAGATCCAGCGCACCGAACCATCAACCCACCGCCACCGCCGCAGAGATCGTGGCCGAGATCGAAGCGATGCGCCGGACCCGGAAATGGTCGGCCGCGCGCATCACGTTCGAACTCCGAATGGACGGAACGGTCATCGCTCGCCGGACGGTCACGAAACTCCTGCGGGATCTTGGTCTCAATCGCCGCCGGTTCATCGACCCGAACGGCGAAACGAACCGCAAACCCCAGGTCATCGCCGCGAAACGGCCTGGTCAGATGGTGCACGTCGACGTGAAGAAGGTCGGCCGCATCCCTGACGGCGGAGGTTGGCGCGTCCACGGGCGAGGTTCCGAGCAGGCCAAACGATCACAACGTCGGAAAACGAAGAACAAGCAGGGCCGCGTCGGCTACACCTATTTGCATTCCGCGATCGATGGCAACACCCGTTTGGCGTACACCGAGGCCAGAGACAACGAAACTGCCGCGACAGCCATCGATTTCATGAACAACGCCCGACTCTTCTTCGCGGCGCACGGCATCACCCGGATCGAGCGCGTGATCACCGACAACGGATCATGCTATCGGGCAGCAGATTTCACTGCTTCACTGCGGGAAGCGCGGCACTACCGGATCAAGCCGTACACGCCGAAACACAATGGGAAAGTGGAGCGCTACAACCGCATCCTCGCCGAAGAACTGCTGTACTCCCGCGAATACATCAGCGAAGCCGAGCGGCGCACTGCCGTCGAGGTGTGGAACATTCACTATAATTATCACCGACCGCATTCAGCACGCGGAGGACGACCGCCTGCCGCTTACCGCCGGCACCGCGTAACTAACGTCCGTGCCTCATACACCTAGCTCTCTCGTCCATCCTCTTCCTCTCCTCCACTTCCCCATTCGATATTCATCCCGGTTCAAGACGACTTACTACCGCCGGATGCTTCTGACTCGATAGAGATGCCACGTTGCGCGCTCGGCCAATTCACACACTGTCGCGTGTTCGAGGACATGCGGCGCCGGCAACGCGTCCTGCCCAGTCTTGGTCAGTCTGGCTGCGTACCGCTCGAAGAACGCGACCAACACACGGGCACGCACCACCGGCATCCGCAGCCCGATCGGGCCCGACGACTTGCCCGCCACGCGTTCGAAGTGCGCGACCAGCCCGCGAATGTCCCGATCAGGGACAGGGACGTCAAGAAGTGCACCGAATCTCCCGACCTCACGCACATTCTCGACATGCGCCGGCGTCATGTCGCCGCTGTGAGCTCGTCGTACCAACTCCGTCAGAACCTTGATCCCTTCCGGAGAAGTAGGCATCCGGTGAACGTCGACGGTGATCCCGGTGGCTGCTTGAACAGCATGAAATTCATCCAATGCGGCAAGTCTTTCGTCATCGCGCTCCGGAGTGTCTTCCGCATCGAGATCCGCAGCGAGGCGTGTTGCGCATCCGTGTGCGGTCATCACGTAGAACTGTCCCAAACTGACCGACTCGACTGTCGTGCTTCCGATGGCGTTGTCAGTGCGCATGTCCTCCTCCAGCTCACGGATCATCGTCGACACCACATGCAGACGCCGCACACCGGCCGATCCCGGAGCATCCGATGCCGGCAGAGTGCGTTCGGCGACCTGGTGAACGTGATCGAGTAACTCATCCACCATTTCCACCCGGTTCGGCGAGTGAAAACGATTCCGCCGGCGCCAGCGCATTGTCCAGTTCCTCTCCTCGGTACGGCCGCATTTGCGTCAGATTCACAACATCCACCAGCCCGCGGGCAAGGCAATAGCGAGTGCTGTGCCGACAACGAGGTACGGAGCGAACCCGAACTCCACACCCCGGACCTTTCTGCCTCCGAACACCTTGGCTACCGCCACCCCTATTACCGCCAGGATATTCGGCAGCAGCACTGCCGAAGCCACGTTCATCCAACCGACCCATCCGACAGCTGCAGTGAGAATGAAGCTCAACCTCACATCCGCCAAACCGGGGTGACCGCGCGTAATGATCGCGAATACCAGGTAACTGGCGAATATCGCGGCGCCGGCCACCACAGCACGAAGACCCGCGGCAGGGTCCTGATCGATCACCACTGCCATCGCGCCGAGCAGCAGACCCGCCGCGGTGACTGCACGGATCAACGGCAAGGGGAACCGCAAGGTGAAGTGGTCAATCCACGCGGCCCAGACAGACAAAGCCGCCACCGTGAGCCATGCCGGCAAGATCGCGTCGCCTCCGGCGGCCATCACCGCCCCGAACCACAATCCTGCTGTTGCCACTGCCGGGACGATTGGGCGACTGGTCGGCCTCACGGGAATCTGCACGAGTGCACACAAACTTGCCATCATCGGACGCACCGCCACGCTCACCACCGCCCCAGCCAGAGCAGCCAACGCGGCGACCGACCACAGACCAGCCTGCTCGTGACGACCGAACGCCCAGCGAGCAGCGATCCACACCGCCACACTCACAGCAATGACACCCAGGATCGGCAGATACGTCGAGAGAGGGGGTTTCCGCCTTCCTGCGTCGGCGGCGGTGACAAGCCCCGGTCGATGACCAGGGCCGGACGCTGTGGGCTCGGCCTCCTCCGCGGAGAGAGAAGTCGAAGCACCGTCGGCAGTATTCTCCGACTCCACATTCGATTCGGCCATCTCAGAAAAGCTCCTTCAGCGCGTCCATCACCCGTGGTCACAGGCAGAACCCGACCCTAACCGCTCTACCGGACAGCGCGGGCTTCCGAACTCATCGGTTAGCCGCTGGGGCGTGCGCTGTCCATGCCATGGACTATCACTGACCGCACATCTCAGATGCCTGAAAACCCGCTCGCGCTGCTCTCGAACGACGATGTTCCCGCATCGTGACCGGACTCGCCGCCGCCAAAACCACTCGAAAACTCACCAGTAGAGGCAACATCACCCTATGAACGCCCCCATCGGAAAAGCTGCCCACCACCGCGCTCGACTCCAGCCGGCACGTTCCTCCCGTCCAGCATTGATCGTTCACACCTTCAGCGAATACACCCACCACATCCGCAGCGGCGCCAAACGACTGATCATCGACGCCGACCCTGACCTGTGGTTCGACCTCGGCCATGTCCCGCACGGAGTCGATGTGAAGATCATCGGTCAATCGTGTGCCGGAATCAGCGGAGGATCCATCGCTGCCGCCGGTCGATGCTTCCTACAGGCCTCCCACCGCGCCCGTGTCACCGCCTACGAATTCGCGCACGTCGAAGCATTCGATGGCGTCACCATCGAAGCACGCGGGAAAAGCCACATTGTCGGTACCGATCACGCCAAGATTCGCGCCGAAGATCAGGCTGTCGTCTTCGCCCACTCCCAGTGCCACGTCCAAGCGGCCGGCCACACTCTCGTCGCAGCGACAGACACTTCCTCTGTCTCCATCAACGGCGACGCACACGTCCGCGCCAGCGCCGGAGTGCACATCATCGGAGTTCCTCAGTCGAAGAATCTGAGCATCGAACCGCGCCCGATCAGTCGACTGGCCAACCAGCTCAACATGTAAGGCCCCGCAAGCGGCAGTTAATCGCAGAGCCTCAGCCAGCCGACGACCGATACACCGTGAGATCAATCGACTCCTGATCGCGGAAACTCGACGCCAACAATTCCACCGCCGGCACAATCACTTCACTCTCGATCTTCCACACCACCGACGTCGTCCACCCCACCAACCCGCCAGGCCCCGGCGTCGCTTCACCGAACAAACCTTCCAAGGCGTCCCGCCGGTAACCGAAGATATCCACCAGGTCATCAGCGGTGTACCAGTACTGCCGCAACGGATCCGGGTCATCGGCGTGCAGAGCGCTGCCTTCGCTGATTCGACATGGTTCAGTACTCATCTACATGCCCTCTCTGTGGTGCGGTCCGCCCTGCGCCGTCTTCACGTCGACAATCCGCACGTGTGCATAATCCGGGTTCTCCACAACGTATTTCGAACGCTCGATGCGCCAACGAGCGACAAGCATCTCCAGCTCCTGAACCTCCCGTGGATCCTCGAGATACTCACACGCGAAGTCGAGCCACGGCACATAATGCCGCAGGCTTTGACCGATCCGTCCGGACTGGCCACCGATCACGCTCTCGAGCACGATCAGTTGTCGCTCGTCCTTCATTCGTCGGCGCAACGCTTTCTGATTCACTTCGACCAGCGCGAGCTCCGCCGCAGCCACCGACTCGCCTACCCCATCGACGCGGGAGCCCATCTCGTTGCGATGGACGACCGCATCGACGAACTCGCGACAGACCGACGCTTCAGCCCCTTCCGGGAGCATCGCCATAAGGGCAAAGCCGCGTTCCTCAAGGAGCTCGAAACCGTGTCGATTACCTCGGCCATACCAACAACTCATGACCAGCGACCGCTCCCACGCCAACGCCAAGCGCCTCTCGAGAAAGGGAAGCGCCCGGGCGGCCGCCACGAACTGAAAATCACACTTCCCAGCGATCTCACGCGCCGATTCCCAGTCCACACTTCCTGCAGGAGAACTCATCTCACGTACAGCGCGCATTCGCCCACGAAGATCCGCAGCCGCGGCGGCGGTGTCTACTCTTACCGCGTACTTGTTGGATCGAGAGCGCAAGAACCAGAGGGTCATGCGGCTGAGCCTAATCTCCGCATCTCCAAGCAGGGGTGCAGTAGCATCGTCAGCGGCGCATTGCTGGCGTAGTGTGCTCCGGCTCACCGCATCGATGTCCATCGTCGATGCGGTGAGCCACCTTCAAAGAATGGCTCAGACGCGAACGGCTCCATCGCCGACAACCCGTTGATCCTGTTGGCGACTCCGCATTCGTTCCGCGTGCCGTTTCTGCCACCGCGCGTGTTTGACCTTGAACCGCTCGTCGAATTCCTCCCACAGCGGCAAAGCCTCTGTCTTCCTCGCGGCGAGAACATCGACGGGTTCCGGTCCGGACGCAAGCGCTGGAACCACATCGCCGACTTTGAGGCGATCGACGAGCTCCGAGAACAACCACGCCGGGCAACCCTCCCCCCGAAGCGCGTCGACTGCGTCTGGTTCGTCGTCGATCCAGGCAACTATCGGGCTCGTCTCTGCGTAGTGGTTTTCCCATCGCCACCAATGCCGTCGTTTGACATCGAGCGCCCGCCGCACAGTTCCGTCCACCCACAAGCTCCGTGATTCGATGTGACCGGGCGGCAACGACTTCGCCCGGATCCACCGATCAGATGTCCGATTGAACTGGTCCAAGCGGGTTGTGCTGTATGCAATGGTGAAACCTGCACTGTCGAGCGCCCGAACCAACTTTCCGCCTGCGCGGTTCAGGGAAGCTTCACCGAAATGGGTATGAAACCGCTTCCAATCTCGATCGGCGTATGACGGCGCGGCGATCAACCCCTCGAAATTGTGCATATCCGCAACGACGCCATCGATGTCGACAACGACAGTCGGCCCCGGGCGGGGAGCATCCAGCCACGGTTTCGGACGATCAAGAAAGCTTCGATTCTCCGTCATATCCCCAACGATATGGGCAGAGACAGACATTGAGCACGGTCCCGCGACCCACCCGTACGAATCCTCCGATGCATCTAGTTGGCAAAAGGCCCTGTTCACGCACTCGAACAGGCCTTCTTTGATGCTTCTGGCCTTTAAGGCTCACCGGTCAACACAACTGACCGCGATTGCCGATCGCCCACGTTTACCCCACCCTCAGTGCCCAAACGAGAACCGCGCGACCTCTCGATCTCTGCGATGTAGACAACAGCAAAGCCGACCACTACGACCGCGACGGCCACGACCAACCATCGCTGTCCCATCCAACCCGCCGCCACGCCAAGATTGAAAATACTGTGAGGCACAACTAATCCCAAGAGCGATCGATAACGGTAGTACGCGAAAACAGCAAACCCGCCCCACAACATCGCCCCGACTGCCAACTCCCACCCCTGATATACGTGTAAGGCTCCACGAAGAATCGCTGAAATGCCGATCACCACGATGAGGTTGATCCGGAATCGCAGACCTACCAATGCCGCTAGCCCGGCAAAGAAGACCTCTTCCATCAACCCCGCCAGCAGGACCGGCTTCACGACGTCCCAGGAGAACCAACCACCCTCGACCGAGGGACTGCCAGTTGAGCCCTCACCGACAAATGCCCGAAACGCAATTGCCAGAGCCTGACCGACCGCCCAAATTCCTGCAGCTCCGAGGAACCGCCGACGACGGCCCACACCTGCGAGCCACGGCGCAGATCGATCGACCGGGCCCCAGAATCTGCGAACTACCAAGAACGTGAACCACCCGCACGCCACCGCCACGCTAGTAGCGATAACGTCCTCCGCAATCCCAGGATCGGGCGAAACATCTACTGCCGCCCCGGAAGTCGGATTGAGATACTGGTCGATCGACGTCCAAATTACGTTGGACCAGAACAACAGCAGGATTGACGCGGGGACACCGATCAGCAGAACCAAATGCATCCGCTCGCTCCACCACGCCCACCAACGGCCCGTCCCCCATCTGAAGCGCTCTCCTCCTGAATCGAAGTCGGCAGCTGCCTCATCCAAACTCCCCCACCCGCTCGAATTTCACAATATTGACACCCACAACTCAACCAGACTGACGCTCCACAGTTCTACACCGCCACAAGGTAATCCAACACGCAACACAAGCACGCAACTGCAAGCAACGCGAGACTGCGATGGCCGCCCGGGAGAAGACCAATCAGGGCGGACTGTAGTCAACTACCCAAGCGCCCTCGGTCCGGCGGAGAGGCACCAGCCATCGGTGGCGATGATCTCGCACGACCACCTCAGCCCCCAAGAACCCCAACACCAGCGAAGTCGAAAATACAGCCGACAACGGAACCAACTCAGCCAACAAAATCCCCTCACCGTCCCTCGCGAAATCCGAAGCAACATCGAGGTCGGTCGTAAACGACGACAGAGGCTGCGCGCTGTAATCATGAGGTACCCGGCGCGCCGCCAGTTCAGGCCAAACCTCAGGCCGCGGGCTTACCCCGAACTTCCCCAGCCCCCGCCACAACAAAACATAGCGACCCCGAACACCGATCTCGGCGAATTCGCTACGCACCACCATCGGGATCGCAACTGCCAAAGCTGCAGCCAATCGCGTCTCTCCACGATCGACCCCCGACAGGCTGTCCAAGGCCAGATACCTGCTTGTGCTGTCAACGGCCTGGTGCATCAACATCGGCCACGGAAGGTCGACTCTCGCATTCCAGTGCACGGCCAGTTGGTTAATCTCAGCACCAACCGAATCCCCGAATTCAGATCTGAGTGCATCCTCAAAGGGGTTGGGGTCGGGAGATTCTGCGTATGGGTTCAACGTCGCCGACAAGTCCGAAATCAGCTCCGGATCAACCGCATTCACACAGGCTCGCAATGCCGAGACGCGGGGTCTGTCCAGAAAACGGTGTAATTGATTGATTTCTAACTACTTTCGTCCGGCAGACAGCCGTCCGTCGAACGTTATCTCGAAGGCATTCAGTGCTGCCTTCCATCGGTTGGACCAGCGTTGGCGGGCGGTGCCTTTCGGGTCGAGGCTCATGATGGCCAGATACACGCATTTCAAGGCCGCGGCCTCGGTCGGAAAGTGTCCACGGGCCTTGACAGCCCTGCGGATTCGGGCGTTGACACTTTCGATGGCGTTGGTCGTGTAGATGACCTGCCGGATGGCGTTGTCGAATTGTAGGAACGGCACGAACTCAGCCCAGGCATTGGTCCAGAGCCTGATGATCGCGGGATAGCGTTTCTCCCATTTGTCACTGAACTCTGCGAATCGGTCGAGCGCGGCCTGCTCCGACGGCGCCGTGTAGACGGGTTTGAGGTCCTTGGCGATCTCGGACCAGTCCTTGCGGGAGGCATAGGCGTAGGTGTTACGGAGAAGATGGACCACACAAGTCTGCACGATGGTCTGTGGCCACACTTGCTCGATCGAGTCGGGTAGATGCTTGAGACCGTCGCACACGACGATCAGAACATCCTGCACACCACGGTTTTTCAGCTCGGACAACACCCGAAGCCAGTACTTCGCTCCCTCCCCGTCGCCGTGCTCACCGGCCCACAATCCGAGGATGTCGCGGGTGCCGTCGACAGTCACCCCCATCGCGACGTAGATCGGCCGGTTGGCGACGTTGCCCTCGCGAATCTTGACGTGGATGCAGTCGATGAACAGCACCGGGTACACAGGGTCCAACGGCCGGTTCTGCCACTCGGCCATGCCTTCCATCACCCGCTCGGTGATCGTCGAGATCGTCTGCTTGGACACATCGGCTCCGTACACCTCGGCCAGGTGTGCAGCGATCTCACCGGTCGTCAAACCCTTGGATGACAACGAGATCACCATGTCCTCCACGCCTGAGAGCCGACGCTGCCGCTTGGCCACGATCTTCGGTTCGAAGGAGGAATCCCGGTCACGGGGCACCTCGAGTTCGACCGGGCCGGCCTCGGTCAACACGTTCTTGGTGCGTCTGCCGTTGCGGGAGTTGCCGCTGCCCCTGCCTGCCGGGTCGCTCTTGCCGTATCCGAGGTGGTCGTCCATCTCGCCTTCGAGCGCGGACTCCACGACTAGCTTGGTCAGCTTCGACAGCAATCCACCATCTCCGGTCAACTGCAGCCCTTCGGCTCGCGCCTGCTCGACCAGCTCTTTGAGCCGCGCATCGCTGATACCCGGCTGAGCCGAGTTCGTCTCTGTCTCACGATCAATCACATCAGTCATAGTGGCGTATCTCCTTTCAGAGTTACACCGTTGTTCTTACAGTCCCGAGACGCGGACAGCAACATCAGTCGCCTGCCTGTAGTCCTCAACCCTAGCTGCATTGCGGGATGCCTCACGAATATGAACCGACCACGCACCCAGATACGAGAGCTTTTGTCTCGCAGTCAGAAATGACGATTGCACTATGGCCCTCCGGATTTCACCCAATGACAACGATGTTTCCTCGCTCGGATCCCCGGTCAGCACGTGTAGTTACATCCCCTCGACAATGATGTTCGGACAAGCGGCGTCTGCTTTGCCTGGCGAGCTGGCCGGTACCAGGTGAGGAAGTTCAGGTTCGTCATCAAGGGACACCGGGCCGTCCCACGGAGCTACCAGTGACGAGTCGTATTCCCAACCGTCACAGGACAGGTCGTCCACCCAGATCACCGTCAGGGAACAGTCGAAATACTTCTCCGCGAATGCCATGATGGCCGGGAGCCGATTCTGATCAAACCAACCTCCCCTACCGACCTTGATGTCGCATCCGAATGCGCTCGGCCTTATCCTGGCGACGTATTCGCCTGGCGCCGAGCGTAGGACCACGTGATGATAGGTGCCCACCTATGATTCCCTTCTCGTTCTGCCGACAAAGATGCCCGCGTCACTCGAACTGGACAGTTCAAAATGACGCGGGCATCCATTGGCTGAATTCAGTTCGGTGTGACCAAGACCTGCAATTCGCCTACCCGCCGGTCGTACATCGACGTCAACGGAGTGGGGGCTACACCGCCCATCGTGCCGCCTGGCCAAGTGGCAGTCCACGTGACCACCCAGTTGCTGGTGGCGCTGACCTTGAAGACGTCTTGCGGCTGTCCAATGGACGATTTTGCGAGACGATGTCCGCATGTGGGCGATGGAGTTCCGCTGGCGGGCGAAAGAGGGCTGGCGTCAACAGCATCGGTATACGGAGTGAACGGCAGCAATGCACCCGGGCACAATTGCACGTCTCCATCGCCGTGATTGATGAGGACACCGGTGTTGATGGCGTTCGCGGTGACGGTTACCACACCCGAGGTGGCTGCTCGGTTGACCGGGCCTGTCGTGGATTCGCGAACGTCGTTGGGGCACATGAAAGCCCAGCTCTCCTTACCCACGAGACCGGTACGTTGACCTCCACCTGAGTTCGCAGGTTCAGGTGTCCAGCACATCGGAGGCTTTTCGAGCTGCATAGCGGTGATCGCCATAGACACCGTATTCATGATCTCCGCCATTGAGGGCGGCGTCGGCGGGATCTCGATACCGGGTGCCGCAGGCGGTGCGGGGCATCCCCCCGGTGTGCCGAGACATGCGCCTTGCAGGATCGCGTTGAGGGTCCCGGACGGAGGTGCAGCAGCGGGGCCGGCGCCGCCAGTACCCGCACCGCCTCCGCCGCCTCCTGCGTTGCCAGCCGCGGCCCCCGCGCCGCCTCCCGCGGCCCCCGCGCCGGCGCCTGAGCCCGCGGGCGCACTCACGTAGCCGCCACCCACTGTCACATTCGCACCACCGGGCGAGGACGATACGTCAACTCCACCTCCACCTACGCCTGGCTGCGCCAACGCTGATTGACTCCCCGTGACCAGAACGCCGCAAACCAGTGTCGCAGTGGCGAAAATTCTCATTGCTAGTCGCATGATTGCACCTTCTCAACTGTTTGACTTGTGACGCGCCAGCCATTCGAATCAGGCCACGCGGGGTTCCGAACGGTGATGTTGGTGGACTCGAACTGGCCGCGGTCGGGCTTCATCGCACTTGATCCGTCCGGAAATACGGCATTCCAGCCGGAGATATCAGTGCAGGCCTGAACGTGAACCCACGCGGCTTCCGCGCGGGGTTTTCCCTGATCATCTACCGGTGCGCTCAGATCCGTCACCGAGGATTTGATGACGGAAATGGCTCCGGTACTGGTGATGCCTTGCGACCGTCGAAGCATGATGTCCCCGACTCGGTCGTTCAAGACTGGGTCCCCAGCCACACCGCCGATCGCATCCACAGAAGCTGTTGGGTCAGCTTCAATGCTTCCGAGGGCAGCATAAAACTCGTTGACCTTGGCGATCGCTTGGCTCCGCGCTTGCTCGTCGGGCGTCTTCGCCTCGGTCTTGCCGTCTGGACCATCGAAAGCGGGGTTTCCGGTTGCAGTGAGAGTGACGTTCGGCTCGTCGGAATTGCTGGAACAAGCTGCGACGCCGGCTAGTAGGGCAACAGCTGCGACTGCTGCTGCTGTGGTTCGTCGAATTCTGTTGTGGGCCATGTTGTTGTCTCCTAGAAGCTTCCGGCGCTGCAGGGTGTTCCGGGTTGTGTGTAGTCGGCTGTGACTCTCCATCCTGCTGGGTCGGGCCATGACGGGTTCGTCAGGATCGGTTTTCCGAGTTCGAGTTTGTCCACAGGCTTGCTGATGCAGACGTCCATTTGGAGCGTGGCAGTTCCCGCTGTCGGTGCGCCGGTCTCGTCGATGGGGATGTCGTGTTTGGTAATCACGTTCTTGAGTACTTTGAGATCGCTTGGTGGCGTCGGGTTTCCGTTGCGACTGGTTGTGATCTCTTTCTTGGTCCTGTCGAGGAAACGGCCGGCCGCGACGGCATCGAGGTCAGAGAGCGGGGCAGCGGGGTCGGAATTCAATCGTGCGAGCACGGTGTAGTACTCGCTGATCTTGGCGAGGGCACCTTCTCCTGCTTGCTGTTCAGGTGATTTTCCCGATCCAGGGGGGCCGGTAAAGGTCGGGCCGCTGCTGGTGTCGAGGGTGCCGGGCTCCGGGCTGAGGATGCTGCAGCTTGCGGTCAGGCAGGCCGCCGCAGTGAGGGTGAGCATGGCTGCGAGGCGGCGGTTCATGATGCGGCTCCGATGCGGTAGTCGGTGGTGGTGTCGAGCTGTCTGAGAAGTTCGTTGGTCTCCGGGTGTGCGTCGACTTGCAGTTCGTCGAGTTCGCTTTTGAGGGTGTCGATGAGGGTTTGGGTAGTTTCGATGTCCCCGGAGAAGTGGGTGGCGATGATGGCTGCTCGCCAGCAGCCTTCGTGAGCACTGTCGACCGTGAGGCCGGCCCGGGCTGCCTTTCCTGCGGCATCGAGGTCCTGGGTGACCTGTTCGCCGCGGATGTAGCGGCCGGCGAGCTCTTCTGCGACGTCGGTGATCGCGGAGATCATTTCCTGCTTTATGTGATCTGCCCACCGGTAGGCAATCGGGTCGTCGCTGGTGAAGGGCTGACCGGTCACCAGCGCGAGAGCGGATTCAAGGCGTTCGGTTGTCGTCGTCGCAGGGTGAGCGTCGACGAGCTGGTTCCAGTAGTCCCAGTCTGTGGTCACTGAAGGGTGGAGGCGAAGTGGCGTTCGGCCGGTTCGGTCTCCGGACTTGATGAGCGCTGCGTCCCCGGTGTCGGTATCTCCCATCCAGCTGCGCAGTCGTGTGACGGCTTGGTTGCGGCGGCTACGGAGCCGCGCGTTTGCCGTCTTCGCTTCTTCGGCAGTGCTGGCCGCATTGACGAGTTCAACGTCGTGCGGCCACATCTTTGCGGTGAGCTCAGTTGCGGGCACTCCGCCGTCGCTGAATGCCAGTAGAGCTGCGATTTCGGTGAGGCTTCGCGAGTTCTCGCGGTCCGTTGAGCCCGGAGTAAGTGGCGCGAGGGTGGGCTCTCCGAGGACGCGAATCCAAATGTGTGGAGCCGCGGGAAGCTCGGGATGGGACGCAACAATCTCGGTTTCGGTCTCAGCCGCAGAGTCGGTGTCGATGTCGATGTCACCGACTGTCTCGGAGTTGATTTCCTCAAATACGTTGTCGTCGTTCCGAACTACCGTGAAAGCCGCAGGGTCGGTACTGGTGATGAGATTCTCGGTCGTGATCTCGCAGTCGAGACGTGCCCCCTCCCAACCGAAGTCCGAGGCCTCCGGTTCGACAGCTGGGGAAGAATCATGGGCGGTAGTGGCATACAGACTGACAATGCTCTCGTAGCCGGCTTCGTCGAGTGTTGTGACAGTGAGCTGTGCTGATGCGATACCAGGGCGGACCAGTGTTGCGGTGCCGTCGTCGGCGACATCCAATGTCCAGTCGGAGCGAGTGTTCGAGTTCTGCGTTGTGACTGCAGCGAACGCGATCCGCGGGGCGCTATGGGCGATCGAGGTCAGGATTTCTGTTTGTTCAGCTGTCAACGGGTCGGAGATGAGGACGATTTCCGGAGCAGTCAGCTCACTGGTCTCGTACACGCTCCGTGCCTGTGCGATGGATGCAACCTCGTTCTCGTCGAGGATGCCGGCGTCGCGTTCGAGATGGCGAGCCAAGCGCGCCAACACCTCGTCGGTGTTGTCGGAGTGCGTGATACGGCCAGTGTTCACTGCGCCTGCGAGGTCGCCGCAGTATCCGACGACGTTGAGGTGAAGGGAATCTGCCAGCGGCGATACGGCAAGCTCGACGGCCATCGCGCGAAGCACATTTGCGGTGGCGGTAGGTGTGCCGGTGATGGAGAGATGCCCTATTTCCTCCAAATTGAGCATGAGCTCTCGTCCATCGTCGCTCGTTCCCATCGCGGTCAGGGCTGGGTATGGGCTGACGTCGATGTCCGGGACCGAACGAGGGAACGCCCGTGGGTCGACCATCCACGTGTCGTCGTCTGATTGCATCCATGGCTGGGGCAGCGAGATCTCCTCGAGCAATCCGAGTTCGATCGTGTCGTCACCGATGAAAACCGCAAGGAGACTGGGGATGGAGATCTCGTTCGCTCGGCAGTACTGCGCGAGGTTCCGCAATGCAGTGTCGACATGAGCGGTGGTCAACGGATCGACAGCGGCCGTCAAGGCCTGTTCGGCAAGGATTGCTTCCTTGGCGGGCAGGGCGATGCGCTCGCCGCGGCGGCGGCGATGCTGCTGTTGCCGACGGCACAGCGCGAGATGGCCGGTCAGGCCGGCGGCGGCGAGCGCGGAGATACCGAGGGCGATGTAGACGACGCCGGACGAGCTGGAGGAGTCGTCTTCCGCGTCGGCGGTGATCACGGATGCTTCGGCATCAGGGGCCATATTCGCAGGCATCTGGGGCTCGATGGGGTCGAGTTGCCAGTTCGGTGTCGCTGCAACTTCTGGGAGGGGGTCCGGTGCCGCGTCGGGCACCTGCGCCTGGGGGGCTGGCACCGGCGCCTCAACCGGCGCAGGTACGGCCGCCGGCTGGGGGGCTGCCTCCGCTGCCGGCACGGGTGTTTGGGCGGACGCGGACGGAATGATCAATTGCTGTCCGACTGTGATCAGGTCTCCGGCTGGCGACCCGTCCGCAGTGGTGATCTCAGAAAAACGCAAAGGATCGCCGAGCTCTCGATCGGCGATGTCCCAGAGTGTGTCTCCAGCTTGGACGGTGTAGGCCCCTTGTACGACGTCCTGCACTGCCGCAGGGAGTTGCAGCGTCATTCCCTCTGCGAGGAATCCCGCTTCGGGCACAACGTCTTTGTTCAGTTCGAGCAGTTCGGTGAACAGCCTCCCGTCGCCGAGGTGAGTTTGGGCGAGTCCCCACAGGGTGTCTCCGCGGACGGTGGTCACGGTCGGGCCGGCGGGTTTAACCGCGGGCCGTGCAGCGCGCGGGTCCACCTGAGTGTGGGCGGGGCCGCTCGGGTCTTGCTGTGCGGCGATCGGTGCGTAGGGCGCAGGTGATGCACTGTCTACTGGTTGCGAGAGTGCAGGTGTCGCGGTTGCGGTGCCGGCTGTCAGCAGAAGCAGTGCACCACTGACGAGGAAAGTCGCCGTTTTCTGTTGCGACCCGAGAAGCCGGATCTTCGGTGCCTTGACGCCCCGGAGTGTGGCTGCGAGCTCGACAAGGATCGGGAGGGTAAATGTCGCCCACGCGACCCAGCCGACGAGCGGCAGAAGTGCGACGAGGAGGCTGCCGTCGTCGGGGCTAGAGAGCAGACTCTCGAAATCCGAAAAGGGGATGTCGAGAGGATTACCGCGCAATGCCCACAGTGCTGCGGGGATCCCTGCCACGAGCAGAAGCAGGATCAGGAGGTACCCGAGTCCTGCGAGGCGGGATCGGACTGTGCGAGCACTCATGGCCGGTACACCTCCCCCGCGTTGGTGCGGTTGAGGTTCACCGTTGCACTACCCGTGATCACTTTCGAACCAAGGGGCAAAAGCTTGTTGTCGTACACGATGCGGGTGGTGATCAGCAGTGTGCGAGGCCCTGTGGGGATGACCTCGCCCTCGACCCCGGCGTCGGCGAGGTAGCGTTTCGCGGCCGCCACTGCGCGTACGGGGTCGACAACCGTATCGATCCCTCGCGCACTGAGCGATCCGACGATCTGCTGTCCGGACGCGCGGGCGGCGTCTTCGGCGACGTTGTCCGCGCGTTGAGCTGCGGTGTGCATTCCACCGCCGTCGACGATGAGTCCCCACACGAAGAATATGAGGATGGGAGCGAGTATCACGGTCAGCAGCGTCACGGCGCCCTTATCGCGTTCCTCGGGGAGCCTGGAGGTGAGTCGCTTACGCAGGGTGGTGATCATCTGGTGCGCTCCCGGAAAGTGTCGATGGGTGAGATTGCAGTGACCTCGATAGTTCGTCCTCCGCTGACGCCGGGCCATCCGAGGGCGTCGTAGGAAACTTCACAACTGACGGTGACTTCGACGGTTGCGGATACTCCTGGGCGAGTACGGAATCCGGAGGTGTCAGCGCTGACGTTCATGGTCGTGCATTTGAGTCCTTGACCATCCATGGAGTCCAGGGCCGCTTGGTATGCGAGAGGGTTGGCTTGAGTGGCGGTACGTGAGAGTGATGCTGCCCGGGCGGCTTCTCCCGCGGCGTGCTCGACCTTTTGATGCGCCTGACGGTTGATGCCGTATGCGTACATCCAACCGAGTAGGACGAGGAGGACGATGATCGCGAGGCACAACTCGATGGTCACATCTCCTCGATCGTTTGAGCGGGCGCGAGCGATCCACTGGCTCAGCTTCATCCGACACCTCCGGGATTGGTCACGCGCTCAGTGGGTTTGGTGTGGTCGACGGTGATGGCGAATTCCAACCCCGGTACGAGGGACGGGGACTTTCCGGTGATCGTGACCGTGGTCTCGCGGAGTGTCTTGTTCACCGACACGACCGGCGATTGAAGGTCACCCGATCCGGATTTCGCGATGCACGCGTTCGCTGCGGCGAGGCCGAGCGCCTGGTTCCCTTGCTGAGAACGCGTGGCTTGCAATGCTTTTTCGGCGCAGGTGTTTGCGACGTCTCGTCCATGGAAGAACAGGGCGGTTTGCAGCATCACGGAGAACATCATCAGGAAAGCGACCATCGCGATGACGGTGACGAGCGTCGTGGGGCCCCGGTCGTCGTGGCGCCACCGGTCGATCAGCTGTTCCAGTGTCATGACTGTCCGTTTCTCTGCGGTCCGGTTGGCGAGGGTGGGCTAGGTGGCGAGCCCTTTTTGGGCTGCGGTACTGCGCTTGGTGTCGACGCGATTGCGCGCGAACATGGCAGTCCACATCGCGGCAACGACGAGGGCTATGGAGAGAGAAAATGCGGCCGCAAGTATGCCGAGCTGGGCTATGCCCGAGGTCTTCTCGTCCGTGATTACATTGAAACTCCCGAGCGTCAACGTGGGGACGGCGAGCGCCGCAACCATGGGCGGCAAATAGAACTTCAACCCGTCATCCGAGATGTAGAAGGCCCCGAACACCAGGAGATAGCTCGTCACTGCCAATACGATGATCGTGATAATCATTGGCCTTCTCCTTCACCCCTCAGGGCTTGTAGGTCTGTGAATTCTGTTCGTATGACGCAGATCCAAATCACTCGTTCGGCAACGAACGATCACGACGGAAGGTGGCGTAGCGATAAACGTAGGAAGCGCCCCCCGCGAGTGCGACGACACCGACTGCGGCCACGGCTCCCCAAAACAGGCCCAATACGCAGAAAGAAAGTGCCAGCACCATAACTGACCACCCCGCCCACAAAATCACTTCCTCCAGCGGTGACCCATCTAGAAGGATGATGAGGAGCAGCATTCCGAACAGCAAGAGAACCGCTACCGCTGTCAAAATCGTCATCACAGCATTTCCTCCTGTCCCATGCGGTTACTGCCGCCTGAGGTCGTGCATCGATAGCGCCGAGCACTGGAGAGCGACGTTGCACTCCATGTCCTCAGCGCTACCGATAGGCCCATGGTTTTGTTCTCCAGCATCCGAACTGCGCTCGGCAGTTTCAGTCGGGGATGGAGTCCGCGCGGGACTGGATCTTCTGGACGACTACAGCGCCGGCAGCGATGGCCGCGACGGCGAAGATTCCGGCGAGGATGACGTACTCGAGGGTGGACGGACCACGGTCCGAATTTTTACCGCCTGCACGCTGCAGAAGGCTGCCTGCGAGTGCGGCGACGAACATCATCGTGAGTGCGAGGTACGAGGTGATGGCAGCGCGGGTTGCGCGTCGGGTGGTGGTGATGGCCTTGGTGGTCATGGCGTGCTCCTTATTGGTGTGCTGGATGTGTAGCAGTTGTCCTGGACTGGATGAGTCCGGTCGATGGGTCCTTCTTTGTTTTGCCTGTTCAGAGGGCATTCCTTTCTTGTTGTTGGTTAGCCGCTGATGACGGTCACGGCCGGGATCAGGAGTAGTGCCATGAACAGGCCGGCGAGGGGCATGGCGAGCTTCTCTGTTGCCTCGACGGCGGCGGACTGTTCAGCGGAGGTTTGTGCGGAACGCAGGCTGGCGGCTTTGGCTCGCAGTGAGGTGTAGACGCTGGCGCCTTTGTCGCCTGTCATCGTCATGATGTCTGCGAGGTCGCCGAGTTCTGCGAGTCCGAGCTGCTGAGAGACGCGAGTGAGGGCACTCCAGGGCGCTTCGCCGGAGCGGCCGGCTTCGTACAGTTCCTCGTCCAGTCGTAGGAACACCCAGCTGTCTCCGACTTGGGCGGCGATCTCGAGGGATTGCGTGGATCCGATTCCGCCTCGTCGGCATAGCGCGACCAGGTCGATGTAGGAGCTGAGGGCTTGTGCGAATTCGGCGCGAGCCGCAGCTGCGCGGCGCCGAATGTCGATGTCGGGAATCACGAAGAGGAAGACGGCGGTCGCGAGTGAGAGGATCGCCGGCATCGACCATGCCAATCCCAATCCGAACGCGGTCAGAACCAGATTCAGTATCGGGAAGATCAACAGACCGAAGAATGCCGCGACAAGTTTTTCGCCGAGTACGTGCGCCGGATCTTTGTGCAGCAGTGAGAGGTCCGATGTGGGGAGGGTGAGGAATCGGCTGTCTTGTAGGTAGGGATGTACGCGCAGGCCGAGCTTGTTGGCGAGCCCGTCGACGAGTGATGTCCCTGCTGTACTTGCCTTCTCCGGCGCGGGTCCGGACATCCTGGACATCACGTCGGTGAGGGCAGGTTGGGTTCGCAGGAAGTACAGGGCGACGAGATAGATGCCGATTGTGCCGACGCTGGTATAGACGATGATCGTCATGGTGATACTCATCGCTGCGCTCCTACAAGGTCAGTGCGTTCGACGCGGTCATTGGTTCCGATGAACCGCGGGTAGGTCGGCGGCTTGGTGGCTTGTTTCATCCAGTACAGATCTGCAGCGAAGAGCGTCAGCAGGATCAGTAGGACGATCTGCATGCCGCCTGAACGGTATGGCTCCATGAAATTCGTGAAGGCGAAAGCTGCAGCAAGGACGGCGATGGTGATGATGGTGACCCATTTGGCTTGTGTTCGAGTCGATTTGCGGTCCGCTTCGATGCGCCGGCGGCGGGCGACGGTATCGCCCACGTCTTCGGCGAGGCCTTCGAGAACATTGGCCAGACCGACACCACGCAGTTGCATGGCAAGGAGGAGGGCGCCGCAGATCTTATCTCCGACGCTGTCGTTGAGGTCGGATGCAAATCGTGTGACCGCTTCGGCCGGTGGGACATTGTTGCGGAGCCTGTTGATGAAGGCAGTGATCTCGTCTTTGAGCGTTTCCGGGATAGGAGTCGAGATGATGGTGTGTTCGATTCCGGAGCCAGCTCGCATGCTGCTCGACAAGTTGCGCGTCCATTCGTCCATCGCGGACAGACGGCGGATCTGGTGTTCCGCTTCCGGTCGGCGCAGGAGGTAGGGCAGACCCACGAGAAGGGCCGGGACGAGGAAGAGCGTGAAGAGCCATCCACTCAGGTAGTAGACGCTGGCACCTGCCACGATCCCTACCGCCAGGAGCATTTGGGTGGTCCCGGATATCTTTACTCTTTCGCCCTTACGTGGACGCTGCCGAGTGGGGGCTGTGGGATCGCGGCGGTCCCTCCACCCCAGGACAAGGCAGCCGACTCCCGCGCACAGAAGCAGGACGAGGAAAACGCCGATTTGCTGGTACATCATGCAGCTCCTTCGTCGTCGAAGAGTTCACGTTCTTCGTCGAAACTCCGAAGAGTGTCGGAGGGGAGGTTCAGTCTCTTGAATCCGCCGGCGAGAAGCTTGCGTAGCAGCGGCTGTGGGATGGTGCCGAATACCCCTGTGCCGTCGGAGTATCCGCGGTAGATGGTGGAAAAGCTGGGTAGCTTGTCGTCGCCAGGTTCGACGTAGACGACTTCGGAGACATACCGGACTGCGGTTGTGGTGCCTTCGCGGTTGACCCTGACCTTCGTCGCCAACTGAACGATCACATCGACGTGTTCTGCCAGCTGCCGTTCGATGTATTCCGCGGTGGCGTTCATCGGGGGCTCTTGGGCGAGGTTGGCGAGTCGGTCGATGACGCCGCGGGCGGTGTAGGCGTGGGTAGTGAAAAGGCCACCATTGGCTGTTTGGAGCGCCTTGACCAGGGCGAGGATCTCGTGGCCGGCGATTTCGCCGACTACGAGGTAGTCGAGTCCCTGGCGGACGAACTCATAGAGAATTGCGCTCAGGCTGAAGCCGCCGGCGAGCTGTCCGTCTGGACCGCGTTCGCCACCGCCCATGATCATTTCGGCGTCGACGACGAAGTCTCGCCGGCCGGGCAGTTCGTCGAGGAAGAGTTCTCGTTCGGTTTCGGCCACTCCGATTCGTGTGTGAACGGGGAGTGCGTTGGCGAGAGCGCGGGCGAATGTCGTTTTGCCGAAACCCATTCCGCCGCCGACGCCGGTCGACGCTCCGCCTCGCATGGCGCATCCGAGGATGTGCGCAAGTTCCGGAGGCATCATGTGGTGATCGAGCGATAGCTGCTCGAGGGTGATGTTGGTCAGGCGGTGGATGCGGATCGCGACGGAGGGCCGGATGGTGGTGTACCCCAGGACCGAAAGTCGATGGTTGCCTTGCATGTTGAGTCGAAGCGAGGGATTGATTCTGGAGAAGGGCCTGCCACCGTTATCGGCCCTGGATGCGAGCAGGCTCATCCACTCGAGAAGTTCGTCGCCGCTGTCGACGACGGAAGCTCGGTATTCGTAGTGTCCGTCGGGGTATTTGACGTATACGGCGTCACCGTTGAGGTAGATGTCGGTGATGTCGGGTTCTTCGACGAGATCTTGGAGGGGCCCGAGGCGGAACTGGGCGTCGAAGATCGCCTTGATGAGGGCATGTTCTTGGTCGAGGTTGAAGGCTTCGCCGCCGGAGCGGATCGTCTGTTGGACGTGGTTTTTCACCAATCCGGTGATTGTTTCTCGGCCGTATTCGCGTTCTTCGTCTTCGGTGAACGGCACGACGAGTTTGGTGTTCTTCGGATCGTTGAGCTCTCGGTCACGCTTGGTGCGGTGTTCGCGCAGTAGCTCGGCCGCTTCTCGCTGCAGGGCGCGGACGAGTTGTCGGTCGACCGCGATTTTCGGGGGCGTACTCCGCCGCGACCGCACGGCCTCGTCCGGAGGACTATGCCGTGGTGCTGGAGGTAGGTCGTGAAGGTGGTTGGTGCGGAAGAAATCAGCGGTCTCTGCCGACACCGGGGTTACTGGTTCGGGGGAAGCCGAGTGCTGATCGACGGAAGGAAGCGTCGCGGAGAAGAACGGGAGATCGGTGATGTTCTTGTGCGTACTCTGTGCTGTCTCGTCAGTTGTCATCGTCGGTCTCCTGTCACGGCGAGGCTGGACTTCCAGTCGGCCTGGTGGGTGGCCGCGAACTTTTCGATCTTGGGCCACGTGGTTCGGTGCAGCGCATGGAGATACAGCGATCGGCGGCGGCGCCACTTGGTCAGCACCTCGCCGTCGGAGAAGACCTTCGCGTCCTTCGAATCCGGGATGACGGCGATGACATCGAGTCCCGTGACCTTGGCTACTTCGTCGGCGTTGTACGGAGATTCACCGATGAGGATGAGTCCGAGGCTTGCCGTGGACTGTGTCGCTGACAGTTGTTGACGCAATCCGTTGATCGAAGCGCGCAGCGCCGCCAGTGCCGGACGGGTCGTGCGGGTAACGATGGCAATGGTCGTGGCGCTGACGATCATTTCGACAGGTGAGCCGTGTTGTCCGATCCGGCCGGCGTCGACGATGACGTTGGCATCGTCGACGGCAAGTCCTGCGAGATGGATTCCGAGTGGACTCCAGACGCCGCGCATTGCATCGACTTGAGCGGAATGTAGAAGGCCAGGGAGGACAGAGACCGTGGTGTCGGGGAAGGTGATCACCTCGGAGGCCAGCGCTGATTTGAGGCGTCCGTGGCGGTTGGCGTCGACGAGGTTGATCAATGATTTGTCGTGGTAGCGGCCGCCGAGGAGGTATCCGGCCAGCACGGGCGAGGATCCGATTGGATCAGCTTCGACCAAGAGCGTGTTCTTACTTGGTGAATTCAAGGCCAGAGCGAGTGCTGTCGTGGAGACTCCTGGTGCCCCGGATGCAGAGATGAGTGCGAGGTACATGGGAAATCACCGCACTCGGTTGTCGAGGACGATGGACACGCGCTTGGTCGCAGCCCGCGCGGCGACCCAGTTTGCTTCGGCTTCCGGGACCAGGAGGTTGAGAGTGGTTTCGCCCGCTTCCGCGATCGTGGTCGTCGAGTAGACCTGCGCCTTTGTGTTGATAGGTCCCGTAACCGGCGGGTCATCGCCTTCTCGGGGGGTGTCTACGACGCGAATCATGTCTCCGGGAAGAATTGCTTCCGACGGTAGGTGTGGGTATCCCACGGTGATGCCGACCATCGTCAAGCCTTCTCCGGGCACCACCTGGTCGGTGACGGCCGCGGGCATCAGCACTGTTCCTGCCGGCAATCGAGTGCCGGCACTCATTCCGATGACACGACCTCGTTCACCCGCCGAGAGGGCACCCAGGTCGGCGTCGACGTTGACGGTTTTCACCGCGAGGTCCTTCGATTCGATGATTTGGCCCTGTTGGACGTCGCGCGCGAGGACGAGGACGTCGGTCGTGGCGCGCATCGCGCTGACTGCGGCGAGCATGCCGATGACGGCGACGACGACAAGGGCGACGCCGATTGCAAGGTAGATCGGGCGTCTGCGCACTCGCGCGCGGGTAGTCAGGTCGGGTGGGCTATCCGGGTCTGCGCCGTTATGTGCTGGTTGTTTGTCACCGGACGAGCGGATGGAATCGATCTTTTTGGTCAGTAGGGATGCCATGTGTGGTGGTCCTTCACAGTGGACGAGTGGACAGGGTGGGCAGGTCGTACGGGGACAGTAGGTCGGGACCTGGACTGGCTGGCGCCAACTGCGCTGCAGAACGGTTTGCCTCGGCTTTTCGGTGGCGGTACGTTCGCCGCAATCCCTGTCAATCTTGGTGACAAATCTAAAAGCCAATCTGGATGGCATATTAGAAGGGTTGCGGCATGGTGTCTAGCGATGGACGGACCAATCCGATGAGCCGCAACGTCCTGCGCGGCTTCGATAAAGACGCATTCGCAGCTGCCCGAAAGGCAGCTCGGATGTCCCGTGGCGATGTCGCCCGCCTGGCGGACACGACCGCCGCGACCATCCGCAACTGGGAGATCGGCGCCGTGTCTCCTCAGATAGATTTCCTGGCCAGAGCCGCGAATGCGTTGAACATCCAAGTCGGCGACGTCGTCGTCACGGATCCAGAGGAGCGCTTTCTCAGTGACTATCGATGCTTGGTCGGACTTACCCAACCCCAGCTCGGCAAAGTGTGCGGGTTGACGACTACGACGATCACGCGCATCGAACGCGGTGAGATCGCCCTCACCGACAAGATCCAGACTGCTTTGGCGGAGGCGTTGGGGATTTCTGGGGAACAGGTGAATCGGGCGTACATGAAGGCCAAGCGGCGACCTCCTGGAACGCCTGCTTGAGCCTCGCCGTAAACGTGGCATGGCTATCCCCCTCTGGAGCAACTCCGAGGGTCTCCCCACCCCGGTGTTGACTCGCCTCCCTGCTGGTTTCACTCTCCTGCCTGCCACGCAGCTGTGAGTCTTTCGCGAAACAGCACAGCAGGTTTGTGTTACCGGCGCGAGTCTGGTCGGTACCACTAAAGAGTGTTACCTGCGAGTATTGACTTTTCGCCGTAGGTCAGCTTTTGGGTGTTTGTCTCGTTACAGATACTCACGAAAGGTCATGCATGGATACCGTCCGACCGCCCAACCTGGGCGATTACCTGCGCGCGTTGCGCACCAGATCCACACCGCAGCACCCGGACGGTCTGACGAGGAGCGAATTCGCGGCGAATATTTTCTGGAGCGTGAGCCATATCACGCAGATCGAACGTAACGAATCGCCGAACCCTTCAGTCAAATTTCTGGAAGCAGCATCACGGGAACTCGGCCTCGATCCGGCCCAGCGCCGACACCTGTACAACCTTGCTCGCCGCACTCAAACGGAACGGGAAACATCGACCACCCCGTGGACGATCGAGCAATACCGATCACTCATCACACCCGAGATGCGCACGGTCATCACAGCGCTCAATCCACATCTGGTGGCTTATCTGGATGAGCGATGGAATGTCATCGAATGCAACGCTGCCTATGATCGCGCCTTTCCAGGCCTTCTCGACGACGGCAATGTTTTGCGCTGGTTCTTCTCCACACCGCAGTCCAAGCAAGTCATGGTGGAGTGGGAAGCCGAGACGACCTTGACGGTGAACTGGTTCCGCGCATTGATGGGACGCTATTACAACCCTGAATGGGCGATCGAAACCCTGGAAGAACTGAGCAAGTTCCCTGCATTTCGGCGCCTGTGGGGCAAAGAGGATGTTCGATTCGGCCGACACCAGCCATTCATGCATCTGCGCGATGCCGACACCGGCGAGGAATACCGCGTTCATGTCCAGGTACACACGGAAATGCGTGGTGACTACCCCGTACAGATGTACCTAGGCGTGCGAATCCCGGGAACCGAATAGCTGCTCAAACTTCTACAGCCAGCCTGTTTCAACCATCGTCACGAAGGCCGCGATGGTCTCGTTCACGGGCTGCGGGTGGGTCCAATTGGCTGCGTGACCTGCGCCAGGAATGGTGAGGACTGGAACTGCGAGCGGTAAATGGTCGTACAACTGTTTTGCTTTGGCCGCAGGCGCGGACATGTCGTGTTCGCCACGGATGATCAACGCCGGCACCTCGATAGCACTCAACCGGTCGACGACATCGTCGCGTTCGATCAAGCACTCTGCGGCCGGTCGAATCGCTCGACGATCGCTTGTCGTCCATTTCTCGATCCACGGCGCCCACGACTCTCGCGAGTCACCGCCGATCAATTGTGGTGCCAGAGCTTCGACAAGCGGTTCGATCGGGGCATCGCTGCACCACTGATCGAACATGGCCTTGTATCCGGCTTTCTCGCCATCGGTGCAGGCAGATGCTTCGGTGTCGAGTAGCAGGAGCGCTTGGACTCTCTCGGGAGCGAGCAAAGCCGTCCGTAGCGCGGTGTAGCCGCCCTGCGACATTCCGCCGACGATTGCTGTCTCGATCTCGAGATCGTCGAGGACCGCCAGGGAGTCTCGAGCCAAATCCCAATACGTGAATGCGGCGCCGTGATCGGTTGTTCGTCCGTGTCTGCGCGAGTCCCAGGCAACCACCCTGACATTGCTGGCGAGGGCATCGATCTGCGGGGCGAACATCGACGAATCCATGAAGAATCCATGCCCGAGCAGCAGGACGGGCCCCTCTCCCCCACTGTCGGTGTAATAGATATCGGCGTCGGGCGTTCTCACGTTCGGCACGAACCCGATACTAGGGGTGACCTTTTCCGACCGGGGATTCGAGTCCGCTCACGTGCATACAACACGGGCGCGGTAGATTTTCAGGCTCCGTGGGAAGATCCAGGGCCTCTGCGGGGCGGCGTAGAAGGCGAGGTTTCGGCTAGTCCGGACCGCCGGTAAGTCCGTCGAACACGTCGACTATCCGTGTTCGCAGATTGGGTGAGCCCACATCAACCGAATGAAGTTGAGCCCCGCCAATGAATGTCGCGCACACCTGATCAGATAGTCGGTAGCTTGCGGGACGGTCGCTTATCTCGCCTGACTCTATGGAGCGGACAACCAATTCATCAATGCTCTTGTGCCACTCCATATATGCAATTCTCCCGCCCGTAACGGACGGTTCGACAGTGAGAAGTAACCCAGCACGCAGGATGGGATCGGCATCGATACGGTACGCCATCTCGCTGCAGAACCGCACCAGCTGGCGGTAGGGGGACCTATCACCAGCCTCTCCGAGAGCCACGTACTCGTCATTCACCATATTTGACCATCGCTCGATAACCTGTTGTGCCAGTTCCTCTTTGGAAGAGAAATGGAAATATATTGCACCTTTGGTCAGGTTCCCGTTTTCGATGATGGTGTTGATACTTGCCGCGGCAAATCCACAAGCATCGAACTGACGTGCGGCAGCATCGACGATTTTCTCGCGAGTAATCCCCGCCCGTTTCTGCCGTCGCCTTCCTTTGACCGCGCCCCCGACGACGGATGGGCTGGGTGAACCGAAATGACCTGGACTCACCGGCTCTGATTGGACGACGGTTTCACGCATTCCCTCTCACTTTCAGCAGTGTCTTCTCGCTACATCCTGCAGAAACAACGGAAGCATTTGCAATCTGCCTATTGTCAGCGTTAGTGCGCGATTGTGCAGATCGGAGGCCTGACTGATCCAATTCTGTCCTCGCGACCCATTCTCCGATTGCAGTCAGAATCCAACTTCTGGACACCTCGCGGTCGACGGCCACCACCGATGTCAGCGCTTCGAATGCCAGCGTGACGGCGACCGAAAAATCAGGATGCGGAGTGTCCATTGCTTCCAGTGCGATGTCGTTGGCTGCGGAGAGCGCGAGGTGCAGGGCATCTGCTGAGATCACCGCAGGGTCTTCTACCAGCGCTGTTGTGGATTGGTATGCCGATAACCAGACCTGCGGGTCTAGCGGATGCTGTGCTGCGGCGCGGCACATACGGGCAGCCTGCTCCAGTTCGGACATGACCGGCTCGGTCACGATGGGCGCGAGCCTGCCGGTCAACCCCCATTGCGAGTCGAGGAGATCGGCGAACCAGTGCCAGCGCATTGATTCCGGTGCGTCATCGAGAGCAAGCTCGACCGTTCCGGCAGCAAGACACATAACAGCGTCGCCGGGTGTCATGGTGTTGAGCGCGGAGGCGAATGTCGTGTTCATGAGCAGGTCCCGTCTGGGGTCTCGGGTCGAGACCGGAGATGTCTGTATATGAATAGAACGTGATGCGATTTTGTAATCCGCTGTCAAGAAACGCTTTTCAGCGCCCAATGGAGATCTTGCCGAGATGTACTTCAGCCGGTGTCGGCAATGTCGATCGGGCGCAAGTACCTCTGCGGTTGACTGCCACGGTTTACCTCTCGCCGCAGCTGACCATCCACCGGGCCGTATGTGAATGCCCTCCCGCCGGCCCCATCGAAGAAGAGACCTCGCCGCCGCGAGGCGCGTGCGGGCGCCGATGGCGAGCGCAGCATTGCATCGTCTACATGTTGATTTGGCTTGATGGATCGATCAATCAGATTGGGACGCAGTATGTCTCGACTGGATGTGTGGCGAGAAATGCCGCCAGGGCCTACACCGGGGCACCGCGTACTCAGAGTGCGCAGCATGTGGCGCGGCGGGCGGAGCCGTGCCGCGCCATTCCTATGTCCCGACCGAGAACCAGACAACTGGACTCGTTCGACCCTCCGGTTGAGCGCGGCGGACGCGCGAGCGCTCGATGTCGCATCTTCCAGCAATTCCTCGTCGAGCGAGATCGGTTCCAGCTCCCGACCCGACAGGGGCTCGACAGGAGACAGTTCGTCGGATTCTTCGCGAACACCAAGGACTTCAACGGCTGTTTCCTGTGAGCCACTCTCTTCTGTCGATGAATCGCTGTCGACCGCTGCATCACGTGCAAGTGCGCGCCGGTAGCGGCTCAATTCGGTGACTGCCGAGTCGTATTTGATGGAAAGCCGTGCCGCGAGCTCGGAAGGAGACCAACCTCGTTCGAACGCAATGCGCACGATCTCGCGTCGCTCGCAGAGGCGTAGCGGCAACTGCTCCCCACCGAGCCGGCGGATCACGACTGCCTCGTCAACGGGAACACCTCCCCCACCGTGTCGCGGTTGAACTCGTTCCTGACTCCGCGCCTTGGGGTTGTCGATTTCGTCGTCGTCCCACCCGAGCGGCGGCACGACGCCATCCGCGCGTGATCGGTCACGAATTTCGGCATCCGGGCCCGGGTGCATGGACAGCTCGTCGTAGATACCGGCGATCGCCTTCCATAGCCCACTGGAGATGAGGCTCTTGGTCGGCATGCCAGTGACGACGTCGATGTCGACGCCGAGACGAGCTGCCAGGAGACCGTCTCCATAGCCCATTGCGTTGAGTGCACGCAGACGTCGGTGCGCTCCGACAGCCGGCGTGAGATCGCGGCCGCGGCTGGGGCGGAAGGTGATTGAAAGGACAGCGTCGACGACACGCTGTGGTGCTGACGTCGTGGAAGTCTTGCGCAACGCCCGGATGATTTCGACGGGCAGTGATGCAAGTTGAGCGATCAGCTCGGTTGTCATTCCGGCGCACATCAGAGCGTTGACGTGGTAGCGAACGTCTGCGAGGTCGACTGATGTATCGACGTGACGGGCAGGTGTCCAAGCCTGCCCGTCACGTCCCCCTGAACCCGATTGTCGCGATGTCTGGAACCACCCGTCGTCGCGACTGGGTGTAGTAGACCGGGCGGGGATTCCGGCTGTATTCAGTCTAGCTACCGACGCTTGGCGTGCAGAGGAACGGCAGCCGCGTCGGCTGCTGGAGATTTCGGACGTGCGTTGTGGTGCTGCGGTGCTGGTGGTCATCGGAAGCTCTTTTCCGTTAGCGGCTGGTCAGGCCGCATGTACGTGTGAACAGTTCGTACTCGAGCGCACCGGGTCGTCGAGAACAGCGAATGCTCGCTGGTTGAGGCCGTTCTGGTGTTTATCACTGGAATCTAAACCCGGTATGCAACGATGGTATCTACATCTTCAATAGGATGTCCAGCGATGAACGGACAATCCAGGTGAGACTGCCTTTGAACGGCTTCCAGCCGAAGGCCCTCGAAAAGGCTCGAACCGCGGCCAAGATCAGCCGTGGCGATCTCTCCCGCGCAATCGGCGTGGACCCGACCACCGTTCACAATTGGGAAACCGAACGATCGCAACCGTCGCCTGACCATCTGGCGCGTGCCGCTGAGCAACTCGGCATCCCTCTCGATCAACTGATCGTCGTGCCAGAGAAGAACAGGACGATCGCTGACCTGCGCAATCTCGCGGGAATGACCCAGAAGGATATCGCCGGCCGCACGGGCCTGAGCACCACGACGATCGGCAGGATCGAGCGCGGCGAAGGGACTCTCGCCGATCGCCACGCCACCGCACTTAGCGAGGCTCTGCATGTGGAGATCCAGACGATCCGTGCCGCGTTCATCCGAGCCCGAACCAGACCTCTCCGCCCCCTTCCCAAGACCAGCTAGCGCGCATCCCGGACCTGCGAGTTTCCTCACCCTTGATCACCCACTCGCAGCCGCTGCTGACGACGACGATCAACTGCCTGGCGTAAGCCGCTGACCGCCAGGGCTACCGCTACCGCAAGCACCGCAGCGACGACGATGAGCCGGCGGATATCGAGGCCAGCGCCTTCCGCGCCAGGAAGGGCCAGCAAGGGCGATTCCGCTGCGGCGATGATCATGTTGTGTTCGAGAAGCCAGGCCGTGGCCCTTGCCGACATGGCCGGCATGGCGCCGACGACGATCCCGAAGATCAGTGGGGCTGCCATCAGCAGGGACATCTGATCCGCGTCAGACAGTCCTGCCGCGTTCGCCGTACCCGGGGTGGAACGCTGGGGTTCTGACTGGCTCTCGAACATGACCGATCTCCTCGTGTCGCCGGAATTGGGCTTCTACGAGTAGGAAGATCCGGTCGAGACGTCCTGTGTGACACGCGTCGGCAAACAAATTTCGGAACCTGGGCGGCGCACGTGACGGGCAGGTGATTGACACGCTTGCGGTCTTCGTCAGATGCGGGGAAGTTTCACTGAAACTCCACTCTGGATCGTCAATAATTACACCTAAGGTGATATTATTGGTGCATGAAAGGTGATGATCGCTTCCTCGCACTGGCTGACCTCGCCCAGGACCAGTGGGGCATGTTCACCTCAGCGCAGGCCGCAGAGTCGGGCGTAAGTGCGCAACACCTCAAGCGGTTGGCAGACCGATTCATCCTCACCCGCATCAGACATGGCGTGTACCGGCTGACAGGGACGCCGATTCACCCCACCGATCACGTGCGCGCCCAGTGGCTTGCACTCGACCCGACACGCTCGGCGACAGAGCGCATCGGCAGTGCCGATCCCCGCGGGGTCGCCTCTCATCGAACGGCTGCCGACTTGAGACAACTCGGCGACATCGATGCTGACATTGCAGAGTTCACCGTTCCGCGCCGGCGCAACACACGTAGCGACGGAGTCCGTTTCCACGTCGCCACGCTGGACCCCACACACTGGTCTCTACTCGACGGCCTGCCCGTCACGACGACAGCAAGGACGATCGTCGACCTCGCATCTTCTCGAACAGACGGTGGACACCTCGCTGGCGTGGTGTGGGATGCATTGCGCACCGATCAGGTCTCGCGGGGACAGTTGGAGTCCGAACTGCGCCCATTTGCGCACCTCTACGGCGCACCCCTCGGTGACGGAGCAGGATTGATCGCCGCCCTCATCGACGATGTCGCCGCCTCGGACCTGAGGTCCGCACCGACCGATACGAGAGCCTCTCGCCAGGAGGAAGCCGCTGGCGAGGTCGGGCACGGTCCCGGCGTCCTGAATATTCTGCGTGATCCCGCCCTGCCCGCCGCACTTCGCGCGCTGCGTAAACAAGGAATCGTATAGTGGCACAACACTATCCGTCGGCAGCAGCATTTCACCGGGCACTGCTGGCACGCCTGGGAAGCCAGGCAAAGACATCCGGTCGCACGACTGAAGAACTTCAACGCGAGTACTTCACCCAGCGGTTCCTGGCGAGGGTGTTCTCGTCACCTGATTCGCGGTGGATCCTCACCGGAGGCGGTGGAATGCTCGTTCGCATCCCTGGGGCCCGTCACAGCCAAGACGTCGATCTGCTTCATCCCGGAACAGACATCATCGGTGCCGTCGACGAACTACGAGCTCTCAGCGTCCGCCCGGACCTGGACCGGTTCACTTTCGAGATCGAGGCGAAAGGATCACTGACCGGCGTCAGTCGGGGTGCTCAATTGAAAGCAACCGTTTATCTCGGCACTACGCGCGTAGGAAACTTTCCGATCGACATTGCGATCGAACGCACCTTGATCGGACCGGTGGAACGACTGCAGCCCCGCCCTGCCGTCGAGATCGCAGACGTCTCGACGCTGCCGGCCTTCACGGTCGTACCTATCGCTGACCAGATCGCTGACAAACTATGCGCGATGTACGAACTTCACGGGCCTCAGAAGGTCACTCCCTCAACGCGATTCCGTGATCTTGTTGATCTGCTACTCATCATCACCTCATGCACGGTCGACGCCGAAGACACTGTGAACGCACTACGGGCCCAACAAACCCGCCGCGTGCTCACACTCCCCCACACGCTTGCATCTCCCGGGCCGAGCTGGGCCGCCGGCTATCGTGCACTCGCGTCGAAGACATCGTTGAAATCCGAGCTTCATACGCTCGACGACGCACTCGCCGAGCTCAGCCGTGCACTGTCTCCATTGCTGTCGGGGCGGAGATCCACAGGGACATGGGACCCCGCCGCGCGGCAGTGGGTGCCGGCCGAGCTCGACTGAGGTCACACCAGTTCAGGTACCTGAACAGGCTTGCGGATCGAGACGTAGGAACTGTCCGGAATCGCAAGATCGCCCACCTCGTCGGTGTCACTGCGCCAGGTCAACGAGAGCAACGAGTCTTCGATGATGTCGGGCTCGGGTTCGGTGTCGACAACGACCCACTCGTCGGTGTCCTCCATCAACAACAGATCACCCAGTGCCACGTCAGCGGCGCGAACATCCTGGACAGGTCCGTATTGGTCCTCGTGTTCGTCTCCACTGGCGAATGCATAGTCCGATTCCTCGCTTAGAGCCGCACCATCGACCGCCTCCTTGACGACGGTGAGTCTGGTTCGGGTCTGGTCGAGGTTCGACTGTTCTGTTCGGATTGCAGGATCGGCCAGTTTGTCGAGAAACGCCGCCGCAGCTGCGGGATCGTTTTTCGCGAGCGTCGGCCTGCGGTAGGTGTCGAGGTCGACGAAGTCCGCCATCGCTGGTCGCTTCGTCGGAGTTTCGGGCGCCCCCAACAGACCCAACAATGCGGTCGGCGATGCGATTCGGCGATCGGTATCGCGGTTCATCCGTGCTCGCTTGAGTACCGGGTCGAGGTCGGGTCGGTCACTGGCAAGGACCCAGTCAGCGGCGACGTAGTCGAAATAGGTCAGAGGTGCGGGTTCTGACGTTTCGTCGGAGGCGTCGATGTCCGGGAGAGATTCCGGAGGAACGATCAGCAACCGCGGGTGTCTGGTCACCGGTGGCCGGAGCCTGTCGAGGAGATCGGCGTCCGGAGTACCGTCACGGGTCTTTCGTGGATCCGGCACGCGGTAGCACTGGATTTCGAGCGGCTGATAGTTGTCGGTGACAGTGGTGCCTCGCCCGCGGCACTTGCGCGGAACGCTCGTGCCGATTGTCGGAGACTGCCACATCATGGTGGCCGCTTGAGGTGAGAGCCGTCCCATGGAGATGCGCATCGCGAAGTTGTCGCGCATGTCGCCGAGGAAGTAGATCGCGTCGGGACGCTGAGTGCCGAAGACCAGATGCACTCGCGAGGTACGCGCTTTGCGTGCCATCGACGCCAGCATGGCGAGCACCGGCGGTTGTCTCGGGCCGCCTTTCGGTTTGACCGAGGTGTACCAGTCTTCGACATTGCCGCGGAATTCCGCCCACTCGTCGAGGAACACCAGCACCGGTTCGAAATCCGCTTCCGTTGCCTCGCCGGTGACGATCTTCTGGTAGCGGTACTCCATCAAGTCGCGTGCACGATGCACCATCGCAACTTGCTGCTCGATGGTCGTGGCGACCACTTGGACGTTGGGCCAGTCCTGGAAGCCGAGGAATTCGACATATTTTCCATCGAGCACCCAGATCGGCCATCCGCGGCGCGAGAAGTTGACCAACAGGTTGTGTGCCGTCACTGTCTTGCCGCTACCGGGAGGTCCGATCAGCATCAGATTCGGATCGATCGCAGGGCGCCACACCACCTCGTTGCCGTCTTCGTCGACCCCGTAGGGGATCTCCACCGAGTCGTAGCTGGCCAACAAATCGACATCCGGGTCGATGTCCGGGGCGGGCAACCAAACGCTGTCGGGGAACGCAGCACGTTGCTCGAACGTCACCTCGTCCGTGTGATGGTTCCACTTTGCACGCCAGCGTCCGGGGAACATCGCATTGATCGCTCGTTCGACACGAGTGCGATAGCCATCAGACACGAGCTTCGATCCGATTTCGTGCCGCACCATCATGGAGGTGACTTCACCGGTCTTGGTATCGACATCAATCGCAGTCACTGTTGCGGTCGGTCCCAGCAGTTGCCCGACATAGCGTTTTGCACGCGCCACCGCTTCACTGTCAGAGGGCTCTCGTTCCGGCTCCGCTGCGGGCGTGAAGATCAACCGCCGACGGTTGGGATCGTGCTCGGCGAGTGCAAAGAACCCCCATCCCTGGTCTTCGAAAACCTCGCAAATGTCGTCGAACCATGTGTCGTCGTTCAGCGGCTGCGCCGACGTGTAATACACGGTGAGTTTTCCCGGCACGCCCGGAGTCCCTCCGCTCCACTTCGATACCGACAACACCGCCCGCGTCGCTTCCGGGATGCCCATGACGGGGCAGAGTCGTTCGATTACTTCGTCGACCTCGACATCGCGCAGTTGTTTTTTCTTCCCCGCGACTCCGGCGTACACCGCGCCTATCGACAGTCCTGCGGCCGCCGGAACTGACAAGGCGGCATACCCGAACAGCGGCGCCCCGGCGCCGACACCCACTGCCGCGCTTCCGAGGCAGAAGCTGTCGCGAACCCAAGTCCGCGACCGCGCCGGCAGTGAACTTATGCGAGGGGTACGAGCGAATCTGGCGGGAGCCTTTTCCTGCGCAGGACTCGTCATCGCCGACCCCCGATCACCCGACGGCGATCGAATCCGGTCTGCATCTGCATGGCGCTCCTCCTGTGGTCGGCCAACCGCGCGCACGCGCAGTTGCCTCGAATGGTTCTTCTACTCACAGGAAGATCCCGCCAACCCGAGCTGAGTGACATCGCGGCCGAAGAAATCTCTCTCCACTTTCACTCAAGCCGGAACAGCGACGTGTAAATCCGACACCGCCCCGCATCAGATGCACCACGAGTGAGATGTTCATGGGAGGCATCCCATGGCACTCCCACGGCAACTCCCCTTCGCGGAACTCGTAGAACAACTCGCGCTCACATCAATCGCGAAATGACACCGTCACCCCTTGACACGTGGGTTACGCTCCGAACAGCACAACGGAGTGAGCATGGATCGGAGCGACCCCCGCGTAGGGGATAAATTCTCTCCCCGGCAACTACACCGATTCGCGCTGCTCAGCAGGTTGCGGGGCTCCGGAACGAGGATCCGAGCCGTCCATCTATCCCACGCCTCAGCCAACAGACAATCTGAAAAGAACCTTCTCCCGTGGGCGTCCCAAGCCCGTCCCCTTAGCCAATCAACAGCCACGCACCTGTTGTTCAACAGCCTGCGATGTGTCCGGTCGCGAGCCGTTTCGCGCGAGTCTCACCCACACAAGTTCGAGCAGATTCCCGCATCGCAAGTTTCGGCACACAAGTTGGGGAACGTCCTCGCCGGTCCTGCAGATGCCTTTCGACCCTGCCCCAGGGCGACGGGTCGCGCTTAGGGTTCCCGGGCAATGGCTTCAGGTCAGGTCCGCTTGCGGCTCGCGATCTCGTCGGAGAGCTGCTGAACGTGGGCGGCGTCCGCGTCCCGGGCAAGGGCGACGTAGTGGTCCATGACGGCCGGCCGGTAGCGCACGGGCAACGTCTGTCCTGGGGCGAGTCGTGTCAGCTCGGTGATCGTGAGGTCTTCGTCTGCGATACCGCGGAACAAGATGCCGTCGGAGGTCTCCACGTCGAACATCAGGACCACGCGTGGATTGCTGTTGACCTCCCGCCAGTCGACGAGAACGCCGAGCGCAAGCACCCCCGTCCGCAGTTCCGCATTGCGCTTGCGTGCATCACTGCTCATGAGCGGGTTCGGGGCGACGCCCGGAAAGTCGGGTCCGACGCCGAGCGATTCCCGACTCAGGTCAGGCCTGAGCTTCGACATCACATCGTCGAGCGTCATCTTCGAATCGTTGCGCTTCTTCTTCCAACCGAACATCCTGACCCCTCCATCACAGCGGCGCCGGAATCTCGGCCTGGAGCTTCGGCGCTCGGTGCGATCGTAACGGCCGGCATTGCCCGAATCAGACAGATGACCGACGCAAAAACATGCCGATGCCGACTCGTTGGATCCAGCGCGGCGATCTGCGGTGGTCTCCAGGTGGCGGGGTTCGACGCTGATGTTCGGATCCGAGCACTGGCCGTTATTGCCAACGATCATTCGAGCTGGTCAACGTACATTGCTGGCGAGATCCTGCAATCCGAAAGTCGTCATGAGCCCGACCTCGCGGAGATCGCGTGGTCGAGCTGTGGCAACAACACCGGGGCGAACGGATCGAGCAGTGATGTCCTCTCCGGATCGCAGCCAGAGCGTTAGTGCGGGAGGGGAGCCAGCATTACCCGCGCGGATTTGAAGCGATGCAACAGCTGCGCCGTCAGTTTGAGATGTCGGGGCCTAGTGTCCTGCGCCGGTAGTAAGTTTCCGATATGGCTCTCGGAAACGGGTTGGTCGCTCGCATCGAGCGGACCGTGGACTTCTACGGTCCCGGCCGTCCGATTCCGGCAGACGAGCTTCACGCGCGATTGCATGCACTCGACATCGTCCCGGACAAAGACTTCACCGAGTTCGTGGGACGTTGGGGTGGATGCTTCGTGGGCGTGTCAGTGCACGCATGGGACAACGCCGAGCTTATCGGTCGTGAGACATGCATCGAGCTGACCATGGAGGCGCGTGACGCATACGGCGCCCTCATCGACGGGGTGGTGTTCGCTGACGACGGGTCGGGGAATCCGATCTGGATCGCTGCGGACGGAAGCGTGCGCTTGGTCGACCATGACAACGCGAACACAGTTGTTCGACTGGCTGCCAGTTTCCGCACGCTGTTGGAGGAGAACGTCGACGACTGACTCACGAAGGCATCCGCGCGATTCCGGCTGCCCTCGTCGCCCTCGCAGGTTGCATGTCCGCGGTGGTCGCCCCACAACGACCGGACCTGTCACCGAGATGATCGAAGGCGTTGCGGGCGTCGTGGCTGGGGCCGGCCTACGGATACACGCATGTCGCCCCCTCGACGGGGCACTAGTTCATCGGACGGCTACTGCGCTTACACGCCAGACGCCGATTTTGACGGCACTCATGTAGACGGCGAAAGTGTTTTTGCTCAGTTCTTTTCCATCAGGTCCGGTGGCAGTTTGTGTCACTGCGAGCACACGGGAAACTTTGGCGGGTTGATCAGCAGGGTGTTCGTCGCCGGCAATGCTCGCTGTGGCAACGACGATCGCGTGGTCGTCTGCCCAGTTCTGCCATTGCTTACCGGTGATCGGAGCAAGCGCAATGAATGAGTCGGCATTCGCGGCGTAGTACCTCTCGTCGAGGAGTGGCGCCGCCCGTTGAGCTGCCGCGGATTGGTTTACGTCCTTGCCTGGGGCGTAAGAGAGCATGGTGCGAGCGGCGGCGAGCATGACCGATTCTGCATCGTTCTCGTTGGCTCCGGCCAGTGTGTCGGGGAGCGCTGGAGGCGGAGTGGTGGTCAGGGCTGGAGGGGCGGTCGGCGGCGACGGAACTGTCGTCGGCGCCGAGCCGGATTGGCTACCTTCAGCGAGGACGTCTGTCGATGGGAGTGGGGGTACCGTCCACGAGCTGTCGGCCTCGGCACTCGTTTCCACCGGATGATCTTCGGGTTCGTCGCTTCCTCCGCACGCTGTCAGTACCAACGCGGCAGATGTGAGAGCAGCAAGAGCGAGCGAGCGATTGCGAGTAATCATTTGTGAAGGTTCCTATCCGAATCGTTTGACGTACATCTCTTCGCCGGCCCAGCCGGAGAGCGGCATGATCGAGACGCTTTTCCCCGATTCCGGGGCGTTGAGCAACATGTCCTGACCGTTCTCGGTGCCGTAGAAAATGCCGACGTGATGGGTGTCGCCGCCTGCGCCAAAGTAGATCAGGTCACCTGGGCGCTTCTGGTCGAACGGAATGTCTTGGCCGCGGGAGTCGTACAGCTGGCCGGGGTTGGAATGACTTCCGGTGAAGTGAGGGAGCAAAATTTGGCCACCGGAGGCTTGGTAAACCGCGTACAACGTCAAGCCTGAGCAGTCGAAGCCGACCTTGTTCGAATCGCCGTTCGCATCTCCTGCCCCGCCACCATCACTGATGCCTTTCGTTGGACCGTTCTGATCTCCGCCTCCCCACGCGTACGTTGTTCCGATCCATTGGGAGGCAGCAGCGATCACGTTCGCTCCGAACGGCCCACCCGGCTTGAACTGAGGTCCACCGGGGTTCGAGGTCCCAGGCGCGCAGGCGCCGCCGTCGATGATCGTTGTTGCGGCGCCACCCTTGACGATGTCTGCCAGCTCCTGCGGCGTCAGGTCTTTGCCTGAACCTTTGAACTGCGAATCTAGTTGCCGAGCGAGCGTTTCGTCGTCGGCGTATGCCTCCGGGTGAGCCGATCCCTGCACGGTTTGGGCGGCGACGGTGACTGGCATGGATTGCCAGCCCGAAACTTTGAGCAACGCGTCAAAGAATTTGACGTTCGCCGTTACGGGGTTCATCAGCTCTTCCGCGGTGCCCCAGATGCCAACTTGTTGTTGGTATTGATTGACCGAGAGGTGGTCGCTTCCGACGCCGTCGTGGGGATATTGCAGCGACTCGGGCACGTTGGAGCTGGCGAGCATTCGGTAGGTCGATTCCTGGCTCATGGTGGCCAAGGCAACTACGATTCCTTGATCAGGAACGCCCATGGACTCGCCTATGGCGACAGCTTGTTTCGCCAGCGCCGTTTGGCTTGCGTTGAGACCGCCCGTGCCGGCGTGGGTGGATTTCGCCACCAACTCTGCATCGGGCTGAGTTGGGGCGGAGGCTGCTGCAGGGGAGGCGGTTCCTCGTTGCTTGAGCCAGGGAACAGGGTCGACTCCACCGCCCATCGACCATTGTCCTGGGTAGATACCGAAGTGCAGGTGCGGGCCGCTGGATTGTCCTTCGCTGCCGACTTTGCCGATGAGTTGGCCTGCGGTGACCTTGTCACCGGCTTTGACGAGCACTCCTGCTGCGGTCATGTGCCCGTAGAGAGATTCGACGGTCTGCCCGTCGATGGTGTGTCGGATGCGGATCCAGTGTCCGTAGCCCGAGGCCGGTCCGGCGACGACGACTTCGCCGTCGCCTGCGGCGTAGAAGGGGGTATCCAGCGGGGCGGCGTAATCTTGTCCGTCATGCATTCCGCCTTCTCGCATGCCGAACGGCGAGCTGATCGTGTACGTACCTTCGGCCATCGGAACTGCCAGAGATCCGGGTTTCAGACCTACCAAGGATCCGTCTGCACGAATGTCGGTACCGGTCGGCTGACCGCAGGTGGTGTCCTCACCGGTGAGGGACAAGATGACGAGAATCGGCGCCATCAGCACGACCATGCACACGATCGGCACGGAGATGAGGATCCACCACCACTTCTTCGACGAACTTTCCGAATCGGGGGACGGTGGTGCGGCGAGGAGCGTCATCAGCGAGGCCGCCGGGTCAGCGAGCTCGGCTGCGGGGTCCTCGCGTTACCCGCTCCTGCTTGAGCTGCCGCCGCCATCAGTCCGGCAGTTCTGGAGCCGGATCCGGTGGGAATGTTGACGGCGGGAACAACTGGAGCGGCTGGCGGACGTGCCGGCGCGGCGGTTGGCTTCGGCGCCTTCGGGGCGCGGGTGGGAGTGGTGGGCAACAGCAGCGGCGCACCGGAATCGGTGGTGAATTCGCGGAAGGCCCGACCGTCTGGTGCAACAGTTTTCGATGCTGAACTGCGAACTTGTCCACGCTCCGGAGCAAGCCCCGACGGTGCTGTGGCGATCGACTTCTTGATGCCCGGTTTGTCTGCGACAGCCGATTTCGAAAGTCGACTGCGCACCGCGGCCGCAGCACTATCCGCACCGGTTCCACGGCTCGGTGAGCTCGTAGAGGACCGTGAGCCCGAGGACTGTGAACGGGCCATCGTGGCCGGGTCGGAGAGATTGTCGATCGACTTCTTGGCCTTCTTCGCTCCGGAGACTGCTTTCGTGCCCGCCCAGACTGCGGCAGCGACGCCTCCCGTTACCGCAGTCGATGTCGCTGTGCCAGCTACTGAGCCAACGGCCTTGGTTGATGTAGTCGCTTTCTTCGCGATCTTGCCTGCGCCCTGGACCGCGGCCTTGCCGCCACGGTAGATCTGCCGGCCCTGCGCAGCCATCAACGCGATATCTCGACCCGACGTAGGGGTAGATCTGGTGATGGATGTCGGTGCGGCATCGGGTCGCTTCGCCAAAATCGACGCCAGACTGTCCGACATCCGTTGCAGACCCTTGATCGCGCGACGGAAGAGGAGGAGTGCGACGATCAGGAAGATGTCGACGAAGAAAACGGTGCGGATGAGATTCGATTCGTCTGAAGCGAAAAGGTCCTGGACGACGAGCACGTATCCGACCAGGAAAACTATGGAAAACATCATCTGCAGCAGCGACATCGCGACGTTGGCGATCGTGCGCCAAAACTGTCCACGCATCGACGGTGCGATGGCAACGACGATGCCAGGGATGGATTTGATGGCGTTGCCGATCGAAACCCCTGCAGCGAGAACCAACCTGCCCGCCAGGTAGATCGCGAAGAGCATCAGCAGAGTGCCGGCGAAGATCAAGAAGAGCAGACCCATCGCTTGACCAGGGCCAGGATTGTCGGCGTATTGCTTCATCGGACCGTCATCGCCATCACACGCCGCGATCGCGTCTTTGATGCGATCTTCAGGCTTGTCATCCGGATTGAGCAGATCCAGGGCCGCCCCCGCGCCGGGAAGAATGTCACCAACCTTCTCTTGCACCTTGTCCATGACCCCGGGCCCGTCCGGGGTCGCGGCGTAAGCCTCGTCGAATTCCTTGACGCACTTGCCGTTGTTGTCCGGCGCATCAAGCACGACCCCGAAGTTGATCAGCTGAGTGGGCTGGCGCAGGAAGGTATCTACGAGGGTCGATTTGATGGTGTCGATCTGCTGATCGGCGTTGCCGCTGGTATTTCCACCGTTCGCCAGTCCCGACGCGACTTCGAGTCCGGCATCGCGTGCAGCGAAGACCAGGCCTTCGTTACCGACGACGCGGTCGAGGGGGTTGGCGAGAAATCCGGCGGCCGCGGCCGCGATGACACACGACATGAGCAGTTCGTAGATGCCAGTGGAGAAGCGCCCGCGTACGAACCACACGGCCACGCTGAATCCGGCGATGGTCAACATCAGTGGGGTGAGCGCGAATTGGTCGGTGATCGAGGTGACGGAGTCTGCGATGGTGCGGACCGGCGTGAGAATCATTTCGATCCAGTCGAAGGACAACGCGTAAGTGATGAACCAGATCGCCGTCGCCATCATGAATCGGAAGACCTCGTATTCGAGGGTGATGATGTACGCCCAGATCATTCTCCAGCCGCCGCCCATTGAGGCGTTTCCTTTGTCGATCGAGAGGAAGTAGCTCCAGGCGTCGATTCCGTGCGTGTCCTTGAGCGCCATCCATGCGAAGAACGGTGATGCACCTCCTCCTCCGCTGGGGTCCGCAGCCGCGGGCGTAGCGAAAATCACCAAAAGTGCACCAAGAGCGTGCCATCCCGCGGCCACCCGAATGAGCAGGCGGCTCCACCAGCGTGACCACAACCAGCGAGAGATCGGTTTGCTCACGTACATGATGACGACCAACCAGGATTCGGGAATCCACGCTTGGGCGATCCGGCTGGCGGAGTGCAGGAGCCAACGCAGTGAGTGTGTGACCGCGGCGCGGACGCTGAAGTACTCGCGGGCTTCGGGACTGCCCTCGACAGCGTCCTGGTCGAGGGGGTGCGCCGCGGTCGAGGTCATGCCTTCACCAGCTTCTTGTTGTCTTTCGGGGTGGTCAGCGCGGCTTCACGGCGCGATTCGGTGGCGGGGAGAAGAGTTTTGATGCGGCCGACGTTTCCGCTGCCGTCTCGCATGTAGCCCTCGCCTCGGCGGTGCGGCTCGACGTAGCCGTCTTTTCCCGTGACCGGCGCTGTCTGCTCCGTGAGCTCTTTGACCAGGTCTTGGTTCTCTGGGTCCAGGCCCAGCCACTCGATCGCGCGCTTGGCGAGGCCTTCGTCGGTGTGGCGATGAACAAATCGGGTTTTGATGAGGCCGCGAAGTTTCGGTGTCCCGAACGCGCAGTCCTGATCACCTAATCCCACTGCTGCAGAGGACTTTCGGCCTTGAAGTACGAAATCTTCGACGATGTCGATACCGTCGTCGGCGTTGAGAAGGTGATGAGCTTCGTCTACGAGGAACAGCGCCATCTGGTCGGCGTCGGCGAAGCACTGACCGCGGGCGATCTTCGCGATGAGTGTGTAGACGGCGTGACCGAATCGCTTCTCGAGCGGCAGATTGTCGTACAGGTGCTGCTTCTCTGTCTGCAGCTGGGTGGGGAGCTCCACGCGGTGGGTGCGGAAGATGATCGCCGGCGCGGTGATCGGCAATGCCGGAAGGTCTTTCGCGAAGAGCGCTGCGGCATAGGTCAACCGGGCGTAGACGTTCATCTCCTCGCCGAGGTCGTAGGCACCGTCGATCAGGCAGTCGGCGGAGAGGAGGTGCTCGGTGAGCTCGCCAAGCCCTGCGTAGGGGTGCTTCGCGCGATAGGACGGTTCGAGCACCTTGGCCAGCGCCTTGCCGTGCGTTGATGTCGGCTGGATTCGCAGCAACGCCAGCATCACCGATTGCGTCATCTCCGCCGCGATGTTGGGCGGGAAGATCCGCAGTGGGTCGGTGCTGTAATCGGGCTCGACCAGATCGACGATGACCGCATCCGTGACCGCCCGAGCCCAGTTGGCGTATTCACCGAGGTCACTTTGATCGATACCGATGACCTGGCCGCCGCAGTCGACGACGTGACCGGCAATCACCTTCATGGTGACGGACTTTCCGGATCCGAGCTCCCCGGTGACAGCCCACGAAGAGGACTGGTCGCGGAGGGACTTACCGAGTATGTCGTTGTGTACCGCACCGATCCGGGCTGCCGTGATGTTCAGTGCGAGCAGAGGTCCGGAACTGTCGCCCAGATCGTTGCGAGTGAACGGCATGTAGGCAGCAAAATGTGTCGAGGTGGTGATGTGCCCGAATTCGCGCACGATCTTCGACGAGGGAACGCCGGGAATCATCGCCCACCACAAGTCCTCTTGAAATCCGAGCGGCGCGACCAGCTTGTAGTCCTGATGTTCAAAGGACTTCTTCACTGTTTGGGCTTCAGCGAGGGCCTGCTCTTCGGTGGGCGCGCCTACGGCAAAAAGCGCTGTCCAGGCGACTTCGACCTCGTCACGGTTGGTTTCGAGAAGCGAGCTGTACTCGGTCAGTGCAGAGGCTGCGATATCGAGGGCGCCCTGTCCGCCTGCCAGCTCGCCTTCCCGCTGCTCGTACTGTTCTTTGAGGTTTTCCAGCGCACGCTTGTTCGCACGCATCACGTCAGCGCCTGCTGTCACCTTGAGTCGAGCAACGAAATCGACGTCGATGTCTCCGAAGTCATCCGCCAGGGAAAAGAATTCCGAGCCGGGAAAGAGGACACCACCGGAGGGCATATCCGCTAGCGCGAGAATCACCTGGTACGACGCCGGCCGATCATCGATGTCGTAGGGCTGGTCGACCTTGAGAACTCGACTGAATGTGGGAACCTTCGGACGCCACCAAGTCGTGGGCGCATCGCGATCTGATTGCGCGCCTTCGTCGAGTCGTGCTGGGGCGAGCGCCGCTCCCGATTTCGGGGAAGGCGTGGACGCGGCGCCAGGCATGTCTCGATCGACATGGAGGCCGCGGGTCATGGAGTGCTGCCAGAGCCAAACCATCTGTGCTGGTGTTGCCGGTCGAGCTTCGAAGACTGCGGGGATATCGGCGACGATGAGATCCGCTTGGCGAATACGCGCCCGGACCTCGTCTTCGGGGACGGCGGTTCGAGGGAGACCGATGAAGTCCGACAGCGACGTCCATGCCGCGTGCGTGGCGGCCTTTGCCTGTCCTGCGAGTCCGGTCGTTGTCAGGGGGATGCTCAGATAGAACACTCGTTGGCCGGGGCGATAGAGCTCGATGGAGTCGAGGGTCGCTTCGCATTCGATCGCCCAGTCTGTGTGGACGTCGAGATCAACCCCTTCGGTCATTCTCGCCACGACCGCTTCCGCACTCAGCGACGACGCGATGCCCATCAACATCGATTCGCCGGGCAGTGCGCGCACGAGCATCGTGTGCAGAGTCCGGGCGGTGCGCTTGTCGACGTTGGGTCGGTAGCCGTAGTCCATTCCGCTCAGTACGTAGTCGGCCCACACGACACCGGATTTCGTCCACCGGATATTTGCTGCCATCGACAGAGTTGGCTGTTCCATTGCGGCGGATCGCTTTCTACTCGGGGTTTCCGGCGTTGGCCAGCGCAAGGAGTTCCTTGACGCTTGATCGGCCGGGGCGCGGGGCGGGGTCGTTTGGTGAGAGGGCGGGCAGTTCCTGAGGTCGCGACCGAGTGCCGACAGCGTTGTGTGCGACCGGTACAGATTCAGAAGGGGATTCGGGTTCCACAGCAGCGACGAGTTGGTCCTCGATGCGCGGATCGGCAGTGATGTAGCCGCCGGCGTGAACAAGGTGCGGTGCTCGGATATTCACGCGTTTGCCGTTGATCTTCAGCTTGGCCTCAGGCGGCGCGAAGACGGCCTTTTTGACCCCTTGAGCGACAGATGCTGGGCTTCGGCCGGCCAATCGGAGCTTGCCGACAACGAACACCGTGCCGCCGCAGCATGCGACGAAAAATCCGACGTTCCACGTGATGTTGTCGCCGAGCCACAACGGATGCAGGAGCCACAGGATTGCTCCGACAGCGGCGCCACTGACTGCTTGCGGGACTGTGTAGGGGCCGAAAGGGAGCTTCTTACCGTCGGGTGTGCGGCCGATCAGCTGAGGGATTTTCCGAGCTGTTGTGAAGTCTTTGATGACTTCGACGTTGTTGTCGTCGTTCATGCGGGCACCGACTCGCGTGAGGAGTTCTGTCGGTGTGCTCGTGTGGTCGCGTCCGTTGCCGCGGTGGTTACCTCGGACATCTGCAGTCCTCCTTGTCAGGGTCGGTGAAGGGCGATTCGAGTGGGCGCGCGGTCGCCGTTTACACCGGCAGATCCAGACTCGGGTCCGGTGCTTCTACGACCTGCACGACAGAGATGGCCAGGTCCTCTCCGGTTCGGTCTTTGAGGGAGTCCATGTTGAAGACGACCCAGAGCGCTGCAGCACCGATGAGGGCGGAGACGACCAGCCGGGCGATCGTGAAGGACTGCATCAAGTTCCGGAGAAGGAAGTACAGGACCAGGCAGCTGGCTGCGGATTGGAGGGCGACCTTTCCGTTGTTGGTCAGCTCTCCGATCTTTTCGAAGACACCGGCGGCGACGATCGCGGTGTTGGGGTCAGCGGCGGCGAGTGCGAGGGACATGATGGGTCACCTTTCGGTTCGAGGGGTCAATTTCCTGAAGGGGAAAACAGTGGGACTTCGCCGACAGCTGGAAGCGACGATCCGGGTGTTTGGCTTGGCGCGGGAGCCTGAGTGGGCGCTACGGATGTCGGTGCGGAAGTCGACGGAGCGTTCTTCGGAGTCGACGGGGCCGGGGCGCTCGTGGTCGACGAATTGACTCCGCTGCGAGGAGCAGTAGCGGCAAAGAGCGGCGTTGAGTCGATGGCGCTGACTTCCCAGCGGCCGCCACGGGAAGTCATCGTCAGCGCGTACTGACCGTTGACAGATTCGGCGTCGGTGATCTTCAAAGATGCAGTGATCAACAAGCGCACGACGTCGCCATCTGAACGCGGTGCTGCCGAGTTCGAGGCACTGAGATCGACCGAGGACAGCACATCGGTGAGTGCGATGCTGCGGTATGGCGCCGGGACGATCGGGGCGATGGAGACCCCCGGCGTCAGGTAGCGAGCAACCTCGCCGCTGCCTGTCAGGAGGGCGGCGAGGAACTGGTTGGCCGAGGTTCCGATCGGGTGATTCGCGACTCGGAACTTATATCCGAGTTGAACATCCACGGCTGTCGACGGCTGCGCGACTTCGGAAGGAAGTGTGGCGGCGCGTGCGCCGGATTCGGTCACAACAACAGGAACTTGGAAGTAGCGCCGAACGATTGTTGCGGAGGCATCGTTGGCGGGGCGTACCGAGACCGATACCGTAATGGCGTAGGTTCGTGCGTCGTGATCGAAGGCAATTGATGCGATGGCGGGGTCCGTCGCGACGTAGAGCGCAGATGCCGGAAGATTCGGTGGCGTGGCAACGAACCGTTCGATCTCGCGTTCGTTTCCTCGGCTGCCTTGAAGCCACGTCACGACCAGTTGACGGGCTACATCTTCGGCTTGGGCTTGTGCTGCGGTGTCAATGCTTTGCGCTTCGTTGTCAGTTGCTTTGACGATTGCCGGAGTTGACGACGAGCCGAATACGACGAGCAGCAGTGAGACAATTCCTGCGACGAGAGCGGCGATGATCGCACCGCGAATTGCGCAGGTTGTCCACTGCTGACGAAGGCCCCACTGGACTCGCTCTGCGCGGACACGCTCCTCTACTTCATCGACGATCGTCTCGGCGGAATCGGCGGTTGCGGAGCCATCCTGTTTCCGTTTCGGAGTGCGTCCGAAGTTGTTGATCTTCTTCCAATCGATGTTCATCGGATACCTGCCTCGGACGGCTGCTCGGACGAGTCGTGGTCTGATTCGCCGTCCGAGATGTCGGCGCTCATTGCCCGCGCAAGCGCTGCACGAGCGGCCGGCGCTTCTGCGAATACCAACAACGAGAGCGCGGCGCTGGCTTCTTCGTCGAATGGGTTTCGTGTGAGAGCCGCGGCGACTCGACGGATCTCCTCAGCAATGGCATGGGCGTAGCCGAGATCGTGCAGTAGCGCTTGCATCGAGTCGTGCATCCGGTCCTCCTGGCGACTGGCGAGTGTGAAAGCCGCACCGATTTTGTGGGCTTCTACTTGTAGGAAGATCCGGGCGCGAAGACCTGAGTGACAGAGCTCGCCAAACTTTTTTCAAAGTTTTTTCCGAGCGCGGTCAGGTGCTTGTTGCCAGAGGTTCAAACGTGCACGTCGATGCCTTCGATGCACGCGCATCTACTCACGGCGAAGCTCGCGGCAACAACATCTCCGGCAACAACAAACACTCCCCTGGCAACAACAAACATGCAGGTCAGAGGCAATATAGGGCTGCTCTACTGGGCGCGAGACCAACCTCGCACGCGCACAGAGGAGACCCGTGGAAATGTCCACCCACGCAGCAACCGCCCCCAGCCATTCGTCGTCCGCCCTGCCGTCCCACGTCGCGGCTCGAGGCGACCTTTACAGCCGTCTGAACACCGAATGGATGCAGTTGTGCACACGACCCTCAGCAGCGGCAGAGGTGCTCACATGGTCGGTCAATCAGCCGACCTTGAGTCAGGTTCAGGAACTCAACGACTTGGCCGGCGCCCATCGTCTCGATCGCGACGCCGTACTGCTGGCACTGTTGACCCTCCACCAGGAGGGCAGCGTTCTCGCGGGGCGAGCGCTGTTGCAGCTGATGCTCGGGAAGTTGATCTCGTTGACCCGTCACGCGCGGGTGGCCGGCTTCGATTCCTACCACGCTTACGACGAGCGTGCGGCCACCACAATCGCCACTTTCATGTCATTGATAGCCGAGTATCGCCCGTCCGGAGAGAACATTTATGCAGCTCTCTTTTTGCGGACTTTGAAGAAGATCGCACACGTGAACACCTTTGCCGGTGAGATCCCGGCGTCGGATCTGATGGATCGTTCCGATGGTCCTGAGGCGGAAACCGAGAACCCATTTCTCGCCCAGGACTTGCTCGCTTGGGCTGTACGGAACGGAGTCATCACCGGCACCGACCGAGCTTTGATTCAGCGCGCATATCTCGACCAGACCGACACCGATCTGACATCGATCGCGGCTGAGATCGGCATGACCTCGGCCGCACTTCGTCAGCGGCTCTATCGCGCTGTGTCGAAGATTCGAAACAGCGTAGGAACTTCGAATCAGACGTCCGATCATGCGCGCTTCGCCCGTGCATCGCGCAGCGCCCGGCCGATCGAACAGGCTTTGTGATGACTCGAACTCTCGACGCAGTTTCGTTGCTGGTGTGCTTCCTGATCGCTGGCTTCGTGATGAAGGAATCGTCCCTTCTTTTCGAGACTGCTGGAAGTTTCGACGCTGCGCTACGTATCCCTTCCGTGAGTCATCCCGAACTTTTGGGACAGCTGATGTCGCTCGCTCACCGCGCCGTCTTCACGGTCGTCGACCTTCTGCCGAACACCGTGACCGCACATTCGGGCAGCGGTTTTTCCACTTTCCCCTCGTTGTAATCGATGACGAAAAGAGATCTGTCATGACGACCATCGCTTCCCTATTTGCCGACTACCGACGCGCCCGTTCGGTGGGTTCGGCGGCCCTTCTTACAGCAGCCGTGGCGTCAACTCTGCTCACGATCTCAACGCCGGGGACCGCTCATGCCGCACCGGCTTCTGCAGGCTGCCCCACTGCGGAGGTGGTCATGATGACGGGGACGTTCGAGACAGATTCGGAAGCAGATTCTTCGGTGGCGACGGGTCTTCTCAAGCAAGTGACTGACCCGCTTGTTCAGCAGTTCGGAAGCTCCATCAAAGTCACTTACCCTGCCTACGAAGCATCCGCGTTCAACAAGGGCAAGACTTACGGAACGAGTAAAGCCACCGGAATAGAGGCTGCCGCGAAAGTCATGCAGACCCGGGCAGCGGAGTGCCCTAGTACTGTTTTCGCTCTCGGTGGTTACAGCCAAGGGGCGGATGTCGCGGGCGATCTGACGTGGCTGATCGGGCACGACAAGGGTCCGATTCCCGCGGAAAAGCTGATCGCGGTCGGCTTGGTTGCCGATCCCCGACAGAGTCCGAGCGAGGACAACACTCTCGTTGGTCCAGCTGTCGACGGAGTCGGTATTGCGGGGGCGCGGCCAGGCGGATTCGGAAAGACAGCCTCGGTAACGCGGTCGTACTGCGCACCTGACGACCTCTACTGCTCGACGAACAGCAACAAGGACGGGTTACTTGCCGGTCTCGGCCGAGTACTTTCACAGCCTCCTACTGCATCCGGTCCACAGCAGAGTGATGGCTCTCAGCCCAACACAGCGGCCCTGCAGAACGCCCTGGTTTCGGACTACTCGAAGGTTGATCTCCCTGGCCTCGCCGGCAACGTCGACACTCTGCAGAAGCAGCTCCAGTCTGGTTCTCCCGACCTCGCCAGCGTGAGCGCAGCGGCATCCGATATTGCAAACACTCTGGTCCCTGTAGCGGATACGACCAAGTGGGTGACTCAGAATCCCGCCGTCGAACAATCACTCAAGTCAGCGGACGCATCGACGCCCGAGTTCGCGGCCGGCAAGATCGTCGAGACGGTCAAGGGTATCGATGTGGCCGGCGCATTGAAGGCCGCCGATTCGATAACGAAGGCAGTCCAGGGAGCCACAGGCGCGACGCAGGTGCCGCAGTTGCAGGCTTCCGTCGATGCTCTCGCCAATCAGGTTTCACCTTTGACGTCCACCCCGGCGGATGGGCTCTCCGCTGCCGCGAACGCGCTCTCGATCATCAAGCCGAGTGTCCTGATCGATCAGGTCACCCACATCGGGACGAATGCCTTCGCATTGGCCAACAACATTCCAGCTGTCGCCGACATCTTCACGACTCGGATCCCGCAGATCATTCTCGATCCCGCGCTCGATCCCATGGCGAAAGTCAAGGCGGTGCACGCCGAGTTCGACCGAATCAATGTTCTCTTCGAACCACTCGTCAAGCTCGCTGCAGGACTGGACTACAAGACCGCAGCATCACTCATCGCGATGATCCCCGACCCGTCCGGTACCGCTCAGATCGTGTCGATGATCGTCGGACTCGTCGGCAACCTCGATATCATCGGTTTGGCCAACTCCGCCGGCGAACTGCAGAAGCAGCTCTGGCACGCGATCGAAACCGGCGATGTCATCGGAGCCGGTCTGGGTGCACTCCCCCACATCCTCGACTTCGCGAAGATCGCGGTAGGCACGCTCGGGGGCGGACAGAAGACTGATCCGGCCAAACTCGGAGCAGCGTCCGCATCGTCGGCGACCGGCCAGCAGCTAACCCAGCAGTCCCAGACAGGGGACCTTGGTGGGCTCGCTTCGAATCTCACCGCGCTGGCAGGTTCTGACGGCGCCGATGCACTGGCACAGATCGGGACTGAAGGACTGAAGTTCGCTTCGTTCATCGGTTCCGGAGCTCACCAGAGCTACGGAGAAATGGTCATCGACTCCGCTGGAACGACCGCTCTCCAAGATCTGACCAATCACTTCCGCGACGCGATTGCGAAAGTGACCGCCTGACTCGCCTGTCCTCAACTCTGCACACAAGGTCAGCAGTCATGAATGAACCGCACGGCCAGGGAAGGGTCTCACCGTCTACCGGTGGGGCCCTTTTCGCTTCTCTACGTTCGGCGAAGAGATTGGTTCACTCGGACATTGTGAGTCGTTAACGTCACCGTGCTTGCCGAGTCTCAAGAGTGAACCTCGATGCTGGTGTAGCGGAAGGTCCCAAGGACTCGGCCGGCATCGACCCGCCAAGGTCTGACGTTCGTTTCGGCTCCCCCTTGATGAGTGCAGACGACCGCGGTGGTGTCGAATTCAGCTCCGATGACGATCCCGCCACCCTTGCTGAGAGCTCCTTCGGCAACCCCGGGAAGAGGACTCCAGTTCTCCACAGTTCCGTGGAGAAGATTTTCACGAGCCCATCTCAATCGCTGATCGTGCGCCATGTCTGCAATCTCGCCGGGGTCGCCACGGACGCCGCGGAACAAGCGGATCCGCGTAGCTCCATGCCTCTCGTGCAGGTAGTCGGCAAACGTCTTCCCATACGCCGCCGTCAGGACGAGCCAGTCATTTGCAAGCGAGGGATCAGCGAGGAGCCGCTGGTGTGCCTCAGCAAAACCGGCTTGGCCAGAAGGTTCATCGTTGTCGCGATAGAGATCGAATTTTGGGTCCACCACGGTTATCTCCCGTTCGAGGACGAGCCTTGGGACGTAGAGCCCGACGGGCCGACCGCCAGACTTGATGTCGACCTTCCATTCAGCAAGGCGATGTACGAGGACTGACGTATCGGCGACACTTTCATCGAGTTCACGCGCCTTGTCCGCGACATTGCGCCGAAACTCGTCGGTATCGGTACTGAAAATCGCGTCGCCCAACCAGCTTTGAAGTGGTTCACGCTCCAAGAAGTTGCTGTCTCCCCGTTGCTGCGCTTCACGGTGCATAGAAGCGATCCTGCCTGCCAACCACCTCTACTCGCGGGTCCGACGCGCCTCAGAGCAGCACGTGCGGCTGGCGAACCTGCGGTGATGTGGCAGGGACCGATGTGCCTGATCGCCGATTCGCCATTCGAGCGGAGGGAGTTCACCGAGCCGCGTGGGTAGTCCATGGCAGCAGATAGCCTCCACACCATGCCTCCCCCTTCACCATTCAATGACAGCGGCCACAACTTGTTCGTCGTCCACCTCCATACGGCGGCGACGAGCACTGGCGACCAATGCGTGCGGGAAATTGCAGCAATAGATACCGATAGCGGACGATCGTGGGAGATCGCGCTGGCTGGTGAAGGCGCACTGGCAGACGACGCTCAAGCTGTCCCTGAACTCACAGCACTGGCGCGCAGCATCGCAGGCCGAGTCACTGGAGGGTTTCACCCGGATGCGCACACGAGACTACTCAGACGTCTGTTCACCGAACTGGGTCTTTCTCCAGAGTGGCACCAGAACTCCGATATCCGTCAGCTGACAGCCGGCGCATTGGGGATCCCACCAACCCATATGCCCACCACGGAACAGACCTGCAATCTATGGGGTGTTTCTGTACAGGCGCGCGAAAGCGCCGTCCAAATGGCTGAAGCGGCGGCAGCGTGCTTTGACGCGCTTGCCTACTTTTCTGCCGGCCACGGACGCCGCATCGTCGATATCCAACTGAATTGAGACAGCTATGACAAACCGAATTTCGAGACTGAAACTGCCTGCGGGACTGAACCTGTTCTTGCGGCGACTGCGCTGGCGCCACGTCGCGTTCCTGTGGCTCGTCACAGCCCTTCTACTTGCTTTGATCAATAGGGAGGTTGAGACAGGGACAGTCATGCATTGGGTACTTGCGGTCCCTGTCGCCCTCTCCCCCGTGCTTGTTCTTTCCCTTTGGTTACTCGCAAACAGGAAGCGCTGAAGGCGCCCTCGTCGCTTCCCTCGTCATGTTGCGGGTTCGTCGTCTTTGAAGAAATATCCGGTCAGCGCCGCAGCGATCAGGTGCGAGCGGGATTTTGCGCCCAGTTCCGCCACGAGGTGATCGATCACGTCGAAGTCGGCATGAAATAGTCGGTAAGTCACCTGCGTCTCACTATCGTCACGTGACGTTTTGGCTCGAATGCCCCGGGCTGCGAATAATCCCCCACCGATTCGACCGCCAGGGTAAAGCAGTTCCGGAAGTCGATCATGAGTCGCCTCGATCGCGACGATGAAGATCTGACCGTTCGTCATCCCCGTGCTCGCCCGCATCTCCTCGAGCTTCGCATGGCACCTTGCCGGCACCCGAACACTTGACGACTTCCCTCCCCCATCCAGGTCCGAGGAACGGTCGACTTGCTCCCGATCTTGTTGACCTCCAGAAGGTTCAGTCTCAGCGGGGCGCTCCACAAGCGCGGGCACTTCCCGCCCTTGTTCAATTTCGTCGTTGTCACCCTCGATGTACGCGGAAGCGATGCTCTCGAGCGATCGGGCCGCGGCCGAACGGAAGGTCCCGGCGAGTGGTCGGTGCCCTCCAGCCGACTGAGACGGGCCTTGGTTATGCGTGCTAGTCACGTCAATCTCCGATACTGAACAGGGAACGAGACGCGCTCGCTCAAACCTAAAGTGATCTTGCTGAGAGTTATACAGCCCTCCCTGGACAGCTCGGGTGCGACGAGACACCTCACCCAAGACCCGCGAATCTTGCACCCAAGTCATATCCATAGCCGTTAGAGAAACCTATCGGATCATTTCGATACGACCAAGACGTAAGCACCTAATTGCCTACATATGCGGAAGTGGCAAGCTCGATTCGATCACACAACGATATGCATCGCGTCCCACAAGCATCCCAATCTCCCATTAAGTCCAATTTGACTGAAGCTTTATGCGGTATTGGGACGCCTCTGGGACGCCTTCGAAAGTGAGTGGCAACATTTGCGAAGCCGCTTAGCTGGTATGTCGGTATGACTGGCATGCGATCGTCAGAATGCCTTCAAGTTCCAAACAAGGCGATAAGCATGATTCGTCGGGACGCAACTAGTACTACTGATGACACACCACCGGTGTGGTGTCATCATTGTTCTATGACCGTTCCCGGCAGCGAGATGGGCCTCAAGCTCAACTCTGCATGGATCGACGATCTCCGCTGGCACCGCGACCAATACAGGCAGTCTCGATTTCAATGGACGAGCAGCGACGCCCTGTTGGCTGCGACCGAGTTCACTCGCGGACGCCAAAGCTTCACCACCCTGTCTGAACTGCGCGAACTAAGCCAAGCGCGACGCTCAGCCGCCGCATACGCCACAGTGTGCCAACGGGCATTCGGCGAGGCCGCCAGACATGCGCGCAGAGGCCTCGAAACGACCACATCCTGGTCCGCAGTTGCTCGCGAACTGGACACGACTGTGGTCACCTGCTCGGCGAGTTCCCACTTTTCGATCTGGTCGCAGGCGCACGAACGCACAAATCCCCAGGTAGCCCGGGTGCAAAAGATCGTCGACGGGCTCTATTTCTCTAATCCCCTGATCCGCGCGTGGGAGCTCAAGCAGCTCTGGGACCTATATGCGGCTGCCGAGGACATCCTCGAAGACACTTTGGTCGATCTAGCCGTCGAACTCGACGGATTTCGCCGGGCTGACGACATCGCTCAGGCCGCAGATGTCCGCACCGTCGCCGGCCTCGGACATCGCATCAAGTCACAGCGTGCACAGCGGGGGGCCATCGGCGATCCACGACGAACCCCACATCAGTACAGCTAAACAGCTATTTCACGCACACCTTCACGCAAAGCAAGCCATGTTGAATCACGCAGAGTGAGTAGTGAGTCCGGGCTCTAGAATTCTGATCACGCACCCGGTCACCCTCGCCTACAAGCAGGCGGATCCGTACGCCAATTGGCAACTGATTCCGCCTGTGGCACAGCATGTAGACCCGCACCACATGCCGTACGAGAACCCTAGGTGCCACCCCGCACGCAAGCCCATCCTTCTGCACGCACATCATCCTGCGAGCGGTCACGCAAAACATCACGGATGCACACCCGCCCATCAAACCGCTGTGCACTCCGCACCTGATCATGCGGGGTCTCACGCATAGAGCCACGTTGTATCTCCCGTGTTATCCCACGCAGACATGCACGCAGAAGACCACGTTTCTTTACACGCCATTTGGTCCGCGTGTCTTCACGCATCATTACCCGCATTTCTTCACGCATGATTTCACGCAGTGACTCACGTAGTGACTCAAGCGCGTTCACATACGTGCTCACCTGCGGTTACATCGGCATGCAAACACGCGGCCTCACACGCGGTGCTGCATGCCGACCCACATGCCTGAACACATACGGCCCCACACGCGTGGCATACCGCGAGTTGTCCAGGACCCCTGCTAACTTTCCTTACAGACCACTCGTCAGAAACCAACGTCCATTGGGAGAACCACCATGTCTGTAGATGCCGTTCCAACGACACCCACTCATCAGCAACTGCCTGCCTGCTTCGGATTCTTCAACGGCAAAGGGGGAGTGGGCAAGACCTCACTCTGCGCGAACACCGGAGGCTTACTTGCTGCCGGCGGCTACCGGGTTCTCTTGCTTGACTTCGACCCCCAGGCCAACTTGTGCCGCGACCTCGGGTTCGTGAAGGAGGACGGCGTGCCCTTGTTCTCAGCCCTCTTGAGCGGGTCGACACCGCCGATCATCCAAAACGTCGGTGGTCGCGAGAATCTCGACATCGTTCCAGGCGGCCCGGCAATGTTCGACCTTGCCGCAGTCATGGTGTCCAGGCAGCAACGCCAGGGAGGCAAACGACTAGGACAGCTTCTACTGGCCATGTTGCTGCAAGTGGCCGCAGACTACGACGTCATTATCTTCGATACCCCTCCGACGGATCTCACGATCATCGAAGCAGTGATGGAAGTAGTCCACGCTGTGGTCATTCCAATCCGCGCAGATGATGCCAGCCTCGACGGCATGGAAACGATCGCTGGCCAGTTCTCGGCAGCACGCGACGGAGATCCGGAACGAAACCTTCCTGCCGTGAACCCCCAGCTCCAACTCGGCGGGATCTGCCTCTTCGGCGTCAGCTCACGCGCAACCAAACTTGACGCAACGATTCGGGAAGCAGTCGAGGAGATGATCGGCGATTCGGCCCCGACTTTCGAATCTCGGATCCGCACGATGGAAACCACCGCCTTCGACGCGCGACGCCAGGGACTTCTGGTGCATGAGCTCGAGGAACGATCGGCCGGGGAAACCGCATCACGGATCGCAGCGCTGAGGAAAGGCACGAAACCGAAGGATCTGATGCTCTCGCGAAACGCCTCTGGCCTGGCCGAGGACTACTCGAACCTCACCCGCGAGATCCTCGTACGGATGTCGACCATCACCGCTGAGAGGGCTTCGGCATGAGTGAAAATAGGGTCCGCAACCGCAAGAGCATTGCCAAGTCTTTCGCCCCGAAGCCCAACCGAGCAGAGGGACTCGCTGGTCTCTTGCCCCCGGCCGGCGGGCTGCAGCCTCGCCGCGCCGCGAGCCCACAGACACCGGACACGGCTCAACCCCAGATCGACTCCACAGCTCCTCACCCGCCGGCTCCCAAACGAGTCACCGACGCCCCTCAACCCGCCGTCTCGGCGCCTGAATCTCCAGTGCGGGTGCAGCCGATGGAACCCGAAGCTGTCACCGCTCCAGTCGCACCACCCCACGCGACTCCTGTTGTAGTCGAACCTGCACCCGCAGTCACCGAAGCGCCGCCAGCCCAGATTCTGGAAGAACGAAATCCGCCGGCTGCAGATACCTCGAAGGTGACTGTCACGGCCTACCTGGATCGCAGCACTCGCGACGCCTTGGTGAATCGTGCCGCCGAACGGCGATGCGATCACGCCGATGTTGCCATCGAGGCATTCGACGCAGTAGGCATCGAACGACTGCGAGCCCTCTTTCAACCCGTAGCAGGCAGATCGTCCTCAGGGATTCCGGTCCATCAAGAACCGTTCACGGTCAAGGGGCCCGTCGAGACATGGTTCCGATTCACCACCGCTCAACGTGACTGGCTTGACGAGCAAGTGAAGGTCGTCGGTTCCAAATCGCGCAGCCGATTGCTCGCGGGCGTCTTGTCGCTGCACCTGCAGTCGCCCGCACAGTAGTGGAGAACGGCCTCCGAGGAGCGAAAAGTAAGCCTCGGAGGCCGTCTCGGCTGTCAGGCCCACATGAACGGCAGCGGAGGCGGCATCGAATTGCCAGGCTCTCGTAGCCTCGAAACGGATCGTAGATCTGGGCGAGCGCAACGGCCGATTCGTGTCTTTGAAGCCTCTCCCCACCCCGCTCCCCACGGCACTGTCACGTTAATCGAAAAGTTAAGCGGCGAAGCATGTTTGGTTCAGGCTATTACAGGGCACCGCTGGGCCGTTCACTTTCAGGCGGCAACATCGGTCGCGGTGACTTCCTGCCAGACCGCGAACCGGTCGGCCATCTCAGCACGCCATTCGGACGCCGAGAGTCTGTGTCGGCCGGACCGGAAATGCGGTGAGATACCCGAGAAAGCGGACAGGAATCGTTGCGCGTGCCCGGGCGAGGTGAACCGTTTCATCGCCCGCTCCCGCTGTCGGGTCGGCTGATGAGAATTCTCGGCCCGGTTGTTCAAATACTTCGACCGGCGATGCTCGACCGAGGCCAGTATCTCGCGGTGGGCGACCTGGTAGCTGCCGAGTTTGTCGGTGACGATCACCCGCGGCAGATAGCGCAAGCCCTTGAGCAGCTTACGGAAGAATCGCTTGGCGGCGTTGCTATTTCGGCGTGACTGAACCAGCACATCGAGCACGTTGCCGTGCTGGTCGACCGCGCGCCACAGATAATGTTGCCGGCCATTGATCCGGATGAAGACCTCATCGAGGTGCCATGTGTCACCGGGTTGTGGGCGTCGGCGGCGCAACTGGTTGGCATAGGCCTGCCCGAACTTGGCGCACCACCGCCGGATCGTCTCATAGCTGACCACGACACCGCGTTCGAGCATCATCTCCTCGACATCACGGAAGCTGAGCGGGAACCGGAAGTACAACCACACGCAGTGGTTGATGATCTCGACCGGGTGGCGGTGACCTTTGTACGACGGCATTGCGGTGCTCACGCCTCATTCTCCCAGCTTGCTGGGTTCAACAACGTGACAGTGCCCCGTCGCATCCCAAGCGCAATACGAAAAAGTTCTCGACTACATCGACATCGCCAAAGCAGACGGTGCACACCTCGCCACAGGCGGTTATCGACCTGAGGATCCCGCTCTGAGCGCCGGGCTGTTCGTCTTGCCAACCGTGTTCACGAATGTTCACAACGACATGAGAATCGCACGCGAGGAAGTCTTCGGCCCCGTCGCCGCAGTCATCCGATTCGACAATGAGGACGACGCTGTCCGTATCGCCAATGACACGAACTTCGGCCTGGCTGCAGGAATTTGGACACAAGATGTTGCCCGCGCACACCGTATGGCACGGCGAGTACGCGCGGGCAGCGTATGGGTCAACAACTACCGCAAAACCAACTACGTCGCACCGTTCGGCGGATTCAAGGAAAGCGGGCTCGGACGCGAGAACGGCAGCCACGCCATCGATGATTACTCCGAGGTCAAGACTGTGTGGATCGACACGGGCAACACCATCACCGACCCCTTCAATCCCCGCGCCTGAACAAATATCTAGTCGCCCCAAAGAATCGACAGCCGCATGCCGGTCGGTGTGCCAGTGCGCGGTACACCGCGCACTGGCACGAAGTTGAACATCCCCGCGCTGCGCCGCAAAGCCGAAGGCCGTGATTCACGACGCTCGATAGACGAAACTCGTCCGTCGCCCAAGCAGACGCGAAACGCAAGAATAGGAAAGCAATGCAGTTCATGGTTCTGAGTCGCCGGTTGACCGAGCGATTCTCTGACCTCGAGTTCGACGAATTGATCCCGGCAGAAACTGACCGCGTACAGGCGTTGTACGCAGATGCGGTAGTACGTCAAATCTGGCTTCGGGCAGATCTTCCTGGCGCGTGTTTCTTGATCGAAGCTCCCGACCCCGATGCGGCGCAAGAGATTGTCCAGACCCTACCGATGGCGTCCTCGAAGCTCTCAGAATTCACGGTCATTCCACTGACGCCCTATCGCGGTTTCACACGGAGTCGAACCTGATCGTGCATCGCGCATCGTGCGGCGAGGGAAATCCCGAAGTACACCGCCAACCGGCGTTCTATTGACGCGAAGTCACTTCTTGAACGAGGACGTCAAGGGGCTGCAATCGTGGGATCCCGAGCCGCACAGTGCGGCGAAATCGGTGGGCAACCTCATCGCGTTTGGTGCGGAGGGCGGTGAGCGTGAGGTCGATTCCTTCGATCTCTCCTTGCCAGCCTTCAGCGTCGGCGCGTTCACGTCGGGCGATGAGGTCAGTTTCGATGTCGGTCAAGCGGGGGATCATTTTCGGATCGATATGCAGCATCGGGCAGCGTATACAGGCGTGCTCGTGGGAGCACGGTGTTGCGTACGGACGTCCGCACGAGCCGAGTTCGACCTTCCGTTTGTCGAAATGAGCTTCGAATTCCGCCCATTCTTCGGCAGTGGCGGGGTGGTATTCCTCGGCCGGGCGCATCGCCCTTCGACGTTGTAGGTGGGCTTGGTAGTGGCGGGTGACATCTTCTTCGAAGACAGCGACGTAGCCGCGGGTGGTTTCCAGATCGAGGTGTCCGAGCAGCGCGGCGCCGATGTGAATCGGCAAACCGTTGTTGACGAGGTCGGTGACGAACAAACGACGAAAGTCATGCGGCCGGAAATGAACTCCCGCGAACCGAAGATCGGTTGCAGCGAGTTCTTCACACACCGCTCGTAGCCGTGTACCGATTGATCCGGTGGTCATGACCTCGACTCGTTGACCGATGTGGCGTTGGAACAGAAACGGTTGCGGATCGCTGGTAAGACGCTCATTGTCGTCGTAGCGGGTAGCGAGCGGCACCGACTTCCGGCCCGCTGTGACGCGCCGGATCATGCACGCAACAACGTGAAACAGCTCCGCCGACATCGGGATGACCCGTTCTCGGTCAGTCTTGGACGGGGCGATCACCAACAAGGCGATGACCTCCCCGTTCGGTCTCTGATACTGGCGCACGCTCAGATGTGAGAGTTCGGTCAGTTCTTCGATTCGCAGTCCGCTGTGCCGCAAGGTCTCCACTATCGCCCACGTCCAAAAGGCGGAATCCTCCTGGCGTTTGACGTCGATCCGCCTTCCTGTCGCTTCGTCTCTGACATGCACCCTGGGTGCGTCACCGATACGAATCAAACGCGTGTCTTCGCGGGAATGGACTCGGGTGTACTGGCGGTCTCGGAGGGTGAAGTGTTCGTTCTCGTTCGCCGCGGATCCTTGTTCGAGTAGATCGCGCCAGTACTCGTATTGTGAATCCACGTAATCCACCAGTACAGGTAGGAGTGGTTGGAGAACTCGGATCGTGTCGTGGGTGCGTTCTCGTACTCGGCGTTTGTGTTTGGCGCGACCACGCATGTCGCTGCGAGGGATAGGACAGGGCACTGACCACTGTGCCCAGTGCTGTGGTTCATGAACGGCCCACGCTTGGATGTCGAAATAGAGGGCACGCACAGTGGTCAGTATGTCCATCTGGTCCGCCCGAGCCTCGCCGTCTTCTCGGAACGCAATGGTGGCGCGCCATTGGAGGTAGACCTCCTCAGTCATGAGCAGGGTCGACTGATCGGGGTTGATGAGCTCGACAGCCTTCCAGAACACCTTGAGAACGATGTGCGCCTGTCGCGACAGCGTCGAATAACTGACTTGGGCGCACCGCCGGTCGAGGTAGTCGACGAACAGCTGCCGTATCCGCGGATCCCGGATCTGGTACTGATCGACCATCTGGATGGTCGTCAACTGTGGGGCCCGCAGAGCACCCCGCAACGTGCTTGGGGCGGCGGCAGGGAACTGGCCCATCGAGTGCAAGACCTGCCAGGCGAGATGTCCGACGTATTTACCGATATGGAGACCGGTACGGCTGGTGGATTCGCGGGTCTGTACCGCATAGTGCATGAACGCCTCAGGTGTCAGGTCCGCGAACGGTATGCCCTGAGTTGTCAGTGCGACACCCACATCGAAGATTGCCCAGCGCTTGAACACGTCACTGACCGAGGTGCTGTTGACCGCGCGGACGTACGCATCCAACGATGGATCGCTCTCCGCCTCAATGAAATGTGCAGAATATCGTGTAAACCTATTGGAGCGGAACGCTGCAAGCCCCGGTTGGACAACCCTCAATGAGAACAATGCTGCCGCGCCCTGGTTGAACTCAGCGCGCGCCGCATTCCCGGTTCCAGCGACGTCTGCGGCAGGCGTAGCGTTCAAATCGCTAGCCTCCCATCGTTGCTGCCACGTCATACCCGGATACCTATCCAGGTAGGCAGCTATCTTGCGGAGACCACGATCGCGAGTCCTGCGGCTACTCATCGGCATCGGCCATACCCGCTTGGCCACAACGCAGATCGTCTCGATCGGTGCGCTGGTCAAATCCCCATATTGATGCATAGAGCGTGGCGCCGCAGGCTCAGCGATGACGGCAGGTCTCGAGAATCGGGTGGTTCGGATCGCCTGTCGTTGCTCCTGGGTCCGCCTGGCCCGGCTTACCGGTATCTCAACCACCGAACACCGCCCGCACGTCCTCGTCTCGATACCCAGCTGTGTAGGTCCGCTCCGGACGAGACTTGCTGAAATGCTCCTGCAACTTGTCGTGCATGTCCTCGATCCGAGGTTGCAGGTAGATCTCTGTGGCCGACAAGTGGCGGTGTCGCAGGACGGTCTGAACCTCTGGCAGAGTTAAATGTGGATCGTTCGCCATCCTCGTTGCAGCCGTATGCCGGATGTCGTGGAAAGTCCAGTTCGTACCCTACCGAGGCCCCGTAGATTTCAGCGAAATGCGAACTGATTTCACCAGTCGTTAATCCTTTGGCGTACAACGACAACACGATCTCATCGACCCCGTTCAATCGACGTTGGCGCTTCTTGACGATCTGCGGCTCGAACGTCCCTTCCCGATCACGAGGGACCTCGATCGGGACATGCCCACTGGCCTCGGTCAACACCGTTTTCGACCGAGTCCCGTTGCGAATATTCGTAGACTCCCGATCGGCCGGAGCTTGGTTCTTGTCGTGCCCGAGGTGCTCGGTCATCTCCTCGTTCAGTGCGGTTTCCAGAACGGTTTTAGTGAACTGCTTGAGCAAACCGTCCGGCCCGGTCAGCGACAGGCCCTGCTCCTTGGCCAGGCGCACCAACTCCGCGGCCGCCGCAGCTTCCGCGGAGGGCTCGGCCCTCTTCTTCGTAACATTCTCCAGTGTCGTCATCTCGGCACCTCCTCGCCGAGCATTCACTCAGCGTCTCGGGCCAAAACACCGATTACGAAACAGTCCCAGACAACTTGACAACACCGTCGGTAGTGCAAGAGCTGTGCCGCCATTGGCGCGAATGTGATCTTCCAGTGCATCGATGCGGTCGCCGCGGCGGGCGATGAGAGCGACTGTGGCGCCGAGTTCGGCGAAGCGCTGCGCGGTGGCGGCACCGATGCCGCTGGAGGCTCCGGTGACGACGGCGACTCGGCCGGCGAGGGGTGTCCCGGCGATGATCTGGGCGGTGCTGGTGGTCTGCTGTGTTGTGTTCACATCAGCAGCCTGCGTGTCCGACGGTCAGGGAGGGAGGCCGCGACAGGGCCACCCTCACAAGGGAGGTCGGATTGTCGTCCGGCCGTAAGCTTCGACCATGCCGCATGCAGACTTGGGACAATTCCTCCAGACCCGACGCGCAAGGGTTCAGCCCGAGTTGCTCGGCATTTCACTTGTCGGGCATCGACGCGTTCCGGGCCTTCGGCGCGACGAGGTGGCGATGGATGCCGATATCAGCGTGGACTATTACCGGCGTATGGAGCAGGGGCGGGAGCGTCACCCTTTCGAACAGATCCTCGCGTCTTTGGCGCGCACGTTGCGGCTTACGCTCGATGAGCAACGGCATCTTTACACGCTTGCCGGTGTCGCGTGGAAACTCGATGGCGAGGCTGTGAACCCTCCTGTGCCCCAGGAACTTCTCATGCTGCTTCAGACATGGCAGGAGGCAGGAGCCGTTGTCCTTGATCCCGTCCTCGATGTCATCGCGCTCAACGCGCACGCTGAGGATTTGTTCAGTGGATTCGCCGTCAGGAGGAATCTTCTGGAGATGGTGCTTCTCGACCCATTTGGGCGCTCGTTCTTCGTTGATTGGGAAGCGTCGACGCGGTCTACTGTGGCGAATTTGCGCGCTAGTGCTGATTTCGGGGCTACGCCGGGGAGGTTTCGTGAACTCATCGAGAAATTGCGTCGGAACAGTCCGGAATTTCCGGCGTTCTGGGCCATGCACGACGTTCAGCCGAAGACGTACGAAACAAAGGAACTTCTTCATCACGAAAGAGGTCTTCTGACAATCGATTTCCACGCTTTTGGTGTGTCGAGTGCTCCGGGGCACCAGCTCCTCGTTTACCGGGAACGCCTGCAGAACGGATCGTGACAGCGTGAGGCATATCTGGGTGGGGTTGCGAGCCGGAGTTAAGGCCGGGGTCGAGAATGCCCAGTTCAATTGTGTCTTCATGAACGCGGACATCACTACCCGTGATCGAAACTGAACCCGGACCACAGGTGAACCACGATAGGGTAGATGCCGAGCCGAGGCTAAGGAACGCGCGAGGCGCACCTGGCGTGCGCCGATAAAGAGAGGCATCGTTAGCTCTGTGGGCAGGGCTCTCCAGTGAGTGGCCATGACTGCATTGAAGTTTCGTTGAGCTCTGCTGCAATGACAATACCCAGACACGCGATAGCACCGATCGCGAACATTAGGAAGTTACAGCTCGTCCCCATTCCGGCATCGAGCAAGGCATCAGCGATGTACGGGGCGAAGATTCCGATCCTGCCGAGCCCCTGCTGTGAACTCCGATGTAGTTCCCGAAGGGCGGATGGGAAGTAGTTTACTACCGATGTAGTTACCAGACCGGTTGTTCCGTGACCGCCGATACCGGTGACCAGAAGGGCTGCTATCGTGGCCAGGTCACTCGCGATCAGCCAGAGGATGAGCAGCCTCTTCGCCGACGACATCCTTATCGATGGCGTATGCCCGGCTCCGCGATCTCGGCGATGTGGTGGATCTGCCCGCCAAAGACGTCTATGCCCTGACCCGGTACGACGATCCGCGACGCTCTGGTCGATCCCGGCACCTTTCCGTCGCGGACGATCGGCTTCAACTCCATGGTCAACGAGGCGCTCCTCATTCGGTTGGCGTACTCCGAGATTCATGATGACGAGAAAGGTGTCACATGTGCGGGATTCCTCACCCGCGCTATCGCCTGCTTCGCTGTGCACGGCATCGATCGGATCGAACGACTGATGACCGACAACGCGTGGGCATATCGATACTCTCTCGGCACGGTGTGCGCCGAACACGAGATTGTGCCGAAGTTCATCAATCCTCATTGTCCCTGGCAGAGCGGCAAAGTCGAACAACTCAATCGCACTCTCGCCACCGAATGGGCATACCGCCGTCCTTACGCCAGGAACGCCGATCGCACCGCAGCACTTGCACCTTGGCTCGAGAACTACAACACTCGACGGCGCCACAGTGCACTCGGCGGTCACCCACCCGTCAGCCGTCTGCTACCAACCTGATGGCCGGGTACAACTAGTCGGGTCTGTCCAGAAAACGGTGTAATTGATTGGTTTCTAACTACTTTCGTCCGGCAGACAGCCGTCCGTCGAACGTTATCTCGAAGGCATTCAGTGCTGCCTTCCATCGGTTGGACCAGCGCCTGCGGGCGGTGCCTTTGGGATCGAGGCTCATGATGGCCAGATACACGCATTTCAAGGCCGCGGCCTCGGTCGGAAAGTGTCCACGGGCCTTGACAGCCCTGCGGATTCGAGCGTTGACACTCTCGATGGCGTTGGTCGTGTAAATGACCTGCCGGATGGCGTTGTCGAATTGTAGGAACGGCACGAACTCAGCCCAGGCATTGGTCCAGAGCCTGATGATCGCGGGATAGCGTTTCTCCCATTTGTCACTGAACTCTGCGAATCGGTCGAGCGCGGCCTGCTCCGACGGCGCCGTGTAGACGGGTTTGAGGTCCTTGGCGATCTCGGACCAGTCCTTGCGGGAGGCATAGGCGTAGGTGTTACGGAGAAGATGGACCACACAAGTCTGCACGATGGTCTGTGGCCACACTTGCTCGATCGAGTCGGGTAGATGCTTGAGACCGTCGCACACGACGATCAGAACATCCTGCACACCACGGTTTTTCAGCTCGGACAACACCCGAAGCCAGTACTTCGCTCCCTCCCCGTCGCCGTGCTCACCGGCCCACAATCCGAGGATGTCGCGGGTGCCGTCGACAGTCACCCCCATCGCGACGTAGATCGGCCGGTTGGCGACGTTGCCCTCGCGAATCTTGACGTGGATGCAGTCGATGAACAGCACCGGGTACACAGGGTCCAACGGCCGGTTCTGCCACTCGGCCATGCCTTCCATCACCCGCTCGGTGATCGTCGAGATCGTCTGCTTGGACACATCGGCTCCGTACACCTCGGCCAGGTGTGCAGCGATCTCACCGGTCGTCAAACCCTTGGCCGACAACGAGATCACCATGTCCTCCACGCCTGAGAGCCGACGCTGCCGCTTGGCCACGATCTTCGGCTCGAAGGAGGAATCCCGGTCACGGGGCACCTCGAGTTCGACCGGGCCGGCCTCGGTCAACACGTTCTTGGCTCGTCTGCCGTTGCGGGAGTTGCCGCTGCCCCTCCCTGCCGGGTCGCTCTTGCCGTATCCGAGGTGGTCGTCCATCTCGCCTTCGAGCGCGGACTCCACGACTAGCTTGGTCAGCTTCGACAGCAATCCACCATCTCCGGTCAACTGCAGCCCTTCGGCTCGCGCCTGCTCGACCAGCTCTTTGAGCCGCGCATCGCTGATACCCGGCTGAGCCGAGTTCGTCTCTGTCTCACGTTCAATCACGTCAGTCATAGTGGCGTATCTCCTTTCAGAGTTACACCGTTGTTCTTACAGTCCCAACTAGTCGGCCAATCTTGCGATCTTTGGTGTCCTCACCATGAGAATCTGCCGCAGGTATCTCGCCCTGATCGCCAGCTCCGAGCAGCGCGCGGTGAAGTCAGTGATTCGCTGGCTCAGTCTCGGCTGACGGATCTGGCCAGGTCATCCAGAAATCGAGTCCCAGCTGCTCGCTGCCTGGCTCGGTCCGGTAGCGGGACAGGTCGTCGATACCGTCGGCGGCGAGGACCTCATCGTCGATGAAGCATTGCCCGGTTGCTGTGGATACGGGTTTGGAGAGAATGCTCGCTGCTGCTTCGGCCATTATCTCGGGGGTGCGGCTGCGGGCGATCAGATTTTCGCTGAGGATGTTGCGTACCGCTGCTGTGGCGATCGTCGTGCGCGGCCAAAGCGAGTTCACCGCGATGTTGTCCGGCCGTAGTTCGGCGGATAGACCGAGAGTCACCAGTGTCATCGAGAATTTCGAAATCGTGTAGGCGGTACCGATTGTGTCGAACCACGTGGGATCCAGATCGATGGGTGGGCTCAGGGTCAGTACGTGTGCGTTTGGAGATCGGCGAAGGTGTGGGAGGGCTGTTTTGGTCAGCAGGAATGCTCCGCGCGCGTTGATGTCCTGCATCAGGTCATACTTCTTCATGCTGATGTGTTCGGCACGGGTCAAGTCGAGTGCGCTGGCATTGTTGATCACGATGTCGATACCGCCGAACTGCTCGACCGTCCGGTCGACGGCGGTAGCAACTGCTTCATCGTCTCGGATGTCTCCGATGATGGGCAGAGCGTGGCCGCCAGCTGCTTCGATGGCCGCCGCCGCTGTGAATATGGTGCCTGGCAATCGCGGGTGCGGTTCGGTGGTTTTGGCGATGAGCGCTATGTTTGCGCCGTCCCTCGCGGCACGGACGGCTATCGCCTCTCCGATGCCTCGACTGCCGCCGGACATGATCAGGGTGCGCCCTTCGAGGGTGTGTGCTGTAGGCGTCATTCTACTTTTCTTTCCGGCGTGTAGGCGATGACCGTGAGTCCGCTGGGTGCGACGAGGGATAGTCGCTGCTCGTGGCCGCCCTCGACGACTTCGCCTACATTCCAGCCTAATTCGTGTGCGCGAGCGGCGACTGCGGGCAAATCGGTAGTGCGGCCGAGTAAGCTCCAGGTGGGACCTGTTTCGTCCGAGACGTTCAGCGTTTTCCACACCGCCCAAGTGCTTCCGTCCGTGAACTGTGGTTGACCGAGGACTGCGGTGACGTCTGTTGTGGTGGTGGACCATCGACTGCTTGCATGCATGATCGATACTCGTTCGAACAGCGTTCCGAAACCGTGGGCGCGTTCGTCGGGGGTAGACGTCATGTGGCTGCCACCGTCGCCGATAGGCCGATCGAGTGGCTCATTCGGCTTCGTTTGGTCGCGAGGTAGGCATCGTTGTCGGCGTTGTACGCGACGTCCAACCCAATCACATCGATAACGTCGATTCCCTTTGCCTCCAACCCCTTCGTTTGGCTGGGTTGTTGGTCATCAGGCGGATACGGGGGGTGCAGAGATCGAGGAGGATCGCGGCGGCATCACCGTATTCTCTGGAGTCAACCGGTTTTCCGAGGTGGAGGTTGGCGTCGACGGTGTCGAGGCCGTCGGTGTCCTGCAGGTGGTAGGCGGCGATCTTGTCGAACAAACCTATCCCTCGGCCTTCGTGTCCGCCGACGTAGATGAGAATTCCTCCGCCGGAGGCTGCGATCTGTGCCATGGCCGAGTTCAGTTGTTCTCCGCAATCGCAGCGCATCGACCCGAGCGTGTCTCCGGTGAGACATTCACTGTGGACACGAACGAGCGGTTGGTGCGTCGAAATGTCGCCGTACACAAGCGCCAGGTGTTCGTGCCCGTGTGTGGACCGGTAGGCAGTCGCGGTGAAGATCCCGTGCTCGGTGGGTAATCGACACGACGCCCCGCGTTCTAACTGCGACGTGCGCAGTCGGTATTCGACGAGCTGGGCGATGGTGATCACTGCCAATCGGTAGCGGTCGGCGAACGCGGGCACGTCGTCGCGAGCGAGCATCGTCCTCCGGTCGGCGCTGATCAGTTCGCAGATGAGTCCGACAGGTTCGAGTCCTGCGGCCGCGCACAGATCCACAGCGGCTTCGGTGTGTCCGCGCCGTTCGAGCACCCCGCCTGGGCATGCCCGGAGGGGCATGATGTGTCCTGGCCGCACCAGGTGGGTCGTGTTCGTGCTGGGGGCGCCGAGGAGTTTGATCGTGTGGGCTCGGTCTCCGGCGCTGATACCGGTGGTGATCCCCTGTGCTGCATCGACACTGACGGTAAACGCTGTGCCCAGAGGGTCGGCTGAGTTCTCGACCATCTGGGGTAGGTCGAGGTGGTCGGTGCGCCTACCGGTCATCGACACGCACAGGAAGCCTGAAGTGTGTTGGAGGAAGAATGCGACATCGTCGGCCTCGACGGACTGGGCGGCCATCACCAAGTCTGCTTCGTTCTCCCGTGTCTCGTCGTCGACGACGATCACCGGTCTGCCGCGCCGAAGTTCTGCCACGCACGCTTCCACAGCGCGCGTCGCATCAGTGCTGTTCGACGTGCTCATTGGTGGTCTCGCAGCTGGCGGAATGTCGACTTGTGGAAGATCAGCGGCGCGGTGTCGGTGAGCGAGGTCAATGCGTCGACATGACCGACGACGAGGTCGTGGTCGCCGATCGCTCGGTGCTCGTAGAGTGTGCATTCGATGTGCGCGTGCGCGCCGGTCAATAGCGGGATTCCCTTCCTCCCTGCGTTCCAATCGACACCGGCGAATTTGTCGGTTCCACTGCGGGCGAACGACTTCGCCACAAGGTGTTGTTCCTCGGCCAGGACGTTGACGCAGAACGACCGAGCAGCGATCACGTGGGGCAACGTCGCCGATGCGTGGCCGACGAAGAAGCCCACCAGCGGCGGTTCTATCGAGATCGAGGCGAACGAACCCACAGTCAATCCGACCGGCGCGCCGCCGCGATCGACAGCGGTGATCACTACGACTCCGGAACCGAAGTGGCTCAGTACCTCTCGAAAGTGGTCTCGCACGGCGGAGGGCCCGACGTGGCTGAGCCTCGGGGTTTCCGTGGCGTACTCGGTGTTCATGATCTTCTCCCGTTGACGAGTTGGAGGGCCTTGATACGGCTCCCATGCAGGAGCCGTCGCGTATTCATTTGACGGAGTAGCCGGCATCGACTGGCAGGGTGACACCGGTGACGTAGCGGCCGTCGTCGGATGCGAGGTACAACACGGCATTGGTAACGTCATCGGCCTCGACCCATGGGGTGGGCAGTGCGTTCAATGACCGAAATGCCGGTATCGCGTCCGCCTCCGAGGGGTCGTCGAGATCTGGACGAAACATTTTGTAGCTGACTGGATTTAGCACCATCGGGGTCGCCACCGTGGTGGGATTGACGGTGTTCACCCGAATCGAATGCGGTGCCAACTCCAGCGCTAATGCGCGCATTAGACCGGTCAGACCAGCTTTCGTCGATGCGTAGGCCACCATGTTGGGTACCGCTTTGAGCCCGATCGACGAGCTCATGATGACCACCGAACCCGCGCCGCGTTCAATCAGGTGTGAGATCGCGGGTCGGATGGTGTTGAAGGCGCCCGTGAGGTTGGTGTCGATAACCGTTGCCCAGTTGTCGGATGTGGCGCGCGCTGCCGGGCCGGGTATGCCCGTTACGCCCGCGTTCGCGACGACGACATCCAGGCCCCCTAGTTCGCTCACTCCGTGCTCGACCACGTCAGCGACAGCGCCGGCGTCCCGCACGTCGGCGACGGAGGCGATGATGCGGCGGTCGAGCTGTTCGACCAACCTGACGGTCTCTGCGAGATCCTCTGGACTGGCAACTGGAGTACCTTGGCCGGGAACGGGCCCGGCCACATCGAACGCGATGATATCGGCGCCCTCGGCGGCAAGACGTACAGCTTGATTGCGACCCTGACCTCGCGCGGCGCCGGAGATGAGGGCGATCTTTCCTTCGAATCGTGGAGTCATCGTCTTCCTTCGATTTGGAATTGGTTCGGATGCGTTCGGTGGATCCGTGGCGGTGCTGCCAGTCATGCGATTCGCCGACTGGCATCGGCGGCAGCTGTCAGTACTGCTCGAACAGCATGCTCATGTCGCGTGTCATCGGTGCGAGCGGTGACCGACAGGGCCGCGACCGGCTGGTCGTTGCGATCGAAGATCGGGGCCGCGATGCAACTGATTCCGACCGCGCATTCTTCGTCGTCGCGCGCGAATCCGTTACGGCGCGTTGACTCAAGTTGGCCGAGAAAGAGCTTGGGCACAACCACAGTTCGAGGCGACCTGCGCTCGAGTCCATTCGATAGGATTTGCCGAACCAAACCCGAAGGGGTATGTGCGAGTACAGCTTTCCCCACCGCAGTACAGTGCGCAGGCAGCCGCCCGCCGACTCGTGAGGCCGTCGCAGGTGCGCCGGGAGCGTCGAGCTTTTCCAGGTAGACGACGTCGGTGTGATCGAGCAGTGCGAGGTGCACGGTCAATTCGGTGCGGTTGCGCAGTTGCTGCAGTACCGGACCCATGGACAGTCCGAAGTTGTGTTGGTGTGTGACGCGCTGTCCGAGTTCGAACAGGCGCAGCCCCAGTCGGTACCCGTGATGGTGTCGTTCGACGAGCCCCCAACCCGAGAGCTGGATCAACAGTCGATGCGCGGTGGGTTTCGGAATTCCTGAGCGAGCGTGTATTTCGGCAAGCGTGAGGGTTCCGTCTCCGGCTTGGAATGCATCGAGCAGGTTGATGCTTCGACCGAGAACAGTGTTCGGGTCCGGCGCAGGTGTGTGCACCGAGGCAGTGGAGTTCTGCGGTGACACTCCTCCCCCAGCATGGTCGACAGCAGGCCATGACGATCGACGTTCCACGACAGCCTCCCGGCAGATGAGATGTGGGCCACATGAAGTGCCTACAACGAGAATCGCACAAAAGTTGATCGCCGGTCAAGAAAAAGTTGACTATTGGTCTAAAAGCCGATGTGCCGATCGTTTCGCTGAGGGAAATGCCGACCCTGACTTCCCTTGGAGTGTGAGCGACCATGACGGATCATTCGTATGAAAGGACGATCCTGTGGAAGATGTAGCGGAGAAGGCCCGCGCGTTGTACGACGCGCGACGAACGGGAGTGCCGATTCGGCCGTTTACGGACGCCGAACCGGACTTGGGGATGTCGGATGGGTATGCCGTGCAGAAGGAACTCGTCGATCTTCTCGTCTCGGACGGTGACAGAGTGGTCGGTTACAAGGTGGGTCTGACCTCCGAGCCCATGCAGGCCATGATCGGGGTGGACTCCCCGGACTATGGCCCGGTACTGTCCTCTACTCTGTACCGCGACGGTGACTCGGTGCCGCTGGGTCGCTTCATCGCCCCCCGACTCGAAGCCGAAATTGTCTTCATTCTGGGAGAAAGACTGGCCGGACCCGGGGTGACGCTGACGCAGGCCAGGAGAGCGATCAGCGGTGCGGTAGCTGGTATGGAGATCGTCGACTCGCGAATTGCCGACTGGCGAATTCAGCTCGCGGACAGCGTTGCCGACCTCGCATCGAACGGTGCAGCCGCCGTGTCGAGTCGGATCGTCGAGCTGGGTGACATGAACCCCAGGTTGATCGGAATGACTCTCACCCGCAACGGTGAGGTAATCGACACCGGCGCAGGGGCAGCAGTATTGGGTGATCCGGTTGCGGTGGTGGCCTGGCTGGCGAATGTTCTCGGCGACAACGGAATCGCGTTGGAGGCGGGGCATCTGGTCATGACTGGGGCACTACATGCCGCAGTTCCGATGACACCGGGCGATGTATTCCGAGCCGATTTCGATCGTCTGGGCTCGGTTACGCTGGCGGTGGCAGCGTGAGCACTCGGGCCGAAATAGCGGACATGGTCACCAGCTTGACTACTGCTGTCGAAGATCGCACCGCGATGTCGCGCCTGACTGCCCGTTACCCGGAGCTGGATCTTCCCACTGCGTATCGGGTGCAGGCCGAGCTGCGAGCTGCGGCGGGACCGCTTGTCGGATGGAAGCTGGGCGTGACGTCCAGGGCGAAACAGGCCCAGGTCGGGGTGGACTCGCCGGTGTACGGTTTCCTGCCTGGCGCAGCAACATTGGACATCAGCGAAGCGTTGGACACATCACGGTTGATCCAACCTCGCTGCGAGCCCGAGATAGTGCTCGTACTCGGTCACGATCTGTCCGGCTCGCATGTCAGCGCTGTCGATGTCCTTGCAGCAACCTCGGGAGTTGCGGTTGGCATCGAGGTCCTCGATTCCCGTTACGCAGGTTACGATTTCACAATGCCGGACGTCGTGGCAGACAACACCTCGGCCGCCAAATTCGTCGTCGGGACGCCAGTTGCACCGACCGGTGTCGACCTCCGACTGGTCGGAGTGGTCTTCGAGCACAACGGCAAGGTCGCCGCGACAGCCTCCGGCGCTGCCGCGCTCGGTCACCCTGCCGCCGCTGCGGCGTGGCTGGTCCGCCAGCTCGCCGCCGAGGACAAGGGACTACGTGCGGGCGACATCGTCCTGACCGGAGGCCTTACGGCGGCCGTTGCCGTCGAAGCGGGCGACGTCGTCGTCGCCTCCGTGGACCGGATCGGCTCAGTCGAACTCGCGTGCCGCTAGATCTGCAACATCAACCATTCGAGAGGACATACATGCCTTTGATACAGGTGACCCTCGCCGCGGGCCGCTCACCCGAACAGCTCGATGCACTGGGCAAAGCCCTGACCACTGCCGCCGAGCAATCGATCGGTGCCCCGAGAGAAACGATTCGAGTCGTACTCACCGAATGCGAGCCCGCACTGTGGTTCGCTGGAGGCGAGTCCCTCGCGGCGCTCCGGGCATCCGGAAAGCGTTGAAATCGGCGGTGGCGCCCGACTGTCGGGCGCCACCGCCGTGTCGTGCTGGCTAGTTGACAGCCATCACCACAGCCTTGGGTTCGGTGAAGAATTCCCGGGAGAAGTTACCCCCCTCGCGGCCCCAGCCGGAGTCCCCCATGCCACCGAACGGGGCACGCAGGTCGCGAACGAAGAAGCAGTTAGTCCACACGGTACCGGCTCGCAGCGCAGCCGAAACACGATGCGCGCGTGAGAGGTTCTCAGTGAACACCATGGCGTTGAGTCCGTACGCAGAATCGTTGGCCAGGCTGACAGCCTCGTCTTCGGTGTCGAACGCCGTCACGGTGACGACCGGTCCGAAAATTTCCTCACGCTGCAGGCGCCCGGTCGCAGGGACATCGGCGACGATCGTGGGCCGTATCGCCCATCCATTGCCTCGTCCTCCAGTCAGCACTGTCCCGCCCGGATCGTCCACGTAGCTGCACACCTTGCGCCAATGTTCCTCCGAGGCAAGAGGTCCCACTTGGGTAGCCGGATCGCGCGGGTCACCCACCGTGAGTGCTTCGGCCGCAGCCACGAAACGTGCGGTGAACTCGTCGAACACACTACGGTCGATGTAGAGCCGGGAACCTGCCAAGCAGACTTGTCCGGCGTTGGTGAAGATCGCCCGGACTGACCATTGCACTGCTGTCTCGAGGTCGGCGTCGGCGAATACCAAGTTGGCCCCTTTACCTCCCAGCTCGAGGCTGACAGGAGTGAGGTTGCGCGCCGCTGCCGCCGTGATCGCTTTCCCTGTGCCCGACTCTCCGGTGAACGTGATGCGGTCCACCCGTGGGTCAGTAGTCAGTGCTTCGCCTGCCGAGCCGGGCCCATAACCGTGCACGACGTTTAACACGCCAGGCGGGATGCCCGCCTCGACCGCCAACCGCGTCAGAATGGTTGCGCTGACAGGAGTGTCCTCGGCCGGCTTGAGTACGACTGTGTTGCCCCACGCCAATGCCGGAGCCACCTTCCACGATTCGAGCATGAGGGGAAAGTTCCACGGAGCGATCGCGGCGACGACACCCGTCGGCTCGAATCGGGTGTAGGCGTGGTGGCCGGTGTCGCTCGGATATGCCTCCGATGCGCTCAGCCGGGCATGATCAGCAAAGAATCGGAAGTTCTGTGCGGCCCGCGGCACATCGTTGGCCAGGGCATCGCTGACTGGCTTTCCCATGTCGTGCGAGTCGGCGAAAGCCAATTCCTGCGCGTGTTCTTCGATGAGATCGGCAAGCCTGTGCAGAAGCGCGCCGCGTTCGGCGTAACCCATTCGAGGCCAGGGCCCGTGATCGAAAGCCCGCCGGGCAGCGGTGACCGCCCAGTCTGCTTCCGTTGCCCCACCCAGCGCGACTTCGGCCCAAGGCTTTCGAGTCCACGGATCGATCGAGGTGAAGGTAGCGCCGTCATGTGACGGACGTTCTGCGCCGTCGATGACGTGTCCGGCAATGATCATGACGGCCTTCCTGCAAGTTCGAGAGCGACGTCGATGATCATGTCTTCCTGCCCGCCGACCAGTCCTAGTTCGCCGCAGCTCGCGTCGGCGTAGCGGGGCGCATTGGCTGCATGCGCTTTCGCCGATGTCGCTTCGAACACGATCTCGGGCAGAGGGTCCTGTCTCAGGAGCCAATCCACGCCTTCGGCGCTGGCCACGATACCTCGGGCCCTGGCCCGCACCAGGCCGTCCGATTCCATCACTCCGACTACATAGCGCACGTCGACGACGTCACTGCGCAGCAGTTTCTCCAGCAAGTCGGTTCCGATGTTGCCCGGCCCCACAATGGCCGCCGGGATCTTCTCTCTCGTCATGAGACTGAGTGTCATCGGCATCGACGCTGAAGTGCTAGCACACCGTCTCTGTCAGCGAAACGCACCGAAGGGCTGCAGCACTGGTAGTCGCCGAGTCAATAGGCTAGGTCCATGACGAAGGCGGAAACGAGTTCGAAAGCAGACGGCAAACGGCGTCGGCTGATCACGGCGGGACTGGCACTGATGGAGGAACTGCCCTACCCGGAGATCACAGTGGTCATGATCGCGGAAAGAGCCGAGATGGCCAGAAGCCTGGTCTTCTACTACTTCAAGGACAAAGAGGAGCTGTTCCACCACGTCGTCCGTGACCTTCTCGACGGTCTGCGTGAGTCCTTCGAAACCAACGACCTCACCGTTGCTGCCGACAACACTACGGCGTGGTTGCGACGCGAGGTGGGGATCTTCCTCGACTTCATGGCCGCCCATCCGCGCGCAATGGAAACCATAGTGGCACTCGGATGGCAGAACGAGCGAGATCGAGTTGGCACCACGATGATGGACTTCACCGCCGAACGTGTGCATCACGCATTCGGCAGCCCCGACGGGGGTGAGTTGCTCGACCCCGCGCTCCACAGCTGGGCATACCACTGCGTGGATTTCACCTTGCGAGTGCACCGGACCGCGCCGTCAGCCGACCCCGCATCGGTCATCTCCATCCTCGTCGATCAAGCCGAGTCCATATTCACCACTCTCGCAACATCTTTGCGAAACGCCTGAAACCAAACGATCCTTTTGACCGCCAGTCAGATCTTTTCTTGACTCGCGGTCAAATTCTGTGGCACCCTCCTTGTTATGCGCCGCCAGTGGCGGTCCTCACACTTTCAGGAGGTTTCAGTGAAGTTCGGTGTTTTCTACAACCCGATGGTGCCCAAGGCCCCGGGCAAAGATGATTGGGAACCAGGCCAGGAACGCAAAGTCCTGACCGACATGATCGAGCAGATTCGGTTTGCCGACAGCCTCGGGTTCGAGTACGCGTTCCTCGGCGAGCACCACTTCATGCCGGAGTACGCCCACAACTCGGCAACCGAGGTCATCCTTGGCGCGTTGTCGCACTCCACCACCAATATTCGAATCGGAACCGGGATCGTGCACGCCTCGCACAACGACCCGATCCGCACCGCAGAACGAATCGCCACCCTCGATCAAATCTCCGGTGGCCGCGCCGAATTCGGCTTCGGCCCAGGAACCACCCAGGAGATCGCGCCATGGGTCAAAAACGATCTCCCTCGAAAGCGTGAACGCTCCGACGCGTCCGCGCAGGTGTCGATCGACATTCTCGGCACACCCGGAGTGTGGCCTGGCGTGGACAACGAATTCTTCCAATTTCCGCCGGGGAACGTCGTCCCGAAGACCTATCAAACACCCCACCCGCCGCTGTGGACCTCCACGGCGGTGCCGAACATGGCACCAGAGGTCGCAGCACGAGGGTTGGGCCAGTTGATGCTCACCCTTGCCGGTCCCGAAGCCGTCGCCGCCGAAGTGCAGGCCTACTGGGACACCCTGCGCTCAGGCGCGGTGACTCCGATGGGTAAAGGAATCAACCCTGCCGTATTCACCTTTACGATGGGCCTGCTTGCCCGGACCGACGAGCTTGCCGAGGAGCGTGCCCGAGAAGGCCTTGAATACTACGGTTTCGGGCTGACCGGCGGCGCCATGGCGCGCATCGGTGACCCCAACCATCACCTGTGGGATTCGTTCCAGGACTTCAAAGCCGGCCGCGCCGACATCCGTCTCGAGTCCGGACTGGCCCAGTTCCTCATCGACATCGGATACCACTTCGCCGATCTACCCGGCACAATGATGTGTGGACCGGAGAAGGCCAGAGAATTCACCCGCCAGATCGAAGCGACACACGCCGACGGCCTGCTACTGAACCAGCAGTTCGGATGGACCAAGCATGAACATTTGATGGAGTCGCTCGAAATCTGGGCAAAAGAGGTCATCCCAGAGTTCCGCGAGCGCGAACAGGAACATCAGGCGTGGCGCAAACAGCAGCTCGACGGCATCGACTTCCCGGTGGTGAGCTCGCTGTGATCGGGCAGGACATCCCTATCGAAGATCTGGTCATCGACGAGGTGCCCATGCGTGTGGCGCGACCCGGCGGCCCTGCGGAAACCGGTGTGATCGTCCTGCATCAGGGCCCCGGTTACGCGTCGCAAACAGCCCTGTGGCTCCGGCAGTTGGCCGCTGACGGGCATCTCGCGATCGCACCGTTGCTCCTGCACCATCGCGGAGAAGAAGCAGTCGATCCCTTCACGCGCTTCGGTGGTGACCTCGCAGCCTTCGCTGCATACCTTCCCGGAGACGACGAGATACGCGCCGACTTCACCGCCGCACTACATCTTCTAAACAACGAAGACATTCCGGTCGAACGGAGCGCGGTCGTCGGCTTCTCCTACGGTGGCCGCGCCGCGTTCCTTGCAGCGACAGAACACCCGGTGAGCTGTGCAATTACATTTTACGGCAATGGTATTCAGTACGACGGCTACCAGGGGAACGAAGGAATTCCCCCGCTGGCCGATCGTGCACCGGACCTACAGGCCCCGTGGCTGGGCCTCTACGGCGAACAGGACTTTTTGCTCGCACCCGGAGAGATCGACGACCTCGAAGTCACGATCGGGAAAGCTCCGGTTGCAACCGAGCTCGTTCGCTATCCCGCCGCCGGACACGCCTTCGATACCGACATGGTTTTCGGGCCGGGCGCGCCCAGCTCACTGAACCAGGACGCTGCTGCCGACGCAACCGAACGGACACGGACTTTCCTGAGCACCTATCTCGGTCGAGACCGCACGGTGACGCCGACCGAGACACATCCGGCGGGGGAGATCGGCCATGACACGGCCACTGGACGGACTGCGGGTAGTGGACTTCGGCCAATGGCTCGCCGCACCACTGGTCGCGTCTTGGCTCGCCGATGCCGGCGCCGACGTCGTTCGGGTCGATCCACCCGGCGGACCGCGATGGTCACACCCAGCGAACGCCATGCTTCAACGAGGCAAACGCAGTATCGTGCTCGACCTTAAATCCCCTGCGGACCATGACGTTGCGCGGGAGCTGATCGCGCGCGCCGATATCGTCATCGAAAATTTTCGACCCGGTGTCATGGACAGACTCGGGCTCGGGCCGAAAGCGATGACCGAGGTGCACCCACGTCTGCTTTACTGCTCCATTCCAGGCTTTGGCGCCGACGATCCCCGCGCCGACGTTCCCGGCTGGGAAGGCGTCGTCGAATCGGCAGCCGGTTTGTACTTGTTCCCCGGATCGGCGCCGATGAACTATCGCGGCGATCGAACCAGAGAACCCACCTTCAGCGCGTTACCACTCGCCTCCTCCTACGGCGCGTTCGTGGCAGCACACTCGATAGCGGCAGCACTTATCGCACGCGAACGCACCGGCCTCGGTCAGAGCATCGAAGTGCCGCTGTTCGATGCGTCGTTCGAGCTCATCGGTGCCGGGGTAATGAAAACCGACAAGCCGAGGCCGGTGTCATCGGCCCCGAAAGTCACCCTTGAGTCTCCGCAGTTGGGGCACTACCGCTGTGCAGACGGCAAGTGGCTCGAACTCTGCCTGTTCCAAGACAAGCACTTGCGCTGGTTCGCCGACGCATTCCTGCCCCAGGAATACATCGACGACGGTATGGGCGATGCCGAGCGCATGCTGACCGATCCCGATTTGCAGGTGCGCGCACGAGAGCGTTATGCCCGGTTGTTCGCCACACGGCCGGCGCGCGACTGGGAGATCGCTGTCAACGAGGAGAGTGGAGCGTCAGCAGTGCTCTGCCAGACGGTTGAGGAATGGTTGACAACAGACAGCCACGCCAGGGACTCGGGCGCAGTCATCGACCTTCACGACCACGAACTCGGTCTCACCTCCCAGGCTGGCTTCCCGATCCGAATGTCCAAGACGCACTGGCAGGTGACAGCCGCGCGCAGTCCGCTGGACCACCACCGGGACGAGATACTCGCCGAACTGTCCACTTCCCTGCCCGAGCAGGCTCCGGTTGACTCCACAGTCGGTCGTTCGCAGGCGCTCGCGGGCTTCCGGGTCTTGGATATGGCGCAGGTATTGGCCGGCCCCACCGTCGGCCGCATCCTCGCCGAGTACGGCGCCGAAGTCGTCAAGGTCAACAGCCTCCATGACCGGCAACTGGCGATGCACCTGTACACCAACAGCGGGAAACGATCGATCATGGTCGACCTCAAAACAGCTGAGGGTATGGAAGTCTTCCGCGCCCTGAGCATCGACGCCGACATCGTCGTCCAGAATTTCACGCGCGGCGTCGCCGACCGAATGGGCATCGGAGAAAAAGCGGTACGCGACTACAACGCCGGCGTCGTCTACGTTTCGATCAGCGCGTTCGGTCACGAGGGGTACCGCGGCGGTTGGCGCGGACGCGAGCAACTCGGGCAAGGCCCCACCGGGATACAGGTGCGGGCGGGCGGCGACGGTGAACCTGTCATGTCTCCCTACCCGCTGAACGACTACGGCTCAGGCAATCTGGCCGCGTTCGGCGCGCTACTGGCCCTCTACCACCGAATACGCGGCGGACAAGGACAGCATGTCCAGTCATCGCTGACGCACAGTGCCACATTCCTGCAGGTCCCCTACATGGTGGCGTTCGCAGGGCGCGTGTGGGACGAGCCTGCGGGCTCGAAGGCGAAAGGATGGGGCCCGTGGGATCGGCTCTACCCCAGCGCCGATGACTGGTTCTATCTCTGTGCGCCAGCAGGATTGGACGCATTGCCAGACCTGGCAGGAAAGAACGAGCACGAGCTCACCGCAGCGTTCAAGACGGCGCCCGCCAAGTACTGGGTGGACCGGCTCGTCGGCGCGGGTATCGGTGCGCACGTACTCATCTACCAGGCGGACTTGATGGATGATCCGATCGTTCGGCAGCGGGGTCTGGCAATCGAACGTGACCACCCTGGTGAAGGCCGAATCGCGATGGCAGGTCCCTCGGCGCGTTTGAGCAGAACACCCGTCCAACCGACCCGGCCCGCCGGCCCGCCCGGCTCGGACACCTCTGCCGTGCTCGATGAGCTCGGCTTCGACAGCGCAGACCTTGTGTCACGCGAGATTGCACGCAACGGGCTACCCGAAGGGACGGAATTCATCGGGCTCTTCCGCTGACACCGTCACACCGATAACGAGCTTGCGGCAACGCAGCCAATCCATTCCGCCGAAGCGCCGCAAATGTTGCGGCTCAAAAAATGACGCGAGAGGCACCTTGCAATGACCATAACCACTCCCCGCTTCGAGCTGGCCCACATGGCCCACGCCGAGCTGTACACCCCTGACCTCGAAGGCAGTCTGTGGTTCTTCACCCAGCTCCTCGGCATGCGCGAGACAGCCCGCCACCAAGGGTCGGTCTATCTACGCTGCTACGAAGACCCGTACCACCACAGCCTCAAACTGACCGAGCGCGACGAACCGGGCCTGGGCACCGTCGGCTGGCGAACCACGTCCGCCGAAGCCCTCGAACGTCGCGCATCAGCGCTCGACAAAGCCGGGCTCGGTCAGGGGTGGACCAAGGGCGACCTGGGTGTGGGCCGCACCTTTGCATTTCAAAGCCCGGACGGCCACTCCATGGAGCTGGTGTGGGACGTCGAAAAGTACAGTGCGCCAGACGATCTACGCAGCCGTATCCTGACCCGCCGCTCGAAGCGGCCGCTCCAAGGATTGCCTCCTCGGCGCCTCGACCACGTCAACCTCATGGCCTCCGATGTCACGACACAAAAGGAACTCTTCGAGCAGACCTTGGGATTCAGTACCCGAGAGCGGGTCGTCGACGCCGCCAGCGGCGGCACCGAAATCGGCGCGTGGATGAGTGTCAACGCACTCGGCCACGAAATGGCTGTCATGCGAGACCAGACCGGCGCCAAGGGTCGACTCCACCATCTCGCGTTCTGGTACGGAGTGCCCCAGCACAACAACGATGCAGCCGAGCTGTGCCGCGAATACGGCATTCAGATCGAAGCAGGACCCGATGTCCACGGCATCACTCAGGGTGCCTTCCTGTATGTGTTCGAACCTGGAGGTAACCGCATCGAACTGTTTGGGAACTCCGGCATTCTGCAGTTCGAACCCGACCATGAAACCGTAACGTGGGATTTGTCCGATTTCGACACCGGCCTCGCTATCGGCGGCGCCACCCTGCCGGCAGAGACGTACTTCGTCTACGGAACGCCAGCCCTCGACAACCAAACCAAACTGCTCGCCGGTTGGAAAGACCGCGGGGTCGTCCGACGCCCGACCGGACTCGCACCGGTCGGTTCGAACAATCGCGTTTCGCCTCACCAATAACACACCGAACCGTCTCGACAAGGGAGTACTCGATGAAGACGAACGCGATTGTTTGGACCGCAGCTGGGCGGATCGCCTACCAACTTGTCGATCTGCCGGAGCCGGACCCAACCCAGGTACTCATTGATGTCGCATACTCACTGGTCAGCCCAGGTACAGAGCGGGAATGGCTGGAGAGTGACCAGTCACACCTCGTGCTGGGAACAACGTTCCCCTTTACCCCCGGATACAGCCTCGCTGGCACTGTCCGATCGGTTGGATGCGATGTCACTCAGTGGAAGCCCGGAGATCGAGTCGTGGGATCCCCGCTCTACGGTGCCCATGCCAGCCATGCGTTGGTCGATCAGGACCTCGTCTTTCCTATACCGGACGGCGTCACGTCCCGACAGGCTGTGTATTTCAACCTGGGTCGAAGCGCAGCCCACACGCTCTGGCTGTCGGGAGTTCGTCTGGGCACTTCGATCACCATCGTCGGCCAGGGTCCAATCGGTACGCTGGCAACTCAGATTGCGGTGGGGTATGGTGCCCACCCGGTCGTGGCCCTGGAACCTAACGAAAACCGTCGACAACGAGCCCTCGTGGCAGGGGCCACAGTGGCATTGGATCCCAACGGCCCCGAGTTCGAAGAACTGATCTCCTCGACAGGGGGTACGCAACATACGATCGACCTCTCGGGTTCGCTCGACGGCCTCGCCACCGCAATCAACGCAGCCGCACCGCTCGGCACCGTGGTCCTGTCCACCGGTATGAATGTTGACCTGACAATCCCCTACGGACAAGTATTTCTGAAAGGGCTGACCCTCAAAGGCGCGTTTGTCAATGCTCGCGAAAATCAAGCAGCAGAGGATATTACGACTTTCCTCGACCTAGTGAAACGCAGAATTGTCACCGTACCGGACACGGAAGACGACACTTTCGCCCCTCACACCCAGGCAATCGAGGTATTCAACCGGGTTCTGAACGGCGACCGCACTCTTACTGCCCCGCTCTTCGACTGGACGATCCGATCGTGACACGAGCGCCATAACACGCAGCACGACAATGGCAGTGCACGAATGCACCCCGGCCTCAGACGAAGCCCGCTGCTCCCGGTAGAACCGCACCGCACGGCCGTCAAACGCCGGTGCGTCGTCGTCCGATGCCCATAAATTACGATATGGCCGCGAATTGAACGACGAGGAATCGAACTGGCGAGTGCGAGCCCACTGTCGCACCCTGGGTGACTACCTCTTCTTCGCCCCTCCATCTGAGACACCGCGTAACTATCTGCGCCGCGAACGCGCGGCAAAACGCACCTGCTCCCGCTGCCCCGTCAGGCTGCAGTGCCTGAACTTCGCCCTCGAGAACCACGAGTCCGACGGAATCTGGGGAGGAAACAATCCGAGCGAACGCGCTTGGTCGGCGCCTCTCTATAGGGTCTGTCCAGAAAACGGTGTAATTGATTGGTTTCTAACTACTTTCGTCCGACAGACAGCCGTCCGTCGAACGTTATCTCGAAGGCATTCAGTGCTGCCTTCCATCGGTTGGACCAGCGCCTGCGGGCGGTGCCTTTGGGATCGAGGCTCATGATGGCCAGATACACGCATTTCAAGGCCGCGGCCTCGGTCGGAAAGTGTCCACGGGCCTTGACAGCCCTGCGGATTCGAGCGTTGACACTCTCGATGGCGTTGGTCGTGTAAATGACCTGCCGGATGGCGTTGTCGAATTGTAGGAACGGCACGAACTCAGCCCAGGCGTTAGTCCAGAGCCTGATGATCGCGGGATAGCGTTTCTCCCATTTGTCACTGAACTCTGCGAATCGGTCGAGCGCGGCCTGCTCCGACGGAGCCGTGTAGACGGGTTTGAGGTCCTTGGCGATCTCGGACCAGTCCTTGCGGGAGGCATAGGCGTAGGTGTTACGGAGAAGATGGACCACACAAGTCTGCACGATGGTCTGTGGCCACACTTGCTCGATCGAGTCGGGTAGATGCTTGAGACCATCGCACACGACGATCAGAACATCTTGCACACCACGGTTTTTCAGCTCGGACAACACCCGAAGCCAGTACTTCGCTCCCTCCCCGTCGCCGTGCTCACCGACCCACAGTCCGAGGATGTCGCGGGTGCCGTCGACAGTCACCCCCATCGCGACGTAGATCGGCCGGTTAGCGACGTTGCCCTCGCGGATCTTGACGTGGATGCAGTCGATGAACAACACCGGGTACACAGGATCCAACGGCCGGTTCTGCCACTCGGCCATGCCTTCCATCACCCGCTCGGTGATCGTCGAGATCGTCTGCTTGGACACATCAGCTCCGTACACCTCGGCCAGGTGTGCAGCGATCTCACCGGTCGTCAAACCCTTGGCCGACAATGAGATCACCATGTCCTCCACGCCTGAGAGCCGACGCTGCCGCTTGGCCACGATCTTCGGCTCGAAGGAGGAATCCCGGTCACGGGGCACCTCGAGTTCGACCGGGCCGGCCTCGGTCAACACGTTCTTGGCTCGTCTGCCGTTGCGGGAGTTGCCGCTGCCCCTCCCTGCCGGGTCGCTCTTGCCGTATCCGAGGTGGTCGTCCATCTCGCCTTCGAGCGCGGACTCCACGACTAGCTTGGTCAGCTTCGACAGCAATCCACCATCTCCGGTCAACTGCAGCCCTTCGGCTCGCGCCTGCTCGACCAGCTCTTTGAGCCGCGCATCGCTGATACCCGGCTGAGCCGAGTTCGTCTCTGTCTCACGTTCAATCACGTCAGTCATAGTGGCGTATCTCCTTTCAGAGTTACACCGTTGTTCTTACAGTCCCCGAACAGGTGACATCTGAGCTGTTGTGCCGAGAGAATGGGCATTGACCCCGTGTGTTGGACACGCTTGATCCTGGTCTCAGACCGGGGAAAGCGAGAAGATCTATCCCGATGGCAAAGAAAAATTACACCGAAGAGTTCCGCCGCGACGCGGTCGAGTTGTACCGAGCTACCGCCGGCGCGACCGTGGTCGGTATCGCCTCCGATCTGGGTATCGCGCACGGTTCGCTGACTGCATGGCTGAAGAATGCCGGTATCCCGATCCGCAGACCCGGCATCAGCAGTGCGCAGCGTCCCGACCCCGGCGAGACATCGCAACAAGAAGCCGCCAGGCTCCGCGCCGAGGTCGCGCACCTGCGAGCGGAGAAAACCAAGCTCGAGACCGAGCGAGATATCCTGCGGTCGGCGGCCAAATATTTCGCCGGAGAGACGAATTGGTGAACCGCTTCCACTTCGTTGCAGACCACTCCGACACCTACCCGGTGAAGCGGTTATGCCAGGTCATCGATATCGCTCGCTCGTCGTACTACGCGTGGATCAACGCCGCAGAGAAACGCGCCGTCCGCGCCGCCGCCGACGTTGAACTCGCCGACAAGATCCGCGCCGTCCACAAAGTGGACAACACGTACGGGCGGCCCAGGATCACGCCGAGATCAACGACGGACAACCCGCCGACGGGCGGGTCAATCACAAACGGATCGCAAGGATCATGCGCGAGAACAACATCGAAGGTGTGAGGCTGCGCCGTAGGCACCGCACCACCATCGCAGAACCGGCCGACACTCCGTCGGCGGACCTGCTCCGCCGTGATTTCACTGCAAGCGCGCCGAACATCCGATACGTCGGTGACATCACGCACTTGCCGTGCGGGGACGGTCAGTTCTTGTATCTGGCGACGGTGATCGACTGTTTCTCCCGTCGCCTGGTCGGATGGTCGATCGCCGAGCACATGCGTACCGAACTCGTGGAGAACGCGCTCGATGCTGCAGCACTGACCCGCGGCGGTCTTGCCGGAGCAGTGTTCCACGCCGATCACGGAAGTCAGTACACCTCAATGGATTTCGTGACTCTCTGCAGACAAATCGGTGTTGCGCAGTCGATGGGAGCAGTCGGCACGAGCGCAGATAACGCCCTGACCGAGTCGTTCAACGCGACACTCAAACGGGAAACATTGCAAGGCGCAACCCGCTGGGAATCACCCCGAGCGGCAAGGCTCGCGGTGTTCCGATGGATCACCCGCTACAACACCCGACGTCGGCACTCGTACTGCAACTATCTCAGTCCCACCGACTACGAAAACGCCCACACATCCGATAGCCTGCAGCAAGCCGCGTAATCACAAACCCCGTGTCCAGCTTCCGGGTTCAAGGCCCATGGTGATGCACACGGCCCGCTGAAGCAACACTCGCACTTGCGCCTCGGCGGGCCGCCACACCCACAACACTTTCCCGTTCCTCAGAAGACAGATGAGTTCATGTCGGGGCCGCTGCCTACGCCCGCGGAACGCCAAAGTAAAGTTCCTCCCTGCATTCCTGCCTCCAACCCGTGGAATGCACCCGGCCCGACCGACTCCTTTAGTCCTGGTCGGGCCACCTAAACCTCAATCCACCGATGAATTTCCCAAGCAGTGGAGTGTCGAACTGAAGAAAGTGCCCCCTGAGCTGGAAAGATTTGAGTTCTTACACAACAAATCAGACAGCTCGACAAGGACACTTCCAGTGCGATCTTCTCACACGTTCCGCGGTGATTCAGCAGCGTTCGACGACGACAATCTCGTGTCATGCGCAGGCTTGGTCCCGATCATGGCCCTCGCTCGACAGACACAGCTTATGGATCTACTCGCCGACAAGGTTGCGATCACCACACCGAAGATCGCCTCCGGAGCGGCAAATCCCGCACCGAAACTGAAGACGCTGATCGCAGCGATGTGCGCCGGCGCCGACAGTATCGACGACATCGACCTACTCCGATCCGGCGGTATGAAACACCTTTTCGGCAACCTCTACGCACCCTCGACGGTGGGAACACTACTGCGCGAGTTCACCTTCGGACACAATCGCCAACTCAAATCGGTATTACGCGAGCACCTCGTCGCACTCGCAGACCGCGCCGACATCCTCCCAGGAAACGCTGACCGTGCGTTCATCGACATCGACTCACTTCTACGCCCGGTCTACGGGCATACCAAATCGCCGGAAAACAGATCCTCCGCAAAGGGCTCTCCCCACTCGCGACGATCATCAGTACCGCCAAATCAGCCCCGTCGTCGCAGGGATGCGGCTGCGAGCAGGCAAAGCCGGATCCGGCAAAGGTGCAGCCCGGATGGTCACCCAAGCCATCGTCACAGCACGCATGGCCGGCGCCACTGGCACGATCATGGTCCGCGGTGACTCCGCCTACGGCAACAGTGCGGTAGTGCGGGCTTGCGCGAAAGCGAGCGCCGAGTTCTCGTTCGTGCTGATCAAGAACCCACTCGTCCAGCGGGCAATCGACTCCATCGCCGACGACGAGTGGACCCCGGTGAAATACCCGGGAGCGGTCCGCGGTCCCGACACCGGAAGTTGGATCTCCGATGCCGAAGTCGCCGAAACTACTTACACCGCTTTCGCTTCCACCGCGCACCCCGTCACCGCCCGGTTGATCGTCTGCCGGATCAAAGACGCTCGATTCCAGAATGCACTGTTCCCGGTGTGGCGGTATCACCCGTTCCTCACCAATACCACACTGCCGACGGCCACAGCCGATGTCACCCATCGCGCACATGCAGTCGTGGAAACAGTGTTCTCCGACCTGATCGACGGACGACCCCTGGCGCACATGCCGTCCGGGTCGTTCGGAGCGAACTCGGCGTGGGTTCTGTGCGCTGCGGTCGCCCATAACCTGCTCCGCGCGACCGGGATCCTCGCGGACGGACACCACGCGAAGGCCCGCGGGTCCACACTGCGCCGAAAGATCGTCAACGTTCCGGCCCGGCTTACACGCCCGCAACGCATCCCGACACTGCGGCTACCGACACACTGGCCGTGGTCGGGTTCCTGGCTTCGACTGTGGGCCAACATCATCAGCGCCAGTCCGCCCGCCGCGATCTGACCCCTGACCACCCTGCCGTCCCAGGCCCGACCGAAATCAGATCGTGGAAATGCTGGACAGACCAGCGGTTATCGGCTGCGCAAAAATGCACGCACAGGGATATCGCCAACTTAAACGGGGCCAGGAGTCAAAGGCACGCCAGTCGGTGGATTGATTCGCGAGCTGCGTGTTCGCCCATCGGGACAAGCCTGGGGATCACATAGACGTAGATCACCATGCCGACGAGTTCGACGAGAGTCTGGGCCACCACGACCACCGCAGCCAGTGACAACGCCGGTGGAAGCGCCAGTGGAAGCGCCAGTGCGAGCGGTAACACAACGAGGGAATTGCGGGTGGCACCGGAAAACATCAGCGCCCTCGTCGCCGCCGGATCCAGACGTGCCACCTCCCCGACGCCTTGCCCGACAAACACCTTGATCGTCTGGACCGCGACGAAGATCGGAATCACCGAGACCAGTGAACTCAATTGTGCACCAACGGATTCTATCTGATATGCGACGACCACAGCAAGAGTTGCCATCATCACCGGAGCCATGATCGAAGCCATCACCTCTATCACGATCCGCACGACCGCACCGCACCGGGCCAGAGCCTGCCCGCCCGCCGCGAAGACTCCTCAAAACTCCCTTCCACCCAAATATGCAGGTCGAACTGATCGAGCAGAGGACCGCAGAAAAATAACATTCCCTCCACGATCACGATGGCACACTCAGAGACTCGGGCGTGAGAGACGACCGCGTCGTGTGCCAGGTCGCTGTGAACTCGTAATAAGGCCACCGAGGTACGTTAATCACCGCAGTTTTAACGAAGTCGCCTGCCGTCGTGTTACGGACAAGTGACGCGCTAAACGCAACCGTGAGAATTACGTAACGTGGGATTATTCCCATAGTATCCATCGCGAAATATGCTGTGCGTGTACTGGTTTCAGCACAACGGCAGGGTAACTCCCCCGCTTTGCCGATATGAACCCAACGACGCCAGGAGTTACAACCGTGTCCGAAATTGACCAGTTGATCGCAGCGAACATCGAGAAGTCTCTCGCCGAGATTCCGCACCCAGCCCTTCCGAAAGGCAGCAACATCTACGGATCGACCAAGATCTTCCCAGATTACAAGGCGGAGGACGGGGAGAGCTACTTCACCCTGATTCACGGCATTGCGCATGAGTCGTCAGTGAGTTTCGTCGCCGTGTTGCAGGCAACCCGTGCACTTCGTAAGGGGTTCGAGTCCGCCATCTACTTCTATGGCACCGGGGCGATGAATGCTGTTGCTACCCGGGGTTTTCCCACTACCGGCGACAACGGATTCCCCGGCGAGCAGAACATCAACGATGCGCTGACCACTTTCATAGCCGAGGGCGGCAAGGTCTTTGTCTGCCGCTTCGGACTCGCCCTGCACGGACACCGCGAGGAAGACCTCATCGAGGGCACTATTCCTGCGCATCCGCTCGATGTGCAGGACGCGATCATCCACTACGCCCGTAAGGGCGCCATTATCAATTCCACCTACATGGTCTGAGGTGTAACCACATGAGTACCCTGTCAACGCGAGCAGAGCTTGCGGTCCGAGGAATTCGCAGTCTCGACGTCCCGGTGTCGCGGCGGTCAGGGGCGGGGCCCAGCGACGACGGACACGTACTCATCGGCGGATTCGGCGGCGCCATTCCCATCAGGTCGGACAGTCCGTACGAAGTGAGCGGAAACCGACTGCTGCTGGACGGGACTGACATGGGAATCGATGTCGAACCCGTGAAGCGGCCCCGATTTTACGATTTGGCGACTGAAGACGGTGTCTCTTACGAAAAAATCGCTCGGCTGCACGGAGCAAATGTATTGGCCACCACTGTCGTTCAGACCTGCATTCGCTACGATGCCGATCAGCGGTGCCGCTTCTGCTCGATCGAGGCGTCACTCGAGACGGGAGCCACCATCGCGGTGAAGCGGCCGGAACAGCTGGCCGAGGTTGCCGCGGCGGCCGTTCGGCTTGATGGCGTCACTCAGATGATCATGACGACCGGGACGTCAGCGGCGAAGGACCGTGGCGCCCGGCATCTGGCTCGCTGCGTCGCCGCAGTGAAGGCTGTCGTGCCCAACTTGTCCATTCAGGTCCAATGCGAACCGCCAGGTGATCCGGCCACCATCACGGACCTTCACGAGGCGGGTGCCGGCTCGATCGGCATCCACGTGGAATCCCTCGACGACAACATCCGAAAGCGCTGGATGCCCGGCAAATCGACGGTCTCGCTCGACGAGTACCGACAGGCGTGGCGTGAAGCGGTACGCGTCTTCGGCCGCAACCAGGTTTCCACCTACCTCTTGGTCGGCCTGGGCGAGGATCCTGACGAACTGGTATCGGGCGCTGCGGAACTGATCGAGATGGGCGTGTATCCGTTTGTCGTTCCGTTCCGTCCACTCGCGGGAACGCTGGCGGTGGATACGGACGGCGCCCAAGCACCGGCCGCTTCGGTTCTCGAAGACATCACGGCTCGCGTGGCCAAAGAACTCCAGGCCGCCGGGATGCGGGGCGCCGACCAGAAGGCTGGTTGTGCCGCGTGCGGTGCCTGCAGTGTGTTGCAGACCGCAGGAGGCTGACAATGAGCGAATTGAGCCTGCGATACGGATTGCGCGCCGATGGACCGGCAGACTTCGCGGTACTCACCGGACCGCAAACGACCCACACGGAAGTCCCGTTCCTGATCCGGCCAGCCGACAGTGCCACGGCGCTGACCGCTTACCATCGTCTCCGGCGCGAGACGTTCGTCATCGAACAGGGGCTGTTCAACGTCAGCGACCGCGACGATGTGGATGACGACCCCCGCGCCGTTGTCCTTGTCGCCACCAGCTCGGACGGCGCAGTGATCGGTGGGGTGCGTCTCGCCCCGGTGACCGACGGTGTGGATCTGGGTTGGTGGACAGGTAGCCGCCTCGTCGTCGACGTCAGCGCCCGCAACAGCCTCGGTATCGGGAAAGCGCTGGTTCGGGCCGCATGTGCGTACGCGGAAACCCACGGGGTGTTGCGCTTCGATGCCACGGTTCAGGCCAGACATGACGTGATGTTCACGAGGCTAGGCTGGGAACGGATCTGCGACACCGTTGTTGCCGAAACACCCCACGTCCTCATGCGCTGGCCGATCGACCGCGTACAACGGCTGGTTCAGTCGACGAAGGCGGTACTGTCCGATGCGTTGGCACCATTCGATGCCGACCCGAACTCGCTCGGGGGCATTGGATTTCGCGGCGACGACGGTGCACCCGTGCCGACCACCGATGTGATCGCCGCGTGCGATGCAATTGTGCCGTCCATGGTTCAACGCGACCCGGAATGGGCCGGATGGTGCGCTGTCCTGGTCAACCTCAACGACCTCTCCGCGATGGGTGCAGAGCCGATCGGTCTTCTCGACGCAGTAGGTGCGCCCAACAGTTCTATCCTCACTCGCGTCATCCGCGGCCTGAGCCGAGCCGCCAACCAATGGGGAGTGCCGGTACTCGGCGGACACACCCAGGTAGGTGTCCCGGCGGCACTGTCGGTCACCGCGCTGGGCCGAACCAGCGACCCTGTGCCGGCGGGCGGGGGGAAAGCTGGCGACGAATTGCGTCTCACGACAGACCTAGCCGGGTCATGGCGTCCCGGTTACGTTTCCCAACAATGGGATTCGAGCTCACATAGGACCTCCGACGAGCTGGCACGATTGGGTTCTTACGTGCGACGGGCGCGGCCTGCCGCGGCGAAGGACGTCAGTATGGCCGGTCTCGCTGGAACCGCCGGCATGCTTGCCGAGGCCAGCAATGCCGGAGCGATACTCGACGTCGCAGCGATCCCGAAACCACCCAGCGCCACGATGGGCGACTGGATGACGTGCTTCCCCGGATTCTCGATGATTACCGCGGACCGACCGGGACACACTCACCTGACACCGACCGGACCTGCCGCATCGGCAGTGTGCGGCGAATTGACTACAGAACCGGGGGTCGGCTTACGCTGGCCCGACGGTGTGATCACACGTGCGGTGCATTCGACCGTCACAGGATTGGGAACAGCATGAGCGAGATCGGAATCTCCGTCGCAGCAGCCGAATTCGGCCGCAACATGGAACAGTCATACAACACCATCGGACACTTGATCGGTCAGGCCCGAACAGCGGGTAGCTCGCTCCTGGTTCTCCCGGAAGCCTGCCTCGGAGGATATCTACCGAGCCTGGGCGGGGGCGACGAGTCAGCGGAGGAACGCGAACGCCGACTTCGGCGACTCCCCCCGGCCTTGGACCTGGACGGCCCGGAACTGCGCCGCGTCATCGACATGGCCGGCGACCTCGTCATCACCCTGGGGTTCTGCGAGGCCGACGGGCCGGACCGATACAACGCAGCAGTGACACTGCACGGAGACGGCATTCTCGGCTCCTACCGCAAAGTGCATCAGCCCCTGGGAGAAAACCTCTGCTACGCAGCCGGAGACACCTTCGCCGCATTCGACACTCCGGTAGGCCGCATGGGCATGCAGATCTGCTACGACAAAGCCTTTCCCGAGGCTGCACGGACCCTCGCCCTCGACGGCGCCGAGATCATCACGTCGTTGTCCGCATGGCCGACCGCACGCACGGCACCGGCCGAGAGTATGGCGATGGATCGGTGGAAGCAGCGCTTCGACATCTACGACCGCGCCCGAGCTACCGAAAACCAGGTCGTGTGGGTGGCATCCAACCAGGCCGGGACCTTCGGATCACTTCGCTTCGTGTGCAGCGCCAAGATCGTCGGTCCAGGCGGTAACGTACTCGCCGACACCGGGATCGAGCCGGGGCTGGCGTCCGCGAAGATCGACGTGCAGGCGGAGCTGACCGCAATACGCAGCGGAGGAATGTACAACCTTCGCGACCGGCGTCCCGAAGTGTACGGCGATGTCGTCGAGCCGAACCTCGTCACCGGAACCCTGCTCAGTCCACAGCAGCGCTCCGCCAGCGTCCGGAAAACGCCTGCCCATGCCTGAGATGACATTCGACATCGAATGGGCGGACGGACGTAAGCAGTCCTGCTACTCGCCGTCCCTGGTCATGCACGACTATCTCACCGTCGGCCAAGAGTACAGCGTTGCAGAGTTTCTCAACCGCAGCCGCAGCGCACTCAACGAAGCCAGCGAGCGAGTGAGAGCAAAATTCGGATTCTATTGCACATCGGCTGCCGCGACATTGAGCGAACTCGAGGAAGCTGCAATCGGCCGTTCACCTGAATCCCTGATCCGGGTGCTCGACATGAGCCCCGCCACTGTTCCCGGAGGTACGCAATGACTGAACATCACGACGTCGTGGTCATCGGCGGTGGACAGGCCGGACTGTCGATCAGCTGGTGCCTCGTTCAACGCGGAATCGACCACGTGGTCCTCGAACGCGATTCGATCGGTCACCAATGGCGTGAGGGGCGTTGGGACAGTTTCACTTTGGTGACACCGAATTGGCAATGCAACCTTCCCGGTTACCGGTACGCAGGCGGGGACCCGGACGGATTTATGACCCGCGAGCAGACTTACGCATTTGTGCGCGGATACGCGGATACGTTTCCTGCGCCGGTCCGTGAACACGTCTCGGTCACCTCGGTTACTCAGAGCGCCGACAGCGGCTTCGACATCGAGACCACCGCCGGGGCGCTGCACGCCGGACAGGTCGTCGTCGCTACCGGCGGCTACCACGTCCCGGTCATCCCGCGGTTCGCCGAACGCCTGCCTGCGTCGATCGAGCAGATCCACTCCTCTCGATACCGCTCCTCTGCGGCACTGCCCGACGGCGACGTCTTGGTGGTGGGCAACGGGCAGTCTGGGGCGCAGATCGCCGAAGACCTCCTCCTGTCCGGGCGCACTGTGCACCTCGTGACCGGAGGAGCCCCCCGGGTGGCCCGTTTCTACCGCGGTAAGGACTGCGTGGCGTGGCTGCACGAGATGGGCACTTACGACGTTTCGATCGCCGACCATCCCGGCGGCTCGGCCAAACGGGAGAACACGAACCACTACGTCACGGGCCGCGACGGTGGCCGCGATATCGATCTCCGCGACTTTGCGCTTCGCGGCATGAAACTCTACGGACGCCTGCTCGATGTTGTCGATGAAACCTTGCATTTCGCACCTACGTTGGAGGCTTCGCTCGATGCAGCGGACGCGGTCGCCGAGAGCATCAAAGATTCCATCGACGCTTACATTGCCCGCGAGGGAATCGCCGCGCCACACGAGGATCGCTATGTCCCGGTATGGCGTCCCGAACAGGAGACGACATCGCTAAACCTGCTTTCCGCAGAAATCGGATCGGTCGTGTGGTCGATCGGGTTCCGCACCGACTACCGGTGGTTGCACGCCGGTGTCTTCGACGGCGAGGGCCACCCATGCCACAACCGTGGTGTCACGGCAGTGCCGGGACTGTTCTTTCTCGGTCTTCCATGGCAGCACACGTGGGGTTCCGGGCGGTTCGCCTCCGTGGGCCGCGACGCCGAGTATCTGGCCGACCGGATCGAGCTCGAGTCGTCGGTGCAGCCGGCGATTGCGTCGTCGCTAGCCTGAGCCTATGGGGACGACCAGACTTGCGGCTCTCGCCGGCCACTTCGGCCGCGACGTCGACCGGGCGCTGATGAAGCTCGAGACGCTCATCGCCAAGGCAACGGCCGACAAAATCGACCTACTCGTGTTGCCGGATGCCTGCTTGGGCGGGTACATCGCGGACCTTCGCAGCCCGGACATCGAGGAGCTTCCGCCTGCTCTCGAAGCGGACGGACCAGAACTGAAGGCGATCTCTCAGATGGCTGGTGACCTGACCGTGTGCATCGGGTACACCGAGCTGGCCGACGGATTGCGGTACAACACCGCAGCGTGCATCACCGGCGACGGGATCATCGGGAGTCATCGCAAGGTTCATCAGCCGGCCGGGGAGTCATTGGCGTACGCGGCCGGTGACGCCTTCGCCGCGTTCGACACCCCAGTGGGCCGAATGGGGATGCTCATCGACTACGACAAAACCTTTCCCGAAGCCGCCCGCACACTGGCACTCGACGGCGCGCGAGTCATTGCGGCACTGTCGGCGTGGCCGGCCAGCATCACCGACCGCGCCGACCGGTTGGCCAATGACCGCCAGTCCCGCCTGTTCGATCTCTACGACTCCGCTCGCGCCGCCGAAAACCAAGTAGTGCTGATCGCGTCGAACCAAACGGGCATCCAAGGCGGGCTGCGCTTTCTCGGACAGGCAAAGGTTGTCGGGCCAGGCGGCGACGTACTCGCGAGAACCGGTGTGAAGGGCGGCCTTGCCGTAGCCGACATCGACATCGATCACGAGGTAAATCGTGCACGAAAGGTGCTGCGGCACCTCGAAGAACGCCGCGTCGACACGTACAGCATCCAATGAGGAACGGGATAACCCTGGTATGCGAATCGCCCTGCTGACCTACTCCACCAAACCGCGTGGCGGGGTCGTCCACACTCTCGCGTTGGCCGAAGCTCTGGCAAGGAGCGGCTCCGACGTCACCGTGTGGTCGCTCGGGCGAGGAGGGGACAATACGTTCTTCCGGGACGTTGATCCGGCCGTGTCGATACGCATCGTGCCGTTCGCGGCCATCGACGGAGAGGACGTCGGGGCTCGAATAGTCCGCTCCATCGAAGTGTTGGGTACAGCGTTCACACACGACGACTACGACATTGTTCACGCACAGGACTGCATCAGCGCCAACGCCGTCGGCCCGTGCATCCGCACCATTCATCATCTCGACCAGTTCACCACGCCTGCTCTCGCCGCCTGCCACGAACGAGCTGTGGTGCAACCGTATGCGCGAATCTGTGTGTCGGAGGCGGTGGCCAGGGAAGTTCGTGCCGGTTGGAACCTCGAACCCACGGTGATTCCGAACGGGGTCGACTCGGCACGTTTTGAAGCGGCCGCTGGCGACGATGCCGCCCGACGCCGGTGGGCGGACGAACTCGGCGACTACGTACTCGCAGTCGGCGGCATCGAGCCTCGTAAGGGCAGTATCGACCTCGTTGAGGCCTACGCACTGCTCGCCGCGCGCCGTCCCGATCTACGACTGGTGTTTGCGGGCGGTGAAACACTATTCGACTACCGCGCATATCGAGACGAGTTCGATGCTCGCTGCGCTCAACTCGGGGTACGGCCGACGATCCTCGGCACCATCGCCGACAACGCGCTCCCGTCACTCGTCGCTCAGGCGTCCGTCTTCGCGTTCTTCTCTACGAAGGAAGGATTCGGACTCGCAGCGATGGAAGCGCTCGCCGCCGGCGTACCCGTTGCAGCGCGCGACCTCCCGGTCCTCCGTGAAGTCTTCCGCGACACGGTTCTTTTCGCGTCTACTCATCCACAGATGGCAGCCGCACTCGATCAGAGCGCCGATCCGGCCCGAACGGAGAGCGGACAGGCGCTGGCCCGCGCCCACAGCTGGGACGACACCGCCCGCATGCACCTCGATTTCTATCTCGCGCACAAGCGCTTCGATTGCACCGCCATCTAACTCTGATGCCTACTGACACGATCACAGAATCTGCGAATCATTCTCCCTCACAACAGATCTTTCGGAAGGACCACAGGGTCTGTCCAGAAAACGGTGTAATTGATTGGTTTCTAACTACTTTCGTCCGGCAGACAGCCGTCCGTCGAACGTTATCTCGAAGGCATTCAGTGCTGCCTTCCATCGGTTGGACCAGCGCCTGCGGGCGGTGCCTTTGGGATCGAGGCTCATGATGGCCAGATACACGCATTTCAAGGCCGCGGCCTCGGTCGGAAAGTGTCCACGGGCCTTGACAGCCCTGCGGATTCGAGCGTTGACACTCTCGATGGCGTTGGTCGTGTAAATGACCTGCCGGATGGCGTTGTCGAATTGTAGGAACGGCACGAACTCAGCCCAGGCGTTAGTCCAGAGCCTGATGATCGCGGGATAGCGTTTCTCCCATTTGTCACTGAACTCTGCGAATCGGTCGAGCGCGGCCTGCTCCGACGGAGCCGTGTAGACGGGTTTGAGGTCCTTGGCGATCTCGGACCAGTCCTTGCGGGAGGCATAGGCGTAGGTGTTACGGAGAAGATGGACCACACAAGTCTGCACGATGGTCTGTGGCCACACTTGCTCGATCGAGTCGGGTAGATGCTTGAGACCATCGCACACGACGATCAGAACATCTTGCACACCACGGTTTTTCAGCTCGGACAACACCCGAAGCCAGTACTTCGCTCCCTCCCCGTCGCCGTGCTCACCGACCCACAATCCGAGGATGTCGCGGGTGCCGTCGACAGTCACCCCCATCGCGACGTAGATCGGCCGGTTAGCGACGTTGCCCTCGCGGATCTTGACGTGGATGCAGTCGATGAACAACACCGGGTACACAGGATCCAACGGCCGGTTCTGCCACTCGGCCATGCCTTCCATCACCCGCTCGGTGATCGTCGAGATCGTCTGCTTGGACACATCAGCTCCGTACACCTCGGCCAGGTGTGCAGCGATCTCACCGGTCGTCAAACCCTTGGCCGACAATGAGATCACCATGTCCTCCACGCCCGACAGCCGACGCTGCCGCTTGGCCACGATCTTCGGCTCGAAGGAGGAATCCCGGTCACGGGGCACCTCGAGTTCGACCGGGCCGGCCTCGGTCAACACGTTCTTGGCTCGTCTGGGGTCTGTCCAGAAAACGGTGTAATTGATTGGTTTCTAACTACTTTCGTCCGGCAGACAGCCGTCCGTCGAACGTTATCTCGAAGGCATTCAGTGCTGCCTTCCATCGGTTGGACCAGCGCCTGCGGGCGGTGCCTTTGGGATCGAGGCTCATGATGGCCAGATACACGCATTTCAAGGCCGCGGCCTCGGTCGGAAAGTGTCCACGGGCCTTGACAGCCCTGCGGATTCGAGCGTTGACACTCTCGATGGCGTTGGTCGTGTAAATGACCTGCCGGATGGCGTTGTCGAATTGTAGGAACGGCACGAACTCAGCCCAGGCGTTAGTCCAGAGCCTGATGATCGCGGGATAGCGTTTCTCCCATTTGTCACTGAACTCTGCGAATCGGTCGAGCGCGGCCTGCTCCGACGGAGCCGTGTAGACGGGTTTGAGGTCCTTGGCGATCTCGGACCAGTCCTTGCGGGAGGCATAGGCGTAGGTGTTACGGAGAAGATGGACCACACAAGTCTGCACGATGGTCTGTGGCCACACTTGCTCGATCGAGTCGGGTAGATGCTTGAGACCATCGCACACGACGATCAGAACATCTTGCACACCACGGTTTTTCAGCTCGGACAACACCCGAAGCCAGTACTTCGCTCCCTCCCCGTCGCCGTGCTCACCGACCCACAGTCCGAGGATGTCGCGGGTGCCGTCGACAGTCACCCCCATCGCGACGTAGATCGGCCGGTTGGCGACGTTGCCCTCGCGGATCTTGACGTGGATGCAGTCGATGAACAACACCGGGTACACAGGATCCAACGGCCGGTTCTGCCACTCGGCCATGCCTTCCATCACCCGCTCGGTGATCGTCGAGATCGTCTGCTTGGACACATCAGCTCCGTACACCTCGGCCAGGTGTGCAGCGATCTCACCGGTCGTCAAACCCTTGGCCGACAATGAGATCACCATGTCCTCCACGCCTGAGAGCCGACGCTGCCGCTTGGCCACGATCTTCGGCTCGAAGGAGGAATCCCGGTCACGGGGCACCTCGAGTTCGACCGGGCCGGCCTCGGTCAACACGTTCTTGGCTCGTCTGCCGTTGCGGGAGTTGCCGCTGCCCCTCCCTGCCGGGTCGCTCTTGCCGTATCCGAGGTGGTCGTCCATCTCGCCTTCGAGCGCGGACTCCACGACTAGCTTGGTCAGCTTCGACAGCAATCCACCATCTCCGGTCAACTGCAGCCCTTCGGCTCGCGCCTGCTCGACCAGCTCTTTGAGCCGCGCATCGCTGATACCCGGCTGAGCCGAGTTCGTCTCTGTCTCACGTTCAATCACGTCAGTCATAGTGGCGTATCTCCTTTCAGAGTTACACCGTTGTTCTTACAGTCCCCTCGTCTGCCGTTGCGGGAGTTGCCGCTGCCCCTCCCTGCCGGGTCGCTCTTGCCGTATCCGAGGTGGTCGTCCATCTCGCCTTCGAGCGCGGACTCCACGACTAGCTTGGTCAGCTTCGACAGCAATCCACCATCTCCGGTCAACTGCAGCCCTTCGGCTCGCGCCTGCTCGACCAGCTCTTTGAGCCGCGCATCGCTGATACCCGGCTGAGCCGAGTTCGTCTCTGTCTCACGTTCAATCACGTCAGTCATAGTGGCGTATCTCCTTTCAGAGTTACACCGTTGTTCTTACAGTCCCGCCGCGCATGAGGTCGCTGAGCTCGTTCGGGTTGTACGGTGCGCGGTTTCCGCTTCGGAGATGGTCGATCATCGCCTTGTGGTGCTCGGCTACCTCGAGGTGGATGACGTTGCCTTGAGTTTTGGCGAGTGTGGGCGGTTCGGTGTTGTTGCGGTGCACGCCGGGGGCGAGGACGTCGCGGAGTGGGGTGTGGGTTGCTTCCATGGCGACGTAGCGGGCTGCTTGTACTGCGGAGGCGTGGACTTTTTGCCAGTCGATGGTCCAGCCGGAGGATTTGAGGAGTTCGTCGAAGAAGACTCGTTGTGTGCGGGAGTTGCCGTCTCGGAATGGGTGCAGGACGGTGGTTTCGCCCCAGTGGTAGGCGAGTCGGTCGACGGCGCGGTCTTTCGGGAGGCCTTGGGGGAAGTTGTCTTTGGCGATTCCGCGGAAGATGAACGCTGCTTGGTTTTCGATGTGTTCGGGTCGGCAGTGTGGGAGGTTCATGCCGACGGCGCCGGTGTCGCGGGTGCGGAGGGTGCCTGCCCAGTCGTAGACGTCTTGCAGGATGAATTGGTGGATCTTTTTGAGGTGGTCGAAGTCGAAATTGCCTGGTATGGGCTGTGTTTCGAGTTGCAGGATTCGCTGGTAGGCGGCTGCTCGTTCGTCCTCGAGGAGTGCTTGGGGGTCGGTGTGCCCGAGTTTGTTGATCAGGACCCCGGTTTCGGGGTCGACGTACGGGTCTTTCAACTGCGGGCAGCTCGGCGGCGGCGGTTTTCGGCGAGGACGAGTGCGACTGCTTCGTCGCCGGTGATTTCTCCGCGTAGTTGCCGGCGTCCGATTTCGATGTCGTAGTCGGTGGGTTCCATGCCGGCCATGCGGTGGCCGGCGGTGGCGGCGGCGATGGCTCGGTCGATCTGGGCTTCGGTCATGTGCGACTGTGCGTTGCGTGCAGTGGTCACCGGTGCTCCTTCGTCGACTCGGGCGAGTGTGGCGGTGCGCGGGGAAGCTGCGCACCGTTGTCTATTCTACCTGATCATTGCCTGTTTCCTGCGATCAACAGACCTGCGGGGGTGGCGTTAGAACAGGGTGTTTTGGGTTTGTGCGGCGGCGTTGTCGGTGCGTTTTTCGTAGGCGGCTGCGAGGGTTTGCGCGGCGGTGGGGCTGCATCCCATTTCGGTGCCGATTTCGTCCCAATCGGCTCCGTGGTGGTGCAGCTGCCAGGCGTCGCGTTCGTCATCGTTCATGTTCTGGGTTCCTGTCTGCTCGAGGGCGACCTTCGGAGTTTGGCCGCTTTCAGGAAGCTGTAGCTCGAAAGGGCGAGCAACCCGACTCCGGCGATGAGGGTTCGGCTGGTTCCGATGGTGAAGTCCAGGGCTGCGACGGCGAGGGCGAGGACGAGGACACCGAAGATGCTGTGTTTCACCACCCCCGGCCTGCTGATTCGCTGATCTGGCTTGTCTGGAGTGTTCATGCTCGGCCTTCGCGGATGGCGGCGAGGCGTTGGGAGGCTGCGCGGCGTTCGCGGCCGATGCTGAGCAGGTGCTCGAACAGTTGGTCTTCGGGGAGTTCTTCGGCGGCTTGGGCGAGGGATCGTGCTGCTTCGCGGAATCCGCGCCGGTAGGCCTGGGTGAGGACTGCGGCAATGTTGTGCTCGAGTTCAGCGGACGGGACGCCGATGGTGGTGATGTCGGTGAGCGCTTTGGTGAGCTGTTTCCCGAGGTGCCCGCTGGTGCGGCCTTCCTGCTGCAAGGTAGTGAAGACGTGGGCACTGTTGTGAGGTTTGCCGGAAGTGACTAACTCCTCGATGGCGGTGAACAGTGCCGCGTTCACGGGCCGATAGAAGTCTGCGCTGGTCAGAGCTGCGACGGCACGCTTCGCGCTCTCGGCCGGCGCCCAGAGCAGCGAGCACAGGAGTTGAGCCTCGACGTCGAGGGCGGTGCTGTATTCGTCGATCTCGCCTTCGTTGTCGGTGAGGTCGTCGAAGTCGGGGGCGGTGGCCAGTGAGAGTGTCACGTCGGGGTCCTTGCAGTCGCCGGTGGGCATGGGAGGTCAGGGTCGCGGTGAGGTGAGTTGCCGGTGGCTGCGCAGAATCTCGGCGGCTGCGCGGAGGTTGCGGGCTGCGTCCTCGAGGTGGGTTGCGATGTCCTGGTCATGGCCGGCAACGTCTTCGGCGGTGTCCGTGCCGGGGGCGGTGTAGAGGGTGTGCAGTTCTTCGCGTGCGTCGCTGATTCCGGCGAGGGAGTCGTCGAGGGCGGCGAGCATGGTGCGGAGTTTGCGGTCGACGGATTCGCTGTCGCGGCGGAGCTCGGCGTCGAGTGCGCGGTCGACGAAGTCTGCATCGGGAGTGAAGGTGAATGCTGCTGCGGTCATGGTGTCCTCCGTAAGTTGTTAGTTGGTCCGGAAGTGCTGGGTGTGGCTGATGGTGTCTTGCCTTGTGTGGCTCGAAACGAGTGGCCGCCCAGCGCTTCGGGACGCCCTGTCTGCTGATTGAAAAATGTGCTTCGAGCACTGTTTACGGAGATGACGGTGGGGTGTTCCTCGGGCCTGACACGAGTCGGCGACATGGAGGAGCGAATGAGAGAAACTCACACCCACGCATGGGTCGGAATCGACGCAGGCAAGGGCCATCATTGGGCAGCAGTGGTCGACGAAGCAGGGTTGATCGTGTGGTCGCACAAGATCATCAACGACGAGACCGCGACACTGCACGCGCTGAGCGAGATTCTGGCCTTGGCCGACGAACTCCATTGGGCGGTAGATATTTCCGGAACCTCCTCTGCGTTGCTGCTCGCTCTTCTCGCCGCACACGACCAGAGTGCGGTGTACGTCCCTGGTCGCACCGTCAACAGGATGTCCGGCGCGTATCGAGGGGAGGCGAAAACCGATGCCCGCGATGCCTATGTGATCGCGGAAACTGCTCGACACCGACATGATCTGTCTGTGTTGATCCCACCGGCTCAGTTGGCCGCGGAACTCGCGCTGTTGACCTCGCATCGGACCGATCTCGTCGCTGACCGAGTCCGGCTGATCAACCGTCTGCGTGACACTCTCACCGGTGTCTTTCCTGCGCTCGAGCGGGCTTTCGACTTCGGGCGACACAAGGGCGCGTTGGTGTTGTTGACCGGTTTTCAGACCCCGCGTGCCATTCGGCGACGCGGACGCACTCGCTTGAGCTTGTGGCTTGGTAAACGTGGGGTGCGCGGGGCGGACGGTGTCGCCGAGATTGCGTGGGAGGCGGCGTCTGCGCAGAATGTGGTCCTGCCTGGTGAGGCTGTTGCGGCGCAGTTGGTGGCCGATATCGCCGACCGAGTCCTCGCAGTGGACGTCCAGCTCGCTCGTATCGACGCCAGATCGGTGAGACCTTCCGCCGCCATCCGCAGGCTGCGGTCATCGAATCCATGCCCGGTATCGGTCCGATCCTCGGCGCGGAATTCGTTGTCGCTGCCGGTGATATGTCGGCGTACTCCGATGCCGGACACCTTGCCTCGGCAGCCGGTTTGGTTCCGGTCCCCCGCGATTCCGGTCGCCGAACCGGCAACATGCACCGACCCAAACGCTACAGCCGGCGACTGCGGCGGGTCTTCTACCTCTCCGCTCAAACCTCGATCATCAAAGATGGACCGAATCGCGAGTTCTACCTCAAGAAACGAAGTGAAGGAATGAGGCACGTTCAAGCGGTTATCGCCTTGGCGCGTCGACGAGTGAACGTGATCTGGGCATTGTTGCGCGACGACCGGCTGTTCATCGTTGATGCACCCGCTCTTCGAACTGCTTGATTTCCTCATTGAAACTCGTTTCGCTGGTGAAAGTGTGTGGTCAGGCGGCCGGGACTGGTGGAGTGTCGGTATTCCAACCGTGCACTATTCGTTTACGCAGGTCCGCTTGGGTTTTCACTGATGAATCCATATCGCCGCCTTTCATCGGTGGTCCGGGCACAGGAGGGTGGGCGTCAAATTCCACCCACTGGCAGTCAGCCACTGTTGAACAGGAAGCGGGAGACCTTCGACTGTCGCGGCGTGTGCGAAGGTGTCGGCAAGAATTGGACCGTCGCCGCATACGGCGCACGCGACGTCGAAAGCGGGTGGCTCGGGTTCGCAATGGCGACAGTGCGAACGGATGACGACCGCATTCGGATCGTCGACATCCGGATGGAGCCATGCAACGGCCAGGTCGCCGCGTTGATGAGCGGCTTCCGCTCGCGTACTCGGCTCGTAACCACACGTCGGGCAGGTGCGTGGCACTCGCATGGGCACAACAGAATTCACAGGAACGTCCCCGGGAGGTTGCGCTGTGGAGGTCGAAGCTGACTTGTTCTTGTTGAGATGGCCGTACACGGTCGTGCGGGGCACGTTCAACGTCGCAGCAATCTGCGCGACCGTGTTCTCTCCGGCGTCGTACAGCCGCTGAGCGAGTGCGATTTGATCGTCGGTGAGCTTCGGCGGACGGCCGCCCTTTCTGCCGCGCGCCCGCGCAGCGGCCAAGCCGTCCCGAGTGTTCGCCACAATCAGCTCACGCTGAAGTTCCGCGAGTACCGACAGCATCCCGAACATCGCCCGACCTTCGGCGGTGGCGGTATCGATTCCCTGCTCGAGGACTTTCACCCCGATCCCCCGCCCACGCAGATCGGCACCGAGCGTGATCAGATGCAGTACCGACCGGCCCAGCCTGTCGAGGCGGGTGATCACCAGCGTGTCACCGTCGCGCATTCGCTGCAGAACAGCATCCAACTGTGGCCGTGACGCCTTCGCGCCGCCGGCGTGATCGACATGAATGTTCTCGACCTCGACGCCCGCCCGCGCCAACGCGTCGACTTGGTGAGCGGGATTCTGATCTGCGCTGGAGACTCGTGCGTAACCGAACAGCATCTGTCGATAATACCCAGACCCAGGGTTATTCGACATAGTTTTACGACACGGGTTTCAGACAAACATCATCTGGGTGTACATGGTGATGAAAACCGGATCGATTCTGTAGGGATATTTGTATGACACGGGGCCTCGTGCAGTGGTTCAACGGCGAAAGGGCTTTGGTTTCATCGCTCGCGACGATGGAACACCTGACGTGTTCGTTCACTTCTCCAAGATCTCGAGCGGCGGCTACACGAACTGATGTGCCAGCGAGCTGAGCCCAGATATTTCCACCTACTACACACAAGATCCAGGGGATACGACGTAGCGTGACGCTATGTCAGATATCACGGTTTACACCGTCGGACACTCGACACACCCGATCGACGAGTTCATCGATCTTTTGGAGACGTACGGGGTCAGGAAGCTGATCGACGTACGAACCATCGCCAAGTCCCGACACAACCCGCAGTTCGGTGAGGCAGCTTTGGCGGCGAGCGTGCGCGCACGCAAGATCACGTACCGCAGAATGAAAGCATTAGGCGGCTTGCGTCATGTACGCAAGGACAGCATCAACGGTGCGTGGCGAAACGCCTCGTTCCAGGGTTACGCGGACTACATGCAGACAGACGAGTTCGCCGAAGCGATCGACCTGCTCGTGAAGCGAGGTCACAACAGCGATGTAGCGATCATGTGTGCCGAAGCTGTGCCGTGGCGATGCCATCGTTCGATGATCGGCGACGCCCTCGTGGTGCGCGGCGTCGTCGTGCTTGACATCATGACCAAGAAGTCGGCGCCGCCGCATACGCTTACCTCTTTTGCGCACGTTGACGGGACGCGTGTGAGTTACCCGACCTCGCCGGAAGCGTCGTCTTAAGCGCACTGCGCTGAGCCTGCGCGGTAGTGACACGCGTCTTGTGGTGACGAAGTGAGTCGAGGAGTTTCCGCAGACCCAGAAACCCGACTGCGAAACCCGACTGCTCGACCGCCTTGTTCGTGGTGATCACGCGCGCGATCCGGCAAAATCCTTGCGCAGTCACGACCACGCGGCCCCTCGCTTCACAGCGATCCTTGTTCGCAGGAGGTTCGTTGTCGACCGCTGAGAGGTTCGAACAGTACTGCGTTGCCGCACAGCCGGTTTCAAGCTCGCCGGACGCTTCGTCGGAGCCGTGACCACCCGACCACAGGTGGGTCAACACCCCTGTCAGCAATGCGGAAGACGCCGTGTGCACAATGGATGAATGCCACGTTCAAGCCCCCTTTCCGCTTGGAAGTCTCTTCGCGAGGGTAACGAGCGATTCGTCAACGGCGCGTCCATCCATCCGAGCCAGGGAATCGTCGACCGCGCGAAGCTGGTCAACGAACAACATCCGACCGCGGTCTTGTTCGGTTGCGGTGATTCGCGCGTAGCCGCCGAGATCATCTTCGATCAGGGTCTCGGCGACATGTTCGTCGTCCGCACCGCAGGTCATGTGCTCGACGATTCGGTGCTCGGTTCGATCGAATACGCCATAGAGGTGCTCGACGTGCCGCTCATCGTCGTCCTCGGCCACGACAGTTGCGGCGCAGTGAAAGCCACTCTCGATGCCTTGGACGAGAATGCGGTGCCCGACGGTTTCATTCGTAGTGTGATCGAGCGCGTCGCCCCCTCGATCCTGATGGGCCGCCGCGAGGGATTGTCCACCGTCGACGAACTCGAAGGTCGTCATGTGGTGGAAACAGGGTCGTTGATCATGCAGAGGTCGCGCATCATCGCGGAGAAAGTGGACAAAGGTGCCTGCGCGATCGTCGGCGTCACCTACACGTTGTCCGACGGGCATATGCGTCTTCGAGGCGTGGTTGGAGACATAGGGGAAACCGTGCCAAATACTGGGGGACTCGACGCCCCCGCTGCCCGCTGACTGAGGAATCTGTCAGCCGGGCCTACCGGCGCGGCTTCAAGCCTTCCACCCGGATTTCGGTGATTTCCCGGTAAGACGACGACCTCGAACGCGTCCGATAACGACGTCACTTCTATGCTTGCCTCGACCCCGGAGATGGGAAATATGCCGGAACCATTGGCTGAGTTGCTCAGGGAGATCCGAGGGTGCACGCTCTGCGCGGACCACCTGCCGTGCGGGCCGCGTCCCGTACTGCAAGCAGGCCCATCGGCTCGGCTGCGTGTGATCGGCCAGGCGCCTGGCCGCAAAGTTCATACGACGGGTGTTCCCTGGGACGATCCTTCAGGTGACCGTCTGCGCACTTGGCTCGGTCTGACGCCCCCACAGTTCTACGACCCGGGCAAGGTAGCCGTCATGTCGATGGGCTTTTGCTATCCCGGCAAAGCGAGGTCGGGTGATCAACCACCGCGATCCGAATGCGTATCCCACTGGCACGAGGCGCTGAACGATCATTTGGTCGATGTTCGACTCACGTTATTGGTCGGTCAGTATGCACAGGCACATTATCTACGTGGTCGGCGCAAGCCGACGCTGACCGAGACCGTCAAAGCAGCGAAGGATTACTTGCCGTTGGGGTACCTTCCCCTTCCGCATCCTTCTCCGCGCAACCAGCCGTGGCTTGCCAAGAACCTGTGGTTCGAGGAGGACGTGTTGCCGATCGTCCAGACTGCAGTTCGCTCGCTCGCCCTGTGAAAGATCTTTTTGTCTCCACGTAGAGGTTCAGCGCGAAGCGCGAACACAACGTGTTCGACGTTGTCAGTTGACCGTCCACATCATCGAACCGATACCGAGCTGGCCGCCCGGTCACTGAGCTCTCCCCGTTCACACGCCGCGTCGGCGCTACACGCTCTCGCGCCTTACACCTTGCCCCCGGGTGTGTCGTCAACCGCCAGTCCACCTGAGTGCACGTCGAGACTGCGCAGCGGGTGGCCGTGTCTCATCCGACATGCCAGACTTAGGACATGACCCGGGGAGCAAATACGAGGGTGAAGATGACTTAATCGCATGGAGGACATGGCATTTCGTCGAAAACGATTGCAGGACGGTTCTCGCCATCGTTTGAGGTGGATCATCCATTCCACAGCGCGTGTACGAGGTCGACCCGTCCGTCGCGCATGGGCGTCCCTTCGCCGCGCAGTAGGACGAGAGCGTTGTTGCCGTGACAGGTAGCGGGAGTGCCGTTGGCGTAGACCACTCGGTGCCAATGTGTTTCGTCTGCCCAGTGGGTCATGACCTGGCCGACTTGGCGCGGATGCGCGTCGACGATGGTGGCGATCAGTCCGTATGTCATCACGCGGCCTGCAGGGATACGGTCGATTGTGTCGAGGACGCGGCGCGCGAACGGCGAGGGGCCGTCTTCCGATATTCCGTTCGGCAACTCAGACATTGAAATACTTTGCTTCCGGGTGGTGCAGGACAAAAGCGTCCGTGGACTGCTCGGGATGCAGCTGCAGCTCCTCAGACAATTCGACGCCGATTCGTTCGGGTTCGAGCAACGCAACCAACTTGGCTCGATCCTCGAGATCCGGGCACGCGCCGTATCCGAACGAATAACGAGCGCCGCGGTACTCGAGGCCGAGGAAGTCGTCCAGGGTGAGGTCCGCGGCCTGCAACATGGTGCCCATCGCTCCGTCGCCGATGACAACGCAATGTTTCAGCGCATCAAGCAGGGCAGAGTTACATGGGGCAGACATGCCGCCGGCCGTGGACTTCGAGGAAACAGGGGCGATCGGATCGTCGGTTTCGAATCGGTTCAATGCATTTACCTAACAGGACGATTGCCATCGACACGTAGAAGGACCGCGAACCGTGCCCGCGGACGATGCGGGGCACAGCTCGCGACTGGAGCATGGTCGATGACGAAGCGGAGTAAGAAATGACGGTCAGATCAGTGGCCGTGAAGACCGGGTCGATACTTCAGATTGCTTTAGCGACCGTCAGTAGTACGCACGAGGCCTCCAGCGCTTCGAGAGAATGTCGAGCATTCGGGACGATCAACAGATCGCCGGATGATCCTTCCCACGCGTTTTCGGCTGCGCACAGGCGTACCCGGCCGGTGAGGACATAGACGGTCGCTTCCCCAGGGTTCTCGTGCTCGTCGAGTTTTTGCCCCTCTGCCAGCGCGATGACGGTTTGACGCAGGACGTGTTCATGGCCGCCGTACACGGTACGAGCGCTACGGCCACTCTTCGACCTTCCCGCCTTGTCGGCGAGTTGGCGAGCGAGCGCTGTCAATGACATCTTTTCCACGATGTTCGCTTTCTTTGCGTTTATGCGGTGCTGGCCAGGGATTTCACTCGTTCTCGACTGGTCCGGCCATGAGGAGGTTCCTCAGTTGGTTCATGGGCATTTCGGAGGGCGTTGAATCAGGGCTGCTGCGGCGGGGGTGGGGGGTGATCTCGTGCGGTGAGGAACTTGGCGGGGTCACTGCCGGCGCGGGCGCCGCTGTCTAACCATCGGGCGAATCCCCTTGGATCTCGAGGTTCGATTTCGTCGAGATAAGCCTCGCGGGTACGCGCGAGGTGCAGGGCGTCCGTGGCCGAGGGCGATGTCGAGGGATCGCTCTTCAGGGCGGGAAAGCTCATTCGCCAACATCGGCACAGGGCTTCGTTCGACAGTTGACTGCAGTCGGGCAGCGGATGAAGCGGCACATCGACGGGGCGTGGGTGGATGAGTGGACTCCTCGGCGAGCGCGGCGGTGACTGTGTGAACTCGACTCTGCCGCGAAGATAGCGGCATACCGGAGCAGAGGTGATGGCCATCAGCAGTATCAACGGTAGGGCGGGAGCGCCGGCGAGGGTGATCAATCCGATGACAGTGACCACTCCTGCCGCCCACGTAGCGCCGTCTCGTAGCGCAATCGCAAGGAGATTTCGCGGTGGTGGGGTAGTACGACGTGTGATCGGTCGCAGCCAGGGTGAACCCCCTCCGATCAGCACTGCGGCAATCACCGCCGATACCAGAACGTCGGTTTGGACGGTGACGGCTGCGGCGATCCCCCCTGAAGCGGCCAGGATGACCGCGGTAATCCACCAGATCATGCGATAGATGCTCATGAGATGTAATCCGTTGTGGTGAGGAAGTTTCCGGCTGTTCATTTCTCGATGCGGTCCGCCGAAACGGGGAACATCTTCGATCGCGCGAGCACGTCAGTGGTCCAGCAATGCATGAGGGAGGGGAATGTGACTGTGCGAGTTCGATATTGATAGACACCGGCTGTATGTACCTGGGCATCATTGCCGCTCCAGTTGCGCGAGACACGTATGCACGGTGTCCCAGGGGGTGAGCGTGCTCTTGATCTGACGTGCGCCGAGTCGTGTCAGAACGCCGCGTATCAGACCGAGATGTAAGGAGCAGACAACGGAGGGGTTCTGTCGGGCGACGCTTTCGAACGGACAGGCGTGCAATCGGATACGCGTTCGGGAAGTCAAGGATTCGAGTTCCGGATCGAACCCCATCTCCGCGAACAAGGTGGTGACGACGACCGCCGCATCTTCTGCGGATCGACCGATTCCGGAGGTTTCGCCGAGATCGTCCAGCGCCCACTGCCGACCCGCAGCCTCGGCGAGCTGTTCCGGATCACCGTCCGCGTGGCGTGCGAAGTGCGCCGCCAAAACGTGGGCCAACTTTTCGTATCCGGAGGTGATGCCGAATCCTGACCCGAGTGGATTCTGTGCCCGGTAAAGCTGGCGCGGACGCCCTCGGATGACGTTGCGCTCGGTCTCCTTCGCGATCAGACCGACTTCGATCAACGCATTGAGGTGGAACCGAACTGTGCTCACATGCAGGCCGCACAGATCCGCCAGTTCGGTGGCGGTCATCGATTCCGCGGCAGCCCGCAAGGCATCCAACAGTTGAACTCGCCGCCCAGACGCCAGCACTGCATGGGTGCCGGCGCGCGCAGAACCGGTTCCCTTTCGTATCGCCATACTGTAATACTTTAGAGGAAAGATTTCCTTAAAAATAGGCAGTGCCCCCGGAGGTCGCTCATGACATACGTGATCGCAGCACCATGTATCGACGTGTTGGACCGGGGGTGCGTCGAGGAATGCCCGGTGGACTGCATCTACGAAGGAGCGCGGTCGCTCTACATCCACCCCGACGAATGCATCGACTGCGGCGCGTGCGAACCGGTCTGCCCGGTCGAGGCCATCTCGTACGAATCCGACGTCCCCGCCCGCTGGGAAGATTTCATCGATGACAACGCCCGCTTCTTCCACCGGCCACTGCCCGGTGCGGCCGAGATGGTGGGATCACCGGGAGGATCCATGAATCTCGGTCGCGTAGGTGTCGATACGGAATTGGTAGGCGGGTACCCGTACTCGAATCGTCCGGATATCGGACCGCCATCTCCCGCGCAGTGAGGAACGGCAATGACTCCCATTGTGACAGAGCTCCTTCCTTCGCGGCCTTACCCGAAACGGCGGGGGCTCAAGGGCACGTTCCTCTATTCCGCTGCCACTACGACCGATCCCAAACAGCTGGGCGTGATGTATCTGGTCACCTCGTTCGCCTTCTTCATGCTGGGCGGATTGATGGCCCTGCTGATCCGGACCGAACTTGCCGTCCCCGGTCTTCAGTTTCTCTCGAACGAGCAGTACAACCAGCTCTTCACCATGCACGGCACGATCATGTTGCTGCTCTATGCCACTCCGATCGTCTTCGGCTTCGCGAACTACATACTTCCCCTGCAGATCGGCGCACCGGATGTGGCGTTCCCGCGACTGAACGCACTCAGCTACTGGCTGTACCTGTTCGGTGCGCTCGTCACCGTATCCGGATTCCTCACCCCCGGAGGTGCCGCCGACTTCGGATGGACGGGGTATTCCCCGCTGACCAGTGCCCTGCATTCACCAGGTGTCGGTGGGGATCTGTGGATCATGGGCCTCGCACTGGCCGGCGTCGGGACCATCTTGGGTGGGGTCAACATGATCACCACCGTGATCTGTCTGCGTGCACCCGGGATGACGATGTTTCGGATGCCCATCTTCACGTGGAATGTCTTCATCACCATGATTTTGGTGTTGTTGGCTTTTCCTATTCTCACGGCAGCGCTGATGGGACTGCTCGTGGACCGACACTTGGGGGCTCTTCCCAGATGAGGGTGTAGGTCGGCCGGGCGCGTCGGTCCGCAGGTAGACGTCGAGGTCTCCCGACGATGGAGGTTCCTACGCCATCCATCCGAAAGACCTCGACGTGACCGACGCTACCCCGCCGGCCGGCTTCGGCCGCCCTGACCTGACCGCCTTCGCGTCTCATCCCAATCGACCCTGATCGAGTCTGCTGACCCCCTCGACGAGAACGCAGCGACATCACAGCCACCCAACCCCGACCGTCCGGGAAGCCAGGACACGTCACATGGCCTGTGCTGCGGGCGTGTCGAGTGGGTCGTCCAGGGGCGACGCAGGAGCGTCGACGCGACGTGCTGAGAGGTGGTTCCAGTCGAGCACTAGGACACCGGCTACAGGCATGGCGATAGGTCAGGAACGGCGTCGCTCCCTACGCAGGAGGGAGCGCAGAGTCTCGGCGTTCGCGTAGCCGACCCGTAGCGCGATCTCGGCGGAGGTGAGGTCCGTGGTTGCTGAGAGGTGCCGAGCTCGTTCGATGCGAAGCCGTTGGACGAAGCCGAGCGGAGTGAGGTTGAGCGCCGCACGGACTCGTCGTTCGAGGGTGCGCCGGCTGGTGCCGAGCGACTGCGCGACGAAGGCGACGTTGAACGGTTCGTCCAGGCGGGCGCGCACGAAGCGTTCGAACTCGACGACGATCGGGTCCTCGTGCCGGAGATGTTCGTAGGCGACGAAGGCCGCCTGCGACGGACGCTCGTCGATGATGAGGAGCTTGGCGACATGTTGGGCCAGGTCGGGGCTGATCGATCGCACGAGTGAGAGCGCGAGGTCGATGTGGGCGAACGCGGCGCCGGCGGTGACGAGGTTCCCGTCGACCACGACCATGGTGTCGAGATCGAGGGCGACGGTCGGATAGCGCTTCAGGAACTCCGGCCCCAGGAACCAGCTGGTCGTCGCCCGCCGATGATGCATCCGTCCGGTCTCGGCGACAGCGAACACGCCGGTGCACGCCGCGGCGATCCGGGTGGTCGCGTCGTCGAGGCGCCCGAGCGAGGCGATGACCGAACGAGCATCTCGGCTCTGGAGGGCGTCGTTGGTAGCGGCGGCCGTGAGGGTTCCAAGCGCAGGGACGACGACCACGTCGAACTCTGCGGACTCCGACAGCGGGTGGTCCACCGACAGGGTCATCGATGCCGTCGTGGTCACTCTCCGTTTCGGTCCGAGGATGGCGAGTTCGATCGGGTCGATCCGCGGGTCGACATCGCCGCGGGCTCCGTCGGCCACCCGCACGATGTCGATGACCGACGCGACAGCCGAACCGAAGCAGCCGTCGATCGCGATCAGTCCGATACGCATGGCGCAAACAATAGCAATACTGCCGTATACGCCACTTCTCACATGCCCTTGCTCGTCATACGCTGAACTCGCTTCACCAAGAAACCTCGACACCTAGGAGAACCCCTCATGTCCACACCCGCATCACTTCCGTATGCCTTCGTCGCCAAGATCGTCGCGGCAGATGGACAGCACGACGCGCTCGCCGATCTGCTCGCCGGCGCTGTCGCGCTCGCCAACGAAGAAGTAGGAACGATTGTCTGGTTCGCGGTCAGGACCCACGCCGACACCTTCTGGATCTTCGATGCATTCCCCGACGAGGCCGCTCGCGACGCCCACGCCAACGGCGCCATCGTCGCAGCCCTGATGGCCAACCAGCACCTCCTCGGCGCAGCACCCGAGATCCTGGCGGCCGACGTCCTCGCGTCCAAGCTCCCGTAGTCCGCCAACGCACGAGACGATCGCGCCCCGCCGAGCCGTCGCCAGGTCGCGACGCAACGCCACGCTGCGTTGCCGAGCGGTGCGAGGCCTATCGGCACACGGACAGGATGCCGGCCGCGAGCGCTCAGCCGGCGAGGGTTCCGTCGCAGAGGAGAGCGACGTCGGTGTCGGGCAGAGCCGTGAGGCCAGCGCATCGCGCGACCACCAGAACCGAACCGCCCCTGCCCTGCGTTTCCGCAGGTCAGGGGCTGTTCGCCGGAGCCGCCTAACACTGCAGCTCGAACCCGACAGCGCCAAGGTCGATCTCATCCTTTCGCGTATCGCTCACAAGCATGCGTCGTTGGGAATCACCCCCGATCAGTACGCGATCGTTCACGAACACCTCTTCGCCGCGATCGTCGAAATACTCGGAGATGCAGTCACTCCCGAAGTCGCCGCAGCCTGGGACGAGGTCTACTGGCTGATGGCGGAAACCCTCATCACGATTGAACGGGGTCTCTACCAACTCGCCGGCGTCGACGCCGGCGACGTGTGGCGCACGGTCAGGATCAGCGAGCGCGTCCTGCAATCCGCCGACACTGTCTCGCTGACTCTCGCCTCGCTCGACGGCAGCGTTCTCCCCACCTTCGCGCCCGGACAGTACCTTTCGGTCGGAGTTACGCTGCCCGACGGCGCTCGCCAGATACGTCAATACAGCCTCTGTTCCGTGCCGAGCAGCGCCGACTGGCGAATCAGCGTGAAGAGAATTTCGGGCACGCCCGACGGCGAAGTGTCGAACTTCCTCTACAACAACGTGTTCGAAGGTTCCGAGCTGTCGGTAACCACACCGTTCGGCGATCTGATGATGCCTGACGACGACTCACCACTGCTACTCGCGTCGGCCGGAATCGGTTGCACACCGATGATCGGAATGCTCAACCATCTTGCGGACACCGGTGCACAGCGTTCCGTCTCCGTCATTCATGCTGATCGATCCATCGCAGATCATGCTCACCGAGCAGAACTCAGCACACTCGTCGAGAAGATTCCCGCCGCAACCTTGCACCGCTGGTACGAGGATCCCGGCACGCACGTACCGTTCGGATCTGTTCACGAAGGACGGGCCGATCTGCGCGATATCACTGTCGAACCGGATACCCAGGCGTTCCTCTGTGGGCCGATGCCGTTCATGTTGGCGATGCGCGCATCGTTGCTCCAACGGGATGTTCCGGCGCAGAATATCCACTACGAGGTCTTCGGACCGGACAGCTGGGCCAATACCTGAGCGGACCCGACATGACGGAAGAGCAACCTGTGGAAACTCTTTCGCGATGGTCCGACTCGGGAGCGACGTGGCGGGTTCTACGGCGCACCCCCACATCGATCACGGTGTCACTACGACGCTGCGACGACGGCGAGGAAGTAGAGCGTCTGACATCGTCCGATCCCGATCTCCTCGCGTGGATCGGTGACCGCTCCAGCAGCGAGGACAGGCCGGACGAACGCACCGCTCCGGACGGCACGTTATCCGTGGAATCGTGGTGCGATCAGCTCTCGGGGTAACTGTTCTGGGTCCGGGTAAGCGACGATGACACGGATACCGTCCGGGTCGCAGCCGTCGACGAAGGTTACTCCGCCGACAACCTGGGTGAAAGTGGAGGCGTCATATGCGCGTAGACGCTCACTGATCCGCGTAAGTTCCTCTTCTGTATCGGCGGACCACATGACGTAGTGGACGCCGATACTGCTGATGTTGCGCAGGGATGCGCCCTTTTGCACATACATGTAGATCTGAAAATCATCCGGCGTCAGAAGAAGCACCGCATCGCGTTCACGCAAGGCGACACGGCAGGAAAACACGTCGCAGTAATAACTCACCGACCGATCCAGGTTGGCTACTTGCATCACCGACGAGGCAACTTTGGCGGCAGCACACATTTTTCTCTCCCACTCCCGAACAAGCCAGAGGTCTTCAGAGTACCGTCACACTCGGTGCATTGGCTTTTTCTGTGACTCAAAGTCCGCATGCACCAGAATTCGCCGCTGACGTTGATGATCGTTCGCCAACTCTCCCGCTCCGAGGTGCAGCGTTTCCTCACCGGGCTCCAATAGGGCGTCCAATCCAACCTGCCGGATCAAACTCCGATAAGTAGATAAACTACCTTCGATTCGGCCCGTTGGTTCGGGCATCGAGATAGCGCGCCCAGTCGCGGCGAGCGTAGTCGGCCCACCGACTGACGGAATGGATATGCAACCCGAGCAGGTCGGCGACGACCGGTGCTGGTAGGTCTTCGGTGAGAGTACGGAGAGCGGAGTTGCGGCTGATCCTGACCGGGATATCGAGTGCGGTCATCGCGATCCCCACCGGGCGGGCGTGGCGAGCCGTTCCGGGAACGGTGCGGCTGGGAAACAAAGAACGGCGAACCTGTCTTTGTAGCCAGAGGATGGACGATGGCGGTTTCTACCAGTTCATTGACCAATGTTGCGACTGTCGGTGGCAGCCTGACCGGGTTGCGAGCAAAAATGATGTTGGTTTCATCATCTTGTTGCTCGACGGCGCTGGTGCTGAGTGCGAGGATTCGGGTGAGAGGGATCCCGTACAGCAGCACCAGAAGTCCGGCGACACGCAGCGGCAGTTCGATAGTGGCGTCGGTGAGAAGTCGTCGGATTCTTCGTGCGTGTTCGTGTGCTTCCGCGACGTCGGTGGGGAATGCCGATTGCCTCCTCGACACGGCGGCGTCACCGATGATGTCTCGTTGTCGTAGCCAGAGGACGAAACCGGTGATCCTATAGGTTCGGTGCCCGTTGATGGAGGTCCAGCGGTCGAGTTGGTGCTGGTTCAGATCGGCTATCGCGAGGTCGTTCTCATCGAGCCATTCCAGTAGGTGAACTGCTCCCCAGATGATGGCTCGGTCACTTTGCGCGCTGGAGTCGGTGTAGCTGCGGCGGACGGCGCGGCGGCGAGCACGGCGCAGCACACTCCATTGTGCGTACGGCCGGATCAGCGCCGCGTGTTCTGCGGTCAGCGTTCCCGTCAGATGGTGGAGCCATTGTTCGAGTCGGCCCAACGGCTCGATTCGAGGCGGGAGGACATCAGCGTGGACGAGGACCGCACGAAGGTAATGCAACGCAGTGGACGGGGGTGGGCGTCGAGGTCGGCATGCACGATCGGGTGCTCTACTCGTGCGATGTGTTGCAGCAGTGCAATGGTTTTCGGGTGGTCGAGCCATCGCAGAGTCGAGTCGGGACGTCGCTCCTCGGCAGCGAGGTACACGATGAACGGCAGTATCTGGGAGCAGATGTATCCGTGTTCATCCGCCAGCAGTGTTGCTGCCCGGCGCCGCACCGAGCACCGTAAGCAGGTTCGGGCGTAGTGCTGTAGGCCGGGCTGATCGCACGTCGTACAGCGATAGTCGATCGAGGAGCCTGCGCACGGTCCGCAGACCGCGCGGCCTGTGAGGTCTATTCCGGTGAGGACCCCGATGCGTGAACACGTGGCGCACGGATCTGGGTGAATGAGAGCCTGGCGGTAGCAGGCCCGGCACACCGGCCCTTTCGGCCATATCGCCTTGGCGGATCGCACTCGCGAGCACACTACACAGCGGTGCGTCCGTTCGGGTCGGCACCGTTTACACAGGTCCGGGTGTTCTCCCCCGCGTCGATGTGCGATCGCCACGATGCGGCCGCATCGTCCGCATGGCCGGCGCGGCGGCTCGTAGCAGCGCGCACAGAGTGGCCCCGTGTCGCTGAACTTCTTGGCGATCGCTGTCCGTCCGCACTGCGTGCAGATGTGCTGTGGGCGTGCGCAGGTCCCGCACATCGGATCGCCCGAGTCGTCTCTCGTGGACGGGGCACGGACTCGTCCGCAGCGGATGCATTTCTCGGTGCGTTGTGGTTCGTGTTGATAACAGGTGCGGCAGATCGTTCCGTCCGGGCGCACCGCAGTCGGATGCCCGGCCTTGCCGCAGCGGTCGCAGGTCACGGTGTTCGCTTTGGTGACGCACCATTCGCAGCATCGTCCTTCGGGAGCGAGGCGGATCAGTCTGGGCCATCGTTTACCGCATCGCGCACACGCGGGAAGTTCAACGCGGCATCCGGCCGCGTGCAAGCCGTACGCCAGGCGCACAGCGGTGATCGGGGCGTGAGGATCCGGTGGTGAGGACAAGCATCCGGGGTGACTCATCAGATACCGGTGCAGGGTCCGTACCCCACGGGGTTGCCATGCCGCCGCGTCCTGGAGTAGTTGTCGTGCATGATCTTCGGTGATCTTTCCGGGTGCGACGGACTGGGTCACCGCGATCATCTGTGCGCGTATCTCGTCGAGTGGTGCGCTCGGCGGCGTTCCTCGTGGTGGCATCAATCAGTGCTGCGGCCGGCGAATCGTGGTGCGTCGCAGCGGCGTGGGCGCGGAGCGGTCGCTTGCGGCTTTTCGGGGCTCTTCGCGCTTGAGCGGGGTGCCCGGTAGTTGATGGGGCTCGTGGCCCCGACATGCTGTTGGTCTCTCACAACGCGACAACAGCGAGGCCACGAGCATGAACGAGGGTACGTCAGTGCTGCTCGGGCTGGAGGACGAGTTCACCGTCCTGCAGCTCGAACGAATCGATGCCGACACGGTGCGTGTCGTCATCGAGGTCATCGACCCGAAGGGCGCCTGCCCCGAGTGCGGGGTGCTCACCTCAAGGATCAAGGAGCGGCCACTGGTTCGAGTCAAGGACTTGCCTGCCTCCGGCCAAAGAACCGATCTTTGGTGGCTCAAACGGCCCTTGGTGTGCCGCGAACCGGCCTGTGGGACAGCGACATTCACGCAGCAGTCCCGCGCTGTGCCGGCACGGTCGCGGCTCACGACCCGGCTACGAGAGAAGATCGGTTCGGCGATCGCGTCGGGCAACCGCGCCGTCAGCGAGGTCGCTAGCGAGTACCAGGTGGCGTGGTCGACCGCGCACCGGGCGCTCATCGCACTGGCCAACCAGTGGCTGCCCGAGCCGGAACCCACCCGCGTGCTCGGCATCGACGAGACCCGCGCCCGGTCGGTGCGCTGGGTGCTCGAAGAGGCCGGCTGGACACGGTCGAACCCGTGGATGACCTCGTTCGTCAACGCCGACCCCACCCTGCCCGGGCACCTTCTCGGGCTGACCCCGGGACGCTCCGGGGCGTGCGTGATCGACTGGCTCGCGCTGCAGACACCCGCGTTCCGGGCCGGCATCGACCTGGTCGTGATCGACCCGTCCGCGCCGTACGCGGGCGGGATCCGCACCGCCCTGCCGGACGCGCGGATCGCAGTCGACAAGTGGCATCTCGTCGCCCTCGCCAACCTCATGGTCACCCAGGTCCGTCAACGGATCACCCGGCAACTGCACGGCCGCCGCGGCACCGCCACCGACAAAGTCTGGGCCAGCCGGCAACTGCTGCTCACCGGCTACGAGCACCTCACCGTCAAGCAAAAGGCCCGGTTCAACGCCGCCCTCGCCGCCGAGGATCCGACCAACGAGATCGCCGCCGCGCATGCCGTCAAGGAACGCCTGCGCCTGCTGCTGGCCGAACACCAGCCGCACCAGATCCGGCGCAGGCTGTACGACTTCTACGACGCCGCCGCCCGCGCCGACATGGAGGAAACCAGCCGCCTAGCGACCACGATCGACACCTGGTGGCCAGCGGTGCTCGTCGCGCTCACCGAGGACGTGACCAACGCCCGCACCGAGGGCTTCAACCGGATCATCAAGCAAACCAAGCGTGTCGGATGCGGCTTCACCAACATGGACAACTACCGAAGGCGCATCATGGTCCACATCGCCCTCACCCGAGGGCAGAGACCAGCAGCATGAAATCAGCACACGCCCCGCTCAGATGCGGAGAGCCCTTTTCGGATCGTTTCGTTGACGATCTTCGGTTCGATGAGATCGTTGGGTGTGCATTCGAGTATGTCGCAGAGCGCAACCAGGGTGTCCATGCTCAATCGTTGCGGAGGTGAGGTGACCAGGCGGTAGACCTGCTCACGGGAGAGCGCGATTCCGCGTTCGGCGAGTAACGGGACAAGGTCCGAGGTGTGGAAGATGTCGCGTTCGGCCATCTTGTGCCGCAAGTGCCAGGCGTAGCCCATTTTCTTGTTCATGATTCGCTCCACAGTTCGCCGTGTCGGTTTCGCATCGCGCGGGTCAACAGTTGATTTCGGTACTCGTTCGAGACGCCGGTGTAGATCGACGTCGTCGATGCATGCGTGTGCCCGACCTGTTCTTGGACGAAGCGCACCGGGTAGTCGAATTCGATCAGATGGGTCACGTAGGAATGTCGCAGGCAGTGCAAGTCCAGGATCGGGTCGAGATTCGCGTCGTCACGGGCAGCAGTAAGCGCGGCGTTGACCGATCGCGGGGAGATGCGACCTGCGCGTTCGGTCACCCACAATGCCGGATGCGCACCGGGCGCAAACGCTGGTCGGATTTCGGCCAGATAGTGCTCGAGGACGTCGACGATCCAATCGAATTCGGGAACAGTGAGCACAGTCCGGCGTTTCGTCGGCCCGCCGCGCGACGCCTTACCGAATCGAACCGCGACCGAACCCGACGAACCATACTGCGGGGCTTGGGAATTGCGCCGAAGATCTACCAGGTCGATATTGCACACCTCCGAGCGGCGTAGCCCGAAGGCGTAGCAGAACTTGAGCATCGCGGAATCGCGCATCGCCGCGAGGGCGCCTTTGCGGCCATTCTCCCGAATCTTCTCGGCTCGTCCGTCAGCGGCATCGAACAAGGCTTGGATCTCGTCGTACGTCAGCGGACGCCGACGCGGACTGCCTTCGTAGTCCCCAATGTGCAGCACGGAGTTGCCCTCGTGGAACACCAACTGGGGTGTTGACCCGAACCTGTCGGCGCACACCTGCATCCAGCCGTATCGGTGGTCGGTGAGGTACTCGCAGAACAGTCTGACCGTGATTTCGTAGCTCCGGATCGTGGACAACGCGAGCGCCCGGTCGCCGGATCGCAGATCACTGATCCATGCCTCAGCTTCTGCTGGAGTCCACTGCCACGGATACAGATTCGTGAACTCACCGAATCGTCGAATCATCCGAATCCGCGCTGCAATGGTCTGGTCTTTGAGGAATCGGCTGCGTTGTTGTCGCGTCCAGCCCTCGATCATCGCTTCCGACATCGCCGGTGCCGGATCGAGATGGACGACATTCCCCGCGAGTATCAGATGTGCCGATCCCGGCGCCTCGTTCACCACATTAATGTTGTATCAGATGCAACATTGTTACATCCACTCGAAGCGCACGGTCCGGGTCCGTAAATCCGGGACTTACAACTCCCCTGCGGCGTCAAACAGCCAGTTCAGACAGGTCTTTCGAATTGACGCTATGTTGCATCTGCTGCAATACATCCCATTTGGTGAGCTTGGAGATTTCGTCGGGACGGAATCCGCTCCAGTGGTTTTCTCCTGCGACGACGACGGGGGCTTGCAGGTATCCCAGGCTCATGACGTAATCGCGGGCCTGTGCGTTTTCGGTGATGTCGATGACGTCGTATTGGATTCCTGCTTTGTCGAGTGCGCGGTACGTGGCATTGCATTGCACACATGCGGGCTTGGTATATACGGTGATCGCCATTGTCACTCCCCCTCGTCGGTGATTCTTTATTGATTTCATTCTATCGAACATTGCAATATAAATCAATACTTTCGCGGGTATTTCTTCGATTAGCTTCCGCTTTAGTTAATGACATCTTCAATCATTTTTCGCATTCTTTCTCTAATACCAAACCGTGATGTACGCAGCTACTTGCATGCGTTCTACCTGTACTTTCTCCCCTCTCCCCGATATGTGCCGATATTCTGGTCTCGGCGGGAGCGGGTCAAGGTGAGCGTAGGAAAAAATATCTTAGCGCCTTTGTTCGAGCGTGCGAGTGGCGCGTGTGGATATTATTTCTGGAGCGGCCTTGATGCGCGAGCGTCGGGATAGAAGAATGTTTACACCGGGGCGGGTAGGTTCTTGTCCTTGCGCTTTTGTCGTGGTTCGTGGCCGGCGGCCGGGGTGCTTTCTCGAGTGTCTGTGGTGGTGTCCGTATTCCGCCCTTCCGGTCCGCCAGTGGCTCTTTACCGCCGGCGGACCGGAAGGTGCGGGGCGGAAGGGCGGACGGATCCCCAACCCTTTCGGGCCGGGGATCGCCGCTTCATCGGGTTAGTCGATCGCGACCTCGTCGAATAGGCGGAAGAGCAACATGAGCAACGACGACAACTTGTATCACTACACTTCCGCGGCAGGACTCCTCGGCATCGTTGATCGAATCAGCCAAGCGAGCTTCCCGAACGTGTACGCGACTACCAATCACCCCTTGTATGCCGAGTACACCTACGATCGAACGCTGCGATTCCAGGCGTCTGATGTTCGGTTCATGAACGACCACGCAGAGCTGAAGACTGCCGGCAAAGTGTTCGCGCAGAAGATCAGGGATGCCGCCGGTGACTCTGGCGGCGACCACCCGTTGTTACCCCTCGCCCGAGAGCTGCGCGCAAACGGGTTGTTACCAGACCCCGCGCAAGTGTTTGCCGCCTCGTTTACCACCGAGCCAGATGATCTCAGTCAATGGCGCGGTTACGCCGGTGGTACAGGCGGATTCGCGATCGGCATACCCAGGGAAGTTCTCGAGAATCACACCTTCCCAATGTTCAACTGGCCCGAGCCAGAAAATCCAAGACTCGACTCAGTGATCAGTTTCCCGGCGGACGGGGATGTCGTCGAAGTGAGCTACGAGTCGGCCGCTATCGAACGCGACGCCGACGAGTTCATCAGCCGCTACGCGAACAAACCCGCGCTCGGCCCCCACGACCTCGCTTTCGCACGCTTCGAGATGGCGAAGCACCTCGCCCGGCACAAAGATGACTCGTTCAAGGCCGAACAGGAGTTTCGTGTCATGACCCACACAGCGCCACCGACGACCAGCACTAACCCTCCGTTCGGCGAACTCCGCCTCAGCGGTTACGGTCTCTCGCCCTTCACCGCGTTCGCGATCAACCTCGGCACCCATTGGCGTCCGGCGGCAGAGACAACAATCGCGAGACTGATTGTCGGCCCAGGGCCATACCAAGATGTTCAGGTCATCGCGGCGCGTCAACTACTTAGCGTCAACGGCCATGACCCTGGTGTGGTGGAACCTTCGGGCAGGGACTGTAAGAACAACGGTGTAACTCTGAAAGGAGATACGCCACTATGACTGATGTGATTGATCGTGAGACAGAGACGAACTCGGCTCAGCCGGGTATCAGCGATGCGCGGCTCAAAGAGCTGGTCGAGCAGGCGCGAGCCGAAGGGCTGCAGTTGACCGGAGATGGTGGATTGCTGTCGAAGCTGACCAAGCTAGTCGTGGAGTCCGCGCTCGAAGGCGAGATGGACGACCACCTCGGATACGGCAAGAGCGACCCGGCAGGCAGGGGCAGCGGCAACTCCCGCAACGGCAGACGCACCAAGAACGTGTTGACCGAGGCCGGCCCGGTCGAACTCGAGGTGCCCCGTGACCGGGATTCCTCCTTCGAACCGAAGATCGTGGCCAAGCGGCAGCGTCGGCTCTCAGGCGTGGAGGACATGGTGATCTCATTGTCGGCCAAGGGTTTGACGACTGGTGAGATCGCTGCACACCTGGCCGAGGTGTACGGAGCTGATGTGTCCAAGCAGACGATCTCGACGATCACCGAGCGGGTGATGGAAGGCATGGCCGAGTGGCAGAACCGGCCGTTGGATCCTGTGTACCCGGTGTTGTTCATCGACTGCATCCACGTCAAGATTCGCGAGGGCAACGTCGCTAACCGGCCGATCTACGTCGCGATGGGGGTGACTGTCGACGGCACCCGCGACATCCTCGGACTGTGGGTCGGTGAGCACGGCGACGGGGAGGGAGCGAAGTACTGGCTTCGGGTGTTGTCCGAGCTGAAAAACCGTGGTGTGCAAGATGTTCTGATCGTCGTGTGCGACGGTCTCAAGCATCTACCCGACTCGATCGAGCAAGTGTGGCCACAGACCATCGTGCAGACTTGTGTGGTCCATCTTCTCCGTAACACCTACGCCTATGCCTCCCGCAAGGACTGGTCCGAGATCGCCAAGGACCTCAAACCCGTCTACACGGCGCCGTCGGAGCAGGCCGCGCTCGACCGATTCGCAGAGTTCAGTGACAAATGGGAGAAACGCTATCCCGCGATCATCAGGCTCTGGACTAACGCCTGGGCTGAGTTCGTGCCGTTCCTACAATTCGACAACGCCATCCGGCAGGTCATCTACACGACCAACGCCATCGAAAGTGTCAACGCCCGAATCCGCAGGGCTGTCAAGGCCCGTGGACACTTTCCGACCGAGGCCGCGGCCTTGAAATGCGTGTATCTGGCCATCATGAGCCTCGATCCCAAAGGCACCGCCCGCAGGCGCTGGTCCAACCGATGGAAGGCAGCACTGAATGCCTTCGAGATAACGTTCGACGGACGGCTGTCTGCCGGACGAAAGTAGTTAGAAACCAATCAATTACACCGTTTTCTGGACAGACCCTTCGGGCATCACATTTCGAGGTTGATCGAGTCTGTGTCGACTGCGCTACCGCGGCACCAGCTGTATCTCAATGTCTCTCGCACGTATGGCTTTACCCCTAGGTGCGATAGGCGTGGGCACGGTGGTCGATTCTGACGATGACGATGGTGTGGTTGGGGTCGTCGATGTGGAGCAGGATTCGGTAGTCGCCGCGGCGGGCGCTGTGGAGACCGTCGAGGTCGTCGCGTAGCGGTTTGCTGAGCCGGTGAGGGTTCTCGGCGAGGGGTCCGGAGATGAATTCGATGACGGCGTGGACGATCCGGGATGGGAGACGTTGAAGGTCGCGGCGAGCTGGGGATGCGACTTCGACCCGGTACGGGTCGGACGAGTCTGTGGGAGCGTCGCTCATTTCGGCGGCAGGCCGTGTTCCGCGCGCAGGTCGTCGATGGAGGCAGTGTGGCCGGCAGCGTACTCGGCGTCGGCGGTAGCGACGTCGTCGCGGACACCGGCACGTGAGAGCCAGTAGATCGTCTCGTGCAGCGATTCGAGGTCGTCGGCAGACATCAGCACCGCGGCGGGTTTGCCGTGCTTGGTGATCGTGATGATGTCGTGCGTGGTTTCGGCGCTATCGACCAGCGCGGAGAGCTTGTCCTTGGCTTCACCCAGTGGCACTGTCGTCATGCCGTCCAGTCTAGCCGCCAGACTGGCCCGACGATAGCCATACTTTTAGCCGATAATAGTAATTATGTAAGGTACATCTGTCGTGAGCAAACTCTACGTCAGTTCGCAGCCTGTCGGGTGCCAACGTAGTTGACACTACGCCACCCTAGATGGGACCCGGTGACACCAGCCTAGGACTTCGAACTCGCCAACCTGAAAGAATCCACGCCGAACTCTCACATCGGCTGTCACTGAGGACAGTCGCCGCCACGAAACCATGGAATCTCGCTTCAGATGGCAGCGAACTACGCAAGCCGGTAGCCGCAATATGCGGGTCAGTGGCTCTCAAGTAGCTGTCACCACTCCCAACTGAGGTGTCATCGGACACGGTCGCTGTTCAACAATCACTATGCTGCGATCTACGTTGACAGGGGCGGCGCCGTCGGAGCGATCGGCGGCCTGGTAGCAGTGATTCCCGGCGGTGTGCCCAAATAGCAGTGATTCGCACAGTCGGTCTCTTCCAGTGTCTACGACACAGCCCGGGTGACGGTGGCGACGATTCCTCCCTGCGCCACTGTCGTGGACAGTGTGTGGTGAGATCGGTTGTCTGCGTCGGGAGCGGTCACGACTGCTTCGGCGATCGGCGCCAACAGCGTAGTCCGGACGGTACGTCTCATATGTCTGGCCCCGTAGGTGGAATCAAATCCCTTGTTGATCAGAAGACTTCGTACATCGTCATCTGGCATCCAATCAATGTGTATGGCAGACAGCTGATTACGTAGGCGCACGAGCTCGAGATCCACAATCTTCGCCGCTGAGGTCTGGGTCAACGGCGCGAAGTGCACAACCTCGTCGAAGCGGTTGTACAGCTCCGGATCGAAGAATTGCTCGACGACGTCGGCAACGATCTGCTGCGAGTCGCGACGTGCGCCGGGTCGGAATGGTGCCGCGAGCCGCTGCAGTGACGACGAGCCTCGGCGCCGGCGTTCGTGGGCAGCTACTTCGGCAGATCCGAGGTTGGAAGTGAATAGCACAATCGCGTTACGGAAGTCGATGGTCTCGTTGCCTGCCGACAGCCTTAGGACCCCGCTGTCGAGTATCTGCAGTAAGGACCGCAGGACTGTCGCGTGCGCTTTCTCGACCTCGTCGAAGAGTACGAGCCCCGGCCGGGAATGGTTACCTGCGATCAGGGCGGGGTCAAAGAGAGTCAGGCCTTCCTTTGCGCCGGCGTAGCCGGGCGGCGCACCGGCGAGTGATGCCGAGTAGTGTTCTTGTGCAAGGGTATTCATGTCTATTCGGCAGAGGTTGTCGGGATCGCCGGTGACCTGACACGCGAGTTGTTTTGCGAGCTCGGTCTTTCCCACGCCGGTCGGCCCGACCAGCAGTAGCGAGGCGATCGGACGGTTTGGGTCGCGCAGCCCCGCCGCGGAAATCGTCAACGCCCGCACCGCAGCGTCGATGGCAGCCTCCTGCCCGACGATATGTGACTGCAATGCGGCAGTCAGCTCCTGTGGTGATCGGAGCCGACCCAGCCTGAAGCGGCTGGTTCCTACCGGGCTGGGGATTGAGTCCGGGGGTGGTTCGGGTTGCATCGAGCGATCCTCCTTGAAACATAGGTGTAACAGGTACGGCTGTACCCTGTCGTTTGCAATACTTTACGATCAAAGTACCTCGTGCAGAGGCTGGCGAGAGTTTACGAACTAAATGGAGGTCCAACATGCGACACGGAGACATCTCATCGAGCCCGGACACGGTTGGCGTTGCCGTCGTGAATTACAAGATGCCGCGGCTGCACACCAAGGAGGAGGTACTCGACAACGCACGCAAGATAGCGGACATGGTTGTTGGGATGAAGGCCGGCCTCCCGGGTATGGATCTGGTGGTGTTCCCCGAGTACTCCACCATGGGCATCATGTACGACAACGACGAGATGTATGCGACGGCCGCCACGGTGCCAGGCGATGAAACCGACATCTTCGCCAAGGCATGTCGGGATGCAAAGACCTGGGGAGTCTTCTCCCTGACCGGTGAACGGCATGAGGATCACCCGAACAAGCCGCCCTACAACACCTTGGTGCTGATCAACGACGAGGGCGAGATCGTGCAGAAGTATCGCAAGATCATGCCGTGGACCCCGATCGAGGGCTGGTACCCGGGTGGGCAGACCTATGTCACCGACGGCCCGAAGGGCATGAAAATCTCGCTCATCGTCTGCGACGACGGCAATTACCCGGAGATCTGGCGGGACTGCGCGATGAAGGGTGCTGAGCTCATCGTCCGCCCGCAGGGCTACATGTATCCGGCCAAGGAGCAGCAGGTTCTGATGTCAAAGACGATGGCGTGGGCCAACAACTGCTATGTCGCAGTGGCCAATGCGACCGGTTTCGACGGCGTCTACTCGTACTTCGGCCACAGCGCCATCGTCGGATTTGACGGGCGCACGCTGGGGGAGTGCGGGGAGGAAGACTATGGGATTCAGTACGCGCAGCTGTCGCTTTCGACGATCCGGGATGCGCGTGCCAATGACCAGTCGCAGAACCACCTGTTCAAGCTGCTCCACCGCGGCTACACCGGCGTCTACAACGCAGGCGACGGTGACAAGGGAATCGCCGAATGCCCCTTCGACTTCTACCGTGACTGGGTGACCGACGCCGAGGCCACCCGGGAAAAGGTCGAGGCGATCACCCGCCAGACCATTGGTGTTGCGTCCGCACCGGTCTACGATCTGCCCACCGAGAAGACCGCAGAAGCATAGCGACGGAGTCGGTCTCGCCGGGGAATCATGTCATGTCCCGGCGGGATCGAATCTGTTTTCCGCGTGTGTGACCTCACACGAGCGATTTACACCCCGGTAATAGCGCGCTGAAATCATGGGACGTAACCGGCGACCCACCCTGCGCAGGGAGAGTGTTCGATGTCTGACCCACGCATGAATCTCGGCCTGCTCATACCTGAGAGTGGTCCGGCGGGGATCTTCGGGCCGTCGTGCCTGAGCAGCGCCGAACTGGCCATCGCCGAACTCAATCAGCATGGCGGACTTCTTGGTTGCGAGGTCACCGCCACCGTCATCGATGGCGGCGCCGACATTGGGGACGTGGCCGGCGACGTCTCCGCACGGGTGTCCAACGGTGAGGTCGAAGCCCTGGTCGGCTGGCATACTTCGGCGCTGCGTCGCGAGATCGTGCGATCCGTAGGTGGTCTGGTGCCCTACATCTACACGGCGGTGTACGAGGGCGGTGAATCGTCACCCGGTGTGTTCACTACCGGGGAGGTACCCGAACGTCAGATCGTGCCTGCGCTGCAATGGATGGCTCGAGAGGACGGCATCACATCCTGGTTTGTCGTCGGCAGTGACTATGTGTGGCCACGACGCACCGCTGGTCGTATGCGGAAGTGGGCGACGACAGGTGCCTTCGGTTCAGGTGTCAGGCTCGTCGGGGAGTACTTCACGCCGCTGGGTGAGACCGATTTCAGTGATGTGCTCGATGAGATCGAGTGCTCCGGCGCCGGCGGGGTGTTCGTGTTGTTGCTGGGCCAGGATGCGGTGTCGTTCAACAGGCAGTTCGCTGCTCGTGGGTTAGATCGCGATCTCCCTCGACTCGGGCCGCTGATCGATGAGAATATGCTGCTGGCCGGCGGTGCGGGCGCTGCGCGTGAACTCTATTCCGTGTCAGGCTTCTTCGAATCCTTGGGGACCGGCCACAGTCTGGAGTTCGGTGGGCGGTATGCGGAGCGCTTCGGTGCGAGTGCGCCGCCGCTGGCCTCGCCGGGCGAGTCCTGCTACGAGGGTGTGCGGCTCCTGGCTGAACTGGTTGAGCGGTCAGCGTCGGTGAATGTGTCTGACTTGAGTGCTCAGGCACAAGCCGACATTCACTATGACAGTCCACGTGGGCATGTCCGCTTCCGTCGGCACCATCTCGCTCAAGACGTGTATATAGCGAAGGCCAGGGGGCTCGAATTCGATGTCCTCGAACAGATTGCCGCAGTCGGCTAAACCAGCGGCGGGCGCCGGTCGGTTTACTGACTCGTGAAGTCTTCTGCTTGTTTGCCGTAGTGGTTGAGCATGCGTTCCAGCGCTTGGCGGTCGCGTGCGGCGAACATGCCCAATACCTCGGCTTCGGTGGCAGCGATAGTGCCGAGAAGTTCCTGGTGGACGCTCGTACCCCGACTGGAGGCGTGCACCAGCACTTTGCGTCGATCACCCGGGTCGGCGAGCCGGAAGACGTAGGCGTTCACAGCCAGCTTGTCCACGTACTTGGTGAGGGTGGGTGCGGCGACACTCAACGCTCGTGCCAAGTGATTCATCGCCACGCCGTCCTGGCGCACGATGACGTCGAGTGCGTACCAGTGATCGGCGGACATATTGTGCTGCGCGGTAATCCCGTCGATGCGGCGTGAGAGCATCCGACTCAATGAATCCAATCGCCCTGCCAGTGGCCTGGGTGAGACCTGTAGGGCGTCTGCCTCGGCCGCGCCGGCGGCGCCCGTCGGCTTGGTCTGGACAGTGGCCATCCGATCATCCTTCTCTTGGTACGGGGGACGCGCAGTACGAGTAACTGAGGCCCCGTTCCAGTCCCCGATGTCCACATACTAGCGTGCACAGGATTGCCCCTCAACCACATCGTTGTCATTTCGCATATTTCGGTTACGAAAAGTTAACATTGATATATTTCACACTGACAGTATCTCCACTACTGTCAGTTGCGGGGAAGCCAGGGGCTTCTCATTCAGGCAGTAACTCCGCGAGTCCGGCCGAAAGACCCGCCCCTCCCTGCTGTGCGGCACCCGCAGGCTCGCGACCACCGTTGAAGGAGATGAAGTGTCAGGAGCACACGACCACAATCACGATCATGGGCACAGCCACGCCCATGAAGGCGCGGCGTGCGACAGCGAGTCCGCTGGGTACGGCACCGACAAGGTACGGCTTGAGGCGTTGGTCACCGATGGCGTTCACCGCATCGGAGATCACGAGGGGCCGTTCTCTATTCACGTCCTGGGCATCGGCAAGACCGGTTCCAACGTCGTCGAATCGATGCTGCGCGAGTACGCACCCGGGGGTGCTGCAGCCGGTTCGGAAACACCGTTCCGTGGGCTGGCCATCGACATCGGTGATGCCGAATTGACCGGTGTCACCACCGCGTCGGCAGCGCTGTCCGGCGATCTCGCCAGCGCGGAGGTCGTCGACCTCCCCGCGCTGGAGAATGAGGCGCTGTTCAGCGAACTGCGCCGCTACCGCGAATTCCTCAAGAAGGAGTACCCCCGCTACTACTGGAATCCCAACTACGAGCCGTGGCTTCCCAACGATCTCGTGGTGCCGGAGGCTGGCGACCACTTCCCGAGGGCGGTGTCCAAGGGCCTCTACGGCGTCGACTACTACACCGGTGGTGAGGTTGCCCAGGCACTCGACCGCTTCGCCGACGGGATCATGTCCAGCGACAAGACCCCACTGGTGATCATCGCCTTCTCACTGGTCGGTGGAACCGGCAGTGGCATCGTCGTCGAGTTGGCCCGCCATCTATCCAACATCCGGTTGGGCCGTCGCGCGCTGGTTGCCGGCATGTGCGTGCTGCCCGCCGACGCCGATCCCGACGAACTCAGGGACGGTCGCGCGTTCATCGCCATCAATGAGCTCGACTGCATGGTGGACGCCGACAAGAACAAGGGCGTCATGACCGTCTGGGGTGACCTCTACAAGAACCCCTTTACTGCTGGATTCTTCGGTGTGCCACAGAACGCGGTGTACGACGCGGTCGGCGACCTTGACGCCGCGCACAAGGCCATCGACACCGGTATCGCGCAGTTTGTTTTGCGTGACGGAGGTGATCACCTGTACGAGTCGATCAAGGCACTCAACTGGATGAATGTCCCGGCCGACGCGTGGCATCCGGCCACCCGTGGTGATCAGACCGACAGCTGGATCAACTTGCTCGCAGTGGGTATTGGTCCGGCCGGCACTCCGCTGGTCGGCGAGGTGACCGACTCGGCAGCAGTCGAATTCGTCGAGGTTCGCGCTTTCGGTGCGGATTCGGCCAGCGCAGTCGCAGCGTCGTTGTCTGAATCCCTCGATCCCGTCGTCGGACCCAACACGCTGGCCTTCGCAGGTTCGGGCGACACCACGGTCGCGGCCTTCATCCCGCGGCTGAGCAAGCTCGACATGAGCTGGTTCGTGCCCGCGCGGGAGGCCTACGACGCGTTGGATTGGGAGTCCAAGCTCATGCGTCACGCATGGCTGCTCGATCTCGGTGTGCTGCTCTGCGAGCCCTCAACCCGATTCGAGGGAGTCGGTGGCGAATGCCTGTTGGGCTGCGCGTGCTGGGTTGTTGTTCCGCACTTGGCAATCCGTGGTGAGGTTGAACAACTCGAGCTGTCCAAGTGAGCACCGGAACCGACATCGAGCACGCGGGGCCGAGATGACCACGGAGCCAGCGGGTCTGGACTGGGATCAGGCCGTCGAGAAGTATCGGGACGGCGCGGCGGTCGACACCCTTCCGGGTGGGGCAACCGTGACCGTCAGCGGAGCCGACGACGAGCGGATCTACGTCAAACACCGGCTCTGGACCGCAGAACTACACCGCTACAACTTGGAAAAAGGTGTTGACCTGGTTAACCAGGGGGCAATCCCGCGCGAGGCCAACAAATTCATCGACAAGTACCGAACGTTGGTTGCGGACGAGCGCCCCACGGTCGCGGCAACCATCCTCAAGGACCTTGGATACCTGAGCTAGCTAGAAGGGCTGAACTATCACCATGGCACTATCCATGTACCACAGTGCAAGCGGAAAACAGGCGCCGCACTGTATCAATGTTGTCGGCCTCGGTAAGGCCGGCGCCCAGCTCATCGATGCGCTGTTGCGGACCGGTGAGATCGAGGACATGCTCGACGATCCGCGCGCTCGTTTCACTGCGTTGGCGATCGATATCGGCGAGGGCGACATGCGTCAGATGCGCCAGTACGCGGACTCGTTCTACGCACGCCTTGATGATCGTGGGATTCCCCGGGACCGCGCGCAGATTCGCACTGTGGCCCTGGACATCCCTGACGCCGCGGATCTCGAGCAGAGCATGGCTCGCTTTCCCGAGTTCCTCGGCAGGGAGTTCCCGCGGTTCAGCTGGAAGGGCCAGGGCGAGAGCGGATTCGCGTCGTGGCTGGATGCCACCACGACGCCGACCACCGAGAAGAACTACGTCGGCCAACTGGAGGTCCCGTCCTCCGACGAGCATGTGTCCCGCTCCTTGGCGAAGGCGATCTATGGCCGTGCGTATTACGACGGCGAGCGCCCACTCCACAGCGAACTGGAAGCATTTGCCGACAGCATCGACCAGACCGGCCTGCCATGCCTGGTTCTTGTTGCCTTCGGTGTTGGTGGCGGCACGGGCAGCGGAATGGTTGTTGACCTCGCCCGCCACCTGAGCACCGGTGCGCTCGGCCGTCGGGTGCCGGTCATCGGGGTCGGCTTCATGCCGTGTTCGGGAGATCCTGAGTACCAGCGTGGCGCTTCGGTTTACGCCACGCTCAACGAGATCGACTGCATGCTCGATGAGACGAAGAACGAGAAGATCACCTCGGTGTGGGGTGACATGTACAAGAATCCGTTTACCGGAGGATTCCTGGCGGTCACCCAGGAGCAGTCGTGGGAGCGTCTGTACCGGTACACCACAATCAAGAAGGGTGTGCTCCCCGAGATCCGGCATCAGCAGGCGTTGCACGTCACGAACAAGTTCGTCGACGACTCGTTCGCCCGCTACGTCGTTCACGACTACGGTCGCGAGATCTTCCGCGTTCTGCGTCCGGCCGGTTTCACCGGTGCACCACATGAGCGAGTCAGTTTCGGGCCGCGTAACTTCACCGTGTTCAACGTTGCCAAGCTCATGCATCCCGGTGTGGAGGTACTGCCGGGCGAGCCGATCAGCAAGTGGCGTAGTGCGATCAGCGACTGGATCGGGTATGTCCCGCAGTGGATGGGTATTCGCGAGGGCTTCGCGACAGAGTATGTGGAAGCACATACCTTCGCGGCCCGCACCAAGTGGAATGCGACCCTGCAGGCCAAGCTCGAATCGACTCTGTCGCAGTACCTGCTGCCGGGTGAGGACGGCTCGCTGCGGACCACCGAAGGCGAGTTCTTCGACGAGCTGACGGTGTACTCCAACATCATCGTTCCGGGTGTGGCGAAGGCGGACCTGACGGCATTCGCCGAAGCCAAGAAGCTCTATGACGCGGTCCCTGCCAGTGAGCGGACCAGCCTCAGTAGCTGGCTGCTCGAACTCGGCATCGTGCTCTCGGAGCCATCGGATCAGTTCGAGGCCACGATGGGTAAGGCGATTGCTGGATCGCCAGGGTGGAACACCCGTATCGGTGTCGACGAGATGGCGGGCGCCGCACTGCCGGCCACCGCTGTCGAGTACACCAACGAGGTGATGGCAGCCTCGGTCGCCACGGTGGTGCCGACGCCGTAACCCGGCCGGTGGCGGTCCGCTCGGCGCGTGTGGGTGTACCAACCGAGCGGACCGCCCGGTCCCGGCCTCAGAGGTTCTTGTGCATGGAGGGCAGTGGATTTCGAAAGTGATTGGCAAGACGACTATTTAGCGTGGATATTGCGCCTGAATGACACCCGTGATTCGGTGCGGTACATGGTCACCCACCGGCTGGAGGACCGGACTGTTGCGGAGGCGGTGGCCATGCAGGTGGTGGTCTCGATGCTGGCCCGGCCCCGGGTGTTTCGTTACCAGGGACTGCCTTATGCGGGGCGTATCGCGGCCCTTGCCGAACCTCTCATTGCCGACCCGGACGGTGACTGGCGAGCACAGCAGTGTTCCTGGGAGGAGCTCGCCGGCCGGCTGTTCGAGATGCCGACCGACTTACGCAACGTACATGTGGCAGCACATGTTCACGGACTTAGTGCCGCCGAGATTGGTTCGGTGCTCGGGGTCGACGTCGACATGGTGCAGTCGATGCAAAAACAAGTGGAGGACTATCTCCGACCATCGGATGACGGTGAATGAGTTTTCGTAACTGACCCGTCTCATACAGCAGAGGAATGAACCAGTGCATATTGCCGAAGGCTTTTTGCCGCCGGTCCAGGCGGCCTGTTGGGCGGCGGTAGCCGCACCGTTCGTTGTACACGGTGCCGTGGCCGTCGTGCGCGAGGTACGTGAGCATCCTGAATCGCGGTTGTTGCTCGGGGCGGCAGGGGCGTTCACCTTCGTCCTGTCCGCAATCAAACTTCCCTCGGTGACAGGTAGCTCGAGCCATCCCACCGGAACTGGGTTGGGCGCGGTGCTCTTTCGGCCGCCGGTGATGGCCTTCCTGGGAACGGTGGTACTCCTGTTTCAGGCGCTGCTGCTTGCACACGGCGGTATCACCACCTTGGGTGCCAACGCGTTTTCGATGGCCATTGTTGGTCCGTGGGCCGGATACGTGGTGTGGCAGTTGAGCCGAAAGACGAAGGCACCCTTTAGTGTCGGGATCTTCTTCGCAATGGCGATCGCGAATCTCTCGACATACTGCGTTACCTCTGTTCAGCTCGGCATTGCCTTCCCCGATGCGACCGGCGGTGTGATCGGTTCGGTGGTGAAGTTCCTTGGTGTCTTCGCCGTTACTCAGATTCCACTGGCTGTCATCGAGGGCCTCGTCGGGGTCCTGATTTTCAACGTCCTGCGGAAGGTGGCGCGGCCGGAATTGCTGCGTCTGGGAGTATTGACCGACCGCACCGCACAAGACAGCGCAGCCCCAGCCAAGGAGACCATTCATGTCGCGTAACAAGAATGTTCTGGTCACCGCACTGATCATCGGTGCGATTGTCGTGATCTTCGCTCTGTCGATGTTTCTCAATCGGAACGCCCCGGAGGATGAGGCGTTCGTCGGTAGCGATTCCCTGGCCACCGAGCACATCGAGGAGAACCATTCCGACTACAAGCCATGGTTCTCGCCGGTCTTCACCCCCGGGTCCGGTGAGATCGAATCAGGACTGTTCGCGCTGCAGGCTGCGCTCGGTGCGGGAGTGTTCGGCTTTGCGCTCGGGGCGATGTGGCAGCGTAGGCGCTCCGAACGTGAGGCGATCGCACTGGCCGGTGACGTCGACGCTATGGCCGCGAGCGCTGGCGAGGGTGACCGGACATGAGTGCTGGCACCGCCGCGATCGATAGCGTTGCGTGGAGGTCGACGTGGCGCCGCCGGACGGTCGCAGAGAAGGTCATTCTCTTCGGCGGGATCGTCGGATGTGCGGTGGTGCTTGCCCCGGTTCCGGCGGCGCCACTGTTGATCGTGGTGACCCTGATCGCCGCGCGACGAGCCGGGGTTCCGTTTGCGCACGTGCTCCGTACCGCCCGAGGACCTGCGGCATTTATTGCGATCGCGGCGCTGTCGACTGCGGTATCGATCGATTTCGGCGCTCTGACGATATCAATGACTGCGCACACGGCTTTGGGTGCAGCTGAACTCGCACTGCGTGCGATGACGGCATCACTGGCGATGCTCGTCTTTGCCTCCACGACACCGATGACCACGTTGACGACGGCGCTACGGCGGGCGGGGCTCCCGGCGGCCTGTGTTGACGTCATCGGAATCATGTATCGCATGGTGTTCGTGCTGGTGGAGTCGCTGGCAACGATCCGGCAGGCGCAGGTCGCGCGACTGGGCTATGCGGGATTTCGACGATCACTCAACTCAGTGGGCCTCCTGACCGCGGCCGTGCTGATCCGGTCTTGGACTCAGGCACAACGGCTGGAGACCGGATTGGCGGGTCGCGACCAGGGTATCGGTATGCCGGTTCTGTATCGGCAGCCGGTGAGCCGACAATTCATCTTCGGCTCGGTATCCGTTCTTATTGGTGTTGTCGCACTAACAGTTTCGTGGGAGATGGCATGAGCCATAGATCGCTGAGCGCCGACCATGTGGCGTTCGCCTATCACGGTGCGAGCGATACGCTGATCGACGTCGATATCGAGATGGCACCGCGCTCACGCGTGGCACTGCTGGGTGCCAACGGATCGGGAAAGACAACGCTGCTCCGAATACTGGCCGGATCGCTGCGGCCCTCGCGCGGGACGGTCAGTCTTGACCACACCCCTATCAAGTACGGCAGGGCAGGGCTGCGTACTCACCGTCAGAATGTGCAGTTGGTTCTGCAGAACCCGGATGATCAGCTGTTCTCGGCGGATGTCAGACACGACATCGCCTTCGGGCCAGCGAATCTGGGATTGAACACCGACGAGATCCTAGAGCGGGTCGACGAGGCGATGCGGCTGCTGTCGCTCACCGACCTGGCCGACCGGCCGACACATGAACTGTCCTACGGGGAACGCAAACGCGTCACGATTGCCGGCGCGATGGCGATGCGGCCCTGTGTGCTGCTCCTCGATGAACCCACTGCCGGCCTGGACCCTGCCGGGGTGGCCGAGATGTTCCAGGCACTTGAACGGCTCGAGGAAAGTCGCACCACGGTGGTCCTCTCCACCCACGACGCTGCTCTGGCGTTGGATTGGGCGTCGTCAGTAGCGATCGTTGAGGGCGGCACAGTCCGCCAAGGCGATCCCGGCGAACTGCTCGGCAATGCCTCGCTCCTTGCGGCCGCCCGGCTCGCGGCGCCATGGTCGCTGGAACTCGCCGCAAAGCTAGCGCGAGACGGATTCCTCCCGCAATCACTGCGCCCGCGTAATGTCTCTGAGGTGCATGCGTCTATCGCTGCGCACGCATTACGCCACGGCGGACGGGTCTGACGGCGCCGCAGCCTGTGCAGGTGGAGCAGTTCTTACGAACGGCGACCGACGTCGCATCTGCTCGTCCACTCTCCGAGCGTGAGCGCGACCTGGTTGCCGAAGCTCGTCGACTGCGCCGGCAGTTGTACGTGCGGTTAGGTCCGAAGCCTCTTCCTGCGGCGAAGAAAGTTCCGCATTGCGGAAGGCCGGCACCGGCCGGAGGGATCCGCTCTGTCGTTTCCGGCGGCCTGCCCGGAACGGGCAAACACCGATAAACAAATCCCTGCCAGCCTTAGACGTGCTTCCTGCTTTGGCTCCGATCTGTAAATCTGCTGAGCCTGAGAAGGAAGCGAACTCGCATTTCACGAGCAGCATCAGGACCTCACCAGGTCCGACGACTTCCCTGCCTTCCTCCGACCCGCCGTATCGTCGATATGCAGGTCCCAAGCGGTCGGTGTTGTGAACGACCAGCCACTGCTCATGAGATCGGATAATCTAAGCGACCGCTTTTCGTTGGCTAACCTGACGTGGAAGAGAACCGATACCGAGATGAACCAGAAATCAGAAATACTGGGATGATCTGACCGCCGAAGGCCGAGAACTCACGCGGGTCGCAGGGCGAAGCCCGAGATTTGAAGGTGCCACTGCATCTTGAGGATCGGACGGCTGTTCGAAAGCTGGCCGATACCTACCGCTCATCGGTCCGCGATACGCGCTACCGCGACCCCGATCGACCCGAGCATCAACTGCAGGACGTCGTTGATGCGTACCGGTGGATGCACCCACATGCCTCGCAGTGCGTCGGTCCGCGAGGAGTGATGCGATTCGCATCCGGTTCGGACAAAACGTAGTCGGGCAGACGTAGGACTCGACACCATCGAAGAGCGCATCGCCGCGGCCGAGGCTGCAGAGTGTCCACTCCAACTCTGGTAGCGACGCTGCCACTCGACACTGACGATGCACGTTCAGCGTGGACGTATTTCGTTGCCGGGCAGCGAATTTCATCGACAGGGCGACATAATCTAAGTTATCGGCGATCTGAGGGGGCTCGGTGCCGCAAGCAGAACCGGGCGAATGCGCGGGCAGCGTTTCACTCCACCGGGTAGGGATGCCACCCATGTTGACGCCATCGCCTAGTCCGCCGAGCTTTCTTCAGCTCCGCGACACTAGTCCCGACGTAACGGGTTTCCAGTTCCGGATCAGCCGGGCCGGAGAACCGCCAGGCCCCGCCCTGTTCGCTCTGTTCCCAACTCGAAGCCCTATATACCGCTCGGATGATGTCTGCGGCAACGAAGAAAATCGGAACATTCGCTGTGTTGCGAATAGCCGGGCCGGCGCGCCACCAGCCTCGACCTTCGTCGTAAATCTTTTCCTTGGAGTTCTCCGGTTTCAGGGCCGCGTTGACGACGAGAACCACGAACGGCCGTTCGATCTCAGGCGCCGCAGTCGCGGCGTAACGGCTGATCAGTTCCGGTAGCGGGATCACGCCCCACTCCGTGGCGGTGTGACCGCCCGCAATGTTCGCCAACACTGCCTCGCCCGCCGGCGCTTCTAGCAGGCGGAGCGCATCGATCAAGGTCTGCTCGATGGCGTATGCACTCTTGTCGGCTGTCGCTTCGGGCTCGATCCGATGCCGCAGGATGACGTGTTCGACTGTCTTGCCCGACTGATAGATAGCTCGAATGCGTTGGTTCTTTGCCGATTTCACTGCGGGGGCTTCACGTTCGATTCCGTCTTCGACGAGGTCAGCCGCTCCCATGGCGGACCAGACGTGACTGTAGACGCGATCTCCGACGCCCTTTCCTACGTAGAAGATGGAGCGATCTCGTGGATCGATGAGCGCGTAGACGTAGACACCGAGCTTCTCGGCGACTCCGGGTTCCAGTCTCGGCGGTAACACGTGCTCGCCGGCAACCTGCTGGGTATGGAGTTGGTCCAGGACCCCTGCTCGGAGAACCGATGAAATACCGAAGCCGCCTCCATCGTCGAACAGTGCCTCCGATGCCGCCTCCGCGGTGGTGAAAACGCGGCCCGCATGATCTTCCAGATGTCGGAGCACTGAACGCAACTCGGCCCATCGCATGACTGGATCCGAATTGATTCCGTCGATGTTCAGGGTGATGAAGTCAGCCGCGAGTCGCGAATCGCGAAGCTCGCGAGCGGAGTTGTCCGTCACTGTCCACACTGTCGGCATCAGTGCACAGTACTCACCGGTCCCGACGAAATTTTCAGGTGTGGTCCGGGCACCGCAACTCAGGCAATACGGTCCATCCACTCGCAGTGAGCCACTGCTGCACCGGATCCGGCAGGGTGCCGCTCCGTGCGGTCTGTGCGAAATCGCCGGCGAGGATTGGTCCGTCACCGCACACCGTGCAGGCGACATCGAACGCCGGCGGCCCCGGCTCGCACTGATGGCAATGCGATCGCGCGATCGCCGCACCGGGGCCGACCGGATTGTCAGGATGGGGATGGAGCCAGATCACGGCCAGGTCGCCGCGTTGATGGGCCGCTTCGGCTCTGGTGCTCGGCTCGTACCCACAGGACGGGCAGATCCGCGACGTTCGCGCCGCCGCAACCGGGGCCACAGCCACCGTGCTCGCCGGATCAGTCGACGCACTCGCCGCCGGTGTGCGCTTGTTCAGGTGTCCGTAGACAGTAGTGCGGGGAACGTTCAACATCGCCGCGATCTGCGAGACCGTCTTCTCCCCCGCGTCGTAGAGCTGCTGGGCGAGCGTGATCTGATCGCCGGACAGTTTCGACGGGCGACCACCCTTTCGACCGCGCGCTCGCGCCGCGGCCAACCCGTCCCGGGTGTTCGCCACGATCAACTCACGTTGGAGCTCGGCGAGGACGGAGAGCATCCCGAACATCGCCCGCCCTTCCGCTGTGGCGGTGTCGATGCCCTGCTCGAGAACCTTCAATCCGATCCCCCGCTCGCGCAACTGCGCGCCGAGGGTGATCAGATGCACCACCGAACGCCCCAACCGATCCAACCGGGTGATCACCAACGTGTCACCACTACGTAGTCGAGTCAGCACCGCATCAAGTTGCGGGCGTGAAGCTTTCGCACCGCCCGCGTGATCGGTGTGGATGTTTCCGGCGTCGATCCCCGCCCGCGCCAAGGCGTCGATCTGGTGGGCAGGATTCTGATCTGCGCTCGACACCCTGGCGTAACCGAACAACATCTGTCGAAAATATCCCACTTCATCGTTTTTCGACAGGCTCCACCACCCGAAACCCATGAGATGACGGAACAGTACGATGTTTCGGGTGGTCGTTCCTTGCCAGGTCCGAGCGCACGGCCCCGCCGGGTCGGACACCTAACCCTGACCCGGCGGGCCACCTCGAAATCTTCCAGAACTGCACGTGCAGTGCCCATCCCAGCGCGAAGCGAGCCAAACGTCATCGGCACGTCAGATACGGCTGATCGTCAGCACCAGCCGGGTGGGTCGAGTGTGCCCAACTTTGGGGGGCCGGGCACACGATCGGGCGCGACTCGTCTGGAGTCGTGTGACAACATCTCGGCGAACCCCATCCATCACCGCCTCGAACGAGATGGAGTGGAAGGGAAATGTAGCGCACACGATTCCACTGATCCGCAACCACCCGGCGTGTTTCGGCGGCCATTTCCTGCCCGTGATGTGCGGCGGCTCTAAGCTCACCTCAACAACCACGGCCTCAACCTCACGGGAGCAGCGATGAGTCCCAGGCCCACCTGGCTCCACACCCGATCCACCGAATTCCGGGCCGCCCTGCTCGATCTCGGGCTCACGATCACCGACACCGAAGCCCGCACAATCCTCGACGACAAAATCACCGAGTACGCGAGCATGATGAGAGTCACCCGCCAGACCGCGCAACACGACTTCACCGACGAACGTCTCCTCGCATTCGCGCAATCACTTGCACTGTCCCTCTCCGACGAAGCCCCCGGCGCCGACCTCATCGAATTCGAGCGCACCATCTCCATGCCCGTCGCCGCCGTCGGCCTGACCACCGCGGCACTGGCCGAAGCATTGAAGGTCGCGCACATCAACCTCGACGACAAAGAAGCCGTCGCCGGCCTGTCCTTGCTCTCGACCCTCGGCATGATCACCGCCGACGCCGACGCTTTCCTCGTCCCCACCCCACGCCCACTGCTCCTGCGCATCGCCCGCTACCTCGACGGCGCCGCGGCATCCATCACCGACGGGGCGAACCTTCCCGACGGACTCGACGAGGACAACCGCCAATATTTCGCCGACGTCCTCGCCCAGGACGCCGACGGAATCCGGACCCTCGCCAACACCGACGACGGCGACACCCCGAGCCTGTGGCGCACCCCCAACCCGCGCTGACCCCCTGCGCAGCGAAACGAGTCACACGCGCCGAAACCTGCGGGACGGGCCGCCCGCCGATAGACCAGGGGTGGCTACCGGCGGAGCGTTCGCCATACCCGTTGGGGACCGGGTGATGCCGCCCCCGAAAATTTACGTCCCGTTCACCCTCGTTACCAGTCTTCGCACAGTTACAGCTACTTGAGTATTGAACTACCCGCAACGCGCACAGCCCACAGCAACAGGTAGCGGCAGACCATTACGGAATTAGTTCAGCGCACCTAGGGGTGACGCCCTCACTTACCTCCCGCGTGCCGACCGGCCAGCAATGACGCAGTAACATCATCGCAGTGGTGCGCTGCTTTCCACCTCGGTTCCAGCGCACCACCCGATACCACCGCGCAGGCAGTCGCCCCTTCGCGCTGCCTGCATGATCCACACGTGCAGGAGCTACGCATGACCTCCCCCGTCGAGCGTCTGACTACAAAAATTGAGCAACTCCCCATCAGCGACGAGGCCCCCATGTGCTCACTCCTGCGCACCACCCTGCTCAAACACGCTCAACACGGCAGCGACATCACCGAACCCACCCTGCTCGGGCTGCTCGCCATCACCGGCGCCCTCGAAGAACGCCTCACCCGACTCGAAGCCACGATCCAGCCCTCCCCCACACCATGACGGCACCACAGCCTCGCATCGACCGGCGAAAGCGCATCCGAAAATTTCTCGGAGCGAGATCAGAAATTGCCGTTATCCTCGGCTGCATCCTCTTCGCCCTCGTCATCGTCTGGTGGGCAGCCTGAAAGAAACTTCTCTGTCGAAAAGGCGAAGTCTCTGGGTTATTCGACATAGATTGTCGACACCAGTTCTCGACACCTCGACCTCTGCACGAGCTGGGGATACGCACGCTTCGCAGAGGAGTCGAATACCGATCTTGGTCTCAATAGGTCAACGCATCACCGACGATAACGGATCAACCCCAGAAGATCGGGTCCGCACCGCTTTCGATGTGATCGAGCAAATCCTGAACGTGAGGACTCGGCGCCAAGAACTGGTAACGGTGAAATTTGAGGTTCCGGTCCCGCCAATACAGAGTCCACAGCCCGGTTTTCTTCGTGTAAGACAGGCGGGCGATCGGGAATCGCGTCCACTCCGGTCCGAAGTCCTCACGCCACGGCGGCCGGCATTCGCAGATCGTGACATGGCGCAGCGCGATGTCGCATTCGACCCGAATCTCATGACGCAGACGATCGGGAACCCGACTGGCGCAGTACTTCACGATACGGGCGACATCGAGTTCGGGGAGTCCGGTGGCAGCCATGACCATCATCATGCCAACCGCCGTTATGGCCAGCTTTGCTATCCGACTGCGGAGGAGCCGAGCACCTGGTCTTCTCGTTGGCGTGGACTGTCCCAGTCGAGCACCCGACGAGGCCGATTGTTGAGTCTTACCGCGATCGAATTCAGGCCCTCCTGGCTGAAAGTGCGCAGGTCAGCGTTCTTGCGCAGGTACTGGCGCAGGAGCCCGTTCGTATTTTCGTTCGTCCCTCGTTGCCACGGATGATGCGGGGCGCAAAAGTAGACGGGCAGGTCGAGTGCTGCGGTGATGCGCTCGTGCGCGGCCATTTCCAGTCCCCGATCCCACGTCAACGACCGACGCAGATGCGCAGGCAACCGGCCCAGATAGGCGATCAAGGCGTCCGCAACCGTCTCGGCCCGGTACCCGTTCGGCAGTGCGACCACATGCACGGCGCGTGATTGCCGATCTACCAGCGTCGCGACCGCCGACGGGCGGGTGCCGAACACGAGATCACCTTCCAGATGTCCGGGCTCGCTACGAGCATCCGCTGCTGGGCTGCGGTGATCGATGGGGACCCTGTTCCGTATCTGCCCGCGCCCGTGGGAGCGTTTCTTCCCACGAGGCCGGCGGATCCGCCGATCGGTACGCAGTTCGTGAAATTTTGTGTCGTCGAATACTTGCCGCGACGGTATGTACAGGCAACGGTAAATCGTCTCGTGCGAAACCCACATCTGCGGATCGGACGGATACTCGCGCCGGAGCCAGGCGGGGATCTGCTGCGGTGACCACTGCTCACTCAGCTTCCCTGTGACAACCTCCCGCAGAAAATGCCTGGTAGAGAGAGTCGAGATTTGAGGGCGGCGCGCGCGGACATACGCTGCGGCATCCGCCGGGGTCGCCCGATAGTGTTCGCGGCCGCCGTTGCGGGCGATCTCCCGAGCGATCGTGGACGGGGATCTTCCGAGTTTGTCGGCGATCGTCCGAGCACTGTCACCGGCGGCGATCCCACGGGAAATCTCTTCACGCTCCCCGGCCGTGAGATGAGATGCTCGCCGACGACGTGGGAGCGGCCGGATACCGCCGGATTTACGCAGGAACCGGCCGATCTGAGGGACACTCTCCCCGAGGACCCGCCCGGTCGCACTCAGCGAATCACCGCGACGCCACATCTCCCAGATCGTGTTCTCTTGATCCACAGTGAACCCGAGCGCCCTGTTGCCCATCCATGCCTCCACGATCACGCATCATGTCACCAGCAGTGATGCGTTGACGTATTGAGACCAAGACCGTTTTTGAAACATCAGAGACGATTTTCTGCGAGCTGGCCGAAGATACGTTCCGAAACTCGTGTCCAAAACTGATGGTTCAATATGAGGCCTGTCGGTGAGTTCTGGAACACTACTGCCTCATGGGTGAACTTTTGGGCTACGCGAGGGTCTCGACTACCGATCAGACCAATGATCCGCAGAGCGACGCTCTGAGCGCTGCCGGCTGTTTCAAAGTCTGGACCGAAACCGCCTCCGGTGCAACGACCACCCGGCCGCAACTGACCGACCTGCTTTCCCATCTTCGCGACGGCGACACGTTGGTGGTGTGGCGCCTCGACCGACTCGGTCGCTCACTCCCCCACCTCTTGCAAACCGTGGAAGATCTCGCCGCCCGCGGCGTCGGATTCAAATCGTTGACCGAATCCATCGACACCACCACCTCCGGCGGCAAACTGATCTTCTCCATCTTCGGGGCCCTCGCAGAATTCGAACGAAACCTGATCCGGGAGCGGACTCAGGTCGGTCTTGCCGCGGCCCGGGCCCGTGGCCGGACCGGTGGCCGGCCCCTGAAGATGACGTCGACGAAACTTGCTCAGGCGCAACGGATGCGGGAGAACGGCATGCATCTGACCGACATCGCCGAAATCATCGGTGTCGGAAGGACGACGCTGTACAGACATCTCAAATAACCGAGCGGTTTCTGGCCTCGTTCAGTCGTATCTCCCCGTACTTCCGCCCACCCGCCACCGCATGACTGCCATCGACCACCGAACCGAAGCCGCCATCCGATTCCAGGTGTGGGATCAGGTCGTCGAACAGGCCGTCGCTTCCTGACCGATCGTTCCGTGTGATGCCTTTCTGCGCCCGAAACTGCTGCACTCAAAACAACTTGACAACGCCGACGACGCTGTGTTGTGTCATAAATGTGATTTCGCCGGCCGCGCCAACCCTGCACACATGAGGTTGGGAACCAATCGCAGCAACCCCAGCGAATACGGGCGACGGCAACGAATATCGCCGGCCCACTTGCCGACGCGTCGTGAACAACCACGATTCCTGACACAGCCACCACTACACGGCGACATCACTGATTTGACACTTCTCCAGGCCCCGAATCGTGGCAATTGAATCGAGGAATTGGCTTTGATCAGCGGTCGCAGACCGTTCAATCGCCACCATCTGGTGCGCCATGCCCAGCACCCACCGGCGGCGAAGCCGCTCTGCGCAACGGCCTGCGTCGGACCGGCAAGGCTCAGGTCACAGCGGAATCTCCAGCGGTCAGGCCAAGAGCAGGTGCGATCCTAGAGCGGAGAATGATATACAAGCCAGTGACATCCGAGCCATCGAGACTTGCTCCGGCCAGCTTGGGCGCGGACGCTGAAGGTCCGCCTACCGATGCAAGGATGACAATGCCGCCCGAGACCTCTGAAGTGCGTATGTCCGCTACAGAGCGCACTGCCAAATCCATCGACAAGCTCAGCGACAAGGGCCGGCGCACCCGTAAATCCTTGATCGACGCAGCGCAACGGGTCTTCGAGCGGGACGGGTTCATCGACACCCGTATCACGGATATCGTAGCGGAGGCGGCCGCCGCACATGGCACGTTCTACAAGTACTTTACGTCGAAGGAGCAGATCTTCCTGGCGGTCCTGGAAGATCACCAGAGCGCCATTGAGGTTGCGGCGCGTGCGTCCGCGAAGGCCAAGCCGCGCACGGCATACCAGGTCATCGAGGCCTCCAACCGCGCCCATCTCGAAGGATACGGCCAACACTGGCGGCTGATGGAGACGTGGCGGCAGGCCGCCACGGCGCAAAAGGACATCAACGATCTGCTTGAGGAACTCACGGTGTTCAACATCGAGCGCACCAAGCACTCGCTGCGCCGCCTCCAAGACCAGGACGCGATCGCCAGCGACCTCGACATCGACCTCACGGCCACGGCCCTGAACGCGATGGTCATGCAGTTCTCCGCCCGCGTCTTCCGCAATGGGCCCGATGCGGTGGATATCGACGCGGCTGTGCGCACGCTCACCGACATCTGGAGCCGCGGCATCAGCTTAAAGCCGGGCACTCCCACGCAGGACTGACCTAGACCGCCTGGTCAGGCAATCCTGCCCGCCACGTTCGCTAGGTTCTCCCCGTCCTGATTGAGAAAATATGCACCCTTCTCAAAAGTGACATTGACGTCGAGATCATTATTATCTAACATCCAGAGTGGCAAGCGTCACACCAACGCTTCAACGTGAGGAGCACCAATGAAGAACGTCGCGATCACAGGACAGGGAGTGATCTCATGCCTCGGTCTGACGGTTTCGGATTTCTGCCGAGGCCTGGATGAGGGACAGATCCCCGCAGAGGCAGCGCCCTGGTCCGCGGAGACCGGCGGCAACATATTCCACGCACCGGTCAAGGGCTTCGAGCCCACCGACTGGATGAACTCCCGCACGGTGGGCGGTACTGACCGCTTCGCCCAGTACGCCGTGGCCGCTGCGGCCGAGGCCGTCAAGAACGCCGGGATTGAGGAGTTCAACCCCGTCCGCACCGCCGTCATCATGGGCACCTCCATGGCTGGCGCGCAGACGCTCTTAGACGCGCAGGATGAGTACGTGCGGGGGGCTATGAGGCCATTCCCCGCAAGCTGCAGCTGATGGCCTGGCCGAACATGGCCGGCGCGCAAATCGCGCTGCGCTGGAAGCTCCACGGCCCACTGCTGACGATCTCCACCGCCTGCGCGTCCTCGCTCGACGCCATCGGCCTGGCCGCTCGGATGATCGAGTCCGGGATGGTGGACGTGGCGATCACCGGCGGTAGCGATAATGGCGGAGTCAGGACCAGCCAGCTCGCCGCCGCCAGGTATGGCATGTCGCCTATCGACGTGGAGGACCCGAAGATGGTCTGCCGCCCGTTCGACGTCAACCGTCGGGGCGTCCTCGGCGGCGACGGCGCGGCCGTCGTGGTCCTTGAGAGCGTGAGCCATGCGCGTGCACGTGGCGCGCAGATCCAGGGCCTCGTGCGCGGCTACGGCTCGCTGTCCGACGGCTACCACCCCTCGTCCCCCAACCCCTCGGGCGAGTGGGAGGTGGCGGCGATGCGCGCGGCGCAGGCCGAGGCAGAACTGACCCCCAGCGACATCGGCGCGGTCGTCGCCCACGCCACCGGCACCCCCGTCGGCGACATCGCGGAGATCACCGCAATCAATGAAGTTTTCGCCTCCACCCCCGTTCTCGCCACGGGCATCAAGGGCAACGTCGGCCACACCGCCGGCGCCGCTGGGGCCATGGGCGTCATGACCGGCTTGCACTCGCTGCGCACCGGCACTCTGTCCCCCACCGCAAGCACCACCGATCTGGACCTGGCCATCCGCTTCGAGGTTCCCCTCGGCGCGCCGGCAGCGGCCAAGATCGACGCCTTCCAGGTCAACGCCTTTGGCTTCGGCGGCCAGAACACCTCCCTCGTCATCAGCCGAGATTGAAGGAAAGCGATGTCGATCACCACCACCTTCACCACTAACCTGGGCTGCATCACCGACTTTGGCCTGCACTTTCGTCCCGATTCCCCGGCCCTTCTGCAAGACGGTTTCGAACTCACCTACCGGCAGCTCGACGAGCGCATCAACCGCGTAGCCAACGGCCTCACTGCCGCTGGCGTGCAGCGCGGTGACCGGGTCCTGGTGCTCTGGGAAAATGACATTCGCTTCGTCGAGGCGACGCTGGGCACCATTCGCGCCGGCGCGGTCGCGGTCCCCGTCAACCCCAGCCTACCCATCGAGGCGCATCGCCTGCACCTCAATGACAGCTCGGCCGTGGGAATTCTCGCCAGCCGGGGCACCGCTGCGAACACCTCCCGGCTCATGTCGGACCCCACCGTGCTCATCGCTGCGGCGCTCGATGGCGCGAAGCACGGCGTCACCGACTATGAGCAGTGGCTCGCGTCGTCCTCGGTAGTTCGTCCCGAAATCTTCAACGCGCCGGAGGACCTGACGTGGCTGGCGTACACCTCGGGCTCCACGGGGCGGCCGAAGGGCGTCAAGCTGGCGCACCAGATGTTGCTTGGCGATGTCGCCAAGCTGGGACACTCCTGCTTTATCGACTCCAACGACCGATCCATCGTCGCGGCCCCGATGTTCCACATGAACGCTGCAGCCTGCGGCATCCTCCCGGCACTGCACGCCGGTGGCTCGGTCGTGGTGCTTCCCAAGTTTGATCCTGCTGAGATCCTCCGGAGCATCGAGCAGCGCGGCTGCACCTACGCGGTGGGCGTGCCCGCCATGTACAAGCTAATGCTCGCTGAGCATGACGAGCTGTCACGTGACTTTAGCTCGCTGCGCATGATCTTGTGCGGTTCAGCACCCATGCCCTCGAGTTTGATCGAGCGTCTGACAGGGGTTTTCCCGAACGTCCGCTTCGTTGAGGGCTACGGGATGACCGAATGCGGGCCGGTGGCCACGATCAACCCGCTGACAGGCCCCCGCCGGGTCGGCAGCATCGGCCGGCCATTGCCCGGCTTCGAAGTCAAGATTGTCGACGAGATCGGCATCGAAATCCCCGCGGGTGAGACCGGCGAGCTGTGGCTACGCAGCGAGCAGTGCATCACGCTCGGTTACCTCAACCGGCCCGAGGAAGACGCCCAGCGCAAAATGGCCGACGGCTGGTTCGCCACCGGCGACCTCGCAATGTGCGATGAGGACGGCTGGCTGTACTTCCGCGGGCGCGCTGACGACCGGATGAGCGTCGGCGGCGAGAACGTCTACCCGGCTGAGGTCGAGGCGATCCTAGCGCAGCACCCGGCGGTACACGATGTCACCGTGGTCGCCGCACTGCATGAGACCAAGAGCGAGGTCCCCGTGGCCTTCGTCGTGCTGGTCAAGGACGCGAACGTCACGGAAGACGAACTCAAGCAGCACAGCCTCGCGCGCGGTCCTGCGTACGCGCATCCGCGCCGGATCGTCTTTCTCCCCGCCATGCCCCTGTCTGCCACGGGCAAGGTCGATCACCGAAACCTGATCTCGATGGCCGTCCAACACTTCGGAGAACCGATCTCCTGATCTAGCAACCCAGCTTTACCCGATGCTCTGCCGCCGCTAGCGGCATATGCACCTTAGAACATCAATCCGATAGCTCACCCTCACCCTGCCGACCCATGGCACTGACGAAAGTTAGAGACACCCATGTTTAGACGCACTCTGCACAAGGCTGGAATCCTGTTCGCAGGCTCCGCTCTGGTCACGGCCTGCGGCGTCGGCGGCACCGACGTCCCCACCGATGACGAGATCCGCATCGGATTGATCACCTCGCAGACCGGCCCCGCCGCCTCCATCGGCATCCCCGAGCGCGAGGCCGTCGAGTACCTCGTCAAGCAGGCGAATGACAACGGAGGCATCGAAGGCAAGAAGGTCACCCTCGTCACCAAAGACGACAAGACCGACCCCACCGAGGCCGCCACCGCCGCCCGCGAGCTCGCGCTCAACGACAAGGTGCAGGTCATCATTGGCCCGACCACCGGTAGCGCCGCCCTCGCCGTCGCACCCATCGCTGCCGCCAACAAGGTCCCCGTCGTCTTCCCGGGGGGCAGCATCCCTCCCACCGCCAAGGACAGCGGCTTCTACGACTGGATTTTCCGTAGCAGTATCACCGACACCGACAGCGTCCCTGCCGCCCTTGAGTACATCAAGGAGCACGGTTACAGCCGCATCGGCCTGTTCTTCCAGCAGGACGCCTACGGTGAGGCCAGCGCCAAGCAGCTCAAGCATCTTGCCGATGAGAAATCCAACATCCAGGTCGTCAGCGAGGCGTCGGCCCCGATCAACGCATCCGACCTCTCGGTGCAGGCCACCAAGATCGCCGCAGCCAACCCGGACATCATCATGGTGCAGGCCAGTGTCGCCCCGCCGGCCGCAGCGCTGATCCGCAGCCTGCGCCAGGCAGGTTCGACCGCTCCCATCATCGTCTCCGGCGGCATGACCACCCAGGCCTTCCTCGACGCGACCGGCGACTCCTCTGACGGCGTCATCGCCGTGGCCGCTGTCGGCTGGGACAAGCCCACGGCTGAGCAGGCCACGTTCATCGAGGGCTTCGGCCAGCCGAAGGGATTCGGCGAGTCGATCGCGGGCACCGGTTTCATGGCAGTTCAGGCCGCAATCCCGAACGTCAAGGGCGACCTCACCGGCACCTCCATACGGGATGCTCTCGAGATCACCTGCCCGTTCCCGACGCTGCTCAATGGCCCCGGCTGCTTCAGCGCCGATGACCACGACGGCGACCTCAGCGGCATGACGCTACAGGTCAAGGACAGCGAATGGGTCACCGTCGGATGACCGACCTCAGCAATAATGACGCGCTGGGTGGCGCGGGCGAATTCGAGGACATCCTGGTAGATGACTGGGAGCCCGGCATCCGCCGGATCACCATCAACCGCACGAAGCTGCGCAACGCGTATCGCTCAGTCACGGCCCAGGAGATCGCCCGCGCGGTAGAGCAGTTCGCGGCGGACGACAGTGCCCGGGTCTTGGTCATCACCGGAGCCGGAGGAGCATTCTGCTCCGGTGGGGACCTCACCAGCGACTACGAGACCACGCATGCCCACGAGGTGCAGTGGGGTCACGGCACGGTCATTCGCGAGGGGATGCACCAGCCCATGCGGCGGCTGCAACTCTGCGACAAGCCCGTGATCGCGATGATCAGCGGCGCGGCCGTCGCCGGCGGGTTGTCCCTGGCGCTGGCGTGCGATCTGCGCATCGCGGATCGCACGGCCCGGCTCGGCGACACGTCCGGCCGCGTCGGGCTGCTGCCCGACGAAGGCGGGGCCTGGTTCTTCCCCCGAGCGATGGGGGCCGACCGCGCCCTGCGGATGCTGTGGGGCGGCGAGGTGTACGCCGCGCAACGCGCCTATGACCTTGGTCTGCTGACCGAGCTCGTGGACGCCGATCAGCTGGAAACCACCGTGTTGGAGTTGGCCCGCGGCATCGCAGCCGCAGCCCCGCTCACCACGAAGGTCGTCAAACGCATGGTGCGGCACGCGCAGCGCCAGAGCCTCGACGAAGCACTCCAAGAGGCAGAATATGCGGCCGAGTTCATCAACGAAACGAACGATGTCCAGGAAGGCGTGGCCGCCTTTCTCGAACGGCGCCCCCCACGCTTCACCGGCCGCTGACCTGCACGAAGGATAGGTAAATCTGGTGAATGAATTTTTGCAGTACCTAGTCCAAGGGCTAATGATCGGCGTCATGTACGGCCTGATCGCACTACCCCTGGGCCTTGCCCACATGGCCTGCGGCATTGTTGATGCCGCAGTCGGTGGCTACGCCGTCCTAGCCGGCGTCGTTGCCATCACCGTCGGCGGCGTCGTCGGTGTGTTCGCCGGAATCGGTGTCGGCGTTGTCACCGCCCTGATCGTGGCGGTGATCTACAGCCTGCTAGTCAAGCGCGGTGTCGGCGACCCGGTCATCACCATCGCCGCAACATTCGGTGCCGCGCTGGCCATTCAATCGATCATCCTCACGCAATTCGGCAAGGACCCGAGTATGGGGCGACTGTTCTCGCAGTCCTGGAACCTCGGGCCGGTCTACATCAATCCGCAGCAGATCATCAACCTCGCCATAGGCGCGTCGCTCGTCTCGGCCTTGCTCATCATTCTCTACAAGTCCAGCATCGGACGGCAGATCCGCGCCGGTGCGGACAACAAGATCGGCGCTCTGCTCGCGGGCATCTCCGTGACTCGCCTGCAGTACCTGGTGTTCGCGGTGGAGGGGCTACTCGCGGGCATCGCCGGAATCCTCCTCGCGTACACCACGGGCCTCGACTTCACATCAGTCGTGACTCTCACGCTTAGTGCCTTTGGTGCCGCCGTGATCTTCGGGATGCGTGGGCCGCTAGCCTGCTTCTCCGGAGGCATCGTGATCGGTCTGGTCGAGTCTCTCGTCGCCGGCTACGTCTCGAGCGGTGCCCTCATCGCTATCCCCTACATCTTCGTCATCGCGGTGCTCATCTTCGTTCCCCGCTCAACCCTGGCGGTGCGACCATGACCATTCTCGATCCCCCAGCCCCCGGTACCGTCCGCGATCCTGAGCTTCCCAACGGAACGAGTACTATGCCCAGTTTCCTCGCGCTCACCGCCCGCAAACATCTGCCGGCGATTGCCCTGACCTTCATTGTCGCCGTCGTCCTCGTGCTCAACAGCGCGCAGCCCGCATCTATCAGCACCATCACCCTCATCGGGATCTACGGGCTCATGGCTACCTCCCTCGGCATGATCTACGGGCAGGCCGGAATGATGTCGCTGGGCCAGGCGAGTTTCGCCGCGCTCGGCGCGTACAGCACCGCGATCCTGTCCGTCCGCTGGGAGCTCAACCCGCTCCTCGGCCTCGTCGCCGCGGTATTGATTCCGTCCATGATCGCCTATCCGCTGGCGCGGCTGATCGTACGGCTCTCCTCCCTCGCCCTGGCACTATCCACGCTCTTCCTAGGCAGCGCCGTGGCGATCCTACTCAACCAGGGCGGCGATTTCACCGGCGGCTACCTGGGCATCGGCGGCATCCCCACGCTGGCGTTCCTGAAGACCCCCGTCGACTACACGATCTTCGTGTGGGTGTGCGTGATCATTGTGATCATCCTGTACACCAACCTGGTCAAGTCCGCTGCCGGTCGCGCCCTCAACACCCTGCGTGTCGACTCCCTGCGCTCGCAGGCCGACGGTGACCGCGGCCTGCATCGCCTCAGCGGACTGTTCGCCTTCGCCGCAGGACTGGCCGGACTCTCCGGCTGGCTCTACGCCCACTACATGACGTATTTGGCACCCGAGTCCCTGTCCGTGCACCTGTCACTGTCCCTGCTTCTGATGGTCCTCGTCGGCGGCTCACGGCACGTGCTGGGGCCCGTCCTCGGAGCCGTGGTGCTCACCTACATGAACAAGGTTCTGCCTGACGACATGCAAGGCCTGCTCTACGGCGCGTCAGTGATCCTGGTGCTCATCGCCGCACCGCGCGGGATCATCGGCACCATCGAGAACATCGTGCAGCGTCGTCGCCCGCAGGGGGCTACCAAACCGCCAGCGCGCGAACCCGCGGCCGTGCCGTCCGCACCCACCATCGAGTCCGAGGACCCGCAGAGGAATGGCGACAAATGACACTTCAGGCACGTGATATTGGAGTCCGGTTCAGCGGAGTGATCGCGCTTGACGGCATCGACGTCGCCGTGGAGCCCGGTAGGGTACTCGCCGTCGTTGGGCCCAACGGCTCCGGCAAAAGCACGCTGTTCAACGCGATCACCGGCTTCGTCCCGCTGTATTCCGGCACCGTCACGGTCGACGGCACCGACCTCAGCGCTGACTCCGCCGACAGCCGCATTCGGGCCGGCGTGGCGCGCACCTTCCAGACGCCGCGGATCGACGCCGAGCAGACCATGCTGGACAGCATCATGTGCGGCTTCCTGCCCTCGATGCGAACCGCTCTGGTCTCGTCGCTGCTCGGCGGACCGGGCATCGAAGTCCGGGAACGACGCGCCCGCGCGGCCACTCAAGACATGCTGGAGATGTTCGCCCTGGCTGATCAGGCCGACCTGCAGATGGGCCAGCTCCCGCTCGGCTCAGTGCGCATGGCGGACGTGCTGCGCGCCATGGCGATGCGGCCGAAGTACCTACTGCTCGACGAGCCCGCCGCCGGTCTCTCGCACGAGGAGCAGGCGCGCCTCGTCGCCGGCATCCGGGCCATCGCCGCCGACGGCGTCGGGGTCCTGCTGGTGGAGCACAATTTCGCCCTCGTCCGCGATATTGCCGATGAGCTCGTGGTCCTGGCCAAGGGCAAGGTGCTCGCGGCGGGCGATCCGGACCAGGTGTCGTCGAATCCGAAAGTTGTCGAGGTATACCTCGGTGCCGGCACCGAGCACCACGCGCTGAACGCGACGCGCACGCCGGCCCAGCCCGAGACCGCCCTTCAGGTGCGCGGACTCGAGGTCGCCTATGGCCGCGCGCAGGTGTGCCACGGGGTGGACCTTGAGGTCAAGCGCGGGGAGATCGTCACTGTCCTCGGCGCGAATGGTGCCGGCAAGTCCAGCCTCATGATGGCGCTGGCCGGGATCGGCGTCGACAACCGGCGTTGGAGCGGCGAGGTCACCCTCGGTGCCAAGGACATCACCCGCCTGGCCGCCGAGCGTCGGCCCGCCGCAGGACTGTCCTTCGTCCCCGAGCGACGGGGGAACATCTTCCCCAGACTCACCGTCGGCGAGAACCTCCAGATCGCGGCGCGCGTCCTTCCACACGCTGAGCGGGCGGCATCGCTGGATAACGTCCAGCGCCTCTTCCCTGTCCTGGAGCGGCTCGCCGAAACCCAGTCCAGCCTGCTCAGTGGCGGTGAACAGCAGATGGTCGCGATCGCGGTGGCCCTGGCCGTGAACCCCTCGGTGCTGGTGCTCGACGAGCCCACCCAAGGCTTGGCCCCCGCGGTGCTCGATGACATCGTGGATACGCTGTTGATGCTGCGTGATAACGGGCTGGCGATCCTGCTCGCCGAGCAGAACCAGGGCTTCGCCGCCGCGCTCGCCGACCGCTTCCTCGTTCTCGCGCACGGGGAGGTCGCCCTCACCGGCGTCCGCGCCGAGCTGCAGGACCGCGAGGCCCTCGCGGAGGCGTATCTATGACAACCCCCAAAGAGCAAGCAACGACTCCCCCCGCAGACTCCCCCCGGGGCCCGCTCGCCGGGGTGCGCATCGTCGACATGTCCCGACTAGCCCCCGGCCCCTACGCCACGATGCTGCTGGCGGACATGGGTGCCGAGGTGATCGTCATCGGCGGTGGCCGTGCGGGCCTGCCGTTGGAGGTCGTCTCCCGCGGCAAGACCTTCGTCTCACTCGATCTCAAGAGCGAGGCCGGCCGGGACGCGCTGCTGCGCCTGGTCGCGGAGGCCGACGTGTTCGTCGAGAGCTTCCGCCCGGGCGTCGCGGATCGGTTGGGTGCGGGGTACGAGCAGCTGCGGGACGTTCGTCCGGACCTGATCTACTGCTCGCTCACAGGCTACGGGCAGACCGGGCCCATGAGCGCCGCGGCGGGACATGACATCAACTACATCGCAATGGCCGGCATGCTGGGCGCGATGGGCCCGAAGGACGGCCCGCCGACCCCACCCCTCAACCTGGTGGCCGACTTCGCCGGCGGCTCGCTGCTCGCCGCGCTCTCGATCTCCACGGCGCTCTATGAGCGCAAGCTCTCCGGGCAGGGCCAGCACCTCGACATCGCGATGATCGACGGCGTGCGCTCGATGATGGCCATGCACTACGAGATGTGGGGCACCCCCGCCAACCCCAGCCGGGGCGCGGGGATGATGAACGGCGATGCGCCGTTCTATCGCTGTTACGAGTGCTCCGACGGCCGCTACGTCGCCGTCGGCTCGCTGGAGCCGCAGTTCTTCGCAGCGCTGTGGACCACGCTTGAGCTGGGCGAGGTGCCCGCGCAGTACCCGCGCACGCAGTGGCCAGCGATCGAGCACACGCTCAGCGAAACCTTCCTTAGCCGTACGCGCGATGAGTGGGCCGAGCTCTTTGGCGGCACCGACGCCTGCGTCAGCCCCGTCCTGGATCCCGACGAGGTCAACACCGAGCCCCACATGGCGCACCGGCACGGCACTAGCTTCACACAGGGCGTTCCCCCGATTCCGCTGCTTTCCCGAACCCCCAGCACCGCTGGGGGCACGGACCAGACTGACCGCACCGAGGAGGTGCTTCTCCGGCTTGGCATGAGCGCGGAGGAGGTCGCCGCGGCGCATGACACCACCGAGTCCACCGGCCTCACCGTCTGGCCCGACATGTAGTAGCCGACTGGCGATTTTCGAATCGTCATTGTCGCGCAAGAATAAAAATGACTATGATGTCACTATCAAATTTACCATAGGAGCAATCGTGCCAGAGGTACTGCTTACCCGCCGCGGCCCCGTCGCCACCGTTACCCTCAACCGCCCAGACAATCTCAACTCGATGAACACTCCGCTGCTCGACCAGCTGGTGGAGACCCTCGAGACGCTCAACGATGACCTCTCGGTCGCCGTCATCGTCCTGACCGGCGCGGGCCGGGCCTTCTGCGTGGGCGGCGACCTCACGGCAGAGCTGCCCGCCCACGGGCACTCGCAGGCCGAGAGCCAGCTGCGCCACCACGTCCGCGCCTCGGAGATTCTGCGGGAGGGGCGCGCAGTCAGCATCGCCGCCGTCAATGGTCCGGCCGCCGGTGCCGGCTTCAGCCTCGCGGCCGCCTGCGATCTGCGGCTGCTCACGGACAACGCCGTCTTCCGCTCCGCGTTCCTCACCGCCGCGATGAGCGGCGACTTCGGGCTCAGCTGGTCGCTGACGCACCTCGTCGGGGGCGCGAAGGCCCGCTCGATCCTGCTGCTCAATGAGAGGATCTCCGCCAGCGACGCGCTGACGATAGGCCTTGCGAGCCGCGTGTTCCCCGCCACCGAGTTCGAGGCTGGCGTGGACGCCATCGCCGATGCGCTGGCGTCCGGTCCCCCGCTCGCCATCGCCGGCATCAAGGCGAACCTCAAGGACGCCAGCACGCTGTCCTTCACCGAATGCCTGCGCCGCGAAGTCGCACGGCACGTCGCCACCGCCTTTAGCGCGGACGTCGCTGAGGCTGGCCAGGCCTTCCTGTCCAAACGGGCACCTCAGTTCACGGGGAAATGACATGATGCCGACTGACTTCTGCGCCCGCCCAATTCAGGTTGCGGCCGATCTGACCGCCACCGTCATCGCCGTCCTGGCCTGCCCAGGGGACCTCGTGGACGCCGGGACCGAGATCGCCTTGCTCGAATCCATGAAGATGGAGATCCCGATTCTCGCGGGGCAGGCCGGAACCGTCGCGAAGGTCGCTGTCAGAACCGGCGATACCGTGCGGGCCGGCGAGCTGCTCTGCGAGATCGCCCCGATCAGTTGCTCCTGCTGCAACCCCGAGCCCGACTCCACGGCCCTCGCTGCCCTCGGCACCTCTCGCGATCCCGCAGACCGGCTGGCGGCGCTGTTCGATGAGGGCACCGCCGCCATCCAGGACGATCCCGCGGGCAGCGGCGTGTACACCGCCCGCGGGCAGATCAACGGCCTCGCCGCTCTCGCCTACGCGAGCGATCCCAAGACCAAGGGCGGCGCGCTGGGGCAATCGGGCTGCGACAAGATCGTCGCGGTCATCAACGCCGCCATCGCGGAGTTCATCCCCGTCATCGGCCTCTGGCACTCCGGCGGAGCCCGCCTCGCCGAGGGTGTCGAATCGCTCAATGGGATGGGCGAGATGTTCGCGGCGATCGTGCGCGCGTCGGGCCGCATCCCCCAGGTCTCAGTGGTGCTAGGCCCCGCCGCGGGCGGCGCCGCCTACGGCCCGGCCCTGACCGACGTGGTCATCATGGTCGAGGGCTCTCAGATCTTCGTCACCGGTCCCAAGGTCGTGCGGTCGGTCACGGGCGAGGACATCGACATGGAGCATCTCGGCGGTACCACCACGCACATGAGCAAGTCGGGCGTCGCCCACATGTCCGCGCCTGATCAGCAAAGCGCCCTCGAAAGCGCCCGCACCATCATCACCCTCCTGCGCGGCGAGCACCGCACAGCCTGGAGCGCCCCCGCCTGCGATCCCGGTCGGCATCTGCCGGAGCAGCCCGACCGCGCGTACGACGTCCTCCCCATCATCTCCGCCATTCTCGACCACGACGAGCTCGGCGACTGGCAGGAACTGCAGCCGGACTGGGCACCCAACATCGTCACCGGCCTGGGTCGCTTCCAGGGCGCCCCGGTGGGCGTGGTGGCCAGCAACCCGATCCGCATGGGCGGATGCCTCGACAGCAAGTCTGCGGAGAAGTCCGCGCGCTTTGTCCGCCTGTGCGACGCCTTCGGCATCCCCCTGCTGGTGCTCGTCGACGTCCCCGGCTACCTGCCGGGCGTCGACCAGGAGTGGGACGGGGTGGTGCGGCGCGGCGCGAAGCTGCTGCACGCCTTCGCCGACGCCGAGGTCCCCCGCGTCACCGTGGTGCTGCGCAAAGCCTACGGCGGCGCGTACATCGCGATGAACTCGCGCTCCCTCGGTGCCACCGCAGTACTCGCGTGGCCCGAGGCCGAGGTCCAGGTCATGGGTGCCACCGCCGCCGTGCGTGTGCTCCATCGCCGGGAACTCGCCGCCGCGCCGGACGCCCAGCGCCCCGCGCTCGAGGAGCACCTGTCCGCCGAGCACCGCAGGGCCCTCGGCGGGCTACAGCAGACGGTCAAGATCGCGGTGGTCGACCAGATTATCGAACCCGCTGACACCCGCTCGGCCGTCGCTGCAGCCTTCGACTCCGCGCCCGCCCGGCGCAACGACATTCGCAACATCCCGCTCTAACCAGCGCCCACTTATCAGGAGAATTCTTGTGACTGAAAATCGCACCGCCATCGTCACCGGCGCAGCCCAGGGCATCGGCGCGGCCGTCGCCGAGCGGCTCCTGGCGGACGGACTGTCCGTCGCCCTCGTCGACAACAACGGCGAGCGCCTCGCGGAAACTCTCGCGCACATGTCCCACCTGGGCCCCGCACTGGCCATCACCGCCGATGTGCGCTCCCCCGAGGCCGTTGAGGCCGCCGTCGCCCAGACGCACGAGACGCTCGGCGCGCCCACGGTCGTGGTCAACAACGCCGGCTACATCCGCGACAACATGTTCCACAAGATGACGCTGGCCGACTTTGACGACGTCCTCGACATCCACCTGCGCGCCGCGTTCCTCGTGACCCACGCGGTGCAACCCTTCATGTCCGAGACCAAGCACGGGCGCATCGTCAACATCTCCTCCGTCGCCGCCCTCGGCAACCGCGGACAGGTCAACTACAGCGCGGCGAAGGCCGGTGTCCAGGGCTTCACCCGCACGCTCGCTATCGAGCTCGGCCGCTTCGGCATCACCGCCAACGCCATTGCCCCCGGCTTCATCGAGACCGACATGACCAAGGCCACCGCTGCCCGCATGCTCATGGAGTTCGACGACCTCAAGAAGGCAGCCGGGCAGCAGATCCCGCTGGGCCGAGTCGGACAGCCGAGCGAGATCGCCGGTATCGCGTCGTTCCTCGTCGGCCCCGATTCCTCGTATGTCAACGGCCAGATTATCTATGCCACCGGTGGGCCCAACGTGTAAGGCTGGATCGCAGGCCCTCGACCGGTTACCTCTGGAGGAATTATGTCAATGTTTGATATGTCTGAAAAAGTTCAGAAAATACGCGATGACCTGCTCGAGTTCATAGACCCAGCTCCCCGACCTCACTCCGCTCGGCAGGATCGGCGACCTGGGTTGTCCAGGCGATGATCCTCGACGGCGGACAGCGCCTGGGCAACCCCACCACCTTCCAGGAAGCAGCGTGGTCACATGTCTTCTGATGAGAATTCGACCGCCACGGACGGCTTCGCGAAGGGGCCCGTCACCGAGTGGATGCGCGGGCTGGGCGAGCAGGTTGACGGCGAGCTGCAGCTGACCCGCATCGGCCTCGGCCAATCCAACCTCACCTACCTCGCTGAGGATGACGCGGCCCGCCGGTGGGTTCTGCGTCGGCCTCCGCTGGGGCACCGCTTGGCGTCGGCACACGACGTCATCCGCGAGGCCGGCATCCTGCAGTCCCTCGCCGACACCGACGTGCCGGTCCCGCGCATCGTCGGCATCACCGAGAACCCGGCCGTGACCGACGCGCCCCTGGTGGCGATGGAGTTCGTGGACGGGCTCGCCGTCGACCGCATGTCGGTGGCCGAAACCCTGACCCCCGAGCGTCGGCGCGCCATCGGGATGTCCATGCCCTCGATGCTCAGCCGCATTCACGCGGTGAACCTTGAGGAGCATGGCCTGAGCGGCCTCGCGAGCCACAAGCCCTACGCCGCGCGCCAGCTCAAGCGCTGGGCCGGGCAGTGGGAACAGTCGAAAACGCGCGAGCTCCCCGCCCTCGACTCACTCACCCGCCGGCTGACCGCCGCGATCCCTGAGCAGACGGAAACCTCGCTGGTGCACGGCGATTTCCACCTGCGCAACGTCCTCGTCACCCGCGATGATCAGCAGCTCGGCGCGGATGCCTGCGGCGAGGTTGTGGCGACGCTCGACTGGGAGCTGTCCACGCTCGGCGAACCGCTTGCCGACATCGGCAGCATGCTCGCCTACTGGCCCGAAGCCGGTGAGGACTACAGCGGAGACCTCACCGCCACCGCACTGGAAGGCTTCCCCACCCGCGAGGAAATCGCGGCCGAATATCTGCGTCTGACCGGGCGGGATGAGGCCGCTCTTCGATACTGGCACACGCTGGGTCTATGGAAGATCGCGGTGATCGGCGAGGGCGTGATGCGCCGAGCGGTGGACGAACCCCGCAACATGGCCGACGCGGGCACCCCCACCATGGAGCGGATCGACACGCTGGTTGATTTCGCCACGGAGATCGCTGACCGCGCGAGGATCTGACCCTGCTGGGGTCTGATCCTGCTGGGGTCTGATCCTGTTTCTTACTCAACATTTTTCACTCTGGAGAACCGATGACCGGATCGACTAAAGCCCGCCCACTCTCCCGTGCGGACCTCGACTTCCTGCTCTACGAATGGCTCGACGTCGAAAGCCTCACCGCACGCGCGCGGTTCACAGAGCACTCGCGTGAGACCTTCGATGCGGTGCTAGACCTATCCGAGGACATGGCGATGAGTCTGTTTGCGCCCCACAACAAGGTGGCAGATCAGAACGAGCCGACGATGCTCCCCGACGGTACCGTCAAGCTTATCCCCGAGATCAAGAAGGCGATCGACGCGTTCAGCGAGTCCGGTCTGATCGCGGGCTCGTTCGACGAAGAGCTCGGCGGCATGCAGCTGCCCACCGTCGTTGCCCGTGCCTCGATGGCATGGTTCCAGGCGGCCAACGCATCGACCTCGTCCTATCCCTTCCTCACCACCGGCAACGCCCACTTGATCGCCACCTACGGGACATCGGAGCAGGTGGACACGTTCGTCCGGCCGATGCTCGCTGGTAGCTGGTCCGGCACGATGTGCCTGTCGGAAACGCAGGCTGGCTCGTCGCTCGCAGACGTGACGACCAAGGCCGTGCGCCAGCCAGGCTTCGACGGCTCGCCGGATACCTACCGGGTTTTCGGCAGCAAGATGTGGATCTCCGGCGGCGATCACGAGCTGACCGAGAACATCGTGCACCTGGTCCTGGCGAAGGTGCCCGGAGCGCCGGACGGAGTCAAGGGCATCTCGCTGTTCATCGTGCCGAAGTACCTGCCGGCGAACGGCGTAAACCTGGTCAGCGGCGGCGACAGCGGCGGGCTTGGGGCGCGCAACGACGTCACGCTCGTCGGGCTCAACCACAAGATGGGCAACCGGGGCACCACCAACACCCTGCTGGAGTTCGGCGACGGTGCCTTCACGCCCGACGGTGAGGCTGGCGCAATCGGCTACCTCGTGGGTGAGGAAAATAAGGGCCTGTTCTACATGTTCCACATGATGAATGAGGCGCGCATTGGGGTCGGCTTCCTCGCGATCTCGCTCGGCTACGCCGGATACATGGCCTCGCTCGACTACGCCGGCAGCCGAAGGCAGGGGCGTCTACCCGACGAGAAGTCCCCGTCGACGCCGCAGGTGTTCCTCAACGAGCATTCCGATGTGCGCCGGATACTGCTCGCGCAGAAGTCATACGTCGAGGGCGCGATGGCCCTGGGGCTGTACTCCTCCAAGCTGATCGACGAGCTACAGACCGCCACCGATCCCGAGGTGGTGGCGCAGCACACCTTGCTGCTCGACGTCCTCACGCCCATCACCAAAAGCTGGCCGTCGCAGTGGTGTCTGGAGGCCAACAACCTGGCGATCCAGGTGCACGGCGGTGCCGGCTACACCCGCGACTACAACGTGGAGCAGTACTACCGCGACAACCGCCTCAACCCTATCCATGAGGGCACCCACGGCATCCAGGGTCTGGACCTGCTGGGCCGCAAGATGATCATGCAGGGCGGGGCCGGGCTGCGGTTGCTGGCGCAGACGATCGACGAAACCGTGCAGCGCGCACGCGAGGTCGGCGGGGATGCGGCCACCTACGCCGAGCCCCTCGACGCGGCGACCAAGCGGCTGACCGAGACGACGCAACAGCTGTGGGCCGGAGGTGACGCCCAGGTGGCGCTCGCCAATGCCTCCATCTACCTGGAGGCCGCCGGGCACATCGTCATTGCGTGGATGTGGTTAGAGCAGCTCCTCGCGTGCGACGCGCCCATCGCCGGCCCGAAGGCGGGACAGGGGCGCCAGGAAGGTGCGTTGTACGAGGGCAAGCGCGTCGCCGCCAAGTACTTCTTCCTTTACGAGCTGCCGCGCACGGACTCACAGTTTGATCTGCTTGCGCGTCTGGATCGGACCACCATCGATCTCGACACCGCGTGGCTCTAGCGCGCACGGCCCCAGCACGGCGCAATTACCCCAAGACAAGGAGAACTTCATGCAGGCATTTCACGGTATCGACGAATTGAAGAACGCAGCCGGGCAGAACCTTGGTTCCAGCGAATGGCACACGATCTCGCAAGAGCAAGTCAATCGGTTCGCCGACGCCACCGGCGATCACCAGTGGATTCACATCGACGAAGAGAAGGCCGCGGCCGGACCGTTCGGCGGCACCATCGCACACGGGTTCCTCACTCTGTCACTGCTGCCGATGCTGACCTCAGAGATCTACCATCTCAAGGGCGTGAAGATGGGCATCAACTACGGGTGCAACAAGGTCCGCTTCCCTAGCGCGCTGCGGGTTAGCACGAGGGTGCGCGCCAACGCGGAACTGCTGGGGGTCGACGCAAACTCCCTCGGCTTCCTGGTGACCATGCGGGTCACCATCGAGGCCGAAGGCGGCGACAAGCCCGTGTGTGTCGCCGAGACCCTCGCCGTCGTGGTGCCGTAATTTAGTGCGGAATGTCTAACGGCCTATCTTGAATGCACTGATTCAGTCGTTGTGAATTCCTTTGCGGGGCATGGGGCGGGACCTGGGCATGGATGATCACCGACCTCATGGTCGGGATGCTCCACTGAGGTTCACCCCAAAAAGTGGACAGTGGCGGCCATGACGAGCACGGTCAGTGACTGGTACTCGCCGAGGTCCACCGGATACACCCTCACCGACGACGACGCGGCACGGATCACCACACCGATGCTGATCACTGACCCCGACGACGAGAACTTCTGGCCAGGCCAGTCCAGGTATCTCGCCGACCGTGCGGGCGGCCGCACCGAATTGTCCCCCTTCACCGCAGCGGAAGACGCGGCGAGTCCGCGCATGGTGAAGTCCTCCCGATCAGCTGGCTCGTAATCGAGAATTTCAGCGAGCATGGTGGTAGGTGTGATCGGCAGGTGGAACCATGTCGATCGCGACGCCAGCGGCGTCGACACGGTTCATCGGCGGCTGCCCAACGCGTCATACGTTCACCTACAAGCACGACGACACGCACCCCCGCCGAGTGGTTTCTGATTGCTCACGAGAGCCTGCCAACTCAATCACCCTCAGATCGTTTCTGCGGGCTTGGGTGTGCGTTTTGACCATCGTCATACCGGACGATCGCAAACGAGCTTCTGCGTGAAGTTGACGTGGCGAAATTCTCTCAATCTTGTCCGGTATATGTGTCCGTTGGATCGGTCCGATATGGCATAGTTTCTAGCGGACAGTTTGTGTCCGGGACGTCGTGAACGGCGAAAATCGGGAGTGGAATGAAGATCGGCTACGCACGGGTTAGTACGGCGGCTCAGGATTCGTCGATTCAGGTCAGACTTCTCGCCAATGAAGGCGTCGATCGCGACCGGGTCTACGTCGATCACGGAATCAGTGGCCGGCAGACTCAGCGGCCCGGACTCGACAATGCGATCAACGCGGCCCGTGAAGGCGACGTCTTCTGTGTGACCAAACTCGACAGGCTCTCCCGGTCCGCGAAGGATCTCCACGAGACGGTGGGACGACTCGCTGCCAAAGGTGTTGCCTTGTCGATCGACGGGAAGATTTACGACCCAGCAGATCCGATGGGAAAAATGTTCATCGGTGTCCTCGGATTGATGGCCGAATTCGAATCAGACCTGATCCGGTCGAGGACAAAGGATGCTGTTGCGGCGGCCGCGGCAGCCGGCAAGATGAAAGGCCGTCAGCACAAGCTCACACCGGAAGAGCGTGCATACCTGTTGCAAACGTACGAGACCGGACAATTCAAGATCGAAACACTCTGCCGGAACACAGGTTTGAAGCGATCGGCGCTATACGCGAACATCGAGTTGGCACGCACCGAACGAGAAGCCGCCGCACTCCCAACACTGTGAGAACCGGCGGGAAGTCGGTCCATCGAGTCGACACGCACGCCGAGCGGTCTGTTACCGGATCAGTTCCGATGTCGAACGCGCAACGACACACCCTTGTATCAATGCATAAGTACGCATATATTTACCCAATGAGTGATGACCACAAGACCCATACGCATCCCGACCACGTACACGGTGAAAACTGCGGCCATGAAGCTATCCCGCATGACGACCACGTGGACTATGTTCACGACGGCCACCGCCACGCACCCCACGGCGATCACTACGACGAGCACTGACCCCGACGCCTGCAGTTTCTCGCATGTAGGTGTCGATCTCGGCGTACAGGAATTCGACGGTCTTCTTCCCTGCCGACTCACTTCCACAGAGTCAAGACTCGCGGAGATCGAACATCGTTGGCTTGTGCGGCTTTTCGCGCTGCCACCGATCTCGAACTCCATGCACTGGCTCTTGGACGTGGGGAATCGATGAGAGCGAGCGTCGCGGCCTCTACCTCGGCGTCGGCCTCTACCTCGACGTCGGACGGGTCGTAGGTTCCACTCGAATCCCATGTGGACGTTCGCAGATGGTCGCACTCGGGCATCGTGGTGGTGTCCGCTGCCGACGAACCACCCCAGTTCGTGTTGCAAGCCTGCCGGTTCGACCATCGAGGCCAGGATCGGCATTGCTGCGTCGCTACGGTGTCATTCTCAAGCACTCCGTTGACATGAGGAAGGGGTCCGTGTCGAATGTTCGACACGGACCCCTTTCGCACAGGCATCTCGCTCAGCTTCCTGGGAGGTCGTGTACATCCGGCCTCCCAGCAGGTCACCCTCGGCAGTAGGACGGGTGTGTGGTGTAGCCGGGTTTGTAGGCGCCGATCCCCTTGCGGGGCTTCTCCACCTGGAGGCAACCATTGGCGGATGCCGCCTTACTTGCGGAATCTATCCACGCCGAAACCCCGTAATCCGGCAATCCGACAACTCCACATACGCCGCTCGCGACGATTCCGGTTCCTTTCCCGAACAAGCCTCCGAGTGCGCCGCAGAAGACGCTTTCGGCGACCTTTCCGGTTGTCCCGGCCACGCTGTCGAAGTAGTTGTCGAACGCCTTGGTCTGAGCCTTGGTGAAGTAGGTGGTGCACGTCTGAGGGCCGCAGTTGGTCCATGCTTTCGCAGCCGGTGCGGCGGCCGCTTCGCCTGCGGTTCCGATCAGAAGCCCGCTCACGAGTGCGAGACCGCCCACCATGCCGGCTATTGCTTGTCGCATGTTTTTTCTCATTGTTCCTCCTGTGGGAGTGATCGGCCCGGACGCTCGCGTCCACTGATTCAGCCTGGTTGCCGAAACTGTAAGACCAATGACTCACATAGAACATAGAATTTTGAAGTATGTCAATAGCATAAATGCAGGTAGACGCAATAAAGTTCCTGATACATGTATCATGAGACGAGTTTCCATGGAGAGTCTCATGAGACACTGACTCACGAGACGAGTATCGGTTGTACAAGAGAGCCAGGGGTGCCGATGAACGAGTACTTCGAAGCAGTCGCGTGGTGCATGGATCGGATATCGGCGCCGCAACGTGGCGTCTCCATGCGTGAGCTCGGTGAGTGGATCACGACCTACAACGAGGAGGTGCGTACGCCGAAGGGGCAAACCCCGCTCGCGCACAGCCGCGCCAGCCTGTATCGAAAGTTCTCATCGGTCGACGAAGCCTTGGAGCGCACCCGGTCCTACCTCGTCTCCCGGGAACGTCCGATTCCCTCGGCGCTGGAGTCCTATGTGATCACAGCCAAGAAGGCAGTCGGCGATCCCTACACGCGCGTATGGAACACCGATTCGAGCAGCGAGGTTCTGGAACGGGCACTCGAACGGGCACAGAGATATGGCGACGACGCCGAACAGGTGATCCTTGCGCAGCATCTTGCAGAGAAGTTGCTCCGTAACTCGGGCCGGTCGGACAAGGTCCTGAGCCGGGCATACAAAGTTGCCGAATCCGGCTACAAGGTCGCAGCGAGCAGTCCGAATCGATCGCGCTCGAAGCGCCTTCGACACGAACAGATGCTCTGCGCACGGGCCGCCGCCTGGGCAGCGGTCCGGCGGTCACGTGTGTACATCGACAATCCCGACAAGACCGATCGTTTCTTGCATCTGGTCGAGACATGGAAACGCCGAGAAGCGGAATTGGCGAGCACACTGGCCTTGCCCGTCACAGCGACAGTCTCACGTTTTCATGCCGATCGAGCCTCTGCTCTGATACGAGATGACCGTGAGGAATCGATCGGCAATCTCCGAGACATCGCCCAATTTCTTCTGACGACGAGGAAACCCGGTCCAGGCACCGACGCAAACGACCTTGTCCGCTACCACGATCTGACCAGCATCGTGCAGCGCTTGTGCGCCGCAGACTGGGCGTTCTCCACGCACCCCTCTCATCAGGGGCTGATCGAACAGTACTTCCCGGACGGCATCCCCGATGTAGTGAAACGACTACGACACCTGTACGGAGACGATGAGCGGGGACGCGACGCGCGTACAGATGCCGAAGCCCTGATCACGCTGAAAGAGATGAACGACGCGCTACTCGAGGAATACGAGAACTCCAGCAAGAATCCGTCGGCAGCCGTCGTTGACGTCGGTGACAGCGAACTTCGGCTTCCCGACGCCGAGAGGCTGTACGCCGCAATCTCGCCGGTGAAAGCATGGACGTTCCTCCGTGTATATGAGCACAGTGCACTCCATGCTCTGGCTATGGCGCGGTACGCGGTCGCGGTCCATGACATAGAAATACAACAGGACACAACACTGCCTGAACTCCCGATCGCTGCGGATCGATTGCTCACTGCTGCAAGAGATTTCTGCCGGCACGCCAAGAAGGTGACTCGCCCGAAGGCCGTCGATCAGACTCTCCTCGAGAGGGTCTCTCTCGCAGAGACGGAAATAGACAAGCGACTGCCTGCCGAACACTACGAAGCTGTTCGACAGATGCGGCGGCACGCAGCAACCAACGTCGGCCCCGACTTTCGAACCGGGGAACGAGCCTTCTCTGTAATTGCGGAAGACACGCTGACATCATTGGTTCTGAAGGCGCTGACCAGCGAACGGCTCGAACAGGAGCAGGTAAATACCCTTGCCAGCGCGGCACAGACCATCCACCGCTACCTCCGAGACAGTCGGAGCGACACCTCTTCTGAAGGCATCGATCCTTAAGCAGTCGTAATCTGATTCGGTGGTCGTCGTATCACGCAGGCGGGCGTGAGTGCGCCTACCAACTGCGCCGTAACCGCGTCCTCGATACGGGTTTCGAGGTCGATGGGGTCTGTCCAGAAAACGGTGTAATTGATTGGTTTCTAACTACTTTCGTCCGGCAGACAGCCGTCCGTCGAACGTTATCTCGAAGGCATTCAGTGCTGCCTTCCATCGGTTGGACCAGCGCCTGCGGGCGGTGCCTTTGGGATCGAGGCTCATGATGGCCAGATACACGCATTTCAAGGCCGCGGCCTCGGTCGGAAAGTGTCCACGGGCCTTGACAGCCCTGCGGATTCGGGCGTTGACACTTTCGATGGCGTTGGTCGTGTAAATGACCTGCCGGATGGCGTTGTCGAATTGTAGGAACGGCACGAACTCAGCCCAGGCGTTAGTCCAGAGCCTGATGATCGCGGGATAGCGTTTCTCCCATTTGTCACTGAACTCTGCGAATCGGTCGAGCGCGGCCTGCTCCGACGGCGCCGTGTAGACGGGTTTGAGGTCCTTGGCGATCTCGGACCAGTCCTTGCGGGAGGCATAGGCGTAGGTGTTACGGAGAAGATGGACCACACAAGTCTGCACGATGGTCTGTGGCCACACTTGCTCGATCGAGTCGGGTAGATGCTTGAGACCGTCGCACACGACGATCAAAACATCTTGCACACCACGGTTTTTCAGCTCGGACAACACCCGAAGCCAGTACTTCGCTCCCTCCCCGTCGCCGTGCTCACCGACCCACAGTCCGAGGATGTCGCGGGTGCCGTCGACAGTCACCCCCATCGCGACGTAGATCGGCCGGTTAGCGACGTTGCCCTCGCGGATCTTGACGTGGATGCAGTCGATGAACAACACCGGGTACACAGGATCCAACGGCCGGTTCTGCCACTCGGCCATGCCTTCCATCACCCGCTCGGTGATCGTCGAGATCGTCTGCTTGGACACATCAGCTCCGTACACCTCGGCCAGGCTCGTCTACCGAACCTGCCTCAAGTGAGAGAACAACTGCGAGCGCCACGACACCGAGCTCGTCAGTGGCACTCACACCGGTTTCCAGTGCCACGACGGCGGAGACCACAACGGAAACCATCGTCGAATCGCCCACCGCGGCGGCAACATTCATCGACACGCCAACGCCGGTGGTGACCAAGTACATCGACTACTGCACTTCGCCCGGTCCGAACACCGCGTTCACGGACGGAACCTACGGTTGGACGGACGAATGCGCCGGCCCCGCAGCGATCAACCGGGTCAGCGAAATCACCGCCAACGGAGGATCCTGCGACGGAACCACATGCACCAACTCACTGGGAATGACCTTCCCCGATCCTCGGGCCGCAGCCGGAATGACCGATGCACCGACAACAGCTGGCACTCCTCGGACCACGACAAACACGCCGACGGCAACGAATCCGCCGAATCACCCTCAGGTCCTGTGGTCGGATTGCCTACGGCAAGGCAACACCCCGGAACAATGCCGCGAAATACTCGACAACTGATGTCACACCCAGAGAAAGTCTGTCCAGTCCTGACACTTCGGAGCTGCAATTCCAGGGCGGCGACGGGGAAGGAACATGTAGCGCACACGATTCCACTGATCTGCCATCACCCAGCATGTTTCGGCAGCCGCGTCCCTCCCGTGATGTACGGCAGATCTAAGCTCACCTCAACAACCACGGCCTCAACCTCACAGGAGCAGCGATGAGTCCTCGGCCCACCTGGCTCCACACCCGATCCACCGAATTCAGGGCCGCCCTCCTCGACCTCGGGCTCACGATCACCGACACCGAAGCCCGCACAATCCTCGACGACAAACTCACCGAATACGCGACCCTGATGAGAGTCACCCGCCAGACCGCACAAAGAGACTTCACCGACGAACGCCTGATCGCGTTTGCGCAGTCCATCGCGGTGTCACTCTCCGACGAAGCCCCCGGCGCCGACCTGATCGAATTCGAACGCACCATCTCCATGCCCGTCGCCGCCGTCGGCCTGACCACCGCAGCACTGGCCGAAGCCTTGAAAGTCGCCCACATCAACCTCGACGACAAAGAAGCGGTCGCCGGCCTGTCCCTGCTCTCGACGCTCGGCATGATCACCGCCGACGCGGGTGCTTTCCTCGTCCCGACCCCACGCCCGCTGCTTCTGCGCATCGCCCGCTACCTCGACGGCGCCGCAGCATCCGTCACCAGCGGCGCGAACCTTCCCGACGGACTCGACGACACCCATAGACGGGACTTCGCGGACATCCTCGTCCAGGACGCCGACGGAATCCGGGCCCTCGCCAACACCGACGACGGCGATACCCCGACGCTGTGGCGCACCCCCAACCCGCGCTGACCACCGGGCAGCGAATCGCAGTCCACGCGCCGGAACCTGTAGGACGGCTCGCCCGCCGATAGACCACGGGTGGCTACCGGCGGAGCGTTCGCCATCCCCGTTGGGGACCGGGTGATGCCGCCCCCCGAAAATTTACGTGGCGCCCACCCCGGTTACCAGTCTTCGCACAGTTACAGCTACTTGAGCATTGAACTACCGAGGAGTCCTCGCCGTCGGCAGGTGACGGTACCCGAGCGGTACCCGAGTTAGTTCATCGCGCCCATGGGTGCGCCGTCACTTACCTCCCGCGTACCGACCGCCCAGCAATGACGCAGTAACATCACCCCCTGTGGTGCGCTGCTCTCCGCCTCGGTTCCAGCGCACCACCCGTTACCACCGCGCAGGCAGTCGCCCCTTTCGTTCGGCCTGCATGATCCACACGTGCAGGAGCTACCATGGCCTCTCCCGACGAGCGTCTGACCGCCAAACTCGAGCAACTCCCCATCAGCGACGACGCCCCCATGTGTTCACTCCTGCGCACGACGCTGCTCAATCACGCGCAGCAGGGCAGCGACATCACCGAACCCACCCTGCTCGGGCTGCTCGCTATCACCGGAGTCCTCGAAGAGCGCCTCACCCGAATCGAAGCCACACTCCAACCCGCCCCCACCCCATGACCCCCTCACCGCCTCGCACCAACCGACGACAACGCATGCACGAACGGCTCGGCGTACCAGTCGAACCTGCCCTCATTCTCGGCTGCATCCTCATCGCCATCGGCATCGCCTGGTGGGCAGCCTGAAACAAACCTCTTTGTCGAAAAGGAAAAGTCTGCAAGGTTATTCGACATAGATTTTCGACACGAGTTCTCGACACGAGTTCTCGACACCTCGCCCCTCTGCATGAGCTGAGGATACGCATGTTTCGCAGAAGCGTCGAATACCGATCTTGCTCTCAATACGTCAACGCATCACTGCTGGTGACATGATGCGTGATCGTGGAGGCATGGATGGGCAACAAGGCGCTCGGGTTCACTGTGGATCAAGAGAACTCGGGTTCACTGTGGATCAAGAGAACACGATCTGGGAGATGTGGCGTCGCGGTGATTCGCTGAGTGCGACCGGGCGGGTCCTCGGGGAGAGTGTCCCTCAGATCGGCCGGTTCCTGCGTAAATCCGGCGGTATCCGGCCGCTCCCACGTCGTCGGCGAGCATCTCATCTCACGGCCGGGGAGCGTGAAGAGATTTCCCGTGGGATCGCCGCCGGTGACAGCGCTCGGACGATCGCCGACAAACTCGGAAGATCCCCGTCCACGATCGCACGGGAGATCGCCCGCAACGGCGGCCGCGAACACTATCGGGCGACCCCGGCGGATGCCGCAGCGTATGTCCGCGCGCGCCGCCCTCAAATCTCGACTCTCTCTACCAGGCATTTTCTGCGGGAGGTTGTCACAGGGAAGCTGAGTGAGCAGTGGTCACCGCAGCAGATCTCCGCCTGGCTCCGGCGCGAGTATCCGTCCGATCCGCAGATGTGGGTTTCGCACGAGACGATTTACCGTTGCCTGTACATACCGTCGCGGCAAGTATTCGACGACACAAAATTTCACGAACTGCGTACCGATCGGCGGATCCGCCGGCCTCGTGGGAAGAAACGCTCCCACGGGCGCGGGCAGATACGGAACAGGGTCCCCATCGATCACCGCAGCCCAGCAGCGGATGCTCGTAGCGAGCCCGGACATCTGGAAGGTGATCTCGTGTTCGGCACCCGCCCGTCGGCGGTCGCGACGCTGGTGGATCGGCAATCACGCGCCGTGCATGTGGTCGCACTGCCGAACGGGTACCGGGCCGAGACGGTTGCGGACGCCTTGATCGCCTATCTGGGCCGGTTGCCTGCGCATCTGCGTCGGTCGTTGACGTGGGATCGGGGACTGGAAATGGCCGCGCACGAGCGCATCACCGCAGCACTCGACCTGCCCATCTACTTTTGCGCCCCGCATCATCCGTGGCAACGAGGGACGAACGAAAATACGAACGGGCTCCTGCGCCAGTACCTGCGCAAGAACGCTGACCTGCGCACTTTCAGCCAGGAGGACCTGAATTCGATCGCGGTAAGACTCAACAATCGGCCTCGTCGGGTGCTCGACTGGGACAGTCCACGCCAACGAGAAGACCAGGTGCTCGGTTCCTCCGCAGTTGGATAGCAAAGCTGGCCATAACGGCGGTTGGCATGATGATGGTCATGGCTGCCACCGGACTCCCCGAACTCGATGTCGCCCGTATCGTGAAGTACTGCGCCAGTAGAGTTCCCGATCGTCTGCGTCATGAGATTCGGGTCGAATGCGACATCGCGCCGCGCCATGTCACGATCTGCGAATGCCGGCCGCCGTGGCGTGAGGACTTCGGACCGGAGTGGACGCGATTCCCGATCGCCCGCCTGTCTTACACGAAGAAAACCGGGCTGTGGACTCTGTATTGGCGGGACCGGAACCTCAAATTTCACCGTTACCAGTTCTTGGCGCCGAGCCCTCACGTTCAGGATTTGCTCGATCACATCGAAAACGGTGGCGATCCGATCTTCTGGGGCTGATCCGTTATCGTCGGTGATGCGTTGACCTATTGAGACCAAGCTCTCTGACCGAGTCAATCGCGGCTTCACGGCAAGCCGGCCGAACGAGTTGTGGTTCACGGATATTACGGAGCATCCCGCTCGTGACGGAAAGGTTTACTGCTGTGCAATTTTGGACTGTTTCAGTAAAATGATCGTGGGTCGTTCCTTTTCCACGACGGCCGATACGGCACTTGTCAACAATGCGGTGAACATGGCCGCGCAGGAACGGATCCGTTGGGAGGCAACGATCTTGCATGCCGATCATGGTCCCCAGTTCACGTCATGGGGGTTCGGCGAGAATCTGCGAAGGTGGGGACTTCTCGAGTCATTCGGGACGGTCGGTGATTGCTTCGATAATGCTGTCATGGAGGCATTCTGGGGGCGGTTGCAGACGGAATTACTGAACACGAAGAAGTGGTCGACCACGCTGGAGTTGACTGCAGCCATGGCCGATCACATCGACAATTTTCACAATGGCGAACGGCGTCACAGTTATCTCGGCAACATCAGCCCGATCGAGTATGAGAAGCTCTGGGCAGACATCCAACCGTACCCTCAGCTCTCATAAAGCTGGTGCACTATTGGGGGCACGGATCAAGTTGGCATGACCCCCGTGAAGTGACCCGCAAGTTATGAGAATCCTTCCGCCCTGATCAAGGGCATGAAAGGCTTCATCTCATGGCTGGACGCAAACGGCACACACCCGAACAGATCATCCGCAAACTGCGCCACGGCGACGAACTCGCCGCCACAGGCGCCGACGTCGAGGAAATCGCCCGACAACTCGACGTCTCGGTGCCGACGCTCTACAACTGGCGCAAGCAGTACGGCGGTATGAAAGCCGACGACGCCAAAGAGTTCAAGGAACTCAAGAACGAGAACGCCCTGCTCAAGAAGCTCCTCGCCGAAGCCGAGCTCGAAAAGGCTGCCCTCAAGGAGATTGCTCGGGGAAAATTCTGAGCCCGACCGCCAAACGAAACGCCGTGATGATGCTCCAGGAAACAATGGGGCTCTCGCAGCGTTTCGCCTGCAGAATCGTCGGGCAACCGCGATCGACCCAACGGAAAGAGCCTGCGAGAAACACCCCGGACGATCCGGATGCCGATCTGCGGAAGTGGTTGCGGGACTGGGCCAAAGTCAACCAGCGAAAAGGGTTCCGGCGGGCATGGGCGGACTTGCGTGCCGCGGGCTGGGTGATTAACAAGAAGAAGGTTCAGCGACTCTGGCGCGAGGAAGGACTGCGGGTGAACGTCCGCAAGATACGTAAACGGGCCGGCGCCTCGACTACTCCGATCACCGAGGCAGATGCACCGAAGGTTGTGTGGGCGATCGACTTTCAGTTCGACTCGACCACCGAGGGCCGGAAGTTCAAGATCGCGTCGATGGTCGACGAACACACCCGCCAGTCCGTACTGAACATTGTCGAGCGATCCATCCCGGCAGAGGACCTCGTCGCAGCGTTGAAGAAGGCGTTCGCGCTCTGGGGCGGCCCACCGCAGGTCCTGCGGTGCGACAACGGGCCCGAGTTCATCTCCGAGGCGCTGAGGACGTTCTGCGAGGATCAGGTCGGTATCGGCTACGTTCCACCTGGTCAGCCGTGGAAAAACGGCTACATCGAGTCCTTCAACAACCGTGTCCGTGACGAATGCCTGAACATGAACGAATTCCACAGCCTCCTCGAAGCTCGGGTGGTCATCGAGGACTGGAAGGAGGACTACAACAACCGGCACCGTCATTCATCGCTGGCGTATCGAACTCCAAATGAGTACGCTGCCAGCTGTATTCACACGCATTGATTCTCTGATAGGGGACTGTAAGAACAACGGTGTAACTCTGAAAGGAGATACGCCACTATGACTGACGTGATTGAACGTGAGACAGAGACGAACTCGGCTCAGCCGGGTATCAGCGATGCGCGGCTCAAAGAGCTGGTCGAGCAGGCGCGAGCCGAAGGGCTGCAGTTGACCGGAGATGGTGGATTGCTGTCGAAGCTGACCAAGCTAGTCGTGGAGTCCGCGCTCGAAGGCGAGATGGACGACCACCTCGGATACGGCAAGAGCGACCCGGCAGGGAGGGGCAGCGGCAACTCCCGCAACGGCAGACGAGCCAAGAACGTGTTGACCGAGGCCGGCCCGGTCGAACTCGAGGTGCCCCGTGACCGGGATTCCTCCTTCGAGCCGAAGATCGTGGCCAAGCGGCAGCGTCGGCTCTCAGGCGTGGAGGACATGGTGATCTCATTGTCGGCCAAGGGTTTGACGACCGGTGAGATCGCTGCACACCTGGCCGAGGTGTACGGAGCTGATGTGTCCAAGCAGACGATCTCGACGATCACCGAGCGGGTGATGGAAGGCATGGCCGAGTGGCAGAACCGGCCGTTGGATCCTGTGTACCCGGTGTTGTTCATCGACTGCATCCACGTCAAGATCCGCGAGGGCAACGTCGCTAACCGGCCGATCTACGTCGCGATGGGGGTGACTGTCGACGGCACCCGCGACATCCTCGGACTGTGGGTCGGTGAGCACGGCGACGGGGAGGGAGCGAAGTACTGGCTTCGGGTGTTGTCCGAGCTGAAAAACCGTGGTGTGCAAGATGTTCTGATCGTCGTGTGCGATGGTCTCAAGCATCTACCCGACTCGATCGAGCAAGTGTGGCCACAGACCATCGTGCAGACTTGTGTGGTCCATCTTCTCCGTAACACCTACGCCTATGCCTCCCGCAAGGACTGGTCCGAGATCGCCAAGGACCTCAAACCCGTCTACACGGCTCCGTCGGAGCAGGCCGCGCTCGACCGATTCGCAGAGTTCAGTGACAAATGGGAGAAACGCTATCCCGCGATCATCAGGCTCTGGACTAACGCCTGGGCTGAGTTCGTGCCGTTCCTACAATTCGACAACGCCATCCGGCAGGTCATTTACACGACCAACGCCATCGAGAGTGTCAACGCTCGAATCCGCAGGGCTGTCAAGGCCCGTGGACACTTTCCGACCGAGGCCGCGGCCTTGAAATGCGTGTATCTGGCCATCATGAGCCTCGATCCCAAAGGCACCGCCCGCAGGCGCTGGTCCAACCGATGGAAGGCAGCACTGAATGCCTTCGAGATAACGTTCGACGGACGGCTGTCTGCCGGACGAAAGTAGTTAGAAACCAATCAATTACACCGTTTTCTGGACAGACCCTCTGATAGCGAGTGGCTCACCAAATGGGGTCCTGCCACACGAGCGCGTTCGGTGCGTTCGACGATCATGCGGCGTTCCATTTGAGTGAGCGCGGCCATGAGGTGGAAAGGAATTCGCCGCCAGCGGTGGTGGTGTCGAACCCTTCCGCGAGGGAACGGAACGCCATGCCGCGTTCACCGAGGTTGTGAACGGTGTCGATGACGTGGCGGACGGATCGTCCGAGCCTGTCGAGTTTCCAGACGACGAGGACATCTCACCGTCATGTCGCGGAGGTAGTTCAGGCATTCGGTGAGCTGGGGGCGCTGCATTTTGGAGCCGGATTTGTAGTCGGTGAAGATGCGGATTGCGCCGGCTTGTCGGAGTGCATGTTCTTGCAGTTCGGGGTTTTGTTCGAGAGTGGTGTTGCGCTTGAGCTTGAGCGTCAGCGTAAATTCGTCGGTCTCCTGGGTGAAATCGACCTCAAGGATCGTGTATTTCTTGATCTGCTCGGGGTTGGAGACTTTCTTGTTGGTGTCGGCGACGACCGAGTCGATTTCGGCGATCAGGTCAGCGTCATCCGACTTGGTCGCGTCGCGGAACTGATCGCAGACCGCATCAATCTGGTCGGCATCGGGCGAGTGCTCGAACTCGAAGCACACAGCGCCTCACTGCGACAGGACACTCAACGAATCACCCGCGACTACGTAAAGGATAGTAACGGCCATGACATCCATTCCGCACGCAGCGCACGATGCAACATCAGATGTCGATCGCGGCGAGCAGACAATCCCCGTCGACGATGACGCTCTCGAAAACGAACCCATCACCATCGACAACAACGTCGTCTGACCTGCGTCCCTAAGAGACCTGATCGAGCAGTCAATCCCTGCCCCGGTCGACGACTGACTGCAGTTTTGCCTTTTGACGACTCTAATCCTGCGCAGCGGGATAGGACTGTGCCCGCAGCGCGCGAGAAAAATGAGCAGCTTTACGTGCAACGGTGGCGTTAGTGGACGCTGCGGTCACGAGCATGTCGATCTCTGAGGTTGGTTCCGCCGGCGTCGGTTACCCACACAGTCATCCCTGCCAACCATCCGCCCAATTCAGCCATCGGTGGTCGCGCGCTTCTCTGTCTCGATGCGGCCTAGAGTACGCCTCCCGACGGCTCGCCGGGGCCGGGATCGCTGTGCGGAAGATGCGCACGATGAGGGCTGCATGTTCACCCGTATGGAGTGCCGTGAGTTTTGTCAGCTCGTCCGCCAGTGCGGTGAGCTCGCAGGCTCGGGTCGGCGCGAGGGTGCGGAGCTGGTCTACGTCGGTGGCGTAGAGAGACACGGGTGTGAGTGGGTGCAAGGAGTAACCGAGCGATTGGGCGCGTATCCAGAACTCTTCGGCAAGTACTCCGCTGCGGATGTAGTCCGCTGCGGAAATACCCTGCTGAGTGATGACGGCGACGGCGTCACTGCAGTTCAGACGTGTGCGGGTCTGTGCTCGGAGCGCTTGCCCGGCATCCCAGTCGTTCAATTGTTCCATGACGTCCGGGCGACGCAGGAGTTCGAGGGCGGCGAGTTCTGCCGTGGGAGTGCCCAAACTGGAGATCTCGATACCACGGGTAAGGTCGCGTGAATGCGGCCAGCATAGCTCGGAGATCATCTCCCGGTGCAGAGCGTCGGTGAGGAATCGGATGCGGTCGGTGGCACTGATGTTCTCGGCCAACCGTGCGATCGTATCCCGGTCCTGGATCAGATGTACTCCTGCCGTCGTGGAGGTCAGGCTCGCCGCTAGATGTGAGACGTCCGTCAGATCGCAAGGGGTCGAGTCGGTTTCAGGCATACCGCGATGTGTGCGTCGATCGAGCATTCCGGGGAGTTGGTGAGTGAGGGAGACGTCGGTGCCGGCAGTGAATGTGATTCGCACGGAGGTCGCCGGGCCGTCGCCGGTGATCACTGTGTCTCCGAGGATATGTCGGTGTGCAGCGGCGACCCGGGCGTTGTGCAATGCGGCGCCGAGCGCGACGAAACTTCCGCGGTACTCGATGTCCGCACTCGACGAGCGGGTTTTGTCGATACGGAGGGTGAGGGCATTGTCGTCCGTGTGAATGGTCCAGGGTTGCGCGTTACCTCCGGAGGGCGCGCGTGTAGCGGCAAAGGCGACTGCTTCTTCATTGGAGAGTGAGTCGTACTGTGCCCGTAGATCGATCGGGCGCGACCCGCCCCCCGTTCCTGAGGTGATCGAGTCGTGGGGAATGTGCGGGTCGCTCAGTTGGTCGAGGTGCTCACCGATATCGATGCGCACTCTCCCTGACGGGAGGGCCTCCCCGAGACCGAATCGGCGGATCGCGGCGACAACAGAGGCCCCACCGAGCAAAACATCTCCGCCGAGTTGAGGCCAGGTGGCCAAGGTGGTGCCCACTTCCAGGATCGAGGCGGCCATGCGGGCTGAAATCTCACGCCCTTCTAGGATTCGTAGTCCGAAGGGAATTTTTTCCTTTACGCTCAGCCCGGATACGGTGGCAGCGTCGAGATCCCCGACGAGGCCGTGAAAGAGTGGCCTGGCGGGTTCGAGGTCGAATCGTTCGACGTCGAGGAGACCGCGGTCGCTGGTTTCCATGATGACAGGAATGCCACGCTGCCGGGCCCGGTCGCGAACGAGTACTTTCACGTCGAAGGAGTCGCACTCCTCGATCACCAGGTCCAGTCCTTCGAGGAAGTCGTCGATAGTGGCTTCGTCGACGCCTTCTGTCCAGGCATCGACAGGGAGATACGGGTCCAGTTCTGCGATTCGTTGTTGAGCGAGTGTTGCCTTGTTGACTCCGAGGTCGAAGACCGTGGCCGAGAGACGGTTGAGGTTGGACAGGTCGAGGTCGTCGAAGTCCGCCAGACGCATATAGCCGACGACGCCTTCGAGAGCGAGGGCATGCGCGATAGCACTGCCGACGCTGAGCCCGACGATCCCGACCCGAAGCCGCGAGAGAATGAGTTGTTCCTCGTTGGTGATCTTGTTGCGGTTGCGATCCAGACGCAGACGGCAGAACCCGCCGGGTCCGAGAAGATGCACCAGGGTGCGGCGCCACGGGTAGTGAATCCAGCGAGAGGATTCCGCGACGTCGTCGGCATCCGACTCTTCGTTGAGAGTGAGCAGCGAATGCTGCTGGTCGGCAAGCGTATCGAGAATCATGGCTCCGGACGTGCGCAGTTCGGTCACACGGCGCATCTGCGCCGCGTCGGCTTCGTCGAAGATTTCCGCACGCCGTTGCGTTGTCTCGTTCATTGCCGAGACCTGGTCTGTGCCGGTGAAGTCCTGCATCACGATCCCTTCCGCTTCTCAGTTGTGCGGCGGGCCTTGATCACTCGTCCGTCACCTATATCCAAGCACTTCGTGTGTGAGGCGTTGCTCACCAGGGTGCGTGGTGGGGCAGATGTGTGTGTCGGGAAGCCCTAGCCGAGGCGTCGGCGGACAATCAGCGGGCGAGTGCCCGACTGGGCGGTACTCGCGAAGTTCCGGCTGCAGCTGGCCGATCCGGATTTTCTAGAAGGGGAATGTGATGACGGCGATCACCGAATACACGCTCGGTAACTTCGATGCGAATTACGCAGCTGTCGAGGTGCCCGACACCGATGGTGTCCGGTTGGTTCTCTCCCATCCTGCAGCGGATGAAAATCTCTGGGAAGAATATTTGTGCGGCGCTTGGGAAGCCTACGAGAGGTACGGAGCGCAAGCGGCCTTGGATGTACCGGCGGTGAGAGACGGCATTTCGACTTCCTTGTTCTACGCCCTCGTCGACGACGGGGCGGTCGTGGGCGGGGTACGCGCGCAGGGACCCTACGTCTGCGCTTCTCAGTCACATGCTGTGGTCGAATGGGCGGGCAACAGGGGTCTCGACGCTGTACGTGAGGCGATCGCTACCCGAATCCCCGACGGGGTGGTGGAGATGAAGTCGGCGTGGGTCTCTCCGAAGTCCCCGCATGCCGGGAAATTGTCTGCTGCGTTGGCGAGAGTGGCACTGCCGACGATGGAGCGTCTGCAATCTCGCTTCGTGATGGCAACGGCCGCGGACCACGTACTAAGTAGGTGGGAATCATCCGGGGGCCGGGTCGATACACAGATACCGGCGGCCGCGTATCCCGACGGGCGTTATCGCACGCGCATGATGTGGTGGGATCGTCGATCATTGCGCGCGGACGCAGATCCTGCCCTGTGGCCACTCATGCGGGCCGAGCACCAAACACTGAGCCCGAGCACGGTGAAACACAATCAACGAGCAGTCGACACGTATCTCGCAGCGGCGCAGGGGCTTCGCTAGTGAACGGGGTCGACCGCTGATGTCCCGATCTCGAACAACGCGGGCCGGCTGACATCGCTGGGTTGCCCATGCACCAAGTTCACCCTCATCCTCGGAAGCTGTTGACACCGAACCGTATTGCGTCCCCCTGCCTTGGCGGCGTACATGAGGGCATCCACACGGTGGGTCAAGACATCCGTCAACTCCCCCAACGACATCTCCGGCGAAGCAGGGTGATCGTCGAGTTCACAGTAAATCGCCCCGATACTCACCGTCACGTCGCACGACTCGGCTACCGACGCTCGGATCCGTTCGGCGAGAGCCTCGACTCCATTCAAGTCCGAGGCGGCGAAGAAAGCGACAAATTCTTCGCCGCCGGACCTGGCGACCAGCACTCCCGAGCCCACCGCTCGCGCGATGGCCGCAACAACGCTGCGAAGCGTCTGGTCCCCCGCGCTGTGACCGAACAGATCATTGATCTGCTTGAAATGATCGACATCGATCATCAGAAAACCCATCTGCCCCGTGCTGGCGGGATAGCTGCGGTGATATCGCTCGATTCGATCGAGAAACCCTCGACGATTGGGCAGACTCGTCAACGGATCGGTGTGGGCCAGCTCCCGGTACCGCGCTTGAGTGAACACGAGCGAGCGACGCAAGGCTCCGATCATGAACACCGGCAACCAAATTACCGTCACCGACACAGTGCAGCTGACCAGAGCAGCAGCAAACCCGTGAGCCACGGTGACCGCTACCGCACAAGCGAGTGCTATCGCGACGATCGTGTGCCCGACGATGACCCGTCTACTCGACGCCATCGCCGCGATAGCCGGTATCGCTGAGAGCAGAGTGACGATTCCCCGGGCTGCCAGCGGATCTGTCACCAGATAGGCGGATGCAGCGATGCCGACCATCCCGATCAAACCCACGACGGAAAACATTCGGTCCGACAAACGACCTACGGTCAGTGTCAGAAGAAAGATGACCAACGTGCTGACCCAGATAGCGGCAAAATACAGGCCTGTACCCGTTCGCGTGAATGAAGGAGACAATAGCGCGATCGCCGGCAGTGGGAGGGCCCCGCCCGTGCTCAAGAGGACAGCCAACGACCGAGCATCTGTCCTCTCCCGAAACCTGACATATCTCGCATACAGCCCATTTGGCCTCACTCCGCCCACCCTAGCGGAAAAAACCGCAAAAGTATGTTCAGTAATGCCGGGGTAGACAATTTCCAGCTTTGACGCTAACCGGAGCAATTTCGGGCAAATCAGCAGGAAAAAACCCAATCGTTTCGTCTCACCTTTCCGTTACACTTCGAATCTTCCTATTCAGCACATACTTCGTTACCTCGGTCTCGCTGGACGCGAACCACTCGCACTCGTCTCACTGCGGTTAGTGTCCGATCCATTCTCGGACGAGGCGCCTTCGCAGAATAGCTCCATCTCGGCGCCCCTGGATTACATTCGCTGCCGACGTCTCGGTCCCGTCACGTCGACAGCGACGCCAGGCAAATTACAACAGGTTTCTAGCTTTCGGTTGCTGGCATTCACACCTAGTACCGGTAAATTGAGGTTCACCCCGAAAAGTGGACAGTTGTTACGCGGCCATGATGGGCGCGGTCAGTGACTGTTCGTAGTTGTGGGGGCTGAGCATTCCGATCGTGGAGTGCCGACGTCGAGTGTTGTAGAAGTTCATCCAGTAGTCAACCGCAGCAACCAATTCGGCGGCATGGGTGAAGGTGTGACGGTAGTAGTACTCGTGCTTGAACGTCGACCATAAGCTTTCCGCGCCAGCGTTGTCCCAGCATATGCCCGTTTCACCCATCGAACGCCGCAACCCGTAGCGCTCACACGCCTGCTTCAGGATCCCCGCGGTATATTGAGTTCCTTTGTCCGAGTGCATGATTGTGCCCGCAACATCGCCGCCACGTTCGGCGACCGCCATGCCCAGAGCATCGAGAACGAGCTCGCTGCGCATGTGATCGGCCACCGCCCACCCGAGGACCTTCTTGGAATGTTCGTCCTTGATCGCGCAGAGATACATGTCGCCCTCTCCGCAGGTCAGGTAGGTGATATCCGAGGTCCACACCGCATCGAGGCGCCCCCGATCGAACCGGCGCTGCACCAGATCCTCAGGGAACGATACGAACGGATCGACCACGGTGGTGCGGACCTTGAACGTGCGTGGGCTGATCCCGGCGACACCGAGCGATCGCATGATCTTGGCAACCGTTTTCTCGGTGACGGTTTCACCACGGTCGCGGAGTTCAGCGGTGATCCGCGGTGCCCCGTAGACCCCTTTCGACTCCCGGTGGATCGCGTGGATCTTCACTTCCAGATCAGCTCTGCGCTGCTGTCGTTCTTCTAATCGGGTTGTCACACTGAGACTTTGATGTTTGTAGAAACCGGAGGTCGATACTTCGAGCAGGCGTGCCATCCGATGAATTGCGGAGTTCGCGCACTCCGCGGCCATCAACGCGTAGAGCTCTACTTTTGTTGATTGGCCGCGAAGTACGCGGACGCTTTTTTCAGGAACACGATGTCTTTCTCCTGCTCGGAAACCTGCCGACGCAACCGTGCCAACTCGGTGCGTTCCGCAGTCGTGAGCGGTTGGTCACCGGATGCTGCGGCGGCCTCGATCCGCCGCGTTCGTCGGCGACCCAGCGTCCGAGCAGGGCTTCGTTGATGCCGAGTTCTCGGGCGACCTCGGCGATGGTGCGGCCTGAATCGATCACCCGGTGGGCGGCCTCGACCTTGTACTCGGTCGTGAACGACCTGCGTGTGCGGGACATGAGGACATCCTTCCAGCGGAATTATCAGTCCCGCTATCTCGGTGTCCACCATCCGGGGTGAACCTCAAATGGAGACCCGATGTCCTTCCCACATTCGGCCGCGCAACTAGCCCCTCCCTGCTCCTTCTCGCCGCCGGTTTCATCGCTGCGCCCAGCACCTCCGTAGATCGGGATATTCCCGGCTGCGCACTCGCTAGGTCAGGGACCGAAAGCTGGGCGGGCCCTCGGATGCCTTTTACACCCTGATTAAGAAGGTTCTGGATAACCACAGGGAGCACTCTCACCTACCTCGCCGAGATCTACGCCTCGAAGCCCTCATCACCGAACTCCGCGACTTCCCCATCCGGACTTCAGTTGGTGAAGGCTCGCGCGAACGTCCACCCCCTACTGGCGGACGCCAACTGGAATGTCGATCCGATGGGCGTATTCGGCACTCTCGGTCACTGCCACCATTCCGCGCGGTCCTCCCATCGCTCGCAACGCGACGTATTTTTGCCTGCCCGGCAGGCAAGCAGGAACCGAGGTTCTGACGAGAACCTCGGTACCGGCGGCTCGTTCCCCTCTGTCACATGTTGAGCGAACTTGCTCAGCCGCCTCAAGGTGCTACTCGAGCAGGGCGGTAAGGGAGTGAAGCTTGCCGGCGAGCCGGACGCCCAGAGCCGGCAAAGGGCACGGGACCTCAAGTAGGGGTGGTAGGCAGAGAAATGCCGTGACCCGTCCCCCCGGCGCCATACTCTCGGGGTTGGGTCGATAATCTGGCGGAATCCGACCCTACGTCGGGTAGTGAGCGATCGCACCGCAAACACGCCGAACGTTCTCCGACGATCGAGCACGGCATAGTCGAACGCATCCCGGAGAGCAGTCCCAGTGGTCTTCGAAAACGAGTTCCCCAGTCAGGAGCAGATACTCGTCCCTACCACTCCAGACCGTTCACCTTTCAGCGTCGGGGAACCGGTCTATAGCAGTACGTTTCGGTCAATCAGCGCCCGCAGTGATCTCTGGAAGTTTTTCTGCGCGGCGCAAACGTTCCGCCATGTCGACGACCAGCCCTGTGGACGACTCGGAAAGGCCGACCACTGCAGCCAACAGTTGCCGCAACGCCCCCTGTTCGAGACAGTCGATGACAACCGACGGTTCCGCCCCCTCACTGTCGACCGGCAGATAAAAATACTTGTCATCGACGCCGAAGAAATTAGCAAGCACAGCGACCACATCCGGAGAAGGGTTCGTCCGCCTACTTCGACGTAACTGAGACAGATAAGGGCGGGAGAGGCGAGAGCCACTCGCGGCGAGACCGTCCGCCACCACAGCTTGCGTGACCGGACGACCGAATCGCGGCGAATCCTCGAACAACATATTCAACCGATCAGCGAACATACGATCCTCACGTCGAAAAACCTAGACAGTATCGATTTCAGAACGATGATCACATGTCGCCGCCGGTAAGAGGAGCGCTCGGACTCAGCAGCTCGTATCCTTCCCGCGCATGCAGCGGTTCCCTCGCCGCTATCGCGGTTAACCCTGCCGTTTTCTGCTTCCGACTCCCGTGCGCCCCTGTCAAGCAATGGTGAAAATAAGGACACATTGCAGCACAACACCATTACCGCCAATAGTTCGCTGTCGTGCCGACAAAACGGAAACATTGTCGCAGGCTCGGCACAGAAATTTCCAGCGGCAGCCCCGGCCGAAGCATTGAAAGTCGCCCACATCAACCACGACGACAACGAAACTGAGGCCGGTCTGTCGCTACTATCGACATTATCACCGCAGACGCCCACGTCTTCCTCGTTCCCGCCCCTCGGCCTGCTCCTGCGCATTGCGCGGCACCTCGACGCCGCCGCAGCATCCTTCTTGCGTGGCGCGAACCTCTCCGACGGACTCGACAAATCCAACCGCCACTTCGCCCACATCCTCGCCCAGGACGCCAACGGAATCCGCATTCTCGCACAATGACACATTCAACGAAAAATGTATCTGCTTGCAGCCCAACATGTTCAAAATGACATGGCTGATCCACGGCGAGCCCTGGAGAATGCAAACAAGCGCCATCCAGCGTGGTCGAGGAGTTAAGGATGCGTCAGCGAGTTCTCGGGAATACCGTCCAGGTACTGACACCGCGGACTCGATCGGTCGAGATACGTTAGATCCAGTCTTCCGGTGATGCCGCCAGGAGGCGATCCATCATCTCCACGGAGAATGTGGCCGCAGGAACGGAAGGCGCCTTTCGTGGTCTACGGGAATGGTCCGATTCGGGGTACAACGATCGAGAAATTTCACGGACCGCGTGGACGACCAAGGGGCGAGGCGTTCTAGCTGAACGGATTTGTTGTTGCCGCACAGGGCAATGCTGCCGACGGGTTCTTCGTATCCGCGAACCGCAGCAGCGATGCAGGCCACACCATGAGCTGACTCTCCTCGCTCGAAGGCCACACCGCGGCGCCGGCGGATGCGACTCAGTTCCTGGTGCAAAACATTGATGTTTGTGATGGTGTTTTCCGTACTGCGAGAAAGGACTGAGCCGAAAAGAGCGTCGACGCGTTCGGGGGTGATCCACGCCAGGATCGCTTTTCCGCCGGCGGTGCAGTGGGCGGGGGCGTGACCCCCGACACGCGACGGGATTGCAGCGGCGAAACGTCCGCCGACTTTGTCGAGATCGACGACGTCGGGGCCGTCGAGGACGGTCAGATGCACGACCATACCGGTCTGCTGGTGCAATTCGTGCAGAAACGGTGCGGCCGCTTCACGAAGCGAGCTGCGCCTCTCGCCGTCGCCGTCCCCCGGAGAGCGCGGCGACCGAGGCAGTATCCGAAGGAGGCGTGCTCGACCCATCCGAAGGTGGTGAGTTGATCGAGAATGCGGTGGACAGTGGAGCGAGGTAATCGAGTACGGCATGCAACCTGTTCGAGCGTGATCCGAGCTCCTCGGCCGCCGAAGGCGTCGAGAATCAACGTCAGTCGCTCGATCATCGAGGGTGGCAGGTCCTTGCCCGACTTCATCTCTGTCGAGACGCCCGGCGTTGTGCCATTCTGGTCAGCGATGCCCATGAAGCCCCTTCCGAAATTTACTAGAATTCATTCCATCTCCTGTGTTCCCCACCCAGTCGGTGGCTCGCTTGCAGAATGCGACGGTAAGCGCAGCAGACACATACATCGCGTCACAGACTTACCGGTGTCATCGGTGCGCGGGATGCGTTGCCTGCCAGTAGGAATGCGCGTTCGAAGAATTGGCCTATGGTCGATTTCGTGAGCACTGTGCCCGTCGTCGGCACCGAACTCGGACGCGACTGCCTTCAATGTAGATGTCCACTGTTTATTACCGTGCTCGAGTTCTACGCCGGTTCACCGCCTGAACTGACCGACCGCCGGGAAAGTTTCGTTGATTGCCGCAGCGGATGCAGGGGCGTTATCGAACAGCCGGTCGGTATCGACATCAGTCGTTGACCGATACCACGATCTCGCCACTTCGCGGGGAGTGATCACCAACGTCTATCCGCGTCGCAACCGCTGCAGAATGGCATCGAGTTACGGGCGTGAGGCTTCGCACCGCCGGCGTGATCGAGATGAACATTCTCGGTCCCCCACCCACCCGCGCCAGCCTGGAACGAGGGCCGAACACTACCCTTCTCCGTTACTTGTCAGGAACGCGGCAATGTACTTGTACTGACGCACGGCAGAATGACGCTCATCTGGTGCAGCAGGCGACTCTGGACGACAAGGCCAGCATCAGGGAGTGCTGCCCGTCGCCTTGATCGGTTTCTGCTGGGCCTCGTTGTGCCTGCTCGACAAATACGGCGGGCTGTTCATGTTTGGAGAACAAGGCACCAGGGCATGGAGGATGTTGACCCGCCGGTTGAGTCCCCCACTCCGTCCCGGCGGGTCTTCGATCTGCGTGTCGGAGTTGTCGCCGGTTCTGACACGCACGGTCCACCGACCGATGTTCACACCTGATGTCGGTGGACCGCCCGAACTTCGCGCTCGTCGCCGACACGGCGGGCGCGTGCCCGCCCACCGGGACTCTGCTCGTACTCAGTGTCGGTGGGCCCTTGACTACGCCCTTCCTCAATGTTCGCCAGGCACCGACCGGCCTCGTGGCCGGGCCAGGTCGGCGCTTAACGCCACCTCACTACATCTGGTTTCAATTTTGCCTATAATCTATGTCTGATGGTATAGATTCTGTGATCGATTGAACTTCTCGCACCGCCGGATCTGGTGGCTGGCCGGTGCGCAGAGCGAGAACCTAGCGAGAGAATAGGAATCACTGTGATTGTCCTCGGCATCATTCTGGCCCTGATCGGTTACTTCACCGCAATCAGTATTTTGACGACAGTCGGCATCATCTTGGTGGTGGTCGGCGCAATCCTGACACTTCTGGGCACCATGGGTCGCGCTGTGGGCGGTCGAAAAGTTTGGTATTAACACCCTATATACCCCGGCCTAACCCTCGCCTGGGACATCTGGCTCGCGCGGGTACCTAATTTGCTCGACCCATGATGATGCACCACTACCGGGATCGCCTCCTCCTGTAAGAGAGGGACTGGGCACATCCCACCTCCACGTTTGAGGGTGCCTGTCGACAGAGTTCAGTACAGCTGAGCAACCTGCCGGGAGGCCCGCGGAGAGTGGTTCTCCAAATGTCGCATTCACTCTGGAAGGCTTGAAACATGCTGGTACGTCGAATTGCTCGTCCACTGCTTTCCACGATCTTCATCGCCGGGGGAATCGATGCTTTGCGCAACCCCGCTCAGCGAGCAGCCAAAGCGTCACCGCTGATCGACAAATCCGTCGAGACGCTGCCAGGAGCAGTGACGCAGAAGGTGCCTGCTGATCCGGAAACACTCGTCAAGATCAACGCCGCCGTCCAGATCGGCGGCGGTGCCCTGCTGGCCACCGGCAAGGCGCCGCGGCTCGCGTCGTTGGTGCTCGCGGGGAGCCTGGTACCGACCACGCTTGCCGGTCACGACTTCTGGAACGAAACCGATCCGTCACTGCGAGCGATGCAGCGCACCAACTTCATCAAGAACGTCAGCTTGCTCGGCGGACTGATGATCGCCTCCGTCGACACCGAGGGCAAGCCGTCGCTCGGCTGGCGCGGCCGTCGCGCCGCGAAGAAAGCCCAGGCGTCTATCGCCGCAGCACTTCCATTGGTCGCATCGCAGACCGATCACACTAGCGATCGCGTCGAGCATGCTCTGTCGGTGGCGTCCGAACGCGGTTCCGAACTTGCCGAAACCGCGAAGGCACACGGCACGGATTGGCTCGAACTTGCCAAGGAGCGCAGCTCCGAATTCGCGGAGATCGCGAGCAAGCGAGCCGCGGAATTCGGAGAGGTCGCCAAAGAACGCGGCCCGGACATCCTCGAAGTCGCGCAGAAGCGCGGCTCCGAACTGGCCGAGACCGCACGCGAGCGCAGCGCCGAACTGGCCGAGCTGGCGAGCAAGCGCAGCTCGGAGTTCGCCGAACTCGCCCTCGAAAAGAGCAACGAGTGGGCCGAAACGGCGTCGGAGCAAACCGAGGTGCTGGGTAAGCGGGCCCGCAAGCGCGCCGAGAAGGCACTCGAAAAGGCTCGCGCCAAGAAGGACGAATTGACGCACTGAGTGCACCGAAAAACACGGTCACCATCCTGCAGTGACGTTGTTACGAGTTATTGGCTAGCATTTCCTGGCTAAATTTCATAGCCGACGAAAACACAATGGACATGCACTCCCAGAGATAAGTGCTCCGAGCGGATAACACAGCGGGGCACCTAGCTGCGCTCGCGCGAGGCTTTGTTTGAGAGCGCGACTCGGGGGGGCCGCCAACGAACACGAAGGTAGAGGCAGGTCATATGGGGACCTGGCTCGCGAAATTGACGGATGATCACGGAGAGTGGCTGATGACGGCTCGCGCCGACAAGACCAAGATCACCAGAGAAGACGTCACCCTCCTACGCGGAGGACAGGTGATCGGTGTTGACGACGGTGTCATCGGCGTGGTCGGGTCGATGCCTCTCGATCCGACCACCGCATCTCCGCGGTGGGTCACAGTACGCCGGGACCACTCAGGAGTGGTGCACGCACCACTCCCCCCTGTACAACAGCGAGGTGTGCGGCCCTAGACCTCACGCGTGAGTCGACTGCAGATCAGGAATCATAGGTCCCCGACCGATACCTCGCCGAGTCGTGCGTCATGTGGTCATGGAGAACGCGTTCGTGGGGCATGCTGAAGCGGATCGGCGGACATGCTCAAGCCATTGTGCGTGGCATATGTCTTCTACTTCCGGGAATGCGGGCCCTCCCGAGAGGTCGAGGATCTGGTCCGGTCGTCGAGGTAGGTCGGCGTCGGTCACACGCTCGATGAGCCCCAATGCTTTCCATCCGCACGAGCATTGCGCGCGCCAACCGATCGTCGCTTCATCGGGCACGTACGTTCCGTCCTCGAGTCCGAAGCCCCGGGCGCTGTACGACAGTGCGGTGCGATCGCCGGCGACGATCGTCGCCGGCGCTCCTTCGTGAGCGCCGTCAGTACTCGTCCAGCACATCCCGTCTCCTTCCTGCAAACCCTTTCACAGTCGGACCACCTAATTCGTGCAAACCTCGATTACTGCGCCCGATCACCCCGCGAAGCTCTCCGCTCGTAGCACCAACGCCGAACATGCCTCCGTCAGAACTCCGGCTACATCAGACCGCATTGCTGACTAGCGCGTGCAGTCAATACGGCTGATTTGATGCTCGATCGCACAAGGGTAACGGTCACCCCGTCACGGTGGGCTATCTGCCGCTGTGTCCAACCGCAGTAATATCCCTGGTAGAGGTATCTTCTTGCGCGGCAATCCCCTGTTGACCAACTGAAGCCGTCTTTGCATGCGTGGGCTTCCTCAGCCGATCCGGAGGCCTCCTGAGAGGACCATAAAGCCTCGCGCCGAGGGCGGGGAGCGAATCTTTTCTATCGCTCGCCGGTGAGCAATCATGATTACCCACGCCGTAGGGCTCCCGTTTTCCGTCTTGTACTCGGGCGCGCATGCCCATACCTCGCGATACACCGACCGTGCCAGTTCGTCGCTAACTCGCTGATCACCGAACATCTGCATGAGCAGGTCGCAGACCCAAGGGGAAGTCCGGTCGTAGAATTCGGCGAAAGCTGCACGACTCCCGGAGAAAACAGAACACAGCACAGCAACAAGGTGGTCGTCTGGATCAGCCTTTACCATCACGGTCGCCCCACTCTCACGTGAACTTACAGAGCGAGCATAGTCATCTGCACTCAGCAGGAACCTCGGAAAGTGGGGCTCGAACGTCTCGAATGAATGTCAGTTAGTACACAGCAGCCGGAAGTCGTGTAGCTAGCCCCTGCCATATTGCTGTGGTCTCCATCACCCGCATCCGAGGTTGATGGAGCGCTCGCTCCGAATCCTGGGCACACCCAAAGTCGCAACATGCCCAAGCAGGTTGGCAAAGGCATCCCGGAATGAACACGAGTCTTGTTCTTCACCAAGATCATTCATCGATCGTGCGAAAAAGACGGATTAGCCACCGGCGAGTCATGGATATCCGAGGAGGCCGAGATCGCAGGGCCGCGCCTCAGCCCCCGACTGGCGATCACCTCTTACTTCGATTCCACGTGTAACCCTCGGCTCTGGAATGAGATACACATATCGTAAACGTCCTCTAAGACTGAATCCTTAGGAAAATGCCCCCTATTCACCAGATGTCACCATGACTCCCGCGGCTTCCACACCCGCGAGCATCGAAGGTCCTTCGGTGTGGCGTGATCGTAAGAGGTACCTGTGGCCGCTCGGATTGCTGATTCCACTCAGCCCGTTCCTCTCCTGGATTCTCGTCGACAACCTTCGTCTCGGATTGTTCTGGGCGACCGGCGCGTGGCTACTGGTCATCGTCATCCCGATCATCGACATGCTGGCCGGTGAAGACGGCGAAAGTCCGCCGGACGATGCGATCCCACGACTGCAGAAGGACCGCTACTACCGCTGGTGCACTTACGCGTTCCTCCCCTTGCAATACGCCGGTCTGGTCTTCGCCTGCTGGTGCTGGATCAACGCTCCGATGGGAATCGCGGAGAAGATCGCGATGTCGTTCACGGTGGGCGTCGTCGCCGGCGTCGGTATCAACGCGGCCCACGAACTCGGCCACAAGAGCGAGAAGATCGAACAGTGGCTCGCGAAAGTGGCGCTTGCGCAATCTCTCTACGGGCACTTCTACGTGGAACACAATTTCGGCCACCATGTGCGTGTAGCTACTCCGCAGGACCCGGCCAGCTCACGGTTCGGTGAGAGCTTCTGGAGGTTCTTGCCACGAAGTGTGTTCGGCGGGCTGCGTTCGGCATGGCGCATCGAGAGCGCTCGACTCCAGAGGAAAGGCAAACGAACCTCGAGCTTCGAGAACAATATTCTCAACGCTTGGGCGATGAGTGTTGTCCTCTTCGCGACGCTGATCGGTATCTTCGGTTGGGAGGTCGCGCCCTGGCTCCTGCTGCAGGCAGTTGCCGGATTCACCTTCCTCGAAGCCGCGAACTACCTCGAGCATTACGGCCTGCTGCGTGGCAAGCGTGCCGACGGCTCGTACGTTCGCGCCAGCCCCGCTGACAGTTGGAACAGCGATCACGTCGTGAGCAATCTGTTTCTCTACCAACTGCAGCGGCACAGCGATCACCACGCCAACCCGAAGCTGCGGTACCAAAGTCTGCGTAGCGCGGCCGAAGCGCCGCAACTTCCGGCCGGCTACGCAATGATGATCGTGATCGCGTGGATTCCACCGCTGTGGCGCCGGGTGATGGATCAGAGATTGTTGGACTACTACGACGGCGACACAGAACGAATCAACGCCAGGAGCACGACCTGATGAACGCCCACGACCCAACGGATACAGAGTCAGATCCGTACCCGCACACCGACATAGATCGCCACCTGCAGTCTCACGCCAGATTCGCACGTGTAGCGCCGAGTCCAGAAGTCATCGCCGCCGCGCAATTCCTGCTGCAGCAACCCGATGCCTATCTATACCGCCGCCGCTACCTCGAACTCATCGTCCAGACCACAGACTCAGACGGCACCCCGATCACCGTCTACACCGCTGCCGAAAAATATCTGCTCACCGCGTACAGAAAAATTCTTCGATCCGATACCGGGCATCCGAGTCAGAAAGAATCACGCACCGTCGACTCCTCGAAAGGACAATCATGGGCCTGAACGGGTCGACTCCAGCCACCGCTCAGCACGAAAGCAGCGGCGGCAATGGACCGCCACCTCCTCCCGCTGTCTTCGATATCGGCTCCGAAGACTTACTCACTCCAAAACAAGTGTCCGAACTTTTTCGTGTAACTCCGAAAACAGTCGCTCGCTGGGCTGACGAAGGAAAAATCGGGTTTACCTCGACCATCGGCGGTCACCGCCGCTACCACCGCACCGAGATCCGTATGCTCTTGCACTCGCTTCACACTCCAGGGCCAAAAACGGATCCGACGGCACCCTGAAATTCAAGCCCGAAATGCTGCAACCCAACCCGGACGATACCAATGCACGTTACTTTCGTTCGCGGATCAGATGCTCCCGATGTCGCCGACTGTGCCCTGAACTCGCATGCGACCGTCGGACAACGTGTACGTGACACCGACGATCGCGCACGCACTCTTGTCCATTCTTGTCGGCGATAATCCGCGACCTCTGCATGATCAGCGAGCCGGTCTCCACGACGTGACGGCCTTCGAGTTCGTCGACGGTGGACAAGCCCTCGTTGCTGCCCATCAGAACCACGCTCGACCGCACTGCGGACGAAGCTGTCCGGAACAGTTCTTGGTCTCAATAGGTCAACGCATCACCGACGATAACGGATCAACCCCAGAAGATCGGGTCCGCACCGCTTTCGATGTGATCGAGCAAATCCTGAACGTGAGGACTCGGCGCCAAGAACTGGTAACGGTGAAACTTGAGGTTCCGGTCCCGCCAATACAGAGTCCACAGCCCGGTTTTCTTCGTGTAAGACAGGCGGGCGATCGGGAATCGCGTCCACTCCGGTCCGAAGTCCTCACGCCACGGCGGCCGGCATTCGCAGATCGTGACATGGCGCAGCGCGATGTCGCATTCGACCCGAATCTCATGACGCAGACGATCGGGAACCCGACTGGCGCAGTACTTCACGATACGGGCGACATCGAGTTCGGGAAGACCGGTGGCAGCCATGACCATCATCATGCCAACCGCCGTTATGGCCAGCTTTGCTATCCGACTGCGGAGGAGCCGGGACTGTAAGAACAACGGTGTAACTCTGAAAGGAGATACGCCACTATGACTGACGTGATTGAACGTGAGACAGAGACGAACTCGGCTCAGCCGGGTATCAGCGATGCGCGGCTCAAAGAGCTGGTCGAGCAGGCGCGAGCCGAAGGGCTGCAGTTGACCGGAGATGGTGGATTGCTGTCGAAGCTGACCAAGCTAGTCGTGGAGTCCGCGCTCGAAGGCGAGATGGACGACCACCTCGGATACGGCAAGAGCGACCCGGCAGGGAGGGGCAGCGGCAACTCCCGCAACGGCAGACGAGCCAAGAACGTGTTGACCGAGGCCGGCCCGGTCGAACTCGAGGTGCCCCGTGACCGGGATTCCTCCTTCGAGCCGAAGATCGTGGCCAAGCGGCAGCGTCGGCTCTCAGGCGTGGAGGACATGGTGATCTCATTGTCGGCCAAGGGTTTGACGACCGGTGAGATCGCTGCACACCTGGCCGAGGTGTACGGAGCTGATGTGTCCAAGCAGACGATCTCGACGATCACCGAGCGGGTGATGGAAGGCATGGCCGAGTGGCAGAACCGGCCGTTGGATCCTGTGTACCCGGTGTTGTTCATCGACTGCATCCACGTCAAGATCCGCGAGGGCAACGTCGCTAACCGGCCGATCTACGTCGCGATGGGGGTGACTGTCGACGGCACCCGCGACATCCTCGGACTGTGGGTCGGTGAGCACGGCGACGGGGAGGGAGCGAAGTACTGGCTTCGGGTGTTGTCCGAGCTGAAAAACCGTGGTGTGCAAGATGTTCTGATCGTCGTGTGCGACGGTCTCAAGCATCTACCCGACTCGATCGAGCAAGTGTGGCCACAGACCATCGTGCAGACTTGTGTGGTCCATCTTCTCCGTAACACCTACGCCTATGCCTCCCGCAAGGACTGGTCCGAGATCGCCAAGGACCTCAAACCCGTCTACACGGCGCCGTCGGAGCAGGCCGCGCTCGACCGATTCGCAGAGTTCAGTGACAAATGGGAGAAACGCTATCCCGCGATCATCAGGCTCTGGACTAACGCCTGGGCTGAGTTCGTGCCGTTCCTACAATTCGACAACGCCATCCGGCAGGTCATTTACACGACCAACGCCATCGAAAGTGTCAACGCCCGAATCCGCAGGGCTGTCAAGGCCCGTGGACACTTTCCGACCGAGGCCGCGGCCTTGAAATGCGTGTATCTGGCCATCATGAGCCTCGATCCCAAAGGCACCGCCCGCAGGCGCTGGTCCAACCGATGGAAGGCAGCACTGAATGCCTTCGAGATAACGTTCGACGGACGGCTGTCTGCCGGACGAAAGTAGTTAGAAACCAATCAATTACACCGTTTTCTGGACAGACCCGAGGAGCCGAGCACCTGGTCTTCTCGTTGGCGTGGACTGTCCCAGTCGAGCACCCGACGAGGCCGATTGTTGAGTCTTACCGCGATCGAATTCAGGTCCTCCTGGCTGAAAGTGCGCAGGTCAGCGTTCTTGCGCAGGTACTGGCGCAGGAGCCCGTTCGTATTTTCGTTCGTCCCTCGTTGCCACGGATGATGCGGGGCGCAAAAGTAGATGGGCAGGTCGAGTGCTGCGGTGATGCGCTCGTGCGCGGCCATTTCCAGTCCCCGATCCCACGTCAACGACCGACGCAGATGCGCAGGCAACCGGCCCAGATAGGCGATCAAGGCGTCCGCAACCGTCTCGGCCCGGTACCCGTTCGGCAGTGCGACCACATGCACGGCGCGTGATTGCCGATCTACCAGCGTCGCGACCGCCGACGGGCGGGTGCCGAACACGAGATCACCTTCGAGGTGTCCGGGCTCGCTACGAGCATCCGCTGCTGGGCTGCGGTGATCGATGGGGACCCTGTTCCGTATCTGCCCGCGCCCGTGGGAGCGTTTCTTCCCACGAGGCCGGCGGATCCGCCGATCGGTACGCAGTTCGTGAAATTTTGTGTCGTCGAATACTTGCCGCGACGGTATGTACAGGCAACGGTAAATCGTCTCGTGCGAAACCCACATCTGCGGATCGGACGGATACTCGCGCCGGAGCCAGGCGGAGATCTGCTGCGGTGACCACTGCTCACTCAGCTTCCCTGTGACAACCTCCCGCAGAAAATGCCTGGTAGAGAGAGTCGAGATTTGAGGGCGGCGCGCGCGGACATACGCTGCGGCATCCGCCGGGGTCGCCCGATAGTGTTCGCGGCCGCCGTTGCGGGCGATCTCCCGAGCGATCGTGGACGGGGATCTTCCGAGTTTGTCGGCGATCGTCCGAGCACTGTCACCGGCGGCGATCCCACGGGAAATCTCTTCACGCTCCCCGGCCGTGAGATGAGATGCTCGCCGACGACGTGGGAGCGGCCGGATACCGCCGGATTTACGCAGGAACCGGCCGATCTGAGGGACACTCTCCCCGAGGACCCGCCCGGTCGCACTCAGCGAATCACCGCGACGCCACATCTCCCAGATCGTGTTCTCTTGATCCACAGTGAACCCGAGCGCCCTGTTGCCCATCCATGCCTCCACGATCACGCATCATGTCACCAGCAGTGATGCGTTGACGTATTGAGACCAAGTTCCGTTGTCGAGGGCATGGACGCGTGGTTGACAAACCGCTCGTTGCCTTCGCGAAGAGACGTCCAAGCGGAAAGGGGGGCTTGATCGCGGCATCCATCTACCGTGCATACAAAGTCTGGCGACTCACTATCGACACCTGAATTGAGGGCCTGGAACCGTGCGGCGGGGCGCTGGTCGACGATACTAGAACAGTACGAGGGACTGAGCCCGGAAAACAATTTACTGCGGTGCAGGCCGCATTCTCTTAACACCGTGGTGACGGATCGGGCCACCGCTGAGGGTCTGCACCCGAATCGGGGCTACGCGCCGCCACATCCTCAAGAAGATGCACGTCCATTTGTTGACCCCGAGATTCAGTCCGGCCGGAAGGTGTTCGCCGCGAGACTTGTTCGCCCACAATCACACGTCTCAGCCTAGACAGTGATGCGTACCGGAAAGCTGAATTTCTTCTCACCGTGGATATTACGTATTCCTATTGCCGGCGCCGATGGACCGGGATCAGGAATGACCGCCTCCGCTCCCCTGAGATCTATCTACTCAAAAACTGAACTGCTCCCTACACGTAGGGCCGTGGAGTTCGGTCCCAACGCGCAGGGAGCATCTCGTGGCGAACTCATACCTCGACAGGTTTTCGGTTCGGCGTCAGCCCGAATGTTCGCTCAGCTGAGCGAGTTCAGTGCGGTGATGAAAGAGACGGCGGTGATGCCGAGCTTGAGCAGTTCGCTGATCTTGCCGAGATTCAGTTCCTCGAGCGAGTCGGTGCTCAGCGATGCGGTGTCGAAAGAGGCTCTTCCCAGATGAGGGTGTAGGTCGGCCGGGCGCGTCGGTCCGCAGGTAGACGTCGAGGTCTCCCGACGATGGAGGTTCCTACGCCATCCATCCGAAAGACCTCGACGTGACCGACGCTACCCCGCCGGCCGGCTTCGGCCGCCCTGACCTGACCGCCTTCGCGTCTCATCCCAATCGACCCTGATCGAGTCTGCTGACCCCCTCGACGAGAACGCAGCGACATCACAGCCACCCAACCCCGACCGTCCGGGAAGCCAGGACACGTCACATGGCCTGTGCTGCGGGCGTGTCGAGTGGGTCGTCCAGGGGCGACGCAGGAGCGTCGACGCGACGTGCTGAGAGGTGGTTCCAGTCGAGCACTAGGACACCGGCTACAGGCATGGCGATAGGTCAGGAACGGCGTCGCTCCCTACGCAGGAGGGAGCGCAGAGTCTCGGCGTTCGCGTAGCCGACCCGTAGCGCGATCTCGGCGGAGGTGAGGTCCGTGGTTGCTGAGAGGTGCCGAGCTCGTTCGATGCGAAGCCGTTGGACGAAGCCGAGCGGAGTGAGGTTGAGCGCCGCACGGACTCGTCGTTCGAGGGTGCGCCGGCTGGTGCCGAGCGACTGCGCGACGAAGGCGACGTTGAACGGTTCGTCCAGGCGGGCGCGCACGAAGCGTTCGAACTCGACGACGATCGGGTCCTCGTGCCGGAGATGTTCGTAGGCGACGAAGGCCGCCTGCGACGGACGCTCGTCGATGATGAGGAGCTTGGCGACATGTTGGGCCAGGTCGGGGCTGATCGATCGCACGAGTGAGAGCGCGAGGTCGATGTGGGCGAACGCGGCGCCGGCGGTGACGAGGTTCCCGTCGACCACGACCATGGTGTCGAGATCGAGGGCGACGGTCGGATAGCGCTTCAGGAACTCCGGCCCCAGGAACCAGCTGGTCGTCGCCCGCCGATGATGCATCCGTCCGGTCTCGGCGACAGCGAACACGCCGGTGCACGCCGCGGCGATCCGGGTGGTCGCGTCGTCGAGGCGCCCGAGCGAGGCGATGACCGAACGAGCATCTCGGCTCTGGAGGGCGTCGTTGGTAGCGGCGGCCGTGAGGGTTCCAAGCGCAGGGACGACGACCACGTCGAACTCTGCGGACTCCGACAGCGGGTGGTCCACCGACAGGGTCATCGATGCCGTCGTGGTCACTCTCCGTTTCGGTCCGAGGATGGCGAGTTCGATCGGGTCGATCCGCGGGTCGACATCGCCGCGGGCTCCGTCGGCCACCCGCACGATGTCGATGACCGACGCGACAGCCGAACCGAAGCAGCCGTCGATCGCGATCAGTCCGATACGCATGGCGCAAACAATAGCAATACTGCCGTATACGCCACTTCTCACATGTCCTTGCTCGTCATACGCTGAACTCGCTTCACCAAGAAACCTCGACACCTAGGAGAACCCCTCATGTCCACACCCGCATCACTTCCGTATGCCTTCGTCGCCAAGATCGTCGCGGCAGATGGACAGCACGACGCGCTCGCCGATCTGCTCGCCGGCGCTGTCGCGCTCGCCAACGAAGAAGTAGGAACGATTGTCTGGTTCGCGGTCAGGACCCACGCCGACACCTTCTGGATCTTCGATGCATTCCCCGACGAGGCCGCTCGCGACGCCCACGCCAACGGCGCCATCGTCGCAGCCCTGATGGCCAACCAGCACCTCCTCGGCGCAGCACCCGAGATCCTGGCGGCCGACGTCCTCGCGTCCAAGCTCCCGTAGTCCGCCAACGCACGAGACGATCGCGCCCCGCCGAGCCGTCGCCAGGTCGCGACGCAACGCCACGCTGCGTTGCCGAGCGGTGCGAGGCCTATCGGCACACGGACAGGATGCCGGCCGCGAGCGCTCAGCCGGCGAGGGTTCCGTCGCAGAGGAGAGCGACGTCGGTGTCGGGCAGAGCCGTGAGGCCAGCGCATCGCGCGACCACCAGAACCGAACCGCCCCTGCCCTGCGTTTCCGCAGGTCAGGGGCTGTTCGCCGGAGCCGCCTGTCGGAATCGAACCGACGACCTAATCACATCGGCTTTGCGTCTATCGCTTGATGCGCCCACTGGGCGAACGAGCCGCTGACCTGCGCAAACGCCGAGCGTGGGGGACGCCGCCATCCGGTGGTGACCGACGACGACCGACCAGTACCGACCGTTTCACCGGAGCTTGCGGCGGCGTCGAAGCCGAGCAAGCTCCATTCCTTTAGCTCACCGCGCCCTCCTCCTCGCCGGTCCCGTCGTCGTCGAAGACGTTTCAGGGGTCTTCTCAGATGACGGTGTAGGTCGGCCGGGCGCGTCGGTCCGCAGATAGACGTCGAGGTCTCCCGACGACGGAGGTTCCTACGCCATCCATCCGAAAGACCTCGACGTGTCCGACGCTACGCCGCCGGCCGGCTTCGGCCGCCCTGACCTGACCGCCTTCGCTCGACTCGACGGCCTCGGTCTGAGCGTGACCGGACAACGACTTGAACCGGATCGTGCGGTCCTCGCGTGCCGCGTGGTGGAACCAGATCAGTGGTGCCGACGGTGCGGCAGCGAAGGCGCTGCTCGTGACACCGTGATCCGGCGGTTGGCCCACGAGCCGCTGGGCTGGCGACCGACCGTGCTGGAAGTTGTAGTGCGCCGCTACCGCTGTGCCGACTGCGGACACGTGTGGCGCCAAGACACCAGCGCCGCGGCGGAGCCACGCGCGAAGCTCTCGCGCACCGGGCTGCGGTGGGCGCTGGAAGGGATCGTGGTCGCACACCTCACCGTCGCCCGTGTCGCCGAGGGACTCGGGCTCGCGTGGGACACCGCCAACAACGCGGTCCTGGCTGAAGGCAAGCGGCTGCTGATCAACGACCCCACGCGGTTTGAGGGCGTGAAGGTCATTGGCGTCGATGAGCACGTCTGGCGCCACACCAGGCGTGGCGACAAGTACGTCACCGTGATCATCGACCTCACCCCGGTCCGCGATGGCGCCGGCCCAGCAAGGCTGCTGGACATGGTCGAGGGCCGGTCGAAGGCGGCGTTCAAGACCTGGCTCGCCGACCGCGACGACGCCTTCCGTGACGCGGTCGAGGTGGTCGCGATGGACGGCTTCACCGGGTTCAAGACCGCCGCTGCAGAGGAGATCCCGGACGCAGTCACGGTGATGGATCCCTTCCACGTCGTGCGCCTGGCCGGTGACGCCCTCGACAGGTGCCGGGTCCAACTCGCGATCCACGCGCACCGTGGGTTCAGGGACGACCCGCTCTACAAGTCGCGGCGCACGCTGCACACCGGCGCGGACCTGCTCACCGACAAGCAGAGCGACAGGCTACGCGCGCTGTTCGTTGATGACGCTCACGTCGAGGTCGAGGCGACCTGGGGTGTCTACCAGCGCATGATCGCCGCCTATCGCCACGAGGACCGGCAACGTGGCCGCGAGCTCATGGAGAAGCTGATCACCGACCTCAGCGCCGGCGTCCCCAAGGTGCTCACCGAGCTCACCACCCTGGGCCGGACCCTGAAGAAGCGAGCCGCTGACGTGCTCGCCTACTTCGAACGACCCGGCACCAGCAACGGGCCGACCGAGGCGCTCAACGGACGGCTCGAACACCTGCGCAGCTCCGCACTCGGATTCCGCAACCTGACCAACTACATCGCCCGAAGCCTGCTCGAGACCGGCGGCTTCAGACCCCAACTCCTACACCCCCGATTGGGATGAGCCGGTTAAGCGGCGGTGGGGTCTGTCCAGAAAACGGTGTAATTGATTGGTTTCTAACTACTTTCGTCCGGCAGACAGCCGTCCGTCGAACGTTATCTCGAAGGCATTCAGTGCTGCCTTCCATCGGTTGGACCAGCGCCTGCGGGCGGTGCCTTTGGGATCGAGGCTCATGATGGCCAGATACACGCATTTCAAGGCCGCGGCCTCGGTCGGAAAGTGTCCACGGGCCTTGACAGCCCTGCGGATTCGGGCGTTGACACTTTCGATGGCGTTGGTCGTGTAAATGACCTGCCGGATGGCGTTGTCGAATTGTAGGAACGGCACGAACTCAGCCCAGGCGTTAGTCCAGAGCCTGATGATCGCGGGATAGCGTTTCTCCCATTTGTCACTGAACTCTGCGAATCGGTCGAGCGCGGCCTGCTCCGACGGAGCCGTGTAGACGGGTTTGAGGTCCTTGGCGATCTCGGACCAGTCCTTGCGGGAGGCATAGGCGTAGGTGTTACGGAGAAGATGGACCACACAAGTCTGCACGATGGTCTGTGGCCACACTTGCTCGATCGAGTCGGGTAGATGCTTGAGACCGTCGCACACGACGATCAGAACATCTTGCACACCACGGTTTTTCAGCTCGGACAACACCCGAAGCCAGTACTTCGCTCCCTCCCCGTCGCCGTGCTCACCGACCCACAGTCCGAGGATGTCGCGGGTGCCGTCGACAGTCACCCCCATCGCGACGTAGATCGGCCGGTTAGCGACGTTGCCCTCGCGGATCTTGACGTGGATGCAGTCGATGAACAACACCGGGTACACAGGATCCAACGGCCGGTTCTGCCACTCGGCCATGCCTTCCATCACCCGCTCGGTGATCGTCGAGATCGTCTGCTTGGACACATCAGCTCCGTACACCTCGGCCAGGTGTGCAGCGATCTCACCGGTCGTCAAACCCTTGGCCGACAATGAGATCACCATGTCCTCCACGCCTGAGAGCCGACGCTGCCGCTTGGCCACGATCTTCGGCTCGAAGGAGGAATCCCGGTCACGGGGCACCTCGAGTTCGACCGGGCCGGCCTCGGTCAACACGTTCTTGGCTCGTCTGCCGTTGCGGGAGTTGCCGCTGCCCCTCCCTGCCGGGTCGCTCTTGCCGTATCCGAGGTGGTCGTCCATCTCGCCTTCGAGCGCGGACTCCACGACTAGCTTGGTCAGCTTCGACAGCAATCCACCATCTCCGGTCAACTGCAGCCCTTCGGCTCGCGCCTGCTCGACCAGCTCTTTGAGCCGCGCATCGCTGATACCCGGCTGAGCCGAGTTCGTCTCTGTCTCACGTTCAATCACGTCAGTCATAGTGGCGTATCTCCTTTCAGAGTTACACCGTTGTTCTTACAGTCCCCGGCGGTGGCGCCTTCGCTCTGGTTTTCGGGTTACGTGCGAGTGTGTCTGACACGAGTCGGAATCTGTCCTACGGTGGGTTGATGGATCAGTCAACGCCGGTGACGCAGCCGTGTTCAGAAGTGATCTCGCCGGGCGTTCTGTGCGGTGGGGTGTGGGTGTCGATGCCAACTGTGGTCGGTAGTCCACAGGGTTCGGGGAAGTGTGAGACGTGTGGGAGTACCCGGCGGACGCCGAACGTGCCGACAGTGTCGCATGTCGTCGATGCGGCTGACCTGCGCTGACTCCGCGCTATCGCGAGGGTCAGTCTCTGCCGAGGTCGTGTTCGCGTTTCGGTGTGGCCGGCCGTTTCGGTGTGGTGTCTTCGGGGGCCGCGCTGCGGGCACGGTGCGTGGGTGATGCGGGGAAGCTCATGCGGGCGCGGTTGGCGATGTCGCTGAGTTCGTTGGGGTTGTAGGGTTCGCGGTTTCCGCTGCGGAGGTGCTCGATCATCGCTTTGTGGTGCTCGGCTACCTCGAGGTGGATGACGTTGCCTTGAGTTTTGGCGAGTGTGGGCGGTTCGGTGTTGTTGCGGTGCACGCCGGGGGCGAGGACGTCGCGGAGTGGGGTGTGGGTTGCTTCCATGGCGACGTAGCGGGCTGCTTGTACTGCGGAGGCGTGGACTTTTTGCCAGTCGATGGTCCAGCCGGAGGATTTGAGGAGTTCGTCGAAGAAGACTCGTTGTGTGCGGGAGTTGCCGTCTCGGAATGGGTGCAGGACGGTGGTTTCGCCCCAGTGGTAGGCGAGTCGGTCGACGGCGCGGTCTTTCGGGAGGCCTTGGGGAAGTTGTCTTTGGCGATTCCGCGGAAGATGAACGCTGCTTGGTTTTCGATGTGTTCGGGTCGGCAGTGTGGGAGGTTCATGCCGACGGCGCCGGTGTCGCGGGTGCGGAGGGTGCCTGCCCAGTCGTAGACGTCTTGCAGGATGAATTGGTGGATCTTTTTGAGGTGGTCGAAGTCGAAATTGCCTGGTATGGGCTGTGTTTCGAGTTGCAGGATTCGCTGGTAGGCGGCTGCTCGTTCGTCCTCGAGGAGTGCTTGGGGGTCGGTGTGCCCGAGTTTGTTGATCAGGACCCCGGTTTCGGGGTCGACGTACGGGTCTTTCAACTGCGGGCAGCTCGGCGGCGGCGGTTTTCGGCGAGGACGAGTGCGACTGCTTCGTCGCCGGTGATTTCTCCGCGTAGTTGCCGGCGTCCGATTTCGATGTCGTAGTCGGTGGGTTCCATGCCGGCCATGCGGTGGCCGGCGGTGGCGGCGGCGATGGCTCGGTCGATCTGGGCTTCGGTCATGTGCGACTGTGCGTTGCGTGCAGTGGTCACCGGTGCTCCTTCGTCGACTCGGGCGAGTGTGGCGGTGCGCGGGGGAGCTGCGCACCGTTGTCTATTCTACCTGATCATTGCCTGTTTTCCTGCGGTCAGCAATGGTTGTGGGTTGGTATCAGTACAGGACGTTCCGGGCGGCGGAGTCTGCGGCGTTTACTGCAGGGACGTGCGAGCGCCTCGGCGGCTGTGCTCGAGTTCTTTGGTGAGGGTGCGCGCGTCATAGCTTCCGATTATTCGGCAGCCTTCGACGAAAAAGGTCGGTGTTTCTCGGGCACCACTGGACTGGGCGCTGGAAATGTCACGTTGTACGCGCTCGGCGACCGCGTCGCTGTCGAGGTCCGCGACGAACTGGTCGACGTCGAGTCCTATCTCGGCTGCATAGCCGATGAGATCGGTTCGCGCGAGCGCGTTCTGGCGGGTGAACACGAAGTCCAGCCATTCCCAGAACATGTGCTGCCGTGCGGCGGCCTCTGCTGCATGTGCGGCAACCAGTGCGTGTGGATGGATGTCCACCAGCGGTAGGTGACGGACCACGTAGCGCAGATCGTCGCCGAAGTGGACGTGCAGGTCGTCCCATCCTCCGGTGGCATGTGCGCAGAATCCACATTCGAAGTCGACGAACTCTACAAGGGTCAGCTGGGCGTCTTCGGGTCCACGAATGTGGTCGATCTCGGGATCTACGGGAGGTTCCAGCACGATGGGGAGATCGGCTTCGGCCTCACCCAGCTTGGTCGCTGCCACGCGGAAGATCACCGCACCCAGTACTGCAGCCAGCACCATGGCGACGAGCACGCCGACGGTCGCCTGCCCGGCCAGTTCGGGAGATGTGCCGAAAGCCAAACCTATGATCAGCAGCGATACGGTGAATCCCATCCCCGATAGCGCAGATCCGCCCATCACACTGCCCATGCCGACCCCCTGCGGTAATCGGCCCGCTCCGAGTCGGATAGCGATGTATGTGGCTGCTCCGATGCCGAGGAGCTTGCCGAGAACCAGGCCAAGCACAACTCCCCAGGTCACACGGGCACTGAACGCTTCGACGAGCAGTCCGCCACGCAGGTCGACGCCGGCGTTGGCGAGAGCGAAGATCGGTACCACGATCAGCGCGGTGGGTACCCGGAGGTATTCGTGTATCCGCTCGTTGACGGCTGTGCCTTTGGCCAGTCCACGTGATACTGCACGACCTGATGCGGCGCTCGGAGACTGCCAGAAGTCACGAAACAGTTCTCGAGCCGCCTCCACCTTGTGCCGCTGTGTCGGGTACGCGGGAATCAGAAGGCCGGCGACCATTCCGGCAAGCGAGGGATGAACACCCGACTCGATCGTGCTGAACCACAGCACGATCACCACGAGAATGTATGGCGCGGCTCGCCACTGTCGCGCCCGCCCGAGTAGCCACAATGCTGTCAGGCATGCCAGGGAAACGAGCAGTGGAATCAGGCGAATGTTTTCGCTGTATACGAATCCGATGATGGACACCGCGAGGAAGTCGTCGACCACCGTGACGGTAAGGAGAAACACTCGCAGTTGGCCTGATCGTGCGGGCCCGAGGAGCGCCAAGGCCCCGAGCATGAAGGCGGTATCGGTGCCGACGACCACCCCCCAACCCTGCAGGCTGTCTCCGCTGCCGACGATCACGGCGTAGATGACGGCGGGTAGACACACCCCCGCGACTCCGGCGATCACGGCGATACGAGTGCGGGTTCGATCACGTAATGACCCGTGGGCGAACTCTTGGCGTACCTCGAGCCCGATCAGAAAGAAGAAGACGACCGTCAACCCGTCGTTGATCCAATGGTGAAGGCTCATGTGCAACGCCACCGGGCCGAGTTCGAATCCGGCGCCTTGATGCCAGAGGTCGAAGTACGCGTCCGAAGCCGGCGAATTTGCCCACAGCAGGGCGGTCACGGTTACCACCAGCAGCAGCACCGCGGAGCCGGACTCACGCCGGAGAGAGGCCGGAGAGAGTTGGAGAGCTGATTACGCAGGCCTTGGGGTTTCAGTGCCTGTCGTGCCATCGCTAGTTGATCCTTATCGCCGTTCAGTCCAGGCGGTGGTGCGCGGTCAGGTCAGTGTTGTGTGGTGCCGGCGCCTGTGTTTTCCAGCGCCGCTCGTAGATAGGGGGCAGTCGCACTGTCGGCAGTGGCAGCTACCTGCTCGGGGGAACCGGTGGCGACGATACGTCCGCCGTCGGCGCCCGCTCCCGGTCCGAGGTCGATGACGTGGTCGGCCTGGGCGACGACGCGCATGTCGAGTTCGACCATGACAACGGTGTTGTCGGCGTCGACGAGCCCCTGCGCGTGAGCGAGCAGTCTGTCGCTGTCGGACGGGTGGAGCCCAGCAGTGGGCTCGTCGAGGATGTAGAGGGTGTCGCCGCGTTGCGCGCGCTGGAGTTCGGATGCCAGCTTGACACGCTGGGCTTCGCCGCCGGACAGCTCGGTGGCGGGTTGTCCGAGTCGCAGGTAACCCAACCCGACCTCGCGTAGGACGGTGAGCGAGCGAAGAACGTCGTTCTCACTGGTGAAGAAGGCGTGGGCTTCGTCGATGCTCATCGCGAGAACGTCGGCGATGTTGCGGTCCCGCCAGGTGATTTCGAGTGTGCTCTGCGTGTAACGAGTGCCGTTGCAGTCCGGGCACGGACTGTAGACGCTGGGCAGGAAAAGCAGCTCGACCATCACGAAGCCTTCACCTTCGCAGGTCGGACAGCGGCCACCGGCGACATTGAAGGAGAACCGCCCCGGTTTGTAGTTCCGTTTCTTGGCCGCAGGTGTTGCGGCGAACAGCTTGCGGATGTGGTCGAACATGCCGGTGTAGGTTGCAACATTGGATCGGGGTGTGCGCCCGATAGGGCGCTGATCGATGGCGACCACCCGACGGAGCCCTCCCAAGGTGCCCTCGATGCGGCCGCGGACCGCGCCCTGATCTCCGGTGAGCAGCAGATCGGTGTCGTCGCGCGGTTCGACGTTGGCATCGGGCGCGGCGGGCCGGCCCAGTTCAGCGTTGATCAACGCTGGTAGAGCCTGGCTGACGAGGCTCGATTTCCCCGAACCGGAGACTCCGGTGACCGCGGTCAAGACCCCGAGAGGGAAAGACACGGTGAGGTCGCGGAGACTGTTGCGCTCGACGCCTTCGACGCGAAGCCACCCGCGGGGGGTACGCCGCTGGCGGCGCACCTGCTCCGACGTGTCGAAGAGATAGCGTGCGGTGACCGAGTCCGGTACGTCGGCCAGCCCGGCGGGTGTTCCACTGTAGAGCACGCGTCCACCGTTCTCGCCGGCACCGGGACCGATATCGACCAGCCAGTCCGCTTCTCGGATGACGGGTAGGGAGTGCTCGACGACGAGGACGCTGTTTCCTCGCTCACGAAGTCCGTGCAGAATTCTCAGCAGCGCCGTCAAGTCGCCGGGGTGCAGTCCCGCCGAAGGTTCGTCGAGGATGTAGGCGACGCCGAACAGCTTCGAGGACAGCTGCGTCGCCAGGCGCAGTCGTTGCAGCTCTCCGCCGGAGAGTGTGGGCGTCGTCCGGTCCAGTGACAGATATCCCAGCCCGAGGTCGATGATGGGTTGGATTCTTTCGAGGAGGTCGTCGAGCAGGCGCCGCGCCGCCACCTGTTTTTCCGCTGACACGTTCGGGGTGCGTCGCACGTCGGGAGCGGCGGTGTGCGCCGATCCTCCCGATGCGACACGTCGTCGCGTGGCCTCGGCTCGTCGGGTTTCGTCGAGAGCTTCTCCTGCCGCCTCGGGTAGCCAGTCGCTGGACACAACAGTGCGCGCGATCTCTGCCAGTCGTGCCAGGGGCAAGGACGCGAACTCGGCGATATCCAGGCCCTCGAAGGTGACCGAGAGCGCCTCCGCCTTGACCCGCTTGCCCTGGCACATCGGGCATACCTCGCTGGTGACGAACTCAGAGACCCGCTTCTTGACGATCGAGCTCTTGGTGTTCGCGAAGGTATCGAGCACGAACCGCCGGGCGCCGACGAAATTGCCCTCGTAACTGGGTTCGGTTCCGGCTTTGATCGCTCGCCGAGTCTGTGCCGGGGTAAATCCCGAGTACACAGGAACGGTGGGGCGGTCCTCGGTGAACAGGATCCAGTCGCGATGTTTCTTCGGCAGCTTCTTCCACGGAGAGTCGACGTCGTATCCCAGTGACACCAGGATGTCGCGAAGGTTGCCACCCGGCCAGCCCGGCGGCCACGAAGCGATCGCGCGCTCCCGGATGCTGAGTGTGGGATCGGGGACCATCTTGTCGACATCGACCTCGTAGACGCGCCCAATGCCATGGCAGGTCGGACATGCGCCCTGCACGGTGTTCGGCGAGAAGTCCTCCGCGTAGAGCATCGGTTGGTCATCTGGGTAAGACCCGGCACGGGAATAGAGCATCCGCACGAGACTGCCCAATGTCGTCACGCTGGCGACATTCGATCGAGCATTACCGATGCCTCGGTGCTGCTGCAGTGCAACCGCCGGTGGCAGTCCCTCGACGACGTCGACATCGGGTACACCGACCTGGTCGATCAGCCGACGGGCATACGGTGCCACCGACTCCAGATAGCGCCGCTGCGATTCCGCGAACAGTGTCCCGAACGCCAGCGAGGATTTCCCCGAGCCGGACACACCGGTGAACACCACCAGACGGTCTCGAGGAACATCGAGATCGACGTCGGCAAGATTGTTCTGCCGAGCTCCCCGCACCACGACACCCTGCCTCCAGCGATCATCGGCCTCGGCGAGATGTTCGGAACGGTTTGTCATGCCGGTGACCATAACGAAGGAAGGGAGCCTTGCGGCAGACCCCACAGCACTCCTGGCACACATCGTCACTCAGTTGACACGCAAGGTCACTGACACGTATCGCCACGTGCGCATACGTTCGAAAGGTCCCCCGGTGGCCACGCCACCACAACCGGGTCCCGAATCGCAGCGTGCAGGGATCCCCCAGGTTAGGAGCGACAGCATGGCAGACAGCAACCGCGCAGTGGTGTTCGAGAGCCCCGGCACCATGAAGGTCGAGAAACTCGACTTCCCCAAGCTGGAGATGCCGAACGGACGAAAAGCGCCCCACGGCGTCATCCTGAAAATCGTCGCTACCAACATTTGCGGCAGCGACCTGCACATTTACCGAGGGTCCTTCCCCGTCCCCCAGGGTATGGTCATGGGCCACGAGATGACCGGAGAGATCATCGAGGTCGGCTCCGACGTGGAGTTCCTCAAAGAAGGCGATCTCGTCTCGGTCCCCTTCAACGTCGCCTGTGGACGATGCCGCAACTGTAAAGCTCGCCGCACAGATGTCTGTGAAACCGTCAATCCTGCAGTCTCCTGCGGCGCATACGGTTTCAATCTCGGCGACTGGGTGGGCGGACAAGCCGAATACCTGTTCGTCCCGTACGCGGACTTCCAACTCCTCCGTTTCCCGGACAAGGACCAGGCCATGGACAAGATCCTCGATCTTGCCCTGCTCTCGGACATCCTTCCCACCGCCTTTCACGGACTCATCGAGGCAGGGGCCAAACCAGGTTCAACGGTGTACATCGCCGGCGCCGGGCCGGTCGGACGCTGCGGCGCAGCAGCAGCACGCCTTCTCGGCGCATCCTGCATCATCGTCGGCGACTACTATCAGGACCGACTCGACCTGGTCAAGAACAACGGCTGCGAGACCATCGACCTGAGCCAGGACATCCCCTTGCCCGACCAGATCGAGGCCATCCTCGGTGAGCGCGAAGTCGATTGTGGCGTCGACTATGTCGGCTCCGAAGCACACGGCATCGGCTCGGAGTCCAATCAGCCTCAGCCGGCAGGTGCCATCAACGACGTCCTCGAAGCCACCCGTGCCGGCGGCGCCACCGGCGTCATCGGCGTCTACGGCCCCGACCCTCTGGCACCGACAAAGGCCGAACAGGAAGGCATCTTCCCGCTCGAATTCGGCAAGGCCTGGATCAAGTCACCGCGCCTGTCCGCGGGGCAGGCACCGATCATGCATTACAACCGCGAGTTGATGATGTCGATCCTGTGGGACCGCATGCCGTATCTGAGCGCAATGCTCAACACCAAGGTCATCGGCCTCGACGAAGCACCCGCCGCCTACGAGACCTTCGATCAGGGGTCATCGAGCAAGTTCATCATCGACCCACACGGAATGATTCCAGCCTGAGCACGATCCAGCACGGAAAGCTCACGGTCTCAGCACAATACAGCACGGAATGCTCACGGCCTGAGCGTTTTGCAGCACGCGTAGATTTCCGGCCCTGTGATCGCCCCCGACTGGCGGACACAGGGCCGGCTCGCTCTCTCCCCGACCCGCAGGACTTTCCCCGCGCGGCTCAGTAAACTCAGTGGTATCCGAAAGGCAGGTGATCCGGCCATGGCTGATGCAGACGAGCCCTCATTGCCACACTTCGAAACGTTGTCGACCTCGCGGGCGCCGGACGACGGTGTCATCGACTACTGGCGAGAGGCCCGGCGCCATGCCTACGTCGACGTCAGCACCGACCCCGCCGACCCCGACTTCTACGGCGATGTCCGTCTCGGCCGATACACGAACTTCACTCTGTCCACGAAACGAGCCACCGCCGAGCAGACACACCGCAATCGCAGCCGAATCGCCCAAGGGCGGGAACAGGACGAGTATCTGTTCGCCACATTCCAGACGCGCGGAAGTTGCGTCATCGAACAGGCCGGACACACTGCAGTAGTCCCGCCAGGATCCATGGTCATCTACGACAGTTCCCTGCCCTTCGCTTTCCGCGCCGATGCACCCTACGAACAGGTCATCGTCAAGGTGCCCGCCGATCGAGCCTTCGCGCTCGCCGGCATCGACCGGACCACAGACATCCTGGCCACGACCATGAGCTGTGCAGGAGCGATGTCCGCCGTCGCAGCCTTTTTCACCCAACTGGCCCAACACCAAGACAGCGATCCCCACGGCGCCGCACAGCTCGAGACTCACGCCTCTTCACTGGCCACATCACTACTGAGTCTCGTCACACCGGTTCGCTCTGCCGCCGAAATACCCGCCTTCCTACGACGAGATCAGGTTCTGGCCTACATCCATGCCCACCTTGCAGACCCCGACCTCGACGCCGAACGCATCGCCACCGCGATGCGACTCTCCCGCCGCAGCCTCTACCGCCTGTTCCAGGGAACCGACCACACAGTCATGGGATATCTCCGCGCAGCGCGCATCCAGTCCGCCCAGCACCTACTACGAAAATACCCTTCCCGGCCCGTCTCCCTCATCGCTCGACAAACAGGATTCTCCGACCCCCGCACCTTCTACCGAGCGTTCCGCGACACCACCGGCATGACACCCAACGAACACCGAGAACGCCTCGATTGACAACGCACTGCACATATCCGCTCTACAGCTCAACGAGGCCGCCGGACGGGTCAACAACGACCGGCTCGGGCGAATCATGGCCCGCATACGACAGGTGGCCAGAAACCTGACCCCAATTGCGAGTCTGAAAACGAAACGCTTCGAACCTCATCATCTGAACACGGACCGTCCCGACCTGCACTTCATGTCCGGAGTACGGGAAATTCGACAAACCGACGATGTGCACACACAGTGGATCCTCGAAATAGCCGGACAAACACGAGAATTCGACGCCACCATCACCGAACAGCACCCGGACGAACGCATCGCGTGGAAATCGGACGCAGGCCTCGCAGTCCTGGTGTGCTGTACACTTCTCGCTGCGGCTGCGCTGTTGGGGTATACGTGGTGGTCGTGGAACTCTTCCGCACCACGGCGGGCAGAAGACATGGCTGATGATTATGTGTTGACCCACGGGGGTTTCCGAGCCAATTCTGTTGTATTTGAGCGCTCTCGCCGCCGATCCCACGGCCAAAGGAACGGCGGCGCATCGGGACCCTGCCGATGGGTTGGCTCGAATGGAGGGAAAGGCTGCGGACACAGGGCGGTACCGCGTCGGTTTTGACGGTTCGGCTCGTGCTTGGTTCGTGTGAGGATTACTGCTGCCCGCCGGCCTTCTCGGGTGCGAGGGCACGACTGACGGAGGATCTGCCGACACGGAGTGTCGAAGCTATCGTGTCGAGGCTTTTGCCCTGTTCACGCATCGTGCGGGCGAGTTCGGTGCGTTCGGGGGTCATGACGGTGGGCCGGCCGCCGTGTCGACCTTGGCGTCGAGCGGCTTCGAGGCCGGCGTGGGTGCGTTCGACGATCATGCGGCGTTCCATTTGGGCGAGGGCTGCCATGATGTGGAATAAGAATTCGCCGCCTGCGGTGGTTGTGTCGAATCCTTCGGTGAGGGAACGGAATTCGATACCACGTTCGCCGAGGTTGTGGACTGTGTCGATGACGTGGCGGACGGATCGTCCGAGGCGATCAAGTTTCCAGACGACAAGGATATCACCGTCGTGATCGCGTAGGTAGTTCAGGCATTCGGTGAGCTGGGGGCGCTGCGTTGTCGAGCCGGATTCGTAGTCGGTGAAGATGCGGATCGCGCCGGCTTGGCGGAGTGCGTGCTGCTGCAGCTCGGGGTTTTGTTCGAGGGTGGAGACGCGGGCGTATCCGATGATGCTCACAGTCTCGGTCCTTCTGGTCTGCTGCTGTGTTGTGGGATGGTGCGGCTGTTCATGAGTTGGTGGTCGACCTCGGGGCTCCAGTGGGTATGGAACTTGGTGGTGTCGAGGTCAGCAAGTTCGCGCTCCGGAGCGACTGGTGTGGGAGTTGGCCGAACCTGGGTCGACTGTGACTCGTGTTGTGATGCTTCGTCCGGTAGGCCTTTGAGCCCGTCGCAGACCAGGAAGAATACGTCCCGGGTGCCGCGATGTCGGATGTCTGTCAGCACGCTCATCGAAGAAATTGGCGCCCTCACCGCCGGGCCGGCCCACAATCCGAGCACGTCGCGGTGTCCGTCGAGGCTAACGCCGATCGCGGCATAGATCGGCCGGTTTGCGACCTGACCGCCGGCGGACTTTGACGACGATCGCATCGACGAAAATCGCAGCGTATACCTCGTCGAGCGGTCGGGCAGCCCAGTCCTGTATCTATCTTCTGGCTGAACCACATACTTCGAGAACAGCGGACACTGTCCCCAGCGCTGCGGTCTATGACATCAACTACCCGTGCAGGCCACATTCAAACAGACGGCCAAGCGATGTGGTGCTGAAGAACGATCACGGCAATGCCCGCGAGAGCAGTCGTCGTTGCCAATCCGAGATAAGATCAGGAACAGTCCTGAGTCGACAGCGGCGCCAGGCCTGCCTTGAGCCATGCAAGCAGCATCGGCCCCGAACAGATAGGCCGACCAAGACCATGCCCCTGACAGTGAAGTACTCGCAAACCTACAGCGACGCATTGACCGCATTGGCTGCCGTAACCCAACGTCCGGTGAACGTCGTCAACCTCGCCGGGATGTACGCCATCCGCGTCGAGCTGGAATACAACCGCTACGTCGTCGCCACCAACACCCCGCACGGACTCTCGGATGACCCCGAGATCGAAGGCTCCTGGCTGGTGCGAATTTTTCAAACCAACGCCGACGACACACTGGACGAACTACTCACCGCAGCCACCCAAGTCTGGCTCATCGACGCCTTCGATTCTGCTCTCGAACAACTCGAAGCGGACGGCAACAAGATCCTCGCGGACGCAGACTTCGGCGACATCAGTCGCTCCGAAGGAGCAATCGTCTCTCCTACCGGCGAGGGGCTCGGCCTCGTCACTCTCGGCGAAGACGGCGCTCACGCTGAAGCGGTCCCGCCCCACTGAACTGACCGAGACGCGCCTCAAGCAGTGCATTCTGGGCTTCGAGGGAGAGAATCAACCGAACCCCCACCACGTTGACCCCCTCGTCGATCAGTGCGGTGATTCGGTCCAACGTGTTCAGATCCACGTCGCTGTACCGGCGCGTCCCCCCTGCAGTGCGAGTGGGGGCCAAAAGACCGCGCCGCTCGTACAGTCGTAGCGTTTGAGGGCCCACTCCAGAAAGCTCCGACATCCCCGAAATCCCATAGACCCCTTGCTGTGAACGCTTGTTCGTCATCGCCACAACTCCCTAACTGCATACGCACAAAAATTTAATCTGACCTCCACGATACATATTTTCTTCATTCGCGGAATAAAGCCCGGTAGAGACGTCGGGAGCGCGGGGAACTCAGGTAGGCGATATACAGCCCCACGCGCGATCGAAACGGGCGCTGATCAACCGGACGAGATCATCATCGCTGATTGCCGAGTCGCCGAAGGCGATCGAATCCATCGGCATGCCGGCAATAACCGCGTTTCCCACAAGGCCGGTCATCGAACCATCACCACCGAACGCGACGGCGCAACCCGCCGCAACCACCTGCTCGATCACCCACCCACGATCGGACCCGGAGCCGCCGCGATAGCGAAGAAAACCGGATCCCTCATCCCATATCGATACGAACCACTCCACAACTTGCCCCTCCATATCGGCGCGCATAGACGTCCAATCCTTAGACACCAAAGGCGGGTTCTGCCAGCTTCTGCCCCTTCCACTCTGCTTCAATGCCCGCGATCTTCAGAAGACCTCCACACCTCTGGGCCCGCATAGATGGAAGCCCGAACGTGTACCCGGCGGTTATATGCTCAACACGGATGAGAAAGAAGGGAGCCCTCGGCCGTTGACGGAGAACGAAATCTCCGCAGATCAGGAAACTACGCAACAACCAATGACGCAGCCCCTTTCAATCGGTGGACAGCTCGGCAGCTGTTCATAATCTGTATCCGATGGTATAGATTTTAGAGTGTTGTTGACGTAGGTACGAAGAAAGCACTCACAGAGTCGGGAGCCCGATAATGACGATCGCCATCTCACCAACTCGGCACAGCGAGATCAGCTTCACCGGCGCGAGCTGGGGTGCAGCGGACGTCGGGCGGCGTATCGCTTCGATGCTTCGAGGCATCCCGTGGGCCTTTCATCGATGTCGCGTTGGTGGTCATGGCAGCTGTTGTCCTGGGGCTCACGGTGGGGTGGCTGCTTACCAACGTCGCCACAGGCTTGGCAATTACGCTCGGCACCGCGGCAGCTTTCCGCTTCGTTCTAGGCACGCTCACTACGTGAGAGACCACAGTTCGCTGCCGCAACTCACCTCGCGACATCGAGCGGCTTCGAAGTCGGCGACATCCCCCGACGCCACCGTCCATCCCAGTCCAGGAGGAACTTATGCCATCACGTAATACCGTCATTCGCAGTCTGCACGACCTCGGAGCAGCAGCATGGTTCGGCGGCTCGCTGATGGGGGCAGTCGGTCTTAACGGCGCCGCCGATGCGGTTCGTGACCCCCAGGACCGCGCACGGGTCGCCTCGTTGGGATGGGCGAAATGGGCTCCGGTCAACGCGGCCGCTATCGGTGCTCACCTCGTCGGCGGCGGGGCACTGCTGTATGCGAACAGGGACCGAGCGCAACACCAGGGCGGGGTCAAAGCGAACACGATCACCAAGATCGTTGTCACGGGCGCTGCCCTTGCGGCGACCGCATACAGCGGTGTCCTCGGAGCCAAGATCGCCACAGCAGACGGCGAATACGTCGAGGGTGCTACCGAACCGGCGCCCTCGACCCCCGACGAGGTCACCGCCGCTCAGCGGCAACTGCAGTATGTGCAGTGGGCTCTGCCGGCTCTGACCGGGGCCATCGTCGTTCTGGGAGCGCAGCAGGGCGAGCAGCAACGCCCCGCACAAATTCTCACCGGGCTCGGTTCCACTCTGGCCCGTCGTGTCCGCAAGTGAACCCGCACTGTTTCCCGAACAGACACGATTGATGATGCAAAACAGTGACAGTTCGACGATTACGGTGGAGGACGCTCGACTGCTGCGCGGAGGGCAGGTAATCAGAGTTGACGGCGATGTTATCGGTGTGATCGGGTCGTTGCTTCTCGATCCGATCACAGCGTCACCGCATTGGGTGACTGCGGACTTCGATGACGCTGGGTATGCCTTGGTTCCCCTGACTGGTGCTTATCGTGACGGGCAAAGCCTGCGAGTGCCGTTCACCGGCGCCCAGGTCAGCGCTGCACCGGAGCGGGGACATGTCGATGCTCTAACTCCTGATGACGAACAGGTTTTGCGCAACTACTACGAACAAGTTCGAGCGAGAGGAACTGATCAGAGATGACCGGCGCTGACACCGCTCCGGTCGAGGCGGACCCGGACGACCCTCGCAAACCGCAGTCGCCGACCGAGCTGACGAAATCGTCGTGGCTCTACGTACTGCGCTCGACCGCTCGCCAGTTCTCGCGTGATCAGTGCACTGACCTCGCGGCTGCGTTGACGTATTACGCTGTGCTGTCGCTGTTTCCGGCGATCCTGGCAGTGGTTTCCCTTCTCGGAGTATTCGGCCAAGGTCAGTCGACCGTGGATGCGGTTTTGCAAATTGTCGGCGACCTCGGTCCATCCTCGGCAGTGGATACCCTGAGGGGACCGATTCAGCAGCTCGTGCAAGCCCCGGCGGCTGGGTTCGCCCTCATCGCCGGTATCGCGGGCGCGCTATGGTCCGCTTCCGGGTATGTCGGAGCGTTCGGGCGTGCGATGAACCGCATGTACGAGGTCGACGAAGGCCGTCCAGTGTGGAAACTTCGGCCGGTGATGCTGCTGGTGACTATCGTCGCGTTGACGTTGATCGGTTGCGCTGCAGCGATGTTGGCGATCAGTGGGCCCGTTGCACGAGCGATCGGCGATGTGATCGGGGCGGGAGACACCGCCTTGACTGTCTGGAATATCGCTCGCTGGCCGGTGGTGCTGGTGTTCGTCGTTCTCGCCGTTGCGATTCTGTATTACGCCACTCCGAACATCCAGCAACCGAAGTTTCGGTGGATCAGCGGCGGCGCCGCCCTGGCCATTGTGGTGTGGATCCTCGCATCGGTCGGTTTCGGGTTTTACGTCGCCAACTTCAGCAGCTACAACAAGACCTACGGCTCCCTCGCCGGCGCGATCGTGTTCCTGCTGTGGTTGTGGATCACCAACCTTGCACTGCTGTTCGGCGCAGAACTCGATTCCGAACTCGAACGCGGACGACAACTTCAAGCCGGGATCGCCGCCGAAGAACAACTCCAACTCCCGCCCAGAGACACTCGCGTCTCGGACAAGAACGCCCAGAAAGACGCCGACGAGGTCGAACGTGGGCGAGAGTTGCGTCAGGCGCACATCTCCGACCACGGTAGCGAAAAGTCCAGGGCTGCTAGTTCTGCCGACCCGTACCCACCGAAACCGGGAGGAACACCGATGAGTGATCCCACACGCGACCACGCTGAGCGCACCCCTACGCCGAGCTCCCCCCAAGCGGCGGACTTGTCGACCGTTCAACTCGTCGAGCGACTCACCGAGCAAGTGTCGACACTGGTGCGCACTGAAATCGCCGCCGGACTGGACGAAGTCAAAAACAAAGGCACCCGACTCGGGATCGGGATCGGCATCTCCGGAGCGGGAGCCGTCTTGGCGTTGTTCGGACTCGCAACTCTGATCGCCGCAGCAGTACTCGGACTCGCCACCGTCGTTGCCCCCTGGCTCGCAGCGCTGATCGTCGGCGTTACTGTTCTGATGATCGGCGGAGCGGTGGCCGCGGTGGGCGCAACCCGATCCAAGAAGGCACTACCACCAGTTCCGCAGGACACCGCGGCCAGCGTCAGCGAAGACATCTCCACCATCAAGAAGGGCATCCGATGACCGACAGTCATGACAACCCGTCCGAGAGCATTCCACCTGGGGCGACCGCGTCGACTGACCCGGAGCGGAGCGTGGAAGAACAGCGCGCCGATCTCGCGGACACCGTCGCCGCGCTCGCCGCCAAAGCGGATGTACCCGCGCGGGTGCAGGACAGTGCGAATGCACAGCTGCACGAAGCGAAAGCCTTTGCCAAAGAAAACCCGCAAATCCTCACCGCAGTCTCGCTCGGCATCGCCCTCGTCGCGTTGATCATCTTCCGCCGCAAGCGGTCTCACAGAAGGAGTGATCGATGAGCGCGGTCGTGAAAGCAATCTACAAACCGCTCTCCCTGGCGACGAGCGTGCTCGGCGGTATCGCCGCCGGCGTGGTGTTCAAACAGATTTGGAAGCGCGTCGACGACAACGACGCGGCCGCACCGAACCCAAAAGATCTCCACCGTAGTGTCCGAGAAGTATTGATTGCCGCAGTCATTCAAGGGGCATTCTTCGGCCTGGTCAAGGCAGCAGTGGACCGAGCCGGTGCCACCGGTTATCGTGCCTTGACTCACGAAGATCCGGTGTAGACGTTCTCGGTCACCGAGGTTGCCGAAATAAGTGGGTTGACTCTCGGCATCGAAAGATGCGCGGTCGGCGACGATGCCGCGGCTCGGCCTGGTCGATGGAACCAGTCGTGAGGACCGGCTCGCGTGAAGATACGACGCGCCGCACGGCCGGGGGACGCGGACGAACCGACCATCTTGGTGCAGGTGGGCAGACCAACGTTATTACCCGGGCAATAACCGATGTGCACCCTTCTCCGACGCCTTCGGCGTGGAGTACAGGACTGACGAGTCGCTGCGACAACGACAACGACGTCAACCCTCAGGCGTGATCCGGGCACCGCAACTCAGACGGTACGGTCCATCCGCTCGCTGTGAGCCACCGGCGCACCGGGTCCGGAAAACCATCACCACTGTGGGCGGCCTGGGCGAGATCGCCGGCGAGGATTCGGCCCGTCGCCGCACACCGCGCACGCGACATCGAAGGCCGGCGGCGGTTCGCACTGGTCGCAATGAGATCGGGCGATGACCGAACCAAGAAGGTCCGCGCGTTGGTGTGTCAATGGCCACGAAGTTCTCCCCGTAGGCGGCCAGTAGTTCTCCCCGCTGGTGGCCACGGGTTCTCCCCGGTGGCGGCCAGTTGTTTTTCCCCACCCGCTTTCTGATTTGGGTTAGCTGAAGGGCTTCACCCCCTTGCCGGTGGTGGCTTCGGTGAGGCGGAAGGAGTCGCCGTCGGTGACGACGACGTGCGCATGGTGCAGGAGCCGGTCAACGGTGGCGGTGGCCAATGTTTTGGGCATGATCTCGTCGAAGCCGGAGGGGTGCAGGTTGCTTGAGACGGCAATCGCTCGGCGTTCGTAGGCAGCGTCGACGAGGCGATAGAATCCTTCGGCGGCGTCTTCAGAGACCGGGAGCAGACCGATGTCGTCGACGATGATCAGGTCGGAGCGGATGATCCTCGTCAGGGCTCGGGCGATGGAGTCGTCGGCACGGTGCCGGCGGACCAGGGCACCGAGGTCTTCGATGGTGAACCAAGACACCGCCAGCCCAGCTTCGACTGCGGCCTGCCCGAGTGCCTCGGTGAAGTGAGACTTGCCAGTTCCCGAAGGCCCACAGACGCAGAAACATTCACGCCGCCCGACCCACTCCAGGGTGCGGAGCGCGTCCTGGGTGGCGCGGGGAATCGACGATTTCGTTTCGTCCCAGTCGCCGAAGGTCTTGCCGGTAGGGAAACCCGCGCGTTTGCGGCGAGTGTGCAGGTTCGCCCGGTCCCGGCCGGCGGCTTCCTCAGCGAGGAGAACCCGCACGACTTCGGCGGGGTCCCAGCGTTGGGCTTTCGCGGTCGGGATGATATCGCTCAAGGACCTGCGGATATGGGGCAGTTTCAGGCGTTTAGTCAGGTCGATCGCCTCGGCCAACGGGTCGCCGTTAGCGCTGGTAACAGTGCGCAAAGGGGTGCTCATCAGGCGTCATCGCTTTCATCGTCAGTAGTGGCTGGGCTGGCCGGCGCTGGTGTCTGGCCGAAGGTGGACCAGGCGGCGGTGCCCGGTTGCAGAGTGTGGTTCTCGCTGCGACGGACCGGATCAGCGTGTTCGTGGGTGACTTGGTAGTCGAGGATCGAGATCAGGTCCCGATCGGCGAACCGGCCGGTCATCGCCGCCGTCCCCAACGCTCTGTCGACTGCGTCCGGGGAGTGCAGCTTCGAAAGGTCCACGGCCTCGGCCATCTTCGCCCTGATGCGGCGCGCTCCCGCGGCGGCAGCCTCGACCAGCCAGCTGTTGGCACCCTGGCCCAACTGTAGGAAGGCGAGCTCGGCGGCGGTACGAGGCTTGGGCACCCGGTCGGCGGCGTCGCGGTCTGGGCGGGGTGGGTAGTGGTCGTTGTCGAGGACCGGTGAACCGGGTTGGCCGCGGCGGTGCCGCGCGACTTCGACTGCACCGCCATCATTGTCGACGGCGGTCACGATCAGCTCCTCACCATGGAAGCGGGCCCAGACCCGAGTGTCGATCAACGTGTGCGGCACCGAATACCGCACCCCTTCCACCGAGATCGTCGACTCCCAGTTCACCCGCCGGGTAGTGCCGAACACCGCGGTGAACGGAGATTTCGGCAGCGGATGCAGCCGCTGCAACTCTTCGGCCAGCCGCTCGACCGGCCGCCGCCGAGTAGAGCTGTGGACGCGGGTGTTGACGTCGGTGCAGAACTGCCGGCAAGCCGACTCGAGCTCACCGAAAGAGTGATACTGCTCGCGCAGGTTCACCTCCTTCGGCAACAGGTCGGCTTTGGCGATCCGCACCGTCGCCTCACTTCCTCCCTTCGACTCCGGATCAGCAGGTAAACACGTCCGCAGCGTCGTGCCGTAATGCCGTGCCACCTCCACGATCTCCGGATTGCGGACCGCGATCCCGGCCACGTGATCGATCGTCGCGGTCTTCTCGTTGTCGGTGAGGACATAGACCGGAACCCCGCCCAAGCGGCGGAATGTCGCATCCAAACACGCCGCCACCGTCGGCAATGTCTTGTCCCAGATCGGGATCACCACCCGAAATCGCGACCACGCCAACCATGCGCAGAACAACGTCGTCTTCCGGCCGGAAATCGTTGGCCCGTCACCGAAGTCGTACTGTAACCACAGCCCAGGTTCGGTTACCCACGGCCGATACACTCGCCGCCGACCAGCCCGAAACTGGGCCTTCGCCTCCGCGACCGTCCGGCGCGTGGTCCGCTCACCGCCGGTGAACCCCAGCGCGACGATCCGTTCGTGGATGACATCCGCGCGGACCTTGCCCTGCGAGCGGACCACCAACTCCTCGATCTTCGGCAGAAAGTCGTCGATCGCCCGCGCTCGATGCCGCCGGCGGTCCGGCGGCTGCCCCGCAGCGCGCATCTGCACATACCGGGCCACCGTGTGGTGATCACACCCAGCCAGCTCCGCCGCCGCCCGATAACTACCCGTGAGGTCGTACGCCTCCAAAATTTCCATGATCTCCCTGCTCGATTTCATCCACCCAGCGTTGCCGGGACCGAATCTGACTCACAGCAGGTGGGGAACTATCTGGCCGTACGCGGGGAGAAACCATGGCCACAAAATGCGCCATAAATGGCCGCCAGTGGGGAGCTTACGATGGCCGTCGACATTGGTGGGCGTCTTCGGCTCTGGTGCTCGGCTCGTAGCCGCAGAGGCAGATCCGCGGCGACAGCATCGCCACAACAGGGACCGCAGCCCACCATGTTCACCGGTACAGCCGACGAACTCGCAGCCCGGGTGCGTGTGTTGAGGCACTGTCACGTTAATCGAAAAGTGAAGCGGCGAAGGATGTTTGGGGAATTCTGTTACAGGGCACTGCTGGGGCAGTTCACTTTCAGGCGGCGACACCGGCCGCGGTGACTTCCTGCCAGACCGCGAAACGGTCGGCCATCTCGGCACGCCATTCGGGCGCGGTCAGTCGATACCGACCGGGCTGGAAATGCGGTGAGATCGAACTAAACGCGGACAGGAAACGTTGCGCGTGCCGGGCCGATGCGAACCGTTTCATCGCATGTTCCCGCTGTCTGGTGGGTTGATGCGAGTTCTCGGCCCGATTGTTCAAATACTTGGATCGGCGATGCTCGACCGAGGCCAGCATCTCGCGGTGAGCGACGCTGTAGCTGGTCAGCTTGTCGGTAACGATCACCCGCGGCACATACTGCAAGCCCTTGAGCAGCTTACGGAAGAATCGCTTGGCGGCGTTGCCGTTTCGGCGCGACTGGACCAGCACATCGAGCACGTTCCCGTGCTGGTCGACCGCCCGCCACAAGTAATGCAGTGTGCCGTTGATTTTGATGAAGACCTCGTCGAGATGCCACTTGTCGCCGGGCCTGGACCGCCGTCGGCACAGCTGGTTGGCGTAGGCCTGCCCAAACTTGGCGCACCACCGGCGGATCGTCTCGTAACTCACCACGACACCGCGTTCGAGCATCATCTCCTCGACTTCACGGAAGCTGAGCGGGAACCGAAAGTACAACCACACACAGTGATTGATGATCTCGACCGGGTAGCGGTGGCCCTTGTACGACAGCATTGCGGTGCTCACGCCACATTCTCCCAGTTTGCCGCGTTCAACAACGTGACAGTGCCGTGGGAAAGGTAGTGATGACGACAGAATCGGCGGATTACAGGCCTCCGATCGATATGCCGCTGCACGTCAGCATCAGGTGGTCGTAGGTTCATCTCGAACGGGAAAGCTACGCGTCCGGTTGCGGCTCAGTATCGGTCCGTCTGATTATGCAACGGCCGGTCGGGTACGCCTCGGGCGTACCGAACGCCACTGTTTGGGCTTTCACGCAAGTCAAACGCATCATGAAAATTAACGAGCACCACCGTGTGAGTCTCGGAATTATGTGGCACGTTCTTCCTGAATTATTTGGCACGATGGTAGCCGTCAGGCACTCTCACCTTGGATCCTCGGTCGAGTAGGAGGTGGGCGGTATCTCGGACCTCTCTGTGTTGAGATCCGCCAACCCGGCATTCTCCGAGCTACCGGACAACTCCTCGACGCGGCGACTGTTCAGAAAACCACTGATCAACTGCCACAGTTCATCCGCGAACGCCGGGCATCTGGTCCGACCAAGCGAAGCAAGAGCACGAACGCATCATCATCATCATCATCATCATCGAGCGCGGCCACGATCCCGCGCTCGGCGATCACCCTCGAATCATCGGGGTACACCCCGCCCAGGAACTCCAGCCCATGCAGATAACCGTCGGGTTACCTGTTCGGGCGCATCCCCTCATTCTTCCACCACGATCACTCCTGCAAGATCGGCGGCGTCAAGTATTCCAGCGCTGCTAAGCAGGCCCGTCTGATCACATCTGTGCCCGGTGGGAGTGGGCCCGAGGCATTGTCACGTTGACGAGCTATCGAGGGCCAGCTGGCACGATTTCGATCGTGACCACCACCGCCGCGCCGTCGTACAAGCGTCACCGCTACCCCAGCGAGATCATCGACCATTGTGTGTGGCTGTATTTTCGGTTCACGATTTTCGGTTCACTCTGAGCTTTTGCGACGTGGAGGAACTCATGCTCGAACGTGGTGTCGTGGTCTCCTACGAGACGATCCGGCGATGGTGTGACAAGTTCGGGCAGGCCAACGCGAATCGGCTGCGTCGCCGCCGTGCTCGCCCCGGCGACAAGTGGTTCCTCGACGAAGTTTTCGTCCGGATCAACGGAGTTCAGCACTACCTGTGGCATGCCGTCGACCAAGACGGCACAGTCCTGGACGTGCTAGACGGTATGAGGGTCGGCCCGTTTCGGGCCGGGGACTCGCTTGCAAGTTGCCGTGGGTTGCCGAGTAGGCGAAGCCTGGATCGGTAGTGCCTACATTTGCAGGAGGCCCCGGTGATGTATCAGCGTACGAGTGTCGGATTGGACGTGCACGCACTGTCTGTAGTGGCATGTGCGATCGACGGTCAAACCGGTGAAGTATGGAAACAACGATTATGTCCGGACTCCGGTGAGATCCTCGCCTGGTTGCGTTCGTTGCCGGGTCCGGTGAAAGCCGTCTACGAGGCCGGACCGACCGGATTCGGCCTGTACCGAGCTCTGAATCAAGCGGGTGTGGAGTGCGTGGTGGTTGCGCCGTCGAAATTGCAGAGACCTGCTGGTGACCGCGTCAAGACCGATGCTCGCGACGCGCTGCATCTGGCGCGGTTGCTCCGACTGGACGAGATCGTCGAGGTCACGGTCCCTTCGGTAGAACAAGAGGCAGCCCGAGATCTGGTCCGTGCCCGTGAGGATGCTCGCGGGGATCTGATTCCGCGATCGACGGCAATACGCGCCTGGCGTACACCGAGGCCCGCGACAACGAAACCGCAGCAACAGCCGTCGATTTCATGAACAACGCCCGCGTCTTCTTCGCGGCGCATGGCATCAACCGGATCGAGCGCGTGATCACCGACAACGGATCATGCTATCGGGCAGCCGATTTCACTGCTTCATTGCGAGAGGCGCGGCACTACCGCATCAAGCCGTACACACCGAAACACAACGGGAAAGTGGAACGCTACAACCGCATCCTCGCCGAAGAGCTGCTGTACTCCCGTGAGTACACCAGCGAGGAGCAACGACGTACTGCCGTTGAGGTGTGGCGCCTCTCTATTTGTCAAGCGGCAGTGAGGGATTCTCTCGATACGGCTCGAATGCTCCGTTTTTCATCTGCGAGCATGACCCGCCACAGGTGTGTAGCGAGGTGGCGTTTAAGTGCGCGGGCAGCTGATCGGGGTGATTTTCCTTCGGCGATTTTCTTGTCGTAGAACGCCCGACCGGCGCTCGACGGCATCCGGATCTGGATCATGGCGATCGTGTGGATGGCGGAGTTCAGTTGCCGATCGCCGAATCTCGACAATCGGTGATGAGAGGCGTCGGCGCTGGCGATCTGGACGGGTGCAGTTCCGGTGTAGCTGGCATACGCGGCGGCGGTGGGGAATCGGCTGGCTCGGCCGCTGCGGCCTAGAATGCGGGCAGCAAGAACCGGACCGACTCCGTCGATCTTGCGCAGGCGTGTGCCGTGCGCGTCGAGCAGTCGCGTGATCTTGCGACTGTTCGACGCGAGCTGTTCGTCGAACCGGGCGAAGTCCGTGATCAACTCCTTGGCCAGTTCGAGTCGGATCTCGTCCGGTGCGGTTCTGGCCCGAAATCTCCGGATCGTGGCAGCAGCTTTTTTGGGTGTCAACGACGTTGGCGCACCGCCGGCCATCAGCTCACGCAATAAGGCGTGGAGTTGATTGACGGTGCGAGTTCGACTGGACGACAAATTGACTCGGCGTTCGTCGAGCAAAGCAAGTGCATCGTTGACGGTCTCCGGATAGACCTGCCTGGCGTCGCCGTGCAGGGCTGCGACGCTGGCTGCGGCCGCAGCGTCGATGCGGTCGTTCTTGCGTCGTCCACCACGTGAAAGTTCACGCACTCGGGCGGTGGCGGTAGTGGGAATATCGTGCACGACCTCACCGAGGGCAAGCAGCCACAAGGCGAGGTGGTGTCCGAGGCCGTCGGTGTTCTCGATCGCCCAGCGTCGGTCCGGCCAGGCTTTGGCCCAGACGATCAATCGCTTGTATTCGATGACCGAGGCGTCGATGCGGATCGAGCCGAGGTCGGTGTTGGTGGCGGAGTCCAGTGCGGTCGCGGTGTGGGTGGACTTGTGCGGATCGATACCGATGACGATCATGGAGTTCGGTTCCCTTTCGCTCGATGGATGGGGAATCCGCGGTGGACAATCCGACTTCAAGTACCTCTCACAGCAGCTTGGGGTCACGCCTCTCTCGAGTCACACCGCGAACGCAGACCGGAGGGGGCGACACACCACACGAGAGCCATCCCCGACCTGGGGGAGACAGAACGTTCACGAGTCATTCCCACCGGCCTACTACGACACGCTATGGGCTGCAATCCCGGTCACTTGCCGTGACACACATATAAGTCGGAACGTTCACTACAATTATCACCGACCGCATTCAACACGCGGAGGACGACCGCCCGCTGCTTATCGCCAGCATCGCGTAACCAACGTCCGTGCCTCGTACACCTAGGGTCGACCTCGCCGTTCCGTCGGATTACCCGGGACGTATTCGAAAGATTCGCGCGCCGTCCCTTCCCTGATGATCCGCATGACGTTCGATACGCTCCGGTTGAGCAGCCCCACTGCGCGAAACGGGGACGCTGCAGCCACCTGAAGCGTGCGGCAGTTGCCAGGGAGGCCCGGCGGAACGACGGCGACGTCGATACGGAGGCAGGGCCCCTTCTACGCGAGAGGAGTGCAGAATCTCGAAGATCAACGCACCGAATCCGGCCACAGGATACTTCTCTACGCGGTGCCGATACTGCGGAGATCTCGTCTACGAAGGTGACTGGATCACGCCCCGGGAGCGTCACGAGGTCCAACAGCATCACCGCGAGCTGTGCTTGGCGCGGCTGCCCGATGCCAACGAAGATGCAAGCCGCAGGGGCACCCTGTCTACCGTCGTGCTGACGCTCGTGCGAGCACCGCAACCGTCGCCTCATGCTGCAACCGGGTAAGGACCGAAAAGGGGTCTCGCCGAGAAGACCCTGCCAAGAAAATCAGTTCCGAGAACAGCACAGCTGGTTTCGAGCACCCGGACTGCGAGAACCGGAATGGACCTCTCAAGGATCGGTCATTGCTCCGGAGAACCCGTGGTCCGTCGACCTCCTCGAGTCCACCATCGACGCCCACTCACACGAGGGAATCCACGTGCAGAAAGAGAGCTCGGGTATCCGTGCGCGGGTTTCTCTGATGAGATGACCAGCATGAAGAAGTTGCTGGTCGTTGCCGCGATAGCCGTTGGAATCACCGCGTGCGCAGACAAGGACGAGACTCCACCGGAGTTGCAAGAATCTGCTGTGCCCACTGTCGGCGCATCTTCTTCCGCCCCCGCTCCTACAGACGAATTCGGGGAGATGATGAACGAGGGCGCGCAAGCGCAAATCCAGCAACGCCCCGAGGAAGCTGCCCAACTCGCTGCCGATTTCGCCTCCATCACCGGGGAGCAGGTCACTGTCGTGGCGGCGCAGCAGATGTCGAACATCGTGTGTCTGGACATGGAGAACGCCCAAGGGCCGGGAGCACTGGGGGCCGTCTCCGCCGCGATGGCGACCGAGACCGGGGTCAGTGCGGAGATGATGACTCGTGTCGCTGAAAGAGCAGTGGCATACCGGTGCCCGGAGTTGGCGACCAAGTAGGGCCGCCCCTGATCCGGCACTGTTTGAGAGCGGCACCGATCGGGAACCAGTTCTCACGGTCGCAGGACGGTCGCCTCGGCCGGCTTCGGGCGTGTTCGAACCGCACGGTTCGCCGCAATCCCACCGGCCCGCCGAGGGAGCCGACACTCTCCTCGGCGGGCCACTGACCACCACATCTATTCTCTACGGTGGTCCACGACTCGTCGATGCAGACGGTTCAGGCAATGCTGCCAGAAAACGGTGGTGCCCGCCAGCTCACATGTGAGTGCTGCGCCGGCGGGCTCTGCACGCCGTGAGAGACCAACCTTACGACGCACAGTCTGTAGCACTGACCCTGCTTCTCTTACGGAGCGACTCCAGCATCGGTGCCAAGGTTCGATGCGCGCCGATCATCAGCCAGCGAGCTCCCCATCCGGAAGCAGAACAGGTGACCGCCGCGCACAGATCGAATCACTCAACGGACATCCCTGGCGCGGCCGGCGCGCCTGACATGACCCTGAAATCAGGAAATCCTTGTGCAGTAGTGGGTTTCGCAGTTATGTTTCCTGTGGGCGCCCGTCGACCGGCTGGTCACTCGACGGGAGGCGGGACGCCCGTCTCCCGCGACTGCAAACGCGTCCTGTTCCTCTCGGCGTTCGTCGTGCTGCACGATTCTGCCAGTCGCACCTACTACGACCGAAAACGAGTCGAAGGAAAGAAGCACACCGCCGCCCATCTGCCTCGCCGGAAGTCGCTGCGATGTTCTCTACGCCATGCTCAAGAACCATGAACCCTATCGATTACTCGCCGTGACTGCCGCTTGACGAAGACAACATGGCCCCCGGCAACTCATCGTCCGACGCTCCGAACCGTCGAACGCCCGTCGGTTTCCCAACTGCACTGCACCAACTCCAGTGCCACGAGCGCCGTCAGGTTGGTCACTTGATCGTGCAAAGCGGCGCGAGTCCAACGGCGCTGGGAACGCCCATCGCCCGCGCGCATCCCCCGCCCGGAAGCGTGTGCCTGATGTTTCGAAGCCGCGCGTTTCCAGGTAAGTCAATCGGCAGGATCATGGCGCTCTCGTCGTCATCGGCGCAATCGTGGCAGCCGTGATCGTTCTGCGCCCGTCACCGGGCAACTCGAACGTGGACAATCCAGCCGCCGCTGGCAGCACATCCTCAACGACCACGACTGCCGGACCGGTCACCGACGCCGACACCGTCAAAGCGGCCCTCCCCACAGCTTTGAGCAGTGCCTCCGAAAACTGTCGCCAATCCACCTTCACCACCGACGGTGCCCTCGTGATCAGCTGCGATATCAAAAAATCCAATCAACTCGCCGAAAGCTTCTCCGAATACGGCAATCGCTTCACAGCCAGCCTCGACCTGAAACAAGCGAAAAAGACACTTCTCGGATACGGCGAATACGACTACGGGAACTACGCCCTGGTCGAAAACGACTCCCGCACAGCAGGAGTCAACATCAGTGACGGCGCCACCGGACAAGTATCGGGAAGTTACGTCAACATGGAAACCGGCCTCACAATCGACGTCTACAGCATGACCGACAGCGCTGCTGTCACTAGCTTCTTCAAAAAGACAGGGCTCCTCTGATTGTCCAGTCCACCAAAAGCCGAGCCACGCAGGACGAATGTTTGACCACCACGATCCCGCGATTCCCATCCCGAAAGACTCTTCCCACCCGCGCCTCACCTAGCACGATCACGCTCGCCCGGCCTGCCGGCTGGCACTCCACCACGTCGTGAACAGACCAAGCCATCACCACGGACGAAGAAACAACCGGCGCTCGAAGTAAAGAGACCGAAGACATGAGATGCCCGCCAGCTTTCGTCTCGACTGTGCCCGCCGCACATCACGAAGCGCTTTGGCAGATGATCCATTGGCGGTCATACCAAGTTCCTCACTCTCCGACGAGGGCCGGGTCTGTACCGTCGCCACGCACCCGACATATTCGGAACGTGTGACAATCGGGACGAGGTAGAAGCCCGCCGCCCCCGGCGAGTGGACAGCCGGAGGGCAGGTCCTGCGCGGACGAACTGACCACTCAGAATCACCGCAGCAACAAGATGCTAACCAGATTCGAACCCGAAATGCCAGTTTTCCTGCAGTGCTCAATGTTTGGGATCTTCGTCCACTATTCCGACGACAGACGTGATAGGTCAGGAGTGCACACTGAATGAGGGGTGCATCCGCGAATCCGTCGATGACTCAGAGGTCCGAGAGAAGCGATTACAGGACAGGCGGGCAGTATGGCGGTGGTGCACCCGATACCGGACACGCGGTGTACGTGCCGAACCCAAGGACGATGAAACCCGAATCCGAAATGACCGTCGCTCAAGGTGGCAACCACACCAACGAAAACCCTGGTGATTCAGCCGATACCGAGTCAGAGGCCAGCGCCGTACCCGTGGACGCGATGACCGCTGAGTGTCCATCGCGGCATCGGCGTAGGAGCAGCATCCTGAGTCGGTGTCGGAACGACTCGACTAGCCACCGAGCTTTTCGCACCATCACGACAGAAGTACTGTCGTCAAAACTCACGCCCCCCCCGGGAGAATTCAGTAAGCAGTGCCACACCGATATCGAGTCCACGAATCCATGAAAAAATTGAGGCCATGCGGACAGGATTCGGAGTGTGGATTCGTGATCAGATCGATGCTCGGGGTTACGAGAGCACCGAGGAGGCTGCCCGGGCGCTAGGGGTGTATCCGTCGTTGCTGCGTCATTGGGCAACGATCGTGCGATCGCCGTCCCCGCAAGTTCTTCGGCAGGTCGCAGTGTTGTTCGATGCGCCCATACAAGACGTGCTGATCGCCGCCGGCTACATGACCGAAGAAGAGAACCGCCCTCTCTCCCCGACCAGGATGTCGCTGCAACAAATGTCGAACAAGCAAATCCTCGACGAGATATGCCGCCGCACAGTAGGAGACACCGGAGGACCCCCTATTCCAGTGCGAGTGAACGGAGTACTTCACACCCCAGACGGATGGACCAGCACACCTTAGGCGTTCCGCCCCTCGGTTCGTTCGCTGTATCGAGACCAATTGCTAGCAAGCCGAGTCGTCCTGCCGCTCGTCGGACGCACTCTCACTGCCGCGCTGGCAAGGGAAGCAAGCAGCGAGTGGGCAGAGCAGACCACGTAGGGTCTTCGGCAACCGCACCCCGACGATCGAGGCGATCACCCGGCCCCAACAGCACCAAGTTACTGCAGATCGAGGTGCAGCCGCAGCGCGTCCTCGAGTGCGGCGAAAGTCTCCATCCCGACCTTGCCGACAGGTTCAGGATCCAGACGCCGAACCGATACCGAACGCACTTGCTCCGCTTGCGCTTTCGACGCTCGCGCCAAACCTGACTCGTCGGACTCGACAATCACCTGAAACGGAAACACGTGCGCGGTATTGGTAGTCAACGGAACCACGGTGATCACGCCCCTGCCGAGATTTTCTGCAGTAGCGTTGGCCCGGTCGTTGCTCACCACCACCGCCGGTCGTCGTTTCGCCGCTTCACTGCCCTGCGCCGGATCGAGATCCACCCAGTGAATGTGCGCGCGGCGAATCATTCGGTGTCTGCCGTGACAGCGTCCCACACTTCATCTACGTCACCTTCAGCAAACGCTGCAGCGTAGTCACGTTCGAGTCCGGACGTCGAGAGTAGGCGGAGTGCGGCTCGAATTCCTGCCGACCGGCCACGAAGTCCGTGATCACGCACATACTCGTCGAGTAGGTGCGCATCCTCGTCAGGCAGACTTATGGTAAATTTCGTGGTCATACTTTAAGCGTACCAAAGTATGATCTGGTGGTCACCGTGAAACGGCTACACCGCTCACCAGTAAGAAAGAGCCCATTACCACCCCGACGCGTCTCCGAACCTCATAGCCACCCGGAGATGCCGTCCTGATTTGATGTACCTTCACGGTCAACAATCCTGCGATCTGGACGAGCACCGTCAACATCATTCAGGAGTGGTGACCCAGGACCAGATCGCGGACGTTTCGGGGACAGCGACCCGCGACTGCGCTAGCGAGGTGGCAGAAGTTGGTCCAGAAGAACCTTGGCACCGGTAAGCGACAACGCTCGATTAGCCCGACGCAACTCACGTAACGCGACCAAAGGTTGCTCCGAAGCAGAAATTCCCTCCGACTCCAGTACGTCTACAGCCCAACGCGTTCCGGCTTGGACCGCTTCATGCTCGGTCCCGCCGAACACGTCGGCCAGATTCTTCCTGCCGCCCACAGGACGGCGCGCCGCGACAGCAACACCCACCACTAAAGCCAGTGCGTATAGAGCGCGATCACACCATGAAGGCCACCGCCGATCTACCGGGAGCGCCCGACGCAAACTCCGCTCTTGCAGGGCTCGGCACTGAACAAGTCTCAGCCAACCGACGGCACTTCGGTGATGGCGTCGGCGGTCACGAGCATGTCGATCTCGACGCTGTTGGTTCCGTCGCCATCGGTGACGCGCACAGTTACCCCTGCCAGAGCCATTGGTCGTCGTGCATTTCCGCCCAGAATTTCAATTCAGATAGCGACTTCCATCGAAACTAGTTGTTACACAGTCACTTAAGAAAGAGAACTGACACAACTTGAAAGTTACCGGTGAGATATTTCCACTGTTACCGATCGCCATCCGAGCAACAAACCACGGGCCATCGGATCCCCGTCGCATGACGAAAGACGTGCGGGCCGATCCACATGATCAGCTGTCTGCGCCGCCTCGGATGTCGTCGCGGTGCAGGGACGCGAGTTCGGCGAGGTGAGTTCCGACCCGATCAAGCGGGACACCGACCGTGACGAGATCGCGAGAACCTCGTCCTGCACCTATCCCACCGTATAGGTCGGCAGATGCACACAACGGACTAACGTCGACCACGTCCAGCGCCGTCGTCTCGACAGCAGGACCCACACCACCATCAAATGCCGAGAGCCGCGTGCATGGTGCGATATTGAGTGCCCCTTTCGCCCTTCCGGACTTACCCGTGGACGTGCAGACTCATACAGTTACTGTGGACGCGCAGTCACACTTAGTTTACTGTGGGCACATCTGAGATAGATGCCACAAAGGAGCCCGAAATGCAGTTCCTAACACTTCGTCGGACGCGGCGTAACGCGCCATCTGTCCGGTTAACTCCGGGGCGCAATACCGTCAACGAACATCGCGATTACCACGACACTCTGCGCACACTGTCCGAGGCATCCTCGACAGGGCTCCACTTCGAGGCGTTCAAAGACATCGCCTGGAATTCGCCCGAGTTCGCCGCCCCGCGGACGACCCAAGATGGACACTCCCCGCGGTCGACCCCTTGTCCCACACCGACTGGTACCGCGCGCTCTCACCCCAGGAACAACGGCGGGTTGCCCGGATTCGGCTCGCATCTATAACAAAGACCGGCTCCCAGTTCGAGCAACTGCTCCTTCTCGGCGGTACCCAGTTCTTGATGGGCCTGGCGAACGAGAACCCCGAATTCCGCTACTTCATGCACGAACTCACCGAAGAGACACACCACATCCAGATGTTTCAGGAGTTCACCAACCGGGTGGCTCCGGAGGTCCACGGTGCCCCAACGTGGCTTGTCAAGGCCTTCCCCCTGGTCGGTTCGCTGGGATCGCTGTGGCCCAGTTTCTTCTTTCAGATCATCCTCGCTGGAGAGGAGCCGATCGACCACATCCAGAAGAGCATCATGCGCGGCGGTGGCATTCACCCGCTCACCGACCGCATCATGCAGATCCATCTCGCCGAGGAAGCACGTCACATCGGGTTCGCCCATGCATGGTTGCGCCATCACGCTCCGCGCATGAGCCGATTCAACCGCCTCGCACTCGGCCTCACCACGCCTGTAGTCATGCGCATAGGGTTTTGGTCCATCGTCGTCCCGAGCCGGCAGGACGCGACGTTGCTGGGTATCCCCCGCAATGTTCTGCGCGAGACCTATTCGATGCGCAACCCCGATTTCCGGCGACTCCTTGCAGAGTCCTGCGCAGACGTCCGGAGCCTCGCCGACGCCAACGGAATGCGCACCCGGCTCACCCTCTGGTCCTGGCGGCTTACCGGAACCGACGGCCGGCTGTCGCGTTACCGCAACGAGCCGTCGAGGGCCGCGGCTTGACGATCTGCAACCCGAGACGCAGCTGCCCCTCTCCCACTTCGACAGACAGCTGCGTTACCCACTCACCGCGGTCGAGGCAATGGCGCACAGAAATCAGCGCGCCAACCACAGGCCCACACCCGAATCGGCACTGTCACGTTAATCGAAAAGTGAAGCGGCGAAGGATGTTTGGGGAATTCTGTTACAGGGCACTGCTGGGGCAGTTCACTTTCAGGCGGCGACACCGGCCGCGGTGACTTCCTGCCAGACCGCGAAACGGTCGGCCATCTCGGCACGCCATTCGGGCGCGGTCAGTCGATACCGACCGGGCTGGAAATGCGGTGAGATCGAACTAAACGCGGACAGGAAACGTTGCGCGTGCCGGGCCGATGCGAACCGTTTCATCGCATGTTCCCGCTGTCTGGTGGGTTGATGCGAGTTCTCGGCCCGATTGTTCAAATACTTGGATCGGCGATGCTCGACCGAGGCCAGCATCTCGCGGTGAGCGACGCTGTAGCTGGTCAGCTTGTCGGTAACGATCACCCGCGGCACATACTGCAAGCCCTTGAGCAGCTTACGGAAGAATCGCTTGGCGGCGTTGCCGTTTCGGCGCGACTGGACCAGCACATCGAGCACGTTCCCGTGCTGGTCGACCGCCCGCCACAAGTAATGCAGTGTGCCGTTGATTTTGATGAAGACCTCGTCGAGATGCCACTTGTCGCCGGGCCTGGACCGCCGTCGGCACAGCTGGTTGGCGTAGGCCTGCCCAAACTTGGCGCACCACCGGCGGATCGTCTCGTAACTCACCACGACACCGCGTTCGAGCATCATCTCCTCGACTTCACGGAAGCTGAGCGGGAACCGAAAGTACAACCACACACAGTGATTGATGATCTCGACCGGGTAGCGGTGGCCCTTGTACGACAGCATTGCGGTGCTCACGCCACATTCTCCCAGTTTGCCGCGTTCAACAACGTGACAGTGCCGCTCCCACACCGCCGAAGCACTTCAACCGATCCGTCACTGCAGCATCATCGAGAAGCCGTCCTCGACACCGGCAGGTCCCGGGCCCGCTGGCTGTGATGTCTTCGCGCTGGCGGCGTCGGCGGGGAGAGGATTTCGCAGTGAGCAGCACCGCTCTCTCCGGGATCGAGGCGACCACCGAATCCGGCCCGCGGTGCTGCACGAAACCTTGGGGCTCCATCGAGCCAGTGGCAATCGGCCCGTGGTTGCCTCACCATGGAGCGGTGACTGCTAAGCGTTGCCGATCCACCGCCGATCCTGCCGAACCCCTTTCCGATGCCGAGCTGCTCATCGGCCTGGTGGTCTCACCATCCCTGAGTGCGATGCTCGGCCCCGAGGTCACCACCTCGGTGCGCAAGATTTTGGTGCAGCGGTATCCGGGAGTGCGCTGGCAACTGAAGATGGCCGAAGACCGGCTGGTCGATCCACCCACCGAGACCTTGGACCTGCTGGAGGCGGCCCGAAACCGCGTGCTGGAGGAGAACTGGGATTTGGCCGTGGTGCTCACCGAGATCCCCTGAAGACCGGCCGACGTCCGGTGCTCACCCAGTCCTACCCCGTGCACGGGGTAGGACTGGTCTCCGTCCCAACCCTGGGAGCCGTGCACGTGCGGCAGAAGGTGCAAGAGACCACCGTGCACGTGGTCGGGCAGCTCCTGGGCTACGACGCCGAAGACCTCAACGCCCAGCGGGATCTTGCTCGAAGAGCCCACCAGCTGTCCACCGATCTCGACGAACGCCCGGACGACAACGTCGTGCAGTTCACGGCCCGAGTGCTGAGCGGCAACGTGCGGTTGCTGCTGGGCATGATCCGCGCCAACCAGCCTTGGGCCTTCGTGGCCCGGCTCTCCCGGGCGATGGTCGTGGCAGCGGCCACCGGCATGCTGACATTGGTGGCCTCGGACCTATGGGTACTGGCCATGGCCTACGGGCCGGTGCGCCTGGTCCTGCTGGCGGTGATGGCGATCGGGGCGGTGAGTGCCACCCTGATCCTGGGAGCCGACTTGTGGGAGCGCCCACGGCGGCGAGCCCAACGTGAGCAGGTGATCCTGTTCAATTTGGCCACCACCGCGACCGTGGCCATCGGGGTTGTGGTGTTCTACCTCGGCTTATTCATCCTGTCCTGGGTCGGCGCGCTGCTGCTCATCGACGAGCAGGTACTGGCCGGTGTCGCCGGTCACCCAGTGAACGCTTTGGACTACGCGAAGATCAGCTGGCTCACCGCCAGCCTGGCCACCGTGGGCGGAGCACTAGGAGCTGGACTGGAGGACGACGATGTGGTGCGCGCCGCTGCCTACACCCGGTCCAGCACCTGACACAGCCCCAGCACAGAAGAAACTGAAACATCTACGCGTTGATGCCACGTCTATGCAGGTGTCATTGCCGGTCGCGATGACTTGGTGGGCTCAGCGCAGTGCGCTGCCTCGTACTCGGCGGGTGGGGCGTTGCCGAGGCGGGTGTGCGGGCGGGCGCTGTTGTACCTGTCGATCCGGGATCCGCACCGCCCTGCCGGACGCGCGGATCGCAGTCGACAAGTGGCATCTCGTCGCCCTCGCCAACCTCATGGTCACCCAGGTCCGTCAACGGATCACCCGGCAACTGCACGGCCGCCGCGGCACCGCCACCGACAAAGTCTGGGCCAGCCGGCAACTGCTGCTCACCGGCTACGAGCACCTCACCGTCAAGCAAAAGGCCCGGTTCAACGCCGCCCTCGCCGCCGAGGATCCGACCAACGAGATCGCCGCCGCGCATGCCGTCAAGGAACGCCTGCGCCTGCTGCTGGCCGAACACCAGCCGCACCAGATCCGGCGCAGGCTGTACGACTTCTACGACGCCGCCGCCCGCGCCGACATGGAGGAAACCAGCCGCCTAGCGACCACGATCGACACCTGGTGGCCAGCGGTGCTCGTCGCGCTCACCGAGGACGTGACCAACGCCCGCACCGAGGGCTTCAACCGGATCATCAAGCAAACCAAGCGTGTCGGATGCGGCTTCACCAACATGGACAACTACCGAAGGCGCATCATGGTCCACATCGCCCTCACCCGAGGGCAGAGACCAGCAGCATGAAATCAGCACACGCCCCGCTCAAATGCGGAGAGCCCCCAAAGGTGTGCGGTGTGTTTTCCTCGTACCGAGTGGCCCAGGTGATAGTGGCCGAGGATGCAGTGAGTATCCGATTCGGGTCTCCGCAGCGGGTTTCTCTTCGTTCCGTCGAGAACCCGTGTGCAGAACCTACGTCGAATATCGTCTCCATCAGTGTCGGACGGTACTCGAGTGCTGATGCGGAAAAACGTACAGTCAAACCACAGGACCTACTCAGTGAATGTGTGGATCAAAGTCGGGCGAGAGTGTCGAAGACCGCCGCCCGGGAATTGCAGCTCCGACGTGCTCAGGACTGGCCGGACTTTCGCTGGGCGTGAGAATCAGTTGTCGAGTATTTCCCGGCATTGTTCCGGGGTGTTGCCTTGCTGCAGGCAATTCGACCACAGGACCTGGGGATGGTTCGGCGGATTCGTTACTGTCGGGGTGCTTGTCGTGGTCCGAGGAGTGCCAGCTGTTGGCGGTGCATCGGTCATTCCGGCTTCGGCCCGAGGGTCGGGGAAGGTCATTCCTAGTGAGTTGGTGCACGTGGTTCCGTCGCAGGATCCTCCGTTGGCGGTGATTTCGCTGACCCGGTTGATCGCTGCGGGGCCGGCGCATTCGTCCGTCCAACCGTATGTTCCGTCCGTGAACGCGGTGTTCGGGCCGGGCGAGGTGCAGTAGTCGATGTGCTTGGTCACCGCCGGCGTGGGCGTGTCGATGAATGTTGCCTCCGCTGTGGGCGGTTCGACGATGGTTTCCGTCGTGGGTTCCACAATCGTGGTACTGGAGACCGGTGTGAGTGTCCCTGAGGAGCTCGGTGTCGTGGCGGTTGCAGTTGCTCCCTCAGACGAGGCAGGTTCGGTGGATGTGCCCTGGTCGCTGCATGCACTGAGCGCGAGAAGCAGGATCGGCGCTGCTAGCCAGGATTTTTTCATTGTCATTTGTGATCGCTTCATCCTGTGGACGGGTCGGCGTGTGGTGGCAGAGCTAGGACGGGTGTCAGCGGCGCATTTCTGCGTACGCTTGTCGCCGCAGCTGTCGAAGTTGCCGCCCATCGGCCAGTTGCCAGTCCCTCCAACCGTGCCGTTGCCGGCCCATGATGTCCGTCAACGGCGCCGAGGGTGGCCCGTAGCGTTTCCCGTCGACGTCGAGGGCCCCGTCCCGCGTGATCGTTGCGATGTAGGTGAGCCCGCGGCCGGTATCGTGATACGTCAGCTGGTCGCCGACCTGTAGATGGCCGAAGAGCATGAGCTGCAAGATGTCGTCGTCGTACGCGATCGGGGCGGAAGACGGCATGATTCGATCGGGTTGGTGTGTGAGCATGGAGGATTCGGATGTCGAATCGTCGCCGTCGCACGAGTTCGGATTCGCCTCGTCAGGTTGTGCGGTTGCGGTGGCTGCACCCGCGAGACGATGTTCCGTTGTAGGTGTCGGTATCTCGACTTTGTCTGCGTGTTGGTTTCCCGAGCCCACGAGGTTTCCGATCCCGCGGCCCACCCACCCGAGCCCGGATCCGACTCCTGAGACACCGGCACCGATCGCTTTGCCGGCCGCGCCGGCGACAGCAAAATCCGATGAGCACAGGACAGTCCACCCAGTTCGTGGCTGACCCGAAGTTGAAGTTGGTATTCCCAATTTTGTGTCCCAAGGACACGCGGACGGTAATGCTGCTCAACGCCTGCGATACCCGCAACGCTGCGGGCCGGACCGCCCGCAACACAGATCCCGCCCGCCCCGTTTTGGTCGTTCTTGGAATAGTCGTTCAGCTGGCGGGGCGGTCTGTCACTGTGACCGAGATCTGCTGGGTCTCGCCACCGCGGAGCACGGTCAAATCGACTCGATCGCCCGGGTCGAGGGCACGGAGCGCCGCGATGAAGTCCTCCGCCGACTCGATGTCGTGGCCGTTGACCGCGGTGATGACATCGCCCGGCCGGATACCCGCCGTCGCAGCCGGACCGAGCGGGACGACCTCGAGGACGACGGCACCGCTGGTGCGGTCGACTGCCAGTTGTTCGGCGATCTGCGGGCTCAGCGTGCCGGGCTGAATGCCGACGTACGCATGCTGGGCAGTTCCCGAGGCCAGCAGTTGGTCTGCGACGTCGACGACATTCGCCGCGGGGATGGCGAAGCCCAGAGCCACCGCACCCGCCGACGGGGGAATGTAGGCCTGGCTCATCCCCACGACCCGCCCTTGTCCGTCGATCAGGGCACCCCCGGAGTTACCCGGCGAGATCGCGGCGTCGGTCTGGATCAGGTCGACCAGCGGCGCCCCGGTGGAAGCCGACCCGGGGATCTGACGGTGCAATCCTGAGATGATGCCCGAGGTGACCGTGGCCTCGAACCCCAGCGGACTGCCCACGACTACGGCGAGCGCGCCGACCTCTGGCAACGCTGTCTCGAACGTCGCCGCAGTCAGATCCGTGCGGTCCGCTTGAAGGACCGCGACGTCGGTCACACGATCGACGGCCCGCACGTTCGCGGACACCTGTTGCCCGTCCGCGAAGGCCACACTCACCTGCCGGGCACCCTCGACCACGTGGGCGTTGGTGACGACGGTGCCGTCGGTCTTGTAGACGATGCCGCTGCCCACGCCGGACCCGGTAAGCACGGTGACGACCGAGGCCTCCACCTGCCGGACCAGTGCCGGCAGGTCTACGGCAGGTCCCGCTGAGGGCGTCGAGGTGGTGGGAGCCGAGGCGCCGCATCCCGCGAGGAGGAGGACCACGATCGCGACCAGCGGCACCCAGATCGAGGAACGTACGGTCGACGGTACGCGCATCAGCCACCGCCTCCGTGAGGAATCGGTCTCCTACTTGCACCTGCCGCGAGCGGGCCCACCCGATCAACATACCCCCGGCGGCGCCCGAGACCGGTCACCGAACCGCTTCGATGCACCCAGGCAACCGGCATCGACGAACGGCAGCGCGCATGCTCCACCACTGAGAGCCAAGATGCTTCGTATCTTGTTGCGCTGCCAACTTTTTCATACAATTCTAATCTGGAGCGTCTCCGATTCGGTTGCCGCCCAGTGGAATCCGGTGGGCATGGCTCCAGTGGATGGATAAACCGACCGTTCGGAAAATGGATTTCTCCCGCCGGTTTCTCTCGGCGCCAGGAACTTGTCGTTCCGCCATCGAGCACCTGCTCCTGTACGTGAGCATGAAGGAACGGCTATTGCCAGCGTGTCAGCGACTGTACTGTCATTGCGGAATTCGCTTCCCGCTTTCGACTTGTGCGGGCCTTGCCACTCACCGCGTCGGCTGCGAAGATGACTGCATCGGGAGTTCTACTCGTGGACGCACCGCAGTAGTGGCCGGTACCCGGAGTTGCGTGTACCGGTCGCCTCGAGCGGGTTCCGGCGGACATCTATGCCCAGGGCAGGTATGGACGCCATTGCGCCTCTATTGTCGACGCCCGATAGGCGAATTTGCGTCGACCCCCGACAAGGGTTAGCGTCATTTCAGTGATTGCAAGCCAGGACTGTCGATAGGCGAATTGTGTTGACCGCCCGAAGGCGGATGAAGAACTCGCATTGCGGTTGGGCCGTTCGTGAGCCCAACCGGTTGACCGACGGACGGGCCGTACCGGTACGCACAGGCTCGGCGAAACCCCACAACATCGACGCCGAGGGGGCGTAATGTCAGAGTCCAGTGGCGGAACCTCCGCCGTAAGTCCACACCCACCTGCTCGCCAGGTGATTGCGACATTCGACACCTATGCCGACGCCGAGAGCGCCGTCGACTACCTCTCCGACCAGCATTTCACGGTAGACAAACTGGCCATCGTCGGTCGCGACATCGAGCTGGTCGAGCAGATCGTCGGCCGATTGAACTACGGCTGGGCCGCTCTGCGCGGCGCCGCCGCGGGCGCGCTGACGGGTGCGCTGTTCGGCTGGATCTTCGGGTTACTCGATTGGGTTCAGCCGCTGCTCACGGGCCTCGCGCTCGCCTTCTACGGGTTGGTATTCGGTGCCGTTGTGGGCGCTCTGCTCGGCCTGCTCATGTATGCGCTGCAGGGCGGCCGGCGCGACTTCACCTCAATCCAGTCATTACAACCACGTCACTACGAAGTCCTCGCCGATGTCGAGGTCGCGGACGAAGCCGTCCGCTTGCTCACCGGCCGGACCGATCGAAAGGAATGAGTCATGGCGACTGCTGTGGGTATAGACCTGGGCACCACCAACTCGGTCATCGCAAGCTGGCAAGGCGGCGAGCCGGTGGTGATCTCCAATGTCGAGGGAGCGCGGACGACGCCGTCGGTGGTGGCGTTCACCGAGAGCGGCGAGCGCCTGGTGGGTCAGCTTGCCCGACGGCAGGCGATCTTGAATCCGAAGGGCACGATCTACTCGGCGAAACGCTTCATCGGACGTCACTACGACGAGATCTCCGAGGAAGCCAAAGCGGTCAGCTTCGACGTCGTGCCGGGTGACAACGGTGAGGCCCGCTTCGACGTGCGCGGCAAGAAATACGCACCGGAGGAGATCAGTGCCCTCGTGCTGCGCAAGCTCGTCGACGACGCGAGCAAGTTCCTCGGTGAGAAGGTCAAGGAAGCGGTCATCACCGTTCCGGCCTACTTCAACGACGCGCAACGAAACGCCACCAAAGACGCCGGCCGGATCGCGGGCCTCGAGGTTCTGCGGATCATCAACGAGCCGACCGCTGCGGCACTCGCGTACGGCATGGACAAACAGACCCACGAAACCGTACTGGTCTTCGACCTCGGCGGCGGAACCTTCGATGTGAGCCTGCTCGATGTCGGCGAGGGAGTGGTCGAGGTTCGTTCCACGGCCGGCGACTCCCACCTCGGCGGCGACGACTTCGACCGACGCCTGGTGGACTACCTCGCCGACGAATTCCAGCGCGCGGAGAACATCGATCTGCGCAAGGATGCGCAGGCATTGCAGCGCCTCTTCGAGGCCGCGGAGAAAGCCAAGGTCGAGTTGTCCTCGGTGACACAGGCCCAGGTAAACCTGCCCTTCGTCACCGCTGACGCGAACGGTCCCAAGCACCTCACCACCACGATCATGCGATCGAAGTTCGAGGATTTGACTGCCGATCTGGTGGAACGCTGCCTCGACCCCGTGAAGCAGGCGATGAGTGACGCCAAGGTCGCCGCCAACGACATCGACGAGGTGATCCTGGTCGGTGGTTCGACACGTATTCCGGCTGTACAGGCGCTGGTTCGCCGGCTGACCGGCGGCAAGGACCCCCACATGGGCGTCAACCCGGACGAGGTCGTTGCCCTCGGAGCCGCAGTCCAGGCAGGCGTGCTCAAAGGCGAGGTTTCCGATGTGCTGTTGCTCGATGTCACCCCACTGTCCCTCGGCGTCGAGACGCAGGGCGGGGTGATGACGAAGATCATCGAGCGGAACACGACGATCCCGGCACGGCGCAGCGAAGTGTTCTCCACGGCGGAAGACAATCAGTCCGCCGTAGACGTCGTGGTGTTGCAGGGCGAACGCGAACGTGCGGCCGACAACCGGGTGCTGGGCCGGTTCCGGCTGGAAGACATCCGCCCCGCGCCACGTGGCGAGGCCCAAGTCGAAGTCACTTTCGATATCGATGCCAACGGCATCCTGAACGTCACCGCTCGCGACAAGGATACCGGCAAGGAACAGAGCATCACGATCAGTGAACAGGGCAACCTTGATCAGGGTGAGGTCGAGCGCATGTTGGCGGAGGCCGAACGGAACCGGGGTGAGGACGAGGCGCTGCGCAAGGCGGTCGACGCGCGCAACGGGCTCGATTCGGTTGCGTATCAAGTGGAGCGGCGACTCGCCGAACTCGGTGACAGTGCCCCGCCGCATGAGAAGGCGCGGGCCGAGATGCTGATCGCCGACGCCAGGAAGGCGGTCAAAGACGGTGCTTCACCCGCGGAGGTAGAGCCCCTGACCTCGGAGCTCCAGCAGCTGCTCTACGGGCTCGCGCCGGTCCAGGACGGCGGCGACGGACACCAGGCCGGCGGCGCAGAGGCTGCGTCGTCGGATGACGACGACGTGATCGACGCCGAATTCGATCGAAGCTGAGGCACACGATGGAAAGGTCTGCAGATCATTCGACGACCGAGCCGGCTACCGACGGTACCGACGGGGATCAGACCGAGACGGCGCCTGATCGCACCGACACGGGGGCCGAGTTGGCTCAACTCGAGGACCGTTGGCGCAGGGCCCTCGCAGATCTGGACAACCTGCGCAAGCGATATGCCAAAGATCTGGATCGTGAACGCGCCGCGGAAGTAGCGAAGGTTTCGGCGGCGTGGCTGCCGGTACTGGACAATTTGGAGCTTGCGCTGGCCCATGCGGGCAGCGATCCGCAGGCCGTCGTCGAGGGTGTGAAGGCGATCCGGGATCAGGCGGTGCAGGTGCTCTCACGGTTCGGCTTCGAGCGCCACGACGAGGTCGGTGTGCCGTTCTCCCCGGAACTCCACGAAGTGGTCAGTGTGGTAACCCGACCCGACCTTCCCTCCGGGACCGTGGTCGAGGTCTTGCGCCCGGGTTATGGAGAGGACGGGCGGCAGCTGCGGCCCGCCGCGGTGGTCGTCAGCCGCCCCGAGGGGTGAGCACCGATGGCGCGTGACTACTACGAAGTGCTCGGGGTCCCGCGGGGCGCCGGCACCGACGAAATCCAGCAGGCCTACCGCAAGCTGGCCCGCAAGTACCACCCCGACGTGAACAAGGACCCCACTGCGGAGGACAAGTTCAAGGAGGCCAATGAGGCCTACCAGGTGTTGTCCGACCCGGACACCCGGAAACGCTACGACCGATTCGGTGACGACTTCCGGCGTGTGCCCGAGGACTACGACGAACGGGTCCGGGCAAGCGCCGGCGGGTACGGCGGCGGCGGGTACGGCGGTGGCGGGTACGGCGGTGGCGGGAGACGGGTGCACTTCGGTCACGGTGTCGGTGGCGAGGGCGGCGTCGACTTCGAGGACCTCTTCGGGCAGATGTTCGGCGGCGGCGGTGGGTTCGGGCCGATTCCCGGCGCCGATCAGGAGGCCGAACTGGAACTGGCTCTGGAAGAGGCCTATCAGGGCGGAAAACGCACTCTCAGACTGGACGGACGGCAGTATGACGTCGACATTCCAGCCGGCGTCCTGGACGGCCAGCGAATCCGGTTGGCCGGGCAAGGAGGCCGGGGCAACGGTGACGCGCCGCCTGGGGATCTGTACCTCGTGGTGCGGATCAAGCCGCATTCACGGTTCCGCGTGCAGGGTCGGGACATCTACGTCGATCTGCCCGTATCGCCATGGGAGGCGGTCCTCGGGTCGACCGTCGTCGTTCCCACCCCGGGTGGCGAGGCGAAAGTCAAAGTGGTGCCTGGCTCTTCGACTGGTAGGAAGCTGCGCCTGCGCGGAGAGGGAATGCCCAATCCGCGGGGCGCCAACGGCAACCTCTACGCCGAAATCAAGGTGATGGTTCCGTCGAAACCGACAGCACGTGAACGCGAGCTGTTCGAGCAGTTGGGCGCCGAATCGAACTTCGATCCGAGGAAAGAGACATGAGCACCTCAACGCCGATCACTCAGTACGTATTGGTTCGCCGTGCCGGTTTGTCGCCGGATGCCTTCGCCGAACGTACCGGGCTGCACCCCGACCTGGCACGAAAGCTTGTGGCTCTCGGACTGCTCGACGCCCACCGCTACGCCGGCGGAGAGATGTCGTTCGACCCATCCGAAGTGACCCACGCCGCACGCATCCAACGGCTGCGGACCGGCCTGGGCCTGAACTACTCGGCAATCGGGCTCGTGCTCGATCTGCTGGATCGAATCGAGAAACTCGAAGCAGCGGCCCGCAGAAGGAGGACACCCCCATGGACACCGGCAGCTTGACTGAAAAGTCACGAGAAGCCCTGCAGGAAGCCCAGAATGTTGCGACCAGAATGGGTCACACCGAAGTCGACGGAGAGCACCTGCTGCTCGCGTTGGTCGATCAGCAGGAAGGGTTGGTACCCCGACTGCTCGAGCAGGCCGGCGCGAATGTCGAAGCACTTCGATCCGATCTGGATCGTGAACTGTCGCGTAGGCCGAAGGTCAGCGGCCCCGGCGCGACCCCCGGTCAGGTGACGATCACCCAGCGTCTGGCCAAGCTGCTCGATGCCGCGGAGCGGGAGGCGAAGCGACTCAAGGATTCCTACGTGTCGGTGGAGCATCTTGTGATGGCCCTTTCCGAGGAGGGGTCGGCCAGCGCGGCCGGGCGGGTCCTCGCCAGTCACGGGGTCACACGGGACGCCTTCCTCACGGCGCTGACGAAGGTGCGCGGCAATCAGCGTGTCACGTCGGCCACCCCGGAGGGGGCGTACGAGGCATTGGAGAAGTACGGGCGCGACCTCGTCTCCGAGGGGCGGGCAGGCAAACTCGATCCGGTCATCGGCCGGGATGCCGAGATACGCAGGGTAACTCAGATCTTGAGCCGGAAAACGAAGAACAACCCGGTGCTGATCGGCGACCCCGGTGTAGGTAAGACTGCGATTGTCGAGGGTCTCGCCCAGCGGATCGTCCGCGGCGACGTGCCCGAGGGCCTACGCGACAAGACGATCTTCTCGCTCGACATGGGTTCTCTGGTGGCCGGTGCGAAGTACCGCGGCGAGTTCGAGGAGCGACTGCAGGCCGTGCTGTCCGAGGTGAAGGCTGCCGAGGGGCGCATCCTGTTGTTCGTCGACGAGTTGCATACCGTGGTCGGAGCGGGCTCGGTCGGCGGCGAGGGGTCTCTCGATGCCGGCAACATGCTCAAACCGATGCTCGCACGCGGCGAACTGCACATGATCGGTGCCACCACTCTCGACGAGTATCGCAAGCACATCGAATCCGATGCGGCACTGGAGCGTCGATTCCAGACCGTTCTCGTCGACGAGCCCAGTGCCGAGGATGCGATCTCGATTCTGCGCGGACTTCGAGAACGCCTCGAGGTGTTCCATGGCGTGAAAATTCAAGACGGTGCATTGGTGGCCGCCGTGACCCTCTCGCACCGGTATATCACCGACCGCTTCCTTCCGGACAAGGCGATCGATCTCGTAGACGAGGCATGCGCTCGGCTCCGCACCGAAATCGATTCGATGCCTGCCGAACTCGACGAGCTCACGCGGAAGGTGACCCGTCTGGAGATCGAAGAGGCCGCACTGTCCAAGGAAACGGACGCGGCCAGCAAAGCGCGCCTCGAAGAATTGCGCAAGGAGCTGGCCGACCTGCGGGCCGAGGCAGACGCCCGGCACGCTCAATGGGAGGCGGAGCGGCAGGCGATCCGGCGGGTGCAAGAACTGCGAGGAGATTTGGAACGGTTGCGCGTCGAGGCCGAGGCCGCCGAACGCAACTACGACCTCAATCGGGCAGCCGAGTTGCGATACGGCGAGATCACCGAGCTCGAACGCCGGCTCGAGGCGGCGGAGGAGCAACTGGCCACCAGACAAGGCCGAAATCCGTTGCTGCGTGAAGTGGTCACCGAAGACGAGATCGCAGAGATCGTGGCCGCATGGACGGGTATCCCGGTCGCCCGGCTGCAAGAAGGTGAGCGGGAGAAGTTGTTGAAGCTCGACGAGATCCTGCACGAGCGGGTCGTCGGTCAGGACGAGGCGGTGCAACTGGTCGCGGACGCTGTGATCCGGGCGAGGTCCGGTATCCGTGATCCTCGTCGACCGATCGGTTCGTTCATTTTCCTGGGCCCGACGGGCGTCGGAAAGACCGAGCTTGCAAAGACATTGGCCAGCGCCCTATTCGACAGTGAAGACAACATGGTGCGCCTCGATATGAGCGAGTACCAGGAACGGCACACGGTGAGTCGGCTCATCGGTGCACCTCCCGGATACGTCGGGTACGACGAAGGTGGCCAGCTCACCGAGGCGGTGCGGCGTAAGCCGTACTCCGTGGTGCTCTTCGACGAGATCGAGAAGGCCCACGCCGACGTCTTCAATACCCTGCTGCAGGTGCTCGACGACGGCCGGATCACCGATTCTCAAGGGAGGCAAGTCGATTTCCGGAACACGGTGATCATCATGACCTCCAACATCGGATCCCAGCATCTCCTCGACGGGGTCACAGCCGACGGCGAAATCAAGCCGGACGCCAGGGAACGGGTGATGGCAGAACTGCGCGGGCATTTCCGCCCCGAATTCCTCAACCGGGTCGACGACATCGTGCTGTTCTCCCCACTCACCCTGCCCCAGATCGAGTACATAGTGGAACTGCAACTCACCGACCTTCGAAACAGGTTGTCGGAGAGACAGATACACCTGGAAATCACGCCGGAGGCACGCCGACTGATCGCCGAACACGGGTTCGACCCTGTCTACGGTGCGCGGCCGCTGCGCCGATACATCGCACACGAGGTCGAAACCAAGATCGGCCGTGCACTGTTGCGCGGCGAGATCAAACCGGACGGCACCATCAGCGTCACGGTGGACGGCGGCGAGCTTGCCGTCGCGTATGCCGAACCCGCCGTCGCGGCGGCCTGAGAAGAGGTGTCGTCATGGGATCCGACAAGGTGAAGTGCCCGCACTGCGGCAAGACCAACAACATCCCGGCAGCAGGGGAAGGAAAACCTCGCTGCGGCAACTGCCACGAGCCGCTGCCCTGGATCGCCGCGGCAGGAGACGGCGACTTCGCGGAGGTCGCCGAGAAGTCCTCGGTGCCTGTGCTCGTGGATCTGTGGGCGACGTGGTGCGGCCCGTGCCGCATGGTCAGCCCCGCGCTCGATCCGAGGCCGGGAACCATGTGCTCCGACTGGCGGACGGCGGGTCGGTGCACGCCCGGGCCGTTGTGCTCGCCGCCGGGGCGCGGTACCGCAAGTTGGCCGTTCAGGGGATCGAGGCGCTGGAAGGAACAAGCGTGTACTACGCCGCAACGCATCAGGAAGCACGGATATGCGGCACCGACCCGATAGCCATCGTCGGTGGCGGCAACTCCGCCGGCCAGGCCGCCGTCTTCCTCGCCGAGCACGTCTCACAGGTGCACCTGCTCATCCGCGGCGATGACCTCGGGAAGAGCATGTCCCGATACCTGGTCGACCAGATCGAACACCATCCGCGGGTCACCGTGCACCGGCACACCGAGATTCGTGCGGTCCACGGCGAGAAATACCTCGAAGCAATTGCAGTCGAGGACAATCGCACCGGCGACCAGGACACGATTCGGGTGCGCGCCCTGTTCGTCTTCATCGGGGCAGTACCGCACACCGGGTGGCTTGCCGACGCGATCGCACTCGACGACCACGGCTTCGTCCTCACCGGTGTGGACGCGATCCACGCACGAGCGGACGGCAGCCTGCCAATCAACGGCGGCCTGTCCAGGACGCTCGAAACCAGCCTGCCCGGCCTGTTCGCGGCGGGCGACATCCGCCGCGGTTCGGTGAAACGAGTCGCATCCGCCGTCGGTGAAGGAGCGATGGCCGTACGCCAAATCCATGAATACTTCGAAAGGAGCTGACGACATGCCAGTAATGGGCACCGTGAAATTCCAGCGGTTCTTCAGGGCAGCGGCCGGACTGCAGGTCGACCGGAACGATCTCAAGCGCTATACCGATTTCATCGACGACAAGATCTACGACGTGATCCTGATCGGGAAAGCCTCCGCGAAAGCAAACTTGCGCGACGTGATCGAACCGTGGGACCTGCCGATCACCAAGGGATTACAGGAGAGCATCCACCGGTTCGAAAAACTCGACGAGGAGATCGAACTTCAACCGCTGCTCGATCAGCTCACGGCCCGCCCGCCCTTGGACGTGGCCCTCTCCGAGGAGACAGAGCAACGACTGCCGCTGATCGCAGGAGGGTTGAGCGTAGCGCTGGCGCAAACCTTCGCCACGGTCGAACCGGACCGCAAGAACCCCGGCACAGCCCAATGGACAGTCGCCTTCGACATCTTCCACCTACTCCTGTGACTACCACCCGTCCCGGCGAACCAGTAGATCACCGGGACACCACACCGTGGTCGGGAATCACGAACCACGGCTATCGACACCACGCCAGACAGCGTGTCTGAGTTCGAATATGCCGTCCTGCTCCGGAAATGCCGGAGCGATTCAGCCGCGCTGAAATGCTCGTGGGTTCACCCCGGATGGTGGATACCGAGCTGGCGGGACCGAAGGTTCCGCTGGGAGGAGGTCCTCATGTCCCGCAAGCGCAAATCGTTTACGACCGATACACGGTCGAAGCCGCCACAGGGTGATCGATTCCGGCCACACCATCGCCGAAGTCGCCCACGACCTCGGATTAAGCAAGAACCTGCTCGGACAGTAGGTCGCCGACGAACGACGACGCATCGACGACGCCGCTACAGTCGGATAACAACCGCTCACTGCCGCGGAACGGACAGAACTGGCCAGGCTGCGCAAGCAGGTCTCCGAACAGGAGACATCGCATTCCTGAAAAGCGTCCTTACATTCAACCTGCCAACGCAACAGCCTCTTCCGCCACAAACTCCGCGGGCGCTCGGAACCCGAGGCACTTCCGTGGCCGGTTGTTGAGCCTGGCCGCGATGGCATCGAGGTCCGACTGGCTCAGATCCCCGAGATACATTCCTTTCGTAAGACACTGGCGTAAAAGCTTATTGGTGTTCTCATTCGTCCCGCGCTGCCAAGGACTACGCGGCGCTGCAAAGAAAATCTCGATACCCGTTGCTGCACTGAGCAGCTCGTGATCGGCCAATTCCATCCCCCGATCCCAGGTTAAACTCCGACACAATGCCGAATCCATTCGCCCGTATTCCCGCACCAGTACGGGCACCACCGAGGTGGTATGCCGACTGGGTGTCTGCACGATCGTCAAGTAGCGGTCCCTGCGATCTACCATGTCGCAACCTGACTGTTCTTCGAACCGATCACCAGATCACCTTCCATGTGTCCAGTCACGCTGCGATCCTCGGCATCGGCGGGTCGATCCTCGATCGAGCGTGCATCGATGACCTGCGACCTCCATTGCCCTTTAACAGTGCCGCTCATTCTTTCGGATCAGCCGCCATGTTCGTAGGCGCTTGCACAGCTACTGCGGAATCACATCCCACCGAGTAGTGTAGATCGAGCGGTAGATCGTCTCGTGGCTGATCGCCAACTCCTCGTCACCGCTGTGATGCAGTCTCAGATGCCCGACAATCTGCTCCGGCGACCACTCGTCTTCGAGTGCCTGAAGTAAAGCAAACGAACTCGGGAAAACTCGGGGTACAGGATTGAGCCGTCCCGCCGACGTGACATCCCCCAGATCATCGGCGGGAACCAGCATAGGGTGCACCGCTTTCCGTCTCACTGACCGACCTAGTTCTCGCGATCGACGAAGCCGCCGGCATTCTCCTGGACCATGCCCTACCCTCCAGCTTCCTCACCTGCACGTTCGACATCGATAACGAGCACCTGCGAGTAATTCTCGCCGCGACGACGGCACCGATCGACACCAGCACCACCTCGTTCCATTGGTTCGTCCTCCACAGGCTGGTCGACGACGTCGTTCTCGAACAGTTTCCCTCCACAGCCGCCGACGCACCCGATAACTCGGCAACGACGATCATCCTGACCAAGGCACTACAGCCAGGTTCGTGATGCCGTCCACGACGAGCAGCCCACAACTACACCCGAACCTCACACACGTAGGCCCGGCACACCACTGCGCCGCAGCCCTAGCGAGCACGCGGTGACCGCGAAGAAAAGCGTACCCCCGCCAAAGCGACACACACCGCGCCGAGTCCAGAGGTCGTCGCCGCCACCGAATTCCTGCTCGGCCAACCCGACGCCCGCGCGCTTCGGCGCCGCTACCTCGAACTGATCACCCGCACCACCAGCGCCTCCGGCAAGAGGACCACCGATTACGCCGCCGCCGAACGGTACCTCCTCACCACCGCGGCCAAGCTCCGACGGACACGCCCTAACCCGCCGCCGCCAACCACAAAACAACACCACCGCAGCGACCAGCGGATTACGCTCCGCCCCAACGGTATCCGGGACAGATCCACTCACGCAGGAGTGAAAGACCGCCTGAGAAAGAGAACCATCATCACCTACCGCGTGTACACCCCCACCCGCCGCGGCACCGCCGAACGATCGACCCGAACCCAGCTGGCACCCAACCAACTCAACGATCGATTGAGACCACCCGGTCCAAAACTAGGCCACCCAACCAAGATCTGACTCCTCAAGATCTCCCGTATCAGTTTCGGTCCTACCTGGGATGGACGGACGGCGCCACGGCACGACTCCGGCTTCGGGGCGCAGCAAGAGAAGGTCATCATTCAAATCTTTTGTCACGGTCGGACGGCCCTTGGCTCCACCCTTGAGGATCTGTCGTCGAGCTTCCTGACCGGCACCGTCGCTGTCGAGCAGGACTGAGCACGCAGGCTTGAACTGGTCTCGTCCGCGCGCCAGGTACAGCATGTAGGGCATCATCCGGAACCGAAACAACTCGACGGCCTCGTCGAGGCGGCCCGCTCACCCCGAACAGTTCGAGTCGAACAACATCTCCGTTTACTAATTGTCGTTCTGTTGCGCGGACGTTCGGGAAATGGCTGCGGGCACCGCTGGCGGTGACCATCCCGCGTTCGCGGTCGACTCCGCCGGCGAAAAGCGCCGCCACGGCAGCTCCGGCGAGATCGAGTTCCGAGCTCCCTTCGTGCACCGACGCAAATGCGGTGGCCAGGGCCGCATCTATTGTGCGACTCAGTTCACGGATCAACTCCACTTCCCGGCGGCTCTTCCGCATTCGCAGGAGCGCAAACATTCTTTCCGCGCTCCGTAGCTGGGCATGCGGAAGCGCGGCAGTCAGCTCTTCGTAATCTCTAGCGGGAATGTAGTCCGTTTCGACCCCAATGCTCCCGCTCTCCATACCCAGCTCACGAAGCATCTGAGCCATCACGGCCACCGCGTTCTGTTCGAACTCCTGCCACACGTAAGCATCGACGTCGGGAAGCCTGTGACGCACAGTGGTTTCTTCTATGTCGACACACAGCACTGCTGCTCGGCCGTCGGTGTTGACTGCCACGGCCGCGTGGCGCCACCGGAGCGGTTCCTGTGAGGGGACAGCAAAACCAGCCAGATACGCGAAATTCTCTGGAGATAACGCCAGTACGCCCGCCAGCCCACTTTCCGCACTGGCGTCCAACAGTCGCTCAATTACGTCTCGATTGAGATCTGCCATGATCAAGTCCTTTTCGGTATTCGCTACGCGGCCATGTGGGAACGCAATGGCTTCATAACTTGCTCGGCGAAGCGGGTCATGCTTGCAGCAGTTTCTTGAGGGGTTCCGGTGAATGAGCAAGACCATGAGTCCGCTCCAGCCGCGTGGGCCGCGGCGATTCTCTCGATCAACTCGGCAGGGGTGCCGATTGCAGCGAACTGCTGCACTGCCCAAGGTGGCACTACGATTTCAGGCCCGCCCCCCTCCACTGTGTCGATGAGTGTGTGCTCGAAACCGACGCGTTCGAGCACACTTTCGTGTGTCGTTGACATAAGATGTTTGGCGAACTGCACCGCGTGGTCGGGAATAGGCTGAGCTTCGTCGAGAACCTCCGTCACCTGCCAGGCGACGTAAGTTGGCATACCCTGCAGCGCTAGCCCTTCAACTGCGTGTCGGTGCGGAGCTCAGCGGCCGCGCACTCGTCGCCCTCGAGGTGACCGAATCGCGCTGGCAGCCAGGCATGAGCTGCCTCGCGGCCGGCAAGCGTCGCGACGTCGAGAGTTCGGAGACCGAGTGGCCGGGCGAGGCCGCGGCCGCGGCGTGAGGCTGTCTGACGCACGAGAACAGCGCGCTCAAAACCGAGAAACTGCTGAAGGCCTGCGAGCCACAGGAGCCGGTCAGGCTCGCCAGACTGGCCCTTGCCGCTCTTACACTCGAGTATCGAACGCGAGATCCGCAGACGTCCGTCGACGTCGACCGCGAGAACGTCTATATCGGTGAGAACATCACGTCCAGAATCCGCGTCGACGCGGATTGGCACACGCAGCCTGACCAGAGCACCGTCGTTGAACTCGGTACGGCCGACTCGACGTTCAAGGTCCGCGCCCGGGTCCGTTCCTCGACCACCCTTCTGCACCGGCCAGGCGCTTAGCTGACCGGGACGACACCGCTGAATCATCCGGCAGGTCGCCCCTAGGCGCCTCGACAGTGTCGCGCGTTCCTACTTGCGCCGTTCCTGTCTCTTCAGCTTCAGTGGTAATCGGTGTTGATCGCAAGTGTTGCTTGCCGACCGCTGTCGGTTCCTGGTCTGCCTTGGGTGAGGAGGCGATCGCACCTTCCGTGGTTTGGACCTCGTCGTTGATCGGTAGTTCGTCGTCAGACACCGAAAGCACCGCCTGAAGTTACGTCACGCAGCGCCGCAATGAGTCGCGCTTCCTCGTGGCCGTTAATTTCAGCCTCGGAGGCAATCTTGGCGCGTTCCCGCTCGACGTGACTGTAGGCCCGCTGGTTGCCCAAGCTCTGGAGGCTGCCCGCCTCGCCTCGGTTTCGGGACCCTCGGGAGTCGATGATCGACAGTGCGGACTCGGCAATGTCGGATTGGAGTAAAACCATTTTGAAGCTGCCGCTTCGGCCGCTCGGTACCACTTTGATCGTGCCTGCGGTCTCGAGCATCGGGTAGTCGGTCCCGATATTCGGTACGCCTCCGGCTTCGCCATCACGGATGAGCGTGTATAGGAACGCTCCTGGGCTGTGCAATTTCCAGGAGGCGAACGTGGAGGCGTAGATCATGCTGCCTACCAACTGGCGCACGTGCCCCGACGGATCTGTGGGAGCAACGCCGAACGCGTCACGCTTGAGATGCGGGCTGAAAAGGAAACCCTCCTCGGACCCGCCTCGTCAAACCATCAGATTTGCTGTCTGCGTAGGTTTTTCCGTTGTCGAAGGCTCGGGCCATGTACGGCAGAGTGTGGACCTGTGCCGCGCTACCGTTCGTGTCCGCGATGCTGTCGGCGATCGGTTTTAGCATACCGACCGGGATCGAGGGATCGGCATCTTCTGCGGTTTCCCAAGTTCCGGGGATGAACAGGTTGAAAGTCTTCGAGCATCCGTTTGATTGGGCGGACGCGATACCCGGCGACATCAAAGCGATGGAGGCTGCGACGACTGTTGCCGTCATCAGCATGCATACCGGACGGTGGATGGTCGAACCTAGGAACGGCATGAAAACCTTTCTCTACCAGCGAACACGATGTACCTGTCCACGCGCGAACAGGCCTGACGCGCCCGATTTCAGGTGAGGGCCGCTATGGTGCTGGACGTATTCACTCCGATCAACGCGCCCTGTGAAGAACTCAGCTGTGCGAGGGCCGGGTGATCCTGCGTCTAGCGCGCACGCCCGAGTCGCCGTTCCTGCGGGCTGAGGTGTCCAGTGGAGGCATGTCCGGTGGGCGTTCCCAGCAGCGCTGGGTAAAGATGGATGGGTGAATGCTCCAGCCGAACTGCCCGCCGACTACGCCCAGCTTCTCGACCATCTCAAGTCGCACGTTCGGCAAGCGCGAGTTCGCGCCACCCGAATCGTCAACACCGAACTGCTCAGCCTCTATTGGGATATAGGGCACGCGATCGTGCAGCGTCAAGAGGCCGAGGGCTGGGGTTCAAAGGTGATCGACAGGCTCGCCGTCGATCTTCGATCGGCCTTTCCCGACATGCGTGGGTTGTCGCGGACCAATCTGAAGTACATGCGGCAGATGGCGAGCATCTGGGGTCGCGATGCAATTGGCCAACAAGCTGTTGGCCAATTGCCGTGGGGTCATGTGACGGTATTGCTCGACAAACTCGATAACCAGTCCGACCGCGACTGGTATGCATCAACCGCTGCCGAGCACGGGTGGTCGCGCAATGTGCTGCAAAATCAGATCAACAGCGGTTTACGGCGCAGGATCGGTGCGGCGCCGTCGAATTTTCGGGACCATCTTCCGGCCGAGGATTCCGATCTCGCTCAACAGTTGGTGCGTGACCCGTACGTCTTCGATTTTCTCGACATCACCGAACGTGTCGCGGAGCGGGAGCTGGAGTCCGCGCTGATGCGTCGGCTGGAGCAGTTCCTCCTCGAACTGGGACACGGGTTCGCTTTTGTTGGGCGTCAGTACCATTTCGAGGTCGGTGATCAGGATTTCTACATCGACTTGCTGTTCTTCAACTGGGTGCAAGCGAGGTTCGTTGTCGTCGAGTTGAAGGTAGGCAGGTTTGAGCCGGAGTATGTCGGGAAGCTCGGCTTCTATGTTTCGTGGATCGACGACAACCTCCGCAACAAGGACATCCACGCACCGACTGTGGGAATCTTGCTCTGCGCCGGCCGCAACGACAACGTCGTCCGGTATTCACTTGCCGGGTCAACTGCACCCCTCGCCGTAGCCGACTACACCTATGAGACTCTGCCCTCCCAGGTTCGCGCTCTCGTTCCTACCGACGACGAGATCGCGGCAGCTGTGGAAGCCACGGTCTCCGAACTCGACTCCCATCTGCCTGCCAAACCGGACAACTCCGGCTGAGGGGCACCATTCGATTTCGAACCTGGGCGACGTATCCAGTGGTGCCAAGAGATCGATATCGGTGTTTCGCACGAGCGTCTGCGAACGAGATGCCCGGTCCTGCCCGGCGCGTCGAGAGGCAGGGCAGCTTTATGTCCAGTCGATGTGGACGGATTCGATGGAATCGAAGTGAAATCCGAAAGTGTCGCCGTACTGGTCGAATCCCTTGTTTTCGGGGTAGTCCATCGTGGCGTGACGTTCGAGGATCGCAACCACCCGGGCATGATCGTCGTCGGCCAAAGCCATGGCGAGTTCCCGTGTTTCGTCGAGACTGAAGGGGCTGTCGGAGTTCGCGAAGTCGAGGGTACGCACTCGGTAGTCGTAACCTTCTTCGGAGCCGTTGCGGACGGACACTCCCCCACGGACTCGGATGGTGGCCTTTTTGGGTTGTCCGTCGGGTCGCAGGACGCCGGCGCGGTCCATGATGTCGCGGGCTTTGACGTTCTTGAGCTTCTTTTTCGCGTCCGCACGTAGTTCGTTGGTTTCCCCGGAGCGGTAGCGAGAGACCGCTGATCGTGAACGGCCGATTTTCTTGGCGACAGCATCGATTCCGCCGAGGCGTTCGATGGCTGCTCGCCGTTGGGCGCGTTCGGTGACGTCGGGGTGTGGGATTCGTCCTTGCTGCGCCCAGCGGCGCAGTGTTCGGTCAGAGGGGGGCTTTCTTCCGGCGTCGATAGCTGCTTGCCGTAGGCCTTCTTTGCCGATTTCGGTACGGATCTGGCGTACGGAGACTTTGCTGGTGAGTCCAGCCAATCCCCCGCTTTTGACTGATTTCGATTTTTCGACACCACTGGTCGCTGCTGTCGAGACAGATACGTTGAGGCCGTCCAAGCCGACAGTTTTCTGTGCAGGTTTGGTTGATCGCGGTTTCGGAAGATGCAGGGCCACTATATGTTTCCTTCATCTTCGTCGGTGAACGCAGCTTTGAGTGCGAGGTTGATCTCGTGGGTGTCGCGTGCGTCGGTCAGCATGACAGTGATGTCCTCGTTGAGCGGGGCGTGCTTTTCCAGAGTCATTTTCCCGAGTGCGTCACTATCGTCTGCGATATCGATGCCCGGGGGCAGGGGGTAGACCCAGGAGTCGGTGACGGTGCGCAGTGGCCATCGGCCGGTTTCGCGCGCGATGCGCATCGCGACGCGGCGGCCTCGCCAGCGGCAGTGTGCGATGATCGCTGCTCGCCAGAGCGGTTGGTGGTGGTGTTGCATTTGTTTGGCGGTCCACATGTCGGGGTTGACCATTCGGCCGATGTAGCCCTTGTAGCAGGCGCCGATGAACCGTTTCATTGCTGTGTCGCCGGTGTCGACGGCAACTTTGCGGGCTTCTCTCAAGATTTTCGCCCACTTGTCGAGGGCCCGACCTTGTTCGGGGTAGACCCATGCTTCGGTGATGTCGAGGTCGTCGAGTTCTGCGCCGATTCCGCCATCTGCGATGGAGGTTTGCAGTGCGTCGAGGCTGACGGTGGTGATCCACGTTTGCACAGGTTGGTCGGCGAGCATGTGTGGGTGAGGCAACGGTAGAGCGGGTGGCAGTGCCAGCATGTCACCGGGTGGGAGGGTTACATGCCAGAGTCCGAACGGGGTTTTCGATTGCCGCGCAGCGTCGAGCGCGTTCTCGCCGCGAAGATGCCGAGGTTTTCCGTAGCCGAATTCGAGCATGCCAGCGGAAGCGAGGTATGCCGCTCGTTGGTCTATCGATACCAGTTGTGTTGCGTCGGAGAGTTCTTCGCTGCCCGGGATGCGGGTCCATCCGACTGCAGGTTCGAGATCTCCGCGGGGTTCGCCGTCCAGTGGTGGGACGGGTCCACCGACGGTGACGACGATTCCTTTACCGCTGCGGGTGCGGTCGCGTTTGATCTTGTCGACGATGGCGGCGCCGGTGCGTGCTGGGGTGGGGCCGGGTAGTACGCCGAGGTGTTGTGCGCACCAGGCGAGTCGGCGTCCCAGTTCCTGTGCAGCTGGCAGGTCGTCGTCGGGGAGGTAGGTTCCGGCGGTGGGTGATCCGAGGATCCCCATGTCTCCCACTCGATTGCCCCATCCGAAGTCCTTGTTCCAGTAGGTCCATACGTAGGGTTCGATGAAAATGTCGACCATGGACGTGAAGTTCCCGGTGGTGCGGGAGAGGTGAACGACGTGGCCGGGTTCTCCGCGGAGTTCCCATCCTGCGGTCAGCATCGGGGTCAGCGTGGCGTGGAGGATAGCTGTGAGTTCTTCGGCCGCGCGTGTGCGGAGGATTTCCATGTCGTCGACGTCGTCTTCGCTGCCTGGGTCGATGATCCATCCGAGCATTTCGCAGGCTTCGATTCCGACGATCCAGATCTGTGCCGGTGCGCCCAGCGGGGTGAGCGTTGCCCATCTGATGAGTTTGTCGAGTTTTTCGATGGAATCGACTGGGCCGGTGAGTGTATGGCCGGATGGTGTATAGGTGCCGGCTGCTGTGACAACGACGGCGTGGCCGTCTGCTGCCTCGCTGGCGGGAGGTAGGGCGGTGGGTTCGGTTGCGCCCCGTTCGGACGCCGGGGTGGGTTCGGGTTCCACGTCTTTGGAGCGCTTGTCCGGAGGGTCGACGATATCGTCGATGGCTGGGATCTCAGCGGCGTCGGAACTCGTTTCGAGAGAAGCGATGTCGTCAACGTCGAACAGTGCAGGCTGGTCTGGCTCGGGAATTTTGTCCGAACGGGTAGCGGATTCTGGTGTTTCGAGCTCGAATAGCGCGAACTGCTCCCTTTTCCTCAGCGCCATGCTGCATCCTTTCCGTTCACTGTCGTCCTCATTCGAGATCGAATGCGGCGCGCACGGCTATGGACAGTGATTCTTCTTGTGCTGGCAGAAGATAACCGATGACGTTGCCGAGTGCACTGACGGGAATGGTGGTGATGTGATCGCAACTGACCACCGCGTCGGCGGATAGTCCGTTCGCGGCACTGACGGACACCTCAGTGGACAGTCCTCGGATCTCGTCGGTGATGGGCGCTACCGTGACGGTCCCGAGGTGTGGACGGACCACCTGTCGGGTGAGTACGAGGACCGGGCGGACTGTGTCGAGGTCGGCTTCGTGAATTGGTCGCATCAGCTCAGGCCTGTTGACTGCGGATTGGCGGCGTGGTGAGCGAGAGAACTCAGGTCATGTTCGGATGTGGCGTTCGCGAGAATCTCCGCGTCACGTGCGGCGATCTGTCGGCGACGCTCGCGTTCGAGAGCGCGCAACACTACCGAGGCTCGCGAGGTGGCGCGCTGTTCTCTGATTTCGTCGTCGAGAAATGCCACGATCTCGTCCGGTAGTCGTACCGCGATCTGCGTGCTCATATGTCTATGGTACCGAAGTGGGATTCGTTTTGGTACCGCGATCGTGTGCGAGTTGAGGAACCGATCATTTCAACGGGAGGCAAGAGTCGATGAAGTGCTCAGAGGCCCTAGTGCGGCACCCCTTCCCACGGTCCCGTCGATGGTCACGTCTTCACGTCGGCGCGGCGCGGATCGCTATTGCTGAAAGATTCGGCGTGAGACAAAGCCTTCGAGGATTCGACGCTCGATGCCTGGCACGTTGTGGCCCCTCTCGACGACGCGACTGCCTCGCTAGCGTCGAGGAATTAGCAGTACACCGTGTACACGGTTGGCGACGTCACCGCGAGGATTGAGTTCGGCCCCCTCCCCCACCCACGATCTCGCCAGCGCGAACTACATATCTGAGATCAGATACGCGTTCACTAAATCGTCAATCCGCGACGTGAAATCTCCAGGGTCGCCGAGCACCTGTATGACTTGAATCGCACCGATGAATCCCGCGCACAGATTCTCAGCCAGGCGCTGGGCGGCGGAGGCGGGGAGCTGTCCGTCTGCGATCGCGGTATCGACGACTCGGCTGACGAGTTCCACCCACTTGCGGAATGCGGGTCGGGCAGTATCGAGACCTGCTTCTGTGGTGAGCCTGAGGCCTGCTCGGGCCAGGTCATCGTCAGCGATTAGCGCCGCCGAACCGCTAAAGAATGCAGCCAACTGCTCGATCGCCGGTATTGCTGATTCGTCGGTTGATTGTCGGGTTTGGCGGAGCGCGGTCAACCAGTGGTTGATGAGTTCTCGCGCGATCGCTTCCTTGGAGTCGAAGTGGAAGTACACCGCTCCTTTCGTGGAGGCAGCCTCCGCGATGATGTCGTTCAACGAGGTGGCGGCATACCCATCGATTGAGAAGGAGCGTGCAGCTGCCTTGAGGATCTTTGCCTTCGTGTCGTGCGCTCGTTGTTGTCGGGGTCGTTGGCGTTGGTCGGGTGGAACGATCAGATGGAGTCGGTCGTCTGGGTCAGTCAATGCGGGTTCCTTACCTGCAGTCGGTGGGGATTTCGCGGGCGCCGTCCCCCTCCATGATGGCGTGTTTCCTGCCCCTTGGAGACTGTGGCATTGCTGAGTTGCGGCGCTAGTCACGCTGTAGGGACGAGTTGGTCGGCGAACTGGGCGTCGGAGGCTCGCACGTCGATGAGCGGGGGATTCTCGAAGCCGGCCGCTCGGGCCGCGGTGTCGAATTTTTCGTACCGGCGCCACGACGTCGATGTTGCAACAGGAGGGTTGGATGTCTGAGCGATCATCTCCCAGGTGAGAGTTGGGTCTGCGAGCTTGCGTCGTGCGGTGTCCTTGACAGCGTCGGGTAGGCCCGATGTGGCAATGAACCACTCCAGTTCGGCGTGCGCCTCGTCGTTCGACGATTCCGGATCGACTGAGGAGCTCGTCTGTTCGGAGGGGCTCGAATGCGGAGCGCTTTCCGGCGCGTGATGCGTTTCCACGATGCCCAGAGAAGGCTGGAATCCCTCAGCTGTTTCGTTGCGCATGACGCGTCTTTGCGTAGCGACAATGCCCACGCCTGCAGCGGCATTGTCGATCTCGATCTTGTAGTCGGAATACGCGATACCCGTTGCTTTGATCAGGATCCCCAGTCCATGGGTGAAGGCGAGTACCAGCACCGGCGGAATGATCGCGATCATGGCAGCAACAGCAGGGTCGAGAGGCATGTAGCCGATACTCTGACCTGCCGCAACGGCCTGTTGCGCACCCGTTGCAGAGTGGAACGCATGGTAGGCGTTCCCAAGGATGCTGATCGCGACCACTGCAACAGCCACGGCAACGTAGAAGTACTTGTCGCGCCGATGCATCTTCAGTTTGCTCAGAATGACGATGGCTACGGTTGATCCGAAGATTGCACTGTCAACGATGACGGGAAAGATCCATGCGAGGTTTTCGGGGATGGTTCCTTGGCGCGCGAGGTCCCGCTGGACCGCGAAGGAGAGGACGAATGCGCCTGCGGTGATCCCGATCGCGATGAAAATCGCGATGAGAAGTGCGGCGATCAGTGCTCCAAGCTGGATCCGCGCGGCGCGCAGACTAAAATCACGCATGATCGGGTTTTCCTTCCTACAAGGGGTGTTCTCGGTCTGGAGTCCCGCTGGTTGCCGCCGGCGGGACTCCTCTGGTTTCGGAAGATTTCTTCTGGTTGCACTCCTTGCGTTTCGTCCGTTTTGCGCGCGGTGAAGGTTGACAGCGATTTCTAACGGTCGTATCCGAGAGTCGACTGATGCTTTTTGCGTCGCACTCAGAACACGTCGGGGATGTCGTTCCAGCGGCGTGCCTGTTGATCTCAGAGGGACGTGGGGTGGTCTGCAATTTTGCGTGAGAATTGCGTGACTGCAGCGAATTGTTCACGCAATTTGCTCCAGGGTTTGCGCTGCCAAGGCTTCCAAGTTCTACAGAACGGACTGTCAGCAGATGAGAGGTACATGGCATTGCACGCCCCAGCAAGGACTCCCACTCCGGGCGGGTTCGCATGTGCCCGCCCCCGCCGGCTGACCACTCGAAATACTGAAATCTGTGGAATGCTTCTCGGGTGCAAACCCATTCAGCGGGCGCGCTAAGCGCCGGTGCGTAGGTCTTCCCGCCGAAGTACAAGATGCCCTTGCCCGTGACGGAAATTCACAACCAGGACAATCCTTGGAGTGCATGCACGCAGTGCATGCCGTGCACGCAGTGTCCTACAGTCCTCTGGCCTTCAAGTATTCGTCCAGCGCAGCCTCGGTCATCGACGCCTCGCTGATTTCGCGATCGCCTGTCTCGTACCGCAACTTGTCGACACCGCGCCGGAGGCGATCCTTGGTGGAAGGTTTGATGCGCGTGTTGTGGGTCATCGACAGCTTCTCTTCCTCGTCCTTGCGGCCGCTGAGGTCCACTGAAGGCGACGATGGCGCAGGTGCAGGTGTCGCAGGGGTCGTGTCTCCCCTAGGCGGACGTTCCGGGATGAGTTCAGCCGGGTGAGTCTTACGAATGGCAGGTTCCCGCTTCACGCTCATGCCGGTGCTCCGATCACGATGGGCAACTCAGCGAGCAAGTCGCTGTATGCAAGTTGCAGTGTCAAAGCCTTTCCGCCCTTGAACTGGTGAATCGGAGTGCGATTCGAATGCGCATCCTGACGAGCCGCGAGTTCCGGGATCGACGTCTTGGCGACGAGAGCTCCGTACGTCTCCCGTAACTCGCTCTCTCGGAACTCATGTTCGCCAGTGGAGCGTTTACGACTGATCACGATCTTGTCGAACGCCAGCTTGGGGTTTGCGCGTTTACGAACGGTGTCGATCGTCTCTTCGAGCTTCTGAACACCACCGACGCTGTCGATTGTGGGTTCGGTGATCGCGACAACGCCATCTGCTGCGATGAGAACCGCGAACAGCACCTTGCCCATATTGGGAGGGCAGTCGAACAGCACGGCGTCATACGGAGAAAGGTCGAGCCCTTCGAACGCAACGTCTAGGCGAAACACCAGGTCGTTCGACCCATCCGATTCGATTTTTCCGAGTTCTTCGTCCGCTGGAATGAGGTCGACGCCATCCCATGGAGTAGCAATGATCGCCTCCGCTGCAATGCCTTCCCTGGTCTGGTTCATGAGGTGGTAGGCCGTCATCATGCCCTCTTCGAGCGTGACGCCGAGGCCGCCGGTCGTATTGCCCTGCTGGTCCATATCGACGACGAGTACTTTTCCGCCGACCGCGGTGATGGCGCTGGCAAGCCCGAGCGTGGAGGCCGTCTTGCCTACGCCACCCTTCTGGTTGCCGAGTGCGATTTTGCGTGGCTGCATTGCGGACCTTTCATCGAGGGCGTTGACGCTTGCGGGGCGTGCATTGCGTGTAAATCACGCACGGCATGCAATAGGGGCATTGCTTGCCGTGTGCGCAGTCCACGCCGTACGTGGATCGCATGCATACTGTGCGTCACATGCGATCTGAGCACCGCATGCATTGCATGCTGCAGCTGCTCTGCCCGCTAGACACGCACACTGTGCATTACGTGCGCGCGTAGCATAACACGCATGTAATGCATGTCGTTCAAGCCTTGCACTCTGTGCGTGTCGTGCATTTCATGCATGCTTGGCGTTACGCGCAAACCATGCTGGCAATGCGATTCGTGCAAGCTGTGCGCGTAATGCGTGCGTTGCTAGACACGCTCGTATTGCAAGACACGCTTGCATATCATGCAACGCATTCCGCGCACAGCTTGCACCCCTCGCAGTCCTCGCTCCGCGTGCCACGCGTGCCATGCGTGCTCAAGTAGCCATGCACTCACCGCACGCATCACATGCCTACCATGCAATGCATGCATGCAGTGCGTACGGCATTGTGCATGGAGAACTCGCAGCGCATGCACCGCGTGGGCTGCATGGTTTGCACGTGCTGCACGTATTGCATGCACTGCATGCGCCCGCAAAAGCGCTGTTCACAGCACTAACTGGTCTCGAACGAATCAAAAAATCCGCCACGAAGATCAGACATCGAGGCAAAGGTTCGACCGACCGAGAGCAGATTGACTGTCGTGATCGCCCGACCACCACATGTAGCAGGCACCGAATCGAACCAGGAGGCAGATAGTTCGCAGCGAGATTGTCGAGGAGATCGACCTGAAACTCCTGGAATGCCAACTGGCTCGAAGCACGAAATCAGGGGGATTCGACAATTCCGGTGTGGACAGCACGGATTGTTCAGCAGTCGCCGAGCGACCATATCCAGCCAGTTCGTACCCAGGCCATCATTTCGAGGCCAGCGGGAACGGGCTGCCACTTCAGAAAATCTCTGATACTGCCCTGCGGAAGCAGGTCGACAGATGCACATGCTGCCAGTCGAAACCAGAACATACTTCATCTCATCGGACTCGGAAGGCCGAGACCCGCACGAGGGCACACAATGAACCGCGAGACGTGCACTGAAAGTGGCTTCCGGCACGCGGCGAGGAGGGGCGAACGACCACACTGAATCCCCATTTTGGGTGGACGGAGGGAACACCTCGTCTAGTGACGAGTTGCAACTACAGCAGATTTCATTGGCCAAACGACGTGTTCACCTGACTCGCGAAGAGTGTTTTCCGAGACATCCCAGGTACTCCGGACCCGTGCACAATCGAAATTTCCGCACGAAATGCGCGTCGAGTGTGTGACTCCGGAGGTACGAGCCAAACGACATACCGAGATCCGAATGGGGCCGAGGTTCGGTCGACGTGTGGGCATCAAAGCGAATCCAAGCAGGCATGGACTTATCGTCACAGTGACGAAATCAGGTAGGGGCTACGGTGGGGATGATCAGCACTGTGAGGGCCGATTTCACTGCTTCACGAGCAGAATTTTCGCATGCGGGCACTCGCACCCAGCGTCGCGCAGTTCGGTACAACCAAACACGCGTGTCCATTCGACGGGGTGGGGGAGTGGCGGCGATCAAGACCCAAGTCAAGTGTCTGTGAGGATCCCGTGCAGGACGCCTACTCTGCCGTGTCGGCGGATACGAACGTCACAAGGTGGCCGACGGTTGCCCGCAACAGTAGTGCCTTACATGCAATGCATGCCTTGCAACGCACGCATTGCGTGTATGGCACGCGCGACCAGAATGCCTCGCAACGCGTGCGTCACATGCAGTGATCGCAAGGCCATTCTTCCGCGCAAAATAGCCTCTACCTGCGAAAATCAAATTTCAGGATCAGACGCACCGCAGCATTGCGGGACGCACGACAGGGCGACACGTCCTCAGGCGTGCGAACGTGTCGGCATCCGGGACGGCAGTTTTCGACGTGACTATGCGCCCCGACGGCCACTATTCAATGGTTTGGGCGGGTTCAGTCCTTCGAAAGCGGGGGTCGAGTGCAATGCATAGACCCAAATACCGTCCTCCTGATTCTCAGTGCACGATCAACCACCTCACGCGTATTCAGACCAGGGCAAGCAGGGCTTTATCCAAGCGCAATCCTTCTCGCCAGCACTCGTTGCCCACCATGCGGCGCGATTCTGGACGTGCACTGCAGCCTTGGATTGGACGGCCTCAATGCTGAAGTTTGCTCAGGTGCGCACGAATGCTGGCGAGACTCCTCGCGCGGTGGTCCGGGTCCGCTGCCATTTTCGTGCGGTGTACGTGTGAGTTTTCGAGTAGTTGTTGTTCCCTCTTTCTCGCCAGGTCGGCCGACCTACGCTGTTCGCTGGGGGATTCTCTCGTCCAGTCGATGCCGTCGAGCCTTCGTCTGAGGTAGCCCAACGGCGAACCCAGGCTTGATCTCGTTGGCCAGATCCACCCCCGGTCTGCTGTGTCACGGGAGAGCGTCAGTGCGATGTCACGGCCGGTCCACCGAGTCGTATCGATTTTGACATCGCGGAGAAGATCGCAGATCACCCCGATATGTCCGGGTGGTCTGAGGGCCGGAGCATGGTTGACGAGTTCAGCCGCAGTCCTTTGAAGTGCCAGAGGCCGCGGTGTCCGAGCGCTGCTTCGTTTTTTCGATGTCGGCCGAGTTCGCGCGTGTACGCGTTGGTGAGTTCTTCCTAACGGAAGAACTTCAGAAGATAAAAAACCAACACTAGATAGGGTGTCAGCTCCTATCGACCCTGGTCGACCGGTGTTGGGCGGGTTGACTCGGTTGAGGCCGTCCCCCGAGAGCTCCGAACCCTGCGGCGGGGAGCCCTCTCAGAGGCACGAGACGGCCGTGTCTTGGCGACCTTTCGAGGTGGTGTCGTTGCTACGACTGTTCGAGGAGAAGACAGTGACCATGTCGATGCAGCGCGGTGCTGTTGACCCCCGTGGTGGGCCTCAGCAGCGAGAAATTCCAGGGTTTTGAGGTTTCGCCCCCGGACGTGTTCGATGCCCATTCCAAGAGCGATGAGCACTCTCCTGGCGCGGTTGACCGAGGATTCGCTGACTTTGGCCCGGGCAGCGATTGTCGACTTGGCTGCGCAGACCCCGCGGCCTGTGTGGGATTCGGCGAAATGTGCGTGAGCTTGTGCCACGACGTAAGCCTTGTCGGGCCTGATCAGGTTGCGCGCGCACAATGCCTTGCCGGCCGGAGTGGTGGTGTGGTGCCGGAACTGGCGGAGCCATTCCCTGCGTGACGTCCAGACCGGAACGCGTGCTTGTTCTTTTGGTTCGACGGGGAGGGACCAAGAGCGCCCACGCTGGTCAGTGCGCTCGTTGAGTTGTCGTGCGGCGGCTTCGATACGAGCCACACGTGCGAGCGCGTCGTCGACTGCTGCTTGCCATTCGTCGACTTCTGTCGATTGAGGGACAGCGGATTGGGTGCCGATGCGCGACACGCCGACGGTTGGTGATATGGAATGAGTTGGGGTGTATTCAGGGTATGCGCTACCCTGAGACATACCTGCCATAGGTAAGTCCCTTCCAGGGGATGCAGTACGAGCAGAGAAAGCGCCAACTTTCGAAGCTCACCTCTCGAGAATGTTTCGAGAACGGATGTCGGAGAACCTGCCAGTTCTCAGTCGACGTCAAGGACCTGCCAGTCCTATTTCGCCGCGATGCGGTCCGCTCCCAATCACCCCTTCGGGGGCCTTTGTACTTTTCAAGAGGTCTGCGCTGTTTAGTTAGGTATCGGGGTACTTCGCTCGCTGCCGGCTAGGGGCGCCCTCCCTCTCTGCGGATCCGCTGTACGCGCGTTGCGGCCGCGGTCGTTCGAGAGGTCTGTTCGATCCGGCGGCCGCACATCGGTACCGCTATGGGTAGGGTGCTGGCCTGCTCGGAGGGGACATTCGGTACGCAGAAGTGTGATCCTGGCGTCGCGAAAGCTGAAATGTGATCTGGACGTGCCAGAAATGACACCGAGAACACGTCCGCGGGTATGGCGGAATTGCGTTTCTGCGATATCATCGAGTAAGCACCGCCTCTTCCTTTCGAGGTAGTGGTGGTCACCGCCTCTTCCTTCTCTGGGTTAGTGGTGGTCAGGAAGCTGGGAAGCTTCCACAACCGCATAAACGGACAGCCCCCGATGCCGCCAAGCCCTGGGGGTTGTTCGCTGTCTAGGGATAGTTCATGCGCCGACCGCAAGCTGCTCGATGCGACGCAACGATCCGGCCGCTTCGACTTCGAGAAGTCTTAGCTGCTCCGGATGCAGCTTGTCGCTGATGTAGTCCGGTATGTCCAGTCCGTGTGTGATGGCCAGTATGAGCACGGAGTAGTCCCCAGCAGGGATTCCGAGTTCGGCGGCCCGATCCTCGTACACCTTGTGCTGCTTGAGGGGAGCACGAGTCGCGATGTGTCCGCGAGGTCCCTTGTTGTGCTGTGCCATGAGGAAAGACTAGAACCAATCTGTAACTGATACGGGTAGGCGCGCTTGTTCGGTGTGTCGCGTGTGGTTGATGTTGCCATGGAGTTCTGTGGGATTTTTCGGCGGCCCGCGTCACGGGCCGCCGCCGGCCCGTCCAGCGACGAGCCCGATGGGGTGTTACTAAGGCTTCACCGAAGGCGGATCCTGGGTGTGTCGGCGCCGGCTCGTTCGAAGGCGTTCTCGTGTCGGAGTCGGTTCGAAACTTGAGGAGCGGATGGAGATGCTTAGCGCTCATGCTCTGAAATGCCGGGTGCAATCATGTGTGATTGAACGAGGGGGAGGGGTGGGGCAGCCCACGCGTGAGCTGCTGCCTCCGCAGCGCACTGTCGTGTGACGAGGAGAGGAACTTGTGGACAGTGGACGGGGGGGGGGGAGGGTCATCGGAAGGATCCGGAAAGGAAAACTCGATGTGGCCTCTTGTCGAATGCGTCTCGAACGGGGAGAACTTTACGTTTCGTGTTCGCGGGCGAGTCGTGACGGGACTTCGGTTGGCGCGAGGTTCATCTGCGTGCAATGCCGCGGTTAATGCTCTTCATCGCAGTTACGCAAAGGATTTCGTTCGGCAGGTGGGGCAGCAAAGTCGCGTGTTGTTCGACTTCCGCCAGTGCAATGTTCGGGTCGACATATCGGGAGAGAAGTGCACTTGCGTTCGAACGGGTGCTGTGTGTTTCGTCAACATGTGTTCCTCGGGGTCAATGGCTCCACAGTGCCAAGAGTTCGGCCCGAAGGCTGGGGGAGCGAACATAGTGGTTAGACCTCAGTTGTGCGCTGGGATGCCCAACGTCGGCGAGACGCTTTTCGACGTCCGCAGCAGGAAGCGGCACTAGATCGTTGCGAACGCGGAGAAAGCAGTGAAATTGGCTGGGGGAGAGGGGCATTCTTTCCTGATTGGATATCACGGCAGCGGGTGGCAGTAGCAATTCGTCATCCATGGAGACGCGAATGACGACGTCCCCGCGTGCAATGCTGCATGGCTTTTCGATTGTGAGCGTTTCGAGTCGGTATCTCGCTGTCGGATCGACCGAAAGCTCCTTCATTGAAGGCTTTTTCACAGGTGGGGTGCGCGTGTGAGGATGGCTCTCGTGGCGCCTGATGAATACTCTGTTGGTCGGAGTTGGAAGAAAGTCGTTGTCGAGGTTCTGAATTCGTCCTGCGATGCCGGGGATGGGTACGGCTCGCCCGGTTGCCCATTCGCGTTCAGCGTTGTCGATGAATGTCTGGTCTACGGTGGTGGTTTCGTCGATGTTGTTGATGAATGCGCGACTGTCGGCGACCACTTGAGGGTCATCGGAAATGATGACCGCCTCATGGGAGAATATGGAGTTTTCGGAAGCATTCGCCGAGCCGATTACAGCTCGTTGGTTCGTCACGATGACCTTGGCGTGCAATGCTGACGACGAGAGGATGCGAACGCCCTTGCTGAGGTAGTGCGAAAGAACGACAGGTGAAGTGGCGTGGGCGCGGATCGCCGCGGTTGAAGCATTGACGACCAGAAGGTCTCCACTGCGAAGTGGAAGTAGTTCAGGCGCAAGGTGTCCAAGGTAGGGGACAGCGGCATAGCGTGGGCCTCGCGTGCGGATTGCGCGAGTGATGTGTGGCCACGGGTTCGGTCCGTGGAAGCTGGTCCCCATAACCTAGAACGGTAGCGCGAATCGGGCCCGATTTATGGCGCCTGAGTGAAGTTGCTGTTGTTCTGCGTCACCTCCGAAGCAGAAGCATCGTCCGGATGTCTGTCGTGGAGGTAGTGGAACGGTGTGGCGATCACCCCCGCGGGGCCAGGCGATGTGATTTTCCAGTGCTACTGCAACGCTGTCGATTCGGCGTGCGAATCCGATACGGGACAGTGGCAGTAGTAGGGCGGACGTGCCGGGGAAGGCGTCTGCCACCCGTTCGAACAGCGCCCTGCACAGTTCACCGGGAAACTCTCCGCCTGAGCGATCCCGCCGAGGTAGGGTGGGCGTGGTGGCTCGTGATGGCGCTCGAAAAAGGAACGTGCAGAGAGCTTCTCAAGCTTGCAGTGGAGGTCGATTGGCGTGGTCTTCATGAGCTGGTGAACCCATGCGTTGCGTCGGGAAGCCGGTTTGTTTGCTTGAGGTTGAGGTTCGCCTACTGCTCTCGGGTCGTCGCTCGTCCCGAGTTCAGGTGAGGTGGCGGCTGGGAGGCGTCAGCGTGGCTTCGACGCCCCATCAGGTAAAAGGCGATAGTGGCCGGCGTGATGGTTGCGAGCGCAACGTAGGACATGGCACTGACTGGAGACGGTGCGGGGAAGAAGATTCCGTTGAGATAGATCCATGAGGTTGCGACGGCACCGGCGATCAGTGCTGCGATTGTCACGGCGGTGGCTGCGCGCTCGCGGAAGAGGAGCCCCTCGCTGCGGCTGGAGCTACAGTCGCCGAATCTCCACAATCTGCGATTGCGGCCAGCCCGCTAATCGTCATCAGTCTCCTGAACTACGAGATCGCCAAAGATGTCGTTACAGAAGCAGATTCGATTGCCGGAAAAATCATCGTCAACACCGCAACCGGTACGCCGGAGGAAGCGAACCAGTTCGCCGAGTGGATCGCAGGGCGAGGCGCTCGGTACCTCGACGGAGCCATAGCTGCATACCCGGAGGACATCGGAACCGAAAGTTCAGGGATCAACTATTCCGGAGACGAGGACGTGTGGGAGGACGTCCAGAGCCTTCTGACACCCATCGCCGCCCAATCACGATATGTCGGAGCCCGTCCCGGTGCCGCCAACGTGATCGACGCGGCCATGGCAGGCGCATTCTTCAACGTCGCGCTCGGTGCCTTCCACGAAGCAGCAGCGTACGTGCGGTCCGAGGACGTCGCGATCGCGGAGATGCGCCACAGTTTGCACCTGTGGACCGACAAACTTCTCGAACTCCTTCACGAAGCACTCAAAGCGTTCGAATCCGGAGAGTACGAGACCGATCAGGCAACCTTGAACGTATACGCAGCCGCAGTAGAAGCCTGGCAACAATCGATGCAGCGAGCAGGCCAACGCGCCGCTCTGATGACGGCGAATCTCGACAACTTGCAACGTGCATGCGCAGCCGGGCACGGGGACAAGGGCATCTTCGCCCAAATCGAAACACTCTCCGCCAACCCTCAATCCGCAATCTAAGGAGACATCAATGACAACCATGGCCAATCACCTCACCGCCCTGCCCTCGACAACAACAGTCGACGAGATCGTCGACGTGATCCACCGCGACGGCGGTGTCATCGTCGAAGATTTCCTCGACACCCCCCAGCTCGACGAGCTGCGCGCCCAACTTGGCCCCGTCCTTGAAAGCACCGGCTACGGAGAAGACGAATTCTTCGCCGGAACCCAAACGCGAAGAGCAGGAGGGCTGTTCGGTCGGATCGACCTCATGCCCGAGATCGCGCTCCACCCGCTCTACTACGGGGCCGCCAAGAAGATCCTTCAGGTGCCCCTGTCCGTCTGGGTCGGAGACGACCAGATCGAAATCACGCCTGATATCCAGATCGGTGTCACTCAGGCAATCGAAATCCACCCAGGGCAGGGTGCCCAGCGTCTCCATCGAGACGACACGAGCTTTCTGTGGCGCCACCCCGACTACGGACGCGAGGGCCGACTGCAGATCATGGTGGCGGTCAGCGATTTCACAGCAGAAAACGGCGGCACCCTCGTCATACCCGGAAGCCATCGGTGGGACGACCAACGAGGCCCGAAACAAGCCGAAGCGGCGCCGACCGTAATGCGGGCCGGTGCTGCCCTCATCTGGACCGGTTCTACGTACCACGGCGGTGGTAACAACTCGTCCGAGGCGGGGGGTGTAAGAACAACGGTGTAACTCTGAAAGGAGATACGCCACTATGACTGACGTGATTGAACGTGAGACAGAGACGAACTCGGCTCAGCCGGGTATCAGCGATGCGCGGCTCAAAGAGCTGGTCGAGCAGGCGCGAGCCGAAGGGCTGCAGTTGACCGGAGATGGTGGATTGCTGTCGAAGCTGACCAAGCTAGTCGTGGAGTCCGCGCTCGAAGGCGAGATGGACGACCACCTCGGATACGGCAAGAGCGACCCGGCAGGGAGGGGCAGCGGCAACTCCCGCAACGGCAGACGAGCCAAGAACGTGTTGACCGAGGCCGGCCCGGTCGAACTCGAGGTGCCCCGTGACCGGGATTCCTCCTTCGAGCCGAAGATCGTGGCCAAGCGGCAGCGTCGGCTCTCAGGCGTGGAGGACATGGTGATCTCATTGTCGGCCAAGGGTTTGACGACCGGTGAGATCGCTGCACACCTGGCCGAGGTGTACGGAGCTGATGTGTCCAAGCAGACGATCTCGACGATCACCGAGCGGGTGATGGAAGGCATGGCCGAGTGGCAGAACCGGCCGTTGGATCCTGTGTACCCGGTGTTGTTCATCGACTGCATCCACGTCAAGATCCGCGAGGGCAACGTCGCTAACCGGCCGATCTACGTCGCGATGGGGGTGACTGTCGACGGCACCCGCGACATCCTCGGACTGTGGGTCGGTGAGCACGGCGACGGGGAGGGAGCGAAGTACTGGCTTCGGGTGTTGTCCGAGCTGAAAAACCGTGGTGTGCAAGATGTTCTGATCGTCGTGTGCGATGGTCTCAAGCATCTACCCGACTCGATCGAGCAAGTGTGGCCACAGACCATCGTGCAGACTTGTGTGGTCCATCTTCTCCGTAACACCTACGCCTATGCCTCCCGCAAGGACTGGTCCGAGATCGCCAAGGACCTCAAACCCGTCTACACGGCGCCGTCGGAGCAGGCCGCGCTCGACCGATTCGCAGAGTTCAGTGACAAATGGGAGAAACGCTATCCCGCGATCATCAGGCTCTGGACTAACGCCTGGGCTGAGTTCGTGCCGTTCCTACAATTCGACAACGCCATCCGGCAGGTCATTTACACGACCAACGCCATCGAAAGTGTCAACGCCCGAATCCGCAGGGCTGTCAAGGCCCGTGGACACTTTCCGACCGAGGCCGCGGCCTTGAAATGCGTGTATCTGGCCATCATGAGCCTCGATCCCAAAGGCACCGCCCGCAGGCGCTGGTCCAACCGATGGAAGGCAGCACTGAATGCCTTCGAAATAACGTTCGACGGACGGCTGTCTGCCGGACGAAAGTAGTTAGAAACCAATCAATTACACCGTTTTCTGGACAGACCCCCGAGGCGCCACGGACCGGCTTGACGATGGCATTCGACCTCGCCTGCTTACGTCAGGAAGAGAACCAATACCTGTCAATCCCGCGTGAAAAACTGCTTGATCTTTCCGAAGAGGTACAGCGACTGCTCGGCTGGGGGTCCGGAGCGAACCTGATGGGTTACGTCGAACGGGGCGGTCAGATGATCGACGCACACGTTCTCCTCGAAAACGGCGCCGTCGAACTCCCGACTGCCCGCTGAACTCTAGAACCTGCACGGTTGTCACCCGCAACCCAACTCGCTCAGTAGTTTCTGGGGTTCGAATCGAGAAATAGCCCGTAGCGTGACCGTCTGCGTGCCATCCGTAAACCTACTGGTGGTCAAGCAGATACGGGAAGACTGGTGGAAATCGCTGGACTGGCCGGGCGCGAGGAGGGCCATTATTGGCAGCAAAGTGATGGGTCTCCACGAGTGGTTCGGCGATTTTTTGCGGGATCCGGCTCCCGCAAACGAGTTCGGGTGTAGCAGTCGTCCGCTGGACGCCTGTACCCCTCACCGCTGGTGAACCCTCCCTTTTTTGGTTGCCGGTCTGGCGGGCCCCGCCATGGGTTTGGCGGTGGCGTGTTCGGGCATTCGTGAGTTGTTGACAAGTGGAGATCGGGGTTTTGCCGTTTTTCGTCGTGTGCCGTCACGGTCTCGTGGGAGTGCGTGTGAGGTGTGGGATGGATGTCGTACGAAGCGCTGCTGTCGGTGATGGGTGGTTTCCTCCGCTCGATGCGGCTGCCGAAGCGTTGCAGGATCTGTATCGGGTGTTGAATCCGGCCGGTCACATCGAGAAGTATCTGAACCGGTTGTGTGAGCATGCGGTGGAGTTGATCGAGGATGCGGACATGGCGGGGGTGACGGTTCTCGATGAGGAGGGTGCTGCGTCGACGGCGGCGCGCACGTCCCGTGAGGTCGTCATGGTGGACGAGCTGCAGTATCGGTCGTGGGCGGGTCCGTGTATCGAGGCCGCGGAGAGCGAGCAGATCGTGGTGGCGGACCGCACGACTGCCAGTGAGCGGTGGCCGGGTCTGGCGTCCGAGGCCCGGCGATTCGGGGTGCAGAGTTTCCTGTCGATTCCGTTGCCTGCGCTCGAGCCCGGGGTGCGTGCGGGTGCGGTCAACGTGTACGGCAGCCGTGCGGACGGGTTCGCCCGTTCTGAGGTGGCGTTGATGAATTTGTTCACCACTGCCGCTGGGTATGCGATCGGCAGTACCGAACGCTACCGGGGTGCCCGGCAGTTGGCTCTGCAGCTCGAGCGTGCTCTCGATTCGCGGGCGGTGATCGATCAGGCGAAGGGGGTGTTGATGGCGGTGCACGGTGTCGATGCGGATGGGGCGTTCGCGATGTTGGTCGACAAATCCCAACGCACCAACACGAAACTGCGGGCGGTGGCAGAGGATCTGCTGGCGAGTGTGCGCATCACCTAGAGATGACGAGGCCCCGCGAACGCGGCGATGGTGAGCTCTCCCGCCTATCGACGGCACGCCGCTTCGTGCCGTCGCAGCGTCCTGACCGGTCGATCGGAAGCTCTAGCTCTATGTGCGTTCGTCATCGGCTGAAATGATCATCTGACGTGCAACGTCCAGTAAATCCCTGGACTCACGACGTGCTGAAGCCTGGAGTTCGGAAAGCGCGGTCTCGGGGTCTGTATTGCGGCGGATCATCAAGATTCCGACTGCTCGTTCGATGTCGGCACGTGAGGCGATTCCTCGGCGCAGGGCGTTGGCGGCACGTTCGAGTCGATGGTCTGTTGCGATGGCATCGAGCCCCGCTCCCAGATATTCGGCGATGACGACGACGAGATCACGGTCCCGGTCCGTCTCTGCCACCGCTGAATGCGAGTACAGGTTCAGCGACCCGACCGGCTCGTTGTAGTTGAACAGTGGTATCGCGAGAAAACCTTCCAATCCGGCGTTGCGCGCAGCAATGCCGAGAGTGGGCCACCGTGTGCCTAATTGTTTGACCGACATTCGGACCGACCGACCCGTGCGCGATGCTGACAGGCAGGGTCCGTCACCGAGAAGATATTGCGTGCGATCGAATTCTTCTACACGTTCATCGGTAGGGGCGAGGGTGAACGGTTCGCTGTCCAGGGATGCCGTGACACCGGCGTGATCAACACCGACAACCAGATCGACGGCGGCAATCGTGCATCGAATCATCAACTCCACGACTCGATCCGGGGAATCAGCCGGTATGGAGAGAGATTGTTCGAGGCGATCGATGAGTCGCGGCTCGCGACCTTGTGCTCGTACGAAGGCGGCCGACGGTCGCGCGCGCGGATGAGAACTGTCGAAGTTCATGATTTCTTGCCCGATCCGCGCGGTGGAAGTGGTCCACCAACGAAAAGTGGCACCGACGCGGCCGACTCGGCCGCGCGCCTGAGAAGTACCTCTATTCGGTAATCTCGACTTTACGCCGGATCGGAGTGACCAGGCGCCGTGTGTGTCCCGTGAAGGCGACTGAGGAGGTGCGTCCTGTGAATGCAGATCCGAGAGGAAGTCAGGACACACCCGAATTTCCCGACGAATCCGAAAGTGAGAGAGGGCGCCGCGCATCAGTCGAGTTGCCGATGACCGCGAAACTGTGTCGACAGTGTTTGAGGCTGGCGGAAGTTCAAGGGGCGGCGATCACAGTGCTCAGCAGCTCTTCGTCGAGGGAATTGATGTACGCGACGGACTCGGTGGCACAACATCTCGACGAACTACAGTTCACCGGCGGTGACGGTCCGTGCGTTGATGCATTTACAACTGAGCGACCGATGTTCTGCAACGACACTTCCAGTGATTCCGCCAATGACATCTGGCCGGGGTTTGCCAGCGAGGCAGACAAAGCCGGTGTCGGATCGGTGTTCGCCTTTCCGCTCAGGGGCGGAGGTGATGTCTTCGGTGTGCTCGAACTGTACCGTCTCGATCCCATTGGCCTCGACGACGAGCAGATCGAATTGGCGACTGCGAGTGCCGCTGCGATTTCGATGGCGATTCTTGCCGAACTTCCTGTCACCGGTGATCTGGACGCCGGGATGCTCGTCAATGCCTTTCACCGACCCGAGGTGAACCAGGCAGTCGGGATGATCGCGATCCAACTTCGTGTCTCGGTCGAAGAGTCGCTTTCTCGGCTTCGAGCCGCCGCGTACTCCTCGGGGAGGCCGATTTGGGAGATCGCCGCAGATGTCGTGAATCGGCGGATCCGATTCGCACACGGTGGTGACGACGGATGACATCTGATTCGGAAAGATCGCGCAATGTCTCTGCAGTACTTGACGATGGGAGCCCAGGATGAACACCCCCGCAATACAATTGAGCATTGCCGAGGTGACTCATCTTCTCACCACCGACTTCGATTCCCTGCGTGTACTCGAGACGATCGTTGAGCGATCGAGACAGAATCTGAGCGGTGTGTGGTGCGTCCTCGTCGTGCGAAACGGGGAGCAAGGTTATCTCGATGTGTTGGTGGAGTCGGCAAATGCCGAGTTCGTTCCCGACCGGACTCTTGCCATATCGGGTCCGGCTGCGCTGAGCGCTGAGAGCGGAGCGGTTGTGATGGTCGACAGCTTCAAAGACGTGGGGGAGCGGTGGCGGAAATTCGGTCGCTCAGGACTCGAACATGGGCTGGGCGGGTGCCGCTGCTTTCCGATGAGGTTGGGTCGGACATCGCTCGGATCACTCGTGGTCTTTACTCACGATTCGTGGCACAGCGCGGAGCGTAGTAATGCATACGGGCAGTCGATGGCAGATTTGGCCGCTCTGACTCTGTCCACGGACAGTCGTCAGGATCGTCATTCGCAGGTGGTGACGGCGGTCAAGAAGCTGATCGCGGTCCGCGGCGACGTGGAACAGGCAGTCGGCATGATCGCCGAACTCGACGGTATTTCGATCGAACTCGCAACTGCACGGCTGGCGGAGAACGCGCGGCGACGAGGGATCAGCGCCGCGGCGTACTCGTCGTTGGTGCTGGCGAACCCGGATGCCCGGTGAGGCAGAGCCTCCTAGGTGGCACGAGCATGAAGTGATCCTTACCGGGAAGTTTTCGTATCGTATGCACTCTCAGACCCGGTCGTGCAGTCGTTCCCGAAAGAGCTGTTAGACAACGTATTCGGATACAGAGATGCCTCGGGTCGGCAGGGCGTTCCCTGCCCGGTTGGTGTAGTGCACCAGTCGGACAGGGAACCTCAGCGTTCGTCGTCGAGCGGGGCGGGTGTCGATTGTTCGAGCAGATCTCCCTCGGGCGCCGGCCATGGGGTGTCGAGTTCCGTGGTGAGGGCTTCGAGGTCGACGGCATCCACTGCATTCGGGTCGGCTGGGATGGTTTGTTCGAGGTAGTCGGTGTCGGGTGTCGCGTCGAGGGCTGAGCGAATGCGGTTGTCTTCCATGGCGGTGGCCCTTTCTCTGTCGGGCGATCACGGACGTTTCTCTGTGTCGTGTGTGTTTTTCCGGCGTAGGTGGGCGTTGTCTGCGCGTAGCCGGGTGTTGTCGCGGCGTAGTAGGGCGGTGCTGTCTTCGAGTTCGAGGACTCGTTTGATGCCGACGAGGTTGATGCCGTCGGCGATGAGTTCTGTGATGCGGCCCAGACGAGTAAGGTCCTCGTCGTTGTAGCGGCGGGTACCGCCGCGGGTGCGGGCGGGGGTGATCAGGCCGTACTGTTCGTAGAGTCGCAGCGTGCCGGCGGTGAATCCGGAGAGCTCCGATGTCACCGAGATCGCGTACAGGCCAGGGGGTTCGGCGATAGCGGGGTTGCGCGCCATGATGGTCCTCCCATCAAAGAAATTTCGATATCTGCGGGCAAGCTCTTGATCCGATGTGTGTTTGATGATATACCAAATCTACAGCATCTACTGTAGAAGTTCGGTGGATGCGGTGGTGGTAGTCAGTGAACGGTTCCAGTGACTTTTCCTGGAGGTGACCGAAAATGTTGATGCGCACCGATCCTTTCCGTGACCTTGACCGCCTGACCCGACAGCTGTTGGGTACTGCTTCGCAGCCGGCGGTGATGCCGATGGATGCATGGCAGGAAGGTGAGCAGTTCGTCGTCGAGTTCGATCTTCCCGGCATGGACCCGGATTCACTCGACCTCGATGTGGACCGCAATGTGTTGACGGTGCACGCCGAGCGGCCGGTTCGCGCCAGCGAGGCGGAGATGATTGCCGCTGAGCGCCCGCGCGGGGTATTCAGTCGTCAACTGTTCCTGGGCGAGAACCTCGACACCGACAATATCGAGGCCGGCTACGACGCGGGCGTACTGAGGTTGACGATCCCGCTCGCGGAGCGGGCCAAGCCCCGCAAGATCGAGATCAGCAGCGCCGGGAACAGCAACGGGAGCAGCAAGGAGGTGGGCCACAAGCAGGAGAGCAAGCAGCTCGATGCGTGAACAGCACGCCGGAACAGTCCGCAGTCCACAACAGCAGGTTTCGAGAGGGTGCAGCGACAATGACTGGGGTCGATGACGTCGAGATCGACCGCATCGCCGAGGATGAGCGTGAAGTAGCCGGCAGGGGTCGGCGCGGCGACTCGGAGTGGGAGAGGCTGGGTATCCGCCTCTGGCACGAACTGGAATATGCTGCCGTGGTGGAGGATTCGGATCGGATTCTCGCTGATGCGCTCACTCCGGCGGCGTGGGTGTTGCTCACCCGGATTGCCGGCTGCACCCTCGACCCCGGCTTGGTGGCCCCGCCGATCATGGTGTCCCGGTATACGTATCGGGTTCCGGTGATGCGGCCTCGGGCGACCCAACGCTCCCCTCCACAGGGTTAGGGGCGTGGGCGGGTTTCTCGTTGCCCGGCCCTCGACGGCGCAGCGGGGGACCCTCGGGTGTGAGGACTTGCGGGCAGGGTCCGTGGGTTCTTGCGCGGTGGTTGCCGAGACGCTCACACACTGTGACGTCTTTTGCGAGTACCGAGCAGCAGCGGGTACAGGCCTTGGACGGTAGAAAGTGCGAGAGGTGTGACCGGCTCGGCAATCACCTTTTCCGGCGCGCAGCGTGAACGCATACCGTGCAGAGTTTCGTCCGAACACAATGTCTACGAGTTATTTTCGGTCTACCAGCTTCTTTCGACAGACGGCGAGGTTGCGTGATGGAACGGTACAGGTTCACGTTCGCGGACGGATCGACCGCCGAGGAGTTCTTCGATTCGGACAACGAGGCGATCGTGGCGGCGACGGCGGCCAACGGCGGTAGTAGTGGGGGATTGCATGTCCAGCGCTACGACCACCTCGGGGCGTTGTTGCCCACGAAACTGCCTCCCGGCGGGCACCGCGGCACATGGTGCCCGAAGATCGGCATGCCGAGCCCGGCGCTGGTGGCGGAGTCGACGGTCGATCCGACGTCGAAGCTGTGAAGGGTTTACAGGACCGTAGGCGGGGTAACAGGTGGTCAGAGGACATGAAGGAGTACTCGCATGGATGTCGATGACCTCGATGTGGTGGTGTGGCCGGAATCCGAGGAACGTGAAGCGTGGTGGCGTCAGGTCGTCACAGGGGGCAGCGCGGGTGCCGCGACGTCGACGATGACACCGAATCGGAGTATCGAGGACGCCTCTTCTCGGATTCTGCACGCTGCGTAGATTCGTCGAGAGCGCAATCCCACCCGCCATGGGCGGTGGCGTGTGTCCGCCGGTGGGGGTCGATAGTTCTCTGGAATCTATCGACGCCGTTGGCGGAGTGCAGTTGTGCGTCCTTCCCGTCGGCAAGGGCGTGCAGGGTCCGTCTGGTCGTTACTGACGAACGATCAGACGGACCTTACCTGGCTCATGTCGTGTGGTCTGACGCCGTTCGGCCGAACCGCTTCTAATCTTCAATCCTCAATGTGTGAAGGACCTTTCAGATGAACGTTCAGACTTCGAGATCGAACTCGTGGCCGGCTGTGCACAGCGGTTCGATGAGTACTGCCGAGATCAAGGCTCGTATCGAGTCGATGTACGCCGACCGAGGCGCTCTCGTTCCGAAAGGCACCGGAACAAAGTCCTGAGTATCGGCTGGGACCGAGTTGGGAGCGGCAGTAGGTCGATCCGTGGCCGAGCCCCGGGAGTTCGCGGGTCAGGGTGCGGTGGGGAAACCGTAGCGGCGGCGCATGTGGGCGACGTCGTCGTCGGTGCACGCGGTGGCGGCGATCCATCGGCAGGCCTGCTGAGAGTCGGCGTGCGTCCCGGGCTCGGCTCTCACCGGCGATGCCGAGGTAGGGGCAGTGTTCTGCGGGTGCTGCGTACGAGGATGTTATCCAATCGCAGCTGCTGATTGTCCGCGAGGCGAATTTTGTCGTAGAGCACAGTGTGCGGAGTTCCGGTCAGCGAGGTGTGACCGGTTGCGGGCGACCTTTTCGGGGGTTTCGCTGGGTGTGGGCGATTCGCCGGCTGCTGGTGACGGCAGCCGACGAATCGGGCGTATCCCGTTGGCTCGCGTCGTGTGGGATGCGCGCGGGCCGTTGCCGGTTGGTGCTGGCCGGGAAGGGCCCTGTTCGGCGACTCGTTGCCTGGGCAGCGTTCCGCCGTCAGGGCGGATTACCCGGCAAGGCGGGTGGTGAAACCGGTGCAGCGTCAGGACTGATGCGCGTACATGTCAGTTCTGTCGGCGGTCGCGGATTCTCCCGGGAGTGGGGGGCGGTGTTCGTTGACGATTGCCGATGCGCCGCGTGGACGTCGTCTGTGCGGGGTATGGCCATGGACAGGGGAAAGTCGGCGGGAATAGAGAAGGAGAGAGGGCCATGAGTGGGCTGGAATCCGGTGCGGCGACGGGTACACGGGACAAGGACTACAACTTGATCTGGTTCGTCGAAGCGTCGTTGAGTAATGCGTTGCGTATGCAGACCTATATCGACGATGCCGAGCGTGACGGGGACGGCGAAGTGGCCGATCTGTTCCGTAAAGCCCAGAGCGAGAGCCGCAGGGGTGCGGAGATCGGGAAGAAGTTGCTTCTCGACAGGCTCGCCCAGACTGCCGTATGAGTCTGGTTCACCGTGCGTTGGGACTGACTGACCCCACAGGGTTGCCGGAGGGGAGATCGTGATGATCAATGTTGCAGTGCTGGTGATCGTGTTGTGTATAGGGTTGGCTGTCGTTGCGCGCCTTGACTTCCGGGAGCGCTGATTTGCTGGGGTGTGGCGGATCCGAACTTCCGGTATGCGGCGGTGACGGTTTCGGGATGCAGCACCGCACTCGACTCACAACCGAACAACCTTTCGCCGGTTGAGGGATGCCTGTCGCAGCGTTCGGGGAGAGGAGGCGGCGGATGCGTCACCCGTTTGTTTCGGTGCGGTTGGCGACACCAGAAAGTGTTGGAGTGCGGTTTGTTCGGGGCAGGTGTCCACCGGCGTGAGTGATCAGAGTGCGGGTGAGGGCCTGTGTGCGACTCACCGAACCGTTCGCCGCGTGGGGTAGTTACCGAGGGGTCGGCGGGCTGAAACATCGGCGGTGGTGTATTCGGATGCGTGAGCGTCAGCATCCGCGGTCTAGTGGTGGTTGCGTGGGTGCTGTGGTTCGTCAGGTTGTTTCTCGGGGCGGCCGAGATGCAGTTGGTGTGCGAAGAGAAGTGGGTAGCAGCACCACAATGTGATTGCCAGAAGTACAGCGCAGCCGCCGGCGATCAGGCCTGTGGTTTTGTTGACGACTACATCGAAAGTCAGGGTGAGAACGCCAGTCAGTGCGCCGCCGAGTAGGAGAAGGCCGGTGACGGCGAATCGTTGACCCTGCTCGACGAGGACGGGGAGGGCGTGACGCCTGAAGAGTAGGCGGTGCATGGCGACAGGTGATACGAGCACGATCGTCGCTGCCTTCGACATTGCCAGCGTGATCAGATACAAGTCCTTCTCGAAAGCTTGTAGATCCGAGAAGCGTTGTTGGAAGGGCAATGTCAGGAGGAAGCCGGTGAGGATCTGCATGCCGGTCTGGACTACCCGGAGCTCTTGGAGGATGTGGGACCAGTTGCGGTCGAGACGTTGGGTGGGTGTCTCGTGGCGGACGCGATAGTTCCATTCCGAATCTGCGCGTGGCGGTGCAGTGGCCTCGGGACGCGGTTCTGGGCGTTGCGGCCGGGCTCCGTCGCCGGTCGGTGCGTGTCCGGTGCTCATCTGGGTGAGCTACCCGCTCAGTGCGTGAGGAAAACAGGCTTCCCCGTGCCACGCGCAGGGGCTGGGCACCTGCCACGTGAAGGGTAGGCAGTGATTCCTGTGGTGAGTTGTTCGTTGGGATCGTCGTGTGGTTGAGGTAGCGGGTTTTCGCAAGCTGCCCGTATGGGGGCGTTGCTCTGGTACTCCTATGGGAGAGCCCCCAGATGATGGGTGTGCGCAGAGCCGAAGAAAGCCATCATGACGCCGCCTCCGCAGGACCCAATTCGTATGGTCCAGACCCGCATCAGCCTTACGGGCAATCGCCTCAACAGCCCTACGATTCAGCAGCCAGGCCAGGGATATCCGCCGCAGTACGGGTCAGCAGTACCCGCCGCTAAAGAAGAAGCAAAAATGGCCGTGGACCAAGGAGGTCACGGTGACGGGACTGGTGAAGATCGCGACGGCGACCGCCAGTAACGGGTTCGATGACGACGGGGCGATCACGTGCACGATCATTGTCGACGGAAAGGTGTTGACGGAGAACACCTCCAAAGGTGCCGGTGCGTCCGCCTCGTGCGCCGAATCCGATTTCGACACGAAATAGCCTAGGCAGGACTGGGGAAGAGCCGAGTGGGCTTGGAACACGTAGTGACTGCTCCGTGTCGGTCACACGATCCGGAATGGTGGTTTTCTTCGGCGCGTGAGGAGCTGTCGAGGGCGATGTCATTGTGTCGCAGTTGTTCCCATATGTCGGAGTGTTTGGCGGGCGCCCTTGCTCGTGGGGAAGCGGCGGGGGTGTGGGGTGGCCGCTACCTAGTGTAGGGCGGATCACTGCTCTGCCAGGTCCACGGCTTCCCTTTCGCGGGAGGGTCCGGTTGTCCGTTGCCCGGAGCAGAGATGGCGAGGAAAGTGCATAGAGTCTGGTCACGACGAAGAACCGTGTGGCCACCCAGAGCTACGGGTGCGGCGGAATTGTTCGGATGCTTCCAACTCGGCGACTGTCGTCATGTAGGGGGTCGTGCTGCGCGGGCGGCTTCGCGGAGGAAGGGATCGGGGTCCGTCGACGTAGCTGAGCACTGTGATCTGCGAGCACGGCGGGTTGAGTCTGTCAAAGATCTCGAACAGTTCCCCTACCTCGCTGACGGTTGGTATTGCCGACATTCCCTATTGGGCGAGAGGATCGAAAACAAGCGGAACAACACTCTACGCGAAGCGACTGCCCTCGGTTTCTAAGATAGGCCGGGGGCAGCCTCTGTGTTCCAACGGTTGTATCAACTGATCTCGACACCTCCGCAGAATGTGACGAACAGCCATTTGACGAAGGCTGCGAAGGCCGATGGCGCACTCTAGATGCATGACGGCGACGAAGATCGTGCGGCGGATTCCACTCCCCACGCCCACGCTTCCGAAGTAGTTGCCGTGCAGCAGTTCACGCCCGGGTTTACCCGCGAGCGGGTGCCTGCCAGGCATTGATGCACCGAGAGAGGTTCACGATGCCCCGACGTTATCCGCCCGAGTTTCGCCGGAAAGTCCTCGATTTGTTGAAGTCAGGACGCACGGTCGCCGAGGTCGCCGCAGGTCTCGATGTCACCGAACAAACCATCTACAACTGGCGTAACCAGGAGCTCATCGATACCGGCCAGAAGCCGGGGCTGAGCTCGATCGAGAGCGCCGAACTCGCCGCCGCCCGTCGTCGTATCGCCGAGCTGGAGACTGAGCTCGCCATAGCCAAACGCTCCACGGAACTGCTGAAGTCGGTGGTGCTCCCAAAAGGCGGTTCGAAGCGATCGAAGTGATGGCCAAGGAAGGACTACCAGTACAGACCTCATGTCGCGTTCTGGAGGTGTCGGAGTCCGGCTTCTACGAGTGGCGCAATCGCCCACCCTCTGAACGCTCACTGCGACATGCCTGGCTGACCCAACTGATCACCGAGGTTCACACCGCCTCGCATGGCACCTACGGTGCGCGGCGCATCCACGCCGAACTCACCCTTGGCCACGGCATTGCCGTGGGACACGGCTGCATCGAAATGTTGATGAGAGTTGCTGGCGTGAAAGGACTTCCGGGAAACAAACGTGCACGTTCCAAGCATCAAACCCCGACCGCGAGCGATCTCGTCGACCGTAAATTCACCCGCGACGAGCCGAACAAGCTGTGGGTCACAGATATCACGGAACATCCCACCCGTGAAGGCAAAATATATTGCGCTGTTGTCCTGGATACGTTTTCGAGGCGAGTCGTCGGTTGGTCGATCGACAGCTCGCAGACTGCGACATTGGTGACAAACGCTCTGGGAATGGCCATTTCGAATCGAGGCCCAACGCCCGGTACTTTGATTCATTCCGACCATGGAGTGCAGTTCACATCGTGGGCATTCACCCGCCGGGCACACGACTCAGGACTGGTCCCGTCGATGGGATCGATCGGTGATTGCTATGACAACGCCGTGATCGAATCTTTCTGGGGCAGAATGCAAACCGAACTCTTGAGCCGGAAACGATGGAAAACGAGGATCGAATTGGCCAACGCCATGTTCGAGTATCTCGAGATCTTCCACAACCGGCAACGCCGGCACAGTGCCCTCGGGATGCTGACACCGATCGAGTTCGAGAACGTACACTTCACACGTCAACCCGTAGCCTGAAGTCAAATATGACGACTCCACGAAACTCGGGGAACATCAGGACCCCGAGTACAAGGGCATGGTCGAACGGCACAACGGTTACCTCGAGACCTCATTTCTGCCTGGCCGCCGGTTCGCTTCCCCCGAGGACTTCAACGACCAACTCGGAGACTGGCTCGAACGCGCCAACTCTCGGATGGTTCGCTCGGCCGGGGGACGGCCAATCGATCTGCTCGACACGGACTATTCAGCGATGCTTCCATTGCCGCCGGTGAACCCCGATCGGACTGCACCACCGAATCCGTTTGGCCCGTGACTATTACGTCAGGATGGACGCGGTCGACTATTCCGTCGACCCGCGAGTGATCGGCAGGTTCGTCGACGTCGCTGCATCACCGAACGAGGTGGTGGTCACCTGTGAGGGACAGGTCGTCGCGTCCCATAGGCGGTCCTGGGCGAAGCATGCCGTGGTCACCGATCCGGCTCACGTCGCGGCGGCCGCGCAGTTGCGGCAACAGTTCACCGCCGCTCTGCCTGACTACGACGCCCTCTTCGGGGTCGATTTCACTATTTCCACAACGAAAGCGAGAACGTAAGTGGCTACCTCCACCAATTCGAAGACCGCAACACCAACCAAACGGGCAGGGCCATCCGATGGGTTGCCGTCGATGATCGCCTACCTCACCCGCGTACTGAAAACGCCGACGATCGGAGCAACCTGGGAAGACCTCGCCGCCCAGGCGCGGGACGAGAACTGGTCCCACGCGGAATACCTCGCTGCGCTGCTGCAACGCCAGGTCGCTGACCGCGAATCAAAGGGTGCCATCATGCGGATCCGGACCGCCCATTTTCCGGCGGTGAAAACGCTCGAGGACTTCAACCTCGACCACCTGCCGTCATTACGTCGTGATGTGTTGGCGCACTTGGCTACCGGAACTTTCGTCGCGAAGGCAGAGAACGTGATTCTGCTCGGCCCGCCCGGCATCGGCAAAACACACATCGCGATCGGACTCGGCGTCAAAGCGACCCATGCTGGATACTCCGTCCTCTTCGACACGGCATCGAACTGGATTGCCCGCCTCGGTGCCGCGCATCATGCTGGGCGACTCGAAGCGGAACTGAAGAAGATTCGCCGCTACAAACTGATCATCATCGACGAGGTCGGTTACATTCCGTTCGATCAGGACGCGGCGAATTTGTTCTTCCAACTTGTCGCATCCCGATACGAGTTGGGTTCGATCATGGTCACCTCGAATCTGCCGTTCGGGAAAGCGCACATGTTCGCGCGAATCTGTGCGTAGTCGCGCCGAAGTTTCACGGGTTCGGCAGTCGGGTGGGGTCGACGAAGTCTGCCAGGTAGATCATGGCGGCCTCGGCGGTCATGCCGAATGCCGCGGCGACGAGCTTCGGATCCATGGTGTTGACCAGATCGATAAGGCGAGTGCAGCGGATCATCCGCGGGCCGAACCCGCAATCGTCGAGCACATGACTCAGATAGGCGACCGATGCGGGTGACCGTCCGGCCTTGGTCCCTTTGGTGACGATGACGTGCGGATTGGCGGTGCGCCAGGAGGCGCGCTGGGCCAAACAGCGCTGCACGATCGTCCAGCTCGCCGGGTCCATCGGGACCGGATGCGGTCGCTCGCCAAGCCTGACGGTCTGTCGAAGCGGATCGACATCGTCGCAGGTCAGCAGCCGGACTTCGCGACTGGAAGCGCCATGCAGCAAGGCGAGGATGCCGACCAGGGATTCATGCGGATGCACCAGCAGGTCGGTGGTCCACCGCTGGAACAACCGGCGTTGTTGCTCGAGAGTGAGCGTCCGGCCACGAAAACCCTTGGCTTCTTTCCTGTCCAGGCTCTTCGTCGGATCGACAAGGACCAGACGGTGACTGCGCGCGAATCGGAAAAACTGGCGCAGCACGGTGAGTCTTCGCTGGCGCGACTTCGGCAGGGAAACTAGGAACGCCTCGACGTCGCCGAGCTCGACGGTCGCCCAATCTTGTTTCCCGCGTTCACTGTTCAAGAACGAAGCGAAATCTCGAACGGCCGCCAGTGCGGCCTCTATGGTCGAATCGCTGCGGGGCAGTGTTCCGGCCCGGCGAGCACGGGCCTTGGCGGTAAGCATGAACTCGGCGAATCCTGCGATTGCCGGTCGCAGCGGTTCAGGGGCCGCTTCGATCCGCCGTTGCCGGCGGCCGGCGGCGAGTCGCTCGTTGTGGTCGGTCGGCATCGCCAGCCCGTGTTCGGTGAAGAAATCTTGCATCGATCTGGCCAGCGGACCCATGGAACGGCCTGAGCGGCGTGCCCTGTCGAGCAGGGACGGCGGATGATTGGAGTGCTCGTCGTCGAGCAGTCGCCCCAGCTCGGTGACCGCCACACACGCACGGCCTGGCGAATAGCCGTCGGCGAGACAGGTGATCAGGCCGGGCAGCCAATCCGGCGGGTCGGCAAGACGTGCTAGGAGATGTTCGCCGGCCACATGCGGCCGATCCGGATGGCGCTGCCAGCATCGCGAGCACATGCCGCGGCCGGCATGGCGACGCAACACGCCACAGGCGACGCAGACGCGCGGGGGCTTCTTCGAAGGGCGCGGCCTCGAACAGTGACCGCACCAGCCGGTGTCCACGCGCAGATACCCGGGTTTGCCGCACCGCGGACAGTCCTGTTGCCGAGCTTGCAGGTCGGCTTTGCGTTGGCAGCCCCGGCACAACACGGTCTCCGCGAAGCGGACCTTGTGACCGCACTGCGCGCACCGGCGGGAACAAATCACGCAACGACCTGTCTCGACGACCAGCACCCTACTGCGGCTGCAGTCAGGGCACGGCTGCTTGGCGGCCGCGTCCTTGGCGCGGGCGGTGCACCGGCAGCACAGGTCGCGGCCGATGATGCCCACCGGTCCGCCGCACTCGGCACAGTCACGCTGGCGTTTACCCATGTTCTGCAATGACTTCCAGGTCGAAGCGTCACATCGGCGGAAGCGAGCGGCCGCGGGCGTTGACGGCTTGGCGCTGCGTCGGCGCCGGTCGAATTGGCGGATCGGCAGGACGCTCGACGGGAGTGGCGTCGATCTCGAACAAGTCGTCCGGAGTGCATTGCAAGGCAGTGCACAACGCGATCAGCGTCGTCATCTTGATCTGGGTGGGTTCCTTGGTGAACAGCGCCGACACCGACGCCGCCGACATCTCCAGCCCGGCTTTGTCTGCCAGCAGCCTGCGCAGCTCGGTCCCGGTCCACACTTCGCGTTGGGCCGCGGCCATCCGCAGTCGCCACTTGATCCTCACGCTCGCTCGTCCTCTCCGCTGAGCTCGGCCAGGGTGGTGGTCACCGCGCGCCGATACGCGTCCTCGATGAAGGTCGCCGATGGCCGGACATACCGCATCGTCGATCCGACGGTCCAGTGACCCAGAAGCTGTTGGATCGCAACCAGATCCACGCCACGCTCATAGTTGTGGGTCGCGCACGCACGTCGCAGCGCATGCGGGCTGAACCGCTCCGAACGCGGGCGCCCTTCGAGCTCCATCAGATATCGCAGCCGGTTGCGGATCGTTCCACGATGCAGCGGCCCGCCGGACTCGTCGGCGAACAACACCGGCGAGTCCGGGAACTTGGGCCGCACGTCGGTCAGGAACCAGCGCAGCACCAGGTCCAGACCGTCGAGCATCGGAACCCATCGCGGCCGAGGACCGGACATCCTGGCGCCCTTACCGAAGCGGACATGAAGTTTGCCGAACGGACCACGATCGAAATGCACATCCGGAAGGTCGAGCAGCGCAGCCTCTTCCGAGCGCAGTCCGGCATGATAGAGCGTCCGGAACAGCGCGTAGTCCCGAGCTGCCGGCCCATATTTTCGGGCGGTGATGATGCGCGCCTTCATGAACTCGAAGAACTCCCGCACGCGCTCCGGAGTCGGAGGCGGCACCAGCGCCGGCGAATCGTCGCCGACATGGCGGGAGGCGTTGAACTCATCCACCGGACAGACCAGCTTCACCCCGAACACGGCCTCGATCTCGGCTGCCTTGCGAACCTGGAGGAACCAGTGGAATCCCTTGAAGATCTGCACATACTCCCGCCGAGTCGACGGAGCACGGCCCGCGACTGCGAGGCTGCCGACGACTCGGTCGATGTCCTCGGCGGTGACTTCCCACGCCGGCCGGCCCAGTGCCGTCAGCGTCCGCTCGAGTAGCCCGATGTCGTTGTCGATAGTGACTGGGCTGAAGCCCCGAGCTCGCCAGGACGCGACGAAGGCGTCCACGCAGTTGCGTTGGAACACAACAGGATCTGACTCGATCGACTCTATCGGAACGACGTTGCCCGGGATCAGCCGCAGACCTTCGGTCATCAGCACACCTTCTTCACACCTGAACGATTAAGGTAGCACCTAATATAGACCGCTCACAGCTTGAAGAAGGCTAGAACGCGAAAACATGCTGAAGTCCCAGCGAGCTGCGGGTTTCCACGGAGACGAACAAGTGCCAACCCCAGATCGGTGGGGTGAGACGTTCTCCGACGATGTCGTCGCGGCAGCGATGATCGATCGACTGGTGCATCATGCCGAGGTTCTCACGCTGACGGGTGATTCTTACCGGACTCGGCAACGACGTGAATTGCTCAGTAAGAACAACCGGGCTGGCAGCGACTAACCAAAGCCAGCGGGGTCAATTCCAATCCGTCGGTAAGGGGTCAATTCCAAGGTTCTGGCCCAATTTCCGTGATCGATTCTGAATACGTCAGTTGCTGAGGAGTATTCGTTTGCGGAGGAGGTCGAATCCGGCGCGCCCGTACATTTGCCGTTTGAGCATCTTGATAGTTACGTGGAATCTGAATTGTCAAGGACATGCTCGTCTGCGCTGGCTGACGGAAACGATCGGAAGCAGGGTGGCGGTCCCCGGAACCTCGATTTCGCGTGGCGTCGTGCCGGTCGGCGTCGGGACGTCGAGCAGCCGGTCGAGGAGGTTGTCGAGGGCGCGCTGACCGTCCTCGACGGCTGCGCGTTCGTCGTCGTTGAGTGGGATCGCGATGAGCATGCGCTGCAGGTTGTCCTTGGCTTCGAGCAGCTGTGCTTTGCCGGATGCCTTGGGGGCGTAGAAGTCACAGCGGGCGCACGCCATCCTGTGTGGGCATTGCTCGAAGAAAGTGTAGGTGCAATACCCGTGCCCGAGATCGTAGTACTGCCATGGTGTTTCATCTCCGACCGTATTGGAGGTGACGGCGTCGCGGTCTATGAGGACCTCGATGGTGCGGACGTTGCGGGAGAAGTACCCCGCGTCGGTGTAAGCCCGTGTCAGCGTGGTCGGGGTGATCTTCGCGTAGTACTGCGTCGATTGTGGAGAGCGGTGGCCAAGCCAGGCTTGCAGCTCGAACAGGGTCATAGGCTCTTTGGCGTTGTAGAGCTGGCTAGCGATCGTGGACCGGGCTCGGTGGCTGGTGATGCTGCCTCGGACGTCGACGGCCGGGACACCTGCCTTGCGGCAGAGCATCTGGATGACCGTGTTGTTGATGTAGGACAAGGAGACTCGGCGGGCGCGAAGGGCGAACAGCAGGTCGACTCGCTCGCCTGTGCGACGATCGTGAAACTGCGGTTGGGAGGGGCGCATCGCCTGCCAAGTGTCGAGGGCCTGGCCGAGGATCGGATCGACCGGCTTGGTGAACGCTGTGCCGGTCTTGTGCGTCGGAACATCGAGCAGGCAGACCGCATCACGTGCCAGGACCTGATCGGAGTTGCCGGAAAGGGATTTGTCGTCGTGCTGCCAGCGAATGCAGCCGACTCGCAGGCGGGCGATCTCATCGCTGCGCAGACCGGAAAACAACCAGGTCAGTGTGATCGCATGGACCAGTTCGAACGGGTAGAAGTGACCGGACCTCGTCTCGGGGAGATCGGCCCGCGACAAATTCAGTCCCGCCCACAGCAGCTTGGCTCAGATATCGTCGGCGATCACCCGAGGGTTCGGGCCGAGGAGTGCGGTGATGCTGCGTGGAGTGGCCAGTGCCCTCCCTGGATCGAAACGCCGTGGTAGCCATTCCCATTCCTGACAGTCGGTAAAGAACCTTCGGATCGACGACAGGTGAACATCTTTGGTCGAGGCCTGCAGAGGCTTACCCACGCGCTCTTCGAGTCCGGTGGTGCGGTGCACGTAGTCCCCGACGTTCATCCGGTCAACCGCGGCGACCCAGGCCGCACACGTCTGCCGCGTCCACGCAGCCGGATCGGCGGCATCGGGATGCTCGGCTGCGATCCAGCGGCCCACCTTGAGCAGACGTGACCGGACGTTGCCGCGTGCTCGCGGCGTCAATGTCGACGTCGCGTACCAGCGGTCGACCCACTGCTGCCAGATCTGCGCACCGCCGACTGCCCGAGCCGAGCGACGATCGTGGCTGCGTGGCGGAGGGGCACAGAATCCCAGAGCATTCACCGCCCGCTGCACGGCATGGACAGCGTTGAGTCGGGCCCCGCCGAGCAGTCCGTCATGGCGGACACGATCGAACACTTCGGTGCCGAGGTCCTCGAGATGTGGGCTGCTGTTGAGCAGGAACAGTTGACTGAGCACCATCGGCAGCAGTGTGTCGCCATCACGGCCGAGTCGATAGCCCCACTCGGCGAGAACTTCACGGAGCCGGTCGATTTCGCCGTTGACCCGGTCGCGACCAAAGATTCGCCACGACAGGGTGAGTCGTTGGAAGCTGCCGAGTCGGTGGAACTCGGTGAAGGAACCGAGCAGATAGGCGTGCGCGGCGAGGTACGGGCGGACCTCGTCGCCGGCCCAATCGGGTGTGTTCCGGCGGAACTCTGCCTGATCGCGGCCGAGTAGATGTATCCATTCTTCGGTGCTCCAACCCCAAAAGGTCTGCCCCACTTCGGCACAACGCGTCAGCAGCACTGCGATTGCATCGTCCATGGCGCGCCTCCGATGCGCAGTGGGCGGCGAATCCAGCCCTGCATTGACTGCCTCCAGCGGTCGCAGCAGCCGTCCGATCACACGCCAACCCGGCGCGGTCGGATCGTGATACTGCAGCCGCCGCAGGTTGCGGGCGCCGAGTTCACCGATGGCCCGGGACTCCTCCACGCGGACCGCAACAGTGGTATCGAATTCCTTCCCGACAATCGGTGAGCACCAACGAGATTCAGGATCAATATCGAAGTCGGACTTCAATATCGCGGTCACCGTGGTGTTCCTGCCGCCGCGAGCATCGCGATGCGTTGGGCGTGGATATGGTCCATGCTGCGGCCGAACTTGTCGGCGAGATCCCGCCCAGAGAGGTGGATATATCGCAGCGTCGAGTCAGTATGGCGATGCCCGGCGAAGGTCGCGATCGTATGCAATTCCCAACCCATCCGGGCCAGATCCGTCAGACACAGGTGCCGGGTTGTGTGGGTGGAAAATTTCGGAACATCGGCGGCAAGGGCGATCCGGCGCACCACTTTCGACCAGGTCCACAGGCTCAACGGTTGCGCATGGTTACGGCGGGACTCCGACAGGAACAGCGGTCCACGTGACCTGCTCAAACTTGCCCGGTGCACGAGATAGCCCGATAGCAGCACGCCGGTCGTAGCCGAGTACGGCACAATCCGCTCGAGCCGGTTCTTCGTCGTCTCCGCCCGGATTCTCAGGGTGCGGTGGGCGGGGTCGAGATCGTCGGTGCGCAGCGAGCACAGTTCCTCACGGCGCAATGCTGCGTCGTAGGCCAGGGCGAGCATCACCTTGTTTCGGACCGGTTCCGCGGCGGCGACTTCGAGGATGTCCGCCCACTGCTGTTCGGTGGGGATCCACGGCAGCTTCGTCAATCGGGGCACAAGCCCACGCTGGCGCCCACTGCCGCGCCGACCGGGCGTATATCGGCCCCGGCCAACGGGATTGGAGTCGCGGAGTCCCTCCTCCATGAGGTAGTCGTAGAACAGTCGCACCGACACCAGTCGCTGCTGGATCGTGGCATTCGCCAGCCCGGCACTGGAGTCGATGGACACGACGTTCGGGCCTCTGAGGCTGGGACGTTCGGTCAACTCCCGCACATAAATCCCGATATGGGCGCGGGTGGCGGTGAGCGGATCGACACTTTCCCGCTCACACACCTGCAGATACTCGGCAAGTCCCCGCGCGTAGGCGTCGATCGTTCGGGGAGCCCGCCCGAGATCGGTCCATAGCCGAAGCCAGTCGGTCGCCTGCGCATGCCGGCCCAGTACCGGCCACTTGTTCTCCAGTGTCACCGTGCCGCTCATATCGTCTCCTCAGTTCCGTGGTCAACCCCGAGGAGAACATGATCGTCCGCGTGGTCAGATTCCACAGAATGATTCGGTTCACGTGCCCTTCGACAGCACCGGAACTGTACGGCAGAGTCAGTCCATTCAGGACCGCAGCGTGGTCGGTGTCGAGCCCTCGGACGAAACGATGCAGCTGCGGCAGATCATCAGCCGAGACGGCCGCCATCCACGAGTTCAATTGTTTCCCAAGGCGTTCGGTGAGCATCTCCGCAAACGATGCGACATGTCCTGCAGTTGCTTCGAGATGTGGACAGCCGGCGAGAACCTGCTTGAGTCCGATCTGCTCGTCGTCGGTGAGGTTGTCGGGGTGACGCAACATCCAGGAAGTGATTCGTCGGACCTTCGGAATTTGTTTTCTGGCTGGCGCCGCGCCGATGGTGCGCAGCGGTTTCAAATAGTCGCGGACGGAGCTGTAGCTGCCGCGATACCCCAATGCTCGAAGTTCTTCGTAAAGTGCAGCGGCGGAGGTGCATCCGTCGTTGAAACGCTCGTGCAGGTGGACGGCGAACCTGTCCAGCATAGTTAGCCGGCCGGCCCGCGGCGCTCCCAACAATTCATCGACACTGCTTGCGTAGTAGAAACGGCGGACGGTCTCCCTAGCCAGTCCGAGTTGCCGTGCGATCGTTCTGATTCCTATGCCTTCGTTCTTGAGAGTTGTGACCGTCTCGAAGCGATTCTTCGTGCGAACGGCGAGTATCGAACTCTCCTGACGGGTGGCGTGTACCTGTTCGGCGGCCATCCTCAGTTGCTCCGACGCGGTGCGTTCGATCGAAGGTTCAGGCTCTAACTCGGACTCCTTCTTCAGGCAATGGTGATGGGCTGCAACAGTTTTCTCCACTGCTTCGGCGAGGTTGTGCCATAGGTGCCAGCGGTCGGCGACCTCGATCGCATCCGGCGCTCCAGCACGGGCGGCTTCGGCATACGCGCCGGCGCGATCACGGCAGATCACCTGTGTTCCCGGATGTTCGGTGAGCCATTTGGTAACTGTTTCGGCTTTCCGGTTGGCCAGAACATCGACCGGACGGTGAGTATCCATATCGATCAGAATTGTGCCGTACCGATGCCGCCGACGGAGAGCGAAGTCGTCGATGCCAAGCACCGTCACCACACCGGCTGGAGGGTCGGGCAACGCTCGGACCAGCCTCAACAAGGTAGAGCGTCCGACGGAAACTCCCAGCGTGGACGCCAACCTCGATCCGGCTCGTCCGGCCAGCGCAAGCGCGATCTTCTCGAGGATTTCGCGCAGCAGCGGAGTGGTTCGTGCGTAAGCCTTGGTCAGTCCGTCGATCTGCTCGACAAATGTGCGTCGGTCACAGCCGGTGTTCGAGCACAGAAACCGACGCACCTGCAAGACAACGTAACTTGATCGGTCAGCTATAGCGGTATCGGCGAGCGTGCGCTCGTAGCGACTGTGGACCCCCTTCGACGAAGCGTCGCACGTCGGACAGCTCGCCGAAGTCGACAACGGCGACGCCCGAATACGGACTCCACCGGCGGTCACATCTACCGAATCGATTTCGACACCCGCCAGATGCGGAAGGAGGGCACGCAGATCACAACAGTTCTCAGAACACCAGAACGATCATCTCTCGCCGATTTCTACTCCTGCCGGAACGACACGCGGCGCGAGGCAAGCCATCACGGAAAGTGGGCCAGAACCAATTCCAACCCGTCGTTGACACGATGGGCTGGACGCGAACAAGCTACACGACCTAGTGATGTAGAGCCCAATGAATCAGTCATCGCAGAAGGCAGTTTCGCTCAAGATCGACGTAGATCACCTGTGTCTGCGGGGACCGACACAGGTGATCGGCAAGTCCGTAAGCCGCCAAGAAGACCGCCGAATCTTGACTGGTCAGGGGCATTACGTCGACGATAGCAGGGTGCCCGGTGCGCTCTACGCACGATTCGTCCGTAGTCCGATTGCGCATGGCCGTCTGCTGTCGGTCGACACGCAAGCTGCTAAGTCTTCCCCTGGTGTGCATGGCGTCTTCACCGGCACCGACCTGAATCTGAGAAAGATCGTGCCTCCACTGACCACCCCGGGCGTGGTACGTCTGGGCCGACCGATTCTTCCGACCGATTCTTCCGACCGATTCTCAGGTGAGGCGTACGCAGTCGTCGTGGCGGAAAGCCAATACGAAGCCGAAGATGCTGCGCAAGCAGCTGCCGCGGCTTTGACGCAAAGAATTTGACGCAAAGAACGAGACCATCTCATCGTGGAGTAGGAGCGCCAGCGCCAATCGCGGCGCCTCTCGGCCCAATGGCCGATCAGTTGCCGGCGCGGTATCCGGAACGTCTGGGCCGCTACCGCTCTCGGGCGGCACCTGCCATGGCGGTGGCCGTACCTGGGTGTGGCGGGCCCTCGGCGACCCGGCCGCCGCCAACTTCTCGTCCCTCAAGTCGGGACCGCTACTCAAACACGAGGTGCTTTGGGAGACGGGAGCCGGCCTGGCAACCTCGATAGATCCTGCTCGTTTGTGGTTCTCATACTGAGCTCGCCGGCGGCTGGGCGGTCATTCTCCGGTGATACCGACCCAGCCTCAAGCGAATTCAGTTGCTACTCACCTGTGAAGGAACCCGGACGCTTCTCCAAGAACGCACTGATGGCCTCCTGGTGGTCGGCGGTGTGATGGGACAGCGCTTGCATAGCAGCGGACAACTCGAGCAAACTATCGAGACTCAGATGCTGGGATTCACGCAAAAGCTTTTTTGCCATCCGCACCGAGTTCGGCGGATTGACCGCCACGCGCTCGGCCAGCCCGCGCGCCTCGTCGAGCAGCTGCTCCGGGGCAACGACCCGGGAGACCAGCCCCCATTCCAGTGCAGTCGCCGCGTCGACGCGGTCCCCGGTCAACGTCATCTCGGCAGCGCGGGCCGCACCGATCGCGCGTGGCAGCAACCACGCTCCACCGTCCCCAGGAATAATGCCCAGCTTGACGAAGCTTTCTGCGAAGAAGGCCGTGTCGGAGGCGATCCGCATGTCACACATGAGCGCGAGATCGCAGCCGGCGCCCACTGCGGGGCCATTCACCGCCGCAATCAGGGGGACGTCGCAGTTGTACATCGCCCGAGGTATACGTTGAATTCCTTTCCGATAGCCCTCGCGCTGCTGGTGAGGCTTGCCTCCGAATAGCCCGCGGCCTTCCGCCATGTCCTTCACGTTACCGCCGGCCGAGAACGCGGAACCTGCGCCCGTCACGATGACTGCTCTGGTCTCATGGCTGGCATTGACAGCGGCCACGCACGCTACGAGCGCATCGATCACGTCCTCACCGGAGATCGGGTTGCGTTCTTCGGGCAGATTGATTGTCCAGGTCTCGATAACACCGTCGCGCTGGACGAGAACGGGATCATCCATGAAAGTTGCTCCTTGTGTGAAGGTCAATCAGTCACGATGACTGACTTATTAGTTGTCGGTCCCGACTTCGGCTGCCGTCCGCAGACCTGCAGTATCCATACGGCCGAGATCTCGGAATCAAGGACGGCAACGCCGACTGCGCCGTTTCCGCAACATTGATGGCTTCGACGAGTTTCGCGCGTACCCGACACATCCCGACCACGTGAGTTTTGCCGAGGAGTTCGTCTCGGCGATGGCTGAGACCTACTCATCGGTTCAGCTCGAATTCTCCACCTAGATCCAGGCCACAGTGGCAGCCCGCCGAGTTTGTTGTGGTGCCCTCCGCTCAGCAGGTGAGCGGAGGGCACCACATCCAGTTGATCGGGGGCGGCCGACGTTCAGTGAGAACCGAGGGTGGGTTCCGGCCTTTCGCGCGACCGAGGTGGCCGAACGAGAAGTCGGAGTCGCTCGCCGAACGTCGGTCAGGCCGGCTTCGAGGCTCGTTCGGTCAGAGTCTCACCGCCGATGGCCCAATCGTCCTTCGACACTTCTTCGATCGTCACCCAGACGCTTGCCGGTTTCGCTCCTGTCGCTTCCACGTATGCGGCGGTCAGCTTTTTCAATAGTTCACGCTTCGCTTCGGCGGATTGGCCGGGGGTCTGCGTCACATGCAACAGCGGCATAGCGTGCTCCTTGAGGGTTTCTGTTGGGAAAGGCACTCGACAAACAACTTCGCTAATCGAGATCAATTGATCGGCGGGAACCGTGCCACGGCTAAGGGTAACAGCCTTGAGTATCGATTAAAAGCGTTGGGGTGCAACGAGTTTCGTGTGTCGTGTCACTTTAGCTTGGAGTCAAGTAAGTGTCAGATAGCCATTCTTTATTGTGGATAAGATCATCTGTGTATGACCGCGTTAATGGCGCGTCGCCAGTACAGTGCCTGGAAGCCGAGCCCTCCGGGGCCTTCAGAGTTGATGGGCGAAAGCGCTCCGTACGAACATGAGTTGTTTGAGCAATTGTGAAACACCACTACGAGATTGGCGTGAATCTCTGATCGAACTCGATCGACGGCGCGAGTTCTGGGAGTCGACGGGCTCGGGCGGGTTCGTCTCACGGAGAAGCATGTGCTGCTGGAACCGGCTTCCGGCCGCTACTTCGAGCCTTCAGAGCATGCGGTGCTGCTCGGTGTCTTCGACGGGGACCACGAATGGGCGGTGCGGGGCGACGAAGGTTTCAATGATTGCTTACTTCCAGGCCGGTGCGATGGCTCGCTTGGATCGAGTTGGACAAGGCGTTCGCGCTGTGGGGTGGACCGCCGCTGGTGTTGCGGATGGACAACGGACCGGATTTCATATCCATTGTGCTGCAACAGTTCTGCCGGGATCGGATCGGTATCTCTTAGATCTCGCCAGGGACACCGTGGAACAACGGACACATCGAATCCTTATGCAACCGACTGCGGAAGGAATGCCTCAACCGCAATCACTGGACGAGTCTACTCGAAGCGACGGTCGTGATCGGAGACTTCAAGGACGACCGCAACAGTCGGCACCGACACTCATCGCTGGGCTACCTCACCCCGGCCGTGTGCGCTGCCCAATGCACCCACACCCACCAACCCGTGGGTTGCGAGATTGACTGAACTCACGCAACCGGACTCTAGAACACGGTGGTCCGACTATCGGGGACCTGCCATCGGTATGCCGTCCTCGGAACGCTCCCGAATGACGGAATTCACGGGTGTTGCTGCGCACCGGCGCTAGGACCACTAGGGCGGCGATCATGTCAGTGAAGCCCACCGGCCCTGCAAGCTCGCCGGTGGGGCCCGCATTGGGGAACAGTGTCAGGCGGTGCTCCCCTCGTCGAGTGATCGGCCCCGTTATTCCGGCAATGCCCCGGAGTCGCGTAGACACGCAACCTCGTTCTCGGAAAGTCCGAGCTCGGCGAGAACAGTGTTGGTGTCGGCGCCGCGGTGGCGAGGGCCGAATCGCACTGAACCGGGGGAGTCGGACAGCTTTACTGGTACGCCGACACCTCGGTACCCGTCGCATTCGATCACCATCTTTCGGTGCCGCACCTGCGGAAGGTTGAGTGCCTCTCCGACGTTGTTTACTGCCCCCGAGGGAACGCCGGCCAGTCGAAGTGCGGCGGCCAGGGCCTCGCGTTGCCAACCGCCGATGAGTCCGCCGAGGATCTTGCGCAGCTGTACTGTGTTCGCCATACGATCGGTATTCGTGGTGAACCGTGGGTCCTCGGCGAGCTCGGGCGCGTCCAACGCGGTGGCGAGCGACCGGAACTGTCGGTCGTTGCCGGCACCAATGAAGAACGGTCCGTCACTGCAGATGAACGTCTCGTAAGGGCAGATGGTGGGATGGGCGACGCCGGTGCGTTCCGGCGCGACGCCGGTAGCGAACCATTTGCCGGCGTGTGGGTGCAGGATCGACACCGCGTTGTCGAGGAGCGCGAGGTCGACAAGCTGCCCGCGTCCGGTCTCGCGCCGGACGTGCAGCGCCATGAGGATGCCGTTCATCGCATTGAGGCCGGTGATGATATCCACCAGCGGGATCCCGATTCGCATCGCCTCGCCGTCAGCTTCGCCGTTGATACTCATCAGCCCGGACAGTGCCTGAAGCACTGCGTCGTACCCCGGCGCGCCACCAAGCGGCCCGTCGGTACCGTACCCGGTGATCCGGCAGTGTACGAGACGCGGAAACTCCGCGGCGAGTACGTCGTCTCCCAGGCCCCACCTCTCGAGCGTCCCGGCCTTGAAATTCTCGATCACGACGTCGGCCTCGGCGAGCATTCGGCGCAGAAGTTGCTGTCCTTCTTCGATTCGTAGGTCGACGCTGATGTTGCGCTTGTTGCGGTTGAGCCCGTCGAAGTACGTGCTGTGGTCTTCTCTGACGAACGGCGGGCCCCAACCGCGGGTTTCGTCGCCGGCTGGTGGCTCTACTTTCGTTACGTCCGCACCGTGGTCAGCGAGCATCTGCCCGCACAGTGGTCCGGCGAGCACCCGAGACAGGTCGACGACGCGAATGTCTGTGAGCGCGCCAGTCCGCGGAGGCAGCGCGGCTGAATTGGAAGAGGCGTCCCAGGCGGCTGAATTGGAAGAGGCGTCCCAGACGTCGGCCGAAAGGGCGTTGACTGTCGAGTCGGTCATGGCTGCTCATTCTGGTGGGTATTGAAGGGTCGGGCCGGCCGAGGGGGAAGGTAAATCATGGAGCCTTTAGGCATACAATTGAACAGGGAGTGGGGTCGGAAGGCTCCGAGGCGACTAGACATAGATGGACCTGTATTCAAGATAGTAATCCAGCGCCTCAGGGCCGAATTCTCGCCCAATTCCGCTGTGCTTCACGCCACCAAAGGGGGAGCCGATGTCCATCGAATAATAATTGATCCCCATTGTGCCAGACCTGATACGTGACGCGATATCCAGGCCATGCTCGTGATCCTCAGTAAATACGACCCCGCCCAAACCGAAGGCGGTGTCATTTGCTATACGAACGGCCTCATCCTCGGACCTATACGGGATAACGGAGATGACAGGACCGAATATCTCCTCCTGTGCCAGTCGACTGTTATTGTCCACGCTTCCAAAAATAGTAGGCGAAACAAACCACCCTCGCGTTAGGCCATCAGGCGGTTCGGCGCCGCCACGGACAAGCTGGAATCCCTCAGACTCCCCAAGCCGGATATAGTTTCTAACTCGCTCTCGGTGTTGATCGCTCACCATCGGGCCCAAAGTGACCGTGTCGTCAAGCGGGTCCCCCATCACCAGATCATCCACATAGGCAGCCAGGACATCTAGAACTTCCCGGGAACGACCATGGGGAACCAAGATACGGGAGTTTGTGGTGCACGTCTGCCCCCCGTTCTTAAATATGGCGTCGTCGAGGCTCCTAGCGAAGACATCCAGATCCGCATCAGGGAGCACGACGGCCGCCGACTTGCCGCCGAGCTCAAGCGATACCCTCTTAAGGGACCGGCCTGCCACCTCGCCTATCGCCTGCCCTGCAGCCGTTGAACCGGTAAATGCAATCTTGTCCACACCCGGATGGGCGACAAGGGCCTCGCCCGCGCGAACGCCACCAGCAACAATGTTGAGGACTCCAGGCGGCAGACCTGCATCTTCGGCTGCTTCCCCGAGCACATAGGCGTCAAGTGCAGTTTCGGGGGCAGGTTTCAAAACGACAGTGCACCCAGCGGCGAGAGCAGGAGCGATCTTGGCCATAGCCAGCAACTGAGGATAGTTCCACGCAACGATTGCACCAACGACACCGACTGGTTCTCGCCGCACAATGGTGTGCCCCTTCTTGCTGGGACGGCGAGTCTCAAAAGTCCGTACCTCGGCGAGCTCTGCCATTGACCGCAGTATCGCTGCCGGGGCCGCAGCGTTACTGATAATCGATAAAGGCTTAATCATGCCATTCTGCTGACTGACCAAGCTCGCGGTGGATTCTCCTCGGCGCTCGAGGCTATCGGCGAACCGCCGCATAGCCTCGGCCCGTTCGTGCGGGGTGGAACGCCCCCAGGGGCCTTTGTCGAGTGCTGCCCGTGCGGCCAGAACAGCTTCGTCAATCTCCGAAGGACCACCCATTGCGGCAACGCCTAGCGGCCGCTCGGTTGCTGCTTCTGCAATAGTGAATAATTCTGGTTCGACAGCCTCTCGCCACTGTCCGTTAATATAGAACTTTCTGCGGTCGGCGCCACCGGCTGGGGGCATAATGTCACCTCTCCAAAATGGTCATATACCTTGTCTGCCAAGGTTTCTTGCGAAGAACAATTGCGGTCAATACACTGCCGCAGTCAAAAGAAGGGCAAAGCGTTGGAGCGTCTACAGTTGAAGCGAACGACTAGATGACTACTCGCCCCCATACCGATCGGTCCGTCTCGGGCCCTATCGAACTCCGTACGGACGACCCACATCTAGGAAGTCAGGCCCGCCAGGCTACTGTGCGACGCCACGTCGATTCACCTGCGCGGTGCGGACGGTGCCTTGTGACTTACCTTCACCGAACTGCTCAAGCGTGGTCGCATTGCAAAACATGTACAGCACATCCAGGTCCGATCCGCCAAACGTGCACGCAACAGCCCAGGCGTCAGGCACGAGAACGGAATCGGTGATCTCGCCGCCCTCCACAACGCGGTAGAAGCCGCTCTCCGGACCGTTGGTCAGGCCATTGCCAAACCAGACGCCGCCCTCGGTGTCTAGTGCAATCCCGTCAGGGTGCATGCTCTCATCGAGTTGCGCCCACACTCGGAAATTAGTCAAAGAACCATCGACGTTTACGTCAAAAGCATCGATCCGGTGACCGAAAGTCTCCGCGAGGAGCAAAGTTCGACCGTCCGCACTAAGAGCAGCTCCGTTCGGGAATATCACATCGCCTTCAACTTTGCTTACATTTCCCTCGGGTGTCACGTGGGCCAAAGTTGTTGCCTTCGGATCCTCAGCCCCAAGGTCAAAGCCAAAGTTACCAATGTAGGCATGTCCGGACGGCGATACCAGCATGTCGTTTGCCATTCCGCGGGCGATATGCGCGATATCGGCATACTCGCTGACGGATCCGTCGGACGAGATTCGCACAACCTCTTTCTTCGTCGGATCCAAGAGGACCACTAAGACCGATCCATCCTGCAGGAAACCAAGCCCGGACGGTGACTCTTCGAACGTCGCGAATGCAGTGTGGCTGCCGTCCTCTTCGAAAAGAAGAACGTGCTTGCCAAAAAAGTCGCTAGCCCATAGTCGACCATCGTGCCAGCGTGGCGCTTCGAGGTAGCCATGCCCACTTGATATTGTCTGCAGTGAATGGTTCTTCATTGCCTGTCCTTTCGGTGGTAGATATGGCGATTGCAGCTTCGAGTTAAACGCATCCTAGGCGCTAGTCAGGCCTCAAATTGCACCACGGTGTATTTCGCCGCGAACTCGGAGAGCAGCTCCTTTGCGCGAATATGAGCAGGATGCACGTCGTACTCGGCGTAGCCTGTTGGATCATGAAACGTAGCGGAAATCCCGTAGTCGCTACTCACGTCGCGCGAACTGACGTCTCTTCCATGCGCATAGGCATGTAGCAGCTCTGCACATTCGACAGACAGCTGATCAAGCGCTTCTGAAAACGCCGATATATTCGATTCGTCGATTGACTGCGTCCAGGTGATTGCTACCAGGTGATGGAAAGTCATGACACGGTCAGCCCGTCAGTGTAGCCGGACTCCTTCTCGGCCTGCCAGAATCCCATGTATGTCGGGTAGCCATTCAGGTACTGCAGCATTTGCATTTTCTTGCCCGGAATATTGCCCCCGTTGTACCAAGACTTCGTTCCATGGAATATCGCCTTGGCATCGGTCTCGTTGATGTGCTTAGTCCAAGCCTTGTCCGCGTCAACCGTCGATTCGAAACGGGTGAGTCCGTTCGACCGAAGGTATTCAAAAAGCTCGATCATGACCTCGCCTTGACGCTCGGCGTTCGTGGACCCGTTCCCAAAGGCAGCAGGACTCTGGGGGCCGTAGACGAAAATGGCGTTCGGGAAACCGGCTGTGACTGCTCCGAGGTACGCGTCTACGCCCTGGCTCCATTTGTCACGTAGAGTGACGCCATCCGCGTTCCGTACGTCGATCGAGGTTAGTGCGCCGGTGTTGTTGTCGAATCCTGTAGCGAGAACGATAATGTCAAACTCGCCGTGCTCGGCTCCGTCGGCTGTGCGGATCCCAGTTTCGGTGAATCCGACGATCGGGGTCTCTTTGCTGGAGACAAGCGAGACGTTCGTCTGATTCATCACCTCATAATAGTTTTGATGAAGGGCCGGCCGCTTGGCTCCGAATGGATGAGGGGCGACTTCTGGAGCCAGCAGCTCTGATTTGAGGGGGTCTTTGATCTGGGGCTTGATCTTGTTCTTCCAGAATTCATATGCCAGCGCATTTGTCTTCTCATTGAATAGATAGTCCGAGAAATTTCCCAGCCAGAATGCGAATCCGCCTTGATTCCACAGGCGCTCAAATACAGCATTGCGCTCTGCTTCAGGGGTTTCGACGCCGCTCCGGGGGTCAAAGTCGTAGTCGATCGCCGCGTGTGTTTCACGAGATTTCGCGGCGACGTCGGGCATTGTCTTCTTGATCGCAGCCTGTTCCTCGTCGTCGAAGTACTTCTGCTGCATGGGCAACGAAAGGTTAGGAGTGCGCTGGAAGACTGTGAGGTGGTCGACTACTGGGCCTGCTTCCTGCACAACCTGAACAGCGCTTGCGCCAGTTCCGATAATCGCGACGCGTTTCCCCGCCATATCCAGGTCGGATCGCCATCGTGCAGTGTGAACGAGTTCTCCTTGGTACGCATCCATATCTGGGATGGACGGTATGTAGGGCTCTGTAGTCGATCCTGTTGCGAACACCACGAACCTCGCCCGAAAAGCGGCCCCGTCCTGCGCTTCGAGCGTCCACATCCGCTGGTCTTCATCGAACGTGGCGCTCACAACTTTAGTGTTGAAGCGACTGTCCTTGCTCAGGTCCAGTTTGGAGTCAACATAATTGAAGTAGCTGCGCATCTCCTCATGATCGGGGAACCTTTGTGAGAAGTCCCAATCCTGCCAGAGGTATTCGTCGGTGAACTGATACACCTGTGCGTGACTGTCGACCCTTGCTCCCGGGTAGCGATTGAGGCTCCAAGCCCCGCCGAAGCCGCCACTAGCTTCAAGGAGGATCACAGAGAACCCTCGGTCTCGAAGATGGCGCAGTTGATAGATGCCACCGAAACCACCACCGACAACGATGACGTCATAGGTAGGTGTTTCGGCAGACTGTTCCAGGTCGTTCTTTGGAGCGTGGGTTGTGGTCATCGATTTGGACCTTTCGAACGCTGAGTTGGGGGAGGGTCGCCGCTCGCTGTAAGCCTCTGATTAGAGGGTGGAAGGTGCGGGAGGGGTGAGACCTGGAACGTGTGCTGCTGCGACCAAGGTCTCCGTTGGGTGTGGTGTACACCATAGATAGGAGGCTCGAATTACGCAACTAAAAATAAAAATTCATAATTACGAAATTTTTTGACTTCAATTTGCGTTTTGCTGCGTGACCGCGCGGCATGAAGGGGCTGTGGCTGGAGCGGCGAGCATGATGGTCAGGTACGCCTCGATCGTCTCGTAGGTGGAAGGCCGGCGGGCCTTCAGTGCGCATGTGGCGAGGTAGCAGAACTGGTCGACTTTCCGAGGGATTCGCATTCGCGACTGCCTTTCGGGACATCGCGGCCGGCTCGAGTGATGCATATGTTTGGCGACCTTGACGAATTGTTACGTTCATAGTGGTTCTGCCCGGTCGTCTACGTACGGTCGATCTAGGCGTTCGCGATCGGGCCGGTCGCGTTGGGTGCGCTGCTACTTTCAGTGCCACCACCCCGCGGTTACGCACGTCAGGGTCTGGCCCATCGAGTCGACTCCGCGGTGTTGCCTTCGGCGATAGTGTTACCATGCGACCGAAGTGGCCTTCCGGTTCCTTGGCCTGGAGAGTTGGGAGGCGACGATAAACGACAGCCCTGCTGGTGGGCGTTGATCGCGTTTCCGCGGGGAGCTGCCGGTCACGACGAGTTTGCTGCTCCGCTCGATTAGTTGATTAGTCGGGCGCACACCAGCGACTCTGAAGGTCTTCTCATCGATCTGATCGAACCCCCAGCGGCTAGTGCATCCCGGTCAGATCCGCCCACGGGTGCTCGCTGGAGTTGCCAGCGCGCCCGAATCCCGTACGCGCGGACCTGCGACTCCAACCCCAGTTCGAGTCGCATCTGATCATCGTCGATCCTGCCCTTGCCGCCGCGGTCAATATCGAGATCGGTATGAACGAACCCACTCGGTGTGAAGGGCAAAGAAACTGCTGCGGGAGTCCTAGCACTAGAGTCACTGCTCTCAAGCTGTCGGCCGCTCTGTGGGCACTCGCGCATCACGCCGAGGCCGACCGTGAGGCGCTGGCGGCGTTCGCGGGCAAGTATCAGGGGCATTGACACGAGGGATCGTGGTCGCCCTCCATGGTGTGAGAAGCTTCGAGCACCGGAATTCGCACGTAGTCGCGCCCCTAGCGGGTCAGCGAAAGCCCCACTCCTCGGCGTGCTGGAGGCAGATCCTAGCGAGCTCGTCGCGCCGCTCTACAATCTTCTCGCGAACGCCAACCACACCGAGTGTGGCTATGGTTCGGCCGCGTTCCCGGAGCGCTACCGACACGCCGTCACCACGTTCGACAGCCACGCCCGGGGCGGCACACACGCCGGTGGCCCGTAGCGCATCCAAGGAGTAGAGGAACTGCTCGATGTAGTCGGCGTCGGCCGCCGGGCGGGAGTTGAGGTATGCCCAGATGTCACGCTGCTCGCGGTCAGCCAATAGCAGCCACCCCGCGGACGTGCGCAGCAGGGAGCGCCGCAATCGGTTCTCCGCTAGGTACGCGTACTCCGGGTCGGAGGAGACGTGGTCGACGTAGAACAGGTCGTCGCCCACCGAGGTGGACAGCGCGATGGTCAGTCCAGCCTCGGCGTGCACTTGCTGAAGCTGTTCGTGACTTATCGACGTGACCGGGGGGCGTCCCGCGATGACGTTGAGCAGGTAGGGCGCTGTACCGAGGGTGTAGATACGGTCGCGTTCGTCGAGGTAGCCGACGGCGACGAGACCGTTGAGCAGCCCATGCACCGAACTCACCGGGGCGTTGAGAGCCTTTGCCACGGCCGTGAGGGTGAGACCGGCACCGGAGCGTGCGACGAGTTCGAGGATTGCTGCGACCCGGTCGATCATGCGATGGTGGGGACGCTCGGGAACTTGCTCGAAAGGTATGGCTCCGGCGGGCGGATGAGTGTCCGTCATTGCGACAGCGTAGCAACGACATCCCCACGCGCAGATTTCGTATATAGGTAATGAAATTCACTATTGTGTATCAATGGCATTTCTGGGAGACTTTCCAATTGATGAGGGGCATCCTCCGCGGCAGCGCGACCCGCGGTCTGGACTGCCCCTTGATTTGACTGTGCGCACTCCCTGAACAGCGGCACAGTCGACCCGATCGTCCGGGCGCCGCCCGGGCAGGACTCATCAGGAGGCTCCATGAGTTCGACTCTCGCGCCACCGACCACGGTGGCGACCGATGAGATGAACGCCCTGCGTGCCGAGGTGCGCGCGTTTCTCGCCGAGGAGGTTGCCGCCGGGCGTCTCGTACCCTGGGTCGACACCTGGCTCACCCGCTGGGACGAGGACTTCACCCGACGCCTCGCCGAACGCGGCTGGGTCGGGATGACGATCCCCACGGAGTTCGGTGGCCGTGGTCGAACCCACCTCGAGCGTTTCGTCGTCACTGAGGAACTGCTCTCCGTGGGCGCCCCCGTCGCCGCGCAGTGGGTTGCCGACCGACAGATCGCCCCCTCCCTGCTTCGCTACGGTACCGAGGAGCAGAAGCACCAGTATCTACCCCGCATCGCCGCCGGCGAGTGCTGTTTCGGTATCGGCATGTCCGAACCGGACTCCGGCTCCGACCTGGCCAGTGTCCGCACCAAGGGCGTTCAGGTCGACGGCGGCTGGCGGATCACCGGGACCAAGGTGTGGACCTCCGGGGCCCAACACGCGGAGGCGTTCATCGCCCTGTGCCGCACCGAACCGCTCGACATCTCGTACCGTCACGCGGGTCTGAGTCAGTTCATCGTCGACCTGCGCAGCGAGGGCGTCACCGTCCGGCCGATCGTCTCCCTCTCAGGGGACCATCACTTCAACGAGGTCGTCCTCGAGGACGTTTTTGTGGCGGACTCAATGGTCTTCGGCGCCCTCGGCAACGGGTGGGAACAGGTCAACTCCGAGCTCGCCTTCGAGCGTAGCGGCCCTGAACGGTTCCTCTCCTCGTTCCGCCTGTTCGCAGCGGAGATCGGTGCGATCTCCACAGGAGCCTTACCCGAGCGCAGCGACCTCGGCCGGACCGTGGCCCGGATGGCCGCACTGCACAACCTCAGCCAGAACATCGCCGGCGCGCTGCAGCGAGGTGAACCCGCCGACATCCCGGCAGCCCTCGTCAAGCTGCTCGGCACCGCCACCGAGGGTGACATCGTCGACGCCGTCTCCACCCGGTTCGGCGACGAGCTGGCGCCAGGTTTTGTCGGCACAAACGGCACCGCCGCGGTCGCCGAGATCCACGGCCTGCTGCGCGCGGGCCTCCACCAGCGCCCGGGCTTCACGCTCCGCGGCGGCACCAACGAGATTCTGCGCGGCGTCATCGCGCGGGGACTGGGGATGCGCTGATGACCACCACCACCACGACCGTCGACCTCTCAGTCGACGAGGACCTGCAGGCGATGCTCTCCGACGTCGTCTCCGGTTTCTCCGGCCCGGACGTCAGGCCCGACGCCGGCGCCGTGTGGTCGACACTGCGGGAGGTCGGCGTCGCCAGGCTCACCGCGCCCGAGGACGGCGGTGGCAGCGGAGCCGGCTGGGCCGAGGCCGCCGCGCTCCTGCGCACCGCGGCTGCCGCCGGGGTGGCCGTCCCGTACGCCGAGACTGACCTGCTGGCCGGGCCGCTCCGGCGCGCCGCCGGGATCGACGACTCGTCCGACTCCACCGCGACCGTCGCGCTGCTCGATTCCTCCGGGACCGCACATGGTGTCCAGTGGGCCGGTGCCACCTCCACTGTAGTGTGCGTGCGCCCCGCCGGCGATACCCACGAGCTCGCGGACGTGCCCACCGACCGGTTGACGATCACTTCCCTTGAGGGCATCTCGGTAGTGCCGGCCGGCTCTGTCATCGTCGGTGAGGGCATCTCCTGGTCACCTGTCCCCACGGCGGCCGTCGAGGCGTACGTCCTGCGCGGCGCGCTCGCCCGTGCAGTGCAGTGTGTCGGGGCAATGGACGGCATGCTCGCCTCGGCGATTGAGCACACCACTGCCCGCAGCCAGTTCGGTCGCGCCCTGGCAAAGTTCCAGTCCGTGCAGAACCTCGTCGTCGACATCGCCGCCGAGTCCGTGCTGGCCCGCGCTGCCGTGGACGCCGCGCTCGCCGACGCCCTCGGCGGCGAGCTGTCCCAGTTTCGCGTTGCGGTCGCGCGCAGCGTCGTTTCGCAGGCTCTGGCCGTGGCGGTGCGCAACGTCCATCAGGTGCACGGCGCGATCGGGACCACCCACGAGCACACCCTGCACCGGGTCACCCTTCCCGCCCTGCAGTGGCGTGGCGAGTTCGGGTCACCGGCGTTCTGGGAGGGGGTCCTCTCCCGCGTGGCCATCGTCGGCGGCATGGACGGCGTTTGGCCGATGGTCGTCGATGGCGCCTGCGTCGAGGGTGCCGCGAGCCGGTACCTCGAAGCCGTGATCGCAAGGTCCGTGTGATGCATACGGAACCGCCACGATCTCCTCCGCGGTCGAGCCTTCACCTCCCTGCTTGAGGTCGAATGCAGAAGCCGACCACAGTCGACAGTCCTACACAGCAACAGCGTTGGCACCAACACATGCGTTCCCGTGCATACCCCCAACCGGCGAGCATCTCGGAGGGGCGCGATGGACCAGGTGCGGTGGAAGCCTGTGCTGAACGCGTTTGCGAGCGAGTTCGTTGGCCGGGATCGGAGACTCACTGATGGAAACCAGCCGAATCATGAGCCTCATTTTTTTGCCGGGCGCACGTAAAGCTTTGCCCACGGGCGCTCGCACTTTGACACATTCGAGTCGGACTAGTGCTAGTGCGGTGCCTGGAAGCGGAGTCCTCCGGCGCCTTCAGAGTTGATGCGGAAAAGCACGCGGTATGAACATAAATTGTCTGAGCAATTCTGAAGCGCCATTACGATATTGGGAGTGAATCCATGATCGATCCCCATCGCGCCTGGCCGCCGCTTTCACGTGGTGGTCTCGACCGCGCCGCTGCACTGCGCGACGACACGGAGGCACTGCGGGAGGGGTGGCCGACGGCGCGACTTCTGCGAGTCAACGGGCTCGGGCAAGTTCGTCTCATGGAGAAGCATGTGCTGCTGGAACCGGCTTCCGACCGTTACTTCGAGCCTCCGGAGCACGCGGTGCTGCTCGGTGTCTTCGACGGGGACCACGAATGGGCAGTGCGGGGCGACGAAGGTTTCAATGATCGCTTACTTCCAAGCCGATGTAATGGCTCGCTTGGATCAAGAGGTGCTGTCGAGTTCGGCGACCTCCGTTCCCATGGTGCACTCCTCGATACCACCGACGCCGAAAGATGTGCCGTAGCTCTGGCACTGCTGAACTGGCACGACGACGCGGGCTTCTGTTCGCGCGATGGACATCCGACAACGATGGCATCGGCCGGATGGGTGCGGGTATGCACGAAATGCGGCCGTGAGGAGTATCCACGCACCGATCCTGCAGTAATTTGCCTGGTGCACGATGGCGCCGACCGAGTACTGCTTGCGCGCCAATCGATGTGGCCAACCCGGAGGTTTTCCATCCTGGCCGGATTCGTCGAGGCCGGGGAGTCACTGGAGAGTTGCGTGGCGCGGGAAGTCGCCGAAGAGGTCGGTCTCACGGTCTCCGATGTGCAGTACTTCGGGAGTCAGCCATGGCCATTCCCTCGATCGGCAATGCTCGGCTTCCACGCCGTGGCCGATCCGATGCAAAAGCTCGTCTTCGTGGACGGTGAGATCGCCGAAGCGATCTGGCTTACCCGTGCGGAGGTGCGTGCACTCCTGGCTGTGGGGGACTGGACGAGCCGTGCAGAGACTCAGCTGTTATTGCCCGGGCCGTCTCGATCGCACGAAGCATGCTCGAGGCCTGGGCTGCGGACGAGCCTGGATAGTGCAAACATTTGGATGGTGATCCGAGGGCGACAGGTGGGTTAGTTCCACCAGTGATGGAGGTTGTTGGGGCCTTCCAAGAGGAAGATTCCCACCTCACGGCGTGAGCTCGAACGCCGAGAAACATAACGCATAGTGTTGCCCTACGTCGAAGAAATCAGGGCAACTTCACCGCCATCTGTCGCTGCTGCGGCATCAGTTGAACAAGCGGCCGAGGCCTCTTCAGTGTCCCGCCGATCACTGCTGTATGGACGAAAATGTGACCCATGTAAATCGAACTGCTCTCGCCGGCAACGAAACCCGGCGTGGGCAATGGTCGTCGAGTGACTAATCCAACTGCGCATGGTCAAGCGCAAAATGGCAGTTACGGGACCGCGCGAGACCATAGCCGCCGTCAAAGCCTAAGCCGGCCACAAGGTAGTCGGAGAAACGCCGCATGGACCGTATCCGTGTTCGAGGAAGCTTGGTCGGATCGAGCATTGTCGTGCGAGCATCCATGCACGGGCTTCGTGGTGCCTGGGCGCATCTCCGCCACGCTCAGGGGATGTCTGCGAAAAGGAAAAGTAGGTGCACCGGCTTCATTCCGTATACAGGCAGGCGTCAGTTCGACGGGGCTGCTGAAGTTTGGTTTGATTCCCAACTTCTGAGGATTGAACTGCTCTTCGGCGTAATGAGACCTATGCCCAGGCCCAATCTCGCGGAGTTCTGCCGCGACGCGGTCACGGTCCCTTGCAAGAACGAAGCCCCGCTTTTCCAGATCGCGAAAGACTTCTGGCAGGTCACCGAGGTGGGAACCTCGATCGGGGTGCCGGTCACGGCCAGGTTGCGTACCAGCTAATACAGGGTACATCGGCTTATTGGCAAGTTGGCCTGCGAGAGATACGCCGCGACTCGGCGCAGTTCTTCGTTTTCCTGTTCTCGAGTAGGCCAATCGACGTTTCATCGAACGGATCTCGGAGGATGCGTCGTCAGTTGCGCAGGGCGGATGTCGTCCTCGTCGTGAGCTTTGTTGAGTCAACTGCGCAGTGCGACTTCACTACCGCCGCCAGCGCAACACTGCTGATGAGTTCATTCAGATTCTCACGAGGGTATGGGATTCGTGAGTCTTCCGGGGTGGTTGTTGGACTGGTCGATCATTGCACGATGCGGCAGGATCTTGCCCCGATTTGAGTTAGTAATGATTGACATATGGTTTGAATGCGTTCTACGCTACAAAGGAATCCCGGCGGTTTCCGTTCGTTGATAGATGAGTCTCAATGGACGTTTGAATCCCCATCCTTGATGTGCCTCGGCACTACACAGACAGGACGGTCATGACATGGCTCAGTTTGAGTTCATCGACTGGCAGGAGAACGGCACGACCGCGACTGTGTGGTTGAACCGACCTCCGGCGAACGCGGTAAACCAGGCGATGTACGTCGAGATGAAGGAGTTCTTCGACAACGTCGACGTGCACCTGCCGGAGGCGCGGGTCCTGGTCCTCGCCGGCCGGGGCAAGCACTTTTGCGGTGGCAATGACCTGGAGGAGTTCAAGACGCTGGATCCGGAGAACTCGCCGGCACGGATGAAGCAGGTGCGTGAGGCGTTCTTCGCCATCTACGACAGCACCAAGCCGGTCATCGCCGCGGTTCAAGGCGCTGCGGTCGGTACCGGGCTGGCCATCGCTGGTTCCTGCGACCTGGTGGTGGCCGCCGAGAGTGCCCGGTTCGCGCTGCCAGAGGTGAAGGTCGGTGTGATGGGTGGCGCCAAGCACCTGTCCCGGATGGTGCCCCAGGGTGTGGTCCGGCTGATGCACCTGAGTGGCGATCTGATTCCAGCGGCCAAGCTCCTCCAGTATGGGGGGATCGTGGATGTCGTTCCCGACGAGGAGCTGTATGCGAGGGCGCAGTCCTTGGCCGAGTCGCTGGCGCGGCACAGCCCGGCTGCTTTGCGGTTCGCCAAGCAGAGCCTGAACGCCATCGAGTACACGGACCTGAAGAGCGGCTACGAGTTTGAGCAGTCCTTGACGGGTGAGCTGTCGGGTTACGAGGACTCCAAGGAGGCGCTTAGCGCGTTCTTGGAGCGCCGCACGCCCGTGTACACGGGGCGGTGAACGTCGTGTCGACGGTGGAACTGGAGGGCTATCGTGTCCTGGCGCGGGAATGGCTGGCCGCGGCCGACGTTCCGCATGTGCCGCTGGACCTGGATGAGCGGTTCGCTGTGCTACGCGAGTGGCAGCACACGTTGTTCGACGCCGGTTGGATCGGTATCAGCTGGAGTCGGGAGGCCGGTGGACAGGGCCTGACGCCGATGCATCAACTGGTGTTCGCCGAGGAGTTGGCGCGGGCACGGGCGCCGATGCCGATCGGCCTGATCGGGCTCGATGTGGTCGGCCCGTCCATCGACCATCACGGTCAGTCGTGGCAGCGTGAAGAGCTGTTGCCCGCGCTGTTGTCCGGCGAGCACATCTGGTGTCAGGGATTCTCCGAACCGAATGCAGGCTCCGACCTCGCCTCGTTGCGGACCCGTGCGGTGATCGATGGCAACGACTTCGTGATCTCGGGCCAGAAGGTGTGGACGAGCTGGGCGCACAAGTCGCAGTGGTGCGCGTTGTTGGTGCGCACCGATCCGGGCGCTCACAAGAATGCCGGTATCAGCTATGTCCTGGTGGACATGAGCTCACCGGGGATCACTGTGCGTCCGCTGGAGCAGATGACCGGTGATCGCGAGTTCTGCGAGGTGTTCTTCGACGAGGTGCGGGTTCCGCGCCGGAATCTGGTCGGTGAGTTGAACCAGGGCTGGACGGTGGCCACGCACACGCTGGGCATAGAGCGGGCCGCCTACACGGTGCGCCGGCGCGTCGACTACGAGGTCGCGTTCGAGGATGCCGTGGCCGCCTTGCGGGAATCTGACCTGCCGGGGCCGGAGACTGCCCTCGGGCGGCGTGTTCGCGTGGCGCTCGGACGGGTGCAGATCGCGTTGCGAGTCTTGGGCGCCCAGACTCGCCAGACTGTCAAGCGTTTGGACGCAGGCGAGGTTCCGACTCCCGAGGACTCCGTGGACAAGTTGCTCCTCAACGGCATTGAGCAGACCGTGTTCGGGTCGATCGCCGAGCTGCTTGGCCCGTCGCGGGCGCTGTCGGGGTCGACGCCTCTCGGGCTGGAGGCCGACCGGTGGGTGCATGACCACCTCTACTCGCGGTCAGCCTCGATCTATGGGGGCACGTCGCAGGTCCAGCGCAACATCATCTCCGAGCGACTTTTAGGACTTCCCCGTGGCTGACAACGACACCATCGCCTACCTGGCGGCAACCGTCGACGACTTCCTGCGGTCCGTGTACGACGCTGATGCTCGCCGGCGCATCCTTTCGTCGCCCGACGAGCGTTCGAGCCTGGTTCCCGCTCTGGCTGAACTCGGCGTGTTTGCCGTGGTCTGGGGGGAGGAGCATGGTGGGCTCGGGCTTCCGCTCTCGGCATTGGGGCCGCTCTTCATCCAGTATGGCCGTCACCTTCTCGCCGGCCCGATGCTGGAGAACTCGCTCTTGCCCGGCGCCGTGTACGAGCATGCCTCCGCAGAGGGTCGCAAGCTTTTGGCGGACGCTGCGGAGAACGGGTCGGTGCTGGCGTTCCTCGATCCTGCCGTGACTGACCATTGGTCGGGACGATTCGGCTCGGTTACGAACGTGGACAGCAAGTTGTACGGGACGTTCGAGGCGGTTCGCTTCGGTAGTGAGGCGTTGGCCCTTCTTGTCGTGGCCGACCGGGGCGGCAACCCTGTGCTGCACCTGATCGAGCCGACAGCTCCGGGAGTGCGGATCGAGGCTGTCGGCAGCGCTGACCCGGCTGTAAACTTCAGCCGGGTCACGCTCGACGGGGCCGAAGGGGCTCCGGTGGGCGATGCGGCGACGGCGCCGGAAGTTCTGGCGCGAATTCGGCGGTGGAGCCGGGTGCTCATCGCTTGTGAGCTGAGTGGGATTGCCACCAGCTGCGTCGAGTTGGCGGTCGAGTACGCGAAACAGCGGGAGCAGTTCGGAAGGGTCATCGGCTCCTTCCAGGCGATCAAGCACATGCTGGCGGACATGCACACCGAGGCGGTCTCCCTGCACAACTTCTGTGAGGCCGTCGCCGGCGAGTTGGACGAACTACCCCACACCGAGGCTGAACTGAGCGCCGCGGCATTGAAGGCCCATGCCGCCACTGTCGCCGTCTCTGTCTGCGAAGGCGCGATCCAGGTACATGGGGGCATCGGCTTCACCGCGGAGGCCGACATCCACTGGTACTACAAGCGTGCGCTCGCGTTGCGGGCTTGGTACGGCGACAGTACGGAACTCGAGGAAGAAGTCGGAGCGCTCGTGCTGGACCAGGCGACGGCACGGACGGTCGAAAGGGTCTGAACGGTGGTCACCACACATCTGAACGCGGACTTCATCGCGGAGTCCACCGCATCGGAGGCTTGGCAGGGGAACTTTATCGACGCCTATCTGTCAGACGCTGCCCAGATGGTCCCCGACCGCACCGCTGTCGTCGACCGCGGACGAACGTGGACCTTCGCACAGTTCGACGCCATCGTCGACGCTCTCGGCGCGGCACTCCAGCGCCACGGCATCGGACACGGCGATGTCGTCTCGTGGCAGTTGCCGAACTGGGCCGAGGCGTGTGCGGTCCATCTTGCCGCGATTCGGATCGGCGCGATCAGCAATCCGATCATGCCGATCTTCCGGCACTCGGAGACGCGATTCATCCTGGAGCAGGCGAAGTCCAAGATCGCGTTCATCCCGGCGACGTTCCGCAACTTCGACTTCCCCGAGATGTTCGCGGAGATCTCGTCGGACTTGTCGGCGTTGCAGACGGTCGTGATCGTGGGCAAGGCGCAACGCGATCACGAGGTTCTCTTCGAGGACTTCCTCGACGGCTTCCACGGCAGCAAGCCGGCCTCGGTCCCTCGCGACGCCAACGACTTGGCGCTCTTGCTGTACACCTCCGGCACGACCTCGGCCCCGAAGGGTGCGTTGCACACGCACAACACGCTCGACTACGAGAACCGAAGCATTATCGAACTGCTCGGCCTGACCCAGGAAGACGTCGTGTTCATGCCATCTCCTGTAGGGCACATCACCGGCATCCTGTACGGCATCCAGATGCCGCCGATGCTGCGAAGCAGTGTCGTTCTGATGGACGTCTGGGAGCCCACGGCCGGCCTGGAACTGATCCAAGAACACCAGTGCACCTTCATGCTCGCGGCCACGCCGTTCCTATACGGGCTGGTCCACCACCAGTCGCTCGGCGAGTACGATGTCTCATCGCTGAGAAGCTTCCTGTGCGGAGGCGCAGATGTCCCGCCGGATCTGATCCTCAACGCCACGACCGCGTTGGACTGCATGGTCGCCCGGGTATACGGATCGACCGAGTATCCAACCGCCACAAGCGGCAGCGCCGGCGACCCGCTGGAGAAGCGCGCCAACACAGACGGCCGTGCCATCGGTCTGGCCCGCATCAGGATCGTCGATGAGCACGAGAACGACCTCGGCGAAGGCAAGGACGGCGAACTGCTCGCACGAGGGCCCGAGATGTTCGTCGGCTACCTCGACGCAGAGTTGAACAAGTCCGCGTTCACTGACGACGGCTGGTTCCGCACCGGAGATCTCGGCCGTATCGACGATGAGGGTCACCTGGAGATCACTGGCCGCAAGAAGGACATCATCATCCGCGGCGGCGAGAACCTCAGCGCGAAGGAGGTCGAGGACCACCTCTTCGCCCACCCGAGGGTTGCCGAGGTTGCCGTCGTGGGCTCACCCGATCCGGTGCTGGGCGAGCGGGTCTGCGCAGTCATCGTCCCCGAGCCGGATGCGACTGTGGAGCTCGCCGAACTCATCGAGTGGCTGCTTGAGCGCAAGATCGCCAAGCAGAAGCTTCCCGAGAGTCTGATCGTGCTCGACCAGATGCCCCGTACAGCTAGCGGAAAGATCCAGAAGTTCAGGCTGCGTGACCTAGCCAAGGACGGGGTCGAGCACGAGGCGTCCTCCTGAGCATCAGACGCGGGCGACTGCCCATCGACCATGTCCACCCTTCGATCAAGCCACCCCACCACCTAAACGACGGCCGTAGGTCGGCGTGGAACGGAATGTCATGTACGAGCACGAGCTGACCATTTTCTCCACGGGCCACCAGTTCCTGGAGGCTCCCGCTGGCGGGACGAAAGTTTGTGGGCCAGCGACTTCTTCGCCAAGACGGTCAAGCGTTTCGCAGCCGACGGCTCCTACCAGACCGTCGTAGAGGTCGAGGGCGCCCCCTCCGGCCTAGGCTTCCTCCCAGACGGCTCAGCGCTCGTGGTCTCCCAGGCCGACAAGTGCATCCTGAAGGTCTCGCCCGACGGCACACAGAGCATGCACGCGGACTTCAGCCAGTTCGCCGGAGGCATCGGCAACGACATGCTCGTCACCAAGGTCGGCCACGCCTACGTGGGCAACTTCGGGTTCGCGCTCGGTGAGGAAGACCCCAAGACGACCCGCCTGGTCCACGTCGATCCCAGCGGCAAGGGCCACCAAGTCGGCGGCGAGCTGCTCTTCCCCAACGGCATGGCGATTCAGAACGGCTCGGTCCTGCTCGTCGCCGAGACCTGGAACCACCGGATCACCGCGTTCGACATCGCCGCCGACGGCTCGCTGAGCAACCAGCGGGCTTGGGCGCAGCTCGACGGCGCCTACCACCCGGACGGTATCGCGCTCGACGCCGAAGGCGGCGTGTGGTTCGGCAATGCTCTGACCCTTGAGGAGGACAGCGGCTTCTACCGTGTAGTCGAAGGCGGCGAGATCACCGACAAGGTGAGCAACCCCGGCGCCTGGTCCGTCGCCTGTGCCTTCGGCGGCGACAACCTCGACACGCTCTACATGACCTGCAACACCACGACGCTGGAGGAGTTCCACGTCGGCAAGTCCTCGGCCGCGATCGCCACGGCCAAGGTCGGACGCAATGGCGCGCCTGCGGCCTGAGTGCGAGTATTCTTTTAGACTGAGCGGGGTCCCGGCAACCCTGTCGCGGCCCCTCGGCTGATCCCTCGGCTGATCCCTCCCCCGATGAGCGCCCTCGTAGTGATATCACCGTGTAGCAACGCTGCGCGGCCCCTGAGGTGTAGTACTGTTCTGCTCGGTCGGGCTGCAATGCGACGTGCGGCCGCCTGTCCGACCGGGAGGGCCGGGGAGTGTCTGAGAGGAGCCACGGGATGGGCGGTGCGTCTCCTGTAAAGGACTTGACGCGGCGTCCGCGCGACCGCGGGCTACAGATCGCTCTCAACGCGCGTGAGCTGTTCACCGCGCACGGCTATCACTCGGTCAGGATGGACCAGATCGCCGAAGCGAGCGGGATCACGGCACGAGCCCTCTATCGTCACTACGCCAACAAGCAGGCCCTCCTGTCCCACGTGATCCGTGAGGACCAACAGCGATTGGTGGCCGCCCTTGAGCAACTCGCGGCGGCCGACAGCCCCGGCAGCGTAGATGAACGTCTGTCGACGCTCGCTGAGGTAGGACTGGATAGTCGGCGTCTCTCGGTGCTGTGGCAGAGAGAGGCCCGACACCTCACCCGAGACGACTTCTCGTTAGTTCGCAATCGCACTCGGTGGATCGCCGAACAGGTGGGGATGCTGGTGGTGGCACCAGCGACCTCCGACCTCGACGACTTTGCCAGGGATGTCCGGAGTTGGTCGGTGGTCAGTATCCTGACCAGCCCTGCCTTTTACAACAGCGGCCTTTCTCGGGCCAAGCTCAAGAAGGTGCTCGTTGAGGCGTGCCAACGAGTCATCGTTGTCGCGGGCACTTCCCACCCGGACTCGGGCGTTCAACCGGTGTCGCATCCTCGAACCCCCGCCTCGCGCCGCGAGCAGCTCCTTACTGCCGCGGCGCGCGCCTTCCAGCGCAACGGATATGCCGGGACCAGTATCGACGACATCGGAGCCGAGGTCCGGGTAGTGGGCCCGGCGATCTACCGGTACTTCGACACCAAGGCCGCCATCCTCGTCGCGGTGACGAATCGCTTCTACGAGTGGCAAGCACTCGAGGTCGCCCGAGCTCTGCCTCGACCCGCGCGCGACGCTGACGTGTTCGACGCCCTGGTTGAGGGCTACGTCGAGCTGGCAGTGCGAGCTATCGACCTGTTGGCCGTTTCCTTGACGGAGAGCCACTACCTGCCCGAGGACGAGCGCGATCGGTTCGACCGCATCCGAGAAGAGAACACCCTCGAATGGCAACGCTGGATATCAGCGACACGTGACGATCTCGACGACGCAACAGCGTTGACCCTCGTCCACATCAGCAAGGGCATCATCCACGATCTTGTGCGTATCGCGCACCTGTACCGCGAGCCCACTTTCGCCTCCGAGCTCAAAACGGCCGTCAGGGCGGTCGTTCACGGCTAGATCCGTCCCGGGTCCACACATCGTGGCGCAGTGTGCTGCTTCGACGCCGATGCCTGCTGCACTCTGATCCGTCGAACCTGGTCACGTCTCGGGGTCCTGTCGCGCAGAGCGGCGGGTTCTCCGTCCTCGGATGTCACCGGCGACTCCCGCTCAGCGGGTGGTCAAGGTCGTGAGCCCCCCATGACATCTTGCCGATCGAAATTTTCGCCCGTTCGCCTTCAGTGTTAGTTATCATTTCCCAAAAGCGCACAACGCAACTGCGCTTGTGTGAAGACACACATTCGACGCTCGCCCGCTTCGCAGGCCTTTAGGAGTGTTATCTAGGGGCGTGATGCACGGTGCACTGCCCGCCTCGACTAGTTGGTGGGAACGACAATTTTGTTATTGATGCTTGACTTAAGTTCTCGGCCCATGTCACTCTTGTGACGTCAGACACGCCTCCATGAGTTATCGCTAGAGGACTTCCGGTATCTACCGGCGACAACCAACGAGCGCGACCCGCGAGCCAGCGGCCCGCCTTCTCCACGACCGCACCGCCGAAATGGCACCTCTTCGACCAAAGCGATCGAGCAGTCCACAACGGGCTGTGACGTCGCGAAAGGAACACCACGTGAACACCTTGCTCACCGATCCCCGCTCCGTGACCGAAGAGCTCGACGTCCTTGTCGTCGGCGGTGGCTTCGCAGGCGTCTACCAGCTCGAGCACCTTCGTTCCCGCGGCTTCGCCGTCAAGCTCTACGAGGCCGGCTCCGAGGCTGGCGGCGTCTGGCACTGGAACCAGTACCCCGGGGCGCGTGTCGACACCCCCGCCACCGCCTACCAGCTCTCCGACGAGCGGATCTGGAGCGAGTGGAACTGGTCGGAGGTCTACCCCGGACAAGAGGAGATTCAGGAGTACTTCCGCTTCGTCATCGACAATCTCGACCTGGCCAAGGACATGCGCTGCGACTCGCGCGTCGTCGCGGCACAGTTCGATGACAACAAGGACAAGTGGATCATCGAGACTCGTGACGAGAAGACCGGCGAGACCTTCCTGACCCGCGCGCGCTTCCTCCTGCCGATGCTTGGCACCGGGTCCAAGGCCCTCTATCCCAACATCCCCGGCCTCGACGACTTCAAGGGCGACTCGTTCCACACCTCGCACTGGCCCAAGGGGTACGACATGACCGGCAAGCGGGTCGCCGTCATCGGCACCGGCGCCAGCGGCGTCCAAGTCATCCAGACGATCGCTCCCGACGTTGGGCAGATGACGGTTTTCCAGCGGACGCCTCCGACCGCTCTGCCGATGAGCTCCCCCAAGCTCGACCGGGCCGCGAACGACGAGTTCCGTAAGACATACCCGGAGCGTTTCAAGTACCGTGAGACAACATTCTCTGGGATCGACTACGACGTGATCTACACCGCGACCGCCGAGATCTCCGACGAGGAATTTTACGCCAAGCTCGACGAGCTCTGGGACATGGGCGGCCTCCAGATCTGGCTCGGCGGCTACGCTGACATGTTCTTCAACCGCGAGGTGGGAGACAAAATCTACGCTTACTGGCGAGAGAGGACCCTGCCGCGCGTCAAGGACCCCAAGCTCGCCGAGAAGCTGATCCCCGAGACCCCGCCGTACCCGTTCGGCACCAAGCGCTGCCCGCTGGAGTACACCTACTACGACACGTTCAACCAGGACAACGTCGATCTGGTCGACGCCAAGGAGAACCCCATCGAGAAGGTCACCGAGAACGGCATCGTCACGGCCGACGGCACGCTGCATAAGTTCGACGTGATTGTCCTGGCGACCGGCTTCGACTCTTTCACCGGAGGTTTGACCGACATCGATATCCGCAGCACCAAGGGCGAGAGGTACAGCGACGTGTTCAAGAACGGCGTTCGCACGTTCCTTGGGCGCGCCACGGCCGGGTTCCCGAACATCCTGTACGTGTACGGCCCGCACAGCCCGTCGGCGTTCTGCAACGGCCCAACCTGCGCTGAGCTTGAGGGCGACTGGGTGATCAATGCCATCACCGACATGCGCGACAACAACCTGACTCGCATCGAGGCCACGCGCGAGGCCGAGGACGAGTGGCACGAGCACCTGGAGGGCCTGGCCAACGCCACGACCTTCATCATGGCGAACTCCTGGTACATGAACGCCAACGTGCCGGGCCAGAAGAAGGAGCTGCTGGCCTACCCCGGGGGCCTGTCCATGTACCTGGAGAAGTGTCGCGAGTCGGTGGAGAACGGGTACGCCGGTTTCGTGCTCTCTTGAGAGCGCGTCACTCAGTCACGGGGCGTCGCCATCGACCACCGAAGGCGACGGCCCTGGCCCCCACATCCCAAGGAGAAGGCCGATGTTGATTCACTGAGTGACCGTCAAGTTCAAGGACGCCGCGACGCCAGATCAAGTGACGGCGCCCGATGCGGCGCTCGCAGCCCTGCCAGGTCAGATCGACCTCATCCGCCGGACCCGCCACGGTCGAGATCTTGGCGAAAGGCCGACGAACGCCGACTACGCGCTGGTCTCCGAATTCGGCACCGCCGAAGACGTCAACACCTACCTCGAACACCCCGCACACCAAGCCGTGACCCGCGACCACCTGCTCCCACTGGCCGAATCGTGGCACAGCGTGGAGGTTGTCGGGTATGACGACTGAGCCGACAGCACGTCTTCGCCGGCCTCCGAGTCGGGTAGGACCACTCGTAACACGGAAGGTCAACCAGATGAATGGCACCCAGGCCGACGGCTGGCCAGGAGAGGACACACCCGTTGCGGTGGTCACAGGCGCTCGGCGAACGACAGACAGCGGCCCGTGGGCTCGGCCAGGCTGATCGGTGGCATCCCTCCAGCGTGACGGAACCAGCGGGACCCGACCGGCCACGACACGCCAACAGCCTCCGCCGCCTGCACCGTCGTCACGCCCGAGACGATCCGTCGCCAGAAGTCCCGCTGCATCGCACGCGACGGATCAGGCCGGACCGTTGACCGCATCGGCGGCCTCAACGCCCGATCAGCCGCCCACTGCCGCCGCGCACCCGAAGGCGCCTCCGGAATCTGCTTCCCGCCACGTCCCATCGTGCACCTCCGTGATCGAGGTGTTGCGACGACCGGTTGAATCCGCTTTGCGATCCTCGGTCGTTGTGATGAATGAGCCCCGACACATCCGTAATCCCTTCTCGGCATCGGGTCCAGATTGCGTGCTCAATGGCATCGAGCACCAGCGGTGTCGTCATCGTCGTCGCGGTTCGCCACCCGAGGATCCGCCGTGAATATGCGTCGATGACGAACGCGACGTACAGCCAACCTGACCATGTCGAAACGTAAGTAAGTCAGCTACCCACAACATGTTTGGCGCCACTGGGTTGAACTTTCGCTGCACGAGATCGTCTGCGCGACGGCCTTGTGCATCGGCGATGGTGGTGCGTTTGGTCTTGCCTCTTCGTGCTCCTTGGAGCTCGAGGACACCCATCAATCGTTCGACCGTGCACCGTGCCACTTCGATGCCCTGTCGACGCATTTCCAGCCACACCTTGCGTGCGCCGTAGACCGAGGAGTGCTCGGCGTGCACACGGCTGACCTCGGCTTCGAGTTCTTCGTCGCGCACGGACCGCCGAGACGCAGGACGGTTGCGGGCTTCGTAGTAGGTGAACGGCGCAATTGAGCAGCCGTGCTCGCTGAGCACCCTGCAGACATCGCATATGTTCAAAGTGTCAAGAAACCATGGCGTCCGCCGGTTCCGCACAGTGCGCGAACGCGACCGACGCATCGTAAAGTTCTCGACTGCACAGACAGTGGTGGAGCATGCCGATGTAGCGATTCGACAGATTCCGTGCAGCGGCAGTGTAGGTGTCACCGATGGCGCGTCGGCGATCGTAGTAGGCCCGTGCATCAGGAGAGTGCAGAATCAGCGGTAGCGCCCACAGGTATGCAGCGTGGTTGAGTCGTTTGTTTCGTACGATCCTGAGTCTGGTGCTCGATCTGGTTCCACTCGCGCGGGTCACCGGCGCCGTACCCGCGTAGGCTTTCAATCCGCGAGCTGTTGCGAAACGTGTTCGATCGTCACCGATTTCGCCCAGGATCCTGGCACCGAGAACGACGCCGAGTCCCGGGAAGCTCGTGAGTATGGGCGCGTCGGGGTGCTCCTCGAATGCTGAGGTAAGGGCCGCCTCCAATGACTTGACGTTCTCGGCAGTAGCCGTGAGTGCGCGTGCGTACGCATGAGCTTGTCGCCCCATCGCGATTTCCACCTGCAGTGGTTGGCGCAGGTGAGGGAGGCGGAGCCCTGCAACGATTTTGCGGGCCTCGACCTCGACGCCGCGTTTCCGCCCACCCTTCCGTAACGCCGCGGCGATGGTGGAGGGGCGCAGGTTTACTGCGGCGGCCGGGGTGGGTGCCAGTCGGAGTGCCTCGCGTGCACCCATCGTGGTCAGGTCGTCGAATGTTTCGAGAAATGCCGGAAAGTATTGACGGAGAAGGGAACGCGCCTTGCTGGCGATCTGTTGTCTATCCCAGATCGCGTCCTGATGGGCCCTGGCCAACACCTTGACAGATTGGGCTTGTTCACTGTCGTTCGGAAGCCGCCGATGATTGTCACGATCGGTGCGAAGGATATTGGCCAGCACCATTGCGTCTGCGGCGTCGCTTTTGGTTCGACTCGGCGAATAACGGTCCCGATACCTCGAGACGGACAACGGGTTGATTGCGAACACATCGGCGCCGGCGGCGCGAAGCGCCGAGACGAGCAGCCCTTGCGCCGTTTCGATAGCGACGGGCAGTCCGTCGAGTCCGCCCTTTCGTAGTTCGAGGATCAGTTCTACTAGTTGTATGAGGCACGGACGTTAGTTACGCGGTGCCGGCGGTAAGCGGCAGGCGGTCGTCCTCCGCGTGCTGAATGCGGTCGGTGATAATTATAGTGAATGTTCCACACCTCGACGGCAGTGCGCCGCTCGGCTTCGCTGATGTATTCGCGGGAGTACAGCAGTTCTTCGGCGAGGATGCGGTTGTAGCGCTCCACTTTCCCATTGTGTTTCGGCGTGTACGGCTTGATCCGGTAGTGCCGCGCTTCCCGCAGTGAAGCAGTGAAATCTGCTGCCCGATAGCATGATCCGTTGTCGGTGATCACGCGCTCGATCCGGGTGATGCCGTGCGCCGCGAAGAAGAGTCGGGCGTTGTTCATGAAATCGATGGCTGTCGCGGCAGTTTCGTTGTCTCTGGCCTCGGTGTACGCCAAACGGGTGTTGCCATCGATCGCGGAATGCAAATAGGTGTAGCCGACGCGGCCCTGCTTGTTCTTCGTTTTCCGACGTTGTGATCGTTTGGCCTGCTCGGAACCTCGCCCGTGGACGCGCCAACCTCCGCCGTCAGGGATGCGGCCGACCTTCTTCACGTCGACGTGCACCATCTGACCAGGCCGTTTCGCGGCGATGACCTGGGGTTTGCGGTTCGTTTCGCCGTTCGGGTCGATGAACCGGCGGCGATTGAGACCAAGATCCCGCAGGAGTTTCGTGACCGTCCGGCGAGCGATGACCGTTCCGTCCATTCGGAGTTCGAACGTGATGCGCGCGGCCGACCATTTCCGGGTCCGGCGCATCGCTTCGATCTCGGCCACGATCTCTGCGGCGGTGGCGGTGGGTTGATGGTTCGGTGCGCTGGATCTGTCTTGTAATCCCAGTTCACCGTATTTGCGGTACCGGTTGACCCACGTGGAGGCGCATTGTCGGGAGATGCCCATTTCGGCGGCGACGTGGGCGATCGGACGAGTGCGGCACCGCTCGATGAGTCGTCGTCTTCCCTCCACAGTCAGCGGAGCATTACGGTGTGTCACAGGGCTGGTCCCTTTGCTGTTGATGGTCTGTTTCGCAACTTCCATCCTGCCGCGAAGGGCCAGCCCGTCTACTTCAATCCAGCGTCAGCAACGTCCATACCCACAACAACTAGTCGGTCGAAGCCTGCGACGTCATCGCTGATGCGTTCGCTGATCAGCAGGCTTCCCCTGTCGTCGATCACCGCGACATCGTGATGCTTTTCCGCCCAATCGATTCCACACCACAGCTCAGCCATATCGTCAGTCTCCTGTCCTCGTCCGGGAGTGCGGCCGGCAAGCCGCACTGCGTTGATCGAACCGGGAAGGTCGACCAGCGCTCTAATGAACAGGCCTCAGGGGCCGCCATCGCATCGGCTGTCGCACGATCTCCCACCAGCGGATCGGTGTCACGCACTGCCGTCAGGACTGAACGTCCCGCTCGACGAAGTGATCACCTGCCCGCGGCTCGACACGTGACCCCGCTTTCGGCAGGGCCAGGATGGGGGTACCCGCGCCGACGCCGGCTACGGTCTGCCAAGGAAGAGTTCGAACTCGGATCGACTCGAGGAGTCCGGTGCCGGCACGGCTACCGATCTCATTAGATTGGCTCGACGCCGTACTCGCTTTTATATCGGTTGATGTAGTCGATGGTCACTTGTTGTTGCTGGTCGTGTCCTTGCCGACATGCGTTGCAGCCTCCACAGGAGATTCCGGGGTTGACGTAGACCCGGTCGCCGACGGCGACGTCGGTGACATGGCTACCGACTGCGGCGCCGACGCCGGCGGAGTCGAGACCGAAAATCGCGGGAAGCTGGGGCAGCGGAAGGTAGGGGAACCATTCGCTGAGGTTGCGAGCACGTTGTTCAGGTTCGGTACGACGTTGCATGCGTTGACCTGTACGAGGACGTCGGTTGCCCGGGGATCGGTAGATCCTCGATCGCCATCGGCTGGTTGATCTCGTGGAGGCGGGCGACGCGCATGGTTGTGTTCACGACGGGAACTCCTGGGTAAGTGTCGGTTCTGGCTGAGTGTGGGCATGCAGAGCGCTGGTGAGGCCGACAGGTCGGGGCCACACCAGCGCACGATCGGGGTCGGTGTGGGCTGAGGTCAGGCGGTGGCATCTGCCCTGATCGAGGTCAGGGCGGCGCGGATCTCGTCGACGGTGGCAATCTCGCCGAGCAGTCCGAGTGAATTGATGCTCGCATCGTGCGCTTCGGCGGTTGCAGCTGAGCACGCGTCGGCCACGGTCACCACGCGGTAACCGAGATCGCTGGCTACGCGGGCGGTTCCTTCCACGGAGGCATTGGTGGCGACACCGGTGAAAAGCAGCGTAGTGATGCCCTTCTTCCGCAAGATGGTGTCGAGTTCGTTCCCGACGAAGGCGCCGATTCGTTGGTGTGTGAAGACGATGTCCTCGCTGTGTGGTGTGAGGCGGGCGACGATTTCGGCGAGTTCGCTACCTTCTTTGAGGCAGCCGGATTGGGCGACTATTTCCAGTAGTGGTGAGTTGACCTCGAGGTCGGAGAAGTCCGGTTTCCAGGCGACTCGTGTGTAGATCACGGTGCCGTCGGCCTCGCGTACCGCATCGTTGACGGCGGCGACCTGGTCGATGATGCGGCGTTCTGCCACTTGCTGATAGAAGAAGTCCGCGAAGGCGCCGGTGGGTCCTACTACATCGCCTTGGCAGTGCACGGCCACGGCGGCGGTGGTGCGGGGGTCGAGTTTCATGGTGAAGCTCCTGCTGGTTGAGGGATGTCAGGTGTGGGCGAGGATGGAGTGGCCGATGTTGTCGATGTCGCGGGCAGCGGTGACGGGGTTGGACAGGAAGACCTGTTGGATGTCGACTCCGGCTTCGCGCATCAGCGCCGATTTTTCCCGCAATTGCGCGGGGGATCCGTAGAGGCACCAGTAGTCGACGAGTTCTTTGGTGATGATCGGGCGGTGTCGAGGATCGAGTCCTCGTAGGTACTTGGCCCACACGTCCAGGTAGTGCGGTTGGTTCGGAGCCTGCGGGTCGCCGAGGTACTGCTGAGCAGCGGTGAGGGAGGCATCGACGATGGGGTCGCCCAGTTGGTCGCGGTGCTGATCCATCAGCCCTGCGTTGGTGATACAGGAGCTGATCGGTCCCGAACCGAACCCCTTCGTGACACCGTCTTCCCAGGTCTCGCCGTTTTCGAGTTGGTAGAACCAAGACAGGGAAACGAGTTTGACCGATCCTGGGGCTCGGCCGGCGTCGGCAACTGCTTTGTCGAGGCGATTGCGAACGAGCTTAATCATCTCGACGTTCGGGCCCAGGCAGTAGACGACCGCGTCGGCATATTTGGCGGCTTCGGCGAGTCCGCGAGGACCGCCGGCAGCGACCCAGATCGGGATGTGGTCTTTGACATTGTAGAAACCGCTGTCCTTGTCGAGAAACTCCACTTCACGGGACTGGCCGAGCCAATTGTGTGTGGTTCGGCGCCCTGCCATCAATTCTCGTGAGACTTCGATGGAGTGAGAAAGCTCGGAGATCTTGGCGGTGCGGTTTCCCATGGATCGGAGTGCGTTGTTGGCGGTGCCGATGCCCAGGAATGTGCGACCCGGTGCGAGGGCGTTGAGCGTCGCCATGGAATTGGCGGTGACCGGGGCAATCCGGGTCAGCGGATTGGTGACCATGGTTCCGAGGGCGATGGTGCTTGTCTGCGAGGCAGCGAGTGCGAGGAATTGGTACGGGTCACTGAACAACAACGGGCCTTCGCCCACACCGAAGTGGGTGAAACCTAAATCCTCGGCCTGTTTCACCATCACGACCTGATCGATCTTGGCGCAGGTACCGATACAGAATTCCATGTCTTTTCTCCTTGCAGTGACCGCCGCTGGGTCGCCTGGTGTGCGATTCGTCCCGAAATGGATCTGGGCGATGTGTTTGTCGGCGTCGCAATTCCTTGACTGCCAGATCCAGTGAGCGTGTCCATATACCCGCCGCCGGTTCGACATACCCGCCGGTTCGACGGAAACTGACTCGAAGGCGTTCTGCCCTGCGCCTATGTGCTGGTCAAAGACCCATGCAACAGCTCATTGGAATGCTAGCGTTCCAGATGAAGGTATCTCACAGTGACTCAGACCACAAGTACTAGAATGCAAGTTGTTGTGCTGAGCACGGCAGAATGAGGGGGATCATGACCGGAACATCGACGAAAAGAGTGAATCGATGAGTGCCGACCAGGCAGGCCCTGCGCTGGGCAGTGAGGCGACCGCCCTCCTCGCCAGTGTCCGCACCTCGGGGGCTCGACTGTCTTCTGCGCTGTACGACATCCTCAAGAATCGTCTGCTCGAGGGGCGCTACCCTGCGGGGGAAAAGATCGTCGTGGAGGCCATCCGTCAGGAGTTCGGGGTCAGCAAGCAGCCTGTCATGGATGCTTTGCGGCGCTTGTCCAGTGACAAGCTCGTCTACATCGTTCCTCAGGTCGGTTGCGAGGTGGTCTCGTACACCCAACAAGAGGTGGAAGATTTCTACACCCTCTTCGGTGGCTTCGAGGGAACCATTGCAGCGGTCGCCGCTGCCCGCCGGACGCAATCGCAACTGCTGGAACTGGATCTGATCTCGGCCCGTGTCGATGCATTGATCGCCTCGCATGATCCTGTGGTCAGGGCCCACGGCTATCGAGTGCACAACCGTGAGTTTCATGCCGCCATTCATGCAATGGCGCACTCGCGGATCATGGAAGAGACCAGTCAGCGTATGTGGGACCTGTCGGATTTCCTGATCAATACCGCCGGCATCACCAATCCGTTGTCGAGCGCGTTACCGGAACGCCAGCACGATCACCACGTCATCACCGAGGCTATTCGAAACGGCGATGCCGAGGCGGCCAGGGTGGCGATGGAACATCACATCGTGGGCACGGTTGCGGTAATCCGCGACGAGTCGAGTGACTCCCTGACTGGATAACCGCTCCGGGCAACCCTTTTCGGCCCGCTCTCTGCGCACATGCGCAGAGAGCGGGCCGTTGTCATTGATGGCGGGCGTTCTTCGCGATCGCCGTTGTGGAGCGGATGAGGTGGGTTTCGTCCCCTGGTGCAGAGACTTGCATCACTTTTCACTCCGGAGTAGGTTCTCTGCTAGACGACTAGCATTCCAGTTGGATGCTTCTCTCCCGAAACTTCCAGAAGAAAGGAGCGGCCATGACGACCGCTTCGCGCAGGTTGCTCGATAGAGCACCGAAGTGCTTCCACCCGCAGATCGGGGAAGTCCGGCCGTGACCAACGCACCCGCTTCCTCGACGACCACCGATCGCCCGTCCCCATTACGGGTGGCGATGGCCAGCTTCATCGGCACCACGGTCGAGTACTACGACTTCTTCATCTACGGCACCGCAGCCGCACTGGTATTTCCCAAACTCTTCTTCCCGGACGTCTCTCCTGCGATCGGGGTACTTCTCTCCTTTGCGACGTTCGGAGTCGGCTTCCTTGCCCGACCGCTCGGAGGCGTCGTCTTCGGTCACTTCGGCGACCGAGTCGGCCGCAAGCAGATGCTGGTGATTTCGCTGGTCGGGATGGGCTCGGCAACAGTTCTGATGGGATTGCTGCCCAGCTACGCTCAAATCGGAATCGCAGCGCCGATCCTGCTCACGCTGTTGCGCTTGGTTCAAGGCTTTGCGGTCGGCGGCGAATGGGGCGGAGCGACGTTGATGGCCGTCGAACACGCTCCTACCTCGAGGAAAGGCTTCTTCGGGTCCTTCTCCCAGATGGGAGCGCCGGCCGGCACCAGTGTTGCCACTCTGGCGTTCTTCGCGGTCTCGCAATTGCCGGACGAGCAGTTCCTCAGCTGGGGTTGGCGACTGCCCTTTCTCTTCAGTGCGGTCCTGATCATCATCGGGTTGGTCATCCGACTGTCCTTGACCGAGAGCCCCGACTTCGCCGCGGTGAAGGCGCAAAGCGCAGTGGTGCGGATGCCGATCGCCGAAGCTTTCCGCAAACACTGGAAGGAAATTCTTCTCATCGCCGGGACCTACCTGTCCCAAGGAGTGTTCGCCTACATCTGCATGGCATACCTCGTCTCGTACGGCACCACCGTGGCAGGGATCAGTCGAACCTTCGCTCTCGCTGGAGTTTTCGTCGCCGGCATCGTTGCAGTCATCCTTTACCCGATCTTCGGCGCACTCTCCGACACTTTCGGTCGCAAGACGATGTATCTGCTCGGCGCTGTGGCCATGGGTGTAGTGATCGCTCCCGCGTTCGCACTGATCAACACCGGCAACCCATGGCTGTTCATGGCCGCGCAGGTACTGGTCTTCGGCATCGCGATGGCCCCGGCAGCCGGCGTGACCGGATCGCTGTTCACGATGGTTTTCGACGCAGACGTGCGATACAGCGGCGTCTCGATCGGCTACACCCTCTCGCAGGTCGTGGGCTCCGCATTCGCCCCGACCATCGCCACAGCCCTCTACGCCTCCACCGAGTCCAGCAACTCGATTGTCGTATACCTGCTGGTGGTGTCAGTGATCTCGATAGTTTCGGTGATCCTGCTCCCCGGCGGTTGGGGTCGCAAAGGTGCCGCCAGCCAACTCCTTCGTGACGAGGCAGGCTCAGCCCGGCCGGCCTCCGCGGTGACCACACTCCCGAACACGGACAGCGCAGAATCCCTGCGTGTCCTCGACAAGTGAATCGATGACAGATATGAGTGACCTCGACCCCACCTCCTACGACACCGACGTCGTGATCGTCGGACTCGGTCCCGCCGGTGGCACCGCGGCGCTCGCCCTGGCCACCTACGGCATCCGCGTACACGCCGTTTCGATGTTCCCGTGGGTGGCGAACTCGCCGCGCGCACACATCACCAACCAGCGCGCCGTCGAAGTACTGCGCGATCTCGGTGTCGAAGACGAGGCACGCAAATACGCGACGCCGTGGGATCAGATGGGCGACACGCTGTTCACCACGAGCTTGGCCGGTGAGGAGATCGTCCGGCTACAGACATGGGGAACGGGAGACGCCCGCCACGGGGACTACCAAAGCGGTAGCCCCTGCGCGATGCTCGACATTCCCCAGCCGCTGATGGAACCGGTCCTGATCAAGAACGCCGCCGAACGTGGCGCCATCATCAGCTTCAATACCGAATACCTTGGACACACCCAGGATGCAGACGGTGTGACCGTCCGTTTCCGTGATGTCCGCTCGGGTACCGAGTTCACCCAGCGAGCCCGCTTCCTGCTCGGCTTCGACGGAGCCCGATCGAAGATCGCCGACGAGCTCGAGCTTCCCTTCCAAGGAGAACTCGCCCGCGCAGGTACGGCATACATTCTTTTCAACGCGGATCTGAGCAAGTACGTCGCTCATCGGCCGAGCATCCTGCACTGGATCGTCAACTCGAAAGCCGGCTTCGGTGAGATCGGAATGGGCCTACTGAGGGCGGTTCAGCCCTGGAACCAATGGATCGCCGGCTGGGGATTCGACATGGCCGACGGACAGCCCGACCTATCCGATGATGCTGTCCTAGAGCAGATTCGAACACTCGTCGGTGATCCGAACCTGGACATCGAGATCGTGACGCGATCCTTCTGGTACGTCAACCAGCAGTACGCCGAGCACTACCAGTCCGGGCGGGTGTTCTGCGGCGGCGACGCCGTACACCGGCATCCACCGTCATCGGGGTTGGGATCGAATACTTCCCTGCAAGACGCCTTCAACCTGGCATGGAAGATCGCCTTCGTCGTCAAGGGATACGCGGGACGTGGACTGCTCGAATCCTATTCACCCGAACGCGTCCCCGTCGGAAAGCAGATCGTCGCCCGCGCCAACCAATCCCGCAAAGACTACGCCGGACTGCGCGAATGGTTCGACCACGACAGCGATGATCCGGTCGCCGCGGGCCTTGCGAAGCTCAAGGAACCGTCAGCCGAAGGTGTCGCCCTACGGGAGCGACTGTACGAGGCGCTGGAAATAAAGAACACCGAGTTCAACGCACACGGCGTCGAACTCAACCAGCGGTACTGCTCCACCGCGGTCATTCCTGATGCCGACGGCGTCGACGAAGTGTGGACACGAGACCGAGAGCTGTACCTGCAGAGCACAACCCGACCCGGCGCGAAGTTGCCCCATGCATGGTTGGTCGGTGTCGACGGCACCCGCATCTCGACCCTCGATGCCACCGGAAAAGGCATGATGACCCTGTTGACCGGAATTGGTGGTCAGGCATGGAAACGTGCCGCCGCCAAACTCGACATGCCGTTCCTGCGGACCGTCGTCGTCGGTGAACCCGGCACCATCGATCCCTACGGTTACTGGCGCAAGGTCCGCGACATCGACGAGGCCGGCGCCATTCTCGTCCGCCCCGACGGCCATGTCGCATGGCGGCACAGCACTGCGGTCTGGGACGACAGCGAAGCACTGGCCAATCTCGAGGATGCCCTCACCACGATCCTCGACCGCGCACCGGGCCGCAGCGAAGAGACTGCGAGTAGTACGCACGAACCGCAATACAGCACCCGAGCTGTGCCGATCACCGTCCCGCATACCACCGCGGAGGATGCAGTACCGGCCGCCGCGAACACCATGACTGTTGAAGGAGAGAACCGATGACCCACCCGTACACCAGCGTCTGGAACGATCTGAACCAGGTCGAGTTCAGTCAAGGCTTCATCCAAGCGGGCCCCTACCGGACCCGGTACCTTCACGCCGGCGACCCCACCAAACCGACTTTGATCCTGTTGCACGGCATCACCGGCCATGCCGAAGCGTACGTCCGCAACCTGCGATCGCACGCCGAGCACTTCAACGTCTGGGCTATCGATTTCATCGGCCACGGCTACTCCAGCAAGCCCGACCATCCCCTCGAGATCAAGCACTACATCGATCACGTGCTGGCGTTCATGGACGCGATCGGCACGGAGAAGGCTTCCTTCTCCGGCGAATCCCTAGGCGGTTGGGTCACAGCACAATTCGCTCACGACCACCCGGAGAAAGTTGAGCGGATCGTGCTCAACACCATGGGCGGTACGATGGCCAATCCTGCAGTGATGGAACGCCTCTACACCCTGTCGATGGAGGCCGCGAAAGATCCCAGTTGGGAGCGGGTCCGCGCCAGGCTCGAGTGGCTGATGGCCGACCCCACCATGGTCACCGACGACCTGATCCGTACCCGCCAGGCGATCTTCCAGCAGCCGGACTGGCTCAAGGCGTGCGAGGCAAACATGGCTTTGCAGGACCCGGACATTCGCAAGCGCAACATGATCACCGACGACACCTTGGACGCCATCACGGTGCCGGCGCTGGTGTTGTGGACCACCAAGGATCCCTCCGGCCCGGTCGACGAAGCCAAACGCATCGCCTCTCACATCCCACGCGCGAAACTCGCGATCATGGACAACTGCGGGCACTGGCCGCAATACGAAGACGCCGAGACGTTCAACAAACTTCACCTCGACTTCCTGCTCGACCGAGGCTGACGATCCGCGCGGGTACCTGCCACGCCGTACACGGTGGGTACCGGCGATCCGTCCCTGTCCCGAAATCTCCGACCCTTGCGCGCGAAGGCTTACGCACCCGCGAGAACCAGAAGGAAACAACGATGCCCGTAGCGCTGTGCACAATGTCGCACTCCCCTCTCATGGGACGAAACGACCCGGCCCAAAGTGTGATCGACGATGTGGACGCCGCATTCGACAGTGCGCGCGCATTCATCGCCGATTTCGCCCCTGACGTGGTGATGATCTTTGCTCCGGATCATTACAACGGGGTCTACTACGACCTGATGCCCCCGTTCTGCATCGGGGCCGCTGCACAATCCGTGGGTGACTACGGCACCGAGGCCGGCCCGCTGGCCGTCGACCGCGAGGCGGCCTATGCAGTGGCGCGGGAAGTGCTCGGCAGCGGTATCGATACCGCGTTCTCCGAACGGATGTACGTCGATCACGGCTTCGCGCAAGCTCTGCAGCTGTTGGTAGGATCGATCAGCGCAGTCCCCACCGTGCCGATCTTCATCAATTCCGTCGCCGAACCGCTCGGACCGGTCAGCCGCGTCCGGTTGCTCGGCAAAGCCGTCGGGCGAGCCGCTGTCAACCTCGACAAGCGAGTGCTGTTCGTGGGATCCGGTGGCCTATCGCATGATCCACCGGTACCGCAGTTCGCAACCGCCCCTGTCGGAGTGAAGGAGAAACTCATCGATGGCCGGAATCCAACTGAGGCCGAGCGCAACGCACGTGAACAGCGCGTCGTCGACGCCGGTCGTGACTTCGCTGCAGGTGTGGCCACGATTCAGCCACTGAACCCACAGTGGGATCGACACCTGCTCGACGTTCTCGCCTCCGGCGACCTCGCGCAGATCGATTCCTGGTCCAACGAATGGTTCGTCGAACAAGCCGGACACTCCTCCCACGAAGTTCGCACCTGGATCGCTGCGTACGCGGCTCTGAGCGCTGCCGGCCAATACCGCGTCACCTCGACTTTCTACCGAGAGATTCCCGAGTGGATCGCTGGATTCGGGATCACGACTGCTGTCTCGACAGACGGAGATTAGAGCTCGCGTATGGCGGCGCGAATACCGACCACAGCCGCGTCTTTCAGTAGTCGCCCTTGCAACGAAAGGGGTCCGCGGCCCCAATCGGAGACTCGACAATGGCATGATCCAGTACGTCGCCCGACGTCGATACTGGCGAATTATACTCTTGTGCAGGGTTTTTCAAGACGATCTCTCTGTCCGGAGGTTATTGCCGCTGCAACATCCGCCCTGCTCCCGAGACGATAGTGGGCACTACCGCGCAGTGCGGTAAGCGGCATCCATCCGCACCGGATACTCACCGGTGGTGGCCTGTCCGATCACGGCGACGGTGTCTTCGTCGAGAATGACCAGGCGGTCGTCGCCGGTGGCGGTGACGTAGACCCGGCGAAGTGCGGGAACGACGAGGACGCCGTGAACCTGGGAGGGGTTCGGGATTGTCCGGACGACCTGCTGGGTGTGGATGTCGATTTCGATGACCTCGCTGGCGCCGAGGTGGGCAATGAACAGCAGTCCATGCTGGGGGTCGAGGCTCTCGTAGTCAAAGCGTGAATTGTCGCCGGGGAGAGCGATTTCCGCGACCGGCTGCAGCGGCAGCGGGCTACTGCCTCGCGACGATGGCTCGGAGGAACAAGCGCCGATCAGGGTTGACGCCATGACGAGTGCGGGCAGCAGCCGGGCGGTCTCGGGCTGTTCCGCTTATCGGTGCGGGTGTCCATCCCTGTCCCTCTCACTTCGGGGTGGTCAGCGTCCGGCTGCAACGTGGGGGCCGAGATTGCCTCGCGCATCGTGGAGGGAAGGGTGACGCCATCCCCGACGGACCAGAAGTGCAGGCAGAGCAGGCGGACTGTTCGTCGAAGGCGTGGTTGTGGATCTCGACAACTCTTCGTCGTCTCGACGCCCGCCTGAACGACGGTCACTGTCAACGGCAATCACGGTTACAACGAAGTGTCCAGGGTGAATCGGCGGATTAGTCGATGACGAATGGACAAGGTGATGCAACAGTGGTTACATATTTGTTGTGGAACCAGAACCGGCACCCGGTAGCCACTCTGACGAGTGGGTGATGTTGGCGTATCGCATCCCCCGCGAACCGTCGACGCCGCGAATCACGGTGTGGCGCAAGCTCCGCAAATACGGGGTGTTCCAGCTCGCGGACGGGGTGGTGGTCCTGCCCGCGTCGGCGCGGACACGCGAGCAGTTCGACTGGATCACAGAGGAAGTCATCGAGTCCGGAGGTCAGGCGGAGGTCTGGACTGCCGCACCCACCACCGCCGACCAGCAGGACCGGATGCGGACGAAGTTGTCGGCGGATCGGGCCGCCGAATACGACGAACTTGCCGCCGCTGCGCAGGCTGCACGCTCTTTGCCTGATCGCGCCGCCCAGACCAAGAAGCTCACCCAGTTGCGGCGCCGTTTACGGGAGATCGACAAACGGACCTTCTTTCCTGTCTCTCAGCGCGACGGGGCGGAAGCGTCGATCAAAGCGTTAGCCGCGGTAGAGCCCGTGGAGGCGCAGGTGGCGCGATGAAATGGGCTACCCGCGCCGGGATCCACATCGACCGCGCCGCCAGTGCCTGGTTGATGCGCCGCAACGTCGACCTCGACGCCCAGTTCGTCTACCTCGACGACCCATACCAGATCCTCTCTGACGCAACGCCGTTCGATATTCGCGGGGTCGACCTCTCGCACCATCACGATGACTGCAGCTTCGAAACGATCCTGCGCCGTTACGAGATTGCCGACCCGGTGCTGTGGATCATCGCCGAAATCGTCCACGAAGCAGACATCGACGACGGCAAGTTCGACGCCCCGGAAGCCGCCAGCCTCGACACAGTCCTACGCGGGTTGTCTCTCACCTGTACCGACGATGAAACTCTCGCCGTGGCAACTCGAATCTTCAATGGGTTGTACGAGTTTCATCGTCAACGAGTCCTCAGCGGCCGCGAACCCTCCTGACGCGAGGTCGACTCACGCGGCCGTGCCCGATGAATCTTCTGCACTCACAGACCGCGGAGCCCGACATGACAGAGCAAGAGTCCACGCACGAATTCACCGCATCACCGGTCGCTGTGCGCCCCGGCGAAGGGACCTGATCCCCTTGCGCGTCGCCACGAAAGCGTGGTTCCTGATCTCCCTGCAAACCTTCGGCGGCCCCGCCGGGCAGATCGCCGTCATGCAACGCATGCTCGTCGACGACAAACGCTGGATCGGACAGAAACGCTTCCTGCATGCCTTGAACTACTGCATGCTGCTTGCCGGTCCTGAGGCGCAGCAACTCGCCATCTACACCGGTTGGCTTCTCAACGGCACCATTGGGGGTTGATCGCCGGAATCTTGTCCGTCCTGCCCGGGCCTGATCGTCATGCTCGGGTTGGCCGCCGTCTACGTCGCCTTCGGTGCCACCACCATCGTGTTGGCGATCTTCGCCGGCATCGCCCCCGCAGTATTGGCAGTGGTGGTGCAAGCCGTCACCCGCGTGTCCAAGCGTGCACTGACCAGGCCGTCTCACGTCGTGATCGCGGTATGCGCGTTTGTGGCGCTCGCGCTGTTCGCGGTTCCGTTTCCGATCGTCATCGCGGTTGCAGGGTTCGCGGGTTGGGTCATCGGGCGGCGTGGGGCGGTGCCGACACTGCCGCCGCCGACAACGACATCGACGAAAATCCGCCGCTCATCGCCGACGACGCCCTCCACACCGACGCACCCAGCCTGCGGCGGGCGGTCCTCGTGCTCGGTGCCGGTGTGATCGCCTGGGCGGTCCCGATGATCGCCGTCGTCGTGTTTACCGGCCGCGACAGTGTGTTCACCGAGCAGGGTGTGTTCTTCTCCGGCACCGTGCTGGTGACCTTCGGCGGGGCGTACGCGGTCCTCGCTTACGTCGCGCAACAAGCGGTACACACCTTCGGCTGGCTCACCTCCAGGGAGATGGTGCGAGGGCTGGGTCTGGCCGGAACCACACCGGGACCTTTGATCATGGTCGTCCAGTTAGTGGCGTTCCTCGGCGCTTACCGTAACCCCGGCGGCCTCGATCCCTGGGTGGCCGCGACCATCGGCGCTCTCCTGACCACGTGGGTCACATTCGTGCCGTCGTTCGTGTTCATCTTCCTCGGCGCTCCGTATGTCGAGCGGCTCCGCAACAACACCCACCTGACGGCGGCACTGAACGGGATTACCGCCGCTGTCAGGTGGGTGTGATCGCCAATCTCGCGTTCTACTTCGCTGTTCACACACTCTTCGTAGATTCCTCGATTGTAGTGTGGGGTCCACTGCACCTGACGGTGCCGGACGTCAGTAGTTTTCGTCCGCTCGCGCTGGTCATCGGCGCCCTTGCCGTAGTGATGATCTACCGTCTGAAGTGGTCCGTGCTCCGGACTCTCGGGGTATGCGCACTCCTCGGACTGGCAGCCGGGTTGGTCGGACTGCCCGTCACCTGAGTACACGACCTCGCACACGTGCAGCGATCTGTCGGATACTCAGCCGTTCACGTCGTAGATCGGCGACCTGAATACGTTCGTCTGCCAATAGGCATCGCGGACTGATGGCGCGGACGCGAGTCGGTCCAACGGAGCGACGGTCCGCACCAGTTGTCCGGCGCGATAAACCGAATAGCCGCGGGCCCAGTTGGTGCCGGACGCGCGGGATACTCCAACTTCGCGGGCGGCTGCGCGGATGCTCACCCCCGGCTTCGCAATTCCATGAAGCGGCGACGCTTGTCGGAGGGTGGGCGCCGGCCAGGCCCCTTCTTGACACGACGAGACTGAATCGCACCGGCGAGTCCGGAGACTTTGATGTGCCCTGGGTTCCACGGAGTCGACATAGCTGGTTTCAGGCAACTGGCTGATTCGTGTGATGATGCAATTCGTACTCTATCGGGGTGCGCATTCCGAGGCTCGAATGTCTACGTTGACGGTTGTGAAAGATCTCCAGATACTCGAAGATAGCGTTCGCCAGTTCAATCCGGGTACGCCACCGTTTTCGATTTAGAAGCGCGGTTTGCATTCTGCCCCAGAATGATTCGATTGTGGCGTTGTCGTAGCAGTCACCGACAGATCCCATGGAGGGGACGAGACCTGATTGTTTGGCTCGATCGGTGAATGCCCACGACGTGAATTGCACCCCGTGATCGGAGTGAATCACGGTTCCTTCGAGCGGTGCACGGTTGGAGATGGCCATCGAGAGCGCGTTGGTCACCAGCGCGGAGGTTTGACTGGAATCGATCGACCACCCCACGACCCGTCTTGAAAACGCATCCAGGACAACCGCGCAGAAAACCTTACCTTCACGAGTGCGATGTTCGGTGATATCAGTGACCCACAACCGATTTGGCTGTTCACGGGTGAACATCCGGTTGACCAGGTCGCCGGCTGTCGGTGTCTGATGTCGAGATTTCGGCCGTCTGGTCCCGGGTAGGCCTTTGATGCCGGCGCGCGACATCACGGCCTCGATTTGGTTGTGTCCGACGGACAGACCGAGTCCAAGGGTGAGCTCGGCGTGAATGCGCCTGGCGCCGTATGTACCGCGAGATGCGGCATGCACTGCGGTGATCTGTTCAAGTAGCCAGGTGTGCCGCAGAGCGCGTAGTGACGGTGGTCGGTTGCGCCATTCGTAGTACCCCGCTTCGGACACCTTCAGTAGGCGACAGGACGCCTGCACAGGTAGTCCTTCCGCGGCCATTGTCGCTATGGCCGCGAATCGCCTTTTGGGTCGTGTGGCTCTTTCAGCAGCTCACGGGACCGTTTCAGTATTGCGACTTCGTTCTCGAGTTCACGGATACGTCTTTTCGCCGAGGTGAGCTCGGATTGTTCGAGGCGTGAGAGTCCTGGTACCTGCCCCGTGTCGATCAGGTCCTGTTTGCGCCAACCGTAGATCGTCTGGTCGCTGACCTGGAGATCGTGGGCGATTTCCGCGATCGGCCGTCCTGCGGCGACCAGATCGAGGACCTTACGGCGAAATTCCTCGGGATATCTCTTCGGCATGGTCCTGCCTCCTTGGACAAGATCGTAGCCAGAAAACCAAGTTCACCGACTCGGCCAAACTGAATCGCCCTGGGTCTGATGGAGGCTCTGGCTATTTGATTTCAACCAAGGCCTGCTCACCCTGCTCAGTAGCGTAGAACGTCTTCTCGTACTCTGCTGGCGGGATGTCGCCACAGTGACCATGCAGCCGCCTGTGATTGTGCCAGTGCACCCACGACAGTGTCGCCAGTTCCACGTCGTCGATGCTGCGCCATGGACCAGGATGCGTTGGGCCGTAGATGAGTTCGTACTTGTAGTAGCCGTTCACGCTCTCGGCGAGAGCATTATCGTAGGAATCGCCCACGGTCCCGATCGACGGTATTGCACCGAGTTCGGCGAGCCGTTCGCCGTAGCGGACCGAGGTGAATTGACTGCCCGCATCGCTGTGGCAGCGCAGCCCGGTCAACCGTGTGCCGCGACTGAAGCGGGCCATCTCGATGGCGTCGAGCACTACCTGGGTGCGCATGTTCGCCGCGACGCGCCAGCCCACGATCATCCGAGAGTAAGCGTCGGTGATGAAGCAGACGTAGCCCATTCCCGCCCAGGTCGGGACGTGGGTGAGGTCGGTGACCCACAGTTGGTTCGGCTCAGTCGCAGTGAAATCCCGCCCAACCAGATCGGGGTGCCGATCCGCCCCGGCCGTTGCTCGGGTGGTACGCACCTTCTTCCCTCGCCGCACACCAGCGATCTGCTCGGCACGCATCAGCCGCGCGACCTGGTCACGGCCGACATCGATGCCCGATCTTCGGGCTGCTTTCCACAGCTTCCGCACCCCATATACCTGGTAATTCTCCTCCCACAACCCCCGCAGCGCCGGCCGCAACCGGCTATCGGAGACCGATCTAGCTGACGGCGGTCGGCTTTTGGTGGCGTAGTAGCTGCTCGGAGGTATCTGCAAGGCCTTGCAGATACGCTCGACCCCAAGCCTCCGACCCGCGATGACATCGCCGCGATTGGCATCGATGAACGCGGTCATCTCTTGTGCTGGCGGCCCTGCTCCGCCCCGAAGAAAGACGCCGCACGCTTCAATATCTCGTTGGCGCGCTGCAGTTCTCGGATTTCCTGCTCGAGTTGCTTGATCCGATCGGCCTCGGCGGTGCTCACTCCCACAGTCAGACCGTCATCGATATCGGCCTGCTTGACCCACGACCTGACGGACTCGACCCCGTAACCCAACTGCGAGGCAACCCGCGCTGTCGTCCCATGCTCGGTCCCCAACTCGGCCCGCAACGCCCGGACCATCCGCACCGCACCGGCCTTCTCCTCCGGCGAATACCGACGCGTCGTCGGCCTCCCTGACACCCGTTCATTCGGCATGCTTCCATCCTCGTTTCCAAGGCCAGAAGTCTCCACCGAACCCAGAGCGATTCAAACCGAGGGCACATCAAAGTCTTCGGACTCGCCGGGATGCTTCTATATCTGTCAAGACACCAAGATTGGGTGTGCGTTTTGACCATCGACAAAACGGATGATTCATCCTGCCGTCGCCAATATTTAGTAGTAGCGGAAGTCGCTGCCAGGTGCGCACGGCGATCAGACTGCGCTCACTGCCAGGACCGGCTAGCCCGATCCTCAAGTGCGCGGCGAGACGTTACGAAGTGAGCTTGGCCGGAAAACGGTCGAGCAAGGAGGTCACACCTTCGACCGCGGGCATCCATGAATTCGGCACAGGGCGGGCTGTAGCAACGCTGCGAGCAGCCTCTACGAAGTCGCGAGTCAATAGAGAATCGACGTCTGATCGCCAACCGATAGATAACGGCGTTGGTGGTATGCCGGTGACAGGAACGAACGCTAGTCCTGGCCGAGAATAGAACCGCTGCGTCGATGCTTGCGAGAACGCGACGCCCTTCTTCGACAAGATCGCTTCGAAACACTCGTCGACCGTTGAAACCTCGGCTCCGAGCCGAACGTCATGCCCATCGCGAGAGCTCAGTGCGAGCCAGAAGTCACGCCACTCGTCGGTACTGCGACGAGCAACGAATGGCTGACCTGTGAGATCCTCGACACTGATCGAATCATGTTGCGCAAGAGGGGAGTCCGAGCTAACGACCAGCACTCGCGGTTCGATGAAAAGGGTGTCGAGCGCGAGCCAGTCCGCAACGACGACGGGCGGCCTGATGAACGCTACGTCCACCGTGCCGTCGCCTAGTCCGACGTAGGGGTCGGAGAAGTCGAACGATTGCATTTCCACCTCGACATCCGGGTGCATCGAGCGAAATGCCGACAGGATGTCCGGGGTCAGCTCAGCGGCAGCATTCGCCTGGAATCCGATCACGAGATTGCTGCGCGCACTGCGGCCGACTTGCCGGGTGAGCGACGCAATGCGCTCGGCATCCGAGAGTAGCTGACGGCTTCCTTCCAAGAGCCTCGCCCCTGCCGGCGTCAGGGCCACATGACGGCTGTCACGAATGAACAGCGCTGTCCCCAGAGAGTGCTCAAGCTTTCGAATCTGAACACTCAGAGATGGTTGGGCGATATGGAGCCGTGCAGCCGCACGGCCGAAGTGCAGTTCCTCCGCCACCGCCACGAAGTACGACAGCGGCCTCAACTCCAGGGGTAAGCGCACATCGCCGATGCTATTCGGCCAGGTAGATGCACACCAATAGTTGTTTCCTATCGATCGGAAGGGTCATTGGTATTGGACGTACCCGTCGATTGTCGGTGTGATGGGTGTCATGTTCGCGACGGTGAAGCACTAGCAATCACCCTTCGATCATCCCCGTTCCAGAAATAATCCGGCACACAAGTCGACGAAGGAAAACAATGACTGCCACCATCACTCAGACCCCCCAGCAGTGGGCCGATGCGTTCGAGCAGGCCTCGGATCAGGATCCCGAAATCCAGGCGCACGGCAAGTACTTCACTTGTTCGTACCTCTTGGACATGGGCACACATACCTTCGTCGTCGAGATGACGACCGGCAAAGTACACGCCATCACGGTCGATCCCGGCCCCCTCGACCGCCCGTACCAGTTCGCCATCCGGGCCAGTGCCAAGACCTGGCAGGGGTTCGGCGTGCCAGTACCCGCGCCGATGTACCACGGGATCTGGGCTGCCTCATTCCAACGGGACATGAAGCTCGAAGGCGACGTGCTGGTTCTCATGCAGAACTTGCGGTGCGTGACACGCCAGATCGAACTGCTCCGCACTGTCGGTGTGCCGGTCTGATTCACCAGCGCCACCCAAACCAGTTCAAAATCTCCCCCCAACGAAGGAACCCTCGAGATGAGCAAGATTTCCCCGGTGACGGGACACTACGTCGACGTCGACGTCGACGGCCTGCTGTACAAGGTCTTCTACCTGGAGAACGGCACCGGTCAGCCCTTGGTGTGCCAGCACACCGCCGGGGCTCACAACCATCAGTGGCGCGGGCTGCTGGAAGACGAAGAGATCACCGCGAATTATCGCGTCATCGCCTACGACCTACCTCGACATGGAAAGTCCGATCCGCCGGAGAACACCGAGTGGTGGACCGAGGAATACAAACTCTCGGCTGACCACTACGCCAATTTCATCGTTGCACTCGTTGATGCGCTCGAACTCGAGAATCCGATCTTCATGGGATCCTCGTTCGGCGGCAACATCGCCCTGCAGCTTGCGCTGCGCAATCCGGATCGCTTCGCCGGCGTCATCCCTGTCGAAGGTGCCGACTACTCGCCTGGCTTCTACCTCGACTGGTGGCAGCACCCGCACGCGAACGCAGCGCAGGTGTGCGCCAGCGGCACGTGGGATCTCATGGCTCCCCAGTCACCGGAGGCAGATCGCTGGAAGACCTGGTTCTATTACACCCAGGGATCCGAAGCGTTCAAGGGCGACCTGCACTTCTACTCGGTCGATCACGATCTGCGCGACAAGCTCGATCAGATCGACGGCGATCGCTGCCCCGTCGTGATGTTGACCGGCGACTACGACTACCTGACCACGCCGGAAGACAGCGCCCGAACGGCCGCGCAAATCAAGAACGCGCAGTTCATCGAGATGAAAGACATCGGTCACTTCCCGATGAGCGAGAACCACGCAGTCTTCCGCACCTACCTCATCCAAGCGCTCGAGATTCTCCAGAAGAACGCAGCCACCGCTGCATCCGTCTGACCTGTCCAGTACATCAACGCGCTCGCCGGCCACCGCAACAAGGGGGTCGGCGAGCAGTTGTTTGTACACTTCGAAGAGGAATACCGATGAGCATTAAACACTTTCCATTCCTGATCGCCGGCGAGGCGACGACGACCGATAGCCGTATCGAGATCCGCAATCCATTCGACGGTCGGATTGTCGCAACTGTGTCCGAGGCGGATCCGGTGCACATCGAGTCCGCGATCGCAGCTGCCTCGGCGGTGGCCACCGAATTCGCGAGTACACCCGTGCATATCCGCGCAGACGCTCTTATACACATATCAACGCGTCTGAACGACCGCCACGAGGAGATTGCCCAGCTCATCTCAGCCGAATCCGGCAAGCCAATCAAGTGGGCGCGTGTCGAGGTTACCCGCGCCGCTACCACCTTCCGGTGGGCATCCGAGGAGGCCAGGCGCTGGAGTGGACACATGCAACGACTCGATACCGATGCAGGCTCGGACGGTCGTTTGGCTCTGGTTCACCGGGTCCCGCGCGGCCCCATCCTCGGGATCGCCCCGTTCAACTTTCCGCTCAACTTGGTCGCCCACAAAGTTGCGCCGGCGCTCGCCGTCGGTGCGCCGATCATCGTCAAGCCTGCGCCAGCGACACCGCTGTCGAGTCTGGTGCTCGGTGAGCTGCTGGCGGAAACGTCACTGCCAGAAGGCGCGTGGTCCGTGTTGACCGTCTCGAACGAAAAGGCTTCGGAGATGGTCCAGGATCCGCGTCTGCCGGTGGTCTCATTCACCGGTTCGGTTCCTGTGGGGTGGGCCATCCGCGATCGGGTGCCGCGAAAACACGTCACGCTCGAATTGGGAGGAAACGCCGCCGTCGTGGTGTGTGAAGACTGGTCCGATGAAGCCGGACAGGACTTCGCGGCCGAACGAATTGCGCGGTTCTCGATGTACCAAGCTGGTCAGTCCTGCATCGCTGTGCAGCGAGTATTCTTGCACGACAAGCACTACGAGAGCATGCGGCAACGGATACTGTCCTGGATCGGCATGTTGTCCACCGGTGCACCCGACGACGACGCTACCGATGTCGGTCCACTGATCGACGAGCGTGCTGCCGTGCGTGTGGAGCAGTGGATCGACGAGGCGGTGGCAGGCGGTGCGACCGTTCTCACCGGTGGCGGACGAGTGGGGGCCGTTGTCGAGCCCACCGTGATCGAGGACGCGCCCCGCGGCGCGCGGGTACTCGACGACGAAGTCTTCGGACCTGTCGTGGCGCTCTGCAAGGTCTCCTCGGACGAGGATGCGTTCGAGAAGGTCAATGAGTCTCGGTTCGGTTTGCAGGCAGGGGTTTTCACCTCAAACCTGCAGACCGCTTTTCGCGCCTCACGTGTTCTGAACGTCGGTGGAGTCATCGTCGGTGATGTCCCGAGCTACCGCGCCGATCAGATGCCGTACGGGGGCGTGAAGGACTCTGGGACAGGCAAAGAGGGAGTCCTTTCGGCAATGGAAGATCTCACTGAGGAGAAGGTGCTCGTTCTGACCGGCATCGACGTTCTGTAGAGCGGTGGTTGCCGTTGATCCACGCACGTGGTTCGTTCGTCCACGACATCAGCCGACGGCGTCTTCGCATGAACGCCTCAGATCATTTCTGCCGGTTTGGGGGCTCATCCCAATCGGGGGTGTAGGAGTTGGGGTCTGAAGCCGCCGGTCTCGAGCAGGCTTCGGGCGATGTAGTTGGTCAGGTTGCGGAACCCGAGTGCGGAGCCGCGCAGGTGTTCGAGCCGTCCGTTGAGCGCCTCGGTCGACCCGTTGCTGGTGCCGGGTCGTTCGAAGTAGGCGAGCACGTCAGCGGCTCGCTTCTTCAGGGTCCGGCCCAGGGTGGTGAGCTCGGTGAGCACCTTGGGGACGCCGGCGCTGAGGTCGGTGATCAGCTTCTCCATGAGCTCGCGGCCACGTTGCCGGTCCTCGTGGCGATAGGCGGCGATCATGCGCTGGTAGACACCCCAGGTCGCCTCGACCTCGACGTGAGCGTCATCAACGAACAGCGCGCGTAGCCTGTCGCTCTGCTTGTCGGTGAGCAGGTCCGCGCCGGTGTGCAGCGTGCGCCGCGACTTGTAGAGCGGGTCGTCCCTGAACCCACGGTGCCCGTGGATCGCGAGTTGGACCCGGCGCCGGCACCTGTCGAGGGCGTCACCGGCCAGGCGCACGACGTGGAAGGGATCCATCACCGTGACCGCGTCCGGGATCTCCTCTGCAGCGGCGGTCTTGAACCCGGTGAAGCCGTCCATCGCGACCACCTCGACCGCGTCACGGAAGGCGTCGTCGCGGTCGGCGAGCCAGGTCTTGAACGCCGCCTTCGACCGGCCCTCGACCATGTCCAGCAGCCTTGCTGGGCCGGCGCCATCGCGGACCGGGGTGAGGTCGATGATCACGGTGACGTACTTGTCGCCACGCCTGGTGTGGCGCCAGACGTGCTCATCGACGCCAATGACCTTCACGCCCTCAAACCGCGTGGGGTCGTTGATCAGCAGCCGCTTGCCCTCAGCCAGGACCGCGTTGTTGGCGGTGTCCCACGCGAGCCCGAGTCCCTCGGCGACACGGGCGACGGTGAGGTGTGCGACCACGATCCCTTCCAGCGCCCACCGCAGCCCGGTGCGCGAGAGCTTCGCGCGTGGCGGTGTTGTCAAGTTGTCTGGAGTACAGCAGTTTTGGGGTGCGGCAAGGCATCGCACGGGGAGGTCGGTCAGGGAGCGATGGTTTGTTCGGTGACCTGATCCCATACCTGGAATCGGATGGCCAGTTCGGTGCGGTGGTCGGTGGCAGCCATCCGGTGCCGGGGTGGGCGGAAGTGCGGCGAGATCCGGCTGAACACTGCGAGGAATCGTTGTGCTGAGCTGACAGTGCGGAAGCCCTTCATCGCTCGTTCACGTTGGCGGGTGGGTTGGTGGGAGTTCTCGCACCGATTGTTCAAGTATTTGTTTTGCCGGTGCTCAGTTGTCGACATCATCGTCCGGTGGGCAACACGATACGAAGCGAGCTTGTCGGTGATCAGCACCCGCGGCGGGCGAGCGTGCCGCTTCAGGAGTTTCTTGAAGAACCTGGTCGCCGCCTTGCCGTCCCGCTTCCCTTGGATCAGAATGTCGAGCACGTTTCCGTGCTGGTCCACCGCCCGCCACAAATACTTCTGCATGCCGCCGATCTTGATGAACACTTCGTCGAGATGCCACTTGTCACCTGGTCGGGGCACCTTTCGTCGAAGCCGGCGGGCGTACTCGGGCCCGAACCTCGCGCACCAGGTGCGGATCGTCTCGTACGTCACCTCGACCCCGCGCTCGGCCATCAGTAACTCGATGTCGCGGAACGAGAGGGTGAATCGGTGGTACAGCCACACACAGTGCGCGATGATCTCCCGCGGAAACCGGAACCCCTTGTACGTTGACGACACCCGTAGATCATCCCAGATCAGCGGATCTCAACAACTTGACAATGCCGCACAAGATGTAGTGGCGTGAAAGCGGGTCCTGGGGTGTGAGGATGAAGGTTCTTGACGCCTGATCCCCTCGCCGCCCAGGACCCAACTTGCAGCCTACCGAGCTTGTCGCCGATACCATCTGCCGAACCGTCGAACTCGGTGTCACCATCACCGGCGCCGCCATCGGCGAGGCCTTCACCCACATCGAATGCCGACCGGTTGTCGAAGATCCGATGTGCCCGTCCTGCGGTCATTGCGGCAAGCTCCGCGACCACGTCACCCGCACCCTCACCGACCTGCCTGTCGTCGGGCATCCCACCCGACTGCAGGTGCGGCTACCGAGGTTCGTCTGCGAGCAGGACAGCTGTGCGGTATCGGTGTTCCGCCAGCGCATAGACCGGGTCGCTGCTCCGAAAGCCTCCACTACCCGCCGCACCGCCCGCTGGATTCTCCATTGCCTGGCGGTCGAGAAAATGTCCGTCTCCGCGGTGGCGAAGGTACTGGGAGTGAGTTGGGACGTGGTCAACTCCCTCGCCCTGTCCACAGTGCACAACCTCGTTCACGCCCAGCCCGGGCATCTGGACAAGGTCCGAGTCCTCGGGGTGGACGAGCATAAATGGAAACATGTTCGCGGACAGGGTGATCCGAGTTTCGTAACTGTCATCGTCGATCTGACCCCGGTCATCGACGGGGCCGGCCCCGCCAGGCTGCTCGATATGGTTGCGGGTCGTTCCGCCGCTGCGCTCAGGACATGGCTCGGCGCGCGCGATCAGGCGTTTCGGGATCGGGTGAAGATCGTGTCGATGGACGGATTCACTGGCTACCACCGCGCCGCGAAGGACGTATTACCGCAGGCACGGACGGTGATGGATCCCTTCCACGTAGTGCACTTGGCTGCGGAAAAGTTGACCGTGTGCCGGCAGCGGATTCAGCAGGTCACACTCGGGCATCGCGGCCGCTCCGGTGACCCGCTCTACGGTATCAAAAGGGTTCTGCTCACCCGCAAGGTATTGCGCACCGACAAGCAGAAAGCGCGGCTCGAGGCTGTGTTCGCCGACGAACAGCACATCGACGTCGAAGTCACAGAACATCTCTACCAGGACCTGGTCGCAGCCTATTCCGACCCGGACAAGCGAACCGGGAAACTCACCATGTTCAAAACGCTCAAACGCATCAAATCCGGTGTACCGGCAGAGCTTGCGGAGTTGGCTCAGCTCGGTCGTAGTCTCTGGAAACGGAGGAAGGAGATCCTGGCATATTTCGATACCGGGGCCTCAAACGGTCCGGTCGAGGCGATCAACGGTCGGCTCGAACACCTTCGTGGTATTGCACTCGGATTCCGAAATCTCGACCACTACATCTTGCGGTCACTGATCCATTCCGGTCAGCTCCGGGAACGCATCAACGCACTCTAGAAACGGAAGAGCCCAGAAACCGATCAGGCGGCGGGCAGCACTCCTGGTGCTGGCTGTGTCGTCCAGAGATTCCTGTTGCGCCAGACGCGCGTTATTCGGCGGTGTGTCAGTAGGTATATCGCCGCGTTCCTGACAAGTGACGGAGAAGCGTAGTGTTCGGCCCTCGTTCCAGGCTGGCGCGGGTTGGTGGGGGACCGAGGATGTTCATCTCGATCATGCCGGCGGTGCGAAGCCTCGCGCCCGTAATTCGATGCCATTCTGCAGCGGTTGCGACGCGGATAGACGTTGGTGATCACTCCCCGCGAAGTGGCGAGATCGTGGTATCGGTCAACGGCTGATGTCGATACCGACCGGCTGTTCGATAACGCCCCTGCATCCGCTGCGGCAATCAACGAAACTGTCCCGGCGGTCGGTCAGTTCAGGCGGTGAACCGGCGTAGAACTCGAGCACGGTACCTGAATGTGCAGGTGGGCCCAAGGGGAGATTGCTCACGGCGCCCTCGATCCCTGTTTTCTCTGCCGCTCTAATTGTCGCTTATCTGCATTGGTTGGTATAGATTTACGACATCGGAACAGACAGCTGTGTGTGAGCACGTGGAGCCCGGGAGTGTGAATGACAACTGCCATGACCTCCTCATATGACGTCGGGCGGGCCTCTGCGCATCGGCGATCGCCGATCACGACCCCTGTCGCCTCCCGAGGTTGGTGGTGGCGGGTGACGCTCGATCTCGTCCTGGTGATCGTGATCGCCGGAATCTTGGGCGCAGTCGGGTCCGTCCTTGCCGGCCCGCTGACCGCAGTGGCGTTCGCCCTGGTCGCGGCGGCCTCATTCCGCGTAGTCCTGCAGGCGATCAACCCCTGAGCGCGACTGTGAAGGAGAAGACGATGCGCGCAGCACGATACGCACGAGCAACGGCCACCCGGCAGAAGTTGGTGATCGCGTGAGCCGGCACATGAAGGACGCCGAATACGCACAGGTCGCGGGCTTGCTGGAAGAGTTGGCTTCTCTGCCGGGAGACGACGCACGCTGCGAGCGTCTGCGCACGCAGATCATCGAACTATGTCTACCGCTGACTCGCCATATCGCCTTGCGGTATCGCGGCCGCGGACAAGCGCACGAAGATCTCGTCCAAGCGGCCAGCGTCGGTCTGGTCAGTGCGGTGAACCGTTTCGATCTGGCCAAGGGCAAAGACTTTCTCGCCTTCGCGATTCCCACGATGATGGGGGAGGTGCGTAAGCATTTCCGGGATCGTGGATGGGATGTGCGGGTGCCGCGCTCGTTGCAGGAAAACTGTCTTGCGCTCAACAAAGCACGCACCGCGCTCACGCAGGATCTCGGGCGTGAGCCGACGGTGCCGGAGCTGGCGAAAGAGCTCGGAGTCGAGCCCGCCGAGGTCGCGGAGATCGTTGCTGCCGGCGATTCCTATCATGCAGCGTCCCTCGATGCAGCCGCCGTCGGTGACGGTCGATCGATCGCAGATACGTTGGGGGAGTTCGATGCTGCCCTCGACGGCATCGACAATCAGGAAACGCTGCGGCCGGCGCTCCTCGCTCTGCCCGAGCGTGAGCGCATCATCGTGATTTACCGGTTCTTCGGGGAACTGACTCAGGCGGAGATCGCGGAGAAGATCGGAGTGTCGCAGATGCACGTCTCTCGGCTCCTCGCCCAAAGTCTCGCGAAACTGCGAGCCTCGTCTTCCTTTGCGCCCCGGCCGGTCGCGGTCGCAGCCTGACCTGACTGGGAAGAAAGGACGAGGATCGAATGCATTTCACTTTTCTCTACGACGGTGCTGCGCAGCGCACTGCTGAGTACCCGACCTTGGAGGAAGCTGTCCGGAGTATCGAGTTGGGGCAGGTGGATCGCACGCTCTGGAGCATTCAATACACCGATCGCGAGGGCGGAATTCGGGTCTACCGATTTCCCACGGACCGCGGAGTCGGTGGTGAATGACGAACGCGCAGTACTGAATACAGCAGTACTGACTTCAACAGGCCAGCTTTCAACACGCTGAGCTGTACTCGATAACCATTCCGGGGATTCGTCAGACGCAAGGCCCCAAGGCCCGTCCCCCTGGGCGCTTACGAATGCCAGCGGAAAGATCTGGGCCGCGGAGAGGGTAGCCGTCGGAGTCGGTGGAATGTGTCAGGGGTGATCGTTCTTGTCGTGCTGGGCGCGATGTATTCGCCGCGCGGGAACAGCTCTCAATGTACGGGTGCTACCGATCTGCCGGTGTCGCAGACGTATCAGACCAGCCGCGGCCGCGCTTGCGCGCGATCGCCCAGGCGACGGTGGGAGCCCACGCCCCTTGGGTCAGGCTCACGGCGATGCCGACGACGGCGATGAGCAGGATGGCCCACACGAACATGGCGCTGAAACTGGCGATAGGCCTCACGAGTAACTCCTCACATGTGTTGGCAGGTCAAGATTCCGTGGGGCGAGGTCGTCCGCTGCGGATCGCATCCCCGTGCGCGCCTTCCGTTGCGGCGTTCGGCTCTGTTTCGACTGCGGCATGACGTCGATTGGCTTTTTCGCGACGGGGCGATGTTTCGCTACTCGCAGGGATACGCCAAAGTTTCGGTGAGTCACCGTCTTCGGTGTTCGCGAGGGCGCGTAGTCCGTCGGCGTCTTGTTGGAGGGTGGTGACGAAGGGTGCTCGCGCGTTTTCGTCGAGGCCGTCGGGCAGGTTCGCTCCTTCGCTGACCGTTTTCGCGGTGTTGTCGAGGAATCGGGCGATCCGCAGGAGCAGTGGCCGGGGCATGGGAACGGTACCGGTGCGGGTGCTTGTGCGGGCGTCGGCGGCGATCATGCCCAGAGTCGACAGGTGGGACAAGCCGTCGGTCAGGGAGTGGTCTTCGAGATTGCCGTGAGCAACTTTCAGCGCTTCTGCCAGGGCGGCGATAGTCAGGCCGAGCGCGTTGGTGGGCATGGGGATGGTGCGTTCGAATTCGATCAGTCGTGCGCCGGGTGCCTCGTCGGAAATGGCCGCCGCGAGGGAGTTGGCGAAGATGGTGAGCTGTTCGTCGGTGAAGTGTCGTTGGGCGGTGCGCCGGGTGACGTGCATCAGGCGGGCGTAGTCGTCGAGTTTGTCGTTAAGAAGGACGCGGGCCTGGGAGTCGGTGATCGTCAGCCCCAGGCCGAGAAGCGTGCCCCGTAGTTGGGTTGTTCGGGTGTCGAGCCAGGTGCTGTTCGGACTCATATCTGGCTCCACTCTCTCGCGAGATCTTATACCGAGCATAGGCGTCGTTCGGCTTCGGACTTCGCCTCAGGGGCGGCGTCCGAATCCGCAGCGGGCTGATCATGTTCCTCGCCTGCAGCGGCGTACGGTCAGGTTCGTGACCCTTGTCGCCTGTGTTTGAGCGCAACGGCTCGCAGCCGTATCAACACACCCACGAGAAGTGTTGTGCAGCCTGTGAAGTGACCGCATCGACGTCGACGGGGCCGAGTGGATTGGACTGCGGGTCAGTTCGCAAGCTCCTTTTTCGGCTGTACTCGTTTCGTGTCTTCGGATCTGTTTTCGGAGGCCTCGAGGAGGATTGGTTATCGGCGACACACCGCGAGTCCCCGCTTCTCTCCACTGCATAATTTCGCGTGTCCTACGTTTCCAAAATCTGTGACCTGGGTAACAAACCCAGGGTTGATGAGGAGACAGTGATGGATGTAATCGTGTGGACCGAATCCGAGGAACGTCAGCGGTGGTGGCGACAGGTCATGGGCCTCGCACTCGCAATCGAGCGTTTCGAGGCGGAAGAACCGATCGCACGTGGTTTGTCCGCGACGTCGAGGATGCGCGTATCGGTCCGATCGATTCATGGCGTGACCGCTGCCTGAGTCCAGCTACCGGAACGCACGCGTCCGGAATGCGTCTGAGAATTCTGCCTTGCGTGGTGTGAGTGGCTAATTCGATGTCAGAGGGAGCAGTGGCGATGGTGAACGTGGTTCTGTTACTCGTGATGTTAGGTGTCGGTCTTACCGTGGTGATGTGCCTGGACTTCCAGTGGCTTCGTTCGTCCTCACGTGGCAAACGACACCGGCACCCTCGGCACGTACGTGTTGGCCTCGGGAAGCCGTAGTACCCCCCGGGGGAACCGTGCCGCCGATGGGCGATCGCGCTTCCGGTGGCCGGCGCCTACTCCTGCCGCAGCAGTCCCTCGGCATGCAGTCCCTCGGCATGCGGGATGCGGGAGTTCAGACTTCGTCGGGGCGTATCTGGTCCGGACGTTCGATGTTTCCGCGCCAGGCGCCTGTTTCCTGGTCGCGGGATTCGATGAACTCCTTGAAGCTCTCCATGTCCTTTTTGACTCTGTGGGTGAGGACTCCGAGTTTGTCGGCAACCTTTTCGACGAAGCCATCAGGGTCGATGTCCATCTGCGCTGTCACCCTGGTGTGCGAGTCGTCCAATCGGTGGAAGGTGATCACACCCGCATGATCGGGGCCTGCGTCCGATTTCCACGCAATGCGTTCGTCCGGGTGCTGTTCGGTGATGGTGGCGTCGAATTCCCGTGTTTGTCCGGCTATTTCGAGGATCCAATGTGTGTGCACATCGTCGATTTGTCGAATTTCCCGTACTCCGGACATGAAGTGGGGGAACGACTCGAATTGAGTCCACTGGTCGTAGGCGGTACAGATGGGGACGTTGACGTCAACGGATTCGGTCACGGTACTCATGACCTTCGAGCTACCCACTCAGCAAACTGATACACAACGCAGCAGTCGACGTGGAACCACGGGTCAGGTGTGTCTTCGCGTTCGCCCAGGTCGCAGCGCCGTCCGCAGAGCAAGAGTGAATTATCGGGTTGTGTCGATCGGTGTGACTGAATGGAATCAGGCTCGATCTCGGATGCGCTTCTTCCGGCACGGTCATGCGTGGTGTGCGGTGGCTGGTGCGCTGGTCCGTTCCGTGACTGTTCGTTTGGTTCGGTTGGCGATTGTGGTGACGAATGCTTCGAGGGGGCCGCGTCCGGTGGTGTATTTGACGAAGATGCCGATTGTGGTGGCGGCGAGTACTTGGAGGAGGTATCCGGTCCAGGCACTGTAGGTGTCGTAGTTCGAGTTGATGAACCAGATGTGCAGCACGTACAGCGTCAAGGTCATCGAGCCGGCCGCTGCCAAGGGCGTCATGACGAGGGTGGTCAGCTTTCCCAGTCGTGTGCCGGTGAGATGGCTGAGAAACAGCATTGCTCCGATGGCTGCCGTGGAGGAGCCGATGGTGCCGAGTAGGTCGAGCGGTGTGCTGCTGTGGGGGCCGTCGACGGCGAGCCACCACCATGTCGATCCGTGGACGGAGCCGTCGGCTCCGTAGGAGATGAGGTCGAGTACCTCTTGCCGTGGTAGGTCGCTGCCTGTGATGAGGTGGTCGAGTCCGCCGAGCCGAAAGATGAGGATTTCGGAGAGGATTCGTGAGGCGACTGCGAGCGCGGTGCCGAACATCAGGAGGGCGCCGGCCACGGTGGCAGATGTGAGTGTGAGTCGGCCGATGACGATTCCGGCGCAGATGTATGCCGTCCAGGGCAGGGCGGGGAATTCGCCGTTGAGGAGTAGTTCGGTTGCCCAGCGGGCGGGATGGTCGATGATGCCGGGCAGGGTGGGGTTGTCCAAACTTGGTGCGGGCAGTGTTGTTCCGAGCTTTTCGATGATGCCGGGCACGGCGACGGTGATCATTAGTGCGAGGGCGGCGAGGATGCGGGTGGGGAGGTAGACCAGGGGGATCGCGATGAGGAAGAGGATCGCGTAGTACGGCAGGATGACCACGGCGTATTCGGCGTCGGTGTAGCCCAGGAGTAAGCCGATGGCGCCGACTGCGGCTGCTCGTGCGGCCAGTGACGCCGCGGTAGCTCCCCGGACGCCGCGTTCGACTCGGGCTCGGCCGGTGGTGAACGCGATGCCGACTCCGGCCAGGACGGCGAACAACGCTGACGATCGACCTGCCGCGATGCTGTAGGACAGGGTCGGTGATCCGTCGTCGCTGACTGCGACGAGGGAGTGGACGGCCATCATGCCGAGCAATGCGATGCCGCGGGCGGCATCGATGCCGAGAAGGCGCTGTTTCGTTGCGGCGGGAAGGGCTTCGGTTGGTGCGAGCGGGCCGGCGGTCATCGGGTCATCACCGTGTTGATCAGGCGGTGACCCAGGTCGGTTGCCAGGTGTTCGGGTGCGTTCAATCCGTTGTCGTGGTACCAGGTTTCGTCTGCTTCGGGATGGGGTCCCACAACGCCGACGCGTCCGTGGCCGTAGTCGATTTTCAGTGCGGCGATGCTTCCGTTGCGGTACCGGGCGAGAATCTCGGCGTCACTGTCGTAGTACTGGCGGTAGTGCTCGTCGAGTGAGAAGTACGGTCCGTCCTGGAAGTACATCTCCTCGATATGCCCCCGCCACTCAATTTCGAGGACAGCGCCTTTCGTGTTGTGTAGCTCGGCACTGCGCAGGGCTACGTACTGGTCGGCGTCACCGGGGAGTAGTTCGAATCCGGGGCTGCGTCCGGCGAGGTAACCGCCGAGGCAGAATCCCAGGTATCGGCCGCCGCTGCGGACGAAGTGCTGGATTGCGGGTACGTGTCGGCGTAGGTGTGTGAATGCGTCGTCGAGGTCGCCGCCGCCGGGTTGGGCGTAGAGCGCGGCCGAGTGAAGGGTCGACTCGTCGATCTGCAGGTGCTCGTCGGGGCCGACGAAGTGTATGTCGAAGTTCCAGGGGCTCGAGGAGAGCAGGTTCGCGACGGCTTCGGGGCATCCGGGCAGCGATGCCGGTCCGCGGTAGACGAGTGCTCGCGGGTGGGGGCAGGTGCTGTAGGTGGTGCGTCGGCGGGTGGTGTTGCGGGCCAGCGATACCCATTTCATGCGGGTACTCCTTCGGTGGCGTGGAGGTCGGCGGGACTGTCGAAGCGGTTCGATGTCTGAGCGGGCAGCGTCGGGTGTGCGGGGGTGTCTGCGATGCGGATCGCTTCGGCGGGAATTCCGCGCCAACTCGTGTGCGGGGGAAGTTCTTCGCCCTTCATCACCAGTGACAAGGGGCGCAGGGAGGCGTGTTCGCCGACGATCGTGTCGTAGAGGACGATCGCGCGTGTCCCGATACTGGCCCCGTCTCTGATGGTGATGGTGGACATTTTCATCACGCGGTCCTCGAACAGGTGTGTCTGCAAGGATGCTTCGGTCCCGATGGTGGCGTCGTCGCCGACATGGACGAGGTCGAATTCGGTGAGGTATGTCGTTCCGAACCACACGCGTTTGCCGATGCTCGCACCGAACCATCGCAGGATCATCGGCAGGAACGGGGTGCCGACGAGCATTCCGACACCGATCGGGACGGCTGCGCTCTCGTAGAGTCCGGTGGCGAATTCGGAGCGGCGGACATATTTACTCCACAGTGGCTCGACGCGAGGTGTGTAGCGTCCGACGGTGTTGCGTTTGACGGCGGCGCAGAACCCGATCACCGCCAAGCTCGATGCCATCGCCACCAGCGGCGCGACCAGGGCCGGTACGGTGAGTTCGCGCCCGAATGCCAGCGAGGACAGAACCAGCAAATACAGGTAGAAACTCACTCCGAGAACGGTGGGTGGCAGTGTGGCGCGGAAGAATTCGATCACGTACCGATCGCGGATCACCTCCGGTGGAGGGGTGTAGGTGAGTTCGTCGTCGTAGTCGCCGCTGTCTTGACGGTTCGGCAGATAGATCGCCGGGGATCCGAGCCACGAGGTGCCGTCGGGGACACCGGTGACCGGCGGTACCGAGGCGACACCGATGAGCGCGTTGTCTCCGACATCTGTGCCGGCGGGAATGACGGCAGCGTTTCCGACGAAGGTGCGTTCACCTATACGTGTGGGTTGGAACATGATCCGGCCGTTGGCGAAGCTGGCGCTACCGACGCTGGCCATGTCGGCGACGAAGCTGCCGGGGCCGAGGGTGAGCATGTCCGGATCGATGTGCGCGACGGTGGACACTTCCGCCCCGCGGCCGATATCGGCCCCGAGGAGCCGCAACCACGGCGCGGTGTAGAGCGTGGCGTACAGCGAGTTCGTGAACAACAAACTGAACTCGAGCAACTTGTCGACCATCCACTTGCGGATCCCGAGACCGGAACGGGCGAGATGCATTCCGGCGGGCGCCGTGCGCAGCACGAGGTGTTTGTTGACGGCGACGAACACACAGACCGAGATCACGAAGATCGGCCCGCTCAGCAACGTCGCCACCAGCCCTGCCAGCACACCCCAGGTGAGCAGTGCACCCCACACCAGTGCGATACCCGGAACCATCAGGGCGATGGCACCTACTTCGAGCGCTGCCAGGCCGGCGATCGCCGCGGCGATGTGACGCATTTTCCAACGGGCGCGGACGCTGTCGGCGCGCATCATCGTCTCCACTGCAGGGTCCGCGTATTCGGCGGGCGCCGCGGGTGATCCCGCCCACCGCGCTTCTTGGGGCACGATGTGTCCGGACGGAAGCAGAGACTGATCACCGAGCACCGCGCGAGCCCCGACGATCGAGCCGGGTTCGAGGACGACGTTCGCACCGACGCAGGCACCGGGTTCGATGACGATCGTGTCGACCACGACCACCCCGGACTCCACGCGCCAGGGCCTGATCGTGGCGCCGTATCCGATGGAGGCGCCGGCACCGATCTCGACCAGGGTCGGCAACGAGATCGAGGACGTCGCGATGGTGGTGCGGTGACCGACCCGCGCACCGAGGATCCGGAGGTAGATCGACATCAGCGGTGATCCACTGACCACGGGCAACGCGCCCACCGCGAGCAGAAGGTCGAGCGTCCACAGCCGCAAATAGGTCGGTCCCCACAGCGTGTAGCGGCCGGGTGTGATTCCGGCGGCCAACGGACGTGCGGCGAGCACCGGAAGAAACCAGCGGACACCGAGGTACGTGAGCATGATGGCGGCCAACATCTCGAACAGCACCGGCACGGACACGAAACCGTCGTTCTTGGTATAGACGTACGAGACCGGAAGCGTGGTGATCAGCAGGAACAGATAGATCACCGCCAACTGGATACCGCCGGCGCGCGCGACGTCCGTATCCTCATGGGTGCGAGCGATATTCGCGGCGACCGTGGACCGAGAACCGGGCGTGGCCAATGCGGCGGCGGCCGAGCGAACGGTGGGATGGGAATACAGGTCGCGGATCGAGACGCTTGCGCCGATCCCACTCTCACGCAGAGCGGAGACGACTGTGGCGGCCAGCAACGAATGCCCACCGAGATCGTCGAAGAAATTCGCCTCGACCGACAACTCGTCCGCCGGGACCCCGAACGCGCGCGCCCAGATCTCGCGGATCTGCGCCTCGTGCTCGGTGCGCGGGGCGACGATCGGCCCTGTCGGCGCCGAGAAGCGTCGGCGGCTCGGATCCGGAAGCTTGGACCGATCGACTTTCCCGCTCGGCATCACCGGCAACGAGGAGATGACGTCGACGAAGGTGGGCACCATGTACGCCGGCAGTCGCTGCGAAAGTGCCTTCGCGAGTTCTCCGACCAGGTGTTCGCTCTCCGTCTGATCGGCGAGGACGATGTAGGCGCACAGCTCCGACGGTGTCGCATCGCCCGGTGTCGCCGCTGTGAGCGCTACGACAGCTTCGGCGACCGACGGATGTTCGAGGAGAACGCTCTCGATTTCACCGAGGTCGACACGGTGACCACGGATCTTGACCTCGGCGTCCGCGCGCCCCAGGTATTCGATGTCCCCGTCGGCGGTCCAGCGACCGAGATCACCTGTGCGGTACAGCTTTTGTCCCGCGGGTACGGAGAAGTGATCGATGAACCGATCTGCAGTCAGGTCGGGGCGCCCGACGTAGCCGCGGGCGACTCCGCGGCCGCCGATGCAGATCTCGCCGACCTCCCCGCGCGGTACCAACCCACCGAGCTCATCGAGGATGACCACGGAATATGTCGGCAGGGGCCGCCCGATCGTCACCGCTCGGCCGGGCCGAAGCTCACCCCACGTCGCGGTGACCGTGGCTTCGGTCGGTCCGTACGTGTTCAGGATCCTGCGCCCCGGCCGGGCCCAGCGTTCGACCAACTCACGCGGGCACGCTTCACCCCCGACCAGAAGATTGCGGATCGTGGGCAGATCGCGGGGGATCGTGGCGAGCAGAGTCGGCACGCAGTACAGCGTGGTCACGGCATTCTCGTCGAGGAAATCCGCCAGCTCGCCTCCGAGGCGGCGACTGTCCGTCGGCCCGGCGACGATCGTCGCCCCGCGAGCCCAGGTGGGCCAGATCTCCTCGATCGAGAAGTCGAAGGAAATCGTCATGCCCTGATAGACCCGATCGTCGGGTCGAACGTCGTACACGTCCGGGACCACGTCGAGGAAGTTGCAGATGCTCGACTGAGCAACCTCGACTCCTTTGGGGCGGCCACTCGAACCCGAGGTGTACAAGATGTAGCACGCGGGATCTGGATCCGATTGCGAATCCAGCACCGGCCGATGCCGGGCTTGGGTGTTCAACTCGTCTGTGGCTGCATCCAGCGAAAGGCACTCGACTGCGCAGTCTTCGGTCCTTGGTGTCAGCTCGGACGAGGTCAACACGAGCGTAACGGCGGCGTCCTCGACCACATAGGTCACCCGATCGGAGGGGGCGCCGGGGTCGATCGGCACGAATGTTGCTCCGGCCTTGAGGACACCCAACACGCTCACGTACGTCTCGACCGACCGATGCAGGAAAATCGCCACCCGTGAACCCACCCCGATACCGCGGCCGATCAACGCGTGTGCCAACTGATTCGACCGCTCCTCGAGTTGACGGTACGTGTACGCGACACCGCCACATTCGAGCGCAACAGCACCCGGAACCGCATCCGCACTGGCCTCGAAAACGTGATTCAACCGGCGCGGCCGCGACGACCGAAGACCGTGCCCGGTCCACGTGTCAGTCCACAAGGTGTGTTCCGGCATGAGATCCCTTTCGCGGGCTTCGCCCCGCCGCGCGGCGGCGTGCCGCTACCCCGACAACGCAGCGCCACTGCACGCTTGATAGTTCAACTAGCTGAGTGATTGCAGAGGGGAACGCTACGTCGTCACCGGCGAAAAAACTAGCTCTCGAATCAACCGAATCGGCCGAGTCCGACCATCCGATTCCTGGTGCCCCGGTGAAGCAGATTCGTCCCGATTGTCGGGAAATCGGCCCTGCCAGCAGAGTTACAGGTAATTCACAGGCAATGCGATCGGCAAACTATCGGAAAGTGACCAAACTTCCGGCAGCTCGCGGGATGTGACTTTAGTCCCATCACGGCAATTTGTGGCGCCGCTGACGACCGTGTGTCGGTCGATGCCCGTCGGCCTGGTGGAGAAATATGTCCCTTAACGTGCAGAGAATTCGCATCTTTTGTCCGAATTGGACCGGGGATGTAAAGGGTGTCGACTGAGTCCAAGGTCCCGGACGAAGTGCCATAGAAGACGGATGAACCTGCAGTGATCGAGGCTGTGGCAGCGCACCCAGTGCATTCAGTGGGTGCAAGCGCACAGCAACGGCAGGAAGCGGGCGCCCCGCCTCCCGTCGAGTGACCAGCCGGTCGACGGGCGCCCAACCATCACTGAACTCCGAAAGCTTCCTTTATGCAAGGCGATACCCGGGAGGTAGACATGCGTTCTACCGAGTTCTTCCCGGAGTTCAGCAACAGGGGCCGCTACACCCATCGCGATGAACGCACGGAATGAGGGTGTGATCCTCCGGTCTGAGACCAGGAGGTTTCGTCGGGATACCCACCGAACGGCGGCGAGGGCTGATGCGATGCAGCCGAAGACGAGTGCGGTATCGACTGCCGTGTCGATACTCTCACGCAGCCGCCTCCCGCGCGGGCGTGCGTCGAGCCGGAAGATGCGGTCACGAAGTGGGGGAAGCCTGAGACATGAGGGAAGGCTGAATTGTGGTTTCGAGTGTGGTGAGGCGTTCTTCGAGGGCGCCGGTGATCGCGAGAAGTCCGAGCAGAGCGGGTTCGGTGATGTCGGTGCCGTACTGCGCGTGCTCGAGCAGCGTGGTGCGCGGCAGTGAGCACATGGGAGCGTTGTCGCCCAGGGGCAGTTGGTCGAGTTTGGCGATCAGACGCTCGGCGGGGGAGGTCACAGCAGCTCCTGGGCGGGTGAATCAGACGAGCCGACGTCGACATGATCGTCTGGCCGGTAGTGCGAGGTGGCGCGCTGGAACCGAGGCGGAAAGCAGCGCACCACCGTCGGCGATGTTACCGGTGCAATGCTCTTAGGTCGTTGCGCGGGTTGGGATCCCGGCGCCGCGGCACGCGTGGGGTCCGCTGGGGCCGGTGTCTACCGCAATTGATTCGTCGTTGCGCCGGGGGTGAGAGGCCGCGCAGTGACCCACGATCGAGTCCTCTTATCGATGATCGGGTACCGGTGAATTCACCTGGTCAGCATCCTTGTGTATCGGCGAGCGGCAGAGTACTAGTGAGGGCAACACACGCCGGCGACGGTGCGGTACATGCGCCTTGCCACCTTCGGTAGTTATCACCCTTCCAGAAAGTAGCGAGGGGGCTGCGGGGAGCTCAGCGTCGTCGCCGCATTGGGCGGACGTTCCGTGCCGCCGGGCGCGGACGCGTGCCCGTGCGGTTTAGGGGAGGGTTCGGAACGACCCGGATCCGACGATGGCGTCGTCGGCTTCGAGGGTGTAGTTGTATTCCGTGTTCGGGGTGAGACTGGAAACGATGCTCAGCGTTCGTGGCCCGGTGCTGGTGGTGTAGTTGTACACGTAGAACGGGCCTTGGGTGGCGGTGACTCTGAAGGTTGTTCTCTTGGTTCCGGCGGGGATGGTGAGGGCCAGTTGTGCGCCGATCCTTGTCGGAGTGACCGTGTGATTCCAGACGTGCGGTGTCGGTGTCGTGGCGATAGGGGTGGCCGGCACCGTCGACGTTGCCGCCGGGGGTGTCGTTGTGGTGGACGCGGTTGTCACGGCTGCCGGGCTGGTCGTCGTGACCGGGGTAGGAGCAGCGGTGGTCGCGGTGGCGGTGGCGGTGGCGACGGGATTCTGAGGTATCGCTGAATGATCGTCGAGGTGGCGCGCTAGGACGGCGCCGAACCGTCCGGAGAGGTTGTGTCCGAGACCGGTCGGAGATTCGAGATCAACGGTGAAGCCTTGCGCGGCATACCATGCCGACCCCTTCTGGGCGTCCAGAAGAGCGTTGTACCCGTCGCTGACGGTGGTGCCGTTGTCGGCGCCGCCGGTGTACCAATGCAGGGGAAGATCGGCGATCAAGCTGCCGGCGAAAGGCTGGACCGGGACGCGGGGGGTGCCGCCGCCGCCGAAGACCACGGTGCCGCCGCCACCGAGTGTGCGCGAGTACTTCGGTAGGAAGAACTGGGTGATGAACTGGGCGCCGCCGCTGTAACCGACGAGCCATATGTCGTCCGTGTCGATGTCGTAGCCGGCTTTCAACTTCTCGAGTAGGTCGGCGACGAAGTCAGCGTTCGCGCTCCCGTTCTCCCACCACGTGATCTCGCCGGTGGAGTCCGGGGTGCGTACCGGGACGGTGATGTAACCGCGCGAGCGAGATTGCGCCACGATGCCCGACGAACCGCCGAGACTGTAGGACGAGGTGGGGTTCGCGAATTCGTAGGCCCCGTCGCCATGGAACTGCAGGACCACACCGGCGGCGTGATCCTGAGGAACGCCGGCGGCGTACACGTGATAGTTCGACGAGAGACCGTTCTCCGCTGTGAAGGTTTGAAAGGTCCGATCCGAATACGCCATTCCGGCGCCGTGGGTGCCCTCGGCAGAGGCCGTCGAAGGGCCCACGATCAGGGCGAGACCGCTCACTGTGGTCAGCACGGCCGTGGCCAGGACAGAAAGGACGGTCACGGCGGAGGCAGTCAGACCGGCTCGGGGCATCAGAGCTGCCTTTCTTCTCGACGAACGTGGGGTATTGCGCATCACTCCACCTTTGAGTGAGAACAATGCCATGCCCAGGGCCGATTGGTGGGTATTCTCCCTATCCTCCTGGGCGGTCAGGCAAGTGGGCGATCGGGATTTCGGGGCATATGGCGAACAGCTGAAACTCTGAGTGGCGCTGCGCGGAGTGTGGCTGCGGCGGTTTCTGGTGCGCGAGTGTGTTGGTGTGTGGTTCGGTGGCCATAGCAGCCTGCGGCGAGACATCACGGCAATCCAAGCGGTGAGGCGCGCGATCGTGGCCTTGCCGGCGTGCGATCTGTGAGCCGTCCGAGAGAAGGAGATAGCAGCAGAATGGTGCGGCAGTGTTCACTGTCTTGTGGCGCAGCCGTCGGCCCGAGTGATTTTCGGATTGCTCTCTATTGTATTGCGCTGCAGAGATTTCGAAGTATCTGCGTTGGGGTGATGTGACTTGGCTGGGTCTTCGCTGAATCTGTCTCATACCGAGCAGAGAAGTCCGCGATGCTTGCTGCTCCGACACCACGAGGTACGCCTTTGTGTGGCGTCTGCGGGATGCGCGCGATGCATCGTCGTGTTTTTCACAATTCTGCCAGCATCGGGAGGAGTGCGACGCCGGTGGAGGTGGTGATTCCGGCGGTGCCGGCGACGATGCCGAGTAAGGCTCGTAGTGATGCTGCTTCACTGTCGGCAACGGTGGACCGGGAGGTGGCGACGGCGCCGCAGATCGCCGCGGTGACACCCAGTACGAAGCTGAGTTCGATCAGCCAGAACGCCGAAATGGACAGTGCCCCTATGGTGATCGACGCGGTGGGTAGTCGTGAGGGTTGTTGCGTGTGAGCTTCGGTGCGATCGACGGAGGGGCACATGGGGCTTCCGGGATGGGGGTTGCGGGGGGATGGTGGCGGTCATGTTCCTCCTTAGTGGTCTAGGTGGCTGATGTCGTCACGAGGGCATAGTCCGGTATTTCACGTCTGAAGTTCGGTCGATTTGTCACTGTGACTCAGGTCGGGCGTCTACCCCTATGTGACACGTGCCTCAACCAAGTTAGCACTCTGCTGCTCCGAGTGCTAACTAATTGCGTGAAGTAAACGTAGATGGGCTGCTATTGGGTGAGATGCCCGATCGTCAGTCCGCCGGCCGTGTGCGGTCGTCACGGTTGCTGGGCGGGAAATGTGATCAGGAGGCTGAGCCGATGCGGTGCACGCGGGGGACGGATCGGGTTGATCTTCGTTATCGAGTCCGGCCCCGGCGCGAACGTACTCGTGAAAACGTGATGCCTGCCGGGGCCGGGAAGCGAGCGCGTTGCTGGCAGGATTGCTCGTGGTGGTCGAGAGGTTCGGCCAGGAAACGGGAAGGAAGGTCAGGTTATGGCGCGCGGCACCGTGAAGTGGTTCAACGGGGAAAAAGGGTTCGGGTTCATCTCTCACGACGATGGCAGTGGGGATGTCTTCGTGCACTATTCGGGTATTGCCGGGTCGGGGTACAAGTCTCTCGAAGAGGGGCAGTTCGTGGAGTTCGAGATCGGGGACGGTGCGAAGGGTCCTCAGGCTGTCGACGTTCGGGCCCTGTGAGGTAGGTGGCCGGGGCGGGGGAGTGTCCGGCTCCCGCCTGCCCGGGGCCGAGGTGCGTTGTGGTGACACTGGACCGGCGACCAAGCGCGGCAACTGGAGCGAGAACGCGAGGTATCCGCCACTGGTTTCCGCGTGCGATTCCCGCCGTCTTGCTGCCTGGCATTGCGGTTCGGGTGTGGAAGTACGGAATGCTCCTATCAGGACTGCGGTCCGCAGCTCTCTCTCTTGTGTATGGGGCGCAGGTGGTTCGGGCGTGTGTGTTTGCTCGTCGTGCATCTGCCTACGGAGTGGACGCGTGTATGTGTAATCGGTCGGCGGAGGATGAGATGAACCGCATCCTCGAAGACGGGGTGAGGTCAGCTCCGCTGGGTGGATGCCCTGCAAGGCCTGATCGTCGAGATCCTCGACGGCCTCGGCCTCGGCGCCGTCGCCGATCAGATCGGCGACGAGCTCGTCAACGTCGTTCCGCTGCTGTCGCAGGCGAATTCCGGGGTATACGAGCGTGTATCCCTGTATGCAGGTTGTCCTGTTCTGGGCGGGTAGCGTGATCGGTGGTGAGCGCATGCCCCGCGATCGTGTCGCCGAGTTCACGGCGACCGGGACGGTCGCAGATCTTCACACGGCGCTCGGCGCCGTCGTCGCCCGATTGCCGGTCTGGGTCGAGGTCACGGTTACCGACGGTGTCCCGGATCGGGCAGCGGTTGGATCGTCTTGCGCCGCGGCGTTCGCGACTGCGTGAGCCCGTCGCGTGATCCGGGCAGCGCCCCGGCGGGCGCAGGGTCGTAAGAGCGCTCAACCATTGGACGGTGCCCTCAACATGGCGGCACAAGTCCGAGCTTCCCCGACCTCACCAGATCGCTTCTGACCTGGTTGTGGACGCGAAGCCGTCTGCAAGTTGCCGCTGGATTCCTTGCTGATATCGAAGAGCTTGCTGTCCGCGCTGTTCGGCGTCCACAGAGTCGAAGGGGGGTGCGGCATAGCCAAGTGTGTATTCGATGGTCGCTTCTATTGGGTCTGTCCAGAAAACGGTGTAATTGATTGGTTTCTAACTACTTTCGTCCGGCAGACAGCCGTCCGTCGAACGTTATCTCGAAGGCATTCAGTGCTGCCTTCCATCGGTTGGACCAGCGCCTGCGGGCGGTGCCTTTGGGATCGAGGCTCATGATGGCCAGATACACGCATTTCAAGGCCGCGGCCTCGGTCGGAAAGTGTCCACGGGCCTTGACAGCCCTGCGGATTCGAGCGTTGACACTCTCGATGGCGTTGGTCGTGTAAATGACCTGCCGGATGGCGTTGTCGAATTGTAGGAACGGCACGAACTCAGCCCAGGCGTTAGTCCAGAGCCTGATGATCGCGGGATAGCGTTTCTCCCATTTGTCACTGAACTCTGCGAATCGGTCGAGCGCGGCCTGCTCCGACGGCGCCGTGTAGACGGGTTTGAGGTCCTTGGCGATCTCGGACCAGCCCTTGCGGGAGGCATAGGCGTAGGTGTTACGGAGAAGATGGACCACACAAGTCTGCACGATGGTCTGTGGCCACACTTGCTCGATCGAGTCGGGTAGATGCTTGAGACGATCGCACACGACGATCAGAACATCCTGCACACCACGGTTTTTCAGCTCGGACAACACCCGAAGCCAGTACTTCGCTCCCTCCCCGTCGCCGTGCTCACCGACCCACAATCCGAGGATGTCGCGGGTGCCGTCGACAGTCACCCCCATCGCGACGTAGATCGGCCGGTTGGCGACGTTGCCCTCGCGGATCTTGACGTGGATGCAGTCGATGAACAACACCGGGTACACAGGATCCAACGGCCGGTTCTGCCACTCGGCCATGCCTTCCATCACCCGCTCGGTGATCGTCGAGATCGTCTGCTTGGACACATCAGCTCCGTACACCTCGGCCAGGTGTGCAGCGATCTCACCGGTCGTCAAACCCCTTGGCCGACAATGAGATCACCATGTCCTCCACGCCTGAGAGCCGACGCTGCCGCTTGGCCACGATCTTCGGCTCGAAGGAGGAATCCCGGTCACGGGGCACCTCGAGTTCGACCGGGCCGGCCTCGGTCAACACGTTCTTGGTGCGTCTGCCGTTGCGGGAGTTGCCGCTGCCCCTGCCTGCCGGGTCGCTCTTGCCGTATCCGAGGTGGTCGTCCATCTCGCCTTCGAGCGCGGACTCCACGACTAGCTTGGTCAGCTTCGACAGCAATCCACCATCTCCGGTCAACTGCAGCCCTTCGGCTCGCGCCTGCTCGACCAGCTCTTTGAGCCGCGCATCGCTGATACCCGGCTGAGCCGAGTTCGTCTCTGTCTCACGTTCAATCACGTCAGTCATAGTGGCGTATCTCCTTTCAGAGTTACACCGTTGTTCTTACAGTCCCGTCCGAGATCGGCAGCAGCACACCAGAATAAAATAGGGGGCGTGTCGTCTCTGTTGTCGGACGATGATTCGGACTGCAAAAGGGAAGTGACACTGGAGGAGACCGCGAGCCACTCTCCGGCACAACGCCCAGTCGCAGGCTTTCTACAACCGCAAACGAGCCGAGGGAAAACGTCACACACAGGCAATTCTCGCGTTGGCACGACGGAGACTGAACGTGTTGTGGGCGATGCTCCGCGACAACGCGACGTATCAACCTGGACCGACTACCGCTGCGGCTGCGTGAGCGCCCTAGTAAGTATCGCGCAGCGCGGTAGATGTTTGTGCGCGGGCGAGTGTGGCTCGTAGCGCTGAGAATCTACGGTGTGGAGACATCGACTGGGCCCGCTATGGTTTCTGGTGATGGACCGGCCGTCGATGCTGCCTGCACCCGAGGCCACCGCCGGCTGAAGGAGACAATACTGTGCTGCATCTGCGTGTCATCTCGCCGAGTGAGCGGACCGGAGATGTGTTGAACATGTTGGCCGCTGAACCTGGGGCTACTCATGTGACTCTTGCGCTCAGAGCCGCTGTCGATCCGCCGGGAGATGTGATCGAGGCCGATGTAGCCCGCGCATGCGCGAACGATGTGCTTGCCGCGTTGACTGCTCTGGACCTGGTGAGGGCTGGCGGTATTTCGTTCGAGCCGGCGGGAACCATGCTGTCCTTCTCCGCAGAACGGGCGGACACTGCGGCCCCGAGAAGACCCGACGAGACAGTGGTGTGGGAGCAGTTGCTCGGTCAGGTGCGCGAAGGTGCCCGACTGACTCCGGCGTTCCTGGCATTCCTGGTGATCGCGTTTTTGCTGTCAGCGGTCGGTGTTGCCACGGCGTCGCCACTGACCTTGGTCGGTGCGATGGTGGTGGGGCCGGAGTTCCGGCCGCTGGCAGCGCTTTCAGTGGGTTTGGTACGTCGAGATAGAGGGCTCGTGCGGAATTCGATTCGTACCCTCGCGATCTCGTTTCCGGCCGCGATGGCCCTCACCGGCCTGGCTACCTTGCTGTGGATTCGTCTGGGCTGGGTCGGAATCGGCGATGTCGAGAACGCCCGCGCATTCGACTTCATCTACGAGGTGGGGCCGTTCTCCCTGGTGGTGGCACTGCTGGCGGGAGCGGCTGGCATGCTGGCAACGGTCACCTCTACCTCTACGGTCCTGGTGGGGGTGTTCATCTCGGTAACGACGGTGCCAGCTGCGGGATTGGCGGTCGTTGCGGTCTTCGCAGGTAAGTGGAATGTCGTGCTGAGCTCGCTGGCTCAACTAGGTGTCAATCTGATCGGCATCGTGCTCGCTGGAGTAGTTGTGCTGCTGCTGTTCTCGTTGCCCCGATCCGGTCGCCAATGGAAATCAGTCACACGCCGGGACGCCAGGCCGGGCACAGCGCCGTAGGCACTTAACTCCCAAAGACCACTGCCGGAACTGGACTTCCAAGGCTTCAGACTGATAGCCGTCTTTCGGATCGCTGGGAGTGTCTGGGCCAACAAACGTCGCGACAAACAGATCCGGCCCGTCACTGATCGGTCCAACGTGAGGAGTAATTGCAGATGATTGCGGGTGGCTGGATCTGGTTTCTGCCGTTGCCGTGGGAATGGCGGCTAGCGCTGTCGAAGGCAATCCCATGCGAACTCGGCGGTACGGGGTGCCGTTTGGCCTTCTGACCGGCACATGACGAAGCCGCCGGCACCCGGAGAGGTGTCCAGCGGCTTCACAAGGGTCGGTGCCCGCCTTGCGCCTCTCGGCAAGTGGCCGCTCGAAGCGGCAGTTCTTTCGGTGGTACCCGGGGCAAAGAACTTCAGCACCGACAGCCTCTACAACGAACGCCAGCCCCCGGTTATTCCGCCGGTCAGCGCTCTGTCCGAGATCGGCAGCAACACGCCAGAATAAGACAGGGGACGTGTCGTCACTACTGGTCAGAGGCAGATTCGTTACCCTTTCTCCGGTCGATTGGAGAGATGCGTCATCGCCGACTTTTCGTATCGGAGTGCAGGTGAACCACTTTGGGGGATGTGAGCTGCATACTGCGTGTGTGAGTGATCGCTTCGATGAAGAGTTGGCGATGTTGACCGATGTCCGCCGCTACCTCCGCTCGGTGGAGGTGACGGAGTTGTCGATCTCGACGTCGGTCATTGATCGAGTTCTCGACGAACGCAACGACTCCAGGGCTGGCAGGGCGGACGAGCCGCGGTGCTGATCGCGGCCGCCGAGCGTCGTGAACTGTTGGCATGCCTGGCTAGTTCGGTGCCTGCACGGCGCAAGCGTCCAGACGGGAACCGGGACGTATGCAACGGGAGGGGACGTGTCATCTTGCCTGTTCAAGCCACATTATCGACGAAGTACGGGAGCCTGCTCGATTCGTACCCGGCCGTTAGGCGAGAGGCCGACAGCTCTTGAGGTCGCTTGGTTATGATGTGTCAGCACTGCGGTCAGGGCCGCTCGGCGGGAAGCTGGTCACTATTCCGATCCCGACGGACCCTCGCGGGGCACCAGCCGGCCTGTTGACCGGGGCCGGCGCCCCAATCTTCTGGTTCACAGCTGCCGGGAATCTCGACACTCATTCCGGTTGCTGTTCTCCTCATCGCTACCCGCATCATGGTCGACATTTTTACGGTCTGACCTGCACAGACGGCACGTCCCAGCGAAGCCCTCACGCCGCTCCTTGCGACTCCTGCGAAAGCCGACCTGTAGACCGCTCTACACTACTCCTGTAGAGTGCTCTACAGGAGCTTTTGTCGGGTGCAGTCCGCTCACGCCGATCTCGCGGCGCTCCTGAACCCCGAGATGCACGTCTCCGAGTCCTACTGCTCGGGCACCGTTTGCGCCGCACTGGAGGTATGAAGATGGATCTTCGAGACTGGGCAGGCGACGCCTGGGCAGAGTTGGACGCAACGAAACAGGCACGTCTCGTGCGCGCGGCAGAGTCGATCGACGAACGCTACCCGGACCCGGACGACCAACCGGAGCGCGATGCGGCGCTCTCGACTGCCGTGCAATACGTGCTGCGGGAGACAACCGCCGCCGAGGTGCGCGAGCGACTCAATCGCGCCCGTGTTGAGGCAATGGAAGCACTGGCCGCAGCGCAGCAGTTCGCCGTGATGGCGATCGAGGACGGCGGCGCGGAAGCGACGACCGCCCGGGAAGTAGGAGTGGATCGGATGACGGTCCGCTCATGGCTCGGCAAAACACGCTGATGTCAGTCAGCGGTGGTTGGCTGGCGTGCACAGCCAGATGTTTGAGTCAGGGACGAGAAAACGCTCCCCTCGACACACCAGTACATTCGGCCGGATGCTGACTGACCGCGCTCTCCTGGCTGCCCGCATCCGCGAAGCGCACCACCTCGAACTTCCCTCGTTCACCACCGGCAGCGGCGTCGACACCTCGAGCACCGTGGTGGCCGAAGCGCTCGCGACCGAGAACGTCACCCTCACTGCCGTGATCACCTCACGGCGATTCGACGCCCCGCCTCGACGATGGGACCCGGCCGCTTCCGGGACCGCCGTCACGGTGACCGTGACAAGCAGCGACAGCGGGTCAGGCGCTCGCCGGCACGTGGGACTGACGGAGCCGGAAGCATGGGCACGAGCAATGTTCGCCGAGTTCGACGAAGACGACCGGCAGCGGATCTACCTTCTCTGTGGCAAAGACTCGGACGCCGGACGCCCCGAGCATGGTGTGGCCGTGTACCGCTTTTACCTCGGTCAGGGCGCGGTGCCGATCCGTGTGGGCCTCGTTATCTCATGCGAGTCGGTCAGGTGCTGCGCTAGGTCACGCAACTGAGAACTGAGAACTGAGAACTGAGAAAGGTGAACGTGCGATGGACTTTCCGCTGATCTGGTGGCTTCTACCCGCCGTCCTGATCCCGGGGGACATTCGGGTGTGGATCCGAGACAACGCCCCATGCTGGCGGCGCGGCTATTGCCGCTAGTCTGTAAAGGAGGCCGCACCGCGGTGTGCCCTCTGAAATTCGGTACAGGTGCGCTGATCGCAGGCGTGTACACCGCCAGCGTGGCTCCGTTCAGTGCTCGACAGTCTTTTTGAGCCATTCCCGTGCCGGGGTAAAGAGTCTTTGGGTGGCGTCGTCGAAAATTCGGAGGCTGGTCCTTCCTGGCCACTCGTTGGGTAGGAGTGAGGCAGGTAGTCCTGGGTCGAGAAGGGGGATCACGCGCCATTCGTCGAGCAGGAAGACAAAGCGAGCGAAGGTCTCTGCCGAGACGTTCGCATCGTGCTCGAGTTGAGTGGCTTGGTTTTTGATGAACTCGAGATGGCGGGAGCGGATGTCTTCAAGGTCCCACCATTGAGCGGCGGTAGTAATCAGGTCTGTCGGTGCGGAGATATCGGTTGCCGCAAATGTCGTGACGTACATGTCGAGATTCAAAGCACTTACAATGGCATCGACCTCGGCAGTGTGATAGTCGGGACAAATCAAGAGCCCGGCGGTGACGGTACCGCACCCTATCGCGGTCAATCGCCGGCGAAGTCTATGCCGTGATGCGCGTTCGGGTTCGGGGATGCTGAACGAGATGATTCGCCATGGCTCGTCAGATTGCATCTGCCGGAAGTTGAACACTCGCGAGAACCCACGCACGAGCATGTCCTCTGCTTCGTCTGTAAGACGATAACCGGCTCGACCGTTGTTGTTCTCAGAGCGCAGGATGCCTTTAGTCTTGAGTCGATTCACCGCTGTCCTCGTCGATTGCGAAGAGATGCCCAGCGTTGACATGATTTCCGTGAAATTCGAGATCGAGATCCAGCCGCCTTGTTGCAGAACAAAGGCGCCGAGCACTGTCCTGGACAGTGATGTGACAGTGCCGGGCCGTGATTCGAAGTCGTCGAGTATGGCACTCGGTACGGCCACCCGATTGTCGATCGGATCCAGTGTTTCCTGATCTGTCACATTTACCTCCTGAGAGATTCTCCGCTTGTCGGTTCGAACCCGAGAAGGTTGTTTGTTGCACGTGTTGTGCATTGGGATCTTCCTAAGACCATACCGCGCAATGGGTTCGGAGTTGGGCGCCGTCGTAAGTGAGCCGGTTTGCATCACTCTATATCTCGTTACAACAACGTAATATATCAATAATCTAACTGACGTCGTAGAAGTGACATACTATCGCAACAGTCGTCCACGAAAGGCTCGGTTCATGGGTCCCAATCTCGACGCGCAGTACAGATGTGATGTGCCAGGCGATGTGACAACGCCTTCCATGTGCTTGTCCGCTCCCGGCTGGATCGACGATCAGCGTGTTGCTCGTCGGTCCATGGCGGCGCTATTGGGATGCGCTGCGCGGGAAGTGATCGCGACTGACACAGACGTTGCCAATGCGACTCCAGTCATAAGTGAGTTCTACTGTGCTGTGCCTCCACGACGAGGCGTGCTGGTGGAGTGGACATCTCGTGAATCTGTCACGGATGCCGCCGGGACGGTTCTGCGATCCCATGGGTACGACGCTGCGCGATTCCTCGCACGCGTGCATCCGCGGTGTGGCGAGAATGCTCTGCGTTCCGGTGACCTGGCGGACTTCCTGGTCCGGTACGGTCACGAGTACTCGACCGTCATTTTCGCTGTCGGACTTGATGTCTGCGCGGATCTGTCCGAGATATCCGAAATTGTCGCGATCTCTCACGGCGCTGGGTGTATGGTCGGCCTGGATCTCACGCAGGTGGTTGCAGTTGCGCCTTTGGCGTTGAGCGACTGGAATCCGGACTTCGCGTTGTGGCATACAGACCACGGACTCGGCTCATGTTCGTCGAACGAGATCGGCGTGTACGTCAACAAACGTCATCTGCCATCGGATTCCATCGAGAATCGGTGGTTGCACTCGACGCGACCACATTGGATACAGTCCGGATTTCGTGCACACCTCGAAAATATAGCGTCTACCGGCCTCGGTACTGCCGGAGCTGGACCAACTGGCGCACCTGAACTCGGTTAGCCCGGTTCGCCACGCTCCTATCTGCCAACGCAGCACTCCTCCTCGAAAGCGAAACCATGAATCAGAAGCAGTTTGTCGCGTCTATCGCGCTCGCCGCAGGACTCGTATTGACCGGATGCTCCTCCGAAGCCGCGCAACCCGATTCGGCTGGGCTAGAGGACGTCGCATTCGATCAGACACTGCACGACAGTCTGCCCCAACGGATTCGAGATGCGGGGACGATTTCGATCGGTTCGTTGTGGGAGACCCCGCCCTACATCGGTGTGGAAGCGTCGAACAGCAGCGTACCGATCGGCATCGTCCCGGACCTCGGCAGCGCCGTCGGCAAGATCCTCGGTGTGGACGTGGACTGGAAGAACCTTCAGTGGCCGGCCCAGCTCCCGGGGCTGCAGAGTGGAAATGTTGATGTGCTCTGGGGTCAGATCAGTGACGGCGCAGAGCGTGAAAGGTCGGTCGCCGATATCGTCGGGACGTTCCAGGATCCTATCGGCGTGCTGTTGCCGGCGGGAAATCCGAAGGAAATAACAAGACTCGCAGAAGCATGCGGAGCTCGGATCGCCGTTCCCCTCGGTGGACAACAACAAGCTGCCGTCGCTGCAAACAGTGAGAGTTCCTGTGCTGCGCAGGGTAAGCCGAAGATCGAAGCGGTCGAGTTCCCTTCTGCACAGGCAGCGCTCGTTGCACTCAGGGCCGGTTCGGTCGACGGCTGGATGGACAGCAGCGCGTCGTTGAACGCCTTTGTCGAGCAAACTTCAGGCGCTTTCATGACGGTGATCCTGCCGGCCGAGGAAGTGGATCCGTACATCGAAACCATAACCGGCGCTGCAGTGTCGAAGTCGAATCCGGAACTGTCGCAAGCACTGCTCGCAGCAATGCACAGTCTTGTCGAGTCAGGAAAATACCAGGAAGTTCTCGACGACTGGAATGCCGGCGTCTCAGCATTGCCGTTGGATCGCATGAAGATCAACCTGTATTCCGGCACACCTGCCGGGCAGACGCGGTGAGGTGACGATGACGACACGAACAAGTCAGGTGAGCGACATGAGTACTGACATCGGCGCAGGCAGTGTGTCCAGCACGGACCCCAGTGCCGGGCGTATGCCGCCGGTGCCCAACGAGGTCGTGCCAGTGCGCCACTACGGTCGAATGGGCGGTGCTGTCGTAGTCGGGGCACTGGCCCTGTGGGTGGTCTACGGTTTTGCGACGAATCCGAACATCAAGTGGTCCGTTGTGGGTGAATTTGTCTTCAACGCATCAATTCTGAAGGGGTTGCTCACAACACTGGAAATGACCGCATTAGCTATGGTCATCTCATTGTTCGGGGCCGTGGTCGTGGCAGTGATGCGATTGTCGCCGAGCAGAATAATCTCGGGAGTTGCTACCGCGTATGTCTTCGTCTTTCGCGGTGTACCCTTGATTCTCCTGCTCATTTTCCTCGGCAATCTCGGTCTGTTCGTCAAGTCGATCGTGATCGGCATTCCTTTCACCGATGTCGTCTTTGTCGACATGCCGTCGTCGGAACTGATCACGCCGTTCACTGCGTCGGTTCTCGGCCTGTCGCTGGCGGGATCGGCGTACATGGGCGAAGTTGTCCGAGGTGGCATGCTCGGTGTCGGGAAGGGGCAGCGTGAGGCCGCGAAGGCGCTCGGTGTCAGCCCGTTCAAGTCCACCAGGATGATCGTTCTCCCGCAGGCGATGAGGATCATCGTTCCGCCGCTGGGCAACGAATTGATCGGAATGCTCAAGTCCACTGCCATTGTGTCTGTGATCGCCGGAGGCGATATTCTGACTGTGGCACAGAGTATTTCGGGATCCAACTATCGCACCATCGAACTCTTGCTGGTTGCGGCTATCTGGTACTTCGCAGTTCTGGCGGTTGTGTCGGCCGTTCAGTATCTGCTCGAGAAGAGAATTGCGGAGCGTTGACATGGATCCAGTAATCGACATCGAATACCCGATGATCGGAATACGGAACGTCTCCAAGTTCTACGGCGACGTGCAGGTGCTTTTCGACGTCGACCTCGAGATAGCTGCCGGTCGGACGGTATGCATCGTCGGTCCTTCCGGTTCAGGGAAGAGCACATTGCTGCGATGTATGAATAATCTCGAGGAAGTGCAGTCCGGACAGATCCGCGTAGACGGTGAACTCGTCGGATATCGAGAAGTCAACGGAAAGCTCTACGAACTTCGCGAGCGCGAAGCGAGGCTCAAGCGGATGGGCATCGGAATGGTGTTCCAACACTTCAATCTCTTCCCACATTTGACCGCGGTAGAGAATACTTCGTTCGCCCCGATCCAGGTCAAGGGTGAGAAGCGTAGCGACGCAGAGTCTTACGCTTACGAACTGTTGGAGCGTGTTGGGCTTGCGGGCCGGGAGAAACTGTATCCGTCGCAACTATCCGGTGGACAGCAGCAGCGGGTGGCGATCGCGCGCGCCATGGCGATGCGTCCGAAAGTCATGTTGTTCGACGAACCGACGAGCGCGCTCGATCCCGAACTGGTCGGCGAAGTCCTCGCGGTGATGAAGGACCTGGCAGATTCCGGAATGACGATGGTTGTGGTGACTCACGAGATGGGATTCGCACGCGAGGCCGCCGACGAGGTTGTGTTCATGGACCGCGGCCGGATAGTGGAACAAGGCGCTCCCGAGCAGGTGCTCGGTCGGCCCGAAAATGAACGTACACAGGCTTTTCTGTCGGCGGTGCTGCGGTGAACGCGGCGCCGGGCTCGACGATGCATACGAACAAGGAGACCAAGACGATGAACAGTGATCTACTCGATGATATGCGGATCTCGGAACCGAGCTCTGCGCAGGCAGTGACAAGCAATGTCGCGGGTGTGATCGACGTGATTGCCGAGGAAGCCGCCGAGTCCGAGCGCCGTGGCAGGATCACCGATCGAACGGTGCGGGCGATGCGTTCTGCCGGAATGTTCCAGATGACCTTTCCCTCGCGAGTCGGAGGGTTGGAGATGACTCTCGAGGATCAAGTGCGCGTCGTGTCTGCCATTGCCCGAGTGGATGGTGGAAGTGCTTGGAATGTAGGTGTTCTGAACGCAACCGGTATCTACGCGGGAAGGCTCGGCGATGAGGGTTATGCCGATCTCTATCCTGATCGAGATCGGCCCACCAGCGGTGCATTTCATCCGAAGGGAGTGGCCGAGAAGGTCTCCGGAGGCTACATGGTTACGGGGAAATGGGATTGGGGAAGCGGAAGCTATGTGGCCGATCACATCATCGGGGGCGCGAATGTTGTTGCCAACGGTGAGCCGGTGTTGCGGCCGAGTGGCAAGCCGGCGGTCGTCGGACTGTGGCTGCCACGCGAGGCGATTGAACACGCGGACAACTGGCACACGATTGGGGTCCGAGGGTCGGGGAGCTCGTCGTACTCGATCGACAAGCCGGTATTCGTGCCGGAAAAATGGTCGTTCGATCGCGAAGCCCTCGCAGACCCGACTGCTGATCCGTTGAACAAACATGTCACGTTGGCATTCTTCGGTCTTACCGGAGTGGCAATCGGATTAGCCCAAGCAGCATTGGATCTCGCTGTGCAAGCGGTGCGCCGTAAGTCCGGAAAAGGCGCCATTGACCTCGTTTCCAAACGCGCAATCGGACAGGTGGCCGCCGACATCGACACGATGTACTCGAGCGTGCTGGATATCGCTCGCCGCTCTGACGACATCCTTTTCGGCACTACGCGCACGTTGACACCTCTCGAGGAGATGCGGTTGACCATATGCAACGTGACAGCGGGTGAGACACTTCGCCGGACCATCGACACGTGCGTAGACCTCTACGGTTCGGCGTTCGTCTTCGACGGCGACCCAATGCAGCGAGTGTTGCGTGACTCGACGGTTGCGCTGACCCATGCCGGTGCAAAGCGGAATCAATGGACCACCTTGGCCGAACTTGCCCTCGCGGATCCTGTCGGTTTGACACTGGCGGATTCCGAAGTGTTCGCCGGCGGACACTGATGCAACCAACCGTTCGAGTGATGGTCGATCGTGCCGACAACCCTCGGTGTGCACTCGCAGTGGGGGACTTCTTCGACGTTGTAGGTAGCACGATCGAGATGCCGCAGAATAAGCCGTTCTGCGCCTACGCCATCGCAGCAGTCATACCGGTGTTGTCTTCGCGGCTGAGTGACCTGCCCGAAGACGACTGGCTCGAACGCAAGCCGTGGATCTGCTGCCCCGACCCGGATGACGGAGTGGTCATGCGACTCGATCGGCTAGATCGAACAAAGTGTGGCGGAGAACTCGATGACTGAACGGCGAATCAGATGCACGGTCGAGAGAATGAACTACTCGGCGTGCGGACTCGAGATAGGTGACTATTTCGAGGTTGGTACCGACGGAGTCACGCTCCCTCCGGGAAAGAAGTTCTGTTACTTCGCTATTGCTGCCGCACTACCGATATTGAACGGACCGATCGGCTGCAACGACGTCGACGGGTGGCTGGACTCCGGACCGCGAGTGGCCTGTCCTGATCCCCCGAGAACCTGATCATGCGCATGCACTCATACGACGCGAGAGGAACGGACCATGGAGCCTCGAAGTAGCACAACCTTCAGTGTACGAGCAGGTGGAGACCCTCGCCGGATGGCCGCGCTTGCCGTACATGCAGAGGCGATGGGGTTCGACCAGATCTGGACCGGAAACGACATCTTCGGTGAACCAGGCTTGATTGCGCTCACTGCCATGCTCTCGGCCACCGACTCCATCCGCGTCGGATCTGCGGTCATTGATCCGGTGTCCATTCACCCTGTTCAGATCGCTCAATTCTCTTCGGGTCTACAGACATTCTCGGACAATCGATTCCTTTTGGGCCTCGGTGCAGGATCTCAGGTGTTCTTCGACTGGGCGGGTATCGCACCCGCGGCCCCCGTCACTCGAACGCGTACTGCGCTGCGGGCCGTTCAAGCGCTTACCCGAGGCGAGAGCCCAGTAGGATTGGGCAAAGGATTCGAGGACTGGACTGATCAGGCAGTTCTACGCCAACCAGTCGAGGTTCCGATCTACATCGGAGCCATGGGTCCGAAAATGTTGACCATGACGGGGCGATACGCCGATGGGGCGCTGCCCTTGTGCCTTCCTCCGCGCCAGGTGTTCGATGCGCGCGACCAGATAATGGCAGGTGCCACCGCCGCCGGGCGAAATGGTGAAGAACTGGACATCGCAGCGTGCCTGTGGTGTTCGATCGATGACGAGGCCGATCGCGCGCGATGGATACTCGCCGAACATATTGCCCTGTACAGTGGTTCGCTCTCGACAGAGGTTTTGGAAAGGCATGGATTTGATCCGGAGGAGTTCGTCCACACGCAGAAACTGATGCTGGACGGAAACAAATCCGACGCGATCAAGACCGTACTCACATCATCGACGATGTTGGAACTCGGAATCGCCGGGGGCGTCGACGACGTGATCGATCAATGCGGTGAGCTGATGAATGCAGGAGTTCGGCACCTTTCTTTCGGTCCGCCGATGGGCGCCGACATTGCCCGTGCCATGACGCTTCTGGGCGAGAAGGCAATTCCGGTTCTTCGCCGCGAAATATCTTGAAATCAAGGATTGCTTTGTGTCATACATGAGATGGAAAGAGGCTGACGAATGACCGTTGTCGTTTCCGGTTCGATACGAATCGATCCCGCCAAGATAGATGAACTTGTTTATGCTGCAACAGAGTTCCAGGAAAAGTGCAGGTCCGAGAAAGGTTGTGTCGACTACACGCTTTCATGGGATGTGTCGGGTAATGGAGTGCTCCGACTGTACGAAGAATGGGACAGCGCCGAAGCATCTTCGGTGCACGGCACGCAACCGCATGTCGAGTTGTGGGCGTCGAGGGTCGCGGCAGCGGCACTTGAAGCCCCGCACTTCGCTCGTCACGACTTCTAATCGTGTCTGCACATGCACCCGTGTCGCCGGTCGCACTCGTCGCCGGTGCAACTGGACTGCTCGGGCGCCGGATTGTCGAGGTTTTTCAGGACGCGGGTATGCGGGTTGCCGTGCAGTATCGCGGGAACCGAGCAGTTGCAGATGAATTGGTGATGCGGAACCACACTTCAGTGTCTGTTCGATGCGAACTCACGGACCCGCGCTCTATAGACGAGATGTACACGACGATAGAGTCGAAGCTTGGTCCAGTCTCGATCGTGGTGAACACTGCGCATCCGAGCGGCCTCGATGTGGGGCCTGTGTCGATGGCTGATTCGAGTGTATTCGAGCATCACTTGGACGGGCTCCGGGCACACCACTTGATCTGTTCGCGTGCAATGCCCGGTATGCGAGCACAGAGGTGGGGTCGCATCGTTTACATTTCCGGGGCTTCGACTGCGCGTCCGGTGTCGGGCTTCGGCGCATTCGCAGTGGCCAAGTCTGCGGCCACAACGCTCACCAAATACATGGCAGTCGAAGAAGCAAGGCACGGCATCACGGCAAACGTGATTGCTCCCGGCCGCATCGAAGAGTCGGCGCAGATCTTGGACGAACGATTGACGGCCGAGGCACAGCGATTGCTTGCGCGGGCCGTCCTCGGAAGGCTTGACACCCCGGACGATATCGCCGCAATGGTCAAGGCGTTGGTAGACCCTGGCTTGGCGTCCTTGACAGGGCAGACGGTGTGGATGGCAGGCGGGGAGATCATCGGGTGACGCCGACCCACGGTACCGTAAATTCGTAGAGAGATGGACACGATGGATGTAGGTCTTGAGAGTGGTTTCGACACAGCAACCTTGCGGTCGGTGTTCGGTACCTTCCCCACCGGCGTTGTGGCCGTTGCGGCGCATGTCGATGGCGTTCCCACGGGTTTCGCCGCGAGCAGTTTCGTCTCGGTGTCGCTCGACCCGCCACTCGTCTCGTTCTGCGTACAGAACACGTCGGCGACTTGGACGCTGTTAAAGAATTGCAGGTCGCTCGGGATCAGTGTGTTAGGCGAAACTCACGAAGCGGTAGCCAGAGCGCTCGCGGGACGGGCAGAGAACAGGTTCACCGATCTGACCGTGTCGTCCGGACACGGTGGCCCAATCTTCGTAGACGGTGCCAGCGCATGGCTCGAAGTGTCGATCGAAGAGTTGATTCCGGCGGGAGACCACACCATCGCTCTGATGAGAGTCGATGGTGTGGCTTCGCACGATCAAGAGCCGATCGTATTTCACCGCAGCACATTTCGCAGTCTGAAGGGATCGAGCTAGTCAGAGCAAGCGAGAGTCGATCTCGGCTGCAACCCTTGCCCAGATTTCCGATGTGGGATCGATGATGTCGAAGTGCCCTCCGGGGCCTTCGACGTGCGTCGTCACATCGGTGGTTCCTTCGGCCGAGTCGGAGAAGCTACGACTGATCTCCAGCAGATCCGAGTCATCCGATACGCCGCACGCGATGAGGTGCGCACACCCGATCGGCAAGCGTGCAATAGGGGAGGAATCGTCGTATATCGCCGAATGCTCGGCGTATCTGCCACCTACCGCGGAAGACACGGCGCCCTCGCTGAGCCAGCGCTCGTCGGCTGTTCGCAAATCGAGCACTCCAGCGAGGGAAACAGTGAGGGCCGGCCGGACGGTATTCGAGCCGGAGTCTGCGGCAAGACGTAGCACAAGCTGCCCACCGGCAGAATGGCCTACTGTCACAATGCGATCGAGATCCAGATTCCATTCCTGATACACAGACTGCAGAGTCTGCAGCGACTGGGAAATATCCGATGTCATCGCGTACCAATTGTGCTCGTCCGGCCTGCGGTACTCCACGTTCCACGTGGCGTAGCCGCGCCTGGTCAAGTCGACGGCCAGGGCATCCATCAGGTCGTATTGCCATCGAGCCCGCCAGTATCCACCGTGCACCAACACGGCTACGGGAAACGGACCGGAGCCAGCCGGGATGCGCAGCACCGCGCACTGATCGGGATGGTCTCCGTACGAAATGTCGATGCCACGATGAAACTTATGATGATAGACGCTTTCGACAGCAAAGTGAATGCCGTCGATACCCCGGCCTCGAATATGGTGTCGCACACCGGGGGACCGATCAGGCGCGCATTCTCCGAAATCGACGCGCACCACGCCGTCGAATACACTCGCGTCGAACCGCTGTCCTACGCCGGGAACCACGATCAGATCGCCGGCGTAGGACAGTGCAGCGGCCGTCGACTGAAGATCGTCGGTGACAACGAATCTTCCTGTGAGGTTGCGCGATTCGAGTGACTTCGTTGCCAGTTCCTCGATTGTTCCGCGATGAACGATGGCGTCGGCAGAGACGGCGATATTGATAGTCGTCGACGAGTCTCCGGGGGCACCATCGTGTTGCGTGTCTGGACGCGGTGAATCCTGCATGACTTATTACACCGACAAGGTGATTCGCGGTGACCACCGGGCATGCCGAGTGCCCGCTATGCCGTCCCGGACCAGGCTCAGCCGAGGCGGAGGGCCATCGGTACGCCCTGTGGGAGGTTTGCGGTTGCCCGCCGCGAACTGTGGTGGCCACACAGCGCCAGGGCCGACGTAACCTTGTTCCGCTGCGGCGTGGAGTGTCCACTGTGGGTTGTAGAGGTGGCTCCGTCCGATAGCGACAAGATCGGCGCGACCTGCGAGTAGGACTGAATTGACATCGTCATGGGACGAGATCGCACCGACTGCGATGACGGCCGTTCCAAACTTCGTTCCGATCTTGTTGCGTATACGGTCTGCGAACGGTGTCTGATAGCTACGTCCGTACTCCGGCGTCTCATTTTTGACGACCTGACCGGTGGATACGTTGATCAGGTCGACTCCGCGCTCGGCGAAGGCTGTCGCGATGGCGACTGCGTCGTCGATATCGTTGCCGCCGTCGGCCCAGTCGGTTGCGGAGATGCGAACGGAGATCGGGCGCTCCGCCGGCCAGACCCTGCGTACGGCGTCGAAGATGCGCAGTGGGAAGCGTAGACGGTTTGCTGCGGAACCTCCGAATTCGTCGGTCCGGGTGTTCGAGAGCGGAGAGAGGAAAGACGACAGTAAATAGCCGTGTGCGCAGTGCAATTCGAGCAGGTCGAACCCCGCGCGAGCCGCTGATTCTGCTGCTGCGACGAATGCTGCCTCGATAGTGTCAAGTTGATCGTGGTCGAGTTCTGTCGGCGTCTGATTGGCAGCGCTGTACGGGATGGGTGAGGCACTCACCACGTTCCAGTTGCCCTCATCCAGGGGCGAATCGATGCCGTCCCACATGAACTTGGTGGAACCCTTTCGGCCTGAATGTCCAAGCTGCACTCCGATTTTGGCGGCAGAGTGGGCGTGGACGAAGTCAACAATACGTGTCCATGATCGTTCTTGTTCGTCGGTGTACAGGCCTGTGCAGCCAGGCGTGATGCGACCGTTCTCGCTGACGCACACCATTTCGGTCATGACCACGGCCGGCCCGCCCATGGCTTTGGAACCAAGGTGGGCGAGGTGGAAATCGCCGGGAACGCCGTCGATGGCGGAGTACATGTCCATCGATGAGACCAGGATGCGATTGTTGAGTTCAAGTTCACCGAGTTTGAACGGCTGAAACATCGGCGGACAGGTCGAACCGTGTGAGCCGGCGAACCAGTCGTCGGCGGCAGCGACGAACTCTGGGTCGCGCAGCTTCAGGTTGTCGTAGGTGATTCGTCGGCTGCGCGTCATAATATTGAAGGCGAACTGGCGTGGCTCCTGGTCGACGTACTGTGCGATGTTCTCGAACCATTCGAGGCTGGCCTGGGCAGCACGTTGGACCGAGACTACGACGGGTTTCCGTTCTGATTCATATGCATCCAATGCGCTTGCCACAGAAGTGTTTTCGTGCAGGCAAGCGGCCAGCGCGAGTGCGTCTTCCATTGCAAGTTTGGTGCCCGAGCCGATGGAGAAATGTGCGGTATGCGCGGCGTCGCCGAGGATGACGACGTTTCCGTCGTGCCAGTGTTCGTTGCGGACGGTGGTGAAGTTGATCCACCGCGAATTGTTGGACAAGATCTGATGTTCGCCCAGCACGTCGGCAAACAGCTCGCGGATCATGTCGATGGACTTCTCGTCACTCTCTCCCGGTGCGAAGTCCTGTGCTGCGTACTCCGCGAATCCAGCCCTGTTCCAGACATCTTCGTGCATCTCGACGATGAAGGTGCTTCCGTCATCTCCGTAGGGGTATCCGTGGATCTGCATCACTCCGTGGGGTGTCTCGGCGATGTAGAACTTGAATGCCTCGAAGACCTTGTCGGTGCCGAGCCACATGTACTTGCTCTCGCGCCGGTCCAGCGAAGGGCGGAAGGTGCCTGCGTACCGGGTGCGTACGGCGGAGTTCAGACCGTCAGCGGCAAGGACCAGATCGTGGCTGCGACGCAGTTCGTCGACATCGGGCGCCGGCGTCGAGAAGTGCACGTCGACGCCGAGTTCGATTGCTCGTTCCTGAAGAATAGCCAGCAGCACTTTGCGTGACATCGCGGCGAAACCCTGGCCGCCTGCGGTATGTACCGTACCGCGGTAGTGGACGTCGATGTCGTCCCACCGAGCAAAGTATCGGGCCATCCGTTCGAAGATCACCGGATCCGCGTTTTCTATTGCTCCGAGGGTTTCGTCACTGAAGACGACGCCAAAGCCAAAGGTATCGTCGGCGGCATTGCGTTCCCACACGGTGACGTCGTGTGCCGGGTTCAGTTGTTTGACCAGTGCTGAGAAGTACAACCCTCCCGGTCCGCCACCCACTACTGCGATTCGCATTCTTCTCCTTGATGATTGGTATGACACACTTGCTCGATATTTCGACCACAGTTGACTGAACAACGGTGAATCGTGTTCACACGGCGAGCGCGGCTCGCACGCTTGCCGGCCAGGGAGTGGATGTCCCCGAGGACGTGCTCGTGTGCGCTACCGTCAACGTCCCGTCGGCTACTGGACCGGTTTGGCTAATTACCTCGAATCGATATGTGAGCGAACTTGTGCCCATTCGTTCGACGGTCAAGGTAGTGGTGACGACATCGCCGAACCACACTCGCCCGCGATACGTAGCGGAGTAGGCGACCCGTGGTATCACTCCGAAGAGATCTGCGTGGTTGATCGAGCGTAGAAGTATAGCCTCGGCAGCTTCGACCCAGCGGATGACAGTCGAATGATGGTAGTGGCCGGCTGCGTCGGTATCGGACCATTCGACACGTGAATTCACTGTGGCTGCAGAGGGTTTGTGACTGTTCATGAAAGAACCCTGACGTGTTCGTGCAGCCGGAATCGCTGGATCTTTCCGCTGTCTGTGCGCGGCAACGCCTGCTCGAAGGTGATGCTGCGCGGGTACTTGTACGGCGCCGCAATCGACTTCACGAAGTTTTGAATCTCGACCTTCAACGCATCGTCTCCGATGATCCCTGGTGCAAGCACGATCGCCGCGTGCACGATCATGCCGCGGGCCTCGTTCGGGATTCCGATCACGGCAGATTCGACAACGGCCGGATGCTGGTCGATCGCGAACTCGACCTCGGGTGCGGCAATGTTGTATCCCGAGCTGACGATCATGTCGTCACTGCGAGCCTGATACCAGAAGTATCCGTCGGCATCGTGTACGAACGTATCTCCCGTGATGTTCCAGCCGTCGCGAACGTACACGCTCTGTCGATCATCGGCTAGATAGCGGCAACCGGTTGGACCCTTGACTGCGAGAAATCCCGCCGTGCCGGCTGGAACCGGATTGCCCGCAGCATCTTGAACGCGAGCTTCGAAGCCTGGCACTGCTTTCCCCGTTGCCCCGGGGCGGATATCGTCATCGGATGCTGCGATGAAAACGTGCAGCATCTCGGTAGCGCCGATACCGTCGATCAGTTTCAGTCCGGTGCGCTCGTGAAATTGTTGCCACACCACTTCAGGAAGGTGTTCACCTGCAGATACGCAGCGGCGGAGGGTTGCCAAATCGGCTTCTGCTCCTGCCGACATGATCGCCCGATATGCAGTCGGTGCGGTGAACAGCACACTGACGTTGTGCCTGCGGACCATCGCGGCAAGCTCTGCGGGAGAGGCTTTTTCGATCAACAAGGTGGCGGCGCCGACACGCAGTGGAAATATCACGAGCCCGCCCAGCCCGAACGTGAATGCCAGTGGCGGGGTACCGGTGAAGATGTCGTCAGGTGTCGGTTTCAGCACGTGGAGGGAGAACGTGTCGGCGTTGGCCAGTACGTCTCGGTGAAAGTGCATGGTCGCTTTGGGAATTCCGGTGGTTCCGGATGTCGGTGCGAGCAGGACTACGTCGTCAGCTGCGGTGTCGACGTTCGTGAACTCTTCCGACTTGGAGGCACTCACCATCTGAAGGTCGGTAGGTGAAGTAGATCCGAAAGTCAGGACGTGCGCCGTGCCAGCGATATCGACGAGTTCATCGCTGAATCGGTGATCGCACAGCACGAGTGAGGGTTTGGTAATTTCTACGATCTTGGCGACCTCTGGTGCTCGGAGCATCGGCATCGTAGTGACGACTACTCCGCCGGCTTTGACCACGGCGAACCAGCAGGCCACGAGCCAGGGGTTGTTGGGACCTCGGAGGAGTACTCGTTGACCGGGTACGAGCCCGTAGTCTTCGGCCAGTACGCGGGCAATCTGGTTGGCGCGACTAAGCAGTTCACCGTACGTCCATGTTTCGGATGCGGTCAGCAGGCACGGTTTGCCCGGTCCGACGATCGCGACCATGTCGTCGAGAAGTGCCGTGGCGCAGTTGAGGCGTTCGCTGTACTGGAGGGATGGGAGTTCGAAGCGGAACTCAGGCCAGCTGTGTTCCGGTGGCAGATTGTCCCGGCAGTAAGTGTCGACGTGGGCCGACGGTGACAGAGGCATGTTCGACCTTTCGAAGGTGATGCTCGATAAAAGCAGTATGCATAGTTTGTGACGCCGAGTCGATAGGCGACATAAATAATTAACGCGATAGTTGCATGGCACCGTGCGGGAGCGGCTCTATACGGTGTGTGTATGTCGAGTGGGGAAGTGCGTTCAGGTCAGCGTCACAACGAGGTGCTGGAGAGTGGTGGTGTCGCGGCGGCATCGGAGATTCAACCGCGGCAACTGATCGTCACGATCTTCGGCTTGTATGCACGCGGGGAAAGCAACTGGTTGTCGGTCGCAGCAGTGGTGAAGTTGATGGCAGACCTGGGTGTCGAAGGCCCCGCTGTTCGATCCTCGATATCACGACTCAAGAGGCGTGACGTGTTGATCAGCAGTCGATTTGAGGGCTCGGCCGGGTACTCATTGTCGCAGCACAGCCTGAATGTCGTCAACGAAGGTGACGCTCGAATCTTCGATCGTCGACGCGCAACGGTGGACGATGGTTGGTTGTTGGTGGTGTTTTCGGTGCCGGAATCGGAGAGGGAGAAGCGGCACGCGCTGCGGACTGCGCTGACGGCACTGGGATTTGGAACCGCAGCGCCAGGAGTATGGATCGCGCCGGGAAACATCGAGCGTGAAACACGCGACATGCTCGACAGGCGAGGTCTGTCGTCGTATGTCGACATTTTCCGGTCCGAGCATGTGGCCTTCGGGGACCTGCGATCAAAAGTCAGGGCGTGGTGGAGTCTGGATGAACTGTCCGAACTCTACGGCGATTTCGTTCGCCGCTACCGTAGTGTGGTGACTCTACTGGACGAGGGCAGAGTCTCGTCTACCGTCGCGTTCGAGCATTACGTACCGATGTTGACGGCTTGGCGGAGGCTGCCCTACCTTGATCCGGGGTTGCCGCTGTCTTTACTTCCGCAGGGGTGGACCGGCATGACTGCCGAAGAGCTGTTCGCCGAGCTGAACCGAAGTTTGAGCGGTCCCGCCCGCGAACATGCACTTTCGGTCATTCATAGCTGAACGGCAGGTTTATCGTCACCGGATGTCATACGTGTGCGACAGCTTGGATTTCGATCAGGGCTTCCCGCTGCCATAGTGAGGTGACGCCGATTCCTGCCATGGCGGGATACTCGGTACCTGCCAATTCGCGCCAGATGGCGCCAATTTCGCGACCGTGTGCCTGGTACTCCGGGATGTCGAGCAGGTAAATGGTGACGTCCACCAGATCGGCGGGCTGCCCGCCTGCAGCATCGAGTGCGGTCAGCACGTTGGTCATAGCCTGCCGAAATTGTTCGACGATGCCACCCTCGACGATCTTCCCCGAGTGGTCCAGTGCGGTTTGTCCCGCCAGGTATACGGCATTGCCCGCTCGCACCGCATGGGAGAAACCGGACGCCTTGCCCAGAGTGGATGGATTGATTCGCTCGATAGTCACGCGTATCTGGTCCTTTCGTTGTGGTATCCGCTGACACGTCAAAGATATGCTGTTACATTCATGATCGTAATTGAAGCGACATACTTTTGCGTCACAACTGAGGAAAGGACGTCGATTCCGTGAGATTTTCGACAATTCGCACAAACGACGGTGGCACCAGTGCAGCAGTGTGGCGCTGCGATTCCTGGGAGTTGGTGGATACGACCGACGTGGGCGAGTTGTTAGCTTCTGATCGGATGGACGAGGTACTGGCGAACCCCGTCGGCGAACTGAGTGAAGACGTCGTGAGCTTTGCGCCATTGGTCCTTTCGTCCGGAAAAATTATCTGCTGCGGACATAATTACCGTGCACACATCGCCGAAATGGGCCGCGAGGCACCGCAATTCCCGACTTTGTTCGCCAAATTCGCCGATACCCTCGTCGGCGCACAGGACAGCATCGATCTTCATCCCTCAGTGTCGAAGCTGGACTGGGAAGCAGAACTCGCGGTCATTGTCGGATCGACACTCCGTGATGCGAATCGAAACGAGGCGCTCGCCGGTATCGCCGGGTACACAGTCGCCAACGACATCTCGGCCCGTGACTGGCAAAACAGAACTCCACAGTGGTTGCAGGGCAAGGCTTTCGATTCCACCACACCGCTCGGTCCAATGCTGGTGACCCCGGACGAATTCGACCCTCGATCAGGAGCGCCGATCACCTGCTCGGTGAACGGAGAAATGCAGCAGCGCGGTTCGACCGACGACCTGGTATTCGACCCGGCCGACCTGCTTTCCTACATCAGCATGTTCACCACCTTGCGCCCCGGCGACGTGGTCTTGACAGGAACGCCGAGCGGAGTCGGTGCTGCCGCATCACCACCTCGGTTCCTGCAGGTGGGAGACGTCGTCGAGACAACGATCGAGGGAATCGGCATGCTGCACAACACTATCGAACAGCGAACAGCGCGAGAAAGGAATATGACATGACAACAGCGACCGGTAGGGCAGTTCCGGTGGTAACCCGCAAAGGGAACGAAGCGGCCGACACCGGCCAATCCGGCGGTGCGGTCCGAGTTTCCGGAGTGAGTGTCGAACACAGTCCGGCAACCAAGATCTGGTTCGGCAAGGTCACCAACGAGCCCGGATACCGCTCGCTGCCACACCATCACGGCGAAGCCGAAACTGGCGGCTACGTCCTGACCGGCATTGCACGTATCTACTTCGGCAAGGACTTCTCGGAATATGTCGACATGTCCGAGGGCGACTTCGTGTTCGTGCCGCCCTGGATGCCTCATGTCGAGGTGAATATGAGCACCACCGAGGAATTGGTGTGGCTCACGGCAAGAACTCCGGACAACATCGTTGTCAATCTTCCCGACGTGGACGATTCAACACTGGAAGGGTATACACACAGATGACCGCAGCGCAGAGCAGCGCCGAGCTGCTGAAGTCCCTTTCCCTCGACACTCGCGGTACAGACGTATTCACCGGTCGACACCAGGTGATTCCATCCGAACGTGCGTACGGAGGGGAAATTGTCTCCCAGGCGGTTACCGCCTGTATGAAGACTGTCGACGCCGACAGGTCGATTCATTCCTTTCACGGTTACTTCCTTCGGCCAGGAGACGTCCACGCCGAGACCGTGTGGTCGGTGGACCGTGTTCGCGACGGCCGCGGATTCTCGGCACGTGCCGTGAGCGGTGTGCAGAACGGCAAGGTCGTCTTCAACGGCCAGTCGTCATTTCACGTACCTACGGCAGGCGTCAGCCATCACGATGTGATGCCGGCCGATCTTCCACGGCCCGAGGATCTTCCGACGGCGGCAGACGTTCTCGGGGATTCAACGGTCCGAGACGCCAGCTACTGGGCGAATGATCGGAACTTCGACATTCGACACTCTCCGTCGCCGGTCTACGTGAACGCAAATGGTGAGCGGACCCGTCGACAAGTGGTGTGGCTCAAGGCATATGACCGACTGCCCGACGATCCGGATCTGCACCGAGCTGCTTTGGCGTATCTGTGTGACTACACACTTCTCGAACCAGTTTTGCGTAACAACGGAGTCGCGTGGGCTGACGACGGTGTAATGACAGCAAGTCTCGACCATGCGATGTGGTGGCACTCCGACGGTCGGGTCGACGAATGGATCGCACTCGTGCAGGAATCGCCTGCAGCCTCACGTGGCCTCGGACTGGCCCACGGAAAGATCTATTCGCGCACAGGAGACTTGCTGGCCAGCGTGATGCAAGAAGGTCTGGTCAGCTTGCCCGCGACGTGACGGGCTGACGACTTCCCAGTGTCACTACTCGACGAACAGCGACGCGCAACGCACAGCGCGTCGCTGTATATCGTTTCTGTGGCGGTCGCACGGAATATGAAATATGATGAGCGTCAGTACGGTGATTTCACAGGTTTCAGCATCAGCCCTCCACATCAAGGAACATCATGAGTGTCGAAGCGAATATGCGGGCGATCGAAAAGAACATCGTCACCGATTTCAGTAAGCGGATGAGTTACGGGTCCTACCTCGATCTGGACACTCTGCTCAGCGCGCAGAATCCGGTCAGTACTCCCGAGCATCACGACGAGTTGCTTTTCATCATCCAGCATCAAACAACGGAGCTGTGGCTGAAGCTGGTCCTGCACGAAATGTTGGCTGCACGCGGGGCGTTCGACGCCGACGATATCGGTGCCGCACTTAAATGCGTTGCACGCGTCAAGCACATTCAGAAGACGCTCACCGAGCAATGGTCAGTGCTGGCGACGCTCACGCCCACGGAGTATTCACAGTTCCGTGAGTTCCTCGGCAATTCGTCAGGATTTCAGTCGTACCAGTATCGTGCAGTGGAGTTTGCACTCGGAAACAAGAATTCAGGAATGCTGGCTGTATTCGAGTCCGATCCTACTGCCCACGAACTCCTTTCAGGGCTACTGGGGGAGCCGAGCTTGTACGACGCGTTCTGGCGGTGCCTAGCCCGTCGTGGGTTCGACGTCCCGGAGTCGGCACTGGAGAGAAATGTCAGTGAGGCGTATACGTTCAATGCCGACTTGATGCCGCTCGTCAAGTTCGTCTACGAAAACAACACCGAGCACTGGTCGGTGTACGAGGCATTCGAAGAGTTCGTCGACCTCGAAGAGAACTTTCAGCTCTGGCGATTCCGACACATGCGCACTGTATTGCGCACAATCGGGATGAAATCCGGCACCGGAGGATCGAGCGGCGTCGGATTTCTGCAGAAGGCGCTCGAACTTTCCTTCTTCCCCGAATTATTCGCTGTCAGAACGGAGATCGGCCGATGATCACATCCACATCCTTCGAGGCACGGGCCGGTGCACTCGATGCCGTCGATACGCTCAGAGGGTACCGAGATTTGTTCGTAGGATCGGACGATCCCACAATCCGCGCCTACCTTGACGGCAACTCGCTGGGACGGCCCACAAAAGCGAGCGCAGAGCGCATTTCGACCTTCGTCACGCAGAGTTGGGGAGGTCGCCTGATTCGAGGCTGGGACGAAGGGTGGTACGAACTACCGGTAACCCTGGGAAATGCGCTGGGTGCGACGGTACTGGGAGCCGCCGCTGGTCAAACCACTATCGGCGACTCCACCACAGTTCTTTTATACAAGTTGGCCAGGGGCGCAATCGCTCTGCGACCTGGGAGAACGGAAATTGTTGTCGACCGCGACAACTTTCCCACTGATCGCTATCTGCTCGAGTCCATTGCGGTCGAACTCGGCATGACGCTGCGGTGGATCGAGTCCGACGCTCGAAGTGGTGTAACCGCTGAGAAGCTTGCTGCGGTGGTATCGAACAAGACTGCTCTCGTCGTGCTCAGCCATGTTGCGTACAGGTCGGGTTTCTTGCTCGACGCTGCGCATCTCGCGCGCATCTTGCGCTCGGCCGGCGCAATGTTGCTTCTCGATCTGTGCCACACCGTGGGAACCGTTCCGATCGAATTAGATTCGTGGGGAGTAGATCTCGCGGTCGGATGTACCTACAAATACCTGAACGGTGGACCCGGGTCTCCGGCTTTCGCCTACGTCCGTTCCGATTTGCATAGTGAATTCGAGCAGCCGATCTGGGGGTGGATGGGCCGCAAGGATGCTTTCGAGATGGAACAAGGCTATGTACCCGCTGACGGTATTCGGAGAGTTATCAGTGGAACACCGCCCATTCTGGGAATGCTTGCGATGCAAGACATGCTGGGACTTATCGACGAAGTCGGGATAGAGGCGATTCGTGCGAAGTCGATCGCATTGACGGAGTTCGCACTCGAACTTGTTCGCGACTTGCTGGTTCCGCTCGGCGTCGAGATCGCCAGCCCGGAGGATTCGCGTTGGCGCGGTGGACATATCACGATCGATCATTCGGACTTCAAGGCTATAACGGCACAGTTGTGGGAGCAGGGTGTCATTCCTGACTTCCGTACGCCGAACGGTATTCGGTTGGGTCTCAGTCCCCTCAGTACGAGTTTTGCCGAGGTCTATGTCGGGGTGCTCGCGATCCGCGACGCCCTTGCCGAATAACCAAGTCGCGCAAGGGCGTCGCGATTCATTGGGGTGGCAGTGACGCGCTGCCACACGAAGGCTATATGGGAAAGGCAGCAACAACTCCATGGCGCAGACATTGACGCTTGGTTACAAAGCATCGGCGGAGCAGTTCACGCCTCGGGACCTCGTCGAACTCGGTGTTCTTGCCGAACAGTGTGGGATGGACTCGGCAACGGTCAGTGACCACTTTCAGCCATGGCGTCATCAGGGGGACACGCTCCGTTCTCCCTCGCTTGGATGACCGCTGTCGGTGAACGCACGAGGACCATTCAATTAGGCACATCCGTTCTGACTCCAACCTTCCGCTACAACCCAGCGGTGGTCGCGCAAGCATTTGCAACGATGGCATGCCTCTATCCGGGACGGATTATGCTCGGCGTGGGTTCCGGAGAGGCACTCAACGAGATCGCCACCGGTTACACCGGCGAATGGCCACAGTTCTCGGAGCGTTATGCCCGCTTGCGCGAGTCGGTTCGGTTGATGCGTGAGCTCTGGCTTGGCGGCCGTGTGGACTTTAACGGTGACTATTACACGACCAAAGGCGCTTCTATGTACGACGTTCCGGGCGAGGGTATCCCAATTTACATCGCGGCCGGTGGTCCAGTCGTCGCCCGATATGCAGGTCGTGCAGGAGATGGATTCATCTGTACTTCGGGGAAGGGAATGGACCTTTACAGCGACAAGCTCTTGCCTGCAGTTGAGGAAGGCGCGCGTACCAGTGGCCGCGACGCTGCTGCAATCGACAAAATGATCGAGATCAAGATTTCGTACGATACCGACCCTGATCAAGCATTGGAGAACTGCCGTTTCTGGGCCCCGCTTTCGCTGACTGCCGAGCAGAAGCATTCCATCGAGGATCCCGTCGAGATGGAACGGGCAGCTGACGAGCTCCCGATCGAGCAGGTTGCCAAGCGGTGGATTGTCGCCTCCGACCCCGATGACGCTGTCGAGAAGGTGAAGGAGTACATCGACGTCGGTTTTAACCATCTGGTCTTCCATGCGCCCGGTCACGACCAGCAGCGGTTTCTCGAACTATTCGAGCGCGATCTTGCGCCGAGACTTCGCCGGATCGGTTAGTCCCTGTCTTGAGAATTGTCGGCACAGAGGGCTATTGGTGTTCATGTCGCTACCGAAATTCTCGCATTGCTGGTGGGCTCGACGATCTCGTCGAGCCCACCAGCAATGCATTCGGTCAAAAAGCGGTCGAGGCGTATCCGTGCGCCGCTGCAACGCTCTCGGAGAACAACTCTCCGTTGTGGGTACTCAAGCCCGAAGCGAATCCAGGAACCGACGTGACGGCCTCCCGCCACCCATGGTCCGCGAGGGCGACGACATAGGGAAGTGTTGCGTTTGTGAGGGCATAGGTCGACGTCCGCGGCACCGCACCAGGCATGTTGGCGACACAGTAAAATAGAGAATCGTGGACTTGGTACGTCGGATCGGCGTGTGTCGTCGGGTGTGAATCCGCGAAGCACCCGCCCTGATCGATTGCGATGTCCACGAGGACCGAACCTGGTTTCATGCGGGCTACCAGCGAGTTGGAGACGAGTGTTGGTGCCTTGGCTCCCGGGATCAGAACGGCGCCGATGACCAGATCGGCATCGAGGACGGCCGCCTCGAGTTCCAGGCTGTTGGAAATGACGGTCTTTACCTGGCCGCGGTACAGATCGTCGATTTCGCGCAGTCGAGCGATCGAAAGATCGAGGACGGTGACATCGGCCTGCATTCCGTGCGCCACCGCGATCGCGTTCTTGCCCGAAACGCCAGCGCCGATCACGACAACCTTGGCAGGTCGGACTCCCGGGACGCCACCCATCAGCACTCCGCGTCCACCGCCGTGGCGCATCAGGTGATAGGCGCCGGCCTGAGGGGCAAGCCTGCCAGCCACTTCGCTCATCGGGGCAAGAAGTGGCAGGGAACCATCTGCGCCGACTACGGTCTCGTACGCGATGGATGTCGTCTTCGAGTTGAGCAGTGCATCAGTACATTCCCTGGATGCCGCCAGATGAAGGTAGGTGAAGATGACCTGGTTAGGGCGCAGGTGCGAATACTCCTCTGCAATAGGTTCTTTGACCTTGAGTAACAAGTCTGCTTCGGTCCAGATTTGAGTTGCGGAGTCGAGAATCTGGGCACCGGAGGCCTTGAAGTCCTCGTCGGTAAACGAGGAACCGGTACCCGCGCCGGTTTCGATGACGACGTCGTGCCCGCGGCTGACCAGTTCGTGCACGCCTGCGGGGCTGATGGCAACCCGGTACTCGTGGTTCTTGATTTCGCGGGGTATTCCGACCTTCATGAGTATCTCCAAACGGGTCTGTTCTATATTCGATGTTCTCGCTCTAATGATGAAGTTTGTCCGGCATATTCGCTTGCTCAGTGAACATAATTCTTAAGGACCCGTCGATGGATCGTGAAAATTCTCCAAAGAGTCGTCAAGTGGCTGCTTCGCTGAAGAATGTTCGGCCACCCTTTCGTTTGGATTCCGTGGATCGTGTTCTTCTCGAACAACTTTCGATCAATGCACGGATTCCCAACAATGCCCTGGCGGCAATAGCGGGAATTGCACCGTCCACCTGCCTCGGCCGAGTTCGGACCCTGATCGAGTCCGGCGTGATTCGTGGGTTCCATGCCGACATCGATCCTGCCGCGCTTGGTAAGGATCTCCAGGCGATGATCGCCGTGCGCCTGCTGTCTGAAGCACGCTCGGGACTGGCCGAACTCGGCGAAGACTTCGCTGGTCTCGATGCGGTCCTCAACGTCTATTTCGTTGCCGGCGTTGACGACTACTTGATCCATGTCGCGACCGCGGGATCAGCGGAATTGCGGGACTTCGTAGTCGAAAACCTCAGTGCCCACCCAGCTGTCGCGGCTACAGAAACGATTCTGATCTTCGAACACGTCCGCCCGCTTGGAGGCTCGGTATAGAGAGGGCAGCCGCAAACGATCGCTGCAACGCATCCGCCGATTCTGAGGGAGCGCTGTTGCCAACGTCTCGTTGTCAGGAAAGGGCGAGGCCGCGTCTCGACACGCTGCTCCGCAGAGTTTGCCGACCGCCTCGCGTACCAGAGGTAGGAGAAGTTGCTGATCATGGTTCTCGCGCTTGGGAGACGACGAACTGGCGCAGCGTCCCATGAGCAAAAACCTTGCCCAAGGGTAAGCAAGAACTTCGGTGACGCGTTGTTCCGAGCACGCGGTGCTCAGCTGCCTGGAGTCGTGCATTGGAAAGGTGGATTCTGTTGCCGACGGTTGAAAACTGGTTCTGGCCCACTTTCCGTTTGCGCCGTGAGGCGCTGTGATTCGAGTGGAGGTGAGAGACCTTCGCCGCCGGTCTGTCGTAGCAGGTCGGTGGAGCTGAGGGCAGCCTGATCCGGTGATGCCGGGGAGGGTAGGAGCAGCCCTGACAACGCCGGGACGTGGCCAGTACTGCCAGATGGTGCGGGTCCGGCAAGTGAGATGGAGAGGAGTACGCGAGGAACCAGCGTCATTACGTCCCTCAATGGGCCACCTGCTCGAACCTGGCGGATCGGGGCAGGATGCGGAGCGCACCCACCGAGATCGGTGCGGAACTTCTGGGTTGGTTTATGGAAGCCGGCCGGGAGGCCACGAGGAAGGTCTACGGCGTACTCGTGGCGATGCCGCAGGGACACAGCTGGACTCCTACTTCGTCGAGCGAATCACAGTGAACACGGGAACCGCCTGTCACGGCTCCCGACCTGACGGGTAGCCAGCTCGCCGGGCCGGGATAGACGCATCGACCGTCGAACGTGTCGGGTGGGGCGGAGTCGCCGTAGTAGTCCGAGGCCGGGAAAGGCCGGCCACATAGCGAAGGGCGGCAGCGGTTTTGAGAAGGGCGGATACTGTAATGCCGGAAGATGCGCCACCGAACGGTGACGCCACGTCAGAGTCGGTCCCTGCGGGACCTTCTCGGCGGGTATCTTCAGATGCAGGCCAAGCTTCACTGTTGGGCGGCGGCCGATCCCGGCCGCCGGTTCGACGACCTGTTCAACCTTGTGCACGACCCGGCGACGCTGATCGTGGCGTTCGACCGGGTCGCGGGCAATCGCGGAGCAATGACTCCTGGCGTCGACGGCATTACTGTCGCCGACGTCGAGGAACACGTCGGGATTCCGGGGTTTCTTCGCTGGGTGAGTGTGTCTCGCTGGCTGTTCTCTGTTGGGTGGAGGCTATGCCAGTTCATACAAAATTTTGTATACTCGTGGGGTGAAGAAGATCCAGTTCGTGGGGACCGCATTGGAGGATCTTCGTGGTTTCCCCGATGCGGTTCGTCGTCAGTGTGGTTATCAGTTGGACCGTGTTCAGCAGGGGTCGAACCGACGGACTGGAAGTCGATGGTCGGTGTGGGTTCTGGTGTGCGGGAGATCCGGGTACGTGATGGGTCGGGAGCGTTCCGTGTCATCTACGTGGCGAAGTTCGCGGACCGGGTAGTTGTGCTGCATTGCTTCCAGAAGAAGTCGCAGAAGACGTCGGCGGCGGACTTGGCTACCGCGAGGAAGCGGTACCAGCAGGTGATAGCGGATGGCGGGAAGGGTGAGTGGTGATGAGCGATGAAATCTATGGCAGCGTGTGGGATGCGATCGAGGACACTGCGCAGGAGGCGGAGAACATGCGGTTGCGGTCGAGTCTGCTGATTGCGTTGTCTCGGCGCATCGAGACCGAGGGATGGACTCAGATGGATGCGGCGGCCCGGCTTGGTGTGACTCAGCCGCGGGTGTCGGATTTGATTCGAGGAAAGATCGACCTGTTCAGTCTTGATGCGTTGGTCAACATGGTGTCGGCTGCCGGACTTCATGTCGATATGACGGTGAGCGCTGCCGCGTAAGGGCGCCGACGAAGCGCTGGAATCTGTTTGGTCTCAGGCCCGACCCGTACCCGATTTCCGGGGTGCGGGCCAGGTGCTGTGCGGAAGTGTTGTGACCTGATGGCACTTCCCTGGGGTGTTTTGGGGGCTCTCCGCATCTGAGCGGGGCGTGTGCTGATTTCATGCTGCTGGTCTCTGCCCTCGGGTGAGGGCGATGTGGACCATGATGCGCCTTCGGTAGTTGTCCATGTTGGTGAAGCCGCATCCGACACGCTTGGTTTGCTTGATGATCCGGTTGAAGCCCTCGGTGCGGGCGTTGGTCACGTCCTCGGTGAGCGCGACGAGCACCGCTGGCCACCAGGTGTCGATCGTGGTCGCTAGGCGGCTGGTTTCCTCCATGTCGGCGCGGGCGGCGGCGTCGTAGAAGTCGTACAGCCTGCGCCGGATCTGGTGCGGCTGGTGTTCGGCCAGCAGCAGGCGCAGGCGTTCCTTGACGGCATGCGCGGCGGCGATCTCGTTGGTCGGATCCTCGGCGGCGAGGGCGGCGTTGAACCGGGCCTTTTGCTTGACGGTGAGGTGCTCGTAGCCGGTGAGCAGCAGTTGCCGGCTGGCCCAGACTTTGTCGGTGGCGGTGCCGCGGCGGCCGTGCAGTTGCCGGGTGATCCGTTGACGGACCTGGGTGACCATGAGGTTGGCGAGGGCGACGAGATGCCACTTGTCGACTGCGATCCGCGCGTCCGGCAGGGCGGTGCGGATCCCGCCCGCGTACGGCGCGGACGGGTCGATCACGACCAGGTCGATGCCGGCCCGGAACGCGGGTGTCTGCAGCGCGAGCCAGTCGATCACGCACGCCCCGGAGCGTCCCGGGGTCAGCCCGAGAAGGTGCCCGGGCAGGGTGGGGTCGGCGTTGACGAACGAGGTCATCCACGGGTTCGACCGTGTCCAGCCGGCCTCTTCGAGCACCCAGCGCACCGACCGGGCGCGGGTCTCGTCGATGCCGAGCACGCGGGTGGGTTCCGGCTCGGGCAGCCACTGGTTGGCCAGTGCGATGAGCGCCCGGTGCGCGGTCGACCACGCCACCTGGTACTCGCTAGCGACCTCGCTGACGGCGCGGTTGCCCGACGCGATCGCCGAACCGATCTTCTCTCGTAGCCGGGTCGTGAGCCGCGACCGTGCCGGCACAGCGCGGGACTGCTGCGTGAATGTCGCTGTCCCACAGGCCGGTTCGCGGCACACCAAGGGCCGTTTGAGCCACCAAAGATCGGTTCTTTGGCCGGAGGCAGGCAAGTCCTTGACTCGAACCAGTGGCCGCTCCTTGATCCTTGAGGTGAGCACCCCGCACTCGGGGCAGGCGCCCTCCGGGTCGATGACCTCGATGACGACACGCACCGTGTCGGCATCGATTCGTTCGAGCTGCAGGACGGTGAACTCGTCCTCCAGCCCGAGCAGCACTGACGTACCCTCGTTCATGCTCGTGGCCTCGCTGTTGTCGCGTTGTGAGAGACCAACAGCATGTCGGGGCC